>CAWJWI010000004.1:0-3074357 GCA_963846555.1 uncultured Microthrixaceae bacterium
CGGAAAAGTCCAGGTCAGGGCCATACGGCTCGGCCGAATTGGTAGGACGTCCGAGCGTCGTGCCCTCCACGTGCCCTCCAGGAACGGACAACGGCGGCCCGTCGAGGCCCCCATCGGCCACTGGCGGACCCTGGTCGAAGCGCTCGAGGAAGCGAACGATCTCCGCGTCCTGGCCGTCGATGACGTGCTGGTAGCGGAGCGCGGCGGCCGCTGACGAGTGGCCGATGCGAGCCATGAGCGCCTTCAGGCTCGTGCCGCTCGCGGCGGCCAGCGTCGCGGCCGTGTGGCGCAGGTCGTGGAACCGCAGCGCGGGGACGCCGACCTTGGTCGTTGCGGGCAGCCACACGCGGCGCCGGAAGTTGCTCCGCCGCAGCGGTCCGCCGTCGGGTGCCGGGAAGACCAGCCCGTCGGCGCCGGGCTCGCTGTAGAGCGCGAGGTGCAGCTCGAGGGTGCGGATCACGAAGGTCGGCACGCCGACCGTGCGTCGGCCGGCCGCCGTCTTCGGCGACCCGTAGGCGAGCCGGCCGTTCACCTCGCCGAGCTTGCGGGTGACGCGAACCGTCCCCGTGTCGAGGTCGATGTCCTCTCGCCGCAGGCCGGCCAGCTCGCCCCAGCGCAGGCCGGAGTAGGCCGCCGTGACGACGAGCGCCTCCCACCGGGGTCCCACGGCGTCGGCGATGGCGGCTACTTGTTCAGGTGTGGCGATCAGCATCTCGGGGCTGCGCTCGGTGGACGCTCCCTTGATCGTGCACGGACTCCGAGGAACGAGGTTGGCTGCGACGGCTCCATCGAAGATGCCCTTGAGCAGTCTGTAGGCCTTGGCCACCGTGTTCGGGCTGAGCTCGCTGCTGTGGAGGTCGGCCAGCCAGCGCTGCACCGCGACCGCGGTGATCTCGCCGACTGTCGCTCGCTCGAAGCGGGGCAGCAGGTGCTTGCGGAGCAGGTACCGGTACAGGCTCTCCGTCGAGGGGGCCAGCTGCGGCGCCTTGATCTCGAGCCACCGCTGCGCCCAATCGGCGAAGGGGGTCTCGGCCAGTCGCGGATCGTGCCAGTCGCCTCGCGCAACGTCGGTCTCGGCCGCCGACAGCCACCGCTGCGCGTCGCCCTTCGTGGCGAAGGTGATCGGGCGCGTTGAAGCGATCGCCGGCGGCGTCGATGTAGCGGGCCTGCCAGCGGCCCGAGGGGAGCTTGCGGACAGAGCCGAAGCGGCGGCGTGAGCTCATCGCCAACCTCCGATGACGAGGTGGTCTGCGTGGCCGAGCGAACGGCGAGGCATCGCGTGTGGGCCATCGTAGAGACGGGGTGCGACGGCCGCCCGGCTACACGTCGATCCGGGGCCGACCGGGGTGCTGGCGGAACCCGTCGATCCAAGCCTGGATCTCGAGCGGGTCGAAGCGCAGCAGGTGTCCCCACTTGATGAACGGGATGCGCCGCTCGTGCACGAGTCGGCGCACGTGTCGCACCTCGACACCGAGGACCTCGGCGATCTCGGCGATGGAGAGCAGCGGACGAAGCGGGCCGTTGCCGTCGCTCGAATGGGGTGCGGGCATGTGATCCTCCGGGTGTCTCGTGGGCCTCCAACGCACCGGAGCCGTCCATGAGGTCAGACCCGACTCCATCGCAGCGCGTCGTTACTCCCCCTACAGCGCCTTCTAGGCCCCAAAGCGCGACGAGATTTCGCGGAATTGTTTGACGCGTACGCGTCAAACAGCGGCGGGTAGCGGTTGATGTTCGAGATCTCGAACCGGTCGTCGTCGTACGGGTCGTACGGGTGGAGCGTGCCCCGGGTTCATGGCCTGGATTCGAGGCTGGCGTGCAGGTTCACCTCGAACGGGAACCCGCTGTAGGTGCCGCTGATGGTCTGGGTCGTCTCGACGGGCATGCCGAGGTCTGGGGTTCCAGCAGCTGGTGTCGTGCTGTTCGCCTTGGACGCTGCCGGTGATGGTGGCGTCGAGCTGGATGTCCCAGCAGTGGAAGGTGCCGGCGGGGGTGGTGACGTCGCGTTCGCCGATGACGCGGCCGGTGCCGGTGATCGTGATCGTCCCGGCGGTGGAGGTGCCGGACCAGGTGTCGCCGATGGTGAAGGGCCAGCGGGCGAGGAGCTGGGGTGGTTGCAGGGTGCCGCCGAAGGTGGCGCCGCTGGCGCTGAAGGTCGTGGCGAGGAGCTCGACCCCGCTGGGGGTGAAGCGGCGGGTGTCGTCGCGGGTGTAGGTCGTGTTGCTGGTGTAGAGGCGCAGCTCGGGGCTCTCGTCGGTGCCGCCGGTGCGGGTGATGTCGGTGGGGCTGTGCTCGTCGATGGGTTGGGGTTGGCCGCCGAGGAGGCGCTTGGTGCCGGTGAGGTGGTAGGTCCAGCGTCCTTCGGTCGGGATCGCGATACGAGTGGGCCCGGAGGCCAGCGGCGCGGTCGGTGCCGCCGCTGTCGGTGCGGTCGATTCCGTGGCGCCGGTGGTCGGTGCGGTGGACGCCGTCGTGTCAGCGCCGGGCGTCGGGGCGGTGCCGAGGGCGGTGGGTGGTGTGGTGGTGCCGGTCGGTGGAGGGCGTGGCGCTGGTCGTGGCTGCGGGTTGGGCGTTGGCGGTGACGACGGTGACGGGGGGTGCGCCGCCGCCGGTGACGGCGATGGTGATGAGGATGGCGGCGAGCACGGCGATGGCGATGCCGGCGAGGCCGAGGTGCGGCCGGCGGATGGGGATGGGCGTGGTGCCGGCGGGGACGGGGATGCGGGGCCAGAACGCCCAGCGGCCGAGGAGCATGGTGGCGGCGGGGACGATGAGGGACCGGACGAGGAAGGTGTCGATGAGGATGCCGACGCCGATCGCCGAAGCCGATCTGGCGGAGGTTGGGGAGCGGGGCGATGATGAGCGCGGCGAAGGTGCCGGCGAGGATGATCCCGGCGCTGGTGATGACCCGCCCGGTGAGGGTGAGGCCGCGGGTGACGGCGTCGTGGATCTCGTGGCCGGCGTCCGCTTCCTCGCGGATGCGGCTCATGATGAAGATGTTGTAGTCAGCGCCGAGGGCGACGAGGACGACGAAGAGGAACGGTGCGAGCCAGAAGGTGATGCCGGGGTCGCCGAGGATCCCTTGGAACACGACGACGGTGATGCCCATGGTGGCGGCGTAGGACAGGACCACGGAGGCGAGCAGGTAGAAGGGCGCGACGAGGCTGCGCAGCAGGAGCGCGAGGACGACGAAGATGGCGCCGATGATCACGGCGACGATGACGCGGAAGTCGTCGTTGCTGAGTTGGCGCATGTCGGCGTAGAAGGCGGAGGGGCCGCCGACGTCGATGCGGGCGCCGGTGAGCGCGGTGCCGGCGAGGGCGGTGCCGGCGGTGTCGTCGATGGTGCGGATGACGTCGAGGGCGTGGCGGTCGTAGGGGTTGCCGTCGAGGGCGACGATGAGCCGGGTGGAGGTGCCGTCGTTGCCGAGCAGGAGCGCCGAGTCGTTGGGTGAGCTGGGGGTACTGGGCGAGCAGGGTGCCGGTGAGGCGCAGCCCGCCGGGGCTGTTGAGCCCGTCGAGGAGGGGTGTGAGGTCGGTGTCGGGGTCGAAGCCGAGCGCGGCGGGGTCGGTGACGCCGCCGGTGAGGGCGCCGATGTTGGCGGGGGTGAGCGGGGCGCCGGCGGGTTGGGTGACGGAGCGGACCTCGCCGATGCCGGGCTGCTGGCGCAGGGCGTCGGTGAGGGTGTCGATGGCGGCGAGGCGGGCGTCGTCGAGGATGGGCCCGTCGGTGCGGATGAGGAGGTAGACGGGCGAGATGGTGCCGCCGGGGTAGTGGGCGGCGACGGTGTCGAAGCCGACGCGGGCGTCGGCGCCGGCGGGGATGTCGCGGACCAGGTCGAAGGACTGCTCGTACCAGGCGACCCCGGCGGCGGGGATCAGCAGGGCGATGATGCCGGCGAGGAGGACCTCGGCGGGCCGGTTGCGCACGATCGCCGGCGACGCGTTCCCATCGTGGTGAGGACTCGTCGGTGCTGGCCCGGATGGCGGCCAGGGGTCGGGGCCAGAACGCCTTGTCGCCGGCGAGCTTGCAGCAGCGCGGGGGTGAGGGTGAGCCCGGCGGCGAGGGTGACGGCGATGGCGATGGCGACGGCGGGGCCCATGGTCTTGAAGATCCCGAAGTCGGCGGTGATCATCGACGCGAACCCGACGATGACGGTGCCGGCCGACGCGGCGATGACGACGCCGATGACCTTGGTGGTGCGGCGCACGGTGACGGCGACGGGGTCCCCGGCGGCGAGGTCTTCGCGGTAGCGGGAGGTCGAGGAACAGGCAGTAGTCGGTGCCGGCTCCGAAGATCATCACGATGATGAAGGTCCCGACCAGGGTGTTGACCTTGATGCCAGCTTGTGCGGCGTAGCTGACGCAGCCGAGGGAGACGAGGAACGCCAGCCCGATCGACACCAAGCGGGATGAGGGCGGCGACGACGGATCGGTAGATCAGCAGCAGCATGGTGAGGACCAGCACGACGGTGACGAGGGCGGTGCAGGTCGAAGGATCGGACGACGCCTTCGATCTGGTCGGCGCCGAGGCCGCCGATGCCGGTGAGGTGGTGGTCGAGTCCGGCGGGGGCGGTGGCGTCCATGTGGTCGCGGATCCGTTCGACCACGTGGGCGCCGTCGAGCGACAGGGGGGCGCGGGCGAAGCTGACGATGACGAGCTCGGCCTCGCCGTCGCTGGCCCGCAGGAACGCGGCCAGATCGGCGTTGGTGCTGGCCGACTGCACGGTGCGCGACGTCGCCGGCGTTGTCGGGTCCCTCGAGCCAGGTGGTGAGCTCGCCCAGGTAGGCGCGGTCGGTGTCGGTCAGGCCCGCGTCGCGGGCGACGACGATCACCGACGCGTCGGTGGTCGGGTCGTCGGGAAAGAGCTCGGCGAGGCGCTGGTCGGCCTGCTGGGACGGTGCGCTGGCCGGGAGGAAGTCGGTGATGTCCTGGGAGCCGACGTCGTTGAGCGACGGAGCCGACATCGTCATGCACGACCGCGGCGAGGACCCAGGCGACGAGCACCCAGCGGGCCCGTGCTTCGACGAGGTCGACGAATCGGGAGAACATCAGAGTGTCGCCTGCGCGACGCATGCGGTGGTGTCGGCGACAGGCCGAGCACCTCCAGGAACAGCGCGAGGTCGCCCGGAGGCACCGGGATCGCACGTGGTCGGGTGGCAGGTGCCGCGGTCGGTGACAGCAGCCACAACAGCTCAGGACATCGGCGCGCGTCATCGACTCGGAGCGCAGGCGGGTGCCGCCGGTTCGTGGTGGCCGTCGGTCGGGCCGCGTGGAGCGCGTGGTGTCACGGATCCGGCGACGACCAGCGTCGCAGCGAGCACCACGACGGCGTCGAGCATGACGCGCGACCGCCACGCGGTGGTGGAGCCGGCTGCAGCGCACGGCGACGTTCAACCGGCGCACTCGTCGACGATCGGGACGGTGCGTCGAAGAGGAAGGCGATCAGCTCGGGGTCATCGAGGATCGTCCAGTCCGGCGCCATGAGCTTGGCGTAGCGCTCGAAGTAGAGGAGCTGCTTGGCGACCAGGACGAGCTCGCGGGGCAGGCGGACCTCGTAGCGGGTGCCGATGCGGATGATGTCGATGAGGACCTCGCCGTAGGAGATCTCCGACAAGGGCCGTTCGAGGATCGGGGTGACGAGCTCGGCGATGTCGCGAGCGGACTGCTCGAGGTCGGCGGGGCTGAGGATGGCGCCGAGGTCGTAGATCGCCGACGCGACCCGCTTGAAGTCGCGGTCCACCAGCAGCGCCGGCAGACCCGTCGCACACGACTTGGCGGGTGGCGTCGTCGAGCGCGCCGCAGATGCCGAAGTCGAGGAACACGACTCGGCCGTCGGTGTCGACCATGAGGTTCCCGGCGTGGACGTCGCCGTGGAAGAACCCGTGGACGAGCGCGGCTTCCATCCAGGCCCGCACCCCGGCCTTGAGGGCGCCGGCGAGGTCCCAGCCGGTGGTGCCGAGGGCGGCGAGGTCGTCGATCTTGTACCCGTGGATCCGCTCCATGGTGAGCACCCGTGGCGTGGTGAGCGGCCAGTGCACCGTCGGCACCCGGACGGTGTCGTTGGTGCCGAACCGGGTGAGGTTGGCGGCGAAGCGCTCCATCGACCGGGCCTCGATCACGAAGTTCAGCTCCTGCGCGAGGGTGACGGTGAAGTCCTCGACCACCGCGACCGGGTTGGCCATCCGCCCCGTCGCCGACAGGCGGTCGAGCGCGGAAGCGATGCGGCGCAGGATCGCCATGTCCGCGCCCAGCCGGTGCGCCAGGCCGGGCCGTTGGATCTTGACGACGACGTCGGTGCCGTCGAGGAGGGTGGCGGCATGGACCTGCGCGATCGACGCTGACGCCAGCGGCACGTCGTCGAACGACGCGAACAGCTCGCCAGCGGACGCGCCCAGCTCGGTCGCCAGCAGCGTCGTGCACCTCCCGCGCCGGGACCGGGGGGACGCTGTCGAGGCAGGCCCGGAACTCGGAGGCCAGCACGTCGGGGAACAAGCCCGGGCTCGACGCGACCAGCTGCCCCAGCTTCACGTAGGTCGGGCCGAGCTCCTCGAACGCCGACCGCAGCTCATGGGCGGCGACCTCGCTTCGGTTGCTCCGGCGGGCCCGAGCGGCGCCCCGGGCGGCGTGGCGGGCGAGGACCGCAGCGGTGACCATCGCCCGGCGAGCCGTCGCCAGCGCGCTGCCTCGCCCAAAGGGGACGTTGCGGACATCGCTCGACATCATCGTCCCGGGATCGTACGATCGCTCTCGACACAGTGTCCAACACAGCGTCGAACACCGTGTCCAGACGACGGAGGAGGTGACCGAGGATGAGTGACCTGGGAGCGCTGCCAGGGTTCGCGCAGCTGCAGTCGCCGGAGGTGATCGCCGACCCGTATCCCTGGTACGCCCGGTTGCGGGCCGACGGACCGGTGCGCCAGCTCGACGACGACCTGTGGATCGCCGTCGGCTACGACGCGGTCACCGCCGCGCTCCACGACCCGACTCCGCCTGTCCTCGGCCGAGGGCATGGGCGGGCTCATGACCGGCCGGGTCGGACCGAACCGCCTCAACGCCCGCGACGCGTTCGGGATCGACCTGCGCGGCCTCCGCGTCCTGATCGCCGCCGATCCGCCCGACCACACCCGCCTGCGCCGGCTCCTGTCCCGTGCCTTCACGCCCCGCGGCCATCGCCGAGCTCGAGCCCCGCCTCCGCGAGATCTGCGACGCCATGGTCGACGACCTCATCGACGCCGGGACCCGACGGCGACCTCGTCGCGCAGGTCGCCTACCCGTTCCCGGTCACCGTGATCGCCGAGCTGCTCGGCATCCCCGCCGAACGACGCGACGACTTCAAACGGTGGTCCGACGCGCTCGTCGGCGCCCTCAGCGGCAGCTTCGAACCCGTCAGCGCCCAGCAGTCGATCCTCGAGATGTTCGGCTACCTCGCCGACGTCGTCGCCGACCGCGCCATCCACCCCGACCGACGACCTCATCGGCCGCCTCGTCGCCACCAGCAGCGACGCCCGACGACGACGAACCGTTGACACCGATCGAGATCACCCTGTTCGCCATCCTGCTGCTCGTCGCCGGCAACGAGACCACCACCAACCTCATCGGCAACGGCTACGCCGCCCTCGTCGAGCACCCCGACGCCGCCCGCCGCCTCCGCGACCGACCCGTCGCTCATCCCGGCAGCCATCGAGGAGGCGCTCCGCTACGACGGACCCATCCAGGCCCTGTTCCGCGGCGCCACCGAAGACGTCCGCGTCGCCGACGCGACCATCCCCGCCGGGTCGACCCTGATGGTCGCCTTCGCGGCGGCCAACCGCGACCCCGCCCACTTCCCCGAACCCGACCGCTTCGACCTCGACCGCGACGCCCACGACCACCTCGGCTTCGGCCACGGCATCCACTACTGCCTCGGCGCGTCCCTCGCCCGCCTCGAAGCCCGCGTCGTCGCCGAGACCCTCCTCGCACGCACCCGATCGCTCGAACCCACCGGGCCCGGCGCTCGCGTCGACGGGCTCATCCTGCGCGGCTTCACCCACCTTCCCGTCCACGCCCGAGCGCAGCTGACCGACGTGAGCACCACGACCGCCCGGCCCGCCGCGACCACACTGGGCACCATGCGCGAGGTCCCCGCCGAGATGGCCGCCAAGCTCAAGGCCGCCGCCAGCGACCTCCTCGCCAACTTCGACGACGTCCAGATGAACGACATCGCCCTCGCCGCCGGCGTCGGCCGCTCGTCGCTCTACTACTACTTCACCAACAAGGACGACGTCCTCGCCTACTTCCTGCGCTCGATGCTCGACGAGCTCACCCAAGCCACCGCGGCGGCCGCCGACGGCCCCGGCGACCCGCCCGCCCGGCTCGGTGCCGTCATCCGCGCCCAGCTCGAGCACCTCAACAACCACCCCGTCCGCCAGCCAGCTCCTCATCGCCAACCTCGGCCGCGCCGGCAAGCTCCCCGACATCGCGGCGAGGGTCAACCAAGGCTTCGAGGAACCCGTGCGACGCGTCCTCGCCGACGGCGCCGCCGACGGGACGCTCCGCGCCCTCGACGACGACGACCTCGGCGCCACTGCCCTGTTCGGCGCCGTGCTCGTCATCGGGCTGCGCTCCCTCGTCGTCGAAGGCCACATCGACGTCGACGGTGTCATCGAGCGGATCGGCTCGATGTTCTGGTACGGCATCGCCCCCAGCCCCGACGCCCCCATCCCACCCCGCTGACGCGACCGTGCCCTCCGAACCGCTCGCCCCCACCATCGACGCGCTGCCCGCCGGCGTCGACCACCTCAGCCTCCCCACACCGTTCCCGGTCGGGCCGGTGAACGCCTACCTCCTCGTCGGCGACCCGCTCACCATCGTCGACCCCGGCATGCTCTGGGCCGACACCACCGACCTCATCGGCGCCGGTCTCGCCCGCCACGGCCGCACCATCGCCGACGCTCGCCCAGATCGTCGTCACCCACGGCCACCCCGACCACTTCGGTGCCGCCGGCTGGCTCGCCGCCAACAGCGACGCGGTCGTGGTCGCCGGGCGTGCCGAAGCCCCCAAGCTCCTCGGCCACCTCGACCGGACCCGCCTGGTCGACCTCGTCACCCTCCTCGGCATCCCCGAAGAGGTTCGCGACACGTTCTCCGGGTTCTACGACGCCGTCCGCGACCTCACCCACCCCATCGACCCCGACCGGCTCGTGCTCCTCGACGACGGCGACACCCTCGACGCCGGCGACCGGACCTGGCACGCCCACGTCACCCCCGGCCACGCCGTCGGCCACCTCTCGCTCTACGACCCCACCGACCGCACCCTGCTCTCGGGCGACCACCTCCTGGCCTGCATCACCCCCAACCCCGTCCTCGAGCCCGACCCCGGCACCCCCCACGGGCGGCGCCGGAGCCTCGTCGAGTACCTCGAATCGCTCGACCGGTTCTGCCGGCTCGACCCCCTGTCGATCCTCCCCGGCCACGGACCCCGCTTCACCGAAGTCGCCACCCTCGCCACCGCCATGCGCGCCCACCACCTCGAGCCGCGCCGACGACATCCTGCGCGCCGTCCACGCCGCCGGCGAACCCACCCCGTTCGACCTCGTCGCCGACATCTTCCCCGACATCAACGGCTTCTCGATCATGCTCGGCATCTCCGAGATCGTCGGCCACCTCGACCTCCTCGAAGCCGACGGCACCGTCGCCTTCTCCGACGCCATCCCCCAGCGCTACAGCGCCGCCTGACCGGAGACCCGTGGACTTCGACCAGTACGACCCCGACCTCGCCGACCTCATCACCGCCAGCCCAGGCGGCGGGGGAGGCCTGCCCGACTACCTCGGCATCCGCACCACCGACGTCGGCCCCGGCACCATGACCGCCGAGCTCGACATCCGCCCCGAGCTCCTCAACCCCTTCGGCACCGTCCACGGCGGCGTCCTCGCCGCGCTCACCGACCACGTGCTCGGCGCCGTCCTCTACCCGGTCATCCCCAAGGGCGCCTGGGCGGCCACCACCCAGCTCAACCTCAACTTCACCGCCCCCATCAAGGACGGCACCCTCACCGCCCGCAGCGAGATCATCTCGCTCACCAAGCGCACCGCCGTCGTCCGCATCGACGTCCACAACGGCGGCCGCCTCGCCGGCGCCGCCCAAGGGACCGTCACCATCACCCAACCCCGATAGCCCCGACACCCGCACCCGATCGGGTCTGACCCCACTGGGCTTCGCGCCGGGTCAGACCGGCGCTGCCGATGGCCTCGGCCAGGTGATCTTCTGTCGCGGTCTCGTGGACCCCCGCGCATCGAGATGGCAGCTCTCCGCAACCGATCTCCTGACCGTCAGAGACCGCCATCGTCCGGTCATCTGAAAGCGCTTCCCAGCCCTCCTGATCGAGCGCGACAAGGGCAACGATGGCGAACACGGTTGCAACCTCCGGTTGTGGGACCCCTGCCGGGACCTCCGGTCGGGTCCCGGTCGGCTGATGGCGTGGTTCCGGCCGATGGGCGCTGCGGAGGTCGCCTATCACGAGGCGACGGTGGTCGGCCGGGAGGACGATCATCCCGGGCGCGCGCTCGCCTACTACGGCTCTCGAGGGGAGACGCCGTTGCGGTGGGGCGGTGCCGGCGCGGTCGCGTTCGGGCTGTCCGGTGAGGTGACGCCGGAGGCCTACGGGTTGGCGTTCGGGCCGGGCGGGTTCCGTCACCCGGCGACGGGCGGGCAGCTGGTGACGACGCGGCGGCCCGGCTTCGAGCTGGTCGTGAGCGCGCACAAGTCCGTCGCCGTGCTCGGTGTCGTCGGCCACGCCGAGGAGATGCACTCGATCCTCGATGTCGAGTCGCAGGCGACCATGGCCTGGCTGGACGATTGGTTCCAGGCGAGAGGCGGCCGGCGAGGCCGGGCCCAGGCCCGCACCGCCACGACCGGGCTGACCTACGCGGTGACCCGCCACGCCACCTCCCGGGCCGGGGACCCGTCGCCGCACGACCACGTGCTCGTCGCCAACGTCGTCGACATGCTCGACCTGGGCGGCGAGTACAAGGCGCTGGACTCGGCGGCACTGCGTGACACGGTGGAGGCCGCCACGATGGTCGGTCGGCTGCACTCGGCGTGGCGGGCCGTCGAGCTGGGCTTCCGGATCGAACGCGACGACGGACCATCCGGCAGGCTGCGGCACTGGCGGATCGAGGGCGTGCCCGTCGAGGTGTGCGAGCTGTTCTCGAAGCGATCCGACGAGATCGCCGAGCACCTGGCCGCCACCGGACAGGACCTCCTACCGGGCCCGTGGCATCGCCGCCCGGGCCTCCGCGCTCCTACAAGCGCCACACCGGCCCCGATGAGCTGACCGCCGGCTGGCACGCCGAGCTCGCCGCCGCCGGCTGGCCCCTCGAGCGTCTCAGCGCCCACCTCGCCGCGCACGCTCAGCGGGACGCTGAGACAGTCTCAGCGCCCCGCCCGCTGACCGCCTACGAGGTCGACGCCCTGGCTGCTGAGGTCATCGACATCGACGGGGACCTGTTGCGCCGGCACAAGGTGTTCACCCGCACCCACCTCATCGCCGAGGTCGCGCCCCGCCTCTACGGACGGGATCCGGCGGACCTCGACCGGGTCCTCGACCGCATCTGCGCGCGCCCGAGCCGTGGTCCCGCTGATCGGCGTCGAGGGCACCCGGGAGCAGGCCTACACCACCGTCGCAGGTGCTGGAGGCCGAGCACACGATCGCCCGCACGATCGAGGCCCTCGCCGACCGGCCCGGACCCGACGTCACCGACGACGACGGTCATCCGAGCCGTCGCCGCCAAGGAACAGGCCATCGGCCACGCCCTCACCGCCGGCCAGCGCCGCGTCGTCGGCCAGCTCTGCCAGGCGTCCGGGGCCGCCACGGTCGTCGTCGGCGTCGCCGGGTCCGGCAAGACCACCGCGCTCGACGCCGCCTCGACCGCCCTCGAAGCCGCCGGGTACCGGGTGCTCGGCAGCTCCACCAGCGGCCAGGCCGCCCGCACCCTCGGCACCGAGGCGCACATCGAGTCCCGCACCCTCGCCTCCCTCCTCGCCCGACTCGACCGCGGCACCGAGCGCCTCGACGAGCGGACCGTCGTGGTCGTCGACGAAGCCGGCATGGCCGACGACGCCGACCTCGCCCGCCTCACCCTCGCCGTCCACCGGGCCGGAGCGCACCTCGTCCTCGTCGGTGACCACCGCCAACTCGCCGCCGTCGGACCCGGCGGTGCCCTCGCCGCCCTCCTCGACCGTCGCCCCGACCTCGTCGCCACCCTCACCGACAACGTCCGCCAACGCGACCCCGCCGAACGCCAAGCCCTCGCCGAGCTACGCGACGGGTCGGTCCCGCACGCGGTCGCCTGGTACGCCCGCAACGGCCGCATCCACACCCAGCCCACCCGCATCGAGACCCTCGAGACCATGGTCGACGCCTGGGCCGCCGACACCGCGAACGGAACGACACGGCCCTGCTCGCCTGGCGGCGCGCCGACGTCGAGGCCCTCAACCGCCTCGCCCGCCACCGCTGGGACCAAGCCGGCCACCTGTACGGCCCCGACGTGACCATGCCCGGCGGCCGCCGCTACGCCGTCGGCGACCGGATCGTCGCGCTCGCCCCCGACCCCATCGCCGGCATCGTCACCAGCGAACGATTCACCGTCGCAGCGATCCGACCCGACGCCATCCTCGCCCAGGCCGCCGACGACGGCCGCCAGGTCGTGCTCGTCGGCGAGGCGCTCGACGCCAAGCACCTCGACCACGCCTACGCCGTCACGGTCCACCGCTCCCAGGGCGCCACCTACGACCGGGCCCACGTCCTCGCCGCCGGCGGCGGCCGCGAGCTCGCCTACGTCGCCCTCTCCCGAGCACGCGACCGGCACCACGATCCACGCCACCGCCGACGACCTCGACCAAGCCGTCGACGACCTCCAAGCCGACTGGGGCGTCGACCACCACCAACGCTGGATCACCGACACATCCGCGCAGGTCGGACGGGAGCTCAGCGACGTCGAACGAATCCAACGGCGCCTCGATCACCTCCAGCACCGAGCAGCCCCGGAGCTCGACCACGGCCTCGAGCTCGGCTGGTGACGTCCTGCGGGACAGCCTCGCCCGTGGTCGGCGCGTCAGCCCTCCGCGGTGAGGACGCCGAGGATCTCCTGACCCCGCCACCGGATCTGACCTCTCGGGCCTCCGGGCACCTCGACGAGTATCCCGAGGTCAGCGAGCTGACGGAGAGCAGTGAGCGCGGCTGGACGACTGATGTGCAGCCGTTGCTCCACCGCCCGGGAGGTCAGCACGGGTTGCTCGAAGGCGAGGTCGACCAGCTGGTTGGCGGCGCCTCGGGTGGAGGCCTGAACCTCGACTCGATACCGCTCGCGCAGATCGGTCAGGCGCTCGGCTCGCACGACAGCGTCGGCTGCCTGCGTGCAGACGCCGTCGAGAAACAGCGCAAGCCACGCATCAGCGTCGCCCCGCTCACGAACCCCCTGGAGGGCGTCGTAGTACTGCTCCCGTCGTGTCTCGAGGAAGGGCGACAGGTACAGCAAGGGCTCGGGCAGGCGATCGCGCACGACGAGGAAGAACACGACCAGCAGGCGTCCGAGTCGGCCGTTGCCGTCGAGGAACGGGTGGATGGTCTCGAACTGGTAGTGCAGAAGCGCCGCCTGTACCAGCGGGGGGACACGGGGCTCCTCGTGGACGAACAGCTCGAGGTCGTCCAGGAGCTTGCCCAGCTCGGCAGGCGGAGGAGGGACGAAGGTCGCGGTCTCGATCGTCGCACCGGGAGCGCCGATCCAGTTCTGCGTCGTGCGTAGCTCACCGGGCTGGCGCTCGCGCCCACGGACACCGGCGAGGATCACGGCGTGCATCTCACGGATCAGACGCGTGCTGACCGGGAGGCTCTGGAGCCGCTGGAGCCCGGTCTCCATCGCTCGTACGTAGTTGATGACTTCCTCGACGTCGGGTCCGAGTGGCAGGTCACTGGCTTCTGCGTCGAAGACCTCGGCGAGCGAGGCCTGGGTGCCCTCGATCCGGGTCGAGGCGACGGCTTCTCGACGGAGGTAGGGACCGACGATGAGCTGCGGATGTGGAAGCAGGCGGCCGGCTCCGGCAAGACGACCGAGGGCCGCTTCGGCATCGGCCACCCGCATCAGGTTGTCCGGCGAGATCGAGACCACTCTGGGGATCGGCCGAGGGAAGTAGGCGACGTAGCCGTGCTGGCCCGACGTTCGGCGCGCGGAGCCGAATTGGGTCGCCGCGTATCGGTCTGCGTCCATGCCGGAATGGTAGCCCGACCCTAAAGAAACTCGCAGTTATCTTTAGGGTCGACGCTCGACCCGCAACGATCCGCAATGGTCACGGATGGCGGCTCGTGCCCTCCACGTGCCCTAACGGAGGGCACGGGGTGGACAATCACGGATCCTGGCGGTCACCGGATTGCGGCTTTGACCTGGGCTTTCGCGACTTATCCCCAGGTCCCGAATCGGGCTGATCCTGCTTTGCAAGCAGGGGGTCGTGGGTTCGAGTCCCATCGTCTCCACCAACAGGTTCACGGCCGGGCACGCCGTCGGTCGGCTAGGCGGTCGCGCTTGCCCCGTCGTCCATGTTGAACCGCAGGGCGTAGGCGCGCCGCACGTCGTCGATGTCCGCCGGGATCAGCCCCTCGGCTTCAGCGCCCTCGACCACAAGCTTCGCCTGCTCGACGATGACGGCGGGCATCCGGTTCGGCGTCGCCTCCTGGGCGGCGTCGCCCAACAGGTGCAGGGCCTCGAGCAGGTAGATGCACACGGCAGGGTGGGGCGCGGCGACCCGGCGGACCTCGTTGAACGCGAGCCGCACCAGGTCGTCATGGGAGTGCAGGTGAGGCATCACGAGCCAGCCACCTCCCGGCCGCGGTCGGCTGATCGGGGGCGGCACTCGGCGGTAGAGTCGGCCAGGACGGCGGTGGAGTGGAGATCGCGTCCTGTGCGGTGGTCGGGTCGTTGATGCCTGGCGACAGGGCCCGCAGAGCGACGTCAGCCAGCTGGCGCAGACCAAGGGACACGTCCTGCTGCAGGGTGCGGGTGCGTCCAAGGACGACAGCGGCGCGGAGCTCGTCCTCGACAGGTCCCGGGTCCGTCATTGGCGGGGAGATCGTGCCCAGCGCTGTCCCCTCGATGGCGTACCGGCCCGCTCTGGTCAGCACCGTGATCGTCGCTCCGTCCGGAGGACAGCGCATGAGGACATCGGTGTCGATTTGCTGGACCCAGCCCGAGCTGTGGAAGCGCACCACCGTCGACTGCCCGTCGGCCACGGCTTCGGGGGGAGCGCCGAGCGAGTGGGGCTCGCCGCCGACGGGCTCCCACTCCGCGTTGATCTGCGCGATCGACTCCCGCTTCACGCGCTCGAGGATCTCGCTGATGTCCATGGCGTGGGCGTTGTGATCGATGAAGGCCACCACGGCGAGGATGGCGAGGATCCCGAGCACGACCGCCACCGCAACCGACAGGTTGGGGGTGACAGGGTCGCTGCCCTCCTCGAGAGGCGACCGCACGGCACGGAGGACGATCAGGCAGTAGGTGAACGTGCCGACTACAGCGGCCATCACCCGCCGGTTGAAGGGGTCGCGGAACAAGGTGTGAACCACTCGTGGCGAGTACTGGCTCGATGCCATCTGGATCACGAGCAGCGAGACCGAGATGGCGATGCCGGCAAAGGCGATCGTCGCCCCGGCGATCGTGCTCAGCAGCGCCCGTGCGCTCTCGACGGTCGAGCTGAAGCCGAGCGGCAGGTCAGTCGTGACCGAGTCGAACCGGCTGTCGATGGTGACGGTCAGCGCCGCAAGGGCGATGGCGAGGACGACGGCGGCCGTCGGCAGCACGAACAGGCTCGTCCGGAGCCGCTCCCCAATCGCACTCAGTCGAAGTCGCACCGACGCATCCTCGCGGTCCGGGGTCGGGTTGTCGTCAGGAAGGAACCCGATCCGGCGTCGGACGGGGGCGGCGGATCGACGGCGAAGCCCTCGAAGCCCCAGACCTCTGTGAGCCAACGCGGCACGGCGTCGTCGAGTGCCGCCTCGAGCTCGCCGTCGACTTCGGCGTCGATCACCCACCAGGACACGACGGCTCCGCCATCGTCGTCGGCCTCGGGCGGGTCGATGTAGACGCAGCCGAGCAGCTCGGTCTCACCGTCGTCGAGCACCGCGTAGTTGAACGTCTCCTGGGCCGCGATCTCTCTCGTGACGGGCCAGGTCCTCGCGGTCCGCCTCATACGTCATGGTCGCAGGCGGCCAACCCCAGGCCTCGCCGTACCGAGCCCAGAGGCGCTCGCGGCTGCCCATGACCGCCGGGTAGTCCATGTCGATGTCGGCCTCGCGGATCGGGCGGAGGTGGTGGCCGGTCGGGAGGTCCAGCCGGGTGGGCGTCTCGAAGCCGTCAGGGAGCCATGCCATGGCTCGCATCCTGTCATCGGAGATCTCCGCAGAGATCGTGGGTCAGGCTGCGGCTCGGGCCCGGGTGGCCTGCTTGGCCTCGAACTGGCGGACGTGCCGAGCCGCCATCCAGAGCAGGCCGGGCCCACCGATCACGTTGCCGAACGTGCGGACGGGCCGAGGGACCGCTGAGAAGACTCGGCGCACCCGCCTGCGAGCCTTCTCGTAGCGGACCTGGTCGCGCTCGGACCACTCCGCGTCGAGCTGGTCTCGGAGGCCGGGAGGCAGCGAGCCCAGCGTGAACATCCGTTGGGCTCCGAGCAGGGGCTTGAACGGGACGTGGAGCTTGAGGGGCAGCTCCGGGTCGAGGATGAAACCGGCCAGATCCCGGCCGACATCGGTCACCTCCATGGCGGCCGTCGTCTCGTCGAAGTAGCGGCGGAAGTCGGCGAGGGTGTCGGGCTGGTGCTCGAGCCGAACGCCGAACACCTCGGCCACCCGCTTCATCTCCTGGTAGTAGATCTCGGCCTCCTCGGCCGGCAGCTCCTCGACCAAGCCCTCGTAGCAGCCCAGCGCCGTGTCGCAGAGCGTGGCGTGGACCCACAGGAGGTTGCTCGGTTCGTTGGCGCTGTACCCGGACCGACGACGAACTCGTGGATCCACTGGATCCGCCGCCCCACGCCGCGGGCCAGGTCGGTGGAGCCGGAACACGACCGTGTACGTGGCCTCCAAGGTGCCCTGCAGACGCTTGAACGGGTTCTTCTTGAACTCGCTGTGATCCTGCACCCCTTGGGCCACGGCCGGGTCCGCGCGCTGGTAGCAACAGAGCCCGACCGGCGCCGAACATGATCGCCGGCTCGTTGTTCACCTTGCGGATCACCGAGCCCTTGGGGAAGTGATCAGCCACCCTGCCTCCACGTCACGAGGGAAGGGTACCTGTCCGGGTTGTCTGCCTCGGCCGGTCGCCGAACACGCCCGACCTTCTCCACGGTCACGCCCCGGGACGGCCCGGGACGGGGACCGCATCGGTTCGTGCCGGCGTGGACCGTCCGGCCAGACTTCGCCGATGGGCACGAACCGGACACGACGGCGGGCTACCCGCGCCTCGGGACTGCTGGCCACGGCCACTCTCCTGGCGACGCTGACTGTGAGCGGGGCGGCGGCTCAGAGCCGCGGATCGGGTGCGCCCGCGGGCTGTGCGGAGGCCTTTCCCCGCGTACGTGCCCCAGCCCGTCGCCACCGAGGAGGTCGTCCTCAGCGACCTCGCCATCCCGATGTCCGACGGCGTCGTCCTGCGCGCCGACGTGCACCTGCCGGCGGGCATCGGCGGACCGGTGCCCACGGCCCTCACCATCACCGGCTACAGCAAGTCGCTGGGCGCCGCGGCCTTCGGCACCGGTGCAGGCGGGCTCTGGCAGCACGGGTACGCCACGATGACCCTCGACAACCGTGGCACCGGCTCCTCCGGCGGTCAGTGGGACTCGTGGAGCGAGCGCACCGTGGCCGACTACCCCGAGGTGCTCGACTGGATCGTCGAGCAGCCGTGGAGCAACGGCGACGTCGCCATGGTCGGCGCCTCCTACATGGGGATCGACCTCGCTGTTCGCAGCGGCCAGCGGCCACCCGGCGGTCAAGGCCGTGTTCGCCACCGTTCCCATGGCCGACTCGTTCCGCGACATCGTGCTCGCCGGCGGCCAGATCAACACCGCCTTCATCCCGCTCTGGATGGGCCTCGTGACCGGTCTCGGCCTCGTGCCGAGCAGCGACCCCACCACGGTCGTCGACCACCTCCTTGCTGTGCCCAGCTTCCAGCTCCCGACGATCGCCGAGTCGGCGGTGGGCGGAGACAGCGCCTATGACGGGCCGTTCTGGCGCCAGCGCTCGACGATCGAGGTGGTCGACCAGATCGATGTGCCCACCTTCATCGTCGGTGGCCTCGACGACCTCTTCCAGCGTGGCGAGCCGATGCTCTACGAGCGGCTGGCCGACCACACCGACGCCCGCCTCCTCATGGGGCCGTGGAACCACCTCACCACCGGGCAGGGCCTTCCGGCCGGCGGGGTTCCTCCTCTCCGAGCTCAACCTGCAGTGGTTCGACGCTCACGTCCGCGGGATCGACTCGGGCGCCGACTGCGTTCCCCAGGTGACGCAGTACGTGAGAGGGGTCGAGCGCTGGGAGCAGGCCACGACGTGGCCCCGGCCCGGCCTGACCGCCAAGCGCTGGCACCTGCGCAGCGACGCCGGCCTCACGCCCGAAGCGCCGACCGGCGCCGACGCCGGCCGCCAGTACCTCCAGCTCCCGGTGACGGGCGTCTGCACCGAAGCGCCAACCAGTGGCTGATCGGCGCGCTGGGAGGCACGCCGTGCGCGACCGACAACAGGATCGACGAGGCGCTGTCGCTCACCTACACCTCGGAGCCCTTCGCCACCCCGGTCCAGATCGACGGCCCGATCCAGGCCGACCTCTGGCTGGAGTCGGCCCTCGGCGGACAAGCCGCCACGTCGGTGGCCCTGTCGTCGGTTGCACCTGACGGCACGTCTCGCGGGCTCGACCAACGGCCTGATCACGGCGTCGCACCGCGCCGTCGACCCCGAACGGTCCCGGATGCTCGACGGTCAGTCGATCCAACCCTGGCACCCGTTCACCCGAGCCGCCGAGCTGCCGGTGCCCGGGGGAGCCGCGCTCGTGCCGGTAGAGGTCTTCCCCACATCGGTGGTCATCCCGGCCGGGAACCGCCTCCGCGTGACGGTCGCCGCCTACGACGTGCCCCACGCTCTGCCGCCGCTGCCCGCCGCGCTCGGCCGGTCTGGGCGGCCCGGTCACGGTGCTGAGCGACGCCGCTCACCCCAGCTCGATCGTGCTGCCCGTCGTGGCCGCCGCGTCGCCGGGCACCCCGGACCCGCGGTCCGAGTCGCCCTCGGCCGTCGCCGGGGCCGAGGACGGCACCGGCGCAACGAGCGGCACCGACCGGATGCCCGCCACCGGCGCCGCCGTCCCGCTCGCCCTCGCCGCCGCGGCCCTGGCTGCGGGCCTGCTGCTCCGTCGCCTCCGCGCCGCCCCTGACGTCGCCACCCCTCGAACTTGTGAGCGTCATCCAGTCTGAGACGGATGACGCTCACAGTTCGCTGGGGTTAGGGATGACGCTCACAAGTTCGCTGGGCTACGGGGTGACGAGGATCTTGCAGTGCTCGTCGGGGTTGGCGAGCGCATCGAAGGCGCCCGGCACGCCGTCGAGGTCGACCTCACCGGTGATCAGCGGGGCCACGTCGATCTCGCCCTCGGCGATCGAGCGCAGCGTGGCGGCGAACTCCATCGGGTCGTAGCCGAGCACGAACTGGATGTTGAGCTCCTTGCTGATGCCGAAGAACGGATTGATCGTGTCGGGTTGCATGCACACGCCGACCACGACCACGCGGGTGCCCATCGGGGCGGCCGGAGGGCCTCGTTGATGATGCCCGGCACGCCGATGGCCTCGAACACCACGAGCGAACGGCCCTTGCCGGTGCGCGCCCATGCGTCGAAGGAGGGCTCGGCGGCCGGGTCGACCACCTCGTGGCTCCCATGGTGGTGGCGAGGGCCCGCCGGGTCGGCGAGAAGTCGGCGGCCACGATGTGGTCGATCCCCTTGAGCTTCAGCGCTGCGACCACCGCCAGGCCCACGGGCCCGCACCCGAGCACGAGCGCTCCCTCGTGGGGCGCGATGCTCGACTTGTTGACCGCGTGGAGCCCCACGGCCATCGGCTCGGTGAGAGCGGCGTGGTTCGCTGGACAGGCCGTTGGGCACCTCGAGGAGCATCGGCGCCGACAGCAGCAGGCGCTCGCCGTAGCCGGCGGGGATCTCGTTGCTGTAGACGATGCCCTGCACGCCCGTCATCGACAGCAGGATCGGGATCGACGTGACGAGCGTGCCCGGCTTCGGGGGCAACGGTGTCGGGTCCCGACGTCGAGCACCTCGGCCGCGAACTCGTGGCCCATGTACACGTCGCGGTCGAAGTCGATGTCCAGCCCGCCCATCCCCATGTCGGGCATGCCCTCGATCTCCTTCGTGAGGGCCATCATCTGCGGGCCGTGCTTGGCGAAGTGGAGGTCGGACCCGCAGATCCCGCACGCCTTCACCTGGGCCAGCACCTGGCCGAAGCCGGGCTCGGGCTCCGGCACGTCGTCGCGCACGTACATCTGTCCGGACTTCAGCGCTGCTGCGCGCGCATGTCAGCGACCTCCCAGGTCGAGGCTCTTGAGGAACGTGAGCAGGGCGTCGTTGACGGCGTCGGGAGCCTCTTGCTGCACCCAGTGCCCAGCGCCCTCGATGATGACGTTGCCCCGGTGATCGGTGACGACGTCGTCCTGCACGCCCACCGGTGTCATGAGCAGCACGGGGTCCTGCTTGCCGCCGATGAACAGCGAGGGACAGGCGACTGCGCACACCGTCGAGCTGGGGTGTGATCTCCCAGTTGCGGTCGAGGTTGCGGTACCAGTTCACCCCGCCCGTGTACCCGGTGCGGGTGAACTCGGTGACGTAGTGGTCCAGCTCCTCTTGGCTGAGCCAGGGCGGCAGCACCTCGGGGTGGCGGGAGTCGGTCGACGAAGCCGGTGCCGTCGGGTGCCGACAGGCCGGACATGTCGAGCGTCTCGCCCTCGGGCACCGAGAGCCCGCCAAGGACCCGCCGCATGGTTGTGGCGGGATCGCGTGCGAGGTCGGCGTCAGCCACCCCGGGCTCTTGGAAGTAGAGCATGTAGAAGAACGCTGTCCCCGAAGACGCAGCGCGCAGCATCTGGATGACGCCCATCGGACCCTCGGCGAGGATCGGCACGCTCATCGCCACCACCCCGGCGACTCGATCCGGGTGCATGCGAGCCAGCGAGCCGACCACCATCGACCCCCAGTCGTGGCCCACGAACACGGCCCGCTCCTCGCCCAGGTCGTCGAGCAACCCGATGAGGTCGCCCGTGAGGTGCACGATGTCGTAGTCGGTGATCTCGCCGGGCTTGCTCGACCCGCCGTACCCGCGCATGTCGGGGGCGACGGCGTGGAACCCGGCATCGGCGAGGGCCGGGAGCTGGTGGCGCCAGGAGTAGGAGAGCTCGGGCCAGCCATGGGCGAGGATCACCGGCGGCCCCTCGCCGGCGTAGACGACGCGCAGGTCGATGCCGTTCGTGGCCACGATGCGCTCGGCCGTGCTCGGGTGGGGAACGGGTTCGGTCATGGCGGTGACTCCTGTGGTGGGGGTGATCGGGGGCGAGCCGCGTCGGGTTCGAGGGGGAGCTGGCGAGGAGCTCGCGCGGGTCGGGCCGACGCGCGGGGATCGGGTAGCGGTCGGGGTCGGAGACGACCTCGGCCACCGCGGAGAGGAACTCTCCGTCAGCCATCAGTGCGGCCGGAGCGACGAGGAGGTTCATGAGCCGAGCGATCCCCCGTCCGATCACCGGGTGGGTCTGGGCGGCCGCGAATATGGCGGCCATCGTCTTGGCAGCGTCAGACGCCGGTCCGTCGCCGCCGGCGCCGATGACTCCGCTGCCGCCAGGGTCGGAGCCCATGCGGTCCATCTGCACGGATGCGTCGAACCACGGCTCGATCTCGCGTCCGCTGCCGGCCTCGTAGGCGGCCGCGCGGCCGGCGGGGTCGTCGGGGTGGGCGGCGAAGGCTTCAGCGAGCAGCAGCGCCTGGACCACGGCGAGCGAGCAGCCGCGTCCGTAGAGGGGGTTGGTGGTGGTGTGGGCGTCGCCCAGGGCGTGGAAGCCGAGCACGACGGGCTGGCCCGCTTCATCGATGAAGCGACGGAGGCGGTTGATCAGCCCGGTCATCGGTCGGACGTCGCCGATCGGCTCGAGCGTGCCGTGGGCGAAGAACTGATCGGGTCCGGGCAGGACGTGGCAGGCCTGGTCGAAGCGGTCGCCGTCGCTCAGGGCGTGGCGCAGGTCGCTGTCTGCGGTGCGCACGGCGAGGGTGACCGACAGCGTGTCGCCGTCACCCGGGACAGCCGAGGTACTTCACGAAGCCGAGGTCGCCGCCGAGCTTGGGGTCGATCTCGTCGGTGCTCGCAAGGCCGGTGGTACCAGCGGGTGAGGTACATCAGGCCGCTCTCGTGCACCGTCTCGGGCACGTCGACCCCCAGCTCTGCGAGCCACTCGGGCACCGGGCCGCGCCGCCCGGTTGCGGCGATGACCACGTCGGCGTCGATCGTCGCCCCGTCCTCCAGCCGCACCCCGGTCACCAAGCAACGTCTGTGAACCTCCTCGTCCGCATGGCGGTCGTCGGGGTTCACAGACGTTGTGAGGCCGGCGACCGCGACGCCGGTGCGGATCTCGACGCCCGGTTCGGCGAGCGACGGCCTTGCGCAGCACCCACTCGAAGGTGGTGCGACGCACGATGATCACCTTCAGGTCCTCGTCGCCGGGCTGGGGCTCGCCGAGGAGGGCGGTCATGGGCATGGTCATGCCGCCGACGGCGAGGAGGTCGGCGAGCACGTCCGGGAAGTGCTCGCGCAGCTTCACCTGCAGGCGGGCGAGGAAGCCGTGGGTCTGGTGCACCTGGGGGGCGCCGCGGCGCTCGGCGACGAAGGCCTCCTCGGCGTCGGCGAGGGGCTCGATCTCGTCGCGCTCGAGCACGGTCACCTCGTGTCCGGCCCGCCCGAGCGCGAGCGCGGCGGTGAGGCCGCCGACGCCCCCACGACGATCACCACGTGCTCCGACATCTCCACCCTCCGGCTCGCCCGTGATGGCAACGGGCGTTACCAGGGACCCTACGCTATGGTAACGCCTGTTGCCAACTTCTGCTTCGCCCCGCCGCCCGACCCGCTGGGTCGGCCTCACGCCCGACGATCGTCGCGCTGAGCGTCGCACCCTCCTGCTGGACGCGGCGTTCGAGCTGCTCGGCACGGAGGGCTATGCGGCCACCACCGTGCGCGCCGTCTGCTCAGCCGCCCGCCTCAACCCACGGTACTTCTACGAGGGCTTCGCCGACCTCGACGCGCTCGTCGTCGCCGTGTACGACCGGCTGGTCGCGGAGCTCGGGGCCGAGGTCATCGCCGCTGCCGGCGGCCGGGGAGGACGCCCGAGCTCAGGCGCGAGCCTGCCTCGAGTGCATCGTCGCCTTCGTCGACGACGACCGCCGTCGGGGTCGGGTCCTCTACGTGGAGGCTCTCGGCAACGAGCGCTCAACCGGCGTCGCATCGATACCGGGCACGCCCTCGTCGGGCTGGTCGAGCAGGCCGGAGCGGAGCGCCACGGCAAGCCCCGAGCCGGCGAACGGATCGGGCGCATCACGGCGGCCATCCTCGTGGGCGGGACGAGCGAGCTCGTCGTCGCCTGGCTCGACGGTCGCATCGACGTCTCCCGCGAGCAGCTCGTGGATGATGCCACCGAGCTCTTCCTCACCCTCGGCGACACGGCAGCGCGCATCGCCACCCGCCGGGCATAGCCTGCGCGAACTGTGTCAGACACAGTTCGCGCAGGTCAGAGCTGGCGGTACCTCGCCTCGGCCAGCGAGTAGATGCCGTAGGCGATCAGGCCCAGGGCAGTCGCCGTGAGCATGATGGTGCCGTAGGCGTGCGATGCGATGAGCTTCAGCGTGCCGTCGATGCCGTTGGCCTTCTCGGGGTCGAAGTCGACCGCCGCCTTCACGAGCACGAAGCCGAGAAGCGCGAACACCAGGCCGCGGGCGAGCAGGCCATAGGTGCCGGCCACGTCCACGGCCCGGCCCATGACCGGACCCATCTCGCTCGTGTCGAGGCGCTTGTCGAACTTCTGCGCCAGGCCGCGGTAGATGACGTAGAGCCCCCCAGCGATGAGGGCCAAGCCGACCGCGATGACGGCGACCCGCCCGCCCGGCAGCTCGAGCACGCGAGCCGTCATCGTCTGCTCCTGCTCGTCGCCTTGAGAGCCACCGGCCGAAGGGCCCTCGCTCACGAACTTCAAGGTGCTGGCCAGGAGGACGAGGTAGGTACCGGCCTTGCCGGCCGACAGGAGGCGCTTCGCGGTGCGCTTCGCGTCGTCGTCTTCGTCTCGCTTGCCCCACAGGGCTTCGGACAGGCGCCACATCGCGTAGCCGGCCAGGCCGACAGCGAGGACGAGAAGAAGGGACCGGCCGAAGTAGCGCTCGGAGATCTCGCGCAGCGCGCCCTCCTTGCTGGCCGAGGCGTCACCCGACGTTCCCCGCCACGCGATGTTGAGGCCGAGCAGACCGATCACGGCGTAGACGACGCCGCGGGAGCAGAACCCGAGGCGGCGCCAGCCAGTCCACCCAGCGGCTGTCCGCTGCCCTTCTGGCCGCCCGGCCCGCCGTCGTCGTCACCGACCCGACCTACCCCGCCCACGCCGGGTCGAACCGGCGGCCGCGGGTACCGTGCCGCGATGGAGCGAGACGAGCAGCGGCGGCAGCGGGGGCTCGAGACGATGGCCGAGGTCTACGGCTGGCCGCAGGTGGGCGACGGGCCGGGTGACTTTTTCGGCTACACCGTCGAGCACCTCTTCGCCGAGATCTGGAACCGTCCGGGGCTCTCCTATCGAGATCGCCGGCTCCTCTTGATCGGCCTGCTCGTCGGCCGGGGCTTGCACGATGTCATCGACATCCAGGTGGAGGCGGCACTCGGCAACGAGGAGCTGACGCCCGAGGAGCTCCGGGAGATCGTCATCCTCCTGACCCACTACGCGGGCTGGCCCTCCGGCGCCAAGCTGAACAGCCAGGTCGAGACGCTGATCGCCAAGGCCGCGAAGGACGCGAGGACCACAGAGGGCTCAGACGGCTCAGAGGGCGCAGAGGGCTCGAGCTAGCCGATCGCCACGTTCGTGGCGGAGGGCGGGAGGTGGGGCGTGCCGTCGCGCATCGGGGGGAACTGGAACGTCGCCGCCGTCGTGCCCCGCGTCATCGTCGTGATCGGGGGCTCGTCGAGCGTCTCGTTGGCGTCGTCGATCGTGATCTCCCACCGGCAGTGGGGCACGCGGTCGGCCGGGAGGCGGGGCGGACGGTGGACGTGGCGGATGTGGGCCTTCGGGTTCACGGCTTGGGCCGTCGGGTCGAAGGTGGCGTCCTCGATCGTGTGGCACATGCCGGTGATGGCCCGCTCGCCCCAAGGCTCGACGTCGAGCAGCGCCCCGCAGGACTGCAGCTCGAAGAACCCGTGGTGGTCGTCAACGATCTCGTACCTCACGTCCATGTAGTGCTGCGGGAACCCGGGGTCGAGCTGCAGGACCTTGAAGATGGCCTCCACACCGTCGCCCTCGATTCCCATGATCCTGCGGAGGCGGTCGCCGTAGATGGGGCTGGCGCCTCGCCACTCCTCGATGGCCAGCTCCTCCACCACCTCCTGGCCGTAGCGCATTCCGATGGCGGCGCACATCGAGCGGTCGAGCAGGTGCACGATCAGCGCGTACTCGCGCACGAGGCGCACGAGGGCCTCCTTCGACAGGTCCTCATACCGGAAGTCCGGATCGAAGTCGCCGGAGTAGTCGGGACGGTCATGCTCGTCGCTCATGCTGCGCAGACTAGTGTCTGGACACCTGTCCAGCAATGGCGTAGGGTCGGCGCCCGATGGCCAGCGCGACGAGCACCGAACCGACGCGACGTGGCCTCGACGGGCGCCACTCCGATCGGGTCGACGCTCTCGTCGCCGCCACCGTGGCCGAGCTGCGGGCTCACGGGTACGACGGCCTCACCGTGCGCAACGCAGCTCGCCGGGCGGGCGTGGCTGCCGCCACCGCATACTCCTACTTCGGGTCCAAGGACCATCTGGTGGCCGAGGTCTTCTGGCGCCGTCTGGCCGCCTTGCCCGCGGCCACACCCGACCGGCGACGTTCGGCGGCCACACGCGTCTCGGCGGCGCTGCGCGAGCTGGCCCTCGCCATCGCGGCTGAGCCCGAGCTGGCCGCCGCGTCCACCACCGCGGTGCTGGCCACGGATCCTGACGTCCAGCGCCTGCGCAGCCGCATCGCCGCGCTCTTCAACGAGCGCCTGTCCGTCGCCCTCGACGACGACGCCGATCCGGCCGTGCTGCGGGCTCTGAACCTGGCCTTCGCCGGGGCCCTGCTCCAAGCCGGGATGGGCTACTTCAGCTACACCGAGCTGGCCGACCGCATGGACGAGGTGACGGCCGTGGTGCTGGGAGCCGGGCGATGACGAGCACGGCGCTCGTGTACAGCCCGTACGCGTACGAGATGCACGACGATCCGTACCCGACCTACGCCCGCCTTCGCGACGAGGCGCCCGTCTACCGCAACGAGCCAGAGGGGTTCTGGGCCCTCTCCCGCCACGCCGACGTCGTCGCCGCCTTCCGCGACAGCGGCCGATTCTCGTCGAGCCACGGCGTGTCGCTCGACCCGGCCGCGTCGGGCCCCAACGCCCATCGCACGATGTCGTTCCTGGCCATGGACCCGCCGATGCACGGGCGCATGCGCGGCCTCGTGTCCCGTGGGTTCACCCCCCGCCGGGTGGCCGAGCTGGAGCCCCGCATCCGAGAGCTCACCCGGGCTTACCTCGATGCCGCTCTCCCGCAGGGCACGTTCGACTTCGTGGCCGACCTGGCCGGCAAGCTTCCCATGGACGTCATCTCCGAGATGATCGGCGTTCCCGCCGTGGACCGGGACGAGGTGCGACGCCTCTCGGACCTGCTCGTGCACCGCGACGAGGGCACGAACGACGTTCCTCCTGCGGGGGTCGAGGCCGCGTTCAGCCTCATCGCCTACTACTCCGACATGCTCGACGAACGCAGGGCCCGGCCCACCGAAGACCTCACCTCGGCCCTGCTCGCGGTGGAGCTCGACGGAGACCGGCTCACCGACGACGAGATCATGGGGTTCCTCTTCCTCATGGTCGTGGCCGGCAACGAGACGACCACGAAGCTGCTCGGGAACGCCTGGTACTGGGCCTGGCGGAACCCTGAGCAGCGGGCCGTTGCCCTGGCCGACCCGGCCCGCGTGCCCGACTGGGTCGAGGAGACGCTGCGCTTCGACACGTCGACGCAGATGCTGGCCCGCACCACGACCACCGACGTCGAGCTGCACGACACCGTCATCCCGGCGGGCGAGCGGGTGGTGCTGCTGGTCGGCTCGGCCAACCGCGACGAGCGGGCGTTCCCCGATGCCGACCGCTACGACCTCGACCGGGGCGACCTCGCCAGCCAGCTCGCCTCGTTCGGGTTCGGCCGTCACTTCTGCCTCGGTGCCTCGCTGGCCCGACTCGAGGCGCGCGTCTGCCTCGAGGAGCTGGCCGCCCGGGTCGCGGACTACGACATCGATCCCGACGGCACTCGGCGCGTCCACTCCGTCAACGTCCGCGGCTTCGCCGCTCTCCCCACCACGGTCAAGCTCCGATGATCGCCGTCCCCATCACGGTCACGCCCACCGAAGCGCCCACCGAACCCCGTCGCGTACTTGCGGCAGTTTCTGAGCAAGACCCTCGGAAGGTGCCGCAGGTTCGCGGGGGGTGGGTGCCCCGTCGCGAACGTGCGGCAGTTTCTGAGCAAGACCCTCGGAAGGTGCCGCAGGTTCGCGGTCTGGGGTCGTCGGCTGATGCCGCGGTTTGATCCCCACCCGGAGAGGCGGGCGGCCGTGGTGACCGGGGCGTCGTCGGGGATCGGGCTGGCGACGGCCCAGGCCCTGGCCGCGGCTGGGCACCCCGTGGTGCTCGGTGCTCGGCGGGTCGACCGCATAGAGGCTGCGGCGGCCCAGATCGTGGCCGAGGGTGGGGAGGCTGTGGCGCTGGCCCTCGACCTCACCGACGACGCGTCCGTGGATGCCTTCGCCCAGGCCACCGACGAGCAGCTGGGGCCGATCGAGATCGTCGTGTCGAACGCGGGGGAGGTCGTGCCGGCCACCGCCCTCGGGGTCGACCCGGACGCCTTCCACCACCAGATGCGCGTGAACCTCCTCGGCGCCCACCGCCTCGTCAGCCGCTTGGGTCCGGCCATGGTGGAGCGCCGACGCGGCGACATCGTCTTCGTGACGAGCGACGTGGTGCGGATGCCCCGGACCTACATGGCCGCCTACGTCACAGCGAAGCACGCGCTCGAGGGGCTGGCCCGGGCCATGCAGATGGAGCTCGAGGGCACCGGGGTGCGGGTGGGGATCGTCCGGCCCGGTCCGTCGTCGACCGAGCAGGGCGCGACCTGGACAGAACCTGTCGTCAACGAGATCGTGGGCGACTGGGCGCGCTGGGGCTTCGTTCGACACGACGGAGCCCTCCGTCCCTCCGACGTGGCCCGCACCGTCCTGACCGTCGTGAGCACCCCACGCGGCACCCACCTCACCCTCGTCGAGGTGGAGCCCGAAGCCCCCGCAGGAGGTCCGTCATGATCGTCAGCGATACCCAGCTCCGCGAGCCGCCGCGTGTGTCGGGCGACGACGGCGTCACCGGCCACCTGGAGGAGCTGCGCGTCGATCCCATCGCGCTCATGGAGCGGGTGAGGGCCGAGTGCGGCGACGTGGGGACGTTCCGCTTGGCCGACCGCGACGTGGTCCTGCTCACCGGGCCCGAGGCCAACGAGGTCTTCTTCCGGGCCGGCGATGACGAGCTCGACCAAGCCGAGGCCTACCCGTTCATGACGCCCATCTTCGGCGAGGGGGTGGTGTTCGACGCCTCCCCGGAGGAGCGGCGCAAGGCCCTCCACAACCAGGCCCTGCGGGACAAGTTCATGCGGGGCCACGCCGAGACGATCGCGGCCGAGGTGGAGCGCATGGTCGCCCACACCCCCGGCGGTGGCGACATCGACCTCCTCGACTGGTTCGCCGAGCTGACCATCTACACGAGCTCGGCCTGCCTCATCGGACCGCGGTTCCGTGAGCAGCTCGACGCCCGCTTCGCCCGCCTCTATCACGACCTCGAGCAGGGGACCGACGCGCTCGCCTTCGTCGACCCGTACGCCGACATCCCCAGCTTCCACAAGCGGGATGAGGCTCGACGCGGCCTGGTCGAGCTCGTGCAGCAGATCATGGACGGCCGAGCCGCGGAGCCGCCGGTGCCCAAGGAGGAGCGCGACCTCCTCGACGTGCTCATGTCGATCCGGGACGAGGACGGGTCGCTGCACTTCAGCGCCCACATCATCACGGGCATGTTCATCTCGATGATGTTCGCCGGACACCACACCACCTCGGGCACGGCCGCCTGGACCCTCATCGAGCTGCTCCGGCACCCCGACTACATGGCCGAGGTGGTTGCTGAGCTCGAGGGGCTGGCCGCCGACGGCGCCGAGATCAGCTACCAGGCGCTGCGGGAGATGCCGAAGCTGGAGGCCGCCATCAAGGAGGCGCTGCGCCTCCACCCGCCGCTCATCCTCCTGCTGCGGATGGCCAAGACCGACATCGAGGTCGCGGGCCACCTGATCCCGGCCGGGTCGCTCGTCGGGGCCTCGCCGTCTGTGTCGAACCGCCTTCCGGACGCCTTCGCGGATGCCGACGCCTTCGACCCGCACCGCTACATCGATCCGCGGGCCGACGACGTCGACAACCCGTGGAGCTGGATCCCCTTCGGCGCCGGGCGCCACCGCTGCGTCGGAGCGGCCTTCGCCATGATGCAGCTCAAGGCCATCTTCTCCGTTCTGATCGGAAGCTGGACCTTCGAGCTCACCCAGCCCTCCGACACCTATCGCAACGACCACTCCAAGATGGTCGTGCAGCTGGCCCAGCCCTGCGCCGCCCGGATGACCCCTCGATGAGCTGGCGCATCGTCGTGGACCGCGACCTGTGCCAGGGGCACGGTGTGTGCGAGTCCGAGGCACCGGACCTCTTCGAGGTGTCCAAGGACGGCGTGCTCGCCGTGCTGCAGGACACCCCGCAGGACGGCGACCGCCCGGCGGCCGAGCTGGCCGTGAAGTACTGCCCCACCCATGCCCTGTCGATCGTCGAGGAGCCCTAGATGCCGTACCCCCGGGAAGAGCTGGAAGAGATGGTTGAGCTCTGGCTCCAGGCCAACCGCGACGCGGAGGCGGCGGGGGACTGGCGACCGATGGCCGAGCTGTACGCCGAGGACGCCACCTACGGCTGGAACTACGGCCCCGAGCACGAGTTCATGGTGGTCGGTCGCGACGAGATCCGCGAGGTCGCGCTGGGCCTCGAGATGGGTGGCCTCGACGGCTGGGAGTATCCGTACGAAGAGATCCTCATCGACGAGAAGAAGGGCCAGGTGGTCGGCCTCTGGCGCCAGATCGCCACGGCCACCCGATCCGACGGCTCCTCCTACGAGGTGGCCGGCATCGGCGGCTCGTGGTTCGGATACGCAGGCGACCACCTGTGGCGCTTCCAGCGGGACTGGTTCGACTACGGCAACGCGGCCCACCTCTTCCTCGAGATGATGAAGGACGGGACGCTCTCGGAGGGCATGACGGCCCGCATGCACCGCAGCCTCGGCGGCGGTCTGCCCGGCCACTACGACCTCGGCTCGGCGCCCGCCCCGCTGTGGCCTCCCCGATGACGGGCTTCTGTGCGCACGGAGCCTCGCTGGGCGAGGCTGGGTGCGCACAGAACGGGGGGTCCTCGTGAGGGTCGGGTTCATCGGGCTGGGCCAGATCGGCGCGCCGATGGCCGCCCGGCTGGTCGATTGGCCCGGCGGTCTGCACGTGTTCGACGTGCGGCCCGAGGCAGCCGATGATCTCGTGGCCAGGGGTGCGACCCTCGCCAGCTCGGTGGCAGACCTCGGCGCCACCTGTGACCTCGTGTCGGTGATGGTCCGCGACGACGATCAGGTCCGCTCCGTGGTGGCCGACCTGCTGTCCACCGCCCGGCGGGGCACGGTGATAGCGGTCCACTCCACGATCCGCCCCGAGACGGCCGAGCAGCTGGCGGCCACGAGCGCCAGCCATGAGGTGCACCTCATGGACGTGCCCGTGAGCGGCGGCTTCATGGGCGCCCACGACGGCAGCCTCGCCCTCATGGTGGGCGGTGACCGGGAGGCCTACGAGCTCGTGCGTGACGTCTTCGCCCGAGTGGCCACGCTGGTGGTGCACATGGGCCCGGCCGGCGCCGGCACCCGCACGAAGCTGGCCCGCAACCTCATGCACTTCATCGCCTACACCGGTGCCGGCGAGGCGGCGCGCCTGGCCGAGGCGGCCGGCCTCGACCTCCAGAAGCTGGCTCGGGTCGTCCGCCACAGCGATGCCGTCACGGGCGGTCCGGGGGCGATCATGGTGCGCACCGAGACCGGCCCTCTGACCGCGGACGACGGCCTGTTCGAGATCTTCACCCACACCCGCGAGCTGGGTGAGAAGGACCTCACTCTGGCCCTCGAGCTGGCTGAGCAGCTGGGCCTCGAGCTGCCCCTGGGCCAGCAGGCGCTGAAGGACTTCGGCCCGAGCCTGGGCCTCCCGCGCTCGCCCGCTTGAGCAACGTGGTCCCGAACCGGTCAGCCTGAGGGACCAGGTCCGGCGCATCGGGTTCTGGGGTGCTGGCCGCCGGGGGCCCACCTGCCAGCATGGTCGGTTCCATGAGCCGGTCCGTTCGTCTTCGTCGGTGGCAGAAGGAGGCGCTGGACTGCCTCGCGGCCTCGCCGCGCCCCGACTTCCTGGCCGTGGCCACGCCCGGTGCCGGCAAGACGACCTTCGCCCTGGCGGCCGCCCTCCGGCACCTGGCCGAGCACCCCGAGCACCGCCTCGTCGTCGTCGCGCCCACGAGCCACCTGAAGCACCAGTGGGCCGTTGCGGCCGCCCGGCTCGGCCTCCAGCTCGAGCCGCAGTGGGCCTCGGCCACCGGGCGCCTGCCCGATGACATGCACGGGATCGTCGTCACCTACCAGCAGGTGGCCGCCCACCCGGGGGCGCTGCGCCAGCACGCGGCCCAATGCCTCGTCATCCTCGACGAGCTCCACCACGCCGGGGACGAGCGGGCCTGGGGCGCAGCGGTGCGCGTCGCCTTCCAGCCTGCCCCCCGCCGCCTCGCCATCTCGGGCACGCCCTTCCGCAGCGACACCCACGCCATCCCCTTCGTCGAGTACCACCTCGACGAGGCCCGCCCCGACTTCGAGTACGGCTACGACCAGGCTCTCGCTGACCGGCGAGTCGTGCGGCCCGTCTGGTTCCCGCGCATCAACGGCTTCATGGAGTGGACGGCGCCCGACGGCACGTCGACTGCGGCCAGCTTCGAGGACGCCCTCGACCGTCCCGGCTCGGCCCAGCGGCTCCGGACCGCCCTGAGCCTGGAGGGCGAGTGGCTCCCCACCGTGCTCGACCAGGCCCATCACCGCCTCACGCACCTGCGGCGCACGCACCCGGCGGCGGCCGGCCTCGTGATCGCCGCCGACCAGGAGCACGCCCGCGGCATCGCCCGGCTGCTCCACCAGCGCCACCGGGTGTCCGCCGTCGTGGCCACGTCGGACGACCCCGCCGCGTCCACCCGCATCGCCCGGTTCGCCGAGGGCACCCTGCCGTGGATCGTGGCCGTGCGCATGGTGTCCGAAGGCGTGGACATCCCCCGCCTTCGGCTCGGTGTCTTCGCCACCACGACCACCACCGAGCTGTTCTTCCGCCAGGCCGTGGGCCGCTTCGTGCGCCACACCGGTGGGCGGGCGGCAGACGAGCGGGCCTGGTTGTTCATCCCCGACGACCCCCGTCTGCGCACCTGGGCCAACGGGATCGCCGAGCAGCGCCGGCACAGCCTGGCCAAGCCCCTCCGCCCGGAGGACGACGACGCCGGGGCCGAGGACGGCATCCTCGACGAGCCGGCGGGCGAGGAGGAGCAGCTGTCGCTGTTCGCCGTGCTGTCCTCACAGGTGCTCGACGACGAGCACGCGACCTCCGTGTTCGAGGACCTGGCCGACGACGGCCCGGCCGACGACGAGGAGGACGGCAGCGTGCCGGTCGAGCTGCCTGCCCCACCCGTTCCGGGCCGCGGCCGCGTCCCGATCCCGCGGCCCGAGGACCTCGGTGGCCGGCCCCTCACGGAGGTGAAGCGCGAGCTCCGCGACGCCAACGCCGACCTGGCCATGCACCTGGTGCGCTTCACCGGGATGTCCCACCGGGAGGTCAACGGGCGCCTCAACCAGCTGGCCGGCGTGCCGCGGATCACTGAGGCCACGCTCGATCAGCTGCGGCGCCGGGCCGACCACGCCGAGCGGTGGATCAGGGCCCTCTGAGCAGGCATCGAACCCATAGACCTCCCGAAGGGGCAGGTTTACATTGACCTCCAAGGCAGGGGGTCAGCGGGACGCCTTGCAGCTACAGGAAGCAAGGCAATGGCAACTGGCACCGTCAAGTTCTTCAACAACGACAAGGGCTACGGGTTCATCACCCAGGAGAGCGGTCCGGACGTGTTCGTCCACTTCTCCAACATCGAGGGCGAGGGCTACAAGTCTCTGGAGGAGGGGCAGAAGGTCGAGTTCGAGGTCACGCCCGGACGCAAGGGGGACGAAGCCACCGGCGTCCGCGTCATCAGCTGATCACGTGGCGCCCCGCCCGGGGCTACCGCTCGTAGAGGTCGGCGATCTCCTGGGCGTACTTCTGGTGGATGCCCCGGCGCTTCAGCTTCGAGGTCGGGGTGAGCTCCTCGGAGTCGGGTAGCCACTCGTCGGCGAGCACCCGCACCTTCTTCACCCGCTCGGCGTTGTTGAAGTCGGCCATGACCTCGGCCAGGCCCCGCTCGATCTCGGCGACGACCCGCTCGTCACCGGCCAGGTCCGAGATGGAGTGGAACTCGATGCCCTGCTCGCGGGCCCACACGGGCGCCACCTCTGCGTCGAGCACGACCAGCGCGGACACGAACGGCTTGTCGTCGCCGATGGCGCAGGCCTGGGCGACGAGGGGGATCATCTTCAGGGCCGCCTCCAAGTTGGCGGGGCTGATGTTCTTGCCCCCGGCCGTGATGATGAGCTCCTTCTTCCGGTCGACGATGCGGAGATAGCCCTCGTCGTCGAAGACCCCGATGTCGCCCGTGTGCAGCGTGCCGTCGGGATCGAGCGCCTCGGCCGTCTTGTCAGGATCGTCGAGGTAGCCGGGGAACACGCTTCCGCCGCGGCAGCACACCTCACCATCGTCGGCGAGGAACACCTCGGTGCCGGGGAAGGCGACGCCGACGGTGCCCGCCTTCACTCGGTGTGGCTCCCAGCTGATGAGGCCGGTCGACTCCGACATGCCATAGATCTCCGAAAGCGGCACGCCTAGGGCGCGGAACCAGCTGATGAGGTCGGGCGGGATGGGGGCCGCGCCGGAGATGGCGAACTCGAGGGCGTCGAGGCCGATGAGCTCGCGGACCTGCGAGAAGGCGACTGAGTCGAGGAACTCCCACGTCGCCTCGTCCTCGGCTGTCGCCGTGCCCAGAGTGCGTCGCTCGACGATGGGGATGGCCGAGGCCACGCCTTCGTCGAACTGCCGCTTCTTCTCCGGGTCGGCACCCAGAGCGGCCTGGACGCCGGCGTACATCTTCTCCCACACCCTCGGCACCCCGAACATGATCTGCGGGCGCACCTCCCGCGCGTACTCAGCGAGCAGGCCGGGCTCGGGGCAGGTGGTGACCTCGCAGCCACCCATGACCGCGAGGTACTGCGTGTTGAGCCGCTCGGCGATGTGGGCCATCGGCAGGTAGGAGATGGAGCGGAACCCGACCGGGTCGCGGTCGAGCAGGCGCAGCAGGCCCTCTGCTGTCCAGAGGACGTTGTGGTGCGTGAGCATCACGCCCTTCGGGGGACCTGTCGTGCCGGAGGTGTAGATGATCGTGGCCAACGACTCGGGTGTGCTGTTGCTGCACTCCGCGTCAAGGTCCAGGCCCTCGCCGGTGAAGAAGGCATCGCGGGCACCGTCGGCGGACAGGTTCACGACCTCCCGCATCTCGGGCAGCTTGTCTCGCACCTTGGCGAAGAGGTCCTCGAAGCGGTCGTTCTCGACGATGGCCACCTTGGCCCCGCAGTGCCCCACCAGGTAGGCGATCTGGTCGGCCGCGGACGAGTTGTAGATGGAGATGGCGGTGGCCCCGAGGGCTGTGATGCCGAGGTCGATGAAGTGGAAGTCGGGGATGTTGCGCATCATCATCACGACCCGGTCGCCCTGGCTCACGCCCAGCGAGCGCAGGTGGGCCGCCGCGCTGGCCACGAGGCGGGCGTGGTCGGCGTAGGTCCACTCCCGCCACGAGCCGTCGTCCTGCTTGGATCGCAGGGCGACCTGCTGCGGGTGGTCGGCGACGGTCTTCAGGTATCGGCTGATGATGGTCTGCCCGGCGACTGCGTCATCGAGCTCGGCCTTGGGGATCGGCAAGGTGGTCCTCCGTCTTCGAGTTCCCCCATTGTGCCCGGCCGGGACGGACGGTCAGGCCGGGAGCGAGATCCGAACCACCGCACCAGGGCCCGGGTCGGCGTCGTCGATGGTGATGGTGCCGTTCAGCACCTCGACGACGGTGCGGGCGATCGGCAGCCCGACGCCGAGGCCGGGCACGGCGGTGGTGGTGGACGAGCGGGCGAACATCTCGAAGATCGTGGCCCGGATGTCGTCGGCGAACCCGGGGCCCCGGTCGCGCACCGCCACCACCCACCGGTCGCCCTCGGCAGCGATCGACAGCTCGGCCACGCCGCCGTACTTGACGGCGTTGTCGACGATCAGGCTCAGCGCTCGAACCAGGAGGGAGCCGTCGGTGACGATTGGATGGTCGACCGGACCGACGACGACCACCTTCTCGGGCTCGGCGGCCGCCGCCCGCACCGTGTCGAGCACATCGGCCATGACGAGCGCCTCCGGAGTCGGGATCAGCACGCCCCCCTCCAGCCGGCTGAGGATGAGCAGCTCCTCGATGAGGTGCCCGAGCCGAGAGGCGGCCACCCGGGAGCGATCGAGCATGTGCAGCCGTCGACCTGCGTCGAGCTCGCCGTCGTGGGCGATGAGCGTCTCGAGGAACCCGTTGATGATGGTGATCGGCGTGCGCAGCTCGTGGGAGACCCGGGCGATGAAGTCCCACTTCATCCGCTCCAGCTCCATCACCTCTGCGAACAGCCCGACTCGCTCGAGGGCGCCCGCCACCTGGCTCGCGGCGATGTCGAGGAGGGCCAGATCGTCTTGGTCCAGCGACGCGCCCGCGGCAGGGTGCACGACGAGGGACCACGAGCTGTCGCCCCGGATCTCGAGCGGGAGGTGCACGGCCCCCGGGGCCGAGCGCACCGAGCTGAGGTCGGCGGCGACGGGGACGTCGACCCCCGGCCTGGATGCGACGAGCTCGGGGCCGTCGCGCCGTTCCCGCCACAGCGTCACCGAGCCGAGCGGGAGCACGGGCTCGAGGGCGTCGACGGCGTGGACCAGGATCGAGGTCGGGTCGACGGACATCCCGGCCGCGCCGGCGAGGGAGGCCACCACCGCCGCCACCTCGTCGACCCTGCGCGCCACGGCCGGATCCTCCCAGGTTGCGAACCCACCCGTGGCCTGGGCACACTTGACTGTCCGGTCAAGAGACCCTGAGGAGCCATCCCATGCCCACCGCCGTCATCGTCGACGCCGTCCGCACCGCCGGCGGCAAGCGCAACGGAAAGCTCTCCGGCTGGCACGCCGCCGACCTCGCCGGTGAGGTGCTCAAGCAGCTCGCCGAGCGCAACGACCTCGATCCCGCCCTCATCGACGATGTGATCATGGGCTGCGTCATGCAGGTGGGCAACCAGGGCCTCAACATCGGCCGCAACGCCGTCCTGGCCGCCGGCTTCCCCGAGTCGGTGCCCGCCACCTCCGTCGACCGCCAGTGCGGCTCGTCGCAGCAGGCCGCCCACTTCGCCGCCCAGGGCGTCATCGCCGGGGCCTACGACATCGCCATCGCGGCGGGCGTCGAGGTCATGACGAGCACGCCGATGGGCGCTTCGATGACCCCCGGCTCCATGCCGTTCGGCCCGGCCGTCCTGGCCCGCTACCCCGGGCTCGTCCCGCAGGGCATCTCGGCCGAGATGATCGCCGAGAAGTGGGGCATCAGCCGCGAGGACATGGACGCCTTCGGTGCCCAGTCCCAGCAGCGGGCCGAGCGGGCCACCGCTGAGGGCCGGTTCGAGAACGAGATCGTCGGCGTGAAGGAGAAGCGCCTCGACAAGGAGACCGGCAACATCGTCGAGAGCGACGAGCTCGTGCTCAAGGACGAGGGCATCCGCCCCGGCACCACGGTCGAGACGCTCGCCAACCTGAAGCCCGCCTTCAAGCCCGATGGCAGCGTCACGGCCGGCAACTCCAGCCAGATCAGCGACGGCGCCTCCGCGGTCCTCATCATGAGCGAGGAGAAGGCCAAGGAGCTCGGCCTCACCCCGCGGGCCCGCTTCCACACGTTCGCCCTCGCCGGCGTCGACCCGATCACCATGCTCACCGGCCCGATCCCCTCCACTGAGAAGGCGCTGGCCAAGTCCGGCCTCTCGGTCGACGACATCGACCTGTTCGAGGTCAACGAGGCCTTCGCCTCGGTCGTGCTGGCCTGGGAGAAGGAGATCCACCCGAACATGGACAAGGTCAACGTGAACGGCGGCGCCATCGCCCTCGGCCACCCGCTCGGCGGCTCCGGCGCCAAGCTCATGGCCACCCTCCTGAACGAGCTCGAGCGCACCGGCGGCCGCTACGGCCTCCAGACCATGTGCGAAGGCGGCGGCCTGGCCAACGCCACCATCATCGAGCGGCTCGGATAGCTCGAGGAGCAGCTCCGGTTGCCGAACGGGGCACCCCGATGGGGTGCCCCGTTCGCGTCCGCCCCTAGCCTCTGAGCTGTGCGGCGTCTTCGACTCTCTCGTGCTGCCGTCGTGTGGCTGGCGATCTTCGTCGCCATGGCGTGGCTGCTCACCAGGGCGCCCCTGATCCAGGTGGCGATCGCCGCCCTCGCCGTGCTCGTCGTCTTCAAGATCGGCTTCGCCATGCTCGGCGGCTTGGCCCAGCCCGTGCCCGAGCCCCCGCCGCCCGGAGAGCTGCGCAAGGTGAAGATCACCTACCGCTGCAGCATCTGCGGCACCGAGGTGCGGATGACGGTCGCCAACGACCAGATGCCCGAACCCCCGCGGCACTGCCAGGACGAGATGGACCTCGTCACCCCCGTAGACGACCTCTGAGTCGACACGAAGTTGTCCACAGGCTGTGGACAGACCTGTGGGGCGTCACATGGATGTAACTTCCGCTACACCCGGGGTTCAGGTCAGTGGTACTGCGTGGCGGTGATGATCCCGCCCAGGATCGAGGCCAGGCCCAGGAGCAGGTAGCTGTTCTTCGTGTCGCCCGGGAGCACGCCCAGGTAGTTGCAGAAGATGATGATCAGACCGAGCGCGAGCAGGCTGAACATGACGATCGGCACCCAGCGGGGACTGACCTTGAACTCCTGGGGGATCGGGGGCGTGTAGCGCTTCGAGGGGTCGGGGCGCGCCGGACGCTGCGGTCCGCCCTTGGGGGTGACCCGCCCGCCCTGCACCTTGCGCTTCGGAGGCTTGGTGGCCATGGGGCGCGACACTACCCGGCGCCGCGACCAGACTGGCCACGTGCCCCCCGAGCCCGACGGCCCCGACGACGCCCTGGCCGCGCTCGACATCGGAACGAACTCCGTGCACGGCGTCGTGGCCCGTCTGGCCCAGGGAGAGCACGGCCCGCGCTTCGAGATCCTGGAGCGGGAGAAGGAGGTCGTCCGCCTCGGGTCGAGCGCGGGCGACATCCGGGAGCTGAGCCCGGCCGCCATCGACCGCACCGTCGCCGCCCTCGACCGCTTCCGCCAGGTCGCGGCCGTGCACGGCGCGCCCATCACGGCGGTGGCCACCTCGGCCGTGCGGGAGGCCGACAACCGCCACGAGCTGATCGACCGGGCCTGGGCCGAGGCGGGCGTCCACATCGAGGTGGTCTCCGGGGTCGAGGAGGCCCGCCTCATCCACCTCGGGGTGCTGCAGGCCGTGCCCGTGTACGACCGGCGCCTCCTGCTCTGCGACATCGGAGGCGGAAGCACGGAGCTGCTCGTCGGGCAGCGGGGTGAGGTGCTGGCCGCCCGGTCCCTGAAGCTGGGCGCCATCCGCCTCACCCGCCGCTTCTTCGACGGAGAGCTGGTGCACCCGGGCGCGGTCGACGCCTGCCGGCGCCACGTGCGCTCCACGGTCGTGCCCTTCGCCCGTGAGATCCGCCGCCTCGAGCCCGAGGTGGCGATCGGTTCGTCGGGCACGATCACCGCGCTGGCGACCATGGCCGCGGTGCGGGCAACGGGCGCCAAACCGCGGTCGGTGCGCAACCTCGTCCTGACCCGGGCCCAGCTCGACGGGGTGGTGGCCGAGCTCGTGGCGGCCCCCGACACCACCACCCGCGCTCGGGTGCCGGGCCTCGACCCGGCCCGGGCCGACATCATCCTGGCCGGCGCCCTCATCCTCGAGCAGGTCGTGCACGAGCTCGATCTCGACGAAGTGGTGATCTCGGACTTCGCCCTCCGAGAGGGCGTGCTGCTCGACGCGTGGCAGCGGCGCCGGGGGGCGTCTCTGCACCACCTGTCCGATCTCCGCCGGCAGAGCGTGCTCAGCCTGGCCGCGACGATGGACGAGGACCGGGGGCACTCGGCCCACGTCGCCCGCCTGGCCCTCGAGCTCTTCGACGGGACCCGTGCCCATCACGCCCTCGGCGACGAGCACCGGGCCCTGCTCGAGGCCGCCGCCCTGCTGTCGAACGTGGGCCTGTTCCTCTCCCACGCCCAGCACCACAAGCACAGCTACTACGTCATACGCAGCACGGACCGCCTGAGCGGCTTCACCCAGGACGAGGTGGAGCTCATCGCCCTCGTCGCCCGCTACCACCGCAAGTCCGAGCCTCGCCCCAAGCACCCCGAGTTCGCGGCCCTCTCCTCCGACGACCAGCATGCCGTTCGGGTCCTGGCTGGCATCCTGCGCGTGGCCATCGGCCTCGACCGCAACCACGCCGGCCGCGTCGCCCGAGTCGAGATCTCAGAGCGCGAGGGCGCCCTCGTCATCGGAGCCGGGCCGGCAGGAGAGGACGACATCAGCCTCGAGCTGTACGCCGCCACCCAGCGCAAGGACCTCCTCGAGTCGGCCCTCGACGTCCGTATCGAGCTGGCCTGAGCCCCCAACGCGGGCTGTACCCTCCCTGCTCGTGGCGACGCGGGTGCTGGTGATCGACAACTACGACAGCTTCGTCTACAACCTCGTGCAGTACCTGGGGGAGCTGGGCGCCGAGCCGCTCGTGCACCGCAACGACGAGCTCTCCGTCGAGGAGATCATCGCTCTGAGCCCGATGCCGTGCTCGTGTCACCGGGCCCGGGCACGCCTGACGACGCCGGCGTGTCCAACGACGTCATCCGGGCCTTCGCCGGCAAGGTGCCAGTGCTGGGCGTCTGCCTCGGCCACCAGTGCATCGGTCAGGTCTACGGCGGGGAGGTGGTGCGGGCCCCGCAGGTGATGCACGGCAAGACCTCGCTCATCCGCCACCAGGGCGCGGGCGTGTTCGCCGGCCTCCCCGACCCGCTCGAGGCCACCCGCTACCACAGCCTCGTGGTCGACCGGGCGTCCGTGCCCGACGTGCTGGAGATCACCGCCGAGACCGACGACGGCATCGTGATGGGCCTGCGCCATCGCGAGCTGGGCGTGGAGGGCGTGCAGTTCCACCCCGAGTCGATCCTCACCGCCGGCGGCCACGACCTGCTCCGCAACTTCCTCGCCGCGACCGTCGCCGCCGCCTGACCGCTGCGCGAACTGTGTCTGACACAGTTCGCGCAGGCTCATCGCCTAGTTGCCGCCCCCGCCGCCGTCTCCGCCGTCGGTGTCGGCCACGAAGCGGCCGACGGTGATGTCGACTGTCGAGCCCTCGGCCGCCGATGAGTTCCCGTCCGGGCTCTGGCTGATGACCCGGCCCGCCTCGGTGGGGTCGGCCGTGTCCTGCTCGATGACGTTCGGCACGAAGCCGTCGGACTGCAGCGTGTTGATGGCGTTGGCCTCGGACAGCCCGATGACCGACGGCACGGTGACGTCTTCCGGGCCGCTGGAGACGATCACGACGATGGTGGCCCCCTTGGGCTGGGGCGTCCCAGCGGGCGGATCGGTGCCGATGACCCTCCCCTCGGGGACGGACCCCGACGGCTGTTCGGTCGAGTCGACCGTGAAGCCGTTCTGACCCAGGAGGTTGGATGCCTCGCTGAGGGACCGGCCGGCCACCTCGGGCACGGGCCGCTCCTCAGGGCCGCTCGACACCTGGAGCACGACCTCGGAGCCGCGCGGGGCCTCCTGGCCGGGACCGGGTGCCTGGTCCACCACCTGGTCGACGGGGATCTCCTCGTCGGGCACGGGCTCGACCCTCACGGTGAAGCCCTCGGCGAGCAGGAGCTGGCGAGCGTTGTCGAGCGGTGAGCCGATGACCTCGGGGACGGGAATGGCCTCGGCCCCCGCGCTCACCTTCAGCTCGATGGTGGCTCCCTCCTCGACCTTCTGGCCGCGGGTGGGGCTCTGGGCGAAGACGATGCCCTCGTCCTGGTCGTCGTTGGCCTCGGACACGGTCTCGACCTCGAAGTCGAGGCCCCTGAGGGTTGCCGTGGCCTGCTCGACCGTGTCACCGACCACGTTGGGGACCTCGACGAGCGTGGCCGACGGCTCGTCGTCCTCACCCAGGCCGAGGGCTCGAGCGAGGAGGAAGAGCATCCCGGCCAGCAGCAGGAGCAGCACGAGAAGGGCGGCGAGGAACACGCCCGAGCGGCGAGGCTCCTCATCGTCGTCGTACACGACCGTGGCGCCGGTGGGCGGGTCGTAGGCGGAGACGGCTGCCGTGGCGGGGAGCACCCCAGTGGCCCCCGGGTCGACCGGCGGAGCCATCACCGGTTCGGCCAGGATCCTGCTGCCCTCTCGGAAGCGGCGCAGGTCGGCCCGCAGGTCCTCGGCCGTGGGGTACCGGTTGACGGGGTTCTTGGCCAGGCACTTGAGGATGATCGCCTCGATGGCCTGCGGCAGCTCGACGTTCAGGTGGCGGGGCGGCACGGGTGACTCGTGCACGTGCTTGTAGGCGATGGCGACGGGGGTGTCACCCGCGAAGGGCGGACGCCCGACGACCAGCTCGTAGAGCACGCACCCCAACGAGTAGATGTCGGAGCGGGGGTCGACGGTGTCGCCCCGTGCCTGTTCGGGCGAGAAGTAGGCGGCCGTTCCCATGACCTGCCCGACCTGCGTGAGGTCGTCGTCCGAGGACGCGGTGGTGGCTCGAGCGATGCCGAAGTCGGCCACCTTCACCAGCCCGGTGGACGTGACGATCACGTTGCCCGGCTTGACGTCGCGGTGGACCACGCCGTTGCGGTGGGCGAAGCCGAGGGCGGCGGCCACGTCTGCACCCACGTCGGCCACGCGGTCCGGGTGGAGAGGGCCCTCGGCCTTGAGGATCTCCGAGAGGGTGCGCCCGTCGACGTACTCCATGACGATGAAGTACGTGCTGTCGGACTCGCCCCAGTCGTAGACGCCGACGATGTTCGGGTGGTTCAGGTTGGCGGCGGCCGTGGCCTCACGGCGGAAGCGCTCCACGAACGACGGGTCGGTGGCGAACTCGGGGAACATGACCTTCACGGCCACGGGTCGGTCGAGGAGCTGGTCTCGGGCCAGGAACACCTCGGCCATCCCGCCGCGCCCTAGGCGGCGGTGCAGCTCGTAGCGGCCGTTGTAGACGGTGGGACCGGGGTCTGACATGTCGGAGGAAGCCTAGTGAGAGAGGCGTCCGGTCACGGACCGCCGAGGAAGGCGGAGATCATGGCCTGGGCGATGGGGGCCGCTACGCGCCCGCCCGTCTGCTCGCTGGCGCCAGGTTGACCCTCGATGATGACGGCAACCGCGATGCTCGGCACCTCGCCCGGCGGCCCGCCGAAGCCGATGATCCAGGCGTGGCTCCGCGGCTCCTCGGTGCCGAGCTGGGCCGTGCCGGTCTTGCCGCCCACGACGAACCCGGGCACCGCCAGTCGGGAGGCCGTTCCTCGCTCGACCACGCCGACCATGGCGTCACGGAGCAGGGCCGAGGTGCCCGGGTCCATGGCCGTCGTCCACTCTTCGGGGTCGTAGGTGTCGATGATGTTGCCGTCGGAGTCACGCACGTCCTTCAGCACGTGGGGGACCATGACCCGGCCGTCGTTGGCGACCGCGGCGGCGACGAGCGCCATCTGCAGCGGCGTGGCCGACACCTCGTTCTGGCCGATGGCGGACTGGGCGAGAGCAGGCAGGTTGCGCTCGAAGTCGGTTGGGAAGTTCGACCGGGCCGGGTTGGTCAGGTCGATGGGCACGTCCTTGTTGAACCCGAAGGCCTCGGCCGTCTCGATCATCGCCTCGGGGCCTGTCTCCACGCCCATCTGGGCGAACGCCGTGTTGCAGGAGACGCGGAGGATGTCGAACAGCGTCCCCCCGCAGGTGCCCCCGCCGAAGTTGCGCAGCGGGCGGGTGGTGCCGGGGGCGACGTACCCGTTGCTCGACGGGTAGCTGGGCTCGCTCACGCTGACCGAGCCGCTCGTCAGGCCGGAGGTGGCAGTCACCACCTTGAACGTCGACCCGGGGAAGAACCGGTCCTGGTAGGCGCGGGACAGGCGGGGCTTCTCCGGCGAGGCGTCGAGGAGCGTCGCCGCGTTCGCGGCCGCCTCCGTGTCGTGGTCGGCGAGGAGGTTCGGGTCGTAGGTCGGGTGCGAGACCATGGCCAGGATCTCGCCCGTGCGGGGATCGAGGGCGACGACCGAGCCCTCGCGGCCCGCCAACCCGTCCGTGGCGATGCGCTGGAGGTCGGCCCGGACGGTGAGGCTGAGGTCGCCCACCGTCTCCTTGTCCACGAACAGGTCGCCGATGTCCTGCAGCGACAGGTTGATCGTGCGGCCCGCCAGCTCGTCGTTGTAGGTGCGCTCCACCCCGGAGCTGCCGAGCGTGAAGCTGTAGTAGCCGGTGATCGCCGCGAAGAGCGGGCCCTCCGGGTAGACCCGCTGGAGCTCGAACCGATCGGCGGAGGGGATGGACTGGGCGATGACGACACCGTCGGCCGTGGTCATCGTGCCCCGGGGCCGGGTGAAGTCCCGCAGGATCTCTCGGGTGTTGTTGGGGTTGTCGTTGAGCTCGGCGGCCTGGAAGACGGTCAGCCGGTTCAGCTGAACGAACAGCACGAGGAAGCAGACCATCAGGCCGAGGCCGAGGAGGCGGATCTGCCGCGTCATCGGACCCGCTCCTCTTCGCGGTGGACGGTGTCGTCGGAGATGCGGAGCAGCAGGGCCAGCAGGATGTAGTTGGCGATGAGCGAGGAGCCGCCGTAGGACACGAACGGCAGCGTGACACCGGTCAGGGGCAGGACGCGGATCACCCCCGCCATGATGATGAACGACTGCACGCCGATGAGCACGGTCAGACCGGTGGCGAGAAGACGCTCGAAGGGCACCTCTGTGCGCAGCGCGATGCGCAGGCCGGCGCCGATCATCAGCAAGTAGGCGACGAGGACACCGGTGGCACCGACGAGCCCCAGCTCTTCGCCGATGGCCGCGAAGATGAAGTCGGTCTCGGCGTAGGGGATGCGAGTCGGGGACCCGAGGTTGATGCCGGTGCCTGTGACGCCTCCCGCCGAGAAGGCGAAGGCCGCCTCGACGATCTGGAAGCCGTCGTCCTTCGGGTCCTGCCACGGATCGAGCCAGACCTCGACCCGCTCCTGGACGTGAGTGAACTGGCTGTGAGCGAAGAGCGCCCCGCCCGCGAAGAGGGCCATGCCCACGACGAGGTACGTCGCTCGCTCGGTGGCCACCCACAGCAGGGCGACGAACAGAGCGAAGAACAGCAGCGACGAGCCGAGGTCGCTGCTCGGACACCATGACCACGAGCGACACGCCCCAAGCGAGGAGCACGGGCCCGAGGTGCTTGAGGTCGGGCAGGGGGATGGGGCCGAGGCGGTGGCTGCTGACACCGAGCAGCTCGCGCTTCTCCACGAGGTACGAGGCGAAGAAGAGGGCGAGGAGGATCTTGGCGAACTCACCGGGCTGGAAGCTGATGGGCCCGATGCCCACCCAGATCTTGGCTCCGTTGATGGTCTTGCCCACCCCGGGGACGAGCGGGAGCAGCAGCAGGGCGATGCCCCCCATCCCTATCGTCCAGCGGTAGCGCTCGAGGTCTCGGACGCGACGGATCACGAAGAGCGTGGCGACGAACGCCACGATGCCGACCGCGATCCATCCGGACTGCAGGCCGGCCAGCCCCTGAGGGTCGGCCTTGGCTTCGTCGATGCGGACGATGAAGACGTAGCCGAGCCCGTTGAGGAGCCCCGCTATGGGCACGAGGGTGCCGTCCGCGTCGGGGGCGAGGCGTCGGATGGCGAGGTGGGCCACGAGCTGGAGGCCGAGGACGATGACGAGGAAGGGCCCGATGTTGGCTGGGATGGTGGCGTCCTCGGCCAGGCTGGCCAGCAAGTAGGCGCCGACGGTGACGAGCGTCCCGAGGACGATGAGGCCGAGCTCGGTGTTCCGGCGCACGGCCCGCAGCGCGTTCACGGCGCGGGAGCGGTGCTCGTGGTGACCGGCTCCGTCGGTGCGACAGGCGCGGTGGTCGTCGTGGTCGCAGCGATCTCGGCGATGTCGCGCTCGATGTTGGAGACGAACTGGTTGGCGCTGGGCCAGCGACGGCACCTCGTGCCCGGTCTCGACGTCGTCGAGGTACCGGGCGGGGACCTCGTCCCGCAGGATGCCGGTGCCGTCTTCCAGCTCGGGCTCGATCCAGAGGAGACCCCCTGGGCGGCCCTTGAAGATCGTCACCTCGTCGCCTTCGAAGCCGACGAAGTAGGTGCTCGTGCCGTACCACTGGATGGTCGCGAAGGCTCCGCCGATCACAGCGATCACGAGCACGGCGAACAGGACGGCCCGCCAGGTGACGCGGCTGCGGGTGCTGCGGGCCTCCTTGCGCTGGGCCCGCCGTTGGGCCCGGCTGGGCGAGGAGCGGACAGAGTCCAGCTGATCGTCCGAGAGCCGGTCGGCGTCGAGGGCGGAGCTGAAGCCGGCCAGGTCGCCCTTGATGGCGCCGGACGCGCGCAGGGCCCGGCCCCCGTCGTCGACGACGTCGAGGACGAGAGCCGTGACGTTGTCGCGCCCGCCACCTTCGTTGGCCAGGCGGACGAGCTCGTCCGCCGCGTCAGACGGCTCCTCGAGGCGTCGCAGCACCGAGGACATCTGGTCGTCCGAGACCTCGTTGAACAGCCCGTCCGAGCAGAGGAGGTAGCGGTCGCCGCGGACCGGGTCGACGGGCCAGATGTCGACCTGAACCTGGGCGTAGACGCCGAGGACGCGCGTGATGATGTTGCGCTGGGGGTGGGCGTCGGCCTCTTCCTGGCTGATGCGACCGTCCCTCACCAGCTCGGCCACGACCGAGTGGTCGTCGGTCAGCTGCGTGAGACCGCCGTCTCGGAAGAGGTAGGCCCGGCTGTCGCCCACGTTGACGACGAGCAGGTGCTGCTCTCCGTCCGCGGCATCAGGATCGTCGGGGTCGGGCTCCCCGGGCACGAGCGCGATGGCCACGGCGGTGGTGCCCATGCCCTTGAGGTCGGGGTCGCGGGAGGCCTCGTGGATCTGGCGGTTGGCCTCGGCCATGGCCGAGGCGAGGGACTCGACCGTCGGCTCGACGTAGGCCTCTTTGAGCGTCGTCGATGGCCATGCTGGACGCCACCTCGCCGCCCTGAGGCCCGCCCATGCCGTCGGCCACGACCCACAGGCCCCGTTCGGCCAGGATCAGGTGGCTGTCCTGGTTGATCGTCCGCACCCGGCCGGTGTCGGTGGCCGCCCCGGCCCGCAGCTGGACCTCGCCGCTCGGGCTCATCGCTCGAGCTCCAGGATCGTGTTGCCGATCTGGAGCTGGTCGCCCCGCTGCACGACCATCGGCCCGGTCACCTTCTTGCGGTTCAGGTACGTGCCGTTCGTCGAGCCGATGTCCTCGACGAAGATCTGGCCGTCGCGCTGGAACACGCGGGCGTGGAGCTGGGACGCGTAGGTGTCGTCGATGGTGACCTGGCACCCGGCGGCCCGGCCGATCGTGGTCTCCTCACCCAGCTGGAACGTGCGTCCCTTCAGCTCGGCTGGAGCCACGAGGCGCAGCACCGGCGGGCCGTGCTTGCGGCCTGGCGTGCGCTTGGGGCTCCGCTCTCGCTTCGGACGCGGGGCCTCCACGGTCTTGGGCGGGTTCACCTCGGCCCACACGGCGCGCAGGACGCGCAGGAAGAAGAGGTACAAGAGGAGCAGCAGGAACATCTTGAGCAGGTTGAGGAGCTGGTCGGGCACGGGATCCTCGGGTCAGGGCGCGGCTGGGGACACGGCTACCCGAATCACGAGGCCTCGAAGCGCATGCGGGTGTTGCCGAACATGATCTCGTCACCGTCGTTCAGGACCTGGGTGTTGACCCGCACGCCGTTGACGCGCGAGCCGTTGGTGGAGCCGAGGTCTACCACCGCGTAGCGGTCGCCCTGGGGTCGGATCTCGGCGTGGTTGCGGCTGACGTTGGGGTCGGCCAGCACGAGGTTGGAGTCTGGGTGGCGGCCGATCGTCACGATCGACTCGGTCAGGGAGAAGCGGTCACCGCTCGGCAGCACGATCGACCCGGCCCCGGAGCCGCCATGGCCCTCGACCATCCGGCCCGTGATGGCGTAGGCGCCGGTGTGCAGGCGCTCGTCTTCCTGCAGGGCGACCTCGACGGGGCCCATGAAGGAGTAGCCCTCGTCCCGGGCGTGCTCGCGGGCCGCGTCGGCCAGCTCCCTGGTGAGGCTGTCCTGCACGCCCTCGAACTGCTCGAGGTCGCTGGCTGGAGAGGGACACGGTGAAGCTGTTGGGCACGACGGTGCCGCCCCGGACGCCGACCGAGCGGTTGTCGTCCATCTCCCGGACGAGGCGACGTCCGAGCTCCACCGGCCGAAGGCCGCTCTTGAACGCTCTTGCGAACGCGCCCTCCACGAGGCGCTCCAATCGACGTTCGAACCCACGGATTCCCACGGACGGGGAGGCTACCGGCATCGGGCTGGGGCACCAGCGGCCCCCGGCGCTACGCTCGGATCTCCACTCGGGCGAGTGGCGGAATAGGCAGACGCGCTGGCTTCAGGTGCCAGTGTCCGAAAGGACGTGGGGGTTCAAGTCCCCCCTCGCCCACACCATCCAGTGGGAAATGTCCCACCAAACGAGGTTCGACAGCTGGGCGAGGGCGTGCTCATCGGGCAGCTTCGGTCTGCGGGAAGAAGCTCCGCGGATCGTTACGTGCTGGTCGTTGCGGCGGACCCGTCCCCGTTGGATCGACAACTACCAGCTCGAGAACGGCAGCCGGGCGCTGACGCCGGAGCGGCCGGGCGAAGCGCGCAGCGCACGACGTCTTGCGCCCCGTCTCGAGCCGGACGGCGGCCGCGCACGCGCTTCAGACCGGCAACACGGCAGTGCCGGGCTTGGGCCCGACTACGGTCAGCTGCGGGCGAGCGAATGACCCGATCGACGTGACGGGCTTCCTTCCTCAGACCCCACCACTCCAAGGGGCACCAAACCCTGGCCCTGGTGAAAGCGCTCACCCCCATGAGCCGCTGAGGAGTCCTTGGAGTGCGGTCCGCAGGATCGCTGACCGGCTCTTCTCGGTGTCGTGCGCGACGATGAAGTAGCTGCCGATGAGCAGTGAGTAGGTCAGCATGCTGCGGGCTTCGATGTCGTCGTCCTGCGTGCAGAACTGCCCGAAGAGCGAGCGGAGCCAGTTCATGCGCCGGTTGTCGACCCTTCGCAGGCGTTCGGCGACCCCGCTGTCGCGACGGGACCAGTCCCGGATCGCCAACTCGACGGCGAAGTCGGCCGACGGGGCCAACTCGAAGAGATGCTGCACCTTGGCTCGGGCGTCGGTGTGCTGGTGCTCGATTTGGGTGATGACGTCATCGACCATGGCCTTCTCCCACGTGTCGAGCATCTCGTCGAGCAGCGCTTGGCGATCGCTGAAGTGCCAGTAGAAGCCGCCCTTGGTCACCCCGAGCCCGGCGGCGAGCGCCTCGATTCGGATGGCGTCGGGACCTCCGGCCCCTAGCGCCTCGAGCGCGGCGGCGATCCAGGCGCTCCGCGGGGTCTGGACCTTCGCCATGGGTCATCTATACGGCTCCGTATTGACGGATGCAAGTGGGCCGCCTAACATCTATACGGCACCGTATGGAAAGGGCTTGAGATGAGGATTCCGAACGCAGCGCACGAGTCTGGCCCGTGGCGCATTGGTGGGGTCGTCTCAGACTTCGTGCTCGAGGATGTCTGGGCCCTTCCAGTGCACGGTCACGCGGACGACTTCCAGCGCCTGGTGGACCTGATGGTGCGTTCTGATCCCGCCGGCATCATGTCTTTCCCGGCCCGGGTCCTGTGGGGTGCGCGCGACCTCCTCGGCCGCTGGTTCGGCCTCGGTGAAATCTCAGCCGACGATGTCTACAGGCCGACCTTGCCGATCCCCGGTACCGGCGACACGTCGCTCGTGTCGCGGCTGCCCGAGGACTTGTGCGGCACGGCTACGGATCTGGTCTTCGGTTCCCTGCCCTTCGCGCCCCTGTATCGCACCGAGGACGAGTTCGCCGCCGAGCTGTCCAACCAGACGGTCCACGCGGTCATGCACCTGGCCTGGGTTGACGATGGCCAGGGCCGCTTCCAGGGTCAGATGGCGGTGTACGTCAAGCCACGCGGTCACCTCGGCCACGCGTACATGGCGCTCATCAAGCCGTTTCGGCACCTGATCGTGTACCCGGCCTTCATGCGACAGCTCGAACGCGCATGGAACGCCCGCGTGCCGCAGGGTGGCCATCCCCCGGCATCGACCAGCTCTCCGACACCCACCGGCAACTGATGACCACCGGCCGAACCAATCGACCGACCCCGACCCACGAGGTGATGATGGACCACGACCCGATGAACTCCTTCGAGCAGTATGCGGCCGCCTTCGAGGTGGGCTACGACACGGAGGACTGGGGCGTCGTGGACGCGCTGATGACCGACGACATCGTCTGGTCCGTGGGTGGGCTCCCCGAGCCGGTTGGAGGCGTGAACCTCGGTCGTCGGGCGGCGATCGCGGCTATCAACCGCAGCGTCCGAGCGTGGGATCGCCGCTTCGACGTACGCACCCTCGGCCCGGTCGACCCGGTGGCGATACCGGGCGGCATCTACATGGCCTGGCAGGTCACCTTTTCCCGTGAGGGTCTTCCCGCGTTCGTGGCTCACGGTGAGGAGTGGGATCTGTTCCGAGACGGCAAGCTCGCCGTCCACCACGAACGGACGGCCAACAGCGAAGAGATCTACGAGTTCCTCGCCGTCCACGGGGCGGGGCTCCTCCCGCCGACGTGACCCGCTCCAGACCAACGCTTGGTCACGTCGTTGTCCCGCGACCGCGCTCGGTGCTCATCACCGGCGGCGGCTCGGGCCTCGGAGCCGCCGCCGCCCAAACGCTGGTCCGCGCCGGCTGGCGGGTCGCCATCGCCGGACGAAGCGCCGCTCGCCTCGAGGCGTTGGCATCGGCCCTCGCCCATCATGGCTGCGTCGAGACCCACCCACTCGACGTCACCGACCCAGACCAGCTCGACCAGGCCGTGGCGGCCTTCGGCCCCGACGCGTTGGTGTGCTCAGCCGGGGTGCTGGGCCGCGGTGATGTGTGGGGCGCGCTCACCCCGCAGCTCTTCACCGAAACCCTCGCCATCAACCTCGGCGGCACCTTCAACGCCTGTCGGTCAGCGATGCGAGCATGGAAGGCAGCAGGCACCCATGGCGACATCGTCAACATCAGCTCCCTCGCCGGCCTCCGCGGCCTCCAACGCTTCGACGGGTTCGCCGCCTACGCCGCATCCAAGCACGCCGTCGTCGGTTTGACCGAGGCACTCGCCGTGGACGCCCGCTCGTCGAACATCCGAGTGAACGCTGTGGCGCCCGGCGCCCTGCGAACATCGATGATCGAGTCGCTGCCCATCGACGACGCGATCGATCCCGCGGCGGTCGTGCCCACCATCGAGTTCCTCCTCGACCGCAGCCACTCGGCGCCGCTCAACGGGTCGACCATCGAGATCTACTGCCATGAGCAGTAGCCGACCCATCGCCTACCTCACGCGACGCGAGACCTTCTCAGCCGCCCACCGGCTCTGGTCTGACCATCTCACAGCCGACGAGAACGAGGCGCTGTTCGGCCCCTGCGCCTCAGAGAACGGACACGGCCACAACTACACGATCGCCGTCACCATCCGCGGGGAGATCGACCCAGCGACCGGCGTCATCGTCAACCTGACGACGATCCGAGACGCCATCCGCGAGCTCGTCATCAACGAGGTCGACCACCGCCACCTCAACCTCGACCCGACCCCGTGCTTCGGGGTGAACCCCACCACCGAGAACCTGGTCGTCGTGTTCTGGAACCTGCTGCACATGCGCTTCGAAACCCTCCTGCACGAAGTCCGCCTCCACGAGACCGACAACAACTCGGCCGCCTACCGGGGCGACCCCTAATCCCTCGCACATGCCTGCCCCGCCAGGGAGGCTCAGGGGGGCCCGGGATCTGAGAACCATCAAGCATTTCAACAGCTCAACCCGAAGGTCGCAGCTCACGATCGTCGAGGCCCTGGGGCCGATGTACTACGACGACGCGCACCTCCCGGGCGCGCTCAACCTGCCCCACGATCGGGTCGACGAGCTCGCGCCGACTGTCCTGCCACACAGGGATGCCTTCATCGTCGTCTACTGCTCGGACAGCCCCCTGCCAGAACTCAGTGGTTGCCAGCCGGCGCCTCGCGGGGGGCTGCGTTCAACGCGGCGCCACCAGAAGTGTTAGTTCGGACCATGCGGTGGACGAGTAGGGGGTCTGACATATGAATGCGGTGGACTGGGCCGACTTCGAGGCCGGCGATGGTGAGCTTGCCGCCTTCGTGCAGCGTCGATTGACGCATGGGCTCTGCTACTTGGCCACGATTCGTCCGGACGGCTTCCCGCGGTGCATCCAGTCGGGGCGCACATCCGGAGCGGCCGGCTCATGGTGCCGATGACGCCAAAGTCACCGAAGGCTGCCGACATCAGAAGGAAGGGATCCTTCGCTCTCCACTGCGCCGTCGAGGACAGCCAAGGTGGCGGCGGAGAAGTGCTGGTGACCGGGGTCGGCTCCGAGGTCGCCGCTCCAGGCGACTTCACCGAGCGTGGATGGATCGCGTTCAACCTGCGGATCGCTGAGGTGCTCTGCGTCCGCCATCCACCCCACCACGCTGGTCCCGTGACTGCGAGGTGGAAACCGCTCGACCGCTAACAGCTACCGCGCATCTTTCACGGGCCGCGCGTCAAGCACGTCTGGATCGGAGCCACTCAAGGGTGACGAGGGCATCGCCGCTCGGTGGGAAGACTGGGTAGCGGACATACGCGACCTGGCCCGTTTCGATGATCAGCGTGACTCGCTTGTAGAAGACCTCGCCGGCCACCTCGAACGTAGGGAGGCCGAGCGCGGCGCCGAACTTCAGCTCAGGGTCGCTCAGCAACGGGAAGGGGATGTGCTCACGGTCAGCGAACTCGCGTTGGGCTTCGGTCGACTGGCCACTGAGACCGAAGACCGAGGCGCCCAGGTCTCGGAACGCGGCGTGATCATCCCTGTAGGAGCAGGATTGCGGTGTGCAGCCGCTTGCCCCTGAGACAAGCTCCCAGCCGTCGGGCATATCGGCGCCGGAGCTTCCGGTCATTGGGTAGATGTAGATGACCGCTGGGCCCGGCGACAGGCGTGCCATCGACACCTCATCGCCGTCTATCGAGGAGAATCGCAGGTCAGGGATCGGCAGTCCCATCAGGTGATCACAGGCTCCATCGTTCGGCGGAATGGCACCGGCGTCGTTGGGCTCAGTTCTGTCGTCGCTCATGGTCCGACTGCCCTATCTACTTTGGTTCCGCATGTCAGGCCCGACTCGACCGGTCTGAGACGCTACGGATAGCGACCCTCGATGAAGTGATCGTCACGATACGGGTTCAGCCTGGTTGAAGGTCAAGGTCACTCCCGTCGAGACGGGTTGGGTGGACAGGACCTGATCGTGCCCCGGCGAGCCCTAGCTGTGCTCGTCGGGGACGTTGTCCTGGAGGCGGGTGAGCGTGGCGGTGGGTGTGTGCCAGCCGAGGACGCCGTGGGATCGGTGGTGATTGTAGAAGTGCATGAAGGCGAGGTGGCCGGCCGCCGCTTGACCTTCAACTCGGATCGAACCTTTACGGTGGGTTCATGAGCACCTACACGATCGGCGAAACGGCCGAGCGCAGCGGCTTCAGCGCCTCGGCCCTGCGCTACTACGAAGGCATCGGCCTCGTCGCACCGTCGACGCGCACCAACGCCGGGTACCGCCTCTACGACAACGACGCGCTCGCCCGGCTCGCGTTCATCGCCCGGGCCAAGCAGCTCGGCTGCTCCCTCGAGGAGATCACCGACCTCGTCGGCATCTGGGACGGCGAACGATGCGGACCGGTCCAGAAGCGGTTCCACGACCTCGTCACCACCAAGCTCGCCGACGCCCAACGCCAGATCGCCGAGCTCACGGCCCTGTCCGACCAGCTGCGCCACGCCGCCACACAGCTCGCCGGTCCCGCCCTCGACGGCCCCTGCGACGAGAGCTGCGCCTGCCTCACCCTCGACGTCGCCCTCGCCCCCGTTGCCCTCACTACGAAGGTCGCCCAATGAGCGGCGCCAAGACAACCAAGGACGGCTTCAGCCGCCTGGGTCTTGGCGCGGCCGCCTGCGTCGCCTGCTGTGCCGGGTCGATCCTGGCGTTCCTCGGCGGGATCAGCGTCGCCGGACTGGTCAGCACCTGGCTCATCGGCGGCGCGGGCCTCCTCATCGCCGCCGCAGCCGCAGCCGCCGTCGCTTTCGTCCTCGTGCGCCACCGGCGCCAGCAATCGGCCTGCGCCGTCGCGCCTGACGGACCCGTCCCTGTCGAGCTCACCGGGCGCGCTCGCCAGTCATGACCGCCCGGTCCACCCGCGCTGCCCCTGCGCTGTTCATCGTCACCACCGCCCTCGTCGCTCGAAACCCACCCGCACCAAGGAGCACCCCGTGAACACGATCCCCATCTACGACGCCACCGCCCCCGTTGCCTGCACCGCCAGCAGCGAGGAGATCCCGGTCCGCATCGAGCAGGTCGAGCGCATGCGCATCTACCTCGACCGGCTCGAGCGCACTCCGCACGGACTCCTGCTGCACTTCCCGAACCGGCCCGATGTCGATGCCGACCTCCGAACGTTCATGGTCGACGAAAAGCGCTGCTGCACCTTCTGGGGCTTCGCCATCGACACCAACGACGACCAGCTCACGCTCCGCTGGGATGGCCCACCCGCTGTCGAGGAGTTCTTCGAGCAGCTCGCCGGCTTCTTCGAAGGTGACGAACCCCTCACCGCGATCAGCGGACTGCTCTAAACCAACGGAGCGGTCGGGCTCGCAAGGTCAGCCGGCGGCTTCCATGTTCTTCTCGACCACCTCGAGTCGACCCCGAGACCCGTCCGTCAGAGGCCCATCGTGAGTCCGTCTGAGAGATCGCAGGCTCGGTGGTTCGAGCGACCTCCGTCCTGGTCCGAGTTCTGCAGTTGACCAGGGTGTCCAGATCCGCAACTCTGACGATGAGGGGCCCCGGCAGCTGCGCCATCTCGTCGTCGATCTCGATCAGCTCGCGGTCCGGGCTGCTCGTTGGCAGCGGCGCTCGACGTTCGCACTCGTTCTGTTTGGCCGCGCCGGGCGAGCGGGAGAGGGCTTCTGCGGCAGCCCCACGGGGCCAGGACGCGACGCAGTGTTAGAGCTCAGTGGGACCGCGTCACCCTCGCGACGCGAGGGACTGAGCGAGGGACGCTCGTGCCTTTCTTCGCACGACTGCTCGCAGGATGGGACTGCGGCCGAGCACCGTGCCGAGGAGGCCGAAGGCCTGCCGGGACCATGTGCCGAAGTCGAAGTCGTCTCGCTGTTCGGCGATTCTCCCGTCGACGAAGCGGAACGTCGAGTGGATGTCGTTGACGACGGGCTTGCCGGTCTGGGAGAACGTGTAGCGGGCGAGCCAGTGCGCTGATCCTCGGCTGTCGTCGGCCTCGTGCTCGAGCAGCTCGACGCTGAGGTCCCCGTCGCCTGTGGTCAGCATCGTCCACATGGCGCCTGGCTCCTCTCCGCGCAGGTCGGTGAACACGGGATCCGAGAAGCGGGCGTCCGGCGCGTAGCAGGCGGCCATGAACTGGCCGTCGTGGGCGTCGAAGGAGCGGTAGAAGGACTCGATCAGCGCGGCGTTGGGATGCGTCATGCGCCCGTCCCGGCCCCGAAGCCCACCCCAGCGGATTCCAGCAGGGCCTTCGCGTCGGCACCGGCGCGCTCGACGACCTGGGCACCGACATCTGGGGTGTACTCCACCTCGGTGATGCTTTCCGATCCCCCGCACACCAGGGCGAGCAGGTGAGCTGTCTCGGTCCCGACGTTCTCGAATCGGCGCACGACGCGGGTGGGACCGCGATCGTGTCGAACCGATCGAGCTCCACGGCGTGCTCACCGTGGTCGCCCCACTCGATCCGGAAGCGACCGTCGAGCACGAAGAAGATCTCGTCGGTGCTGTGGTGGGCATGGAGACCTGGACCGTCGCCGGGGTCGACCTCGCACACCGTCATCGACACGCCGTCGGGGCCGTGCATCGCGAAGCTGAGCACGGGGGAGTCCGAGCCGACTGGTCCCATGATCGGGTACAGCGCCCTCGGGATGAGCACATCGGTGACGACCGACGGCACTCCTCGCTGGCCGCTGGACTGGCTCGAGGATGCGACGGTGCCGAATCGCACGATCCGGGCGTCCATCTCCTCGTGGCTGATGTCGATCGTCTCCATGGGTCTCCTTTCAGGCGCCGGTCTCGTGACCGACAGCGGCGAGGAACTGCTGGCTGAGCCGGGTCGCCAGCTCGGATTGGCTGAGCGGGAAGCGGCTGGGGTCGGCGCCCCCGAGCGCCCACATCTGTTGGAGGACGGCGACGACGCTGCGCCACGCGAAGTCGACGTCACGGGCCGCCTGGCGCGGCCGTGTTGCCAGGCGGGGGACGAGCACCGCGGCGATGCGCTCGCTGCCAGCGCGGATGAACGCCGACGCCCGCTCGTTCGTCTCGTCGTCGGATGCGGCCAAGACCGCGCGGAACACGTGCTGGTGGGCGACGGCGAAGCCCAGTGCCTGCCCCACGATCATGGAGACGATGTCCTCGAGCGGCCCGTCGGGCGGCGCATCAGAGGCGAGGACAAGGTCCATCCACTCGATGCCCTCCGCGACGACCCGCTCGTGGAGGGCCAGCACCAGCGCTTGCTTGCCGTCGAACCGTGCGTACACCGAGGTGATCGATAGGCCGGCCCGGTCGGCGACCTCCTGGACGGTGACCTTGGCAAGGGGTCGGTCGACCAACAGCGCCTCGAAGGCGTCAAGGGCAGCTTGCTGCGCTCGCCGACTTCGGTCCTGCTGCGGCGGCCGCACACGCGACAGCTCGGCGTAGACACCTTCCCCTACCATGGGTTGACTGTAACCGTAGTCTGGTTACAGTCAACCCTTCGCCCGACCGAACAGAGGTGGATCGTGATCGTCTTCGTGCACGGTGTCCCAGAGACGGCTGCGGTGTGGCGGAAGGTCCGTGAAACCATCGAGCAGGACTCGGTTGCACTCGGGCTCCCCGGGTTCGGCACCCCCCGGCCCGTGGGCTTCGCAGCCACCAAGGATGCCTACGTCGAGTGGTTGGTCGGCGAGCTGGAGAAGACCGACGGGCCCATCGACCTCGTGGGCCACGACTGGGGAGCGCTGCTCACCTACCGAGTCGCCGCCGCGCACGGCAGTCTGCTCCGGTCGTGGGTGGCCGACATCGGCCACATCGCGCATCCGGACTACGTGTGGCACGACTTCGCCAAGCTGTGGCAGACCCCCGACGAGGCCGAGGCCTTCCTCGAATCGCAGCTAGTCCTGCCCGCCGAGGAGCGGGCCACCATCTACGAGGGCATGGGCGTCGACCATGACGACGCAGTGGAGATGGCAGCAGGATCCGACGCCACCATGGGAGCCAGCATCCTCGACCTCTACCGCTCCGCAGTCCCGAACCCTCATGCCGACTGGGGGCCCTGGGCTCCGACGCTCGCGCCCGGGCTCGTCCTACACCCGACCGAGGACCCGTTCGGCGACCAGCGACTGGCCGCAGAAGTCGCGACAACCCTCGGCGCCCGGTTCGTGCCCCTCGACAGGGTCGGCCACTTCTGGCCCTACCAAGCCCCCGGCGAGGGGGCCGAGGTCCTCGAGGCCTTTTGGGCATCACTGCCCAGCTGACCAGCACGCCGGCAACTGCCCGCAGTCAGCTCAGCATGACCGGAGCCTCATAGCGGAGTGCGCCGTGCTGGTCGGTGCCGGGTCGCCGACCCTGTCGATCCCCGAGACAATCGACCCGGGCCCCTTCTCCCTCTCGCCGACCTCGGCGCTGCTCGGACTCGTGGGGCTTCACCGTCGAGCACGAGCGGGGCCTCGAGATCCTCACCGCATCAGCAGACGGTCAACGTGCTGACGGTTGAGCAGAAGGTCAGCCAGCAGGGGGTCGTCACCTCGCAGCGGTCAGGTGATGTCGCCGCGGGCACCGCGGTCACCGCGCAGGACAGGGCCGTGCCCCGTTGAGTGGTGGAAATGAGAGCGTCGGCGTGATCGTCGACGTTGGTGCGGCTGCTCGTTAGTGCGTCCACACCCGCGCAGATCAACTGGTCATCGCCAGGCAGGCGGCAGGTCTTCGAGGCGAGCCTTCGTAGGACGACGGTCGTCACCGCGGCGAGGACAACCAGCGGCACCCACCAGGGCTGCGAACCGCCGGTAGCGGGGAGGCTGGGCTGCGCCCCGCCGGTGGCCCCGGAGGCGGCTGCCGGCGCGGGCGAACCGAGCCGGACAGTTCGGGTTCGGCGGCGGACCATCGCCACTGCGAGGCGGCAACGAGTGGGCGGTTGAACCCCGATCCCGACCTGCTGCTCGCATGATCTCGAAACGACGACTCAGGTCCGGGCCCGCCCCGATTCTGCCGCCCAGCTGGTCGCCCAGCGATCCAACGGGGCGATGGCTTCGCCCAAGCCATTGCCGAGCCGGCTCAGCATGTAGCGGTCCTGCTCGTCGCGCTCGAGGATGCCGGCGTCCGTGAGCTCCCCCAGTCGCGCGTAGAGAACGCTCGCCGACATGTCGTCGCACCGCGACCGGATGGCTCTCGCACCGAGCGGGCCTTCGCGCAGCTCCCAGAGGATGCGCAGCGCCCACCGCCGGCCGAGGAGATCGAGGGCGGCCATGATCGGCCGGCCCGTCGACGAACCCCGGACCGCTTGCCCCGGCTTGGGTGCCATCGACTCCTCCGTTGCGTTTCTGTTTCCAGAACACTAGGTTGCGTTCCTGAAATCGGAACACTACCGCTCGGAGCCCACCATGCCCCGGATCGCACCGCTATCTCCGCCCTACGACGACATCGCCGGGCCGCTCCTCACCTCGATGATGCCGCAGGGGGTCGACCCGATCCTGCTGTTCCGCACGTTCGCCCGAAACCCCATGATGGCGGCGGCGATGCGGGGGTGGGGGTCCTACGAGCTCGGCCGCGAACTGTCGTTGTCGATGCGCCAGCGGGAGCTCGTGATCGACCGGACCACGGCCCGCTGCGGCTGCCAGTACGAGTGGGGCGTCCACGTCGCCTTCTTCGCCGAGCGGGTGGGGCTCGATGCCGCCCAAGTGACGTCGCTGACTCATGGGTCACCGGACGACGCCTGCTGGGTCGATCCGGCGGAGGCCGAACTGCTGCGCTGCGTCGACGAGCTGCACGACACCAGCACGCTGGGCGACGCGAGCTGGGAGGCGCTCCGGCGGCACCTGACTGAGGAGCAGCTGCTCGACCTCTTGCTCTTGGCGGGCTGGTACCACGCCATCAGCTACGCCGCGAACGCCGCCAGGGTGGATCTCGAGCCCGGCGCACCCCTGTTCGCCGACGTTCTGGGATGATCCTCGGGTGGCCGGCTCGGTTTCTCTGACATGACCTGCCCGACTGCGGACCCCGGCCCGTCGCAGTAGCGAATCGATCAGCCAAGGTTCCGCCCTCCGCCCTCCGCCCTCCGCCCTCCGCCCTCCGCCCTCGCTCCCTCCGCCCTCGCCTCGGCCCTCGGCCAGCGGCCTCGGTTGGTGCCCCTGGAGTGGTGGGACCGGCCGGTTGCCACGCGCGTTCTGGTCGGCCACCATGGAGCCTCGGAGGCGACCCATGCCCGGCTCTACGTCGGGTGGGATTTTGCCCACCGAGTGGTTGGTGAGTCCCCCCTCGCCCACAACACAACAGCATCCTCGAGATGAACGTGCTGGTAGCGGCACTGAAGCTGTTCGTGATCGGGGCCCCGCGAGAACTCGTCGTCCCAGATTGGTCCCGGACGTGCGGGTACGAGCCAGCAGCCAACAGCATCCGGCGCGGGTCAGCCGCCGTCGAAAGTCTGCCGGGATCAGTCGGGGGAGATCGCAACGAACCGCAGCGCTCGGGACGCGATGAGCTGCGTCTGCGAATCCGTCGTGACGACGAGGCCCTCCTTGGTCACCGACACGAGGGTGTCGGCGATGAGGTCGGCGTCGTAGACAGTGGCGGGAGCGAGGTCGGTCGAAGCAACGGTCGCTGGGTCGGCTGCGGTCACCGTCCACCAGGTCGATGGGACGTCGTGGTTGCCGTGGGCCGCGGCCGGGGCGCCGAGGGTGAGACCTGAGGTGGAGTCGTCGTCGAGTACGGCGAGGACGAGCTCGGTGGACTCGCCGAGCAGGTGGTCGAGGTCGACCTGGCCGGTGGCGACGATGGTCTCGAGGCCGCTGCTGCGGTCGAGCGTGTGGATGCTCCGACGGGCGGATGTGTCGGCGTCGACGCCGAGGTAGTGGACGAGGTCGCCGTCGACGACGGGGTTCACGCCGTTGGCGGCGACGAGGTCGATCGTGCCGGTCGTCGCGTGGGCGCTGATCACGTCGAGCTGTTCATCGTCCCGTCGGTCGACCCGCGAGGCGAGGATCGCGGTCCCGTCATCGTCCCAGTCGGGGTCGGTGAGGTAGATGCCCGTCGTCACTGGTGTCACCTCGGTCGTGGTCCCGGTGCCGATGTCGAGGGTCCAGAGCCCACTGCCGTCGAGGGCGAAGTCGGGCGTGTACGCGATGGCGAGGGTCGATCCGGTGGGATCGACGTCGATGCCGTAGATGATGGCGTCCTCGGGCACGGTGAGGACGGTCTCGATCTCACCGGTCGATGGGTCGAACCGGAAGATGCGGTAGTCGGGGCGGGCGCGTTGCTCGACTGCATAGATGATCGGTCCGTCCGCGGTGGTGAGCACCTCGAGGTCGAGGGAGAACTGCTCAGCGGTGTCGGGCAGGACCGCGGGCTCGTCGGCTTCGGGGGCGAAGCCGACGAGCCACACACCGAATGCGACGGAGATCGCGAGCGCTCCTTGGAGCGCCCTGATCGTCCACCGCAGGCGACGTCGTCGCGACGCCGTGTCAGTCATCTCCCGCGGGCGGCGGTGTACTCGCCGATGAGGCATTCCGAGATGTAGTTGGCCGTCGAGGACACGTGGTAGTGGTACGTGTCCTCCTCGAACTCCGGAGTCGGTCCGGTGTGGCCCATGCACTCGTCGAGGTCGGCGGGCTCGTCGCCGCCCACGTCTTGGGGGCCGTAGATGGCGTGGCCGTCGAGGAGGTAGCCGATGATGGCCGAGTGCTCGCCGGCGGTGTCGAGCGCGTCGGTGATGCAGAACGGGATGCCGTGGTAGTGGTAGGTGGTCCCGTTGGGGATGGGGTGACCGCCGCAGGCATCGATGAACGGCACGCCGTCGATCGTCGCGTTGTCGTCGTTGGCCACCGTGTCGCTGCCGTCACCCTCGTAGGGGTCGAAGAACACGGCGCCGCTCACGGAGACGCCGATCGCGCCGTTGCCAGTCTCGGTCGGCGAGTCGGCGACCGTTGGCACCAGGGGGATGCTGATGGTGGTCGGGGTCTCGACCGCGCCGCTGGCGAGGAACTTCCCGTCGGGGCCGTCGCCGAGGTACTGGTCGAGCACCTCGTGCGATGGCAGTCCGTTGCTCGCGAAGGTGAACGTGTCCCCGTCGATCGTGATGGTGACGTTGTCGCTCCATGCCGCGGCCTCGACGACGGCGGCCCGAGTGGCGGCCTCGTCACCGCTTGAGGCGGCCGAGTCAGTCGGCGATTCGGTCGTCGATGTGTCGCCGGCGGTGTTGTTCGTGTCGACGCTGCTGCCGCAGCCGGTGGCAAAGAGCGCGAGCGCGAGCACGATCGCTGCAGCTCGGGGTGCGGTGTTCATGTGTCCTCCTCAGGAGCGAGCGCGGCGGGAGGTCCGCCGGCGCCCTGTGGCGGCCCACCCGTGGGTGGTCCGCCGCCGCCCGGTCCGCCGGCGTTGGTCGCGGTGGGATCGATCTCGCCGTGGTAGCAGTCGATCGAGTACGGGTTGGCGTCTTCGGTCAGGTGGTAGTGGTAGATGCCGTCGGGGAACTCGGGGGTCGCCCCGACGTGGCCGCTGCACTCGTCGAGCTCGTCGTTCGTGATCGATGTCCCGTCGACGTCCTTGTTGCCGTAGATCGGGAAGCCGTCGAGGAGCACGCCGAGGATCGTGGAGTGATCACCGGCGACGTCGATGCCGTCGGTCACGCAGTACGGGATCCCGTGATAGTGGTAGCTCTGTCCGCTGGCGAGCGGATGGCCGTTGCATGCATCGATGAAGAACACGCCGTCGAGCGACAGGTTGTCGTCGAGCGCGACGAACTGGCGAGTCATGTCCTCGTAGTCGTTGAACAGCGGTGCACCGCTGATCGTCACGCCGATCATCCCGAGCGACGTCTCGGTGACCTCGTCGGAGTACTCAGGGAACAGCGTGATCTCGGTGTCGATCGGGCTCTCCACGATCAACCCGTCGGTGTCGACGATCGAGAACTCGCCGGCGATGTCGTCGCCGGTGAACGGTGGCATGTTGCCGTCGTTGGGGATGAGGAACTGATCAGGGAGCTCGTGATCGGGGATCCCGCTGGACTCGAAGGTGAACGAGTCGTCGGCGACGGTGAGCGTGATGGTGTCGGACCACTGTGCGGCTTCGACGCCGGCCAACGTCGACGTCGCGCTCGTGCTGGTCGCTCCGTCGGCGCTCGTCGTGGTCGTCGTCTCGTCGGCAGCGTCGTCACCGCCGGTCGTGGCGCTGGTCGTGGCGTCGCCGCCGCAGGCCCCCAGCAACATGGTCGCTGCGAGGAGGCTGGTCGCGAGGCGACGCCGTCGGATCGTCGTGGTCATGCGATGATCATCGGGCACCGACCTGTGGCGACGCTGTGGTCCGCTCACAGACTTCGCACAGGTCGCCACGCCGTTCGGCGCGATCCCGACGCAGCACGAGCTCGGCCGCGAGCAAGGTGAGCCCCGCGAGGGTCATGACCATCACCGCAGCGTCATCGATCACCCGGGCCGGGTGCAGGGTGCGGATCGATGTTGCGCTCATCAACGCTGTGGTGACGACGACGACCTCGACTCCGAACAACACCCGTCGGAGGTCAACGCCGCTCCGTTCGATCACCGTGACGGCCAGGGCGCCCTGGAGCACCAGGTAGAACGCCGAGGGGTTCACGGCGCCGGCGGCCAGGAAGGTGAGGTTCAGCAGGATGCCGGAGGTCAGCCCGACGGTCCGACCGCGTCCCGCCAGGAAGCTGAACGCCGCCAGTCCCTCCAGTGCCAGGACGACGAGGCTCACCGGCACTGCGAGCGGCACCACCACACCGGTGAGGAACGGCTCGAACCAGTCGAGCGCCATGGCGTCGTGCTCGGTCACGAACCTCCGGAGCGCGCTTCCGTTCCACCACGCGGGATCGATCAGCTTCTCCACGAACGCCCGGGCCCACCCGAGTCCGAGGAAGAGCTCCACGATCAGGATCCAGGTCCTCGTCCGGTCGGCCCGACGAGTGGCGGCGTCGACGAGGCGCCGACTGACAGCGAGGCTCGAGTGATGGATCTGGCGGGTCGGAGTGCCGTTCATGATCCCAGCGTGCGGGTCGTACCTCGGCGATCGCCGTCGTTCCGCTGGGAGTCGGCGCAGAATCTACGGAGCCGTCGCTCGGAGCAGGACCGTGTTGTCGATCTCGAGGTCGCCGCCCCAGACGAATGCGGCGTCACGGTCCCAGTCGATGTCGTCGTAGCCATCTTTGGGGTCGACTGCCGATGCCGACCACTCGGTCGCCGCAGTCCACGCGCTGTCGTCGAAGTCGGCAAGGGTCCAGCCGTCCGGCGCGGGCGTCGACATGAACTCACAGGTCCTCGTCGGGGTCGGGGTCGGACTCGCACGAGGGGTTCAGCGGTGCCTGGTGGATGACCAACGACGACCATGCGTCGTCGGTGACTGAGGACGACTTCGCCGGTGTCGAGATCGGTGACCTGGGCGATGAGACCGCCGTCGCCCATCTGCTGGTTGGGTTGACCGATGTACTCGAGGCCCGAGTCGGTCTCCTTGAAGTCCTTGGCCTCGATGGCGACGGTGAACGGCGCGGCCGCTTCGAAGGTGAAGGTCTCGGCGTTGAAGGAGCGTTCGGTGGTGATCGACACGGAGTCCTCCCCGATGAGCTCGCCGTTCACGTAGACGGCCATCCAGTTGTCGGCCCAGACCTCGATCTCGTAGGTCCCTTCCGATGGGGATGTGGTCTCGTCCGTCGTCGTGTCGTCCTCGATGGCGCTTTCGGCTGGCGAGGGGCCGGGATCCTGGTCACCGGTCCCGCAGGCGCCGGCGAGGAGGGTCGCGGCGAGGAGTGTGAGGGTGGCTGTCCTGATCATGGGTCAGCCCCGTGGTCCGCCACCGCCACCGGGACCAGCGTCGGTCGCTCCGGCGACGGTCGCACCGGTGAAGCAGGTGAGGACATTGTTCTGCTCGGCGGAGTAGGCGTGGTAGTGGTAGCCGAGCTCGTCGGTCGTGTGGCCGTTGCACCCATCGAGGTCTGCCGCGGCGAGGTCGGCGTCGTCGAGCGGGCTGTGGATCGAGTAGCCGTCCATCGCGATGCCGAAGGCGGCGGTCTCGCCGTCGGCGATGTCGCCGACTTCGCCGCAGCCGGTGGCCGCGTGGAGGTGGTAGCCCTCGAAGGGGTTGATGTGCCCACCGCAGTCGTCGAACGCCGCGATGGTGTAGGCGCCGAGGATGGCGTCGATCGGGGCGGAGCCGTCGATGCGCACGCCGCTGAAGGTCACGCCGAGCGGGACGCCGGCGGTCGTCGTCGAGTCGCTTGCGACCGGGGTGACGGGGATCTGCACCGTGGTGGTGATCGGTTCGCCGTTCTCGAGCCATTCGATGCGGCCCTCGACGCAGTAGTTCTGGTACTCCTCGGCCACGTCGGGACGGGCGGCGGCCTCGAAGGCTTCCTGGGTGTCGGTCACGTGCACGCTGCCGTCGTCGTCGTGGAGGTGCCAGCTCTCGTCGTCGTAGATCTCGGGGAGGTCGAGGATGAACTCGCCGTCGATGTCGTAGAGGTTCTCGCCGTCGAGCCAGATGCCGACCTCGTCCTCGGTGGCGTCGGTGGTCGTCGGGCAGAAGTCGCCGACCCCGGTGTCGGCGGGAACGCCGGCCACCGTGATCTCGTAGCACGACGTCTCGGTGCCGTCGGAGAGCGTGCAATCGACCGTGACGATGTCGTCGGCGAGCGCGCCGTCGAGGAAGAGGCCGACGGCAGTGCCGTCGTTCGTCGTTGTCTCGGTGGTGCCGTCCGCCGACGACGGTGACGTGTCACTGGTCGCCGTGTCGGTGGTGGCGTCGTCGCCGCCGCACGCGGCGAGCAGGACGATCGCGGGCAGCGCGGCGAGAGCCAGGCGATGGAGATGTCGGGTCATGGGTGCCACTGTGGCGGATGTTCCTGTGCCTCTCCTGTGGGCGGGTCACAGGCTTCACACAGGTTGGGCGGGTCAAGATGGACGGGTGGCCGTGAGTGGTGTGACCCGGGTGCTCGTCGTCGAGGACGACGACGCGATCAACGACATCGTCGCCACAGCGCTGCGCCATCAGGGCTATCGGACCACACAGGTGACTCGCGGCGACGACGGACTCGCCGCGGCGACGGGCGAGGACTTCCACTTGGTCGTCCTGGACGTGAACCTGCCTGGGCTCGACGGCTTCGAGGTGTGCCGTCGCCTGCGAGACGCCGGACGATCGATGCCGGTGCTGTTCCTGACGGCACGTGACGAGCAGGAGGATCGCATCCGTGGGTTCGTCACCGGCGGTGACGACTACCTGACCAAGCCGTTCAGCGTCGACGAGCTGATCCTGCGCGTGCAGGCGATCCTGCGGCGGGTCGGCGTGACCGAACCCGACGGTCTCCTGCGGGTCGGCGATCTCGTGCTCGACCCGGCCGGCCACGTCGCACGGCGGGCCGGCGAGCCGATCGACCTGTCACCAACCGAGTTCTCCCTCCTCCACTACCTGATGGTCAACACGGGAGTCGTGCTGTCGAAGGCACAGATCCTCATCACCGTCTGGGACGAGGAGCTCGACCGGAACGAGAACGTGGTCGAGCTCTACATCGGGTACCTGCGCCGAAAGATCGACGACGGCCGAACACCGCTGATCCACACCCAACGGGGCGTGGGCTACGTCCTCCGCCCTCAGTGACCAGATTCGCGGGTCGCCGTCTCCCACTCCGATCGATGCTGCTGCTTCCGCTCCTCGCGGTGCTCGCGGTCGGCTACGGCGTCTTCGCGCTCTATGTCGAGCAGTCGGTTCGCGCAGATCTGCTCGGGACGGTCGACGACGAGCTGGCTCGGGCTGCGGGTATCCCACCGCAGGGTCGGAACCAGGGTCAACCGTCGGACGGCTCGGCTGTGCCCATTCAGGCGCTCCTCAGCTCCGACGGGACCGACGTGATCGACGCTGGCAATGCACCGTCCTCATTCCTCGCCGCGATCCCCGATGCTGGTCTCGAGGTCGGTACGACGACGATCACCATCGACGGGATGGATCTCCGCGTGCTCGTGCGACGCGCGCCGGGCGACGTACTCGAGCTGTCGGCGCTGGAGATCGGTGCCGTGCTCGACTCGATTGACGACCTGCGTCGAAACCTGATCCTCGGTGGCGTCATCATCTTCGTGGCGCAGGCGGCGCTGGCGTGGGTGCTCACGAGCCGAGCGACCAAGCCTGTGACCCAGCTCGCCGAGACGGCCCGCCGCGTCACCGCCGGCGACCGGGACATCACCATCCATGTTGCTCCTGGCCCGAGGGAGACCGATCAGCTGGCGCACGATCTCGATCTGATGCTTCGAGAGCTGCGCGCCGCCCTTGCCGACCAAGCCGCATCAGCCGCGACGGCGACCCGGGCCCGCGAGACCATGGCCAGCTTCCTTGCCGACGCCGCCCACGAGCTCCGGACGCCCCTCACCGCGCTCCGCGGCTACACCGAGCTGTACGAGCGAGACATGCTCGACGAACCAGGCGCGCTCGACCGGGCGATGAGCCGCATCGGAACAGAGAGCGAACGGCTTGAACGGCTGGTGTCGTCGCTGCTCGAGCTCGCTCGCGGAACGACCGCCTCCGTTCGGGATCACGGCCGCGTCGACGTGTCCTCGATCGTCACCGACGTCATCGATGACATCCGGGCGGCGCATCCCGAACGGTCTGTGTCGGCCGCCGTCGCCCCGGACCTCGTCGCCGACGGGGACCACGAACAGCTGCACCAAGCCATCCTCAACCTCGTCGCCAACGCCTGCCGCCACACGACCCCACCCGCGACCATCGAGATTGCCGCGCGACGCGCTGATGCCTCCATCACCGTCACCGTCGCCGACGACGGCCCGGGCGTCGCCGCCGAGCATCGAGAACGAATCTTCGACCCGTTCTTTCAGGCCGACGAGGCCCGCACCAACAACGAGGGCAGTGCGGGACTCGGGCTCGCGCTCACCGCGCAGATCGCGCAGTCCCACGGAGGCCAGGTGCTCCTGCAGGACACCCCAGGTGGGGGCGCAACGTTCGTCCTGCAACTCCCTGCCCCGGTCGAAATCAGAGGCTGACGAAGGGTGGATGTGGGCCGTCGTGGCGGCTCCTGGCCAGCCCGGCGAGCGCTCGGGGGCGACGGGTCGAGGAGGGCGTGCTGGTACATGCCGGTCATCGCAACGCGCAGCTCGGGACGCTCGTCATCGGTTCTCCCTGGGTCGATCTCGGTTGAAGGCTGCCAGGCGAGCCGCCGCGAAGACTGACCTCGCGGGAGCTCTGCCGGAGCATCGCCGCCCGGATCCCACTGAAGCTCTGTCAGGTGTGCCTGCCCCGGGCAGCCGAGTGGTGGCCGCCGGCGTTGGCTCACCGAGGTCCGTCGCCTACCGGGAGGATGGACTGCGCCACGATCTGGTCAAGATAGGGATCGATGGCCGGGAGCGCCTCGACGGGGAACTCGATGCGTTCGGGGTCCTCGCCTGGGCAGCCGTCGGGATCGGAGAAGGCGGTGTTGATCACGATCCGGCGGGAGCCGTCGTCTACGACGTGGAGAATGACGCGTTCGGTCACCCTTCCTCCTGCGTCCAGGAGCCGGTAGCCGAATCGGTAGCCCGGTTTCCCACCGACGGTGAGCTCGGTGAGTGCGTCGGCCTCCAGGTGGTAGTCGGTTCCGCAGGTCGACCTGCGGTCTTCCTCTGTCACTCGGTAGAGCTCATCGGCCTCGGCGTCGACGTCGTCTCGAGAGGCCTCAGTGGCCGGTGCTGGGTACTCGACGAGCATGATCGTGCCGTCGATCGTTCCATCAGCTGTGGAGGCACAGAGGAACGGGGCGTCACCATCACATGCCGCGAGGTGCCATCCGGTTGGAAGGTCGATGTCGACGCTGGATCGGTCGTTCCAGTCAACGGGACCGGCGCTGTACGGCAGGGTCGTACTTGGCTCGCTCGTGTTGGGGGGGTTCGTTGTCGGCTGAGACGTGGTGCTGCCACTCGATCTCGGATTGCCGTCGTCGGACGCACAACCTGTGGCCAGGATCACGAGCACTGCGATGACTTGCGCGACGCGATGCATCATCACAGCCCCTCCACGCGTGCCACGGGCGGGTCGTGCGGGCGGCAGAGTGCGCCCGTGCCGGCTCTGGAGCCATCGGCACTGCCGGGGTCCGCGATGGTGCTGAGGGTTGCGGTGAACGCTGAGCTGAGCAGGTCCGCGTGGAAGTCGGGTATGTCGTTGAAGAGCATGGGGTCAGATTCCTCTCGGAGTGATGGGGACCGGGGTACTCGCGGGACGGCAGCCGGGTTCGACCCGCGGGGATCGTCGCTGGGCTCCTGCACCACCTCCACCCTGACCTCGATGCGGCCCTCGAGTGGGGCATCCTTCCCGCCGCGGGCGGGAACGTGCTCGGCGCGTTCTTCCTCGTGGCGATGCCCTTCTGGCGATCAGCCCGCAGGGCCCCGACGCGCTCGCTTGCCCTTGGAGCTGCCCCACCTGGTTTGGGGGGTCAGCTTGGGGACGTGGCGACGTGACGCTCGAGCAGTGCATCGAGCTGCCGTCGAGGCATGGCGCCTGAGGTTCGGGTGAGCTCGCTGCCGTCGGGGCCGAACACGATCAACGTCGGGATGCTCAGGATTCCGAGGAGTCCGGCCGTCTTGGGACTGGTGTCCACGTCGCACTTCCCGAACCGCACCCGTCCCGCGTAGTCGGCGGCGGCGGCCGCGAAGACCGGAGCGAAGGTGCGGCACGGCGCACACCACGGTGCCCAGAAGTCGACCACCGTGATGCCGCCGGCGGTGAGGTCCATGAAGTTCGCGTCGTTGACGACCGGGACGGGAGCGGTGGCATCGTCGGCGGGTGCGCCGGTGGCGGCGAGCGGGGTGGTGGCGGGCGGCTTCGGCTTGCGGCGGAACATGCGGTCTCCTTGGTGTGGATCTTGGGAACCCCTCAACGTGCTCCCGGATTCCGTGGAGCGACTCCTGAAGCCCCGGACGGGGATCCGATGGGAGCGGGAACGTGACGTGAGGAGCGAGCCCGCAGCCTGCGGACCCCGAGGTAGACGGCGGTGGCGGCACCGTAAGCGAGCAAGCTCAGGCCGACGCGGCCGGACCGGCTGAGCAGCTCGCCCCCGACGATGAGAGCGATGACGCCGATCCACTGGATCACGCGCAGGGGCGGCCAGTGGCGTGTGGTCAGCACCCGATCGGGATCGAGGCGTTGGAGCTCGGCGAGGACCGCCCCGGTTCGCGGCGCCACGAGGGCGCGCTCGCCGATGCGCACGGTCGGGACGGTCTCGTTTCCTCGCGCTACGGAGCGCACGTACGCGGCCGCGTCGGGCTCCTCCCAGATGTCGTGCCAGGTGGCGGCGACGCCGGCCTCGGCCAATCCGACGCGAAGCGATGAGCACGCACCGCACCCGCGACGCCAGTAGATGTCGATCGGCACGGAGGGCTCGTTCACGACTGGGGAACCCTGTTGACGGAGCCGCGCATTCCGCTCAGGTCGGTTCGCTGGGCCGGCCGAGTGCTGCCTCGAGCTGTGGGAGGGTGGGTGAGCCGGCGGGGCCATCGGGTGTCTGGTAGATCCGGCAGGACATCCCGACTGGCTCGTCGCCCCGGGCGAACGGGTCGACGCCGTCGATGAGGATGGTGGGGGACCACGGAAGCTGACCTCCTCTGCCTCGGCGGAGGTGGTGATCAGGCGGTGGACGACCGTGAGCCCCCGGTCTGCTGCGAGCTGCCGCACCCGTTCGTCGGCGATCTGCCAGTGCGGGCACCCGTCGAAGTACTGCACCTCGATGTTCACGCGTGGCTCCTTGTGTCGCCGGTGATCGTTCTGGGTCGACCGGCCCAGAACCGCTGGAAGATGACGGCACTGCTCGCGGCCGCGGCCAGTGGCAGGGCGGCGGTCGGGGTTCCGCCCCACGCGTTGGGCCAGCCGCGCCGCCACCAGAGCGTCGCCGCGCTGACCCACACCATTGACGACACGGTGGTGGCGGCGAACGCCCGTTGCTTCCACGGCCCGGCGGCGGTCAGGGTCGCCACCGCGAGATCGGCGGGGAGGTAGGCGGGGAACGTGGCGAGGCACTGCCCGACGCTGCAGCCCACTCCCTTGCCACCCCGGAACCCTTTCGTCACGGGGTAGCAGTGCCCGATGACCGACGCCACGGCCGCCGCGTGCTGACCGGTGTCGCCCGCGATGCGACGACCGAGCCGGGCCGCCGCGGCACCCTTGGCGATGTCGGCCGCGATGACGCCGTACCCCCAGCGTGGACCGAGCACGGCGGTGGCGTTGGCCCCGCCGGGGTTGCCCGAGCCGTGCTGGCGCAGGTCGACGCGCCCACCGGTGGCCAACCGGGCGGCTACGTCAGCGGACGGGATGAGGCCGGCCGCGTACCCCGCGGCGACCGCGGCAGCGAACCGGACGGCCTGCTGGGCGGTCATGCCCCGATCGCTCGGCGCTCGAGGACGATGCGCCGGAGTGGCACGGTGAGGCTCTTGCCAACCGCGCCGCGCAGGACGCGTCTGCCTGCATCGAGACGCCCTGGGGAGACGTCGAGCAAGTAGAGCGATGCGAGGAGCTCGTCGGCCTCGGCGGTGGTGCGGAGCGGGAGCGTGAAGGCGCGCCGCTCATCGCTGGCGATGTCGAGGTCGGCCGCCTTCGCGTGGGCCCCGAGGGAGGCGGGCCGGAGATCGTGATCGTTCGGATAGCGGATCCGCTGTCGGAGCGCCACCTGCAGACGCGTGTAGATGAGCGCATCTCGGAGCGGCATGGGTGCGCTGGCCGGGAGCAGGAGGACGGCTCGTGCCGCCGAGCGCAGGACCCGGGCCACCTCCGCGAGAGCGACGTCGATCGGCTCGATGAGCTGCAGGCCCATGGAGCAGACGACGGCATCGAGCTGACCCGTGCGGACCGGGAGACAGACGGCCGAGGCTCGCATCGCGCCGGTGCGGCCGGCGGCGGCCGCCAACGCGAGCTCTGCTTCGGAGAGGTCCGCTCCAACCCACCGATCCACGTGGGCTGCCATCGGGCCGCTCCCGCACGCGAGGTCCAACGTTGGACCGATCCGGTCCGAGATCGGCTCCCCACACCACGCGTACGGCGTGTGACCATCGGACGTGCAGCGCCCGAGGATGCGGTCGGTGATGCCCGCCCGCTCGGCGTGGAAGCGGTGCAGGAAGCTGGACCAGTCGTGGCCGGTCAGGTGGGCGGTCCGGGCGGTGGGCATGGGTCAGAGCGGGTGGAACACGGCGCCGAAGGTGCCGGCCCCCGTGTGGGCGGCCACCGAGGGGCCAACCAGATAGCGGGTGATCTCGGCCACGTTGGGCAGGGCGCCGACGGCAGCCTCGAGGGCCTCGGCGGCCCCGGCAGCATCCGCGTGCCCGACCCCGACCCGCAGGCGGCCCGGGTGACCGGCGATCCGCTCGACCATGACCTCGATCGCCGCGTCCTGGGAGGTCACGCGCCCGAGCTCGAACATGTCTGGGCCCGAAGAGGCGAAGACCGGCACACCGGCTCCCTCGTGCACGGGGAGTCGGCCTCCCTCGTTGGCGCGGGTGATCTCCCCGATCGTGAACACGGACGCAGCCTCTCGGGCGACCACCCCGGCCGCCTCGGCGGCAGCCGTCACGCTGCCGCCTTCGGCCAGGACCTCACCGGCCCGCCACACGCAGCAACCTTCGATGAACGATGCCGAACCCGTGTCGACGAAGGTGACCGGCGCGTCGATCTCGCTCGCGGCCAGACGAGCCGCACTGAGCGTGGCGGACTGGTTGGACCCCACGTGAATCGACAGGAGCGACTCCGCACCCTCCGCGATGGCCGCCCGGTAGACCTCGAGGATGTCGCCGGGCGACGGCGCCGACGTGGAGATCGGCTTCCCGGCCCGCAGCTGGTCGTAGAACTCGGCGAGGTCGATCTCGTCCTCGCGGCAGGCGAGCCCGTCCACCACGATCGTGAGCGGAGCCACGAGGACGTCGAACCGGGCCGTGAGCTCAGCAGGCAGCATGGCGTTGGTGTCGGTGACGATGCGAACGGCGATGGACAACAGCATGACCTTCAGGTTGGCGATGGGGGGTGCGGGACCGCCCTTGTCGCTTGGGAACCCGCTCCAAGCTCGATTGGCTTCCACGGTTCGGAATCCAGCCAGCGCCAAACGGGTTCCCACAGCATGACTGACGACCGCGAGCTTCTCGGTGCTGTGCGAGGCTCGGGCGGTGCACGCCCCAGGCGCCGACGCGGCCACGCTCGATGCGGCCCTCCTGCGATGAGCGGCACGACGGATGCTCCCGACCTGCTCGTGATCGGCGGCGGCGCCGGCGGGATCTCCGCGGCCCAGGCCGCGGTGCGCCGCGGGGCCTCGGTCGTCCTCGTGCAGGACGGGCCGATCGGTGGCGACTGCACCTTCACCGGTTGTGTGCCGTCCAAGGCGCTCCTTGCCGCGGCAGCAGCGGGTGCGACCTTCGACGACGCGATGGCACGCGTCCGCCACGCGGTCGAGGTGATCGCCCGCAACGAAGACGACGATGCGATGACCCGGCAGGGCATCACGGTTCGTCATGGTCGAGCAACCTTCACCGCACCCGGTGTCGTCGAGGTCGATGGCACCACGTTGCGCGCAAGGCACACCATCGTCGCTACCGGCGCCGGACCGATCGTGCCCCCCATCGAGGGCCTCGACACGATCGACTTCCTCACCAACGAGACGCTCTTCTCGCTGCCCCACCAGCCGGCGTCGCTCGCCGTCCTCGGCGGCGGGACCGATCGGCGTCGAGATGGCACAAGCCTTCGCACGCCTCGGCACCAAGGTCACGATCATCGAGGCCGACGACCGAGTCCTGCCCCGAGAAGACGCCGAGGCATCAGCGATCATCACGCGGGCCCTCCAGGCCGACGGCGCCGACGCTGCGCACAGGAGCCACGCTCGACAAGGTCGAACGCCGAAGCGGCGGAGGCGCGCGCTTGCACCTCAGCTCGGGCGAGCCGGTCGAGGTGGAGACGGTGCTCGTCGCCATCGGCCGCCGCCCCACCAGCCGCGGCTTCGGCCTCGAAGAGATCGGCGTCACACTCGACGACCGCGGCTTCGTGCAGACCGATGACACCATGCGCACGACCGTGCCCAGGATCTGGGCAGTCGGTGACGTCACCGGGCGGCTGCAGTTCACGCACGCCGCGGCCCGCATGGGTCTCGTGGCGGCCGACAACGCCCTGTCCCGGTTCGCACGGGTGCGGCCCAAGCGATTCGACACCGCCGCCATCCCCTGGGTGACCTTCACCGACCCTGAGGTCGCTCACGTCGGCATGACCGAATCAGAGGCCGCCGACCACGGCGGCCGGGTGGCCAGCGTCCCCTTCGACGAGCTCGACCGGGCCATCGCCGCGGGTCGGACCGACGGCTACCTCACCCTGATCGCTGGCCCCCGCCGAGTGCTCGGCAACACCGGTGGTGGTCGGATCCTCGGCGCAACCATCGTCGGGCCGGGCGCCGGCGAGCTGATCAACGAGGTCGCCTTGGCGATCCAGACCGGGATGTTCGCCGGACGCCTGGCCCAGACCGTGCACGCCTACCCCACATGGTCGATGGCCCTGCAGATCGCCGCGGCTCAGCTCTTCTTCGACGTCGACGGTCGAGGACACCGACCCGCCGGTCGCTAGCGCCTTCAGTGCCAGGTGGCCCAGTCGGCACTGAAGGCGATGCCCGCCGCGAACGCGACGAACGGCAGCACCGCAAGGAGGTCGACCACGCGACGGCCCGGCAGGCCCACTCGGTGCAGCCCGACGCGGAAGATCCCTGCCGCCGCGGCAACGCACAGCCACCACAGGACTCTCACCCACTGCGGCCAGACGAGCGGCACGAGATGGGCCCAGCTCGGCACCGGTGAGTTGGCGTTGACCCCTCCCGTGATCTCGAGCGCGACCGCACCGATGACGAACAACGCCGAGACGGGAACAGCGATGAGCCACCCCCGCCACGGCCCGCTGTCCGGCGAGGCGTGCCCGCCTGGTGCGGGTGTGGTCACCTCAACCACTCGGCGATGCCTCGTCAGCATCCGAGGGCAGGTCTGGGTCGTCGACGAGCGTCTGACTGAACGAGCGCAGCCGTGCCAGCGAGTCGTGGTCGACCGCGCCGCCGCGTCGGCGCAGGCTGGCCTTGATCTCGCTGTAGGCGTCGAGCTCCATCCCGCAGCGCCGACAGTCTTCGAGGTGATGGGCGATGCGGCGGTTGCTCAGGTCGTCGACCTCGCCGTCGAGGTAGGCCTGCAGCTTCTCGCCGACGCGTCGGCAGGTCATCATGCGACGACTCTTGGGGAACAGGGTGAAGCGGCTCATCGGTGGCTCCTTGGAGCGAGGTCTGCGGCGATCAGGCGGTCTCGGATGCGATGGCGGGCCCGGTGGATCCGACTCATGACGGTGCCCACGGGCACGCCGAGCACCTCGGCGGCCTCGGCGTAGGCGAGGCCCTGGATGTCGACGAGCTCGATCGTGCGTCGGAAGTCGTCGGGCAGATGGGCGAGCGCGTCCTCCACCACGGCATCGAACGTGGCGCCGACGACGAGTCCTTCCGGGGTCTCACCGGTGCTGCTCGTGTCGGCGACGGTCGCCATCGTGCGGTCCGGATCATCGAGCAGCTCCGGACGCTTCTTGCGATGCCGGTTGATGTTCGTGTTGCGAAGGATCGTCAGCAGCCACGCCCGCGGGTACCTGCCGTCGAAGCGCTCGATGGCGTTGAAGGCCCGCAGCAGCGTGTCCTGCACCAGGTCCTCGGCCTCCGCACGATCCCGAGTGAGCGTGTTCGCGACGCGGAGCAGCACCTCGATCTCCGGGACCACATAGAGGGCAAAGCGCTCGTCCGGCGAGGCCGGGCCCGCGTCAAGTGGCATCTGCACACCATCACAAACCCGGTCCGACGGCTCATCCATTCCTCCTGCCGCCGGTAACCGTGAGCCCCATCGCCGAGACGGGCCGACCGGCGACCATGACCACCACGCCAGCCGCGCCGTCGACCAGCGCGCACCTCAGCGGCAGGCATCGCGAACATCAGTGCCTGCTCGGCCACCACCGCTGCACCCGCGACCACCCTCGTGAGGGCCGGACGTGCGGCACCGCCATCCGCCCGCAGCATGACGTTCGGATCGAGCAGCGCGACCAGGGCGTCGAAGTCGCCCCCTCGGGCGGCGGCGAAGAACGCGTCGACCACGGCTCGTTGGCGACCGAGATCAGGATCGGGTGAGCTGACATCCGCTCCGCGGATCCGCTGCCGGGCCCGGCGGCGCCTACTCATGGACGGCGGCCCTGACGTCACAACCCTTGGCTCGGCGGTCGAAGGCCTTGGAGGATCATGTCGACGCCGAGCGCGGCGGCATGCTCGGGGTCGGCTCCGACGTCTCCGAGTGCGGCGAAGGACTCTGGGTGGCTGCTCATCGCTCCCAGGCCGTAGGTGGTGAGGTGGAAGAACGTGGTGGCCACGGGCCCGGGGCGGACGCGGCCCTCGGTCTGCAGCTGTCGGAGCGACCGCAGGCCGACTTCGTTGATCGGTGCGACGTAGTGCGTGAACAGGTGCTCGTAGCGCGGCCCACCTCGTGCCGCTTCCTGGTGGAGGACCTCGATGAGCGCGGGCGTCACCCTCGTGACCGAGACGAAGCGCAGCATCGCGGCCCGCAGCTGCTCCAACGGGTCGTCGCCGGCGGTCATGACAGCGTCGCCCAGCTCCGCGACCAGGCCTCGGAAGCCGTGGTCGACCGCCGCGTACCAGAGGGCCTCCTTCGAGCCGAAGCGCTCGTGCAGCATGTTGTGGCTGACCTCGAGCCGGCGGCAGAGCGCACGCATCGAAGCGCCGTCGTAGCCGTCCTCGGCGAAGGCGGTGAGCGCCTTGCCGAGCAGCACGTCGTCGCTCACCTGGCGCGGTCGCACGTGTCCCTCAGAGCAGTGCCGTGGCCTGGAGGTCGAGCGCGTGCTGCGAGTGGCGCTCGGCCATGACCATGAACATGGCGTCGCCGCGCTCCGTGCGCTCGACGAGCATCGACGCCGTCACGGCCATGATGAGCCCGCTGAAGGTGCCCAGCCGGTAGTCGTCCCAGCAGCGGGCCCACTCGTAGCCGCTGACACCGGCCGTGAGCAGGAGGTCGTGGTAGCGCTGCACGAGGTCGTGCTCGGCGGACCGGCGCACCTCGGGGAGGAGTCCGCTGCCGATGAAGTAGGCGAGGTCGGCCAGCGCCGGCCCTCGGGCGCACGTCTGCCAGTCGACGACCGCCACGGGCGGGCCGCCCTCAGGGCCGCCGAAGAGCAGGTTGTCGAGGCGGAAGTCCCCGTGCACGACCGTGACCGGTCCGGTGTCGAGCTCGGCGTAGACGCCGATCGATGCCAGCAGCGCCTGGCCGACGTCGAGGACCGTCGGCTCGAGACGGTCGGCGTACCGAGCCACGAAGCCCTCCCAGAAGGCGGGCAGGGCGGCCGCGATGAACGCGCGACCGTCGGCGCCCTGTCCCAGCCAGCGGAGCTCGGCCAGAGTGGGGGAGTCCCACAGAGGGGCGTGCAGCTTCACCATCTCGTCGACGACGAGGGTGGCCTGCTCGATCGTGCAGCCGGCGAGCTGGTCGCCCTGCCGCGCGGGGGCGAGGTCCTCGAGGATGAGCACGAAGTCCGCGGTGTCCGAGTCGATGGCCGCGTGGAACACCTGTGGCGTGCGGATCGACACGGCGGGCGCGAGCTCCTGGTAGAAGCGGACCTCCGCTTCGTACACGCCGAGGGCCAGGCCCGTGGCCCGGCTGGAGGGATCGGCGGCCGGGATCTTGGCGATCACCGACGCCGGTGCGGCGCCGGGTTGGTCGTACGTGAGCGCCAAGCGGAGGCTGTCGCACATCTGGCCGGTGCCCACCGGGGTGCTGGTGACCGCTGTGACCGCGGGGGCCGACGGGTCTCCGCCGCCGAGCGCGGCCGTGAGCCACATCGGGGTGAGCAGCTCCGGGGAGTGGGCGATGGGGATCTCCCCGGGGGCGATCACCTCGGCAGCTCGCCGTGGACGACGGCGTCGGGGAAGTACCGATGGTGGCGCGAGCCGGTGACCTCGAAGATCGCCGTGCCCTCGCGACCGTCGTCGGCCCGCACTCTCATCTGGCTCAGACCGCCGCGGTGGAAGGGCTCGTAGGGTCGGTCGAAGCGGCCGTCGGCCTCCACCGTCACCTGCCGCCCACCTTCGAGCGTGAACGTGACCGACCCGCGCAGGCCCACGACGCCCTCGCCGTCGGTGCCGTAGGGCTGGGCCCCGCCCGCCGCGCCGACCCACTCGAGGTCGTGGTGCAGGTCGACCACGGGCACCGGATCCGATCGGTCTGATCCGGCCCAGCAGCCATCCGTGTAGACGCGGGCGCCGTTCTCGTACTCCCAGTGCCACACCCCGAGGAAGCCGTCCGGCAGCTGCACCTGGAACCACACCCACAGGGGGCAGCGCCCGTGATCGCGCACACCCCAGGAGTGGTCGCGCTGACCCCACCACTGGTCGACCTCGTAGGTGGTGCCGTCGACGGTGTACGTGCCGTCGTAGGTGCCGGACTGGAACATGTGGCTCTGGTCCCACACCAGGTCATCCCCGGCGCGCATCGTGCCGCGCCGGAGTCCGTACGCGTTGGTGCGGGCCCTGAACGTGAGGTCGAGACCGAGCTCGCAGTGGTCCGGGTCAGCCCAGATCCGCAGCTCCTCGTACGGCGTGACGACCTCCACCCGGGCCGGGCCGACCTCGAGCGTGTGGGGGTCTCCGTCGTGTGGCCGGGTGTGGATGCCCATCAGCTGCTTGCCGCCGACCTGACCCATCTGGAGCGAGTCCATCGTCTGGCGCTGCGGGTACGTCGCCATGGTGAGGATCAGCAGGTCGCCGAGTGACTCGGGGCGGTGGGCGATGAAGAACAGGCTCTCGCGCCAGTGAGGGTGCCTCGTCACCACCTGGGGCAGCGGTTCAGGGATCTGATGGACGAAGTACTCGTCCATCGCCGTGAGGTTACTTGGCATATGTCAAGATTGGCGGCACGACAGGCGTCCCGTCAACAGGGCGGCGGACCGGTGAGCCTGCGTCGGTCAGCCTCGTTCGAGGATCGCCTTGAGGTTGGCGAGATCCTTGCGGTTGGCCCGGCGCATCGCGGGTGCCATGAACCGTGCGGCGAGGCGGGAGAAGCCGGCGGGCTCGCCCCGGTTGCGCAGTGCCATGTGCGTTCCGCCGTGGTCCGTGCTGGTCCAGGTGTAGGTGGTCTCCATCGGGAACGGGCCCTCGGCAGTGCGCATGACGAGGCGTTCCCCCGGAACGAGCTCCACGAGCTCGTAGGTGTACGCCATCCGTCGGCCCAGGAACCGGGCCACGAACGCCACGGCCGAGCCGACCCGTGCGGGCGGGTCCGTCTTCCACTCGACCGACTCGATGTTGGCGTACCACTCGGGGGCGTTGGTGGGGTCGACCGCGTAGGCGGCGACATCGGCGGGAGGTCGGTCGATGTCGATCTCGGTCAGGACGTCGATCGTCATCTGGCCCTCCTCTGCTCACGACGCGGCCGGGGTCTCCGCGATCTGTGCGAGCAACATCTCACACAGATCGCGGGAGCGGCCATCGCTGGCGGTCCGTGCCTACTTCCCGTAGCCGTAGGGATCGAGGACCGTCACCTCGGTGACTCGATCCACCGGCAGCCCGTTCCGTTCGGCAACTGAGCGGATGGCCTCGGGACTCGGACCGTCGTAGATGCAGAAGGTCGAGCGGTCGTCGTCGCTGACGTAGCTGTGCACCCAGCTGACGCCTTCGCTGTTGTTGGTGGACTCCACCTTGGCGGCGGTCTCGCGGCCCTCACCGCCGGTCGGGAAGCTCAGGCCGTCGGGAAAGGTGCGCTCGATGAGGTAGCGGGGCATGGCTGGTCTCCTTGGTCGGGAGCCGCCCGTCGCGGCTCACCTGGACCGTACGAAGATCCGGCCGTGCGCTCATGGGGACTTCTCCCCATCTCTCGCTGCGAGCACCCCGAGCTTCGTGGCCTGGGCCGCGGCAGCATGGCGGGAGCTCACCCCGAGCTTGGTGAGCACGTTCGACACGTGGTGATCGACCGTCTTGGGCGAGATCACCAATCGAGCGGCGATCTCGGCGTTGCGCAGGCCATCCACCAGAAGGGCGAGGACATCGAGCTCCCGGCCGGTCAGCCCCGCGGCGTTGCCGCGCGTGGCTGCGTTGGGGCCTCGGGGCACTCGGCCGCCGAGCGTGCGGAGCCTGTTGGCGGCGAGCTTGGCGGCCGGCCTAGAGCCCAGTGCCTCGAATATGTCGAGGGCCCCCCGCACCAGCTCGGGATCGTCGCTGTCGAGCATCACGACTCCGGCCTCGAACGAGCAACCGAGCTTCTGCCACGCGTCAGCGGCATCGCTGAGCCGGCCCGCCAGCGCCATCCGGTCAGGCTCCGCCGCAGGCGACGTCACCGTCGGCGGCCGACCGGCCCGGACGAGCCACACCGAGAGCTCGCCCACGGGCCGGGCGTACTCCACGTCGACGGCCATCTGGTGCGCCTCCTCGAGCAGCCCGACCTCAGCCTCGAGGTTGCCCTCCAGCCACGCCGCCTCGGCTCGAGCTACGGCGGTGGGCCACATGCGTTGCAGCTGGCCGCCTTCTCGAGCGAGCCTCAGGCTCTCGTCGAGCGCCTCGGCTGCGCCAGGGTCCCCCCGCCGTGCCCGCAGCCGACCCAAGGCGGTCAGCGCGACCATTCGGGCGATCCCGCTGCACCAGGGGGAGGCGAGGGTCTCTCCCGCGAGGACCCCGGCCTCTGACCAGCGGCCTTGCTCTAGGTGGCAGCGCGCTTGCCACGCCGCCATGTAGGTCCACGCGCCGAGCAGGTCGTGCTCGGCGGCGAAGGCGAGGCCCACCTCGAGGGCGGGGACGGCCAGCTCGTAGCGCCGCACCTCACCCCCGCCGCTGCCGATGTGCGAGTAGCCGAGGGCCACGACGTGGTCGATGCCGAGCTGGCGAGCCGTGTCCTGGCCCCGCTCGATGAGGACGAGGCCGTCGTCGTCGCCGGCCATGAGCGCGGCGATGCCCATCTGGACGAGCGTGTGGCAGGCCAGGTCGGTCCGCCCGAGATCCTCCTGCAGCGCGAGGGCCCGCTGGCCCCAGGCCTCGGCGAGGGCGAAGCGGCGAGCGAGCATGTGGGCCGCCGCCATGATGGTCAGGGCGTACGCCAGCTCCGAGGATGGACCGAGGGGTTCGAGCGCAGCCACGGCGTCGGCCACCAGTGACTCGGCTTCGGGTTGGCGGCCCATCGAGGTGACCGATGCGCTGGCGCGGGCCAGCATCTCCCCCTCCTGACGGCGGGCTCCGCTCGATCGGCAGAGGGCGATGCCCGCGTCGTAGGCCGCGACGGCGCGGGCAAACTCGCCGACGGCGTGGCTCTCGATGCCCAAGTCGCGCCAAAGGGCTATCTGCTCGTCGACCGGTCGACGCCCGACGTAGCGGCTGGCGTGATCGAGGTGCTCGACGGCTTGGCGGTGAGCGCCCCTGCGGGCGGCGACGGCCGCGGCACGGGGCGCGTGGCGGAGCACGGCACCGGCGTCGCCAGCCTCGAAGGCGTGGTGGGCGGCTCGGGCCTCGTCAACGGCGCCGGTGGGCGGATCGGCCAGAGCCGCGAGCGCCCTCTGGTGCAGCTCGCGCCGTCGCACCGGGGCGATTCCGTCGCGCACGGCGATGCGGGCGAGCTCATGGCGGAACGTCACCCCGTCGCCGTCGGTTCGAAGCACGCCGTGATCGACGCAGATGTCGACGCTGCGGGCTTCGTCGTGGTGGTCGACGAGGCCGTCGATCAGCCACGTCTCCGCCCGCACCGGGATGATCGCCACGGCGTCGAGGACGGCACGCGCCGCCGGAGGGAGCTGAGCGGCGCGTGCGAGCACGGCGTCGCGCACAGTGGCGGGCGTCGTGTCGGTGCCCGCCGCCAGCACCTCGGTGACGAAGAACGGGTTGCCCCCGGTCACGCGGTGGAGCTCGGCGGCGTCGACGACCACATCCGTGCCGGCGAGGGAGCCGACGGCCTCGACCGAGAGGGATTCCAGGTGCAGCCGGGACTCCGTGGGCCCGGCTGGGCCGGCGAGGGCGGCCCTGAGGGGGTGGGCGGGTCCGACCTCGTCATCTCTATACGTCACGACGAGCAGCGACCGAGTGGTGTCGATCCGCCGGCGCAGGAACGTGAGGAGGTCGATCGTGGCCCCGTCCGCCCAGTGGGCGTCCTCGACGAAGACGACCCTCGTCGTCTCGGCCGACAGCATTCGCAGGGTCGCCTTGAACACCGCCTCCCGAGATACGTCCCCCACGAGCAGATCCGCCAGCTCCCCGCCGATGTGAGCTGCTACGTCGAGGAGCGGCCCCAAAGCACGGGGCGTGCTCAGGCTGTCGCAGGCGCCCCAGAGCACGGTGGTCCGCTCGCCGAGCCGGTCGGCCACATGGCGTAGGAGCGACGTCTTGCCTATGCCCGCCTCGCCCCCGACGACGACGAGCTGTCCAGACCCCTCCGAGGCCCGAGCGAAGGCATCGACCACAGCATCGATCGCGCTCTCCCGCTCCAGCAGCACGGCGCGAGCGTAGGAGCAAGCCAGCGGGACATCGGTAGTCAGGCGCGTCCTCGACGGAGTCCGATGGGGCGGGGTCAGCGGCGAGGTGGTGTCGGGGACCCGTCTCGACTCGGTTCGCTGGCGATCACGAGAACGTGAGCTGAAGGCCTTCCACGCCGAGGGTGCCGTAGTCGGATGTCCACGTCTCGCCTGGGGCGACAGGCCACGCATCGGTGATCGTGCCTGTGGTGACGACCTCGCCGGGCCTGAGGGCCTCCGCTCGCGGCTGCGATGCCAGCACCTGGCCGAGGAGGGCGAGCGCGTGGGCTGGGCTGCCCAAGACGTTCTCTCCGGTGCCTCGCTCCACCTCCCGCTCGTCGCAGTGGAGAACCGCTTCGAACGACGTCAAGCGGCTCACGAGCGCTCGTGGGTCGACTTCGTCCACGGGGACCCATGGACCGATGATCAGCGCGCCGTGCAACCCGAACGCTGCCGTGCTGTCCGGCAGCGTGAACCTCCAGTCGGGGAAGGGACACTGCACGACCTCGAAGCCCGCAGCGATCGACTCGACGGCCGCCACTGCCTCGGCAGGATCCGCGGTGACCGGGACTGGACCCTTCAGACGGAGCACGACCTCGGGCTCGATCCGTGGTTGCACCAGACCGCGGAGCGAGAGGGTCAGGCGACCGTCCGAGGCGTGAGCTGTCCGGTCCCACACGTGCGCCCACATCGGCGCGTCGACGCCGTAGAGGGGCCAGATCGTTCGGTTGGTGAAGCCGATCTTGCGACCGACCGACACCCACCCTCGATCCCGGCGGCGGGCCGAGATCCGTTCGCCCACGTCGTAGGCGTCGGCCAGGTCGAAGCCCGCGTGACGATCAGAGATGGGCTCGATGAGCTGCGCTGCGTCGGATGCCGCGAGGAGCTCGTCGGCGACATCGTCAGCGTCCTCGGCCGCCAGGGATCCGACCACCGGCCCATCTTGGCCGATCACTCCGCCGCAGGGCGCAGAGACGTCGCCTCGGGTGTGCGCTGGTTGCCAGCGGCCTCGGTATGGTCGGCGGCGACGTGCGACTAGAGGACTACGCCCTCATCGGCGACACCCAGACCGCAGCCCTGGTCTCGACCGAGGGGGCGATCGACTGGCTGTGCCTTCCCCGCTTCGACTCCGGAGCCTGCTTCGCCGCCGTCTTGGGCGACGCCTCTCACGGGAGCTGGCGCATCGCCCCGAGTGGGGGCGGCGTGGCCAGCGGACGCACCTACAGGCCTGGCACGCTCGTGCTGGAGACCACCTTCACCACCGAACAGGGCTCGGTGCGGATCATCGACTGCATGCCGATCCGGGGCGAAGCCCCCGATGTCGTCCGCGTCGTGGAAGGGATCTCGGGACGCGTCGACATGCGCATGGATCTCACGATCCGCTTCGACTACGGCCGCGCGGTGCCGTGGGTACGTCGAAGGGGCGACGAGCACCTCGTCGCCATCAGCGGCCCCGACTCGCTCCACCTGTGGACTCCCGTTGCCACCCACGGCGAGGGCCTCTCCACCGTCGCCGACTTCTCGGTCGCGGCAGGAGAGCGAGTCCCGTTCGTCCTGGCCTGGCACCCGTCCCACGAACCGGCACCCGATCTGATCGATCCGGTCCGGGCGGTCGAGGACACGACGACCTGGTGGGAGGAGTGGTCGAGTCGCTGCACCACCACGGCCGGACCCCACCGGGGCGCGGTGGTGCGCTCGCTCATCACCCTGAAGGCGCTCACCTACGCCCCCACGGGCGGCCTTGTGGCGGCCCCCACCACCTCGCTTCCCGAGGAGATCGGGGGCGTCCGGAACTGGGACTACCGCTACTGCTGGATTCGGGATGCCACCTTCAGCCTCTACGCCTTGATGCTCGGCGGGTACGAGGCCGAAGCCCTGGCCTGGCGGGACTGGCTCCTTCGCGCCGCAGCCGGCGCACCGGACCAGATGCAGATCATGTACGGCGCGGCAGGTGAGCGCCGCTTGCCGGAGATGGTCCTCGACTGGCTCCCCGGCTACGAGGCCTCGGCCCCTGTGCGCATCGGCAACGCCGCAAGCGACCAGTTCCAGCTCGACGTCTACGGCGAGGTCATGGACTGCCTTCACCAGGCCCGACGCGCCGGGGTCCCCGACGACCCTTCGGCCTGGGGGTTGCAGCGCTCCCTGATGGACTTCCTCGAAGGTCATTGGCGGGAGCCGGACGAAGGCATATGGGAGGTGCGCGGACCCCGCCGCCACTTCACGCACTCGAAGGTGATGGCTTGGGTCGCGGCAGACCGAGCCGTCAAGGCGGTCGAACAGGCCGGCCTGGACGGTCCCGTCGAGCAGTGGCAGCGCCTTCGCGCCGAGATCCACGCCGAGGTCTGCGCCGAGGGCTTCGACTCCGAGCAGGGATCGTTCACGCAGTCCTTCGGTCGCCCCGAGCTCGACGCCAGCCTGCTGATGGTTCCCCTCGTCGGGTTTCTCCCCGCCACCGATCCCCGTGTCGTCGGAACGGTCGCCGCCGTCGAGGAGCGGCTCTGCGTGGACGGGTTCGTCCTGCGCTACGCCGAGGACAGCTACGGCGGAGTCGACGGGCTGCCCGGCCGTGAAGGGGCATTCCTGCCCTGCAGCTTCTGGCTGGCCGACAACCTGATCCTTCAAGGCCGCCACGACGAGGGCGCTGCACTGTTCGACCGCTTGTGCGGGATCAGCAACGACGTCGGGCTCCTCTCCGAGGAGTACGACCCCGTGGCCCGACGCCTGCTCGGCAACTTCCCCCAGGCCTTCACCCACGTAGCGCTGGTCAACACAGCCCACAACCTGGCCTCGGTCGCCGGGCCCGCCCAGGCTCGCAGTCAGGACGCCTGAACCCGCCTCTGCCGGACTACGGGCTCGACCTACCTCGGACAGCCTGCTCCCTCACCGCGGTCAGCTCGCTCTCGATGACCTGGTGCCGCTCGCCCCACTGGCTCAGGAGCGCCTGAGCCATGGCTGCACCCGGCAGGGCCAGCACGGCACCGACTGCGCCGAGCACCGATGCGCCGGCAAGGGCCGCCCCAAAGGCCAGCGCTGGGTGAAGCTCCATCGTGTGGGCCGTTATGCGGGGGGACAACAGGTAGTTCTCGATCTGCTGGTACACGACGATGGCGAGGAGCACGATCGCGGCCTTCAGCGGAGAGTCGAGGAAGGTGAGGAGCACCGGCAGCACTCCGGCGAGGTACGTGCCGACCACGGGCAGGAACTGGCTGACGACGCCGACCCACAGCGCCAGCGCCACCGGCGCGGCCGTCCCGAGGGACTGGAAGACGATCCAGTGGAAGGCCGCCGAGAGCAGGGCCAGAAGGGCACGGCTGTAGAGGTAGCCGCCGGTCTTCGTCCCGGCCAGCTCCCACCCGCGCAGGACCCGCTCCTGGCGCGCCGGGGTGAGCCTGCTGCAGATGGCCCGGCGCAGCTTGGGCCCGTCAGCGACGAGGTAGAAGGTGAACAGCAGGACCGACAAGAGCTTGAGGAGCCCGCCGAGCGCAGCCACGGACAGCCGCACGGCGTTGTCCTGCTGGTCAGCGATGAACTCCTGCACGGGGCCGTCGGGATCGTTGAAGTCGTCGATGACCGCTTGGGCATCCAGGTTCGTGCCGAAGGTGTCGTTCAGCGTGTCGACCGTGTCGGAGATGTAGGTCTCCGAATCCTGGAGCAGATCGGCGATCTGCGCTCCGACGAGCGTCCCGATGGCCCCGATGAACACCAGGAACATCCCGGCCACGCCGAACATGATCAGCGCCGTGGCGCTGCCCCGTCGCCACCCGCGCCGTCCCAACCGGTTGACGGCGGGCTCGATGGCCAGGGCCAAGAACACCGATATCGCCAGCAGCACTGCGAGGCCGCTGAGCTTGCCCCAGAAGAACCGGACGGCGATCGCCCCGAGGAACCCGCCCCAGAAGACGACGACCGCTGGCACGACCCAGCCAGGCAGACGAGAGTCGGTGGAAGTCGTCACGATCCGGCGGTTGGGGTCTGTGGAGCCCGCCGATCCGGAGTCGGACGGGGCCGGAGGATCGGGGAGCACGGGCGGAGCGTAGCGACGCGCCGGGCGGGCTCGGTGTCGCCGGCCGGCAGAGGAGGCCCCGACAGGGACGGCCGTCAGGCGTGAGGGAGCACAGGGGCGACGATGAGGGCGTACCTCCGACCCCGGAGGGCGTGCTCGGCGGCGACGATCTCGTGGAGCTCGGCCACCACCTCAGGTGGGACGCCCAACGATCTGGCCCCGCGGCCCAGCTGATCGAGCTCCGCCGGGGTCAGCGGCCCGTCCGACGCGCACATCCTGATGGCGTCGTAGACCTGGCCGCGGGTCGTCGCCGCCATCCCTGGTGTGCGCAGGATGTCCTCGAGAGAATCGGAGTCGTCGTAGGTCCTGAAAGCGTCGATGACCCACTCCGGGGTGTCCGCTGCGGTCTGGTACCCCACGAGCCACTCCCGCTCGCGTGCTGTGGTCTGGCTGCTTCCGCCCGCGAGGAGAAGCACTGCCTTCGCGTGGCTCAGGTTGTCCTCGACTGTGATCTGCTCGTACAGCTCTCCCGGCGCCTCCCAGTTCTCCCAGCCGATCCACGTGAGCGAGGTCATCCGCCGGCGCTCGACGAGCACGTCCGTCGGCTCCGTCAACGGGATCTCAGCGGCAACCGTCGTGCCCTGGTCTGGAGCGCTGTCGATGTCGAGCCGGCCGCCGAGCGCGCTGACTCGATCGGCCAGACCCTCGAGCCCCGAACCCCGGGTCGTTCCTGCTCCGCCTCTTCCGTCGTCGGAGACGGCGACGCGCAGCACGCCGTCGACCACCGTGGCCCGCACCGTGGCCCGGCGGGCGGCCGCATGCTTGTCGACGTTCGTGAGGGCCTCAGCGACGAGGTAGTAGGCACCCACCTCGACTGGTTCGGGGAGTCCCACAGGCACGTCCACCATCAGCTCGACGGGGACACGGCACCGCTCGGCCAGGGTCTCGAGTGCCCCACCAAGGCCGGCGTCGTCGACGATCGCCGGGTGGATCCCGCGGGCCAGCTCTCGCAGCTCGCCGAGCGCGTCCTCTAGCTCGCGGCCGGCGTCGGCCAGCAGTCCGGTCAGCGCTTCGTCCCCGGCGACAGACCGGGTGGCCAGGCGCAGCATGAGCGCCAAGCCGACGAGGCGCTGCTGAGCACCGTCATGGAGGTTGCGCTCGACCCTCCTCCGCTCCCGATCCCCAGCATCCACGATGCGAGCGCGCGACGCCTGCACCTCGGCCAGCTCGGCCCGCAGCTGGGCCTTGAGCCGCTCGTTCTCGATGGCGAGGGAGGCGGCCTCTGTCGCCGCATGGAGGCGCTCGGGGTCGTCGAGCAGGGCTGGGTCGTGGACCAGACCGGCGAGCGGCTTGCCGCCCCGATCGATGGCGGTGAAGGCACGGCCCGTCGCCGCAGCCGGGGCCGCCCCCTCTCCGAGCTCGTTGATCCAGCCGCCGCTCCCGACCCGCGGGTAGACGATGTCCAGATCCGGATCCGACAGAGCTCGCCGGAGGGCGTCGCGCACTGCTTGTGCTGGGCCACCGCTGGCGAGGGGGGTCGTCAGGGCGACCACCTGGTCGACCTCCGTGCCCGCGGAGTGCGCTCGACGGCCCCGGGCTGACATGGGCCCATTCTGCTCCGACTCAGAGTGCTGCGCCGAAGATCTGGCTGGGACAGCTCCGGCTCATGCGTCGTCGCGACAGTGTCCTAGGAGGGGCGGCCGGGGCGTTTGCCCTCCTCCGCAGGCCGGTCCTCAGCCGTTCGGGGGCAACCTCGGGGCGGGCTCGGTCTTCACGTACCGGCCCAGCGCGTCGGCGCCGCCGTTGAGCCAGGCGCGCAGCACCGGCGCCGCGCCGGCCGCTCCCGCATCGGCGATCTGCTCAGCGGCGGAGAAGTCCAGCATGCCCCCGCCCTCGACCGTGAGGTCGACGTACAGGTCAGCGATGCCCTCACGGACGACACGATCGCGGTCGCGCACAGCTGCGATCAGGCTGGCGCGCACCATGGTGGTCAGGAGCGAGGGCGGGGCGGGGCGGCCGCGCCGCCGGGCCCGCCATGACGCCAGCCCGCCTGCGGAGAGGCCGTAGTCGTGAGGGGCGGCCGGCCCTTCGGCCGGGGCCACGTCGATGGCGAGGATCCGACCGGTCGGGTTGCGCCGCCGCATCTCCTCGACGGGCACGTTGTCGAGGACGCCGCCGTCCACGAGCAGCTCCCCGTCGAGCGGAACCGGTGGGAGCACCCCGGGGATGGCGATGCTGGCGCGGATCGCGGCGACGAGATCTCCCCGCTCGTGGACGTGGGGGCCGGCGGTGGTGAGGTTCGTCGACAGGCAGAAGTACGGCACCCACAGGTCGGCGATGTCGAGCTCCCCGAGGAAGCTGCGCAGCTTCCTCGTGATGCGCTCGCCGCGCAGCAGCGAGACGGTGGGCACCGTGTAGTCGAACAGATCCCGGAAGGCATCGACCAAGGTGGAGCGAGCCCGGGCCGAGGGCCACCCGAGGGCGACGGCGGCGCCCATCACGGCACCGATGCTGGTGCCCCCGACGAGGTCGATCTCCAGACCCTCGGCTTCGAGCACCGAGCACACGCCCAGGTGGGCGAACCCCCGCGCCCCGCCGCCGCCGAGCACGAGCGACGTGGCCTGGCCGCTGAGGAGCCGAGCCAGTCGCCGAACGGTCGACTCGTCATCGCGGCGGATGTGATGGTGCGAGGACAGCGGTCGGCCGTCCGTCCACAGCCGCGTCCCAGACGGCAGCTCGGTCTCCGTCGGGTGCACCAGGGCCAGCGACACCTTCGGGTGCGGGTGGCAGGTGAGGAGTCGGTGCAGCTCGAGCTCGCGCGGGCCGGGCTCCGGATCGGTGGTGACGTCGGCGACGACGAGGACGTGGTCGGACCACCGCAGGGCGCGGCGGCTCCACGGCGTCCAGTCCTCGTCGAGCCGGAAGATCACGAAGTCGTCGCCCCTCTGCAGCTCGTCGAGCCAGTAGGCGAGACGGATGGCCCGGACGTCGTCATCCCCGACCTGGGCCTGCCCGATGCCGCCGAGCGCGGCGTCCACGTCGGCGCTCGACACGACTCGCACGTTCGGTCCCAGCGCTCTCACGAGGCCGGCCACGACCTCATCAGCCATGTCGTCGCCGCCGGCCGGCACGACGAGAAGGGACAGAGGACGAGCGGAACCCCTTTCGGGAGCGGCGTGGCTGCGGCGCACGACCGTGCGGGCGATGACCAGACCCGCCCCTGGGTGCCTCTCGAGGAGCGTCGTGTAGGCGTCGCGGGTGAACCGGGCCAGCTGGGTGTCTCGGACGGCGTGCACCGAGGCGTTCCGCGGCACGTCTTCGAGGAGCGCCATCTCGCCCACCATCTCGCCCCGACCCAGCTCGGCCCGCTCGACGGGGTCGGCGCTAGCGCCCTGGCCCGCTCGCGTCACCCGCAAGCGACCGGTGACCACGAGGTAGGCGGCATCGCCCGGGTCCCCTTCGGTGAACAGCTCGTCCCCGGCCGCCAGGGTGACCCACTCGATGAGGTCCTCGACAGCGTCGAGCACCTCCCCGGGGAGGGTCCCGAACAGCGCCGTGAGCTCTCGTGCGAACAGGGTGCGGTGCAGCCGCTGAGACGCGACCGCCGCCAGCTGGGCGGCGTACTCGGGCTCGGCCGCGAGGAGGGCTTGGAGCCGCTCGGCGGCAACCTCCACGACGAGCGCCCGGGTGCGAGCCCGCACGGTGGTCGAGCGGCGGTCGCCGGAGAGCAGGGCGATCTCTCCCACCACGGCACCCGGGCCGAGCGTGGCGACGTGGTGCTCGCCCGCACCCGTCGCGACGGTGACGTCGAGGCGACCCTGGGCGACGAGGTAGACGAGGTGGGCCTCGTCGCCTTGGGCCACGAGGACATCGCCCCGCGCCAGCGAGCGCTCTGGGCTCCCCGAGGTCAGCGTGGCGAGGCTCTCACGGCCCAGGCGGCGACCGAGCTCGGTGCGGAGGAGGCGCGAGTCCGCGGTGGGCGAACGCCGTGCTGTCGCCCCGGAACCGCCCGCCACGTGCGCATCTTGCCCCATTCGTGCCGGAGCTGCCGGGTGGTCGAGCGGGCCCGAGCGGCTAAGCAATCGCCATGGACAACCAGCCCCCGCACAACGCCCCCGTCGACCTCACGGGCCAGGTCGCGCTCGTCACCGGCGCCACGTCGGGGCTGGGGCGCCGCTTCGCCGGAACGCTGGCCGCGGCGGGCGCATCCGTGGTGGCCGCCGGCCGGCGACGCGACCGGCTGGCGGAGGTGGAGCAGGAGATCGGCGCCGCCGGAGGGACGTGCGTGGGCGTGCCTCTCGACGTCACCGACGCGGACCAGATCGTCGCCGCCGTCGACGCGGCGGAGGCCGCCTTCGGCACTGTCACGATCCTGGTCAACAACGCAGGCATCCCCGACGCGGCCCGAGCCCACAAGATGTCCGTCGAGCTCGTCGATGCCGTGCTCGGCACCAACCTGAGGGGCCCCTACCTGCTCGCCATCGAGGTGGCTCGTCGCCTCATCGCCGCGAGCCTGCCCGGTCGCATCGTGAACATCTCCTCGATCGGCGCCTTCCACTACCAGGGCGGTGGAGCAGCGCTGTACTCGATGTCCAAGGCGGCCGTGAACCGCATGACCGAGGTGCTCGCCGTCGAGTGGTCGCGCAACCTCATCAACGTCAACGCGATCGCACCCGGGAGCTTCGAGTCGGAGATGATGGCCGGGATGATCGCCCGAGTCGGGGACTTCACCGAGATGCTGCCCCGCAAGCGACTCGGGCACCCGTCGCAGCTCGACAGCACGCTGCTCTACCTCGTGTCACCGGCCTCGGAGGCCGTGACCGGCACCGTCGTGAAGGTCGACGACGGTCAGGGCGGCCGCTGACGGGTGACCTCCTGCGGGGCTGGCTTATGCCCCGCTTGGCAACCCAATCGGGCAGTTGGCCGATTCGTCGGCTCGAACCGGACCATCCCGAGATGACCCGAGTTGACCCCTACCTGATGGGCCAAACGGTCCGTACCCCCGTCGGTCCGCAGCGTCAATGATGGCGAGGTGCAACAGGGCGACCGGGATGGCACGGACGGCGACGAGCTGACGGCACGCGCCTCGGGCTGGTTCCTCGCGGTCGGTTCGGTCGCCTGCCTGCTCGTGGCCACGCTCGGCGAACCGGCTCGCGGTTGGCTGCTCGTCGCACTGGTGGTCGCCACCGCCGGTGCCGGGGTCTTCGCGGTGCGCCGAAGCCCGCACGCCCGCCAGCCGAGCTGGCTCCTGCTGGCCGGGTCGGTGCTGCTCGTCCCCGCCTACGTGCTGTGGTACCCGGCCCGTCTGGCCTGGAACCTGGAGCTTGGCAGCCCGGCCATCACGGACTGGCTCTTCCTCGCCGCCTACGCAAGCTTCCTCCTCGCCTTCGTCCGGATGATCCGCCTTCGCGGTGACGCCGACCGACGCATCCACGTGCTCGACAGCCTCATCATCAGCGTCGGCATCGGCGTGCTGGTCTGGGTGCTGTGCATCTCGCCGTACCTGCAGGACGACACCTTGACTCGTCCGGGCAGGATCGTGGCCGTCTCCTACACGCTGGTGGACGTCCTGCTCTTCGGGGCGATGGTCCGCCTCCTCGTTCAGGGGATGGCGGCGTCGGCGGGCGACCGCCTCCTCACGGCATGGGTCGCGATGCAGCTGGCCGCCGACCTCGTGTACTCCGTGACGACGCTCCAGGGGACGTTCCGCCTCAGCGATGTGGCGCCGGTCCTCTACTGCTGCTCGTTCGTCCTGCTCGGGGCGGCCCTCCTCCACCCGACCACGATGCGGCCTCCGGAGCCCTCGGTCGCAGGGCGCCCCACTTCGAGCCTGGTTCGCCTCGCCATGGTCGGGTCCTCCGTGCTCGTGGCCCCGGTCGTCCTCGTCGTGCTCGGCCTCCAGGGAAAGAGCGAGGACGTGCCCATCGTCGCCCTCCTGGCCGCGGTCCTCTTCGCCCTGGTCCTCCTGAGGGTCTGGCTGCTGATGGTGGACGTACAAGAGCACCGTCGGATCCAACGCCGCTTGACGCAGTCGATCGACCAGGAGCGCCATCGCGCGGCTGAGAACCAGGTGCTCCTGTCGTCGCTCAGGGAGCGCCAGATGCTGTCTGACCGCCTGGCCCGCATCCAGCGGAAGATCTCGGCCCGGGCACCGCTGCAGGACGTCATCGACGCCGTCACGCAGGGAGCCGCCGAGCTCCTGCGCGACGAGGTGGTCGGCCTGCGCCTCCTCGATGAGGACGACCCGATGGTGATGGTCATGGTGTCGTCGGTCGGTGTGACGTCGGAGATGGCCGAGGCCCTCCGCCGGCTCCCTGTCACCGCCGGTGTCGGCGGGCGGGCTCTGACCGAGAACGCGCTCTGCATCCAGGAGTCCTACGCCGAGTGGGACGGGGGCATCGGCGCCTTCGCCTCGGACGGGCTCCGGGCCGCCATGGGTGCTCCCGTCCACCTCGAGGGGAAGCCGATCGGCAGCCTGGTCGTAGCGTCGAACCGACCCGATCGGCGCTACTCGCCCGCCGAGCAGGGTGCGCTCCGGGCGTTCGCCGAGCACGTCAGCCTGGCCCTCAACGACGCCCGCACGGTGCACACCATGCACCAGGCCCTCGACCGGGCCGTTCACCAGGCCATGCACGACGAGCTCACCGGACTCCCGAACAGGGCCTGCTTCTACGACCGCACCGATCAGGCCCTGCGATCCGCCCGCCGCACGGGCGCCGCCACCGCCGTCCTGCTGCTCGACCTCGATCGGTTCAAGGAGATCAACGACACGCTGGGGCACCGCTACGGCGATCGGGTGCTGCAGGCCATCGGATCCCGCCTGGCTCCGCTGCTGCGCACGGCGGACACCCTCGCCCGCCTCGGTGGCGACGAGTTCTGCGTGCTCCTCCCCGACGTGGGCAACGCCGACGCCGCCCTCGAGGTGGCGGGAAGGATCACCGCCGCGCTCGAGGCGCCGTTCACCATCGATGGCATGGACCTCGTCGTAGCGGCCAGCGTCGGTGTCACGCTGGCACCCGAGCACGGCGACACGGCCGACCTGCTCCTCCAGCGCTCGGACGTCGCCATGTACATGGCCAAGCGGTCCCACGCGAGCGTCGTCGCCTACGAGCACACCCTCGACGCCAACACGCGCGACCGGCTCTCGATGGTGGCGGATCTCCGAACCGCCATCGCAACCGACCAGCTCGTCCTGCACTTCCAGCCTCAGGTCGACCTGAGCACCGGCCTCGTGACCGGCTTCGAGGCGCTCGTCCGCTGGCAGCACCCACGGCTCGGGCTGATCGGGCCCGACGACTTCGTGCCCATCGCCGAGGACAGCGGGCTGATCCAGCCCCTGACCTCCTGGGTGCTCGACGCGGCGCTGGACCAGCTGCGCCGCTGGTCCAGCGACCCGTCCTTCCCTGTTGGCCGTGACCTCACGATGTCGGTGAACCTGTCCACCCGCAGCCTGCTCGACGAGAGCATCTGCACCGAGGTGGTGATCGCCCTCGAGCGCTTCGGGATCCTGCCCCACCGGCTCGTGCTCGAGATCACCGAGACGACGCTCATGGCTGATCCGGGCCGGGCCCATCGCGTGCTGACCGGGCTGGCCAGCGAGGGCGTCCAGTTCGCCATCGACGACTTCGGCACGGGCTACTCGTCGCTCGCATCGCTGAAGACGCTGCCCGTCCACCACCTGAAGATCGACGGCTCCTTCGTGCACAACATGGATCGCGACGCGAGCGACGCCACCATCGTGCGCTCGGTGATCGACCTGGCCCGAACGCTCGGCCTTCGCACCGTGGCCGAGGGCGTCGAACGAGCCGAGGTGTGGACCCAGCTCGTCGCGCTGGGCTGCGACGCCGCCCAGGGGTACCACCTGTCTCGTCCGCTGCTGGGCGGCGCCGTGCCCGCATGGCTCGCCGAGGACCAGCGGGCGCGGAACGAGGTGAGCGTCGCCTGAGGGCCCGCCCAGCAGATCGCGTCAGCCGAGGCGGGCGTAGCCCTGCTGGACGTCCCAGATGTGGTGGACAGGATCGTGGAGGAGGTAGCGGCTGAACGTGTCGACGGTGAACCGGGCCCCGTCGCCGCGTCGGCCCGTGCGATCCCACTGATCGCCGGTCACGGCGTCGAACGACGCAGCCAGCCGGCCCCCGTTGCGCTCCAGATCCGCGGCGACCGTTGCTGGGTCCTGCTCGTTGTAGCGCTCGGCTTCGGCCGTGATGTCCTGGTCCCAGTTGGGGAAGGTGGGGCCGTCCTCGCCGAGCATGAGCGCGAGCCGCTCGTCGTACAGCGCGTAGACGTCGCGCACGTGACAGGCGTACTCGAGCGCGGACCAGCGATCGTCGGCGGGCCGGACGGCCACAGCTGGGTGGTCGAGCAGCGGGCGCCACGCTGATGCGTTCTCCCGCAGGCCCTCGGCCACGGCGGTGGCGGGAAGGGAGGAGGCGTCAAAGCGGCACTCCGGGCAGACCCGCTCCACCACCCACGTCCAGTCCTTGTCGTCGGGCACGATCGGCATGGCCGCATGATGGCGGCGCCTCGCATCCAGTGCCATCGGGTTCTTCAGACGACCTCGGACACCGGGGCCACGAACTGGGCGTTGTAGAGGTTGGCGTAGGCGCCGCCGGCCGCGAGCAACGAGCTGTGGTCGCCCTGCTCGACGATGTGGCCGCCGTCCATGACGAGGATGGTGTCGGCGTCGCGGATCGTCGACAGCCTGTGGGCGATGACGAAGCTCGTGCGCTGGGAGCGGAGCCGGGCCATGGCGTGCTGGATGAGAACCTCGGTGCGGGTGTCCACTGAGCTGGTGGCCTCGTCGAGGATGAGGATGGCCGGGTCGGCGAGGAAGGCCCGGGCGATGGTGATGAGCTGCTTCTCGCCCGCGCTGACAGTGCTCCCCTCGTCGTCGATGACAGTGTCGTAGCCCTCGGGGAGGGAGTGCACGAAGCGGTCGACATAGGTGGCCCGGGCCGCCTCGAGGATCTGCTCCTCGGTCGCCTCGAGGTTGCCGTAGCCGATGTTGTCGCGGATCGTGCCGCTGAAGAGCCAGGTGTCCTGGAGCACCATCCCCATCTGCGACCGGAGGGCCCGACGAGGCATCTCGGCGATGTCGTTCCCGTCGATGGTGATGCGACCGGCGTCGACCTCGTAGAAGCGCATGAGGAGGTTGACCATGGTCGTCTTGCCGGCGCCGGTGGGGCCCACGATGGCGATCGTCTGGCCGGGCTCGGCCACGAGGGAGAGGTCGGTGATGAGGGGCCGGGTGGGGTCGTAGGAGAACGAGACCTGCTCGAACTCGACACGACCCCGCACCACGCCGTTGCGGGTCATGTCGACCTCAGGCACCTGCTCCTCGGCGTCGAGCAGCTCGAAGACCCGCTCGGCGCTGGCCAGGCCCGACTGCAGCAGGTTCACCATGGACGAGATCTGGGTGAGCGGCATCATGAACTGGCGGGAGTACTGGATGAAGGCCTGCACATCGCCCAGGGTCATGGCCCCCGACGCGACCCGCACGCCGCCCACCACGGCCACCGCCACGAAGCCGAGGTTGCCCACGAGGGCCATCGCCGGCTGGATCACACCGCTGACGAACTGGGCCCGAAAGCTGGCTGTGAACAGCTCGTCGTTCGTCTGACGGAACCGTTCCTCGACCTCGCGCTGGCGCCCGAACGACTTCACGATCGTGTGCCCGGTGAAGACCTCCTCCACCTGCGCGTTCAGCGTGCCGGTGTGGCGCCACTGCTCGATGAACCGCCGCTTGGAGCGGGTGGTGACGAACCGCATCGTGAAGACGGCCACCGGCACCGAGATGATGGAGACGAGGGCCAGGACCGGCGAGATCACGACCATCAGCACGAGGATCGAGATCACGCTGAGCAAGGAGTTGAGCAGCTGGCTCATCGTCTGCTGCAGGCTCTGGGCGATGTTGTCGATGTCGTTGGTGACCCGGCTCAAGAGGTCGCCCCGCTCGTTCTGGTCGACATAGGAGAGCGGCAGCCGGTGGAGCTTGTCCTCGACGTCCGAGCGCAGGAAGTACATCGTCCGCTGCACGATCCCGGCGATCGTGTAGGAGGACAGGTAGAGGAGCGATGCGCCGGTCAGGAAGAGCACGATGGCCAAGCCGAGCGTGCGGTGCAGGCGAGCGAAGTCGATGCCTTCGGGAGTCCGGAGGCCGTCGACGATCACGTCCGTGCCGCGGCCGAGTATCCGGGGCACGAACGCCGAGCAGGACACGCTCACCACCGCTAGCACGAGCACGCCGGCCAGCCGAAGGCGCTCGCGGCGCAGCCGTCCCCAGAGCCGCCGAGCTGCCGTCCCGACGTCGCGCGAGCGCTCCATCGGCATGCCGAGGGTGCCCCAGCGCATGCCGGGCGGCCCGGTCTGCGGGGGCTTCGGGGGCTCGTCGGCGTCGGGCGTGGTCATGCCGCGGGCTCCTGGCCGATCTGGGACTCCACGATCTCGGCGTAGGTCGGGGATGCCTCGAGCAGCTCCTCGTGGGTACCGAGCCCGACGGACCGCCCGTCCTCGAGGACGAGGATCTGATCGGCTTGGGAGATGGTGGAGACGCGCTGGGCGACCACGATCACGGTGGCGTCGCGGGTGTAGGGCCGGAGGGCGGCCCGCAGGCGGGCGTCGGTGGCCAGGTCGAGGGCTGAGAACGAGTCGTCGAACAGGTAGATCTCGGGGCGTCGCACGAGGGCCCGGGCCATGGCCAGGCGCTGGCGCTGGCCACCGGAGACGTTGGCGCCGCCCTGCACGATCGTGGCGTCGAGCCCTCCCGGCATGGCCCGCACGAAGTCGCTGGCCTGAGCCACATCGAGGGCCTGCCACATCTCCTCCTCAGTGGCGTCGGGCTTCCCGTAGCGCAGGTTGGTAGCCACGGTGCCGGTGAAGAGATAGGGCTTCTGGGGCACGAGGCCGATGCGCTGCCACAGGACCTCGGGGTCGAGCTCTCGGATGTCGACGCCGTCGATGAGCAGCGCACCGGATGTGACGTCGAAGAGCCGGGCCATGAGGTTGACGAGGCTCGTCTTGCCCGAGCCGGTGCTGCCCACGATGGCCGTGGTCTGCCCGGCGAGCGACGTGAAGCTGATGCCGGTCAGCACGGGCGCCTCAGCGCCGGGGTAGTGGAAGCCGACGTCCCGCAGCTCGAGCGAACCCCGCCCCACCAGCTCGGTGATGGGCTCTGCGGCCGCCCGCACCGAGGATTCGGTGTCGAGGACCTCCTGGATGCGCTCGGCGCAGACAGCGGCTCGGGGGACCATCAGGGCCACCATCGTGGCCATGGTCACGGCGATGAGGATGAGCGTGAAGTAGTTGAGGAAGGCGACGAGGGATCCGAGGGTGAGCTGGCCGGCGTCGATGCGACTGGCGCCGATCCAGATGACGGCCACGCTCGACCCGTTGATGAACGCGCCCACCACCGGGAACATCAGTGCCATCAGCCGTCCGGCGACGAGCGACGTGTCGGTGAGGTCGCTGTTGACGTGGTGGAAGCGCTGCGCCTCCTCGGGCTCGCGCACGAAGGCCCGAACCACCCGCATGCCGACGATCTGCTCGCGGAGCACGGCGTTGATCCGGTCGATGCGCTCCTGCATCCGCCGGAACTGGGGGACCATCCGCCAGATGATCATGCCGAGGGCGACGATGAGGAGCGGCAGGGTGACGGCGAGCAGCCAGGCCAGGCCAGGGTCCTGGCGCATGGCCAGCACGACGCCTCCGAGGACGGTCATCGGCGCCACTACGAGCATCGTGCAGCCCATGACCACGAGCATCTGGACCTGCTGCACGTCGTTGGTGATGCGGGTGATGAGCGACGGTGACCCGAAGAGGTTGACCTCCTTGGCCGAGAAGGCAGTCACCCGGTGGAAGAGGTCGCCGCGCACGTCGCGCCCGAATGCCATGGCCGCATGGGCGCCGCAGTAGACCGCGCCGATCGTGAACGCGACCTGCACGGCAGTCAGGCCGAGCATCACCCCGCCGATCGACCAGATGTGCCCCGTGTCGCCGCGCAGGATGCCCTTGTCGATGATGTCGGCGTTGAGGGTGGGTAGGAGGAGCGACGCAGCGGCCTGCACGGCCTGCAGCACGAGCACACCGATCAGCCATCGGCGGTGCGGCCGTAGGTGGGACAGCAGGAGGCGCCGCAACATCGGCCCGTGCCTAGCCGATCGCTCCGCCCGGTGTACAAGCGCGGGGCCGTGACCTCCTCGCCGTCGGGGTGACCCGGGGTAACCTCCCAGCGGTGACTGGCGGACGGGGGGGCCACGGGGAGGGGTTCCTGAGCCTCCTCGATGACTCAGCCCGCAAGGCGCTGATGGCTGCTGGGACCGAGCGCTTCTATCGGGCCGGCCGCCCGGTCTACGACGAGGGACGCACGGCCCAGACCCTGGCCGTGCTGCTCGAGGGCCGCGTCAAGGTCGCCACCACGACGCGCGAGGGCACGAACCTCCTCCTCGCCCTTCGCTCCCAGGGGGACCTCATCGGCGAGCTCTCGACGCTCGTCGGGGAGGAGCGCACGGCCACGGTCACGGCCATCGACGACGTCCGCGTGCTGGTCGTGCCCTACGACGAGTTCGATGACCTGCTCGCCATCCACCCCCAGATGACGGCCACCCTCGTCCGGGTGCTCGTGGGCCGGGTGCGTGAGAGCGACTCGGCTCGGGTCGAGCTCGAGCAGGACACCGACGAACGCCTGGCCCGCCAGCTCGTCCGTCTGGCCGACCGCTTCGGCAAGGTCCGCCCGGACGGAACCGTGGACATCGCTCTGCCCCTCACCCAGGACGAGCTGGCCTCGCTGACGTGGGCTTCGCGAGGGGCGGTGGCCGAGACGCTGCGTCGCCTCCGTGAGGCGGGCCTGGTCGAGACGGCGCGGCGCAGCATCGTGCTCCCCGACCTCGAGCGCCTGCGCGCCCGAGTGCCCTAGCTCCGCCGTTTCGGCCCCGCGCTGTTCGGGAAGGGCATCCCCGCACCCGAACCACGGAGGATCGAATGAGCAACACCGATGACATCAAGGGCCGGATCAAGGAAGCTGCCGGCGACCTGACCGACAACGAGCGCCTCGAGCGCGAGGGCAAGGCCGATCAGGCCGAGGGCAAGGTCAAGGACGCCGTCGACACAGCGCGTGACAAGCTCGGCGACGCGGCGGACAAGGTCCGCGAGAAGCTGGACTGACGGAGCTGGTCGGGGGAGGGCCCGCCCTCCCCCGGCCGTGTCACCCCGTGGCTCGGTTCGACACCACGCCGCACACCTTCGACCGGTTCAGGCAGGCGCGGACCTCTCGCTCCAGGGTGGGCTGATCCCACGAGTTGACGAAGTCGGCGTGCACGCCCAGCCGGCCGCCCGAGGCGAGCTCGAGCCCGTCGGGGTCACCGGTCAGGGGGTAGTGGACCTCGAACACGAGCTGGGGGATGGGCACCTCGTGGGGAGCGCGGCACGACCCGCCGTCGCTGTAGGCCACGTGAGCGCGGTGATCGGCGCTGTCGAGCCGGGATCCGTCCCAGCAGTCCGGGAAGACGACGCGCACCCCCAGCGGGGCGGTGCGGGGGCAGGCGGGCGGTTCGCCGTGGAGCACCGGGGAGGCGCCGCAATGCCAGGCCGCCACCCCTGACGGCTGGGCCCGTCGGGCTCCAGGGTCGCCGGCCACCATCATCAGCCCGGCCGGGTACGGCTCGACGACGGCCGGGTCCACGTCGGGCCCGGGCCGGTAGTAGGCCACGCTCCCAGAGGGCTCGATCGGGACTCCGTCCTGCAAGAGGGCGGGCGCCCAGTAGGCGGCCGTGTCGAGCTTGTTCTGGCACGTGGTGTCCCCTCCGAGCAGGCCCGAGGCTGTGGAGGATGCGTCCGTGTCCGTGTTGCCGAAGAAGTCGTGCAGGTGGGATGCACCAGGCTGGCCCGGGTGCACCATCGGATCGTCGCGTGCGGCGTGGCTCCACCCGCACTCCACCTTGAACTGGGGGACGCGGCCCTGCGGGCCCATCCGGGCCGGCGGTGCCGCGGCGGCGCGCCCGTCGGGGGCCGCGAGGGCCACCAGGCCGACGACGCCGGCCGCCACGGCCAGGACCGACCCGAGAGCGAGGGCCGCCCGCAGCCGCGACCGCACCGTCCTCAGCGCCCGGCCGGGCGCTCCGGCACCCCGATGGCCTCGACGTCGACAGCGAAGGGCACGTTCGTAGCCGGGGCGGCCGGTGCGGTGGCGGCGTCGGGCATGTTCGGCTGGTCCTCGGGCTCCGGGGTGGGAGCCGCCTGGTAGTCGACGGGCGGCGGGCGCTCGGCTCCCACCAGCGCGCCCAGGTCAAGCGCGCCCGCAGTCCAGTCGGTCGCCGTGGGCTCGCCGTCGCACGGGGCCAGCGCCTCGAGCTGGGCCGGTGCGCTCGAGCTCACCGTGTTTCCTGAGAAGCAGTTGTCGAGGCTCGCCAGGTCGGGCTGGAGGCTGCCGACGGCGATGTCGGCCAGACCAGAGCCGCTGACGACGTTGCCGGCCACGATGTTCTGGACCGCGTCCCAGAGCACGAGCTCGAGGGCAGCCGGATCGGTGACGGCGGGCGGGTCGTCCCTCACGTCGGCGCAGGGGGTGTCCCAGGTCGACTGGTCCGGCACGGCGTCGTTGGCCTGCTCCTCCGGGAAGGGAACGAGGCCGATGCCGACGCGCTCGTGGTCGAAGACGAGGTTTCGCTCGATCACGTTGCGGTTGCTGCCGGCCACCAGGATGCCGTTGCCCATCGCGAGGAGGGCAACATCGATGGCCGGGGTGTCCGGCTGCATGTTGTCGTGCACGGTGTTGCCCACGATCGTGTTGTCACGACCCGGGTAGCAGAGCTCGTAGGAGCCGCTGTTGGGCACGATGCCGGCCCGGTTGTACCGGAACGTCGAGCGCACGATCAGCAGGTTCCCGCCCGAGTTCGTCCCGGAGTAGCCGAGGCCGTTGTACTCGGCGATCACGTCGTCGATCACGGCATCGCACGGGTAGCACTGGCCGATGTACACGCCGGCGTCGGGGCTACCCGACGCGTAGATGTGCTCGAGCTGGCCCTTCGTGGCGTCGAATGCGTACACGCCGTAGTCCCCGTTCCGGACGGCGGTGAGGTACGACCCTCGGTAGCCGGTGACCCCGGTCCAGAAGAACCCGTTCGTCGTGTAGTTGCGAGCGGTCATGTTCTCGACAGCCACGCCGTCGGCGAGCACCCGGATGCCGTTCTCGAGCTCGAAGCCGCCGTCGAGCACCACCTCGTTCCGGTCGAGCCCGCGGATCGTGAGGTTCTCGGTCTCCACGTCGACGGCCTCTGCGTAGGTGCCCGGGGCGATGAGCACCAGGTCTCCCGGTTGGGCCGCGTCGACGGCCTCCTGGATCGAGGCGTGGTCCTCGGGGACGCGCAGGGTGGTCGACGGTCCGCCCCCCTCCGCGCTGGTGGACGTGCCGTCCTCCGCTACGGAGGGGTCGTCGTCCGAGCACGCCCCTGCCGTGATGGCGAGGACGACCGCTACAGCAACGGCAGCGAGGCGGGTGGAGCGGTGCATTTGTCCTCCGGTGGGAGATGGCGTCAGGTGACGGTGACGGTGCCGACCATGCCCTTGGTGGTCGTGCCGTGAAGGGAGCAGTAGTACGGATACGTTCCCGGTTCGGTGAAGCGGTGGCTGAACGTGGCGCCGGGGGCGAACTCCTCAGCCTGCACGCCCCAGTCCTCGCCCTCAACGGGGAGCACGTTGTGGGCGTTGCGGCCGCCGTTCTCCCACACCACCGTGGTGCCGGCTTCGACCGTCAGCTCGGCGGGCCGGAAGGAGTTGTCGAGCGTGCCCACCTCCGAGGTGGCGTCGACGAGATCGGGCTTCGCGTCGCTGTCGTCGCCGCAGCCCGCGGTGGCCAAGACGAGCCCGAGGGCGAGTGCCAGCCCTCCGAATTTGGTTCCCACCCAGCTCACCCTTCCGCGCCGCCGTCTGTGCGGGGGAACCGTAGCAACCGGGTCAGAGGGCGGCGGGCATCGGCTCGAGCGGAGTGCCGTCGGCGTCGTCGTCGGGGTTGACAGGCGGGGGGCCGAGAGGCGTGCGGGGCAGGGTGCGGCGGGCGGCCACGGCGGCCAAGCCCACGACGGCTGCGCCGACTAGGGCCGCCACCTGGATGCCGTCGACGAAGGCCTGGTTGGCGGCCGCGACGAGGCTCTGGCCCTGCTGTCCGAGGTCGCGGGCCACGGCGAAGGCCCCGACCAGGCCGGACTTGGCCAGCGCCGCCTGCCCGTCGGTCAGCCCCGAGATGGCGTCGCCGATGGACGACGCGTACGTCGATGTGACGAGCGAGCCGAGGACGGCCACGCCGAGCGCGCCGCCCAGCTCGCGGGTGGTGTCGTTCATGGCCGAGCCCGCGCCCGCCTTGCCGAGGGGCACCGCCGACATGATCAGGGTGGTGAGCGGTGTCATCGAGAGCGCCATGCCGCTCGCCAGCAGGAGGATCGGGACGTACATCCACCAGATGGCCGTGTTCACGCCCATGAACGAGAAGGCGAAGAGGCCCAGAGCGACCGACATGAACCCGGTCGGGACGATGCGGGCCACGCCGAAGCGGTTCACCAGCCTGGGCACCTGCGGTGAGAGACCCATCATCACGAAGGCCATCGGCAGCTGGAACAGCCCGGACTCGAGCGGGGAGTAGCCGAGGACGAGCTGGAAGTACTGCGACACGAGGAAGAACGTGCCGAACATGGCGAAGAAGATGAGGGTCATGCCCCCCGACGCCACGCTGAACCGCCGGTCCTTGAAGTAGCGCAGGTCGAGCATCGGATGAGGCGTGTGGAGCTCCCTCCAGGCGAAGGCACCTAGGAAGGCGATGGCGATGGTGAACGTGCCGATCGTCTCGACGCTCGTCCAGCCGCGGAGCGGGCCCTCGATGATCCCGTAGACGAGGGCGCCGAGGCCACCGATCGAAAGGAGGGCGCCTGGGATGTCGAGTGGGGGCTGCTCAGGGTCCCGAGAGGTGGGCACCAGGATCCGCCCGGCCACGAGAGCGAGCACGATCATCGGCACGTTGACGAGGAAGACCGAGCCCCACCAGAAGTGCTCCAGGAGGAAGCCCGAGGCGATCGGCCCGAGGGCGGCCCCGCCTCCGGAGATCCCGGCCCAGACGGCGATGGCCTTCGGCCGCTCGTGGGCGGGGAACACGTTGGTGAGGATCGACAGCGTGGAGGGCATGACGAAGGCCGCGGCCAGGCCCATGATCGCCCGAGATGCGATCACCGTCGTCGACGAGTCACCGAAGGTGGCCGCCAGCGTGCCGACGAGGAAGAGCAGGAGACCGAGCTGCAGCGCCCCCTTGCGACCGAAGCGGTCACCCAGCGTTCCAGCCGTGAAGAGCATGCCGGCGAACACGAGGGCGTAGGAGTCGACCATCCACTGCAGGTCGGTGGTCGATGCGTCGAGGTCGCGCGCCAGGGTGGGGATGGCCACGTTCAGGGCCGTGTTCCCGATGATCACGATCATCAAGCTGGTGCAGAGCACCCCGAGGATGGCCCAGCGGCGGTCGTAGGTGTGGGGGTCGATGGCGTGGCCGTCGACAGCAGCTTCGTGCACAGGAGTCCGTTCGAGGGGGAGGGCGTGAGGATCGTAACGCTACGAGAGCGATGCGTAACATCCAACCACGATCGCTCCGCCGATGACGAGGTGTTTGTCGTCACAGGGACAACCCGTCCCGTGTTCCGCTACGGTGCTGTCCATGGTCCGGCCCCGGAGCGAAGAGGCGCGTGAGGCGGCGTTGGCCGCCACCGTCGATGTCATCCTCTCCTCGGGCGTGGAGGGCGTGACGTTCGAGGAGGTCGCCAGCCGATCGGGCGTGGCCAAGACGACGCTCTACCGGCACTTCGGCACGAAGCAGTCGATGGTGGCCGCGGCGGCCGGCTCCTGCTGCGTCGAGATCGCCACCCCCGACAGCGGCGATCTGGCCGAGGACCTGCGCACGATCTTCGACCGCTTCAAGCAGGTCGAGGAGGAGCGCCGCCTTCCCGACGTCATGCCCGCCCTCCTGTCGGCCAGCCTGTCCGATCCCGAGCTCCACGAGCTCGTCACGGGCATGCTCGAGGACCGGCGCCGGCCCATCCGGACGGCGCTGCAGCTGGCCCAGCTCCGCGGCGAGATCAGCCGTGACCTCGACCTCGACGTCGCCCTTGCCCTGCTCATCGGCCCGTTCGTCCAGCGCCGCACGATCGACCGGGCCGAGGTCACCCCCGAGTTCCGCGATGCCGTGCTGGCCTCGGTCGTCGCCGGGCTGCGCGCCACCGTCCCCGCCGACGCCGTCTGACCCGTAGGTTCGGGGCGATGTTCCCCGTGCCCCGTCTCGTAGAGCGTCGCGACGGGCCCGGTTCGGCCGAGGTGATCGAAGTCGTCCGGGATCACGACCTGCCCGCCCAGGGCTACGTGCTCGACGTGACGGCGGAGGGCACCACTGTCACCTCGGGCGACGGCGCCGGGCTTCGATACGCCCACCAGACGCTGGCCCAGCTGGCCGCCGACCCTGCCCTCCGGGCCCAGCGGATCGCCGACCACCCCGACCACCTCGTGCGCGGCTTCATGCTCGACGTGTCCCGCGACCGGGTGCCGACCGAGGAGACGCTGCTCTGGCTCGTCGACGTGCTCGCCGACCTCCGGTACAACCACCTCGAGCTCTACATGGAGCACACCTTCGCCTACGCCGACCACGGCGAGGTGTGGGAGCAGGCCTCGCCGCTCACCGGCGACGAGCTGCGACGCCTCGACGACATGTGCGCCGAGCGAGGCATCGAGCTGGTGGCCAACCAGAACACGTTCGGGCACATGGAGCGCTGGCTCCGCCACGACCGCTACCGCGCCCGGGCCGAGTGCCCCGATGGCGCTACGAGCCCGTTCGGCGGGCGACCGATGCCGCCGGCGACGCTGGCCCCCACGCCGGACAACGCTGCCTTCTCGCTCGGCCTGGTGCGGGAGCTCACGACGCACCTCCGCAGCCGTTCGGTCAACGTCGGGGCCGACGAGCCCTTCGAGCTGGGCCAGGGGTCCAGCTCGGCCGCCGTGGCCGATCGCGGTCGAGCGGCCGTCTACCTCGAGCACCTCGACCGGATCCTGCGCCCACTGATCGAGGACGGACACCACGTCCTGTTCTGGGGCGACGTCCTGCGCCGCCACCCCGACCTCGTCGCCCAGCTCCCGCCGGCCGGGGCCACCGCAGTCGTCTGGAGCTACGAGGCTCCGGAGGAGGAGCCCGGGATCATGGGCAGCCTCGGCCAGGGGCTGCTCGAGACGCTGGGCCTGCCTGACGACCATCACCGAGGGTTCGTCGCCCACACGCGGAGCTTCGTCGAGACCGGCTACCCGTTCTGGGTGGCAGGCGGCACCTCCACCTGGAACACGCTGATCGGCCGCTGGTCGAACGCACGCGCCAACCTGCTCGACGCGGCGGTCGTGGGCCGGGACCTCGGCGCGTCCGGGTTCCTGGTGACCGACTGGGGAGACAACGGACACCTCCAGCCTGCGGTCGTCAGCCTCCTGCCGCTGGCCTACGGCGCCGGGGTGGCCTGGTGCGCAGACTCCAACGCGACCATCGACGTGGCGCCGGTGGTCGACCAGATCAGCAGAGCGCCCGGCCTGGGCTCGCTCCTGGCCGACCTGGGCGACGCCCATCTGCTCAGCGGCGTGACCACCTTCAACGGGAGCCCCCTCTTCGCGGCCCTCGATCCGAACCGGCCGCTTCCGCTCGTGGGCAAGGGGGACCCCGACGGGCACCGGGCCACGCTCGAGCTGCTCGACGACTCGCTGGCGAGGATCAGCTCGCTTCCCGCTGGCGGGCTGGCCGACTCGTTGCGGGCGGCGGTGCGGCTGGCTCGGCACGGGGCCTGGCGGCTGGCGGCACGCGGCGGCGTGGACGGTCCCGATCCGGCGGCCATGGCCGCCGACCTGGTGGAGTGCCGCACGCTTCAACGAGCGGCGTGGCTCGCCACCAGCCGGCCCGGAGGCCTGGAGGACTCCCTCGCCCACCTCCCCTGACCTGCGCGAACTGTGTCTGACACAGTTCGCGCAGGTCTGACGCCTTCGGGGTCGTGGGAGCATCAGGCCATGGCCCCGAGCGACGAGGGCGGTGATCCCGCCTGCTGGTCTCATCTCTTCGATGCGGACGGGGTGGTGACCGCCGACCTGGCCCCACTGCTCGCCGACGGCGGAAACGGCGTGCACTGGACGCTGGAGCCCGACGGAGACCTGAACGCCAACCTGGTCCGGCTCGATCCGCGGGCGGAGATCGCCACGCACGGCAACGCGGAGGTCGACTTGCTCGTCGTCTGCCTGGCCGGCGCAGGCCACGTCGTCCTCGCGGAGCGAACCATCGCACTGAGCCCGAGCACGGTGGTGCTCATCCCCAAGGGCGTCGATCGCTCGATCCACGCCGGTCCCGATGGGCTGGGCTACCTCACGGTCCATCGGCGCCGGGGCGGCCTCGCCATCGGAACGTGATCGGCGCTCGCCCGATCTGGCGGGGCCCCGTAGAGTCGGAGGCGTGCAGGAGATCCTGGCTGCGCTCGCCGCCCAGCACCAGGAGCTGGCCGGGCTGCTCGACCCGCTCCCGAACGACGGGTGGTCGACCCCGAGCCGAGCCGAGGGCTGGACGGTGGCCGACGTGGTCCTGCACCTGGCCCAGACCGACGAGCTGGCTCTGGCCAGCGTCGCGGGCGGCTTCGCGGGGGCCAGCGAGCTCCTCACCGGCGCCTTCAGCGGTGCCTCGTCCGTCGACGATGGTGCCGACGCGATGGTCGCGGCGGAGAGGGGAAGGTCGTCGAGCGAGGTCCGGGAGCGGTGGCGGCGAAGCTCTTTCGAGCTGCTGCGGCTGCTGAAGCACGCCGACCCGAGCGCCCGAGTGCCGTGGGTGGCCGGAGAGATGGCGGTGCGCACGCTGGCCACCACCCGCCTGGCCGAGAGCTGGATCCACACCGGCGACGTCCTCGTCGCCCTCGGCCGCCCCGTCGAGCCTTCCGAGCGGCTCCGCCACATCGCGCGCCTGGCCTGGCGCACGCTTCCCTACGCCTTCGCCCAGGCCGGACTTGAGCTGTCGGGTCCCGTCGAGCTCGACCTCACGGGACCGACCGGCGAGGGCTGGGACTTCGTGCCCGAGGACCCGCCCGCCACGGTCATCACCGGCTCGGCCCTCGACCTCTGCCTCGTCGCCGGTCAGCGAGCCCGAGCCGTGGACACCGGCCTGTCCGGCTTCGGACCTGACTGCAAGGCGGTCCTCGAGCTCATCCGCACCTTCGCCTGAACGGCGCCGCTAGGCGGAGGCGGGCGCCAGCACCTCACGAGCCAGCTCGTCGAGGCTGCTGACCACCATGTCCTCGTCGAAGGCCAGGCAGAGCACGACCAGGCGGTCGACGCCCCGCTCGCGGTAGGCCTCGACGTCAGCCGGCGTCGTGGAGTTGAAGTACGGGCACACGGTGAGCTGTACGTCCGAACGGCTGCGGCCGTGGTCGGCCAGCACGGCGTCCAAGCGGGCGAGGGGCTCGTCGAGCTGCTCGGGGGTGCGGTTGAAGGAGTACCAGCCCTGCCCCTGGGTCGCGACCCGACGCATCGCCGCGGCGCTCTCGCCGCCGACGTGGATGGGCGGGTGAGGCTGCTGGACCGGCTTCGGGTACATCTTGCAGGCGGGCAGGTCGTACATCTCGCCGTGGTGCTCGGAGACGTCCTCGGTCCACAGCGTGCGCATCACCTGGAGGTACTCGTCGCACCGGGCGCCCCGCCGTTCGAACGGCGCCGCCACCGCCTCGAACTCCTCGGCCAGCCAGCCCACGCCCACACCGAAGTCGACCCTCCCACCCGAGAGCACGTCGAGGTCGACCACCTGCTTGGCGGTGTACACCGGGTTGCGCTGGGGCACGAGGCAGATGCCGGTGCCGAGCCGTATCGTGTCGGTGACGGCGGCCAGGTACGTGAGCGCCGTGAGTGGCTCGAGCAGCCCGGTCTCGGCCCCTCCGGGGAACTTGCCGTCGGCGGCATACGGGTAGACGGACTCGTACTCCTCGAAGAGCACGACGTGCTCCGCCACCCAGATGGACTCGAAGCCTCGCGCCTCGGCCTCCCGGCCCAACGTGCGGAGCACGCCGGCCGTGGCGTTCCCGTTCCCGAGCGGTGCGAACAGTCCGATCTGCATGGCCGGATCATGGCAGGGAGGCAGCCCCGCTCGGGTCGATCAGCCTCGCTCGAGGGAGACGGGGCCGTCGACGAGGAGCCGGAAGCAGCCCCTCGCTGTCTTCTCGATCCGCACGGACGCACCGCGCTCGTCGAGGCGGCGCTTCAAGAGGATGAGGCGGCTCTCGAAGTTGTCGCGGAACGGCGGCAGGTCGAGCGACTGGTCGAGTCGCACCTCCCGGTTCGTGAAGTCGACCCGGCCCTCGCGCTCGTGGTGCCCGAGCAGGGCCCAGAGGATCCGGCCGGCCACTCCCTTGATGAGGTAGTCACCGTCGAGGAACGTGCTGCCGTCGACCTCGTAGAACCGCACCCTGGTGACCGGACCGGCGGGGACGGGTGACCCGGTCGAGGCGGGCGCGGCGGCCGGGCCATCGCGATCCAGCGTGCGGGCCCCGTCGACCGCAGCGGCCACGAGCGAGGCGACGACGGCGAGCACCGCCTCGTCGGAGGCGGTGAAGGCAACCGGTTCTGTGCTCTCCACCGCGAGGACGCCGATGAGCTCGCCCCGGGCCATCGCCGGCACCGCCACCCGGCTCTGCACGTCGGGCAGAGCCGGCATGGCGATGTCGGCGCCGATGCCCTCGTAGGACCGCCGGACGGTCTGCGAGTACTTGCTCATCTGGCGCAGGTTGCCGATGCGCACCGGAGCACTTCGGGCTGCGGCCATGCCGATCAACCCGTCGCCCACGCTCACCTCGGAGCCCACGCCTTCGGTCGGGTATCCGTGGCTGGCGATCGTGTAGAGGGTCCGGCCGTGCTCGTCGAGGAGCATCAGCATGGAGTGGTCGTAGGCGAACAGCTCGGCCAGCCCGTTCACGGCGATCGTCACGATCGTGTCGAGGTCCGCGGCAGCGGGAGAGGCGCGTCGCCATCTCGCCCAGCGCCGAGGTGTCGGGCCCGGTGACGACGGACGCCCTCGGTCGGGTCCTCCACGGCACGGCTCGCCAGCTCGATGCTGATCACCCGGTAGATGTCGGCCGCCCGCAGCTTGAACACGTCTCGCATCCCCTCGAGAGCGGCGAGCGCGTCGACGTCATCCCTCAGGCGCTCGAACACGGGTCCCCTGCGCTCGGTGCGCTCGTAGACGATCGAGAGGCGGTGCTGCTCGTAGGTGGTCGGATCGAGGAGGAGGAGGCTGGCGCGCGGGTTCTCGGCCAGGTTGCGAGCGGTCTTCGAGAAGAACTGGTTCGAGAGGGCGACGCGCTCGTGGTCGACGCGCTGGACCCGCGAGAGGTAGGTGACGTTGGGCGTCCCGTCGGCCGACGCGGTGGCGACCACGGCCGGGACGGCGCCCTCGAAGCAGCGCTCCAGCCGGGCCAGGTCGGCGGCGCTCATGCCGAGCCGTCCGTGACGCGAGCACCAGCGCCGGGGCCTGGCGTCTGGTCGTAGCGCTCGTCGGTCTCGATGGTGCAGGCGACGTAGCCGAGGGGAGCGAAGCGCTGCAGCAGCTCGAAGGACGTCCCGTCCGTCTCGTGGATGTCGGCGAAGAAGGCGTCGGTGTAGCGCCGGGCAAGGTCGAGGTCGTGGGGCCCGACGACGTCGATCCCGACTGCTCGGCCCTTCAGCTGCAGCGAACGAAGGTTGCGGACGCTGGTCGCCGTCACCGCGATGGCCCCGCCTCCGGCGACGTGCTCGATCGTGGTCGGGTCACCGGCGTCGAGGAGCAGCCGGAGGCGCACCACCTCGCCGTCTTCGAGGACTTGGAGCCCCCAGGCTCGGCCGGCATGGGGCTCTCCGTCGGCGCTGACCGTGCCGACGATCAGGGCGCAGCCGCTCGCCAGCAGTGCCGCAGTCTCCTCGTCGAACACCTAGCCCTGACCCCCGCGTCGCCCGTAAGTGGTTCTTAGCATCCGCCTACGCGGCTTTCAGGAGCGGGTTCCTCGACGGTTCCTCACGATGGGTCCATCCGATCCGATCAAGGAGATCCATCCATGAGCATCACCGACCTGCCCCTGAACTCCCCCCTCGCCCCCGTCGCGCACGATCTGTACCGCGACATCCACAAGGCGATCCGCGTCGAGCTGTTCTCGGTCACCACCGAGGCTGCCCGGCTCGACCCGTCGCAGGGCATCGCCCGCGCCGCTCTGGCCGGCCACGTGCAGGACGTCGTCCAGCTGCTCGTCTCCCACGCCGAGCACGAGGACGGGGCCATCCAGCCGGCGCTGGAAGCCAACCTGCCTGACCTGGCCGAGCGGGTCGAGCGCGATCACCTGACGCTCGAAGCCCGCATGGTGGACCTCCAGGACATGGCGGCCGAGGCCGCTGCGCTCGAGGTCGTCGACCCCGGCGCCCGGGTCCACCGCCTCCACCTGGCTCTGGCCGCCTTCACGGGCCAGTACCTGGAGCACCAAGACGTGGAGGAGCGGGTGATCATGCCGGCCCTCGAGGTGGCGATCGGGGTGGAGGCCGTGGTGTCCATCCACCAGGCCATCCTGGCCGGCATCCCGCCCGAGGAGATGGGCCGCTCCCTGGCCCTGATGATCCCGGCCATGAACATCGACGACCGGGTCGAGATGCTCGGCGGCATGCGAGCCGACGCCCCGGCCGAGGTGTTCGACGGCGTGTGGGGCCTGGCCGGCTCCGTGCTGGACCCGTCGGACCTGACCGCCCTCGCCGGCCGCCTCGGCCTCTGACCCGAGGGCTCGTCTTCTGTGCGCACCCAGCACCGCCATGCGGTGCGGTGTGCGCACAGAAGGAGTGGGGTCTGCGCGAGCATCAGTCCATGGCCATGATCGAGAGCAAGTACCTGCAGGGGCTGTACGCACCGATCCCCGGTGACGTCACGGCCACGGAGCTCGAGGTCATCGGGACCCTCCCCCAGGAGCTCGAAGGGCGCTACCTGCGCAACGGCCCGAACCCCGTCACCCCGGTGGACCCCTCGACCTACCACTGGTTCACCGGCGACGCGATGGTGCACGGCGTGCGACTCCGAGACGGCCAAGCCGAGTGGTACCGGGCCCGCTCCGTTCGCTCGTCCCGGGTGAGCGAGGCGCTGGGCGAGGACCCCGCTCCCGGCGAGCGCCACGCCGGCATGGACAACGCCAACACCAACGTCCTCGGGGTGGCGGGGCGCACGCTCGCCGTCGTCGAGGCCGGGGCCCGCCCGGTCGAGCTGACCTATGAGCTCGACACCCTCGAGCACAGCGACCTCGGGGGCACCCTCCCGAACGGCTACACCGCCCACCCGAAGGTCGACCCGGCCACCGGCGATCTCCACGCCCTCGCCTACCACTGGGCCCTGCCTCACCTGCAGTACGTCGTCATCGGGGCCGACGGCCTGGTGCGCCAGGTCGAGCCGATCGAGGCGCCGGACGGTCCGATGGTCCACGACTGCTCCATCACCGAGCGCTGGATGGTCGTCTACGACCTCCCGGTCACCTTCGACCTCGACCTGGCCATGAGCGGCACGGGCTTCCCCTACACCTGGAACCCCGACCACCAGTCCCGGCTGGGGCTCGTGCCGCTCGGCGGGCGCGGCGCCGACGTGCGCTGGTTCGACGTCGCCCCTTGCTACGTGTTCCACCCCCTGAACGCCCACGACGACGGCGACAAGGTGGTGCTCGACGTCGTGCGCTACGAGCGCGTGTTCGACCGGGCGAGACTCGGCCCCGACGATGTCGCCCCCAACCTCTGGCGCTGGACGATCGACACGATCACCGGCGCGGTCACCGAGGAGCAGCTCTCGGACCGGGCCTTCGAGTTCCCGCGCGTCGACGAGCGCGTGGTCGGCCGCCAGCACCGCTGGGCCTACGGAGCCGCGCTCGGTCGCTCCGGCGACGGGAACGACTTCGGCGGCGGGCTCGTGCGCATCGACGGAAAGAGCGGTGAGGTGAGCGTCGTCGATCTCGGCCCCGGTCGCACCGGGGGCGAGTGGGTGATGGTGCCGCGGCACGCCGAGGCGGCTGAGGACGACGGCTGGCTGGTCAGCCTCGTGCACGACGCCGCGGAGGACCGCAGCGAGCTGGTCGTCCTGCCCGCGGCCGAGCCGTCGGCCGGTCCGGTCGCCCGGGTTCTGCTCCCCAACCGGGTGCCGGCCGGCTTCCACGGCAACTGGGTCCCCGACCCGGCCTGAGCCTTCACGGGCCCTCTAGCCTGGGCCCGTGACGGCGGGTGGTCGACGACGGTGGCGAGCGCTCCTCGTGCTCGCGCTGATGGCGGCAGCTGGCTGCGGGCCGGGGTCCGGGGTCGACGACGGCCAAGCGCTGGCCCGTGCCGCGGCGGTGACCACCACGAGCGCTGCGCCCGCGACCACGACCACGACGACGACCGCTCCGCCCCCGACCACCACTACGACCGTTGCACCGCCTGCGCCGCCTCCGTCCACGACCCGGCCCCATCCCCCTCGCACGCTTCTGGCCCAGCCCTGGGTGCCCTACGCGACAGCCGGGCCCGTCACGCTCCACCACCCCACGGACCGGGTGGAGGCCATCGGCTTCCACCAGTCCGGCCATGACGGCGCCCAGGGCCAAGAGGCCGCGCCGGGCGCGGCCCGGTGGTTCGTGCAGGAGGGCCGGGACCGGGACACGATCCCGCAGGGGGCGGCCGACATCGTGGTCGAGCCGGGCCGCGAGGTGCGGGCACCCGTCACCGGAACGGTGATCCGCGGCGGGACGTACACGCTCTACTGCGACCACGTCGACCAGTACGCCGTCATCGAGCCGGACGCCCGCCCCGGCTGGGAGGTGAAGGTCCTGCACATCGAAGGCCTGGCGGTGGCCAAGGGGCAGCGGGTCGAGGCCGGGGTCACCCGCCTGGCTGCCCGGGCCCGGGCTCTGCCGTTCGCCTCCACGGTCGAGGCGGACACGGCGCTGCCTGGTTGGCCGCACGTGCACGTGGAGGTCGTCGACCCCGCGGTGCGGGACCGCCCCACAGGCCCCGGCTGCCCCTGAGCCAACGGCTTCTGTGCGCACGCACCGCCGGTAGGCGGTGCTGGGTGCGCACAGAAGCGGTCACGTTGGCGCCCAGCGTCTGGTGTGGTGGAGGATGCCGGATACTGCGACAACTCGACCGGAGGCAGCCGGTCCCGTGCTGGGGAGCACCGATGGCGAAGAAGCACGATCGGCGGGGCCGGAGCCTGCTCTGGGCCCCAGCGCTGGCGGCGCTCACCCTCCTCGGCGGTGCCCCGGCGCTGGCCCAGGGCTCGGGCGACGACGTCGTCGCCGACTGGCACACGCTGCGCACGCCTCCGTTGGCCGACGGGCAGATCGAGCTGCTCACCCTGTCGACGCTCCCTGACGCGGTGACCGGCGGCGACGTCCTCATGGCCGTGCGGGGAGTGGACGACGTCGAGCAGCTCGTCGTCCGCCGCGGCGGCGTGGATGTGTCCGACGCCTTCGCCCCCGTCGACGGCGAGGTGCGGGGGCTCGTCACCGATCTGCCCATCGGGGAGAGCACGATCGAAGCCGTCCTCGGCGACCAGATCGCCCGCCTCGTCGTGCGCAACCACCCGGTCAGCGGGCCCGTCATCTCCGGACCGCACCAGACCCCGTTCCGCTGCGAGACCGAGCAGGCCGGTCTGGGCCCCGCCCTCGACGACGACTGCTCGGCCCGGCCGAGGCTGCAGTGGTTCTACCGGTCATCGGAGGACCAGGGCTTCCATGAGCTGGCGAACCCCTACGCGCCCTATCCCTCCGATGTCGTCACCACCCAGACCGATGACGGCCGGGCCGTTCCGTTCGTCGTGCGCGTCGAGTCCCGGACCATCAACCGCGGCATCGCCCGCATGGCGGTGCTCGACGATCCCGCTGGTCGGGGCCCGGACGCCCCGTTCGCCGCCGACCTCTGGGGCGGGCGGGTGTACTACGCCTTCGGCGAGTCGTGCGGTGTCGGCTACCACCAAGGCCGGAACGAGCCCGGCACCGTGCTCGGCGCCGTCGAGCTCGATGCCATCTCTGCCGACAACCTCCTCATCAACCTGACCGGCATCACGGACCGCTTGGCCAAGGGCGACGTGACGGTCCACTCCACGCTCACGAGCTTCGGCGTTCACTGCAACCCGCTCGTCAGCATCGAGACGGCCATGATGATCAAGGAGCACCTGAGCGAGCAGTACGGGCCGGTCGAGGCCATCGTCGGCACCAACGGTTCGGGCGCCGCCCTGCAGCAGTACAACGCCGCCAACAACGCGCCCGGCCTGCTGGCCGCGGCAATGCCGACAGCGACCTTCGCCGACATCAACACGACGGCGATGACGGTGACGGACTGCGGGCTGCTGCAGCGCTACTACGCCACCAGCCAGCTCGACTGGACCGACGCCAAGAAGGCGGCCGTCAACGGGCACAACCTGCTGAGCGGCACCGATCTGAACTCCATCTGCCAGAGCTGGGTCGACGCGTTCCTCGACCGGATCGATCCGTCTTCGGGTTGCTCGGTCCCCGAAGAGGACCGCTACCACCCGCAGGACAACCCGACCGGTGTCCGCTGCACCGTGCAGGACGCGAACGTCAACATCGTCGGGCGTGACCCGGAGACGGGCTTCGCTCGCCGTCCCCTCGACAACGTCGGCGTGCAGTACGGGCTGGCCGCCCTGCGATCGGGCACCATCACGATGACCGAGTTCCTCGACCTCAACGAGGAGATCGGCGGCTACGACATCGACGGCGGTCCCCAGCCCGAACGGCACGAGATGTCGTCAGACCTGGCCGCGCTCGTCTACCGGACCGGCGGCGTCATCGGGCGGGGCGCCCTGTCCGAGACCCCGATCATGGACATCGCGCCCTATCTCGACCTGATCCCGGTGGCCAACATCCACGAGGCCGTGCGCCCCTTCGTCATCCGGGCCCGCCTTCGCGCCCAGACAGGCCAGAGCGCGACGCAGGCCATCTGGCGCGGGGTGCTCACGCAGGCCGACGCCTATCCGACCATGAGCGAGTGGCTCGATGCCGTCCTCGTCTCGCGACCCGGGTCGGGCGGGGACCACGAGGCAGCGGTGGCCGCGGCCCGACCGGCCAGCGCCTACGACCGCTGCGCGTTCGGAACGATCGGTGGTCGCCTCGAGCTCCCGTCGGCCATCACCGCGCCGCTCGGCCTGGCCCAGCTGCCGCTCCTTCCCGGCACCGGCGTTCCCGATGTCGACGTGCCGGTGCGGGTCGACGTGCCCGAGGACTTCGACAGCGGCGTCGGGCCCTGCGCCATCGCCCTCCCGGTGACCGCGACGCCCCGCATGGCTGCGGGCATGCCGCTCTCCGACGACGTCATCAAGTGCCAGCGCAAGCCGATCGCGGCGGCCGACTACCCGTCCGGCACCACCGAGGTCGATCTCGACCGCCTCCGCGAGATCTTCCCCACGGGCGTGTGCGACTTCTCGAAGCCGGCGGCTGAGGACGTGGAGCGCTCCATGATCTGGGCCTCCGTGGGCGGCGACGTGCTCGAAGCCCCCCACGAGCTGCAGTGGCGCGTGGCCCGATCCACGAGCCTCGGCGCAACGGGAGGGTCCGGGTCGGGTCAGGCGCCGACCGGTCCCGGTCGGCTGCCGGCCACCGGCTCGGCCGTGCCTCTGGCCGCGGCAGTCGCTTGCCTCGGTCTGTCGCTCATGGCTCGCCGGGCGGGCCGGGCTGCAGGCCGCTGACCGGTAGACCGCCTCCAGTGCGTCGCCCACCACCGCACTGAAGGCCGGTCTCCCAGCCTGGCCCCGCGCGGGCGGGGACCATCGTCTGGTAAACCGCCGACGAGGCGGCGCGGGATACGGGCGTGTCCTCAGAGGTCGAGGGCGCTCGGGTCTGCGGGCACGTCGACGGCGTGCTGCTGCAGCGCCTCGAGGGGGACGATCTCGAGCACCGCGATGTTCGTCGAGGCGAGGACCACCGGCGCCGCCACTCCGTCGTTGTAGGCCCGGGCCCAGTTGACGGCGGTCACGCACCAGCGGTCGCCGGGGACGAGCCCCGGGAACCGATACTGCGGCATCGGCGTGCTCAGGTCGTTGCCGATCATGCGCTGGTGGTCCAGGAACTCTGAGGTGACGACGGCGCAGATGGTGTGGCTGCCCAGGTCCTCGGGCCCGGTGGTGCAGCAGCCGTCGCGGTGGAAGCCCGTCATCGGGTCCGTGCCACACGGCTCCAGCTCGCCTCCGAGGACGTTGCTCTCGCTCATCGGGTCAGCATCGCGCAGACGCGCGGGGAGGCCCCCACCGCCAGCGGGGGCCTCCCCGACGATCGGGCCCTCAGCCGCTGCGGGGCATGATGACGCCGCAGGCGAACCGGGCGCCGGCATCTCCGGTCTTCAGCGTGGTCGCCGGATCGGGCTCCCCGTACAGCGGTGGGATGTTGGCGTAGTTGTCCGCCCCCACGTGCACGATGACGGCCCGGCCGATGATGTCGCCGGGCTCGAACTTCCCGACGACGAACTCGGCCTCGGCGTGGCCGCTGGCGTCCCGCATCAGCACTGGCAGGTCACCGATGTGACTGCCGTGGTTCGTGCCGGCCGTCTGCCAGTGGGAACCGACCGACGTGAAGGTGGGAGCCACGCACGGCGCTCCGGTGGCCGCGCCCGTGCCCGTCGTGGTGCCGTCGTTGGCATGGATGTGGAAGCCGTGGAACTCGCCGCTGTCGGCCGCCATCTGCACCTCGGCTCGACCCACGATCTGCCCTTCGTGCCGCTTGAACACCACCTCGCCCACGACGTTGCCGAGGCCATCTCGCAGCGTGGCCCGGGCGACGGAGCTGGCAGCCCCGCTCGTGCCGACTTGGAGGGTGAGCCCTCCAAGTCCGGTGAGAGCCGCGGCGGTCAGCGCCGCCAGCTTCTTCTTGGTCATGCCCATCGTCTGTCCCTCCGTTGTCGAACCGCTCGGAGGGGCTGTCGCGACGACTGCGTCTATCGGTTCTGTGGATGCGGGTGGACCGGCTCCGGCGGTGACGCTCCTACCAGCTGCCGCCGCCGCCTCCGCCGCCGCCTCCGCCGACCGAGCCGCCGCCTCCGCCGCCCCCGCTCCCGCTCGACGAGGGTGCCGTCGAGGCGGAGGCGGTGCTGGCTGCGAGCATCGGCACCATGTGCACGTAGCCGAGGCCGGCCTCCTGGGGGATGGCGCCGGCTGCGCCGACGGCCTTCTCCCAGCGGTTGATCTCGCCGATGGCGACGGCCCAGGCCGTGTACTCGCGGAGCATGCCCCGCTTGGCTGCCTCCTCGGCGTGGAACGCCTCGGACCCGGCCATGAAGCGACGGAACGACTCGACGCGCAGCCACCAGCCCGAACCAGCAGGCGTGCGGACCTTCAGCTCCCAGCCCCGAACGGCGGCGGCGAGGCCCATGCCACCGATGACGGCGGCGATCACGACCACCGGCAGCCACTCCTCGCCGAATCGGGCGGCCAGCGCTCCACCAGCTCCGGCTCCCACGAAGCCCAGGACGGTGGCCAGGCCGCCCAGGGCCCGGGTGACGGTCTTTCGGCGGTCGGCATCGAGGTCCCACAGGCCGCTGCGCTGCTGCCAGGCGGAGAGGACTCCGTCGAGGGCACCCCACGCTGACGCGAAGCTCGGATCGTAGGAGCCCAGCACGATCAGGGGCCGACCGGCGAAGGCTTGGTCGAGGATGCCCTTCGTGGCCGGGTTGCTGGTCTTCCCCCGCACGAGCCGGACGGACCGCTTGTCCTCCTCGACGAGCTCGACGTCACCGGCGATGGCCGCCTCGAGGAGCCAGGCCACCTTGTGCTCGGGCTGGACGCGCTCGGTCAGGATGATCCCGCCCATCGGCGCGGTGATTCCCTCCGGAGGAGCGAACTCGGTCGTGGCCATGGTGGCCAGCTCCTCTTGGTCCATCAGGACCTCGCCGCTCGGCCCGCCGCCCGAGCCGGCCCAGGCGGCCTCGGCCACACCGCCCGTGCCGACCCGCTCCCGGCCCCGACGGCGCACCAGGCGCGACGCAGTGCCGGCTGCACCGAGGCTGGCGACGAACGCCACGGCAGCAGGCATGGCCAGCCCCGCACCCGGGTCGGGCGGGGCATCCACGGGCGGGGCGGGGAGGCCCGGGGCGGCGGCCAGGTCCGCGCCGCGGCTGGCTCGGATGGTGATGCCCTCGCCGCTCGAGAGCTTGCCGACGGTGGCCACGAGGTGCCCCGGCTCGGGTTGCGTCAGCTCGCATCCCCCGCGGGTGCCGGTCCGGCCCGACGAGCAGCCCAGGTCCTCGAACTCCCACGGGGCGACGACGTGGACCTCGCTCTCGCCCACGTCGACGGTCCACCCGGTGCCCACTGCGTCCCAGGCCAGGTGGTCAGTGGCGTCGACGAGCCCGCCGTGGCCGTACTCGATCTTGTATCGGTGGCGTCCGGTGATGGTGGTGTTGGGGTCGCCGATCTTGAGCTTGATGCCTGGCTCATCGCCGGAGTAGTCGGTCGACCGATCGGCGATGCCGTCGGGCGCACTGGCCGAGGAGACCTTGATGCGGTCGTCGGTGCTCAGCCCGGGGATGGTGCGAAAGATGCCGTGCTTGCCCTGAGCGAGTCCGAAGTCGTAGTCGATGACCTCGACGACTGCCGCCCCACCCTGTCCGTCCAGCGCGGCGCCCACCCACATGCCGGTGACCCGCTCCACGTCACCCGCCACGCCTCCGATGGCCGTGATGCCGCCCGCGGCGAGAGCGCCGAATCCCAAGACGAACGCGTCGAACCGTCTCCGACCAGAGGTGCGCATCCCGGCACGCTACCGGCGGGCCGCAGCCGGGCTGGGGTCAGTCGGCCAGGCGCAGCGGCGAGATGGTCGCCTGCCGGGCGGTCGACCCCTGCCGCTCGAGGATCCTGTGGACGGCGTCGGGCAGGTCTTGGGCGGGAACCGGTCGGGACAGCAGGAAGCCCTGCGCGCAGTCGCACCCGAGCTCGCGCAGCATGTCGAGCTGCTCGGTGGTCTCGACGCCCTCCGCGACCGTGGTCAAACCGAGCGACTGGCCCAGGGCGAGCACGGCTCGCACGATCTCGGTGTCGTGCTGGTGATGGCCGAGACCATGGATGAAGCCACGGTCGATCTTCACGACGTCGACGGGGAACCTCTTCAGGTAGGACAGCGACGAGTAGCCGGTCCCGAAGTCGTCGATGGCGAGCCGCACTCCCATCTCGTGCAGCTCCTCGACAGCGTCGAAGGCCGCGTGGCCCGCCTCGATGAGAGTCGTCTCCGTGAGCTCCAGCGTCAGGCTCCCCGGCGCGACGCCGTGCTGCTCGAGCGTGCGCTCGACGACGCTCGGGAAGGTGCGCGTGGCGATCTGCCGAGCCGACACGTTCACCGACACCGTGCGGGGCGCCTCCGAGCCGAGCTCTGCCTGCCATCCCAGGATCATCCGGCAGGCGTCGTCGAGCACGCCCGCGCCGACCGGGACGATCAGCCCCGTCTCCTCCGCGATGCCTATGAACGATGCGGGGGTGAGGAGCTCGCCGTGCGGACCGAGGATGCGCAGGAGGGCCTCGGCTCCGACCACCTGACCCGAGGTGAGGTCGAGGATGGGTTGGTAGAGCACCCTCAGGCCGTCCTCGTCGAGGGCGTGGCGCAGCAGCTGCTCGGCCGCGACCTTGCGGATCGTCTCCGCTCGCAGCGAGTCGTCGAAGATCTCGATCCGGTCGCGGCCGTGCTCCTTGGCCTTGTGGAGAGCGGTGTCGGCGTCGCGCAGCAAGGTGCTCGGGCGGTGGTCGACGTCGAAGGCGATGCCGACCGAGGCGTTCAGGGTCACCGTGCCCTGGGGGAGGGCGATGGGCCGCGACAGGATCGACCTGAGCCGCTCGGCCAACGACGAGGCCGCGCCACGGTCGGCCAGCACCTCGGCCAGGACGATGAACTCGTCGGCGCCGAGCCGGGCGACCATGTGCCCCCCTGCTGCGGCCCTGAGGCGGTCGGCGATCTCGACGAGGAGCAGGTCGCCCCCCTCGTGTCCCAAAGCGTCGTTGACGTTCTTGAACCGGTCCAGGTCGAGGAGCAGCACGGCGGTGAGGGAACCGACGTGGCGGGCCCGGTCCAGCGTCTTCGTCAGGCGCTCGATGAGCTGGGCCCGGTTCGGCAGCTTTGTCAGCGGGTCGTGGAACGAGTGCCAGCTGAGGGCCTCGGTGGCCACGCTGACGGCCTCCTCGCTCGACGCCAGAGCGGTGCGGGCGCTGCGCTCGGCGGTGATGTCGTGGAACGTCGTGATCACACCGTCGACGACGCCGTCCTCGCCGAAGACGGCGACGGTGTTGACCTTGGCCCAGATCGTCACCGTCGCGGTCTGCACTCCGAGCACGAAGTCGATGTTGGGCGCACCGGTGCGAATCGTGACCGCGGCCGGATGGTCGTCGAAGGACAGCACGGTGCCGTCCTCGAGGATCGGCTGCCAGGGGCCGATGTCCTCGGGGCGCTGCCCGAGCACGGCGTCGGTGAAGCCGAGGATCTGGCTGGCCGCGTCGTTGAACTCGACGATGCGTCGATCGCGATCCTGGAAGATGAGGCCCTCGTGCATCGATGCCACGATGAGGCTGAGGCGCTCTTCTCTCTCGATGGCGCGAGCCATGGCGTCTGCCAACGACGCCTGCGTCGCCAACCGCTGGCGGGCCCGGTTGCCAGTGAGGAAGGCCACGAGGCCCGCCACGACGGTGCCGTACAGGAGCAGCACGACGGCGTCGCCGCCCGGCATGCCGTCCCGCCACGCCATGACGGCCAGCGTGAGCAGCATGACGGCCGCGAAGCCGCCCATGGCCGTGACCCAGGGCGCCACTGGGCGCAGCGTGGCGCCGGGCGCAAGGTGCGCGGCCGGAGGGCGGTGTCGGGCGGAAGGTTCCACGATGGAGGCCTCGGCAGCAGCGTGCCACAGGGGATAGCCATCTTGCCCGGGAGTGTCATCGTCCGACATCAGCCGGATGGACCATTTCTCCGGCACGAACCGGACTAGTCCGCCGTCACCCCGCGCACGCATCCTCGGGCCCGGCGCAACGGGCGTAGGTGCCGCTGATGCCATCGGCCTCCAGGTCGCCGACGGCGGCTTCGGCCGCCGGCCGGTCGGGGTACGGACCGGCGAAGGCCACCCAGAAGCCTGGGTTCAGCGAGGGGTAGTCGTCGGAGCGGAGAACATCGGCGGGGTGACCAGCCGCGGTCACCTTCGCCGCGGAGGCCGCGGCCTTGGCTTCGTCCTCCTCGGACGCGATCACGACGATCCACTGGCCCGAGCTGGGTGCATCCGGCGCCCCCGTGGTCGAGGTGCCCGGGTCAGCATCAGGCGCCAGCGAGTCGCCGGAGTCGACGGCGGCCGGCGGGGGATCGGGCTCGTCGTCGTCGAGGATCACCAGACCTGTAGCGAAGGACGCGGCGGCGACCGCGAGGGCGAGGAGGGCGAGGAGCAGCCCGAAGCGAGTGCGGGTCACAGGCGGCTCAGCGGCCGAACATGGCCAGCCACTCGGCCTCGCTCTTCGGCGTGAAGACGAAGTTCCAGCGCCGGGTGTCCTCCATGGTGGCTGAGGGCTCTGCGGAGTAGAGGTGGCCGGGGAAGAGCACGGCGTTGTCCGGCACCTTGGCCAGCTTCGTGGTGAGGCTCTCGTAGAGCAGAGCCGGATCGCCGCCGGGGAGGTCGGTGCGGCCGCAGCCCTCGAGGAACAGCGTGTCGCCGCTCACGAGGCAGTCGTTGACGAAGAAGCACTGGCTGCCCGGCGTGTGCCCGGGCGTGTGGATCAGCTCGATCGGGATCTCGCCCACGAGCACCGTGTCCCCGCTGCTGTGGGCCACGAGGTCGGTCTCGGACAGGCCGGTGGTTCGGAGCATCCACGGCACCTCGTCCGCCTGGACGTGGATGGGAACGGGTTGCACGGCGAGCAGCTCGTCCACCCCCGCGATCGTGTGGCCCATCATCGAGCCGCCCACGTGGTCAGGGTGGTAGTGGGTGGCCAGCGCCCCGGTGAGGCGCATGCCGTCGGCCTCGAGGATCTCGAGCAGGCCGGGGATGTCGTAGGCCGGGTCGATGGCCACGGCCTCGCCCGTCTCGCGGTCTCCGACGAGGTAGACGAAGTTCACCATCTGCCGGGCGATCGGGTCCTGGCGGGCGAAATCACGTCCCGCGAGGAGCTGGCGGAAGTACAGGCGGTCCTCACTCATATCCTCTGCACCCTATGGCCAGAGCCTTCGATGCCGTCAGTCTCGATGTGGGTGGTGTGCTCGTGGTCCCAGACCACGGTCAGCTCGCCAACGCCCTGCTGCGGGCGGAGGTGAGCTTCGACCGATCCCGGTTCGACGTCGGCCACTACCTGGCCATGGCGGCCGTCGATGAGGCGGTGTCGGCGGCCGAGGACTTCACCGACTACCTGGGCGGCTTCCTCGCCGCGGTCGACGTGCCCGAGACGGATCGCGGCCGGGCCCACGCCTGCCTCGACGAGGTGCTGTCGACGCCGGTGTGGTGCCAGCCCGTGCCCGGCTCGCGCGCCGGCGTGGCGGCGCTGGCGGCCGCTGGGCTGCGCCTGGCGGTGACGTCGAACAGCGACGGCACGATCGCCGACCACCTGCGCCGCCACGAGTGGGTGCAGGTGGGGGAGGGGCCGGGAGCAGTGGTCGAGGTGGTCACCGACTCGGGCTGCATCGGCGTGGCCAAGCCCGCTCCCGAGGTGTACGCCAACACCGTCGACGCGCTGGGTCTGCCCGCCGGTCGGATCCTCCACATCGGCGACAGCGTCGTCTACGACGTCGACGGCGCGACGGCCAACGGCCTCCAGTCCGTCCACATGGACCCGTTCGGCGTGTGCGGTTCCGAGGCCCACCCCCACGTCCGCACCATCGCGGAGGTCCTCACCCTGCCCTGAGCGGCAGGACATCAAGCGCGGAGGTCAGCGCCCCCCTGCGCGAACTGTGTCAGACACAGTTCGCGCACAACGAGCGAACCAGGGTGCGAAAGGGCCCGTTCCTGAGCCCTTTCGCACCCGGGTTCGCGGTGGGCTGCCGCCCTGAGCGCCCAGCTCAGCCCGCCTGGGTGAACCAGGTGCGGAGGACTGCGCGGTATGCGGCGTCGTAGCGGTCGTAGTCGTGGCGGAGGTCTTCTCCGGGCCAGGTCGAGGGGAGGAGCTCCGTCGGCAGGAGGGGGTCGGCCTGCAGGTGGCGCAGGACGGCCGCCGACACGACGAAGCCGTCGGCGAGACCGGCCGTGTCTCCGGACTCCAAACCTCCGAGGAGGTCGGCCATGGCGATCTGGAGGCCCTCGGCGGACGTGGCCCAGTCCGCCAGGTCCCACAGGTCGGCTGGGACGGGCGCGGGGTCCGGGACTGCGCCGCGCCACCAGCGGCACCAAGCGTCGGCTGTGGCTCGCGCGTCCGGTGCCCGGTCGGGCTGGAGGTTGTCGGGCCGACCCCAGACGCCCTCACGCAGCTCGACCAGGCGCAGGGCCCGCAGAGCGTCGCGGAGGTGGGCCCGGTCGGCGGCCGAGCGAGCCTTGTCACCCTCGACCGTGGCCACCTCCCACGTGCCGTCCCACGGGCGGGTCTCCGCTCGCCGGCTGGCGGACTGCCGGGCCTGCCGGGCCGCCAGCCGTCCGGTGAGGCGGTAGCCGCCCGCCTCGGTCTCGGCTTCGCCGGCCGCCACCATGCGCGAGAGAGCCGTCCGGGTCGTCCCCTCGCTGATGCCGAACAGACGAGAGGTGCGCACGAGCAGTGACGTGGGCAGACGGGGCGGCTCGGTGCCGAGGAGGACAGACGCCAGCACAGAGCGGGCCGTCAGCGGTCTGGTGTTACGAGGTAGCGACATCTGTAGGGATACTGTAAGGTGCGGAGCATGGTCGCGGTGACAGAAGCCCGCACGACGGTTGTCCCGGGCGCAGCTGTGCTCCCCGACGTGCTCCCCACCGAGCGGCTGACGGCTAGCGGCCTGCCCGTGCCGGAGCTGCGGAGCGAGCTGCGCCGGATCGACGACGTCCGCAACATCGGCAGCGTGGTGCTGGCTTGGGCCCAGGCCCTGGGCACGATCGGGGCGGCCGTGTGGATCAGCCACCCCCTCGCCTACGCCGCCGCGTTCGTGCTGATGGGCCCGGCCTTCGCCCGCTTCGCCATCATCGGTCACGAGGCGGCCCACAAGCTGCTGTTCACGAACAAGCGGGTGAACGACTTCGTCGGGCGCTGGATCCTGGCCTATCCGTCCTTCGTCCCCCTCGACCAGTACCGCCGAGGCCACTTCGCCCACCACAAGGACGAGTTCGGCCCCAACGAGCCCGACATGAACCTCTACAGCGGGTACCCGATCACCGAGGCCAGCTTCCGTCGCAAGCTGTGGCGCGACGCCCGCGGCACCTCGGGGTGGAAGAACCTGAAGGGTCTGCTCGGCGCGCTGCGCAGCCCGTCATCCCGCTCGATCGCGCTGCGCATCCTCGTGATGCAGGTGCCGCTCGTCGCCGCCGCCGTGATCGTCGGGCGCTGGTGGCTCTACCCGCTGCTGTGGCTCGGCCCGTGGATGACGAGCTGGCGCGTCATCAACCGGCTCCGCTCGATCGCCGAGCACGGCGGCATGCAGCGCTCGAAGGATCGACGCCAGACGACGCACCACGTGCGCCAGAGCTGGCTGGCCCGCTTCTTCCTGGTGCCGCTCAACACGGGTTGGCACCTCGCCCACCACATCGACATGGGCGTGCCGTGGCGCAACCTCCCCAAGCTCCACGCCGAGCTCGAGGCTGCCGGCTGGGTCACTCCCGAGCTGACGTACCCGAGCTACCGGGCGCTCTGGCGCGCCCTGCGCAGCCGTCCCGCCTGAGGGCGACCGTCAGGGTTCGACGATGACGTCGTCGCCTGTCGCGATGTGACCGGGCTGGCGGACCCAGGCGTAGGCCCGGCTGGTGCCGGGGTGGCGGTCGTGCAGCATGCGGTTGAAGTCGCCGTCGACGAACCACGGTGCGTTCTTCTTGCAGGGGGTCGACCAGGCTGAGATCTCGGCCAGCACCGTACCGATGCGCAGCTGCACGCCAGGCCGGAGGCCAGCCCATTCGATGCCCCGGATTGTGACGTTCTCCCCGGCCCGGCCGGCGGCGATCGGGTGCCCCTCGGCCTGCAGGGCCTCGATCACCTCGGCCGACCAGAGGCACAGGGCCTGGAGGGGTCGTCCGTGGTGGGTCCGGTTGGCCTGCCGGTCGCCGACGAGGCCTCGTGGTCCCACCTCCGCGCTCCGGACAGCGAGCTTGGGAACGCCGCCGTCCGAGACGCTCATCTGGTCGACGGCACCCACCTGACGCGGCGGCCCGGCACCGAGGGCATGCAGACACCGACCGAGCTCGCTCAGGTGGTGGCTGGCGTCGTGAACTGCGTGACGAAGCAGCCAGCGGGCATCCAGCTCGTCGCCGCCGACGGTCGCCGTCCGCTTCCACGTCTGGTCGCGCTCGCCACCGACGCGCCGGGCGCGGTCGTGAAGTCGGAGGAGGTTGGCCGAGAGTCGGGCGAGGGCGGCATCGAAGCCGTCGGACGCGTCCGGCCCGCTCGTCTGGGGCGGGGCCGGCACCTCGAACCGTTCAACGGTGACGCAGCCGTGGAGGAGCCGGCCCACCGTCTCCACGACGTCGGCGCTGTGGGCCGTGTGCTCGGCGGCCGACCACACGCCAGGCTCGGGTCGCTCGAGCAGCAGGGTCGGTGCGACGCCCTGCACCGTCTGGCCCCACATCGGCCCGAGGGCCCGCAGCGTGCCGAGCGCGTCCTTGATGCTGTAGTCGGCGCCGTTGAAGTGGCAGGCGGCGCAGGTCTCGATCGGGCCGGGCATCGCACCAGTGAATCGCGGCGAGGGTGCGACGCGGTGCCCGGATCAGGCCGAGTCCGGTCCGCCGTGGTCGTGAGGGGTGACGTGGTCGTGGGCGTGGCCCACTCCGTCGTGGGGCGCGTACCGATCGCCGGCCGGTGGTGCGGGCACCGAGCGCAGCCCGGCCTGACCGGCGGCTTCGGCCCGAGCCAGGACCTCTCGCAGCGGCAGGCCGCTGAGCCGGGCGACTCGGGCTGCGTCGTCGTGCTCGACCTTGACCCGACCCGGGCTCACCTTCACCCGCACCGGGAAGCCTTCGACCTCGACCGTCTCGCCGTGGCGAGCCGAAGGCCAGCGCTCCATCGTGGCCCCGCGCACCCCGAGCGATCCGGTCTCGGCCGTGAGGGTGGCCGCCACCTGGGCGGCCACTGCGACATCGGCCAGCGCCGCCACGGTCTGGGCCGGGCGCCCCTTCTTCATGACGATCGGGGTGACCCACGCGTCGTGGGCGCCGGCCTCGAGGAGGGCGGCGATGGCGTGGGCGAGGGTCTCGCCCGTGGCGTCGTCGACGTTGGCCTCGAGCAGGACCACGGGCTGCCCGACGGGCAGGACGTCGACTGCCGTGCCCAGCACGACCTGGGTGGCGTTGGGCCGACCGTCGATCTCGCGCGACCCGGCGCCGAAGCCGGTGGCCTCGATCGCCATCGACGGGAGCGGGCCGAACCCGGTCGCCATGGCGGCCAGGAGAGCCGCGCCTGTCGGGGTGGTCAGCTCCACACCCACGTCGAGGCCGGTCGTGGGGGCACCCACCGACGCCAGCAGCTCGACGACGGCCGGCGCCGGGTTGGGCAGCAGGCCGTGGGCGGCCCGGACCATGCCGGTGCCGGTGACCACGGTCGACGCTCTCACCTCGTCCACCCCCAGCACCTCCAGTGCGGCGCACGTGCCCACGACGTCGACGATGGCATCGAGCCCGCCGACCTCGTGGAAGTGGACCTGCTCGGGCGGACGACGGTGGAGCCGGCCTTCGGCCGCGGCCAGCGCCGCGAACGTCGCCAGAGCGCGGGCCGACACCCGGTCCGGCAGGCGGGCCTCCTCCACGAGGGCGACGATGTGCCCGGCCGTGCGCACGACGGAGGTCTCCTCGGCGTGGACGTGCAGCTTGGTAGCCGCGATCCCGCAGCGCAGCACGGGCTCGGCTTCGACCGACCAACCGCTCACGGGCAGCCGGTCGAGAAGGGCGATCACCTCGGCCAGGTCGGCGCCGGCGTCCACGAGCGAGCCGAACGCCATGTCCCCGGCGATGCCGGAGAAGCAGTGGAACCAGGCGGTGCGGCTCACTTCAGCATCCGCAGCACCGCGCAGGCGGCGCCGTAGCCGTTGTCGATGCCGACGACGGTGAGGCCCGATGCGCAGGACGACAGCATGGCTAGCAGCGCGGTCACGCCCTCGAGAGCGGCCCCGTACCCGACGCTCGTGGGGACGGCGACGACGGGCGCGCCGGTGAGGCCGCCCACCACGCTGGCCAGAGCCCCTTCCATGCCGGCCACGACGACGACGGCGTCTGCGTCGGCGAGGGCGTCGGCGTCAGCTAGGAGTCGGTGGATGCCGGCCACCCCGGCATCGGTGAGGCGGATCGGGTTCGACGCCGTGTGCCTCCAGGACGGCGACGCACTCTTCGGCCACCGGCAGGTCGGCGGTGCCGGCGGTGCAGACCACGACCCGCTCGGGGCGGGGCGCGGCGGGCCGCCAAACCAGCGTGGTGCCGTGCTCTTCGCCATCAGCGTTGGCGGCCAGCGCGGCGTCGGCCTGCTCCCGGGAGGCCCGCGTCAGGAGGACGGGGCTGGCTCCGGCGGCGAGCAGCTCGGTGACGATGGCGGCGGCGTGCTCGGGCGCCTTGCCCGGCCCGTAGACGGCTTCGGGTCGGCCCTGGCGCAGGGCGCGGTGGTGGTCGACCCGGGCGAAGCCGAGGTCGGCGAAGGGCAGGCGGCGCAGCGCGGCCACGGCGTCGTCGGGGTGCAGTGCCCCTGACTGCACGTCGGAGAGCATTCGCTGAAGGGCCGCTTCGTCCACGTCAGTAGCATTGCGCCTCGTGACCGACGACGCCGCACCCGCACAGCAGCGCGTCGCCTTCCTCGGGCCCGAGGGCACCTTCACCGAGCAGGCCCTGCTCTCCCAGCCCGATCTCGCCTCGCAGACGCTCGTCCCGATGAGCACGTTCGCCGAGGTGCTTCTGGCGGTCGACTCGGGCCAGGTCGAGCTCGGCTTCGTCGCCCTCGAGAACTCGATCGAGGGAACCGTGAACGTCACCATCGACGCTCTCGCCCTCGAGCACGACCTGCTCATACAGCGCGAGGTGGTCCTGGGCATCCAGCTCAGCCTCATGGCCCCACCTGGCGTGGGCCTGGGTGAGATCCAGCGCGTGCTCACGTTCCCGGTGGCTGCCGCCCAGTGTCGGACCTGGTTGGCCAAGGAGCTGCCGGGGGCCGAGGTCGTGGCGGCCAACTCGAACGCGGAGGCGGCCCGGCTGGTGGGCGAGGAGCTCGACGGCCGGTCGGCCGCCGTCGCTCCGACCCTCGCGGCGAAGATCTATGGCCTCGAGGTGCTGGCCGAGGACATCGAGGACCACCCGGAGAACAGCACCCGCTTCGTGCTCGTCGGGCGGGGGCCGGTGCCGCCGCCCACGGGCCACGACAAGACCACCATCGTCGTGTTCCAGCGCACGGACCGAGCCGGCTCCCTCCTCGCCATCCTCCAGGAGTTCGCGGCCCGGGCCATCAACCTCGTGAAGCTCGAGTCCCGCCCCACGAAGAAGGCCCTCGGCGACTACTGCTTCATCATCGACCTCGAGGGCCACCTCGCCGACGAGCTCGTCGCCGATTGCCTGCGCGACGTTCGCTCCAAGGTGGCCGACATCAAGTTCCTCGGCAGCTATCCCGCGGCGGGTGAGCACGGCCCGTCCCGCCGTCGCGACGCCGAGGAGTCGTGGCGCGCAGCTGATGCCTGGATCGCCGCCCAGCGAGCCAAGCTGGGCTCCTAGGCCTCTCTACTAACGTCGCCGCCGGAGCGGTGGCCGAGTGGACGAAGGCAACGGTCTTGAAAACCGTCGACCCGCAAGGGTCCGTGGGTTCGAATCCCACCCGCTCCGCGCGGGTATCCTCGTCCCTCCACCCTGGAGTGGTGGCCGAGTCAGGTTGAAGGCGCATCCCTGCTAAGGATGTGAGGGGGCAACTCCTCCGTGGGTTCGAATCCCACCCGCTCCGCTCTGACCGCCCGGCGCCTGCCGCCGGGCGGTGCCGCGCCCGGCCACCCGCGAGACTGCGGGGATGATGGAGGCGGTCATCCGAGGCGGGTCCGTGCTGCTCGGCGGCGAGTGGATCGCCGCCGACCTGCCCGTCCACGGCGGGCACATCACGGAGGCCGCTCACCCGGCCGCTCAGGTCATCGACGCCACCGGGCTGCTCGTGGTGCCCGGGTTCGTCGACCTCCAGTGCAACGGCGGCCTTGGGATCGACCTGGCCCGTGAGCCCGAGAGGATCTGGGAGCTGGCTGCCGCCCTGCCCCGCTGGGGCGTGACCGCCTGGCTTCCCACGATCGTGACCACCCCGGCGCCGGTGACAGAGCGAGCGCTGGCGGCGCTGGCGGCCGGCCCGCCCGACGGCTGGGTGGGTGCCGACCCCATCGGCCTCCACCTCGAGGGCCCGTTCCTCGCCCCGGCCAAGAAGGGGGCCCACGATGAGCGCCGCTTGCTGATGCCCTCGCGGGGGGTCAGCCGAGGCTGGTCTCGTGAGGCCGGCGTGGCGCTGGTGACGATGGCGCCGGAGCTGGAAGGGGCGCTGGGGGTCATCGCCGAGCTGGCCGACCGTGGGGTGGTGGTTTCCCTCGGCCACTCGGCCGCCATGGCCACGGAGGCCGTGGCGGGCGTGGACGCGGGCGCGACCTGGGTGACCCACCTCTTCAACGCCATGGCGCCGCTCCACCATCGCGAGCCCGGCCTGGCTGGCGTCGCGCTCACCGACAGACGCGTGCACGTCGGGCTCATCGCCGACGGAATCCACGTGCACCCCACGGCGGTGGCGTTGGCGCAGCGCTCGCTCGGCGCTCGGCTCACGCTGGTGACCGACGCGGTCGGCGCGCTGGGCCTGTCGGCCGGCACGCAGCGGTTCGGGCGGGCCGAGGTCACCGTCGGCGACGACGGGGTGCGGTTGGCCGACGGCACGCTGGCCGGCAGCAACCTGTCGATGGACCAGGCGGTGCGCAACCTGGTGGCCTTCTCGGGGTGCTCGACAGCGGAGGCGCTGTTCGCGGCGTCGACCGCCCCCGCTGCGGTGCTGGCCGACTCCACCAGGGGCGAGCTCCTCGCCGGTCGCCGGGCTGACGCCGTGCTCCTCGACGAGCACCTGGGCGTCGTGGCCACGCTCGTGGCCGGACAGGTCGTGCACGACGCCCGCTGACCTCAGATGGGGAGCTGAGCCCCGTCGGTCATACCGGGCGCAGCGCTCGACGCAGCCGGTCGTAGGCGGCGTTGGCTGCCACCATGCGGCGAACGGCGTCGTGCGGATGCGCGCCGCCCGCGTGGCGCGATCGGGATGGCAGTGCTGGGCGATCCTCCGCCGGGCGGCAGACGCATCCTGCAGAGGCGCTCCGGGAAGCAGGCCGAGGACCGCATACGGGTCTGCATCGGGGTGCTCCCACCAATCCACCTCGGTCCGGGCTTCCTCGACGAGTCGTTCACCGCTCCAGTGGCGGGTTCGCAGGCGTTGCAGATCGCTCAGCGCTTCCGATCGCGCGGCGTGAGCCCGGAACCGCTCGCGGAGCTCCGCCGCGGCCTCGGGATCCTGGGGTGCATCCTGCTCACGGAGGTCGACGAACACCTCGCCGGTCTCGGCGCGATCGGGCGCGCCCTCACCCCGTTCGTCGCCTCGCACCCGCCACCGGCGACGCGATCCCGATCCCGCTGCTCGTGCCCTCATCGTCACCCTCCGTGCTCCGGGACGGTATGAGGGGACAGCACCTGGATCCATGGGTCGTTCGACCCTGAGCGGCGCTGCTTTGGAGCGCGAAGCGCCCATCGGGGGAGGATGTGTGACATGACCGACACCCCCTGGCAGGGCGATGCCTGCTCACTCGTCGACGCGTTCCGAGCCGGCGAGCGCTCGCCGCTCGAGGAGCTCGACGCCACCCTGGCGGCGATCGCGGCCTCCAAGCTCAACTGCTTCTCCCATGTGGACCCTGAGCGCGCTCGTGCCGGCGCCGCAGCGGCGGACGTGTCGCTGCCCTTCGGTGGCGTCCCGACCGCGATCAAGGAGCTCGAGCCGGTCGAGGGCTGGCCCTGGACGGAGGCGTCGCTCGTGTACAAGGACCGGGTCGCCACCCACACCTCGCACGGTGTGCAGCGCCTCGTCGACCGGGGAGGCGTGGTGCCGGTCGGGAAGACGACTGCGAGCGAGTTCGGCGGCCTCAACATCAGCGTCACGAAGATCAACGGGGTCACGCACAACCCCTGGCAGCACGGCAGAACCGTCGGCGGCTCCTCGGGTGGCTCGGCGGCGGCCGTCGCCGGCGGGCTCGTGAGCCTGGCCACCGGTGGTGATGGCGGCGGCTCGATCCGGATCCCGGCCGGCTACACCGGCCTGCTCGGCATGAAGGGCACCTTCGGTCGCATCACCCGTGGGCCGAACGCGTTCATGCGCCCCCACACCGTCGTGCTCGGCAACCTCTCCCGCTCTGTGCGCGACGCAGCCCGCTTCTACGACGTGTGTGCGGGCACCGACCTCTACGACCCCACCTCGCTCCCGTCGCACGGCCGCTGGGAGGACGGGCTGGGCTCGCACGACCTGAAGGGTCGGAAGGTGGCCGTGGTCCCCGCCCTGGGCGGGGTCACGCTCGATCCCGGGGTGGAGGACCACCTCCGGGCCGAGGTCAAGGAGCTGCTTGCCCGCACCGGCATGGTCGAGGTGGAGGTCGAGGTCGATCCGCCCAACCTGGCGGCCCAGTGGGCCATGGGGAACCTGGCCACGCTCCTCGCCGACCTGGGCAGCGCCTGGCCGAGCTGCTCCGCCGACCTCACCGACGAGGTGGCCGTCGGCCTGCACATGGCCGAGGCGATGTACAACCTGCAAACAGCGGCGGCGGCCGAGGAGCTCCGGGTGGAGTCGAACAAGGTGATGGCCGCGGCCTTCGAGCAGGCGGACTTCATCGTGGCGGCGACGAACCCCGGCCCGGCCTTCGCCGCAGACGCGACCAAGAGCAACGAGCAGGCTGCCTTCATCGACAGGCTCTTCTCGAACGGCCCCGCCCGCTACGCGGTTCGTGGGTTCTTCGGCGGCGTCAGGGTGCTGGCCAGCCTGGCCCCGAAGCTCCCGTCCGCCGTGCTCAGCCAGGCCGAGAGCCGCTTCCCCGACCTCGTCAACATGGGCGCGCTGACGATCATCGCCAACATCTACGGCAACCCGGCCGTCTCGATCCCGTCGGGCACCGTCGACGGCCTGCCCGTGGGCATGCAGGTCCTCGCCCGCCACCACCACGACGAGCTGCTCTTCGACGTCGCCCTCGCCGTGGAGCGCGAGCGCCCCTGGCCGTTGGTGGCCCCGTCGGTCAGCCTCGCCAACTGACCCGGATCGACCGGAGTTCGACCCCTCTTGTAGGGTTCTCTCTCCAAACCCGGCGCTCGTAGCTCAATTGGAGAGAGCATCTGACTACGGATCAGAAGGTTGGGGGTTCGAGTCCCTCCGAGCGCGCTGAAGTCCCAGGTCAGAGCATCACGACCTGAGCGGGACCTCGCACAGAACCTCTCTCGGCAATCCGTTGGCCATCCGACGGCCAGTGCCAGCGGAGGTCAACAGATGCGAGGATGAGGTGCCACACGGCCGCGTTCGTGCACCATGCCGGAGCAACGGTTGTCGGAGAAGCCCGTGCGCATCGCCCCAGATGCGTCGGGACCATCGGCGGCTATGCCCGATCTCCGCGGCGATAGCGAACGTGTCGCTCGGGCTTCGGCGGTCGATGAGCGGATCAGCGTGTCGATGAAGCCGAACCCAGGCGCCGTCGCGACGTTCGAGGACCTGGGTGGTCCGCAGCACCCATGGCTGAGGCTGGTCGACGCCATCAACCATGACCTCGTTCCGCTCGATCAGGACGACTACGGCGAGATCGCCCGACACCATCGTCTTCACCACTTCACTGCGACCGGTGCCTCCGTGGAACAGGCTCGCAATCGCCTTTGCCGGTCGGGCAGACCGCCACCTCGGCCCGCGTCCCCGGACCGAAGACCTCGTCCTGCTCGCACCGAGACCTGGTCCTAACCCGAAGGCTCCGCGGATCCACGCTCCGCCTCGTCCAGCGGTGAGCAGCTCGGCGAGTCGGCTCGGTGATGTCTGGCACATCCTGTCGTCATGAACCGATCCCAGCTGCCCGATCCAGCGGGCAGTGCGCAGTCTGTCCGTCGTCTGGTTTCGATCAGCGAACTTGGGCGGCCCGAGCGTCTCGATGTGCTCGGGTCGGTGTCGCCGAGTTCGAGCGGGGCGTTGTCAGCTCGCTCCGCACGACTCGGCGAGATCCCGCGACACATCGTCCTGGATTGACTCGGGAGGCGAGCAGACCAGTGCCAGGCACTCGCTGTTGAACCAGGACCTCGAGGCTCATCGGTGCCCGACCTCCCGGACTGCTCGGCGGCACCGGCGCGATCTCGTAGCCGCAGGCTGTTCGCCGTAGGCGAGGTCGTCGGGTTCAGACCCATCTCGCACGAGGAGCTCGACGAGCGCCTCCTCTCGTCGTCGCTGACCGGTGCGTCGAGGCACCTGGTAGCGACCTTGGCGAGCAGCTCAGCGATGTGGCCTCGCCGATCGGCCTGGCGCCGCAGCCGCAGCGATCCTCGCCGCCACGACCCAGCACGCTGGTTGTCGTCTGAACGTCTCCAGGGCACACCGAACTCACGGCAGCAGTGCATCGCGGATCGTGGTGGTGGGTATGCGCCAGGCCCAGGGTAAGTAGTGGCTCTCGTCGCAGTCGACGGTCCCGGCGTGGCCTGCTCGGTGATCGCGCCGTGCGGAGGGCGCCCACTCGGCCGCGGCCCGCCGTAGGTCCTCGAGACGCCGCACGTCGGGAGCTGCCCGCTCGAAGCGGCTCATGCGGCCGGCCGATCGCCTCGAGCTGACGAGCGGCTCGGCGGCTCGCATCGAGCGGACGGCGCAGCGCGTCGGCGCGAGGAGCTCAGGCCTCGGAGCGAACAGCGGCGGGCGCTGCTCTTCCGTGGACGCGATGGCGCCAGCACCGGCGAGGCCGAAGGAGGCGGTCACCACCACAGCGAGTGCACGGCGCATGATCCGGTGGGTGGTGGTTGTCTGCTCCATGGTGGCTCCTCTGGACACGTTCGCGCCTGCGGCTGATCGCGCCGTTGGCGCGATCGTGTGACATCCCGCCGGCAGTTGCAGCCGCAGACGCCGCACCCGGGGTGCCGATTTCGACGCATCCCAGTCGTTACGATCGGCCAGTGACAGCGCCACCGTCACCGTTGGCACCGGCGAGCTTCCTCGGCATGCTCGACCCGGAGGACAGGGCTGCCTTGCTCCGTCTCGGCCCGACCGCGAGTCCGGCACTACGGAACCGGGGCGCCACGAACCATCATCATCCAGGGCGATCACAGCGAGACCGCCTTCGTCGTCGTCGCCGGTCGCGTGAAGGTCAGTCAGGTCACGCCCGACGGTCGAGAGATCGTGCTCGCCGTTGATGGCCCAGGTGACCTACTCGGCGAGTTCGAAGCCGCCGATCCCGACAGCGGCCCCCGAACCGCCGCCAACGTCGCCCTGGAACCGGTCGAATGCAGGGAGCTCACGGGCGAAGAGTTCCGCGGCGTGCTCCAGTCGAATCCACGAATCTCGTTGATGCTGCTTCGCTGGACCATCCGCCGCCTCAAGGCCGCCGATCGCAGGCGCATCGACGCCACGTCGCTCGACACCACCCATCGGCTCGCCCGCTTCCTTCTCGAGCTCGCCGACGACCAGACCCAGGCGGACCCGCCCCGGGTGGACATCGAGATCCAGCTCACCCAAGAGGAGCTCGCCAGCTTGATCGCTGCTTCCCGAGACGCCGTGGTGCGGGCGATCACATCGCTGCGCTCGCTCGGCCTCATCGCCACCGCTCGACGTCGGATCACCATCCTCGACATCAACGCACTTCGCCGATACGCCGAGTAGCTGATGACGACACGCAGCGGCTCGCTCGCCGCTGCCCGGTGCTGACCCGCGGGAGGCCGGGAGGTGTCTGCTCTGCACCGAGCGTCGCCGTGGTGTCGGCGGTCTGCTTCGATCCCACGCCGCCGCCGTGTTGAAGCTGCGTGAAGCTCCCGGTCAGGACCTAGCTGCGTCCTCGAGCCAGCGCGGTGCCGCCGACGATCAGTCCTAGGGCGCCGGCGACCAGACCGGCGATGGCGATCCCGGTGGCGCTGTCGCTGTCGTCGCCATCCTCGGACGCGGCGACTTCCTCGGCGTCGTCGTCGTCGGAGGCCTCGGCGCCGTGGCCATCACCCTCGGCGTCGGTCACCAGCACGACGGGTGACGGGTGCTCCGGCTCCTCGCCCTCTCCTGTGTACTCCTGGATCCAGGCCGTCTCGCCCTCGACGCAGGTCTGAATGGTCTTGAAGAAGAGGTGCTCGCCGGGCGTGTCGGGGGCCTGGAACCCGAGCGTGTACGACTGGCGGAAGCCGTCAGGGAGCTCGCTCCCGGCCTCCGCGGTGAAGATGACCTCGCTCTCCCGTTCGGTGATCGCCTCACCGTGGGTGCCCTCGATGGGCTCGGGCAGCTCCTCCGTCACGACCTCGATCTCCCACCCCGGCAGGACACCGGGCGTGACGTTGTTGATCGTGTCAGGGATCTGAACGGACACCTGCCGCGTGGGTGAAGCCTCACAGCCGTGCCCGACGGTGAGGGCGACGGAGGTGAAGCCCCCGGCGGGAACCTCGGACTTGTCCGGCGATACGTGCGCGCCGGCGGGCACCGCCAACAGAACGGTCCCTACAGCGGCTCCTCCGAGCCCCAACAGACCTCGACCGACCATCCTCATGCGTGCACTCCGTTCCGAGTCGTCAGGCGGCCGGGCGACCGCGCTCGGGGAAGGAGGTCGTGCAACGAATCGGAATAGTTCCCCGGGGTACCTGCTCGATCGGGGACACCCGAGCGACACGCCGACTCCGAACCGCCGCGCGCCAGAGCCGACGTCGCGACCGGGGCGATCAGCGTGCTCACGGTCACTGCGGGACACTGTCCTGCCAGGAGGACACATGAAGCTGACCTTGCTCGACTGGCGACGCCAGATCACCGCGCTTTACGCCGATATCCGCGCCAGCGCCGACCCGGCAGCAGCCCACACCCTCTGGCGCGAGACGCGGGATCGCCTGCTTCGGGAGCACCCTGATTCGCCGATCCCTGCGGCCCAGCGACCCCAGTTCGAAGGAGCCCCGGTGGCCCCCTACGACCCGAACCTGCGGTTCGAGGTGGAGGTCGACACCGACGTCGCACCCGAACGGCTCGAGGTGCCCACCGGCACCGATGGCGTCGTCCCGCTCGATCGCCTGGGGACCATCCACGTGGCGCCAGTCGGCGACCTGGATGTGTGGTGGCTCGGCTCCTACGGCGGTGGAGTGTTCCTGCCGCTGCGAGATGCGACAGCCGGTTCGAGCACCTATGGCGGCGGCCGCTACCTGCTGGACACGATCAAGGGCGCCGATCTGGGTGGGGACGACGGCCGGCTGGTCGTCGACTTCAACTTCGCCTACAACCCGTCCTGCGCCTACGACCCGGCGTGGATGTGCCCGCTCGCCCCGGCCGGCAACGTGTTGAGGACTCCGGTGGTGGCAGGGGAGCTGGCGCCGCAGCCTCCCCGCTTGTGAAGCGGTGGGTCTTCTGTCCCTCCAGGCTCGGCTCGGGTCTAGTGGCCGTGCTCGTCGGCGTCGGCGTCGGCCTTGGTCGCGTGCACGGTGCCGTGATCGTGCTCGGGCGGGGAGTACAGCGCGTAGACCTTCAGGGGACCGTCACCGACGTTCACCACGTTGTGCCACGTTCCCGCCGGAATGAGGATCGCCCAGTCGTCCTGGACCTCACGGTCGAAGGGGAGGTCGTGCTCGGACGGGCCCATCAGCACCCGAGCCTTGCCCTCCTCGACGCGGATGAACTGGTCACCGTGCTCGTGGACCTCGAGACCGATGTCGTGGCCGGGCTCGATGTTCATGACCGTCATCTGGAGATGAGCGCCGGTCCAGAGCGTCGTGCGGAAGCTCTCGTTGGAGAGGGTGGCCTCTTCGATGTCGACGACATGCGGATCGGGGCCATGGTCGGTGTGGGTCGGTGCGCTCACTACAGGGCCTCCCTTTGACGCGGTTCCGGGCGAGGGCGACCTTAGGGCGGCTCCACCGGCCGCAGAGCCGGCTACTCGAGGACGGCGTTCTCGGCCACGAACTGGCTGGCGATGAACCGCGCTCCCTGCGGGTCCTCGATGACAGCCATCCTCACCCACGGGGCGTCGTGCGGTCCTTCGAGCACCTGGCCGCCGAGCTCGAGTGCTGTGGCGGCGGTCGCAGCCACGTCGTCGGTGGCGAAGGTGACGCTCCAGTGCGGGTGCGTGTCGGTGTCATCGTCGGCGATCGGGGTGAGCTGCGCCACGGCGTCGATGAAGCCGTCGGGAGCGCCCATGCCCGCCATCTGCTCGCGAAGCCCAGGCGTCGACTCCTCGAGGTGGTCGCCATATCCGGGCAGGGCCCACATCGAGCCGCTGGCCAGACGAAGGTGCTTCCAGCCGAACACCGCCCCGTAGAACCGCTCCGCGGCGGCGATGTCGCGGCAGGCGAGCCCGTTGAAGTTCACTGAACCGTGCTCGTTGACCACCCTCGCTCCCCGATGGTCCTTCGGCTGCCAGGCGCAGAACACGGCACCCTCGGTGTCGGCCAGGACGGCCATGCGGCCGGCGTCCATGACGTCGAACGGGTCGTTCAGCACAGCCCCTCCGGCCTCGGTCACCTTCTTGGCGGTGAGGTCGGCGTCGTCGACCCAGATGTACGTGTTCCACACCGCCGTGGCGGGCGCACCCTCAGGGACCGATGAGATGGCGGCGACGTCGCCGCCCCGGATCCGGGCCATGAAGTAGTGGGCCCCGGAACCCTCGGGCATGCCGTCCTCGAGATCCCATCCGAACAGGCCCTCGTAGAACGGAACCGCGGTCGCGGGATCGGGCTGGTTGGTGTCCACCCAGCAGGGGACGCCGGGGATGTAGCCGTTGCGCTCGGGCATGATGTCGCTCCTCTTGGTCAGGTTCTCGACCCGACCGTACGGGGCCACTCCTGACACGGACTGTCAGGGACCGCGATGCGCCACCACTTCGACGCGGCCCTCAGCTCTGGGGGAGCTTCGGCATCGAGGCCATGTCCAACGCCGGCACCGCGGGCCTGAAGGGCAGCTTCAGGAGCTTGAGCACCTTCGCGTTCGCCGCGTCCCACGCGGCCTCCTTCGGGGACCCGGTGAGCACCAGCTGGCGCGCCACCAGGGATGTCGCGGCCTGGACGCGGTCCTGCTGGCTCCTGATCCCTTGGGTCAAGGGCAAGCGGGTTGGCGAGCTGCTTGATCACGGTCGACCGTCCCGCTTCGAGTCCGGCCTTCGCGGCGCCGACCATCTTCGAGCGGTTGGCCACGGCGAGCCCCTTCAGCTCGTTGAAGATCTCGGTCTTGACCCCCCGCTCGGCCTTGTTGGCGTTGATCGGATCGAACTCGCCGATGATCCCCGTGTAGTTCGCGTCACCGTTGGCGTCGCAGCCCGTGAAGTTGTCGACGATCTTGTTGGCCAGGCTGTCGAGGTCGGTGCGCAGCCACCTCACGAACTCCACGTCGGCCCACTGGTTGAAGGAGGCCCGGGCGTTCATGAACCCGTCCTTGGTCATCTTGTCGACCAGCGTCCCGGCGGCGCTGCTCTGCGTGTTGTCGATGAAGGAGAACGTCTTCTTCTTGCCGTCGTACTTGAAGTTCGCGGGGGCGAACTGGTGGAGCACGCGATCACCTTGCGCCATCGCGCAATCCGCGGCCAACGCCTTGGACATCGCTTTGATGGCCGAGCTCGACTTGAACAGCTTCTTCGTCTCTTCGATGAAGGCGTCGTCGCGCCTGACGGTGGTCACTGCCTCGCCGGCCTCATCCGTGCCCTGCGACGACGTCACGGCACCCGTCAGCTTCTGCTGCATGTTCGCACCGGACAGCGACTCGGCGATGATCGACTGGTTCGACCCATCCAACCCCTTCACGAAGTCGCGCGGGTCGGGAGACACCATCACGCCGGGCAGGTTCACCTTCGCCTTGAGCTCCGCGATGTCGGCCCCGTTGGCCAGGCGTGACTTCGGTGCCTTGACCTTGTGCCGGCCCGACTTGAACTTGCCGCCCCGCATCAGCTTGTCGGCGGCGACGACTTCGGCGGCGTTCTTCTGGTCGACCTTGACGACGACCGGCTTGCCGCCGTCGGACACCTCCGCGACCTGACCGCTGCTCCCGAACGGGAAGACGTTGATCGTCTTCACCTTCTTGATCGGCTTGTCGACGTCGAGCCGCTGCACGACGGAGCGCTGGGCGCCACCGCTCTGCTGCTGGGTGTGGGCCAGCTCGTGGGCGAGCAGGTGCTGACCCGCCGGCGTCGAAGGCGACGGCGTGCCGGAACCCAGGTAGATGTCCTTGTCGACGGTGAAGGCCTGCGCACCCAGGCGAGTGCTCAGGTCGGCCGACTCACCCCCGGAGTGGATCCGCACGTCGCCGAAGCTGGCGCCGCCAAAGGCATCCTCCATGGACCGGCGCACGGTCGACTCGAGGGGCGATCCACCGCCGCGGGTGCGGTCGAGCCGGGCCTCGGTGTCGGCGTCGACCTCACCGCCCTCGGGCCCGACCGCGCCGGTGGCCTTCCGCTGGACCCTCGTCTCCGCCACCTCCGCGACAGGGCTGCCCAACCCGAGGTGCTCGACGACTCGGTCAGCAACCGAGTCGGCCTCCCGCTCGGCGCTGTCGTTCGCCGCGCCCACCTGGAGCGGCGCGCGACGCGCCACTGCCTCCTGCTCCCGCTTCGGCGAGCGGGTCATAGCCGCGTCCTCCGGCTTCAGCATTCGCTCCTGCATGTTCACTTCCCCTTCGTCGGAGTGGGCTGCCTCGGCGTGATCCGCGCCGGCCGGCCCTTGGCGCCTTGGTGCATCGATGACGTGTCCTTCTTCGCCGGGAGCGCCGTCGACGGCTTCTCGATGCGCTCCATGCCGACGAGGTACACCTCCCGCGCCGCCCCGAAGCTCGCGGTCACCCTCCCGGCGACGTCCTTCTGGACCTGGGCGAGGTCGTCGGGCCCGCTGGCCTTGATGGGCTTGCCGTTGCTACCGACCTTCGTGACCGAGGCGATCTTGAACGTCGTGCCGGGGAGCATCGCCACCTCGGCTTCGCCGACCTGCGCCGACAGCGCTTCGATGTCCCGGCCGCCGTGTCCGGGGGCGTAAGCGAAGATGACGGCGACGTCGAGGACTTCGTCCGCCCGCTTGGCTGGGGCGGTCTCGCCGGCCTTCTTCTTCCCCGTGACGTTCTTCGCCGCGAAGCTGAGGGCGACGTCCAGCTCCTTGGTGGTGCTGGCGAGGCTGGCGATCGTGAACGACTTCCCCTTCGCGATGCTGGCCTTGAAGCCGTTCGCGCTGTAGGTCTGCCCGCGGTACGTCGTCGCCTTGTAGAGGTCCAGCTTCGAGATGCCCGCGACCGCCATCGCGGTGTGCAGCGAGCCCTCCTCTCGAAGGACCTGGTCGTCCACCTGACCCCAGCCCTCCTCGGGGGCGCTCGAGTTGATCTTCTGCTGCTTCTCCTTGTTCGCCTGCATCCGGCCCGGACTGTTGGACGCCGCTGGATTCATGTACTCGAAGTCTCCGGCGTTGTCTGTGAAGGCCATGATCCCGGTCAGCTCGGCTGGCGTGATCCCCTTCCCGCTGACGACCGCCTGGCGAGCCTGGATGTTCTCGAGGGCGACGTTCCGCGAACCGTCCTCGGGAGCGAAGATCCCGGCGGTCCGCGCCGCGCCCGCGAACTCGTCCCGTGCGTTGGCGGCATGGACCCGCGTCGCCTTCGAGGCCGCTTGGAACGGGTGGAGGGTGCTCGACGGAGCGTCCACGTTCATCGTGTTCGCCGCCTGCTTCTCGACCCCCGTGGCCATGCTGTTGACGTACGACATCTGCGCCCAACGTTGCGACGCCGTGGCCCGCTCCCCTGCTACCTCGTCGCTCAGCCGATCGACCAGCTTGCGGCGGTCCTGGTCCTGCTTGGTGGTCGCAGCCTTGTGCTCGTTCAGGTACCTCGTGCACAGAGCATCGAGGCTCTCGAGCAGCGAGTTCGCCCCGACCGGGTCCTTGGCCGCCTTCGCCTTCTCGTACTTCTCGAGCGTCGACCGGATCGTCGCGTACGTCGACCGCCCGGCGCCGAGGATCCCCTTCTTCGACTTGCCCATGGCGGCGTCGAGCGCGGTCGGCGTGGTGGCCAGACGCCGGATGACCGAGCGCTGTGGCATCGCCGACCGCTGGATCCTCGTCGAGGTGACCTCGCCGACGGGGCTGCCGAAGCCCAGGTCGTCCACGACCCGGTCGGCGATGGCGTCGGCGTCTCGCTCCTCCACGTCGTTCGCCGCGCCGACCAGGAGCGACGGCGCGCGACGCACGACCGATGCCTTGGTCCCGTGGTCTGCGCGCCGAGTCGAGTCCCGCTCGACGTGGCGCGTCCGCTCCTGCATCACCTACCGCCATTCCCGGCGCGTGGTGGCGTCCGGTTCACGCAACGTAAACCCAATCCGCCCGAAAGGGGAAGCACTTCGTGATTGACTGCGGCACATGGTCCGCAGGAAACCGCTGACGGCCGGACCGCCGTGGCTGCAGTTCGGTGGGACACTCCTCACCGGTGCCGCCGAGGGCGGCGCGGACCCGGCGGTCGTCATGGCCGACGCCCGGAAGCGGTGGAGCGGAGCCCTCGCCGAGGACCCTGCGTTCGCCGCCATCGCGACCAACGCGGCACTGAGCGAGACCGATGTCGAGGTCCTGGCCCTGCTCGCCGCCGCCGAGGCGTCGTGGTCGCTGCAGCGGACCGTCGGTGATCTCCAAGGGGATCGCCATCGCAACCGGATCTCGCTCGGACTGCTGCCCGCGCTCCTCGGGGCCGGGCATCCGGGCCCGTTGACCCTGGCTCCGGACTCGCGCCTCCTGCGCGCCGAGCTCGTGCGTGTCGACGATGTCGGTGCCTGGTCCTCCAGGGTGGTCGTCGTGGAGCCGAGCGTCCTCTGGGCGCTGCTGGGCGACACGTCGCTCGATCCTGACCTGCCGTCCGACGCCACCTTCCTGGACGGCGGCGAGCACGACGGGGAGGACGATGGCCCGCCTGCGGCCCTCGTCGTAGTCATCGGCACCGACCGCACTCGCCGATGGCGAGACGGCATGGCCGCGGCGGTGGGCGAGCGCTTCATCGCCGTGGACCAGCCGATGTCGCCTGAAGCCCGCTCGGCGGTCGTTCGAGAGGCAACGATCACCGGGCGCGGGGTGCTGATCGACGTCGATGACGTCCTCGAACCAGCGACCCGCCACATGGTCGACCGCGCCAACCACCTGGTCTGGGTCGTCTCCAGCCGACACGCCCTGCCGATCGACGAGCTGCCCAACCGGCCGTGGCGCGAGGTCGAGACGCCGGCGCGGCCGGCGACTCCCGCAGAGTGGGCAGCCGTGGTGGGCAGCGACGTCGACCCCGTGCACGGGCTCAGCCTCGACCAGCTCCGCCGCGTCGCCAAGGTCCTTGGCACCGTCGAGGGCGACATCGACGCGGCCGTGCGCCGGCTCGCTGCCGGTCGGCTGGAGCACCTCACCCGACGGGTGCGTCCGACGCGCAGCATCGACGACATCGTGCTGAGCGACGACCGCCTCCAGCTGCTGCAGTCGATCATCGACCGCATGCGCCACGGCGACCAGGTGTACCGCGAGTGGGGCTACCCGACGATCCCGTCGCGCGGCGTGGTGGCGCTCTTCGCCGGTCCGCCAGGGACCGGCAAGACCCTCGCCGCCGAGATCATCGCCGGCTCGCTCGGACTCGACCTGTTCAAGCTCGACCTGTCCTCCGTGGTGAGCAAGTACATCGGTGAGACCGAGAAGAACCTCGAACAGATCTTCGACGCGGCGGCCGCCGGGAACGCGGTCCTGTTCTTCGACGAGGCCGACTCGCTGTTCGGGAAGCGTTCGGAGGTGAAGGACGCCCGCGACCGCTACGCCAACATCGAGGTGTCGTACCTGCTGCAACGGCTCGAGGCTCACGACGGCCTGATCGTGCTCGCCACGAACCGTGAGAAGGACATCGACGAGGCCTTCATGCGTCGCATCCACGTGCGCATCGAGATGCCGCTGCCGGCCCCCGAGGAGCGATTGCGGCTCTGGAAGCAATCGTTCCCAGCCGCGGCACCGCTCGCCAAGGACATCGACTTCGACTTGCTGGCCTCGAGATTCGAGATCGCCGGCGGCTCGATCCGCAACGTGGCGACCACGGCGGCGTTCATCGCCGCGGCGCGCGACACCCAGATCACGATGGAGACGGTGGTCGCCGGCTTGTCGCGCGAGTACCGCAAGCTGGGCCGGCTCATCACGGAGAAGGACTTCGGTCCCCACGTGTCCTAGACCGTGCTCTCCACGCCGAGCACGGCGCCCAGCTCGTCGCGGTGGCGCACTCCGAGCTTGGTCATCGCCCTGTACACATGGGACTCGACGGTGCGCACCGACAGGGACAGGCGCTCGGCTATCCGAGCGTTGGGCACGCCTCGTGCTGCGAGGGCGGCGACCTCCCGCTCCCGCAGGCTGAGGACGATCGCTTCGTCGGATCGAGACAACCACGGTGTGGCGGCCCCCTCGCAGCGCTCAGCCAACGCCCAGCTCCGGGTCGCGGCCCGCTGGGCCGAACCGGCCCGCCCCTCGTACCGGTACCCACCGGCGGCCGCCGACCAGGCCTCGGCGGCCAAGAGGTCAGCACCGAGCTCCTCGAACGCCCCCGCCACGGTCTCGAGGCCTCCGCCGTCGTTGCCCGCCGCCCCCTCCGCGTGCGCGGCGAGGAGGTCCACCAGCGGGTTGTCGGTCAGGCCTGCCAGCTGGCCCAGCCGCGCGCTCACCTCGACAGGCGGGGTCCCGAGCCGCAGCGCGTCGTGCAGGAGGAACGCCTCCTCTGTGATGGCCTCCTCGGTCGACTTGGCCGCGGTGAGCACGAGCGAACGGGCCCGGGTCAGCTCGCCGGACGCCGCCGCGGCCCAGGCGCGTGCCCTCGCGATCTCGATGTCGTCGCACGGCCCGCTCGGCCGTTGATCCAGCACGACATCGAGGCGCTCCAGCGTCGGGCTGGCATCGGACCCCGCGATGGCTTGGGCACATGCGAGCGCCGAGAGGCTGGGGATCAGGGTGCCGTGCGGATCGGTGTCGCCGAGCTCGACCACCGCATCGCCCAGCCAGCGAGCGGCCGTGAGCGGACGCCCACGGGCAAGCGCGAGGCGCCCGAGAACGGTGGCGGCAACGGTTGCTGCCGTCGGATCGGCGGCGGCGAGGCTGCGGTGATGGGCTGCGGTGGCGATGGCCTCGACCTGGTCCCAGGCCCGTCCGGTGCGCAACCGGACCGCGGCCCAGGCCAAAAGCGAGCAGGGTCCGGGGTCGGCGGTGGACGGTGCTTCGCGGACCGCTTCGAGCGCGTCGGCCGAACGACCCACGGCGAGCAGCGCCTCGGACATGATCGGGCCGAGGGCGACGCCGATCTCCTGGGTCTCGCCACGGTCGTCGTCAGTGCGATGGAGCATCCCGCCGAGCTCGATCCCGTCGCCGTACCGCCCGGCGCGGACGAGGAGCCCGGTGCGCAGCACAGCGATCGTGCGCGCCCAGGTGGTGTCGGGGTGCCAACCCGTGGCGTCGTCGAGCAGCGCGCTGACCTTGCTGAACTGCTGCCCTCGTAGATCGGCCGAGCCGGCTTCCACGGCCAGCACCGACGCGGCCAGACGGCGCGAGAGCCCCGAGCGGTCGATGCCAGAGAGAGCACGTGCTGCTTCGTGGTGTCGCCCGAGCAGTGAGAGAGCCTGGGCCTGGATCGCCGCGGCCGGCGGACCCGCGCCTGCAGCCTCGGCCGCCGCGGCGAGCGGCACGACCCGGTCGTGCAAGCACAGCCGAAGGGCTTCTGCAGCGGCCTCGAGCAGCGTCTCAGGGGCCATCGGTGACCTCGCGGCCAGCCGCAGCTCCGCTATTCGGAGCAGATCGGTGCGTCGCTCGAGCGTGGCGTCGAGCCCCTCGGCCAGCACCTCGAGGAGCCGCACGCGAGCGCCCTCGGGCAGGTCGGCGCGGACCCCTTCGCCCAGAATGGGATGTGCGGTTCGAACCGCCCACGTGTCATCGAGGCGCTCGGTGATGATCGTGCCACTGCGCTCGAGCTCCTCGAGCACCCGGGGCGCAGTCAGCCGTTCGAGAGCGGCTCGGGGCACTGGCTCACCGAGCGCCACGAGCTCCAGCGCCCGTCGGTGTCCGGCTTCGAGCCCGCTGAGCCGGGCTCGCACGAGGTCGAGGAGCTGCGGAGACAGCGGTGGGTCGCCGACGAGGCGCCACACCCCCGACTTCTCCTCCAGGCACCGGGCCGTCCGGGCCGCGAGAAGCAGCTCGCTCAACGCCAGCGGGTTGCCCATGCTGTGCTCGCGGAACCACCGGCGCAACGACGCCGTCGTCGGCCCGCTGAGGGCGGTCTCGACGAGCGCGCTCGTCTCGGCGTCCCCGAGCGCGGCCAGGTCGACGCGCCGGGCGTGGCCGTCCTTCCAGAGAACGCGGATGGCATCGGGCCCATCAGCATCGCGGCGGAGCGTCAGCAGCAGGCGGGCCACCCCCGTCGTGGCGAGGTGGTGCACGAAGGCGGCGGATGGAGCGTCCAGCAGGTGGGCGTCGTCCACGACTATGAGCAGCCCTCGCGGACGGGAGGCGGCCAGGGCCGCACCGGCTCTGCGGAACAGTGCAGCCCGATCCGTTCCGAGGTCGCCATCGGGCAGCAGGCGGGTGACGGCCGCCAGAGGCACGCTCCGGGCGGACTCAGTCGCGGCCAGCCACACGGTGTCCGCCTCGTGAAGTATGTCGAGCGCCTCTCGTGCGAGTCGTGTCTTGCCGACCCCTCCGTCACCGACGATGGCGGCACCCGATCCCTGCCTGAGTGCGCCGACGACCAGGGCCAGCTCGGTTGCGCGGCCTACCAGAGGCAGGTCCCCGGGATGCCGAGGCGCGACCGGGACTGCGGGCAGCACCGAAGGCGCCCGCTCTGCCGGCCGGGCGCGGCCGTTGATGGCCATCCCGCAGATTCTTCGCCAAAGGGGGAAATGACGCATCGGTGCCAGCACGGAGGGCGTCGCTGCTCCCGCGTTCCGAGGTCGTCCGTCAGTAGTCCCCGTCGCCGAGTGCAGTAGTCGAGTACGGCAGACAGGCGCGAACGGCAAGGGCACGATCCCTTCGATGGCGGACACGGGCACTGCGCGAATCCTGGCGCCGGCGGTACCGGCGCTGCCGGCGGCGCCGGTCTCAGTGGCGCTGTCCCCGGCGGCGGACCGGTCAGCACCGCCGGACGTCCGCCGTGTCCACGCCGGGGCCATCGCCCTGGCCACCGCGCTCGACGATGACGAGCGAGAGCGGGCCGCGCTCGAAGCGGGGTCGGCCATCGGCGATCTCGCCGCCGATGGTCGGGCCGACGACCTCCGCTCGGTGCTCACGCCGGAGCCGTCGAACGCGAACGTCACATGGACCGTCTGCTGCTACCAGATCGGCGATCTAGCCCCCAGTGGCATGCATGACTTCGCCGACCCGGTAGCGGCCCTGCACTGCCTCGTCGCCTGCCCCGACGCGAGCCACATCGCGGGCGAGCTCATCGCCAGCACGAGGTCAGGGCTGTGCTGGACGGCTCTCACCCGCACCAACCAGCGACTTCGCCTCCAGCTCCCTGGGCCGTCCACCCTCCACGACGTCGGCGACGGGCAGGCCGGTGCCGCCGCGCTGCGCGCCTGGGACGACCAGCTGGGCCGGTGGCTGGGCGGCGACGGCGAAGGGGAGAAGTGCGCTGAGCTCGACGGTGAGGCGGACAGCGCCGACGACGCCGCGGCACCCGGGCCCGTCGAGCTGGCGGTCGATTCGGCCCGGGGGCCCGGCGGACGAGAGCCCTCATCTGGCGCCGATGTGCTCGAGCGACTCGACGGGCTGACCAGTCGGCTGGGCAGCGCTGAGCTCGATCGCTCGTGGCTCGTCGATCGGCTCGTGTCCGTCGAGGTCGCCGCCGCTGTGAGCGGGCGTCGCGTCGACGACCGGATCGAAGCCATCGAGCGTCGGCTCGAGCGCATCGAACGGGCGCTGACCACCGACGGCGGGCGGTGCCGAGGATGAGTGGATCGGCCTACGTCGCCGTCTCGGTGGTCCTCGCCGTAGCGATGCTCGCCGCCGGGTGCGGTGGAGACGACGGCGCCGAGCGCGATGACGGCGGTCGAGTCACGCACCCGGGGGACCTCGACGCCGTGGAGCTGCGAGTCGGCGACTGCTTCGTTCCCCCTGACGACCTCGAGGCAGAGGTGACGGCGGTGCGAGCAGTTCCGTGCGAGGAGCCGCATCAGCACGAGGTGTTCGCGTATGCGCCGTGGACCGAAGGCGACCTCCGCCCCGACGACAACCAGCTGGGCACCTTCGCTGACATCGCGTGCCTGGCCGAGTTCGAGCCATACGTCGGTCGCGACTACCTCGAGTCACCACTGGTGCTCACGTATCTGCTGCCGTCCATCCGCAGCTGGAACGAGCTGGGTGACCACGGCATCGTGTGCGTGGCCCGCAGCACCACCGAGCTGACCAGCTCGGTGAAGCAAGGGACGCCATCGTGACCGGTCTCGCCGCCGCTGTGGCCACCTCCCAGCTCGTCTGCACCCAGGGCTCGGCGCCGGGAGCGCTGGCTGTCGTGCCGTCGTCAGGCGTGACGATGGAGTTCTTCCCTGCTGCCACGGTCGCCGACACCGCGCCCCTCGTGAACATCCCCAGCTTCGGCATGTGTCGAAGCATCGCCAACCCGTCCGTGGCCGCAGCCACGGCGGCGGCCCTCGGGGTGCTGACACCGATGCCGTGCATGCCCGCCACCTCCGGAACCTGGACCCCCGGTGCGCCTCTGACGCTCATCGGCGGCGTCCCGGGCCTCACCCTCGGCTCCACGTGCATCTGCTCGTACGCCGGCGTCGTCTCGATCACCGATCCCGGAACCTTCCAGACCACCCAAGCCTGACCACCCAAGCCTGAAGAGGAGACAACCGTGCCCACCTATGCCGCACCCGGCGTGTACGTCGAAGAGGTGCCGTCCTCACAGAAGTCGTTGAGCGCGGCGCCGACGGCGATCGCCGCCTTCGTCGGGTTCACCGCCACCTTCCCGAAGGACGACCCCAACGACCCCGAGGGCATGAAGCCTCGCCTGGTCACGAGCTGGACGCAGTACGAGGAGACGTTCGGGGGCTTCGCACCTGGGTGCATGCTCCCGCTGAGCATCTTCGGCTACTTCGCCAACGGGGGACAGCTCGCCTACGTGTGCCGCATCCCCAACGTCTCCCCTGCCGACGAGCCGTCTACGGCTTCACTTCCGGCGTCCGACCGGGCGCTGGGCCTGCCGGTGAAGGTGACGAGCATCGAGCCCAACGCCGAGCTCACGATCGTCGTCGAACCCGCCGATCCCGACCCCGACACCGAGGGGGCGACGCCGTTCGACCTGCGCGTCGTCGAGGGCGGCACCGTCGTCGAGCACCACACCGGGCTCTCGCTCGGTGGTGACCGTGACGTCGCCAAGGTCGTGAACAAGGCGTCGGAGCGGGTCAAGGTCGAGGTCGCCCTCGACACGGCCGTCGACATGTCGTCGCTGATCGACGTCATGAGGCCGGGCGCGTTCCCACTGGCCAAGGCGACGCCGGTGCCGGTGCGGGTCACGGGCAAGAACTTCTCGGGTTCGGAATCGACGCGCAGCGGCATCAACGGCCTGGCCATCGCCGAAGAGGTCACGATGATCGCTGTCCCCGACCTCATCACAGCGGCGACGAAGGAAGACGGGACGGTCGACCTCGGCATGTGGAAGGCGGTGCAGACCGCGCTGATCAGCCACTGCGAGCAGCAGGCCAACCGGGTGGCCATCCTCGACTCGCCCCCCGGCATGACGCCCCAGCAGGTGAAGGAGTGGCGCAGCGACGTCGCCATGTACGACACCAACTTCGCCGCGTTCTACTACCCGTGGATCAAGATCGAGAACCCGATCGGCACCAACGGTGACCGCGAGGTGATGATCCCCCCGTCGGGCCACATGGCCGGCATCTGGGCCCGGACCGACGAGACCCGCGGCGTCTGGAAGGCGCCGGCCAACGAGACGATCCGCGGCTGCCTCGACATCGAGCGCCCCATCACGAAGAACGAGCAGGCGGTGCTCAACCCGATCGGCATCAACTGCATCCGCCCGTTCGGCACGCGGGGCATCCGGGTGTGGGGCGCTCGCACGCTCTCCTCCGACAGCGACTGGCGCTACCTGAACGTGCGGCGCCTGTTCAACATGATCGAGACGACGATCCTCAACGGCACGCAGTACGTCGTGTTCGAGCCGAACGACCAGAAGACCTGGGAGGGCGTGAAGCGGACCGTCAACGCGTTCCTGCGCACGCTGTGGCGCGAAGGCGCGCTGTTCGGCGCCACGCCAGAGCAGGCGTACTACGTGAAGTGCGACGAGGAGACCAACCCGCCCGAGGCGCGGGACGAGGGCCGCCTCACCGTCGAGGTCGGCATCGCACCCGTGAAGCCCGCCGAGTTCGTCATCTTCCGGGTCAGCCAGTTCAAGGACCAGACCGCCTGACCGGCCGGTCCCCACCTAACGAAAGCGAAGGAGCAACCACGACATGCCCGAAACCACGCTGTCCAGCGATCCAATCATCAGCAGCTACGTCGGTGTCGAGATCCAGGGCGCCATGAGCGGCTACTTCACGGAGGTGTCAGGCGCGGAGATCACGACCGAGGTCGTCGAGCACTGGACGAACACCGTCGACGGCAAGCAGACGGTCCAGCGCAAGACGCCCGGTCGCACGACCTACGGCGACATCACGCTCAAGCGCGGGGTCGTCAAGGACAACAAGGAGCTGTACGACTGGCACAAGCTGGTGCGCGACGGAAAGATCACCGAAGCCCGCAAGAGCGGGTCGATCTTCCTGATGGACCAGGCACACACGGAGATCGCACGCTGGAACTTCGAGGCGTGCTGGCCGAGCAAGGTCGTCTTGCCGTCGCTGTCGGCTGAGGCCGCCTCGGCGATCGTCGAGGAGGTCACTCTCACCGTCGAGTACATCGAGCGCACGAAGTGAGCGGCCTGCAGACAGAGTTCGAGTTCGTGCTGCCCAAGGGCTTCGTCGATGACGAGGGACGGTTGCACCGCCGGGGCCGCATGCGACTGGCGACCGGTCGCGACGAGCTCGAGCCCTTGCGCGATCCGAGCATCGACGGGCCGGACGATCCCCTCCTCACGGTCCTCGTGCTGGCGCGGGTCGTCACGGCGCTCGGGACCGTCACACCGGTCACCACTGATCACGTCAACGGCCTGTTCGCCGTGGACCTCGCGTTCCTCCAGGACTTCTACGGCGTCGTCAACTTCGGTTCCGAGGATGACGTGAAGGACCTGCTCGAGTCGCAGCGGGATGCGCTGCCGGCCCCGGAGCCGGAGCCGGAGCCTGAGCCGTCGCTCGACATCGAGGACGAGGAGCCGGTGCGTCGGCGCCTCGAGGAGGTCAGCGGCGGGGTCCGATGATCCGGTACCCGGTCGACACCCTCTGGGAGGAGGTCAGCTACCTCGCGTACCACCTGCACTGGGACCTCGAGTCGCTGCTCGACCTCGAGCACGGTGACCGGGATCGGCTCGTGCAATCGGTGGCCGCATTGAACCGACGCGCCTGGGAGGCGGTGAAGATCTATGCCTAACGCAGCCGCGGCATCCGGGTGGACGGTCTGGCCCCCCGCCGCCAGCTACTTCGTCTTCGAGGTCGACGGCGTCGAGATCGGTGCCTTCACCTCGGTGCAGGGCCTCCAGGTCGAGGTTGACGTCGTCGAGTACGCGGAGGGCGGGACCAACGGCTTCGTGCACCGGCTCCCCGGTCGCGTCAGGTGGCCGAACGTGGTGCTGCGGCGCGGCATCACGAAGAGCGACGCCCTGTTCGATTGGTTCAAGAAGACGATCGAGAGCTTCGGCGACAAGGGCAACAAGCTCGAGCGCTGCACCGGCGCCGTCACCCTGCTCGACGAGACCGGCAAGCGCCTGCGCTCGTGGGAGATGGAGGGCGCGTTCCCCGTCGCGTGGCGCGGGCCGGACCTCGATGCCGACGGCGACGCCGCCAGCCGCGAGGAGCTCGAGATCGGCCACCACGGCTTCCGAGCAGCGACGTTCGGGTGATCGCCTGTGGCTGCTGATGTCCGAACCGTGCTCGGCCGGCAGATGGCCGCCCGCTACGCGGGCCGCGCGCTGGGCGCACGGGCGACGGCCGTCCGCTCGCCCGGGGGGCTGGGCCGATGGAGCGCCTCGTTCGGCGCACGGTGCGGCCGTTCGATCCTCGCCCGGCGGACGCTCGGGGCGGAATCGCCTGCGGCCGCCAGCGTCGGGGGCCTACCCGTCACACCCCCGCTCGGATGGTGGGCTGCGTGGCGCGACGGTCAGGCTGCCGAGGCCGCCCGCGAGAACCAGGTCGCGCCGACCGGCAACGGCGAGCTGGACCGGCTGCGACGTCTCCTGCACGAAGGGACGCCAGCTCGGAGACGACCTCAGCCCAACATGCTTCCCCCCCGTGGCGTCCTGCGCGCGCATGGATCGTCGATCGACCACGCCAGCCGGGACGAAGACGGGACCGGGCGCCGTCGGCCATCGCTTCGGGACCCGCGACGCCTTCGTCTGGGGATCTGCCGAGGCCCGGGCCGCTGCCCCGGGTCGCGCACCCGCGCCCTTCGGCGGCACCAGCGCCGGCACCGCCGGGACCGCGGCGCCTGACGTCGAGGCGCTCCGCGCGCTGCTGACGGGCCGGCCCGATCCGGGCAGCGACGAGCGGCCTGGAGGGGGCGGCGCCCGCCGACCATCTGGAAGCCCGGATCGCACCGGCGGTGGCGGAGGTCAAGCCCGCGCCGTGCGCCGAGCGTCGAGAGGCGACGGAGGAGCGAACGCCTCCCGCCGACCGATCAGGAGCCCACGGGGAGCCTTCGGTCAGGAAGGAGGGCGTGCCTCCGTCGATCCAGACAGAGGTTCCGCACGTGCGGACGAGACCGTCGTCGATGGCGACGGGCCTCGCGTGGAGCGACGCGAGCTCCACGCTGCTCCTCGCCGCGCAGGCCATGCCGTCGCGCCCCGGCCCGGTGAGCTCGCCCGGCGCCGCTCCATCCGGCGAGCCCTCGACGACCAGCCGACCGCCGGTCCAACGTCCAGGTTCGGCGGTACCCGAGCGCCGCGCGTGGCCGGCTCGCCGGCAGCACCGCTGACGGCTCGCGCTCTCGCGGCCACCAGGACGACGCGACCAGACGTGACCGGATCGACGTTCGCCGCCGCACCGGCCCGGCGCCGACTGATGACGCCCGCCCCGCTGGCAACCGTCGCTGCGGCACACGGCTCGACCGCGGCCGGCACGCCCCTGACCACGGCCGTGCGACCCGAAGCGACCGCCGACCATCGCACCCCGCTCGTCGCCGCCGCACCGAGCCGACTTGCGTCGCCGCGGTCCGCTCTCGCCGCTTCACGGCCCGTGCTCGGAGCCCCGGAGAGACGTTCGGTGGCCGCCCCACGCGTCGTGCGGCGGACCAGTGAGCTCCCGCGCTCGACCATCCGGCTTGACAGGTACCCCACCCGACACGTCGACCATGCCGCCAGCCATGCGAGCCCTGCGCAGCGGCCGGTCACGCACTCGTGGTTCGCGCCGCCGATGGTGGAACTGGCATCGCCCACGAGCCCGAGCGCCGGCCGCGGCCGGACGCCCGATCTGCGCTCCATCGGCGCCACCCCGATGCTGCCGCCGGCCGCCGATCGGCTCCTGCGTAGTACGCAGACAGCCGGCAGGGTCACCGCGCGACCGATGATCGCCCCCCAGCTCGCCGGACCCCCTCACGCACGCCCGTCGATGGCAGCGGGACCGGTCAGCCACGGCACCGGCTCGCGTCAGCGGCCCGAGCGGCGCACGGTCGCGAACAGCGCACCTCGAACGCCGCATCTCGCTGACCCGCTCCCGCGCGCGGCCTCCGGGTGGGTCCCGTCGTCGAAGCGCACGACGCCCGCGACGCGTCCCGCCGCCGTGCCTTGGACCGACGCACGCCATCGAGCCCGATCGCCGAGGCCCGAGGTGCTCGCGCTCCGTTCGACTGCTGCCGAGAGCACCTCGCCGCTGCGCGCCGCCTCGCGTCGGCCATCAACGCCGAACCCGGCGTCCACGACCCGAACGCTCCGGCCGGAGGCAGCGCGAGCACGCCGACCGGGCCAGGCGGTGATCGACCTGGTGGACGCACGGACCCCGCACCCCGCGTCAGCCCCAGGCACCGCGGTGCTGCGCCGGGCACACGCGGCCGGGCGGCTGGTCGACCCGCAGCGACGCGTCCTCGCGGACCAACGGCTCATCGACCCCGAGCGACGCGTCCTCGCGATACAGCGGCCCACAGCCGTCCTGCGAGCCACAGGTCCGCAGCGACGAGCTCTGCCGGGCGACGGCGTCGCCGCCCACTGGCTCGCCGGCTTCCACGGCCTCGCGGCAGGCCGGCTCGGGTCGCCCGCATCGCGCTCGACCATGGCCGCATCGATGCCGTCACCGACGGCACCCGCTCGTCTGAGTCCCCATCAGCAGGCTGCCACCGCGCGGCGTGTCGTGCAGGGGACCGGCCCAGTTGGGAGGGTGCTGGTCCCAGCGACGGCCGGCACCCTCTCGGCCTCTGCCCGCTCCGTGGCTGCGTCCGTCCTGCCGTTCGCTGCCGGCGCCCGACGTACACCGGCGTCCCCGATGGCGCGGCCGCTCACCCCGGCCAGGACATCGAGCAGCACCCCTGTGCTCGGCGTCGTCGGGCGCGCCGTTGCGGATGCGCCGGCCACCACCCGGACGCGACGCGTTGCTGGCACCACCGACCTCCGGCGGTCCCCGGCCCTGCCGGCGTCACGACGAGTCGGGCGGGGCGACCGATGGCTCACCACCGACGTGTCATCACAGGATCGTGTTGCGCACCTCGCCCGCACAGCGGTCGTGAGGGCGCAGCCGACCAGTCGCGGTCCGATGGTGGACGTTGCGCCGGCCCCGGGGTCCTTGGCGCGTGGCCCTCGTCCACTGGTCACCTCGTCGACGCCGCCGTCCGGCTCCCCGAGTGCGGCTGGCGCCACGCGCGACGGGATCGGTCGCGGTCACACGGCACACCCAGCGCCGATCCGACGGGCGGAGCGGTTCCGGCCGGCGCTGGCCGAGCGCCCGCATGATCGCAAGCCTGATCTCCCCCGGGCGGTCGGACGGGCGGAGCGGTTCCGGGCCGCGCTGGCCGAACGCAAGGCCGATGCCCTCCAACCCCTGCCCGCGCACCTGGTCGCGCTTGCGCGCTCCATCGTCGGTGACCGACCGGTCGCCCTCTCGACGGGTCCGACGTCGCGACGTGCCCTCCACCGTGCCGGGGTCGGCGCCGCCGCCGACGGGCATGTCGTGCACCTGCCCGCGCCACCAGACCGGTCGCGCCACACCGCCGCCATCGTCGCCCACGAGCTCGTGCACGTCGCCCGCGCCACGAAGCACCATCGCCCACGGTTCCTCGGAGACGATCACGTCGACACGGAGGAGCGCGATGCGCGCCGTATGGCCACGTCGATCGTGCGGCGAAACGTCGTCGGGTCGACGCCGACCGTTGCGCCACCGGCTGCGACGGGCACCGCCGGGCTTCCGGTCGGCGGTGCAGCGGGGCTGCTCCAAGCGCTCGGCGGGGCCCCGGCGGGTCAGACGGCATCGGCGGCGACGGCGGCGCCACCGATGCCGTCGCGCCCTGCTGCCCCCCCACCCAGGACGGGACCGACGCCCCCAGCGCCGAGCACGGCGGCGGCTGCACCAGCAGGACCGACGGCGGCCGTCCCCGCCCAGCCCACCCCCGCGTCGCTGAGTGCGCCCGACCACACCAGCTCGTCGCCCGACGTGGCGCGACCGTTGATGACGTCGTCGCCGCGACCCGACGACACCGACCTCATCGACCGCATCGTGGATGCGCTCGAGCGGCGAGTCCTCGCTGATCTCGAGCGGCGCGGGCTGCACCGGCCGGGGGCGTTCTGATGCCTCCCGAGAAGGCGATGCTCGTGCTCGAGACGGGCACCCGGATCCCGTGCCTGTTCAACCCGGGCGAGCTCCGGATCCGCCGTTCCAATCGATGGACCGGCGACCCGCTGCCCGGCCGCGGTGTGCCCGCACTGCGCTACGCCGGCGCAGAGTCCGGCTGGATGGCCGTGACGCTCTTCCTCGACACGACGGCCACCGGCCAGCCGGTCACCAACCACACCGGTCCTCTGCTGAAGGCCATGGACCCCGACCCGGCCGTCCCGGGCTCGGATCCCGCGAGCGGCAACGTCCGACCACCGTCCCTGCAGTTCGTCTGGGGCAAGAGCCGATCGTTCAAGGCGGTGATCCGCTCGCTCGACCTGCGCTTCACCTACTTCGCCGGCGACGGCACCCCCCTCCGCGCCGTCGCCGACATCGAGCTCGCGCAGCTCAGCGACGGCAAGGGCTTCGGCCCCCAGAACCCGACGTCGGGCACGCCCGACCCTCACCGCGTCCACCGCGTCGGCCCGGGCGAGACACTCGACCGCATCGCCGCGTCGCACTACGGCGAATCGGTCCTGTGGCGGGCCATCGCCGAGGCCAACGGCATCGACGATCCGCTCGCCGTCCCCCCAGGGCGCCTCCTGGCGATACCACGAACCGTCACGAGCGAGGGAACCACGTGAGCGCGCAAACCACGTTGCAGCTGCTCTGGCCCCCACGTCGTGCCGCGTTGTCACCGCGTGCCCCCCGAAGGATGAACCGATGACGACGCTGACCCCCCGGATCACGCTGGCCGGCGCCGAGCTCGCGGGCGAGAAGCTGAGCCAGCTGATCGAGATGCGCGTCGACCGTTCGCTTGGCGTGCCCGCGACGGTCGAGATCCGGATGGCCGACCCCGGCTACAAGCTGGCCGCGACGATGGCACTCGGCAAGCCACTCGTCGTCAAGACCATGCTCGGCGTGGAGGTGGTCACGGCCGAGATCACGTCGGTGACGTCCGAGGCAAGCGCCGGACAGCCCCCCGAGCTGCACGTCGTCGGCCACGACAAGACCCACCGGATGGGGCGGACGGTGACGGTCACGACGTTCCAGAAGCAGGACGTCGTCGCCATCATCAAGAAGCTCGCCTCCAACCACGGCCTGAAGCCCCAGGTCACCATCACCCCCCCGGTGAAGTTCGAGTACCTGATGCAGGCCGAGTCCGACCTCGTGCTCCTCGACGCGCTCACGCGACGCGTCGGCGCGGTGTGGTGGTTCGACAAGGGCACCCTGCACGTGACGAACAAGCCCGACGCGACCAAGCCCCTCGAGCTGAAGCCGCCACAGCTCGTCGCTCTCTCGGTGCGGGCCAACGGCCACCAGGCGGCCGAGGTGCGCGTCAACGGGTGGAAGCCTGACAGCGCGCAACCGATCACCGCCAAGCTCCCCGCCAAGGGGGCCCGGGTCAAGCCACCGACGGGCAAGTTCGCCAAGCGCGTCTCTGCCGGCGCCACGAAGCTCGGGCCGTCGATCCTGCGCACGTCAGCCGCCGCCGTGGACGAGATCCCGGTCGCCAAGGAGGTCGCCCAGGGTCTGGCGGGGAACGCCGTCGCCGCCGCCGTGACCGTCCGGGGCGAGGCCATCACGCTGGCCGCAGCCGGAGCGGCGAAGCCCGTCGACGTCCTGACCCTCGGTGTCGGCGGACGGGTGCAGGTCGCCGACATGGGCGACCTGTCCGGGGCGTACCACGTCTCCGGGGTGCAGCACGTCTACCGACCCAACACCGGCCTGCGAACCCGGTTCACGGCGGGGCCACGTGTCCCGATCGGGCTCGTCGACCTCCTCGGGCCCCGCGACCAGATCTCCTCGCCGTTCCGTCACATGGGCCTCATGGTCGGCGAGGTCACCAACAACAACGACCCGCTGAAGCGGGGGCGCGTGCGGGTGCGGTTCCTCGGTCTCGACATGCAGAACGAGAGCGGCTGGGCGCGCCTCATGAGCCTGGGTGGCGGCAAGGACCGCGGCGTCGTGTTCCTGCCCGAGGTCGGCGACGAGGTCCTGGTCGGCTTCGAGGAGGGCGACGTCCACCACCCAGTCATCCTGGGCGGGCTCTTCGGCCACACCATGAAGCTCCCGAAGTGGAAGGGGCAGGACCCCGGGACGAACAAGGTCGTCGGGCGGCACCTCACGTCCCGCCTCGGACACGTCATCGAGTTCCGCGACGGCATCACCCCCGCTGAGCAGGCCATCCGCCTGGCCCTCCAAGGTGAGCAGCACGAGCTCGTCCTCGCCAAGGACCGCGTCGAGCTCACCGTGCCGGCGATGGTGCCGGTGACGGTGAAGGCCGGCATGACGACGATCAAGATCGCGGCCAACGGCGACCTGTCGATGGACGCGCCGAACATCACGCTCAAGGCGTTGCAGAACCTGACGCTCGAGGCGATGAACATCGCCATCAAGTCGCTGGCGGCGACCGACATCGCGGCGACGGGGCCGCTGACCGAGAAGGGGTCGATGGTCACGGTGCAGGGATCCGGACCGGTGGCGATCAGCGGCGCCACGGTGGCGATCAACTGATGGATGCACCCGGCGCGCCCCCCGTCGACTTCGTCGGCCGCGGCCTGGCCTTCCCGTTGCGCGTGGATCACACGGGCGCGTTGACGACGGTCGACGGCGCCGAGTCGATCGAGACGGCGATACGGGTCGTGCTCGCCACCGCACCCGGCGAGCGCGTCATGCGCTCCGAGTTCGGCTGCCGCATCTGGCAGCTGCTGTTCGAGCCGGTCAACGCGGCCACGCTCGGCCTCATGGCCCAGGCCGTCTTCGAGGCGCTCGAGCAGTGGGAGCCGCGCGCTGACATCGAAGACGTCGACGTCGCCCCGGATCCGGTCGACGGGCAGCTCGTCCGGATCCACATCACCTACCGGGTCAAGGCGACCAACGACCGCCGCAACCTTGTCCACCCGTTCTACGTGATCCCGCAGGAGGACGACGATGGCGCTCCCCGCACCTGAGCTCGACGACCGCCGCTTCCAGGACCTCGTCGACGAGACGAAGCGGCGGATCACCCAGCACTGCCCGGAGTGGACGAACCACAACGTCTCCGACCCGGGCGTCGCGCTCATCGAGCTGTTCGCCTGGATGAGCGACGTGGTGCTGTACCGGCTGAACCGCGTTCCCGAGCGCCTCTACGTGAAGTTCCTCGACCTCGTGGGGGTGCGTCCCTTCGCACCCTCAGCGGCTCGGACCGACCTGACGTTCTGGTTGTCCGCGGTCCGCGACGAAGCGATCACCGTCCCGACCGGCACGTCCGTCGGCACCATCGGGCAGGACGACGCGGAAGTCGTGTTCACGACCCTCGAGGACCTGGTCATCGCCCAGCCCGTCCTGATGGCGGCCGTCGTCGGCCAAGCCGGTGACACGGAGCGCTATGACGACGTCTGGGATCTCCTCCGGTACGACGGGGCAGCCGTCACCTGCTTCACATCGGCACCGATAGCGGCCGGTGACGGCGTGTACCTCGGGTTCGACGGATCGCTCTCGGGCAACATCATCAGGCTCGACGTGGACGCCGACATCGCCGGCATCGGCATCGATCCCGAGCGTCCGCCTCTGGCGTGGGAGGTGTGGTCCGGTGAGGCCTGGCTGCCGTGCGTGGTGCACGGCGACACCACGGGCGGCCTCAACCGGCCCGGAGCGATCCTGCTCCTGGTGCCGCGTGCCCACGCTCCTCTGGCGCTCGGCGGAACCCGTGCCCACTGGCTTCGCGGTCGGCTCCTCCAGGCCGTGGACGATCAGCCGGCGTACACCGCCTCGCCCGAGCTCCGCGCGGTCAGGGCGGTGAGCCTGGGGGGCACTGTGACCGCTGAGCACGGCGACGTCGTCGAGGACGAGCGGCTGGGCCTGTCCACGGGGGCACCCGGCCAGGCCTTCATGGTCGCCGAGCCCCCCGTGCTAGCGCGCATGCCGACCGAGACCGTCGATGTGATCGTCGACGATGTCGCGACGGAGTGGCACGAGGTCGTGGACTTCTCCCAGAGCGGTGTCGATGACCGCCACTTCGCGTGGGACGGAGCGACGGGCGAGGTCCGGTTCGGCCCCCGGGTGCGCCAGCCGGACGGGTCGCATCAGCAGATGGGCGCGGTGCCGCCGGAGGGCGCTGACATCGTCGTCCGCCGCTACCGCCATGGCGGCGGCAGCGGCGGCAACGTCGGTGCGGACACCTTGACCGCACTGCACACGACGATCCCCTTCATCGATCGGGTGACCAACTTCAACGGGGCGACAGGCGGAGTCGACGGCGAGAGCATCGAGGATCTGAAGGCTCGAGCTCCGCTCACGCTGCGGGCCGGAGAGCGGGCCGTGACAGCCCGTGACTACGAGCGGCTGGCCCAGGAGGCGTCGCCGGAGGTGGCGCGAGCCCGCTGTCTGGCACCCCTCGAGGCTGGTGGGCCGATCCGTCTGCTGCTGGTACCGCGCTGCGGCCGGTCCCCTGAGGAACAGGTCATCGACGACTTCGCCCTCGACGACGACCTGACGAGCACGGTCGCCGCCCACATAGATGAACGGCGCGTGCTCGGCACCAGGGTGGAGATCGCGACGCCGTACTACCAGGGGGTCACCGTGGCCGCCCTCCTGCGAGCGCTCCCCGGCCGGCCGGCAGCTCTGCTGCGGCAGCGGGCCCTCGACGTGCTGTACCGGTTCGTCAACCCGCTCGTCGGTGGGCTGGACGGCACCGGCTGGTCCTACGACGACGACATCAACGCCGCCGTCCTCGCCCAGCTGCTCGAGCCGATCGACGGCATCGAGCGCGTCGAGGAGGTGCTCCTCTTCGAGTACGACCTCCGAACCGGGATGCGCCACGGTGCCGGCCGCGAGGTCATCCGGCTCGACGAGCGGTCTCTTTTCCTCTCGGCGGCCCACAAGGTCGTGATCCGATGACCTCGCCCAAGCCGACAGCGACGGCGCCGACGTCGGTTGCACTGGCCCGCTTCCCGCGTCCCGACGACTGGCTCGTGGGCCAGCTCCCGGTGGGCATGCTCGAGGATGATCTCCTCGTGCGCCTGGTCCGCGGGTTCCAGGCCGTCGCCGACACCATCGTGGAGGGAGCCGACAACATCGACGCCGCCGCTGACGTCACCGTCGCACCTCCGCCCATGGTGCGCTTCCTCTGCCGGTGGGTCGGGCTGGACCTCCTCGACGAATCGACCCCTGAGGACGTGCAGCGTCGCATGGGACGAGCGTGGGGCGAGGTGCTGGCGTGGAGAGGGACGGCGCGGGGGTTGCGGATGCTGCTCGAGCTCGTCTGCGGGTCGCCAGCTGAGATCGACGATGGCGGGGGCGTCTTCCGAGCGGGGGAGTCCCCACGAACACCTGCCGTCGTGCGGGTGCGAGCTCGTCGACCGGGCTGGCTCACCGACGAGGACCTGCACGCCGTCGTCGCCGACGAGGTGCCGATCCACGTCCAGCACACACTGGAGATCATGCCGTGAGCGACCGAAGCGTCTTCGACACGAGCGACTCGGGCGACACCGGCGCCACCGGGGCCACCGGCGCCGTCCCGTGCCCCGGCTGTGGCATCGATGTCGGGCTGGAGGCGGGACGACGCGATGCCGCGGCCTTCTGCCCGTCGTGCGACTATCCGCTGTTCTGGGCCGGTGGTCGCACCGCCGTCCTCGACGCGAGCGCAGATGCGGAGGCCAGCCTCCGCCGCCTCCCGGGGACAGCTGGGATGGTGACCGTGGGGATGATCGCGTGCTGGCAGTGCCGCGAGCAGAACCCGGTGACGAACGCCTTCTGCATCCGCTGCGGCGCCGACCTGTCCGGGCCCCCGGTCGTGGTGGAGCCTGAGCCGTTCGTGGCGCCTCCCCCGCCTCCTCCGCCGCAGTACGAGCTGGTGCTGTGGCCGCTGGTCGTCATGGTCGTCGTCGTCGCGGTGTGTGCCGTGTACGGACTCTGGATCTGGGACTGAGCTCGGTGATCCACCTCGTCGACGATGCTCTCGCGGGGTTCCTGCGCGGCGAGGTCCCGCTTCGCGACGAGATCGACATCTCCTTCGCCACGCCGGATCGGAGCTGGGGCAGCGGCATCACCCGACCGACGGTCAACCTGTTCCTGTGGGAGGTCGTCGGGGATCCGTCCCGGACGACGCTCGGCATCGAGGAGCGCGTCGTCGACGACCGAGTCGAACGCCGGTCGAGCCCGCCCTACGTCGACCTCCGCTACGTCGTCACGTGCTGGGCCACGGAGCACCGCGATGAGCACCAGCTGCTGGGAGCTGTGCTCCGCGCCGTGGTCGCGAGCTCGAGCCTCTCCCAGCGCTACCTCGCCGAGGAGCTGCGCACGAAGGAGCCGGTCGGGCTCGTGCTCGGCAGCATGGCCAACCGGAAGCCAGGTGAGTACTGGTCGTCGCTCGACGGTCAGCTCAAGCCCAGCCTGGAGCTGACGGTGGCCATCCAGGTCGACACCGGGGCGTGGCAACAGGCAGGACCGCCCGTCTCGAGCCTGGGCATCACCCCCACACCGCACGCGCCGCCTCCGGAGCCGAAGCCCGAGCTGCCCGGCGGGCCACGGCGCCGACGGCGCGAAGGCGACACCGTCCTCGTCGAGCCGGCGCCCCGACGCAAGGGGCCCTGAGATGCGGGCGGTGCTCTCCCAGCCGATCCTGCCCGCTGTCGCCGGCGGAATCGTCGAGGTCCCCGTCGCGGTGCACAACACGAGCGACGTGGTCGACGCCGTCACGGCTGTCGTTCACGGCCTCGAGCCCCACTGCGTCACCGCCGCGCCCGCATCGCTCGCCCTGTTCCCCGACTCCGGCGGCACGGTCACGCTGCGACTGGCGATCCCGCGGCAGCTGCCCGCCGGGCCGCGCTCGATCCGCGTCGAGCTCTGTTCGTCGGCCGATCCCGTCGACCGCGAGGTGCTCGACCTCGTGCTCGACGTCGCCCCCGCGACCGAGGGTCGCCTGGAGCTGCGCCCGGCGGCGGTGACCATGCGGCGGCAGCGGCGCGTGGAGGTGGCGTGCACCAACCTCGGCAATCGACCGCTGACCGTCGCCTTCACCGCTCGGGACCGCGAGCGGGACGTGCGCGTGGCCTTCGCCCCCGCGGTGGTCGACATCGAGCCCGGCATGAAGGCCATCTCGTTGATGCACCTTCGTGTCCGCCGGCGCCTGCTCGGAGGTGACCGCACCATCGCGCTCGCCGTCGAGGCCAGTTCCCGCGATCTCGAGCTGAGCGCGAACGCCACGATCACGCACCGCTCGCTCCTCGCGCGGGGCTTCGTGACCGCGCTCATCCTCGCGTGCGTCGTGGCGGCGTGGGTGGTGGGCGTGCTGCTCGGCATGCGCGCGGTGCTCGATGACGACCCTGTGCCCCGTCTGGTGCCCGCCAGCTTCGTCGGCGAGGCGGGCGGCGACCGGCCAGGGGGTTCCGCCACAGGCGAGGGCGCTGCGGCGGACAAGCTCGCGGCCATCGCCGGCGCCGCCGTCGATCTGCCCGGCACTGTGGAGGCGGCGTCGACCGGGGAAGGGGTCGGCCGAGTCCTCGTCTCCGCTGTGCGCGAGGGGGGCGAACCACCGATCCGGGCGACGGCCGCCACCGACGAGAACGGGGCCTTCGCGCTCAAGGGTCTCGTGCCCGGCCGCTACCAGCTCGCCTTCCAGGCCGACGGCTACGTGCCCGCCTCGTACCCGGGCGAGGTGGTGGTCGGTGGCGATGACGGCGCTGGCGACATCTCGATGGTCCTGCGAGGTCAACCGGGTGGTGTCACCGGGATCGTCGGCTTCGGTGGCCCGGGCGGGGTCGCGCCGGCCGGCACCGTCGTCCAGGTGCGGGCTGAGTCCGGCGCCCAGCGGGTCACCGTCGGGGCAGTCGGACCAGACGGCACGTTCGCCATCGGCGACCTCGCGACGCCGGCCACCTACGAGCTGACGGCAGTGGCACCCTTCTTCGACCCAGTGACCGTCGACGCCACCCTGGCGGCCGGAGAGACCGTCGAGGTCGGGCTCGTGCCGCTCACCGCCGGTCCCGGCTCGATCGCCGGGCTCGTCACCGACGGCGTGCAGCCGCTCGGCGGGGTGCAGGTCCGCGCCGTGGTCGGAGCCTTCGCCGTCGAGTCGACGACGGTGACCGACGGCGACGTCGGCACCTTCGAGCTCACCGACCTACCCACGCCCGGTCGCTACATCATCACGTTCAGCATCGAGGGCTTCGGCACGACGACCACCGCCGTCGAGCTCGGAGCCGCCCAGGCCGTCTCCGACCTCCAGATCGTGCTCACGGGCGGTGTCGGCGCCATCACGGGTTCCGTCGTCGACACCGATGGCGCACCCGTCGAAGGCGCATCCGTCAAGGTAGCGGGGCACCCGCCGGCGACGACCGACGCCACCGGAGCGTTCGCCCTCGGCGACCTGCGCGCCCCAGGTGCCTACACGCTCGTCGTGGAGGCAGGGGGCCTCACGCCGGCATCGGTGCCCGTGACCCTCGACGCGACTGGCGCGGCCGAGGTCGCCGTCACGCTCCAGCCGGCCGCTGGCCGGTTGATCGGGACGGTCACGGCCAACGCTCCGATCGTCGGCGCGTCCGTACGAGTGGGCGAAGGCGACGACGAGGTGGAGGCGACGACGGGCGCCGACGGCACGTTCGCGCTCGACGGCATCCCTCCGGGCGAGACCATGGTCATCATCGAGGCAGCCGGCTTCGTTCCCCGCACCGTCGTGGTCGACATCGTCGAAGGCGGCGAGACCGTCGTCCACATCACAGTCGAGGCGGAGGCCCCCGGATGAGGGCTGACGTCTCGCCGCGCTCGACGCTCGTGCCAGCGGGCGAGGCGGTGACGCTCGTCGTCACCGTCGTGAACACGGGCGAGATCATCAGCGCCCACCTCGTCCGAGTGCTCGGGGTCGACCCGGCATGGGTGTCCGGCGACGGGCAGGAGCTGTCGCTGTTCCCGGGGGAGTCAGGCACGGCCACGCTGTCGGTGCGGCTCCCCGCGGGGGTGCCGGCGGGCATCCGCAAGCTGACGGTCCAGGTCATCGAGCGCACGCCGCCCGAAGACATCCAGGTGCTCGAGGTGGAGCTCGAGGTCCCGTCCCGGCTCGATGCTCGGATCGCGCTCGATCCCGTGTCCGTCATCGGGGGCCGGGATGCTGTCACCGGCGTGCGGCTCACGAACCGGTCGAACGCGCCCGTCGAGCTCGTCCTGCACGGGGCGGACCCGGAAGAGAGGCTCCGCGTCGGGCTTCGGCCGACGGTGGTGCGCCTCGACCCTGGCGACGAGACCGTCGCCACCGCCTTCCTATCGGCGCGCCGCCCGTTCGTGGGGAGCCCGAAGGTGCGGGCGTTCACCATCACCGCCGCCGGCGCAAGCTCGCCGGTCACCGCCACCGGCACGTTCACGCAGCGCCCTCTGCTGTCCCGAGGTGCCCTCGGGCTGGTGGGGCTGCTCGCCGCCATCCTGGTGTTCGCGGCGGTGTTGGCGACCGTGCTCGGCGGTGTCATCGACACGTCGCGCGATGACCGCGATGTGCTGCTCACCGAGCTGGCGGGCGACGAGGCCAGCGGTCGCGGGGGGGCCGCGCCGGCAGCCGTGTCGGGCACGGTGGCCGACGGCAGCGGGACCCCCATGGCCGGGATCACGGTCGAGGCGTTCGCCGCGGACGAACCGGGATCTCCGATCGCCGAAGCCGCGACCGCTGCCGACGGGACCTACCGCATCGAACGGCTGCCCGCCGGTGAGCTCCTCATCCGCGCCCGGGGCGCCGGCTTCGTGGAGCGCTGGTTCCCGACAGCCGCTCGCGTCGATGACGCCGGCGCCATCGACGTGCCGGCCGGTGATGAGGTCGCCGGCGTCGACCTCGTCATCGCTGGGGCACCGGGCCTGGTCGCGGGGAAGGTGGAGGCCGACGATCCAGTCGACGCCACCGCGACCCTGCGCGTGCGGGCGGCGGAGCCAGGCGACGAGCCGGTGGTCGTCGACGAGGTCACCGTGGACAGTGGCGGCGCGTTCCGGATCGTGGGGGTCCCGACACCGCTGATCGGAGAGCTCGTCGTCGCCAAGGCCGGACACGCCACGCAGGTCATCCCGATCGCCCTCGACCCGGGAGAGTCCGTCGAGGACCTGATCGTGCAGCTCCTGCGCGGCGAGGGGTCGATCACCGGCCGCGTGTCGGGGCCCGCCGGGCCGCTCGGCGGAGCGACCGTGACGGCACGCGCCGGGCCGTCGGAGGCTTCTACGTCGACCCTGAGCGACGGGGAGGTGGGCACCTTCGTGCTCGGTGGCCTGGCCACGCCGGCGTCCTACACGCTCGTCGCCGAGCTCGACGGCTTCGCAACCGCGAGTCGGGTCGTGGAGCTCGCCGAGGGCGCAACGACCGTCGACGTCGAGATCCTGCTCGGGCCGCTCGGCGACGACGCGGTGCCGCACACGGGGACGCTCGCCGGCCGCGTCGAGCGTGACGGTGTGCCGGTCGCCGGCACGGAGGTCGTGATCCGCGGCGCCGGCCGGGAGTTCCGCGCGACGACCGGACCCGACGGCGGCTTCGAGATCCGGTTCGTGCCCGGAGGTGACTACGAGGTCTCGGCCGGGGCCGTTGACGACACCGCCAGCGTCGCTGTGCTGGTCGGACAGCGGGTCGTGGTGCTCCTCGGCTCCAACGCATCGCCGTCGACCACCACGCCGCCGACCTCCTCGACAACTACTCCTCCCACCACCACCTCATCGACCACCTCCTCATCGTCCACCACGACCTCCTCGACCACGAGCACCACCGTGTGCAGCACCACCACGTTCCCGACGTTCGACCCGAGCACCACCACGACGTTCGACCCCGAGCACCACCACGTCGTTCGACCCGAGCACCACCACGTCGTTCGACCCGAGCACCACCACGTCGTTCGACCCGAGCACCACCACGTCGTTCGACCCGAGCACCACCACCACGATCTTCGACCCTACACGACCACCACGATCTTCGACCCGTACACGACCACCACAGCCGACCCGGGATCGACCTCGACGATCGGCGCGATCGTCGCGATCGCCGCGGTGCAGGACCCCTGCTCGGCCGCTCTGGTCGCCGCTGAGCGCCCTTCGAGCGGCGGGACCTCGCCGTCGTGGATCCCTCCGGCCTGGTCGATGGTGCTGGTCGGCTTCCTCATCGCCGGGGTCCGCCGCCGACGCTCGGCGGGTACGTGGTGATGCGCTCGCTGGGGGTCGAGATCGAGGCGGCGCCTGTGGTGGTGACCCCGGGTCAGCCGACAGCGGTGAGGGTGCGCGTCGACAACCGGAGGCGAACCCCGGTGGCCGGGCGCATCGGCGTGCACGGCGGCCTCGTGCTCGCTCCCGACGATCACACCATCGCTCTCGCACCGGGGGAGCAGCGGCTTGTGGAGCTTCGAGCCGACCTCCCGCCCGGAACCCCACCAGGGCTGCACCGAGCATCGGTGATCGTCACGGCCGACGGTGAGCCGCCCCGGGCGACCGACGTCGACCTCGCTGTCGCCGGCTCCACCGAGCTCGAGGTCCGGCTCACCCGAACTCAACCGCGGGGTGGGTCGGTGGCCCGGACCGCGGTCGAGCTGGTGAACCGCTCTGCGACCCCGCTCGAGGTCGTGCTCCAAGCCCACTGTGCCGCGGGCCGGGTAGACCTGGCCGCTTCCAGCGTCATCGTGGGCCCGAGGTCTACCGCGCTCGTTCGGGCCACCGTCCGAGCTGTGAGCCCGATCGTCGGGAGCGGTCGTAGCCTCCCGTTCGTCATCGATGTCGACGGGGCCGGCGGCTGCTCCCTAGTCGGCATCTTCGTGCAGAGGCCGGTTCTGTCGGCGTGGTTGGTGAAGCTGGGCCTGGTCGTGGCCCTCCTGACCGTGTGGGCAGTCGGGCTCGTGCTCCTCCTCGCCGCCCTCCGATGACCGCTTCCCCCAGACAGCGTCGGAGGGCGGTCGCAGCCGGCCTCAGCGGGCAGGTCCGGTCACCAGATCCCTGAGGGCGTCCTCCACGCCCCGATGGAACGTCGGGTAGGCGTACATCATCTGCTGCAGCCGTTCGACGGGGATCTCAGCGTGCACAGCGAGGGTCAGGAGGCCCAGCACCTCGCCGCCGTTGGGCCCGGCCGCGGTCGCCCCGACGAGGACGCCGCGGGCCCGGTCCTCGACGAGCTCGATGAAGCCGTCGTTGCCGGCCTTGTGGATCCAGCCCCGTGCCGTGCTGGGCACCAGTGCGGTGCCCATCCGCACGTCGATGCCCGCCTCCGAGGCGGCCGCGGGCGTCAGGCCGACTGATCCGACCTCTGGGTCGGTGAAGGTGACCCGGGGCAGGGCCCGGTAGTCGGCTGGTTCGTGGGCCTTGCCGAGGATGTCAGCAGTGGCGATTCGGGCCTGGTACATCCCGACGTGGGTGAAGGCGCCCTTGCCGGTCAGATCGCCGACGGCCCACACGCCGTCGGTCACTCGCAGGTTGTCGTCGACGGGCACGAATCGCAGGGTGTCGTCGATCCCTATCGTCCCCACGCCGAGCTCGGGCAGGTTCGTGCGCCGACCGGTGGCGACGAGCAGCCGGGCGGCCTCCACGCTCCGGCCGTTCGCCAGGTGGGCTCTGATGCCGGCGCCGTCAGCCTGGACGCGTTCGACGGCGACGCCGGTGATCACCTCGAGGCCTTCGCTCCTGAACACCCGGGCGACCAGCTCGCCTGCGGCAGGTGTCTCGAGCGGGAGGAGACGGTCGAGGGCCTCGATGACGGTGACGGCAACCCCGAACCGGGCCAGGGCCTGGGCCAGCTCGACGCCGATGGCGCCTCCACCGAGGACGAGCAGGGAGGCAGGCAGCTCCTCAGCCTCGACGACGTCGCGGTTGGTCCAGAACGGAACGTCAGAGAGCCCAGGGATGGGCGGGATGGCCGGCTCGGTGCCCGTGGCCAGCACGATGGCGCGCTCCGCAGTGAACGTCTCGTCGCCCACGGCGACGGTGCCCACACCGACGAGTCGACCGGTGCCCCGGACGAACGTGCCGCCCTTGCCTTCGAAGCGCTCGACGGCGACGCGGTCGTCCCAGCTGTCGGTGGCCTCTTCGCGTATGCGCCGGGCCACGGGCGCCCAGTCGGGGACGACGGTGGCGGTTCCGGCCATGCCGTCGACACGACCGGCCTCGGCCAGCAGGTGAGCGGCTCGGATCATCATCTTGGAGGGGATGCACCCCCAGTAGGGGCACTCCCCGCCGAGGAGCAGACGGTCGATGCCGACCACGCCCAGGCCGGCTTCGGCCAGGTCCCCGGCCACCGCCTCGCCCGCGGGCCCCATTCCGATCACGATGACGTCAACGGCCTCTGTCATGAGCTGGCTCCTTGTTCGACCCTTGGGGTCCGTCGCATCGCGAAGGTGGCGAACCGCTGGTCGGCTGTTGCCGCATGGTCGCTCACCGGGTGGTCCATCGGGGAGGGAACCCGGCGACGTGGAAGGCCATTCCGGGAAGTGTCCCACTCGCCATCGGGTTCCGGATGCGTGAACCCGTTCGCTCATCGCCCGATGCAGCGAGCCGTCACCGCGTTCGTCGACGGCGAGCTCGACGCGGCGACTGCCGCGCTCGTCGAGGCGCATCTGCGCGACTGCTTCGACTGCAGCGGCGACGCCGAGCTGGCACGGATGGTCAAGACGTCGCTTCAGAACCTCGGCCAGCGCCAGCGGGACGTGCTGACGACGGCGCGGTTGCGGAGGTTCGCCACCGGTCTGAGCAGATGAGATCGGCCGGCGCAGTCATCGCACGCGCTCCGGGCGAGACGCTGCGCCGGGGCCGTCCTCACGACGGGCGAGCGAGAAGCGCCACAAGAGGAGGGTGCCGACGACGCCGGCTGTGAGCACGAGAGGCTCGGGGCTCGACCACGCCTTGACGCTGACTGACAGCAGCCCGGCGACCACCAGCATCGAGGGGAGGCCCCACCGCCACGTCATCGTGCCTCGCAGCAGGGCGCGCCGCTCGATCGGGGCGACCAACATGATGATCGGCACGAGGACGACGAGGTTCGTCAGCAGGAAGGGAAGCTTCGTCGCCCACCAGGCAGAGGTCCCCGGCTCGACGGCCGGCAGCTGCCCCATCATGTGAGCGGCGCCGACGACGGCGACGGCGGCCGTCATGTGCCACAGGTACACGGACATGGCGATGACGTTGGCGGAGACCGTGAGCTCCCACGCTCGCCGCGAGCGCTCCAGCCAGCGCGTCACCGCGGGCGCGAGTGCGGCGGCCGTGAACGAGTAGGCCAGCCCGAACAGGATCAGCGCGGTGGAGGGAGGGTGGGTCGGGCTGTGGTCGAGGCCTCCGTGGTGGAGCATGACCGCCGGCCACGGGCCGAGGTGCACGGCGGCGATCGCCAGGAGCCAGAACAGGGTCGCGACGGCGGCCAGCGCTCGTCCCGTCGGGAGCCGGCCCGCCTGCCACGCGAACCCGGCGACCTGGAAGCCGAGCCATCCGATGACCCAGTTGATCTGCGGGACGACAGGGACGTCGGCGAACCGGGCCGCCTCGGCCAGAGCGAAGACGACCACGAGGGTGAGGACGAAGCCTCTCGGTCGAGCGCGGAACCAACGGAACGTGAACGGTGCGAGCGCAGTGTCGATCGTGTAGTTGGCGAGGAACCAGAGAGGGATCGCAGCGGCTGCCGCTCCGAACGACACAACACCGAACCCCCCGAACGCCCCAGCCGCGCTGAGGCAGGCGACCCAGAAGCCGGCCAGCACGGCCGCGGGGGTGACCATGCGGCGGAGCCGGGTGGCGATCCAGTCGGCCGGAGCGACCCCCTTGCGCTCGGCGGAGCGTAGAGATGTGGCTGAGGCGAAACCGCCGACGAAGAAGAAGAGCGGCATGACCTGGCCGACCCAGGTGATCCAGCCGTACTCCGGCGAGAAGTCGAGCAGGTTTCCGCCTGCGAGCTCACCGTCGTCGAGGACGGCGACCATTCCCAGCCAGTGGCCGACGGCCACGACCGCCATCGCGGCGGCGCGGTAGAAGTCCACCGCACGGTTGCGACCGGCGGGTGTGTGCGCCGCGACGGTGGCGGCAGATGCGGTCGAAGGTTCGGGTCGGGGTAGAGCCGTCGTGGTCATCTGCCCATGAGGCCACGAGAGCGCGCAGGGGCCCACCCGGGCTTTCCCCCAACCCTGGCTGGGCTCCCCCAGGGAAGGGGTGCCCTGAGCGGGGTCGCGGCTGTCGTACGCTGCCCGAGCCATGGCGGGCCGGGTACGCACAGCGATGAGGACGATCTCCTCGACTCCGTGGCGGCGAGCGCCGCGCCTTCTCTGGGGGCGGCCCGGAGTGCTGGCCACGGTCGCCGCAGCCGCCGCGGTGATGGCCGCGTCGGTAGCGGCTGTGCCTCTCTTCCTGTCCTCGGCGGGCACGGCTTCGGTAGCTCTCCAGGCCGGCGAGCGCTGCCCGACCGACACAGGTGTCACCTACCGGCGGAACCTCCCGTCGAACCAGGTTCGGGCGGCCGAGGCGGACCCGTTCCAGCCCGTCGAGGATTCGCTCGGTCCTTCCAACCGCTGGACCCGGCTCGAGCGGGTTCCCCTGGTCGGCGCGGACCCGGCGGCGATACCGACCCCGGTGTGGCTCGTCGAGCGTGACGGCGCGCTGGACCACACCGAGGTGCTGACCGCGACCGGTGGGCAAGGCATCTGGATCACCGACCGGGCCGCGGAGCAGACCGGACTGGCGGCGGGGAGCACGGCTCGCATCGGGACGGCGGAGATGCCAGTTGCAGGTGTGTACCGCGACCTGGCCGGTACCAGCGTGGACGACTACTGGTGCTCGTTGGCTGACGGGCTGCTGCTGGAGGTTCGCGGCGCAGATCTCGTGCTTCCGCCTCCCATGGTGCTGGTCGACCGCGAGACCTTCGCCGACCTGATGCCCGCTCTCGACGCCCCGCGAGCCGAGAGCGCCTGGGAAGCACCACTGCGCGACGACCTCACCGTCGAGGACACCGAGGGTCTGGTCACGCGGCTCGCATGCACCACGAAGGGCGAGTCCGCACTGGCCTGGTGCGAGGACGGACAACCACCGGTGGGATACGCCCGGCAGCGGGACTTCACCACCCGGGAGATCTTGGCCGTGGACGATGCCGACTTCGTCACTCGCTTCCTCGACTCGCACCTGCCCTTCGTGACGCAGCGCTCGACGGCGATCCAGACGGCCGTCGGTGGGGGCGTGTGGCCCATGGCCGGGTTCGCCTCGCTCGCCGGCGCAGGGCTGGTGGCCGCGGCTGCATCCCTGTGGTTCGACCGGCGTCGGCGCGAAGTGCGTCTCCTCACCGTGCGCGGGGTCTCGCCCGCGGCACTGGGCCTGAAGGCCGTGCTCGAGCTGTCGCTGGCCCTCGTGGCCGGAGTGCTCACGGGCGTCGGCGTGGCCTACGTGCTCGTGGTGTGGTTGGGGCCGTCATCCACGATCGAACGAGCAGCGGTGCTCAGCGCCATGGTCGGCGCGGCCGTCGCTCTGGCCGCAGCCGCGCTCGTGGTCGCCTCGGTGGTCGCCCGGCGAGCACGTGGCCTCTACCCGGGGCGCCGCGGACGAGTTCGCGCCGGTGCCCTGCCATGGGAGCTCCTGCTCGGGTGGGCCACGGTCGTCTCGTACCAGCGTCTGGGCGACTGGGGGATCCCGGTCGGGCGGGGGGCCAACGTGACCAGAGTGGACGTCTGGGGGCTGCTGTTCCCGGTGCTCTTCCTCGTCACCGCTGTGGCCGTCCTCAGTCGGCTGCTGGCCCTCAGCCTGAGGCCGCTGCGGGCCATCAGCCGCTCTTGGCCGACGGCGCTCTACCTCGGCGTGCGCCGCGTAGCCCGATACCGCGTCGCCGTGCTCGGCCTCGTCGCTGCCTCGGCGATGGCCGCCGGGGTGCTCGGCTACGCCGCGTCGATGAACCGGTCTCTCGACGCCACCCTCGCAGCCAAGGCTCAGACCTTCGTCGGGGCCGACCTCGCCGTGCGCGTCCCCACGGAGGCTGAGGTACCGAGCGGCCTGGCCGACCAGACCACGAAGGTCACGGTTCACTGGGACGCCTGGCTGGACGCAGGCCAGCGTCAGAAGGCGGCGGTCATCGCCATAGACCCGGCCACCTTCGAGACGGCTGCGTTCTGGGACGGCACCTATGCCGACGACCCCCTGAGGTCGATCGTCGAACGGCTCGACGCGCCGTCGCGGGACGGCGCCGTTCCAGCCGTCGTCGTGGGGCGGGGAGCGATCACCGGTCGCGCCGAGGTGGGCATCGTGTCGGGCGGCACCAAGCGCTTCACCGTCGAGTCGGTCCCCGACGTGCGGACCTTCCCCGGCATGCGCCGACCGAAGGTCACAGTCTTCGTGGCCGCCCGCTCGCTCGACGGGCTCGATCTGGGGGTCGGCCGCACCGAGCTCTGGGTCAAGGGGGACCGGGATCGGTCCCTCGCCGCCCTGCGGTCGACGGGAACCGGGTTCAGCGAGGAGCGCCGGGCGGCCGAGATCGCCGACGGGGCGTCCTTCGTCACGGTGGCCTGGACCTTCGGGTTCATGCTCTCCCTCGGGCTCTCGGCGGGTCTCCTGGTGCTGGGCGGCGTGGCCGCCTACCTCGACGCCCGGCGGCGCGACCGCCTCCTCGCCTATGCGTTCATGGGGCGCATGGGCCTGCGCCGGGGGCCCCACCGACGGGCCCTCTTCGTCGAGCTGACGGCGAGCGTCCTCGTGGGGTGCTGGGTCGGCCTGGGCATCGCCATCGCCGCGGCGTGGCTGGCGCACAGCCGGATCGACCCGGTCCCCAGCTACCGGCCCGACCCTCTGCTCCGCCCGGCTACGGGCATCGTGCTGGGCCTGGCCGTGTTGGCCCTCGCCTTGTCGGTGGTGGGGGCGGTGCTGGCCCAGCGTCGCGTCGATCGCGACGACCCCATCGAGGTCCTCCGTGCCGGCGTCTGACCGTCAGCTGTCGATCAGTCGGCGAACACGCTGCGGCTGTGCGCGATGAAGAACGTGTGGTCGTGCCCGGTGTGCGGGTCCGAGGAGTTGTAGCTCGTCTTCGTCGCTCCGTCGGGGACGTGCTCCTCTGAGTAGATGGCACCGACGGGACAGACGTCGGGCTGGTAGCAGGCCGTGCACGACGTGCACTCGTCGATGTTGACGTAGAGAAGGCTGTCGCCGAACACCGCGATCGCGTCAGGGTCCGGCGAATGGGTGTTCTCGATCTCCCCGCTGCCCGCCTCCTCTTCGGAGAAGAGCACGTTCTTCGCGGGGTCGTACTCGTAGATGCACTGCACCGGACAGACGTCGACGCACGCCTTGTCCTTCACGTCGATGCAGGCTTCGGTGATGATGGCGATGCCGGTCATGACGGCCTCCTCGGGCCCACCGCGCCGGACTGCTGCGATGTCGCGCCCAACCTAGGTCGCCAGTCGACCGTCAGCTCCCTCGTCCTCCTAGTGGCGGAGTGAGCCGCGGTTGCGGTCCGAGCAGTCCGGGGCCATGGTGGACCCGGGCTTGATCGGAGGATCGTCATGACGAACGAGGGCACGAGCGGGTCGACGACCGGGTCGGGGAGCCCGGCGCCCAGCGACCGCAACTCCTTGACGGTTGGCGCCAACGGGCCGCTGCTGCTGCACGACGTGCACTTCCTCGAGCAGATGGCCCACTTCAACCGGGAGAAGGTCCCGGAGCGTCAGCCCCACGCCAAGGGCTCGGGCGCCTTCGGAGTGTTCGAGACGACCGAGGACGTCTCCCAGTTCACGAAGGCGGCGTTGTTCCAGCCCGGCGCGTCCACCGATCTGCTCATCCGCTTCTCCACGGTGGCGGGTGAGATGGGCAGCCCCGACACCTGGCGGGATGTGCGCGGCTTCTCGCTGAAGTTCTACACATCCGAAGGCAACTACGACCTCGTCGGCAACAACACGCCCGTGTTCTTCGTGCGCGACCCGATGAAGTTTCCGCACTTCATCCGCTCTCAGAAGCGCCTGCCCGACTCCGGACTTCGCGACAACCACATGCAGTGGGACTTCTGGACCCTCAACCCCGAGTCGGCCCACCAGGTCGCCTACCTGATGGGCGACCGCGGTCTGCCCCGCTCCTGGCGGCAGATGAACGGCTACGGCTCGCACACCTACATGTGGGTCAACGCTGGGGGCGAGCGATTCTGGGTGAAGTACCACTTCCACTCCGACCTCGGCTTCGTGAGCTTCACCAACGAGGAGGCGGCGGAGATGGCTGGCGCCGATGCCGACTACCACCGGCGTGACCTCTTCGAGGCCGTCGCACGTGGTGAGCACCCGAGGTGGACGCTCACGGTGCAGGTGATGCCCTACGAGGACGCCAAGACCTACCGCTTCAACCCCTTCGACCTCACCAAGGTGTGGCCGCACGAGGACTACCCGCTCATCCCCGTCGGTCGGATGACGCTGAACAAGAACCCGGAGAACTTCTTCGCCCAGATCGAGCAGGCCGCCTTCTCCCCGGGCAACACCGTTCCCGGGATCGGACTGTCCCCCGACAAGATGCTCCTCGGCCGGGCCTTTGCCTACAACGACGCCCAACGGAACCGGATCGGCACGAACTTCCACCAGCTGCCCGTCAACCAGCCGCGGGTTGCGTCGGTCAGCAGCTACATGTTCGACGGCCAGATGGCCTACGACCACTCCGGCAACCAACCGGTGTACGCGCCGAACTCCGAGGGCCGCCCTTGGGCCGACGGGATTGCCACACCCGAGGAGTCTTGGACCGTCGACGGCGAGATGGTGCGCAGCGCTTACGAGCTGCACGCCGAGGACGACGACTTCGGACAGGCCGGCATGCTCGTGCGCGACGTGATGGACGAACCCCAGCGCGATCGCCTCGTCGAACAGGTCTCAGGAAGCCTCCTCGGCGGTGTGCGAGGCGAGGTGCTCGAGCGGGCTCTGGGCTACTGGTCGAGCATCGACCCGGCCGTTGGCAAGCGGATCGAGGACAAGGTCCGGGAGGGGTCGGCGCCCGAGCCCGTGCCCGGCATGGGCGAGAGCTGACCCCACCGGCGTTCCCTGACGAGATGGCCTGTGCCGCTAGCGTCGACGCAGCGGGTCCGAGGGCGACGAGGAGGCCGTCATGGACGAGGAGCTGACACCCCGGGAGGTCGCTGAGCGAGACGACCTGGAGGGTTGGAGCGTGCTGCTGCGCACGCTCCAGGCCTCCTTCCGAACGGGCTCCATGGCCAAGGGGATGGAGCTGGCCGCTCGCATCGCCGTGGCCGCCGACGAGGCCGACCACCACCCGGACCTGACCGTCACCTACCCGCGGGTGCACGTGCTCCTCACCACGCACTCCGCCAACGCGCTCACGAGCCAGGACGTCGAGATGGCCCGCGCGATCTCTGCCATCGCGGCGGAGCTCGGGGTCTCGGCCGAGCCGAGCGCGGTCACCCAGCTCGAGGTGGCCATCGACGCCCTCGACATCGCCAAGGTCAAGCCGTTCTGGGAGGCGGTTCTCGGCTACGAGCCGTCAAAGGCCGACGACGAGTCCGTCGATCCGCACGGGCGGGGTCCGACGTTCTGGTACCAGCAGATGGACGCTCCTCGACCGCAGCGCAACCGCATCCACATGGACGTCAACGTTCCCCATGACCTGGCCCAGGAGCGCATCGACGCCGCCCTGGCCGCCGGGGGCACGCTGGTGTCCGACGACGCGGCCCCGTCGTTCTGGATCCTGGCCGATCCAGAGGGCAACGAGGCCTGCATCTGCACCTGGCAGGGTCGGTGCTAGCTCTACCCCCTGCGGTTCCGTCGGGGCGGCGGTCCCTGCCGCTCCTCCCTGGCGACGCCCATCGAGTCGAGGCGCCTCGTCACGTCAGCTACGACCGTGTCTACCGAGGAGTCGGGGCGGTCGGGGGAGCGGGCGACGGCCCACGTGGCAACGTGGTCGGCCAGCTCGTCGAGGTCCCGGGCTGCGGCTAGCAGTCCCACGAGAAGGGCCTGCAGCTCCGAGGCCGGCGTGACGCCCTCGTTCAGCGCCGCCCACACGTCCGGGCCCTCCTGCACGAACATCTTGGAGTGGGGCTGCCACGCCGCCTCGATCCGTCGCACCAGCTCCAGCACCTGGCTGACCCGCACCGGGTCCGCCTGCGCGTAGCGGACGAGCGCCGACCGGAGGCTCCAGCCCTCCACCCGCGGTCGCTCGGCGAAGTCGAGCAGCTGGGCCAGCTCGGGCGGTTCGGGATCGACGGCCACGACGCCAGGGTAGGGGTCAGCCCGCAGGCCTGAGATCCGGGGGGCGTGGGTATCCGCCCAGGGTCAGCCCCCGAACCAAGGAGTGAGGAACGTGGTCTCCTTCGGCTACACGCTCTCGAGCGAGGAGCACGCCCCGACCGATCTCGTCCGCAACGCGAGGCGGGCCGAAGAGGTGGGCTTCGACTTCGTCTCCGTCTCCGACCACTACCACCCGTGGGTGACGGCCCAGGGCCACAGCCCCTTCGTGTGGTCGGTGCTGGGAGGCATAGCCACCGCCACCGAGCGCATCCAGGTCGCGGTGGGAGTGACGTGCCCGATCGTGCGCATCCACCCGGCGATCATCGCCCAGGCCACAGCCACGACGGCGCTGCTCCTCGAGGGTCGATTCGTGTTCGGCGTCGGCACCGGCGAGGCGCTGAACGAGCACATCCACGGCGACCGCTGGCCTCCGCCCGAGATCCGGCTGGCCATGCTCGAAGAGGCCGTCGATGTCATCCGCCAGCTCTGGACGGGCGAGACCGTCGACCATCGAGGCGAGTTCTACGAGGTCGAGAACGCCAGGCTCTTCGACCCCCCGGGGGAGACGCCACCCATCGTCGTGTCGGGCTTCGGGCCGAAGGCCATCGCGCTGGCGGCCAAGATCGGCGACGGCTACTGGGGCCACTCGCCCGAGCGCGAGGTCATCGAGTCCTTCGAGAAGGCAGGAGGGAGGGGGCCCCGCTACGCCCAGCTCAACCTGTGCTGGGCCACGGACGAGAAGACGGCTCGCCAGACTGCTCACGAGATCTGGCCCAACGCCGGCGTGCCGGGCCAGCTGTCGCAGGACCTCCCGACCTGGACCCACTTCGAGGAGGCCTCGGAGATGGTGAGCGAGGACGAAGCGACGAAGTCCACCCCGTGCGGACCGGACCCCCAACCCGTGCTGGACTCCGTTCGGAAGTTCCTCGACGCCGGGTACGACCACGTCTACCTACACCAGATCGGCCCGGACCAAGAGGGCTTCTTCACCTTCTGGACCGATGAGCTGAAGCCCGCCCTGCAGGAGCTGGGGCAGAGCCAGCGGCAGGCCTCGTGACGCGCTGCACGAGAACGATCGCCGCCCCCCGCGAGCAGGTGTGGGACGCGCTCGTCGACGTTCGCACCTACCCGCACTGGCTCGTCGGAGCCCGACGCATCCGGAGGATCGATTCCGCCTGGCCCCAGCCCGGTTCGTCGTTCCACCACGTGGTGGGGTTCGGGCCCATCAAGATCGCCGACAAGACGACGTCGGTGGCAGTCGATCCCCAGCGGCATCTCGAGCTCGAGGTCAAGGCTCGCCCGGCCATTCGGGCCACTGTCGTCTTCGACCTCCGTGACTCGCCCACAGGGGGCACGGAGGTCGAGATGGAAGAGCACCCCATCGGCATCCACCGGCTGCTGGCGCCGCTGGTCGCGCCGATCACCCAGGCCCGCAACCGTGCCAGCCTGGAGCAGCTCGAGACGAGGGTCCGCGACCGGACCGACCGCACCGCGCCGTGACCCCGAGTGTCCGCCGGCTCCCCTCGTCGCAGCCGGGGCGGCGGCCGACCCGGACCAGGAACGGCGGAGGTACTGTCGAGCCCGCTTCGGCGCCCCATCACCGACGCGGTCGGGTTGCCGGAGAGTTCTGTGTGCCAGTGGGAAGACACCGGGAGGCTGGTCGGGTGCGCAAGCGCGGTGCCATCGAGGGGCAGGGGGGCACCGAGCCGATCGACGCCTCCTCGGCCCGAGGAGCTGAGCCGCGCTCCGAGTCCGTGGCCGAGCACCTCCTCCGCGCCCTCGCCAAGCAGGGCGCTGGGAGCAATCGCGGACCCGAGCTCCTGCAGGCCATCGCCGAGGGCTTGGCGTGGGATGCGACCGCTCTGTGGACGGTCGACCGGGGCGCTCGCCACCTCCGTTGCGACGGCTTCTGGGCCCGCCCCGGCCTCGATCTCGACCGGCTGCGAGCCGCTCACGAGGGCACGCTTCTCCCGGTCGGCGTGGGCCTGCCCGGCCGGGTCTGGGAATCGGGCCGGCCCGAGCTGGTGTCCGATCTGAGCGATGACGTCACCTGGCCGTTGGCCCCCGTGGCCGCCGCCTCCTGCCTGCGCTCCGCGTTCGCCTTCCCGGTCCTGGCCGGCGGGCGCTTCCTCGGTGTGGTCGAGCTCTTCGACCGGAGTCTGCGGGAGATCGACAGACCAGTCGTCGAGACGATGGAGGGCCTGGGCTCCGTGCTGGGCGAGTTCCTCGAGCGCCTGCGGCAGGACGAGGAGCGCGAGCGGCTCCTCGTCCGGCTCCAGACCGAGCGGGCCCGTCTAGCCGCGGTTCAGCGGCGCATGCCGGCCGGGGTCCTCGTCGCCAACGCCACCGGTCGGGTCGTGGCGGGCAATGACATGCTCGAGGAGCTGGTCGGCCCCGCACTCGCCACCGAGGCCGATGGCGAGCAGGTGCTGGACTACCCGTTCCGCAGGGCGGATGGCCGCGCCTACAGGGCCGATGAGCTCCCGTTCACCGCAGCCGCGCGCACGGGGGCTCACTCCGAGGACACCGAGCTCGAGTTCCTCGGACCCGACGGTGAGATCCGTCTCGTCTGCGTGAGCGCCGCCCCCGTCCACGATCCCGAAGGTCGCGTGGTGTCGGCCGTGGCGACGTTCCACGACGTCACTCATCGGCGCCGTACCGAGGACAGGCATCGGTTCCTGTCCGAGGCGTCCGCCGCCCTGGCCCGCTCGCTCGACCACGAGACAACCCTCGCTGAGGTCGTCCGGTCGGCCGTTGGCGTGCTCGGCGATGCTGTGGTCGTGCACCTCGTGGGCGCCGACGCTCACGTCCGGCAGGTCGCAGTGGCCTACGACGACCACGAGCTGGACGAGCTGGCCGAACGTTTCCGCACTCGGCAGCTCGCGGCAGGCACATCTCCAGCAGTCACCCAGGTGTTGCGCACAGGCGAGTCGATCGTGCACGAGTCCGTCGACGATGACCTGCTGCAAGCCATGGCCCAGGACGACGAGCACCTCGCCCTGCTGTCGCGGCTCCAGCCCCGGTCGGTCATGGTCATCCCTCTTCTGGCGGGCCACCAAGCCATCGGCGCGCTCACGTTCGTGTCGCTCACGCCCACCCGCGTGTTCGACGAGCACACGGTGTCGCTGGCGGAGGAGCTGGGGCGGCGGGTCGGGAGCGTGGTCGCCAACGTGCGCCTCTACGAACGGGAGCGAGCGGTGGCCCACACGCTGCAGCGATCGCTCCTTCCCCGTGAGCTCCCCGCCGTAGACGGCCTCGAGCTTGCCGCCCGGTTCCACGCCGGGGGCGAGGGGGTGCAGGTGGGCGGTGACATCTACGACGTGTTCCCCATCGATTCTGGCGCCACGGCCCTCGTCATCGGTGACGTGTGCGGCAAGGGCGCCGATGCCGCCGCTCGCGCCGCCCAGTTCCGCTACACGACCCGGGCACTGAGCGGATCCGACCTCGATCCCGCCATGGTGCTGGCGCGGGTCGACGCCAAGGTGCAGGAGACCGACGCCCGTGGCGAGCCGTTCTGCACAGCGGTGTACGTGCGGGCCGAGCGGCGGGGAGCCGACATCGCCTGCACGGCGGCCAGCGCCGGCCATCCACTCCCGCTCGTCGTCCGCGCCGGCGGTGGCATCGAGGACGTCCCCTGTGAAGGTCCGCTGCTGTTCGTCGTGAGCGATCCCGTGCACAAGGTCGCCCACGTCACTCTCCACCCAGGCGACGCACTCGTCCTCTACACCGATGGTGTGACCGAGGCCCGAGGCGTGGACGGGTGGTTCGGCGAGGGCCGCCTCCGAGCGCTGCTCGCGACCTGCGTCGGCGCGTCGGCCGACGAGATCGCCGCTCGCATCACGGCGGCCGTGCTCGACTTCGGGGCTGGCACGGCCACCGATGACGTGGCCGTGCTCGTGGCGGTGGCCCGGTGACCGAGCAGCCGATACGCGTGCTCATCGTCGATGACGTCAGCGCCCTGCGCCTCGTCGTCCGTCACGCCCTTGAGCGCACTGAGGGGTTCGAGGTGGCGGGGGAGGCGGCCGACGGAGCCGAGGCCGTGCGGGCAGCCGCGGAGCTCGAGCCCGACATCATCCTGCTCGACCTGAACATGCCGAACGTGAGCGGGCTCGACGCCCTCCCACAGCTGCGAGCCGTCGCCCCCATGGCCAAGGTCGTCATCCTGTCGGGTCTCACCAGAGAGCCGATGGAGGCGCTGGCCCGCTCGGCTGGCGCCGTCGGCTTCCTGGAGAAGGGCATCCACTCCCGCCGACTCGTTGACGAGCTGGTGGCGGTGGCCGGCCTGATCGAGGCAGTGGAGGGGGCGGTCGCCCAACGGCGCGTCTCGCTCGGACAGGAACCGCAGGCGCCGCGCCAGGCCCGCCGGTTCGTGGACGAGACGCTCCGTCGCTGGCGCTGCGCCGAGGCTCTCGACACGATCGAGCTGCTCGTGAGCGAGCTGGTCACGAACGCCGTGCTGCACGCCGAGTCCCCGGCCGAGGTGGCGGTGGTGCTCCACACCGATCGCATCCGCGTCGAGGTGGCCGACGCCAGCTCCGCGCTCTTCCGCAGCCACGAGCTCCAGGTCCCCGCGATGCCACGGGCCGGGGCTTGGCCCTCGTGGAGGAGCTGGCCACAGCGTGGGGCGTCGACGTCCGCGGTGAGGGCAAGACGGTGTGGTTCGAGGTGCCGCGGCTCGATGCGCCCGATGCCGGCGTGCTCATCCGATGAGGGTCGCCGCGATCTGGGTCGCGGTTGCCCTCCTTGTCGGCGGATGCGAGGACGGCGGCGCACCGACCCGGAGCTCGGCGGAACATGTCACGGTCGCCTTTCTGCGTGCGGTCGCGGGCCAGCCCTCCACCGAGCCCGCCTTCGTGTCCGAGCTCCGCAACGCTGGTTTCGTGGAGGGGCGCAACCTCACGATCCTCGCGGGGAGCTCGAACGAGGCCCACCCAACGCCAGAGGAGGCCGCGGCCGCCGTCGAGGCCTGGAAGGCCGACGGTGTCGACCTGATCCTCGCCCTGTCCAGCACCGGGGCGCGGATCGCGGCGGAGACGGCTCCGGACATCCCGATCCTGTTCCTGTCGACGGACCCGATCGCGACTGGCCTCGTGCAGGACGAGCGGCGGCCGGAGGCCAACGCCACCGGGGTCACGTTCCGCGTACCCGTGGACCGGATGCTCTCGCTGGCGAAGCGAGCCCTGCCCGAGCTGGCCCGGGTCGGGTTGGCCTACCCACCCACCGACCCAGCGGCCGTGGCTCACCGCGACGACGTGCAGGAGGCGGCCGACGCGTCCGGCATGGAGCTGGTGACGGCCGCGTTCACCGACGGTGACGACGCGGCGGCGGCGGTCGACGAGCTGGCGGCCGCTGGGGTCGGGGCCATCCTCCTGTCGACCTCGCCCGTCGCTACCAGGGCGTTGCCTGAGACCGAGGCGGCCAGCCGTCGCCATCGCATCCCACTTCTCGCGAGCACGTCAGTGGCCGAGCACGCACTCCTGGCCTTCGCGCCCGACACCGAGGAGCTGGGCCGCCAGATGGGGCGCCAGGCGGCCCGCATCCTGCAGGGTGCCGATCCCGGAACCGTGCCGGTAGAGGACCCAAACCGCTTCCTGCTCACGATCAGCAGGGCGGCCGCGGTCGAGCTGGGCCTCACGCTGCCGCCGGACCTGGTGCGCGAGGCAAACGAGGTAGTCGGGTGAGGCGACGCTCGGGGCGCGTCCGTCGCCGCGTGGTCAACCGGCTCCTCCTGGCCGCACTCGTGGCCGGGCTCGGCGCCGGCCTCATCGGAGCCCTCCTCGTGCAGCGGTCGGCCCGGACCACTGCGATCGAGGACGCTCACGCCGAGAACCTGAGCCTGGCCAACCAGTACGCCGTCCGCCTCGACGCGCGGGTCGACAGCCTGCTGGCTCAGCTCCGACTGGTCGCGAGCCGCCGCGAGCTCACCTCGGTCACCCCCGCCACGTTGGGCGAGCTGAACGTCGTCCTCCGGGTGTCGCCGACCTTCGGCGAGCTCGTCCTCCACGATGTGTCCGGCCGGCCCGTCGTGGCGGCGGCCACCCGCTTCGCGGCCCACCCAGAGCAGTACGCCCAGCGGCCCACCCTCATCGACGCCGTCACGGCGGGTGACGTGGTCGAGCTCAGAGGCGCTGCGGCGCCGCTGCTCGAGCTCGCCGTGGCCGTCGAAGACCCGCCCGGCCAAGTCGTGGGCGCCCTCCTGGCCCGAGCTCCGCTCGAGCTCGTGACCATCCCTGTCGAGACGGTGACCGGTCGGACCGACCCCTTGCCGTTCGTCGTCGCCGACGACGGGACGATCGTGGTGCACCGTGACCGCTCTCGAGTGGTCGCCAGCGAGCACTTCCCGCTGCAGGACGTCCTGGGATCCGACGACCAGACGGCCACCATCGAGCAGGACGGCGAGGACCACCTGATGGCGGGCGCACGCAGCGAGCGCCTCCCGGTCATCGTCGTCGTCGACCAGCTCGAGACGATCGCCCTCGAGACGGTGACCCGGCACGGGCGCGAGCTCATCATGATCCTGGTCGCCAGCGTGCTGGCGACCCTGCTCGCCGTGATCGCCGCTGGCGAGCTGCTCCTGCGCCCTCTCGGGCCGCTCACAGCGGTGGTGGCCCGAGTCGGGCGGGGTGAGCGGGGCGTGCGGGCGGCGGCGGCCGGGTACGGCGAGATCGGCGTCCTCGCGCGCGAGGTCGACCGGATGGCCGAAGGCCTGGACCGGCGGGACGAGCAGCTGGGTGAGCTGCAGGACCTCTCGCTGCTCGTCGGGTCACTGGCCGAACGCAGCGAGGTGGCGAACCGCATCGCCAACGGCGGGGCCAAGCTGGTGCAGGCCCACGGGTGCGCAGTGTTCCCTCCCCCTGGCGGGGAGCCGACGGCGTGGGAGGCATCCGCCGGGGACCTGCCCGACCCCGCCGTGGTGGCAGAGGTGGGGAGCGGCGCCCTCCGCACCAACGGGCCCTACGCCCGCGCATCGAGCAGCGGCCGGGGTGAGATCCTCGGCGTTCCTCTGACCGGAAGCGACGACCACCCCATCGGCGCGCTGGTCGTCCACCGCCGCGACCGGCCCTTCGATGACGAGGACCGATCGATCGTGGGCGCGTTCGCCTCGTTCGGAGCCGTGGCCCTGGACAACGCTCGACGCCTCGCCCTCCAGCGCGCCCTCGTCGAGGAGCTGCAGGAGGTCGTCGACCGCCGCCGCGACCTCATCGGCAACATCACCCACGAGTTCCGCACGCCGCTGGCCTGCATCGAGGGCTTCTCCACCGCCTTGATCGACGGGTGGGAGCGATACTCCGACGAAGAGCGCCAGGAGCTCGTGCGCCGCGTCGCCCACCACGGTGAGGAGCTCGACGACCTGGTGAGCCGCTTCCTCGACTTCACGCTGACAGAGCGGGGCGGGCTCACAGCCCGCATCGACGAGGTCGACCTGGCCGCGGCCGTGGAGCAGGCCGTCGAGGGCCTGGCCCCGCTCCTCAAAGAGCGTGAGGTGGAGGTGGACGTGCCCGCCATCGCTGTAGCGGCCGACCCCGCCCTGTTGCGCCGCACCCTCACGAACCTCCTTTCCAACGCCGTGAAGTACTCCTCGCCCGGCTCCCGCGTCACGCTGCGGGCCGTGGCCGATGACGTGCGGGTTCGGGTCGACATCGTGGATGAGGGCGCCGGTCTCACCGTTCAGCAGGCGGCCCGTGCCTTCGAGCCGTTCTGGCGGGGCGGCGACCCCACGACCAGGGGGAACCGCGGGGCAGGGCTGGGCCTGGCCCTCGTGGCGGAGTACGTACGGGCCATGGGTGGCTCGACTGGCGTCATCTCGGAGCTGGGCCGTGGTTCCACGTTCTTCTTCACCCTGCGGCTGGCTACAGTCACCTCGCCCAGGCCCACCGCCGAGCAGGAGATGACGGCGTGATCGGCACTTTGATCGTCGATGACGAACCAGATCTGCGATACCTGCTCCGTCTCGCCATCGAGCGGCGCAACGAGGGCTTGTTCGTGGTCGGCGAAGCCGATGCCGGCCCCGCGGCTCTGGCTCAGATCGACGTCGCGGACCCGCGCGTGGTCGTGCTCGACCAGATGATGCCGGGGATGGACGGCCTCGAGACGGCCACGCACATGCTCGCACGCCGACCCGATCAGCTGATCGTCCTCTACTCCGCCTTCATGGACGACGAGCTGCGAGACCAAGCGGAGCAGGCCGGCATAACCGCGTGCATGAGAAAGGGAAAGGTCGCCGAGCTGGCGGACTTCCTCCACGACCTCACAGCTGGCTCCACGTAGCCGCCCTCAGGACGGCAGGGGCTAGCTGGCCGCCCGCCTGCGGCCTGCCCGGCGGACCATCTTGATGACCTCGGCCTCCACCTCTTCGAGCTCATCGACCTCATCGAGGTTCCCGAGGGTGTCCTCGGCCTCGAAGGCATCGACCACGCGGGGATCGATGTAGGCGGAGCGCGCGACTGCCGGCGTGTTGCCGAGGTGCTCGGCCACGGTCTTGGCCACCTTGGCGACGGCGCGCTTGGCCTGGGTTTCGTTCTCCGGCGGGTCCTGGTCAGAGAAGGCCAGGGCTGCGAGGACGGTGCCCACCCAGGTGCGGAAGTCCTTGGCGCTGAACTCCTGGCCCAGCGTGTCCTGGATGTAGGAGTTGATGTCCTGCGACTTGATGTCCACCCAGCGGCCGCCGTCCTTGTGGGCCAGCAGCTCGGACTCCGGAGAGGAGCGTCGGCGCCGGAGGTGCATCAGCACCGGCAGCACGTCGGGGTCGACCACCTGGCAACGACGGTGCTGCCCGCTCTTGGCGTCGTAGTCGAACCGGACGGTGCGGCCCCGGATGCTGATGTGCCGCTTCTGCAGGGTGGCCAGGCCGTAGGAGCCGTTCTGCTCGGCGTAGGTCTCGCCCCCGACGCGGAAGAACCCCATCTCGAGCAAGCGGACCGCACAAGCCAGCACCCGCTCCTTGGGCATTCCGTCGAGCTGCAGATCACGGTCCACCCGCGCCCGCAGCTCAGGGAGCTTGCGGGCGAACCGCAGGATCCGCTCGTGCTTCTCCCGCGAGCGCTCCTCGTGCCACTCGTCGTGGTACCGGTACTGGCGCCGCCCTTTCGCATCGAGGCCGGTGGCCTGGATGTGCCCGGTCGGGTCAGAGCAGATCCACACGTCCGTCCAAGCTGGCGGGATTGCCAAGGTGCGGATGCGGGCCAGCACCTCGTCGTCCTCGATGCGGGTGCTGTCCTCGTCCAGGTACGAGAACCCTCGCCCTGCGCCGCGGCGCCGGATGCCCGGGCCGTTGCAGTCCACCTCTTGGATCGCCAACGTCCGCCCCCTCCTGTGCTCAGGCTGCGTCGGGCCTGTCGGGCCCTTCGTTGGAAGCCGCCGACTCGGCCACGTCGAGGCTCTTGTCCTGGTCGTCGAGGTGCGTGAGCAGCTCGGCCTCGCCCTCGGAGGCCTCGGGGCCGTAGCGCACTACGACGCTGCCCTTCTGGCTGCAGGAGCCGCAGCGCACGGCCAGGACGATGCCCATGTCGGCGGGATCGGACGCGCCTTCGATGCGGCGCTGGCCGTCGAGCTGCAGGGACTCGGGCCGCTGACAGGTCCCGCACACGCGGCAGCACACGGCACCGTCTCCGTCCACCATGAAGTCGCCGGTGTAGCCGGCCTGGGCGAGCTCACCCAGGATCTCCACGAGAGTCACGTCTCGGGCGATGGGCATCGGATGCTCCTCGGGTAGGGGTAGGGGACTGAGGTGCGACCTACGTACCCGCGCTGCCCGCCGCCGAGACAGCCCGCCTCCAGACCCGTCGGCCGGGTTCGCGGGAGCTGGACGGAGGGTAGGGAGGAGCCATGGCTCGACCGATCTGGACCGGCACGATCAGCTTCGGCTTGGTCAACGTCCCCGTGAAGGCCTACACGGCCGTTCGCGACCACGACATCCACTTCAACCAGCTGGAGAAGGGCTCGGGTTCGCGGATCCGCAACCGGAAGGTCTCGGAGAAGTCCGGCAAGGAGGTCGACGCCGACGACATCGAGATGGGCTTCGAGGTGAGCAAGGGGCAGTACGTCACCTTCGACAAGGAGGAGCTGGCGGACCTCAAGCCTGAGTCGACCTCAGCCGTCGAGGTGACGGACTTCGTGGCCCTCGAGGACGTCGACCCGATCTACTACGAGCGCACCTACTGGCTCGGCCCCGACGGCGACGCGGCGAAGAAGGCGTACGGGCTCCTGCTCGCAGCCATGGAGGACCGAGCGCGCGTGGCCGTAGGCACCGTGGTGATGCGCAACAAGCAGTACCTGACGGCGATCCGGCCACTCGACGGAGCGCTGGCGATGTCGACGATGCGATTCGCCGACGAGGTGGTGCCCCGCTCGGATGTGGACGGCGTTCCGAGCCGCCGGTCCAAGCCCGACGCCAAGGCCCTCAAGCTGGCCACGCAGATCGTGGACTCGCTCGAGTCGGAGTGGAAGCCCGAGCAGTACCACGACACCTACGCCGAGGAGCTGCGCAAGCGCATCAAGGCCAAGGACCAGGGCAAGGAGATCGTCGAGGAGCACGTGGCGGCCGAGAAGGCCGACGTGCTCGACCTCATGGAGGCTCTCGAGCGCAGCGTGAACGAGGCCAAGAAGAAGCCGGCGGCGTCGAAGAAGGCGGGCCGGAAGAAGACGTCCTCCCGAGCCCGCAAGAGCGCCTAGCTGACCAAACTCTTGACATAGCGAGTGCCAATACTTACGGTGCGGCTATGGCAGGTCGCGACACGGACAAGGGCACGATCGGCACGACGGTGGCGGAGTCCACGCCTTGGTGGCCGACCCGGCCCCACCCGGGGGAGGACGCGCCCGACGTGATCGTCGTCCTCCTCGACGACCTCGGCTTCTCCCACCTCGGGTGCTTCGGGTCCACCATCGAGACCCCGAACATCGATCGTCTGGCTGCAGACGGGCTCCGCTACACGAACTACCACGTCACGCCGCTCTGCTCGCCCACCCGGGCTGCCCTGCTGACGGGTCGCAACCACCACGAGGTCGGTATGCGAGCCGTCTCCAACTTCAGCACCGGTTTCCCCAACATGCGGGGTCACATCACCAACCACGCGGCCACTGTCGCCGAGGTGCTCCGCGACGAGGGCTACACCACCTTCGCGGCTCGGCAAGTGGCACCTGTGCCAGATGGAGGACGCGTCCGCGGCCGGCCCGTACGACCAGTGGCCGTGCCAGCGGGGGTTCGACCGGTTCTACGGCTTCCTGGACGGCGAGACCGATCAGTTCCACCCTGAGCTGGTCTACGACAACCACCCGGTCGACCCGCCGGCGGGCCCCGAGGACGGCTACCACCTGAGCGAGGACCTCGTCGACCGAGCCCTCGGCTTCGTGCACGACAGCGTGTCGGTCCGGCCTGATCGGCCGTTCTTCATGTACTTCGCCTTCGGCGCCACCCATGCCCCCCACCAGGCGCCGGCCGCCTACCTCGAGAAGTACCGCGGCCGCTTCGACGAGGGCTGGGACGTCGCTCGCGCCAGGTGGTTCGCGCGGCAGCTCGAGCTCGGCCTGTTGCCCGAAGGCACCCAGCTGGCTCCGCGCAACCCCGGAGTCGAGGCCTGGGACGACCTGCCCGGAGAGCCACCAGCTCCTCGCCGCCCGGCTGCAGGAGGCCTTCGCCGCCTTCCTCGACCACACCGACGCCCAGATCGGTCGCCTGCTCGACGGGCTCGAACGCCTGGGCCGGCTCGACAACACGCTCATCTTCCTGCAGTCCGACAACGGGGCCAGCCAGGAGGGCGGACCCTTCGGCGTCCTCCACGAGATGAAGTTCTTCAACGGCATCCTCGAGACGCCCGACGAGGCCGTGTCCCGCCTCGACGACATCGGTGGCCCGAACAGCCACGCCAACTACCCCTGGGGTTGGGCCCAGGCCGGCAACACGCCGTTCAAGTGGTACAAGCAGAACACCCACGAAGGCGGAGTCCACGTGCCTCTCATCGTCCACTGGCCCGCCGGGATCAGTGACGCCGGCGGGCTGCGCGACCAGTTCCACCACGTGAACGACGTCGTGCCCACCATCTACGACATCCTCGGGGTGACGCCGCCCGAGACGTACCGCGGCTTCGACCAGCTGCCGGTGACCGGCACGTCGCTGCGCTACACGTTCGACGATCCCGAGGCCCCGACCCGCAAGACCGTGCAGTACTTCGAGATGATGGGCCACCGGGCCGTCATCGCCGACGGTTGGAAGGCCGTGACCCGTCACCAGGCGGGCGTGCCCTACGACGACGACGTGTGGGAGCTCTACCACCTCGACGATGGATCGCTCGGAGTGCGTCGACCTGGCGGCAGCCGAGCCCGAGAGGCTGGCCGAGCTGATCGCTCTCTGGTGGGCTGAGGCCGAGGTCCACGGCGTGCTCCCTCTCGACGACCGCACAGTCGAGCTCTTCGGGGCCCGCTTCCGCGACCGCTCACCCCACCGGGAGGACCGGCACTACACGTACCGACCCCCGTTGGCCCCCCTGCCGAGCCAGGTGGGCGCGGCCATCGGGGGTCGCAGCTGGGAGCTCCGAGCCACGGTCGACCGTCCGGCGGGCGCAGGCGGGGTGCTCTTCGCCAGCGGCACCGCCAACGCCGGCCTCAGCGTCTTCGTGCAGGACGACCGCCTCGTGTTCGACTACAACGCGTTCGGCGACCACACGGTCGTCCAGACCGACGAGCCGGTGCCCGAGGGCCGCAGCGAGCTGGGCGTTCGCTTCGTCCGCGAGGCCAAGCAGGCGGTGGCCACCCTGCTCGTCGACGGACAGGAGCGGGGCTCGACGGTGATCCCGCTCGTCATGCGCATCATGTCCAGCACCGGTCCGAGCGTCGGGGCCGACCACGGCTCCCCGGTCAGCGAGCGCTACACCGGCCCGTTCCCCTTCGCGGGCGAGCTCGAGCGGGTCGACATCCAGCTGCTGTCCCGGGCCGAGGCCGGTGCCGCCGAAGCAGAGGCCCGCGCCGCGATGGCGCGGCAGTGAGGTCGTGATGGACGTCGTCCTCCTAGGCACGGGCAGCCCTCTGCCCGATCCGAACCGTGCCGGCCCGGCCACGCTCGTGCGCGTCGGCGGCCGACCCTTCCTCGTGGACTGCGGGCGTGGCGTGCTCCAGCGCGCCGCGGCTGTCGGCGTCGGGGCTGGTCAGATCGATGCCCTGCTCCTCACCCACCTGCACAGCGATCACATCACCGACCTCAACGACGTCATCACGACGCGCTGGGTCACGTCCTTCGCGCCGTCGCCCCTGAGGATCTTCGGACCGCCCGGCACCAAGGAGGTGGTGGCGTCGACCCTCGCCGTGCTGCGCCTCGACATCGGCTACCGCTTGGAGCACCACGAGGACCTGACCTGGTCCCCGCCGGTCGAGGTCACCGAGGTCCTCGACGGCGTGGTGCTCGACGAGGCGGGCGTCACCATCACGGCGGCCCCAACCGATCACCGGCCGGTGGCGCCGACGTGCGGCTACCGGATCGAGCACGAGGGGAGGGCCGTGGTGCTGGCCGGCGACACTGTGCCGTGCGAGACCCTCGACCGGCTTGCGGCGGGAGCCGACGTCCTCGTGCACACGGTGATCCGCGAAGAGCTGATCACCCAGGCCGGCGTGCAGCGCCTGCGCGACATCTGCGACTACCACTCGTCGGTCGAGCAGGCGGCCCAGACGGCGGCCCGGGCAGGGGTGACCACGCTCATGCTGACCCACTACGTGCCCGGCCTCGTCCCGGGCGACGAACCGGCCTGGCGGGCCCTGGCCGAGCCCCACTTCACCGGCCGCATCGAGCTCGGCGACGACCTCCTGACCGTCGAGGCCTGAGCCCACCCCACTCCATCGGTTCTGGGGGCAGCACCTGGCAGATATGACCGACTGCTGCCCCCAGTTGGTGCTCTGGGGTCCCAACCTCACCGTTTCGTGGCCGACCCCTCAGCGTTCTGGGGGCGGCACCTGGCACATGGGACCGACTGCTGCCCCCAGTTGGTGCTCTGGGGTCCCAACCTCACCGTTTCGTGGCCGACCCGTCAGCGTTCTGGGGGCGGCACCTGGCACATGGGACCGACTGCTGCCTCCAGTTGGTGGGCCACTGCCACCGGCGTGCGAACGAGGTCGCCGTAGCGGTAGCGCGCCACGCTGTAGCCGGCCTCGATGAGGCGCTGGTCGTGGTGCGCGTCCCGTTCGCGGTCCAGCGGGCCGTCGTGCCAGCTCGAGTCCACCTCGACGACGTGCTTCGCTGGCTCGAAGAGGAAGTCGACCGTGGCGACCCATCCGTCGGGCCCGCTGATGGCGACCTGGCATCGCGGCGTCGGAAGCCCGTAGGCCTCGATGAGATGCAGGAACAGCGTCTCGGTGTCCGACATCGTGGGCTGGTGCTCGGGACCGAAGCGCTCGAGGATGGCACGACCTAGGCGGGTGCCGCTTCGACCCCGCCGGGCCATCACCGAGAACACGGCCGCCTCCTGTGTGAAGGTCATGCCGCGTCGTCCGAGCGCATCGTTGTACACCGCCTCCATTCGGCGACGGTGGTAGACGCTGGAGAGCCGAAGCCCTGGATCGGGATCGCCGCACAGGTCGAAGAAGGTGCGCTCCATCGTCGTGGCTCGGAACCCGTCGACCTCGGTCACGTGCTCGGGCAGCAGCCGTCGTGTCTGGATGAGGCGGCCGCACGCGGTTCGATGGTCGCTCCCACGCGGCACGAGCACCTCGACCGCCTCGCTCGATCTGTAGGCGTAGAACCCATGCAAGCGCGCGGCGGAGCGCAGCCCGAGGACGGCCGAGTCGCCGGCGATGTCGAGCGCGGCCTGGTAGCGGCTGGTCAGATCGAACGGGTGGTCACGGAGCTTGTCGACGCCACGTCCGAGGCTCACGAGGATCCCGCGGGTTCGTCGGAGACGGCGGAGCTGCTCGTAGTCCAGGCCGACGGCGAGGGCGTCGCCAACGCGCACCAGGCCGTGGCGTCGAGCGCCGATGTCTGCCACCTCTGCTTCTGGATCCACATGACATTTCGGTCAGTTTCAGCCCGGCAGCGCAAGACCCAATCCGTTCTGGGGGCAGCAGCTGGCAGATCTGACCAGCTGCTGCCCCCAGAACGGATTGGGTTGGGGGTTGGGTTGGGGGTGGTGGTGGAGGGTCAGTCGCGGATCTGCTGGGCCAGGTAGTGGTTCTCGCCCAGCTGACGGATCAGCTCGAGCTGGCTCTCCAGCCAGTCGGCGTGGTGCTCCTCGCCCGTGAGGATCTTCTCGAGCAGCTCGCGGGTGCCGTTGTCGGCCCGCTCGACGCACAGCGCGATGCCCCGGTTCAGGCGCTCGATGGCCGCCTTCTCGAGGTCGAGGGCCAGCTCCAGCTTCTCCGGCGCGGTCTCCCCGACGCGGATGGTCGACAAGCGCTGCAGGTTCGGCATGCCGTCGAGGTAGAGGATGCGCTCGATCAGCTCGTCGGCGTCCTTCATCTCGTCGATGGACTCGTCGCGGAACTTCGAGCCCAAGCGCTCGTAGCCCCAGTTGCCCATCATCTTGGCGTCGAGGAAGTACTGGTTGACCGCGGTGAGCTCGGCCGTCAGGACCTCGTTGAGGAGCTCGATGATGTCGTCGTGTCCGCGCATCCGCAGCCTTCCTGTCGTCCGGTGCAATCTGGGAGGACGCTACGTCAGGCGACGGCCTGGCGGATCCCGACCTGCTGGTCGGCGACCGCGTCGAGCCGGCGCTGGAGCTCGGGCCAGCACCCGCCGCATCGGCCCCCTGCGCCGCAGCGCTGGGTCACCTCAGAGACGGCGGCGGCCCCGCTCGCGATGGCTGCATCGACCGTGCGGTCGGTCACAGCGAGGCAGGAGCAGACGAACACCGCATCATGTTAGGCCACCCTTATGCATGGCGGCAAGGCACCCCGGCGTGCGCCCTGCTCTACAGTGCGCGGATCAGGCGGAAACGGGCACGGGGGTGAGCGCATGAGCGCAAAGAGGATCATCGGCGCGCTGCTGCTGCTCGCCATCGGGGTGGGGATCGGCGTGGGCGTGGCTCTCAGCGTCTCCGGCGACGACGATGACGAGCCCCGCACGACCGACCTCCCAGTCGAGACGACCACGACGGTGGATCGCCCCGACGAGGACGAGAACCCCGAAGCGGCCGAGCTCTACGACCTGGTCACGGCGTTCGCCGACCTGACCGTCCACGCTCGCTACCAGGTGGAGGTGGCGGAGCGCCCGGGCGCGGGTTCGATCATCGAGATCTGGCAGAAGGACGGCCAGGTCCGCCAGGAGGCCACCATCGCCTCCCCTCAGGGTGAGGGCCGCATCGCCATGCTCGACCTGGCTGACCGGGTCATCCTCTGCCAGCAGCCTCCCGGCGGCGAGTACTCCTGCGGGCTCGTGTCAGAGCAGCAGGCCACCGCGTTCGAGGAGCTGCGCAACAACCTCCTCGACGACCTCGCCGATCAGGAGGTCGTCGTCGAGGACGACGAGATCGACGGGCGCGCGACGTGCGCTGCTTCGCGATCGCGGCCGCCGAGGCCAGCGAGATCTGCGTCACCGACGACGGGTCTGCTCGTGCGCATCGCCTCCCCGGAGGGAACCTTCGAGCTGATCGAGGTCGAGATGGAGGTGGACGACGAGGTGTTCACCCCGCCGGCCACCCCGGGCGCCACCGCGCCGACCACTCCCGTCGCCTAGAGCGCGCAAGAGGTGACCGTCGGTAACCGTTGACAGGTCCGGACCGCAGTCGTAGAGATGCCCGTTAGGTCCGGTTCGCGGCTTGGTGCCGCGGCGGTCCGGGGAAGCGGACAACGCTGACGAAAGGCGCGCGGATGGCGGAGAGGCGGAGCGTGCACGGGCAGCGTCGCCGCGCCTGGGCCCTGATCGCGGTCACCCTGGCGCGGCGGTCGCGATCGGCGGCGCCGACGTCGGGGGCCCAGTCCGGCCTCGGCCCGGCCCGGCCCCTGACCACGACGATCTCGGCCACGGCCGGGGCGGGCCGCATCGATCCCGGCCTCGTCGTGCGACGAGGGCGGCGACGGGCGGCTACTGGCACTACGACTACGAGGCCCCGCTCGCCCGGGGCGTGCTCACCGGCGCCAGCGCACCTCTCGTGGGCACGTCCCGCCTTCACCTCGACCTCCACAGCGAGGACGGCATCGTCCGCGCCACCCCGGCGAGCCCGGTCCCGGCGACGCCTGGCTGCAGGGCACCGAGTCCGCGGTCACCATCTCGAACCAGCGGGGCACGGTCCGCATGCGCCTGCGCTCGGTCGCCGGCGCCGAGGGCGCGGGCTGCGACACCGCCCGTACGCTCGGGTTCGACGGCCTCAAGGCCACCGGAGCGGGGCTGCGATGGGAGATCGCTGACGCCACAGGCTCCTACCGCGAGGCACAGGGGCAGCGGCACCGCCACCCTGGCCGCCGTCGGTCGCTCCGGGTGCGGACAACGCGGCGACGGTCGACCTCACGGGCCGATAGCGGTGCTGCAACCGCAGCCTGAAGCTCGAGGTCGTCGACACCTATTGGGCCTTCCTCGGCGCCCACTACCTGCTTGCGCTACGTGACGGTCGATCTACCGGGTGACGAACGACCGGCGCCGGCGACGCCTTCGGCGTGCGCCTCACGACGCCTGCTCGCCCACCTCGGGCGTGAAGCTCATCGGACCGCTGCCCTTCAACACCTCCACCCAGAGCCTCGGGCCGATCCCGCAGCACCTGGCCGACATCCCCGCGGGCGAGAGCGAGATCGTCCGCCTGCGGTGGGCTCTGCCCGAAGCCATCCGGCAACCCGCCCTGCAAGCTCGTCATCCTGAGCTGCAAGTTCGACACGACGCTGACGTTCGAGATGCCTGACACGCTCGACGTGCCCGGCGCCGCTCAAGGTCGCCACCGTCCAGGCCAAGGCTCCGAGCTTCCCGCCGCCGGTGGTCGACTGATGACAGCTGTGATCGTCCGCACCGCGCGCCGCATCGCGGCGCCTTCCGATGCCGCTCCTGCTCGGCATGGCCATCCTCCTGGCGTCCTCGGGGGCATCTCCGCAGCCCGCTACCGCACGCAGCCCACGGCCATCCCGTTCCCGGTCCCCGTGTACCAGATCGAGGCCAGCTCGGGCGCGTGCACCGGCTCCATCGCCAACCTGGGCATCGGCTACGTCGGCACGCTCGAGGCGCCGATGCCGGTGGACGTCAACTGCGACCTGCTGCCCGACGTGCTCGTGGCCGTCAACCTGATCGACCTCGAAGGGCCGCTCAACGACCCGCTGGCCACCGACTCGACGTCGTACGAGGACTTCCTGGCCGATCGCCTCGGACCGCACGATCGCCCCGAACATCGAGATCAACCGCTACCCGCTGAACGCGCTGAGCTCGATCCTGAACCGGCCGTCGCCGCCGGCGCGGATCAACGTGAAGCTCACGCTCAAGGACCTGCGAGCTGCAGGAGCCGGACACCATCCTGCGCTTCGGCTACGACACCGGCGCAGGGCGGGTCGATCCCGGGCCAGTTCAAGGCGGTGGTCCGTGGCCTCGAAGACTTCTTCAACCCGCTCGAGGCGGTCGTCGACACCAAGGGCGACCTGCAGGGCGGGGACACGGTCCCCAGCTACTACGAGGGGCCGCTCACCCTGATCGGCGGCCTGGAGCAAGGGCGACTTCGACGCCAAGCTCGACATCGCCTACAAGCCCTTCCCCGACGTCGTGAAGGTCGGCTACTCCAGCGACGACGCCGGCAACCACATCGACGTACGCCCACGGCGTCGGGGAGCAGATCCTTCGCGGCTACGGCACCGCCATGCCCGACGGCACGTTCGAGCACTACGTGCCCGGGCGAGCTGCCCGAGGTCGACATGGTCACGACGCTCGACGTGGTCGACGGCGATGACACGCTCGACCTGACGGCGGCCCTCGACCGGCTCCCGCGTGAGATCGGCCTCGACTTCGACACGCCCACCGACGCTGGCCGCATCGACTACCGCGCCACGAACGACGGTCGCCTGCCCGACGCCCGCGTCGAACCTCCGCTCGGTCAGCGACGGGGAGCTGACCCGGGCCAAGGCCTACATCGAGGAGATCCCCCAGGAGCTCCACGCCCAGTGGGCCCTCGCTGACGACGACGACATCGTCGGCCCTGTTCACGACGAGCGATCCGGACGACCCCGACTTCGACCTCGACACGCTCGGCGCCGGACCGGGCATCGGCGCGATCGAGGTCCTGTACTCCAACGTCGACGTCCCGACCCTGTTCGACGCCGTTCGTCCCGACCGCCGCAGCAGTTCCTGAACCTGCAGACCGCTCGGCGAGGAGCAGCTGATCACGGGACGGGTCGAGAAGATCCGCGGTCTGCGGTTCGACACGCGGACCGACGGCTTCGACATCGCGGCTCGTGTCGGCGACGGTGCCCTGCCGCTCGAGGCCAACATCGAGATCGACGGGCTGCCTGAGACCGGCGACCTGATCGACGCCACCGCCACCATCTCGCCGCTGCCGTCGGACGATCGACGTCAACATGTTCAACGGCACGAAGGGCGACCTCGACGACCCGTTCCGCATCGACGTACAAGTCGAGCGACGGCGTCGACGTCGATGCGCGCGCCGAGCTGCGCGAGGCAGCCGCGGCAGGCGCCGAGTGCGGCGAGCCGGGCACCACCTGTGCCGACATCGGCCTGCGCCACCTTCCCGCCTCGAGCTCACGGTGGCCATGGGCGAGAACGGCGTCGAGGGCGCCGGCGCCACCACCGACGTGGCCATCGACATCGTGCCCCGTCCTGGCGCGCCGAAGCCCGACGTGCTGCTCGACGCCATCATGGGCAAGCTCGACTCGGTTGACGACCGGAGCGCCGTAGAGACGGCCGGGCCGGTCATCCTCGAGGCCACGGTGTCCTGCGCGGGCATCCCCGAGACCGTCCGGCTGCACTTCGTCGAGGGGGCCGACGAGACGCTCGAACGCCTCGACCTGGCCACCTGCGAGCTCGACGCCAGCGAGCGCTGCCCGGCGGACACCGACCCCATCGAGTCAGTCGAGGTGAAGGTTCGCAACTTCCGGGACAGCCGAGCGCGACGACGCCCTCGTGCCCCACCCGTCGTCGGTGGCACCGCAGTTCGCCACCCTCACGGCCCGCGGCATCGACGACCCCGAGAAGACCGAGGACCCGACGGTCCGCTTCGAGGCTGCGGCCCGGATCAACGACATCACCGAGGTCCGCTACGCCAACGTGAACGGCCTCTTCGGCGTTCGCTCCGCCGTCGGCGACGGCAGCGACCTCGAGGTCCTGCTCGACGTCGAGGACGTCATCTTCGACGGCAACGACCCGAAGGCCGGGCCGATCGACCTGGTCGGCCGGGCCCTGATCAGCCCGCTCCCCACCGAGCTCGACCTGTGCTTCCGCGAGGCCGACTTCCCGCTCGACCTGGCCAGCGCGAGCCAGCTTCACCGAGCGCTGCGAGGTCGAGAACCCGTTCCTCGACGATTCCGTGACGAAGAGCGCCGATGACGCTCTCGTACCTGGCCAACGCGGTGTTCGACGTCGACGCCACGGTCGACCTCACCGAGCACGGCCTGCTGGACGCCGTCACGGACGATCACACGATCCACGGCGCCGTCACCCTCGACAACGTCCCGAAGGACCTGACCGCTCACATCCAGACGCCGCCCGAGAAGCCCGAGCCCGTGGAGGGCGAGCCGCCTCCTCCTCCGCCGACAGGTCCCGAGCGCCTGCGGGTGCGGACGATCGCCCCAGGCGCCACGAACACGAACGTCGACCCTGACCTTCGAGGACCGCCTCGGCGGGGCCACCTGCGCCGACCCGCAACCGGCGGGCGACATCACCTGCGCGACGGCCACGATCACGAAGCTGCCCGTCTACGCCAGCGTGGTGGCCGACACCGGCCCAGGCGAAGACACGCACGCCAAGGTGTTCGCGTGCGACCTCGACATCACGCCGACCGAGCCGACCTGCCGGCCCGGCACCGAGGGGCTCATCCAGGAGCTCACGGCCCGTCTGCGGATGGTGACGGGCGACCCGTCGAAGAGGGCGACCTGGTGCCCTTCGTGTTCGACGAGCACCCCTACCGCGGCACGGCCACCCCGGCGACCGCGTACACGCTCGCCCTGCGCCTCGACCAGGATGACGACGAGAACAAGGAGCTTCGGGCCGAGGGTCGGCTCGAGCCGAGTTCCGGAGCCTGTCCTTCGACAGACGGCGGCGGGCTTCGACATCCACACCGACCTCGGTGACGGCGTCACGCCGCTGCTCGGCAGCATCGGCATCGACACCCGTCTGCCCGAGGGGGCCGACGAGGAACCGGTCGACCCGGAGGAGGCGCCCGAACCGGGCCAGCTGATCGTCGCCGACACCCGGGTCTTCGCCGCTGCCCGAGGAGATCACGATCAGCCAGCACGGCCCCGGGGACGACCAGAAGGCCAACCCGCTCAAGTTCACCTACGACTCCACCGCTCCGGTGCAGGTCGACGCCCGGGCCCAGATCTTCGAGCAGGTCGCCGGGGAGCTCTGCGGTGACCACGGCACGATCTGCGCCAGCCTCCACCTCGATCGACTGCCCATCGCACATCTCGGCCACGATCGGCACCTTCGACGAGTCCATCCCTGACACCGCGCGAGCCGGCGGACGTGCGCCGGCGGATGTTCGTCGACCTCGACGCCATCCCGTTCGGGGCTGTGGCCGCACCCGACCTGGTGTTCGACGCCGTCCTCGGCGCCACGCCCGCCGGAGGAGCCGCCGCTCGACATCGAGGGCGACCCGATCTTCGACGACACGCCCACGGTGGCCCACGGCGAGCTGCGCGGCTTCTCGGAGAAGGCTCGGATTCGCCTGGCCCAGAGCGGTGTCCTCCAAGAGGACCAGTCGCTCAAGGACGCCCAGTTCGAAGAGGCGCTGTTCGTCACCTGCGAGCTGATCGCGGGCAGCACCGCCGCCGTCCTGTGGCGAGCAGGACGACAACGGCGATCCCGTCGACTACGACGAGTTCCCGGTTCGCGAGTTCGCCGTGTCGGCCCGCAACTTCCACAGCCGGCCCACCGACTTCCCGGTGCCGCGGCGCACCGACGTCCCCGACCGCAACGCCGGCGACCCGGTGTCAACAGCGACGCCATGTACGCGGAGGCCGTGGCTCGCGGCGAGGACTTCGAGGCGTCATGCCGGGTTCACGAACGTGCGCGAGTTCCGCATGCGCAACGTCGACGACATCCTCGGCGTCCTCGTGCGCGGCGGCGACGGCCAGAAGTTCGACGCTCACGGCGACGTCGCCGGCATCAACCTCCCCGAGGAGGACATCACCGAGCCGGCCGACGACCCGATCAAGACAGTGATCCGGAGCACGCTGGCCGCCGACGTCGAGGTCAACCTCAGCAACGTGCCGACGAAGTTCGCCTTCTGCATGCGGCAGCAGGGCGCCCCGATCAAGGCCCTGACGGGTGACTTCACCGAGCCGTGCGAGAACCAGCACCCCTTCGCCGACGGGTCAGAGCCGTTCTTCGACGCAGCCCAGCCGCTGACGGCACCGATGTCGATCGCCTACCAGGCCAACGACCCGATCACGCAGATCACGACGGACGCCGTGGCCCAGATCATCCGGTCGAAGCACCTGGTCGTCCCGGGCTTCGGCGAGTTCCCACTGCTGTCGCCCCCGGTGATGAACATCAAGGGCGACGTCACCATCGACAACCTCCCCGAGCGGCTCACAGCGCACATCGAGACGCCGACCGACAAGGACGACGAGGAGAACGCTGACGAGGAGGAGGAGCCCGGCGGCCCGATCCGCGCCCTGTTCTTCTACGACGACGCCCCGTCGATCATCAGCGGCGGCGACCCCGTCGACATCACCTTCGACGCCGAGTACACGGAGAACGACGCCGTCTGCCGTGACATCCGGGACGACCAGGTGGCGTTCTGCCTCGTCGGGCAAGCTCGAGAACCTGCCCAAGCGGGTGAAGGCCTACATCGACCCGGAGGCCGAGCTGCTCCTGCCGGCCGTGGACGACGATCCGCCCGAGCTCGTGCAGAACCTGCGGATCTTCGCCGACAACGAGCCCGGCGAGAAGCTCAACCTCCGCAACCTCGACATCTCGGTCGTGAAGGACGACGACCCGGACCCGACCAAGTCGCCGCTCGTCCTGATCGCCGAGGGCAACATCCTCGGCTTGCCCGAGCTGGTCATGGGCACGATCCACATGCCTGTCTCGGAGGAGGACCAGGCGGCCCTTCCCGACGACGATCCGCTCAAGTTCGACAAGCCGGCCTTCGACATCGTGGCCACCCCGCCGCTCGACGAGGTCGACGTGCAGGTCCGCAACTTCGTGGCCCCCGACGTGATGCCTCCGGTCGCTCCGGCCCGCGACGGTGCCACGCCTGACCAGTCGATCTCCTTCCAGCAGCGCGGCGACTTCTTCAAGGCCGTGGCCAAGATCAAGGACGTGGCCGGGCGGTGGGTACCGCACCGGCCGCAACGCCCTCGGCCAGGCGACGGAGACGCAGCTCATCCGGGTCGACTTCGGCATCCCCGCTCCGGGCGACCCGAAGCCTCAGATCCGCGGCTACGTCGACCTGCTCACCGACGACAAGGACGGCAACCCCACCCACGTCTTCGCCGACGTCCTGCTCGACGACGTGCCGCACGGCATCGACGTCTGCTTCCGCGGCGAGCTCCCGCGCATCACGCCGGACGGCGAGCCGCCCGAGCCGGGTGATCGCGACCACGACCTGAGCCCGGCCCCCGGCACCGAGGTGTTCTGCGACGGCGTGCCCGACGATCACGGCGCCTTCCGCTTCCAGGGCCGCGTCAGCGAGGACGACCCCGAGCCCGAGCTCGACGTCAACGCCATCTTCCGCATGACCAAGGGCAGCGACACGAACGTCCTCAAGGCCGTGGCCGACGGTCGCCAACATCCCGAACGTGATCGAGGGCACCTTCGGCGACGGTGCCGTGTCCGTGCAGTCGTACAAGGCCGACGGCACGACACCGGCGGGCATCGACGACGTCGTCGCCGAGATGGCCGACTTCGACTTCGACGACGACGGCTACGGCGACGAGCCCCCGTGGGGCTTCCGTGTGCCGGGCACGGTCGTGCTACCCGTCGTGCAACCCGGCCCAGCGCACGAGTTCGCCCGGGTGGCCGCCAACGGCACCGACTTCCACGTGAAGGCCCACGTCGGCACGGCCGCACGACGGGACCGACGGCGCCCGGGTGACGAAGTTCATCATGGACCCCGACCCCGTGCCCGGCGCCGTCGAACGCAGCGTCGTACTTCCCGTACTACCCGCCGTCGGTCGCGGTGGACCCGGGTGATCCCGCGTCGGCCGTCGATCCCGAGTACATCTGCGTGCGCGGTCGAGCTCGAGGATCACAGCTCGCACCCGCTGCTGCTCGATGCCGACCTGCTGCTCGACGGCACGCCCATCAAGGTGCTCGACGCCGGCCTCAGCGAGGTCCCCGCCTGGTTCCAGGCCACCATCGCCAAGACCGGAGGGCCTGGACGCCCGCCGGCGAGCTCAGGCGCCGCTGTGGCACCGCGGTCGTCGAGGACGTCGAGCGACGGGCGACCCGATCCCGGACTGCATGCCGCCGCTGCTGCACTTCGACTCCGAGGGCGACTCGCAGCTGTTCGGGCGCCTGCACGTCGGCGACAGCGCCGATCTGACCAAGCTCGAGACCACCAGCCCGGCGCGCGGACATGGTCAACCTCGAGGAGCACCCGGTCCCGGGCAGCGTGCGACCCGGCGAACGACCAGTGGAACGAGTTCCCCGGCGGGACCGGCGTGCGCGTCAAGCTCGGCAAGTTCCCGCCGGACGAGGACGCCGGCACGGCCGAGCGCACGACGGTTCGAGCCAGCTTCCGGCTCGACGTGCCGCAGGCTCTCACCGTCGACCAGGTGCAGGAGTGGAGCTTCAGCGACGCGTCGTCCGATGCCAACTTCCGGTCGGCGTCGGACCTGCGGTTCCACTTCGTGATGCGTGACGAACCTGCGAGCGGGACGGTCCCCGAGATCGTCGACGTCGCCGGTGAGCTGGCAGCGATGATCCACGACTTCGACGGCAACGGTCAGACGCTGATCTCGGAGGTGGGCGACGACAACGGCGGCATCCCCATCCCCGGCGAGTTCGGCATCGACCTGTACGAGCGCGACCACAAGGGCGACGGCCGCAAGCTGATCCAGGCCGACCTGCGCACCTCGGCCGACCTGTCCGCCCGGATCCGGCTCGTCGCCGGCGAGACCGCTGACATCGGCAACAGCGATCTGTCGATAACAGACATCAGCGGCGTGCCCGTCGGGTGACCAGTCCTACATCGACGATCCGGAGAAGCCGTCGTTCCGGGTCCGGGCCGAGATCAAGGACCCGGGCGACAAGATCGACCCGCCGCCTGCCGAGGAGGAGAGCCCGCTGCTCTGCCTCGTCTGGTGCCTGAAGACGGTCGTCGGCGCCCCGAAGATCCAGGCCGACATCGACCTCGACGTGGCCGACAGCCCGCCGGTCCGGCTGCTCGAGGCCGTCCTGAACACCATCGACGACAAGCTCGGCGCTGAGCTCCGCACCTACGCCAACATCGACGGCACCGGCGAGGCCAAGTTCTCGGCGGACTCGCCAGCGCCGGGAGCGCTTCCCGTCGCCACGCTGTCGGGTCTCGCCGGCCGGGGCGGCATCCACGTCGACATCGATCCGTTCTCGCTGTTCATCCACGCAGGCGTTCCGGTCATCGCCGGCTTCGACGTGCTGCTGGCCGGGTTGATGAACGTCGACCTCGACATCGCCCCGACCGATCGCTTCGTGCTGCGCAACAACAAGGCCGTGGTTCAGGCCGGGTCGGACGGCGCCGGTCTGAGCGTCATCGACGGCCTCTCCGACACCTGGATGCAGGCGGCCCTGTCGCCGGGCGTGCTCGCCGGCTACCTCGGCCTGTTCTGGCCCTTCCCGCCGGTCTACTTCTTCTACGGCATCGCCGCCGGGCCGGTCATCCCCTTCTACTGGAACGTCTGCCCGACACCGGTGCACGTGAACGGGTTCTTGCCGTTCAACTACCCGATCCTGCCTGGCGACGGCATCAAGGCGACCGGGTTCCTCCCCTGGAAGGGGCCGTTCCCCGACCCGACGTTCGTCCACACCGTGGGCGGCGTGCCCCCGTTCATGAAGCCGCTGCTCGACGCCGTCGTCGGGTCTGGCCGGGCCCCCGATCATGTGCGCCGCCTTCGGCATCGACGGGATGGAGCTCCACTCGGACACCCCGCCCTCCACGCCCGGCGACCGCAGCCCCGGCGATCCCATCGTCATGGCCGGTCACCCGGTGGCGGGTCTGGGTGTCACGGCGGAGCCTGATCCGTCCGAGCGCCGGCACCGACACCCCGCCCGAGCAGCCGAGCCTCACGGTGGCGTCCGGTCAGACGCTGTCGCTCTGTGGCACGCATGTGTTCGAGAACATCATCGATCCAGTCCGGCGGCACCGTCAACGTGGCGACCGTCGCCGGCGACGACCCGGTCACGCCCTTCGTCGACTGCCCCGCCAACCAGCCCAACATCGCGGGCACGCCTGAAGGACGAGACCGTCATCAACGTCGGACGCCTCAACCTCACGTCCGACGCAAACATGACGGTCGACGGCACAGTCAACGGCCCGGCCGGCGATCGGCTCATCCTCAGCGGCGACAACTTCACGGTCGGGGCAAGCGGCGCTCGTCAACGTGAACGCCGGCCCCGTCGAGTTGTACGCCCGCAACCTCAGCATGGGCGGGACCATCCATGGCAACGCCCTGGCATCGACGATGCCCGTTCGCAGCGACGACGGCACGGCTTGGGCGGCGAGCTCGACCGGCAACGCCGGTGCCAGCCACGGCGGCGTCGGCGGCAGCCGGTACCGGCGTCGGAGGAGCAGCCGGCCCGGCGTACGGCAGCGGAGTCACCGGCGACATCGAGCCCGGCACCGAGACCGGCTCCAAGGGCGGGACACCAGGTGCGGCCGCTGGCGGCAACGGCGGCGGCTTCGTGACCCTCCGCGGCTCGTCGGTGACGATCTCAGGCACGATCCGGATGAACGGCGTGCAAGGGCAGGACCTGGAGACACGGCGTCTGTGCTGTCGACGACATCCCTGCCACCGAGGCCAACGAGAAGGTCGACAACACCGGGGTGCCCGGAGCGGGTGGCGGATCGGGCGGTGGAGTCGCCATCCACGGCGTCACCCTCAACGTCACCGGAAACATCTTCGCCAATGGTGGTCGCGGCGGCGATGGCCTAGCCGGTGGTGGTGGCGGCGGCGGCGGCGGGGTCGTGCGCCTCAACGCCGGGGATGTCGATCCCGACTTCGGTGACCCGGACGAGGTCGACGGAGGGCTTGAGGAGCGCGTCAGGGTCAATGGCGGCAGTGAGGGCTTCTCCGAGTGCCAGGGCGGCTCCGGGGTCGACGACTTCGGCAACGGTCAGATCGGCGGGGCGGGCAAGACCGAGGTGACGGAGACCCCGCAGAGCCACGCCATGACCCTCGACCGGTTCTGGTTCCGCTCGGACGACGTCGCCATCCCGTACCTCGCCTCAGCTGCAGTGAAAGAAGGGTTCTTCGGCTTCGACAACGACGACTTCGTCGTCTACCTCTGCGGCGTCCGTCGCGGACCCGAGGACGTCGACGGGGGCGCGAGCGGCCTGGAGATCCCGAGCGGCGGGCAGCCCACAAGCGACAACCCCTGTGGAACCAAGCATGCAGACCAAGGAGCGCACGCCACCCCGCAGCTGCTGGCGAGCGTCACGCACGAAGGCGTCGAGGTCTCCCCGGCGAACGCCACGCTGAACCCATCCGGCACCCTCGCCCCCGGGCTGTGGGGCCTCTGGACGGTCGCTGCGAAGCCCGACACGTTCCTGTCGAACAGCTGCAACGCCTTCTTCCCCTTCTACGACAACTGCCTTCTCGAGTCGAACCCCCCCTCGCCCGAGGTCGTGATCGGCATCGACGACGCGGCACCGCGCTTCGACGTGGCCGCCCAAGGGACCACGAGCAACATCGATGACCAGGCCGTGGTCAGCACGGCGACGGTGGCCATGAAGCTCTCGTCGATCCTGGATGACCTGCCTCGCGCCGATGGGGCGGGCACGGTCGCGCTGTCCGGGATCGAGGCGTACTCGTGCTTCGTCGACGATGGGACCACGCTGGCCCCCCGGTCCTGCAGCGTGAACGGCGACATCCTGAACCTCACGCTGCCCGGCGATCCCGTAGCCCAGCGGAGCTACGACCTCTACGTCGTAGCGACCGACCTGGCGGGCAACACGTCGGCGCCGCTCGACGGCGGCGGCCTCCCCGACGTGGCCCGGTTCGACGACGCCACCGCGGACGAGTTCGACGACAACCGGATCACCGTCATCTTCGACAAGACGCCCCCCGGGCCCGGCTCGGCCTCCATCACCTCGCCGCCGTCGGCGACCGGTGCCAACGGGTGGTACGTCAACCCGCCGACCGAGTACACGATCGACGGGTTCAACGATGGCGGCGAACGGCTCTGGGCAGGCCAAGAGCGGCGGCGTTCCAGTACCGCTTCGACGGGGCCGACTGGGCCTCGTGCAACGCACCGTGCACCCTCACCGCGCCGGTCCCGCTGCCCGGGGCGGGTATCGCACACGCTGAGCTGGAAGGCGATCGACGGGGCCGGCGCTCGAGAGCGTCGTCAGCACCATCCCGATCCTCATCGACGGCCTGGCCCCGAAGACAGCTGTCGACGAGATCCCGGTGTTCGTCGAGGGCGAGTGGATCACCGCCGCCCATCCGATGGTCGTCGCAGCCGGCGTGGACGCGTTCGGCGGCAGCGGCATCGAGCCGCTGAGCACGAACTCCGCGCTGTGCGACAGCAACCCGCTCACTGGCCCCGGCCTGTCCGGCACCTGCATCTCGGTCACCGGCATCGGCGGGCCCTACGCGCCCTACACCGGGCCGGTCGAGCTGGACTCCGGAACCGATCAGGTCGTGTGCGCCTACTCGGTCGACGTGGCCGGCAACCAGGAGACGCCGAGCGCGGCCATCGGCTCGACCAGCTGCACGGAGCCGCTCGACATCGACAACGACCTGCCCACAGGCAGCGTGACCGTCGCGCCGCCCGCGCCGACGGGCAACGCCCCCTGGTACGACGGCGACGCCCCGGTCCCGACGGTGACGTTCTCGGCCTACAACGGCACCGGCTCACCGGCGCCCGCCGGGGGTGGGTTCCGCTACCGGGTCGACAACTCGACGGAGTTCACCTGCGGCAATGGCTGCGTCGTCAGCCCGGCGCTGCTCGGCCGAGGGTGCCAACGTCCTGCACTGGACGGTCGTGGACAGCGCCGGCAACCGGGCACCCGAGCAGCGGGTCGATCTGTCACGTCGACATCGAGGACCCCGTTCCTACGTCCTAGTCGAGAAGCCCCGAAGGCCGACGGCGCCAACGGCTGGCACCAGTCACGCAGCCGTGGGTCACGCTCGTCGGCTTCGACGAGCCGCAAGGGCACCCTCGACCTGCGCCCGATCGGTTCCGGTGTCGACGAGATCACCTACACGCTCGACGGCGACGCCCGACGTCTACACCGGGCCCTTCGCCATCGAACCCGGCGATCTACCAGCGTCTGCCTGCTCGCCGACGACGTGGCCGGCAACGACGAAGCAGACGGCGTGGAGCACTGCACGCGCATCGCCTACGACCCCGACGACCCGACCACGTCCATCCTCCAGAACGGCTCGCTCACCCCGGCCGACGACGGCGACAATGGCTGGTACAAGCCTCGACCCGGCCAGCATCACGCAGTCCTCGATCGGACGCCACGCCTGGCTCCGGCCTGACCCCGGCGAGCCTCGGCACGACCCTCTGCGATCACGACCCCGAGCACCGATCCCGGCGCCGGCCGGCGTGTGCATCTCCATCGACGGCCGGGCCCCGGGCGCGCCGATCGACGGTCCCGAGTTCGGGCCCTACACGGGGGCCACGCTCCTCGGCGAGGGCGAGCACGTCGATCCGGGCCTACAGCGTCGACAAGGCGGGGCGGCGCAGCGCCATGGACCGCGAGGTCATCCGCGTCGACCGCTCCGATCCGGTGTCCATCGGGCGTCTCCGGGCCCCGCAGGCCAGCCGTGTCGGTCTCCAGCAGTCGTGGTGGCGCCACCAGCCCACGCTCGTCCTCCGGGCGCTCGACGGTGACCAGAACGCCGGCATGCGACGCATCGAGTACCGGCTCGACGGCGGAGTCCATCCAGACCTACGCGCTCGCCGGTGACCATGCCGGTCGGCATCCAGTCCGTCGAGCACCGGGCCATCGACGAGTCGGGCCGGGTCGGGCGCTGGCAGCTCATCGAGGTCGCCGTCGACGTCACGCCGCCGGTGGTCAAGGCCACCTACGCCTCGCCCGTCGCCGCTGTGGCTGCACATCAACCTGCTCGGCATCATCAAGCTGGGCCCGGAGAAGACCAAGCTCCAGTACGAGATCTCCGACGAGCTGTCCGGCAAGGTCCACGTCCGGGTGATCGTCTACGGCGTCACCGGCCTGGCCGTGCGCCACCTCGACGGCGGGATCGTCGACGTCACGCCCGACGTGAAGAAGACGGGCCACGTCCTGCTGGGACGGCAAGGACGACAGCCTCGTCGGCTTCCTGCCTGCCGGGGTGTACTACTACCGGGTGGTGGCGACCGACGATGCTGGCAACGTGGCGATGAGCGGGGAGTCCCAGAGCCTGCAGCTGAAGCTCAAGCTCGTCCTGCTCCTCTGATGGCGGGCCGCCGCTGGCTGCTCATCGGGCTCGTCGCGCTGGCGGCCTTCGCCGTTGCCTTCGTGATCACGGCCCAGGATGACGACGATCAGCCCGATCGGCGCGAGCTCGACTCGGACGCGCTCGATGCCCTGTCCGTCACGGCCCGCGAGCTCGTGGCCCTGGCCGACCAGGGGGGCCAGGTGACCCACCACGCCCTCTACGAGCAGCCCGGAGGCCTCGCCCTCGAGGTGTGGACCGACGGCGTCCGGGTGCGGGAGGAGACGCTCGTCGACGATGGCGAGCACCGCCTCCTGATCCGCACCTCCGCAGACGCGGTCTGAGTGCGTCGAGGAGGAGGAGATCTGGTCCTGCGACGAGGCCGATGCGCCAGGCGTCGGGGTGCAGGGACGGGTCGAGCGGCTCACCGCCGACCTGGTCGGGGTCGAGGTCACCGTCCGAGAGGACGAGGTCGCGAACCTCGCGGTGCGCTGCTTCGACGTCGCCGTGGCTGCTGACGAGGCGGCTGGAGATCTGCCTCACCCGGGAGGGCGTGCTGGCCCGGCTCGCCGCGGGTGACGACCGACTGGAGCTGGTCCGCCTCGACGACGACGTGGACGACGACGACTTCGAGGTCCCCGACGAGGCGTGACGGTCATCCGCGATGGCGTTCCTGGTCGCGCCGCTCGGCCAGTCGGGCCGCGTAGGCCGCGGCCTCGGTGCGTCGGCTCATGCCCAGCTTGCTGAACATGTTCGACACGTAGTTCTTCACGGTCTTCTCGGCGAGGAACATGCGCTCGCCGATCTGGCGGTTCGTGAGGCCCTCAGCGATCAGCTCGAGGATCTTGCGCTCCTGGCGGTGACAGGACGTCGAGCTCGTCGTCGTCGTCCTTGTGGCGCAGCCGTTCGAGCACCCGGGTGGTGACCGCCGGGTCGAGGAGCGACTCGCCGGTCGGCGACGCGCCGGATCCCGTCGACCAGGTCGCTGCCTCGCACCTGCTTGAGCACGTAGCCGGCGGCGCCGGCCATGATCGCGGCGTAGACGGCCTCGTCGTCGGAGAACGACGTCAGCATGATGCAGGCGATCTCCGGGTGCTTGGAGCGGATCTCGCGGCACACCTCGACACCGTCTCCGTCGGGCAGCCGCACGTCGAGCACGGCCACGTTCGGGCTCGTCGCCGGGATGCGGCCGTAGGCCTCCTCGGCCGTGCCCGCCTCGCCGACCACGATCGAGGTCGTCCTCGGCCTCGAGGAGCTCGCGGATGCCGCGCCGCACGATCTCGTGATCGTCGAGGAGGAACACGCGGGTGGCCATGGCGCCAGTCTGCCCGCTCAGCCGCGCCTAGCGTCCGGTGCATGTCGTCTGAGGGTCAGCGCCTGCGCCGCCTTCTCGACGCTGTGCTCACCATCGGCGGCGATCTCGACCTCGCCGCCATGCTGCACCGCATAATCCAGAGCGCGGCCGATCTCGTCGACGCTCAGTACGGCGCCCTCGGCGTCCTCGACGACACCGGCACCTACCTGTCGCAGTTCATCACCGTCGGCCTGTCCGACGAGGCCCACCAGGCCATCGGGGAGCTCCCTTCCGGCCACGGGATCCTCGGCCTCCTGATCGTGGACGCCCAGCCTCTGCGCCTGCCCGACCTCCGCGTCCACCCGGACAGCTTCGGGTTCCCGCCGAACCACCCGCCGATGGAGTCCTTCCTCGGCGTGCCCGTGCGGGTGCGCGACGAGGTGTTCGGAAACCTCTACCTGACGGACAAGCGGTCGGCCGCGGAGTTCTCCGAGGTCGACCAGGAGCTCGTCGTGGCCCTGGCCGGCGCGGCCGGGGTGGCGATCGAGAACGCGCGCCTGCACGCCCGCGTCCAGGACATGGCCCTGTCGGAGGATCGAGAGCGAATCGCCCGCGACCTCCACGACACGGTCATCCAGCGCCTGTTCGCCACCGGCATGTCGCTGCAGGGCAGCATCCGGCTCGTGCAGACGGACCCAGAAGCGGCCGTCGACCGCATCGAGGGAGCGGTGGACGACCTCGACCTCACGGTGAAGCACATCCGCACGGCCATCTTCGGGCTCGAGGTCACCCGTCCAGCGCGCGATGGCACGAGGAGCCGCATCCTCGCCCTCGTCCACGAGGCGGTGGGCCCGATCGGCTTCGAGCCTCGGGTGCTGCTCGACGGCCCCGTTGACACCGGCATGCGTCCGCGAGACCGCCAACGAGCTCATCGCCACCCTGCGGGAGGCGCTCAGCAACGTGGCCCGCCACGCCCGGGCCACCCGGGTGGAGGTCGAGGTCGTGTTCGACGACGACGTGCGCCTCACCGTCGTCGATGACGGAGTGGGCCCGCCCGCTCCCGACGCACCGCGGGGCAAGGGCTTGGCCAACATGGCCGCCCGGGCCGAGAAGCTGGGCGGCACCTTCGACCTCGGGGCCGCAGACCCCACGGGCACCCGCCTGGAGTGGCGCGTTCCGAAGACCTAGGACCTGTCCGACTCGAGCGGGCGCAAGCGCGGGTGCGGCCGGTTGAAGTCACCGATCTCATCGGCAGGCACGACCACCTCCAGTCCCGACCCGTCGGCATCCACGATGGCGATCTCTCGGATCTCGTCGTCCTCGCCGGTGACGTGGGTGAAGAGGATCCGCCCGTCGTAGGTCCATGTCGGTTGGGTGGCCCTCGCCTCGCCCGGGCCGAACGGCGTGACCTGGGTCAGCTCAGTGCCGTCGGGGCGGACTGTGTAGAGGTTGGTGGGATCGTCGGTGGACTCCTCGGCGCCGATGTCGTGCTCACCGAAGACGATGAGGTCCTCACTCGGGTGCCAGTCGACCCTGGCGAACGGGCCCACCTCGGTGATCGACTCAGGGGCGGACCACGCGTCACCCTGGCGGCGGATGATGTCGACGGTGGAGCCGACGAACTCGGAGGCCTCGCCCTCGAAGCGGTCGACGTTGACCACAAGGGCCTCGCCGTCGGGAGCCCACCGCGGGAAGCTGTGCAGCGCCCCTTCGGCCGAGACGAGCTCGCCAGCGACGTCGATCTCGCCCCCGGCGACGTTCACGATGACGAGCAAGGACCGCGCCGGCAGGTCGTTCTGGGGGTCGCCGTCGTAGCCCACCATGGCAACCTCCGAACCGTCCCGCGACCAGGCCGGTGCGTCCCACGAGAGCCCGTCCAGCTCTGGCGGGAGCGTCTCCACGAGCGGGCGGGGGCTCTCGCCCTGCAGGTCGGTGACCATGACCGTCTGCCCCGCGTCGGAGACCTGGACGTAGGCGATCTCCGAGCCGTCGGGCGACCAGTCGAAGTGCACCTGATCGCCGGGGGGACCGAGGATGACGTGGCTGCCGCTGCCGTCAGGGCGGGTGAGCTTGATGCCCAGCTCGACGCCTTGGTAGGCGATCCATGCCTCGCCCTCGGCGATGACCGGTCCGGTGGGCTCCGGGGCTCCCGTGGTCGTGGTGTCGGCCGAGGTCGTCGGAGTCTGATCAGCGGCCCCGTCGTCGGACGAGCAGGCACCCAGCACCAGCGCTGTCGCGGCGACCACGGCGAGACGTCGATGTCGGGGTCGGCGTGGCCAGGCGGAGGGCTCGGCTTCGACCACTCGATCCTGCGAGGGCAGCCACCAGCTCCGGCTCCAGCCGCGCAAGCTCGGCGCCGACCCGAACGCCACGAGCGCGCCCACCAGTCGACCGGTGTGGGGAGGCGGTGCGTCAACGGTGCGCACGGTTCTCTCCTTCGTAGGTCTGGAGGAACGCCTCGTCCGGGAGCTCGAGCGGAACGGTGTAGAAGCGGACCTCGTGGCCGTCGGGATCGCGCACCCCGAGCAGCACCCAGCCCACGGGCGTGCGGTGCACGCCGTCGTGGTGGACGTCGCGCTCCGTCAGGTGGGCTGCGAGCGCTTCGATGTGGTCGTGGCCGGGAACGCCGATGGCGAAGTAGTCGAAGCCCGCGGCCGCACGCGCCCGGTCTGGATCGCAGCGCAAGGCAAGGTCGGGGCCGCCGTTGGGGTGGGTCATCGCCACTCCCATCCGGACGCCCTCTTCGACGAAGTCGGTCATCACCAGGTAGCCGAGGTGCTCCTCGTACCACGCAAGTGACCGGTCGAGGTCGGTCACTGGCAGCTTGAGGTGGTGGATGCCGTCGAGCACGGGTGCAGGGCTCACGATTCCCCCTAAGTGCAGTCTGTCTGCATCGATGCAGTTATAGTGCAGCACATGGCTGAGCCCGTCAAGAAGGACCGTCGTTCGCATCGGCGAGCCGACACGGAGAGCCGGCTGCTGCAATCGGCCGCCGGTCTGTTCGTCGATCGGGGCTACGCGGGGACGACCCTGGCCGAGGTCGCCGAGCATGCTGACGTCGCACCTCGGACGCTCTACCTCCACTTCCGGACCAAGGCGGAGCTGCTCCTCGCGTGCATCGGCCTGGCCATAGCGGGCGACACCGAGCCGATCGCCCTCGCTGATCGGCCGCCGATGGCCGAGGCGATGGCTGCGGCGACCTTCGACGGACGGCTCCAGCTCATGGCGTCGCTCACCGCATCCCTCATGGAGCGGACCGGGCCTCTGCTCGATGTCGCCTTCCAAGCCGCGCCTTCCGAGCCGTCGATCGCCGCGGCCGCCGCCGCTGGGCGCGCCGACACCAGGCGGACTCTCCGGGAGTTCTGGCACCGGATCCACGATGACGGGCTGCTGCCAGCGGCATCGATCGACCTCGAGTGGCTCACCGAGACCGCCACGCTCGTCGCCCACGCCGAGACGTACCTCTTGATCAACAAGACGACGGGCTGGGACAGCACCACCTATCGCGACTGGCTAGCCACGACCTGGCACCGACTCGCCGGGAGCAGCACCTGACCGATCGCCGCGCCCCACACGGCGTCGACACGCGGGGTCCAGGTTCTACCGGCGTCGTGGGCCCTCCGCGGCAGACGGTCCGCCGAGGCGAGGCGAGGCGTTGTTCGGCGTGCTGGTGGTACCAGCCTTCCCCACCGTCCCAGAGCGCCGGCGGCTGACTCCGAACAGGCGGCAGGCTGTTCGGACTGGTGCCGTACTCGCAGCTCAGAGCGGGTCGTCGTCCTCTTGTCGGCTGGCGTGGGTGGGGTGGGTCTGCTTCCAGCGGTTGTGGAAGCCGCAGCCGCTCTGACCGTTGTCCTGGGTGGTGGGGCCGCCTTTGGCGGCTTCGTGGATGTGGTCGATCTCGAGGCGTTGGGGCACTTCGTCGCAGGTGGGGTGGAAGCAGGTGCGGTCGCGGATCTCGATGGCCCGTCTGAGCGCACCGCGGAAGAAGCGGCGCTGCGGGCCGATGTCGAGCACCCGGGAGCGCCCGTCGAAGACGATGCGTTCGATGTCGGCTTCGGTGAGGAACCGCACGACCGATCCGGGGGTGAGGACGGTGCGGTTGAACAGCTCCAGGATCGGGCCGGTCAGGGTGGGCGAGGTCGACCACGACGGTGAACAGCGGGGAGGGGCGACGCCCGTCCTGGGGGGCGGTGCGGGCCCGGGTGGCCATCTCGACGAGCGCGTCGGCCCGACGCTGGGCGGGGGTGCGTTCCAGGTCGAGGATGGTTGGCTGACGGCCGAGGCGGGTCTTGGCTTCGGCCCAGTCGGCGTCGAAGAGCTCGCGTTCGATGAGGCGCAGGGTGGTGTCGACGATCTCACCGGAGATCGGGTCGAGGGTCATCTTCCCGAACCACATGCCCCCGAAGCTCTGGGCCAGGTGGACCTCCCGGGCCTGACGGTCGTGCTCGGCGCCCTGCTCAGCCCCGTCGGGGTCCACGACCAGGACCCACCGGTCACAGGCAGCCTTGAACCCGGTGAACCCGTGCTCGAGCGCGATCCCCAGCAGCCACTCGTGCCCGTCGGCGTCGAAGACCTCGGCGGTGCGGGGGTTGCGGGCACCGAGCAGGGTCGTGACATGAGACCGGTCGATGCGCCCCTCAGCCCACGCCGTCTCGATGGCGGGGAGTACCCGTAGCGATCGGGCGTGGCGCAGCCGTTGCCGGGCCACCCCGACCGGGATGCGTTGCTGCCAGGCCAGCCACGCCGCCCCGGTCTTGGCGCCCGAGGGCTGCCAGCACCGCTGCGCATCCCACCGCGACAGCAGCCGCGCCTCGGCGACATCGAGCCGACCCCGCAGACGCTGCGCGGCCATCACACCCGCGGTCAACGACTCGTCAGCCAGCCCATCGAGGTCCAGACCGGTGGAGCTCGGCGAGGACAGCGTCGGCCCGGTCGAGCACCTCGGCCAGCGGTGCGACCATGGCAGTCCTCCTCCCGGATCCGGACGTCGCACAGCGGGGCGACGATCGTGCTCACGTGGCGGGGACCGTGACCTCGGTCCCGAGAGGATGCCCCCAGTATAGCGAACACACGTTCGCAGTCAACACCAACCTGCACGATCTTCCCGCCGCATCGGCCCCTGCACGGCCCCAGGACCGCCCCGACCAACGGTCATGGACAGAAGCCCCGGAGCCGTTCCCGGGGGGAGCGTGCCTTGGAGGCGGTGATGGCTTCGCCGGGGTTCAGAAGCCGACGAAGTGCTGGACCCCGGCAGGACGCGGCTAGGTGGCGGCCGGCTCGGCGCTGGCCCAGCTGGGGATGCGGCGGCCGGTCACGAGCTCGAGGCTGATCCCGACGTAGCGATCCGGGCCCATCGGGGCCCAGCGAGGCACGTTGGCCTCCACGATGCGGGCCAGGTCGTCGGGGTCGATGATCTCTCGAGCCACTCCCGTGACCACCACGCTCCAGCCGGTGTGCCAGACGGGGTCGACGTCGTCCACCTCGAAGGCCACGACCGCGTTGGTCGTCGCCGCCTCCAGCTTCGACCCCACGTTGGTGCGGAGCACGACCCGATCGTCGACGAGGCGGTAGTTGACGGGGAGGACGGTGGGCAGCGCACCGGAGGTCAAACCCAGGCGGCCGACGGTCTTGGGCGCGAGCAGGCGCAGGCATTCGTCGCGGTCCAGGACCTCCAAGCCGTTGCGGTCGACCTCCATGAGACCAGCCTGCCGGAATCGCGTGGGTCTCCCTAGGGGCGAAGGTCCCAGCCTGGTGGGTCGGCCTGGGAACCAGTACCCGGGTACGGGACGTCGAAGGTCTGCGAGGATCTCCTCGTTCTCGAGATGGGGGTGGGCATGGTGGACCTTCGACGTCGCAGGGTCGGTGCGCTGCTGAGCGTGGCCCTTGTAGCCGCTGCGCTCGGTGCGCTGGTTCCGGGTGGCATGACCCCGGCCTCGGCTGCCGGCCCCTGCCCGGGTGGGACGGTGCCCGAGGATCGGTTCACCGACGACGACAGCGAGCGTGCACGAGGCAGGCATCGCCTGCACGACGTGGTGGGAGCTCACACGTGGCGTGTCGGCAACCACCTATGCACCGCGCAGGAACGTGACCAGAGGCCAGGCCGCCACCATGGTGGCCCGGCTCCTGGGGCGGACCGGGCTCGATCTGCCCGCCGGCCCAGAGGACGCCTTCCCCGACGACACCGGCGGAGCCCACAGCTTCGCCACCAACCGGCTGGCTGCCACCGGCGTGCTGACGGGCCGGGCCGACGGTCGCTTCGCTCCTAGTGCCCCGCTGTCCCGAGGGGCGATGGCCTCTCTGCTCGTCGCGGCCTACCGGGCCCGCACCGGCATCGACCCGCCGGCCGGCGCCGACCACTTCAGCGACGACGACGGCACCGTGCACGAGAGGGCCATCGACCAGGCCGCTTCCCTGGGGATCACGGTCGGATCTTCCCCTGGTCGCTTCGACCCGTGGGCCACCGTCTCCCGCGGACAGGCGGCCAGCCTCGTCGCCCGCACGCTCGCGGCCTTCGACGCCCAGGGCGCCACGGGCCGGACTCCGGTGCAGCTCCGCGCCGCCACCCGGCTGGAGGCGGTCGACGGCTGCGGCCCGCTGCTCGGCTCGATCAAGGAACGGGCGCTGGAGTCGGTGGGCCCCTACGGGCTCGGCGGCTATGGGCTCCCCTTCGGTGGAGACGACGAGCAGGGCGGCGCCCCCGCCGCGCCCACCTCACCCCTGCCCCAGACGGGCGGCGACCAGGGTGGCGACTCGCCGCAGCCCGGCACTGACAGCAGCGGCACGAACAACCAGGAGCTCGGGGTCGACGAGGCCGATCTCGTGAAGGTGCAAGGCCCGCTCGTCGCGGCTGTCAACGGGGGCCGGCTGCGCATCATCGACACCACCGGCGGCACCCCCGTGCTGCTCGGGAGCCTCGGCCTCGGGGAGGACGGCGACCACCGCCTCCTGCTCGACGGAACCCGTCTTCTCGTCCTGACCACCACGTGGAGCGGTGGTGCACACCCGGTCGACGACGCCGCCCCGTCGAGCCAGCCGTTCGCCCCGTCCGAGCCCCTCACCACCTTGCGCATCGTCGACATCTCGAACCCGGCTGCTCCAGCCGTGATCGATGACGTCAGCATCGACGGCTCGCTGCTCGCCGCCCGGCTCGTCGACGGCGTGGCCCGCATCGTCGTCCGGACCGAGCCCAGCCTCGGGTACGTGGCCCCGACCGGCGGATCGGCGGAGGACCTCGCGGCGGCCACCGCCCGCAACCGCACGATCATCGAGACCTCCTCGCTCGCCGACTGGGTGCCGGCCACGCACGCGGCAGCCGACGGCTCCGGCCTGACGGCGCCCCTGCTCGGGTGCGGCGACATCTCGTCACCGCCCGAGTTCGCCGGCCTCGGCTTCAGCTCCGTGGTCACCGTCGACCTCGACGGTCCGCTCGCCGCCCCGCATGCCGTCGGCGTGCTGGCCGGCAGCGAGCTCGTGTACGCCTCGCCCACCACGCTCTACCTCACGAGCACGCGGTGGCAGACCTGGCTGCCCCAGGGCCAGGGCGGCGACCGGACCAGCACCGACCTGCACGCCTTCGACATCAGCAACCCCGCCGGGGCCTCCTTCCTCGGCTCGGGCCGCATCGTGGGCAGCCTGCTGAACCAGTTCTCGCTGTCTGAGCACGAGGGCGTCCTGCGCGTGGCCAGCACCGTGGACCCGTCCTGGTTCGACGATCCGGCGTCGGCACCGCCCAGCGAGAGTCGCGTCACCACCCTGCGCCTCACCGACGGAGCGCTCGCGCCGGTCGGCCTGCTCACGGGGCTCGGCATCGACGAGCGCATATTCGGCGTCCGGTTCCTCGGTGACGAGGGGTACGTGGTGACCTTCCGCCAGATCGACCCGCTCCACGTCCTCGACCTCTCCGACCCCGCCAACCCGTCGGTGGCCGGCGAGCTCGAGATGCCGGGGTACTCCGCCTACCTCCACCCGATCGGCGACGGACTCCTCCTCGGTGTGGGTGCCGACGCTGATCCCGATGGCCGGCGAACGGGCACGCAGGTGTCGCTGTTCGACGTGTCCGACCCGACGGCCCCGGTGCGCCGCGCGCACGTCACGCTCCCGGGGGCGTGGAGCGACGTCGAGTACGACCACCTCGCGTTCCTCTGGTGGCCGGCGGCGCAGCGCCTCGTCCTCCCGATCAGCCAGTACGGGTTCGACGAGACCTCGGGCTCGGTGACAGACGAGTTCCTCGGAGCTGTGGGCTACGCCGTCGATCCCGTGGCCGGAGTCGCCGAGGTGGGGCGGGTGACGCACAGCGATGACGCCCCGGCCGAGTCGTGGCCGTCCATCCGCCGCAGCTTGGTCGCCAACGGCACGCTGTTCACCTTGTCCGACGCTGGCCTCGAGGCCAGCAGCCTCAGCGACCTGTCCGAGCAGGCCTGGCTCCCGTTCAGCTGATCTCGGGTTCGGGGCTGAGGTCCGCGGGTCAGGTCAGGCCGAGGCGCTCGCCGGCCTCGCGGCGGAACCGGGCCGCCCGGGCCTCGGGGTCCTTGTCGAACTGGGGGATGACCTTGTTGCCGAGCAGCTCCACGGACTCCTCGACGAGCTCGTAGGGCCAGGCGCTGCCCGTCGGGCCCATGATGAGCTGGTCGACGCCGATGGCCTCCCACTTCTGGAGCACCTCGGCGCAGTCGTCGGGCGTGCCCACGATCGAGGCGCCCTTCTGGCGGCCGATGGCCAGCTGCTCGAGGGTGGGGTCGGGGATCTCGTTGGGCCACTCGGGGATGCCCGGGGGCTTCGGGAACGTGTCGAGGTACTTGAACACCAGGCTCTGCTGACGGCCGTTGCGGGACTTCGTCATCCAGTCGCGCGCCGCGTCGCCGTCCTCCAGGCACATGAAGCTGGTGGAGATGGCGACGTTGTCGTTGACGTAGTCGCCGACCGGATCGGCGTCCTGCACCTTCTCCTTGTAGAGCTCCACGAGCGGGCGCATCTTCTCGGGGTTGCCGCCGGTGAAGCAGATGACGCCGAGGCCGAGCTTGGCCGCCTTCTCGAAGGTGTCCGGGTTGCCGGCCGCCACCCACATCGGCGGGTGGGGCTTCACGTACGGCTTGGGCAGCACGTTGCGCTCGGGCATCGTGAAGAAGCGGCCGTCGAAGCTGTAGCTGTCCTGGCTCCACATCTTGCGGAACTCGGGCATCACCTCGTCGAACATCTCCTTGGTGAGCTCGGGGTCGGTGATCCCGAAGCCCGCCCTGCTCGGTGCTCGACGAGCCGCGGCCGGTGCCGAAGTCGAAGCGCCCGCCTGAGAGGTGGTCGAGCATGGCCACCCGCTCTGCGATGCGCGCGGGGTGGTTCACCGGCGGGGTCACGTTGATGATCCCCGACGCCACCCGGATCCGGTCGGTGCGGGCGAGGATGTGCGGCATCACGACCTCGTTGGCCGAGATGTGGCTGTACTCGGCGAGGAAGTGGTGCTCGGTGACCCACACGTACTTCCAGTTCGACCGGTCGCCGGCCTCGGCGATGCGGGTCTCGTTGATCAGGCGCTCGTGCTCGTAGGCGTCGTTGCGGCCGTCGAGGTAGTCCGGCACCCAGCCGCCGATGAAGAGTCCAAATTCCATTCCGTCAACCTAGCAGTTATGTTACGATCTGTCACCTATTGACAGGCCGGTCAGCGGGATGAGGCCGCCGAGCAGCATCCGAACGAGCACGTCCGTCATCGCGTCGGCCGACAGGCGGCCCGTCTGAGCCAGGCTCGTGGTGGCTCCGCTGACGACCCGTGTGAGGAGCTTCGGGTCGACGTCGTCTGCGATCTCGCCCCGTCCGACCGCCCGCTCGAGGATCTCGCGGTAGCCGTCCTCCGACGGCTGCACGAACCGCACGTGCATCCAGCGGTAGAGGTCGGAGTCGTTGAGGAGCTCGACGGTGAGCCCAGGCATGCCCTTGAGGTAGGCGGGGCCGTTCATGCGGGCCACGTGCTGGGCGATGAAGCCGCGGAGGTCCTCACGCAGGGATCCGGTGTCGGGCACCTCGAACGCACCGGCCGCGCCGAACAGCGCATCGGCGGCGAGCGCCAGCTTCGTGTCCCAGACCCGGTAGATCAGGACTCGGTTCGACCCGGCCCGCTGGGCGACGGCGTCGATCGTCATCGATGTGTAGCCGACCTCGGCCAGCACCTCACGGGTCGCTGCGAGCACGGCCTTTCGCTTGGCCAGGTCCGGTGGCCGACCGGGCCCGCGCCGGACGGCGCTGGGATCGGCCATAGGGGGCATGGCTCCCAACGGTATCGCTCGCACCGGATCGGTTCAGCGACTTGGATCGCGCGAGCTCCACGCGGCGGCTGCCCAGCCCACCAGGGCGACCAGCCACCAGCGAGCGTGGTGCTCGCCATCCAGCAGCGGGGGAAGCTCGTCGTAGCGCACGGCGAACGACGCGATCAGGAGCGCCGACACGGCGCCGGCGACCGCGCCGAGCGGCCCGGCCCCGGCGACACCCTGCCGATGGCTCAGCCCGCCGACCGACGCGGCGAGACCGGAGACGGCCCCCACCTCGGCTGCTCGACGGGCCAGCACCTCGCCGGCCAGCGGGCCGTGCGCCAGCGCGACCGCGACCAGCACGGCGAAGGTGACCGCGAGACCGACCGCTATGGCACCGAGCCGCAGCACACGACGGCGGACCAGCGATGTGGGGCTGGCGGCGAGCGTCTCGCCCGCCGGATCCTCGACGAAGAAGGCGACGCAGGGGGCACCGATGACCACTGCCGCGACGAGGGCACCGCTCAGGTCGGAACCGCCCTTGACCAAGACGACGATCGTCGGGACCACAGCGAGCGCGAGTGCGGCACCGATCGTCCGCAGGGGCAGGCCGCGCGCCGCCGGTGCCCACGCCTGGAGGGTCATGATCCAACGAACGGATCCCGTCGCCCGGTGGCGACGGGCGGCGATGGTGGTCATCGTCAGCACTCGCCGGCCCCGCGCGTGAAGCCCGCCCGAGGGTTGTCCTGGGTGAGCCCGAGCGCGGCGAGCAGCTCTTCGGTCGTCGTCTTCCGATCCGTGAAGTGGTCCCACCGAGCGAACACGACCTCGGCCACCTCCGCCTCAGGAGCTCCGACCAGGAGCCGTCCGGCGTCGACGTCGGCGACCTCCCACACAACCGGTGCGGGCCCGGCGAAGCAGCTGTCGGGCCATGGGCGGTCGTAGGACCTGGTGCTGTCAGGTGCGTCCGCGTGGAACGACGTCATGTTGGCGGCCGTGTCGGCGTCGACGCCGCGCGTGGCCAGCCAGAAGGCGATGACGCCGCGCGCCTGGCCTGACACGCTGAGCTTGCTGCCTTCGCGGGTGTCGTGCGTGATGCCGACGGCGGTGAGCGCGACCCAGAACCGCGCCCCCTCCTCGGCGAGGTGGTGGCCGATCATCTTCATCGGGATGAGCTGGCGATCGTCCGGCTCGGCCAGCAGTCGGCGCACCTCGGGATCCAGGTCGTCGACCTCGAGGTCGACGTCCACGCGGTGGCGCACCGCCCACCCGTCGAGCGTGCCGGGTGGAGCCGCGGCCGCGACCGGCGCGACGACGTCGGCGAAGTGCTCAGCCAACGCGATGTCGGTCGGGAAGGTGCAGAGCGGCAGCCCGGAGACATCGATGCATCGCTGATGGGTCTCGGGGTCGTTGATCATCGCCGCGATGCGTTGCGCGTCTGACGCGTCGATGGGCCGGGTGGCGGCGACGGCGCTCCCGCTGGCTGCGACCACGAGCACCGCGCCGGCCGCGAAGACCCCGGGTCGGGGTTGGTCGCGAACGAGGGCGAGGACGGCGACGAGCCCCACGAGGGCGAGGATCCACACGTGGTGGGCAAGCCAGTGCGGCGCGACGAACAGGTTGGTCGAGCTGGGGTCGTTGAGCCACGTCGACAGCTGGCGGAGGGGCTCGCTCAGGCGATCGCCCGCGGTGGCGAGTGCGGTCGTCGCGAAGCCGATGCCGATGACCGCCGCGACGGGGACGAGCGTCCATGGGGCCCACCGGGCCAAGGCGACGCCGAGGCAGGTGGCTCCGATGCAGAGGGCGGCTGCGCCGACCACGGCGGCGAGCTGTTGGGCGCCCACCTCCCCGTGCACGACCGTGACGGCCTGCGAGAAGGCGACCGTCTGCACGGCGAGGAACACCAGCGCGAGCACGGCGGGCATCCAGGCTGTGAGCAGGTGGCCGACGGTGCGAGTGGCATGCGTCGTGGGACAGGCGTCGAAGACCTCTTGGGTGCCGTCTCGGGTCGCACGGGTGCGGGCACGGTGGGCGGCCAGCACTACGAGCCCGGCGAGCGGGTGGACGTAGATGGGGTACAGGTCGAACGAGCCGATGAGCCCGCCCGAGTAGTCGGCGGCCCACTCGTACCCGAACATGTAGACGATCAGGCCGCAGAACCCGACGGCGACGCCGACGGCGGCAGACGAAGCGAGCTCCCTCACCTCGACCCGGCTCAGGGCCATGGCCACACCACCCGGCGATGCCGCCGAGTGCCCGGCGGCGGGCCGGAACGAGATCGGAGCCGCCTGGGCCCACCCGCTCGGCGCAGCGGGTCGCCGCCGATCGATCCATCCCCAGGTGGCCCAGAAGAGGCCCGTGACCACGAGCAGGACGAGCAGCCCGCTGAAGACGCCCGTCTCGCCGCCAGCCATCACGCTGAGGAGGATCAGGGTGGCCATGATCCCCGCCAGCGGTGGCCCGAGACGGCGCTTCACACCGGCACCCCGGCGGTGGCGCCCGTCAGCGTGAGGTAGCCGTCTTCCACAGTGGGGGTGACGAGGTCAGCGCCCGCCGGCGGCGTGCCGATGTGGCGCACCATGCCCTCGCCGGTGATCCAGGCGAGCTGAGCGGTCGGGTCGCGCTCGATGCTGATCCAGACGCAACCGTCGGCCAGTGCGGCGAGGTCCGACGGCGCGCCGGCGAAGCGAACGGCACCGTCGAGGAGCACGACGACCCGGTTGCACAGGGCCGCGACGTCGTCGGTCTGGTGTGTGGACAGCAGCACGGTCGAGCGCGCTGCGACAGCAGAGAGCAGCTCGCGGAAGCGCAGCCGTTGCTCGGGGTCGAGGCCGGCCGTGGGCTCATCGAGGATGAGCAGGTCGGGATCGCCGAGGAGGGCCTGGGCGATGGCGACCCGCCGGCGCATCCCACCGGACAGCTTCTTGATGGGCGTGCCCATCACTGGCTCGAGGCCCACGAGCGAGAGCACGCGGCGGACCTCGTCGTGCCGCGCCCGCCGAGCACCCCATTCCTTGAGGATGGCGACGTAGTCCACGAACTCGAACGCGGTGAACGAGCGGTGGAAGCCGGGCTCCTGAGGCAGGTACCCGAGGCGACGCCGCACGGCGAGCCTCCCGTCGGGTGTGGTCGGGTCGTGTCCGAGCTCGCGGATCGTGCCCTGGTCGGCGGCGAGCACGGTGGCGAGGATGCGCAGCAGCGTGGTCTTGCCTGCGCCGTTCGGGCCGAGGAGCCCGGTGATGCCGGTGCTGAGATCGATGTCGACACCCGCCAGCGCGACCTTCGGACCGAAGCGCTTGCTCACCCCGACAGCGTTCGCGCTGATAGCGGTTTTCACCAGGAGACCTCCATGGTCGAGAAGCGGTCGCGGCGGGCGTAGACCGCAGCTGCCGCGACGAGGGCGAGGGCGAGGGCGGCCGACTGGCCTCCCGCCTCGAAGACGGCGGTGTGGGCGAGCGGAACCCGTCGACCGTCGAGGACGCTCGCGGACGAGAGCACCGTGAGCCAGGCCACGGCCAGCGTCCCGGCCGCGACCGTGACCCGGACGAACGTCGCCATCGCCAGGCTGCCGAGCACCAGGGCAAGGCCCGGGAGCACCCACAGCGCCCCGCCGCTCGCCAGGTTCGGCTGGGCCAGCCCGGCGACCGCAAGGATGACGAACGTCGGCAGGAGCACAGCCAGGACGCGTCGCATGACGAGCGTGGCTCCGTACATCGGCGTAGCGGCCGCGGCCTCGCCGCCCGGCTCCTCCGTCGGGAGGAAGGCCAGGAGCACGGCGCCGAGGGGCACGAGGGGAGCGAGCACCAGGAACGGTGCGTCCGTCCCGTTGTCACGAGCGACGGCGATCGCGGCCGCGGCCAGCAGCACCGTCGTGGCGAACCACGCCAGACGCATCCCGGGTGTGGACCCGACGACCCGAGCCAGATCCGATGGCATGCCGAGCCGGGTGAGCGCACGCTCGGCGAAGGTGTGGGTCGGTCGGTCGATGACATCGACCAGCTCCTCCCAGGAGTGCCGCAGCACGTCGGGATCAGCGGCGCCGGCGACGACGGCCCGACACTCACCGCACCCGATCAGGTGCTGCTCGATCGACGAGGCCGTGACCTCGTCTATCGCCTCGGGCTGACGGGCGAACCGGGCGAGGGTGTCGGGGGGTGCGTGCCAGGTGGTGGTCATGCCAGTGCTCCTCGGAGCTGAGTGCGTGCGCGCCTCGCGCGCGTCTTGACGGTGCCCGCCGGAATGCCCAGGAGGCGTGCGGCTTCGCGTGTGGTGAGGCCGTCGAGCACGGTGGCCTGCAGCACCGCGCGGAGCTCAGGGGAGAGGTCGGCCATCGCGGTGGCGAGGCCGCCGTGCTCGATGCCGGAGAGGACCTGCTCCTCGGCTGCGGCGACCAGCTCCGCGTCACGAGAGGATCGGCTGGTCTCGGCGACGGGTGACCAGCGTTCGCGCTTGCGCAGCACGCCGATCAGGCGCCGGATGGCGATGCCCCAGATCCAGGCCGCCGGCTCACCGCGGCCGTCCCAGCGGGCGGCGGACCTCCAGACGGCGACGAACGTGTCCTGCACGGCCTCCTCGGCCGCATCGGGGTCGGCGCATCGTCGCCGCAGGCGGGAGAGGACCCACGGCGCATGGCGATCGTGCAGCTCGTGGAGCGCGGCGCGGTCACCCTGCCCGACTGCCTGCAGCAGATCTGCATCCGTCCGCACCGTCACCATCGTCCTCACTGTCGCGCCGAAGCGGGCAGATGGTTCTGCAAGAACGCGCCGCTGGACCGGAGGGGAGCGCCTCCGGCCCAGCGTTCGCCTCCCCTCGGGGGAAGGGGGTGGCTACTCCTCCGCGATGAAGGCGGTGACCATGCCGAACATGCCGGACTCCCGTTCGACGTGGGGGAGGATGTGGCAGTGCCACACCCAGGTCCCGGGGGCGTCGATCCGGAAGAGCACCGAGTACCGCTCGCCCGGGGCGACGTTGAGCGTGTCGACGGTGTAGGGGTGGTCGAGCGGGTACCCGTCCTTGGCCACCACGATCTGGTCGAACTGGTGCAGGTGCATCGGGTGGATCTGCACGCCCTCGTTGAAGTAGTGGACCAGGATCCACTCGCCGACCTTGGCCGTGTAGGGCTCGGTGGCCGGGAAGCTCTTCCCGTTGAGCGAGTACCCGATGACCCCGGCATCGTTGAGCACCATCGGGATCTCCTGGCTGACTACGAGGTCGGCCGGCACCTGCTCGAGGCCGATGGTCTGGCCCAGAGGTAGGCGGACCTGGTCGACGAGGATCGCCGCCGAACATGCCGTCGGGCAGGAGGAAGTGCCCGTGAGCGTGGGGGTGGTACATGGCCACGGCCTGCTCGTCGGTCGTGAACTCGTAGGTGAAGGAGTCGCCCGGCTCGATGAGGTCCTGGGTGTAGGGGGCCACGCCATCCATCCCGTTGGCGCACGTTGAGCCCGTGCCAGTGCACGTCGGTTGCCATCGGCAGGTCGTTCTGCACCCGCACCGCCACCTTGTCTCCCACGGCCAGATTCAGCATGGGGGCAGGCACGATGCCGTTGAACGTGAAGGCGTCGACCACCTTGCCCGGCTCCACCTCCCACTTGCCCGGCTCCATCGTGAGGTCGAACACCTTCGTGCCGTCGGCCAGCACCTCGGTGGGCTCGAGCACGGTGTTGCCCTTGCCCTCCGTCTCGGCCGGGAAGGCGTTCATGCTGGCCAGCATGTCGTCGGTCATCTTCTGGTAGTCCATGGCGCTGTGGCCGTCGTGGTCGCCGGCCGGGGCTGCCACGTCGCCTCCTCCGCCCCCCTCGGTCACGGTGAGCTCGGCTTCCATCCCGGCTTCGCGGTGGCCGGGGATCTCGCAGATCATCGTGTAGGTGCCCGGGGCCAGGTCGCCCAGCTCGAGGGCCTCGTCGGCGCCTCCGGCCAGCTCCGCTGTGCGCAGGTCGGTGCCCTCGACGGCCAGGTTGTGGGCGACGGCGCCGTCGTTCATGGCGTGCAGAGTGCCGCTGACCCCCACCGAGGCCGGGGTGACGGCGAACTCCGTGAGCGAGACCATCGCCGGTGCGCCGCCGTCGTCGCTGGGCCCGCTGCCGCCCGACGACGCGCTCGCCTGGCTCTCGTCGATGGCGCGCCAGCCGAAGCCGACGGCGATGACAGCGCCGAGCATGGCCATGAGGGCCACAGCGATCGAGATGGCGAACATGCCATCCCGGCCCGAGCTCCCGTCCTCGACGGCGGGGGCGGGTGGGGTCTGCTCCGGTTCCATGGGGACGATCGTGCTCGCCACCGACCCACACCTCGTAGGGCCGAAGGTCCTTCCATGGGCGCCGAGCGTCCCCGCTTCAGGGGTTGGGAACGACCACCACGGTGCCCGACGCGTGCTGGACCACCTGGTTGCTCACCGAGCCGAGCAGCAGGCGGCTCAGGCCGGTGCGGCCCCGGCTGCCGACCACCACGATCGAGGCCCCGTCCGCCTCCTTCAGGAGCGCAGCGGCGCCCGACGAGCAGGCCAGCACCGGGACCACGGCGACCCCGCTCGTGTCAGCATCGGCGAGCGTCTCCTCGAGGAGCTGCCCGGCCCCCTGCTCGATGACTTCGAGGTCGAAGCCGGCAGCCCCGAACGGGTAGCCCCCGACGAACGGGGCCGTCCACGCGTGCACGGCTCGCAGCCCGGTGCCTCGCGCCCTGGCCTCATCGAGGGCCCAGCCCAGGGCTCGGGCGCCGGGCCCCGAGCCGTCGACGCCCACCACCACGGGCCCCTCGGCCGCCCCGCCGTCGCGGACGACGGCCACCGGGCCGGACGCCTCCGCCAGCACCTTCTGGCTGACCGAGCCGAGGAGGAGGCCCGCGAAGCCACCAAGGCCTCGAGCCCCCACGACCAGGAGGTCGTCGTCGGTCGCGGTCTCCAGCAGGGCGCTGTGAGCCAGGTCGGTCACGACGACCCGTTCGACCTCCGTGGCCTGGTCGGCGGGGAGGGCGGCTTCGAGGGCTGCATCGAGAGCGGCCTCCGCTTCGACCTGCCCGTACTCCGGATCGAACGCGGCGCCGGTCTCAGCGTGCTTCTGGTCGAGGTAGCCCCAAGCCAGCACGGCGACCACCGGTACGCCCCGCAGCTCGCCCTCCCGGGCGGCCCACCGCAGCGCCGCCGCCCCGCCCGCTGAACCGTCCACGCCGACCACGATTCGTGCCATGGCCTCATGCTCCCATGTGGGGCGGTCGCCCAGCAGGGCCCTCCGCCATGGGTGGTCGGGACCAACGGCCCTGCCGCCGTCGACGGTCGTACCGGTGGGCAGGGCCAGCCGGGCGAACGTCGGCAAGGGGGCCCTGGGCATCTTCCAGGCCGGCGAGGTGGACAGCGAGGGCGTCGCCCACTGAACCCCTCAGCGAGTCGCCGGACGGTGCACGCACCGCGTATCGTCCGGCGACAGTGGAAGGGGGAGCCATGGAGCGCTTCGAAGGACGTCTGGCAGTCGTCACCGGTGGGGGCAGCGGCATGGGCCGCGAGCTCGTGCTGCAGCTGGCCGCTGAGGGTTGCTCGGTCGCCACGTGCGACGTGAACGAGGAGTCGGTGACCGAGACCGTGCGGTTGGCCGAGAAGGACGCACCCGCCGGAACGCGGGTGACGGGCCACCTCTGCGACGTGTCCGACGAAGCTTCGGTCCAACGCTTCCGCGACGAGGTCGTGGCGCAGCACGAGACCGACCACGTGAACCTGCTGTTCAACAACGCGGGCGTGGGCGGAGGCGGCAGCTTCCTCAACGACGAGCGCGAGGTCTGGGACCGCACGTTCGGGATCTGCTGGGGCGGCGTCTACAACTGCAGCCGGGCCTTCGTGCCCCTCCTGGTGGCGAGCGACGCCGGCCACCTCGTCAACACGAGCAGTGTGAACGGCTTCTGGGCCAAGCTGGCCCAGGGCATCCCGCACACCGCTTACAGCTCGGCCAAGTTCGCCGTGAAGGGGTTCTCCGAGGCGCTGCTCGAGGACTTCCGCCTCAACGCCCCCCATGTCCAGGTCTCGGTCGTGATGCCGGGCCACATCGGCACCGACATCGTCACCAACAGCCGGAAGGTCCACGGCGGTGACGGTCCCATGGACGACGACGCCCTCGCCCAGGCTCGGGCCGAGATGACGCGCCGGGGCGTGCCCGTCGAGTCGATGGACGACGATGCCGTTCGCTCGATGATCGACATGGTCGGGCAGATGTTCCGTGACACGGCACCCATGACGGCGGCCGAGGCCGCCACGGTCATCCTCGACGGCGTGAAGGCCGGCCGGTGGCGGATCCTCGTGGGCGACGACGCCGTCCGCCTCGACGAGCAGGTGCGGGCCGACCCCGAACGGGCCTATGAGCCCGACGGCCCCAACATCGGCGCCCTGGGCTTCGGAGGCTGAGGTGGGCGCTCCCTTCGAGCTCCGTGGGATCAACCACCTCGCCCTCGTGTCGAGCGACATGGCCCGCACCGTCGACTTCTACGAGGGCGTGCTCGGCATGCCGCTCGTGAAGACGGTCGAGCTGCCCGTCGGGATGGGCCAGCACTTCTTCTTCGACTGCGGGGGAGACGACCTGCTCGCCTTCTTCTGGTTCCCCGAGGCGCCGGCCGGCGTGCCGGGCATCTCGGCCCCGGCCGCCCGACCCGACAAGGGCGACCTCACGAGCGCGATCGGGTCGATGAACCACGTGGCCTTCGCCGTCCCGGCCGACAAGATCGACGACTACCGCCAGCGCCTCCTCGACGCTGGGGTGGAGTGCAGCGAGGTGGCCAACCACGACGACAGCGAGTGGGGCATCAGCAAGGACGTGCACCCGGGCGTGTTCGTGCGATCGGTCTACTTCCAGGACCCCGACGGCATCCTGCTGGAGTTCGCGGCCAGCACCCGGGCCTTCACCCCCGCCGACGTCGCCCACATCCCGGCCACCAGGACCTGACGGCTTCTGTGCGCAGGGACCCCCGCTTGGCGGGGGTCACTGCGCACAGAAGCAGCTAGCTCAGGCGGAGAGCGCCGGAGGCCGACGGTGGGACGATCGGCGCGACGGGCGGCACCGGGGCGAGACGCACGTAAGCGGCACCGAGGCGCGGCCGGAGGTCGGCCTCCCCCTTGTTGGGCCACAGGGACGCGGCCCGCTCGGCTTGGGCGGTGATGGTGAGCGACGGGTTGACGCCGAGGTTGGCCGAGACGGCTGCGCCGTCGACGACGTGCAGACCCTCGTGCCCGTAGACGCGGTGGTACGGGTCGATCACGCCCGTGTCCCGCGAGTCGCCGATCGGTGCTCCGCCGAGGAAGTGGGCCGTCATCGGGATGTTGAACACGTCGTTCCAGCCTCCCCCGGGGAAGCCCTTGATGCGGGCCGCGATGCGACGCACGGCCTCGTGGCCGGCCGGGATCCAGGTCGGGTTGGGCTCGCCGTGGCCCTGCTTCGACGTGAGGCGACGGCCTCGCAAGCCCTTCTTCGTGAAGCAGGTGATCGAGTTGTCGCGCGTCTGCATGACGAGGGCGATGATCGTCTGCTCGGACCAGCGCCGCATGCTGAGGTTGCGCAGGAGCATCACCGGGTGCCGGACGACCTCGCCGAGCCACGTGAGCGGACGGAACCGACCGCCCCCGTCGGCCAGGGCCGTGGTCAGAAGGCCCATGAAGTTGCTGCCCTTGCCGTACCGCACAGGCTCGATGTGGGTGTCGTCGTCAGGGTGGAACGACGACGTGATGGCCACGCCCCTGGTGAAGTCGGTGTCGGCCTTGAAGGTGCGGGCGCCGAGGATGGCCTCGGAGTTCGTGCGGGTCAGCTCGCCCAGCCGGGCGGACAGGTGGGGGAGGTGACCCTCGTCGCGCATGCGGTGCAGGAGGCGCTGGGTGCCGAGGGTGCCGGCCGCCACCACGACGTCGTCGGGCGACGAAGCGAGCGCCGCTGCTTGCCGCACCCACGCGCCGGTGCGCACCGTGTCGACCGCGTAGCGACCGTCCGGGAGGGTCCGGATGGTGGTGACCGTGGTGAGCGGGTGCACCTTCGCTCCACCGCGCTCGGCCAGGTACAGGTAGTTCTGCAGCAGGGTGTTCTTGGCGCCGTGTCGGCAGCCGGTCATGCACTCGCCGCACTCGATGCAGCCCCGGCGAGTCGGGCCCACGCCGCCGAAGAACGGGTCGTGCCACCGCCACGCCTGGCGCGCCGAACAGGACGCCGACCGGCGTGGGGCCGAACGTGTCGCGCCACGCCCATCTCCTCCGCCACCGCTCGCATGACCTCGTCGGAGGGCGTGACCGTGGGGTTGGGGACCACGCCGAGCATCCGCTTGGCCTGGTCGTAGAACGGGGCCAGCTCGGCCCGCCAGTCGGTGATGTGCCCCCACTGAGCGTCGCTGTAGAAGGGCGGCTTGGGCTCGTAGAGCGTGTTGGCGTAGTTGAGCGATCCGCCCCCGACACCGGCCCCGGACAGGATCATCACGTCCTTGAGGAGCGAGATGCGCTGGATGCCCGTGCAGCCCGAGCCGGGGGGCCCAGAGGAAGGAGCGGATGTCCCAGGACGTCTTGGGCAACGTGGACTCGTCGAAGCGCCGCCCCGCCTCGAGCACGGCGACGTCGTAGCCCTTCTCGGTGAGGCGCAGCGCGGTGGTGCTGCCTCCGAACCCGCTGCCGATCACGACGACGTCGTGCTCCACGGTTGCGGCGTGTCCCATGATCGGACTTCCTAGTCGATGGTCGTCGCCGTCCAGCAGGCAGACTCTCGTCGTTGACGCATGACCACGCCTCTCCGGGCCACGACCACTCGCACGGCTCCATCCGGGCCGGGGAGCGGCACAAGGGCCGCCTCGCCATCGCCTTCGTGGTGCTGGCCGTGTTCATGGTCGTCGAGGTGGCCGGTGGGCTGATCAGCGGGTCCCTGGCCCTGCTGTCCGACGCCGGCCACATGCTCACCGACGTGCTGGGACTCGGCATGGCGCTGGCCGCCATCCAGCTCGCCACCCGAGGCAGTGACCGGCGCCACCAGACCTTCGGCCTCTACCGGCTCGAGATCCTGGCTGCACTGGCCAACGCCCTGCTGCTGTTCGGTGTGGCCGGCTACGTGGTCGTAGAGGCCCTGGCCCGCCTCGGCGATCCGCAGGAGGTGCGCAGCGGGGTCCTGCTCGTCGTCGCCGGACTGGGTCTGGCCGCCAACCTCGTGGCCTTCGCCCTGCTGCGGGAGGGGGCGAAGGAGTCGCTCAACCTCGAAGGCGCCTACCTGGAGGTCCTGGCCGACACCGTCGGGTCTGTAGCGGTGATCGTGGGTGGCCTCGTCATCGAGGTGACGGGCTGGGCGTGGGTGGACCCGGCCGTCGGCGTGGCCATCGGCCTCTGGATCCTGCCTCGCACCTGGCGGCTCGCGGCGCGGGCCGTGCGCATCCTCGTGCAGGCCGCCCCGCCCGGCTTCGACCTCGCCGCGCTCGAAGGTGATCTGGGCGCCGTCGAGGGCGTGATCGACGTGCACGACCTCCACGTCTGGACCCTCACCTCGGAGATGGACGTCGTCTCGGCCCACCTGATGGTGACGGTCGGCACCGATGCACATGCCGTCCTCGACCAGGCGCGGCACATGCTGAGGGAGCGATACCGCATCGACCACGCCACACTGCAGGTGGAGCCTGACGACCACGAGGGCTGTGAGGAGATGACCTGGTGACCGACCAGATGCAGGTGACCGACGACGCGGCCCGGATCAGCATCGAGCCGCCAGCCCGATGACCGAGCGCAAGCCCCCCGGCGTCACGTGGGAGACCTGGATCGACGCACAGGTGCGGCGCGGGATGGAGGAGGGCGCGTTCGACAACCTTCCGGGCCACGGCAAGCCGCTGGAGGGGATCGACCGGCCCCGGGACGAGCTGTGGTGGGTGCGCGACAAGCTGCGCCGAGAGGGCGTCTCGTACCTGCCTCCAACTCTGGCCCTGCGCAAGGACGTGGAGGACGCCCGGACCGCGATCGAGGCAGCCACGACGGAGTCGGACGTGCGTCAGATCCTCACGGAGATCAACGAGCGCATCCGGGCCGCCAACCGCATGGCCACCTCCGGACCACCCAGCAACCTCATGCCGCTCGACGAGGAGACCACCATCGAGCGATGGCGAGGCAGCCGCTGAGCGGCGCGACACTGGGAGCCGTGTTGCATCCTCGCCTGCTCCTGGCCCTCCTGGGTGCGCTCCTCCTGACGACCGCGGCCTACGTCGCAGTTCGGGCGATGCAGGGCGACGAAGGCTCCGAGGTCACCGCCACCGGCGAGGACGCGGCGTTGGAGGCGAGCACCACGACCAGCGCCTCAGACGACCGCATCACCTCTACGACCCCGTCCACTTCGGCCCCGGAGCGTCCGCTCGTGGCGGGGGCACCTCCACCCAGGTCGGGTGCCTCGGCCGCGCCGCGCGCGCCGCGCACCACCCCCAAGCTGGCGCCCGCGACCACCCTCGCGCCGCCGACCACCGCGACCCCACCGCCCACCTCGGCACCGTCGTACTCGTCCTCGATCGAGGCGGTCACCGCGGCCCAGCTCGGCTCGTCCTGGCGACCGGGCTGCCCGCTGGGGCCCGAGCAGCTGCGGGCGGTCGAGGTGTCCCACTGGGGCTACGACGGGAAGGTCCACACCGGGCGGCTCGTCGTCGCCGAGGCCCACGCCGAGCGCATGGTGGCCGCCTTCCGCGACATGTTCACGGCCCGCTTCCCCATCCAGCGCATGGTTCCCGTCGACCACTACGGCAGCGACGACCAGGCATCGATGCGGGCCAACAACACCAGTGGCTTCAACTGCCGGTACGTGGCCGGCACGACGAGCTGGTCAGAGCACTCCTACGGTCGGGCGATCGACGTGAACCCGCTCGTCAACCCGTACGTGAGGGGCGAAGGCGTCGACCCGCCCGAAGGGGCGCCCTACGCCGATCGGAGCCGCACCGACGCCGGGATGATCCACGCGGGCGACGCCGCCGTCCGGGCCTTCGCAGCCCAAGGCTGGGCGTGGGGCGGCAACTGGACGAACGGCAAGGACTACCAGCACTTCAGCGCCAGCGGCCGCTGATCCCGGCCCCCAGACCTCGTTCTGCAGACCCTCCCCCTCTCCCCCCGGCGAACCGGGGTGCGAAAGGGCCCGTTCCTGGGCCCTTTCGCACCCCGGTTCGGGTCTGGGTGGGGTCGGGGTCGGGTCGGGTCGGGTCGGGTCGGGTCGGGTGGGTCGGGCTCCGCTCACCTGACGTCGTCGAGCGAGCCCCGGATCTCCCAGCGACCCTGCCTGTACCGGCTCATCTCCCGGGTGGGGGGCGTGAGGCACGCCACCCGGTCGAGGGCGTCGGTGGAGGCCGAGACCACGAAGCCGTCGTCGACGGCGAGCATGATGGTCTCGTCGGGGTGACGCTGGAAGTGGCCGTTGCGCCGGTGGGCCAGGACCTGCACGTCGAGCTCGTCCTCCACCCGTCGCAACGACCAGCCCTTCAGGACGGACTCCTCGACGACGGTGAACTTGGTGATCGTCATCAGGGCCATCGCCTCGTCGCCCTCGCCGTAGGCGAACGCGTAGTCCACAGGGGCGTGGGTGGCGGCGGCCGCAAAGGCCGGAGCAGCGAGTGCCGAGGTGGAGTACGCCCGGTTGATGTCGAAGCCCTGCTGGAGGTTCTCGGCCAAGCGATCCTCGAAGGTGCGCAGCACCACTCGCACGTCGGGGCGGACGCTGCGGGCCGCGGTGGCAACGGTGAGGTTGATGAGGTCGTCGTCGGTGATCGGCATGATCGCCGAGCACTTCGCCAGCCCGGCCTGCTCGAGCACGTCGACCCGACGGGCGTCGGCGGTCACGACCGGCACACCCCAGGCCCGCACCTGGTCGTGGAGCTGGTCGGCGTCCTCGGGCAGGTCCACGACGACGACGTCCTCGCCCAGGTCGAGCAGCCACCGAACCACACGGAAGCCGACCCGGCCCAGCCCGCAGACGATGACGTGCTCCGAGTAGGTCGATGCCACGGCGTTCTCCCATTGGCTCTTGTTGAGGATCGTGGTGATGAGGCGGATGATGAGCTGGCCGAACAGGACGATCCCGGCCGTCGGGATCACGACGTAGACGACCCGGCTGGCGAAGTCGGCCGGGAGGCCGGCGACGGGGCTGGCCACCACGAGGGTGAGGGCCAGGTAGAGCGACTCGAAGGCGCCCAGGCTCGGGTCGCCGCCGGGCTCGCGGTAGGACCGGTCGAGCACCCCTGCACCTACAAGCACGATCACGACGAGGACAGCCAGGCCGACCAGCAGGGTGAGCGATCCCCGCAGGCGCAGAGCAGCCCGCAGCGAGCGAGCCACGCCGAAGCGCGGTTGAGGCCGCTTCAGCCACCAGGGCCGGTCCGCCCACCGCTCGTCCGCCACGGCGAGAAGGTACCGCTCGTCAGCCCCGGCAGCCTGTGAGGCCGCCGTCGACGGCCAGCTGCTGGCTGGTGATGTAGCTCGCGGCGTCGCTCAGCAGGAAGACGACCGGCTCGGCCACCTCCCACGCCGTGCCCTGACGGCCGAGAGGCACGGGCGCCTTGGCCCGGCTGGGCCTCCCGCCCGTGGCCACGCGACCCAGCGGCGTGTCGATGAGACCAGGAGCGACGACGTTGGCCCGCACTCCGCGTCGTGCCCCCTCGGCCGCCACCTGGCGGCAGAGCCCGGTGATGGCCGCCTTCGACGAGTCGTAGGCCGGGATGCGGCTCCCCGGAGTCATGCCGGCGATCGACGAGATGAACACGATGGCCCCGCCTTCGGGCATTCGGGGTAGGGCAGCGGCGGCGAGCAGGAAGTGCGACCGAACGTTGACCGCGAAGACGGCGTCCCACTGCTCCGCTGTCGTGCCGGCCATCCCCATGCCTGCGCCGATCCCGACGTTGCACACGAGCCCGTCCAGGCCACCCATCGTCGCCTCGGCCTCCGCCACGAGGGTGGCGCACGAGTCAGCGTCGGCCACGTCGGCGATGAGCACGTGGGCGCGAGCCCCCTCGGCCTCCACGAGGGCGGCGGTCAAGGCGGCCGCGTCCGCGTCGACGTCGGCGCACGCCACCACCGCACCGGCCCGGCCTGCGGTGACGGCGATGGCCCGCCCGTTGCCGATCGGCGAGTCGGCTTCGTCGGAGGGACGCGTGCCCGCGCCGACCACCAGCACGCGCCGGCCATCGAGAGCGCCCGTCACGAGGTGGCTCCCGGCATCTCGGGCAGCCCGGGCTCGGGCTCCACCCCGAGGGAGCTCAGCGTGAACGCGACGAGGTGGTACTGACCCACGACCATGCACACCTCGATGAGCTGCTGCTCGTCGTAGCGGCCGGCCAGGGCAGTCCACGTGTCATCGCCTATGCGACTGTCGGCGTGCAGCTCGTCGGCGGCCCGGAGCAGCGAGGCGTCTGCTGTGGACCAGCCCTCGGCGTCGGGGCCGGCGACCACCCGCTCGATGTCGTCGTCGGTAAGCCCTTCGGCACGGGCGATGCCCACGTGCTGGCCCCACTCGTAGTGGGCCCGGCAGTGCCAGGCCGTGCGCATGATGAGCAGCTCACGATCGCGCCCGCTCAGCCGGCCGCCGTAGAGGAGCACTCCACCGAAGGCCGACCAGCGCTTCAGGAGCTTCGGGTGGTGGGCGAGGGTGGCGAAGATGTTGAGCTCGCTGCCATCCGGTCGGCGCAGGCCGGCCAGGAGCTCATCGGTTCGAGGATCGCGGCCCTCCCGGGGCAGCGGTGAGATGCGGGGTGGGGTCATGGGCCCATCCTTGCCGAGCCTTCGGCTCGACGGGCCCTTGCGGCTTTCGCCCGTCTAGCCCGCTTCGTCCGTGGGAAAGGCCCTCGACCAGATGGGCGGCCTGCAACCCCGACCGAGAGGAACGACGATGACCGACTCGACCCCGAAGCGCCTGACCCGCGACGACCTCGAGCAGGAGCAGGGCACGGCCCTGCCGGCCAAGGAGGTGCTGTCCCTCCTCGACCTCAACCTCGACCTGGACCTGGCTCTCGACCTGGCTGCGCCCATCGATCTCGCCGTGGCGGCCAACGCCAACGTGGCCGCCCCCATCGACGCCGCCGCCTCGGCCAACATCCTCTCGTCGGGCTCGAGCGCCGCGTCGATGGCCGATCAGGACGTCATGATCGATCAGGGGCTGAGCGGCGAGGCCATTGCCGATGCCCCGCAGACGTCAGTCCTCGACCAGTCGAACGACACGATCGAGCCTCCCACGAGCGACTCCATCGCTGTCCCCGATCCCGGGGGTGTCCTCGACGGAGGCAACCTTCTCAACGTCGACGTCGACCTGTCCCTCGACGCGGACGTCGCGGCACCCATTGCCGGCGCGGTGGCGGCCAATGCCAACGTGGCCGCTCCGATCGATGCAGCCGTGGCGGCCAACATCGGCTCGATCGATTCGGAGGCCATCGCCGTGGCCGACCAGGACGCGATCATCGTGCAAGACCTCGAGGACGTCACCGCCCACGCCACGGCCGAGCAGGACTCGACCATCACCCAGTAGGCACCCAGCAGGCCTGAGGTCCTCCAGTGCTCCCTTCGCACGACGCACCGGTGTCCACGCGGCCCGAGCCGGTCACCGTTCCGGCCCGGGCCGCGGGCGTCGAGCTGCTCGGCGAGGTCACGGACTCCGGCTACCAGGAGACGCCCTCTCTCGTGCGGCGCAGCGACGGGCAGGTGCTCCAGCTGACGCCGACCCTCTACGCAGTGCTGGCCGCCATCGACGGGCAGCGGGACCTAGCGGGGCTCGCTGAGCAGCTGCGCGTCGACCACGACCTGCTCGTCGACCCTGCCGACCTCGGTCACCTCGTCGAGACGAAGCTGCGTCCCCTGGGCGTGCTCCAGGGCCTCGACGGGGCCGAGCCGGAGCTGCAGCGCAGCAACCCTCTGCTGGCGCTGCGGTGCCGTCTGGTCGTCACGAACCCGGCCGTGACGGCGCGCATCACCGCCCCCTTCGCCCGCCTGTTCGCTCCCGGTGCAGTAGCGGTGGTGCTCTCGGCCTTCGTGCTCTCGACGGCCTGGCTCCTGCTCGACAAAGGCCTGGCTGCAGCCACGAGGCAAGCGCTCTACGAGCCTCACCTCCTGCTCATCGTGTTCGCGCTCTCGGTCGCGTCAGCTGGCTTCCACGAGCTCGGCCACGCCGCCGCCTGCCAGCGAGGTGGCGCCACGCCGGGTGCCATGGGCGTCGGCCTGTACCTCGTGTGGCCGGCGTTCTACACGGACGTGTCCGACTCGTACCGGCTCGGTCGCCGGGCCCGACTGCGCGTAGACCTCGGGGGGCTCTACTTCAACGCCGTCTTCTCGGTGGCGGTGGTGGTCACGTGGGCCCTCACCGGCGCCCAGGCGCTGCTGGTGATCGTGCCGGTGCAGCTCTTGCAGATGCTGCGCCAGCTCGTGCCCCTCGTTCGCTTCGACGGCTATCACATCCTCGCCGACGTCACCGGAGTGCCCGACCTCTTCGCCCGGATCAAGCCGACGCTCCTCGGCATGCTCCCCAGCCGCTGGGGTGATCCGGCCAGCCGGGTCCTGAAGCCGTGGGCCCGCGCCGTCGTCACGGCGTGGGTGCTGCTGGTCGTCCCGGTCCTGGCCCTGTCGGTCTCGCTCATGGTGATCGCCCTCCCGCGGGTGGCGGCCACGGCCTGGGACAGCCTGGGCCTGCAGTGGTCAGCCATGGCCGATCACTGGGCCGAAGGCCGGCTGGCCCGGGCTGCGATCGGTGCCGTGGCCGTCCTGGCTGTGGCCCTACCAGTGCTCGGGATGGCCTACTTGGCCTTGCGCATCGCCCGCCGCGCGCTTCGCGGCGTGTGGCGAGCCACCGACGACCATCCGCCCCGCCGGGCGGCGGTCGCGCTCGCCCTCGCCGCCAGCCTCCTGTTGCTGGCTCAGGCATGGTGGCCCGACGGGCAGTACGAGCCCATCCGGGCCAGCGAGAGGGGGACGCTCGGCGATGGCCTTTCGGCTCTGGCCAGCGGTGAGGTCACCGCCTTCACCGCAGCCCCCACCGCGTCGACCCGACCCTCCGGCGACGAGGTGGTCGCCGAGGGCGGTGCGTCCGAGGCCCCCGACCCCGCCCCGCCCGCGGTCGGGACCCCGTCCGAGGGTCGCCAGCGCTACCGGTTCACGCCTCCCGCACCCCCTGGTGGAGGTGACAACCAGGCGCTGGCCCTGAACTACGAGGACGGATCGACGCTCGTCGAGGTCTCGCCCTCCCTCGTGTGGGTCACTGACGGCCCCGTGCGCCACACGAACCAGGCCTATGCGCTGGCCAGCTGCGCTGACTGCTCCACGCTGGCCGTCGCTCTCCAGGTCGTCCTGGTCGTCGGATCGAACGCCGAGATCGGCCCGCAGAACGAGGCCGTGGCCGTCAACCGGGAGTGCTCGGCCTGCCGCACCGACGCGCTGGCCATGCAGACCATCCTGACCGTGCCCGAGGCGCCCACCGTCGCCGAACGGGCCGCCGTGGCCCGGATCTGGGAGCGAGCTGAGGCCCTCGCCGCCGCCGCCCCTGAGCTGGGCATCGCTGAGGTGGGCAATCGCTTCGACGCCCTGGAGGCTGAGCTCGCCGCGGCCGTGGGGGCCGAGGTCAGCGCAACCGACCGCGCGGCTGATGACGAGGTCTCGCCGGCCGGACCGGACGTCGACGACGCCGCCACCACGACCACGACCACAGCCGCCGCCGACCAGTCGACGACCACGTCTCTGGGCTCGACGACCCCCACCACCGCGCGACCGAGCACCACGACATCGACCGCTCCGGCACCCACCACGACGACGGCCCCCACCACCACGACCACGCCCGCGCCTGAGCCCTGACCGGCAGCCTCATCAGGCAGAGCGGGCGGGGAATGTCCAGAATGGGGCGGTGACCGAACCCGACGCCATCCCGCAACGGCCCGCCACCGACTTCGGATCGCCGGGGGTCGTCTCGCACTTCCAGGGCCCGTTCGCGGCCGGCCCGCCGGCGTCGGCTCTCCACGTCGACACGCCCCCGCTCGAGCAGTTCGGCCTGGCCGAGCTGCGGCGCATGGTCGTCATCTACGTCACCTTCACCCTGTGCATCGCCAAGGCTCTGCTCGGCAAGCTCACCCGGCAGACCAAGGGCTCGTGGGTCACCGTGGCGTCGGAGGGCACGATCGACGCCTTCGAGGCCCTTGGTCCCACCTTCGTGAAGCTGGGCCAGCTCATCGCGTCCTCGCCGGGCATCTTCCCGGCCCCGCTGTCCAACGCCGCGCTGCGCTGCCTCGACGAGGTGCCGCCCTTCGACGGCGAGACGGCCCGGGAGATGATCCGCAAGGACCTGGGCCGAGCGCCCTCCCAGATCTTCAAGCACTTCGAGGAGTCGCCGCTGTCGGCCGCGTCGATCGGCCAGGTCCACGCCTGCGTGCTGCCCGACGGTCGGGAGGCGGTCATCAAGCTGCAGCGCCCCAACATCCGGGAGCGCATGACCACCGACCTGCGGATCATGCACCGTCTCGGCTCCACCCTGCAGAAGCACACGAAGCTGGGGAAGAGCGCCAACCTCGTCGGGGTCGTGCAGGACCTGCACGCCAACACGTTCAAGGAGCTGAACCCCGCGCTCGAGGCCTTCCGGCAGGACCGCTTCCGGCGCGACATCTCCGCCTTCGGAGACAACGAGCACATCACCGCCCCCGAGGTGTACTGGGAGTACTGCGGGCCCCACATGATCTGCATGGAGCGGATGAGCGGCGTCCCGATGGACGACTTCAAGGCCATCGCCGACCAAGGGGTGGACGGCTTCCTGATCCTGCGCCGCGGCGTGAAGGTGTGGCTCGAGGCGGCGGTCGTCCACGGCTGCTTCCACGGAGACGTCCACGCCGGCAACCTCTGGGTGCTCGACGACGGCCGGGCCAGCTACCTCGACTTCGGGATCATGGGCGAGGTGCCCGAGGACTGGCGCGACCTCCTGAAGGACCTGTTCTTCACCTCGATGATCGACGGTGACTTCACCCGCATCGCCCGGGCCTTCAAGCGGGTGGGCGCCTTCCCCGAAGAGGCCGGAACCGACGAGGAGGTCGGCGCCCGTCTGCAGATGGCCTTCGGTCCCATGCTCGACCTGGGCGTGGCTTCGGTGAGCCTGGCCGAGGTGTTCAAGGGCATCGTCCAGATGATGGACGGCTTCGGCGTGGAGAGCCCCCAGGAGCTCGTGCTCGTCACCAAGCAGCTCCTGTACTTCGAGCGCTATGCCCGCGAGCTGGCGCCATCCTGGGCCCTGGCCCGGGATGTGTACCTCGTGAAGAACATCTTCCCCGAGGAGGCAGCCAAGAAGGCGGCCGACGACGGCGTCGACTTCCCCGACTGAGCTCAGCGCTTGCGGGCGAGGGTGAGGCCGTCGGCGATGGGGAGCAGGACGGCCTCGACGCGGTCGTCGGCCGCCACGTGCTCGTTCAGCGAGCGAATGGCCTCGGTGTCCTCGCTCGCATCGGTGGGGTCGATCACGTTCCCGCTCCAGAGCACGTTGTCGATCAGGACGACCCCGCCGGGGCGCAGCCGGGAGACGATCTCGTCGTAGTAGGTGCGGTAGCCGGTCTTGTCGGCATCGATGAAGGCCAGGTCGATCGGCGGGTCCGCGGGAAGGCCGCGCAGCGTGTCGGCCGCTGGGCCGATGCGCAGCTCTACCTGGTCCTCCACGCCGGCCATGGCCCAGTGCTCTCGGGCCACCGCTGTCCACTCCTCGCTGACGTCGCAGCACAGCAGCCGCCCGCCGGGCGCCAGGCCCCGGGCGATGCACAGAGACGAGTAGCCGGTGAACGTCCCCACCTCCACGGCAAAGCGCACCCCGAGCAGCCGAGCGAGGATCGTCATGAAGGCACCTTGCTCGGGCGCGATCTGCATGCGGCTGACGCCGCCCAGCTCGAGGGTGGCTGCGATCAACGACTCCTGCACCTCGTCGGGCGGCATGCCGTGGGCCACGACGTAGGCGTGCAGCTCGGCGGACAGGCCGATGGACTTGGGATCGGTCATGTCTCGACGGTACGCCCACCGGGGCACCCGGGGGCTGGGCGCGCCCGTCGCGTCGGCGCGAGGCTTGGGACATGACCGTCGCCCCGCCCGCCGCCCTCGATGCCGCCGTCGTGAACAAGTCGCTGCGCGCGACCTTCGAGAGCGGCCGCAGCCGACCCCTCGCCTGGCGCCAGGCGCAGCTGGCCGGCCTGCGCCACATGCTCGACGAGTGCGACGCCGATCTCACCGAGGCCCTCCGGCAGGATCTCGGCCGCCCGAGCATGGAGGCCTACGCCGCCGACCTCGGCCACGCCAAGATCGAGCTGCGCCACATGGCCAAGCACGTCGAACGGTGGATGCGGCCCCGCAAGGTCCGCCTGCCCCTGACCGTGGCGCCGGCCAAGGGCTGGGTGCAGCCCGAGCCGCTCGGCGTGGCGCTCGTCATCGCCCCGTGGAACTACCCGGTGCAGCTTCTGATCGAGCCGCTGGCGGCTGCGCTGGCGGCCGGGAACTGCGTGCTGGCCAAGCCCTCTGAGATGGCCCCCGCTTGCTCGGCGGCGTTGGCCCGCCTCATCCCCCGCTACGTCGACAACGACGCCGTGGTCGTCGTCGAGGGCGGAGTGGAGGAGACCACCGCCCTGCTCGAGCGAGCGGTGGGACCACATCTTCTTCACCGGTTCGACCGCCGTGGGCCGGATCGTGGCAGCCGCCGCGGCCAAGCACCTCACGCCCACGGTCCTCGAGCTGGGCGGCAAGTCGCCCACGTACGTCCATGCCAGCGCCGACCTCGACGTGGCCGCCCGGCGCATCGCCTGGGGCAAGTTCCTCAACGCCGGTCAGACCTGCATCGCCCCGGACTACGTGCTCGTCGACCACCAGGTGCGGGACCAGCTCGTCGACCAGCTGGCCGAGCAGGTCGGCGACTTCTACGGGCGCGACGCCGCAGCAGAGCGACGAGCTTCGGGCGCATCGTGAACGAGCGCCACCTCGGGCGTCTCAAGGGCCTGCTCGACAAGGGAGCGGGCACGGTCGCCACGGGGGGCACCTTCGACGACGACGACCGGTTCCTCGCCCCGACGATCACGGTGGAGCCGAGCCCGGACAGCCCGATCATGCAGGAGGAGATCTTCGGTCCGATCCTGCCGGTGCTCGGCAGTCGACGGGCCCGAGGCGGCAGCTGCGTTCATCAACGCACGGGCCAAGCCACTCGCCCTCTACGTCTTCGGCGACGATGACGCCGCCATCGACACCGTGGTCGACGGCACCAGCAGCGGGGGCGTGTGCATCAACCAGACGCTCATGCACCTCGCTGCCCGCCAACCTGCCCTTCGGCGGCGTGGGCGACAGCGGCATGGGGGCGTACCACGGCAAGACCGGGTTCGACGTGTTCAGCCACCACAAGAGCGTGCTGCGCAAGCCGGTGAAGCCCGACCTGAAGCTGCTGTACCCGCCGTACAAGCCCGCCATGGAGAAGCTGGTCCGCAAGATCCTGCGCTGACGGCAGGAGTGCGCCCGAGCCGGGCGAATGGTACGAATCGCCCGTACTCTCTGCCGACCCGGAAGGCCCGTCTGTGCGCACCCCGATCTGCGCCCCCCGCCGTCTGCTCGCCGTGCTGGCCGCCGCGGCCGCCGTGGCCGTCGCCGCTCCGGTCGCCGCCGCCCCCAGCCAGCCGGCCGCGCCCGAGCTCGTCGCCCCTGCCGCGCCGATGCCCCTGACCTGCCCGATGGGGCCCGCTTCGGCGAGTTCGTCGAGGCGGCCGACTCCGTCGCTCGTGGTCGCCCAGCCCGACGGGTCGACCTTCAAGGCCCGCCTGACCGACGCCGAGGTCGGCGGCGCCCTCGAGGTCGACGGCTACTCGGTCCTGAAGGCCGACGACGGCTGGTGGCACTACGCGGCCGGCCGTGGCCCCAACGGCCTGGTCGCCAGCGCCGCTCGGGTCGGCGTCGACAGCTCGGCCGGCGGAGATCGCCCCTGGCGTCGGTCGCGTCGCGCCCGGTCTGGGAGGACGGCGAGCGGCGGCGACGTCCGCACCCAGCTGCTGCGCCAGCTCCAGATCGCCTCCCGGCAGGCGTCGCTCCAGGCCGCGGCCGAGGGTGGGCCCCGCGTCTTCCGGTTCCCTGTCGTGCTCTTCGCCACCTGGTACGACCCGGACCTGGGCCAGACCGCACCCCAGTTCCAGGAGGGCAACGACGTCGCGCACTACGAGGCGATCCTGGACGGCTTCGGCGGCAACCCCACCGGCACGCTCGACCGAGTTCTACTTCGAGAACAGCTACGGCCAGTTCCTCGTCGAGGTCGACGTGCTCGCCCAGCCCGACGGCAGCCCTACGTGTCCACCCGGTCTCAGCCTCCCCGGCGACGAGGGGCGCTGCTACTACGGCGACATCGACCCGCCCGAGGACCCGCTCGACGACCTCGACCCGCTCGACACCGTCGATCGGGGCCGGCGGCGGCGGCGCCCTCGGCATGGCCATCGAGGCTCTTCAACACGACGACGCTTCGCCCTCGACCACGACTTCGCGAAGTACGACAACGACGGCGACAGCTCCATCGACTTCATGGGCATCATCCACATCGGGCGCCGAGATGGCCGTCACCGGCGACCCCTGCAACACGTGGTCGCACGCCATCTCCGTGTCGACCTTCACGACCCTGGCCGGCACGCTGCTCCAGGGCTTCGGTCTCCCCGTCCCCGACACCGGCTTCAAGCTCGGCCTGCCCGTGCCCGGCCAGGCCGTCACCTACGACCGGCTCTTCACGATGCCCGAGTTCGAGACCCGGACCGGCGTGCTCACCATCGGCGTGGCCGCCCACGAGATGGCCCACGCCCTCGGCGAGCCCGACTACTACGGCACCGACGGCCTCGTCGTCGGGCAGCGGCGACTGGGACGTCATGTCAGGCGGCTCCTACGGCGGCACCCCGTCGGGCTCCAACCCCACCTGGTTCAACCCGGCCAGCCGCGTCTTCCAGGGCTGGGTGACGCCGACCGTGGTGCACGAGGACGCAGCTCGACTACACGCTCGAGCGCCGCTCGTCGCAGCCACGCCGGCTACGCGGTCGGCACCCCGAACCCGAACCTCGTGCTCGTTCCCACCCGTTGGGTCGACGTCGGCGAGACCACCGACGACGACCACACCTGGACCGAGAACGACGTCTACGGGCTGGTGCGCGACGGCGACCGGGGCTACGTGATCGAGGGCTGGTACCTCGAGCTGGCCGGGCGCATGCCCGACCGGGCGCCCGGCGATCCACGACGGAGATGACCCGCGAGTCCTACTTCGACCGCTGGCTCTACGGCTCGGGCCTGCTCACGTGGCACTTCGACTACTGGCGCCGCTCCAACGTGCTGTTCGGCCAGAACGGCGGGAACAACGACCCCAACCGCATGCAGATGGACGTCGAGGAGTGGGACCACAACGACAACACGCAGGAGATCGCTCTCAACCATGAACCGGGCCGATGCCACCGACGTGGCCTGGGACGCGGCTACGGGCATCACCTCGGGAACCCACCGCCCGAACCCGAACGTCGAGCTCGTCGACGGCAGCCCGCAGGATCCCATCGACATCCCGGCCGGTCCCGTGACGCCTCTCACGCCATACGACTTCGCCTTCCAGGTCGATTACAACCCGGCCAACCGCACATGAGGGTCGCCATCACCCCCGCCCTCGGCGACTGCACGCTGCAGCTCCTCTCCGGGCCACCAGGCCAGGAGGTTCCGCAAGACCGAGGTCATCGACGCCGGGTTCGTGGGCGCAGAGGAGACAGCCGTCATCACCCTGCCCGAGCCCGGCCGCTGGGTGGCCCGGATGGGCGACTTCGCGGCCTGCGCGGCCGGCAGCGGCTCGGTCACCTTCGAGGGCGGTGCCGGCGGCTTCGACGCCACCGGCACGGCCGACACGTGGTCCAACGACACCCAGGCAGCCCACAGGCTGGGCCTTCACGAACATCCGCACCGGCGATGCCGAAGGCCTCTCGCACGGCACCGACGCGGGCGGCGAAGGCCGGCTCACGCGTCGACATCGTCGACCTGACCGACGGCACCGATGTGTCGCCGGGCCACGCGGGCCCGGCCACCACCGACGTCGACGGCACGGAGCCCGTCAGCGCCGGACGGGACAACCCGTTCTCGGTGCGCATCTTCAACAACGGCAGCACAGACGAGACCGTCGAGATCGCGGTGCGGGCCGGCTCGGCCAGCGGCCCGGTGGTGGCCAGCGGCTCGGTGGCCGTGGACGCCTTCGACAGCGCCCCGTTCGACTTCACCTACGACCCCGGCTCCGAGGGTGGCTACGACCTGTTGGCCGTGGTCGACCCTGACGACGACATCGACGAGGCCGTCGAGGGCAACAACGCCCAGAAGGCCGCGGGCTGGGCCGGGCCGACCGATCCCGCTGTGCTCATCGTGGACGACGACGGGTCGGGAGACACCGAGCGGGTCTACGCCGGTGCGCTGGCCGCGGCTCGGCATCCCGTACGCCATCGCCGGTCGGCACGTCTCGGCCGACGACATGGCCGGCTACGACGCCGTCATCTGGGTCAGCACGCTCGACCGCGGCGCAGGCCAGCTCGACGAGGACGACCGGGCCGCCATCGCTGAGTTCCTCGGCGGCGGGGGGCGGCTGTGGCTGTCGTCGAACCGGGCCATGGAGGCTCTGATCGGTCAGGAGGATGTGGAGTTCGGTGCCCGCTGGTTCGGGGTCGAGTCGATCGACATCGACTCCTTCTACGAGCCGGTGCGCTTCGAGACCGAGGACATCCTGGGGGGCGAGGGCCTGACGATCGAGGTGCTGCCGGGCCGGCCGTTCGTCGACAAGTACGCACTCGCCGCGGGCGCGCTGCGGTGACGCCACCAGCCTGGGCGTCCTCGACGGATCGGGCACCCCGGGTGACGGCGAGGCCCTGCTCGGGGCCCGCCTGGACGGCGACGCCGACGGCACCGCCTTCTCGACGGTGGTCACCTCGTTCAACCTGTCGCAGGTCACCGAACCCGGAGCGGCTCTCGACATGGTGGGGGCGATCATGGACCACCTCGGCGTGGACCTCGGGCAGTACTCGGTGTCGTCCGAGGAGCCCGTGATCTACCACTCGCAGCTGCGTCAGACGGTGTCGGGCGTTGACGTGCCCGTGTGGGCCGTCGTCCAGGGCGGTGAGGCGGACCGTCCGGTGCAGCTGCTTCACGCGGCACCACGGCATCGGCGACTACGCAGCCACCGCGATGCGGCCCGACGGGGACGACGGCGGCTACCTGGCGGCCATCCCGGCCACCGAGGTCACCCCCGATGGCATCGACTACTACCTCAAGGCCGGAGCAGGCTCGACGTACGACCCGCGCCTGGCCGAGTCGGGCCGGGTCGCCCACGCAGTGGCGGTCTACCTCCCCGAGGTCGCCTCGCCAGCCCCGACCCCGGCCCCGGCCCCACAGCCGGCCACCCCGGTCCGCCCCGAAGGGGGCGGACGCCTTCCCGCCACCGGCGGCCCGACGATGCTCCTGCTAGCGGCGGCCACGCTGGCCGTCGGCCTGGCCACCCGCCGTCTGGCCAGCCGGGCCTGACCCACCCCCCCACCCCGCGAACCTGCGGCAGTTGCGACGGGTCTTCCTCGCCAACTGCCGCAGGTTCGCGTTGGTTGGCCCACCCCGCGAACCTGCGGCAGCTGCGACGGGTCTTCCTCGCTAACTGCCGCAGGTTCGCGTTGGTTGGCCCACCCCCGCGGACCTGCGGCAGCTGCGAAGGGTCTTTCTCGCTAACTGCCGCAGGTTCGCGTTGGTTGGTCTTGGGGGTGGCGAAGTTACATTGGTGACGCTATGTTTCTTGCATGGCGACGCAGGGGGAGCGGCGAGCGGAGACGCGGCAGCGGCTGCTCGACGCGGCCGCAGAGCTGTTCGCCGAGCGCGGCATCGAGGGGTCCTCGGTGGACGCCATCGCCGAGCGGGCCGATCGCACCTCCGGCGCGGTGTACGACCACTTCGAGGGCAAGGAGGGGCTGCTGTTCGCCCTCCTCGAGGGATGGGTGGACGACGTCGCCGTCACCATCGGAGCCGAGCTGGCCACCGCCACCTCCCTCGACGAGCGGATGGCGACGTTGTGGCGCAACGTGTCCGACCCGCCGACGGGCGACGGGCGCTGGATCGCCCTCGAGCACGAGCTGTGGAGCTATGCGGCCCGCAACGACGCGGCGCGCGATCACCTCGCCCGGCGCTACCGAGCGGCGTGGGCCGGCGTGGACGGGGCGGTGCAGGACTGGGCCGACGACGGTGGCTCGCCGTCGGTGGGACCGGCTGTGATCGGGCTCCTCCTGGGCCTGGAGATGATGCGTCGGGTCGACCCCGACGCGGTGACCGAGGAGATGGCGATCGCAGCTCTGCGGGGCGTCGTCTCATCAACGACGACGGGGGTGCGGACATGACCGTGACGGAGCGCCTTGAGGGCATCGACCTGCTGGCGGGCACGTGGGGGAAGGGGGAGCCTCACGACCAGTTCGACCGGCTGCGCCGTGACGCCCCGGTGTACTGGCACCCCGAGGCCGACGACACGGGCTTCTGGGCCATCACCAAGCACGCCGACGTGCGCGCCATCAGCCACGACTCGGCCACGTTCTCCTCCGAGGTGGGCGGCACGTTCATCCCCACCGCCGACGAGGAGGCTCTCGCCCACCTTCGCCTCACCATCCTCAACATGGACCCGCCGAAGCACCACCGCTATCGGCGCCTGGTCTCCAAGGGCTTCACGCCCCGGATGATCGCGGCGCTGGTGGAGGAGATCGAGCGCCGGGCCGCGGCGGTGATCGACGACGTGTGCGAGCGGGGCGAGGTCGAGTTCGTCGAGGACGTCGCAGCCCAGCTCCCGGTCCAGATGATCTGCCAGATGATCGGTCTGGAACCCGAGGTCTGGCCCCGGATGTTCGAGATCTCGAACCAGCTCATCGGATCGCGCGACGACCCGGACTACCAGGAGCTGCCGGGTGGGCCTGAGGCAGCGGCCATGGAGATCTACGCGCTGTGCGACGCGGTGGCCGCTGACCGCAGGGTGAACCCGCGCGCCGACATCATGACGGCCCTCGTGCAAGCCGAGGTGGACGGCGAGCGTCTCGATGACATCGAGCTGAACCTGTTCTTCATCACGCTCGTCGTGGCCGGCAACGAGACCACCCGAAACCTCATCAACCACTCGATGCTCGCCCTCCTGGAGCACCCGGACCAGGTCGCGCGCCTGCGTGAGGATCCGTCGCTGTGGGACACGGCGGTCGACGAGATGCTGCGCTGGGGCAGCTCGATCCACAACTTCCGCCGTACGGCCACGGTCGACACAGAGATCCGGGGCGTTCCCATCGCGGCGGGCGACAAGGTCGTCCTCTACTACGCGTCGGCCAACCGCGACGAGGACGTCTTCGCCGCTCCTCACACCTTCGACGTGGGCCGCACCCCCAACGACCACGTCGCCTTCGGTGGCGGCGGCGTGCACTTCTGCCTCGGGGCCAGCCTGGCTCGGGCCGAGATCCGGGCGACCATGCGCCAGATCGTGGAGCGCATGCCAGACATCGAGCTCACCGGCCCCGCCGTGCGCCTCCACTCCGACTTCGTGAACGGCATCAAGACGATGCCCGTCCGCTTCACCCCCTCATCACCGCTGTCCCGGAAGGACTGACCCATGCGCACCGCCCTCTGCGACGAGCTCGGCATCGAGTTCCCGATCTTCGCCTTCACCCACTGCCGCGACGTCGTGGCCGCCGTGAGCAAGGCGGGCGGCTTCGGCGTGCTCGGGGCGGTCGGCTTCACGCCTGAGCAGCTCGAGGTCGAGCTCCAGTGGATCGACGAGCACGTGGGCGACAAGCCCTACGGCGTCGACATCGTCATCCCCGGCAAGTACGAGGGCATGGACGACATGGACCCGGAGCACCTGGCCGAGGAGCTCCGCAAGATGGTGCCGCAGGCGCACGTGGACTTCGCGGACAAGATCCTGGCTGACCACGGTGTGCCCGAGCTCCCGGCCGAGGAGGACGAGCGCATGCGCCTCCTGGGCTGGACGGCGGCCACGGCCACGCCCCAGATCGAGGTGGCCCTCAAGCACCCGAAGGTGCGCCTCATCGCCAACGCGCTGGGCACACCCCCGCAGGACGTGATCGACCACATCCACGCTGCCGGCCTGAAGGTGGCGGCCCTCTGCGGCTCCCCCTACCAGGCGCTGAAGCACAAGGAGGCGGGGGTCGACATCGTGATCGCCCAGGGCGGTGAGGGCGGTGGCCACACCGGCGAGGTCGGCTCGATCGTCCTGTGGCCCCAGGTCGCCAAGGCCATCGCGCCCACGCCGATGCTCGCCGCTGGCGGCGTCGGCTCTGGAGAGCAGATCGCGGCGGCTCTGGCTCTCGGCGCCCAGGGCGTGTGGGCCGGATCCCTCTGGCTCACGGTCGAGGAGGCGGACCTGCCCCCGGCTCAGAAGCAGCAGCTGCTCGACGCCGGGTCGCGCGACACCGTGCGCTCACGCTCCTTCACCGGCAAGCCGTGCCGCATGCTGAAGAGCGAGTGGACCGAAGCTTGGGAACAGGCCGACACCCCCGACCCGTTGCCGATGCCGATGCAGTACATGGTGTCGGGCAACTGCGTGGCCCGCGGCCATCGCTACGCCGACAAGGCCCAGGCCGTGATGTTCAACCCCGTCGGCCAGGTGGTCGGGCAGCTCAACACGGTGGAGAAGACCGGCGCAGTCGTGCAACGCCTCGTCGAGGAGTACCTCGATGCCGTCGACGGCCTGAACGTCCTCATGGCCGACGCCTGACCCTCAGGGCGCCAAGCGCTCCCGGAGGTCGCGCTTCAGGAACTTGCCGGCCGCGTTGCGGGGCAGCGGGGCCTCGAGGATCGTGACGATGCTCGGCACCTTGAAGGCGGCCAGGCGCTGGCCGACGTGGGCCTGGAGCTCCTCGGCCGTGAGCGTCGTGGCCGGCCCGCAGGTACGACGGCCGCCGCCACCTCCTCGCCGAGCCGCTCGTGGGGCACGCCGAACACGGCCGCCTCGTGGACGGCCGGGTGCTCGTAGATGGCCGCCTCCACCTCGGCGCAGTACACGTTCTCGCCGGCCCGCAGCACCATGTCCTTGGCCCGGTCCTCGACGTAGACGAAGCCCTCGTCGTCGATGCGGCCGAGGTCGCCGCTGCGGAGCCAGCCGTCGACGATCGTCTCGGCGGTGGCCTCCGGCCTGTTCCAGTAGCCGCGGATCAGGTGCGGGCCCTTGAACCAGATCTCGCCCCGCTCGCCGAGCGGGAGGTCGCGGCCGTCGGGGTCGCGGACGTCGAGCTCGCAGGATCGGCGTGGCCCGGCCCGTGCTGGTGGGGTGGGTGACGTAGTCCTGACCGTTGTTGCCGGGCCCGTAGGCGTTGGTCTCGGTCATGCCGTAGCCGATCGACGGGCCGCCGCCCCGGAAGCTCGACGCCACCCGCTTCACCAGCTCGGGCGGGGCCGGGGCGCCGCCGCCACCGATGCTCACCAGGCTCGACGTGTCGGTCTCGGCGAACCGGGGCGACTCGAGCAGGTCCCAGCTCTGGGTGGGGACGCCGACGAAGTTGGTGACCTTCTCGCGCTCGATGAGCTCGAGGGCGCGGTCGGCGTCCCACTTGTACATGATCACCAGCTTCAGGCCGCTGGCGAAGCACGACAGCATCACGGGCACGCAGCCGGTGACGTGGAACAGCGGGACGATGAGGATGAACACCGGGGGCGCGCCGGCGGCGCGCCGTCGGCTCGGCGGGCGGCGCAGGCGGTCGAGCGGCCGTCTTGCAGCCGAAGCCCATCAGGGCCTGGACCACCGCCCGGTGGGTGGACACGGCGCCCTTCGGGCGTCCCGGTGGTGCCCGAGGTGTAGAGGATGGTGGCGTCGTCGTCGGGGCCGACCTCGACGTCGGGCATGGGCGCGCCGAGCTCGCGCACGTCCTCCCAGCGGTCGACGCCCTCGGGCAGCTCGGCGGGGGCCCGCACGGCGAGGATGCGAGCAACCGAGGCGCGCGGCAGGCTTCGCGGCCCGCGCTCGACCCGCTCGACGTCGGCGATGAGCACCGTGGCGCCCGCAGTCCTCGAGCGCGTAGTCCAGCTCGTCGGTCGGTCCACCACGCGTTGAGCGACACCGACACGGCGCCGATGGAGGTGATGGCCGCGAAGGCGATGACCCACTCGGGGTAGTTGCGCATGCCGATGGCGACCCGATCGCCGGGCCCCACGCCGTAGCGCTCGACGAGGAGCGGCGGCGAGGGCGTCGACGTGGGCCATGACCTCGGCGAAGGTCCAGCGCTCGTCCTCGTAGACGAGGAAGGTGGCGTCGCCACGGCCTCGAGCGCTGTCGAAGATCGCGCGGAGGTTCGGCGGGGCGTGCTTGAAGGCCTCGGACGACTGCGCCGTCCACCTCGAGGTCCTCCACCTCGTACCGCTCGCCTGGGGCCGTCACCGCAGCCGCCGCATCGTCGTAGCTCAGCACCCCTGCGGTCTACCTCAGAGCGCATCGATGAGCATCACGACGCCGATGCCGACGACGAGGGTGAGGGCGATGTTGCGGGTCCGCCAGGCGACGAGTGCGGCCAGCACGCCGGCGACGAAGCGCGGCTGCCACAAGGTCGAGGTGCTCGTCGGGCCGGAGCAGGGCGGGGACGACGATGGCGGCGAGAGCGGCGGGCGGGATCTGGCGCAGCAGGCGCTGCACGCCTGGCGGCACGTCGGCCAGGCGGTGGGCGAACACCAGGAACGACGCCCTCATGGCGTAGGTGCCGATGCCCGAGAGGATGATCGCGATCCAGACGCGGCTCACGGCGCCGGTCCGGGATCGGGCGGGAGGGGCGTGTCGTCGACCGCAGCCCGGCGCTCCAGGGCGGCCTCCGCGAACGCACCGGCCGCGATGCCTGCGAGCGCCCCGAGCAGGACGGACGAGGTGGCCCGCCCCGGCCTCGTCGCGAGCAGGGCGACGAGGCCGCCGATGATGGCCGCGACCGCGGCTGGCCGGGACGTGATGGCGGGCACGAGCAGGACGAGGAAGACGAGCGGGACGGCGAAGTCGAGGGGCAGGGAGTCGGGGAGGGCCGAGCCGATGAGGACGCCGACGATCGTGCAGATCTGCCAGTTGGCCCACAGCAGCACCGCGCCGCCGAGGTAGAAGGGCACCTTGTGGTCCAGGCCCGGGGCCGGGGGGCCGCCGGCGGCCGCCGCGTCGGCCTCGGCCTGCCAGCGGGTGATCGAGATGGCGTAGGCCTGGTCGGTGAGCAGGTAGCCGACGAAGAGGCGCCGACGCAGCGGCAGCTCGGAGAGGTGGGGAGCGAGCGACGCCGAGTAGAGGAGCAGCCGAAGGTTGATGGTGCAGGCGGCGATCACCGCGACGAGCGCGCGAGCCGCCGTCGGCCAGAGCGTCGGCGGCCGCCAGCTGCGAGGCGCCGGCGAAGACGATGGTGGACAGCCCGATGGCTGCGTCGCCCCCCAAGCCGGTGGTGGCAGGCGTGGCCCCGGCCACCAGCCCGAAGGGGATCACGCCCACCAGCATCGGAGCCACCGCCTTGGCCCCGGCCCATGCCTCGGCGCGGGCGATGGAGGCGGCCATCGGTGCATCATGCCGCGCGCCGGCGAGCCCGCCGTGCTCAGTTCCTGCGGCAGGACCTAGCCTGAGGAGGTGCCTCCGGAGACCACCATCGACGCCCCCGAGGCCGTCGGTGCTCTCTTCGAGAAGCCGCTGCTGCGGGGCTGGCTGCACCTCGTCTGCTTCTTCCTCGCCATACCGGCTGCCATCACCGTGGTGGCACTGGCCACGTCGGCCCGTGGGCCGGGTCGGCGCCATCGTCTACGCCGTCGGGCTCGTCGCCCTGTTCGGCGTGAGCGGCTCGTACCACCGCGGCCGCTGGACCGATGCCAAGCGCCGGCTCATGCAACGGCTCGACCACGGGACGATCTTCGTGATGATCGCCGGCAGCTACACGCCGCTGTGCCTGCTCGCCTTGAGGGGCTGGGTGGCCGTCACGATGCTCGTCGTGGCCTGGACCGGCGCCGTGGCCGGCTTCGTCCTCTCGTTCACCAGCAGCCGGGCCACCCGCGTCGCTCGCGGCGCGCTCTACATCGTGCTCGGATGGTCGTCAGTGCTCGCCGCCCCGCAGCTACTGCGCCACCTCAGCGGGGCCGAGCTCGTGCTGATCGCGGTCGGCGGGCTGCTCTTCACGGTGGGCGCCATCTTCCTCGCCACCCACTGGCCCGACCCGTTCCCCCGCGTCTTCGGGTACCACGAGGTCTGGCACGTGCTGGTCGTCGCTGCTGTGGTGTGCCACTTCGTGGCCATCGCCTCGGTGGTCAGCGGGCCGCCCCCCGCAACCTGACGCCCCCGGGCGCGGTGGGGCTCAGCGGGTTGCCGCGATGACCGTGTCGGCGTAGCGGTTCAGGTTGTCGACCTTCTTCTGCAGGGACTCGGTGTCCTGGGCCCGGTCGTAGGTCCAGCGAAAGCCGACGACGACGTCGGTGACGCCCAGCTCCTCGAGGCGACGGATCCCATCGACGGCGTAGGCGTCCATCGAGATGACGTGGATCTCGAAGGGGTCGCTGCTGCGCCCCTCCGCGGTTCGCAGCTCGTGCACCCGGGCGATGAGGCCAGGCAGCTCGGCCGGGTCGCCGCCGCCGTGGATCCAGCCGTCGTTGCGAGCGGCTCGGCGCAGCGCGGGTTCGGCGTGGCCGCCCACGATGATCGGGACAGGCGCGCTCGGAGCGGGGCACTGCTTGATGCGGGGCACGTCGTAGATCTCGCCGTGGTGCTCGAACCAGTCACCGGTCAGCAGGCCTCGCATGACCGCGATGCTCTCGTCGGCCCGTTTGCCGCGTCGCTCGAACGGCACGCCCATGACGTCGTAGTCCTCGGGCCAGGGGCTCGTCCCGACGCCGAGCGTCAGCCGGTCGCCGGTGAGCACGGCGGTGGACGCGGCCTGCTTGGCCACGAGCACGGGATGGCGCACGGTGAGCTTCAGCACTGAGACGACGAACCGGATGCGCTCGGTCACTGCTCCCATCGCCGGGATGATCGAGAAGGGCTCGAGGAAGGGCTTGTCCTCGATGAAGCCCCGATCGCCGTCGGGGGTGTACGGATAGGTGGCGTCGGACTCGGCCGGATAGCAGATGCTGTCGGGCACGAGGAAGCCGTCGAAGCCGGCGCCCTCGGCCGCCTGGGCAAGGGGAAGGTAGAAGCCCGGGTCGGTCATGGCCTCGGCGTAGGTGAACCTCATGACGAGCGCCCAGGATCCATGCTCATAGGATCTGACGCTATGTCAGATCCCGCGGTACTCGTAGAGCGCGACGGCCACGTCCTCACCATCACCCTCAACCGGCCCGAGAAGCGGAACGCCTTCAACGCAGAGGTCCTGTGCCTGCTCTGTGACGCATGGGACCTGCTCGACGCCGACCCCGAGCTGCGGGTGGGGATCCTGACCGGGGCGGGAGGGAACTTCTCGGCTGGGGCCGACCTCGACCGCCTGGTGGGCGCTCTGACCTCCGGCCAGCCAGCCGAGGACGAGTACGAGGAGCGCATCCGTCAGGACTTCTCCCTCATCTACAAGGGGTTCCTGAAGGACCACTACGTGGCCAAGCCGATCATCGCCGCAGTCGAGGGGTACTGCTATGCGGGCGGCATGGAGATCCTGCAGGCCTTCGACATCAGGGTGGCTGGGGAGGGAGCACAGCTAGCCATCTCCGAGGTGCAGCGGGGGCTGTTCCCGATGTCGGCTTCGACGGTCCGTCTGCCTCGGCAGATCCCGTACACGGTGGCCATGGACATGCTGCTGGTCGGCGACCCGATCACCGGGCGCCGGGCCCACGAGGTCGGCCTGGTCGGCCACGTCACACCCGACGGCGAGGCCCTCCCCAAGGCGCGCGAGCTGGCGGACCGGCTGGCCGCCAACGGCCCGCTCGCCGTGCGCAACATCAAGGCGTCGGTGATGGCGGCCCTCGAGCTGCGAGAGGAGGACGCCTTCCAGCGCGAGCTCGAGCTGGGCATGGAGGTCATGGCGTCCAAGGACGCCAAGGAGGGCCCCCGGGCGTTCCTCGAGAAGCGCCCGCCGAACTTCATCGGGGCGTGAGGATCTAGGAACCCGGGCGGTCGGGTAGGGGTGGGACCGTAGTTCGACCACCTCCCGATCGGAGCCCACCCATGTGGCGAGCAGATCACCAGTCGGCGAGTCGAGGGCATCGAGGCGGGTGCCAGCGCCTCGACCTCGGCCAGCAAGGCCAGCCATGGTGCCAGACCGACATCCGGGCGAACGTCACGAGCAGGGGGATCGCTGGCAGGTCCAGGGTCAAGGCGGACGGATGAGCACCGACCCGGACGATGGGCGTCGAGACCGCATCGAGGCGCCCGCCGGCAGGCCGAGGAACGGGATCGAGGACACCCGCCTCGAGCATCGACCCGAGGCCGGGCGAGTCGCGACGAGCGAGCCCCGGCCCTCCTCGCCACCTGACCCCGACGTCGACCATGAACCGGGTGCGAAAGGCCCGTTCCTGGGCCTTCGCACCCCGGTCGCAGGTGGGTGGTGGCAATAGGCGATGAGCGGTGTGCTGCTGGCCGAGCTCGTCGCCACCTCTGCTGCTGTAGGTGCGACGCGCTCGCGCAAGGCCAAGGTCGAGGCCCTGGCCGAGCTCCTGCGAGGCCTGGCCCGTGAAGAGGTGGAGCCAGCGGTCGGCTACCTCACCGGCGTGCCCCGCCAGGGTCGCATCGGTGTGGGCGGGCGGACCGCCTTCTCGGTCGACGTGCCCCACTCGACCGAGCCGTCCGTCGAGGTGCTGGAGCTGGACGCCACACTCACGGCACTGGCCGCGACCTCAGGTCAAGGATCGGTCGCGGCCCGCCAGAAGCTGCTCGTCGACCTCTTCACCCGGGCCACCGAGGCAGAGGCCGACTTCATCCGCCGGCTGCTCACCGGAGAGCTGCGCCAAGGCGCGCTGGCCGGGGTCATGACCGACGCCCTGGCGACGGCCGCCGGCGTGCCCCTGCCGCTCGTGCGTCGGGCGGCCATGCTCTCCGGTGATCTCGGACGCACGGCCGCTCTGGCTCTGCACGACGGCACCGTCGCGCTCGAGGCCGTGCACCTGACGGTGCTGAACCCGGTCGAGCCCATGCTCGCCGCCACTGCAACCGATGTGACCGACGCGCTGGCCAAGACGGGCGAGGCGTCAGTCGAGTGGAAGCTCGACGGCGCCCGCGTCCAGGTGCACCGCCTCGGAGGTGAGGTCCGCATCTTCACGCGCAACCTCAACGACATCACGTCCCGCCTCCCCGGAGTGGCCGCCATCGCTCGCGCCCTGCCCGCTGACTCGGTCGTCCTGGATGGCGAGGTCTTGTGGTTCGACGAGGACGCCAAGCCCCGCGCCTTCCAGGACACCATGAGCGCCTTCGGTCGGGAGGACGCGTCGGGCGCCGGCGACGGGCTGCTCGTGCGCTTCTTCGACGTGCTCCACCGCGACGGAGTCGACCTCATCGACGAGCCTCTCGCCACGCGGCATGAGCACCTCGACGAGCTGGTCGGTGAGCTGGCCGTGCCCCGGGTGCGGACGGCCGATCCAGTCGAGGCCCAAGCTGCGCTGGACCTGGCTCTGGCCGAAGGGCACGAGGGTGTGATGGTGAAGGCTGTCGGCTCCCCCTACGACGCCGGGCGCCGGGGCGGTTCGTGGCGCAAGGTGAAGCCGGTCCGCACGCTCGACCTCGTGGTGCTGGCCGCCGAGTGGGGCCACGGCCGCCGGCAGGGCTGGCTTTCCAACCTCTGGCTGGGCGCCCGCAGCCCCGACGGTGGCTTCGTGATGGTCGGCAAGACCTTCAAGGGCCTCACCGATGCACTTCTCACGTGGCAGACCGAGGCCCTCCTGGCCCGCGAGACCAGCCGCGACGGCATCGTGGTCCACGTCCGCCCGGAGCTGGTCGTCGAGATCGCTCTCGACGGGGTGCAGACGAGCACCCGCTACCCGGGTGGCGTGGCCCTGCGGTTCGCCCGGGTGAAGGGCTACCGCGAAGACAAAGACCCGGACGATGCCGACGAGATCGGCACCGTCCAAGCCATGCGTCTGGCCTAGAGGGCGAGCCGCCAGGCGAGCCCCTCCATCGACACAGCGGCGTCGCTGCGTCGAACAGAGAGGGCCTCTACCTGTCGGGCCCCTGCCCTAGCGGCTGTTCCGGCGTGCGTTGCCGCTGGTGGGTCGGCCCGGACGGGCGCTCCCACTGCCAGCGGGTCGTCGGCCGGGTGCGGCAGGGCGACCAGAGCGAGCCGGTGCGCCGGCCCGCTCGGTGTTGTTGGCCGAGGGCTTGCTGCCGCTGCGGGGCGGCCGTCCTCGGGGTGTCCACTCGCCCTCAGCGGTGCGGGCTTCGCTGGGACGCCCGTCGCGCTTCTGGCTCTCGAACCGGCGCTGCCCCTCGGTCTTGGGGGCGCCGCTGGTCGAGCCCTTGCGGTGGGGCTTGCGGCTGCCCGGGCCGCTGGGGCGGTCCGAGGCGGGGCGACCGTCAGCTCGGGCCCGCTCCCGACGGGACACGCCGTCGAGGTCGTCACCCCGACTGATCGGCTGGGGCGGCGTCGACGCGAGGATCGACGCAGCCGTCGCCACGGTGGCCCTCTCGATGGGCTCGCGGCGGCGCAGCTCGCGCTGCATCTTCCGGACGTCCTTCTCCTTCTCGGGGGAGACGAGCGTGATGACGGTGCCCGGCTCTCCGGCCCGACCCGTGCGCCCGGCGCGGTGGACGTAGTCCTTGTCGGTGGCCGGCGGGTCGAACTGCAGCACGCAGGCGACGCCGTCGACGTGGATGCCGCGGGCCGCAACGTCGGTGGCCACGAGGACGTGCACGTTGCCTCGCCCGAAGGCGCTCAGGGCCCGCTCGCGCTGGCTCTGGCTCCGGTCGCCGTGGATGGCCTCGGCGCGGACGCCCGCCTTGTTCAGCTGCTTCGACAGGCGCTCGGCACCGTGCCGTGTGCGGCTGAACACGATGGCGGGCCAGGACCGCTCCACGACAGCCGTGGCCACCTGGATGCGATCGGCGTGGGAGACGGCCCAGAACCGGTGCGTGACCTCGCCCTGCTCTTCCATCGACACGGCCTCGTGGTGAGCCGGGTTCGTCTGGTAGCTGCGGATGAGCACGTCGACGTCGCCGTCGAGCGTGGCCGAGAAGAGCATCGTCTGGCGCGTGCTTGTTCGTCATGTCGAGCAGACGGCGGACCTCGGGCAGGAACCCCATGTCAGCCATGCGGTCGGCTTCGTCGACGACGACGATGTTGACGTCGTCGAGCCGGAGGGCGCCCCGCTCGAGCAGGTCCTTGAGGCGGCCGGGGGTGGCGACCACGACCTCGACCCCACGGCTCAGCGCCTTCATCTGGGTGCCCATGCCGGCGCCGCCGTAGACGGCGAGGGTCTCGGTCTTCGTGCCCCAGCAGAGCTGCTCGAGCTGCTCCTGCACCTGCGAGGCCAGCTCACGGGTGGGGACGAGCACGAGCCCCTTCGGGCGTCGGGGGGCGGCCTTCTCGATCCGCGCGAGGAGCGGGAGGCCGAAGGCGATCGTCTTGCCGGAGCCCGTGGGGGCCTTGCCGCAGATGTCGCGGCCAGCGAGGGCGTCGGGGAGGGTGGCGGCCTGGACGGGGAACGGCTCTTCGATGCCGAGCTCGGTCAATCGGTCGCACAAGCGGGCGGGCACGCCGAGTTCGGCGAAGGTGGGGGGCATTCGGGGGGTTCTCCTGCATCGAGGGAGCGGGGGACGCGCGCACGCTCGAACCATGGGACCGGCCGGTTGCCGGTTCGTGTCGAGCGCAGCGATCTCGTCCGCTGCTCCAAGGTGGCAGTCTCAAGCCACAGCTCGACACGGCCCGCCAGCGGTTGCTGGCGTGCGGTCACTGTAACGCCGTGACGTCAGAGAACCACCATCGGCTGACCTAGGTTCATGCGCCATGGATCCCGTGATGTCCCGGAAGATGTGGCGCACGCTCGAGCCGTACCACGGGCTCATCTACTTCGCGCCGAGGCGACCGAGGCCTACGAGGCGCTCGGCGTCACCGGGTTCGACGGCTACTTCGCCTCCCGCGCCGCGGCCATGGGGCCGGTCCCGGCCGAGGTCGTGATCGCGACGTTCTTCAACTTCAACCCCGATGTCGTGCGCCAGGCCATCCCTGCTGCGTGGCAGGTCGCGACGCCACGCCAGCTCGTCGACGCGCGCTTCGCAGCCGCTGACGCCGCCCTGCGCCGAGCCCTCGGGACAGCGGTCGAGGGCGAGGACGTGGCGCAGGCCGCCGACCCTGGCTCGCACCGCCGCCGAGGCCTGCCCGCCCGAGGGCCGAGCGCTGTTCGCCGGCCAGTCCAGCCTGGAGTGGCCCGAGGCGCCTCACGTCGCGCTGTGGCACGCCATCTCGCTGCTGCGCGAGTTCCGCGGCGACGGGCACCTCGCCGCACTGGTCGACGCGGGTCTCAGTGGCATCGACGCCCTCGTCTTCCACGCCGCCTCCGGCGAGGTTCCCCGTGCCTCGCTCCAGACGAGCTCGAGGTTGGTCCGACGACGCCTGGCACACCGCGGTGCAGGGCCTCGCCGCTCGCGGGCTCGTGCAGGACGACGGCACCTTCACCGCCGAGGGAGCGGCCCTGCGCCAGCACATCGAGGACCGCACCGACGTGCTCGCCCTGGCGCCGTGGGAGGCGCTGGGCCCAGACGGATGCGACGGCTGCGGGGCCTCGTGCGCCCGCACAGCCGAGCGATCGTCGAGGGCGGGGCCTTGGGGTTCACCAGGCCCCGTTGATCAGCACGGCCTGCGGCCATCGGTCATGATGACGAGTGGCGTGACCGACGCCACAGGGGGAGCAGGGCGCTGACCAGCCAGACCGCAGCTGCAGGACAGACCGACACAGCGCTGTCGGTGGCGAACCTCGAGGTCGTCTACAACGACGTCGTCCTCGTGCTCCGCGGCGTGAGCCTCGCCGTGCCCGACGGGCAAGATCGTCGCCCTGCTCGGCGCCAACGGCGCCGGCAAGACGACGCTCCTGCGGGCCATCACCGGCCTGCTCGACGTCCACCGCGGCAAGGTCACCAAGGGCTCGCGTCGAGCTCGACGGCAAGGACATCACCACGCGCCGACGCGTCCTCGATCGTCCGGTCCGGCCTGGCCCAGGTGATGGAGGGCCGGCGGATCTTCGCCGAGCTCACCGTCGACGAGAACCTCCGCACGGGCGCCTTCACCCGCCGCGACAAGGCCGGCATCGCGGCGTCCTACGAGCGGGCCATGGACCTCTTCCCGGTCCTGCAGCCCCGCCGCAAGGACACCGCCGGCTACCTCTCGGGCGGCGAGCAGCAGATGGTCGCCATCGGCCGGGCCCTGATGGCCGAGCCGAAGATCCTTCTGCTCGACGAGCCGTCGCTCGGTCTGGCCCCGCTCATCGTCGAGCAGATCCGCGACATCATCGTGCAGGTCAACGAGCAGGGCACCAGCGTGCTGCTCGTCGAGCAGAACGCCACGATGGCGCTGTCGATCGCCGACGTCGGGCTACGTGCTCGAGCACGGCCGGGTCGTCAAGGACGGCCCGGCGCCGGCCCTCCTCGCGGACAAGGACATCCGCGAGTTCTACCTGGGCATGGGCGAGGCGGGCCGGCGCTCGTTCCGGGACGTCAAGACCTACCGCCGCAAGAAGAGCTGGGGCTCCTGATGGCCGATGCGCCACCACGCCGCTCCTCGAGGTCCACGACCTCACGCTGCGCTTCGGCGGCGTCACGGCCCTGAGCACGGTCGAGCTTCGAGGTGCACCCCGGCGAGCTGTTCGCCGTCATCGGCCCGAACGGCGCCGGCAAGACCTCGATCTTCAACTGCCTCTCCGGCGTGTACCGCCCGCAGTCCGGCCAGCATCCGCCTCGACGGCGAGCGACGCTCGTCGGCGTGCGCCCCGACCGCACCGCCACGCTCGGCATCGGGCGCACGTTCCAGAACCTCGGCCTCTTCGTGCACCTCGACGTGATCGACAACCTGCTCCTCGGCCGGCACCACCTCATGCGCTCGGGCTTCCTGGCCGGTGCGCTCTGGTACGGCCGGGCCCAGCGGGAGGAGCTCGACCCACCGACGCCGCGGTCGAGGAGATCGTCGACCTGCTCGAGCTCACGCCCTACCGCCGCTCGCCCGTCGGCGCGCTGCCCTACGGCGTGCAGAAGCGCATCGAGCTGGGTCGGGCGCTGTCGATGGAGCCGAAGCTCCTCCTGCTCGACGAGCCGGTGGCCGGCATGAACCTCGAGGAGACCGAGGACATGGCCCGCTACATCATCGAGATCCGGCAGCGGCTCGGCCTGTCGATGATCCTCGTCGAGCACGACATGCACATGGTCATGGACCTCGCCGACCGGGTCATGGCGCTCGACTTCGGCGTGCCGATCGCCACCGGCACGCCCGACGAGATCCAGGCGGACCCGCGCGTCATCGAGGCCTACCTGGGAGGGGCGGCATGACGACCCTCGTCGAGACCCACCGCGTCGGCCTCACCGGCGAGCACGCCGATCGAGACGCCTGCCGCTCGATCCTGCTGCGGCGGGCCCGGCACGACGCCCGGCCTGGTGGCCATGCGCGAGAAGGACCTCGGCCGCTGGACCACGTACACCTGGGGCGACGTACGCCGAGCCGGCATGACCGCGGTGGCCCGCGGCCTGCACGAGCTCGGCGTCGGTCCGGGCGACCGGGTCGCCATCCACGCCGAGAACCGCCCGGCCTGGCTCTTCGCCGACCTGGCCATCCAGGCCCTCGGCGCCATCACCGTCGGCATCTACCCGACGTCGCCGGCGGCCGAGGTCGAGTACCTCCTCGGCCACTCCGAGGCCAAGGTGCTCGTCGCCGAGGACGAGGAGCAGGTCGACAAGGCCATGGCGGTCCGCAAGCAGCTGCCGGCCTCGAGCGCATCGTCGTGATCGACCCGCGCGGCGTCGACATGAGCGACGACATCCTCATGAGCCTGGCCGAGCTCGAGGCGCTGGGCGCGCTCGTCCACGCCTCGACGTGGCGGCCAGTGCGGCCGCCGTCGACCCGGAGGCGGCCGCGATCATCGTCTACACGAGCGGCACCACCGGCCCGCCCAAGGGGGCGATGCTCAGCCACCGCAACCTGCAGACGGCCGCCGAGGCGCTCGGGCGCGGTCTTCGACGTCGAGCGAGCGCACCGAGGTGCTCTCCTACCTCCCGCTCTGCCACATCGCCGAGCGGCTGATCTCGGGCATCGACGCCGTCGGCCCAGGGCTACGTCGTGAACTTCGGCGAGGGCGGCGAGTCGTTCACTGCAGGACCTCCGCGAGGTGCAGCCGACCTTCTTCCTCGGCGTGCCCCGGGTGTGGGAGAAGCTCATGGCCGGCATCACGATCCGCATGGCCGACGCCGGTCTGGCTGAAGCGGCTCAACTACGCGCTCTGGATGCGGGTGGGTCGGCGGCGTGGCCCGCCGCCGCTGGTCGGGCGGCAAGCTCCGCGGTCTCGACGCGCCTCCGGTACGGCCTGGGCTGGCTCTTCCTCTACCGACCGCTCCGCGCCAAGCTCGGGATGAGCCGGGTCGAAGGCGTGCTCTCCGGCGCGGCGCCGATCGCCCCGCAGGTGCTCGAGTTCTTCTGGACCATCGGCGTGCCGGTGCGGGAGGGCTACGGCCAGACGGAGAACACGGCCCAGGGCACCATCACCCCCGTCGACGACGTCCGCCTCGGCAAGGTCGGCCGGCCTGTCGCCGGCGTCGAGCTGCGGATCGCGGACGACGGCGAGATCCTCACCCGCGGGCCCGGGCACCTTCCTCGGCTACTTCAAGGACCCCGAAGGCCACCGCCGCGACGGTCGATGCGGACGGCTGGCTCCACACCGGCGACGTCGGCGAGCTCGACGCCGACGGCTTCCTCAAGATCACCGACCGCAAGAAGGACATCATCATCACGGCCGGCGGCAAGAACATCAGCCCGTCGGAGATCGAGAACAAGCTGAAGGTGTCGCCGTTCGTCCGCGAGGCGATCGTCATCGGCGACCAGCGCAAGTACCTCACCGCGCTGATCGGCATCGAGCTCGACACCGTGAGCAACTGGGCCCTGCAGCAACCGCATCGGCTTCACCACCTACGCCGACCTCTCCTCGAAGGAGCAGGTCGTCGCGCTCGATCGGCAGCTGGGTGAACGAGGTCAACGCCGAGCTGGCCCAGGTGGAGACGATCAAGCGCTTCGCCCTCCTCCCGAAGGAGCTCGACCAGGAGGACGGCGAGGTCACCGCCACCCAGAAGGTCAAGCGCAAGGCCATCGAGACGGAGTTCGCGGACGCTCATCGAGGAGATGTACCGGTGATCGCTCTGCTCCTCGCCGACGTCACGAGCACCGACCTGCTGCGCACGCTCGTGTCGGGCCTGGCCCTCGGCTGCAAGTACGCGCTGGTGGCCCTCGGCTTCGTGATCGTCTTCAAGGCGCACCGGCGTCATCAACTTCGCCCAGGCCAGCTTCGTGCTCGTCGGCGGCTACATGACGTTCAACGCCAGCCAACACCTGGGACCTGAACTTCTACCTGGCCCTTCTCGTGGCCATGGCCGCCGGGGCGCGTGCTGGGGATGCTCATCGAGGCGCTCGTCCTGCGGCGCATGATCGGCGAGGCGCCGTTCACCCTCGTGATGGTCACGATCGGCGATCCTGTTCATCCTCGACAACGTCGTCACCGCCATCTGGGGCCCGGACCCGCAGAACCTGGGCGACCCGTGGGGCCTCGGGTGCGCGACCTTCGGCGACGTGCCCGTGCCGGACCGGACCTCTGGACGATCGGCTTCACCGCCCTCGTGCTGGGCGGCGTTCTTCCTCTTCTTCCGCTACTCGACGCTCGGCCTGGCCATGCGGGCCACCGCCCTCGACCAGGAGGCGGCCATGGCTCAGGGCATCTCCGCTCGGCGCATCTACCGGGTGTCGTGGGGCATCGCCGGGCTCGTCGCCGCGCTCGCCGGCGCCGCTCTGTCGTCGGGCACCGCCGCCCTGCAACCCCAGCGTGGGGCTCATCGCCCTCGTGGCCTTCCCCGCCATGATCCTCGGCGGCCTCGACTCGCCGCTGGGAGCCGTGGTGGGCGGCGTCATCATCGGCCTCGTGCAGCAGCTCACCGCGCTGTACGGCCCCGAGTACCTCGCGTGGTTCGGCCACGGCTTCGAGCTCGTGTCCCCGTACCTCGTGATGATCATCATCCTGCTCGTGCGGCCCTACGGCCTGTTCGGCACGAAGGAGGTGCGACGGGTCTGATGGCCGCCGCCCTTCCCGACCTCTGGCACAAGCTGCGCCGCATCCCCGCAGGGGGAACGCCGCACCGCGAACCTCGACGCTCGACTACGCCGACGACCTCAAGCTGTTCCGTGGCCCATGGCGGAAGCTCGGCCTCGGGCTGCTCGTCTTCCTCTACCTCTGGATCCCCAGCTACTTCAGCCTCTACGTCCTCGGAGTCCTCACGCTGTGCGGCGTCTACGCCGTCGGGGCCATCGGCCTCAACCTCCTCACCGGCTACGCCGGCCAGGTCAGCCTGGGCCACGCCTTCTTCTTCGGGGCCGGCGCGTACACCGCCGCCTACCTGGGCGCCGACCAGGGGTGGCCGCTGCTCGCCTACCTGCTCGCCGCATGCGCTGATCGGCTTCATCGTCGGCGCCGTGATCGGACCCTTCGCGCTCCGCCTCCGCGGCAACTACCTCGTGATCGTGACGCTCGGCCTGGTCTTCCTGGGCGAGCACCTCTGGAAGAACTGGGACAGCGTCACCGGGCGGCGGCACGGGCACCAGCGTCAAGGCCGCGGCGACCACCATCGGCACGTGGGACTTCAAGGACCTCACCGTCTACGGGCATCAGCTACGAGGAGGAGCAGAGCCTCTTCTGGCTGGTGTGGGCCATCGTGGCCATCGTCGCCTTCTTGTCGAAGAACCTCGTGCGCTCCCGGGCCGGTCGGGCCATGCAGGCCGTGCGCGACCGCGACCTCTCGGCCGAGGTGATCGGCGTGAACCTGGCCCGCTACAAGGTCGGCGCCTTCGCCTGGTCGAGCGCCTTCGCCGCCCTGTCGGGTGCCCTCTACGGAGTCGTGACCGAGCGGGTGGAGACGGGCATCTTCAACCTGTTCCTGTCGATCACCTTCGTGGCCATGGTCATCATCGGTGGCGTGGGCACGATCTTCGGCTCCGTGCTCGGCGCTCTCCTCGTGTTCGGCGGCCAGCAGCTCATCGCCCGCAACAGCGATCTGTTCCTCTTCGATCCGATCATCATCGTCGAGCCCCGACGGACTCGGGCTACTTCTCGATCGGCGAGTTCAACAACATCCTGTTCGGTCTCTTCATCGTCGTGTTCCTGCTCTTCGAGCCCCGGGGCCTCGCCGCCCTGTGGCTGCGCGCTAAGACGTGGTTCCTGACCTGGCCGTTCTCGTACTGAGCCGGCTCCGATCTCCAGACATCCAGCACACCGACAACCAAGGGGAAGCATCACCGTGACAACACCGAAGTGGTTCCGACCACTCGCCCTGCTCCTGGCCCTCGCGCTCGCCGCGACGGCTTGCGGCGGGCAGCAGCGACGACGACGAAGGCACGACCGACACCACCGAGGCGTCCGACAGCAGCGGTGAGCCCGCGGGCGACCCGGAGCCGACGGCCGGCTTCGACGGCACCACGATCAAGCTCGGCGTGATCACGCCGACGAGCGGCACCGTCGCCCTCATCGGCAACCCGCTCACCGCCGGCAACCAGGCCTACTTCGACTACGTCAACGAAGAGCTCGGCGGCATCGCCGGCAAGTACAAGATCGAGCTCGACATCCGCGACAGCGCCTACGACCCGACCAAGGCCGGCCAGGAGTACGCCTCGATCAAGGGGGACGTGGTGATGCTCACCCAGCTCCTCGGCACCCCGATCGTGAACGCTGTGCTCGAGCAGCTCGTGGACGACGGCGTCGTCGCCGCCCCCGCCTCGCTCGACTCCTTCTGGGTCAACGAGCCCAACCTCCTGCCCGTCGGCGGGCCGTACCAGATCCAGGCCATCAACGCCCTCAACTGGTACGTCACCGACGGTGGCGGCGAGGGCAAGGTCGTCTGCTCGCTCATCCAGGACGACCCCTACGGCGAGGCCGGCCAGGAGGGCCTCGACTTCGCGGCCGAGGAGCTCGGGATCGACATCGCTGTCACAGCCCGCTTCCCAGCCCCGCCTGCGCCCCAGACGCCCGAGACCTTCACGGCCCCCGATCGGCCAGCTCCAGGGCGAGGGATGCGAGATGGTCTTCCTCGTCGCCACGCCCACGTCCACCGGCGCTGCCCTCGGCGTCGCCGCCGGCGCCGGCTTCGCCCCGCAGTGGATCGGCCAGTCGCCGACCTGGATCGGTGTGCTCGGTGCTTCCGCCCTCGCCCCGTACCTCCAGGAGAACTTCCTGGTCGCCTCCGAAGGCGTGAACTGGGGGGACGAGTCCGTCCCCGGCATGGCCGAGCTGGTCCGCATCAAGGACACCTACGCGCCGGACCAGCAGCCCGACGTGTACTTCAACTTCGGGTACCTGCAGGGCATCGCCGTCCATGCCCTCCTCGAGAAGGCCGTGGAGCTGGGCGACCTGTCCCACGAGGGGATCATGGCTGCCCTGGCCGACCTCGGCACCGTCAGCTTCGGTGGCCTGAGCGGCGACTACGAGTACGGGGAGACCCGCACGCCGCCCACCAAGTCCTCGATCTTCAAGGTCGACCCGGCGTCTCCGACGGGCCTGTCGCTCGTCGATGGCGCCCAGGACATCGAGGCCCCGTTCACGAAGCCGACTTCGAGTTCCTCGGAGTAGCCGCACCACCACGCTGATGGAGGAGCCGGGCCTGCGGGCCCGGCTCCTTCGCGTCAGGGGGCCAGCTCGGTGAGGGCGGCGGCCACGACCTCGTTCACCACCTGGCCCCCCTTCGTGTTGAGGCCATGGGCCAGCGCTGGGTCACGCCGGCAGGCCTCCTCGGCGCCGTGCACGGCCACCTCCACGATGTAGGGGAGGGTGGCGTTCGTCAGCGCGTGGGTCGAGGTGGCCGGCACCGCGCCGGGCATGTTGCCCACGCAGTAGTGGACGACGCCGTGCTCGACGAACACCGGGTCGTGGTGGGTCGTCTCGCGCGAGGTGGCCACGCAGCCCCCCTGGTCGATGGCCACGTCGACGATCACGGCACCCGGCTTCATCGTCTGGACCATGGGCTCGGTGATGACGACCGGCGCCCGCCCGCCGGCCACGAGCACCGCCCCGATCACGAGGTCGGCCTCCGCGATGCAGCGCTCGACGGTGCCGCGGTTGGAGGCGAGGGTCGTGATGCGGCCCTTGTGGATCTGATCGACGAACCGGAGGCGGTCGAGGTTCTTGTCGAGCAGGTTCACCTCGGCCTCCATGCCCGCCGCGATCCACGCCGAGTTCCAGCCCACGTTCCCGGCTCCGATGACCACGACGCGGGCCGGCTGCACGCCGGGGGCACCGCCGAGGAGCACGCCCCGGCCGCCCTGGGGTGCTTCGAGGAACCGGGCCCCGGCCTGCACAGCGAGGCGGCCGGCCACCTCGCTCATGGGGGCGAGGAGGGGCAGGGCCCCGTCCGCTCGCATGACCGTCTCGTAGGCGATCCCCGTGGTGCCCGCCGCGCACAGCGCGTGGGCCACCTTCGGGTAGGCGGCCAGGTGCAGGTAGGTGAACAGGGTGAGGTCGGGGCGAAGCAGCGCCAGCTCAGCGGACTGGGGCTCCTTCACCTTGCACACGAGGTCGGCTCGGCCCCACACCTCGACGGCGTCGGCCACGACCTCGGCCCCGGCCGCCCGGTAGGCGTCGTCGAGGATGCTGGCGCCCTCGCCCGCGCCGGCCTGGACGAGCACCTCGACGCCGTGGCTCTCCAGCTCTCGCACCCCGTCGGGTGTGAGCGCCACCCGACGTTCGTCGGTCTTGACCTCGGTGGGCACGCCGACGGTCAGGGGCGCGGAGGGGGTTGCGGCCATGACCCGATCCTGCCAGGCCGGTCCCGGGTCAGGCGGGGAGGACCTCGATCTCGCCGACCATCCCGTAGGCGACGTGACCGGGCAGGTGGCAGGCGTAGACCACGGTGCCGGGCTCATCGAGCTGGTAGTAGGTCATGCTCGTGTCGCCGGGCGCGACGCTCACCTCGCCGGGCACGGGCGGGTGCCGGCGCTCGCTGCCGTCCGCGTGCCGGCGGTGCACCTCGGGCTCGCCCACGACCAGCTCGTGGTCGATGGGGTCTTCGTTGCGGACCACGAGCTGCACGAGCGTGCCCTCCCGCACCCGCAGCGTCCCGAGGTCGAAGCGGCTGTGGCTGATGCCGACCTCGACGGTGACGACCCCTGGTCCGAGCGCCTCCTGCTCCGCCCCGACCGCCTCCACGGCGTACCCCGTCGAGGCCACCAGCACCCCGGCGACGACAGCCAGGCCGAGGGCCCGCCATCTGTGCGCACGCAGCACCGGTGGGCGGGGCCCGGTGCGCACAGAAGTCGTCATGCCGGCACCGGGTGACGGTTGCGGCCGGCAACGGAGACGGCGAAGAGGACGGCGATGGCGGCTGCCCCGCCTGCTGCCAGGGGCCACAGCGGCGCGCCGTCGGCGTCGCTCACGGGGCGGGCGTCGGGGGCGGCCACGCCGGTGTCGATCAGGGTGGGCAGCGTGCTGGCATCGGCGGAGACGGCCAGGTCGTAGTCCAGGTCCCCGGCCTCGGTGCCAACCTGGAGGTAGGTGAGCCACATCTCGTCGGGCACCCACTCCATCCCGACGTCGGAGCGCAGGTCCGTCGAGCAGCCCGGTGCTGGCCGCCTCGCTGCGCTCCAGGCTGAGGCCGGGGCCGCCGGCGAGCAGGTCGGGCTCGTCGTCGGTGAGCAGGAACACGTCCGCCTCCACGAAGCGGCTCTCCTCCAGGCCGAGCGACAGGATCCGCAGCGGCACCCAGGGGGCGTCGGTGGGGATGGTCAGCATGATCGGCGTGCCGTCACCTGCACCCTGGCCCAGCTCCGCGGCCCGGGAGGCGTCGAAGCGGGCGGCCATGAACACCTGGCTGCGGCTGGCGTAGAAGTCGAGCACCTCGGGAGCGTCGGGGGTGAGCAGGAAGCCGTTCTCCTGAGCCCAGGTGCCCACCTCGTCACCGCCACCTCGCAGCACGGTGATGTCGAGGGCGTCGATCTTCGTCTCGAGGAGGACCTCTGCTCGGCTGGCGGAGTCCTCGGCGCTGAAGGCCAGCGCGCCGGCCTCCGCGATCGGCGGGGCCACCTCCTCGGCCAGGCGCTGAAGCGTCCAGTCACCGCCCCGCACCACCTCGGTGGGCACGTCGGGCAGCGGGATGATCGAACCGACCTCCTCGCCTTCGCCAGTGAACTGGAAGCTCGTGACGTAGCGCTCGACGCCATCGTGGTAGGCGGCCAGGGTGGTGGTCTTCGTGAGCTGGATGGTGCCGTTCTCGCCCACCAGCCCCCCGCACGCCCCGGCCGGGTCAGCCGCGGCTACGAGCAGCGCGCCAGCGGCGGCGGCGGTGGCGACGAGCGAGCGGGCACGACGGGGGCTGGTGGGCATGGCATCTCCTCGGCAGGCGGTCCTCCCTACGACGAGCGCGACGTTCGCTCCGGTTCCCGTCGTCTGGCGGAGCGCCTGTCGGGCGGGCGAGCATCAGGCGTGGACTTCGCCGGGATGATGCAGCTCGAGCCGCACGGCACCGACGTGTTCGTCGGCGTCGGCCCCCGCTACCCGTGGGGTGGCCTCTACGGCGGACAGATCGTGGCCCAAGGCCTGCGCGCCGCCGCGGCCACGGTCGAGGACCGCTTCCAGGCCCACTCGCTCCACGCCTACTTCATCCGCCGCGGCGACGCTGACGAGCCCATTCGCTTCGAGGTGGACCGCGTCCGCAACGGCCGCTCGTTCGCCACGCGGCAGGTCGTGGCCCGCCAGTCCGTCGGCGCCATCCTCACCATGTCTGTGTCGTTCCAGGTCGACGAGGCCGGCCACGACGTCCAGATCGCCACGCTGCCTGACGTCCCCACGCCCGACGGCAGCGCCAACGAGTCGTGGAGCCCGATGTTCGAGCGCCGCTTCGCGGTGAAGCGCAGCGAGACCGAAGGCCGCGGGGTGGCATGGATGCGCCTCGCCGAGGACCTGGGGAACGACCCCGTCCTCCAGGCCTGCGCCCTCGCCTACCTGTCTGACGACATCCCGACCGACGCTGTGGTCGCGCTCCATCCGGAGCGACCCGCGCGACGACGCGGCCGACGCCTTCGAGCACGGCTTCATGTCGGCCAGCCTCGACCACGCGATCTGGTTCCACCGTCCCTGCCAGACCGAGCAGTGGCACCTGCACGACTTCACCAGCCACGCCTACCTCTCGAGCCGGGGCCTAGCGGTGGGTCACGTGCTCACTGCGGACGGCGTGCACGTGGCGACGATCGCCCAGGAGGTCCTCCTCCGGAAGACCTGATCGGCCGAGGTCAGTCGACGCGCTCGCCGTACATCCAGCGCAGCGGGTCGGCGATCAGCTCGAGCCGCTCGCCGTCGGGACCGCGGAAGTACAGCGATGTCTCGTCGACGTGGTCGTAGGGCACGCCGGCCGCGTCGAGCCGCTCCCGGGCCTGGCGCCACTGGTCGACCTCGATCGAGATGGCGAGGTGGTGCAGCCCGCCGAGCACCTCGGCATAGGGGCCGGGCTCGACGCCGGGCAGGTCGAAGAAGGCGATGGTGTTGCCCACCCCGATGTCGAAGAAGAAGTGGGTCGAGCCCGGCAGGTCGCGGTTCTCGAACATCGTCGTGAGCGGGAAGCCGAGCACCTCCTGGTAGAAGCGGGTCGTCCGCTCCACGTCGGCGCAGATGAGGGCGACGTGGTGCACGCCCCGGGCGCTTGCCGGCGGCCGAGCGTCGCGCTCGTGCAGGTACTCGTCCCGGATCCGGCGCCGCTCCTCGGCCAGCCGCTCCCGCTCGGCCGCGTCGACCTCCGCGGTCCCGGCTGAGTACGAACCGCCAGCTGGATCCATCGGCTGTCTGTCTAGTGCGTGGATCGGGTTGTGGCGACCGGGTGCGCGGGCCATGCTCGATGTCACGACCGGCGGTACCGGAACCACCCGCCTGAACAAAACCGGAGGCCAGACCTTGATCGCACGGACCGCCGAGCCCTCGCGCCCGGCTCTGCTCAGCCCCGTCACGCGCGTCGCCATCGTCGCCGTGGGGGCCTACATCGGTGCCCAGGTGATCGCCGACGTCACGAGCCTCAAGATCGGTTCGTTCACGGGGCGAGCCGTGGACATGGGCACGTTCATCTACCCCATCACCTTCACGCTGCGCGACGTCGTGCACAAGGCGCTGGGCCGGCGGGCCGCTCGCACCCTCATCATCACCGCCGCCGCTGTGAACCTGTTCATGGCCGCCTACCTGCAGTGGGCGGCCAAGGCCCCGAGCGACCCGTCGTACGCGCTCGGTCCGGAGTTCGCGGCCGTGCTCGCACCGCTGTGGCGGATCACGCTGGCGTCCATCGCGGCCGAGGTGGTCAGCGAGATGGTCGACACCGAGGTGTACCACTGGTTCGTCCGCCGGGTCACGACCCGGCACCAGTGGGCCCGGGTCGCAGTGAGCAACGCGGTGAGCGTGCCTCTCGACAACGTGATCTTCGCGGTGGGGGCCTTCGGTGCCCTTCCCGGTCTGCGGGACCACGCCCTCACGCTCCCGTGGGATGTGGTCGGAGAGATCTTCGTGGTCAACCTGACGGTGAAGGCCCTCGTCAGCGCCTGCAGCTTGCCGCTCATCTACGTGACGCCGGACCGGGACTGGGACGCCGACGATCAGGCGCAGGCGTCGTAGGCCGCCACGAGCGTGCGCTGGAAGCCGTCGCCCGAGAACACGGTGGTGTCGAGATCCACCACGTCTTCGTAGGCGACGGCGTCGATGACACGTGTCGCGTAGCAGCGGGCCCCGTCAGCATCGAGCACCCTGGCTGCGTCAGCCACGAGGTAGCCCCAGAGGCTGGGGAGGAAGAGCGACCGCTCGCTTCGGCCGGTGAGCTCGAGGTCCAGCGCCGGCCCTGGGTCGCAGGCCACGAACCCGGGGTGACCGTCGATCTCGGTGGCTTCGGCCTGGCCACCGGGTACGGCTCCGGCCCACTCGACGAGGGCGGCGGCCATGGCGGCTTCGTCCTCGACCGAGTCGCCTGCGAAGGCGGCCGTGATGCAGGTGCGCCCGTCGCGCTCGTAGACGGCGTAGCGGTCACCGGCCCAGCCCAGCGTGGCGTCGAGGGCCACCTTCGGGTCGATCCGCTCGGCTAGCACGAGGTACCAGGTCGGGCTCCCGAACGGCCCCTCGTCGAAGGGGTCCAGGTCATCGTCGAGGGCCAGGTCCAGCTCTTCGCCGCCCTCCTCGGCGAGGAAGCTGGCCGGGTCGAACAGGTGCTCCTCGGTGTCAGGCGGGTCGCGGAAGGCGTCGTCGAGAGCCGCGTTGCCACCCTGGTTGGCCAGCATCACGACGAGCGGCTGGCCGAGCAGGTAGGGCGCCGCGAACGTGGCGCTCACGAAGTCGGGGACGTCGCCAGTCGCCCCCTCGCTGGTCTCGAGCTCGCCCGCGTACTCCTCGTCGTAGTCGTCCTGCTCCGCGACCGTCAGCTCCTCCCGGATGTAGGCCTCTTCTATGCGGGTGGCGTCGCCCTCGATGAGCCCTCGCAAGGCGGTCGACGCGCTGCTGTCGAGGTCGTCGTCGTACAGCCGCTCGACGTCGAAGTGCTGGTCCTGGAGGGCGTGGGTCAGCTCGTGCACGATCGTGACCTCGAGACCGACGGTCACCGCCGTGCCCCGGACCCGGACCCGCTTGTCGGCTGGGTCGTAGAAGGCAAGGGTCCCCGCGTCAACCACCTGGTTGTAGACGGTGAACAGGTCGAGCTCACCGCTGGCCACGCCCAGGGCCCGCAGCTCACCGGCGAAGCGGTCGAGCTCGGCTCGATCGGCCTCGTCGAGACCGTCCTCGCCGGTGGTAGCCGCCTCGGTGTACTCGGCCGGGCTCAGGAAGTCGACGTGCACGGGGTGGTCGAAGTCGAGGTCTCGCGCTTGCTCCACGAACGCCGCCAGCGCCTCGACGCGGGGGTCCCAGGAGTTCGGGTGGTCGGGTCCGGCGTCCCCGGTCTTGGTCACCGCGGCGACCACCCCGGCCCCGAACACGGCCACGATGACCAGCCCGACCAGCCCCCGCACACCCCCACCGATCGTTCTGGGGGCAGCAGCTGGCGCATGCGCCCAGCTGCTGCCCCCAGAACCGTGGGGTTGGGGGCCGGGTGGGGCTGGTCGGCGGTCAGACAAGGGGGGTCAGGCCGGCCACGTCGTCCGGGCTGAGATCGGCGTCGTCGACGGTGAGGGGCAGCCGGTCGGGCGTGCGCCCGCGGACGTGGGCCAGGAGGGCCACGCCGGCAGCCAGGATGTTCCCGCCCAGGAAGGCGGTGGCGGCCCCGTCGATGCCATCGCGGGGGACGAGCACGAGGGCCGGTCCGAGGATGAACACGGTCAAGGCCGCCGTGATGACGACGGTGGCCGCCGAGCGGTGCAGCACGCGCGCCTCGGTCAGGTACACCGACGTCACGGCCCAGGGGACAGCGGCGGCCACGAGGGTCGGGAGGATCTGGGCCGCCTCGCGATAGTCCTCGCCGTAGAGGGTGACGATGATGTCCCTGCCGAACGTGGCCAGGGCGGCGCCGCCGGCCATCAGCCCGGCAGCCACCACGATGGCCAGCCGCACCTGGCTGCGCAGGTGGGCCCCGTCCCGTCCCCCTTCGGACAGCAGGGCCTGGCCGATGGCGGTGGGCACGTAGCAGGCGAGGGCGGCCACGCCCCAGGCCACGTAGAAGCTGGCGTTGTGGTCGGCGTCGACGTGGACGAGGACGATCACCGGCATGGCGAACTGGGGCGCCTGGTAGGTGAGCGTGGAGGCCCAGTTCACGAGGGAGTAGCGAACCATGGCTGCGGTGGTGGGAGGGCGGGGGCCGAGGCGATGGCGACCTCCAGTGACGCGGGGGAGGAGGGCCATCCCGACGTATCCCGACACGGCGGTCGGCACGGTGGCCACGATCAGCAGCCAGACAGCGCGGTCGGAGTCGACCGGGAAGAGCAGCATCGGGAACCGGGCTGCGCCCACGATGGCGGCCCGGGCGAGCACGAGGCCCCAGCGCCGCTGGGTCATCAGGCGCACGTCGAGCAGGAGCGACAGAGCGGTGCCGATGGCGAGCACGACGAACGTGATCGGCCCGAGGGCGCCGTGCCAGCTGCGGAGCTCGTCGATCGCGGGCGGGCTGACGACGAGCAGGTAGCTGACGGAGGTGGCGATGCCGGCCAGGGCCGTGGCCAGCGCCCCCCAGGCGAAGAGCACGTGGTCGTCGCGGGTGCGCCCAGCTGCGTAGCGAGCGGCCGCCACCGGCTGGCCCAACCCGGCCACGAAGGCCACGAACAGCACGGAGGTGAACAGCGCAGTCGCATGGCCGACGTCGGTCTGGGTGTCGACGCGTGCCGCGATCAGCCAGAACAGCGCGCCCGAGATGGCCTGCACGCCAGCCGTCAGGACGAGCGCGGCCGAGCCCGTGAGGAGGTGCCGGTGCCCCGAGGCCCGGTGGCGCAGCGCACGCAGCATCGGCGCCGAGGCTACCGGTGGCGCCGGCGGGCTACGGGCGCGGGAGCTGCGCTCGGAGGCAGAGGTCGAGGTGCTCGTCGATGAACCGGTCGAGCTCGGGCCAGGGCATCTGAGGCCGGGCCACGAGCAGGGAGGTGAGGCCGTGGATGTTGGCCCAGATGTGCAGGGCCGTGGTGACGACGTCTTCCGGCACCACGATGGCCCCGGTGTCCGCCACCTTCTGGATCCCCTCCACGAGGTGGGCGAAGGAGCCGGTGCTCAGGATGTCAGACCACTGGTCGGGCGTCTCGTAGCTGGGCCCCATGAACATGATGCGGTAGTGCTCGGGGTGGTCGATCCCGAAGCGCACGTAGGCCCGCCCCCGGGCGCGCAGGGCGACCACGGGATCAGCGATGCCGGCCACCGCGGCCTCGAGCGCCTCGTCGAGGAGCTCGAACTGACGGGCGCAGACCTCGAAGAGCAGGTGGCGCTTGTCCTCGAAGTGCCGGTAGATCGAAGGCGCCGTCACTCCGGTGGCGGCGGCCACCGCTCGGATCGAGACCTGATCCTCGGAGCCGGTCTCGAGCAGCAGGCGCTCGGCCGCGGCCAGGATCTCGTCCCGCAGGAGCTCCCCCTCGCCCTTTCGGGCCCGAGGTCGGGGTCGGGTCACGGACATCCCAGCAGGATGGCAGAGTCAGGAGCTCTGGTCGCCGTCGCCCTCGCCAACCGAGGCGGCGACGAGAGGACGGGTGCGCCGAGGCCGGTCACCGTCGGTGCCGGGCTCCCACACGGCCACGAGCGGCGGCCCGGGACGAGCGGGAGCAGTGGGGGCGTCCCCGCCGTCGAGGTCGACGTGCTCGCTGATGCCTATGCGGTCGTGCAGGCGGCGGAGGGGTGCGGGAGCCCACCAGTTCCAGTCGCCGGCCAAGCGCATGAAGGCGGGCACGAGCGTGCCTCGGATGACGAACGCATCCATGAGGACCGCGAGCGTGAGGCCCACGCCGAACAGCTTGATGAAGGTCACGTTGCTCGTGGCGAAGGCGATGAAGACGACGGCGATGAGGAGCGCAGCCGCCGTCACGATCCGGCCGGTGCGCTCGAGGCCGCGAGCCACGGAGAGCTCGTTGTCGCCAGTGCGGTCGTACTCCTCTTTGATCCGCGAGAGGAGGAACACCTCGTAGTCCATGGACAGCCCGAAGGCCACGCAGAACATCAGGATCGGCGTGGTGGCATCGATGGTGCCGATGGCCGTGAAGTCCAGAGCCCCGCTCAGGTTGCCCTCCTGGAAGATCCAGACCATGGCGCCGAAGGTGGCCGAGAGGCTGAGCAGGTTGAGGATGATCGCCTTCAGCGGGATGACCACGGAACCGAACTGGAGGAACAGCACGACGAACTGGACGAGGGCGATGATGGCGAGGGCCAGCGGGAGACGGGCGAAGAGCGCGCTCTTGGTGTCCACGAGCTGGGCCGACATGCCGGTGACCTGGGTGGCGAAGGGCGCCTCGGCGGCGCGGATGTCCTCGACCAACCGCTCGCCTTCGGGTGACAGCGGCTCGAGGGCGGGCACGACGGAGAGGTAGGTGCTGCCGCCGCCGGCGGCGGTGCTGAAGGCGAGGTAGCGCCCCTGGCCGCCGGGGAGGATCTGCTGACCGACCGTGCAGCCGACGTCCCTTGCCAGGCCGGCTCCGCAGTAGGTGCCGGTGGAGGCGTCCACCCTGGCCACGCCGGGGAGCGAGGCGAGGGTCGCGGCATAGGTGGTGATGTCCTCGACGCGGGCGGCCGGGTCTCCGATCCCCTCGGCCACGACGGAGGACGCGCCTGCCTCCTCGGACCCGAACTCCTCGCGGAGGACGTCGTGGACCTGGCGGCTGTCTGCGGTCTCGGGGAGGACGCGGTCGTCGGGCAGCGACAGGTCGATGCGCAGGAACGGCGCCCCGAGGAACAGCAGCACGGCGATCGTGGCCGCGGCGAAGGCGACCGGGCGGCGCATGACCACGAGCGCGGTGCGGTGCCAGAAGCCGTCGTCATGGGCCACCGTGGAGCGCTTGAACACGGTGAGCTTGTCCACGCCGGTGCCCACGGCAGCGAGGATGGCGGGCAGGACCACGACCGAGAAGAGGCCGGCCAGGAAGGCCACTGCCACACCGGCGTAGGCGAAGCTGCGCAGGAAGGCGAGGGGGAAGACGAGCAGGGCCGACAGCGACGCGGCCACCGTCACGGCGCTGAAGGCGACGGTGCGCCCGGCCGTGCGCACCGTTCGAGACACAGCCGCGGCTGGTTCGTGCCCGGCCCGCAGCTCCTCGCGGTAGCGCGACACGACGAACAGCGAGTAGTCGATGGCCAGGCCCAGTCCCATGGCCGTCGTGAGGTTGAGGCTGAAGATCGACACCTCGGTGACCATCGAGAGGAGCCGGAGCACAGCCATGGTGCCCACCACCGACAGGGCTCCGATGGCGAGGGGCAGCGAGGCCGACACGACGCTTCCGAACACGAGGAGAAGGAGGATCAGCGTGATGGGCAGGGCGATGGTCTCGGCCCGGACGAGGTCGTCCTCGATGGTCTCGCCGACCTCGTGGAAGACCTCCGCGAAGCCGCCCACCTCGACGCGCAGGCCATCGACCTCGCCGCGGAAGGCCGGCGAGATGTCGCCCACCCGTTCGTTGACCTCGTCTTGGGTCCCGTCGATGCGGGCCAGCACCAGGGCCCGATCGCCGTCGGCGCTGCGCAGAGGCGGAGCGTTGTCGAGAGTCCAGTACGACGCCACGTTGGTGACGTGCTCCTCGGCGGCGAGGCGCTCGGTGAGGGCCACGCCAGCGGCGGCCACAGCAGGGTCGTCGACCGTGCCGGCCTCGGCCGTGACGAGCAGCAGCAGGTTCGGGGTGCCCGCGTCGAACGTGTCGAGGAGCGCGGCGTCAGCCCGGAACGACTCCGACGCCGGGTCGTCGAAGCCCCCGGAGCTGAGGTGCTCCGCCACGCCTCCGCCGAACGCGCCCGCGCCCGCGAACACGATCGCCGCGACGACGAGGATGAGCTTCCGACGGCGGAAGGTGAGATGGCCGAGGCGGGTCAGCATGGTGCGCTCCTGCGGAGGCCGGGCCGCGGGAGCGGCTCGGGTTAACACCGTTACCTCACCACGGGGCTGTCCGATTCGTCCAGATGACGTCGGTCACAGCGCGGACTGGCTTGCCCCCACCTTGACCGGCCGGTCAGGGTGAGGCGATGAGCACCGGGGAGCGCAGCAGCGAGCAGGTGACCTATCCCGGCGCTCGCTCGCCCGACCGTCACCGATTCGTGGACAGCTCCGGACTGCGCATCGCCGTCCACGAGTGGGGCGACGAGGCCGCCCCGCCCATCCTCCTCGCCCACGGCGGGTTCGACTTCGCGGGCACGTTCTCCGTGTTCGCACCCCTGCTCGCCGACGCCGGCCTCCGCGTCGTCTCGTGGGACCACCGCGGCCATGGCGACTCCGAGCACGCCGCTCTCTACAGCTGGGAAGCAGACCTGCGGGACGCAGCTGCGGTCTTCGACTCCGTCAGCCCCGAGCCTGTGCCGGTCATCGGCCACTCGAAGGGGGGCAGCCTCATGCTGCAGCTGGCCGACGCCCTGCCCCACCGCGTGAGCCACCTGGTGAACATCGACGGCCTGCCGTCGCGTCGGAGCTTCCCGGATGTCTCCGACCACCAGCGCACGAAGCTGCTGGCCCAGGAGCTGACGAGCTGGCTGGACCATCGCCGCGTGCTCGTCGACGCCCAGCGCAAGCCGGGCACCATCGAGGACCTCGCTGCCCGACGGGCTCGGATGAACCCGCGCCTCGACGTCGGCGTGGCTCCGCTACCTGGTGACCGTCGGCGCCAGGCCGGATCCCGACGGGTGGCGTTGGAAGATCGACCCCACCCTGCGCTTCGGCGGCTTCGGTCCGTGGCGGCCCGAGTGGTCGATGATGCGGCTGCCCGACATCGGGGTGCCGGTCCTCGCCATGCTCGGCACCGAGACCGATCCCATGGGTTGGGGGACCCTGCCCGCCGACGTGCTGTCCCACCTGCCGACGGGGGACGCCTCGTCATCGTGGAGGGCGCAGGGCACTTCCTGCACATCGAGCAGCCGCGGGAGATCGCCGACCTCGTCCTGGAGCACGTCGCGTGAGCTCGGTGCCGGTGCTCCTCCATCACAACCGCATCCGCCTGGCCCTGCACGAGCTGCGGGCTGGTGCGGGCCGCCCGCTGCTGCACCTGCACGGCTTGGCCGAGCGCTCGCCCGCCGAGGTGCCCGCCCACCTGGCGTCGTGGCCGGGATCGGTGTGGGCGCTCGACCTGTCAGGGCACGGGGACTCTGACGTCGCCGTCGGTGGCGGCTACTTCTGCGAGGCCCTCATGGGCGACGTCGACCTGGCCATCGGCCACCTCGGGGCGGTCACGATCTTCGGGCGCGGACTCGGCGCCTACGTCGGCCTGCTGGCCGCAGGCGGCCGGGCCGAGCAGGTGCGAGGCGCGATCCTCGCCGACGGACCGGGCCTGGCCGGCGGCGGTCCCACGCCCGGCTCGCCGGCCGTCGTGACGGCGGTCAGCCCGCCACCCCCGGGCGGAACGCCGGACCCGTGGGCCCTGTACGAGCTGACCCGAGACGTGCGCCCGCCGGACTACGCCACGACCTACGTCCGCCAGGCCGCCACCCGGTCGGGCCTCGACACGCCGATCGCCGTCGTGGGCGTCAACCGCCCCCCGTGGCTGGAGGCGGTGGCCGCCGAGCCCGGAGTCCTCGAGTGCTCCCTCGACCAAGCGCTCACCATGTACGCCACCGTCTGACCGCCACGTGCGCGAACTGTGTCAGACACAGTTCGCGCAGCTGGACCCGCGAACCAGGGTGCGAAACCGGCGGTTCCTGGCCTGGTTTGTGGGGTTCGCAGGCCGGTCGGTCGGCGCTGGCTGCCTAGGCCTGACGCCAGGCGACGAAGTTGGCCAGATCCACGAGCGCATCGGCCGCTTCGGGGGTGAGGCCGAGCGGGGCCACGGCCTCGAGGGCCTTGGCGGTGAGCTCGTCGATCGAGGCCTCGATCGACGTCGACGGCGCCCGTGTCGACGAGCACCTGCTGGATGGCGGCCACCTCGCTGCGCCGTCAGGTCGGGGCGGCCCACCTCGGCCAGCACCGCCGCCTGGGCGCGGTCGGCGTTCGCCGTGGCCACGGCGAGGAGCGGCGTGGGCTTGCCCTCGCGCAGGTCGTCGCCAACCGGCTTGCCGGTGGCCGCTTCGTCACCGAACACGCCGAGCAGGTCGTCGCGGAGCTGGAAGGCCTCGCCGAGCGGGTCGCCGTAGCGCGGAGAGGGGGGCCTGCAGCTCGTCAGGCGACCAGCGAGCGCGGCGCCGACGTGGAGGGGGCGCTCGATCGTGTACTTGCCCGACTTGTAGCGGGCGATGCGACGGGCGCTCTCGTGGTCGGTGTCGGCCCGGGCCGTGCCGAGCAGGTCGAGGTACTGGCCGACGTTGAGCTCGACGCGGAGCTCGTCCCACACGCGTCTGCACCTCACGGGAGGTGCGGGGCAGCAGGTGGTCGGCGTACACGTGGGCCAGGTCGCCGATGAGGATGGCCACCCCCTCGCCGAAGCGGCGGCCCTCGCCCCTCCACTCCGCGCCACCGTGGCGATCGTCGAACTCGAGGTGTGCGGTGCGGGCGCCGCGCCGCATCGATGACCCGTCCATCACGTCGTCGTGCACCAGGGCGAAGGCCTGGAGCATCTCGAAGGCGGCGCCGGCGTCGACGACCTCGGGGTCGGCCGGGTCGCCTCCGGCGCCGACGTAGGCCCAGAAGCAGAAGGCGGGTCGGAGGCGCTTGCCGCCGTCCATCACGAGTCGGCGGAGCGACTCGAGCGGCGGCACCAGGTCGGCGCTCAGCTCGCCCCAGCGGCGGGCCTCGTCGTCGAGGAGACGGCGAAGCCGGTCCTCCACCCGATCGGCCACGGTGAGGAGGCTCGGCGGCACGGCAGCGTCGGGACGTGTCATGTCCTCGCCGATCGTACGAGCCTGCCCCTCCGGGCGGTACATCGACCGGGAGCTACTCCTCGGTGGGATCGTCGGTGATGACCGGTTCGAGGTCGGCCACGATCTGGGTGACCTCGACGCGAGCCGAGGTGATGCGGTCACGGCAGACCCGGAGCAGCTCGGCGGCCCGCTTGACGCGCGTGGCCAGCACGTCGACGTCGATGGCGTCGTCCTCGATCTCGTCGAGGATGCGCTCCAGCTCGGCCAGGGCCTCGCCGTAGCCGATCCCGCCGTCGGTGGTCGGTGCCGTGTCAGCCATCGTCGTCCACCGTAGACCGCACCTCACCGCCGGCCAGGCGGGTGACGAGCGTGTCGCCCGGGGCGACGTCGGCCGGCGAGCGGACCACGCGACCGTCGGCCCGACTCGTGATCGACCACCCGCGCGCAAGGGCCCGCTCAGGGTCGAGGGCCCGCACGCGCGCCTCCACCGCGTCGAGGGCCCGCTCCGCCTCGGCCACCACCCGAGGCGGGCGCGCCGCCAGGCGGCGCTCGGCGGCAGCCACCGAGGCCGTGGCATCACGCACCTGGACGCGGGCGGCGCCGGTGAGGCGCCCGAGGTCTCGCCCGAGGCGGTGCTCGGCCCGCGCCGTGGCCGCCGTGCCAGCTCGACGGGCGCGGGCCGCGTGGGCGTCGAGTCGGGCCGTGGCGCCACCGAGCGTGGCCCGAACGCTGCGGGCCGCCCGCCCGGCGTGGGCGCGGATGGCGCCATCGGCCGTGCCGAGGTCGCGCCCGGAAAGGCGGACCACCGTGGACCACAGCTCTTCCATGCGACCGGCGTAGGTGGCGACGTGGGCGACGAGCATCTGGGCGCAGGCGGTGGGCGTCTTCTCCGCAGTGTGGGCGACGTCGTCGGCCACCGAGCGGTCGGTCTCGTGGCCGATGCCGGTCAGCACCGGCACCGGGCAGAGCGCGATGGCTCGAGCCACGAGCTCGTCGTCGAAGCAGGCCAGGTCGGTGCGCGCCCCACCGCCTCGCACGAGGGCGATGACATCGCAGGCGCGCGCCGCGGTGCTGGCGATGCCCCGAGCGATGGCGCGTGGTGCGCCCGGGCCTTGCACCCGTACGTCGACCGCGATGACCTAGAAGGAGATGCCGCTGCGGGTGAGCTCGTCGAGGAAGTCGGCCTCGGCCGCGCTGCCCCGGCTCGTGACCAGCCCGATGCGCAGCGGGACGCGCGGCATCGCCAAGCGAGCGGTTGCGCCCGACCAGGCCGTCGGCCTCGAGGCGGGACAGGAGCTCGGCCCGGGACAGCTCGAGCTGGCCCAGCGTGTAGGCCGGATCGATGGCCGTCATGCGCAGCTGCAGCTGCCCGCGTGGGCCGTACCAGTCGAGCCGGCCCCGGATGCGAACCTCCGTGCCGTCGACCATGCGCACGGCTCCGCCCGATCGGGTGAGGGCCCGGTTGACCGACACCTTGTTGGCCGCGGACAGCATCACCGAGAGCAAGGCCTTCGAGCCGTCGTCGCGCTGCTCGACGAGCGTGAGGTACACGTGGCCCGACGCCGGACGGGACAGGTCGTGGATCTCGCCCCGCACCCACACCTCGTCGCGGAAGGTGGCCCGCACGACGTTGCCGATGGCGTCGGACAGCTCGCCGACCGAGAACGTCGGCTCGGGCACTGTGCCCACCGCAGGGTCGTCGAACAGCGACATTGCCGGCCACGCTACGCAGCCCGTCTGACATCCGGTGGCGACGGGCCCTTCAACTGGTGACCACTCCGCTCGGCGGTCAGACTGACCCCACTTGCCCGAATCCTGAGGAGGGGCTCCATGCCCGAAGCCGTCATCGTCGCCACCGCCCGCACGCCGATCGGTCGGGCCAACAAGGGGAGCCTCACCGAGTGCCGCCCCGACGACCTCGCCGGCTTCATCGTCAAGACCGTCCTCGAGAAGACTCCCGCAGCTCGACCCGCAGCTGGTCGAGGACGTCATCCTCGGCTGCGGCCAGCCCGGCGGCGAGGCGGGCTACAACGTCGGCCGCGTCGCGGCGCTGCTCGCTGGTCTGCCCGACGTCCCCGGCGTCACCGTCAACCGCTACTGCTCGTCGTCGCTGCAGACGATCCGCATGGCCGCCCACGCCATCAAGGCCGGCGAGGGCGACGTCTTCGTGGCCGCCGGCGTCGAGACCGTGAGCCGCTACATGCACGGCGCGTCCGACACCGGGCCGCACAACGCCCGCTTCGCCGACGCCGAGGCGCGCACCGTCCGAGCGCTCGAACGGCGCCGACAGCTGGGAGCCGCCCGAGCGGCCTGCCCGACATCTACATCGCCATGGGCCAGACGGCCGAGAACGTCGTGCTCGTCCGAGAACGTCACCCGCGAGGAGATGGACGAGTGGGGCGCCCGCTCGCAGCAGCGGGCCGTCGCCGCCCAGGAGCGCGGCTTCTTCGACCGCGAGATCACCCCCGTCACCCTCGCCGACGGCACCGTCGTGTCGAAGGACGACGGCCCCCGCGCCGGCACCACCGTCGAGAAGCTGGCCGAGCTGAAGCCGGTGTTCCGCCCCGACGGCAAGGTCACGGCCGGCAACGCCTGCCCCCTGAACGACGGCGCCGCCGCGGTGATCGTGATGAGCGACACGAAGGCCAACGAGCTCGGCATCACCCCGCTCGGCCCGCATCGTGTCGTCCGGCGTCACCGGCCTCAACCCCGAGATCATGGGCATGGGTCCCGTCGAGGCCTGCCGCCAGGCCCTGAAGCGGGCCGGCCTCACGATCGACGACATCGACCTCGTCGAGATCAACGAGGCCTTCGCCGCCCAGGTGCATCCCGTCGATGAAGCACCTCGGCATCGATCCCGAGAAGCTGAACGTGAACGGCGGCGCCATCGCCCTCGGCCACCCCTTCGGCATGACCGGCGCCCGCATCATGACCACGCTCATCAACGGCCTCGAGGACACCGGCGGCCGCTACGGCCTCGAGTCCATGTGCGTCGGCGGCGGCCAGGGCATGGCCATGGTCATCGAGCGGCTGTAGGTCCGTACCTGCAGGCTCACCGCCGACCCCCACGCCGACCTCGAGGGCGCGCTCGTCGACTGGCGTCAGTTCCGGCGCCGGAAGCGGGTGGCCGACATCCACTGGATCGACGCCCTCTACCAGGCCTACCTGACCGGGATCCTCGGCCTGGTGGCGATCGCTGTCGCATCGAGCGCCGTCGGCGACGACGCGATCGACCGCCGCGCAGGTGCGCGAGCGTCCTCGCCGACGGCCCGGGCTGGCTCGGTGGCATCGCCGCGTTCGCCCTCGCCCTGGGGCTGCGGTCGGGCAGCCGCGGCGGGCCGCTGGCCCTCGAGCGGGCCGAGGTCCGCCACGTTCTGCTCGCCCCCGTCGACCGCACCAGCGCCCTGCGCACGCCGGCAGTGCGCCAGCTCCGCTTCCTCCTGTTCGTCGGGTTGGTCGTCGGCGGCGTGGCCGGGCACCTGGCGACCCAGCGCCTGCCCGGCGAGCCCCGCCGCCTGGATCGCGACCGGCGCTCTCGTGGGCCTGACCACGATCGGCCTCACCGTGGGGTCGGCTCTAGTGACCTCGGCCCTGCGCATGCCCGCGGTGGGTGGCGTCGCTCCTGGGCGTGGCGCTGCTAGCCGGCGCTCGTCGCCGACGGCGCCGACGTCCTGGCGTGGAGCCCCACCGCTGCGTTCGGGGACCTCGTGCTGTGGCCCCTGCGGTTCAGCGCCGGGGGCATCCTCCCGGTGCTGCTCGCCGTGGCGCTGCTCGGGGCCGGGCTGGGCCTGCTGGGCCGGGCCTCGCTGGAGGCGACCGAGCGCCGGTCGACGCTCGTGGGTCAGCTGCGCTTCGCGGCCACGATGCAGGACCTGCGCACGGTGATCGTGCTGCGCCGCCAGCTGGCCATGGAGCTGCCCCGCTTGCGTCCCTGGATCCGCCTCCGGGTGCGAGGCACCGGGCGCTGGCCGATCTTCGTCCGGGGCCTGCGCGGTGTCCTGCGCTGGCCCGCCGCCCGCGTCGCCCGCCTCGTGCTGCTCGGCGCTGTCGCCGGCCTCGCCCTGCGCGGGGCGTGGACCGGCACGACGCCGCTCGTGCTGCTGGCCGGCGTGGCCATGTTCCTCGCCGGCCTCGATGCGGTCGAGCCGCTCGCCCAGGAGGTCGATCACCCCAGTCGACGCGACTCGTCACCCCTCGAGGCCGGGGCCATCCACCTGCAGCACGTGCCGGTGGGCGTGCTCGCCATGCTGCTCACAGCGGCCGTGGGAGCCACCGCAGCGGCGGTACCCGGCCCGGGCCGGCTGCCCGCCGATCTGGCCGCCTTGCTCGCCGTCCCGCTCGCCCTCGGCGGCCTGGGCGGCGCGCTGGTCAGCGTCCTGGCCAGTCCCATCGGCGTCAGCGAGGGTTGGTCGCTGGCCCCGCCCGAGGCCCAGGGCATGCGCCTCGCCTTCCGAACCGCGTGGCCGCCCGCCATCGCCACGTTGGGTGCCATCGGTGTCGTCCTCGCTCGCAACGCCGCCGCCGATGGTCGGGAGGCGCTGGCCGGAGCGCAGCCCGTCGTCGTAGGGATGGTCCTCCTCTTCACGCTCGTCTGCGGCTGGGTGCGCGTGCGCGACGACATCGCATCGTGGTGGCGGACCCAGATGCAGACGGCCAAGCAGCAGCAGCAAGCCCGCCCGGGCGACGAGAGGGACGACGATGACAGCTGAGCCCATCCTCGTGGCCGACGCAGCCAGCAAGGCCTACGCCGATCTCGTGGCGCTGGCTCCGCTCAGCCTGTCGGTGCCCGCCGGCCAGACCGTGGCCCTCGTGGGCCACAACGGCTCGGGCAAGTCCACCTTCCTGCGCCTGGCCGCTGGGCTGCTCGACCTGACCGAGGGGTCGATCATCCATCGGGGGGGTGCCCGCCGGCACGTCGGAGGCTCGGGCCGCAGTCAGCTTCCTGCCCGACGAGCCCGTGCTCTACGACGACCTCTCGGTGCGCGAGCACCTGGCCTACGTCGCTGCCCTGCACGGCGTGGCCGCCACCGCCGATGAGCTCGACGGCCTCCTCGAGCGCGTCGAGCTGTCCCACCGGGCCGACGACCTGCCCGCCCGCTTCAGCCGGGGCCTGCGCCAGAAGACGTCGATCGCCCTCGGGCTGGTGCGCCCGTTCGAGCTGCTGCTCGTCGACGAGCCCTTCGTGGGCCTCGACATGACGGGCAAGGCAGCGCTGCTCGGGATCATCGCTGAGCTCCACGACGACGGGGCAGCGATCGTCGTAGCCACCCACGACCCGAGCTTCGTGGAGCGAGCCGACCGCTGCGTGGCCCTGCGCGACGGCGAGGTCGTGCACGACGGTCCGGCCACGGCGTCAGAGGTGCTGGGGCTCGTCACCGCGTAGCGGGGGAACAAGGGCCGTCATGGCCGCCCCCGACCGCCCCACCGCATCGACCGACACCCACCGGGACGTCGACGACCAGTTCCGGGCCCTGCTCGAGGGCCTGCGCGTCACGCTGCCTGGGGTGCAGCTCATCACGGCGTTCCTGCTCACCCTGCCGCTCCAGTCGAGCTTCGGGGAGCTCGTGCGAGCCGAGCGGGTGGCCTACTACGTGGCGTTCGGGTCCGCCCTCGTGGCGTCGCTGCTCCTGATGGCTCCGTCGTCGCATCAGCGGGTCCGGGCCCAGGACCAGGGCACCGTCTCGCGACAGTCTCCACGCCACCTGGCGGTCGCCATCCGACTCACGATCGTCGGGTCGGCCCTCTTCGCGGTGGCCATGGTGGCGGTCGCCTACCTGGTGGCTTCGCTGGTGCTCGGCTCGGGCATCGCTGGCGGCTTCGCAGTGGTCGTGGCAGTGGTCTGCCTCTGGAGCTGGTTCTACCTGCCCATCGTCAGCTTCCGCGACGACCGCTGAGCCCCGATCTCCCCCGCCACCCCGCGTACTTGCGGCAGCTGGCGAGCAAGACCCTCACAAAGTGCCGCAGGTTCGGGGGTTGTGCTCCACCCCGCGTACTTGCGGCAGCTGGCGAGCAAGACCCTCACCAAGTGCCGCAGGTTCGGGGGTTGTGCTCCACCCCCGCGTACTTGCGGCAGCTGGCGAGCAAGACCCTCACCAAGTGCCGCAGGTTCGGGTGTGGGGGGCGGTTCCCCCGACGCGGCGGCGGCTCTCAGCGGCGCTCCTCGACCAGCGCTGCTTGCTGGTCGAGGAGGGGGAGGACGACTTCGCGCGGGGCGCTGGGTATGCGGAACACGCACTCGGTGACGCCTATGCGCTCGAAGTGGTCGAGCTTGCCGGGGTCGGGCAGCGAACCGAAGGGGATGATCTCGAGTGCGGCTGGATCCCGCCCGGATGCGGCGACGGCCTCTCGCAGCTGGGGGATGGCCTCGGTCAGACCCCGGCCGCCGATCGGGATCCAGCCGTCGCCGTACTCGGCGATGTGGGCGAACAGCTTCGGACCGGCCGCGCCGCCGTGCAGCACGGGCACTCGGCGACGTCCGCTGGCGCTGGTCTGCACCGGCTTGGGCCAGGACCAGCTGGGTGAGAGGTGCACGTGGTCGCCCTCGAATGCCGCCTCGTCGTCGGCCCAGAGAGCCTGCATGGCGAGCACGTGCTCGCGGGCAACGCTCCGCCGGTCGGACATGGCCACGCCGTGGTGCTCGAGCTCGTCTTCGTTCCAACCGAAGCCCACGCCGAGGGCGGCCCGGCCGCCGCTGATGTGGTCGAGCGTCGCGATCGCCTTGGCTGTGACGATCGGCTCCCGCTGGGCCGCGAGCAGGATCCCGGTGCCGAGGCGGAGCGTCGTCGTCGCAGTGGCAGCGGCGCCGAGGGCCACGAGCGGATCGAGGCAGCGCCTGTACTCCTCGGCCAGCTCGGCGTCGCCGGTGGGGGCCGGAGTGCGGCGGCCCACCGGGATGTGGGTGTGCTCGGGCAGCCAGAGCGAGTCGAGACCACGTGCCTCGGCCTCTCGCGCCAGCTCCACGACCCCCATGCTCACGTCGGTGGCGAACATCGTGATCCCGTAGCGCATGCGTCCTCCGACGGTTCCTGACGAGCCGTCAGATCCTGCCAGACTGCGGGCATGGGAATCTGCGAGGGACGCGTCGTGCTCGTGACCGGATCGGGCCGGGGCTTGGGCCGGGCCCACGCCCTGGAGCTGGCCCGGCAGGGTGCCAAGGTGGTCGTGAACGACCTCGGATGCGAGGCGGACGGGTCAGGGAGCGGCAGCGGCCCCGCCGGTGAGGTCGTCGATGCGATCCGGGGCTTCGGCGGGGAGGCCGCGGCCAACGGGGACGATGTGGCCGACTTCGAGGGCGCCGCTCGCATGGTGCAGACAGCGCTCGACGCCTTCGGCCGGCTCGACGTCGTCGTCAACAACGCCGGCTTCCTCCGCGACCGGATGTTCGCCAACATCGCCGAGGACGAGTGGGACGCCGTCGTGCGCGTCCACCTGAAGGGCCACTTCGCGGTCGCCCGCCACGCCGCGGCCCACTGGCGCGACCAGGCCAAGGCGGGGGAACCGGTCGACGCCCGCATCATCAACACGAGCAGCGGCGCCGGCATCCTCGGCTCCGTGGGCCAGGGCGCCTACTCGGCGGCCAAGGCTGGCATCGCCGGCCTCACTCTCGTGCAGGCGGCCGAGCTGGGCCGCTATGGCGTCACCGCCAACGCCCTCTGCCCTGCGGCCCGCACCAGGATGACCGAGGGCGTCTTCGCCGGGATGGCGGAGCCCGATGAGCCCGCCGCCTTCGACCCGATGGCCCCGGAGAACGTCTCGCCCCTCGTGGCCTGGCTGGCGTCGTCCTCGTCAGCTCACGTGACCGGGCGCATGTTCGAGGTCGAGGGGGGCAAGGTCGGCATCGCCACCGGATGGCAGCACGGCCCGACCGTCGACAAGGGCGCTCGCTGGGACGCGGCTGACCTCGGCCCCGTCGTCGATGGGCTCCTCGCCGACGCCCCCGTCGCAGTTCCCGTCTACGGCACCGCCTGAGGTGATCGCCGGAGCGCCGCGCTGATCGCAGCGCGGATCTCGGCGACCACGAGGTCAGGCCGAGCTCGTACTCGGTCCCACGAGAACCGGAGCACGGTCCATCCCACGAGGACGAGGTCGTTCTGGCGAGCGAGATCGCGCTCGTGCACATCGGCGGCCAGGTGCACGGCACCGTCGCACTCGATGGCGATCCTCCACTGTGGATAGGCGAGATCCACCTCGGCGACGAAGCGGTCGCCATCGTGGACCCAGTGGTGGATCGTGGGTTCGGGCAGCCCGGCCTCGACGATCAGGCCCAGCACGAACAGCTCCAGATCGCTGTCGGTGATGTCGGTCCTGTGGGCACCGGCGAGGATCACCCGACGCAGGCGCCGAATGCCCGGGCGGCCTCGCCTGGCGTGCGCGGTCAGCTCGGCGATGAGCGAAGCCCACGAGACATCACCGTCGCGGCGCATGCTCTCCACGGCTCGCTTCAGCCTGCCGTCTCCGACATACCGACCGATGTCGAGCAGCGTCCGATCCGCTGATGTGACGGGGATGCTCTCCCGGCGGACGACGAGGCACCGGTCGAGGTCCGTGCTCTCATGGGTTCGCACGCCGGGCCTGCGGTACCGACGGCCGCGAGGGATCGACAGCTCCGGCGTTGCCCGCTGGAACCCGGCGATCCCCCAGATGCGAGCGGCGGCGAGGTGCGAAGCGACGGCGCCGGGGCCCGCAGCCAGGACGGCCGCCAGCTGGCGGGTCGGCCAGTCGAACGGCGCTCCCGCCACCAGGAACACGCCGCGGTCCACGCGCAACCACCGGCCGCCGCGAACGCGACTGATGGCGTGATGCTCGTCGCCGCCCGCAGCGTGGACGTCTCGGATCGTAAGCAGCATCCGCTGGCTCGCCGCCACCGGTGCCAGAAGGCGATCGAGCTCGGACATTGGCAACCCCCGCGTCGAAGCACCGGTGCGGGGGAGCTGTCCTGACTGTGGCAGACGCGGCCAGCGACGAAAAGGGGCAACGTGGACCGCGGCGTCGCCCGTGCCCCATTCGCGAACCTGCGGCAGATCGTGAGGGTCTTGCTCGTCAAGTGCCGCAGGTTCGAGGTGGGCTGGGGGTCGTCGCGAACCTGCGGCAGATCGTGAGGGTCTTGCTCGTCAAGTGCCGCAGGTTCGCCATGGGTTCGCCATGGACTCGCCATGGGGAGGTGCGCTACGGGGTGAGGATGAGGCAGGTGGTGGTGGCGGTGGCGAGGAGACGACCGGCCTCATCGGTGAGCCGAGCCTCGGCGGTCGCTTGGCGGCGGCCGGCGTGGACGACGGTGCCGGTGGCGCGCAGCTCGCCGGCGTCGACCGTGACCGGGCGGAGGTACTTCAGCTCCAGGCTGAGCGTCGTGTAGGCGACGCCGTCGGGCAGCACCGTCTGGACGGCGCAGCCGAGCGCGCTGTCGAGCAGCGTGGCGATGATCCCACCGTGGACCGTGCCCATCGGGTTGGAGAAGCGGGGATCGGCGTCGCAGGCGAAGGTGACCGTGCCCGCCTCCACGACCACGGGCCGCATGCCCAGCAGGTCGGCCACGCCGACCGACGGTCCGCTCGCGAATCGATCTCGCAGCGCGGTCAGCCCCGCCTGCTCGGTCACGACGCCACCCCGAGCGTGCGACGGGCCGCGATGGCGGGATCCACGGTGCGCTTCCCGAGAGGGATCTCGAATCCCATCACACCGGGCTCTTCGATCCAGCATGCGGCGTGGCTGCTGACGAGGAGCGCCTGTCCGGCCGCGTTGTCGAGGAGCACGTGACCAGCGAGCCGTTCGATGCCCGCCGCCTTGGCATCCGATCGGAGGGCTCGCAACAGCTTGGTGCCCAGGCCGCGGCGCTGGAGGTGATCGCCGACGGTGACGGCGACGTCGGCAACCGACGGGTCGTCGCGGTGCCGGTTGGCCCTCGCCCCGCCGACGAGGTGGCCGTCGGCGTCGAAGGCCAGCAGCACGAGGTGCTGGGCATCGACCTTGGTCAGGTCGGCCGCCGTGGCCGGGGCCAGTCGGCGGGCGGAGCTGAAGAACCGGTAGCGGAGGGTCTCCTGTGAGAGGTGGGCGAAGCCGTTCAGCACGGCTGGCCCGTCCTCCTCTCGCATCGGTCGGACCGTGATCCGCTCTCCGCCTTGGATGCGCACTGTGCGTTCTCTCATGCAACGCACTGTCGCGCCGTGCGTTCGTTCAAGCAACCCACTATGGTGGTGACATGCGTCGCACCCGCTTCGACGACTGGGACTGCTCGATCGCCCGGTCCGTCGACATCCTGGGCGACTGGTGGACTCCGATGGTCATCCGATCCGCCCTCCTCGGTGCCCGGCGCTTCGAGCAGTTCACCGATGCTCTCGGCATCCCCCGCAACGTGCTCACCGAGCGCCTGAACCGGCTCGTCGAAGAAGGGATCATGCACAAGGTCGAGTACCAGGACCGGCCCGTGCGCTACGAGTACTGCCTCACCGACAAGGGCGTCGCCCTCTATCCGGTGATCGTGTCCATCCTCGAGTGGGGCAACCGCTGGCTGGACTGGGAGGAGGACGGCCCGCCCGTCCACCTCGTCGACCGCCGGACCGGAGAGGTCGTGGAGCCGATCCTCGTGGACGCCCGCACGGGAACACCGCTCGACCCCCGCAGCACGAGGGCCGTCTACGTGCGCGAAGGCTCCGGCCGCCCCGAGTAGCCCCGGTCGTCGGACGTCACGGGCGGAGGTCGGCTCAGGGAACCAGCACCACCTTGCCTGCGACTCGGCGCTCCTGCAGGTCGGTGAGGGCCTGCACGACGTCGTCCAGTGGGTACTCCGTCGGCTCGACGGGCGAGAGGGCCCCCGACCCCGCCAGGTGCAGCAGCTCGGCCAGCAGCGCCTGGTTGCCACCGGGGTCCCGCATCGTCCACGCGCCCCAGTCGACGCCGAGCAGCGGTGCGGTTGTTGAGAAGGACCTGGTTGACCGGGCAGCCGCGGGATCTCCCCGCCGGCGAAGCCGATGACGAGGTAGCGGCCCATCCAGCGCAGCGCTCGGAGGGCCGGCTCGGCGAAGCGGTCGCCCACTGGGTCGACGACGATGTCGACGCCGCCGCCCGACAGCTCCCGCGCCCGCTCCTTCAGGTCCTCGCGCTCGTAGGCGATCGTGGCCTCGGCCCCGGCCGCGCGGGCCGCGGCCAGCTTCTCCTCGCGACGACGCCGCCGCGATCACCCGCGCCCCGAGGTGACGGGCAACGTCGATGGCGGCCAGCCCGATCCCGCCCCCGGCCCCGAGCACGAGCACCCACTCGCCCTCGCGCGACCTGGGTGCGCCGGGTGAGCGAGAACAGCATCGTGCCGTAGCTCTGCACGAGGGCCGCCGCCTGGCCGTAGGAGAGGTTCTCGGGCACGGGCACGACGCCACCCGCCGCCAGCTCCACGTGCGAGGCGAAGCCACCGAGCCACGGCATGGCCAAGCACCCGCTCGCCGACCGCGACGGCGGTAGACGTCGTCACCGACGGCCACGACGTCGCCGGCCACCTCGCCGCCCGGGCGTGAACGGCAGCGGCGGCTTGATCTGGTACTTGCCCTGCACGAAGAGCCCGTCGACGTAGTTGACGCCGGCGGCCCGCACGGCCACGACGACCTTGCCGGGTCCCGGAGCGGGGTCGGGGCGCTCTTCGATGCGGAGCTGGTCGATCGGTGCGAACTCGGAGCAGACGACGGCGCGCATAGGTCGAGCATGGCACGGTTGGATCGGGCCACCAGGGGGTACGAGCGGCTCGGGTTCGCTGGCTTCCTATCCGTGCGGCCCGATCTGCCCACCGCCCCGGCCGTCCCCCCCCGGCCGGGGCGGTGCCGCGGCTGCGCGAGGCTGCCGCCGTGCCCATCGTGCCCGTGGCCGACCTCGACGATCCCCGCCTGGCTGACTACGTCCACCTTCGGGCGCCGTCGCGCCGGATGGCGCCTCGAGCGCGAGCGGGGCATCTTCACCGTCGAGGGTCGGCTCTCGATCGAGGCTCTTCTCGAGTCCCGGTACGCAGGTGCGGTCGCTCTTCGTGGCCGAGGAGCACGTGGCGCGGGTGGCGTCCCTGGTCCACACCGACGCGCCCATCTTCACGATGCCGGCCGAGGCGATGACAGCGGTGACCGGCGTGCACTTCCACCGGGGCGTCCTGGCCGTGGCCGAGCGCCCGAGCTGCCGGCGGTGGAGGAGCTCGTGGCCGGGGCCCGGACCCTGCTCGTGCTCGAGGCCGTCAACGACCACGAGAACATCGGAGCCCTCTTCCGCAACGCGGCCGCCTTCGGCGTGGACGCCGTCGTGCTCGACCCCACGACCACCGACCCGCTCTATCGCCGTTCGACCCGGGTGTCGCTCGGCCACGTGCTTCGGGTCCCGTTCGCGCGCGTGCACGACGACGGCTGGCCCGGCGGCACTCGACGACCTGGCGGCCGCCGGCTTCACCACGTTGGCCCTCACGCCCGACGCCGACGCCGAGCCGCTGGGTGGCGTCGTCGCCGACCCGCCCGAGCGCGTCGCGCTCGTGCTGGGCGCCGAGGGCCCAGGTCTGACCGACGCCGCCCTGGCCGCCACCGACCGTCGCGTGCGCATCCCGATGGCCGCTGGCGTGGACTCGGTCAACGTGGCCACGGCAGCCGCCATCGCCCTCGCCGCCCTGCACGGCCTGGGCTGACCGCTTCCCCCAGCAGCGCTCGACCTCCGGGTCTACCGTTTGGCCATGAGCGACGGCGTCGGCGAGGGTCAGGAGTTCTGGGACAAGCGGGCCGCAGCCTGGGAGCGGAGAGCCGACGAGATCAGCGCCTTCTCCGACACCTACGGCAGCGCGGCGATCGAAGCGCTGGCGCCCCAGCCAGGGGAGCAGGTGCTGGACGTCGGCTGCGGGCCTGGTGTGACGACCCTCGACCTGGCTCGCTTGGTGGGGCCCGACGGCACTGCCATGGGCGTCGACATCTCCGAGGGCATGGTGGGAGCGGCCCGCCGCCGGGCCGACACCGCCGCCGTCTCCAACGCCACCTTCCTGTTCGCCGACGCGGCCACGGCCGACCTCGGCGGGCCCTTCGACGCCGTCTACTCCCGCTTCGGTGTCATGTTCTTCGCCGATCCGCCCGCCGCCTTCGCCAACATCGCGGGCGCCCTGCGACCAGGCGGGCGGCTGGCCTGGGCCGTCTGGGGGCCGCTGGCGGACAACCCCTGGATGTTCGTGCCCAGCATGGCCGCCTCCGCGCCGCTGGGGGCCGAGCTGAGCATCCCCGAGCCGGGGGCGCCGGGCCCGTTCTCGCTCTCCGACGCGGACCACGTGCGGGAGCTGCTCCTCGCGGCCGGCCTCGAGGATGTGTCGGTCACCCCGGTGGACGGGGCGCGCTTGATCACTGCCGAGAACGCGGACGAGGACATCGCGATGGTCCTGGAGGTGGGACCGTTCGGGGAGGCGTATGACGCAGCAGACGCCGCGGCCCGGCGGGCGGCCATCGACGCGGTGATCGGGGCGATGGAGAGCTACAGGGAAGGCGACGGCTGGAAGCTTCCCGGCCGTTCCCTCACGGTGACCGGTCGCCGTCCCGGCTGATCCCGACCAAGTCGGTCAGGCCCGGCCGGTGACGTCGACGACCCAGGAGAGGTCGGCGGTGTCGAGGCGCTCGTGCCAGGCGGCCGGTGCCGCAGCCATGAGCGTCTGGAGGTCCCAGTAGTCCTTCCACAGCGTGATCACGCCGTCGGCCACGTGCTGCACGGACACGAACGGCAGAGCGACCGTCTCGCCCGTCTCCCACGTCCACACCTCGATGTGCTCGGTGACGACCACGCCGTCTGGCCCCTCGGCCACCACGCCGGGCCGGTGCTCGTAGCCGACGAGGCCCTCGAGCCCGAGCCGGAGCCGCGCCTCGATGCTGTCGGGCCCGACGCCCGCGCTCGCGGGCCGGTGGGCACGTCGTAGTAGATCGAGTCGGGCCCGAAGAAGGAGCGGATCCGGGGCCAGTCCCGGTCGTAGAGCGCAGCCCAGAACGCGGCCGGTCGTCTCGCAGGGCCGGGCTCATCGGGCCCCTCGCAGGAGCCGGCCCGGCCGAGCGCCGGTGTCCTCGCCCGCCCTCGAAGGTGACCTGGCCCGACTTCACCGTGGCCGCGTAGCCGTCCGCCTGCTGGACCAGGCGGCCGGCGCCGCCCGGCAGGTCGTCGACGAGCTCGGGGCGGCGCAGCTGAAGGCGCTCGTGGTCGATCACGTTGGCGTCGCCGACGTAGCCGGGGGCCAGCACGCCGCGGTCGCCGAGGCCGTAGAGCGCGGCTGTGGCCTGACGTCATCTTGTGCACGGCGTCCTCGACCGTGAGCCGGTCCCGCGGCTCGGTCCCGGGCCCAGTGGGTCAGCAGGAAGGTGGTCGTGGAGGCGTCGCACGTCTGGCCCGGCGTGGGCCCCGCCGTCGCCGAGCCCGAATGCCGAGGTCGGGTGGCGGAGCATCTCGCCCACTGCGTCGAGGTTGCCGTCGGTGTAGTTGAGGACGGGAGCGTTGAGGAGCTCGCGGCCGCCGTCGACGAGCAGCAGCTCGAGCAGGAGCTCCCACGGGTCGACGCCGCGGGCGGCGGCGATGGCCGTGGCGCTGCGCTCCGGCCCGGGCTCGTACTGCGGTGGGTCGCCGAGCACGAAGATCCGGTCTGGGTGCATGAAGCCGCTGACGATCGGGTCGTCGGTGAGCGTGGCCGGCGTCAGCGACGATGCGCGCCGCGCAGGTCGGGGTCGGCTTGGATCCGGGCCACCTGCTCGTGCCAGGGCAGGAGGCCGAGCCCGGCGTCGCCCCACGCAGCCGTGAAGGCGAGCGGGTGGAACGTCTGGAAGCCGAGCAGCAGCGAGACGGTGCGGCCGTGCACCTGCGGGCGGACGGGCACGCCCTCGGCCGCAGCGGCGCCGGCCAGGTCGAGCAGGCGCCGCCACGAGGTGGGGTCGCTGTTGTTCTGGTTGAGGGCGAAGGTCACCGGGCGATCGATCGCGGCCGACAGGCGCCGCATCCAGTCCATCTCCCGCTCCGGGGCGGCGAGGTCCTCACCCAGCGCGCCCGCCGGGGCCAGCTCGAACACGCCGGTGCCGAGCTCGCCGAGCACCCGGCCGATGCCGAACAGCTCGTCCTCTGCCGCGAACGTGCCCGGCACGGGCTCGCCGTCGATGGCCCGGTGGGCGAGCGTGCGGCTGGTCGAGAAGCCCGAGGGCCCCGGCCTCGATGCCCTTCGCGGACGATGGCGGCCATGGCCTCGATGTCCTCGGCGGTGGCCGGCTCGTTGCGGGCGCCCCGCTCGCCCATCACGTAGCCCCGCACCGCGCCGTGGGGCACCTGGGTGCCGAGGTCCATCGCGTGGCGGCGCGCGTCGAGGGCGTCGAGGAACTCGGGGAAGGACTCCCAGCCCCACTGGATGCCGGCCGAGAGGGCCGCGCCGGGGATGTCCTCCACGCCCTCCATGAGCCCGATCAGCCACTCGTGCCGGTCCGGCGCCACCGGCGCGAAGCCGACGCCGCAGTTGCCCATGACCACCGTGGTGACGCCGTGCCAGCACGACGGAGTGAGCGTCTCGTCCCACGTGGCCTGACCGTCGTAGTGCGTGTGGATGTCGACGAAGCCAGGGGTGACGAGCGCGCCGTCGGCGTCGATCTCCCGGCGGGCCGCGCCCTCGACGCGTCCCGACCTCGGTGACGATCCCGTCGGTGATGGCGACGTCGGCCGTGCGAGCGGGCGCGCCAGTGCCGTCGACGACGGTGCCCCCTCGGATCACGAGATCGTGTGCGTCATGGTCCCCCCGGACGGTTGCGATCACTGCTGCGGGCGCATCTTCGCAGACGCCCGAGGACCCTTCAGGCCCCGTGGTTCGCGATGCTGGTCGGGTGACCGAGGAGACGTACGTGGACCGGGAGGTGGAGCTCGAGCGGCTCGACCTCGGCGGCGACGCGTGGGTGGACGTAGGCCGGTCGTGGCTGCCCCGGAGCGACGAGGTCTTCGAGCACCTGCTGACCGAGGTGCCCTGGGCCACGAGCCAGCTGTTCCGCTACGACCACGTCGTCGAGGAGCGCCGGCTGGGCGCCTGGTGGGCCCGGGGCCGACCCGCTGCCGCACCCGGCCCTCGCCGAGGCGACGCGCGTGCTCCAGCACCGCTATCGGGTCGAGTTCGGCGGCTTCGGGATGATCCAGTACCGCGACGGGTCCGACGGCCAGGCCTTCCACCGCGACACCGACATGAAGTTCCTCGACGACACGGTGATCGCGATCCTCACCCTGGGGGCCCAGCGACCGTGGCTGCTGCGGCCCCGATCGGCCAAGCACACCATGGCTCCGGGCAAAGGGGCGGTCCACGACCTAGCCCCTGGCTCGGGCGATCTCGTCGTGATGGGCGGTCGCAGCCAGGCCGACTGGGAGCACTCGGTTCCCTACCTGGGTGCCCAGTCGGCGGTCGGGCCGCGCATCTCGGTCCAGTGGCGCTTCGCCCGTCGCATCGGCCGACCGTTCACCGGCGCCGGCTACCGCGCTCCGCTCCACTACCGCCCCGACCGCTGAGCGGCGTCGAGAGCTAGAGGCGCTCGATGATGGTGACGTTGGCCTGGCCGCCGCCCTCGCACATCGTCTGGAGGCCGTAGCGGCCGCCGGTGCGCTCGAGCTCGTTGAGCAGCGTGGTCATGAGGCGGGCGCCGGTGGCGCCGAGCGGGTGGCCGAGGGCGATGGCGCCACCGTTGACGTTGACCTTGGCGTGGTCGACGTCGAGCTCCTTCTCCCAGGCCAGGACCACCGAGGCGAACGCCTCGTTGATCTCGACGAGGTCGATGTCGTCCATCGTCATGCCGGTCTTCTCGAGCGCGTAGCGGGTGGCCGGGATCGGGGCGGTGAGCATCCAGATCGGGTCGTCGGCGCGCACGCTCATGTGGTGGATGCGCGCCCGGGGCGTGAGGCCGTGGTCCTTCAGGGCCTGCTCGCTGACGACGAGCAGCGCGGCCGACGCGTCGGAGATCTGCGAGGCGACCGCCGCGGTCACCCGTCCGCCCTCGGTGAGCGTCTTGCAGCGAGCGGATCTTCTCCCAGTTCGGCTCGCGGGGCCCTCGTCGGCGGCCAGGCCGTTGAGCGGCGCGATCTCCCGCTCGAAGCGACCCTCCGCCGTGGCGCGGATGGCCCGCTCGTGGCTCTCGACCGCGAACGCCTCCATGTCCTCGCGGGAGCAGTCCCACTTCTCGGCGATCATCTCGGCGCTGTTGAACTGGCTGACCTCGCCGTCGCCGTAGCGCTTCACCCAGCCCTCGGAGGTGGTGAACGGGTCGGGGAAGCCGAGGTCGCCGGCGAGGGTCATCGCCGAGCTGATCGGGATCATCGACATCTGCTGCACGCCGCCGGCGACGACGACGTCGTTGACGCCGGCCATCACGGCCTGGGCCGCGAAGTGGATGGCCTGCTGGGCCGAGCCGCACTGCCGGTCGATGGTGGTGCCGGGCACGTGCTCGGGCAGCCCGGCCGCCAGCCAGCAGGTGCGGGCGATGTCGCCGGCCTGCCCGCCGACGGTGTCGACGCAGCCGAACATGACGTCCTCGACAGCGCCCGGGTCGATGCCGGTGCGGTCCATGAGCGCCTCGATCGAGTGGGCCCCGAGGTCGGCCGGGTGGATCTGGCTGAGGCCGCCGCCGCGGCGGCCCACGGGGGTGCGCACGGCGTCGACGATGAAGGCTTCAGGCATGGTCGTTCTCCTAGGGACGTGCTGCGACTCGGTCGGTGTGGAGGGCGCTGTCGCCCCAGGCGCGGGCCAGGGCCCAGGTGCGCTTCAGGAAGAGGTGGAGGTCGGCCTCGACGGTGTAGCCGATGGCGCCGTGGCACTGCAGGGCCTTGCGGCCGACGAGCTCGGCGGCGTCGGACGCCATGGCCTTGGCCATCGACACGTCACGGGCGCGGGTCGGCTCGTCGTGGGCGACCGACCAGCGCGGCGCGCCAGCACCGCAGGCCGGGCGAACTCGAGCGGCGAGCGCGGCGTCGGCCAGGTGGTGCTTCACGGCCTGGAACGATCCGATGGGCACGCCGAACTGCTGGCGCTCGATCACGTAGCGCGACGGTCATGTCGAGCATCGCCTGGCCGAGGCCGACGAGCACCGCGGCGGTGCCGAGCGCGCCCCGGTCGAACGCCAGGCCGACCACGGCCGGGTCGTCGGCCACCAGGCGGCCGCCCGGGTCCTCCGCCGGGTTCCACCACAGCTCGGCGGCGGCGCGGGAGCGGTCGACGGTCTGGCGCGGTGAGCGGCCGGCTTGGTCGGCGGGCACGAGCCAGAGCTGGTCGCCGGCCCGCACGAGGATGTCGTCGGCGACCATCGCGCACGGGGCGCGGCGGCTCGTCCCAGCTCGGTGGCCACCATGCCGGCCGTCCGCGCCGAGCAGGGGCGCAGCCACCATCGCCGTCTCGACGATCGGGTGGGGGAGGGCGGCCCGGCCGCACTCCTCGAGCACCGGCACCAGGTAGGTCTCGTCGAGCCCCAGCCCGCCGTCGGCCTCGGGCACGAGCAGACCGAGCACGCCCATGGCGCCGAGGCTGTCCCACACCCCGCGGTCGAGCTCGCCGGCGGGCGTCCCACGCGGCGCGCACGACCGCGGGCGGGCACTCCTTGGCCAGCAGGTCGCGCACCGCGTCGCGGAAGGCGACCTGGTCGTCGGAGAAGGCGAACCTCATCGGGGGAGCCCCAGGACGCGCTCGGCGGCGATGTTGCGCTGGATCTCGTTGGTGCCGGCGTAGATCGGGCCCGACAGCGCGAACTGCCAGCCCTTGCTCCACGGGCCCTCGAGCTCGGCGGCCGGGCCGAGCAGGTCGAGGGCGATCTCGTGCAGCTCGATGTCGAGCTCGGACCACCAGAGCTTCGTGAGGCTGGCCTCGGCGCCCGGCTTGGCGCCGGCGGCCAGCTTCGTGACGGTGGCCAGCGTCTGCTGCTGGTAGGCCTCGGCGTGCATCCACGCGGTGGCGGCCCGGCGCCGCAGCACGGGCGTCGCCCTTGGCCCGGGCCAGAGCGACGAGTCGCTCGGCGGTGGCGAGGAAGCGGCCCGGGCGAGCGCAGGGTGAGGCCTCGCTCGGAGCCGGCCGTCGCCATGGCCACGGCCCACCCGCCCTCGGGCTCGCCCAGCACGACCCCGCCGGGGACCGCGTCGTCGGCCAGGAAGGCGTCGTCGAAGAACACCTCGGCGAAGCCCTCGTCGCCGTCGAGGCGACCGAAGCCGCGGACGGTCACGCCCGGCGTGTCGAGCGGCACGAGGAGGTAGGTGAGGCCCTTGTGGCGCGCGCTGTCGGGGTCGGTGCGGAACAGGCCGAACAGGTGGGTGCAGAACGCACCCCGGGTGGTCCAGGTCTTCTGGCCGTCGAGCACCCAGCCGCCGTCGACCCGGCGGGCCTTGCTGCGTGACGCTGGCCAGGTCGCTGCCGGCGTTGGGCTCGGACCAGCCCTGGCACCAGAGGTCCTCGGCCGCCGGCCATGCGCGCGAGGATCCCGGCCTGCTGCTCGGGCGTGCCGAACTCGAAGATGCTCGGGCGCGAGCAGGAAGATGCCGTTCTGGGTGACCCGCGGCGGTGCCCCGGCCCGGTAGTACTCCTCCTCGAAGAGCAGCCACTCCCACAGCGAGGCCCCGCGGCCGCCGTGCTCCTCGGGCCAGGACACGGCGGCCCAGCGATCGGCGAAGAGCCGCCGCTCCCACTCGAGGTGCTGGGCGAAGCCCTCCCGCGTGTCGCCCGACGCAGGTTCAGCCGCCGCAGCTCGGCGCGCCACTCGGCCAGGTTCGTCGTCAGCCACGCCCGCGCCTCGGCCCGGAAGGCGTCCTCCGCCGCCGACCAGGTCAGGTCCACGAGGAACCCCCGATCTGTGCGCTGTCAGCCCCGGATGCCGGTGCTGGGTGCGCACAGAAGCCGTGGAGGCATGGCGGTGGCCTCGGCCTCGATGCGGGCGAGGAGCTCGGCGACGGTGGGGAGCTCGTCGATCACGCCGGTGACCTGGCCGGTGGGCAGGATGCCGACCTCGGGCTTGCCGTCGACCATCGTCGCCTTGATGAGCATCGGCGCGTTGGCGGCCAGCGCCACCTGGCTCCACGTGAGGTCCTGGTTGCTTGCGCATGGCCAGGCCCTCGCGCAGGAGGTCGCCGAGCGACGTGCCGGTCTCCTTGCGGAACCGCAGGGCGGCGATCGCGGCGCGCGGGAAGCGGAGCAGCTTCGGGGAGCGCTCGATGCGGTCGACCACCTCGGTGCGGATCACGCGCTGCGGCGCGCCGTCGAGCGCGGTGGTGACGACGGTGTCGAACACGGACGCCGCCGTGTAGCGGTCCTTCACGACGTCGGGCACGTGGCTCTCCTGCGGTGAGCAGGAACCGGGTGCCCATGGCGATGCCGTCGGCTCCGTAGGCCAGCGCGGCGACGAGGCCGCGCCCGTCGAGGAACCCGCCGGCGCCGAGCACGGGGATCGGCGCGCCCACCGCGTCGACCACCTGCGGGAGCAGCAGCGACGTGGGCACGGTGCCGGTGTGGCCGCCGCCCTCGCCGCCCTGGGCGATCACCGCGTCGACCCCCATCTCGAGCACCTTCTCGGCGTGGCGGCGAGCGCCGACGGTGGGCATCACGAGCACGCCGGCGTCGTGGCAGCGGGCCACCGCGTCCTTCGTGGGGGCGCCGGCGAAGCGACACGAGGCGCACGCCCTCGGCCACCACGAAGGCCACCCGCTCGGCCAGGTCGGGCTGGTCGGCCCGGAAGTTCACGCCGAAGGGCGCGTCGGTGCGCTCCTTCACGCTCCGCACCGCGGCGCGGAGCTGGTCGGGCGTCATGGTGACGGCGGCCAGGATGCCGAAGCCGCCGGCGGCGCTGGTGGCGGCGGTCAGGTTGGCGCCCGACACCCAGCCCATCCCGGTCTGCACGACGGGGAGCCGGCACCCGACCAGGTCGCAGAACCGGGTCTGCAGGGCGGGCGACACGGATCTGACACTCCGTCAGGTTACCGGCGGCCCTCCCGAGCGGCGAACCCACCCCGTAGCCTGCGCTGGTGCGCATGGGAACGGCCGAGGCCCGTTGGGTGCTGCTGGCCACCGTCCTCGGCAGCGGCGTGGCCTTTCTGGACGGCACCATCGTCAACGTCGCCCTCCCGGCCATCGCCGAGGACCTGGATGCTGGACTGGGAGACCTCCAGTGGGTCGTGAACTCGTACCTCGTGACGCTGTCGTCCCTCGTGCTCCTGGGCGGGGCCCTCGGCGACCGCTACGGCCGGCGCCGGGTGTTCCTCCTCGGCCTGCTGCTCTTCACGGCCGCGTCCGTGCTCTGCGGGCTGGCCCCGAACGTCGGCATGCTCATCGGCGCCCGGGCCGTGCAAGGCGTCGGCGCCGCCCTCCTCGTGCCGGGGAGCCTGGCCATCATCGCGGCCGCCTTCCATCCCGACGACCGGGCCAGCGCGGTCGGAGCGTGGTCGGGCCTGGGCGGCATCGCCATCGCCATCGGACCCTTCGTGGGGGGCTGGCTCATCGACAGCGTGTCTTGGCGGCTGGCCTTCTTCATCAACGTGCCCCTGGCCCTGGCCGTCGTGGTGGCGGCCCGCCACGTGCCCGAGACGAGGAGCGAGGTGGCCCAGCCCCTCGACGGCGCCGGGGCCCTGCTCGCCTCGGTCGGCCTGGCCCTCGCCACGTACGGTCTCGTCGAGCGCTCGCCGATCGCTGGCGGAGCGGGGGCAGCTGCGCTGGGCGCCTTCCTCGTCGTCCAGGCTCGAAGCCGAGCGCCGATGCTCCCGCTGTCGATCTTCCGTTCCCGGCAGTTCAGCGGGGCCAACGCCACGACCCTCGCCGTGTACGGCGCCATGGGCGGCGCCTACTTCCTCCTCGCCATCGAGCTCCAGGTCGTGCTCGGCTACTCGGCCCTCGAGGCTGGGTCCGCCCTCCTGCCGGTGACCCTCCTCATGCTCGCCCTCTCGGCCCGGGCCGGCGCGCTGGCGACCAGGATCGGACCCCGCCTTCCCATGACCATCGGCCCGCTCGGCGTTGCCGCTGGCCTCGTCCTCTGGTCGGGCATCGGCGCCGGGTCCGGCTACACGACCGCCGTGCTCCCCGGAGCGATCGTGTTCGGCCTCGGGCTGGTGCTGACCGTCGCCCCGCTGACCGCCACGATCATGGCCGCGGCCGACTCCGAGCGGCTGGGCGTGGCCTCGGGCGTCAACAACGCCGTCGCCCGCCTGGCAGGGCTGCTCGCCGTCGCTGTGCTCCCGATCGCCGTGGGCCTGGACCCCTCCGACGCCGGCCCGGCCCAGCTCGACACGGGCGTGAGCCGGGCCCTGCTGCTGGCCGCCGCGGCGGCTGCCGTGGGCGCACTCGTGTCCTGGGTCACGATCCGGACGGGGGATGACGTGGCCGCGCCGACCCTGGCCGGGGTGGCTGGCAACCCGTGCAGCGAGCCCTGCCTCGACCGGGATCCCCGGCTTCTGTGCGCACCCACCACCGCTGGGCGGTGATGGGTGCGCACAGAACCAGGGGGCTAGGGGTTCGGGACCTCCCGCAGGCGGAGACCGTCGGGGTCGATCACCGTGCTGAGCAGCTCGATCTCCTCGGGGGTGGGGAGCCGCGAGGTCGGCACGTCGTCGGGGATCACCAGCTCGAAGCCGGTGGCCGTCTGCACCTCGTCGACGGTGACCCCGGGATGGACCGAGCGGAGCCGCATCGAGTGGTCCGGCGTGTCGAAGTCGAGAACGCACAGGTTGGTCACCACGCGGCGGATCTCGTGGAACCGAGCGGCCTCGCCCAGCGCGGCCGCCCGGTCGTACCCGATGCCGCAGACGGTGTCGACGGCCGCACAGACCACGGAAGGGGAGTGGTTCGGCACCCAGTACGAGGTGACGTCGTTGATCGTGTTGCCGGGTGCGCCTCGGTAGCCGAGCAGCTGCACCTTCGGTCGCTCGTAGTCCCCGATGGCGGCGATGTTCTGGTTGCCGTAGCGGTCGACCTGGGTGGCGCCCATCATCACGTGGCGCCGGCCGCTCCACACCCAGTCGAACATGTGCCGGTAGGGGTTGAAGTGCTCGACGACTGGTCCGCCCGGCCAGGCGAAGGCCGCGTCGTCGGCGATGAGCCGGGCCTCGCCGTCGGTCATGGCCAGGTCGGGCTCGAAGGTGGCCCGGGCCAGGCGCCCGCCGATCATGGGGATGGTGCCGATCGGGTTGCCCAGGATCTCGCCGTCGCCGCGGAAGCACTCGGCCACTGCGACTGCGCACACGTCGGCCCGATCCACGAGACCGGCCAGCTGATCGGTCATGTCGCCCCTCCGTCGGTGCGCAGCTTGGCCTGGTAGTCGGTCTCGCTCAGGGTCAGCCACGTCTCGGAGAACTCGGCCCAGGCCTCCGGTGACTTGGCTGACGCGGCGTACGCCTTCTGGAACGCCTCGTCGCGGTCGTAGTCCGGGACGCACGAGGTGAAGTGGGCGCCGTTCGGTGCCTCGATCACGCCGTCGACGGACAGGCGGCTGATGAGCAGCGACTGGGGCGGGCCGTCCTTGGCCAGGTCCTCGGTGGCCACGATCCGCTCGGCGGAGAGGAAGCGCTTGGTGGCGGCGCCGAGGAAGAGGTCGTCGAAGTACGGATCGGGTCCGAGGTACTGCCCGTTCCCGCGTGCGTCGGCCCGGTTCATGTGCACGAAGGCGGCGTCCATCGGCAGGGCGGGAGCAGCCACCAGCTCCTCACCGTCGTCGTAGGGAGAGGTGACGGTGCGCAGCCGCGGGTTGTCACGCATCAGGTCCGAGCCGAGGCCGACTCGGGTGGGCAGGAACGGCACCCGCCAGGCCGCGGCCTGCAGGCCGAGGAGGAACATGCCCTCGTCGTAAGGCTCGTCCTCGACCGCCCCCGACTGTCGGGCCGCCCGGAAGTGCGGCTCGAGCGGGATCGAGTCGAGCGACACGAACGCGTAGATGAGGCGCTTCACCTTGCCCGGCCGCGCAGAGCAGGCCGACGTCAGGCCCGCCCCAGCTGACGACGGTGAGGTCGGTCAGGTCCGAGCGCAGGATGGCCCGCACGACGGACATGGGCTTGCGTCGCGATCCCCAGCCACCGAAGCCGATCGTCATGCCGGATGACAGCTCGGCGACGGCTTCGTCCTCGCTGCAGCGCTTGTCCTTGGGTGCGACCACTACTTGCTCCGGTCCGTGTCGCGCTTGGCAACGAAGGCGTCGCGGTGCTCGTCGGCCACCCCCGACAGGTTCAGCTCGAAGGTGAAGCCCTGCTCGAACCGGTACGACCGCTTCACGTCCCAGAGGTCGATGCCGTTCAGGCTCTCCTTGGCCGCCCGGATGACCGTGGGCGACTTCGCCGCGATCTGGGCCGCCACCGCCATCGCCGCGTCCCGCAGCCCGGCCTGGGGCACGACCTGGAGCACCGAGCCGAAGTGGTGCAGCTCCTGGGCCGTGGCGGTGGCCGAGGTGTACACCATGGCCCGCATCTTGTGCTGGGGCACCAGCCGGCTCAGGTGGGTGGCGGCACCGAGCGCGCCCCGGTCCACCTCGGGCAGTCCGAAGGTGGCGTCGTCGGCGGCCACGATCACGTCGGCGTTGCCGACCAGCCCGATGCCGCCGCCCAGGCAGAAGCCGTTGACGGCGGCCACGACCGGAACCGGGCACTCGTACACGGCGGCGAAGGCGGCGTAGCACCCCTTGTTGGCGCTGATGAGGGCGTCGAACCCCTCGGTGGCCTGCATCTCCTTGATGTCGACGCCGGCGTTGAAGCCGCGGCCCTCGGCCCGCAGCACCACCACGCGGACCTCGGGATCGCGCCCGAGGCCCGTGAGCAGGTCGGCCAGCTCGAACCAGCCCGCCACGGTGAGTGCGTTCACCGGCGGGTTGTCCATCACCACCTCGGCGGTGCCGTCGGCGTGGATCGTGCTCGTGGTCGGCATCGTGCTCCGCAAATCTGATGGGGCGTCAGGTCCGGTGAGACCGTAGCCGAGGCAGTACGTTGCTCCCGCATGGCGGACTGGGCCGTGACCGGCATCGGAGTGGGCGTGGCGGTGCTCGTCGCGCTGCTGATCTACGTGGTGCTGCGGACGAAGATCCTCGGCGCCCTCGAGCGCGAGATCCTCGAGTCTCCGGTGCGATGGGACGACTCTCTGCTGCGCCGCCGGGTGCCCCAGCGCGTCGCCCTCCTACTGCCGGTCGTGCTCGCCTTCCTGCTCGTGGGCTTGGCGCCCGACGACGACCCCGACGTGGTTGCGGGGGCCCAGCGGGTTCTCCTGGCGGTGGTGGTGCTCGTCACCGTCTTCGTGATCTCCGCCGTCCTGAACGCGGCCGACGAGATCTACGAGTCCCACTACGACCCCACCCGCAACCGGCCCATCAAGGGCTACCTGCAGATCATCAACACGATCATCTTCCTCGGCGGGGCGATCGTCATCGTGGCCATCCTCGCCCAGCGCTCGCCGCTCGTCCTACTCGGCGGGCTCGGCGCGCTCACCGCGATCCTGTTGCTCGTCTTCCAGGACACGATCACCGGCTTCGTCGCCTCGGTGCAGCTGCAGAACTACGACGTCGTGCGCCAGGGCGACTGGATCGAGGCAGCCGAGTTCGGTGCCGACGGCGAGGTCGTCGACGTGACCCTCCACACGGTCAAGATCCTCAACGCCGACCGCACGATGGTGACGATCCCGACCAAGAGCCTGACCCAGGGCGGCTTCACGAACTGGCGCCCGATCTACGAGGGCGGGGGCCGGCGCATCATGCGCTCCATCCGGCTCGACGTCTCGATGGTGCGGTTCATGACGGCCGACGAGCTCCAGCGCTGGAGCCAGTGGGAGCTGCTCCACGGATGGATCGGCAACCGTCAATCGGAGATCGAGGCCGAGATGGCGGCCAACGGCGACCTGCCTCCGGGCGTGGTGCCCCACCGGCGGGGCATCACCAACATCGGGGCCTTTCGGGCCTACGCCGAGGAGTTCGTGCGGCGCCACCCCAAGATCCATGGCGACGGCGGGGAAGGCGGGGCCATGACCGCCCTCGTCCGCGTCAAGGAGGCCACCCCCGAGGGCGTCCCGGTCGAGGTCTACGCCTTCGCCCGTGAGACGAGCTTCGAGCGGTTCGAGGAGGTGCAGGCCGAGGTGTTCGACCACCTCCTCGCCGTCGTCCCCGAGTTCGGCCTGCGGGTGTTCCAGAACCCCACGGGCGCTGACATGGCCCGCCTAGCCGGTGCCACCGCAGAGCTGGCGGGCGCCACGCACGAGCTCAGCGAGGACCCATGAGCATCGCCATCGATCTGGCCGGGCGGGTGGCGCTCGTCACCGGCGGCACCAAGGGCATCGGCGCAGGCATCGCCGACCGACTGGCCGAGGCGGGGGCCACCGTCGTGGTCTGCGGCCGCAACGCGCCCGTCTCGAGCTCCGCACCAGTTCCGCGCCTGCGACGTCCGCGACCCCGATCAGGTCACCGCGCTCATCGACGCGATCGCATCCGAGCACGGCCGGCTCGACGTCGCCGTGAACAACGCCGGAGGCTCGCCCACCGTCGCGGCAGCCGATGCCTCGCCGCGCTTCACCGAGGCCATCGTCCGGCTCAACCTCCTTGCTGCCATCCAGGTCGCGACCGAGGCGAACCGGGTCATGCAGGACCAGGACGACGGCGGCGCCATCGTCAACGTCACGAGCGTCAGCGGGCTGCGTCCGTCGCCGGGTACGGCGGCCTACGGCGCGGCCAAGGCCGGCTTGCTCAGCGTCACCACCACCCTTGCCGTGGAGTGGGCGCCCAAGGTGCGCGTCAACGCCATCTCCGGCGGCCTCATCGCCACCGAGGACTCGCTCGAGCACTACGGCGGGGAGGAGGGCCTGGCCCGCGTGGCGGCCACCGTTCCGATGGCCCGCTTCGGCGCCCCCGAAGACCTCGCCGACGCCGTCGCCTTCCTGGCCAGCCCGCTCGCCAGCTACGTGACGGGAGCCAACCTCGTGCTCCACGGCGGCGGGGAGTGGCCCGCCTTCCTCCGCGCCGCTCAGGGCTGACTCGACGCGCCTCACCCACCGCCAGATGCGCGAACTGTGTCTGACACAGTTCGCGCACTCAGGACAGGTGGCGGGCGAGGAACGCCTCTGACGCCTCGATCTCCTCGAGTGGCACGGCGGAGTGGGCACCGGGGTGGGCGTGCATCCGCTTGTCGCTCGACCCGACGGCTCGGAACAGGGCGACCGCCTTGTCGACGGGCACGAGCTCGTCGTCGGTCTGCACGAGGAAGAGCACCGGGCAGGCGATCTGTGCGGCGGCCGTCGACCACGGGTTCGTGTCCTCGAAGGTGCCCATCAGCCCGAGCACCGCGCACCGCACCTCGGGCGTGGCCGCCACGAACGGCGAGCCGAACATGGTGCCCATCGACAGGCCCCAGTAGCCGAGCGGCCCTTCGCCCACCTCGTCGAGCGTGCGCAGCTCGCCCAGCGTGCGAGTCCAGTCGGCGGTCATGCTGTCGGCGGCGGCCGCCACCGAGGTCATGAACGACCGGCGGATGCCAGCGGTCGGCGCGCTCTCGTCGGTCGGCCGGGCGTCGGCCCGGTCCCCGTGCCCCGGCCCGTCGATGGCGGCTGCCGCGTACCCGCCGTGGCGGACGAGTCGGCGGGCCAGCGACAGGATGTAGGGCGTCCGCTTGTCGGCGGTTCCGCCGTGGCCGAGCAGAACGAGCGGCCGGGCGCCGGTGGCGCCCTCCGGCGTCCACAAGATCCCCGGCACGACGCCGTCGTCCCCTGTGACGTCGAAGCGCCGCTCGACCACGCCATGACCGATGTCCGGGTCCCCCAGGAAGTCCATCCGGCCAACCTAGGTCCGCCTGCGAACCGGGGTGCGAAGCAGGCCGGAAACGACGCACTTCGCACCCCGGTTCGCGCCGGTGTCTGCGGACACGCGACAGCGCCCCGGCCGGAGCCGGGGCGCTGCGCACAGCTGGTGCCGACGGGATGCTCAGTCGACGGCGGTCGCGGCGGCGAACTGCTGGTCGTCGCCGCCGAACGCCTCCTTCTTGCGCTTGGAGAAGGCGATGGCCCCCACCAGGACCACGAACGCGGCGACAGCGATGAGGATGCTGGTGCCGTTCGGCTCGGCGGTGAAGTTCCCCGGCGTGACCTCCTTGATGTCCGTGAGGGCGATGATGGCCGGCAGGACGAGGAGGGACACAAGGTTCATCACCTTGATCAGCGGGTTCAACGCCGGGCCGGCGGTGTCCTTGAACGGGTCACCGACGGTGTCAGCGATGACGGCGGCTCGGTAGGAGTCCGAGCCCTTGCCGCCCTCGTTGCCGTCCTCGATGTACTTCTTGGCGTTGTCCCACGCGCCACCCGCGTTGCTCAGGTAGTTGGCCATCAGCTGGCCCACGAGGATGACCGCGACCAGGAAGGCACCCAGGGCGGTGAAGCCGATGCCGAAGCCGACGATCACGGGCGTGAGCACGGCCAGGAGGGCCGGGGTGACCAGCTCGCGGAGCGAGGCTGCGGTGCAGATGTCGATCACGGGACCGTGGTCGGGCAGCTTCTCGCCGCTCATGATCTTGCCGTCTGCGAACTGGCGACGAACCTCCTGCACGACCACGCCGGCCGTGCGGGACACGGCGTTGATGGCGAGGGCGGAGAAGAGGAACGGCACGGCGCCGCCGATGAGCAGGCCGATGAAGACCTTCGGGTCGGCGACGTTGATCGGCAGCAGGTCGAAGACGCCTCGGCTGGTTGCACGGGCGGCCTCGGCGATCTCGCTCGGGACGATCTCGTCCACTGCGGTCTCGATGAAGCTGGCGAAGATCGCCACGGAGGCGATGACCGCGGAGCCGATGGCGAAGCCCTTGGTGACGGCCTTGGTGGTGTTGCCCACCGCGTCGAGGCTGACCATGATCCGCTCGGGCTCGCCGTGGAACTCACCGGACATCTCGGCGATCCCCGCCGCGTTGTCCGACACCGGGCCGAACGTGTCCTCGGACACGATCACACCGGTGGTGGCCAGCATGCCCATGCCGCACAGGGCGACCAGGTAGAGCGAGAACTGCAGGTTCCCGTCACCGAGGCCCATCGACACGCCGATGGCGAGGGCGATGGCGATGATGGCGTACACCGAGCTCTCCATGCCCGACGACGTGCCCGACAGGATCGCGGTGGCGGGGCCGGTGCGGGTGCTCTCGGCGATCTCCCTCACCGGCGCGTGGTGCGTGGCGGTGAAGTACTCGGTGAGGCGACTGACGACCTGGGCCAGGACGAGGCCGATGACGACCGCCCCGAAGCAGCGCCAGCCGACGTTGGTGATCGTGACGGCGCTGTCGCTCTGGAAGGCCTTGGTCGGGTTGCCGATGTAGCCGAGGGCCAGGGCCCCGACGCCGACGACCGTGATGACGCCGGCGGTGAGGAAGCCGCGGTTGATCGGCTTGAGGGCGTCGGTCTCACCCTCCTTCGCCTTCACGGCGTAGACGCCGACGATGGAGGCGAGCACGCCGACGGCGCGGGCGGCCAGAGGGAACACGAGGCCGAGGGCCGGGTTGAGGCCGGCGGCAGCGAAGGCGGGAACGCCGAGGATGATCGAGGCGACGAGGGTGACCTCGTAGCTCTCGAACAGGTCGGAGGCCATGCCGGCGCAGTCGCCCACGTTGTCGCCCACGTTGTCGGCGATGGTGGCCGGGTTGCGGGGGTCGTCCTCGGGGATGCCCGCCTCGACCTTGCCGACGAGGTCGGCGCCAACGTCAGCGGCCTTGGTGAAGATGCCGCCGCCCACGCGGAGGAACAGGGCCAGAAGCGAGCCGCCGAAGCCGAAGCCGACCAGGATGGCGGAGCTGGTGTTCTGGTAGATGGCGATGATGACCGTCGCGCCCAGAAGGCCGAGGCCCACCGTGAACATGCCCGCGACGCCACCGGTGCGGAACGCCACCTTGAGGGCGTCGGGCAGGGAGTTGCGCTTGGCGGCAGCCGCCGTGCGCACGTTGCCCTGGGTGGCCAGCGTCATGCCGATGTAGCCCGTGAGGCCGGACAGGAAGGCACCGGCGACGAACGCGACGGTGCGGGACAGGCCGGACATCCCGAAGGAGAGGGCGACGCTGCCATCGGGCCGCAGCACCTCTTGCGAGGTGACGAAGACGACGACGGCGAGGGGGATGAGGACGACGATGATCGTGCGGAACTGTCGGTTGAGATAGGCGGCGGCGCCGTCCTGGATCGCCTTGGCGATCTCGATCATCTTCGGCGTGCCCCGCTCTTCAGCGAGCACTCCCTTCATCAAGATGAAGCCGACGGCGATGGCGAGCAGTGCGGACACGGCGGACAGACCGAGGATGGCGAACTCACCACCGTTCAGTACGAAGTCCTGATAGCCGCCTTCAGCGGCCAGGATTCCATTCATGCATGCTTCCTCTGGGTCGGGGGGGCGGCGCTGCGCCCACCGGTTGTTTGGATGTCGAGGTCACCGTTGTGGTGGCCGCGACGGGTGACGTAGATCTGACGGGCGACCCGCTCGCCGAGCGTGCGGTCCTGCCCGTCGACGGTGACGACGACGGGCCCGTCGAAGGGGTGCTTCTCGACGATCACGACCTCTACGCCGGGCACGAGGCCGAGCGTGCCGAGGAAGGCCACGAGCTCCGGGTCGGTTGACCCCGAGAGGGCCACCTCGACGACCTCGCCTGCCTCCAGGTCGTAGAGGGCGGGGGTGGCCGGCAGCTCGGCGTCCACAGCCGTCGGGATCGGGAAGCCATGGGGGCAGGTCTCGGGTCGGTGCAGCGCGACGTAGAGACGTTCGAGGACCTCGTCGGGCAGCTCGTGCTCGAAGCCCACCGCGAGCTTGTCGGCCTGGTTCCAGGCGTAGCCCAGCATGTCGGCCAGGAAGCGCTCGACGATGCGGTGCCGTCGGATGGCGGCGATCGCCATCTGCTGGCCCCGGGCCGTGAAGGTGACGCCCTGGTACGGGCGGTGGTCGACGAGGGCCCGATCGGCCAGCCGCTTGACGGTGGTCGTGACCGTGCCGGGGGAGAGCCCGAGCACGTCGGCGAGGGCCCCGGTGTGGGCTTCCGAGCCGTCCCGCGTGAGGCGGTAGATGGCTTTGAGCGCCTCGCGTTCAGACTTGGTCAGGGTGTCGTCCACCAGCTCGCTCAGCCCGATCTTTTGTCCGCCGAAAACGTGGCTTTGCCCAGGGGGCGTTCAAAGCGCGCCCATCCCACCAGACCGGGACGACTCGTCGCAAAACGACGGCTGTGCCACACTGCGATCCCGACCTGACGGGTCGTCAGAAGAGGAGAGGCGATGTCGACAACCGCCGTGCCGGCCGTCGAGGGCTGGTTCACCACTGATCCGGAGCCCCGCCTGCTGGGCACCCGCTGCACGACCTGCGGGACAGTGCTGTTTCCCCGGGCCGGCGGCTTCTGCCGCAACCCTGACTGCCGGGGCCGGGAGTTCGACGACGTCGAGCTGTCCCGCACCGGAACGGTCTGGAGCTACACCGACGCCCAGTACCAGCCCCCGCCTCCCTACATCCCGCCCACGGCAGAGCACGAGCCCTTCGCGCTGGCTGCGGTCGAGCTGGCCGAGGAGCAGATGGTGATCCTCGGCCAGGTGGCGAAGGGCTTCGGTGTCGACGACCTGACCGTGGGGTCGTCGGTCGAGCTCGTCGTCGAGCCTCTCTACGAGGTCGACGGCGTGGAGCACCTCATCTACCGCTGGAAGCCGGTGGCATCGTGAGCGCCCCCGATCCGGTCGCTGTCCTCGGTGCCGGGATGCACGCGTGGGGCAAGTGGGGCCGACCCTTCGCCGAGTACGGCGTGGAGGCCGCGCTCACCGCGCTCGACGATGCTGGCGTGAGCTGGAGCGACGTCCAGTTCGTGGCGGCCGGCGAGACCGTCCGCAACGGGTACCCCGGCTACGTCGCCGCGTCGACCCTGACCCAGGCCCTGGGCTGGAACGGCGCCCGGGTCGCCTCGTGCTACGCCGCCTGCGCGTCGGGCGTCACCGCCCTCGACGCGGCCCGGTCGCGGATCCTGGCCGGCCTGTGCGACGTCGCGCTCGTCGTCGGGGCCGACACCACACCCAAGGGCTTCCTCGCGCCCGTGGCGGGCGAGCGGTGGGACGATCCCGACTGGCTCCGCTTCCGCCTGCTCGGCGCCACCAACCCGACCTACTTCGCCCTGTACGCCCGACGCCGCATGGACCTCTACGGTGCCACCGACGCCGACTTCGCCAAGGTGAAGGTCAAGAACGCCCGCCACGGCCTGCACAACCCGAACGCCCGGTACCGCAAGGAGGTCACCGAGGAGGAGGTGCTCGCCTCGCCGATGGTGGCCGACCCGCTGCGGCTCCTCGAGATCTGCGCCACGTCCGACGGTGCGGCGGCTGTGGTGCTCACGTCGATGGACTACGCCAAGCGGAAGGGCGTCGCTTCGCCGGTTCGCATCCGTGCCGTGTCGACCGTGACGCCTCGCTTCCCGAACACGGTCATCGAGATGCCGAACTTCGCAACCGACTCGGCTGTCGCGCTGGCCGCCGCCTGACCTCACCTTCCGCGACTCGATCGCCGAGGGCGCCTACGAGGAGGCCGGGATCGGCCCCGACGAGCTGAGCCTGGCCGAGGTCTACGACCTCTCGACCGCGCTCGAGCTCGACTGGTACGAGAACATCGGGCTCTGCAAGCCGGGCGAGGCGGAGAAGCTCCTGAACGACGGCGACACGACGATCGGCGGCCGCATCCCGGTCAACCCGAGCGGCGGTCTGGCCTGCTTCGGCGAGGCTGTTCCGGCCCAGGCCATCGCCCAGATCTGCGAGGTCACCTGGCAGCTCCGGGGCCAGGCCGAAGGGCGCCAGGTAGAGGGCGCCAGCGCCGGCATCACCGTCAACCAGGGCCTCTTCGGCCACGGGTCCTCGGTGCTCCTCACGACCTGACGAGGGTCAACCGGGGTCGGGGTGACCGGCGCAACGGTCGCGCAACGGGTCGGCATCACGCTCAACCCATGCGAGCGATGTCAGTCCTCCCTGTCCTCGAGCGGCTCCGCCGGATCCCCGGGCTGGAGCGGAGCAGCACCACTGAGCTGATCACACTGGCCAGCCTCACCGCGGAGTGCCGGCTCTTCACCGGGCGCGTGATCGTGCGCAGGGGGTGTGTGCCGCGCCAGGTCCTCCTCGTGGTCTCCGGCCTGCTGCGCGTCACGTCCGACGACCACCTCGAGCCCGAGCTCGTGGGCCCTGGCGGCCTGGTCGGCTTGCGGCCCGTGCTGCAGGGGCCGCACCACACCGAGGAGGTCGTGGTGGAGCGGGACGTCGAGGTGCTCGTCGTGGCATCCGAGGACCTCGACCGCTTCCTCGTCCTACCCTCTATCGAGCGGCTGGTGGACCGCAGCGTGGCCCACCTCCCGATGCCGCAGCTGGGGGAGGCGCGGTGACGCACGAGGTGGCCGTGTTCGGCGGAGGCGTCGGAGGCCTGACAGTCGCCCACGAGCTGGCTCGAGTGGCCAAGGCCAAGGTCCACGTCACCGTCTACGAGCGGAACACGGTGACGGGTGGCAAGGCCCGCAGCTTCCGGAAACCTGGGTCCGAAGCCGGTGGCCAGGCGCTCCCCGGCGAGCACGGGTTCCGCTTCTTCCCCGGCTACTACCGCCATGTCATCAAGACGATGAAGCGCATCCCGTACCCGGCCGGTGGACCCATGGCGACCGTGGCCGACAACCTCGTCGACGCGCCTGAGACTCACTTCGCCCGCACCGACGGGCCGGCGCTCGAGCTGTCGAACCGGTTCCCGAGCAGCGTGCAGGAGATCGCCCAGCTCTTCAGCTTCGGGCCCGAGGTCGACATCCCGATGAGCGACGCCCTCCGCTTCGCCAAGCGGCTGCGCGATCTCCTCTGCGCCTGCGACGACCGGCGCTTCCACGAGTTCGAGCAGATCTCCTGGTTCGACTTCTGCGAGGCCGACAAGGGCTCGGCCGACTACCGGAAGTACCTCGCCGACGGGCTGAACCAGCGGACCGTGGCTGCGTCGGGCAAGGACGTCAGTGCCCGCACCGTCGGGCTGACGCTGATCCGGATCATGAACGACTGGCTGCACCCTGGCAGCTGCATCGACCGGGTCCTGAACGGTCCCACATCCGAGCGCTGGCTGGAGCCCTGGCGAGACCAGCTCTCGGGCCTCGGTGTGAGCTTCGAGCTCGACGCCACGCTGACCGAGGTGGGCTGGTCCGAGGCCGACGGCGTGCAGTCCGCCACCGTCCGGGATGCCAGCGGTGCCACCAGGACCGTCACGGCCGACAGCTACGTGATGGCCATCCCGATGGCCGATGCCAAGCAGGTGGTGCTGGCCTCGAGCCTGGCGACCTACGAGACGGGTCTGGCTGGCTTCGCGGACGAGACCTACGCCCCCCTCCGGGACGATTGGATGAACGGCATACAGCTCTACCTGGACGGCCCGCTCGATCTCGCCGCAGGCCACACGATCTTCGTCGACTCGGCCTTCTCGCTCACGTCCATCTCCCAACGTCAGTTCTGGGAGGACGTCGACTTCGACGACCTCGGCGACGGGCGGGTGCAGGCGATCCTCTCCGTCGACATCTCCGACTGGGACCAGCCCTGCGCCTGCCACGGGAAGACGGCCAAGGAGATGACGCGCGAGGAGGTGAAGGACGAGGTGTTGGCTCAGCTCATGGCCCACATGGTCGCCTCCTACCCGGACCAGCCGATGCCGAAGGTGCTCGACTGGTTCCTGGACCCGGCCATCGTGGAGCTCCCGGCGGCCTCCACGGGTGGGTCCCGGCTCGAGAACCGCGAGGGCCTGTTCATCAACACCACGTCGTCCTGGTCGAACCGGCCGGCCGCGGTCCTGCGCGACGACCACGGTCTCGCCAACCTCTACCTGGCATCGGACTACGTCCGCACGAACGCCGACCTGGCCACGATGGAGGGCGCCAACGAGGCGGGAAGGATGGCGGCCCGGGGAGTGCTCGAGCAGATGGGTGAACGCCGCTCGGTCCGCAACAAGGTGGAGCTCTACGACTTCCCGGAGCCGTTCATGTTCACCGGCTTCCGCGTGGCCGACCGCATCCTCTACAACACACCCCAGGGTCCCCAGATCCCCGGTCTGCCCCACACGGACGCGCCTCGGCCTCAGGCGCCCGAGAACCTGCCGGACTCGTGGGAGGTGCCGGACCCAGTGAGCTGAGGTGGCTCAGCTCTCCATCCGGTCGCAGCTGGCGAGGAGCTGTGGCCAGCCGAGCGAGCGGGCGAGCGAGCGGGCGTCGGCGAGGCAGGCCGCGGCGGGCGCGGCCTGCCCCTGCCGGGCCAGCACCGCAGCGCGCGCCAGGTGGGTGCGGGCCAGCCACGGGAGGGCGGACAGCGCCTGGTTGCGGGCGAGGGCGGCGTCGAGGTGGAGGGCCGCGACCTCCCAGAGGCCGAGCAGCCCAGCCAGCGCGCCGAGCTGGCGGGCCACGCTGCCGAGGCAGACGACGCCGGGGCCCACGACTGCCAGCTGATCACCGTGGGGGAGCAGCAGCGGGTAGAGGACCTCGGCCGCTTCGGCGTCCCCGAGCTCGCCGGCCAGGTCGGCAGCCAGGGCGAGCGCGGCGAGCCGGGTGAGGTCCTGGGGGAGATCCGCCATCGCCGGAACGAGGTCGCGCAGCAGGGCGGCCGCGTGGTCGGGCCGGTCCAGCTGGAGGTGCAGGTCGGCCAGGGCGAGCTGCCACACCGCCTCGCCCTCGTGGGCTGCGGCCACCGCGAGGGTCGCCTCCTCCAGCTCGGCCAGCCGGCCCTGCTCGCGGCGTATCTGCTGCAGCTGGATGCCGAAGGTCTCGACCGCCCAAGCCAGGTCGAGGCGTCGGGCGACTGCGAAGGCCGCCAGGGCCGATGTCTCGGCCTCCTCCAGCCGCCCGGCCAGCAGGGCCATCGCCGCATCCGCCACCTCGGGGTACCAGAGGGCGAGCGGCTCGGGCACCGTCTCCGCCCCGAGGCGGAGGGCATCCATGGCCTCGGTCGCGCCGGCCAGGTCCCCGAGGTCGAGGCGCGACAGGTAGCGCCACACCTGACCTCGCACTGCCAGCGCCCCGTCACCCGCCACCTCGGACTCCACGAGGATCCGTTCGGACACCTCGGCCAGGCGGTCCACGTCCACGCTGCCCCAAAGCGCCCAGCGCATCCCCTCGAGGGCCGCGCCCCGAAGGCGGGCCTGTCCGCTCGCCTCGGCCCGGGCCAGGGCCTCCTCGGCCAGTGGCAGCCGCGTGTCGGGGGACGTACCGAAGTGCAGGACCCGGGGCAGCCGGGCCAGCACCTCGGCCCTCATCGCGTTGCCGACCTCGGTCTCGTCTCCGGCCAGCGCGCCCAGAGCCTGTCGGAGGACGGCCTCCACGGAGCTGGCCGTGGCCGTGGCCATGAAGCCGTAGCCCGTCCAGCTCGCCTCCTCGAGCACGAGCGCCCCCCGGGCCAGGAGCTCGGCATCGCCTTCGTCCGAGGCGAGTCGGACCGCCTCCTCGCACAGCTGGGTGGCGTGGGCCGGGTGGCCCGTCAGCACGAGGGCCTTGGCCGCCAAGAGGAGCAGCTCGACCCGCTCGCCTCTGTCTGTCTCGGCCGTACCGGCCAGCGCCCTGTGGGCTTCGAGGGCGGCGAGGAGGAGCTCGGCCGCCGTGTCGAACGCGACCCTTCGCAGGGCGCCCTCGCCGGCGAGGCGGGAGTGGTCGACGCGCCGGCGCAGGTTCTCGGGGCTCGGCGCAGCATGGGCCAGGTGGCGGGCCACCTCGGCTGCCCGAGCCTCGTCGAGGGCGGCTGTCCCCTCCAACGTGTCGGCCACTCGCTGGTGGAGCTGGGCCCGGCGGACCTGCGGCAGGTTCGTGTACACGACGTCGCGCACGAGGCTGTGGGCGAAGCGCAGGATCCCTGCGTCTCCGTCGACGAGGAAGCCTGACCTCGTGCACTCCTCGATGCCGTCGACAGCCGCCTCCTCGTCGAGTGCGGACGCCCCCAGAGCGGTCGTGAGCGAGAACGAGGTGCCCTGGACCGCCCCCACGGCGAGCATGGCCCGGGCCGGTCGGGAGAGGCGGCTCACCGCTGAGGCCACGAACTCCCGGACGGTCGTCGGGACGTCGAGGGCCTGCCGGGTCACCGGGTCGCGGCGGGGGTCGGCCATGGCGTCGATGAGCGCCTCGCTGAACAGGGCGTGGCCCCCGGTGCGGGCCACGATCGCTTCAGCCACCGCCTCCGCCTGGTGCTCGTCCGCACCGAGTCGGGCGACCACGAGCTCGGCCACGTCCGTCACCCCCAGGTGACCCACGGTGAGCTCCCGGACGTTGCGGGATCGACGCAGCGACGCCAGCGCGGCGGTCAGAGGGTGCTCGTCGTGCAGCTCGGTGTCCCGGTAGGTGGCCACGAGCAGGCACGGGGCCGTGCTCCGAGCTCGGGTCAGCTGCTTCAGGAGGAGCAAGCTCGAGGGATCGGCCCAGTGGAGGTCGTCGAGCAGCAGGAGGAGCGGCGCGCCCGTGGCGGTCCGCTCGAGGACGTCCTCCACGGCCGCGAACAGCCGGTGCCGTTCGAGGTCCCCCGCCCCATGGCCTTCGGGCGCCGCGTCGTCTCGCTCCGATCCGGGCGCGAGTGGGCCCAGGGCGGCGGCGGCGCCCGGACCGAGCTGAAGGACGGCCTCGACGAAGCCCTGGTAGGGGAGCAGCATCTCCTCGTCGAAGCGGCCCTCGACCGCCACTGCGTCGTCTCCCAGCCGGCCCGCCAGCTCCCCGGCCAAGCGCGACTTGCCGGCCCCCGCCTCGCCCCGCAGCAGCACGAGCTGGCGGCGGCCTGCGGCGGCCGCCAGCCAGGCCTCCTCCAGCTCCGCCATCTCCTCGTCCCGGCCCACGAAGGGCGAGCCGTCTTCGGTTCCGGCGTGCGACCGATGCACGGGTCGGGCGGTGGGCGTCGGAGGAGGGGCCGGCCCGGCGCTGTCGGACAGATCCCCGCTGAGGATGCTCGCCTCGAGGCGAGCCAGGGTCGGCGTCGGCTCGAGGCCCACCTCCTCGGCCAGCACGTGGCGGAGGTCCTGGTAGGCGCGCAGGGCGTCGGCCTGCCGGCCGCACCGGTAGAGGGCCACCATCCGGAGCCCCCACAGCGCTTCCCGGAGGGGGTGAGCTGCGCACAGGGCCTCGAGCTCAGCGGCCATCTCGGCGGCCCGGCCGCAGGCCAGGTCGGCTTCGATCCGGGCCTCGAGCGCGGCGAGTCGGGACTCGTCGAGACGCACCGCCTCTGGGCGGGCGAAGTCGAGGTCGGCCAGGTCGCCGAGGGCGGAGCCCCGCCACAGCCCCAGCGCCTCCCGAAGGGTGGCCGCCGCGTGGCGCGGGTGCCCGCCCTCCATCTCGTCACGGCTGCGGGCGACGAGGGCCTCGAAGCGTGACGCGTCGAGCTCGTCGTCGACGGAGAGGCGCAGCTCGTAGCCGGCGGGACCGGTCACGATCCGGGGCTCGTCCTCGTGCTCGGCCAGTCGCCGGCGGAGGCGGGCGACCAGCACGCGGAGCGAGCCGCGGCCGTCGGCGGGTGCGTCGTCGCCCCAGAGGTCCTCGACCAGCCGCTCGGGCCCGAGCGGTCGGCCCGGCTCCATGAGGAGACGAAGCAGCACGGCGCGCTCGCGGCGCGCTGTGATGCTCAGCGGCCGGTCGCCGTCGGTGACGTCGACCGGACCCAAGATGCGAAAGAGCACCTGGCCCGTCCCCCCTGCCTGATCTGCGGGGCAATCGTGCCACAGCGCCCGGTCAGGCCATCCAGCGGCTCAGCGACTCGATCACGCAGGCCGGCTTGGCGCTGCCCTCAACCTCGATGGTGATGGTGATGGTGGTCTGGAGGCCGCCGGGGATCTCCTCGACGGCGCTCACCTCGGCCCCGCTCCGCACGCGGGAGTCGACGAGGACCGGGGCCGGGAAGCGGACCTTGCCGGTGCCGTAGTTCACGCCCGCAGAGGCCGCTGGCACCGCTATGAGCTGCGGGAGGAACAGGTTGGAGAGGGCGAGCGTCAGGTAGCCGTGGGCGATCGGGCCGCCGAAGGGGCTCTCGGCCCGGGCCCGCTCCACGTCCACGTGGATCCACTGGTGGTCGCCGGTCGCGTCCGCGAAGAGGTCGACCCGGTCCTGTGTGATGACCATCCAGTCGGTCCAACCGAGGTGGGTGCCCGCCGCAGTGCGGAGGTCGTCGAGGTGCTCGAAGGTCTTCACGGGTGCTGCGAGGAGACGGACACGACCTCGCCGGTCATGTAGCTCGAGTAGTCGCTGGCCAAGAAGGCGATGACCGTGGCCACCTCCCACGGCTCGGCGGCCCGCTTGAACGCCTCCCTGTCGGCCAGCCCGTCGAGCACGTCCTGGTCCATCACCTTGGAGAGGAAGGGGTGCATGGCCAGCGACGGGGCGACCGCGTTGACGCGCACGCCGTGCGGCGCAGCTTCGAGGGCCACGCATCGGGTCAGGGCCATGACCCCGGCCTTGGCCGCCGCGTAGTGCGCTTGGCCGGCCTGGGCCCGCCAGCCGAGCACCGAGGCGTTGTTCACGATCACGCCCGACCCCTGCTCGTACATGACCCGCAGCGTGGCCCGCATGCACCGCATCGTCCCGGTCAGGGTGATGTCGAGCACCTTGCTCCACTGCTCGTCGGTCATGTCGACGAGCTCGGCCATGCCCCCCAGGCCGGCGTTGTTGACGACGACGTCGAGCCGTCCGTGGGCGGCCACCGCGCCGTCGACCATGGCCTGCACCTGCTGCTCGACGGTGACGTCGCACGTGAACGTCGCCGGCCGCGTGCCGGTCAGCTCGGTCAGCTCGTCGGCTGCCTCGCCGAGCCGCCGCTCGTGGGCGTCGCTGAGCACGACGGTGGCCCCCTCCTCGAGGCAGCGCCGGGCGGTCGCGTTCCCGATGCCCGTACCCGCCGCGGCGGTGACGAGCACGACCTTGTCGCGCAGCAGGTCGCGGCCGGGGGGCGGGGCGGGGGCGCTCATGTCGGCGGACGCTACCGCCGCCCCTGACGCCCCGTCAGATGTCGAGCCGCGGCCACGTCAGGCCGGCTCGTCGTCCACGACCTCGCGGACGGCGCGGGCTGCCGTCGCTCCGTGGATGACGACCGACATGAGGATCACCAGCAGGACCACGGCCCAGAGGCGGTCGATCTCTGCGAAGTCCGCGGCGTTCGCCGCGTGCGCCAGGTAGTAGACGGAGCCCATGCCCCGGATCCCGAACGCCGCGGTGATCAGTCGCTCTCTGCCGACCAACGGTGTGCGCACGAGGCTCAGCCAGGCGACGATGGGCCGGACGGCGACGACGACGAGCAGGGCGACGACGACCTCCCTCGGGCCGACGGGTGCCAGGCCGCCCTCCGCGATCGCGCCGCCGATCAGGATCAGCAGCAGCGCGCTGCCGAGCCGCTCCACCGTCTCGGCCGCGTCGTGCAGGACCTCGTGGTACTCGTGGTCCCGCTCGTGATCTCGCAGGACGAGGGCCGCGACGAAGACGGCCAGGAAGCCATAGCCGTGCGCCAGCTCGGCCACGCCGTAGACGAGCAGCGTCGTGCCGATCGCAGCGATGCCCTCGGTGGTGTGGGCGAGCTTGAGCTGTGGTGAACCTCGGAACACGAGCCACCCGAGGATCCGCCCGCACGCGATGCCCACAAGGAGCCCGATGGTGAGCTTCACGACGACGTCGTCCCACAACCAGCCGCCGAGCCACGCTCCGCCTGCGAGCGACGCGATGGCTGCGTTGGTGAACGGGAAGGCGAGTGCGTCGTTCAGGCCTGCCTCTGCCGTGAGCGTGCGACGGGTCTCGCCCTCCTCCTCCGAGGCGTTCGGTCCGGGGACCTGCACATCGGCGGCGAGGACGGGGTCCGTCGGCGCGAGCACGGCGCCGAGCAGCAGCGCTCCGGACGCCGCGAGGCCGAGACCGAACGAGCCGAGCAGCGCGGTCGCCGCGATCGTGGCGGGCATGGCCAGACCAAGCAGGCGCCAGGTGGGGGCCCAGGCTCGCCACCCCCAGCGCTTGTCGATCTTCAAGCCGGCGGCGGTGAGCGACACGATCACGACGAACTCACTGACCCGCTCGGTGACGGCTCCTTCCCGCAGCGGGTCCGGCGATGGGAGGTCGCCGACCAGGGCGTAGAGACCGATCCCGGTCAGCAGGTGCACGATCGGCAACGAGATGGGCAGGTCCCGGAGGACGCGCGGGAGCACCGCCGAAGCGAGGACGGCGAGCCCGAGCACGGCGAGGAAGACGTCGTAGGGATCCACGATCAGTCGGTGACGCCGGCGACGACCGGGTCCTGCTCAGCCTCGGCCCGCATGAGGGTTCGGTAGAGGTCGGCGTAGAGACCACCCGCGGCGAGGAGCGACTCGTGGGTGCCCTCCTGGACGATGTGACCGTCGTCGAGCACGAGGATCTTGTCGGCCGCCGCGATCGTCGACAGCCGGTGAGCGATGACGAGGCTCGTGCGACCCGCCAGCGCGGTGGCCAGGGCCTGCTGGACGAGGTGCTCGTTCTCGGAGTCGAGGTGGCTCGTGGCCTCGTCGAGGATGACGACTGCGGGGTCCTTCAAGAGCATGCGAGCGATGGCCAGGCGCTGCTTCTCGCCGCCCGAGAGGCGGTAGCCGCGCTCACCCACGAGCGTGTCGAGCCCGTCGGGCAGGGTCTCGATGAGGTCCTCGATCTGGGCCGCGCGCGCGGCGGCCATCACCTCCGCGAGCGTGGCCGTCGGCCGTCCGTAGCGGAGGTTGTTCCCGACCGTGTCGTGGAACATGTGCGAGTCCTGGCTCACCACGCCGATGGCGGCTCGAAGGCTGTCCTGGGTGAGGTCGCGCACGTCGGTGCCATCGATCCGGATGGCGCCGCTCGTGACGTCGTAGAGGCGGGGGATGAGGCCAGAGAGGGTCGTCTTGCCCGATCCGGACTGGCCTACGAGGGCCACCATCTGGCCCGGCTCGATGCACGCCGTCACCCCGTCGAGCACGAGCGCGCGTTCCAGGCTCGGCTCGCCCTCAGCGCGCGGCGGGCCGACGGCGGCGGCTTCGAGGCTGGCCACGATCGGGGTGTCCGGGTAGGCGAAGTGCACGTCGTCGAGCTCGATGCGCCCACGGGGCAGGACGAGGTCGACCGCGCCGGGCCGGTCCTGGATCGGGCTCGGGGCGTCGAGCACCTCGAATACGCGCTCGAAGGACACGAAGGCCGTCATGACCTCGACCCGAGCGTTCGTGAGCTGGGTGAGGGGGCCGTAGATGCGACTGACGAAGGTGGCCAGAGCGACGAGCGTTCCGATGCTCAGCGACCCCGAGATCACGAGCTGTCCTCCCACCCAGTAGACGGCCGCCGCGGCCAGGGCGCCGACGAGGCCGAGGGCGACGAAGAACGTGCGCCCGTAGACGGCCGAGCGCACGCCGACGGAGCGCACGCCGTCGGCCCGGGCGGCGAAGTCGCGAGTCTCGGCGTCGACCTTCCCGAACAGCTTGACGAGCAGCGCCCCAGCCACGTTGAAGCGCTCGGTCATCGTCGTGTTCATGGACGCGTTGAGGTCCATCTGCTCGCGGGTCAGCTCTTGCAGGCGACGTCCCACCCGCTTGGCCGGGACGATGAACAGGGGGAGGAGCACGAGCGAGATCACCGCGAACCGCCACTCGAGCAGGACGATGACGGTGCCGTTGGCGACAAGCGTCACCACGTTCGAGACCACAGATCCGAGCGTGCCGGTGACGGCCCGTTGGGCGCCCATCACGTCGGTGTTGAGCCGGCTCGTGAGGGCACCGGTCTGGGCCCGCGTGAAGAAGGCCATGGGCATGCGCTGCACGTGGTCGAAGAGCGACACCCGCAGGTCGAAGATCACGCCCTCGCCGATGCGCGAGGACAGGTAGCGCTCGCCCAGGGCCAGTCCGGCGTCGGCCACGGCCGCAGCCACGATGCAGCCGGCCAGCACGTTGAGCAGGCCGCGGTCGCCGTCGGGGATGGCCCGGTCGAGGATCTCCCGGAAGAGCAGGGGCGGCACCAGGCTGATGAGCGACGACGCCACGATGATGGCGAGGAACCACCCGATCAGGCGTCGGTAGGGCTTGGCGAAGCGCCACACCCGCCGCAGGACAGCGCGGCTGATCCGGGCCCCGGCGACCGCGGCCGGGTCCGAGCCGATCATGCTGTGAGGGCCACCGCGTCGCATGGTGCGAGCGTACGGCTGAGCGCTGGGATCGCGACCCGGTCAGGGCTCGCCGTTGCGCCGGCGCTCCAGCCAGCCGTGCTGCGACCGCTCGTGCTCGAGCACCTGGCGGCGGGTGTGCAGCACGTCCGTGCGGGTGCAGATGCCGACCAGGCGCCCGTCCTCCACCACCGGCAGGTGGTCGACGCCCTCCTCCAGCATCCGGGCCAGCGCATCGGCGACGGTCGCGGCGGGGGTGGTGGTTATGACCTCGGGCTCGACGACGTCGGCCAGCGACGAGCCGTGGGCCAGGCCGTTGACGAGGTCGCGCCGAGACACGATGCCGACCAGCCGGCCGCCGGGGTCGACCACGGGGTAGGCGTTGTGGTCGCCGGCCTCGAAGTGGGCGGCCAGGTCCTCGATCGAGGCGTCTGACGGCACGGTCTCCACCTGCGCCGTCATGACGGTCTGGACCGAGGTGGTGCGCATGGCGTCGACGTGGAAGGCACTGGGGACGAGCAGGCCCCGGCGGGTCAGCTTCTCGGTCATGATGCTGTCCCGCAGCAGGGCCCGGGCCACGAGGTCGGCCAGCACGGTTGCCCCCATGAGGGGAAGGATGGCGTCGTAGTCGCGCGTCAGCTCGAAGAGGAAGACGATGGCCGCGAACGGGGCTCTGGCTGCGGCACCGAAGGTGGCGGCCATGGCGACGAGCGCAACTGAGGCGGCGGACAGGCCGAGCCCAGGGAAGGCATCGGCCACGAGCTGCCCGACGAGCGCGCCAGTGGTGGAGCTGATGATGAGGATCGGGGCCAGCGTGCCCCCGGATGTGCCCGAGGCCAGAGCGATCCACCAGATGACGAGCTTGCCCAGGGCCAAGGCGGCGAGGGTGCCGACGGCCAGCCGGCCAGCGAGGGCGTCGTCGATCACGTCGTAGCCCACTCCGAGGGCACGGGGGACGAGCAGGCCGAGCGAGGCGAACGCCGCCGCGCCGATGACCGGGTGCCAGCTCTCCGAGACCGGCAGCCGCCGATAGAGCGCCTCGACGAGGAACAGGCCCTTGGCGATCACCACGGCGAGAAGGCCGCAGCCCAGCCCGACGACCGCGAACAGAGGGAGCTGGCCCAGACCGGAGAAGTCGTGCTCCGGGACCGTGAAGAGAGGCCCGCTGCCGAAGAGCTGGGCGTGCACGCCCCCAGCCACGCTCGACGCGACGACCAGCGGGATGAAGGCCCGGGCCGAGAACTCGAAGAGGAGCAGCTCGATGGCGAGCACGACAGCTGCGAGGGGCGATCCGAACGTGGCCGCCATGCCCGCCGCGGCGCCGCTGGCCAGGAGGATCTTGCGCTGGTTCGGCGACACGCGCACGGCCTGGCCGAGCAGTGACCCGATGGCCCCGCCGGTGACGATGATCGGCCCTTCCGCACCGAACGGGCCGCCGGTGCCGATGGCCAGCGCAGCCGACAGCGGCTTGGCAACTGCCGTCCTCGGGGCGATCCGGCTCTGCCGCGTGAGGATGGCCTCCATCGTCTCGGGGAGGCCGTGGCCTCGGATCACCGGTGACCACCGGGCCAGGAGGGTCACGAGCCCGGCCCCGACCATCGCGGTCAGGACGACGAGCGGGCTGATCTCGAGCGCGTCGAAGCGCGGCAGCTCCCAACCCCACTGGTGAAACAGGGCCAAGTTGGTGATCACGCCGATCAGGTGCACGAGCAGCCACGCCGCTCCGCCGGAGAGAAGGCCGACGATCGCCGCCAGGCTGGCCATGCGCAGGAGCTGCTTTGGTTCGTCGGTCAGAACGGCCACGTCGGCAATTCTATCGTGATACGATGTAAGCGTGCATCTTGACGATGTCGAGTACCGACGTCTCCTCGGCTTCCGCGATGGCCTGCGCCGGTTCCTCCGCTGGAGCGAAGACCAGGCGAAGGCCGCCGGGCTGACCCCAGCCCAGCACCAGCTGCTGCTCGCAGTGCGCGGCCACGAAGGTCTGGCCACCATCGGCGACCTGGCCGACCACCTGCTGTTGCGCCACCACTCCGTGGTCGAGCTCGTCGACCGGGCCGAGCGCGCGGGGCTCGTGCGCCGAGAGCACGATGGCCACGATCACCGCGTCGTGCATGTGCGGCTCACGGCTTCCGGAGCCCGACGCCTGGCGACCCTGTCCGCCGCCCATCTCGAGGAGCTCGAACGGCTGGCTCCCCACGTCGACCCCATGTGGGCGGGCCTGCCTTAGCCCCGCCAGATGGGGCCCCGACGTTGCGGTCGCGTTACACGCGTGCAGCACCGCTCAGTCCCTGGGATCATTTTCGTCGTCTCCGTCGTTGGGAGTGGCAGGGAAGCAGGACAGAGCTTCGAAGGGACGCCGTCATGACGGTCAGCCGGACGATCGCCGATGCTGCGGGCGTGGTCCCGCTGGACGACGGCTGCTCGGACACTGGCCTGCTCGGGGCCAAGGCCGGAAACCTGGCTCGGGCCCGCGCCGCCGGGCTTCCCGTCATCGACGGGTTCGTCATCCCGCCCGCTCTGGCCGCGGCGATCACCGCCGCGCCGCGAGGCGCGCGAACCGCGCCCGTCGAGCTCGTGCGAGCGGCCTGGGGAGACCTCAGCCGTGTCGGCACCGATCCCGTCGTCGTCCGCTCGTCGTCGGCGGCCGAAGACACGGCCGCTTCCTCGCAGGCGGGGGTGTTCGATTCGGTGGTCGACGTCCGGGGATGGGACGACTTCCTCGACGCTCTGCGACAGGTGTCGGAATCCGGAGCCCGGGCCGCACCGCTGGCCGGTGCGGCACCGATCGCAGTTCTCGTGCAGCGCCATGTCGACCCTGAGCGCAGCGGCGTGCTGTTCACCGTGGACCCGGTGAGCGGACGGACGGATCGCCTGCTCGTGGCCACGGTCGCAGGCGGACCCCAGCGGCTCGTGGGTGGCCTCGAGTCCGGTGACCGGGTGGTGCTCGACCGCCACGCCCGCTTCGTCGAGGGCAGCGGGCGCGGCGGCCCCCTGACCCGACGGCAGGCCCACGCCCTCGTCGGGCTGGCGCGGCGGGCCGAGGTCCTCTTCGGGGGACCCCAGGACATCGAGTGGGCGATCGTGGGGGGCCATCTGCTCCTCCTCCAGAGCCGGCCCATAACTGCAGTGGCCCCCGTTGGGGTCGGGCCGGTTCTCGGCCCGGGGCCGGTGGCCGAGACGTTCCCCGACGCCCTCCAGCCCCTCGAGACCGATCTCTGGCTGTCGCCTCTGCGTGATGCCCTTCGCGTCGCTCTCGCTCTCACGGGCGCTGCCTCGCACCGCACGCTCACCCGCTCCCCGGTCGTCGTTGCCGTCGACGGTCGTCCGGCCGTGGATCTGGAGCTGTTCGAGGGAGGGCAGGGCCGCCGGCGCGGCTGGGCCCTGCTCGACCCGCGCGCTCCGGGCCGGCACCTGCGGGTGGCGTGGCAGGTGGGGCGGCTCCGCTCGGGCCTCCCGGGGCTCGTCGACGACATCCTCGCCGGTCTCGACGCCGAGCTGGCCGCAGTTCCGGCCCTCGAGTCCCTCGACGAGCGCACCCTCGTTCGCCTCCTCGAGCGCGGGCGCGACGCTCTGCGGGCCGCCCACGGCTACGAGCTCCTGGCCGGCGCGCTCACGACCCATGAGGGGCCCACCGGCGCCGAGGTGGCACTGGCCGAGCTGCGGGCCGGCCGGGCCGAGGGCCGCCCGGACGCCGAGATCCTGGCTCGATCGCCGGTGGTGCTGACCCTTGTCCCGCCTGCGATCACCGGGACGGTCGAGCTGCCGGAGCTGCCGCCCGGCACGCCCCACCGTGCCCGGTCGGCTTCGGCTGCCCTCGGACCCCGCGAGGCCCTGCGCCTCCGGATCCGCTGGCTGCACGAGCTGACAGCTCGCGCCGCCTGGCTCCTCGGCCAGCGGCTGACGTTCGCAGGCCAGCTCCCGGATCCGGCGGCCATCGCCCGGGTGGACCTCGCCTCGCTCGCCGCGGCCGTTCGGAGCCAGGGCCAGAGGCTCGACCCGGCCCCCGCCACGCTCGCCGGTCCGCCCCTGCCGGCCCGCTTCCGGCTGTCGGCAGACGGCCGAGCGGTCGCCGTGGCCGGCAGTCCGTCAGAGGGCACAGCAGCGGGAGGCGGCCGAGCGAGGGGCGTGGTGAGCCACGGTCCGGCGCCGAAGGCGGGTTCGATCCTCGTCGTCGAGGCCCTCGACCCCCGCCTGGCCCCCGTGCTCAGCCGCCTGGGCGGACTTGTCGCCGCGACCGGTAGCCCGCTGTCGCACCTCGCCATCCTGGCCCGGGAGCACGGGGTGGCCACGGTCGTGGGGGTGCCCGGCGCCACCGACCGCTTCCGGCCCGGTGCCGAGGTGCTCGTCGACGGCGCCACCGGCGAGGTCCGATTGCTCGACCGGCCAGCTCCGGAGCACCCCACGTGATCCGCCGCCTGGCCTTCGTGCTCCCCGTCGGCGTGCTGGCCGGCTCGGGCGGCTACGCCCTCATCTACCTCTTCCGGTGGGAGTGGCACCGGGCCATCATCACGGCCCTGTTCTTCGTGGCGGCCGAGGTGGCGCTGGCCGCCGCGATGGTGCTCCGACGCCTGGGCCGGCTCGAGCAGCAGCTGACCGACCTGGCCGAGCGCCCGGCCCGCCCGGTCGACCTCGACCCGGCCGTCCTGGCTCGCATCCAGGGGGCGGCACCGCCCCCGGCCAACCGCTTCGAGTGGCTCGATCCGAGCTCCCCCAACCTCAGCGTGTTCCTGCCCTTCCTCCTCGGCGTCGGCGCCCTGGCATCGGGCCTGGCGTGGGTCGTGGAGCAGACGGCCCGGCGCACGACGACTCCCACGCTGGAGCGCCGCCTGGCCCACCGGTTGACCCCGCTGGCCCTACCGGCGGGGGGTCTGCTCGGACCGGAGCCGGCCCCGACCGCCCAGCCGGAGCGGCGACCTGTGCGGGGCTGGGTCGGGCCCCTCCTGGTGGTCGTGGTCGTCGCCGCCATGGCCACGGCGGCGATCGACTGGCTCGGCGACGCCATCCAGACCCGGCCCGATGCCCGCCAGGCCGACGTCGCCACGCGGATCGACCTCGAGCTGAGGGGCGGGCGCTCGTCGGCCTGGCCCGACGAGGCCGCGGCCGCCTTGTGGGGGACCTGCAGCCACGTGCTCCACGGCACCGTCGGCCAGGCGTCCTTCCGCAACGCGGGTCAGGGCCGGTTCGAGATCCTCGTGCCCACCCACATAGGCCACCACGCCGAGCAGAGGGTGCGGGGCTGCCTGGAGGACGCGGTCGTCGACCGGATCCAGGCCAGCGTGCGGGGGGTGGAGGTCGTGCCGGCCGGCTGACGGCGGCTGCGCCTCAGAGGCCCTGCACGACCTTCCACAGGCGGCGGGGGGCGTCGAAGGTTCGGCTCACGGCCACGATGGCGCCGTTCGGGCGGTGCGGCGCATCTCCGGCGTCCAGCGATGCCGCGTAGGCCAGCTGCTCGAGCGAAGGCGGGCCCACGGCGAGGTTGGCGCGCATCGCGGCCCAGCCGCCCGATCCCCGGGACACCTCGTAGACGGCGGCCAGGGTGCCCGTGCGCCCGACCCCAGCGCCGCAGTGGAGGTACACGGTGCCCTTGCTGGCGTCCACGGCGGCCATGAACTGGCGGACCTGTTCGTCAGCGGGCGTCTGACCATCCCGAATGGGGATGGCCACCCGCATGACACCCAGCTGTTCGAGGAGCGGGGTGGGGTCCTGCAGGCCTTCCTCGGCCCGCAGGTCGATGATCGTGGTCACGCCTGCCGCGGCGAGGGCGCGATAGTCCTCGGTGCTGGGAGCGCCGCCCCGCCAGAGGCTGGCGTCGACGGCCTCGAAGTTGCGGATGCCGGCCACGTCGTCGGGCACGTCGACCGGTGAGTCCCCGGCAGCGCTCTGGGCCACGGCGTGGGCGGCCAGGATGAAGAGGTTGCCGAGGGCGAGGACCGCCGCGAACCCGAGGGCCAGGCGGAAGGCTCGGCGCCGCCACGATCGCCGGACGGGGCGTCGAGCCAGGTCGGGCGCGAGAGCAGGGGCGGGCGCGTGCGGAGCGGAAGGTTCGAGGGTGAGGGGCATCGGGGAGGGGTTGAGAGGAGGACGAGAAAGAGCGTGTGGTCGCCCTTTACCCATCGACACCCGCTGAGAGAACCTGAACGTGGCGGAGAGCGTGGGATTCGAACCCACGGTGACCCGAAAGCCACAACGGTTTTCGAGACCGTCCCATTCGTCCGCTCTGGCAGCTCTCCGTCGACCACGTTACAGGTGGTCCCCACCAGCCGGAAAAGCGGTCAGGGTCGGCGGGCGGCGAAGAACTGGTCCAGCAGGTCGGTGGCGGTCCCGGCCTCGAGGCCGTGGACCACCTCGACCTCGTGGTTCAGGCGGGGGTCGACGCAGAGGTTGTAGAGCGTGCCGCACGCCCCGTTGTCCGTGTTCGCCGCTCCGAAGACCACCCGGGCGACCCGTGCGGCGAGGAGCGCGCCGGCACACATGGGGCAGGGCTCGAGCGTGACGACGAGCGATGCCCCGTCGAGGCGCCAGGTGCCGAGCGCCTCGGCTGCGGCCCGCAGGGCCAGCACCTCGGCGTGGGCCGTCGGGTCGGATCGGCGCTCCCGCTCGTTTCCGGCCCGGGCCACGATCCGACCGTGGGCCACCACCGCAGCCCCGATCGGCACCTCGCCGGCCGCTCCGGCGGAGCGGGCCTCAGCGAGGGCGACGGACATGGCCTCGATCTCGAGCTCGGAGGGCGCAGCCACCCGTGCAAGGTACCGCCCGGCCGGCAGGAGATCGGGGGCTGCCGTCGAACCTTGACCCATCTCAGGTGTTCGGGCGGCGCTGGGGCCGTCCGGCCACAGGAACGACCAGGGGGTGGGCATGCGGGCAGGACGGGCGCTGGCCGCATCCTTCGCGGCCCTGGGCCTGGCCATCCTGCCTGGCGTGCTCCGCCTCGTTCCCGGGCCGTCGCGGGTCGAGCGGCAGGCTCTCGCCACGCTGGTCGACTCGATCGAGGTCCCGCCCGAGGCAGGCGAGGCACCCGACGCACCTGCCACGGCGGCGCCGACCGACGAGCTGGCGGCCGCGCCGGCCTCCCCGCCCCCGACGCCCGTGCCGCCCCCTCCGCCGCCGCCGACAACGGCTGCTGCACCGGCGACGACTGCGCCCGCCGCGCCGGCTGCCGTCCAGCCCGCGGCCGCCCGTCCGTCGTCGCCCCCTCCGCCGGCCCCGCCCTCCCCACCCCCGCCGGCTCCCGCTCCGAGCCCAGCGCCCGTGGCCCAGACCCGGTCCGGAGGGAGCGGCAACGTCTACGCCCTGCTCATCGGGATCAACGACTACCCGGGCTCTGAGTACGACCTGGCCTCGGCCGTGGGCGACGCCAACACGATGGAACAGGCCATGGTGCACTTCGGGGTGCCGGCCGCCAACCGGGAGGTGCTGCGCGACGGCCAGGCCCAGCGTGGCCAGGTCGTGGCAGCCGTGCAGCGGCTCGTCCAGCGGGCCGGGCCGGGCAGCACGATCGTCCTCGCCTACGCCGGGCACGTTCGCAAGGTCGACAGCGACACCGAGGCGATCATCACGTCCGAGGGCGGTGTCCTCACCGACCAGGAGCTGGCCGGCCTCCTGGCCCCGGCCCGCTCCTCGAACATGTGGGTCGTCATGGCCACGTGCTACGGCGGCGGGTTCACCGAGCTGCTCGGCCCGGGCCGGGTCCTCACGGCCGCGTCCGATGCCAACTCGCTCGCCTACGAGAGCCCTCACCTCGGGGCGTCCTACCTCGTCCACCACATGGTCCGAGAGGGTTGGCTGCAGGGAAAGGCCGGTCCGACGGTGCAGGAGGCCTTCGCCTACGCCGACGCCCGCATCCGCGAGCGCTACCCGAGCCGGCGCCCGGTCCAGCTGGGCCGGGCCGACGGGCTTCGCCTCGGGAACCGCCTGAGCTGAGCGAGGGCGCGAGCGGGCCCAGCGGACCCGCAGCGGAGGGAGTGGGATTCGAACCCACGGTGGGTTGCCCCACACACGCTTTCCAAGCGTGCCGATTCGGCCGCTCTCGCACCCCTCCACGACTCCCACCCGAAGGTGGCAGCCAGGACCGACGAGGCTATCGTGTCGGCCGACCCGCTCTCGCATGTGGCGGTCGGGTCCTGTGCAACTGCAGTCCGTGAACCGAGTCAGGGCCGGAAGGCAGCAGCTCTCAGCGGAGCCTGCGGTGTGCCGCAGATCGCCTGACCGTCACATCCGGGAGCGGGTCTCTGCACGCCCGGGCAGCGACCGCGGCCTTCCCATCCCACCGGTAGGGTCGATCCGTGGCTGATCCGTACCAGGCGCTGTACCGCCGTTACCGCTCGAAGCGCTTCAGCGAACAGCGGGGCCAGGACCACGTCATGCGGGCTCTGCGCACCGCTGTGCAGGAGGACCGCGTCGGTCACGCCTACCTGTTCAGCGGGCCGCGAGGCACAGGCAAGACGTCTACCGCCCGCATCCTGGCCAAGGTCCTCAACTGCGACAACCCCGTCGACGGTGAGCCGTGCTGCGTCTGCGAGAACTGCATCGCCGTGGACGAAGGTCGCATCGTCGACTGGCTGCTCGAGCTCGACGCGGCGTCGAACAACGGCGTGGCCAACATCCGCGACCTCATCGAGCGCATCCCGCTGGGCACGTCGGGCAACCGCAAGGTCGTGATCCTCGATGAGGTCCACATGCTCAGCGCTGGCGCGTCGAACGCCCTGCTGAAGTCGCTCGAGGAGCCGCCGGCGCACGTCGCGTTCATCCTGGCCACCACAGATCCTCAGAAGGTGCTGCCGACCATCCGGAGTCGCACCCAGCACTTCGAGTTCCACCTGCTCCCCGCCGAGGAGCTGGCCGACCACGTCCGCCACGTCATCGCCGACGCCGGCCTGGACCTCGGGGAGGACGCCGTCGAGCACGTCGTCCGCCAGGGCGGAGGCTCGGCACGCGACACGCTGTCGGCCCTCGACCAGGTGTCGGCCATGGGCGGCGTCGTGGAGGAGGGCCAGCCTCTGGAGGCCATCCTCGACGCCCTGCAGGCGCGTGATGCTGGCGCCGCCCTCGTCGCCGTGGCCGACGCCACGGGGGCCGGCCGTGACCCACGGGTGCTGGGCGAGCTGCTCATGGGTCGCCTGAGGGATGCCTTCCTCGCTGTGATGGGTGCTCCGGACCGCCACCTCCCCGAGGGCGATCTGGCCCGGGCCGCTGCCTTGGGCGAGGAGCTCGGAGCCGCGGGGCTGACCCGCGCCCTCGAGGTGCTCGGCGACGCGCTCGTGGAGCTGGCCAAGAAGCCCGACCCCCGCATCGTGCTCGAGGTGGCCCTCGTGCGTCTTTGCCGCCCCGACTCGGATCGGTCCCTCGAGGCCGTGCTCGACCGCATCGAACGGCTGGAGAAGGCGGTGGCTGCCGGCGCCTCTTCGGCGCCGTCCCCCGGGTCGACTCCGCCGGCAGCGCCCGCGGCGCGCGAGGGGAGTGGGGCCGGTCCCGCGGCCGACGCCCGGGCCGAGCTGGCCAAGATCCGTTCCGCCCCCGGGGCGGCTGGCCCGCCGCCAGGCCGGGCGCGGGAGCCGGTCAAGAAGGCTGTGGCCCCCCGCGCCGCTGCGCCCACCCAGCCCCGGACCGTCCCGGACGACGCAGGCGGTGATCCGACGACGCCCGCCTACCCGCCCGGTTCCTCATCGGCCTCGGCTGGGCCAGAGGCCACCCCCGTGCCGGCCGGGCCCGCCGGCTCTCTGCCGTCCTCCAGTGAGCTCGAGGCGGCGTGGCCGACCGTGCTCGGGACGCTCAAGCCGGGCACGAAGGCGGTGTACCTCACGGGTCGGTTCGCCGCCTCCGCGGGAGGCGCCGTCGTCTACGCCCTGGCCAACGCCCCCACCCGTGACCACTGCGAGAAGAAGCGCCCTGAGGTGGAGGCGGCCCTGGCCGCCCACTTCGGCAGGCCGGTTCCCCTCCGCCTGGCCACCGACGCCGAGGTGGGCGGGGCCCAACCGGTCAGTGCGCCCACCCCCGCCCCGGCCGCCACCCCGGATGACGACCACGTGGACGACGTCCACGCCCTCGAGGACGCACCGACGGCCACCACGGGCGTCGAGCGGCTGGCCGAGGCCTTCCCAGGCGCGGAGCTCGTCGAAGAGCCGTGAGATCGAGGGGCGAGGCCCTACGCTTCTCGGCGTGAGCGACGCCCCCAACGACCCTGCGGACGACGCACCCGGCGGACTCGCACTGCCCGGGCTACCGGATCTCGACGTCCTCGGCGGCGGCGCCCTGGGGGGGCTTCTCGAGCAGGCCCAGCAGATGATGGCGGCCCAGGCCGAGGCGGCCGAGCGCGAGGTCGAGGGGGTAGCCGGAGGCGGCATGGTGCGCATCCGGGCCACAGGCACGGGCCAGGTGCTCGGTGTCACGATCGCTCCCGACGTGGTGGACCCCGCTGATGTGGCGATGCTCGAGGACCTCGTCCTCGCCGCCCTGCACGACGTGAACGCCCGGCTGGCGGAGGTGCAGCGGGAGGCCATGGGGCCCCTCGGCGACCTCCTCGGCGGCGGCTGAGCGCCGTGGCCAACGTCTACGCGGCGCCCGTCCAGGAGCTGATCGACGAGCTCGGCCGCCTCCCGGGCGTGGGCCCGAAGTCGGCCCAGCGCATCGCCTTCCACCTGCTGAAGCTTCCGAAGGCAGACGCCCTGCGCCTGGCATCGGCCATCAGCGAGGCCAAGGACCGGGTGAGCTTCTGCACCCGCTGCTTCAACATCGCCGAGGGCGACCAGTGCGAGCTCTGCACCGACGACCGGCGGGACCCCACGATCTTGTGCGTGGTCGAGGAGCCGCGCGACATCGTGTCGGTGGAGAAGACCCAGGAGTTCTCAGGTCGCTACCACGTGCTCCAGGGCGCCATCAGCCCGATCGACGGCGTCGGGCCCGAGCAGCTCCGCATCCGCGAGCTCCTCACCCGAATCGAAGCGGAGGGGGTGCAGGAGGTCATCCTGTGCACGAACCCCAACCTCGAGGGCGAGGCCACAGCCATGTACCTGAGCCGGCTCCTCCAGGTCGTGGAGGTGAAGGTGACTCGCATCGCCAGCGGCCTGCCTGTGGGTGGCGACCTCGAGTACGCCGATGAGCTCACCCTCGGACGAGCCCTCGAGGGCCGTCGCGAGGTGGGGGGCTAGCTCCCCGGAAAACGCCCGAGGCACCGGCGCTTCGTCGGGGCGGGCGGACAGACCGACGAAACAACCGGTGCCTCAGAGGGGGGTCGCTGACCCTTTTGGCGTACTGCCAGCGACGTTGCGATCACGTTACAATGATTGCGATCGCATGACAAGAAGCAATTTCTCTTGGTGCCTGGCGGAGGGGGGTTCGCCAGGTACCGGCCGGCTTCTTCCCTGGCCTGGTAGCCCCCAAACCTGGTTCTGGAGAAAAACCTCGAGGCCTGTTCCCGAGGGTCCTCTCAGGCCCGGACGACCAGCCGCACCGTGGTTCCGTCGGCCGTGGGGGTGAACGTCACCTCGTCGACGAGTGACCGCATGAGCGTGATCCCCAAGCCGTGCTCGTGGCGAAGCCGGCTGGGGTCGGTCGCCGCCGGAGCGGGCTCCACGGCGTCGACCTCGAAGCCGCCGGCGTGATCGGTGATGGTGACGGCCACCTCGTCGTCATCCAGCTCCACCCGGATGACGATGGGCTCCTCGGAGGCCGCTGCCTGCTGGGCATCGAGAGCGTTGGTGCAGGCTTCGGACGCGGCCAGTCTCAGGTCGTCGACCCGACCGTCGGGCAGCGGCCCGCCCAGCCTGGCCGCCCCCTCGACCACGAGGCGGACGAGGGCGAGGTGATCGCTGCGAGGCGGGATCTGGAGCTCGACCAGCCGCCCCATGCCTCACCCCTCCGCGGGCGTCGCGGCCGCGAGAGCGGCGTCGGTGGAGTCGGCCAGGGCGATGGCCCGGTGCAAGCCGGTGATCTGGAAGGTGCGGTGGAGGTGGGCCCGGGTCGAAACCAGCCGCAGGTCACCTCCGTTTGCCCGGGCCCGGCGCAGGGCGCCGATCACCACGCCGAGGCCGAGCGAGTCGAGGAAGTCGACCTCCTCGAGGTCGAGCACCACCCTGGTCTGGCCCCCGGTGATGACCTCGACGAGCCGACTTCGCAGGTCGGGGGCGGAGGCGAGGTCGATGTCGCCGTGGACGCGGACCACCGCCCAGCCCTCCCGCTCCTCGACGCCGATGCTGAGGCCCACGGCTCGAACCTACCCCGGGGCCCGGGGGCCCAGCATCACAGCGGTGGAACTACAGCACTGTCATCCGTCGGCGACCACGCGTACGATCGTCCCACCCGATGGCGCTCCACTCCGCACACCAGCCCGAGATCGCCGGCGCCGCGGCGCTCGCCGAGGTCCTGGCCGATCTGGCTGCATCGCGGGACCGGGTCTTCGCCGAGGACATCGACGGAGGCGCCGAGCTCCGCACGAGCCGCCTCGTGCACCTGGCCCACCTGCCGGCCCGGACCGCTCGCCATGGCGAGCTGGCTCGACCGCTCCCGGCGGAGGTGGCGGCTCGGATCGACCGTCCCCTCTGGAGCCACCAGGCCGAGGCCATCGACCTGGCCCGGCGCGGCCGGTCGGTGGTCGTGGCCACGGGCACGGCATCGGGCAAGTCCCGCTGCTACCAGGTGCCTCTGGCCGAGGCCGCGGTCGCTCCCGTTCGCCCGGGCACAGGCCTGATCCTCTTCCCGACGAAGGCCCTGGCTCACGACCAGCTCCGGGCCCTCACCGCCCTGGGCTTCCCGAGGATCGTGGCCGGGGCCTACGACGGCGACGCCAGCCCCGAGGAGCGAACGTGGATCCGCAAGAGCGCCACCGTGGTGCTCACCAACCCCGAGATGCTCCACTCAGGGCTGCTGCCCCACCACGAGCGGTGGGCCACGTTCCTCGGCCGGCTCCGATACGTCGTGGTCGACGAGCTCCACACCTTCCGAGGCGTGTTCGGAAGCCACGTAGCCCAGCTCCTGCGCCGTCTCCGACGGCTTGCCGTCCACCACGGCGCCGACCCCGTGTTCATCTGCTGCTCGGCCACCATCGGTCAGCCTCAGCGGCTGGCCTCGGCTCTCACCGGCGCCGAGGTCGTCCCGGTGCTCGACGACGGCTCGCCACGCGGCCCCCGCACGATCGCCCTCTGGCAACCGCCTCTCCTCGACGAGGCCACTGGGGCCCGGGCGTCCGCCCACCGGGAGTCTGCCGCCGTGGCAGCCGGGCTCATCGACGCCGGTCACACCACGCTGGGCTTCACCCGCAGCCGGCGAGGTGTGGAGACGGTCGCGGCCGACGTGCGCCGGCGCCTGCCCCGGTCTCTAGCCCGCCGCGTCCGCTCCTATCGGGGCGGCTACCTGCCCGAAGAGCGGCGAGCCATCGAAGACGAGCTGTTCGCCGGACGCCTCAAGGGCGTCATCGCCACCTCCGCGCTCGAGCTCGGCATCGACGTCGGCGGCCTCGATGCCGTGGTGCTCGACGGGTTCCCTGGCACCATCGCCTCGTTCTGGCAGCAGGTCGGTCGGGCCGGGCGGTCTGGGGAGGCCGCAGCCGCGGTCCTCGTCGCCGGGGCCGACCAGCTCGACCAGTGGCTGGTACAGCACCCCGAGGAGCTCCTGGCCCGGGCCCCGGAGCCGGCGGTCGTGAACCCCGCCAACCCGTTCGTCCTGGATCCACACCTGCGCTGCGCGGCGGCCGAGCTGCCCCTCACCCACGCCGATGCCCGGTGGTGGCCTGGATCGCTCGACGATGGCGTGCGCCGCCTCGTGCACGACGACGAGCTGCTCGTGCGCCACCGGGGCCGGCGGGGGGAGCCGATGGCGGTGTGGAACGGTGCTGGCTGGCCCAGCCACGGTGTCGGGCTGCGCAACGCCGGCGGAGCCCCCGTGCGAATCGTGGCCGCCGGCACCGACCGCAGGATCGGCGACGTCGACCGGGGCCGAGCACCCGAGCAGGTCCACCCAGGTGCGTCCTACCTGCACCAGGGCGAGCACTGGCGGGTGGTGGAGCTCGACCTCGATGCTGGGGTGGCCACGGTCGAGCCCGACGACGGCGCGACCTACACCGTGGCCCGCAGCGACACCCGAACCCGGCTCCTCGATGTCGAGGCGGAGCAGGCCGTGGGCCAGGCGCGCCTCAGCATCGGCACAGCCGAGGTGGAGACCCGGGTCGTCGGCTACCAGCGCAAGGAGACGCTCAGCGGCACGCTCATCGCGACTGAGGCCCTGGCCCTGCCCCCAGCCACGCTCGTCACCCGAGCTCTCTGGTACGTCGTGGAGGACGCCCTCGTCGACCGGGCGGGCATCGATCGAACCGCGCTGCCCTCCGCCCTCCATGCGGCCGAGCACGCCGCGATCGGGATCCTGCCCCTGTTCGCCATCTGCGACCGGTGGGACGTCGGCGGTGTTTCCATCGCCCGCCACGCCGACACGGGCCTGCCCACGATCGTCATCTACGACGCAGTGCCCGGCGGGGCGGGCGTGGCCGAGCTCGGCTACGAGGCCGCCGACCGGCACCTGCAGGCCACGCTCGAGAGCATCGAGGCGTGCGGCTGCCGCGACGGATGCCCGTCATGCGTGCAGTCACCGAAGTGCGGCAACGCCAACGAGCACCTCGACAAGGCGGCTGCCGCTGTCCTCCTCCGGGCCATCCTCACCTGAGGGCACGAGATCCACAGACCTCGGAGACCTCGAGGGCTAGCGGGCGGCGTGGGCGCCGGGCTGGGAGGCCGCCCGGGCGAGGAAGCGCAGGTGGAACGCCCACACGGCAAGGACCAGGGCCGTGGCCACAGGTATGGCCATGCCCCGGCCGGCTGAGTCCTCGCTGAAGATCGACGCCAGCTCGTCGTCGGGGAGGACAGGGTCCTGCTCGCCGGGCTCGGAGTCGTCGTACGGGAGCTCGTCGGAGAACCCGCCGTCCTCGTCGGTCGTGGCCGGGGGCCGGATGGAGTCCGTCGGCCGCAGCAGCGGCGGCAGGAACGTGCCCGTGATGCCCAGGCGGGGGGCGCGCACGGCGCCACCGGACGGTCGCCCGCCGACACCGGAGCCGCCACCGGGCGCGTCGGGGGTGCCAGGTGCTCCGGGGGTGCCGGGAGCGCCCGGGGTGCCGGTGTCGGGGTTGGTGGTGCCGTCGCCGGGCACGCCGGTGCCGGGGTTGGTGGTGCCGTCACCGGGCACGCCGGTGCCGGGGTTGGTGGTCCCGTCACCGTCACCTGGCGGGGTCGGCGCGCCTACGAACGGCGTGGCGCTGGTCGTGCTGGCGGCCGACACCCGTTCGCCGGCGGGCGAGGGTCGGGTCGAGGTGACGCGGTAGGTGGCCTCACCGGGGGCGGCGGGCAGGTGCTCGTCGACGTAGGAGGTGGCGTCCGCGCTGAGGGCGGCCAGACGGGTCCACTCGCCGCTGCCCAGCCTGCGCTCGACCACGTAGCCCGACAGGTCCTTCGCCGCGAACCTCATGTCGTTCCACACGACCGTGATGGCCCGGCCACCGCCCGAGGCGTTGACCCCTGTGACACCGGGGGCCGGCATCGAGACCGGAACCCCGACCGCGAGGCTGGTGCTGTCGTCGGCGAAGGAGTCGACCGTGCGAGCTGTCGCCGAGAGGGAGTACGTGCCGTTGCACTCGAACCGAACCGTGCGGCTGAGGCTCGTCGGGGTGCGACCAGCGCCGACCTCCCCTCCGGGCAGTCCGCAGCTGCCGCCGGGCCCGCCGGCCGCGGTGACGAGGATCTCGACCTGGCGGGGCACGCCGTTGGCCCGGGTGAAGTACGCCGTGAACGGCACGGACCCGGTGGACGACCCGGCGCTGCCGTCGATCCGGAGGGTCGATCCGGCCCACGCGCCGCTGCCGTTGTCCTGCGAGCGGGCGGGGGCAGCGACCAAGAGGAGAGCCGAGGCGGCCAGGCCGATCCTGCTCAGCTGACGCCGCATCACGCCGGCTGACCCCCGCCCCCGACGGTGCTGCTCACCATCGTGGCCTTGATGATCAACCGCTGGCGGGCGCTGCCCTTCGGGTGGCACGTCGTCAGCGTGAGCATGGCTTCGTCTGGGGTGTTGGCGACCACCTCCACCTGCTTCGGCGTGACGGTGAAGGGTTCCTCTGTGATCTCGTAGGTGCACTCGCCGATCGGGGTCTGGAGGGTGACCTTCATCCCCGGCTTGAGCAGGTCCACGTTGTGGAACGGGCGCCCGTAGGTGGTGCGGTGACCGGCGATGGCGACGTTGCCGATCTCGCAGGGCAGCGGGGTGTCGGGGTAGTGGCCCGCTCCGGCTCGCAGGGCGCTGGCTGTCGTGCCCTCGACGACGACCACGTCGACGTCGATCTCCGGGATGATGATCCGGGTGAGGCTGTCCCCTATGCCGATGTTGCGGTCGAGGTAGGCCTGCTTCAGCTCGGGGCTGGCGATCTGGCGGTCCAGGCGGGACTGGATCCGGTCCTGCACGAGGTTCGTGTAGAACGGGTAGCCCACCATCGCCACGGCGCCCACGAGCAGGCCTACGGAGAGCGCGGTGAGCCCGGCCCGGGCCCAGCGGCGGTTCCGGAGGACGTCTACGACCTTGCTGAGAGGATCGTCGCCGGATGCCGGGAGGGGAACCGACGTGAGCGGCTCGCTCCGGAGGTGGGCGGGGCGTCGGGGCCGGGCGATCGGTGCGTAGACCGAGAGCGCCGCGACCACGAGGACGATGGCGGCGGTGGCGAGGAGCTGAGGCATGGGTGAGTGGGGGGTGGCCGGAGGAGGGGCGGTGGAGATGGGTGACCCGGGCTCGAAGCCCGGGTCACCCACAGGTCACAGGATCAGATGGTACGGGTGCGACGCACCAACAGGGCACCGGCCGAGCCCACGGCCAGGAGGGCCAGGGTCAGCGGCAGGGCGCTCTCGGCGCCGGTCTTGGGAAGGGGCGGAGCATCCGGGGTGGCCGCAGGCGGCCCGGCCGGCGGAGCGAGCCGCGGGATGTCGTTGGCGTTGGCTGCGGCCGTGGCGCTGGCCAGGGACAGGCCGAGCACGTCGCCGCCGAGAGCCTCAGCTGCGATGGGCAGGACCCGGATGGTGGCAGCGGAGGCCTCGATGCCTGCGGTGCCCGGACCGAAGTCGAGGTTGCGGGCGACGAGCTCGTCGTGGTCGAGCTCGTTGACGCGGCCGAGGTCGATGCAGAGGATGTCGGCCAGGGCGCCGCCCTCGCAGCTCAGCTGCGTGATCGACAGGAGGTCGAGCACGTCGGTGAGGGTGCCGGTCAGGCCCTGCAGGATGCCGAGCGAGTCGTCAGCGGTGATCGACAGGAGCTGGGCTGCGCTGGCATCGGGCTGGGTCGTGCCGTCCAGGTTCTTGATCACCTGAGCGTTGGCCGCGCCGAGCTTCACCTGCAGGAGCGGGCCGTTGCTCGGGTTGGGCACGTCGATGAGGTTGGTGACCACGTCGAGCGTGGAGGCGATGCCGGGGAGCACGTTGATGGTGATGGCGTTGCTGCCGGCCTCGGCGGAGACGGAGTCCTCGCTGAAGGTGGCCTCGCTGATCGAGGGGGCCACGATGATCTCGGCCAGGACGAACAGGTCGTCGCCCAGGGCTGTGGTGAGCTGGTCGAGCACGTTGGCCACGTCGATCTGGGTGACGTCGTTCACGATGCCGAGCAGCGGGGCCAGGGCCTCGACGAGCGGATCGGTGACCTGGTCGACGGCGTCGAGCACCGGTCCGAGGATGGGCTCGACGATCGCGCCGCCCGGCCCCAGGACCCGGATGATGACCTCATCGGATGCCGAACGGGCTGCGCCGGCCGTGGCCGAGGTGCGCACGCAGGCGATCTCGAGCTGGAGGCCCGAGAGGGCGCCGCTGGTGGCCTCGTTGAGGTCGAGCTCCAGCGGGCAGACCTCGTTGGACTCCTGTCCGCCGGCGGCGGAGGGAGCGCCGCCGGGCACCGGGGTGCCGGCGAGGAGCAGAGCGGCACCGTCAGCGGCGGCGAAGCCGCTCTCGCCTACGGCGGCCTGGGTCTGGGAGACGGCCAGCGTCTGGCCCAGGAGGGTCAGCTGCAGGGCCGTGGCGGTGGCTGCCGCCGCGTTGAGGTCGGTCGGCGGGGTCTGGGCCCGCGCCGGCGCCATGACGGCGAGGGAGATCACGGCCGCCGTGGCCAGGACTGCTGTTGTCCGCCTGAACATCTTCTCTGTCCTCCGAGTGGGGCGGGGAGCCCCGTCGTTGCCCGAAATGCTGTGGTTGTCGGAAGGCTACGGCCTGTTGAGCCGCGGCTCGCGGCACCCGCTGGATGCCGCCTTCCGTGGATCTCTGGTTTCGCCTTTGTCGCCGGAGATCCTCCCACGCGGGAAGGTCCCGATGGGAATCTGTTGCTGTGATCTCTGGCTTGTCCCAGTTCGTATCGGTTTGCGGGGGACGGGGCTGAAGCGTGACCCTCAGTGGCCCTCGACCCGCATCGTGACCGACGCTCGGAGCACGCGGTCGCCGAGGAGCCGGCCCACGATGGGGACGGCGGTGGGCGCCCGATAGGCGACCACCACCTCCACCCTGCTCCCCGGCCCGGCGCGTCCCCGGGTCCGCACGTCGAGGCGCTCCTCGGCCAGGTCGCTCGAGGCCAGGGCGGCCCTCCGGGCCGCCCCTTCGTCGGCGTCGACCGCCGCGGCCCGGGCACCCTCCCGGGCCGCGTGGGCGACGAGGAGGACGTCGCGCCCCAACAACCCGACCTGGATGACGGCCAGGAGGAGCAGGACGACGACCGGGAGCAGCAGGGCCAGCTCGACGGTCGACTGACCGCCCTGACGCGAGCGGGCGCGGCCCGGGCGACCGGTCACGAGACCGAGGACAGGACCCGGTCGAGCACCGAGTTGAGCAGCTTCGTGATCTTGTCCGACTTGGTGGCCCAGGCCACGAGGAGCAGGGCGACCCCGGCCGCCCCGAGCAGGACGAGGGCGTACTCGGCGGTCGATTGCCCGCTGTCGCGGCGGAGCCGGCGTCGCAGCGCCTCTTCGCCGGAGAGGACGAGCACGTGCAGGCTTACGAGGGCGTGGAGCATTAGGTGGTACCTCCGGTGGTGATGGTTCGTGCGGGGCAGGGCCCAAGGCGGCACCGGGGTGCGAGATCAGGCGGGAAGGGCGCGCAGCGAGGCAGCGAGGAGGGGGACCACGGTGAGAAGGGCGAAGGCGGGCAGCGTGCAGAGCACGAGGGGCGCCAACAGGCGGACCGGCACCCGGCGAGCGTCCAGCTCGGCCCGTCGGCGCCGGTCGAGGCGCAGCTCGAGGCCGAGCCGCTCGAGCCCGGGGGCGAGCGGCACCCCGTATCGGAGGTGGTCGGCGAGCACGTCGCCCAGGCCTCGGGCCCGGTCGCCGAGCGGGGCGAGGGCGTCGAGGATCGCCTCGGCTCGGTGGCGACCCCGCTCGGCGCTCGCCGCGGCGGCCTGGAGCGCCGGACCCAACGGTGGGGCCACCCGGCTGGCCACTCTCGGGTGGGCGACTGGCACCGACCATCCTGCCGCAGTGCACAGGAGGAGCAGGTCGACGGCGTCGGGGAGGCAATCGGCCACCGCCCGGTCGGCGGCTCGCCGCGAGCGGACGGCGGCCGTACGGCGGCGGACCCAAGCCACGACGGGCGGGAGCAGCGCCAGGGGCGGGGCGACCAGCAGCCCGACGACTGCGGCCCCGAACGTGACGGGACGGCTCCACGACACCACTGGGCCCCGCCGCTCCCTTGACGACGGGGCCCGGGCCGCGGCGAGGGGTCGCGCCGGCCGAGGTCGGAGCGCGGCGCGCACCGGCCAGCACCGCGGCTGACACCAGTGCACCCCAGGCGATCCCGGTCATCCCGCGGCCCTCGTGATCCGGGCCATCCACGCCATCCCGGCCGCCTCCAGAGCTAGGCCGGCCCCCAAACAGAGCAGCCCCATGGTGGTGGTGAGGAGGAAGGTGACCGTGGTCGGCTCGATGGTGGCCACCAGGGCCGTGAACCCGATCGGGGCGAGGGCGAGGACACCGGCCGACGCTCGGGCCTGGGTGGCCAGGGCGTGCACCTCGGCCTGCAGCTCACGGCGCTCTCGGAGGGTGGCCGCAACCCGGTCGATGGATCGTGCCACCTCGCCGCCGGCCTCGACCCCAAGGCCGAGCGCGGCCCCTGTGAGGCGTACAGAGGCCGACACCTCGGGCCGGGCCGCCCACCGGTCGATGGCCGCGGCCAGCCGGGCGCCGTGCTCGACCTCCAGCGCCGGACCCCACAGGTCGCTGGCAAGAGGCTCGGGAGCGGCGGCAACGAGGTCGATGAAGGCGGGCGCCGGGGCCGCTCCGGCCCGCAGGGCGGAGGCCAGGCGTTCCAGGGCCGCGGGGAGCTGGGCATCGATCTGGTGCCGTCGTCGACGGCGGAGCACCGGACCGACCGAGGGCGGGACGGCGAGGAGCAGGGCACCGGCTGCGAGAGCGACTGCTGGTCCCGCCGTGGCTGCGAGCCCGGCCACCCCCGCCGGCACGGCCCACCGGAGAGCGGTCCACAGCCGGAGCGGGTCGGCGGTGATGTCGGCGGCCGCGGCCGCATCGACGAGCCAGCGTGGCGCGGGCGGGCGCCGGGGAGGCCGGGACGGCCGGGAGGCGGGCCGGACCCGGTCGCCCAGGCGGCCCCAGGACCAGCACGCCGACGGCCAGCACGAGCGCAACCGGCCCGACCGAGGCGATGAGCCTCGTCACCCGCACCACCCGGGATCTGGGGCGGGCGCTCCGACTGCTCTGACCGGTCTGACGGGCAGGGCGTGAAGCCCGTCGGGCCCGGCGATCGCCCGGACCCGCTCAGTCGGCGATGGCAGGTCGACCACCTCGCTCACAGCCACCACCCGCCGGCCACCCCCGGCCACCCGGGCCACCTGGACGATCAGGTCGAGAGCGGAGGTCAGCTGGTCGCGGACGGCCGCCAGGGGCAGCTCGAGACCGGCGGAGAGCACCATCAGCTCGAGGCGGCGCAGGGCGTCGACGGGGGAGTTGGCGTGCACGGTGGACAGGGACCCCTCGTGGCCCGTGTTCATGGCCCACAGCATGTCGAGGGCCTCCGGGCCCCGGACCTCCCCCACGACTATGCGGTCGGGGCGCATGCGCAGGGCGTTGCGCACTAGGTCGCGGATCCCCGATCCGCCCACGCCGTCGGCCGTGGCTGGACGGGCCTCGAGGCGCACGACGTGGTCGTGGTGGAGGCGCAGCTCGGCTGTGTCCTCCACCGTGACGATGCGGGCGTCGGCTGGGAGCCGGCCGGCCAGCGCGTTGAGGAGCGTGGTCTTTCCCGCACCCGTGCCGCCGCTGACCATGACGTTGGCCCGAGCCGTCACCGCCCAGCCCAGCAGCTCCGCCACGCCCGGCGGGCACATCTCGGCGAGTGGGATGGCCCGGGCCCCGAAGCGCCGGATGGTGATGCAGGGCCCATCGATGGCGAGGGGAGGGACGACGACGTTCACCCGGGAGCCGTCCGGGAGTCGGGCGTCGGCCACCGGGGAGGTGCGGTCGGCCCGCAGGCCGAGGGGCCCGACGATGCGCTCGATCAGCAGCTCGACGTCGTGGCGCGTGAGACGTGGCCGTGGTGGCCTCGAGCTGGCCCGCTCGCTCCACCCACACCGGGCCGGCACCGTTCACCATGATCTCGGTGATCCCGGGGTCGGCCAGGACGGGCTCGAGCGGGCCCAGTCCGACGGCCCGGGCCAGCACCGCAGCCGTAGCCTCGGCCACCTCGACGTCGGACAGCAGAGGGCGGTCGCGCCGCACCTCGGCCGTCACCACGGTCGGGTCGGCGGCCGACGCCGGGTCGCGCCCGAGGAGGCGAGCGTGGACGGCGTCCACGAGCTGAGCCCGCGCCTCAGGCCGCACGGCCCAGCTCCCGAGCCAGGCCGCGCGGCAGCCGGGTGGCGAGGAGGCCGGCGTCCACGGCCCGGGCCACGGACGGGTCGACCGTCACCTCCGCGACCACGGGGGCGCCGAGGCAGTCCTCCACGTCGAGGCGGGTGAGCGACCGACCCGGCTCGATCAGCAGCACGATCTCCGAGGGGCGCAGCGGGGCGGCCAGGGCTCGGCGCAGCGACAGGAAGCAGGCTCGGGTCACCAGGACCGAGCGGGTGGCCCCGGCGGCCAGCACGAGCGCTGCGCCGTCGGGCTCGGCCCCGCAGTCGGCCACCACGGGCCGGGCGTCTGCGGTGAGCAGGGCGCACAGCACGTCGGCTCGCTCCGGGGCGAGAGGACCAGCACCTCGGTGGAGCAGGGCCAGACCGCCTTGGGCGGGCTGCTCCAGGCGGGCCAGGGCGTCGGCCGGGACCTCCGCCCCGGCGCTCAGCCACCCCGCCAGGCCCGGCGATTCGGGCTCGACCAGGCCGAGGGCGGCGGGGACGTCGCCCCCGAGGTCGGCGAGGAGCGCCCCGCCGGGATGGCGCCGGGCGAGCAGGAGCGCGAGCGACGTGGCGACGACAGTGGTGCCAGCACCGCCCTTGGATGACCAGCAGGCGACGAGCATCGGGCCTCCGATGACCTGGCCGCGGCGGAGCCGCAGCACGGACGCATCGGGGGAAGCGGTTCCGCCGGTGCCGAGCACCGAGCCTGACCCGGACCGTAGGCCCCCTCCACGGGGCGGACAAGAGCCGATCGCGGCGCCGCGGCGGCTGGCGGTCGCGCCACTACCCTCGCCGTGTGGCTTCCGACGGACCCCCGCCCGTGGCTGCCTTCTTCGACCTGGACAAGACGGTGATCGCGAAGGCGTCGATGGTGGCGTTCAGCCGCCCGCTCCACCGGGCCGGGATGCTCTCGCGCCGCATGATGCTGCGGGCCGCTTGGGGCCAGATCCTCTACGCCCAGTTCGGAGCCACGCCCGAGAAGCTCGAGAAGCTCCGCGAGTCGGTGCTCCAGCTCACGAAGGGCTGGGATCAGGCCGAGATCTCGGCCATCGTGCGGGACACGCTCGGCGACGTCATCGAGCCCATCGTGTACGACGAGGCGCTCGAGCGCATCCGGCTCCACCAGGGCTGGGGGCACAAGGTGTTCATCGTCTCTGCCTCACCGGAGGAGGTCGTGGCGCCCATAGCGCAGCTCCTCGGCGTCGACGAGGCCATCGCCACCCGGGCCGAGCTAGACGAAGAGGGGCGCTACTCCGGCCGCACCGAGCGATACGTGTACGCGGAAGAGAAGGTGGTGGCCATCGAGGAGGTGGCCGAGCGCGACGGTCTCGACCTCGACCACTGCTGGGCCTACTCGGACTCCGCCACCGATGTCCCGATGCTGGCCGCGGTGGGTCATCCCGTAGCCGTGAACCCCGACCGCGAGCTGGCCAAGGTGGCCAGGGAGCGGGGCTGGTTGGTCGAGCGGTTCGCGCTCGAGGTGCCCCTGCGCGAGCGGGTGGCGATGCCCGCCCCTAAGCAGGCCGCCGCGGTCGGCGGGGGCGCGGCAGCCGTTGGGGCGGCGGCGCTGGGAGCGTGGTGGTTGTGGCGGCGAGCGGCGAGCAGCTCGCCGCGGCCTTCACGACTGGATCAGACGGCGCGAACCTTCTTGGCGGCGACGGTGGCGAGGGCGGCGAACACGACGAGGAGCAGCAGCTTCTTCATGCGTCGACCGTAGCCAACTTGCGACGCATGGCGCGCCGAGCCGGTGAGGAGGGGCTATACGGCGAGGAGGTCGCGGGCGCCGGTGTCGCTGCTCGGGTGCCGCAGCTTCGACATCGCCCGAGCCTCGATCTGTCGGATGCGCTCCCGGGTGAGGTTGAAGTGCTCACCCACCTCTTCGAGGGTGCGGGGCTCGCCCCGGTCCAGCCCGAAGCGGAGCTTCAGGATCTCCCGCTCGCGGTCGTCGAGGGGGGCGAGGAGGCGGTTGATCTCATCGGGGAGCAGCGCGGTGGCAGCCACCTCGAACGGGGACTCGGCCGAGCGGTCCTCGACGACGTCTCCCAGCTCGGCGTCGCCGTCCTCGCGGAGCGGCTCGCTGAGCGACAGCGGCTCGGCCGCGAAGCGCAGGGCCTCGGTGACCTTGTCCTCCGGCATCTCCACCTCGGCCGAGAGCTCGGCCAGCGTGGCCGGACGGCCCAGCTTCAGCTCCAAGCGGGCCCGGGCCTTCTGCAGGCGAGCCAGGGTGTCGCCGGCGTGGACTGGGAGGCGGATGGTGCGACCGGTGTTGGCGATGCCGCGGGTGATGGCCTGGCGGATCCACCACGTGGCGTAGGTCGAGAACTTGAAGCCCTTGCGCCAGTCGAACTTCTCGACGGCGTGCATCAGACCGAGGTTGCCCTCCTGGATCAGGTCGAGGAGAGGCAGCCCGGAGGCCTGGTACTTCTTGGCGATCGACACCACGAGGCGCAGGTTCGACTGCACGAACGTGCGCTCGGCGGTCTCGCCGTCACGGGCGGTGCGCCGCAGCTCGCGCTTGCGGGCCGGGGTGACGTCCTTGCCCGAGGCCTCCATCTCGGTGCGCGCCTCGTTCCCGGCCTCGATGGCCTGGGCCAGGCGGACCTCGTCGTCCTTGGTCAGCAGGGGGTACTGGCCGATGTCGGTGAGGTAGAGCCGGACGAGGTCTTCCTCGTCGCGCTCGACGCGCTCCTTGGGCACGAGTTGCACCTTCTTGTTCGTTGACTTCGGGACCTGGGGCGCTTGCGACCCGGTCCAGCGGCCAAGGCCCGTCCAGGCGGGGGGTACGCATCTACGATACCGACTCGGTCAAGGCTGCCAACCCCTTGACGTCGATGGTTTCGACATCTGTCCCCGATGTCCTCTCCGAGGCGTAGCCTGAGCACCGGTGGCGGAGCACAGAGGCGGCGAGGTCGAACTGGCGATGGTGACGATGACCTTCGACGCGTCCGACCCCGGACGCCTCCAGAGCGTCCTCGCCAAGTACGTGGTCGTCAGCCGGGGCCACCCTGGGTGCCGGAACATCGACCTCGCGATGTCCTCGACCCACCCCGATCGGTTCGTGCTCATCCAGAAGTGGGACACGCCCGAAGCCCAGCGGGCCCACTTCGACTCCGAGGACATGGTGTCGATGGCCCGGGCCTGCGAGGGGATGCTCGCTGCGCCACCCCGTATCGACCTGTTGGAACCGATCAGCGCCCACGACCTGGCTTGAGGCTGGAGGTCGTCAGGTGAGCCCGTCGCAGGAGCCGAGGTCCGAGGACCTGGCCGCCGACGTGGAGCTCGCACGGGCAGGGGCGGTAGACGCCTTCGAGCGCATCTACCGAGAGCTCTCGCCGTCAGTGGCCAGCTACCTCCGATGGAACGGGGTGCTGGACGTCGAGTCGCTCGCTAACGAGGTCATGGCCCAGGTGCACAAGAACCTGGCCCGCTTCACGGGCGACTCGGCGGACTTCAGGTCCTGGGTGTTCACGATCGCCCACCACCGCATGGTCGACGATCGGCGGGCGCGGGGGCGCCGGCCGACCATGGCCGATCTCGAGATCCAAGAGGCCACGATCGTCGGAGACGCCGAGGAGGAGGCACTGGAGGTCCTCGGCACCGGTCGGCTCCGAGAGCTCCTCGAGGGTCTCTCGCCGGACCAGCGCGAGGTTCTCCTCCTGCGCATCGTGGCCGACCTGTCCCTCGAGGACGTCGCCGTCGCGCTGGGGAAGCGGCGGGGGGCCGTGAAGTCCCTCCAGCACCGGGCGCTCGCCACGCTGCGCCGGCAGCTGGATCGGGAAAGGGCCGAATCGTGACGGTTCGCGAACCCGAGGAGGGCCGACCGACCCATACCCCGCCGTCCGATCGAGACGATGACCAGGGGTGGATGGCGATGTTCAGCACTCTTGACGAGGATGTGGTCGACGCCCTCCTCGCCGGGGACCCCACGTCGGACACCGACCTCGCTCCCATCTCTGAGCTGGCCGCCGCACTCCGGCGCAGCCGAGCCGCCGAGCCAGCCCCGACGATGAGCCCTGCGCTTCGCGCCCAGCTGTCCCCGCGGCCCGTCTCGGTGCCCCTTGTGGCCCGCAGGGCCGGTCGAGGTGCCCTCACCCGGGCCGGAGCGGTGGCGGCAGCCGCTTCGGTCGTCGTGGTCGGACTCGGGGTGGGGGCCTCGCAGAACCGCCTCCCCACAGCGCTGCAGGACGTCGTCTCGTCCACGGCCGAGCTGGTCGGCATCGACGTGCCCACCACCCAGGAGCGCCCGGGGGATCCGCCGACCCGGGCCGAAGCGGCACGGCACCGCACGGGAACGCCACCGGGCAGGACGGCTCGACCGGGGCCGACGACCCGGGGGCCCACGAGGGCAAGGGTGGCGGAGCGACGCCGGCCGACCCCGGTACGCCCGGCGACAAGACCCCCGCTGACCCGGCCACCCCGCCGGCCCACAGCAACGGCACGCCAGGCACGAACAGCAGCGGCGGCGCCAACCCGAGTGCTGGTGGGGCGAACCCGAGTGCTGGTGGGGCGAACCCGAATGCTGGTGGGGCGAACCCGAATGCCGGTGGGGCGAACCCGAATGCTGGTGGGGCGAACCCGAACGCCGGTGGGGCCAACCCGAACGCCGGCGGGGGTGCGAAGACCGACGAACCCAAACCTCCCGCGGCTCGTGACGACGACGCGCGCGGGGGCGAAGGGGGCCGACCAGCGGACGCCGGCTCGCCGGAGGAACCGACCTCCTAGGCGGAGAGCGCGGACCTGGCGGTCTCGGAGACCCCGGTGATGTCGGACCAGGTCAGACCGTCAGCCGTCCAGAGCCGGTCGAAGGCAGCGTCGGCGGCATCGGTGAAGCCGTGCCGATTGCGGAAGTGGTAGATCCGGCGCTGGCGCTGCACGCGATGGCCGAGGCGGCCCAGCCGGCCCACGCAGTAGACCTGCCAGGCCACTGACTCGGGCAGGGACAGGTCGTCGTCGGGCGGGGGGTCGCCGAACGCGGGGTCGAGCCGGTCGAGCGCCTCGAAGAGCAGGCGGCCGAGCACGTCGGCGGCTCCTTCGGGGTTGAGCTGGCGGGGTCGCTTCGGATCCTCCAGCGCGCCGCTCTCCAAGCGGAGCACGACGGGGTCGAGCGAGCTGAGCACCGAGCGTCCCATCGGGGTCGTCTCGTCGACGTCGACGATGATCGACAGGTCAGCGGGGAGGCCGACCTCACCCGCCAGCTTCTCCGTTAGGGCCCGGATCTCGGCGCTGTCGAACAGCACCATCGAGAACTCTTCGGGCCGGACCTCGACCGGCACGGCCGCGTCCTAGCTCGCCGCCGCGGCGCGGTTGGCCTCGATGCGGGCGTCCATCTCCTGACGGGCCTCCTTGGCGATCTCGGCCAGGGTGTCCATCTCGTCTTCCTTGAACCCGGCCAGCTCGCGGAAGCGACGGGCCAGGCGGACGGGGCTGTCCTCCTCCTCGCCGCGGAAGCCGCCGAGGGAGAAGAGCTTGTCCACGACGCGCTGGAACTCGAGGGCCCGCTCCTGGCGCTCCTTGTCGTTGGCCGTGAGCTTGCGGAGCCAGTCCGAGCCCATCTTCACGTGGGTGACCTCGTCGGCGAGCATCCAGTCCTCGCAGAACTCGAGCACCGGGTCGCCGGCCACGTCGCCGAACTCGCGCATGGTGTTGAAGACGTCGATGGCCAGCCCCTCGAGGGCCCGGTTGACGCCGGTGAGGCGCAGCACGGGATCGGGGTTGCAAGCCGCCTCGTACAGGAAGGTGTTCTCGGAGAACTCGCCCAGCTCGGTGCCCATGTGGCCGCTGAGCTTGATCGAGATCTCGCAGTGGCGGGCTTCGTCCCAGCACTGGCGGGCCATGTCGAGCTTCAGCTCGAAGGGCACCTCCGGGATGCCCTCGCCGTTGCCCGCGCCGACCTCGAAGTCCCAGCACGTGCGGCCGGCGCCTTCGAGGGCCTGGATCTCGCCCACGAAGATGCCGTGCATGAGGGCCCGGGCTGCGTCGGGCGCGTCGGGCCGGTCCGGCGTGAGGCGGCCGGGGCCGCGCTTGTTCTTCGAGGAGCCCTGCTCGACGCGGGCGGTGCGCGGGTCGTTGAAGCGCTCGATCAGCGGAACGCGGACGAAGCGATCGTCGCGGGCCAGATCTTCGACCGGGAATGACTTCCTCATGCGTGGGTCTCCTCTTCGTTGGAGTACGAGTCGCCGATGGAGCCGGGGCCGGCGATGCCGCCCGCAGCCAGGAGCAGTCGTTGGAGCTTGGCCTGGTGATCGATGGCCCGCTGCAGCTCGCCTTCGTCAGCGATGAGCGACTGCAGCATCATCTCGCCGTCGCGCCAGTCCTCGAACTCGTCGGCCAGGATGAACTTCAGCGAGCGGATGGTGGGGGCGTCGGTGATCGTCGACGTGTTGTTCAGATGGTACGTGTAGGCCGCGATCTTGGCCGGGATCAGCACTCGGTAGGCGCCGACCAGCTTCTCGATCGTCAGCTCCGGGCCCTCGGGCTCTGTCATCGCGTCGACGAAGGCCACCAGCTCGTCGTTGGGCGGGGCGGTGAGGCGCTCGGGGTTCATCTCGCGCAGCTCGGGGAGGCGCTTGTGCCAGAGCTCGGAGTGCCACGCGTGGTGGTAGCAGTGCGTGCCGAGGCGGAGCTTCACGTCCAGCTCGGGGACCGTGGCCACCCAGCCGCCGAGCACCTCGAACAGGCGCATCTCGATCCACTTGTAGTGGCCGACGCGCTTGGCCGACTCCTCCACGGTGAAGATCCCCGGGATCTCCCGGCGGTCCCACGGCGCGAACGGCGCTCTCGGCTTCTTCGGGTCAGCCAACACAACCCCCCGGGTCTTCAGGCTGTCAGCGGGCACAGATCCCGCTGAGAACGATCGTTATCGAGCCCAGCCTCCCGCGTCTTGACCGCCGGGTCAAGCCGTCATGGCCCCGATCCTCCCCGTTCTGGGGGCAGCAGACGGCGCATTTGACCAGCTGCTGCCCCCAGAAGGGCGGGGGATCACTCGAAGACGACGGTGCGGCGGCCGTAGACGAGGACGCGGTGGCTCACGTGGGCCCGAACGGCCCGGGCCAGCACCGTGACCTCCAGGTCCCGGCCCCGCCGCCGGAGGTCGTCGATGTCGTCGCGGTGGCTGACCCGGATCACGTCCTGGTCGATGATCGGTCCGTCGTCGAGCTCGGCTGTCGCGTAGTGGGCCGTCACCCCGACGAGCTTGACCCCTCGTTCGTGGGCCTGGTGGTACGGCCGGGCGCCCTGGAAGGCCGGGAGGAACGAGTGGTGGATGTTGATGATCGCCTCGGGCCACGACCGCGCAGAACTCGGGGGAGAGGACCTGCATGTAGCGGGCCAGCACGACGAGGTCCACCCGCTGTTCCTCCAGCACCCGGCGGACCGCGCCCTCCTGGCTGGCCTTGTCTCCGTCCGCGATCGGTAGGTGGTGGTAGGGCACGTCGAACCACTCGGCCAGGGCGGCGTGGTCCGGGTGGTTGCTGGCCACGGCGACCACGTCGACGGGGAGCTCGCCGGTGCGCCAACGGGTGAGCAGGTCCTGGAGGCAGTGGGGCTCGGTGGACGCCAGCAGCCCGACTCGGAGGCGCTCGTCGGAGAAGCGGAGCGACCAGGCCATGGCGTAGCGCTCGGCGACCGGCGCGAAAGCCTCGGCGATGTCATCGCGCCCGAGGTCGAAGCGGTCGAGCTCGAACTCCACCCGTTGGAAGAAGGCTGCGTCGGTGTGATCGGTGTGCTGCTGGAGATCGATGACGTTGCCGCCGTGGGAGGCCACGAACGATGCCACCGCGGCGACGATGCCCGGCTGGTCCGGGCAGGACACGAGCAGGACGGCGGTGGTCACGAGGCCAGCAGGTCGTCGAGCTCGGCCAGCGCCTGAGCCGGGGTCACGACGTGGATGGCGTGGAGCCCGGCCCTCCGGGCTCCGACGACGTTGCCGGGCGAGTCGTCGAGGAACACGGCCTGGTCGGGCGCGACGCCTCCGAGCAGCTTCAGAGCATGGAGGTAGATCTCTGGGTTGGGCTTCCGCATGCCGACCTCGCTGCTGTCGACGACGACCTCGAACAGCTCGTCCACCGGCACGAGGGCTCGCCACGCGGCCGATGCCTCGCGCACGTTGTTGGTGATGAGTCCGACCCGGTATCCCTCTGTCCGCAGGCTGCGGGCCCGCTCGACGATCTCCTCGTGGATGGTCATCTCACCGAGCATGGCCTGCAGCGGCGCGAAGTCGACCTCGACGCCGGCGTCGGCACCGAGCTGGGTCACGGCCACAGCCCAGTCGGTGATGGCGATCTCGCCCCGCTCCACCTGGTGCCACGGGTGGTCACCATCCTCCGCGTAGGACCCGATGAGCAGCTCGAGGTTGCCTCCTCCGGCCGCCGTCATCGCCGTCCACGGGGAGGACGTCAGCACGCCGGCGAAGTCGAACAGCACGGCCGTGATCCCGGCGTGGGGAGCGGGCTCGGTCATCCGCGGTAGGCGTTGGTGATCGGCATGCGCCGGTCCTTGCCGAACGCCTTCGCGGTGATCCGAGGCCCGGGCGGGTTCTGGCGCCGCTTGTACTCGGACGAGGTCGACGAGGCGGGTGATGCGCTCGCACCAGGGCGGCGTCGAACCCCTCGGCGACGAGCTCGCGGCGCGTGAGGTCGTGCTCGACGTACGCCTCGAGCAGCGGGTCGAGCACCTCGTAGGGCGGCAGCGACTGGTCGTCGCGCTGGCCGGGACGCAGCTCGGCCGACGGCGGCTTGGTGAGCACTGACTCAGGGACGACCTCCCGTCCGGCGCGCTGGTTGTGGTGCCGGCAGAGGTCGTAGACGAGCAGCTTGGGAACGTCTTTGATGACGGCGAACCCTCCGGCTGTGTCGCCGTAGAGCGTGGAGTACCCGACGGCCGACTCGCTCTTGTTGCCGGTCGTCAGCACGAGCCAGCCCCGGAACTTGTTCGACAGCGCCATGAGGAGAACGCCCCGGATCCGGGGCTGGATGTTCTCCTCGGTGAGGTCTTCGGCCCGGTCCTCGAAGCTGGGGGCCAGCATCTCCACGAGCGCGGAGTGGGCGGGTTCGATGGGGATCGTGCGCAGCTCGATGCCTGCTGCTTCGCAGAGAGCCTCGGCGTCGGTGCGCGAGCCCTCCGAGGAGTAGCGGCTCGGCATCGACACCGCGTGAACGTGGTCCGGGCCCAGCGCATCAGCGGCGATCACGGCCACCAGCGAGGAGTCGATCCCGCCCGACAGACCGAACACGACGTCGGTGAACCCGTTCTTCGTGACGTAGTCGCGGGTGGCGAGCACCGAGCGCGTCGTAGACCTCGGCGACCGGGTCGAGGAGCGGCACCACCCGTGGCGGCCGGACCGGGGCGGGGTGCTCCACGACAGCGTCGGAGATGTGCACGACGGGCAGGGCGGTGGCGGTGTCGCGTCCCCGAGGGTCGAGCAGGCGGGTGCGGAAGACGGCTCGGATGTCGAGGTCGACCACCTCCACCTGCTCCCGCAGCTGGGGCAGGCGGGCGAGCAGGTCACCGTTGTCGTCGACGACGAAGGAGGTGCCGTCGAAGATGAGCTCGTCCTGACCACCGACCATGTTGACGTAGACGATGTGGCAGTGGGCGTCCTCCGCTCGGGTGGCGACCATCCGCTCCCGCTCGGCCTGGCGGCCCTGGAAGTAGGGCGAGCCGTTGGGCAGCACGAGGAGCTCGGCCCCACCCGCCGATTGGTCGGCGATGGCGCCCTCCGGGCTCCACACGTCCTCGCAGATGGCCATGCCGACCTTCACGCCCGCCACCTCGAAGAGGGTGAGGGGGTCCGTGCCGGGCGCGAAGTAGCGCTGCTCGTCGAACACGGCGTAGTTGGGGAGCAGGCGCTTGCGGTAGGTGCCGACCACCTCGCCGCCGCGCACACATGGCGGCCGCGTTGTAGAGGTCGCGGTCGGCGTCCACGAAGCCGACGACTGCGGCGCAGCGGCCGGTCCGGCTGGCCAGCTTGGTGAGGGCGACGCGGTTGGCCTCGATGAAGCCCGGCTTCAGCACCAGGTCCTCGGGCGGGTACCCGGTGATGGCCAGCTCAGGGAACACCGCGATGTCACAGCCCGCTGACTCGAGCTCGTCGTAGGCGGCCAGGATCCGCTCGACGTTGCCGTCGAGGTCGCCCACGACCGTGTTCAGCTGCGCCATCCCGATCCGGATCCGTGCCACGCCCTCAGCGTACGCGTCGCCGCCCGACCGCCCTTCTGTCGAGAGCACTGGCCCGCCGCCCGCCGCGATGGGGCGCGACACTCACAGCGGTGCCCGACGTCGTCATCCCGCAGAACCTGGCCCGCACGTCGGTGGCGTGGGAGGGAGCGCGGGCCCGAAGGTGGCTGGCCGATCTGCCCCGGCTCGTGACCGAGCTGTCGGAGATCTGGGCGCTCGACGTGTCCGCCGCGTACGAGCCTGGCGGCAACATCTCCTGGGTGGCGCCGGTGGTCCGGCGCCAGGACGGGCAGCCGGCCGTCCTCAAGGTGCAGCTGCCGCACCCGGAGTCGGCCCCTGAGGCCTCTGGGCTGCGGGCGTGGCGAGGTGGCGGCGCCGTTCGGTTGCTGGCCGCGGATTCCGAGAGGGCTGCTCTGCTCCTCGAGCGGTGCGACCCCGGCACCAACCTCCTAGCCGAGGGTGGGGCACCCGAGGCTGTGCGGGCGGGCGCCAAGGTCGCAGCCCGTCTCCACGCCGCGCCCGTTCCCGTCGACGTCCCTTCGCTGGAGTCTGTGATGGTGCGGTGGGCCGACGAGGTCGAGGCGCGCGCCAACACGCTCGGCCCCTGGCTCGATCCCGGCCTCGTCACCGCGGGTGTGGCGGTGATGCGCTCGTCATCGCCGACACGAGTGCTGCTCCACGGGGACCTCAACCCGACCAACGTGCTGGCCGCCCACCGCGAGCCGTGGCTGGCCATCGATCCAAAGCCCATGTCGGGCGACCCGGCGCGTGACGGCGCCCGTCTCGTCCTGCAGCCCGATCCGGGCACGGCGCCCATCCTGCGCGCCCGGCTCGCCCTCGTGGCCGACGTCCTGTCCGTCGACGTCTTCCGGCTGGCCGAGTGGTGCCTGGCCGACGCCGTCGAGATGGCGATCAGCGCCCGGGCAACCGGCGACGGGGCTCGGGCCCAGACCTGCGCGGGCCAAGCCAGCCTGGTCGCGGCCGAGCTCACCTGAGATCACCCGATCTGTGCGCACGCTCCGCCGCAGGCCGGTGCTCCGTGCGCACAGAAGCGGTCAGCTCTGGCCGCGAGACTGCTGACCGTGACGATTGGGCCGATGGCGCGGGCCGAGGTGGTGGATCGCTCGGCCGACCCGGAACGCGTGCGGGGTGCCCTCGAGCGCCTGGCTCGGGTCCACCCGGACCTGCACGAGCGGCTTGCGGCCGACCACGCGCTCGAGCGGGCGCTGGTGGCTGTCGTCGCGGCCAGTCGGCTGCTCAGCGATCTGCTGGCCACCGACGGCGCCGCCCTCGACGTCGTGGCGAACCTCGACGACCGGCCACCGCCGCCCGACGACGTCGGGGGGCTCGCGACCTGGTCGCGGCGCGAGCTGCTGCGCATCGCGGCGCTCGACCTGTCGGCCCGCCAGCAGCTGGCGGCCACGACCGCCGCGCTGAGTGCCATGGCCAGGGAGGTGCTCGCGGCCGCGCACTCCGCTGTCGCCGGCGATCTCCGGGTGGCCGTCATCGGCATGGGGAAGCTCGGTGGAGGCGAGCTGAACTACGCCAGCGATGTCGACATCCTGCTCGTGGGCGAGGGCGATCCGGCCGGGCTGGAGCGCATCGGTCGGTCGTTCCTGGAGGTGGCCGGCCGCTGCTTCCGGGTGGACGCGGATCTCCGCCCCGAGGGCCGCGATGGTCCCCTCGTCCGCAGCCTGGCCGGCTACGAGGCGTACTGGGAGCGATGGGCCGACCCGTGGGAGCGCCAGGCCCTCCTGCGAGCCGTTCCGGTGGCCGGTGACCCTGAGCTGGGTGCCCGTTGGCACGCAGCCGCCCAGGAGCGCGTGTGGGGCCGGTCGTTCTCCGCCGACGAGCTCCGCCATGTGCGGGCCCTCAAGGTGCGGGCCGAGGACGAGGTGCGCAAGGGGGGGGTGGTCGACCGAGAGGTGAAGCGCGGCCCCGGCGGCATCCGCGACGTCGAGTTCGCAGCTCAGCTGCTCCAGCTCGTCCACGGCCCGGTCGACGCGGAGCTTCGCACCCCGAACACGACCGCAGCCCTCGCGGCGCTGGCCGCCGGGGGCTACGTCGACAGCACCGACGCCGAGTCGCTGCTCGACGCCTACGCCTTCCTCCGACGCGTCGAGCACGCCCTGCAGCTGGAGGACGGGCGCCAGACCCACACGGTGCCCGCCGCCCGAGAGCAGCGGCGGCACCTGGCCCGGGTGCTCGGCTACCGCGGTGAGCCCGACGGTGGCCCGACCGAGCTGTTCGACCGAGCCCTGGCCGGGCATCGCCTGGCGGTGCGCGGGATCCACGAGCGGGTGTGGTTCCGACCGCTGCTCGCCACCCTGTCGGGCGCCGGCGCGCTCGGTCCCGAAGCGGCCGCTGACCGGCTCGCGGCGTTCGGCTTCACCGACGTGGAGCGGACCCGGCAGGCGGTCACCGAGCTGACCCGTGGGCTCACCCGCTCGTCTCGGATGATGCAACAGCTTCTGCCCCTGCTCCTCGATTGGCTGTCGGCGACGCCCGACCCCGACCTCGGCCTCCTGGGCCTGCGTCGTCTGGCCTCCGGGGAACAGCGGGCGCGGGCCCTCTCGATGGCCTTCCGGGACTCGCCCGAGGCGGCCCGGCACCTGGCCGTCCTCCTCGGAACCAGCCGGCGCCTCGGGGACGTCCTCGTCGCCAACCCTGACCTCATCGAGCGCCTGCCTCACCCCGATCGTCTGCGGACGCGGGCCGGGCCCGAGCTGGTGGCCGACGCCGTCAGCAGCATCGGCTGGCGCGACGACCGAGAGGACAGGCAGAGAGCGCTGATCCGCTGGCACCAGCGCCACCTCCTCGGCGTCGCGGCCCGCGACGTCCTCAGGTCACGCACCCGTGGGAGTGGTGGGCCGCGACCTCGCCGCTCTGGCCGAGGCGTCCCTCGAGGCGTCGCTCGCCGCCCTCGACCCGAAGATCCCGTTCGCGGTGGTCGCCTTCGGTCGGCTCGGCGGTGCCGAGCTGGGCTACGCCAGCGACCTCGATGTCGCCTTCGTCTATGAGGGGACGGGGGCCGAGGCCGCCGACGAGGCCGAGCGCCTGGCCAGCGGTCTGCTCCGCTTCGTGGGCGGTGAGACGCCGGCCGAGCGGGTGTGGGCCCTCGACGCCTCGCTCCGGCCCGAGGGTCGAAACGGTCCGCTGGCCCGCAGCCTGGAGGGCTGGCGCGCCTACCTCGATCGTTGGGCGTCCACCTGGGAGCGGCAGGCCTACCTGCGGGCCCGTCACGTGGCGGGGGATCCGATCCTCGGAGCGAAGCTCGTCGATGACATCGCCGGGGCGATCTGGGCCCGCCCGTTCACCGCCGACGAGGTCCGAGAGGTGCGCCGCATGAAGGTGCGCATCGAGCGCGAGCGCCTCGGTCGGGGCGAGGACCCGGAGTTCCACCTCAAGCTGGGGCGGGGCTCGCTGTCGGACATCGAGTTCACGGTGCAGCTCCAGCAGCTGCTCCACGGTGTGCCCGGGTCGTCCACCATCGGAGCTCTCGACCTGCTCGTGGAGGGCGGTCACCTCCCCCTCGCCGAGGCCGAGGTGCTCGAGGAGGCCTACCGGTTCTGCGAGCGGACCCGGAACCGGAGCTTCCTCGTCGTGGGTCCAGGCGACGCCCTCCCGATGCGGCCCGAGCAGGCGACGCCGCTCGCCCGGTCGCTCGGCTTCACCGTCGCCGGGCTGCGAGCCGAGTACCGACGCCTCACGCGGCGGGCCCGCCGGGTGGTGGAGCATCGGTTCTACGACCACGTCTGACCGGGTAGGCGCCGTGCGCGAACATGTCGCACCGCTCGTGTCTGGGCGGCCCGATCCGTATGAGGGGGAGTGCGTGCCAGTCCACCCGCAGGTGCAGACGTTGCTCGACGCGATGGCCCAGGCGGGCGGTCCGCGGACGTCGGAGCTCAGCCCCGAGGAAGCGCGCGCCGGCTACCGGGTGCTGGCCTCGATGGAGCAGGGCGAGGAGATCCAGCGGGTCGACGACCGCCTGGTCCCGACGCCCGACGGCGACGTGCCGGTCCGGGTCTACACACCGGCCGAGTCGGTGGGGGCCAACCGCGGCGTCCTGCTGTGGCTCCACGGCGGTGGTTGGGTGATCGGTGACCTCGACACGGCCGACGCCACGTGCCGGGCCCTCGCCAACCGGGCCGGCTCCGTGGTGGTCTCCGTCGACTACCGCCTGGCCCCCGAGCACCGCAGCCCCGCCGCCCTCGAGGACGCGATGTCTGCCTTGATGTGGACCGTCGAGAACTCAGAGCTGCTCGGAGTCGACGCCAGCAAGGTGGCGGTGGGAGGGGAGTCCGCCGGCGGCCACCTCGCCGCGCTCCTCTGCCAGCGGGTGAGAGACGAGTTCGGCCCCGACATCGACTTCCAGCTCCTCGTGTGCCCGGTCACCGACCTCACGCTGAGCCACCAGTCGATGGACGACAACGGTGAGGGCTACTTCCTCACGAAGGACACGATGACGTGGTTCGTGGAGAGCTATCTGGGCGACCAGGAGCCGAAGGACCCAGCCGTCTCACCACTGCTCGCCGAGTCGTTCACCAACCTTCCGCCCGCTCTGGTGATCACAGCCGAGTACGACCCGCTCCGCGACGAGGGCGAGGCCTACGCAGGCCGACTCGACGAAGCCGGGGTGCCGGTCGAGCACCTTCGCTACGACGGTCAGATCCACCACTTCTTCGTGATGCCCTCGATGCTCGACGCGGGCCGAGATGCCCTCGACGTGGCGGGCGCAGCTCTGCGCTCGGCACTGGCGTGAGGAGAGCTCTCGCCGCCCTGCTCCTCGTCGCCAGCGTCGCCGCCTGCTCCTCCGACCAGGAGCCCGAGATCGCGCCTGCGACCGGGGGAGGACCGACGACGACGTCGCGCTCCCTGCGAGCCTGCCCGCCTGGCGGGGCGGACGAGACGACTCCGCCCGCCGGATGCCTCGACGACGATGGCGTGGTGCAGCGGGCGGGCTAGCTCGTCAGGCGGCCCGGAAGCGGCGTAGGCGGAGGCTGTTCGTGACGACGAACACGCTGGAGAGCCCCATCGCCCCGCCAGCGATCAGCGGGTTGAGGAGGCCGGCTGCAGCCAGCGGGAGGGCGGCCACGTTGTAGGCGAAGGCCCAGAACAGGTTGCCCTTGATGGTGCCGAGCGTGCGGCGGGACAGCCTGATGGCGTCGGCGGCGACGCGCAGGTCGCCCCGCACGAGCGTGAGGTCGCTGGCCTCGATGGCCACATCCGTGCCCGTGCCCATGGCGATGCCGAGGTCGGCCTGAGCCAGAGCAGCCGCGTCGTTGACGCCGTCCCCGATCATGGCCACGACCTTGCCCTCGGCCTGGAGGCGCCGGATCACCTCCACCTTCTCGGCGGGAAGCACCTCGGCCACCACGGTGTCGATCCCGACCTGCTCAGCCACGGCGCGCGCCGCGCGCTCGTTGTCCCCCGACAGGAGCAGGGGGGTGAGCCCGAGCCGGCGGAGGCGGGCGACGGCTTCGGCGCTCGTCGCCTTGATGGTGTCGGCGACGACGATGACGGCGCGGACCGCGCCGTCCCAGCCCACGAGGATCGCCGTCTGCCCGAGTGCTTCGGCTTGGTCCTTGGCGGTTCGGAGGTCATCGGGCAGGGCGAGGCCCCAGTCGGCGAGGAGTCGTTCCTGGCCGGCGACGAGCCCGTGACCCTCGACCACGCCCTGCACGCCGAGGCCCTCGAGGTTGGCGAAGCCCTCCACGTCAGGCAGGGCCCCCACCTCCTCGCGGGCTCCGGCCGCGATGGCCGAAGCGATGGGGTGCTCCGAGGCGCTCTCGAGCGCACCTGCGAGGCGCAGGACCTCCTGCTCGTCCTCGCCCGACGCAGGGACCACCCCGACGAGGGCCATGCGGCCCGTGGTCACGGTGCCCGTCTTGTCGAGCACGACGGTGTCGACCTGCCGAGTCGACTCGAGGACCTCAGGACCCTTGATGAGGATGCCGAGCTGGGCGCCCCGACCGGTGCCGACGAGCAGCGCGGTCGGCGTGGCCAGGCCGAGAGCACAGGGGCAGGCGATGATCAGGACGGCGACTGCGGCCGTGAACGCGGTGGCGTTGGCCTCCCCCGATCCGAGCCAGAAGCCCAGGGTGCCGACGGCGAGCAGGATGACCACGGGCACGAACACGGCGGCCACCCGGTCGGCCAGGCGCTGCACAGGCGCCTTTCCTGACTGGGCCGCGGTGACCAGGCGACCGATCTGGGCCAGGGCGGTGTCGGCCCCGACGCGCGTCGCAACGACGACGAGTCGGCCCCCAGCGTTGACGGTGGCCCCGGTGACGGCGTCGCCAGGCCCCACCTCCACAGGTACCGGCTCGCCCGTCAAGAGCGAGGCGTCGATGGCCGAGGTGCCTTCTTCGACCACGCCGTCGGTGGCCACCTTCTCGCCCGGACGAACCACGAAGCGGTCGCCCACCACCAGCTGGTCGATGGGCACGCGGGTCTCGACGCCTTCACGCAGGACCGCGGCTTCTTTGACCCCCAGCTCGAGCAAGGTCCGCAGCGCAGCTCCGGCTCGGCTCTTGGCCCGGGCTTCGAACCACCTGCCCGCCAACATGAACACGGTGACGACCGCGGCGACCTCGAGGTAGAGCTCGTCCTGGCCCGCACCCCGTTCGACGGTCCAGCTGAGGCCCATCTTCATGCCGGGCAGCCCGGCCTCGCCCCAGAACAGGGCGTACAGGCTCCACCCGAAGGCGGCGAGCGTCCCGACCGAGATCAGCGTGTCCATCGTCGCTGCGCCGTGACGCAAGTTCAGCCAGGCGGTGCGATGGAAGGGCCAGGCCCCCCAGACGACGACCGGGGCCGTCAGGGTGAGGGCCAGCCACTGCCAGCTGTTGAACTGCAGCGTGCTGACCATCGACATGGCGAGCACGGGCAGGCCGAGCACGGCGGAGCCGACGAGCCGGTCGCGAAGGGCCCGCAGCCGCGGGTCCTCGTTCTCCCCCGGCTCGTCGCCTTCGGTGGGTTCGCCCGGCCCACCTGCGGCCCTCGCTGTGTAGCCCATGGCCTCGACCTGGGCGACGAGCTCGTCGATGCTCACGTCGTCGGCCACCGCCACCAGCGCGTGCTCGGTGGCGTAGTTCACGTCGGCCGTCACGCCGTCGATCCTGTTCAGCCGCTTCCCGATGCGAGCCGCGCAGGACGCACAGGTCATGCCCCCGATCTCGAGATCGACGGTTCGGAGATCTTCGCCGGTGCTCATGGCGTCACGTGGTCCATGTCGTGCCCGAAGCCGCCGTCGGGCTCCTCGTGGGCATCGGGCTCGGGAGACGGGTCGGCGGGGTTCGGGCCGGCCACAGCGCCTAGGCCGACCCCGGCGCCGAAGGTCAGGGCGGCCGCCAACGCAAACGCGAGCAGACGCTGCGACGTGCTCACGGGACGAGCTCGAACCCGGCCTCGTCGATGGCGGCGGCCACGGCGGCGAGGTCGAGGGGCTCGGTGCTGTCCACGGTGGCGGTGCCGGCGGCGAGGTCGACTGCCACGGCGAGGACGCCTGGCAGGGTGGACAGCTCGTTCGACACCGCACTCACGCAGTGCCCGCAGGTCATGCCGCCCACAGAGAAGGTCTGCTGCTGGGTCATCGAATCGTCCATGTTCTCAGCCTATACCCCTAGGGGGTATAGGCACAAGGACGAAGTCACGCCTTCACCAAGCGCTCGATCGCCTTCGACGCCTCGGTGACCATCCGATCAGCGTGGGCGGGATCGTCCCCGAGGGCGGCGTCGCGCACGCAGTGCCGCAAGTGCTCGTCGACCAGGCCCACCGCCACGCTCTGGAGCGCCTTGGTTGCCGCGCTGACCTGGGTCAGCACGTCGATGCAGTACGTGTCCTCCTCGATCATGCGCTGGAGGCCCCGCACCTGGCCCTCGATGCGCCGAAGGCGAGCGAGGTAGTCGGTCTTGTTCATCTCGTAGCCAGCCATGCCCCCATCATAGGGGTAGGGGGTATCAGTCAGGGGCGGTCGTGGGGGCACCCCTGCGGAGCACGATCATCCCGATCACAGCCGCCAGGACCGATGCCACGAGCACGCCCACCTTGGCCTGGTCCACTGCCGGTGACCCGCTGTCGTAGGCGAGGCCGGTCACGAAGATCGACACTGTGAAGCCGATGCCAGCCAGGGCGGCCATCCCGACGACCTGCACCCAGGTGACTCCCGCAGGGAGGCGGGCCACTCCGAATCGCACCGCCAGCCAGGCTGCGGCGCTGACCCCGAGGAGCTTGCCGACGACGAGGCCGAGCACGACGCCGATGGTGACCCGCGACGTGGCTGCGTCGCCCAACGACTCGCTGCTCAGCTCTATGCCGGCGTTGGCGAGAGCGAACAGGGGGATGACGACGTAACCGGTCCAGGGGTGCAACGCCTCCTGGAGGCGCTGAGCCACCGATACGGAGGCCCGCAGCTCGGCTTCGACGGCCCGGATCTCCTCGGCGGTGACGTCGGTGTCAGTCGAGAGCTGGCTCGCTACCCGGTCGGCTTCGACCGTGGGCACGAGCGGCCGGGCCGGAGTGAGCAGACCCAGGGCCACGCCGGCGATGGTGGCGTGGACGCCGGACTCGAGGGTGCACAGCCACACGCCGATTCCGACCAAGGCGTAGATGGGGGCGTACCAGACCCGGGCCCGACGGAGGACGACGATCAGCAGCAGCCCGACCGCCGCCCCGGCGAGCCACCTGAGCTCGAGCTGCTCTGTGTAGAAGACCGCGATCACGACGATGGCCCCGATGTCGTCGACGATCGCCAGGCCCAGCAACAGCACCTTGAGGCCTGACGGGATGCGGTCGCCGAGCAGGGCCAGCACGCCGATGGCGAATGCGATGTCCGTAGCCATCGGGATGCCCCATCCGGCCAGCTCGCCGCCCAGGTTCACAACGGTGAACAGGAGAGCAGGGACGACCATGCCGCCGATCGCCGCCATCACCGGTAGCGCGGCGTCGCGCCGCTGGCGCAGCTGGCCCGAGACCAGCTCTCCCTTGATCTCGAGGCCGACGACGAAGAAGAAGATGGCCATGAGGCCGTCGTTCACCCAGTGGCCGAGCGTCTCCTCCAGGTGGAACGAGCCGACCTGGAACGACACGTCTGTGCTCCAGAGAGCGTCGTACCCCGCAGACCACGGGGAGTTCGCCCAGACGAGAGCTACGACGGTGGCGACCAGCAGGAGCACTCCGCCGGCCGCTTCGATCTGCAGGAAGCGAGCCACTGGCTGGCCGACGAGGCGAGCCAGCGGTCGGTCGCTGCTCAGCCAGGTCGGCAGGTGTTCGGCGCGGGAGCGGTGGGCCACAGGGGGAACCTCGGGGTCGGCGGAGCCATGCCGACCAGGCTTCCCGGCGCACCAGCGACCGAGGGTAGCGCCACATTCGGAGCGCAAGACCACCAGCGGTCACGGCGAACACGGGCAGGTCCCACGACCGGGGGTCGCACCGGTCACCCGCGACGACTGCGGCGGGTGGGGCGCGCCTCAACAGGCGCGGCCGCAACCCTAGGTCTCGCAGGCGATGCCGTCTCCGTCTCCGTCGAGACGGTGCGGGTCCGAGCCGGTGCTGCGGAATCGCTTCTGGCTGAAGTCGCCGCAGTCGAGATCGGGCGGCGGCGGCGGTATGCAGAAGTCTGGGTACGACGGATGGCAGGCCGGGCCGGCCGGAGGGGGCGGCGGAGGAGGAGGCGGCGGGGCGGGGGCCTGGCAGGCGGGGTTCCCGATGCTGATGCCCGCGTTGTAGGGACACGGCTGGCAACGAGCGTCGGTGGCCTCGACAGCGGGGTCGAGGGCGCACTTCGCGGGACGGGCCGGGATGCTGGACGTTCCCCGGTCGACCAGCTCAGCCAGCGCTCGGGCGAGGAACGAGCCCATCTGGTCGCGCCGCACGGGCTGCAGCGGCCCGTAGCTCCGTCCGCCGATCCCGCCCGTGATGCCGGCCGACGCGGCCAGGTTGATGTTCTCCTCGTGGACGTCCCCGCCATCGTCGGTGAAGTAGTTCGGTGTCGACGTCCCGCCCAACGGGCCGCCGAGGACGTGCTCCAGGGCTCGGACGATGAAGCTCGCCATCTGGGCCCTCGTCACACCGGCGCGGGGGGCGAAGCCGCCACTGGACCGACCGGTCACGATCCCGACGGCGGCCAGCTTGTTGATCGCCCCCTCGTGACTGCTCGCGTCGTCGTCACCGAACGCGTCGGGCGGGCTCGGGGGGAGCGACCCGCCCGATCTCAGGATGAGCCGGCCGATGAAGCTGGCCATCTGCTCGCGGGTGACGCCCCCGCTCGGGTTGTAGACCCCGACGCGGACCCCGGTGGTGATCTGCCAGTAGACGATGCAATCGATCGCCGTCTCGTGCCCGTTGGCGGCGGGCGCGTCGGCGAAGCCGTCCTCGAACCCACCCGCGAAGGTGCATGCGGGAGCGATCGACCGCGCCGCCGGCACCGGGGCGGGTCCGGGAGGTGGCTCGCTGCTCGTGACGGTCAACCGGGGCAGCGCGATGTCGGGGGTGTCCGGAGCGAAGTCGCTCTCGGAGGCGCCGACCGCGCGCGTCTCGGTGAGGAAGCGGAACGAGCTCGGGGAGCCGATGTCGACGCCGTCCCAGACCGCTGCGATGGTCGTCCCGTCCTCCGACGCGCCCGCCGGAGCGACGATGTCGCCCAGCTCGCACGAGGCGGACTCGGAGAAGACAGCTGACACGAGCTCGCCGCCGTCGACGATCGTGATGACGGAGAACTCGAAGCCCTGGCAGCCGGTGGCCGAGCTGCCGTCGGTGTCCAGGCCCACGGCGTAGTAGTCGAGGTGCGACGTCAACCAGGAGTCATGGGTGGTGACGGCGACGCCGACGAACCCATCGCAGTCGGCTGCGCCTTCCGAGAGGTCGATGTCGACGAGCAGACCTTCGTCGGGATCCTCGAAGAGCGCAGACCCGCAATCCCCGAAGGCGAGCGCTCTAACGGGTGGCGCTGCTGGCGTCGCCTGGCGCAGGTGGGCAGCCCGGGCCCCGGCATCGAAGCCGGCCCCGCTGGCCCGGGCCGGAGCCGTGCCCGCGAAGGTGCCGGCCAACAGGCTCACGGCTGCCAGAAGGGTCGTTGCTCGTCGCATCCCGCCGTCCGATCCGGTTGGGTCCGGCGCGCTCCGAACGCGAGGAGCCCGCCCGTCGTGCCCCCGACGCCCGAGCGTCGCCGCAAGGGTCCGCCTGGGTGACGGTCGTCCCTCGCCGTCGATCCGACGATAGCCAGCACGGGCCTGGCGCGCCTGAGCCGTTCGGCCCGTTTCACCCCGTTCGCGCACCGTCCCGGGGTCAGATGTCGAAGGTCGGTCGCAGGCCCTGGCCGCTCTGCATGCTGAGCGACGGCAGGCCTCTCCCAAGACAAGCCGATCCGCAGCATCGGTGCGTCAGCTCTCCGGGTGATGATGGAGGATCTTCCGGGGCGGTCCTTCGAAACGGGCAGACTGCTCCGACCTCAACGATGGAGCGTTCGTGTCCGAGTCGGCCAACACCCCTGCTGCCCCCGATCCGACGACCTTCCTCTCTGGCGGCACCAAGTGTGCGGTCACGGTGTTGCGCCCGGACACGTCTTCAGAGGTGCCGATACCGGCGATCGTGATGGCGCACGGCTTCGGCTCTCCACGCGCCCTGCGCCTCTACGCGTATGCCGAGCGGTTCGCGGCGGCGGGCTACGCAGCCGTGGTGTTCGACTATCGCGGCTTCGGCGACAGCGACGGCGAACCTCGCCAGCTCCTGGACATCTCCATGCAGCACGACGACTGGAAGGCAGCCCTTTCCTTCGCGCGTTCGCGGCCCGGAATCGACGCTGGCAAGATCGTGGCGTGGGGAACGTCCTTCGGTGGCGGCCACGTCCTCACGCTCGCCGGACGCGGTGAAGCGCTGGCCGCCGTGATCGCACAGGTGCCGCACGTCAGCGGCCCAGCGGCGGTGCGGGCCACCGGAATCGCCGCTTCGCTGAGGATCGCCCCCTATGCCATCCGCGATCAGATCAACGCGTTCCTCGGGCGCAAGCCCGTGTACGTGCCACTCGTCGGTCGTACCGGTGACCTCGGGATCATGACGACACCGGACGCTCTGCCAGGGCTGGAGCAGCTGATCATCGACTCCGACCTCGCGCCAGATGCCTACCGCCAAGACGTCGCGGCGCGCATCGGCCTCAAGATCGGCCTCTACTCACCCGAGCGGGTCGTCTCGAAGATCACCTGTCCGACACTGATTCAGATCGCAAGGAACGACGCCATCACGCCGTGTGCCGTAGCGGAACGGGCTGCGGGACGAATCCCACGAGCGACAGTCCGCATCTACGACTGCAGCCACTTCGACCCGTACGTCGAGCCGGCGTTCACCGGCATCATCACTGACCAACTCGCCTTCCTACGGGACAACGTCCCGGTGCCCCAGCCGGCGTAGCTCCCGCCAGCTGGGACCCTTGCCGGGCCGGACGGCGCGTGGAGCACGAGCGCTGGTTGATCGGCAGCCGTCAGAGGCCGAGCGGGCGGAGCACGGACCGAAGTGGTGCCAGCACCGGGGTGAGCTCAGGGTGGGCCTTCAACGCCCGGCTGAGCTCGCCGCTGAGCATTCCGTCGGGCTCGCGTGGGAACCCATCGCGCTCGTTGGGGATCCCGTCACCGTCGATGTCGGGATCACAAGCGTCGCCGATTGCATCGTCGTCCAGGTCGGCCTGATCCGGGTTGGCGACCCCGACGCAGTTGTCGGTGTCGTCGGCGACGCCGTCGGCATCGTCGTCCACGATCTCGTCCACATAGGTACGGAACGCAAGGTCGCGGTCCGTCTGGGTGGACCAGGTGGCGGGCGGCGACTGCTTGCTCGAGTGCTGGGCGCCTCCGGCATACGGAGCAACGAGCGAGCTCGCGCCGTAGTGCCAGAACCGGTCCGCTCCGCCGGCGTAGAGGACGATGGCGTACTGGGTGCCAGCCACCACGGGCGCAGGCGGGTCGAACACCGCCGCCACCCACCCGCCGCTGGAGGACGCGGGGATGTCGGCGGGGGCGATCGCCGTGGCGGCCAACACGTCGTCACCGGGGATGGTTGCGTTCATGGCCCGGATCTCCACCGTCAACGGCTTGCGCGCGTTGTCGTCCAGGTGCTCGAGGAAGAGCTCGACCTGGTCCAAGTCACCGGACAGCCCGGCCGTGAACGACTGCGCCCTACTGCTCGGATTCAGTAGTTCCGGGCCCACGATCAACCCACGTACTTCGGCCACCTCCTGGGATTGGTCGAGGGTGCCGGCCGCGGCCGGCGGGGCCAGCGCTACCACCAGCCCGACCATCAGTGTGGTGACAACGACCAACCCTCGCGCCCGTGATCGGGTCGTGCTCGCCCGCTGCATGTGGTCCCCTCTCTCAGTGTCACGCTGCTGAAGGTCACTTTGGGTGATGTGCGGCGCGCGTGCACTACTGAACTATCTACGTACTTGCTGTCACCACCTTGCCGTCAGGACGGTTCGGGTAGGAGGGCGCCGGCGAGGTCGGCCCGCCGGTGGATGCCCAGCTTGGCGTAGACGTTGGCCAGGTGGGTCTCGACGGTGCGCACGGACACGATGAGCGCGGCCGCGATGTCGGCGTTGGACCGACCCGCTGCGGCGAGGGTCGCGATCTCGTGCTGGCGCTTGGTGAGCGTCGGGCGACCGGTGGGGATTCCGAGCTGACCCATGATCCCCATGGTCTGGTGGACGACAAGGCCAGCTCCGCACCGTTGCCCCTCCCTCAACGCGGAGCGCAGCAGGGCGGAGGCCCGGCCGATGGCACCAGCCCGGTGCAGCGCTACGCCGAGGGCCAGGGCCGACGTCGCCCGGTCCAGGCGGAACGAGGTGGACTCCAGGCGCTCATAGGCCTCCTCGAGCAGCGGAAGGGCCGCGGTGGGCTCCACCAGATGACCGGCGGCCCGCAGCGCTCGGCCCATGGCCCGCGGGGCGCCGGTGACTCGGGCGAGCTCGATCGCCTCGAAGGCGACTTCACGAGCGTCCTCGGGCCGGCCGATCTTGTCGAGGAGCCCAGCGGCACGCGATCGCCATGGCACCAGCGCCGGTGACACAGCGCCGCAGGACTCGGCCCGTCGCCCCAGGTCCTGCCAGCCCCGGAGCGCGTCTGCCGGTGGACCCAGCTCCCCGAGCGCGGCGGCGGCGCCGTCGATGCCGGCGAGCCGGACGATGCCTCCCGTGGCATCGGCACCGGCGGCGCTCGCCTCCCGGAGGGCCCGGGCCGCGCCGTCGAGATCACCTTGTTCGCGCCGTGTGTGCGACAGCACCGCCGCCAAGTAGCCGACCCCGGCGCCGTGGATCCCGTAGTCCGTGGCGATGTCGAGCCCTCGCTGCGCGGTCGCCGCCGCGGCCGCCAGGTCGCCGTCGCCCCAGGCCACTTCGGCCGAGACGATGGCGGTGGTGATGGACGCCGCCAGCGACCCCGTGGTCTGGGCTGCCGATTCGACGATCTCGAGGTGCCGGTGCACCCGAGGATCGTCGTAGGCGGCCAGGGCCATGAGACCAAAGGTGAGCGCGGGATCACCGACGAGATCGCTGCGCAGGACACCGGCAGTCCCCAGCACGCGGTCGAGCGGCTCGGTCACCGCATCACGGGGCTCGTTGCGCATCACGGCTTCGAAACCCCGAACACAGGCGAGCATCGCGGCAGGCGCGCCGCCACCGGTCGCCGCTAGCGCGATCTGGGCCTCCGCGTGGTCGTCAAGGTCCAAGCGCGGCTCGCTCAGCATCCGTGCCACCGCCACCGAGACCACTGCCGTGGCCGCTTCGACCGGACGGTCGCCGTCGAGTCCTCCCAGCTCTGCCACCGCCGCCTGCCCGACGGCGACCGCCTCGGGGGGATCGGTTGACAGCAACAGCGTGGCCAGCTCGGCGCCCAGCGCGCCTCGCTCCCGACCGGGCTCTGCGAGCGCCATCGCCTGACGGAGGTGCCCGACGGCCCCGCGATGGTCCGCCGCCGCCTGGACCTCCGCGAGCGCCCGCAAGATCTCGACCCGCCGGTGCTCCGTCGGTGGTTCCTCCAACGCTCTCGTCAACAGCTCGGTGGCGAGCACAGGGTTGCCACGGGCCACGGCCACGCGGGCGGCGCGCTCGAGCACCGCGACCCGCTCCGGGCGACCCTGGCCCGGGAGATGCATGAGCTGCTCCGCCACCAACACGTCGGGTGCGCCCCGAGCCTCGAGCACCTCCAGCGCCCGCTCGCGGTGACCCACCAGCTCGGGGCCCAGCCAGCTGGCCACCGCTTCGGCCAGCCCTGGCTCCGCGACATCGACGCCCCCGACCACCTTGACCAGCCCCGACTCGGCGAGCTCGACCAGTGCCGCCGCCACACGGTCGCTGTCCATGCCGGTGATGTCGGCCAGCAGGCGCGGGGTGCCCCGAGGGGCAATGGCGATCAGCGAGCCCAGCAACGTCCTCGAATCGCTGCTGATCGAACCGAGCCGGCGAGCGAGATCGCGCCCACCGCCGCCCCGACCGACCACAGGAAAACACACTACCGACGGGTTGCTGCGGACGATCGCTCTCGTGGCGCGATCAGCACCTGCTGTGTCAGATGTCGTATTCGGACCCGCTAGGGCAGAAGGTTCACGAGGCAGACCGGTGGATCGCGGCCGCCGCACTCCGGCTCGGCCTCGAGCTCGTCTCGGCCGACGCCGTGTTCGACCAAGTCGACGGGCTCAACGTCCTGAGACTCCGAACAGCCTGATCGCGGCTCGAGGGGCGGCAGCGGTCCCTACCGACGGGGATGCTGCATCCCCCAGGGGCACTTAGGGGATGTTCTCGATGTCATTCGACCTCCAGCTGGCCGTCGCCTCGTCGAGGCGGCAAGACCTTCAAGCCACGCAAGGCGTGAGTCGTGCATCCTGGGGCCATGCGATCCGAGCTGACGACTCCCATCTCTCTCGTGCCCCGCTTGGTTGTCGACGATCCCGACGCAGCGGCCGAGTTCTACGAGGCGGCCATCGGTGCCGAGGTTGGCCCACGCTTCACGATGCCCGATGGCACGGTCACCAACATCGACCTCACCATCGGACCTGCATCCGTCTCGCTGACCGCTGCGGTGGAGGAATGGGGGCTGGTCGGCGCTCGTTCGGGCAGTCCCGTGCTGTTGAGGCTCACGGTGGCCGACGCTCGACGCACCCGCGATCGAATGGTGGACGCCGGTGCTGTAGAACTCGTACCGGTCGAGGACCGGCCGTATGGTCGCTGCGAAGGGCGAATTCAGGACCCGTTCGGGCATCTTTGGATCGTCAGTCATGTCAGCGAGGAGTTGACCGACGACCAGATCCGCGAGCGTCTGTCGCAGGCCTACGGGGACTCTTGACATGCCATCAGCGAGGGGCGTCGGCGCTGGTCGGAAGGTAGTTGTGGGCCGTCCACGCGACACCGTGCACCTGGCTCGGCGTCAACCTTGAGAACTCCTTGAAGTCTCGGCTCAGGTGGGCTTGATCGGCGTAGCCGCAACGGGCCGCGATCGCCGCCAGCGTCTCTGGTGCTGGCACGCCCGACGCATTCGTGGGCGAGGTCCTATCGGGACTTCAATCGGGATCCTGACACGGGTCCCAACAAGGATCCTGACTCGGCGGCTACGGCAGAACGTCCCCGGCGAGAACTCTTGCACGGCGGCCGTGCCGTGACTCTCCATTGGACCCGGTCAGTGCTTGCTACAGGCCGACAGTTTCGACGGGCCCCAGACGGACCGAGCGCTCGCCCAGGAGCAGGTTTGCCGAGGTCAGGGGGCTCGCAGGTCAGATGTCGTAGTAGAGCGTGAACTCGTAGGGGTGAGGGCGCAGGCGGAGCGCGTCGACCTCGTTGACCCGCTTGTAGTGGATCCAGGTGTCGATGAGGTCATCGGTGAAGACGTCGCCGACGCGGAGGAAGTCCCGATCCGCGTCGAGCGCATCGAGGGCCTGCTCGAGCGAGCCCGGCACCTGGGGGACCTGGGCCAGCTCCTCCGGAGGGAGGTCGTAGAGGTCCTTGTCCATCGGCGTCGGGGGCTCGATGCGGTTGGTGATGCCGTCGAGGCCGGCGAGCATCATCGCCGCGAAGGCCAGGTACGGGTTCGACGTGGAGTCCGGGCAGCGGAACTCGACCCGCTTGGCCTTCGGGCTGCGCTGGCCCAGCGGGATCCGGCAGGCGGCCGACCGGTTGCGCTGGCTGTAGACGAGGTTCACTGGCGCCTCGTAGCCCGGCACCAGGCGCTTGAAGCTGTTCGTCGTGGGGTTGGTGAAGGCGATGACGGCGTGGGCGTGGTGGAGCAGGCCGCCGATGTACCAGCGGGCCAGGTCGGACAGCCCGGCGTAGCCAGCCTCGTCGTAGAAGAGCGGCTCGCCGCCCTTCCACAGCGACTGGTGCGTGTGCATGCCCGATCCGTTGTCCTCGAAGATCGGCTTGGGCATGAACGTGAGGCTCTTGCCGGCCTGCCAGGCCACGTTCTTGAGGACGTACTTGAACGTCATCAGCTTGTCGGCCATCGACAGCAGCGTGTCGAAGCGAATGCCGATCTCGCCCTGCCCGCCCGAGGCAACCTCGTGGTGGTGGAGCTCGGTCGGGATGCCGACCTGGTGGAGCACGGTGGACATCTCCGAGCGCAGGTCTTGGTAGTGGTCCATCGGAGGGGTGGGGAAGTACCCCTCCTTCGTGCGCGGCTTGTAAGCGAGGTTGGGGCCCTCGTCGGTGCCCGTGTTCCACTGACCCTCAACCGAGTCGACCCGGTAGAAGCTGCTGTTGGGCGTCGTCTCGAAGCGCACGTCGTCGAAGATGAAGAACTCCGGCTCGGGCCCGAAGTACGCGGTGTCCGCGACGCCAGTCGAGAAGAGGTGCTCCTGCGCCTTCTGAGCGACGTAGCGAGGGTCCCGGCTGTAGCGCTCGCCGGTGACGGGGTCGGCGACGTAGCAGTGCATCACGAGCGTCTTCCGGGCCCGGAACGGGTCGAGGTATGCCGTGTTCGGGTCGGCGATGAGGACCATGTCCGACTCCTGGATCTCCTTGAACCCGCGGACCGAGGAGCCGTCGAAGGCGTGGCCGTCCTCGAACTGGCCTTCGTCGAGCACGTTGGCCGGGATCGACACGTGCTGCATCACGCCGGGTAGATCGCAGAACCGCAGGTCGACGAACTCGACCCCCTCCGACGCGACCAGCTCCAGCACCTCGTTGGGCGTCCGCTCGTCCATGGGTGCGGACGCTAGACGCGACGAGGGCGCCCCCGGAGGGGCGCCCTCGGCAGGCTGGGCTCAGATCTGAGCGGTCAGGCCAGAGCGGCGCACACCGTGTCGATGATGATCATCGTGACCTCGTACGGGTCGCAGTTGGCGTTCGGGCGCCGGTCCTCGATGTAGCCCTTCTTGTCCACCTCGACCTGCCACGGGATGCGCACCGAGGCGCCCCGGTTCGACACGCCGTAGCTGTACTCGGTGTACGGCGCCGTCTCGTGCTGGCCGGTGAGGCGGTCCTCGATGCCGTGGCCGTAGAGCTTGACGCACTCCTCGACCCGGGTGCCGAGCGCCTCGCAGGCGGCGATGATCGGGTCGTAGCCCTCACGCATCGACTTCGTGGAGAAGTTCGTGTGGGCGCCGGCGCCGTTCCAGTCGCCCTTCACGGGCTTGGGGTCGAGGGTGGCCGACACGCCGAAGTCCTCACCGATCCGGTAGAGGAGCCACCTGGCGATCCACAGCTCGTCGGCCACCTGAGGAGCAGCGACGGGGCCGACCTGGAACTCCCACTGGCCAGGCATGACCTCGGCGTTGATGCCGGAGATGTGGAGGCCGGCGGCCAGGCAGGCGTCGAGGTGGGCTTCGACGACATCACGGCCGTACACCTCGTCGTCGCCGACGCCGCAGTAGTAGCCGCCCTGAGGGGCCGGGAAGCCGCCGAACGGGAAGCCGTAGGGACGACCGTCCTTGAAGAACGTGTACTCCTGCTCGATGCCGAAGATCGGCTCCTGATCGGCGTACTTGTTCGCCACCTCGGCGCACTTGGCCCGCGTGTTGGTCGCATGGGGCTTCATGTCGATGTAGAGGACCTCGCACAGCACCAGCAGGTTCTTGCCGCCCCGGATCGGGTCCGGGCAGGTGAACACCGGCTGCAGCACGCAGTCGGACTTGTCGCCGGGGGCCTGGTTGGTCGAAGAGCCGTCGAAGCCCCAGATGGGCAGGTCGCCGGGCTTGACCCCGTCCTCCACGATCTTGGTCTTCGAGCGCAGCTTTGCCGTCGGCTGGGTGCCGTCGATCCAGATGTACTCAGCCTTGTACGCCATCGAGGGGTTCCTTTCCTCCGCAGTCGGAGTGTGGGTGGGACGCGTGTCGCCGGACCAGGTGCCGGGTTGTGCGCCATCACGCTCGCAGCGCCCCGTTGCCTCGTGTTTTCGCAAGTGTGAACGCAATGTGAACGCGGCGGCAAGCGGGGTGCCGTCTCGGGCCGGCCCCTGTCATCATGGCGACACCATGGAACGCCAGCGCGACTACGTCCTGCGCACCGTCGAGGAGCGAGGGGTCCGGCTCATCCGGCTCTGGTTCACCGATGTGCTCGGCCAGCTGAAGAGCTTCGCCATCTCGCCGGCCGAGCTCGAGGGCGCCTTCGACGAGGGCATGCGCTTCGACGGGTCGGCCATCGACGGGTTCAGCCGGGTGCAGGAGAGCGACGTCCTGGCCCGACCCGACCCCAACAGCTTCGAGCTTCTGCCCTGGGCCGACACCTACGGCACGTCGGCCCGCATGTTCTGCGACATCACCAACATCGACGGCACCCCCTTCGAGGGCGACCCGCGGTGGGTGCTGCGGCGCAACCTCGACAAGGCCCGAGAGCGGGGCTTCAGCTTCTACGCCGCGCCCGAGATGGAGTTCTTCTACTTCGCCACGGGTGACGCCAGCCAGGGCGCCCCGGTGCCGCTCGATCAGGCGTCCTACTTCGATCTCACGACGGCGGACGTGGCCTCGGACCTCCGTCAGCGGACCATCCACACGCTGGAGTCGATGGGCATCCCGGTCGAGTACAGCCACCACGAGGACGCCCCGAGCCAGCACGAGATCGACCTGCGCTACACCGATGCCCTGACGATGGCGGACAACGTGATGACGTTCCGGCTCGTCGTGCGGGAGGTGGCGCTCGAGGCCGGCGTGCACGCCACGTTCATGCCGAAGCCCCTGGCCGCGGTGCAGGGTTCGGGCATGCACACGCACTTCTCCCTCTTCGAGGGCGACACGAACGCGTTCTACGACCCGGGCGACGAGCGCAACCTGTCCAAGGTGGCTCGCGGCTTCATCGCCGGCGTGCTCACCCACTCACGCGAGATCGCGGCCGTGACGAACCAGTGGGTCAACTCCTACAAGCGGCTCGTGGTCGGCTTCGAAGCCCCCGTCTACGTCTCGTGGGCCCGCAACAACCGGTCGGTGGTGGTGAACGTCCCGCCCATCAAGACGGGCAAGGCCGACTCCGCCCGCATCGAGTTCCGGGCCCCCGACCCCTCGTGCAACCCCTACCTGGCGTTCTCGGTGGTGCTGGCCGCCGGGCTCAAGGGCATCGAGGAGGGATACGACCTGCCGGCGGAGACCTCGGCCAACCTCTACCAGCTCACCGACGAGGAGAGGCTGGCCGAGGGCATCGGCGTGCTCCCCGGGTCGCTGGCCGACGCCCTCGACGAGATGGAGCGCTCCGAGCTCGTGGCCGAGGCCCTCGGCGAGCACGTCTTCGAGTGGTTCATCCGCAACAAGCGAGCCGAGTGGCAGGAGTACAAGACCCAGGTGAGCCAGTTCGAGCTCGACCGCTACCTGGGCCGGCTCTAGACCCTCCACATCATGGAACCTCTGCTCGTCCACCCGGACCCGGTACCGCCGGAGCTGGCCCAGGCCCTCGACCTGGCCGGCTACCCGTGGAAGGGCGTTGCCGACGAGTCGGCCCTGCCCGCGGCCGAGCCCGAGGACGGCTGGGCGGGGGCGATCATCGTGGCGGCCGGCGATCCGGAGGCGGCCTTCGCCCTCTGCCGCGCCCTTCGCAAGCGCGACCAGCCGCTGGCGCCGCTGCTGCTGCTCGTGTCCGGCGCGCAGGTGGGCGAGCTCGAGCTGCGCGACGACCTCTTCGACGACTTCTGCCTGCACCCGTTCCAGCCCGCGCGAGCTCGAGGCCCGCCTCAAGCACCTCTTCTGGCGCACCGGCACCGGCACCCGGCCCGAGCTGGTGGAGTACGGCGAGCTGGTGCTCAACCTCGAGACGTACCAGGCCGCCATCGCCGGCAAGCCGCTGGACCTCACCTACATGGAGTACGAGCTGCTCAAGTTCCTCTCCTCACATCCGGGCAAGGTGTTCACCCGTGAGACCCTCCTCTCCCGGGTCTGGGGCTACGAGTACTACGGCGGAGCGCGCACGGTCGATGTCCACATCCGGCGCCTCCGAGCCAAGCTCGGCGAGGAGCACGCCAACCTCATCCAGACGGTGAGGAGCGTCGGCTACCGCTTCGGTCAGTCCCGCTGGGGCTTCTAGGGAGTTCCCCAGATCTGTGCGCACGCACCGCCGGTAGGCGGGGCTCCGTGCGCACAGAAGCGGTGGGGCTCAGCTGATGTCGACGAGCTCGCTGCCCTCGTGGGTGGCCTCGCCGTTCTCCTTGAGCGTCCAGCCCAGGAGACCGGCCACCACGCCACCGGTCATCATCACCGAGACGGGGATGCCGACGAGGAGGATCACGACGAGGAGGATCGGGCCGAGCATGCCGTCATCCTGCCCCGACGTGGGCCCACGCTTCCAGCTCCACCAGTGCCCCGAGCGGCAGGTCGGCCACCCCGATCGCTGACCGGGCGGGCCGGTGGTCACCGAAGAGCTCCATGTAGACCTCGTTCATCTTCGAGTAGTCGCTGCCGAGGTGGCGGAGGAACACGGTCGTCTTCGTGACGTCGGCGAGCGTCGCCCCCTCGCGGCCGAGGAGGACAGCCAGGTTGGCGACGGCCTGGCGGAGCTCGTCCTCGAGACCACCGCTGACGAGCTTTCCGTCGACGATCCCGACCTGGCCGGATACGACGAGCCACTCCCCGGCGCGGACGATGGGCGTGTAGGGACCTACGGGCTTCGACATGCGGTCGAGTCTCGCGTGAGGTCCTGTGCCGTGCCGGGCTAGCGCCAGGTGGCGCCCGTCGGCCAGTCCGGGGGGCAGCCCAGGTGGAGCCACGCGGCGGCGGCCACGGCCGCGAACACGGCGTCGGATCCACGGACTGACGGCCCGGTGCCCGTCACCACCTCCACCTCGATGGGCGGGGTGTCGACGGCCCGCAGCACCCCGAACGATCGGATGGTGAGGTCGTGGACCGTCCCGGTGTCGTCCACCGATATGCCCTCCGAGCTGACCCAGGACAGGGCCATGTGCGCGGCGCCGGTGCAGTAGGAGCGGAGCACCACCTCGTCGAGCACCTCGCCGGCATCGACCCGCACCCGGACTGTGCCGCCTGCGATCTCGGCTTCGGCCCGAGCACCGCGCAGGGGATCGATCACCGGGCCCTGCTCGCCCCGGGCCCCGGCCAGGAGCACGAGCGCCTCGGCCCAGCCGGCTGCTCGGAGGTCGACCGAGGTCGGCGGGCCTGGCAGGTCCACCTCGGTGACCTCGAGACCGGGCGCCACCCGATGGATGGCCTCGACGACGCCGGGGGTGCGTGCCACGCGCGCCGCGCCGGTGCCGTCGGGCCGGGCCCCGCCCGCGAACGGTGGGCGCTTGGGTCCGAGCCGCACGGCGTCCTCCCGGTTCAGCAGCACCCGTACGGGCCGGCCGTGCTGGTCGGCCAGCTGGCGCGCCGCGGCCCGCACCGGGCTGTGGCGCTTGCCGCCGAACGCGCCGCCGTTGGCGAGCGGCGAGGTGGGCTCGCCACCGGGCTCGCACCACGTGGCGTCAGGCTCCAGGTAGGCGGGCTCCACCCAGGAGGTGCGGAGCACGGCCGCCCACTCACCCTTGGGCGCGTCGAGAGGAGGGCGGGCGTCGACGGTGGTGCGACGCCCCTGCACCTTCCCCGCCGCGGCCCTCGCCTCGGCGACTGTCTCGCCCACGGCCCATCCACCCTGGCCGTCGGGCACGGCCACGAGCGCCCCCGCCGGGGCGGTGTCGTCGGCGAAGCCACCGCGGCCCAGTGCCACATCGGGAGTGACGGACTGGCGGGCACCGCCCTCGATCTCGGCCCGCTGCGCGGCCGCCTCCAGGTTCCGGGTCCTCGGCGGGCGCGCATCGGACCCCGGGGGGGCAGGCGACACCGCCGTGGTGGCCTCGTCCCATGCGTCGAGGATCGTGCGCCAGCCGGTGCACCGGCACAGGTGGGCGAGGAGGGACTGCTCGACGGCGGCGTGATCGGCCTCGGGCTGCTTGGTCCGCAGGCCCTCCAGACGGCAGATGATCCCGGGCGTGCAGAAGCCGCATTGGCTGCCGCCTGTGCTCGTGAAGGCCTCGGCCCAGCGGGCTCCGGCGCCGTCGGGCAGCCCGTCGACGGTCGTGATCGAGCGGCCGGCCACCCGCCGGGCCGGCGTCACGCACGCCACCCGGGGCTGCCCGTCGACGAGGACGGTGCAGCACCCGCACTGGCCCTGTGGGCTGCAGCCGTCCTTCGGCGAGTGGATGCCGAGGCCCTCACGCAGCACGGCGAGGAGGCTCTGGCCCTCGTCGGCCACCTCCACCTGCTGTCCGTCGACCTCGAGCTGGAGCGGGGGGCGACTGCCGAGGGTCATGGAGCGGAGGATAGGTTCAGCCTGATGCCCGCCCCCCAGTCGCCCCTCGTGTCCCGCCGCCAGCTCTTGGTCGGTGGCTCGGCCGTGGCCGGCGCCTTCCTGCTCGGTGCCTGCGGCGATGACGCCGAGAGCACCGGCGGCACCACGACCACGACCGCCACCGGCGGGCCGCAGGGTCTGGCCCTGGCCCAGTTCTTCGGCGGACCGATGTTCGTGGCCGGCACCGCGAGCCGCCTCCCGTTCGGCGTGGCCGACCAGGACGGGCTCCTGACCACCGAGGCCACGCCCGAGCGCCTCACCGTCCAGATCCTGGGACCCGACGGGGCCGAGGTCGGCGCTCCGGTCGAGGTCGACCGGCACTCGGAAGGGCTGCCCCGGGCCTACTTCCCGCTCGAGGTCACCCTGCCTGCGGCCGGCATCTACACGGCCCGCACCTCGATCGAGGACACCGCCACCGAGATGTCCTTCCAGGTCCACGAGGCGGCCGACATCAAGGTCATCCAGGTCGGTGCCCCGATGCCTCCTCTCGAGACGCCGACCGTCGACGACGCCCGGGGCGTCAACCCGATCTGCACCGCCGACCCCGTCTGCCCGCTCCATGACGTCACCGTTGCCGCCGCACTGACCGAGGGCGCGCCGCTCGCCCTGCTCGTGGCCACGCCCGCCTTCTGCCAGCTCACGATCTGCGGCCCGGTGCTCGATGTTCTGCTCGACGTGCGGGACGACTTCCCCGACGTGCGGTTCCTCCACGCCGAGGTGTACGCCGACCCGGCCAAGGACCTGACGACGCAGGCCCCGGTGGTGGGCGAGCTGGGCCTGCACTTCGAGCCCTGTCTCGTGCTGGTGGGCGCCGACGGCGAGGTGTTGGATCGGATCGACACGATCTACGACCGGGCCGAGCTCGCGGCCCGCCTGGGGCGGCTCTGAACGGAACGAGGCGCCGTCGTCCCCCCGCCGGTCCGCCGCACGCCGGTAGCGTGCGAGGGCTGTGGGGTTGAACGAGGCGTACGACGACCTGAGCGCAGGGCTGCACGTCCTGCGCGACGCCGATCCGGTCACGCGGGCCACGGCTGTCGCCGCAGCCATGCGGGCCGACCTGTGCGCCACGGAGGAGCAGGCCGAGGCAGTGCTTGCCGACCGATCTGACCTCCCGGCCATCGAGGTCCACACCCTCGCCACCCTCCAGGTGCTGTCGCGCCGGGTGGCTCGGGCCGAGCGCATTGCGGCCCGCACGAGCGAGCGAGCCGTCGCCGATGTCGGACAGCGGCTGGCCGGCGCCGGCGCGGGGCTGGCCGTCCATCCCGAGACGGTCCGGGAGCGAGCGGCCGCCGTGACCGCGGCCCGGACCGCGCTAGCCCACGCCGAAGCGGCCTGGGCTGACCAAGGTGCGGACCGCGCCGCTCTCGAGCGGTCGCTCGCCGCCGACGCCGGTCAGATCGACGCCGACCCTGCCGCCGAGCGCGACGACGCTCCGGCCCCCGCCCGACGTCGGCGCTCACCCGCAACCCCCGCCGTTCGGCGCTCCCGTGCGCTCGGTGTGGTCGTCGGGTCCTTCGGGCTCGCCCTCCTGCTGCTCGGGCTCGACGCCGCACCTCTTTGGGCCGCTCTGCTCGTGCCCTTGGCCGCGTCGCTGTGGGCTCTGCGCTACTTGAGGCCCGGATCAGACGACGACGCGTCCGACCGGCAGGAAGCATCCTCGCTGCTGGCGGAGGTGTCGGCATCGACCGAGGAGCTCTTCGGGGCCCGCCGGGCTCAGCAGGACGCGGCCGACCGTGCGCTCCTGCTCCAAGCCGATCGCAACCGAGCCGAGGAGGAGGTGCGCCTGGCCGAGCGGTCATGGCAGGACCTGGCCGGGGCCGACGTCGACCCGGCTGACGTCGAGGCCGTCGTGCTCCGCTTCGACCCGCAACATTCCGAAGCCGTGTCGCTGGCGACCGAGACCACCGGCGTGCGGGCGGCCGAGACCGTGGTCGAGGAGTTCCGCCAGCGCTGGGCCGCCTTCTGGCAGGAGCTGGGCCTCGACCCGCCCGACGCGGCTTCAGGCGAGTCAGCGGTCGACGAGCTCACCAGCCGGGTCACCCGACCGATCGTGCTCGTCGGCCCGGCCGCGACGCTCGGTCCGAACCTGGCCCGCGTCGCGCCTGCTGCGCCTGTGGTCGTGCTCCAAGGGCCGCTCAGCGCTCCGCCCGAGGGCGCCGCCGAGCCTGCGGTCAGCTGAAGGACTTGCCGCAGCCGCAGCTGCGCTGGGCGTTGGGGTTCTCGATGGCGAACCCGGCGCCCTGGAGGCCGTCCTTGTAGTCGAGCGTGGCGCCCTGCAGCAGCTCGGCGCTCGACGCGTCGACGACGACTCGCACGCCGGAGTAGTCGACGAGGTTGTCGTCGGCTGCCACGTCGGAGTCGAAGAACATCTCATAGCTGAAGCCGGAGCAGCCGCCAGGACGGACGGCCACGCGCAGAGCCAGGTTCGGCTCGCCCTCGGCCTCGATGAGATCCTTGACCTTGGTGGCCGCGGTGTCGGTGAGCGTGATCACGTCAGGGTCCTCCTGAAGGACGGAACTACTCCGGCCAGGCTACCGGGGAACGGTCGCGATCTCGACCTGGCACGGCGCGCGATCGGCCAGATCGTGGAAGTCGACCACCACGCCGTCACCCCGAGCATCCACGAAGCCCTCCACGAGGCCCCGGTGGAGGCTGCACACGAGGTCGGGGTTGGCCTCGGCCAGCTCTCGGAACGGGCAGCGGGTGAAGGCGATCGTCGTGCCGTCAGCGTCGGTGACCTGGGCCGGATCGAAGCCCAGGTTGTCCAGCTCGACGGTCAGGGCCTCGGCGCAGGTGCCAGGCGAACCCATGCGCAGGGCGTCGAGCGTCCCCTGCTCCCGGCCCGCCTCGATGGCGTCGGCCGAGGGGAGGGCGGCGGCGGCGGCCAGCTGGAGCAGCATCCGGGCCAGGACGGGAAAGGCCGGGGGCTCGAAGCCGAGCGAGGGGGCATCCGGGGCGAGGGAGTACCGGTGCTGAGGCCGGCCCACCGCGCCCTGGGCGTCGGTGGTGACCTCGAGGAGCCCGACCTCCCGCATGCGCTCGAGGTGGGGGCGGACCGTGTTCGGATGCAGGCCGAGGGTGTCGGCCACCTCGGCGGTGGCGAGCGGCTTGGGCGCCCGTGCCAGCTCGAGGTAGATGGCGTAGCGGGTGTTGTCGCCCAGCGCCTTCAGGAGCTCGAGACGGGGCGCGGTCACGTCATGGAGTTTACACGGGCCGCCTCGGTAGAATCCTGGTCGTGGCCGCATCCTCCCTCCCCACCTCCGACGAGGTGCTGGCCGTCCTGAGAGGCGTCATCGACCCCGAGCTGGGCAGCGACATCGTCGAGCTCGGGATGGCCAAGAGCGTCCTGGTCGAGCCGGACGGCAACGCCGTCGTGACGATCGCCCTCACCACCTCGGGCTGTCCGCTCCGAGCCCAGATCCAGCGCGACGTCCGAGCCCGGGTCGGATCGCTCCCAGGCATCACCCACGTGAAGCTCGAGTGGACCGAGATGACCCAGGAGGAGAAGTCCTCCGCCATGGCCAAGGCCCGCTTCAACGTCTCGCAGCGCCCCGAGGACACAGCCCTCGCGCCGACCACCAAGGTCGTGCTCGTGGCGTCGGGCAAGGGCGGCGTGGGCAAGTCGTCGGTCACCGTGAACCTCGCGGCAGCCATCGCGGCCACGGGCCGCAAGGTCGGCGTGCTCGATGCCGACATCTGGGGGTTCTCCGTCCCCCGCATGCTCGGCGTCGGGGGCCGCCTGGCCGGGCGGCAGTCCGACGGCAAGAAGGTGATGGTGCCCCACGAGCGCGTCGTCGGTGAGGGCCTGCTCCGCATCATCTCCATGGGCTTCCTCGTCGAGGACGAAGAGTCGGCGCTGATGTGGCGAGGCCTCATGCTCAACAGGGGCGTGATGCACTTCCTGCAGGACGTCGAGTGGGGTGACGACCTCGACTACCTGTTCATCGACATGCCCCCCGGCACGGGCGACGTGCAGATGGGCGTGGCCAAGCTGCTCCCCAGGGCCGAGGTCCTCGTCATCACCACACCGGCCCAGGCCGCGCAGAAGGTGGCCAGCCGGGCCGTGTCGATGGCCCGCAAGAGCTTCCTCCGGGTGGCCGGCGTGATCGAGAACATGAGCGCGTTCACCTGCGAGCACGGCACGAGCTACGCCCTCTTCGGTGAGGGAGGGGGCGCCCAGCTGGCGGCCGACGCCGGCGTGCCCCTGCTCGGCCAGGTGCCCCTCGAGCCTGCGGTCGCCGCCGGCGGCGACAGCGGCGACCCCATCGCTCTCGGCGAGGGGCCGGCGGCCGATGCGTTCCGGGCCATCGCCGAGACGATCCTCACCGAGGCCATCCCGCCCGGAGAGATGGCGGGCTGCTCGGCCCGCATGCTCGACGCGGCGGTAGCCGCGCTCGACGCCCAAGACGCAGCGGCCTCGGCGTCTACCGCCCCGGCTTAGGCGACACTCCACTCGCCGTCGAGGGCATCGCCCTTGGCCTTGCCGTCGTCGGCCAGCTTGCGCAGGTGAGCCCAGACCGAGAAGGCGGCCATCGGGTGCAGCTCCTCGGGCACGTCGGCGTACAGCTCCTTGACGATGGGAGCGATCCTCGTCGTCCCCGCCTGCTGCAGGGCCGTCAGCACCTGAGCTTCCCGGGCCAGTCGGTGCTGCACGTACTCCTCGATCTTGGCTGCGGGCTTCTCGATGAGGTGGCCGTGCCCAGGGGCGATCGTCCGCAGGCGCGGGCGGAGCGAGGTGAGCCGGTCGAGCGAGCGCAGATAGGCCGACATGTCGCCATCAGGTGGGGCGATGACCACCGACGAGCCCTCCATGATGTGATCGCCGGAGAAGAGCATCCGCTCCTGCTCGAGCAGGAAGCAGAGGTGGTTCGACGCGTGGCCCGGCGTGTGGATGGCCCGCAGCACGAACTCGGTGGCCTCGATGAGGTCGCCGTCGGCCATCGGTCGGTCGATGACGAGGTCGTCGCGCGCATCGAAGGCCAGCACCTCGGCGCCGGTGCGCTCCTTCAGACCGGCGACACCCGGTGCGTGGTCCTCGTGGGTGTGGGTGCAGACGATCCACCGGATGCGGTCGCCGCCGCAGCCCGCGATGGCGTCGAGGTGGGACTCCGTGTCCGGGCCCGGGTCGATCACCACGATCTCGTCGATGCCGACGAGGTAGGTGTTCGTGCCAGGGCCGGTCATCATCGACGGGTTGGGCGCCACGATCCGGCGCACCAGCGGGCTGAGCGCGCTGGCCACGCCGTGCACGATCGGCTTCGGCAGCTCGACGTCCTCGACGGGCTCTGTCATGGCGTGGCTCCTGGATGTCCGCCCGCGTTCAACGTGGTGGCTGTCATCGTCATCGGCCCAGACCCGGTCGATCGGGAGGCGTCGGCGGCTCCTCCCAGCCCTCGACGTCCCAGACGTCGGGGCCCGGGGCGCGAGGCCCGGTGGGACCGCTCGTCATGACCGTCAGCAGCCCGCCACCAGCTCGGATCCGACGAAGGAGCAAGCCGCGCGCCACGGCGCGGGTCGGAGGCAGGAGCAGCAGGATGGCAAGGACGTCGGAGAGGAAGCCGGGAGTGATCATGAGGGCGCCGGCGAAGAGCACGAGCGCCCCGTCGACGAGCTCGGCGGAGGGCACGCGGCCCTGGCGGACGGTCTGCTGGAGCCGGTTGAGCACCCCGAGGCCGGCCACCTTGGCCAACCAGGCCCCCACCACGCTGACGCCGATGAGCAGGGCGATCGTCTCGAGCACGCCCAGGCTGTGCGTCACCTGCACGATCACGTAGAGCTCGGCGATCGGCACGACCAAGAAGAGCAGAGCCAGGAGGCCGATCATCGAGCCAGCCTACCGCCGGGCTACCGTTCCCCCGATGGCGACCGAGGACGGGACGCGGGTCGTCGCGCACAGCGGGGAGCAGAGCGGCAGGCCCGGGCTGTGGAGCCGCATCCTGCCGACGACTGCGCTCGGCCTGGCTGCCCTGCTCTTCTGCATGAGCCTGGCGTCCGCCTTCACCGGGGCGGTCCTGTTCGCGTACTACGAGTACCAGCTGGGCAAGACCGAGGACCGCGTAGACGACTTCCGCGCCGGGTTCGAGGACGAGGTCGACGAAGCCATCGGCCGCATCGAGACCGAGGGAGAGACCGCCGTCGGCGCCGTCCAGACCCAGCTCGACGACCTCGAGAAGTTCGCGGCGAGCGGCGAGACCCTGGGCACCATCCTGGAGAAGGCATCCCCGTCGGTGTGGTTCGTGTCCACCCTCGACGATGCCGGGCAGCCCTCGGTCGGGTCCGCGTTCGTGGTGTTCTCCGACGGCGAGCAGTCGTTCCTGCTCGCCTCGTTCCACACGGTCAGAGCCGCCACCCAGAGCCCGGCGCCGGCCATCACGTTGCGCAAGGGCGACGAGCAGCTCGAGGCCACGCTCACGTCCTGGGATCCGGCCAACGACCTGGCCCTGCTGACGATCGACCGGCCCAACCTGCCCGCGCTGCCGTGGGCCCCCACAGACCCGCCGCTGCAGATCGGTGACCGCGTGTTCGTGGTCTCAGGGCTGGGGGCGGCTGGAGGCGCGATCAGCCAGGGCTTCGTCGCCGACGTGTCGGCCAACGGCATCCAGCACGACTCTCCGGTCGGCGCCGCCTTCCAGGGCGGACCGCTGCTGAACTCGAACGGCGAGGTGCTGGCCTCGGCCAGCCGGACCTACGCACCCCTCGGGTTCGAGCCCGAGGCCGTGTTCTTCGGCGTTCCCATCCGCACGTCGTGCGTCGAGGTCATCCGCTGTCCGGACCCCAACACCCAGCCCGGGTGATCGCGCTCAGTTGAGGAGGCCGCCGCTGGTGGTGGTGGTCGTGGGCGAGGTGGTGGACGTGGTGGACGAGGTGGTGGAGGTGGTGGCCGGCGGTTCGGCCACCGGGACGGGCGGCTCCTCGACGTAGCTGCCGCCTACGGGGTCGCCGCTCGGGTACATGCGCCGACCAGGCTCGAAGCCCCTGCGGGCCTGCAGCTTGGCCGCGTCCGGCACCGCCTCGATGGGTGCCGGCTCGCTGAACTCGGTGACGGGCACCCCCGCCAGGGCCACCCGCATGAACTGCTGCCACAGCCGAGCTGGATGGGTGCCGCCCGTGACGCGACGCACCCCCTTGATGTTGGACAGATCCTTGGTCGTCTCAGCCGTCTTGTTCTCGTACCCGATCCACACGGCGGTCGACAGGGTGGGCGTGTACCCGACGAACCAGGCGTCTCGGTTGTTCTGGGTCGTGCCCGTCTTGCCCGCCGCGGGCCGGTCGAGACCGCGGCCCGACGCCGTCCCGCTGACCAGCACACCGCGCAGGACGTCGGTCACGTTGTCGGCCACGGCCTCGTCGAGCACCCGGGTGGTCTCGGGGGTCGAGCTGTCGACGAGCACGTTCCCGTCCCGGTCCGTCACCCGGAGCACCGGCGTCGGTTCGGCCCGCAGACCTCGGGCTGCGAACGCGCCGTAGGCCGAGGCCATGTCCAGCGGCGAGACGGACTCGGCGCCGAGGGCGACGCTGGCGCAGTGGACGGCGGGGTCGTAGTCGCGGACGCTGGTGAGGCCCATGGCGCTGGCCAAGCCCATGGCCTTGTCGACGCCGATGTCGAGGATGAGACGGGTGTAGACGGTGTTGACCGACTTCACGGTGGCCGTGCGCAGGTCGACGGTGCCGTAGCCCGCGCCCTCGTAGTTCTCGAGCACGGTGCCCGGCGAGTGGCAGGCGTCGGACACGTCGTGGTTGCGCCCCGAGTAGGTGGCGTCCGGCGTGATGCCCGAGGCCAGCGCCTGGGCCAGCACGAAGGGCTTGAAGGACGAACCGGGCTGCCGACCGGAGCCGCCGCCGCCCACCCCGCCCGCGCTCGTGCGGCCGAGGGCGTAGTTGACGCTGTCCGTCGCGAAGTCCCGGCCGGAGACGAACGCCCGCACGTATCCGGTGGGCGGCTCGACGGACACGAGCGAGGTCCGGAGGTCGGGCTCGGTGCCGTCCAGGAACGCGGCCACCTGCTCGCGGGCCGCGGTCTGGGCCACGGGATCGAGGGTCGTCTCGATGCGCAGGCCGCCCTGGAAGATCTGGTCCGCCCCGCCGGGCAGGTTGGCTTCGAGCCAGCGGCGCACGTAGTCCGTGAAGTACGGGTCGCTCGACTGCTGGGTCTCCGGCGGGTGCACCACCGTGGCCGGTCCGGGCGGAAGGCCGAACGCGCCCATCCAGATGGGCTGGGCCACCGCCTCTGAGTGCTGCGCCGGATCGATCATCCCCTCCGCCAGCATCAGGTCGAGCACGCTCACCCGCCGGAGCTCCGCTGCCCCCGGGTCGACCCGGGGGCTGAACCGGCTGGGGGCGGGGATGACGCCGGCCAGGAGGGCTGCCTCGGAGAGGGTGAGCTGGCTGACTGGCTTGCGGAAGTAGGTCTCGGCCGCCGCGCCGACGCCGTAGGCCCCCTCACCGAGGTAGATCACCGAGAGGTACTCGAAGAGGATGTCCTCCTTCTCCACCTGCCGGTCGAGCTGGCTGGCCAGGATGGCCTCGCGGATCTTGCGGCTGATCGTGCGATCGCCGCCGGTGAGGGTGTTCTTCACCAGCTGCTGGGTGATCGTCGACCCGCCCTGGGAGAGCTCGCGCCCTCGGATGTCGGCCATCAGGGCCCGCAGGGTGCCGCGGACGTCGACGCCGCCATGGGAGTAGAAGCGGCGGTCCTCGGCGGCCACCACGGCCTGCTTGAGCACCTCGGGGATGTCTGCCTTCTCGACCGGGATGCTCGTCTCGAACTGCTTGAAGATCCCGATCTCGGTGCCTGCCGTGTCGTACACCCGGCTGATCTGTGAAGGGGCGGGCGGGGTGCGTTCGGGCAGGTCGGCGGGAAGGGGCAGGAAGAGGTTGGCCGCCATGACCACGCCGGCCGAGGTCACCGGGGTGACCACCGCGATGAGCACCACGGCGGCGATGAGGTGCAAGGCGCGGCGCATCCCCGTCATTCTCGCCCGCTCCGCCGCTCTCGTTGGCGCGAGGCGTCTGAGAGGCGTGCTGCCAGCCCGTCCAGCCGGTCGTCCCAGGCCGCGCCGGTGTCGGCCAGCCAGCGGCCGGCGTCGGCCAGCGGGGCGGGGCTGGCCGAGAAGAGCGTCTCTCGCCCCCGCCGGGCCTGGATGACGAGGCCAGCCTGGCCCAGGACGGCCAGGTGCTTGGCCACGGCCTGGCGGGTGACGGGCAGCTTGCGGGCCAGCTCGGTGGCCGTCACCGGCCCGCTCTCGGCCACGTCGCGCAGCACGGCCCGCCGCGTCGGGTCGGCGAGGGCCTCGAAGACTGCGCCGGCCCGGCGCTCGGCCTCCTGGCCCGGGCGGGTCACCCGCGGATGGCGGCGGCCAGCAGCAGGTGGGCCTCGAGGTTGAGGAGCCGGTGCGACCAGGCCTCGCCGGCTCGGGCCGACGCGACGGGCGCAGCGCCGGCGACGGGCTGCTCGAGGACGCGCACGAGCGTGCCGGCATCGGTGGGCGTGAGCGTGATCTCGACCCGACTGGCGCCCTGCTCGGGCCCGTCCGCCTCGGGCCACCAGCGCCAGGAGATGCGGCGGCCCTCCGCTACCTGCTCCACGACCAACGCACGCTGGGTGCCGTCGCGCTCGACCACCCGGCCCCGGGCTCCCGGGGTGGGGTCGAGCTCGACCTCGTCGCCCAGCCAGGCCGTGAGGTCCTCGGGTCGGGTGAGGAGGGCCCACGCGTCCTCGACGTCGGTGGGCAGTGTGATGGTGCGCTCGACGGTTCCCATGTCACGCAACTCTATGGTTGCGAATGGGGGGTCGCACCCCTACCGTGATGGAGGTGCAACCAATTGGTTGCACGTCGTCGCCAGGAGGCCTTCCCCTTGATCGTCCCCACCGTCCTCGAGACCACTGCCCGCGGGGAGCGGGCCTATGACATCTGGTCGCGCCTGCTGCGCGACCGCATCGTCTTCCTCGGCACGCAGGTCGACGACACGTCGGCCAACCTGGTGATCGCCCAGCTCCTGTTCCTCGAGGGGGAGGACCCGGACCGGCCCATCCACCTGTACATCAACAGCCCTGGCGGCGACATGACGGCCTTCTTCGCCATCCACGACACGATGCAGTTCCTGCGCTCGCCCGTGTCCACGATGTGCGTCGGCCAAGCCGCGTCGGCTGCGGCGGTGCTGCTGGCTGCGGGCGCCCCCGGCATGCGGTTCACCCTTCCCAACTCGCGGGTGCTCATCCACCAGCCCCACGGTGGAGCCCAGGGCCAGTCGACCGACATCGAGATCCAGGTGCGGGAGATGGTGGAGATGCGCGACCGCATGGTCGACATCCTCGTGAGGGCCACCGGCCAGGCGCGCGAGCGCATCCTGGCCGACATCGATCGCGATCACATACTGCGCGGTGAGGCCGCAGTGGCCTACGGCCTCGTCGACGACGTCATCTCCACCCGCGAGCTGCGGGCCGTGCCTGCGGGGGAGCTGCCCATCGCTCGCTGAACCGAGGGCCTTCTCGGACGTCCAGCTCCGGATGAGGAGCCCCAGCCTCCCGACTCGGACTCCGGTCCAGAGCCGTAGCCTCAGGTCCGATGGTGGACAGCCTCTTCGAGCCGCTCGGTGGCGACCGGTACCAGCCGACGAGCGCCAGCGTCGGGCCGTGGTCGCCCGACGCCCTTCACGGCGGGCCCTCGGCGGCCCTTCTGGCCGGTGTGGCCGAGCGGATGCTCGACGACCTGCACCCGGCCCGGGTGTCGATCGAGCTCCTGCGCCCTGTTCCGGTCGCGCCGCTCACGGTGTCGACGCGCACCCTGCGCCCCGGGCGCAAGGTGCGGTTGGTGGCGGGCGACCTGGCCACCGAGGACGGCACGGTCGTGGCCACGGTGACGCTGCTCGGCATCCGACGGGCCGACGTGGCCGTGCCGTCCGTCGAGCCCGAGGGGCCGCCGGCCGGGCCTGACACCGTCGCCAGCGCGACGCGGGAAGACCTGAGCGTGGGCGCCGGTTGGGACGGCTTCCACAACACCGGCGTCGAGCACCGGTTCGTGGCTGGATCGTTCAAGGAGCGCGGCCCGAGCACCGACTGGATCCGCCTCCGGGTGCCCGTGGTCCCCGAGCAGGTGCCGACGCCCCTGCAGCGAGTGATGGCGGCGGCCGACTTCGGCAACGGGATCAGCGCCGTGGCCGCCTTCTCCGACCTGATCTTCATCAACCCAGACCTGACGGTCCACCTGCACCGGCTGCCGGAGGGGGAGTGGGTGGCGCTGGAGGCAAGGTCGCGCCTCGAGGCGATGGGCGTGGGCCTGGCCCAGAGCGATCTCTGGGACGAGCGCGCTCGTCTGGGCCGCAGCCTGCAGTCCCTGCTCGTCGAGGCCCGGTGAGCCGGGCCCGGGCTAGTTGGTGCGGGCGTCGACCTGCTTGCGCTCGTTCTCGTTGAGGCCGCCCCAGATGCCGTGCGGCTCCCGGATGCGGATGGCGTAGCTCAAGCAGGGCTGGCGGACCGGACAGGTGGTGCAGATGCCCTTGGCCCGGTTCTCACGTTCGAGCTTCTCGTCTTTCCGCTCGAAGTGGGAAGGCGGGAAGAAGACCTCGGCCTGGGGTCCGCGGCATGCCGCCTTCATCTGCCAGGCCTCGTCGACACGCTGTGCGCTCACGTGGCATCCCCCTTTCGGCGGCGACCCTACAACCGGCTCTTTCAGCCAAACAAGGGTCAACTTCCGCGAGCACTCAGGCCCGCGCCCTGCCCCAGCCCAGGTCAGCAGGGGTGGGCCAGGCCCCGCGGGCCCCGCCATTGCTGCATGGCCACGTGCGGAACGCGGCCAATCTCCTCAATGGGCGTCGTTGCGATCCCGGTGATCCTTCGCCGCACCGTCCAGGGGCTCGACCTCGAGCAGGAGGCCGTCGATGGACACGACTCGCACGTCCTGGCCCGCCTCGATCGGCGTGGCCCGGTTGGTGCGCGCCCGCCACGGAGCATCTCTCACCGTCACGACGCCGTCGGGGGACACCGTGCCCAGCGCAGTGCCGACCTCGCCGATCATCCACTCCCGACCGATGGTGGGCGTGGAGAAGCGGGTCCGGACCATGGCCGGCATCCCGGAGATCATGGCCAGAGCCATGCCTCCGATCGCCACGAGCAGGGTGATCCAGGAGAGCGAGATGCCGTCGAACAGCACGAAGGACCCGGCGACGAACGCGACGGTGCCGATCACGCTCCACGCCCGGGGCACGCCCGTCTGGACGTCGATCCCGTAGCCGAGGAGAGCGAGGAGGATGAGTGCGACCCCGACGGGGTTCGTGGGCAGGGCGGCCAAGCCGTAGGAGCCGAGCACGAGGGCTCCGGCCCCGACCACGCCGGCCACGCCGATGCCGGCTGTGAACAGCTCGAAGAGGATGAGGGCCAAGCCGATGACGAACAGGAGGTAGGCCACGGGCGGGCTGGCCACTGTGTGCATGAGCTGGCCGCCGAGCGGGAGCTGGGCGAAGCGGGCCTGGCTCACCGGCTCGCGATGACGCTCGTCCCCCTCGCCCACGATCCGGCTCTCCACCCCATCGAGGCCGAGGATGAACTCGCCGATCGTCGGGGCTGCGTTGTCGACCAGGCCCAGCTCGACGGCGGTGTCGGAGCCGACCTTGTCACCCACCGCCGCGTCTCCTCCGAGGGTGCCCTCGCCGAGGAGAGTGCGCGTGACCTCGACCCGGCTCTTGGGCGCCACCCCCACTGTGCGGGCGGCGGCCAGGACCTTGGTCGTGTCACCCGTGGCCGAGCTGCCCGAGGGGCCGACCCAGACGTCGACTGGGACCGAGGAGTCCTCGATGCGCTCGACGAGGCCGGCGATGCGCTCGTCGGCGGCCACCGCGCCGTTGCTGTTGAGCTGGAGCACGAGGGCCAATGCGCCCTGGTCCTCGGCTTTGCCGATCTGGGTCTCCACGAAGTCCACGAGGACCCGGTCGAGGAGACCGCTGACCTCGATCACCGACACGTAGCCGGGATCGCGGGGGCCCGCCCCGTCCTGGGCGGCCGCGGGCCGGGCCAGCAGGGCGAGGAGCAGGGCGACCTGTACGAGCACCAACCCGAGCCTGGGTAGCCTCACCCGAACCGGGGAGGGCCCGGTCAGGAAGGTGGCTCTTGGATCCCGCGCGGTTTTTCGCTGCATCTCGGCTGGTCATCGTTGCCGGGAAGGGCGGCGTGGGCAAAACCGTGGTCACGGCCACGCTGGCTCGGGCCGCGGCCCGCGTCGGCCTGTCCGCGCTCGTGATCGAGGTGGAGGGGAAGTCCGGCCTGGCCACGATGTACGGCCAGGGCGCCCTGGAGTACGACGAAGCCGTCCTCCACGCCGGGGGCGGTCCCGACGGCGAGGGCGAGGTGCGGGCCCGCACGCTGACGCCCGACGAGGCCCTGCTCGACTACCTGCGCGACCACGGCCTGTCCCGGGTGTCCAAGCGGCTCGTGTCCTCCGGCGCCCTCGATGTGGTGGCCACCGCTGCTCCGGGGATCAAGGACATCCTGATACTCGGCAAGGTGAAGCAGCTGGAGCGAATGGGCGAGGCGGACCTGCTCATCCTCGACGCGCCCGCGGCCGGCCATGCCATCACGTTCCTCCAGGCGGCCCGGGTCCTCCTCGACACGGTTCGGGTTGGGCCCATCAACGCCCAGGCCAAGGAGGTGATCGAGATGCTGACCGACCACCAACGGTGCCGGGTGGTGCTCGTGACCCTGCCCGAGGAGACGCCGGTCAACGAGCTGGTCGACACCGCCTTCAGCCTCGAGGACCGGGTGGGGATCGGGCTGGCCCCGGTGGTGGTCAACGGGCTCTACGACGACATCGACGGTGTGACCACCGAGCCCGCTGCGGCCGCGGAGACGGCCGGCACCACGCTGCGGGAGGGTGAGGCCGAGGCGTTGGCCGAGGCGGTTGCGTTCCGGGCCGATCGCACCGAGCTCCAGGTCGAGCAGGTGGCCCGCTTGGCCGAGCAGCTCCCGCTCGAGCAGATCCGGCTGCCGTTCGTGTTCACGACCGAGATCGGGCCGACCGAGCTCGAGGCGCTCGCTGACAGGCTCCTGGCCGAGATCGAAGCCCTGCCGGAGGCGGTGTGACCACCTCGGGCACCGGGCCCACCCTCCGCGAGCTCGTCGAGCAGCGGCGCATCCTCGTGTGCTGCGGCTCCGGCGGCGTGGGCAAGACCACCACCGCTGCGGTCCTGGCCCTGGAGGCGGCCCGGGCCGGTCGGCGGGCGGTCGTCGTCACCATCGACCCGGCCAAGCGGCTGGCCGACGCCCTCGGCCTCGAGGGCCTCACCGGCACCCCGAGCAAGATCGAGGGCGACTGGCCCGGCGAGCTGTGGGCGCTGATGCTCGACACGAAGAGCACCTTCGACGACCTCGTGGTGGCCAACGCGTCCTCGCCGGAGCAGGGCGAGCGCATCCTCGCCAACCGCTTCTACCGAAACATCTCCGGGGCCCTGTCGGGCACCCAGGAGTACATGGCGATGGAGAAGCTGTACGAGCTGAACGAGCGCTCCGACTTCGACCTCGTCGTGGTGGACACCCCGCCCACCCGCAACGCCCTCGACTTCATCGACGCCCCCCGGCGCCTGTCCCGATTCCTCGACCACCGCCTGTTCCGGATGATCACCTCCCCGGGCCGCGGCATCGTGAAGGCTGTCAACGTGGCCGCCCAGGCCTTCCTCCGCACGGTCGCCAAGGTCGTCGGGGCCGAGGTGATCGACGACGCCGTCGCCTTCTTCCAAGCCTTCGAGGGGATGGAGGAGGGCTTCCGGCAGCGGGCCGACGCCGTCCTGGCGCTGCTGTCGGACGACGACACCGCCTTCGTGCTCGTGGCCTCCCCCCGTCGGGACACGATCGAGGAGGCCCGCTACTTCGCCGCCAAGCTGGCCGACGCCGACATCGCCGTTCGGGCCCTCGTGGTCAACCGCATGCACCCCCGCTTCGGGGACGGCCTGGCCGAAGCGGCCCGGGAGCGAGCACGCACGTTGGAGGGCACCGACCTCGGCGGCCTCTACCGCAACCTGGCCGAGTTCCAGCTCGTGGCGTCCCGCGAGGAGGAGCACCTGTCCGGCCTGGCCGAGGCCGTCGCCCCTGCGCCGGTCGTGCGGGTTCCGCTGATGTCCACCGACGTCCACGACCTCGACGGCCTCACCACCCTGGCCGAGCACGTCCTGCCCCCGACGTAACAGCTTCTGTGCGCACGGAGCACCGCTGGGCGGTGCTCTCGGCGCACAGAACTCGGGAGGTTCAGGCGGGCTTGGCGTCCTGGAGGGCGGCAGCTGCCTCGTCGATCGTCTCGGTGACGCTGACGATGCGGTCGAAGCCCGTCGTGTGCAGGAGCCGGGTGAGGGTGGGCCGGCTGCAGGCCACGGCGACGTCGCCGCCCGCCTCGCGCGCCCGACGGATGCCACCGATGAGGGCGCCCAGGCCCGCCGAGTCCATGAACGGAACCGCGGACAGGTCGATGAGGAGGTACTGCTTGTCGGCCAAGCCGCCGAGAGCGTCCCGGAACTGGCTGACCGTGTAGGCGTCCAGCTCTCCCACGGGTCGGCAGAGCGTGTAGTCCGCAGCCTCTTCCACCTCGATGTCGAGCACAGTCCTCCAGGGGGCGTTCGTCGGCGTCGGGGCGACTGTAGCCAGGGCCGACCCCCGCATCCTCCGCGGGTTCGTCCGGCCCGGCGCCGGGTTCGGGGCCGCTGCAGGCCCCGTACTAGCGTCGCCCGACGTGACGGAGGTACTGATCGCCACTGATGCTGATGCCGTCTTCGACGAGGTCGACGCGTCCCTCGCCGACGAGACCACCAGGGTGGTGCGGGTCCGGTCCGGCGAGGCCGTGGCCGGTGCCGTCGAGCAGTCGTCGCCGGACCTGGTGGTGCTCGACCTGCAGATCGGCAACATGGGCGGGATCGCCACCTGCATCCACCTCCGCAACGAGGCGGGTGACGGCCGCCTCCCGCATGTCCCTGTGCTCATGCTGCTCGACCGCCAGGCCGACGTCTTCCTCGCCCGCCGATCCGGCGCGGACGGCTGGGTCGTGAAGCCACTCGACGCGTTCCGCCTCCGCCGGGCCGCCACGGCCATCCTCGAGGGCCGGGCCCACCCCGTCGCCCAGGAGGCGCAGGCCGCCCCGATCACCGAGGACGTCAACCCGGCCTAGGCCCCGGGAATTCGCAGGCGACCGCGAGACGGGCCTGCGAACCTGCACGGCGTGGACGACCTCACCGCTCTGACGCGCACCTGGCCCTTGTTCGGCCTCTCGGTGCGCACCCCTCGGCTCGAGCTCCGCTACCCGGTCGACGCCGACCTCATGGCCCTCGCTGAACTCTCGGGCGACATCCACGCCGCCGACTACCTCCCGTTCACCGGTACCTGGAGCCGACTCCCCGACGGTGAGCGGGAGCGCGCCGTCGTGCAGTACCACTGGGCCCGCAGGGGCGACTGGTCGGCCGCGGCCTGGCGGCTGGAGCTGGTCGTCGTGGTCGACGGGGCCGTGGTCGGCACCCAGGCCGTGCACGCCGACAGCTTCGCCGTCACTCGAACGGTGACGACCGGCTCCTGGCTGGGTCGGGCCCACCAGGGCCAGGGCATCGGCAGCGAGATGCGGGCCGCCGCGCTGCACCTCGCCTTCGCCGGGCTAGGCGCCGAGCGGGCCGAGACCGACGCGTACGACGACAACGGCCCGTCGCTCGGCGTCACCGCCAAGCTCGGGTACCGCCCCAACGGCGACCAGGTCGACGTAGCCGACGACCGGCGCCGTCGCACGCTGCGCTTCGTGCTCGATCGGACGGTCTGGGAGACCAACCGCCGCCAAGACGTCGACCTCGTCGGCCTGACCCCGTGCATCCCGCTCTTCGGCTTGGGGAGCGCTGAAGGGGATGCGGTAACCTGACCGCTCCCTCCGGGTGGTGGCTCAGCTTGGCAGAGCGCTGCGTTCGGGACGCAGAGGTCGGGAGTTCAAATCTCCCCCACCCGACCACGGAAGCCGCAGGTCACCCGCCTGCGGCTTCTTCCGTGTAGGGGGCCCGGTGTTCTTCATCCCGCGGCGATCCCGCGGTTCGATTCGATCCCGCGCCCATCCCGCGCCACGTGGGCGATGTGCGGGCGCTCGATCCGCCCCGGGTCGAACAGGCGCCCGATCGCCTCGGCCGCGGCCTGGTTGGTCGCTCGGGCGTAGATCTCGAGCGTCATGCGCACGTCGGCAGGAGATTGCTGCAATCCCCGGCGGCGTCAGCTCGCTCCGCACACGAGATCCGGCGCGAGGGCTTCCAGACGGCGCGCCCATTCCGCGGCCAGCTGCAGGTCCCCGAAGCGCGCGCGGGAGCTGCCCACGAAGAGTTCGGGGCGCATCGCCTCGAGCCGACCAGCCGCACCGTGAGGAACGCCGACGATGACGGACCGTCCAGCCCATCCGGTCCGGAGCCCGACTTCTCCACGGCCCGCTGACGAATGGACCTGGTCGGCAGCTGAGGGCTCAGGCGGAGCCGTCTTCCGAGACATCCACTGCATCGTCCTCGACGACTGCACGGCCGAGCCCATCGCCCACGACGCTCCTCGTTCCAACCACGAGGCCACTCTGCTCACCCTGGAGCTGCTCTCGCCAGCATCTCGACGCGCGACGCCCTGGTGGCAGCAGTGGACACCGCCCGCTAGGCGCAGCCGTACGGCGCCACCCGCTGGTGTCGGAGGTTGCGGGCCGCCTATGCGCCGAGCGATACGACCATCCGCAGCTCCAGCGACATGCGGATCATCCGGCGGCGGGCTGCCTGTGAGGCGGCGAGCCATCCCTCGGCCCGCTGGCCGCACACGGTGGCGGGATCGAGTCGAGCCTCCTCGACCAGCGACGCCATCGTGGCGATGGCCGCCCTCAACGCCGGGGGCGCACCAGGCGCGAGCTCAGGAGGAGCAGCCGCGACGGTCTCGCTGAGGGAGGCACGGTCACCGTTCACGACGGCCGTCTCGGCGGCCTCCAGCCCGCAGTAGAGCAGCTCGGCGATGTCCTCCCCTGGCAGCGCGCAGGCACCGTGTGCCGTGCTCAGCGTGTTGAACACGTAGGCGCTCCGGTGGTCCATGTCGGATCGGAGGTGCCAGCGCTGGTCCGGGTCGTGCAGGAACGACCAGATGTCGTTGGTGGTCATGTCCGCTTCGCGCTCGAGGAAGGACTGGGTGGGCAGCCCGTACCGGAGCTGGTGGCGGCGCCGATCGATGGTGCGGCCGTCGGCGAGCACGAGCGGCTGGGTGATCTGCTGGAGCGGGATCCAGACGTTGACCAGCATCAGCCCGGCGTCGTGGTTGGCGCCGTCGGGGGAGTCGTGGCGGAACAGCGACGGCGCCCGACCGTCCATGAGCTGCGCCAGCGGCGTGCCGTACACGTCCTGGTCGGCGTGCACGGAGGTGGCTGCGTTGTGGCCGTTCATCCCGACCGAGCGAGGGCCCACCACGGACATCCCGTTCGGCCCGGACTTGCGCATGATGAAGCCCTCGTCGGCCAGGTGCAGGACGGTGAGGGCTAGACCGCTCGAGCATCGGAGGACGGCGCCCGCGAGCAGGCCGCGGATGGTCGAGGCCGCGTCGTCGGCGAGGTGGCCGGATGCCCGGACGCCGGCGAGGGCGTCCTGGAGGTCGTCCATGGGGGACAGGTCCACCGTGTCGAAGCCCATGGTGAGCAAGTCGAGCTGGACGGAGCCGTCCTGGCAGCCGTCGGTCGTCGTGCACGGGCGGCGCTCGACGCGCTCGCTGGCGTAGGGCCCGGAGGCCTGCGCGTCGGCCCGGAGGAGCCCCGGGTGCTCGAGGTCGGGGGAGGCGAGCGAGCGGGGAAGGAACCCCAGCTCCACCGTCATGGTCGTGTCCTGCAGCGCCATGCGGCGGATGCTAAGACGCCCGGCGTCAGGGGACCGAACCCAGAACGTCGGACAGACACGACCCGACTGGACCCGCTGGCGGGCCCTCCTCGACCACCTGGCACTGCACACCGTTGCACATGCAGGCGTTTACCTGCATAATGGTCGCATGGCCGACGGCAACGACGACGACATCGTCTTCAAGGCGCTCGGTGATCCGACGCGACGACGTCTTCTCGATCGTCTGCGCCTCCGTGACGGCCAGACCCTCGGGGAGCTGTGCTCACAGCTCGACATGGCCCGCCAGTCGGCGACTCAGCACGTTGACGTCCTCGTTGCCGCCAACCTCGTCACCGTCGTTCGGCGCGGCCGCGAGCGTCTCCACTACCTCAACCCGGTGCCCATCCACCAGATCGAAGCACGTTGGATCACGCAGTTCGACAAGCCGCGCCTGCGAGCGCTCGACCTCATCACGAAGCAAGCGGAGGAACACGCCATGACCGACCAGATCAGCCCGATCCCTGCCTACGTCTACGTCACCTACATCCGTGCCAGTCGCGAGCAGGTGTGGCAGGCCCTGACCGACGCGGACCTGACGGCTCAGTACTGGGGGCACGCCAACGTGTCTGACTGGCAGCCAGGATCGCGCTGGGAGCACCGACGCACCGATCGCTCCGGCGTCGCCGACGTGGACGGGACTGTGATCCACAGCGAGCCACCGACCCGCCTCGTGATCACCTTCGGTGAACCCGGTGCCCCAGCCGACGAGCAATCGCTCGTGACGTTCCTCGTGGAGGCTCACGACGACATCGTGCGGCTCACCGTCACCCACGAGCGGCTCGCCGACGAGAAGGCGCTCGGGGAGATCTCCCACGGCTGGCCCGCGGTGCTCGCCAACCTGAAGTCCCTCCTCGAGACCGGCGAGGTCCTTCCCCAGGCTCCGTGGGAGATGGATCCCGTCCACTGATCGGCGGCGCCGACTCGACGTTTCTGCACCCGCGGGCCTACGAAAGGACTGAACAATGGACACCCTTCGACTGCACGAAGCCCACGACCAGCTCATCGCGGCGGCCGCTCGCGTCGCCGACGCCGGCCGCACCGACCTCACTCCACCAGCCGGAGAGTGGGGCTACGAGCAGATCCTCGCCCACGTGGCGCTCGTCGATGCGGCGTCCCTGGCTGTCGTCTCGTCTGTGGCGGCCGGCATGAACACGGTCTTCGACAACCGCGTGGCGCTCGACGACTGGACGATCGACCACGTCATCACGGTCACAGGTGACGCCGCCGACCTCACCCACCGAATCCGATGCCTCGGCGAAGCCCTCTGTGCCGTGGCCGGGAACGTGCTCTCCGACACCGAGCTCGAAACCCCCGTCCCGAGCCTCCTCCTGTCCAACGATCAGCTGCTCGTCAACGAACCGACGACGGTCAGGGACCTCGTCGGAGGCCTGGCCGACAACGAGCTGCCCGGGCACACCGCCCAGCTCCTCGCTCTCCTGGAGTAGGAGTGGGCGAAGCCGGAGAACGGGTGGACAACCCCAGACTTACGAAGATCTCAGCAACCCAGTAAGCGCTTCTTCGTCGCGAGGGATCGGGCCACGCCCGATGCTGATGCCCACCGGCTGCTAAGTGCCGCCGGCCCCACGGAACTGATACGACGAGAGGATCCACACCATGGACGAGCAGCAGCCCCCGGCCCCCCTCGAGGTGATCCAGCGCATCTACGCGGCGTTCGCGGACAGGGATCTGGACACGATCCTGGCGCTGGTTTCACCGGAGATGGTCCTCACTCAGGACCCTGCGCTCCCGTGGGGCGGTCGCTACGAGGGCCACGACGGGTTCGGTCAGTTCTCGCTGGCCCTGCTCGGAGCCATCGACTCGACTGTGACCACCATCGCGATGTTCCAAGCCGGCGATCAAGTCGTCCAGTACGGCCGCACGGCCGGGGTCGTCCGGGACACCGGTGAGCGGTTCGACATCCCGGAATGCCACGTCTGGCGGGTTGTCGATGGCAAGGCCGTGGAGGCGCAGTACTTCATCGAGTCTCACGCGATGATCGACGCACTCCGACGGGAATGACCGGGACCATGCGGAGCGCGGGCGACGACACGCCGCACACCGAGGGCGGCCGCGTCGATCAGCGGCCTGCCGTCGGGAGCCAGGGTCCTGGTCGCAGTGGGCGGCCGACCCGGACCGCCCGGTCGAGCTCTGACGCGCCTCGGCCGTGAGCTGGTCCGCGGGGCGGCGGGTAGCGTCCGGTGGTGACCGAGATAGATGTGGGCGCAGCGCTGCGACGATCGCTCGGGTCCAGCCCCGACTCGATCCCCGAGATCGTAGGGGCCGCCGCGGCTGAGGTCGGTGGGACCGATGTCGTCCTCTACCTCGTGGACTTCGGGCAGGAGATCCTCGAGCCCATCCCCGACCGCACCACCCACGCGGAGGTCGCCACGGCCGAGGCGGTGGCCAGCACGATGGCCGGGCGGGCGTTCATCGACCAGGCCATCGTGACCGCCGAGCGCAGCGACGGGGTGCGGGTGTGGATCCCGATCGTGGAGGGCTCGGACCGCACCGGCGTCGTGGGGCTGACCCTGCCAACGGCGGACGCGGCACTGCTGTCCTCGTGCGAGGTCCTCGGCAGCCTGGCCGGGTACCTCATCGCCGTCCACACCCGCACCACGGACATCTACAACCTCTACCGCCGCCGCCGGACGATGACCGTGGCCGCGTCGATGCAGTGGGACATCCTCCCGCCACTCGTGCTCCTCTCGAGCGCGGTCTCGGTCGCCGGCCTCGTCGAGCCGGCCTACGAGGTGGGCGGTGACTGCTTCGACTACAGCGACAACGGGCCGGTGTTCGACCTGGCGATCATGGATGCGATGGGCCACGGGCTGCACTCGTCGGTCCTGGCCTCCCTGGCCATGGGCACGTACCGGCACGGCCGCCGCGAGGCGCGGGGCCTGGTGTCGATGCACGAGTCGCTCCACGACACCCTCGTCGCCCAGTACGACGACGCATCCTTCGTGAGTGGTGTCCTCGCCCGCGTCGACACGAACACCGGCGAGCTCACGTGGACCAACGCCGGCCACCCGTGCCCGCTGCTCCTGCGGGACGGAAACGTCGTGGGGGAGCTGCGCTGCGGCTCGACGCCTCCGTGGGGGCTCGAGAAGGGGTCGGTCACGGTCGGTTCCGAGGCGCTCGAACCGGGAGACTCGATCCTCCTCTACACCGACGGCGTCATCGAGGCCCACGCCCCCGACGGGGACCTGTTCGGGCTGGACCGCCTGATCGACCTGGCCCAGGCCCACGCCACGGCCCGGGACCGTCCCGACGAGGTCGTCCGGCGGCTCGTGCGAGCCGTGGCCCAGCACCAGGAAGTGGACCTTCGAGACGACGCCACCGTCGTCCTGGCCCGCTGGGCCGGACCTCCCGAGCGGCGGTAGCCGTGGAGCTGAGCGTGCTGCAGCAGTTGATGGCCGACACCTACGGCGTGCGGGACCGCGAGCGGGGCGTGCCCGCCACGGTGGCCTGGCTCGCCGAGGAGCTGGGCGAGCTGGCCCAAGCCGTCCGCAAGGGCACGCCGGAGGACCAGCTCCACGAGCTGGGTGACGTGCTGGCCTGGCTGGCGTCGCTCGCCGAGCAGCTCGGACTCTCGCTCGACGACGCCGCAGCCCGCTACGCCGACGGCTGCCCGAGGTGCGGCGGCCGCCCCTGCACCTGCTGAAACCGACGGCTTCTGTGCGCACGGGGCACCGCCGTGCGGTGCTGCGTGCGCACAGAAGCGGTCAGGCTCAGGCTTGCAGGGCCTCGGCGATCTGGATCGCGTTGAGGGCTGCGCCCTTGCGCAGGTTGTCGCCGGAGAGGAACAGGGCCAGGCCCCGGCCATCGGGCACGGTGGAGTCGCAGCGGAGGCGGCCCACATGGGTCACGTTGCCGCCGGTCACGTCGAGCGGCGTCGGCACGTCGGACAGCTCGACACCGTCGGCCCGCTGCAGGATCTCAGCGGCCTCCGACGGCGTCAGGGGGCGCTGGAACCGGGCGTTCACGGCCATCGAGTGGCCGGTGAACACCGGCACCCGCACGCACAGGCTCGACACGAGCAGGTCGGGGAGCTCGAGGATCTTGCGGGTCTCGTTGCGGAGCTTCTGGTCTTCGTCGGTCTCGCCGAGCCCGTCGTCCACGAGCTTCCCAGCTAGGGGAAGGACGTTGAAGGCGATCGTCTTCGCGAACAGGGACGGGGCCGGGAAGTCGACGGCGCCGCCGTCGTAGGTGAGGGCGGCGGCACCATCAGCCACCTTCCGCACCTGCTCGTCGAGCTCGGCCACACCGGCCAGCCCGCCGCCAGACACAGCCTGGTAGGTGCTCACGACGATGGCCTCGAGCCCGGCTGCGTCGGCCAGCGGCTTCAGCACAGGCATGGCGACCATGGTCGTGCAGTTCGGGTTGGCGACGATGCCCTTGGGGATCGAGGCGAGCGCGTGGGCGTTGACCTCCGGCACGACGAGGGGCACGTCGGGGTCCATGCGCCAGGCCGAGGAGTTGTCGATCACCGTGACGCCCGCGGCCGCCACCTTCGGGGCGAGCGCTCGCGATGCGGTGGCGCCGGCAGAGAAGAGTGCGATGTCGAGGCCCTCGAAGGACGCTGTGTCCGCGTCCTCGACCGTGAGGTCGTGGCCCTTCCACGCGATCGTGCGTCCGGCGGAGCGGGCGGAGGCGAAGAGACGGAGCTCGTCGAGCGGAAAGCCCCGCTCGTCGAGGATCTTGAGCATGACGCCACCGACCTGGCCGGTGGCGCCGAAGAGGCCGACGTGCATGACCTCAGGCTACGGCTACGGGTCGCCGGCCCCCAAGGCCGTTACCGAGTCAAGGTTCCATCTTCTGTGCGCACGCAGCCCCGCCGGGCGGGGCTGCGTGCGCACAGAAGCAGTCAGGCTGGGAGCTCGAGGGCGAAGGCGTCGTGGAGGGCCTGCACGGCCTGCTCGACCTGGGACTCGCGCACGATGCAGGAGATGCGGATGGCCGAGGTGGAGATCATCTCGATGTTGATGCCGGCCGCCGCGAGCGTCTCGAAGGTCGTGGCGGCCACGCCCGGGTTGGACTTCATGCCCGCCCCCACGAGGCTGACGCGGGCGATGGCGGCGTCGGTCGTCACGCCGGTGGCGCCGATCTCGTCGCGGAGGCCGGTCGTGACCTCCTCGGCTGCGGCCAGGTCGGCGTGAGGCACCGTGAAGGAGATGTCGGTCACGCCGTGCTCTGAGGTGTTCTGCACGATCATGTCCACGTTGACCTCTCGATCGGCGAGAAGGCGAAACAGCCGGGCCGCGATGCCGGGCTGGTCGGGCACCCCGCTCACGGTGACCTTGGCCTCCGAGCTGTCGTGCACGACGGCCGAGACGATGGCCTGCTCCATGGACGGATCCTCCTCCTGCACCCAGGTGCCGGGCTCCCAGGTGAACGCTGAACGGACGTGCAGGCGCACGCCCCAGGTACGGGCGAACTCGACCGATCGCATGGCCGGCTTGGGGCAGCCACACGCGGTCATCTCGAGCATCTCGTCGAAGCTGACGACGCCCATGCGCCGGGCCCCGGCCACGAGGCGGGGATCTGCGGTGAACACGCCCGGCACGTCGGTGTAGAGCTCGCAGGAGTGGGCGTCGAGAGCATGGGCCAGGGCCACGGCGGTGGTGTCGGAGCCGCCCCGACCGAGGAAGGTGACGTCCTTGCTCGCGCTCGACACGCCTTGAGCCCCTCCGACGACGGGCGTGCGCCCGGCGGCCAGGGCATCGCGCAGCCGCTCCGGGCGCATCTCGACGATCTTGGCGTTGGTGTGGGCGCCGTCGGTGATGAAGCCAGCCTGGCTGCCGGTGAAGCTGTCGGCCTCGACCCCGAGGTCGTGCAGGGCCATGCACAGCAGGGCGGTGGCCTTGCGCTCCCCGGCGGTGATGAGCATGTCCATCTCACGGCCCGGGCGGACCTGCGACACCTCGGCGGCCAGGCGCAGGAGCTCGTCGGTCTCCTTGCCCATGGCGCTCACGACGACGACGACGTCGTCGCCGCGGCGACGGGTGCGGGCGACATGGTCGGCCACCTCGCGGATGCGCTCCGGGTCGGCCACCGACGTGCCGCCGAACTTCTGAACGACGAGGGGCACGGGGCGCGACGCTACCGGCGGCCTCCGGCGATCCGCGAACCCGTTCCCCGACTCCAGAAGGGGAAGGACCGGCCACTAGTGTCGACCGCCATGCCCAGTGAGAAGCGCCAGCGCCAGGACGAGCAACGCCTAGCCCGACTCGAGCAGCAGCAGATCGACCAGCGCCGCTCCCAGCGGGGTCGGCAGGTGAAGACGGTCCTGATGCTCCTCGGTGCCATCGTCATCGCAGCCCTCGCCATCTCCCTGCTCTCGGGCGACGACGACGACTCGACCGAGGTGACGAGCGACGAGACCACGACCACCGAGGCGACCGACGACACCACCACGACGACAGGCGAGGACGAGACGACCACGACGGCCGCCGGCGCAACCGAGCCCGGCGACCCGGCCATCGGCACCTCGAAGTGCCCGCCGGCCGAGGGCGCAGCCGAGCGCACCACGGAGTTCGAGTCCGGCCCCGAGGCCTGCATCGACCCGGCCAAGACCTACACCGCGGTGGTCGAGACCTCGAAGGGCGAGTTCACGATCGAGCTGGACGCGGCCGCAGCGCCCAAGACGGTCAACAGCTTCGTGTTCCTGGCTCGCCACAAGTACTACGAGGGCGTCACGTTCCACCGGATCATCCCGGGGTTCGTCGTCCAGGGCGGCGACGCCGTGGGGAACCCGCCCGGCACTGGTGGGCCGGGCTACGAGTTCGAGGACGAGCTGCCCACCGAGGGCCCGCCGTTCTACGAGATCGGCTCGCTGGCCATGGCCAACTCCGGCGCTGACACCAACGGCAGCCAGTTCTTCATCGTGACGGGCGACAACGGGGCCCAGCTCCCGGCCAGCTACTCGCTGTTCGGGATGATCACCGAGGGCATGGACGTCGTGATGGACATCGAGGCGACCGGCACCGACGGCGGCACGCCCACCGAGGAGACCACGATCACCAGGGTGACCATCACCGAGAGCTGACGCAGGGTGGGCTAGGAGCGGAGGGAGACGCCGGGCTCACGGGCCGGCTGGGCCCGACGGGCTCCGGCGTGCACCGGCAAGGTGAAGCCGAAGCGGGCTCCGCCACCGGGCCGCTCGTCGCACCAGATCTGGCCGTCCATGTGCTCGAGCGACTGGCGGGCGATGTACAGGCCGAGCCCGACGCCTTGCTGCGGCCTGGTCAGGTGGTCGCCCAGCCGGGTGAACTTGTCGAAGATGCGCTCGCGGTCTCCGGGCGCCACGCCGGGGCCATCGTCGCTGACGGTGGTCACGACGTGCCCACCGTCGAGCGACGCGTGCACGTCGGTCATCGACGCCGCCGCGGCGTACTTGAGCGAGTTCGAGAGCAGATTGGTGAGCACCCCGATGGCCAGGGTGCCGTCGGCCACGACCTCGCCCACGTCTGGGTCGACGCTCAGGGTGATGTGCCGGCTGGGGTCGGTGCGCTGGACCAGGTCGACCTGCGCGGCCAGCACGCCGGGCCAGTCGAGCACCTCGGGCACGACGACGAGGCCCCGCTTGTCGATGGTCGTGGCCTGCAGGAGACTGCCCACGAGATCCTCCAGGCGCTGCTCCTCGCGAAGCATGACCTCGTAGATGCGCTGCCGATCGGGCGCCGTGAACTCGTCGTCGCGCCGCTGCAGGGTGTGGAGGAAGCCCTTGATCGGTGTCAGTGGTGTCCGCAGCTCGTGGCTGACCTGGGCGATCCACCCGTCCTTGTCGTCCTGGAGCTTCTTGCGCTCGGTGTCGTCGCGGGCCACGACCACGTAGCCGCCCTCGGTCAGGGGAGACCAGCTGCAGGTCAGCCAGCGCTCCTCGCCCCCGACCCCTTCGACGGCGACGAGGGCTTCCTCGGGTCGGCCGGTGCGGCCCGGGTCGGCCGTGCCATAGCGCGGCCGCCCGTCCTCGCCCACGGGCCTGAAGACGGCCCCGACGGGGTGGCTGATGGCGTCGGTGGCCGAGATGCCCAGGATGCGCGCCATCGCCGGGTTCCACGAGCGCACCGACAGGTCGAGGCCCACGGTGAAGATGCCGTCCGAGGAGGACTCGAGCACGTCGGCGAGGGTGCGTCGCTCGACCTGCACGTCGGTGAACAGCGACAGGCGGTGGAGGGTGGACGAGACGCGCTGGGCCAGGGCGTCGAGCATCCGCTCCTGCTGGTTCGTGTAGGCCCGGCCGTCGGCTCGGGCGCTCACGGCGATCGAACCGCACGGCACGCCGTCGTCGTCGAGCAGCCGCATGCGACTTCCATCGCCGAACACGGAGCCGCTCTTGCTGCCGGCGGTGACCCGCACCGTGTCGCCTATGCCCTCGATGATGACGGTGGCGCTGGGCGATCCGAGCAGGGCGATGGCGTGCTCGGCCAGCTCCTGGGCGGCGGTCCTGGGGCTAGCGGCCGCGGCTAGGGCCAGCTCGGCCTGCCGGAGTCGGTCCATCTGCTGCACCTGCAACCCGGCCCCGTGCCGGGTGCGGAGGTGGACGAAGCCGACGGCGACAGCCGGGACGGCGACGAGCGGAAGGAGGCGGGGGGCCACCAAGGCGATGACGAGCCCGAGGAGGCCGAGGCCCGCGATGGCCACCAGGAGCGGGGCCTCGAGGCCCGTGCCCTCTGATCGATCTACTCGCCGTGACAACTGGGCGCCCTCTCCGCGGTGTTCCGCCTAGGTGCACATCGTCCCGGTTCGCCCGCTCTGGGTCCATGGCCCGCGCGGGTCATTCTGAACTAGTCAGGGCAAGACGCTGAGGTCGGCGAGCTCGCCGTCGCGGTACACGGTGGCGGTGCCCACGCCGGCCACCGTCCAGGTTCCGTCGGGGGCGCGCAGGAGCGCGGTGCGCTCGTCGACCCCCACGATCGGCAGGCCGACGGGTGCGATGTGGAGCGTGCGCTTGGCCTTGTCCTCGCTCCACGAGTCGTGGTGGGGGATGACGGCGAGCGGCTCGACGAGGCCGAGCCCGAGCGTCAGAGCGCCGCCCCGAGGGTCGACCAACGGGTCGCACAGGACCATGGCACCGGCCGATGACCCGGCCACGGTGGCCCCGCCCTCCCAGGCCGCCACGAGGGCGTCCCAGACCGGGCTGTCCTTCAGCACCGAGCGCAGGTGCATCGGCGATCCGCCCGCCAGGTAGATGAAGCGGGCGGCGCGGACTGGCTCGGCGTTGGAGGCCATGACCGCGTCGGGCCTGGTGTACACAGGCAGCGTCGCCACCTTGGCTCCCAGCTCTCCGAACCAGCGCTCGGCCGAGTCGATCAGCCGCTCGGGGTGCTCATAGGCCGCGGCGGCGGCGATCACGAGCACCTCGCTCGCGCCGCTGGATGCGAGCAGGTCTCGGTCGAAGTCGCAGCCGTCGCGCCACTCGGCGCCACCGACCAGGGCAAGGGTGCCGGGCATGTCCGCACGCTACACACGGGTGCCAGAAGCGCCGATCTGGACCCTGCTTGTTACCGGTCGGTAGCGTCGACCCCCATGACCATCACGCGCTTGGGCATCGTCGGTTCAGGGATCATGGGCTCGGGCATCGCCGAGGTCGCGGCCAAGGCAGGAGTCGAGGTCGTTCTGCGGTCTCGGCAGCGGGCCACGGCCGACGCCATGGTCGCCGGCCTGGAGAAGTCGCTGGCCAAGCAGGTCGAGCGGGGCAAGCTCGAGGAGCAGGCGGCCAAGGAGATCTCGGCCCGCGTAAGCGCCACCGATGACCTCAAGGATCTGGCCGACTGCGACCTCGTGCTGGAGTCGGTGGTCGAGGACCTCGACGTCAAGAAGGCCCTCTTCGAGGAGCTCGACGGCATCGTCAAGGCCGGCGCGATCCTGGCTACCAACACCTCCACGCTTCCGGTGGTCGAGCTGGCCGCGGCAACGCAGCGCCCGGACAAGGTCGTGGGCGTCCACTTCTTCAACCCGGCGCCGATGATGAGCCTCGTCGAGGTCATCGCTCCGCTCACTGCATCGGCCGAGACCGTCGAGGCGGCCAAGGCCTTCGCCACGGCGTGCGGAAAGGACGTCGTCGAGGTCAAGGATCGGGCCGGCTTCATCGTGAACGCCCTGCTGTTCCCCTACCTCAACAACGCCGTGCGGATGCTGGAGTCCGGCACCGCGAACCGCGACGACATCGACACCGCCATGAAGGGCGGCTGCAACTTCCCGATGGGCCCGCTGGCCCTGCTCGACCTCGTCGGGCTCGACACGTCGCTCTCCATCCTCGACGCGCTCTACGACGAGTTCCGCGACCCGAACTACGCCGCCATGCCGCTGCTTCGCCGCATGGTCGTGGCCGGCCAGCTGGGCCGGAAGTCCGGCGCCGGGTTCTACGACTACGCGAAGAAGTAGCGCGCCTGAGGAGTTCCTGAAGTCTGGTCGGGAGGCATTCCCTCCGGAACGCCCCAGTCCTACCTTCAGGGCATGCGCACACCACGGGCCGTCTTGCTCGTCGTGCTCTCGGCGTTCATCGTCGGCTCTCAGGTGGGGATGGCCAACGCCCAGGTGTGCCCGAACGCCGGTCACGCGGGAACAGTCGACTGCCCCCCGGCCGAACCGCCGACGGTCGAGCCGGCGCTGACCGCCAGGCCCACTCCCAGGGTCGAGGGCGCAGGCCGACCCGTCAGCGGAGGGAGTGCCCTTCCGTTCACAGGAACCGACGCGATCCAGCTGCTGGCTCTCGGGGGCGTTGCGCTCGGAGTGGGCAGCGTTCTCCTCCTCCATTCGAGGCGCCGTCGCACAGTGTTGTGACCACCCTCGAGTCGAGGGTTGGTCCGCCCGCGACTCAGCTCGGCACGATTGCGCCCCGTCGTCCTCGTGCGCGGCGCCGGGCGGTCATCGCAGCGACAGCGATCCTGATCTGCGCGTGGTTGGGCTGGGACGCATGGCAGCTCAAGCAGGCCCACGACGACATCCAGCGGGGGCGGGTCGCCGGCCGGCTGGTGCAGGGCGCTGGCTACGAGGTGATCCTCGACGGACCCGGCCGGGCCGCACTGGCTGAGGCTCGGGCCAGCTTCGACGCGGCGGCCGACCGGCTGGACAGCGCCGCGCTGATGCCCCTTCGGGTGGTGCCGGTGCTGGGCCGGCAGCTGCGAACCTCCTCGGCCTTGAGCGGCTCCGTCGCGACGGCGCTCGCAGCGGGCGCCTCTGCGCTCGACCGTCTCGACGCAGCCCTGGACGCGGCGCTGCCGTCAGGCCCGGCCCGGCCCGCAGCCCTGCGCAGGGCGTCGGTGATCGCCGGTGACCTGGGCGACGAGCTCACCTCGCTCGACCTCGGTGAGGCACACGGCCTGATCGGCCGGTTGGCAGATGCTCGGGCCGAGCTGGTGGGCGACCTGGCTGAGCTGACGGCCTTGGTGGAGCGCACGGAGCTCGTGGCGGCCGGCCTCGCCGAGGTCTTCGATGGTCCCGGTCGGTGGTTGCTGCTGGCAGCCAACAGCGCCCAGATGCAGAACGGTTCAGGCATGTTCCTCTCCTACGCCGTCATGGACGTCGACGCCGGGCGCATCACTATCGGCGACGTGACCCCCACCCTCGACCTGGTCCCAGCGGCCCCGGTGGAGCTCGACCCAGACCAGGCCGCCATCTGGCCTTGGATGGATCCGAACGGCGACTTCCGCCACCTCGGGACGACGCCTCGGTTCGACGTCACCGCCGCCACCGCCGCCCGCCTCTTCCGAGCTGCCGGTCACGGTGAGGTGACCGGCGTGCTCGCTCTGGACCCCTTTGCCGTGCGCTCCCTCCTGCGCATCACAGGGCCTGTCGACGTCGACGGCCAGCCGATGGACGCGGACCGCGTCGTGCAGGACCTGCTGCACGGTCAGTACGCCTACTTCGAGGGCCCAGCGCCGTTCGACGCGGCGCAGGCACAGCGGCGAGACCGGCTTGGCCTCATCGCGCGGGCCGCCATGGATGCCTTTGGCCGTGCGACATCGGTGGACCGCGAGGGGATCGAGGAGCTGGTGGCCACCGCTGGGGCCCGGCACCTCATGGCCTGGTCGTCCGAGCCGGCCCCGCAGCGAGCCTTCGAGGCCGCGGCCATCGCCGGACGGCTGCCCGAGGACGGCCTCCTCCTGTCGGTCCTCAACCGAGGGGGGAACAAGCTGGACTGGTCGCTGCTGGTCGATGCGGAGCTCACGTTCGCTCCCGACGCCGCCGGAACGCTCGTGGAGGTCCGAGCCTCGCTCACGAACGTCACGGCTCCCGGCGAACCGGTCTACGTCGCTGGTCCCTACCCCGGCTCGGGCCTGGCCGCGGGGGACTACCTGGGCGTCGCCGTCCTGACCGTGCCGGGCCACGCCAGCGAGCTCGAGGTGGTGGGAGCCGATGCGCTGGTGCTCGGACGCGACGGCGACCACCTCGTGATCGGGAGCCGAGTGCTCGTCTCGCCGGGTGCGACAGCTCAGGTCATCTTCCGCTTCCGGCTCCCCGCCAGCGCCCGCACCCTCGAGATCGTGCCCGCCGCTCGGGCGCAGCGCACCCACTGGACCCTTGCCGAGGGGCCCGGTCAAGAGCAGGTGTGGGAGGACGAGGCTCCGCGCCGGCTGAGCTTGCTCCGGTGACGTCGACCGGAGCTCGGTCTGCTAGGCCAAGCGCCATGAGCGCATCTGAGATCTTCGACGTCGCTGGAAAACGGGCCGTCGTCACCGGCGGTGGCAGCGGGATCGGCACGATGATCGCCACCGGCTTCGTGGAGGCGGGCGTCAGCGTGATCATCGCCTCGCGCAAGGAGGACTCCCTCAAGGAGGTCACCGAGGCGCTGTCCGCCAAGGGCGACTGCTCGTACGTCGTGGCCGACCTCTCGAGCGAGGACGGCTGCCGGGCCTTCGGGTCGGCCGTGGCGGAGCGGTGGGACTCGCTCGACATCCTCGTCAACAACGCGGGCGCCAACTGGGGTGCGCCGCTCGCCGAGCAGGACCACGCCTCGTGGGCCCGAGTGCTGAACGTGAACGTGGAAGGCGTCTTCCACACCACGAAGTTCCTGCTCCCGCTGCTGCAGGCCGCAGGCACGGCCGAGGAGCCGGCCCGCATCATCAACATCGGATCGGTGGACGGCATCCAGGTGCCCGGCTTCGAGACCTACGCCTACTCGGCCTCCAAGGCGGCCGTGCACCAGCTGACCCGGCACCTGGCCAAGCACCTCGCGCCCGCCATCACGGTCAACGCCATCGCCCCCGGCCCGTTCCAGTCCCGCATGATGAAGGCCACCATCGCCGCTGCGGGCGAGGAGAACATGGCCAAGATGATGCCGCTCAAGCGGATCGGCCGGCCCGATGACATGGCCGGGCCCGCCCTCTTCCTCAGCTCGCGGGCCGGCAGCTTCCTCACCGGCACCGTCATCCCGGTCGACGGCGGCATCGCCACGACCAAGTAGGACCGGGGTCGGCGTGCCGGTCGAGCCGCCGCCGACCCCGTGGGGGTTCCCGGGCCCGGAGACCGCTGACGAGCACGGCGTGGTCGGAGTGGGTGCCGACCTCGAACCGGGCACGCTCCTGGCCGCGTACCGCCAGGGGCTCTTCCCGATGCCGCTCCATCGCAGCGGCCCGATGGCCTGGTGGTCGCCCGACCCGCGCGGCGTGCTGCCGCTGGACGGGCTGCGGGTCAGTCGCTCTCTCCGGCGCTCGTGCCGGCGCTACGAGGTGCGGGTGGACACGGCGTTCGAGGAGGTGGTGCGCGCCTGCGCATCACCCCGCCGGCCGGGCGGTTGGATCAACGTCGACATCCGCGCCGCCTACGGCGAGCTGCACCACCTCGGCTGGGCTCACAGCGTGGAGGCGTGGGACGACGACGGGCTGGCCGGCGGGCTCTACGGGGTGGCCGTGGGCGGGTTGTTCGCTGGAGAGTCCATGTTCTCGGTCCGCCCTGACGCGTCGAAGGTCGCCCTCGTCGCGCTGGTGCGCCTCCTCGACGACGGGCTCGAAGGCCGCCTGCTCGACGTCCAGTGGACCACCGACCACCTGAGCCGGCTCGGGGCCGTCGACGTGCCGCGCCCGGAGTACCACGAGCGGCTCGCGGTGGCGGTGGAGCTGCCGCTTCCGGAGGCGTGGGCCTGAGCCGGCCGGGGTTTGTCCGTCTGTCGGGCCCGGAGGGATCATGGCGGTCATGACGACGCACCTGGAGCAGCCGGATCGCCCCTGGATGATCCGGACCTACTCCGGCCACTCCACGGCCAAGGCGAGCAACGAGCTCTACCGGTCGAACCTGGCCAAGGGGCAGACGGGCCTGTCGATCGCCTTCGACCTGCCGACCCAGACGGGCTACGACCCGGATCACGTCCTGGCCAAGGGCGAGGTGGGCAAGGTCGGCGTGCCCGTCGTGCACATCGGCCACATGGGTGAGCTGCTCGACGGCATCCCCGTCGGCGAGATGAACACGTCGATGACGATCAACGCCACGGCGGCGTGGCTGCTCGGCCTCTACGTCGCCAACGCCGAGGATCAGGGCGTGCCCACCGCCTCGCTGCGAGGCACGACGCAGAACGACATCGTGAAGGAGTACCTGTCGCGAGGCACGTACATCTTCCCGCCGCTGCCGTCGCGCCGCCTCATCGTCGACATGGTGGCGTACTGCGCCCAGCACATCCCGCTCTGGAACCCGATGAACGTCTGCAGCTACCACCTGCAAGAGGCCGGGGCCACGCCAGTGCAGGAGCTGGCCTACTCCTTGGCCACCGCCATCGGCGTGCTCGACGCCGTCCAGGAGTCGGGCCAGGTGGACGAGGACCGCTTCCCAGCCGTGTTCGCCTCGATCAGCTTCTTCGTGAACAGCGGCATACGGTTCGTCGAGGAGACGGCCAAGATGCGGGCCTTCACCCAGCTGTGGGACCGGATCGGCCTCGAGCGCTACGGCGTCACCGACGCCAAGGCCCGGCGCTTCCGGTACGGCGTGCAGGTGAACAGCCTCGGGCTGACCGAAGCTCAGCCCGAGAACAACGTGCAGCGCATCGTCCTGGAGATGCTCGGCGTCACCCTGTCCCGCGACGCCCGGGCCCGATCGGTCCAGCTCCCGGCATGGAACGAGGCCCTCGGGCTGCCTCGGCCGTGGGACCAGCAGTGGGCCCTGCGCATGCAGCAGGTCCTCGCCTACGAGACCGACCTGCTCGAGTACCCCGACCTGTTCGAGGGCTCGAAGGTCGTGGAGAGCCTGACGAGCGAGCTGGCCGATGCGGCCTGGACCGAGCTCGAGGACGTGCTCGCCCTGGGCGGAGCCTTCGAGGCCATCGACGAGCTCAAGGGCCGGCTCGTGGCCAGCCACGCCGAGCGCCTGCGTCGGCTCGAGTCGGGTGACCTGACCGTCGTCGGCGTCAACCGCTTCACCGAGGCCCTGCCCTCGCCCCTCGAGGGTGAGGAGTCCATCATGCGGGTCGACCCGGCCTTGGAGGCCGAGACCGTGGCCGAGGTCGTCGAGTGGCGATCGAGCCGCGATGAGGACCGGGTGAAGAGGGCGCTGGAGGAGCTGCGCCGGGTGGCCAGCTCCGACGAGAACGTCATGCCGGCAACCATCGCCCTGGCCCACGCCGGCGGCACCACCGGCGAGTGGGCGGGGGTCCTCCGCGACGTGTTCGGCGAGTATCGGGCCCCGACCGGCGTCGCGGCGGCGGCCGGCATGGGTGGAGGAAGCGACGGGCTGCGGGCCCTGGCCGACAAGGTGAAGGCCCTCCCCGGTGGCCCGCCCCGCCTCCTCGTGGCCAAGCCAGGACTCGACGGCCACAGCAACGGGGCCGAGCAGATCGCCGTGGCGGGCCGCGACGCGGGCCTCGAGGTCATCTACCAGGGCATCCGCCTCACCCCCGAGCAGATCGCATCCGTCGCTCTCGACGAGGACGTCGACGTCATCGGCCTGTCGATCCTCTCGGGCAGCCACCTCGAGCTCGTACCCGAGGTGGTGCGCCTGGCCCGGGGCAAGGGGGTCACGGCGCCGATCATCGCCGGCGGCATCATCCCCGAGGCCGACCGGCCCCGATTGGTGGCTGCGGGGGTGGCCGCCGTCTACACCCCGAAGGACTTCGAGCTCACCCGCATCATGGGCGAGATCGTCGACCTCGCGGTCGCCCACCGGGGCTGAACGAAGCCAGCGGTACGCTCGCTCCGTGGCCGGGCAGGAAGACAAGGGCGGACCCGAAGGCGCGCTGCCGATCGACGCGTCGCTTCTCGACCCCAGCGGCGGCCTGTTCGCTCAGCCGTTCTTCCTCGCGACGGTGAGCTGGCGCGTCGTCGCGTGCCGGAGGGTGCTGCGACCTCTCGCCATCGCCCTGTTCGAAGTGGTGGACGGGCTACCCGACGGCCCCGCAGTGGCGTCCGACCCGAGGGTCATCACTGCGGTCCTCGGATCGACGTTGCGCACCTCGGACATCGCGGCCCGGATGGCCGACGGCAGCTACGGCCTCATGCTGGAGGACACGTCCGAGGACGGCGCCATCTGGGCCGTCGAGCGGTTGCGACGGGCACTGAGCTCGCGCCCCGGCAGCCGAGCCCTCCGGGCCGGCGTCGCGTGCTATCCGGGGCACGCCCTCACACCGGTCGACATCCTCCGGGCCGCCGAGCAGGCCTTCAAGTCGGCCCAGGAGTGGCCCCAGGACCGCATCGAGGTCGCCGCCTCCGCCTCCTAGCCGGCGAACCCAGCTGTGGATCCCTTGGCGAACCGGGGTGCGAAAGTACCCGTTCCTGGGCCCTTTCGAACCCCGGTTCGAGGGGGGTCGGGTTGGGGCGGGTCGGGTGCGGGTCGGGTCGGGTTGGGGCGGGTCGGGTTGGGTTGGGTCAGTCGTCGTCCCACACGGGCGGGTTGTCCGCTCCGAGGGGCTTGCCCGGCCAGCGGATCTGGCCCGGTGTGCGACTCAGGCGTGCGATGAGCCCCGGCATGGTGACCCCATCCACCTCGACGATGGACTGGCGGACCCTGTAGTGGGGGTCGGCCGCGATGTCGGCCATGTCGTAAACGGGAGCGGCTGCCGCGTGGGCGGCCTCGAACTCGGCGAGCACCTCGGCCTGGCTGCGGGCCGCGCACCACTCGGCCATGCGGGCGTCGATCTCGTCGCGCGCTGCGATGCGCCCGTTGAACGTGGCCAGGTCAGCGCGGTCACCGAATCCGAGCAGCTCCATGACGCGGGCTGCGACCGACTCGGCCGAGGTGGACACCGCGACCCAGCGCCCATCGGCGCAACGCCACGTGCCCCGAGGCACGGAGTACGGGATGCCCGACCCGAGGCGGGGCTGCAGGTACCCGCTCGCCGCGTACGCGCCGGGCAGCGGGCCCATGCACTGGAAGAGCGACTCGAGCAGGTTCACGTCGACGACCTGACCCACGCCCGACCAGAGCGCGGTCATCGTCGCGAAGGCGGCGGCCAGCGCGGTCACCTCGTCGGTCAGGGCGATGGGCGGCAGCAGCGGCCCACCGTCGGGCTCACCGTTGATCGCCGCGAAGCCCGACATGGCCTCGGCGATGGTGGCGAACCCGGGCCGGCCCGCGTAGGGGCCGTCCTGGCCGAAGCCGGTGACGCGGGTGATCACGAGGTCGGGGTTGGCGCCGTGCAGCTCCTCGGGCCCAAGGCCGAGGCGTTCGAGCGTGCCGGGCCGGAAGTTCTCGACGATGACGTGGGCATCGGCGGCCAGGCGCAGCACGGCGGCCCGGCCCTCGTCGGACTTCAGATCGATCGTGACGCACCGCTTGTTGCGCGAGACGAGCTTCCAGTAGAGCGATGTGCCGTCGGCCGGGTCCGGCATGCCCATGCCGCGGGTGCTGTCGCCCGTGCCCGGGCGCTCCACCTTCAGGACATCGGCTCCGTAGTCGGCGAGGTAGCGCGCCGCACCCGGTCCGGCGATCACCGTCGCCAGATCGAGCACCCGGATCCCGGCGAGCGGCCCCTGCCGCGGCGGCGGGGTCACGGGGCGACGGGCATGGCGAAGCAGCGGTCAGCGATGGTGCCCAGGGCGTACTCGGCGTACGTGCCGGCGTACATGTGGCGGGTCTGCTCGGACCAGTCGAGGGCCTCGGGAGTGGAGATGCGGCGATGGACCTGGAGCACGCCGCCCTCGAACACGCGGTACTCGGCCCACGTGCCCGGGTAGTCCTTCACGCAGGCCACCTCGGTCCACGGCCTCTCGCCGGTGGCCGAGAAGCGGCGCACCCGGTTCCGGTGGGTGTGGCCAGCGAAGTAGCCCAGGATCCGCGGGTGGCGAGCGACCACCCCGACGAGGCGCTCGGAGTCGTCGGGCAGGATCCCGAAGTAGCTCTCGGGCCGCTCTCGGGAGTCCGGGCTCCAAGGGTGGTGGTGGCCGAACAGGAGCACGGGCCGATCGGCGCTGCCGGCCAGGTCGTCGAGCCACTCGAGCTGCTCGGTCGTGACCCGGCCCGGGGTGTGGCCGGGGTCGGTCGTGTCGAGCACGGCGACGGTGACCCCGGGCAGGTCGACCCGTTGAGTGGCGTGGGCCGCGAAGGTCCCCCCGTGGTAGCCGTCGTGGTTGCCCCGGACGTGGACGAGCCGCTCGCCGAACCGGTTCACGTACGCAGCCCGGAAGGCGTCGTACTCCTCGACCGTTCCGTTGCAGGTCAGGTCGCCCTTCACGACCACGAGATCCGGATCGATGGCGGCCATCTCTTCGATGGCGCCCCGATTCATGACCTCGGGGTAGGGCTCGGCGCCGGGGGGCGACGAGAGCACCGGCCCCATGTCGAGGCCGTCGATCACGCCGCACTCCGTCTCACCGAAGTGGACGTCGTTGACCGTCGTGATCGTGGCCAGCCGCTCGCCCATGCGGGGCAGGGTGCGGAAGGCGAGCCCGTCGCGCTCGTGCTCGGAGTCAGGCGCCAGGTCCGTGTACCGACGGACCTCTTGTCCATCGTGGATCACCGCCTCGTCGTCGGCGACGGTGGTGAGCTCGGCCACCGTCGCGTTCAGGCCTTGACGACGACGGTGCTGACGACCTTGTCGTGCCAGGTCTGCTTGCGCTTGTCCCACAGGGCCCAGAGGTAGCCGAGGGCGCAGAGGTTGCCGGAGATGAACATGGCGAACAGGTAGCGCCCGAGGGCCCGCCCGGTGCCGATCGGCTGACCCGTGGCCGAGTCGACCACCTTCACTCCGGTGGCCCGCTTGCCGATCGTCTGGCCTGTGCGCCCGATCATGCGGGAGTGGTACAGCAGCACTCCGGCCAGCCCGAGCAGGCCGAGCAGGACGGCGGTGGCGATGGCGCCGCCTGTGGGCACCTCGCAGATGGCGTTGAGCTCCTCGCCGATCGTGATGTTGCCGTCGTCGTCGACCGAGCACGTCGTGATCCGCTTCGGCCCGGCGACGATCGCGATGATCGCCGGCACGAGGAACAAGCTCGTGATGATGCCGTCGAGCAGCAGGGCACCGAAGCGGGCGCCGACCCCCGCGTACTCGAGCACGGGCGACGTCGACTCGCCGTAGGTGGTGGTGTAGCCCGGCGGCGGGGTGCTGCCAAAGGACGCCGGCGGGGGCGGCGGGGGATAGCCGGGCGGGGGCGGGGGCGGCGGCAGTTCCGACATGGGCCGCAGGCTACGTGGCGCGCGGCGGACCGGGGTCGATCAGGCGCGGGTCAAGACCAGGGACGGTCGCGCCGGATGGGGATGGGCTTGGTCCACCAGCGGCCGGCGAAGCGCCAGCGAGGTGGGGCCGGCGGCTCGGCCCCGCCGACGACCGCCCGCGGCCACGACATCTCGATGGCTGCCGCGATGGCGGCTGCCTCCTCGTCGGTGGGCGCAGGTCGGATCTCCATCAGCGTCGGCTCACAGCGGCACGTTGCCGTGCTTGCGCTTCGGCAGCTCCTCGCGCTTCGAGCGCAGGAGCTCCAGGCCGGCCACCAGCTTGATGCGGGTCTCGGCCGGGTCGATGACGTCGTCGACGAACCCACGCTCGGCCGCCACGTACGGGTTGCAGAACTTCTCGGTGTACTCGTCGACCAGCTCGGCCCGCTTGGCAACTGGATCGTCGGCGCTGTTCAGCTCCTTGCGGTACACGATCTCGACCGCACCCTGCGGCCCCATGACGGCCAGCTCGGCCGAAGGCCAGGCGAAGGCCAGGTCGGCCCCGATGGACTTCGAGTTCATCACCACGTAGGCACCGCCGTAGGCCTTGCGGGTGATGATCTGGATCCGGGGCACGGTGGCCTCGCAGTAGGCGTAGAGGAGCTTGGCGCCGTGGCGGATGATGCCGCCGTGCTCCTGGTCGACACCGGGCAGGAAGCCAGGCACGTCGACGAAGGTGATCAGCGGGATGTTGAAGGCGTCGCACGTCCTGACGAACCGGGCCGCCTTCTCGGCGCTGTTCACGTCGAGCACACCGGCCAGCACGAGGGGCTGGTTGCCGACGACGCCCACCGGGTGGCCGTCGATCCGGGCGAAGCCGCAGGTGATCGAGCCGGCCCAGTGCGGGAAGTACTCCACGTAGTCGCCGTCGTCGACGACCGACGTGATGACCGTCTTCATGTCGTAGGGGATGTTCGGGCTGGCGGGCATGAGCTCGCGCAGCTCGGGGCACTCCCGCATCGGGTCGTCATCGGTGGCGACGTGGGGCGGCTCCTCGAGGTTGTTGGCCGGGAGGAAGCTGAGGAGGTACCGCACCTCTTCGAGGACCATCTGCTCGTCGTCGCCCACGAAGGTGGCCACGCCGGACTTGGACGCGTGGGCCATGGCCCCGCCCAGCTCCTCGAGGGTCACCTCCTCGCCCGTCACCGTCTTCACGACGTCGGGACCGGTGATGAACATGTGCGAGTGCTCCTTCACCATGAAGATGAAGTCGGTCATCGCGGGGGAGTACACCGCCCCGCCGGCGCACGGCCCGAGGATCACGCTGATCTGGGGGATGACACCGGAGGCGAGCACGTTGCGGTGGAAGATCCCGCCGTAGCTGGCCAGGCTGACCGGGCCCTCCTGGATGCGGGCTCCGGCACCGTCGTTCAGGCCGATCAACGGCGCGCCCACCTTGATGGCGAGGTCCATCACCTTGTGGATCTTCTCGGCGAAGACCTCGCCGAGGGCGCCGCCGAAGACGGTGAAGTCCTGGCTGAAGAGGAAGACCTTGCGGCCGTTGACCGTGCCCCAGCCGGTGACGACGCCGTCGGTGTAGGGCCGCTCGAGCAGGCCGCTGTCGTGGGCCCGGTGGCGGGCCAGCATGTCGAGCTCGTGGAAGGAGCCGGGGTCGAGCAAGTACTCGATGCGCTCCCGGGCCAGCATCTTGCCCTTGGCGTGCTGGCGCTCGACCGACCGCTCCGATCCTGCGTGGAGGGCCTGCTCCTTGCGCTTGGCCAGCTCGGACAGCCGCTCGCTCATCGGGTGCTCGGTCACAGGGCCAACGTAGTTGCGGGCCCGTTCGCGGCAAAACTAGACCGCTCGGTCAAGAACACGACATGATCTGTGCGCACGCAGCACCGCATGGCGGTGCTGTCGGCGCATAGATCGAGTGAAGCCCGAGGGGGACGCATGCACGAGCTCGTGATCCGCGGTGGGACAGTGGTCGACGGGACGGGGGCGCCTGCGGTGACCGCCGACGTCGCCGTCGACGGCGGCCGCATCACCGAGGTCGGCGACGCGATCGGCAAGGGCGAGCGGGAGCTCGACGCCGACGGCCTCGTCGTCGCCCCCGGATGGGTAGACATCCACACCCACTACGACGGCCAGGTGACCTGGGACCCGGAGCTGACCCCGTCGAGCTGGCACGGCGTCACCACCGTCGTCATGGGCAACTGCGGTGTGGGCTTCGCGCCGGTGCGCCCGGGCGGCGAGGGGTTCCTGATCGAGCTCATGGAGGGTGTCGAGGACATCCCCGGCTCGGCCCTGCACGAGGGCATCGCCTGGGACTGGGAGAGCTTCCCGGAGTACCTCGACGCCCTCGACAAGACGCCGCGATCGATCGACGTGGCGGCTCAGGTGCCGCACGCCGCGCTGCGGGCCTACGTGATGGGCGAGCGGGCCCACGATCAGGAGGCCACTTCCGAGGACATCGAGCACATGTCCCGCCTGGCCGAGGAGGGCTTGCGGGCCGGCGCCTGCGGCGTGAGCACCAGCCGCACGATCCTGCACAGCTCCAAGCACGGCCTCGTGCCTGGCACCAACGCGGCTCCCGACGAGCTCCTCGCCCTGGGCGACGCCATCGGCCGCGCCGGCCACGGCGTCTTCCAGCTCGTGTCGGACCAGCAGGGCGGAGCCGACGACAGGGCGTGGCTCGTCGAGCTCGTCGACCGCACCGGCGCCACCGCCACCTACGCCCTGGCTCAGGCCGGCTACGCGCCGGATGCCTTCCGAGACGCACTGGCCTGGGCCGTGGAGGACAAGGCGGCCGGCCGCCGGATCATCCCGCAGGTGGCGTCACGCCCGACGGGGATGCTCTTCGGCCTGCAGTCCTCGCTCCATCCGTTCTTCACCCACCCGACGTATCGCCCGCTGGCCGATCTGCCCCTCGCCGAGCGCGTCGCTCGGCTGCGCCAGCCCGAGGTGCGGGCCGCGCTCCTGGCCGACGAGCCCGCGACCCGAAACCCCATTGCCCTCGGCCTCATGCAGCGGTGGAGCCAGATCTTCCCGCTCGGCGACCCGCCCGACTACGAGCCGCCGTCGTCAGCGAGCATCGAGTCGGTCGCCGCCCGCGAGGCCCGGTCACCGCAGGAGGTCGCGCTCGACTGGCTGCTCGAGCAGGACGGCAAGGCCTTCCTCTTCGCACCGCTGGCCAGCTACGCCGACCACGACCACGAGGCCATCCGGGAGATGATCACCCACCCGGCCACGACGCTCGGCCTCTCCGACGGCGGTGCCCACTGCGGGCTCATCTGTGACGTGAGCATGCCCAGCTACCTCCTCACCCACTGGGTCAACGGTCGCACCCGCGGCGAGCGCCTCGGCCTCGAGCAGGCGGTGTCGCTGCAGACGTCGCGCACAGCCGCCGCCTACGGCTTCAACGACCGTGGGGTCATCGCTCCGGGCCTTCGCGCCGACCTGAACCTCATCGACCTCGACGGCATGGCCCTGCACGCCCCGGAGATGGTGCACGACCTGCCCGCAGGCGGCCGGCGCCTGATCCAGAAGGCGACCGGCTACGTGGCGACGCTCGTCGCCGGCCAGGTCACGTTCGAGCACGGTGAGCCCACCGGAGAGCGCCCCGGCCGACTCGTCCGCTTCTGAGGTCCGGACCGATCAGCTCTTGAGCGACGCCAGGGCGGCGGCCATGTCGCTGGCGCCTGCCGCGGCGTTCGCCTCCAGCTCGACGGACTGCCCGCGCACGCGGAGCGTGATGTTCTGACGCATGGCGATCTTCTTGACGTCGATGCCGTCGACCTCGTCGACCGGCACGGAGCTGAGCAGCTCCTTGACCTTGCCGCCGAGCCCCATGCCGATCGGCGCGCCGATCTTGACGGTCATGAGGCGTTGCTTCGTGAGCACGAGGGCGCACGGCGTGGCCAGCACGAGCTCGGCCCCGGCTGCCGCCTCGTGGGCCGCCTTGCGCTCACCGCCTCCCATGAGCGAGCCGCCCGCTGCGCCGAGCGCGCCGCTGCCGGCGATGCCCTTGGTGGTGCCCTTGGGCTGAGCCACGATGGCGCCGAGCACCTCCTCGCCGGGCCCGAGAAAGGGCGCGACGCCCTCGATGATCTTCTGCTCCTGCTTCCCCATGGATCCCCCCGTCGTCGGCGCCCGAGGCGCTCGACCTCCTCGGCCGGTCCAGGCGGCCGGCATTCCGGCGGCATGGTAGCGACGGCCGGCCAGGTGTGCCGGCTACCCCTTCGGGAGCTCCCGCCAGGGCCGGCCCTTCAGCGGGTCGGGCTCCCGCGGGAGGCCGAGGACGCGCTCGCCGAGGATGTTGCGCTGGATGTTCTCCGTGCCGCCCCCGATGCGGCTCGACCACTGGAACAGGAAGACGTCCTGCCAGAAGCCGCCGTCGATGGCGTCGTCGTGCCAGAGCATCCCGGAGGCGCCCAGCACCGAGAGGAGCACCGAGCCGAGGTGCTCCACCTGGTGGCTGTTCACGAGCTTCAGCACTGACGCCTCGGGGCCGGGCAGCACCCCCTTGGCCACCGAGGTGCGCACCCGGTAGAGCAGCCAACGCTGGATCTGCTCGCGCGTGTGGAGGTGGGCGATCTCCTGGCGCAGCACCGGATCGTCGGCGCAGCCCACCCTGCGGGCCAGGTCGGCGACGTCGCTCCAGCCCGTCTGGCCGCCCTGACCGATCGAGGTGCGCTCGGCTGTGAGCGTGGTCATGGCCACCCGCCAGCCGTCCCCGACCTCGCCGACGACTTGGTCGGCTGGCACCCTCACTCCGTCGAGGAACACCTCGTTGAAGTGGATGGCCCCGTCGATCTGGCGCAGGCCCCGCACCTCGACGCCGGAGGCGTGCATGTCGACGAGGAAGTAGGTGATGCCGGCGTGCTTGGCCGCATCGGGGTCGGTGCGGGCCAGGCAGATGGCCCAGTCCGAGCTGTGGGCCGACGACGTCCACACCTTCTGGCCCGTGAGCACCCACTCGTCGCCGTCGCGCTCGGCCCGGGTGGCCAGCGACGCCAGGTCGGAGCCGGCGCCGGGCTCGCTGAAGAGCTGGCACCACACCTCGTCGCCGCGCAGCATCGGCTCCAGGAAGCGCTTCTGCTGCTCGGCCGTGCCATGGGCCATCAGGGTTGGTCCGGCCATGTCGGTGCCGACCACGAAGAACCGGGCCGAGACGTCGAAGCGGGCCTCTTCCTCCGCGAAGACGCCCGCTTCGATGCCGGACGAGCCGCGACCGCCGTGCTCGACAGGCCAGTGGATGGCAGCCCAGCCGGCGTCGAACTTCCTTCGCTGCCAGGCCTTGGCCATCTCCAGCTGCGCGACGTCGGCCTCGTCGGTCTTGGCTCGAAAGGCCCGCCAGTCGCCCCCACCCTCGCCGCGCGGCTGGGCGACGGACAGCATCCAGGCGCGGGCCTCGGCTCGCACGGCTGCCTCTGCGGGGGTGTCGTCGACGTCCAAAGTAGAACGTGTTCTAGTTGCCGACGAGCCCGGGGCGCCACCGCGGCGGGCGGTAGGTTCGGGCCGTGGACCTCCCCGTCATGCCCCCCGTGAAGCCGATGCTGGCCAAGGCCGTGCACGAGGTGCCGCGCGCCGAGGGGCTGTGCTTCGAGCCGAAGTGGGACGGCTTCCGCTGCATCGTCTTCCGCGATGGTGACGAGCTCGTCCTCGGGTCCCGCAACGACCGCCCTCTCACCCGCTACTTCCCTGAGCTCGTCGAGCTGCTCCGCGACGCCCTGCCCGATCGCTGCGTCGTCGACGGGGAGATCGTGGTCGTGACCGAGGGTGGCTTGGACTTCGATGCCCTGCAGCAGCGCCTCCATCCGGCCGAGTCTCGGGTGCGCCGGCTGGCCGAGGAGACGCCGTCCAGCTTCGTGGCCTTCGACCTCCTGGCCCTCGGCGAGCGCGACCTGACCGGCGAGCCCTTCCGCGAGCGGCGCCTCCTCCTAGAGGGGATCGTGGGCGGCGACCTCGGCCGGGTCCACCTCACGCCCACCACCGACGATCCCGACGTGGCCGAGGACTGGTTCACCCGCTTCGAGGGCGCCGGCTTCGACGGCGTGATGGCCAAGCCCGGTGACCAGCCCTACCTGCAGGACAAGCGGGTCATGTGGAAGGTGAAGCACCAGCGCACCGCCGACTGCGTGGTCGCCGGGTTCCGGTGGCACAAGGACGGTGAGGGCGTGGGCTCGCTCCTCCTCGGCCTCTTCGACGACGAAGGCAACCTCCACCACGTCGGCGTGGCCAGCAGCTTCACTGCCGCTCGGCGCCGAGAGCTCGTCGACGAGCTGGCTCCACTGCGGGCCGATGCGCTCGAGGGCCACCCGTGGCGCGAGTGGGCGGACGCCCAGGCCCAGGTGGAGGCGGGGGGCAAGATGCCCGGTGGTCAGAGCCGATGGAACGCCTCGAAGGACCTGACGTGGGACCCGCTCCGTCCGGAGCTCGTCGCCGAGGTGCGATACGAGCACGTCCTTTCGGGCCGCTTCCGGCACGGGGGTCGCCTGGTGCGCTTCCGCCCCGACCGCACGCCAGAGTCGTGCACCTACGCCCAGCTCGAAGAGGTCGCCCCGGCCGAGCTGGCCAGCATCTTCACCTGAGGGTCAGAGCGCGGCAGCGGTGTAGCGCACGTTCGGGTTCCACAGCAGGAACCCGTTGATGCCGAGGGACGCAGCCGCGTCGATCTGGGCCCTGACCTCGGCAGGCCCATACGGCACCCCGAACAGGGTGAAGTCCTGGATCCACGGGAGGAGGCGCACGCCAGACCCCTCGGTCACCCGTTGGAAGTCGGCAAGGGACCGCTTCGTGATCTCGAAGGGCTCGCGGATGGGGCTGTTGACGCGGTACTGCCCGTCGCCCCAGTGGGAGGGGTAGATCATCGGGGCGAGGTAGTCCACGACCTGCGCCATGGCCGGGACGTCCTGAGCGATGCTGTCGCCGGCCTGGGCGGCGATGCCGAACACGCTGGCGCCCTGGTACGCGCCCACCGCCCGGAGCGCAGCGTGTGACTCGCCGAGGAAGTCGACGACGGCGGCCGAGCTGGGGCCCTGCAGGCCGGGCACGACCATCGTGTCCGGCGCGCCCTCGGGCCTCCGGATGTAGTCCCAGAGGATGTCGCGCACGCCGAGCTCGCGAGCCTCGAGGGCGATGTCCAGGTTGTACTGGCGCACAGCCGGGTGGACGTAGTTGGCGAACCCGCCGTACGTGCTCAGCATGTCGCCGTCGGGGTCCTGGAGAACCTCGTCCCTGCGCCCAGCGGCCCAGGCCGCGGCCGCGTAGATCGGGTCGCGGAAGGCGACGATGCGCCCGATGACGCGAACGCCCTCGGCCTCCAGCGTGGCCACGGCCTCGGCCAGGTCGTAGGACGGCCGGACGGCGCCTATCTCGTTCGCCTGCTCGAGGCCCGAGGAGTAGGAGATGACCCCGCTCTCGTCCTTGAGGTCGAGCTCGACGGTGTCGATCAGGCCCTGGTCGATGAGGGCGAGCACCCCGGCTCTGAGCTCGTCGTTCTCCCAGGCCGCACCCGACACGTGCACGGCCCGCGAGGACTCGGGGTAGAGGACGGGCACGACCGTCACGGCAGTGGTGCGGTTGCCAGCCCGGTCGTGAGCCTCGAAGCGGAGGGGACCGGAGGGCGGGTGGTCGAACGAGACCTCGAACCGCCCGTCGTCCACTTCGAGAGGCTCACCCGCGAACGTGAGCTCGGCGTCGGGGTCGACGCGGCCCGAGACTGTGACGGCCGCGTCGATGGCGACCGGGTCGAGCGTGCGGGGCACCTCGAGCTCGGGGGCCACGCTGTCGACGGCGTAGCGCCACGTGAACACCGAGTCGGCCAGGAACAGGCGCCCCACCGACAGCGTGATCGTGTGCTCGCCCTCATCGAGGGCTGACTCCACGACTTCGGCCTCGACGAGGTCGGCCGGTCGGATCCGCACGGCGTCGCCTCGGAACTCGAGCTCGTCGAGCAGGTCCACGCCGTCGAGGGTGAGGGCGGCGCGGAACCGGTCATCGGACTTGGGGAGGGTGATGCTTATGTCGAGGTCGTCGGCTGCGTCGGGTGTGAGCGGTGTGCCGTTCACGAACCCGGCCATCTCGACCTCGACCCGGGTCGCGCCCCAGAAGGAGTTGCCCAGCCACGCCACGACCCCCACGGCCGCGGACGCGATGAGCAGCCAGCCCAGGTCGAGCTGGCGGCGCCGGCGCAGGAAGCGCGGCCCGCCAGAGTCGAGCTTCAGGCCCCGCGGCGTGAGGTCGAGGCTGGTGGAGCGCGGCGGGGCCCACAGGTCGCGCTCGCGCTGGGACACGAAGCGCTTGCGGGGAGAGTTGCTCCCGGGGATGTCTCGAAGTGAACGGGCCATGGCAGGTCCGGCGTGGTGGGCCGGGCGCAAGTCTGCCGGTAATCGGCCTGGTTGGGCCATCCCGACGGCAGCTGGCGGCCACAATGGGGCGTCATGGCCGAGTCGCTCACCGTCGACGTCGACGGCACCGAGGTGTCGATCTCGCACCCTGACAAGGTCTTCTTCCCGACGCGCGGCGAGACCAAGGGCGACCTCGTCGGCTACTACCAAGCCGTGGCCGAGCCGCTCCTGGCCACGGTCCGCGACCGTCCGGTGCTGCTCCAGCGCTTCCCCGACGGGGCGGGCGGGAGCAGCTTCTTCCAGAAGCGGGTTCCGAAGTCGGCGCCACCCTGGCTGACCACGACGGTCGTCGCCACGCCGAACGGCACGACGAGCGACGCGCTGGTGGCCGCGGACCTGGCCCACCTCCTGTGGGCGGTCAACCAGGGCTGCCTGGGCTTCCACGTCTGGCCCAACCACGTCTCGGCGCCGGAGATCGCCGACGAGCTGCGGATCGACCTCGACCCGTCGCCGGGGATCGAGCTCGAGCACCTGGAGGAGGCGGCGGTGCTCGTCCGCGACCTGCTCGACGAGCTGGGCATGGAGGCGTGGATCAAGACCTCTGGGTCGCGCGGCCTGCACATCTACGTCCAGCTCGAGTCGCGCTGGGACAGCTTCGAGGTGCGAGCCGGCGCGGTGGCGCTGGCCCGCGAGCTGGAGCGTCGCCACCCGGACCGGATCACGGCCCAGTGGTGGAAGGAGGAACGAGGCTCTCGAGTGTTCGTCGACTTCAACCAGAACGCGCCGCACAAGACGGTCTTCGGCGCGTGGTGCGTGCGCCCCCGCGTCGGCGGGCAGGTGTCGACGCCGATCCACTGGGACGAGCTGGGTCGTGTCGTGCCCGACGAGCTCACCCTGGCCACCGTGCCCGACCGCTTGGCCGACCTCGGCGACCCTTGGGCCGCAAAACCGGGGCGACCCCAGTCACTCGAGCCGCTCCTCGAGCGCTCCCGACACGACCTGGCCAGCGGGCTCCAGGACGCGCCGTGGCCTCCGGTGTATCCGAAGATGCCGAACGAGCCGCCGCGGGTTGCGCCGAGCCGAGCCAAGGCGACTTGACCGGCGGGTCAAGATCGCGCTCGACTGGTGGTCGACCGCCGGTCACCAGGCCGATTCTCCAGGGGGAGCGATGACCGACACCGCAGAGCGCACCAGCCCGTCCACCGATGCCGTCGACGAGGTGCGCGACTGGCTCGAGGAGAACTGGGACCCGGACCTGACCGTGGCCGAGTGGTGGGAGCGACTGGGACTAGCCGGCTGGGCCGCCCCCGGCCTGCCCGAGAACGCCTACGGCAAGGGCCTGAACCGCAACGACGCCGTCGCCGTGCAGAACGCCATCGCCGAGTTCGGCGCGCTGGGAGCCCCCGGTGGCCTTGGCTTGCTGCTCGCAGCCCCGACGATCGCCACCCACGGCACCCAAGAGCAGATCGACCTCTACGTCCGCGACATCGTCACCGGGCAGAAGGCCTGGTGCCAGCTGTTCAGCGAGCCGGGCGCCGGCTCCGACCTGGCCGGCTTGCAGTCCAAGGCCGTGAAGGATGGCGAGGAGTGGATCGTCACCGGTCAGAAGGTCTGGACCTCAGGCGGCCAGGTGGCCGACCTGGGCATGCTCATCGCCCGCACCGACCCTGACGTCCCGAAGCACCAGGGCATCACCTACTTCGGCATCGACATGCACCAGAAGGGCATCGAGATCCGCCCGCTGGTGGAGATGACCGGCCACGCCATGTTCAACGAGGTCTTCATGGAGGAGGCTGTCGTCCCCGACAGCGCTCTCATCGGCGGGCTCAACAACGGCTGGGCCGTGGCCAACACCACGCTCATGAACGAGCGGGCCGGCCTGGGCTCGGGCGGCGGCCACGCCGCGGCGGGCGCGGCCACGCCGGGCACCGTGGTCAACGACCTGGTCAAGCGGGCCGGTGACTTCGTGTCCAGCGGCGGCAAGTCCCCGAAGCGCCGAGGAGGCGGGAGCGCGGGCGGCATGTTCTCGGCCGGCTACAAGCTCCTCGTCGAGCTGGCCAAGGGCAGCGGCCAGATCACCGAGCCCACCGTGCGCCAGGACCTCATGAAGCTGCACACGCTGAACGAGCTCGGCCGCTTCAACAACTGGCGCGCCAAGGCGGGCAAGGCGATCGGTCACGAGGTGCCGGGCCTGCCGAACATCTCGAAGCTGTCCATGAGCGAGATCGTGCGCCAGCAGCGCGACATCGGGCTGCGCATCCTCGGCCCGCTCGGCACGCTCCACGCCTACAAGCCCGAGGACCAGCAGGCACTGAACGACGCCACCGGCAACCCGTTCACGGCCATGGTCACGAGCATGTCGCTCTTCGCCCAGGCCCCGCCCATCTACGGCGGCACGGACCAGGTGCAGCGCAACATCATCGGCGAGCGCGTCCTCGGCCTCCCCAAGGAAGCCAACAACGACAAGACGGCCGCCTTCAAGGACCTCCCGAAGAACACCTAGCGGCGACCGGCCCGGCTAGCGGCCGTGGCCGCCGCGCTTCACGCCGCCGTACTTCATCCTCGTATCGGCCATGGACGCCGACCGCTTCTCGTCGTCGACGATGGCGGCGTCCACGACCTCGCCCACGAACAGCGTGTGGGTCCCGAGGTCGAGGGAGTTGCGTACCTCGCAGTCCAGCCAGGCGATGGCGTCCTCGAAGATCGGCGCCCCGGTCATGCCGTCGCGGATGGGTCGGCCGTTCAGCGTTCCGCCCTCGTAGACCGCTGGCTTCGAGAACTTCACGAAGACCTTCGTCTCCTCTGCGTCCCACAGGTTCACCGAGAAGCTGCCGCCGTCGCGGATCAGCCGGTGCGTGACGGCGCTGTTGTCGACGCCGATGCCGAGGAGCACGGGCTCCATGGAGAGCTGTGTGATCCAGCTCGTGGTCATGCCGTTGCGCTCGTCCCCCGACCGTGAGCCGACCAGGGCCAGCGCGTTGGGGATCTTCCACGTCACACGGTTGAGCAGCTCGTCGTCCAAGGCCATGGCGACGAGGGTAGGCAGGGTCAGCCCAAGCGGTCGGCGAGACGTTGAGCGCGCTCGACCAGCTGCGGTGCCTCGAGGGCGGCGGCCACCTCGTCGAAGCCGGCGAGCGGACCGGTCCACCGCCAGTCGTCCACGGCGCCGACCTCGGCGTCGGTCTCGACCGTCGCGATGCGGCGGAAGAGCAGGGCCAGCTCGAACTGCTCTCTCAGAGTGGCGTTCAGCTTGGCCGCGCTGCGAACCCCTGCGTCCCAGGTCGTCGGGTCCTCCGGGATCTGCTCGAGGTGGCCCCAGCGGTCGAGGACGGCCGCGCCCGACTTGGCGCCCCACCCGGGGAGACCGGGGAAGCCGTCGGCGGTGTCGCCGACCAGACCGAGCAGATCGGGGATGGACTCCGGACGGACCCCGAGTCGGGCGTGCACGCCGTCGGCGTCGAACCACTTGTCCTGGCGCCGGTCCCACTGCCAGACCTTTCCGCCCACGCACTGGCCGAGGTCCTTGTCGGGCGTGCAGATCACGACCTTCTCCACTGCGTCGTCTGCCGCGGCGACGGCGGCCCCTGCGGCGAGGGCATCGTCGGCCTCCTGCTCGACCATGGGCCACACCGTGAACCCGGCGGCGCGCAGCGCGTCCTCCACGAGCGGGAACTGGGCCTTCAGCTGGGGGTCCACGCCAGAGCCGTCCTTGTACCCGGGCCACAGGTCGTTCCGGAAGGACTCGATCACGTGGTCCGTGGCCACGGCCACGTGGGTGGCCCCCTGCTCGAGGAGCATCAGGCACGAGCCGACCACCCCACGGGTGGCGCCGAGGTCGGCGTCCTTGTTGGCAGGGGAGTAGTGGTACCGGAACAGCTCGTAGGTCCCGTCGACCAGGTGCACTTGGAGGCCCATCAGGGGCATCCTCCCAGGTCGCAGCCCGCTCGGGTGGGCCGCTAGCCGGCGTAGAGCTCGAGCTGGATGTTGTCGGGATCTCGGAACACGAGGGTTGCGAAGGGAAGCGGCTCAGTGATGTCACGCACGCCTGAGTGCTCGACGCCGAGCCCGTCCAGCTTCGCCACCCAGGCATCGAGAGCGGCGCGGTCGGCGACCGCGAAGCCGAAGTGGTCGAGCCCGACGCGGCTCTCGTCGAACTCGGCGCCGTCGTTGCCGGTGTTGTGATGGATCCCGAGCACCACGCCCGAGTCGTGCAGCATCAGCACGGCGTAGCCGGTGTCCTCGCGATCGTGGTGCGGAAACGTGATCGGCAGTCGGGTCATGCCAAGGGTTCGCTCGTACCACGCGGCCGACGCCTCGGCGTCTCGCGCTGTGATCGAGATGTGGTGGATCCCCGTGATGGTCGCATCGCTCACAAGGGGCAACCTATCCCGCGGGTGGCATGGGAGCGATGGTGCGGTGCAGGGACCGAAGCCGAGCCGATGTTCGCGGCTGGTCAGGCCAGAAAGGTCGGATCGAGGGCGGCCGGGTCGGCGCCGGTGGCATGGGCGGCCTGGGCTTCGCCCAGGATCGAGAAGGTCGCCGTGGCCTCCGCGCAGTTCTTCGCCTCGCCGAAGGAGACCTGGGCGGTGGTCTCGATCTGGTCCTCGGTCTGGGATGTGAGGCGCGCCTCGACGGTGTAGGTCTTGCCGACCAGGACGGGTCGGAGGAACCGAGTGGTCGTCTCCGCCGTCACGGCGAACTTCCCGCCGATGGCGATCGTGGCCCAGGCCATGGCTTCGTCGAGGACGGCGAGCGTGACCCCGCCGTGCACGTAGCTCGGTGCACCGGAGAACCGATCCCCGAGGCTGAAGGTGGCGACCACGGCATCGCGCTCGACGTCGTGGTGGAAGGGGATCTGCAGCCCACCGCCGTTCCGGGGCTCGCACACGAAGCAGTTCGAGTCGAACCCCCAGTCCTCGTTGTGCAGGCGGCGCAGGTTGCGTGGGATCGGGGCCATGACCGTCCAACCCGCCGGACACCTCTGAGGATTCCCGGGATCTCAGCTTCCCTCCGCCTCCGCCTGGACGCCGAGGAGGTTCCCGAGGCCGGTGACCCTGATGACCAGCGCCGCGCTGAGGGACGGAGCCCGCAACGTCAGCCGTCGCGATCGTTCGCCGAGACTGGTCCGGCCCGGGGACCTACCTTGGTCGGGACGGGTCGAACCGCATCGGAGGCGAGCTCATGGCCGCAGGCACAGCAGAGGATCCTTGGGTCCTCAAGACGCCCCCGGGATCGTCGGAGTTCACGTTGTACCGCGATGACGCTGTGGAGCCACCCGAGCTCATCTGCCAGGTGGGCTCCACCAAGCTCCGCTACCTGGCGTCGTGCATCGAGGACGTGCCGGCGATGCTCTCCGAGCATGGGGACTGGATGGATCTCGGGAGCACCGACGAGAACAAGCCGGCCAAGGACGGGACCCTCGAAGCGTGGGCCCGCTCCGAGGGCAACGCAGTCGGAGGGTGGTACGGGCTGCGGAAGGGATACCGGGGACGCTTCGCCATGTACGTTCCGCCCCTCCTGGAGGAGCTCGGTCTCGTCGAGCTCGAGCACAACCCGCGGAACAACCGGGTGCGCGCCGTCTGATCTCGGCGGGCATCCAGCGAGCTGCCCGATGGCTCCCGCCGTTCGGGACCGGGCAGGATGGCCGACGTGTCGCCCCGAAGCCCTCTTCGCCGCCGGTCGCGGCCTGGGTGGCGCACTCTGCTCTGGGCGGCCTTGGTCGTGGCCGTCGCCGGGTGTTCGACCGCCGCAGACGAGGACGCGCTGCAGAGTGCGCTGAAGCCATCGCGCGGGTGCGGCCGACCAGCGCCCACGGTGGACGCCGAAGGGCGCCTCGAGGCCACCATCGAGTCCTCCGGTGGGCTCCGCGAGTACTTGGCGATCCTGCCGCCCGGGTACTCGCCGGACGCGGCGACCCCCCTCGCGTTCATGTTCCATGGGGCCGGGTCCAACAAGGAGGAGCAGCTCGAGTACAGCGAGTTCGCGCCCGTGGCGGCTGAAGGTGGGGCCATCCTCGTCCTGCCTGACGCCCATCCGGACAGCCAGAGGTGGAGCCCGGTCGGACCCGACGGCTCAGGCGTCGACGACCTCCGGTTCTTCGACGACCTGCTGGACCGGATTCGAGCCGACTTCTGTGTGGATCCGGAGCGCGTGCTCGCCTCGGGCATGTCGAGCGGCGGGTTCATGGCTTCTGCAGTGGGGTGCCAGCGGTCGTCACGGGTGAGCGCCGTGGGCGCGGTCGCGGCCACCATGTGGGTCCGCCAGCTGTGCGGCGAAGCGCAGCCCGTGGCCTACGTGGCGTTCCATGGCACCGCCGACACCGTCGTTCCCTACGCCGGCGGGCCCGGGCCGTTCGGTCTGACCACCGGGGCGGTGGAGGAGTCGGCGCAGGGCTGGGCCACCCAGAACGGGTGCAGTCCGAAGCCGGTCGACCGGCCTGTCGGGACCGAGGTCATCCATCGCACCTGGTCAGGCTGCGCGGCCACGACCAGCCTCTTCAGCGTTCAGGACGGTGGCCACACGTGGCCCGGCGCAGCCGAGAGCCCCATCGGCAAGACGACCTCGGACGTCGACGCCAACACCATCATCTGGGACACCTTCGTGTCGAGCTGGCCCGCAGACGACCAGCCGGGCTGAGCCGAGCTAGAGGCCGAGCGCGCTCAGGGCGTCGGCGGCCCGGCCGATGGCGTTGGCCATGGTGGGGTGGGTCACCTCGAAGCGGGTGATCTCGTCGCGGAGCTCGTCGACGACGCCCTCGTCGTCGTCTTCCTGCATCCGCCGCTCGACCTGACCGACCAGGCGGGCCAGCTCCTCCCGGTCGCCCACCCCGTCCTCGCACTCGTCGATAGCCGTGCGCAGGTCGGCCAGCAGCTGCTCAAGGGGTTCCTGCATCTCATCATCCTCTTCTCGGGGCGTGCCCGGGCAGCGTAGGCCCTCTCTGCGGTGCTCCGGACCCGGTGATGGAGGCCGGTAGCGTCGTCCCGCCGTGCCTGTCGAGAAGAGAGTGCCCAAGCGGCGTCGCCCCAGGCGCCGGTCCCGCGCTGCGTGGGCAGCCGTAGCCGCGCTGGTGGCGCTGTCAGGCTCCGCCTGCAGCGACGGCCCCGGGCGACCCGATCAGCTGGCCGAGGACGATGACCGCCCGAACCCCGGTCCTCCGCCGACGCTCCCGGGAGGCCTCGAGCTCCCGGCCCTCGATCCCGCGACCGTCCTCACCGGCGAAGGCCTCTCCTTCGGCACGCCGCTGCCGAGCGAGCAGGCCGCGGCCGACGGCTTCGCGGTTGACCCGGAGGTGACGAGCGCTCTCGCCCGTCGCGTCCTCAGCACGACGGACGCTCGTCGCCTCGGCGACTCGCTCGTGCTCGTGCTCGACGGCCGCGAGCTGTTCGACGACCGCGGTCTGGCCGCGTTCGTGCGGGCTGTGGTCGAGGGCTTGGGTGGGGCGCCGGTGGAAGACGACCAGCTGGCGGGGCGGGGGGTCGTGCGGTCCACCGGCCCGGCCCGCACCGCCGTGGGGTTCCGGGAGGGAAACCTCCTGGCCGTCGTGACCGGGGCCGTCGATGCCGACGTGCGGCTCGTCGTCACCCGTCAGATCGAGGCCCTGGCCCGCGGTGAGGTCGGTCGAGCCGAGCCGGTGACCCCGCTGGTACCCGTCGCGCCGGGCGCCGCCTTCGTCCCCATGGCGACGGTGTCCTTCGAGGTCATCCCGCCCCACGAGGAGGAGGCCGACCCACCCACTCCCCCCGCCTTGCCGGGCTCGGCCGCAGTCGAGGGCCGCTACGGCGTGGTGGCGGGGGAGCGGCGCACGGTCGTGTGGTCGTTCAGCCTCGACCTCGGCGTCTACCCGACTGCCGAGGCCCTCGCCCCCGCCCTCGGGCCCCTCGTGGCCTCGCGCGCCGATGGCACGGCTCCGACGGCCAGCGAGGTCATCGACCGGGTGGTCCTGGCCGCCACGAACCCCGATGGCGAGCCGTCGGCCCGCGTCTTCCGCCACCAGGGTCTGGTGCTCGTGGTCGAGGGCGACCGGGCCGCTCAGCTCGACGCTGTGGTGAGTGCCTGGATCACCGCGCTAGGGGCAGGCTGATCCTGGGGGCTACTCCTGGACGAGCTCGATGAGGGTGCCGAAGCTGCCCTTGGGGTGAACGAAGGCGACGGTGGTGCCCCGGCTGCCCGGTCGCGGCGCCTGGTCGATGGCGGTGGCGCCGGCCGCGACCATCGCGGCGAGGGCAGCAGCGCAGTCGTCGACCCGGTACCCGATGTGATGCAGGCCCTCGCCCCTCTTCTCGATCGACTTGGCGATGGGGGAGTCGGGTCGCGTGGCCGCCGTCAGCTGGATGTAGGAGTCGGCCACCTTGATCAGGGCCTCCTCCACGCCGTCGCTGTCGACGATCTCGCGGTGGTGCACCTCGGCGCCGAAGGCGTCCTTGTAGTAGGCGATGGCGGCCTCCAGGTCGCGCACCGCGATGGCCACGTGGTCGATCTCGGTCAGCAGCATCGGGGCTCCTACAGCTCGCCGCGCGCGTGGCGCTGGAACAGGGTGATCTTGTCCTCGCCGATCTCGGCCCGCAGCTCGGGGTTGGCTATGCCGAGCCCCGGGGACGGCGCGAGGCAGCGCACGGCCAGCTTGCCCTCCGCCTTGTTCTGGTGGACGAGGAGGGCCGCATCGCCGACCTGCTCGAGGTCGTAGGCCTGGGACATGACGGGCTGGATGGCGCCCCGCGAGATGAGGCGGTTCATGTCCCACGCCTCCTGGTAGTTGGCGAAGTGGGACGACACGATCCGCTTCAGCTTCATCCAGAGGTGGCGGTTGTCGTACTCGAGCATGTAGCCCGAGGTGGCCGCACAGGTCACGACCGTGCCACCCCGCTTGGCGATGAACACCGAGGCGCCGAAGGTGGATCGGCCCGGGTGCTCGAAGACGATGCTCGGGTCCTCACCGATGAGGCCGCGGACCTTCTTGCCCAGCCGCCGCCACTCCCCCTCGTCCTGGGTGTGCTCGTCGCTCCAGAACCGGTAGCCCTCCTCGGCTCGGTCGATGACGTTCTCGCAGCCCATCGCCTCGAGCAGCTTGACCCGCTCCGGGCTGGACACCACGCCGACGGGCACGCCGCCGCCGTTCAGCACGAGCTGGATGGCGTAGGCGCCGATGCCGCCGGTGGCGCCCCACACGAACACGGAGTCGCCCTGCTTCATCTGGGCTGCGTTGCCTCCGACGAGCATCCGGTAGCTGGTGGACGCGCACAGCCCGCTGACCGCGGCCTCCTCCCAGGTGAGGTGCTCAGGCTTGGGCATGAGCTGGTTGGCCTTGACCACCGACAGGTCGGCCAAGCCGCCGAAGTTGGTCTCGAAGCCCCAGATGCGCTGGTTGGCCGCCAGCATCGAGTCGTCGTGGGCCGAGGGGTCCTGGTCGTCGACGTGGTTGCAGTGAACCACGACCCGGTCGCCAGGCTTCCAGTTCCGCACGGCCGACCCGACGCGCAGGACGACGCCCGAGGCGTCAGAGCCCACGACGTGGAAGTCCTGGGCGTGGCGGGCACCGAAGACCGACTCCTTGCCCATGCGGTCGAGGAACCCGAACGTGGGGAGGGGCTCGAAGATCGACGTCCAGACCGTGTTGAAGTTGATCGAGGACGCCATCACGCCGAGGTACACCTCGTCGGGCGCCAGCTCGGGTGTGGGCACGTCGCCCACGTGGAGCGACTTGCGAGGGTCCTTGTCGGGAGACTCCACGCCCTCCCACATGGTCTGCTCGCTGCGCAGCACGTGGGCGGCCCGGTAGCTCTCGGGGATCTGGATGGCGGCGATGTCCTCGGAGGAGGCGCCGCCCTCGATGGCGTCGAGGAAGTCCTGCATCCGCGCAACCTACTGAGCCGGGACGGGCCGGGGCGAACCGCCTGCGGGCCGCACTACGGTCGCTCCCTGGACCCGAAACCTCGACGAGGAGAGCTGCACCATGGCCACCACCCGAAACGCGACCACGCACTGGGAGGGCTCGCTGATGGAAGGGGCCGGACAGGTGACCCTGCAGTCCTCCGGGCTGGGAACCCACGACGTCACCTGGGCCTCGCGGGCCAACGAGCCCGAGGGCCGCACCAGCCCCGAGGAGCTCATCGCGGCAGCCCACTCGGCTTGCTTCTCGATGGCCCTCTCCCACGCCTTGGCGCAGGCCGGTCACGCCCCCGAGGCCCTCGACACCTCCGCCGACGTGACCTTCCAGCCCGGTGAGGGGATCACCGGGATCCACCTGACGGTGAAGGGCAAGGTGCCCGGGCTCGACGATGCCGCGTTCCTCGAGGCAGCCGAGACCGCCAAGGCGAACTGCCCCGTGAGCAAGGCCCTCGGCGGCACGACGATCACGCTCGCCGCCAGCCTCGGCTAGATGTAGGCGTGGGCTTGATTGTTGACTGAGTTGGTCGGGTATCCTGTCGGCGTGCAGGTGATCGGCTTCCCCAACCCAGTCAACGAGATCTCGGCTCGCATCGTGGCCACCGGCGTGGTCGTGCTCTCCGTCGTCACGATCGTCCTCGACGTCCGCTGGATGACGCTCGTCTTGGCCTACGGCTTCGTGGCCCGGGTCCTCACCGGTCCGACCCTCAGCCCCCTCGGCCAGCTCGCCACCCGGGTCATCACTCCCGCGCTGGCCCGCCCGGCCAAGCTCGTGCCCGGCCCGCCCAAGCGCTTCGCCCAGGCCATCGGGGCCGTGTTCACGCTCACATCGGTGTGGCTCACCTACGGCGCCGACCGCTTCGACCTGGCCCAGGTGGCGCTGGGCCTGCTGGTCGTAGCGGCATCGCTCGAGGCCTTCGTCGGCCTCTGCCTCGGGTGCCGGGCGTTCGCTCTACTGATGCGCGCTGGCGTGGTGCCGGTGCGCGTCTGCGAGGAGTGCAACGACATCTGGTCCCGCCGGGAGCCGGTCCCCGCCAACTAGAGCGTTCTGGTCGCGGTTTTGGTTGCTGAGCAACCAAAAGCGCGTCCGGACGCCGCTGTCGTCGAGCTCAGGCGAGAGGGCGGTCCGTGGGGGCGATGATGGCCGGGAGGTCGGTGGTCCCCATGAGGTGGGCGTCGACGGCGGCCGCACAGCTGCGGCCCTCGGCGATGGCCCACACGATGAGGCTCTGGCCCCGGCCCATGTCGCCGGCGACGAACACGCCGGGGACGCTGCTCTGGAAGTCGGCGCCCCGGGCCACGTTCGTGCGGGGGTCGAGCTCGACGCCCAGCTCGTCGAGGAGCCCGTCCTTCTGCGGGCCGAGGAAGCCCATGGCGAGCAGAACCAGCTGGGCCGGGATCTCCTGGTCGGTGCCCTCGACCTTCTCGAAGCGCCCGTCGCGCATCTCGACCTCGTGGAGGCGCAGGGCTCGCACCGTGCCCTCGTCGTCGCCGAGGAAGCACTCGGTGTTGACGGCGTAGACGCGCTCGCCGCCCTCCTCGTGGGCCGAGGTGACCTTGTAGCTCATCGGATAGGTCGGCCACGGGTTGGCGTCGGGCCGCCCGTCGACGGGACGGGGGAGGATCTCGAGCTGGGTGACGGACCGGGCGCCATGGCGGTGGGAGGTGCCGAGGCAGTCGGCGCCTGTGTCACCGCCGCCGATGATGATGACGTCCTTGTCCTTGGCCGTGATGGGCACGTCCTCGACGGCTAGGTCGCCCTCCTGGGCCTTGTTCGACCAGGGCAGGAACTCCATCGCCTGGTGGACGCCGTCGAGCTCGCGGCCCGGCACGGGCAGGTCACGCCAGACGGTGGCGCCGCCGGCCAGCACCACGGCATCGAAGTCGGCCTGGAGCTGTTCGACGGTGACATCGACGCCCACGTCCACGCCCGTGCGGAACTCGGTGCCCTCGGCCTCCATCTGGGCCAGACGCCGGTCGACGTGGCGCTTCTCCATCTTGAACTCGGGGATGCCGTAGCGGAGCAGCCCGCCGATGCGGTCGGCCCGCTCGAAGACGACGACCGAGTGGCCGACGCGCGTGAGCTGCTGGGCCGCGGCCAGCCCGGCGGGGCCCGATCCGACGACCGCGACCTTCTTCCCGGTCAGCACGCTCGGGGGCAGCGGGGTGACCCAGCCTTCGTCCCAGGCCCGGTCGATGATCTCGACCTCGACCTGCTTGATCGTGACCGGGTCCTGGTTGATGCCGAGCACGCAGGCGCCCTCGCACGGGGCGGGGCAGAGCCGACCGGTGAACTCCGGGAAGTTGTTCGTGGCGTGGAGCCGTTCGATGGCGTCCTGCCAGCGGTCCCGGTAGACGAGGTCGTTCCAGTCCGGGATGAGGTTGCCGAGCGGGCACCCGTTGTTGCAGAAGGGGATGCCGCAGTCCATGCACCGTGACGCCTGCACCTGGAGGTGGTCCTCCGGGAACTCCTCGTACACCTCCTTCCAGTCGAGGAGGCGCACCGGCACCGGCCGGCGGGTGGGCGTCTCGCGCCCGTGCTTCAGGAAGCCCTTCACATCACCCATGTCTGCGATCCCTATCCGTGGGCGGCGGCCATGATGGCCTCGTCGACGTTCTGGCCGGATTCCTCGGCGATCCGAGCGGCCTCGAGCACCCGCTTGTAGTCGCGGGGCATCACCTTCTTGAAGCGGCGCACCTCGCCGTGCCAGCGATCGAGGAGGGCTGTGGCGACGGTGGAGCCGGTGGCGTGGGCATGGGTGCGAAGCGTTCCCCTGAGCCAAGAGGCGTCATCGGTGTCGAGGGCTTCGAGATCCACCATCTCGGCGTTGAGCCGACGGTAGAGCGTGTCGTCCGGGTCGTACACGAACGCGATGCCGCCCGACATGCCTGCCCCGAAGTTGCGCCCGGTGGGCCCGAGCACGACGGCCCGGCCACCGGTCATGTACTCGCATCCGTGGTCGCCCACGCCTTCGACAACGGCCGTGGCGCCGGAGTTCCGGACGCAGAAGCGCTCGCCGACGATCCCCCGCACGTACGCCTCGCCGCTCGTGGCGCCGTAGAGCATCACGTTGCCGGCGATGACGTTGTCCTCGGCCACGAAGGTCGCATGGGCATCCGATGGTGGCCGGACGACGAGGCGGCCTCCGGAGAGGCCCTTGCCGACGTAGTCGTTGGCGTCGCCTTCGAGGCTGAGGGTGATGCCCTTGGGCAAGAAGGCGCCGAAGCTCTGACCGGCCGAGCCCGTGAAGCGCACGTGGATCGTGTCGGCGGGCAGGCCCTCCGCCCGGTAGCGCTTCGTCAGCTCGTGGCCGAGCATCGTGCCGACCGTGCGGTTCACGTTGCGGATCGGGAGGTCGATCTCGACCCGTTCGCCCCGCTCGAGGGCCGGCTCGGCCAGGCGGATGAGCTCGTTGTCGAGAGCGTCGGCCAGGCCGTGGTCCTGCGTGCCCGTGCAGAGCAGGTCCTGCTCGAACGCGCTCTCGGGCTGGTGCAGGATCGGCGAGAGGTCGAGGCCGCTCGCCTTCCAGTGGTCGACGGCTGACCGAGTGTCGAGCGCCTCGGCGTGGCCGATGGCCTCGGCCAGGGATCGGAAGCCGAGGGCGGCGAGGTGCTCGCGCACCTCTTCGGCGATGTACTCGAAGAACGTCTCCACGAACTCGGGCTGGCCGTTGAAGCGGGCCCGGAGCTCGGGGTTCTGCGTGGCCACGCCGACCGGGCAGGTGTCGAGGTGGCAGACGCGCATCATGATGCAGCCAGACACCACGAGTGGGGCGGTCGCAAAGCCGAACTCCTCGGCACCGAGCAGCGCGGCGACGATGACGTCGCGACCGGTCTTCATCTGTCCGTCGGCCTGCACGACGATGCGGTCGCGCAGGCCGTTGAGCAGCAGCGTCTGCTGCGTCTCGGCCAAGCCGAGCTCCCACGGCGCACCCGCGTGCTTCAACGAGTTGAGGGGTGATGCTCCAGTGCCGCCGTCGTGGCCGGAGATGAGCACGACGTCGGCCTTGGCCTTCGACACACCCGCCGCCACAGTGCCCACTCCGACCTCGGCCACGAGCTTCACGTGGACCCGGGCGGAGGGGTTGGCGTTCTTCAGGTCGTGGATGAGCTGCTTCAGATCTTCGATGGAGTAGATGTCGTGGTGAGGCGGCGGGGAGATGAGGCCGACCCCGGGCGTGGAGTACCTGGTCCTGGCGATCCACGGGTAGACCTTGCTGCCGGGCAGCTGGCCGCCCTCACCGGGCTTGGCGCCCTGGGCCATCTTGATCTGCAGGTCGTCGGCGTTGGTCAGGTACTCCGAGGTCACACCGAAGCGACCGGACGCCACCTGCTTGATCGCACTGCGCCGCTCGGGGTCGTAGAGGCGCTCGGCATCCTCGCCGCCCTCTCCAGTGTTCGACTTGCCGCCGATGCGGTTCATGGCGATGGCCAGCGTCTGGTGGGCCTCCATGGAGATCGACCCGTAGCTCATGGCGCCGGTGGAGAAGCGCTTCACGATCTCGCTGATCGGCTCGACCTCGTCGATCGGGACCGAGGTGCGGTCAGCGGTCCTCAGCTCGAACAGGCCTCGGAGGGTGGCCAGCTTGCGGGCCTGGTCGTCGACGCGGCTCGTGTACTCCTTGAAGATGTCGTAGCGCTTCGTGCGGGTGGCGTGCTGCAGCTTGAACACGGTCTCCGGGTTGAAGAGGTGGTGCTCGCCCTCGCGGCGCCACTGGTACTCGCCGCCGGCCCACAGGTCCCGGTGGGCGGCGGCCTCGGGCTGCTCGAGGTGGGCGAAGTGGTGGCGGCGGGCCACCTCCTCGGCCAGGACGTCGAGGCCCACGCCGCTGATGCGGCTGGTGGTGCCGCTGAAGTACTCGTCCACGACCTCGCCGGCCAGGCCGATGGCCTCGAAGACCTGGGCACCGGTGTAGGAGGCGACGGTCGAGATCCCCATCTTCGACATGATCTTGAGCACGCCCTTGGTGCTGGCCTTGACGAAGTTCTTGATGGCCTGGGGCTTGGTGACACCGGCCAGCGATCCCTGGTCGATGAGGTCCTCGATGGTCTCGAAGGCCAGGTACGGGTTTATGGCCGCCGCGCCGAAGCCGAGCAGCAGCGCCATGTGGTGCACCTCGCGTGCGTCGCCGCACTCGACGATCAGCCCCACCTGCGTGCGCGTCTTCTCCCGGATGAGGTGGTGGTGCACAGCGGAGGTGAGCAGGAGCGACGGGATCGGCGCCATGTCCGCGTTCGAGTAGCGATCCGAGAGCACGATGACCTTGGCGCCGTCGGCGATCGCCGCGCTGACCTTGGTCCGCACCTCCTCGAGCGCCTGGCGCAGGCCTTCCCCGCCCTCAGCCACGGGGTAGAGGCCGTCGATGGCGAAGGGCTTGAAGCCCGGCATGTCGCCGTCGTCGTTGATGTAGAGCAGCTTGGCCAGCTCGGCGTTGGTGAGGATCGGGTAGGGCAGGACGATCTGCCGGCAGGACGACGGGCCTGGAGCGAGGAGGTTGCCCTCCGGTCCGAGGGTGGATCCCATCGAGGTGACGAGCTCCTCGCGGATGGCATCGAGGGGCGGGTTCGTGACCTGCGCGAAGAGCTGCTGGAAGTAGTCGAACAGCAACCGCGAGCGGTCCGACAGCACGGCGACCGGGGTATCGGTGCCCATGGAGCCGATGGGCTCGGCGCCGGTTCGGGCCATCGGGCCCAGGAGGACCTTCAGCTCCTCGCTCGTGTAGCCGAACACGCGCTGCCGCTTGACGACCGACGCGTGCTGCGGGGTGAGGAAGTCGCGAGGGGGAAGGTCGTCGAGGTGGAGGAGGCCGGCGTGGAGCCACTCGCTGTAGGGCTTCGAGGTGGCCAGCGCCTCCTTGATCTCGTCGTCCCCCACGATGCGGCCCAGCTTCGTGTCGACGAGGAACATGCGGCCGGGCTGGAGGCGACCCTTCTGCACGACGGTCGACACGTCGATCGGCAGCACGCCGACCTCCGACGCCATGACCACGAGCCCGTCCTCGGTGACCCAGTATCGCGAGGGACGCAGGCCGTTGCGGTCGAGCACGGCACCGATGACCGTGCCATCGGTGAAGGCGATCGAGGCGGGGCCGTCCCAAGGTTCCATGACGCTGGCGTGGAAGCGGTAGAAGTCGCGCTTCCAGTCCGGCATCGACTCGTGGTGCTCCCACGCCTCGGGGATCATCATGAGCACGGCGTGGGGGAGCGAGTACCCGCCGAGGTGCAGCAGCTCGAGCGCCTCGTCGAATCGGGCGGTGTCCGAGCTGCCGGGCGTGCAGACCGGGAAGGCCCGCTCGAGGCCGTCGATGAGGTCGCTCTGCAGGAGGGCCTCGCGAGCCCGCATCCAGTTCTCGTTGCCCATCACCGTGTTGATCTCGCCGTTGTGGGCGACGAGCCGGTAGGGGTGGGCGAGCGGCCAGGAGGGGAACGTGTTCGTGGAGAACCGCGAGTGCACGAGGGCCAGGCTCGATTCGACCCGCTCGTCGCTCAGGTCCACGAAGAACGGGCCCACCTGATGACTGATGAGCATGCCCTTGTAGACGAGCGTGCGGGCCGAGAGGCTCGGGAAGTAGACGGTCTCTTCGCCCAGGTCGAGCTCGTGCTCCACCCGCTTGCGGAGCACGAAGCACCGGCGATCGAGCTCGAGCGGCGAAGCGACGGGCTGCCCGTCGGCCGCAGCCACGAACACCTGGTCGAAGGTGGGCTCGGCCTCGCGCGCCTGCTCGCCGATCATCGAGTCGTCGACGGGCACCTCCCGCCACCCGAGCACCTGGAGGCCCTCGGCGCTCGCGATCTTGGCGATCCCGGCCTTGGCCGCCGCCACCCCCTCGGCGCTGCGGGGCAGGAAGCCGATTCCGGTGGAGTACTGACCGGCCTCGGGCAGCTCGAAGTCGACCACCTCCCTCAGGAAGCGGTCGGGCACCTGGATGAGGATGCCAGCGCCGTCGCCGACGTTCGGCTCGGCGTTCGTGGCCCCGCGGTGGTCGAGGTTGCACAGCGACTTCAGGCCGAGCTCGACCATGTGGTGCGAGGCCCTGCCGTGCATGTCCACGACGAAGGACACGCCACAGGCGTCGTGCTCGAAGCGCGGGTCGTACAGACCTTGCCGGGGCGGGGCGACAGAGGCGCCTAGGGCACCGGGCGGTGCGGGCTGCTGAGGCATTCGGTTGTCCATTCCCGTCGAGCGGTGGATCGGAGATCGCTGGTCCAGAGCTCTGCGGTGGGACGTCGTTGGCCCGCTGCAGGTCGATCAACCGTAGCGGGGGCGACAGGACTGGGGCCAACCATTACGCTCACCGCCGCGAGCTTGGGAGGGCGAGCATGACCAAGGGGCGAGGGGTGAGCGCGGCGTCTGGGGATGCCGCGGCCGACGAGGTGCTGGCCACCGCGCAGGCGCTGCTGGAGCAGGCCCGGGCCGAAGCCGAACGGAGGCGGGAGGACGCGGACCGATACGTCCGTCAGCGCGAGGAGGAGGCCGCCGTGCTCGTGGCCAAGGCTCGGCGGGTGCTCCGGGCGGCCGAGGAGAAGGCCGGGGTGATCATCGCCGTGGCTCGGGCCCAGGCCCTGGGCACGGTCGGCCTTCGCGACGGAGAGGCCGACGACGAAGAGGTCGGACGGGTCATCGCTCCCGCCGCGGCGCGGCTGCACCAGGACGGCCAGCAGAGCCGGCTCGACCGTCTGCTGGCAACGGCCATCGAGTCAGCGGTCGACGACACGTTCTCGCGGCGGGCGTCGGCCTGACGGCCGTCTCCCTGCATCAGGGAGCCCGGACCCCGTCCCTGACCGGTCGTCTGGCCGCCTTCGAGGCGTCCTAAGTACGCTGGTCGAACCACAACCCGACGTCTCTGGGGGAGTTCTACATGGCCGGTTCCGTCATCCTCGCTGGTGCTCGCACACCGATCGGCAAGCTGTCCGGCGCCCTCGCCGGGTTCTCCGGTGCCGACCTGGGCGGGCTGGCCATCAAGGCCGCGCTCGAGCGGGCCGGCCTCACGGGCGAGCAGGTCGACTACGTGTTCATGGGCCAGGTGCTCCAGGCCGGTGCGGGCCAGATCGCAGCCCGCCAGGCGGCCGTGAACGGCGGCATCCCCATGACCGTTCCCGCCACCACCATCAACAAGGTGTGCCTGTCGGGCCTCAACTCGATCTACCTGGCCGACAAGATGATCCAGGCCGGCGAGGCCGACATCGTGGTGGCCGGCGGCATGGAGTCCATGACCCAGGCGCCGTACCTCCTCCCCGGGGCTCGGGCCGGCTACCGAATCGGCGACCAGAAGGTCATCGACTCGATGATGTACGACGGCCTCTTCTGCGCCTTCGACCAGGTGGCCATGGGCGCCGGCACCGAGAAGTACGCCGCGTCGGCCGGCCTGGCCCGCGAGCCGCAGGACGACGTGGCGGCCAAGTCGCACGAGCGGGCGGCCCGGGCGGCCAAGGACGGCCTGTTCGACAACGAGATCGTCAAGGTCGAGATCCCGCAGCGCAAGGGTGACCCGGTCGTCTTCGACACCGACGAAGGCGTGCGGGCCGAGACCACCGCCGAGTCGCTCGCCGGCCTGCGCCCGGCGTTCGACAAGGCCGGAAACATCACAGCTGGAAACGCCTCGCAGATCTCCGACGGCGGCGCCGCCGTCATCGTGGCGTCCAAGGCGGCGGCCGAGAAGCTGGGCCAGCAGCCCCTCGGCGAGATCGTGGGCTACGGCCAGGTGGCCGGTCCCGACCCGTCGCTCCTCACCCAGCCGGCTCGGGCCATCAAGGCCGCGGCCGAGCGGGCCGGCAAGTCGGTCAGCGACATCTCCCTGTTCGAGCTGAACGAAGCCTTCGCCGCCGTCGGCCTGGCCTCGATGAGCGACCTCGGCATCACCGACGAGATCACCAACGTGAACGGGGGCGCCATCGCCCTCGGCCACCCCGTCGGCATGTCCGGGACACGCCTGGCCCTCACGATGCTCCTCGAGCTGGGGCGTCGCGGCGGTGGCCTCGGCGCCGCGGCCCTGTGCGGTGGCGGCGGCCAGGGCGACGCCATGCTCCTGCAGGTCTGACCCCTCCCCCGGGGGCCCGAATGGTGCGATACTCGCACCCGGGTTCTGGCTGGGAGGGGATCGCCATGTTCCAGAAGATCGTCGTCGGCACGGACGGGTCGCCGACCGCCACGGCCGCGCTGCGTTCGGCCGCACAGCTCGCCGCTCTCTGCGGCGCCGAGCTGCACATCGTGAGCGGCTACCACGCCAAGTCAGGCGTGCGCGTCACCGGCGCCGGCAGCAAGCTGGAGTCCTGGGTGGTGAGCTCATCGGACGCGGTCGTGGGCATCCTTCGCGATGCGGTCGACCTCGTTCGCAAGGACGGCATCGCGACGGCCACCCACCATGAAGAGGGCGATCCGGCCAAGGCTCTGGTCACCATCGCCAAGAAGGTGGAGGCCGACCTCGTCGTGGTCGGCAACCGCGGCATGCGAGGCGTCAAACGCCTCCTCGGCAGCGTCCCCAACGACGTCGCCCACAAGGCGCCGTGCGCGGTCCTGATCCTCGAGACCTGCTGACAGCCACCGGCGCGGCGGTCACGGCCCGGGTCGTGGCGGGCGGATCCCTGTTTGACAAGTGATGGCGGCGTCGAGTCAATGTTGCGCCGTATGCCCAAGTACCTCGTCATCGTCGAGTCGCCGGCCAAAGCGCGCACCATCGGTGGGTTCCTCGGCCCGGACTACGTCGTCGACTCGTCGATGGGCCACATCCGCGACCTCCCGGCCAAGGGCCTGAACGTCGACACCGAGCACGACTTCGCCGTGGAGTACGAGGTCCACGCCAGCAAGAAGGACACCATCAGCCGCCTCAAGAAGGCCCTGAAGGGGGTGGACGAGCTCCTGCTCGCCACCGATGAGGACCGCGAGGGCGAGGCCATCTCATGGCACCTGCTCGAGGTGCTGAAGCCGACCGTGCCCGTGAAGCGGATGGTCTTCCACGAGATCACCCAGGCCGCCATCGAGCACGCCATCGAAGAGTCCCGCGACGTCGACTACGGCCTGGTCGATGCCCAGGAGAGCCGTCGGATCGTCGACCGCCTCTACGGCTACCCCGTCTCGGAGGTGGTGTGGCGCAAGATCCGCACCGGGCTCTCGGCCGGTCGGGTGCAGTCGCCGAGCGTCCGCCTCGTCGTCGAGCGGGAGCGCGAGCGCATGGCGTTCGTCGCCGCCGGCTACTGGGACCTGGCCGCGGCCTTCCCCACCGACCCCCGCTTCACCGCCGCGCTGGTGACCATCGACGGCAACCGGGTGGCCGCCAGCCGGGACTTCGACAGCACCGGCCGCACCAAGCGTGACGACGTCGCAGTGCTGGACGAGGCCTCCGCTCAGGCCCTGAAGACCCGGCTCGAGGGCCAGCCCTTCACGGTGGCCAGCGTCGAGACGAAGCCGTACACCTCCCGGCCCAAGCCTCCGTTCATCACCTCCACGCTCCAGCAGGTCGGCGGCAGCCGACTTCGGATGAGCGCCCGCCAGGTGATGAGCATCGCCCAGGGCCTCTACGAAGAGGGCTACATCACCTACATGCGGACCGACAGCACCACGCTGTCGGGCACGGCCATCCAGGCCGCCCGCCAGGTGATCGAGCGCCAGTTCGGCCGCGAGTACCTGACCGACGCGCCGCGGACCTACGCCAAGAAGTCGAAGAACGCCCAGGAAGCGCACGAGGCCATCCGCCCGGCGGGCGATGCCTGGCGCAGCCCCGACCAGCTCCGCTCCGAGCTGCGCGGCGACCAGCTCCGCCTCTACGAGCTCATCTGGCAGCGCACGCTGGCCAGCCAGATGCCTGACGCCCGTGGCAACACCGTCACGGCCCGCATCGGCGCCTCGACCACCGAAGGCACTCCGACCGAGTGGACGTCCTCGGGTCGCACCATCACCTTCCCGGGCTGGCAGGCCGTCTACGGGTTCAGCGGCGACGACGACGCCGAGGACACCGGCGACGACAACGCCAAGCTCCCCAACCTCACCGAGGGCCAGCAGCTTCCGCACCCCGATGTCGAGGCCAACGGTCACACCACCCAGCCCCCGCCCCGCTACACCGAGGCCACGCTCGTGAAGACGCTGGAGGAGAAGGGCATCGGGCGCCCGTCGACCTACGCGTCGATCATGCAGACGATCCAGGACCGCGGCTACGTGTGGAAGAAGGGCCAGGCCCTGGTGCCCACCACCGATGCGTTCGCGGTCGTCAGCCTCCTGGAGCAGCACTTCAGCCACCTCGTCGACTACGAGTTCACGGCCCGCATGGAGGACGACCTCGACGAGATCGCGGGCGGTCGTCAGCAGAGGGTGCCGTGGTTGCACAAGTTCTGGTTCGGCAACGGCGATCCCGGTCTCCTCGCCATGAAGGAGCAGGCGCTCGAGCAGGCCAACGCCGAGGCCATCAACACCATCCCCCTCGGCGTCGACGAGCACGGAACCCCGATCGTGGTGCGCAACGGCCGCTACGGCCCCTACCTGCGCCGCGGCGAGGACACCGCCTCTGTGCCCGAGGACCTGCCCCTCGACGAGCTGACCATCGATCGGGCCGTCGAGATCCTCTCTGCCCCGAAGGGCGGCGAGCCGATCGGGACCGATCCCGAGACGCAGCTGCCCGTCTACGCCAAGAGCGGCCGCTTCGGCCCGTACGTGCAGCTGGGCGACGCCGACACGCTGCCGCCGGACACCAAGCCGAAGATGTCGTCGCTGTTCCAGACGATGTCGCTCTCCACGATCACGCTCGAGGAGGCGCTGCAGCTCCTCCGCCTCCCGCGCTCTGTCGGCGACCACCCCGAGGGCGGCGAGATCGTGGCCAGCAACGGCAAGTTCGGGCCGTACCTCAAGTGGAACGACGAGACCCGCAGCCTCGACAGCGAGGAGAAGCTCCTCACGGTCGACCTCGACGAGGCGGTGGCCGTCCTGGCCCAGCCCAAGACCTACGGACGCCGGAAGGCCGCGCCGGCCCCGCCGCTCAAGGAGCTGGGCAACGACCCGGTCTCGGAGAAGCCGGTGGTGGTGAAGGACGGCCGATTCGGGCCCTACGTCACCGACGGCGAGACGAACGCGTCGCTGCGCAAGGGCGACACGATCGAGAACATCACGATCGAGCGGGCCGCCGAGCTGCTGCAGATCCGCCGGGAAGCGGGGCCGGCCAAGAAGGCCCGCAAGTCGGCGGCCAAGAAGGCACCCGCCAAGAAGTCGGCGAAGAAGGCCGGAGCGAAGAAGACGGCGGCCAAGAAGGTCGCCAAGAAGAAGCCAGGGTGATCGCGGGGCGCCCCTCGGCGGCCACCTAAGTTGGACCGATGGCGGATCCGCGCCAGGAGCCGACCCCAGCCGACGAGGAGCTGGGCCTCGACGCCCCCACCGAACGATCGACCGCCGTGAACCCGGGTGACAAGCCCGGCCTCCACGTGCGGATGTTCGGCTCCACCCAGTTCTTCCACCTCTGGGTCACCCAGGTGGCGTCGGCCACCGGCGACTGGCTGGGCTTCCTCGCCATCGCCGCCCTCGCAGCCCGCATCGGCGGCGGTTCGCCGGAGGCCGCGGTGGGCGTGGTCATGGCTGCCCGCATCGTGCCGGGCCTGTTCCTCGGGGCCGCTTCGGGCGTCATCGCGGACCGCTTCGATCGCAAGCGGGTGATGGTGACCTGCGACGTGGGTCGGGCGGCTGTGCTCGTCACCCTGCCCTTCGTCGACACCGTCTTCGGCCTCGTCGTGGCCTCGCTCGTGCTGGAGTGCTTCACCCTGCTGTGGACACCCGCCAAGGAGGCGTCGGTCCCGAACCTGGTGCCGCCCGACCACCTCACGACCGCCAACTCGCTCTCACTGGTCGCCGCCTACGGCACCATGCCACTGGCCGCCGGGCTCTTCGCCCTGCTCGCCAAGGTCTCCGAGAGGCTCGGAGACATCGACGCCCTCGACGTCCTGCGCACGAACCAGGAAGGGGTGGCCTTCTACGCCGACTCGGCCACCTTCCTCTTCTCGGCGTTCATGATCTCCCGGCTCAGCCTGCCGGCCCGTGACCGCCCCGTGCGGGCGGAGGGGCGTCCTCGCATCGACTTCGGCCAGGCCTTCCACGAGCTCAAGGAGGGTTGGCACTTCATCTTCATCAACCCCGTCGTGCGGGCGGTGAACGTGGGCCTGGCCACCGGTCTGATCGGTGGCGGCATGCTCGTGCCGCTCGGCCCGGTGTTCTCGGACAAGGTCCTGGGCGCCGGCTCGTCGGGCTTCGGCTTCTTCATCTTCGCCCTCGGCTGCGGGGTGGCCATCGGCGTGGTGCTCATCTCGGTGTTCCAGCGCCGGCTCCCGAAGGTCCCTGTGTTCACGGGGGCCCTCTTCGTGGCCGGGGCGTCGCTCATCGCTGCCGCCTCCATGTCGGACCTGCGTCCGGCGGCCTTCTTCGTGGCCATCCTCGGGATGTGCGCCGGCGCGGTCTACGTGCTCGGGTTCACCCTGCTGCACGAGAGCGTCGACGACGAGCTGCGGGGCCGCATCTTCAGCGCTCTCTACATCCTCGTGCGCTTCTGCGTGCTGCTCGCCTTCGCCGTCGGGCCCCTCCTCTCGGACCTGCTCGACCGGCTCAGCCGATCGCTCTTCGACCGGGAGATCTCCCCGCTGGGCATGGACATCGCCATCCCCGGCGTGCGCCTCACGCTCTGGCTGGCCGGGGTGATCATCATCGGGGCTGCGGTGCTGGCCGTGCTCTCCCTTCGGGCCGGCGGCCGCAAGCCGCCCTCAGGCGACCGCGAGCGGCTCCAGGAGCTCGTGTCTGACGTGACCCGGCCCATGTCCGACGTCCGCCGGAGCCATCAAGGTCGGGAGCAGCGCGAGTGACGGGCCACCTCATCGCCTTCGAGGGGGGAGAGGGGAGCGGGAAGTCGACGCAGGCCCGCCGCCTGGCGCAGCGCACCGGGGCCCGGCTCACGCACGAGCCGGGCGACACCGCACTGGGGTCCGCCATCAGGGCCCTCCTCCTCGACTCGGGGCCCCTCGACATCACGGCCCGGGCCGAGGCCCTCCTCATGGCGGCCGACCGGGCTCAGCACGTCGTGGAGGTGGTGCGGCCCGCCCTGGAGCGGGGCCAGACCGTCATCACCGACCGGTTCTCGGGATCCTCGATCGCCTACCAGGGTCACGGCCGTCAGCTGCCCGCGAGTGAGGTGGCCGGCCTCTCGAGCTGGGCCACCGATGAGCTCTGGCCCGACCTCGTGGTCCTGCTCCAGGTGCCGACGTCGGTCTCGGTCAGCCGCACCGGAGGGCCCCGGGACCGGCTCGAAGCAGCGGGCGACGACTTCCACCGCCGGGTGCACGACGGCTTCCTGGCCCAGGCGATGGCCGACCCCGAGCGCTGGGTGGTCATCGACGGCACCCGCTCCGAGGACGAGGTGGCCGACCAGATCTGGGAGGTCGTCTCGATCCGGTTCCCTGACCTCACGTGACGACGAGCGGCCGGGCGCCTCGAGCCGACAAGATGCAGGTGTGACGACCGCGGCCACCATCGACGTCTGGGAGGGCGTGATCGGCCAGCCCGGCGCGGTGGCCCAGCTCACGGCGGCCTCGACCAACCCGGTCCACGCCTATCTGCTCGTGGGCCCGGCTGGTTCCGGCAAGCGGGCAGCAGCCCGGGCCTTCGCGGCCTTGCTCCTCTCGGAGGGCGCTGAGGGCGAGGAGGCCGAGCGCCACATCCGCCTGGCCCTGGCCGAGGTGCACCCCGACCTCCACGTCGTTCAGCCCACCACCGCGCAGGGCCGGATGGACGTCGACACCGCTCGGGCCATCGTCCGTTCCGCCGTCCTCAGCCCGGCGGAGGGGAACCGCAAGGTCCTGGTGCTCGAGGACTTCCACCTGATCGACCGCTTCGGCGCCATCCTCCTCAAGTACGTCGAGGAACCGCCGCGGTCGACCTTCTTCGTCATCCTGGCCGAGGACGTTCCGCCTGAGCTCGTCACCATCGCCTCGCGCGCCGTTCGCGTCGACCTGGGCCCCGTCCCGCTCGCCGCCGTGGTCGAACGACTCGTCGCCGAGGGCGTCGAACCGGCCCGGGCGGCGTCCATCTCCGCGGCGGCAGCGGGAGACCTGGAACGGGCCCGGCTGCTCGCAACCGACGAGCGCTTCGCTCTCCGGCTGGCCGCCCTGAGGGCCATGCCCGGCCGTCTGGATGGCACCGGAGCCAGGGCGGCCGAGCTGGCCGCCGAGATCAAGGCCCTCATCGACGACGCCCAGGACGTGATCGACGCCCGCCACGCCCGAGAGGCGGCCGAGCTCGAGGAGCGGATCGAGCGCTACGGACAGCGAGGCAGCGGGAAGAAGGACGTCGAGGATCGCCACAAGCGCGAGGTGCGCCGGCACCGCTTTGCCGAGCTGAGGTTCGCGCTGGCCACCTTCGCAGCCGCCTACCGCGACGCCCTGCCCACCGCCCGGCGACCGGCCGAGGCCGTCGACGCGCTCCACCGCATCGACGACGCCGCTCTGGCTCTGGAGCGCTTCCCGAACGAGGCCCTGCTCCTGCAGGCCCTGCTCGCCCAGCTGCCGCCCGTCCCGGCCTAGAACGTCACGCGTTCGGCCGTCGGCCGTCATCGGTTCGCAACATCGACCGGACATGATGCCCGGCAATCTGCCGAAATCGGTCGATAAGGGGCGGACGACCCTCAACGGCGTCCACGAACGAAGGGGACCCGTTGCTCGCAACCGGTTTCGCGCGATCCAACACCCGACGGCCGCTCAGGCGGCGCCGACAGCTCGTTGCGGCGCTGGCCGCCGTCGCGGTGTTCAGCACGAGTGCGGCGCCGCCCTCACAGGCCGCGCCGGCCGGCGGGCTCGGGGGACTTCTCGGCGGGATCCTCGATCCCATCCTCGACCCGATCCTGGGCTCCGTCTCTCACGCCCTTCGACCCGTCACCGGGCTGGTCACCGACCTGACCGGCCTGCCCGTCGACGACGCCGTCGACGACCTCGTGGACGGAACCGTCGATGGCCTGCTGGGCACGCTCGACACCGTCGTCCTCCCCTCGGACGGCTCCCTCCTCGCTCCCCCCGCCTTCGAAGACCTCTTCGGCATCATCCCGCTCGAGCCGGCCGACACCCTGCTCGAAGACGTGCTCTACCCGGGCGTCATCGAGCCGACCGGCCCGGTCGTGGGCCCGGTGATCGGCGCCAGCGGCGTCGTCACGGCACCGCTCGGCCTCGACGGGCTCGTCGACACGGCCATCGGCCAGGTGCGGGACGTTGCCCTCGAGCCGGTGGGCCTTGATCCAGCCGCCTACGTCATCCGGGCCACCACGCCTGAGGGCGAGGTGATCCGCAGCGCGCTGATCGACCTGCCCATGCCCGTCGACGTCACTGGTGACGGCGCCGACGACATCTCGGTGGAGCTGCGGATCTTGACCGCCCAGCCCAGCCTCCGAGTGACCCGCCTCCCCAGCGCCCCAGCCGCCCTGCCCCTGGCGGTCGAGGCCATCCTCGCCCCGAGCGGCTACGCCGCGCCCGAGCGGCTGGCCTTCGGATACGACGCCCTGAGCAGCAACGCTCCCGGGATCTTCCGGGCCACCGTCTCAGACCTGGGCGTTGACAGCGGTGAGCTCACCGTCGACCTCCACAACGTGAGCCCCGGCCCCTCCGTGGCTCTCACCGCCGCCCTCTACGACCAGGGCCCCGCCGCCACACGGATCGAGCCGACCGACGTGCGGATCGGCTTCACGCCCGTACCGGCCGACGCCACGATCACCGCCGCCGGCCTGGACGGCGGGACCACCGCTGGCCGAGTCCACCTTGCGGTGTCCGAGCCGAGCCGCGTGGACGCCGCCGTGCGCACCACGTCCGCCGGCGGTGACGCCACCGAGATCGGCGCCGTCGTCGATCGGGTGCCTGGAACCATCGACCTGGCCGTCAGCCAGACCAGCGGCCAGGGAGTGGCGCTCGACTACGCCGCCTCCGGGCCGGTCGCGAACATCGGGCTGCGCCTGGTGCAGACCGAGGCGGGCATCACCCGCAGCGCAGCGGTCGGATTCGAGGGCGTCGAGGCCACCAGCGCCAGCTTCACGGTTTCAGCCGACGACATCTCCTACACGGCGTCAGCGCCCATCGAGGCCATCACGCTCGAGGTGATCGATCCGCGCGGGATCGTCGACCGAGCCACCGTGCTGCGGGCCCGACTGGCCGGGCTGCCCGCCGGGCTCGACGTCGATCTCGCCCAAGGCGGAGCTGTCAGCCTCGAGGCCAGCGGCGGCGAGCTCGGGCTCCTCGAGCTGCAGCTCACCAGCGACCCGGCCATCGACATCGCCCTGCCTGCCGGCACCGACGGCATCGTGTACCGCGACCTGCCCGAGATGTACGCCGCCTTCCTCCGCGTCACGAGCCTCCGGTCAGTGGCCCTCGTGCCGGCTCCGGACCTATCCGTCACCCTCCACACCGCTGGCGGTCAGCCGTTCGTCGCCTCCATCGCCCAGAGCGACGGAGTTCAGGTGGACGAGATCGATGCCCGTCTCTCCTCCCTGCCCAGCGAGGTGACCGTCGCCCTGGCCGATGGCCCCACGGGAACCACGCTCGCCTACAGCGCCTCCGCCGTCGTCGACCTCTTCGAGGCGGACGTGCGCCAGGGCGGCCTCCAGGCTGCCCTGCGGGTGGAGCAGCTCCCGACCTCGCTCGAGGTCACGCTCGGCGAGGCCGGCATCACGTGGACCGCGTCAGACGTCGTCCCGCTAATCACGGCCGAGATCAGCAGCCCCGACGCGATGTTCGGGCGCGCGACGGCCGTCCGAGCCCGTCTCACCGAGGTGCCCGTGCAGTTCTCCATCGCGCTGGCCGGCGGCGCCGTCGATCTCGACGCCCCGGGCGGCATCGGGCTGGTGGAGGTGCTGGCCACCGACGGGACCACCGAGCTGGCTGTGCCCGAGGGCATCGACGGCCTCGTGCTCCAGGACACTCCAGCCGGGTTCGCGGCCGCCTTGCGCCTCACCGGCCTTCGCGGCGTCGTCTTCTCGACGGACCCGCTCTCGCTCGAGCTCGACACGCTCGGCGACCGCGTCTTCGAGGTGTCCGTCGCACAGCAGGCAGCCGACGGCTCCGGCGCCGACATCCGGGCGACCATCGACCGGCTCCCGGCCTCGGTCCGACTGGCCCTGACCGAGCTCGGGGGCGAGCCCACGCTCACCTACGCCGGCTCGGCTCCGGTGGACACGCTCTTGGCGTCCATCGTCACGACCCGTCCCGGCGGCGGAGCGACCACCGTCGGCCTCGAGGTGCACGGCCTGCCCGAGGAGCTCAGCGTCACCCTCGGCGCAGAGGCCATCGCCTACAGCGCTTCAGCGGTGGTCCCCAGCCTCACCCTCGAGGTCACCGATCCCGCCGGGCTGCTCGGCCGGGCCCACCGCCTCCTCGTGGCCCTCACCGACCTGCCCACCGACTTCACCGTCGGCATCACTGGCGAGTCCGTGGCCTTCGACGCGGGTGCAGGCACGCTCGGCTCGCTCGAAGCCCTGCTCACCAACGGGCCCGAGCTGGCCCTGCCCGACGGCGTCGACGGACTCCTGCTCATCGACGAGCCGACCGACTTCGTGGCCGCCGTCCGCATCGTGGGGCTGAACGCCATCTCGTTCGGGCTCGACGAAGCAGCCAGCTTCAGCCTCCGCACCACCGGCGGCCGCCTCTTCGAGGTGGACGTCCGCCAGGAAGGGGTCGATGGGAGCCGCACCACCCTGCGGGCCACGCTCGACCGCCTCCCGAGCGAGGTGGCGCTCGCCCTGGGCGGGGCCCTCGCCGGCGGGGGCGGGGGCAGCATCGCCCTCGACTACACAGCCTCCGCCGTGATGGACGAGCTGCGGGCCGACCTGACCTCCGAGCCGGCGGGCGAGAGCCCGACGGTGGCCTCGGTGCGGATCGTCGGCCTGCCCACCGCCCTCACCCTCGGCGTTCAGGAGGACGGGGCCATCGCCTACACGGCATCGGGCCGTGTCCCCGAGCTGGCCCTCGACCTCACCGATCCGGGGGGCATCTTCGGCGCCGCAACCACCCTTCGTCTCAGGGCTTCCGACCTGCCCACGGGCATCACGGCCGCGGTCGACGAGCTCGGCGGGCTCAGCGCCACCACCACCGGTGGCGCCCTCGGGTCGCTCGAGGCGCTGTTCACCTCGGGCGAGGAGATCGGCCTCGACGGCAGCGTCGACGGCATCGTCTTCCGTGACACCGCTGACCTGTTCGCCGCCTTCGTCCGCATCACCGGCCTCACGGGGATCGCCTTCGCCCCCACGGACGGAGGCGCCCACCTGTCGCTTGACACCGACGGTGGTCGGACCTTCGTGGTGGACGCCCTGACGGAGGACCTCAGCGTGGGGTCTCGCACGTCCATCTCGGCCACCCTCGACCAGCTGGCCGACTCCGTCGTCCTCGATCTCGCCGACGACCCGACCACCGGGCTGGCCCTCACCTACAGCGCCTCGGCGCCGATGGACCGGCTGGCCGGCCAGATCGAGCTGACCGACCCCGACGGCACCACGAGCTTCGACCTCGAGGTGCTCGGCCTCCCGACGTCGGTGACCTTCGCCCTCGACTCGGCCACGGGCGCTCTGCGCTACACAGGCTCTGACCGGGTGACCCAGCTGACCGTGCTCGGGGAGAACCCGGCCGGCATCTTCCAGACGGCGACCAGTCTCAGCGCCGTCCTCCAGGACCTCCCCACCGAGCTGGAGATCCTGCTCGGGGGCGAGGGAGCCACGGCCATAAGCCTCGACGCCAAGGGGGGCCAGCTCGGCCTGCTCGAGGTCCTGGCCACCAGCGGTCCGAACCTGGCGCCCGCCGACGGAGTCGACGGGGTCGTGCTGCGGGACACCGCTGACGACTTCGTCCTCGGGCTGCGGGTCCACGACCTGCGGAAGATCGTCGTCCAGCCCGATCCCGTCGCCTTCACCATCGGCACGGCAGGCGGCGCCACGTTCGTCATCGACGCCGTCCTCGACGGTGGGCAGGTGATCGAGCTGGGCGACGGCGCCATCGAGCTCCGGGCCACGTTCGCCCCGCTGCCCACCCTCGTCACGCTCGGGTTCGGGCTCGACGGGGGCAGCCAGACCCTGTTCATCGACGCAAGCTCGCCGATCGACGAGGTCGGCTTCTCGCTGGTTCAGACGCCCACCGCCGGTACGCCCCTGACGGCAGCGATCGCCATCGAAGACGTCCCGACCAGCCTGAACCTGGCCATCGACGTCACCGGCGCCGTGTCGTACGCCGCATCGGCCCCCGTGCCCCGCCTCGACGTGGATGCCCACGACCCGGCCGGGCTGTTCAACCGGGCCGACAAGCTCAGCCTCCGCCTCAGCAACCTCCCGCTCGGCCTCGAGGTGGCCCTCTCCGAGTCCGGCTCGGTGGACATCAGCACCGTGGGCGGCCGTCTGGGCCGGCTCGAGGCGATCGCCTACCTCAACACCCCGGCCGCCCTCGCAGCCAACCTCGACGGGGTGGTGATCGAGGACCTGACCAGCGACTACCGGGTCTTCGCCCGCTTCACGAACATCAACGAGGCGTCGGTGTCGCAGATCCCGCTCCCGCGGGTCCGCCTCGTCGGCCAGGGCGGCCGCCCGCTCAGCATCGGCCTCTACGAGTCGGCGCCGGGCAAGGCCAGCCCCATCCCGAACGTGGCCTTCACCACGGCCTCGCTCGTGAACGCCCCGCCGACGATCGACCTGGCCCTGCTGCCCGGCGAGCCCGGCACCATCAACGTGGCCTACGACGCCAGCACGACGGCCAGCTCGCTCAGCTTCCAGACGAACAGCGGCGACCGCTGGATCACCTCGGCGACCATCGCCAACCCGCTTCCGAAGAGCTTCCGGGCCTGCCAGACCGGAAACGCGGCGTGTGTCGGCAACAGCCTCGGTCAGACGGCCGCCAACACCGGGTCGTTCGCCTTCAACGCCGACCAGGTGACGACCCTCAACGTCCTGGACTGCGCCCGTCCCCTGACCGCCAGCTGCACCCCCTCGGGCGGCACCCAGGTGACGAGCGTCGAGAACCTCCGGGTCAAGGACTTCCAGTTCGCGGCGGACATCAACCAGGGCACCGTCCAGGCGTCGGGCCGCATCTACGCCAACACGGTGCCCCCGGGCAAGGCCTTCAACACGACCAACGCCGAGCCCCTGAGCGGGAAGATCTACAACCGGGACGGCAGCACCAAGCTGAACTTCACCTTCGGGAGCGGGTTCAAGGCCTGGGACCGCTATCGCCGCTTCGACCGCTTCCCGAGCCTGCCGTTCTTCGGCACCCGGTTCTTCGACACCAGGGGCGGGATCAACTGCAGCAGCGGCACCAACATGAGCGTCACGGTCAACTTCGTCTTCGACATGACCTTCAACGCCACCTCGCTCCTCTGCTGAGGTCGCCTCGCTATGCTGGCGGATCCTTCGCCGGGGTAGCTCAGTCGGCAGAGCATCTCACTCGTAATGAGAAGGTCAGGGGTTCGATTCCCCTCCCCGGCTCCAGGACGCGATGAGGGGGCCCTTTCGGGGCCCCCTCACCATCCCTGGAGCGGTCCGGCTAGGCGGATGCGGCGGCCGCCACCGCGGCGGCGGCGTTGATGATGCCCTCGCCGTAGATGCCGTTGTAGGCAGCGTCGCCCTCGCAGTGCGCTGTCCATGACTCCGGGCGGCCTTCGTCGGTGTACACGAGGTCCTCCGGGGCGGGGCAGGCCGTGTCGGTGGCGCTGGACTGCAGGATCTCCGTCACCTGGTCAGGCGTGGGGCTGGCGCCCGCGTGGGCATCCCGGTACGAGGCGATGATCAGGGCCACCACGCCGGTGACGTGGGGCGAGGCCATGGATGTCCCCTGCAGGTACTGGTAGAAGCCGCATGGGTTCCCGAGCCGGCAGTCCCGCTTGTAGAAGTCCTTGTCCTTGAGGCCGTTGCCCGGGCCGATGGCGCCCTCCTCGCGGGCCACCTCCTCGGGGTAGGTGGACAGGATCATGTTCTGCGGGGTCCGGTGCTCCGGCGTGCCGATGTGGTCCCGGTACCAGCCGCCAGGGGCGGCGACATCGATGGCGCCGTCGGCTCCGTAGGTCGAGTAGTCGGCCTTGTTCTGGGACGGTCCGATCGATGACACCTGGATGACGCCGGGCGCCTCCGAGGGCAGGTCCAGACAGTCCGAGGTGACCACTCGCTCCATCTCGTTGCCCGGCGGGTAGTCCGGGCTCGAGGCATCGGAGCGCTCGTCGGCGGCGAGGTCCGTGGCCTGGTTGCCTGCGGCTGCGACGAGGGTGACGCCTGCGCTGCGGGCGTTCTCGACGGCGCGCAGGATCCCCTCCCGGATGACAGCCTGATCGGAGATCTGGCTCCGGATCTCGTCGGTCATCTCGGGTGAGACGTAGTCGTCCTCGGAGTCGCAGTTGTAGAGCCACGGGTCGGTGTAGAAGCTCATGTTCACCACGTCGATGCCGTTGTCGGCTGCGTAGGTGAGTGCGTCCACGGTCTCCACGAAGAAGAAGTACCCGGAGTCCTGCCCGGCTCGAAGGTTGACGAGCGTGGCGTCGGGCGCCACGCCCATGATGCCGAACCCGTTGTCGTCGGCTGCGACCGTGCCGGCGACGTGCGTGCCGTGCCCCCCGTGGTCGACGTCGGCCGGGTCCTTGCATCCGGCGAACTCGCAGGGCCCGTCGATGTCCGGGATGTCAGTGGTGAAGTTGCGGCTCAGGCTGGCGTCGAAGTTGCCCGCCAGGTCCGGGTGGGAGGCGTCGATGCCCGTGTCGATGATGCCGACCCGCACGCCGTCGCCCTTGGTGGTGGCGTGGGCCTCGGCCGCGTCGATCATGTCCATGTCCCACTGGAGAGACGAGAACGTCTCGGGCCCCGGCTTGCCGCTGGACGGCGCGGTGCTACCGGCCTTGAACGCCGCCCGATCCTCGAGGGCCCGCTCCTCGGCGAACTTGTGGGCCATGCCAGCTCGGGACGTCCCGACCGCGTGGTTCCTGGCCACGCCTTCGACCGCACCGCTGGCCAGGACCGCTCGCTCGAAGCCGGCGTCCTCGGTGAACACGCGGGCCACGCCGATGTTGGTGACCTCATGGGTCACGGTGCCGCCCGCTTCCTGCACCGCCACGCGTGCGGTGGCGGCGTCGACGCCGTCGGCGTAGACGACCGCCAGCTCACCCGTCTTCCCCTTCGCCTGCGTCGCCGTGGTGGCACGGTCGGTGCCGGAACCGCCCGACGGACCGGCCGCCGCCGTGGCAACCGAGATGGTCAGGGTCCCGACGATCACAAGGACGGCGAGGCCGTCTCTCAGCTTGCGCATGCACTTCCCCCTACGTGGTGGTGATGTGAAGTGCCCGCGCCGAGGATCGGCCTGCCGGGCGACCCTAGCGGCCGCGTTCGCCCGTGTCTCCCATCTGTTGGGCGCAAAGTCATCCGATGCCCACAACGGCTAGGCGGTCGGGTTCATCGAAAGGGCTGGGTCTGCGCAGATCGCGGGCTGGGTTCGGCCTCGATCGCACAACCGGTCGGGCGAGACCCCGTGGCGATGCCTGCTCTAGATTGGCGACGTGAGCGAACCGCTGGGGACGGGCCTGCGTGCGCTGATCGTGGACGACGACCAGCCCATCCGGGACCTGCTGCGCACGGTGCTCGAGCTCGACGGCTGGGAGGTCCACGAGGCCGAGGACGGCGCGCAGGCCCTCGCCCTGGCCAGAGCCGAGCGCCCGCACGGCGTCGTGCTCGACGTGATGATGCCCGGAGTGGACGGCTTCGACGTTCTCGGGGCCCTGCGCAAGACCGAGCACGGCAGGGCCATGGCCATCGTCATGCTCACGGCCAAGACGCGCCCGAGCGACATCCTGCGGGGCACCCGGCTGGGCGCTGACCTCTACGTCACCAAGCCCTTCGACCCCAACCACGTGGCTGAGCAGCTGGCCTTCCACGCTCTGCGTCGGAGCCCCGGGGCCCGCACCGAGCGGGACGTTCCAGCGCGCCCTGGTCGACGCCGCAGCAGCCACCGCTGAGCTCCGCCCCGAAGGGGTGGCAGCGGCCGTGCCCGGGTAGGTTCGGCCTCGTGGCCGACCAGGCGAAGTTCGCCGACCTAGCGATGGAGCACATGAGCTCCCTCTACTCAGGTGCCCTGCGGATGACCCGCAACCCCGCGGACGCCGAGGACCTCGTCCAGGAGACCTACCTCAAGGCCTATCGGGGCTTCGGTGGCTTCGAGGAGGGCACGAACCTCAAGGCCTGGCTCTACCGGATCCTGACCAACACCTACATCAACTCGTACCGGGCCAAGCAGCGCCGACCCGACGAGACCGACCTCGACGAGGTCGAGGACCTCTACCTCTATCGTCGCCTGGGCGGGTTGGAGGCGGCCCGGGCCAGCCGCTCGGCCGAGGACGAGCTCATGGACGTCTTCAGCGAGGCCGAGGTGAAGGCCGCGGTGGAGGCTCTGCCGGAGAACTTCCGGATGACGGTGCTCCTTGCCGACATCGAAGGCTTCTCCTACAAGGAGATCGCCGAGATCACCGATGTGCCGATCGGCACGGTGATGAGCCGGCTCCACCGTGGAAGAAAGTCGCTGGAGAAGGCGTTGTACGAGTTCGCCGTGTCCCACCGCCTCGCCGAGCCGGTCGCCGACCCGGCCACCTGAACCATGGCTGCCTCCGACGACACCCCGATCAAGCCGCAGTGCGAGGACGCGCTGCACGAGATCTACCACCTCCTCTCGGGGGAGATCGACGACGCCAAGCGGGAGCAGATCACCGTCCATCTCGACGAGTGCTCGCCGTGCGCCGAGCCCTACGACTTCTACGCCGAGGTGCGCCGAGTCGTGCAGGAGCGCTGCCAGGACAGCGCCCCACCTGGTCTCCTGGCTCGCATCGAAGCAGCCATCCAACACGAACCCCACTGATCAGAGCCGGTGATTCCTGGGGAGCCGGGGGTGCTGGCTACGATCGGTCCCATGCTCGCCGTCGTGTGGCACTACTGGATCGCGGTGGTCCTCGTGATCGCCGCCGTCATCCCGGCGACGGTGATGATCCTCGCCGGATACCTGCGCAAGACCCAGGCCCCCAAGTACGGGCGCGACGAGTAGCCGGGTGAGCAGCGGCCCGGTCGACTGGCAGCTCGCCGAGCGGGTCGCGGTCCGGGCGGCGGGCCGGGAGCCCTTCGCTGAGTCCTACCTGTCGCACTCGCTCCAGGCCGACTTCGACGAGGCCACGGCCCAAGCCGAGGAGCTGGTGGCCGAGACCACCGGGCTGCGCTCGCTCAGCGGACCGGCCCGGGCCCGGGTGACCGACCGCGCCGGATGGGTGCACGCCAACATCAACAGCTTTCAGCGCCTTCTCCTGCCCATCACCGAGAAGCTGGGCGACAAGATGGGGGGCAACCTCACCGCGGGGATGACCCGCAAGGTGGGCGGGGCCGAGGTCGGGCTGCTGCTCGGCTGGATGTCGGCTCGCGTGCTCGGCCAGTACGACATGCTCATCGTCGAGGACCGTGAGGCGGCCTCACCGGACGACCAGGACGTCGTGTACTACGTCGGGCCCAACGTGCTCGCCCTCGAGAAGCGCTTTGCCTTCCCGCCCAAGGAGTTCCGTCTCTGGTTGGCCCTCCACGAGGTCACCCACCGGGCTCAGTTCACCGGCGTGCCTTGGCTCCGAGGTCACTACCTCAGCCTCGTTCAGCAGACCCTCGACTCGCTCGACCCAGACCCGAAGCGGTTCCTCGACGCGCTGGGCAAGGTCATCAGCGACCTCCGCGCTGGCAAGAAGCCGCTCGACGACGGCGGCCTGATGACCCTCTTCGCCAGCGCCGAGCAGCGAGCCGTGCTCGACCGGGTCGGCGGTCTCATGAGCCTCCTCGAAGGGCACGGCGACATCACCATGGACCGGGCCGGCGCCGATCTGATCCCGAGCGCCCACCGCTTCGCCCGCGTCCTGCGGGAGCGCCGGGCCACCGCCAGCCCAGCCACGAAGCTCCTCCAGCGCCTCATCGGCCTCGAGGCCAAGATCAACCAGTACGCCCAGGGCGAGCGCTTCATCGAGGAGGTCGAGCGCCTCGGTGGGGGTCCCGACGCCCTGGACCCGGTGTGGCGGGGAGCCAGCTGGCTGCCCACCCTGGCCGAGATCCGGGAGCCGGAGGAGTGGCTCGACCGGGTGCGCCTCTCCGACGAGCTGGTGGGCTGAGCTCTCCCTCGCATGGCCACCGTGCTGATCGTCGACGACGAGCCCGACATCGTCCTCTTCGTCCAGATCAACCTGGAGCTGGCTGGCCACGAGGTGGTGTCCGCCGCGGACGGGGAGGAGGCGCTGGTCGTCGTCCACGCCCGCCACCCCGATGCCATCGTGCTCGACGTGATGATGCCGAGGCTCGACGGCTGGGCCGTCCTCGAGCGGCTGAAGGCCGATGACGACCTCGTCATCCGCACCATCCCCGTCGTGATGCTGACCGCCCTGACCACCGATCACGACCAGGTGCGGGGGGGCATCGAGGGCGCCATCGAGTACCTGTCGAAGCCGGTCACGCCGGATGCTCTCCTGGCGGCCGTCGAGGCAGCCATGGCCGGTGACCCGGAGCCCGTGAAGCGCAAGGCCGCGCAGCAGCGGGCCCTCGCCCGTCTCGTTCGGATGGAGACCGGGGGCACGGTGTCGACCGGGGCCCGCCAGCCCCGCCTGGGTGGGCTGGAGCGGTCGCGGGCCGACACCTCGCCCCGCGCCGCGGCTGTGCTGTCTGTCGCCCGAGCGGCGACCCTCACCGACAAGCAGCTCGACCTGCTCCGCGCCCTCCAGGTGTCGCCATCGGTCTCAGACGCCGCGGCCGAGCTCGGGATGAGCCGCTCCAACATCTACGCCAGCCTTCGCCGCGTGGGCCGCAAGCTGGAGGTCGCCGACGTCAGCGAGCTGCTGCGCCGGTTGCGCTCCGGTGACCTCTCCGCCGCCCTCGATCGCTGACGGTGGCGCTCTCCTCGGCACTGACCACCCGCTGCCGGTTCCCGCCCCCGGGCTCGGATGTCACCTGCGCCGTCTCGGGCGGGGCGGACTCCCTCGCCCTCCTCGCTCTGGCGGTGGACGCGGGATGCTCGGTCACGGCGGTGCACGTAGACCACGGCCTGCGCTCCGGCTCCGGGGCCGAGGCCGACGTGGTCGCCCAGGCGGCCCGCGCTCTCGGCGCAGCCTTCCGGGCCGAGTCGGTGCGGGTCGAGCCCGGTCCGAACCTCGAAGCCCGGGCCCGGGCCGCCCGGTACGGCGTCCTGCCCTCCGATGTGCTGACCGGGCACACCGCCGACGACCAGGCCGAGACGGTGCTCCTCAACCTCCTCCGCGGGGCCGGGCTCGACGGCCTGTCCGGCTTCCGACCCGAGGGTCGCCCGATCCGCGCCCTCCGGCGCATCGAGACCCACGCGCTGTGCGCGGAGCTCGGGCTCGCACCGGTCGTCGACCCTTCCAACCTCGACCCTGCCTTCCGCCGCAACCGGGTTCGTCACGAGCTGCTGCCGCTGGCTGACGACATCGCCGAGCGTGACGTGATCGAGGTGCTGGCCCGGCAGGCCGACCTGCTCCGAGCCGACGGCGCCCTCCTCGAAGCGCTGGCGGCAGCCGTCGACCCCACGGACGCGAAGGCGCTGACCGCCGCCCCCGATCCCCTCGCCCGCCGGGCCGTTCGTCAGTGGCTCCGCGCCGGGTCCGAGCAGCACCCGCCCGACGCCGCCACTGTGGCGCGGGTGCTCGCGGTGGCCCGGGGTGAGGCCGTCGCCACCGACGTGGGGCGGGGTCGAACGGTGCGCCGCAGCCGCAACCGCCTCAGGCTCGACGGATGAGCCGGGCGTGCTCTCAGCAAGGGGGCACGGCTACCTTGCAGGCATGGCGTCTGCGTCGGGTCCCGTCCACCTGATCGACAGCCCCGACCTCGGCGAAGTCGTCGTAGACGCGGCCACCCTGCAGGCTCGGGTGGCCGAGCTCGGCGCCCAGATCACCGCTGACTACCAGGGCCGGGCTCCACTGCTCATCGGGGTGCTCAAGGGCGCGGCGATGTTCATGACCGATCTGGCCCGGACCATCGCCCTACCGCTCGAGATCGACTTCATGGCCGTGTCGTCCTATGGCAACGCCACGCGCACCTCGGGCGTCGTGCGCATCGTCAAGGACCTCGACATCGACCTCACCGGGCGGGACGTGATCATCGTCGAGGACATCGTGGACTCCGGGCTGACCCTGTCGTACCTCCGACGCACCCTGGCTGCGCGCGGTGCGGCCAGCCTCGAGGTGTGTGCCCTGCTGGTGCGCGAGGGCCTCCAGAAGACCGACGAGGACCTGCGCTACGTCGGCTTCCGCATCCCGCCCAAGTTCGTGATCGGGTACGGGCTGGACTTCGCGGAGAAGTACCGGAACCTGCCCTACGTCTGCGTGTTCGAGGGCGAGTCCTAGGCCCGAGCGGGCGCCGCCCGAGGTACCGCTAGTGGAGGGCGGCCGGTAGCCTGCTCCCACTGTGAAGCGCCCCTCCCGCACCACCCTCGCCTACCTCCTCCTCGCGGCCGTCGCCCTCTTCGCGGCGTCGCAGTGGCTCCGCTCGGGCGAGGAGCCGACCAAGCTGACGCTCACCGAGTTCCGCGACGAGATCCAGGCCGACAACGTCGCCACCGCGACGCTGAAGGATCGCTCGAACGTCATCACCGGCGAGCTGACGAACGACGAGAAGTACAAGGTCTCGTACCCCCAGGAGTTCGCCGACGAGCTGGCCATCGAGATCGGGGATGCCCGTCCCGCGATCGACCTCGAGGTGGACCAGCAGCAGGACTCGATCTGGACGACGCTGCTGTTCAGCTTGCTGCCCTTCGTCCTGCTCATCGGGGCCTTCTTCTTCCTCATGAACTCCATGCAGGGCGGGGGGAGTCGGGTCATGCAGTTCGGCAAGGCCAAGGCCCGGCAGGTGTCCAAGGACGAGCCCCAGGTCACCTTCGCCGACGTCGCTGGTTGCGACGAAGCCGTCGAGGAGCTCTACGAGATCAAGGAGTTCCTGCAGAACCCGGCCCGGTTCCAGGCCATCGGGGCCAAGATCCCGAAGGGTGTGCTCCTCTACGGGCCTCCTGGCACTGGCAAGACGCTCCTGGCCCGAGCCGTAGCAGGCGAGGCGGGCGTTCCCTTCTTCTCCATCTCGGGCTCGGACTTCGTCGAGATGTTCGTCGGCGTCGGTGCCAGCCGCGTCCGTGACCTCTTCGAGCAGGCCAAGGCGGCCGCCCCGTCGATCATCTTCGTGGACGAGATCGACGCCGTGGGCCGCCACCGCGGAGCCGGCCTCGGCGGCGGGCACGACGAGCGGGAGCAGACGCTCAACCAGATGCTCGTCGAGATGGACGGCTTCGACGCTCGCACGGGCGTGATCCTGATCGCAGCCTCCAACCGGCCCGACATCCTCGACCCCGCCCTGCTCCGGCCGGGCCGGTTCGACCGCCAGATCGTCGTCGACCGTCCTGACCTCGAGGGCAGGAAGGCGATCCTGGAGGTCCACGCCAAGGGCAAGCCGCTCGAGCCGAACGTCCGGCTCGACGTGCTCGCCCGGCGCACCCCCGGCTTCACCGGCGCCGACCTGGCCAACCTCATGAACGAGGCCGCCCTGCTCGCAGCGCGCCGCGACCTTCAGCTCATCGGCCACGCCGAGCTGGAGGCCGCCATCGACCGGGTCATGGCCGGCCCGGAGCGCAAGAACCGGATCATGAGCGAGAAGGAGAAGCTCACGATCGCCTACCACGAGGGGGGCCACACCCTGGTCGGCCACGTGCTCGAGGGCACCGACCCGATCCACAAGGTCTCGATCGTCGCCCGGGGCCGGGCCCTGGGCTGGACCCTCGCCCTGCCCACCGAGGACAAGTACCTCCGCACCCGCAGCGAGCTCGAGGACTCGATGTCGATGCTGCTCGGCGGGCGCACCGCAGAGGAGCTCGTCTTCGGCGAGATCACCACCGGCGCCTCCGACGACATCGAGCGCTGCACCGACATCGCCCGGGGCATGGTCACGCAGTACGGCATGAGCGACAAGCTCGGCCCGCAGCAGCTGGGCAAGGTCAAGGGCGAGGTGTTCCTCGGCTACGACAAGGGCCACGAGGCCGACTACTCGCCCCAGGTGGCTGCGGTGGTCGACTCCGAGGTCCGGCGCTTGATCGACGAAGCCCACGACCGGGCCCGATCCATCCTCACCGCCCACCGAGCCACCCTCGACGTCCTGGCCACGCGGCTGGTCGAGAAGGAGACGCTCGAAGACGCCGACCTGGCCGAGATCTTCGGGCCCCTCGACAAGGGCACCGGCATCCCGGCTTCGGAGCCGAAGCCCACCGCGGAGCCGGCCCCGATCGAGCCCGAGCTGGTCGGCGCCGCGGTGGTCGAGGCCCAGCCCGTCGCTGAGCGAGTGCCGTCGCCTGTGGTCGAGCCCGTGGTGGCCAAGCGCCGCTGGTGGCACCGCGCCGGCGTGCGGGCCCCCCGGCCGAGCGGCACCTGATCGCCATGCCGCGTGAGCGTCCCCCTCTCGACACCCCCATGGACCTGCCCCGCATCGAGCGGGCCGTTCGCGAGATCCTCGAAGCAATCGGCGAGGATCCGGAGCGGGACGGGCTGCGAGACACGCCGGTTCGGGTGGCCCGCATGTACGCCGAGGTCGCTTCGGGCCTGCACGAGGACCCCTCCGAGCACCTCACGGTGACGTTCGACTCCTCGCACGACGAGATGGTCATGGTCCGAGACATCCCGCTGTACAGCCTCTGCGAGCACCACCTGGTGCCCTTCAGCGGGAAGGCCCACGTCGCCTACATCCCGGGCAAGGACGGCCGGATCACGGGTCTGTCCAAGATCGCCCGGCTGGTCGAGGGGTACAGCCGGCGCCTCCAGGTGCAGGAGCAGCTCACAGTCCAGATCGCGGAGGCCATGGAACGCACCCTCGAACCGAGAGGTGTGATGGTCATCATCGAGGCCGAGCACCTGTGCATGTCCATGCGCGGGGTTCAGAAGGCCGGATCCACCACCGTCACCTCCGCCGTGCGAGGTCTGTTCCGCGAGAACATCTCGACACGCCAGGAAGCCATGCGCTTCGTCACGGGTCGAGGGTGAGCGGGCCGCGCGTCCGGGTCCGCTGGCGTTCCCTCCTCCTCGCCACCGTCGCCCTCGGGCTGGCGGCGTGCGGCAGCGGCGGGGATGGCGCGGCACCGACCACCGAGGCGTCCTCGCCGTCCTCCACCACCGCGACGAGCCGCGGGCTGCCCGGTGATGGCGAGGCCCCGCTGGATTCGGTGCCGGAGGGTCCGTTCTGCGAGAGCATCGCGGCCATCCAGGGCCTGGGTGCGGGCGAGGCCGCCGGGGGCACCCCGGAGCAGGTGCTGGCCCAGAACGAGGCCATGCTCGACCTGCTCGACGAGGCCAGCGCCAGCGTGCCAGCCGGCGCGCCGGCCGACGTCGAGTCGCTCTTCGACGACTACCGGACGATCGCCGTCGCCATCGGCGGGGCCGGGGGTGACGTGGAGGCGGCCTACGCAGCCATCCAGCGCGACGAGCCCCAGCTGGCCACCCGCCTCTTCGCCGAGTCGGCGCACCTCCCGGCGTTCGAGTTCTTCGCCAACCACTGCGGCACCCGGTTCGGATGACCCAGAGGGCGCCCGGGATGGCCTGAAAGGCACCCAGAGGCCCCGAACAGGGGCGGGATCGGGGCCGTAGACTGCCGGGCGTGGTCCCCCTCGTCATGGGCGTCGTGAACGTCACCCCCGACTCCTTCTCCGACGGAGGTCAGTTCCTCGACCCCTCCGTGGCCATCGCCCACGGCCGGGCCCTGAGCGCTGAGGGCGCCGCCTGGATCGACGTGGGGGGCGAGTCCACCCGTCCGGGTGCGACACCGGTTCCCGAAGCCGAGGAGCAGCGCCGTGTCCTCCCCGTCATCGAAGCGCTCGCCGCGGACGGTCTCCGCGTCTCGGTCGACACCCGCCACGCCGGCGTGGCGCGCGCTGCGGTGGCAGCCGGCGCCACGATGCTGAACGACGTCAGCGCGTCGCTCGCCGCCGTCGCGGCCGACCTGGGCGTGCCCTGGGTTGCCATGCACGCGCAAGGCGAGCCGGCCACGATGCAGGCTGCGCCCCACTACGACGACGTCGTCTCGGAGGTCCGTGACCACCTCGTGGCTCGGGCCGAGGCGGCCACGGCCGCTGGCGTGCCCGAGGTGTGGATCGACCCTGGGATCGGGTTCGGCAAGACCGCTGCCCACAACCTGGCTCTGCTCGCCCACCTCGACGCGCTGGTGGCGACGGGCTACCCGGTGCTTGTCGGCACGAGCCGAAAGGCCTTCCTGGGCGCCCTGCTCGGAGAGTCCGACCACCGGACCGAGCCGGCGCCTGTCGACGAGCGTCTCGAGGGTTCGCTCGCCAGCGCCACGTGGGCGCTCGTCTGCGGCGCGGCCATGGTGCGCGTGCACGACGTGCGGGCCACGGTCGCGGCCATCCGCGTGGCCGCAGGCCCCAACACCGAAGGCGCAGCCGCATGAGCGGCACGGCGTCGAACCAGAGGGAGCAGCACCAGTGGCGATGAAGGGCAAGTGGGCCCAGGGGATCCAGCCGCGAAACTTCGCGTGGATCTTGAAGGACAAGCTGGCTGTGTGCGAACGCCCCGGCGGCTACGGCGCCAACCACCGCCGCGTCCGGCGGCAGGAGGAGATCATCTGGATCCGGGAGCAGGGCTTCACCTGCGTCGTGACCCTCATCCCGTCGCCGCACAACCTGCACAACTACGACGAGCTCGGCGTGACCTGGCGGCACCTGCCGTTCGGGCCCCACGAGGATCCCCGCTCGATCGCCGAGACGCTCTACCCGGAGCTGGCCTCGATGCTGTCTGCAGGCGGCAAGGTCCTCGTCCACCAGGACGAGCTGTCAGATCGCGTCGCCGGCCTCATGGGCGGCTACCTCCTCTGGTCCGGCGTCGTACCTCTCGCGCCCCAGGCCACGTCGGTCGTGGAGCGGCTCCTGGCCAGGCAGATGGGCCCGCTGGGCCGCGACCTGATCGCGCTCGCCGACAGCGTCCCGCGCTAGCGCCGTCATGGCCTCCGGCGACCGGATCGAGCTGCGGGGGCTGCGGGTGGCCGGGATCGTGGGCGTCCTGCCCCACGAGCAGGCTCAGGTCCAGCCCCTCGAGATCGACCTCGATCTCGTCCTCGACCTGGCCCAGGCGGGGGCAACCGACGACCTCGCGGACACCGTCGACTACGGGGCCGTCTGCGGCGCGGTCGAGGTCATCGTCGAGGAGTCGTCCTTCGCCCTGCTCGAAGCCCTGGCCGATCGCATCGCCACCGCCCTCGTGACCGGAGATCCCCGGCTCGAGGCGGTCACCGTCGCCGTTCGCAAGCTGCGCCCCCCGGTGGCCCAGCAGCTCGACACCTCGGGCGTGCGCATCACCCGGACGAGGGCGTGACCCGGGCCTTCCTCGGGCTGGGCTCGAACCTCGGCGACCGGGCCGCCCTCCTGCGGACCGCGGTCGGTTCGCTGCCCGACGTCGTGGCCGTCTCGCCCGTCTACGAGACCGATCCCGTCGGCGGACCCGAGCAGGGAGCGTTCCTCAACCTCGTCGTGGAGCTGGACACGCCGCGGGACGCCCGTGGTCTCCTCGCCGAGTGCCGCCGGCTCGAAGCGGCGGCCGAGCGGGTTCGCGTCGAGCGGTGGGGGCCGCGCACCCTCGACGTGGATGTCCTGTGGGTGGATGGCGAGACCGTCGACGCCGCGGATCTCCAGGTGCCCCACCCCCGCATGTGGGAGCGCCGCTTCGTGCTCGCCCCGCTCTCCGACCTGGCGCCGGACCTCGTGCCCGCCGCCCTCCTAGCCGCGGCCACGGGCGAGGTCCGCGCGGTGGGCCCACTGGACGAGCTGCCGTGACGGCCTGCCCTCCCTGCGAACCCGGGTTCGAAGTCGTCGTCTCCTGGCCCGGTTCGCACCCGGGTTCGGGTGGAGGGGCCCGATGATCCGGGTGCGGATCGTCGGGCCGGGGCGCGCCGGCACCTCCCTGCACCGCGCTCTCACCCGCGCTCACTGGCCGGTCGCGCCTCTGCTGGGCCGGGGGGATGACCTGCGGTCCGCGGCAGCCGACGTCGACCTCCTCGTGATCGCCACGCCCGACGCGACGGTGGCGGAGGTGGCGGCCGCGGTCGAACCGCACCCAGACGTCGTGGTCGCCCATCTGTCCGGGTCGCTCGGGCTGACCCCTCTGGCCGGTCACGCTCGACGGGCAGTGCTCCACCCCCTCGTCGCCTTGCCCGATCCCGAGAGAGGCGCCGACCGGCTCGTCGGCGCGTGGTTCGGTCTGGCGGCCGAGGGTGACCCGCTGCTGCAGGACGTCGTCGACGAGATGCACGGCCGAGTCGTGCTGGTGGCCGAGGGTGACTGGGTCCGCTACCACGCGGCTGCCGCGATGGCGGCCAACCACCTCGTCGCCCTGCTCGGTCAGGTCGAGCGCGTCGCCGCGTCGATCGGTGCGCCGCTGGACGCCTACCTCGAGCTGGCCCGCGGGTCCTTGGACGACGTCTCCGCGCTCGGCCCGGCCGCCGCCCTCACCGGCCCCGTCCGCAGGGGCGACTCGGCCACGGTGCAGCGCCATCTCGATGCTCTCCCCGACGACGAGCGGCCCGCATACCGAGCCCTGGCCGAAGCGGCGGCTCGCCTGTGCCGGTGACCACCGTCGCCACCGTCGCCGAGCTGCGGTCTCGTCTCGACCGAGCGCGCGCAGGTGGGCAGAGCGTCGGCTTCGTGCCCACGATGGGCTACCTGCACGCCGGTCATGCCTCGCTCATGGACGCAGCGCGTGAGGCCAGAGACCTGGTCGTCACGTCCGTCTTCGTGAACCCCCTCCAGTTCGCGCCGACGGAGGACCTCGACGCCTACCCCCGGGACCTGGCGGGGGACACCGCGCTGGCCGAGGAGCACGGCGTGGACCTGCTCTTCGTGCCGACGACGGGTGAGATGTACCCGGAGCCGATCCAGACCACCGTTTCCGTTGGGGGCGTCTCGCAGGGCCTCGAAGGCGGGGCCCGGCCCACCCACTTCGACGGAGTGGCCACGGTCGTCACGAAGCTGTTCTCCATCGTCGGTGCCTGTGCGGCCTACTTCGGTGAGAAGGACTTCCAGCAGATCGCAGTGGTGCGTCAGATGGTGCGAGACCTCTCGATCCCGGTCGAGGTGGTCGCCTGCCCGACCGTGCGGGAGCCCGACGGTCTCGCCATGTCGAGCCGCAACGCCTACCTGAGCCCCGAAGAGCGGGCCGCGGCGCCCGTCGTGCACGACGCCCTCCAGGCCGGGCGTCAGGCCGTTCTGGCCGGCGAGACCGACCCGGCGGCGGTGCGTGAGGTCGTGGCCGGTCACATCTCGGCCCAACCGCTCGCCCGGCTCGACTACGCGGAGGTGGTCGACTCGACCACGCTGGCCGTGCCCGAGAGGCTCACCGGGGAGGTCCGGCTTCTCGCAGCAGCCTGGTTCGGGAAGGCGCGGCTCCTCGACAACGTTGGAGTGAGGTGCCCACACGGGGCATGATGTGTGAGCAACACATGGGGGCGACCGCGCTGCGGCGTCCACCGAACAGGGAGCACGCCCGATGCGTCGCCGCATGATGAAGAGCAAGATCCACCGCGCCACGGTGACCGATGCGAACCTCCACTACGTGGGCTCGATCACGGTCGACAGAGATCTGATGGACGACGCCGACCTGCTGGAGTACGAGCAGGTCGCAGTCGTCGACGTCGACAACGGTGCTCGCCTCGAGACCTACGTCATCGAAGGGGAGCGGGGCTCGGGCGACATCTGCCTGAACGGTGCCGCAGCTCGCCTCGTCTCGCCCGGCGATCGGATCATCATCATCTCCTACGCGGAGTACGAGGCGGCCGAGCTGGAGACGTACGCGCCGACGATCGTCCACGTCGACCGGGCCAACCGCCCCATCGATGCCCTGACGGCGGAGCTCATCGCAGCCGAGCAGCAGGGCCCCGCGCCCCACGCCTACGTCGACGTCGACTGACCACGCGCCCGCTCCGGGCGTCGCTTCGCTCCTGCCTCCGCAGGTGCCCCACGGAGACCGGCAACCCGGCTCACCTTCGGCTGCGTGTGCCGTGACGCACGTCGGCAACGGGTAGACCGTTCCGGTGTCGAAGCTAGATCTGCTCGTGCTGGGTTCCGGGGTCGCCGGGCTCTCAGCCGCGGTCCGAGCATCGGAGCTGCACGGAATGGGGGTCGGCGTGCTCACCAAGGCCGAGCTCCAGCAGGCCACGACGCGCTGGGCCCAGGGCGGGGTCGCGGCTGTGCTGGGTGGTGATCCCGACTCCACCGATCTGCACCTGGCTGACACCCTGGCCGCCGGGGCCGGGTTGTGCGACGTCGACGCCGTGCGGGTCCTCGTGGACGAAGGCCCGGCGCGCGTGCACGAGCTCATCGCCCTCGGCGCGGCGTTCGACCGCGACCCTGACGGGCAGCTGCAGCTCGCTCGGGAGGGTGGCCACTCGCTGCCCCGGATCGTGCACGCGGGCGGAGCAGCTACAGGTGCCGAGATCGAGCGCACCCTGGTGGAGGCTGTCCGGGAGTCGGTGAAGGTCGTGCACGAGGGCACCTTCGCCCTGGATCTGATCGTCGAAGGGGGTCGCTGCCGGGGGGTCACCGCGTCGGGCTTCGAGGGCGAGCGCATCGAGGTGCGAGCCGAGAACGTCCTGCTCGCCACGGGCGGCTACGGGCAGCTCTTCGCCGTCACCACGAACCCGGAGGAGGCCACCGGCGACGGCGTGGCCATGGCGCTGCGGGCCGGCGTGGCCGTGGCCGACATCGAGTTCGAGCAGTTCCATCCCACCGCGCTGCACCACCCCGCCATGCCGCGACCGCTCCTCTCCGAGGCGCTGCGGGGCCACGGCGCCCTGCTCCGCGACGCTTCGGGTGAGCGCTTCGTCGACGAGCTCCTGTCGCGGGACAAGGTGAGCCGGGCCATCACCACCCGGATGCTCGAGCAGGAGGTGGAGCACCTCTGGCTCGACGCAACGGGTCTCGAGCGCTTCGCCGAGCGCTTCCCGACGATCATGACCGAGCTCAGCGCCGTCGGCCTCGATCCGGCCGTCGACTGGTTGCCCATCGCGCCGGCCGCCCACTACAGCTGTGGCGGGGTGTTGGCCGACCTCGACGGTGCGTCGTCCCTCCCTGGCCTCTGGGTGGCGGGGGAGACCAGCTGCAACGGCGTGATGGGGGCCAACCGCCTGGCCTCCAACTCCCTCCTCGATGGCATGGTCTTCGGCCCGCGCGTGGTCGAGGCCATCGACCGCGGCGTCGACGGGCCCACCCCGACCGGGGCCATGCGAGCCGTGCTCGGCGGGGGTGGGATCGAAGGACGGCCCATTGCCCTGCCGCCAGCGGAGCCTCGACCGGTCCCCGATCGCGACACCCTGCAGCGAGCCATGACCCTGCACGCCGGGGTGCTCCGGTCAGCCGAGTCGCTCGGGCAGGCCGCCGACGAGTGCGCGGGCACGGTCGAGGGCGATGATCTCCCGGCGTGGGAGCTGCGCAACCTGGCCACCGTGGGCCGAGCGCTGTGCGCGGGAGCACTGGCCCGCCACGAGAGCCGTGGGGCCCACACCCGGCTCGACTTCGAGGGCGAGCGCGACGAGCTGCGAACCCGGTTCGTCTTCGGCGGCTAGTCGTCTTCGGTGGCGGCGGGGCCACCGGTAGCCTCCGGGCGATGACCGACACGCCACAGCAGACCCCGGCCGACTGGTATCCGGATCCCCTCGGCCGCCACGAGCTCCGCTACTGGGACGGAGGTCAGTGGACCGAGCACGTGTCGTCGCACGGGCGGCAGGCGGTCGACCCGCCCACTCAGGGCACGCACATCCCCACCACCGCCCGGGCCAGCGAGAAGATCGTGGGCGACGTGCAGAAGACGGGCGCAGGCACCGGCGCGCAGGGTGGCGGAACGATCTTCACCGAGCCCGTCCTGGTGGTGAACCAGAAGGCCAAGCTCATCGAGGTCAACAACGAGTACGCCATCTACGACCAGAACGGCGTGCAGATCGGTGCCGTGCGCCAGGTCGGCCAGTCGGCGGCCAAGAAGGTCATCCGGGTGCTCACGTCCTACGACCAGTTCATGACCCACAAGCTCCAGGTCGTGGACATGCAGGGCAACGTCCTCCTCGCCCTCACCCGGCCGGCCAAGGTCCTGAAGTCGCGGGTGATCGTCCAGGACGGCCACGGGCGCGACGTGGGCGAGATCGTTCAGCAGAACGCCATCGGCAAGATCCGCTTCAGCCTCGAGGCGGGCGGCCACACCTACGGGTCGATCAACGCCGAGAACTGGCGGGCGTGGAACTTCAGCGTGCAGGACCACGCCGGCACAGAGCTGGCCCGCATCACCAAGACGTGGGAGGGCCTGGCCAAGACGGTCTTCACCACGGCCGACAACTTCGTCGTGCAGATCCACCGGCCCCTCGAGGAGCCGATGCGCACGCTCGTGGTTGCGTCGAGCCTGGCCGTGGACACGGCCCTCAAGCAGGACAGCCGCGGGCTCGGCTGACCCATGGCCGTTGCCGACCCCCACCTCGCCGCGGTGCGCGCCGCCGTGTCTCTGGCTCTGGCCGAGGACCTCGCGCCACTGGGTGACGTCACGTCAGCCCTGCTGCCTTCCGATGCGCAGGCCACAGCGGACTTCGTCCCGCGCGCCGCGGGTGTGCTGGCCGGCACGGCGTGCGCCACCGAGACGTTTGCCCAGCTGGATGCGGACGTCACCGTCGAGTGGGCGGCGCACGACGGTGAGGCGGTGGTCGCGGGCTCGGTCATCGGAACCGTCTCGGGTCCGATGGCCTCGGTGCTGACGGGGGAGCGCACCGCTCTCAACTTCCTGTGCCACCTCTCCGGCGTGGCCACCATCACGCAGCGCTTCGCCGCCGCGGCCGCCCTGGGTGGCCCGGCCCGCATCTGGGACACCCGCAAGACCACGCCCGGGCTGCGCACTCTCCAGAAGGCCGCCGTGCGAGCAGGAGGCGCCGTGAACCACCGGGGCAACCTGTCGGAGTGGGTGATGTTCAAGGACAACCACCTGGCGCTGCTCGGCATCGCTGAGGCGGTGTCGGCGGCCAAGGCGACCTGGCCGGGCAAGCTCGTCCACGTCGAGGCAGGGGACCTCGAGCAGCTCACAGCCGCGCTGGAGGCGGGGGCCGACGCCGTCCTGCTCGACAACATGACGCCCGAGGAGGCCAAGGCGGCCGTCGACCTGGCCGAGGAGTGGGCGGCTGAGCACGGCGGGCGCCGGCCCCTGCTGGAGTGCAGCGGCGGCATCACGATCGAGACGGCCGCCGCGTATGCGGCGACGGGTGTCGACCTCCTCTCGACCAGCCAGATCACGCAGTCCGCCCCCGCCCTCGACATCGGTCTCGACATCCGCTGATCCCTCTCGGCGCTGGGTTCGCCCGGGCGACCCCGGCCTCCTAGCGTCTGGCCTCGTGCTCCTGCTCGCCCTCGACGTCGGCAACACCCAGACCGTGGTCGGCCTCTACGACCTCGACCCCGACGAGGTCGTCAACGTCGAGCGCCGGCTCGCCAACACCGCGCTCATCGACCACTGGCGCATCGCGACGAACGTGGAGCGGACGGCTGACGAGTACGCCCTCGTGCTGCAGGAGTTCCTCGGCTTCCACGGCTCGACCTGGGACGACAACGACATCCAGGGCATCGTCGTCTGCTCGTCCGTGCCCCGAGTCACCGGCTCGCTGCGCCGCATGTCCGAGCGCTACTTCGGGTTCCCGGCCCTCGTGGTCGAGCCGGGCGTGCGCACCGGGCTGCCCATCCTCTACGACAACCCCAAGGAGGTGGGCGCCGACCGCATCGCCGATGCCGTGGCCGCCTTCGACCTCTACGGCGGCCCGGTCATCGTCGTGGACTTCGGCACTGCCACGACCTTCGAGGCCATCTCGGCCAAGGGTGAGTACCTGGGCGGCGCCATCTTCCCGGGGATCGACATCAGCCTCGACGCCCTCTTCGCTCGGGCCGCCGCCCTCCGCCGGGTCGAGCTGATCGAGCCCCGGAACGTGATCGGCCGTTCCACGGTGGAGTCGATGCAGTCGGGCGCCATCTACGGGTACGCGTCCGTCGTCGACGGGATGTGCGAGCGCATCCGGACCGAGCTCGAAGCCAACGCCACCGTGATCGCCACCGGAGGCTTGTCCAGCCTCATCGGTCCGCTGTCCAGCGCCATCGACCACGTGGAGCCGTGGCTCACCCTGCACGGCCTCCGCCTCATCTTCGAGAAGAACGCCGCCACATGACGGACCACCGACCCCCGTACCGCTTCGAGGTCACCGCCACCACGGCGGAGCTGCGCAGTGCCCACGACGGGCTGGCCGACGGCGAGGAGACCGGCATCACGGTCAGCGTGGCCGGCCGCGTCATGCTCCACCGGGCCCAGGGGAAGCTGGCCTTCGCCACGCTGCGCGACGGCAGCGGAGGCGAGATCCAGCTGTTCGCTCTGGCCGCCGTGACCGAGGAGTTCGAGGACTTCACCAAGATCAGCCTGGGCGACTGGGTGGGCGCCACCGGTGAGATCGTGAAGACCAAGCGGGGCGAGCTCTCCGTGAAGGTCGTCACGTGGGCGATGCTGGCCGAGACCCGCCGCGGGTTCGGGGACAAGTGGAAGGGCATCACCGACGTCGACACCCGCTACCGGCAGCGCTACGTCGACCTCTGGTCGAACCCGGAGAGCCGCACGACCTTCCTCCAGCGCAGCCGGGTCATGAGCCTGACCCGGCGCTGGCTCGAGGCCCGGGGCTTCCTCGAGGTGGAGACACCCGTCTTCCACCCCATCCCCGGGGGCGCTCTGGCCAAGCCCTTCACCACTCACCACAACGCGCTCGACCTCGACCTCTTCCTGCGCATCGCGCCCGAGCTGTACCTGAAGCGCCTCACCGTGGGCGGCTTCGAGAAGGTCTTCGAGATCGCCCGCGTGTTCCGCAACGAGGGGCTGTCGACGCGCCACAACCCCGAGTTCACGATGCTCGAGCTCTACCAGGCCTACGGCGACTACCACGACGTCATGGCCCTCACCGAAGAGCTCGTCGCCCATCTGGCGATGGAGCTGCACGGCACGACGAAGCTGACCTATGGCGAGCGCGAGCTCGACCTCACCACGCCTTGGCGCCGAGCCACGCTGACCGACCTCATCGAGGAGCACGCAGGGGTTCACGTCGACGTGCGCATGCCGGTCGACGAGCTGCGTCGCATCGCCACGGACCACGGTGTCGAGGTCAAGGACGACTACGGCCCGGGGAAGCTCGTCCTCGAGATCTACGAGAAGACCACTGAGAGCGAGCTGTGGGGACCGGTGTTCGTCGTCGACTACCCGAAGGAGGTCTCGCCGCTCGCTCGGGACCATCGGGAGCTGCCGGAGATGGTCGAGCGCTTCGAGGGCATCGTGGCCGGTCGCGAGCTGTGCAATGCGTTCTCCGAGCTGACGGACCCCGATGAGCAACGGGCCCGATTCGAGGAGCAGGCCCGGCAGAAGGCGGCCGGCGACGACGAGGCCATGGTCGTCGACGAGGACTACCTGCGGGCCCTCGAGTACGGCTTGCCCCCTACGGCCGGGCTGGGCATCGGCATGGACCGCCTGGTCATGCTGCTCACCGACACGCACTCCATCCGTGACGTCGTGCTCTTCCCGACGCTGCGCCCCGAGCAGGACTGACCCTCAGCTCGGCGGTGGAACCGAGCGGGGTCCTCCGGCGTCGAACCCCGAGGCCATGACGAGCGAACGACCGGTCGACCGGGTCGGGCCCGCCCTCCTGGGCGCGCTCGTCCCGCTGGCGTTCCTCGCCGTCGACCCCACGGGCTGGTTTCCGTTCGGTCCCGCCAAGTGGCTCGCTGTCTCACTGCTCGGATCCGCCGGGGCGGCCGCAGTCCTGGCCACGCGAAGGGTCAGCGTCCCAGGTCCGCTCCTCGTCGCCATTGCTGTGTGGGTGGTGGGGGTGGCCGCGGCGGCTGCGGTAGGCCACGATCCGCTGTACGCCTGGATCGGCACCCCAGAGCGGCACCTGGGGGTGGCGACCTGGCTCCTATGCGCTGCTCTGCTGCTCGCCGGATCGTCGCTCGCCCCCGGAGTCACCGCAGTGCTCTGGGGGCTTGCCGCGGCGGGCGTCGGAGTGGGTGCAGTGGCCACCGCGGAAGCGCTCGGCTGGGAGCCGGCTGAGCTAGATGTCGGGCGCCGCCTGACCGGGACGTTCGGGTCCGCGGCCTACCTCGGCGCCGCGACCGCGCTGCTGCTGCCCGTGCTCGCCGGCCTGGCCGGTGACCGGGCGCTCGACGGGCGGCTGCGAGCTGCAGCGGCCGCGGCGTTGCCGCTGCTGGCCGTGGCCTGCCTGGGATCCGGCGCACGCGCCGCCTGGTTCGGGCTGGTCATCGCCGCTGTCGTCACAGCGTGGGCCCGACGGGCGTGGGTGCGCAGCCACGCCGGGACCATGCTCGCAGGCGTCGCCCTCCTGGCCGTGGCCGTCCTGCTGAGCCCGGCCGCCGACCGGCTCGCCGCGCTGGGCGATGCTGACGCGGCCGGCGGCCAGGGCCGCCTCGACGAGTGGCGGGTCGCCTCGCGGGTGGTGCTGGACCACCCGGTCACCGGCGTGGGTCCTGAGGGGTACCGCATCGCGTTCGCGGAGGGCGTCGACCCCGCCTACGAGCGGGAGCACGGGCGCGACCAGCAGCCCGACCGAGCTCACTCGGCGCCCCTCGACATCGCCCTCAGCGCCGGTCTGCCTGGGCTAGCGGCGTGGCTGGCCCTCGTCGGTCTGGTCGGTCGGTCGGTTCTGGCGGCTCTACGAAGTGGGCCGGCGTGGCGGCGAGGCGTGGCCGCCGGACTCGTCGCCCACCTCGCGGGCCAGCTCCTGCTGTTCCCGCTCGCCGAGCTCGAGCCCATCGCCTGGCTGCTCGCCGGAGTCGTCGTCGGCTCACGCCCCAGCGTCTCCTCGTTCTCGGTCGATCTACTCGATCAGGAGCGCGGTAGACGGCCCGAGAACGTGCTGGGCGGTCGGGACGTGCCCCTGGCGGCGCGCATCGGGGCAGGGCTGCTCGCCGCGGGGGCGGTGGTAGCGCTCGTCGCCGGCATCACCGACGTGCGTGCGGACCGGCGGGCAGGGTCGGCGGCAGACGCCCTGGCCCGGGGGGACACGCAGGGCGCAGCCGACGCGTCCGTCGACGCCGCCGATCAGCGTCCCGACGTCGTGCGCCTCCACGTGCTCGCCGCGGCGGCGGTGGTGGCCGACGAGCAGGGAGCTCTCGCAGGCCTGCGCCACCTGGAGCGGGCGCTCGACGTTTCGCCCGGCGACCCCATCGTGCTCCTGGCCCGAGCCAGGTTGCTCGTCGATCGGGCCGAGGCCACCCAGGTCCCAGCCCACATCACAGCCGCGTCGGACGAGCTCGGCGGGCTCCTCGGCCGCGACCCCAACAACGCTGCCCTGTGGGCCGCCGCGGCCCGCCTCGAGGCGCTTCGGGGTGACTCCGAGGCGGCGGCGCGGGCTCAGCAGCGGGCGGACGACCTGCACCCGGCCGACCCCGCATACGACGGGACCTGATGGAACCGGCCTGGGCCTCCCGGCGTGGAAGGGCATGCACTCCACACCCACTGCGGTCGTGCCCAGCCTCGGCGGTCGTCACGCCGGGCCGGGCCGCCGTCCCGACAGGCCCGAGCCGGCCCCGGTGGTCGTCGAGGACGGCCGGATCGTGAACGAGCACCCGCCGCGCTCGTTCGACGCCTTCTACCTCAAGGCTCGCCCCGACATCGCCAGGGCCCTCGCGCTCGGCCTCGGTGACGTGGACCTGGCGACCGACGCCACCGACGAAGCCCTGGCCCGGGCCTACGAGCGCTGGCCGACGGTCAGCCGGCTCGATCGGCCCGAGGGCTGGGTCTACCGGGTGGCCATGAACTGGGCCCTGTCCATACTGCGCCGCCGTCGTCGTAGCGACCATCGCCTCTACGACCCCGGTGCCGACACCTCCGCCGTTTCCGACCCCGATGTGCACGCGGCGCTGGCTGAGCTCGACGTGAAGCACCGAAGCGTCATCGTCTGCCGGCACCTCCTCGGCTGGTCGGTCGCCGACACGGCCGCGGCGCTCAACGTCCGGGAGGGGACGGTCAAGAGCCGACTCCACCGGGCCCACCGCATCCTCCAGTCCCGCCTCGACCACCTCCGCACCCCCGAGGAGCTCTCATGACCGACGACGATCGCCTCAGCCGGCACCTGGCCGCCTCCGCCAGCGCCATCATCCTCACCCCAGCCGACCCGGCCGGTGCCGTCCGGCGCGGCACCCGCCGCCGCAACCGGCGTCGGGCCGCCCTCGGCGGCGTGGTCGCCGTGGCGCTGGCGGCCACCACCTTCTCGGCGTTCGACCGTCAGCCCGCTCCCGCGGACAGCGATCTGGCCGCGGCTGGCGTCGTCGCCACCCCGTTCGACTGGACGGTCGTGGAGCCAGAAGCCGGGCTCGGCTACAGCAGGTCGGCGACGCTCGCCGACGGCTCCATCTACAGCCTCTCGAGCGCACCGGGCCCCTACGACGAGCGATCCAGCTTCGAACCGCACCTGTATCGGTCGACGGACGGGGCCGAGTGGGCTCAGGTGACGCTTCCGGGTGACATGAGGGCCTCGTCGATCGCGGCGAACGAAGGCAGCCTGTATGCCGTCGGCACCGCCCCGGCTGGCGGCGGCGGTCGGGACCTCGTGCTATCCACCAGCGACGACGGGGCGGCCAGCTGGTCGTCGATCACGCTCCCCGATGACGTGGCCGCCCTCGAGGGTCGTCACCCAGGTGAGATCACGATCAGCCAGCCCGATGTAGCGGCTGCAGACGACGCCCATCTCGTCGCCACTGTGGTGGTGACGGCCACGCCGAACGTCGACGCCCTCCTCCCTGGACCCGTCGATCCCGCAGCCGGCTGGGAGACCACCGCCGAAGGCGTCACCGTCTACGAGATGGTGCCGTGCGAGGACGTGGCGTCCGAGCACTGCTCCGAGGTGTCGGCCTCGCCGTCGACGACCGTGCGCCCCGGAGACGACGAGGGCCCGCGCAACGACGCCCTCCAGCCCATGGAGCCGAAGGTGGCGGCGACCTACACGTGGGACGAGCTGGGCCTCGACCCCGAGCTCCGCGAGCTCATCGGGGGTCGCACCTATGTCTATGCCTCCGATGACGGGACGACGTTCGAGCGAGCCGCGCTGCCCGACGGCAGGGCCGGTTGGGGCGGGGGCCTCATCGCCGTTGACGACGGGTACCGCCTCTACCTCGCCCAGAGCACACGGGACAGCAGCACCACAAGCGTCCTCCGGTCTGCAGACGGCCACACCTGGACCGAGTCCGCCGTACTCGACGGCGCCCCCCAGGCGGCCGGACTGCTCGCCGGCCGGCCGGCCGTGGGCCTGTTCGGGTCGACCGGCGGTCTGCAGGTCCGGGTCGAGGAGCCCGACGGCACCTACACCACGCTCGACCTGCTGGCGGCGGTCGAAGGAGCTGACGAGTCATCTGGCGTCGGCGACGTGGCCTTCGGTCCGCTCGGCGTCGCCGCCATGGTCTGGACCGGCGAGGCGGGGACTGCCCACGTCGTGCACTCTCTCGACGGTAAGTCGATCTCGGCCGTGGCCCTCGCCGACCACATCCCGGGGACGTGCTGCGCCATGGGGGTCGCCGTCACCGCCGACGCCATCCTCGTCCGGGTCAACAACCCGCCGGACGGTGACAGCGCCACCCCGCCCACCCAGCGGGTCCTGGTCGGAACTCCCCGCTGACCTGACCCGGACGCGACCGCGCCGCCTCCCACTGCGGGTGGCGGCGTCGTCGCGCCCGGGGGACCACGAGCCCACCCGAGCCTGGGGATGGGTCGAACACCCCAGGAGCCGGCCCGCCCGGATGGGGTGTCCGACCGATGCCCGGCCGGCCGGGGAGGCGCAGGTTGGTCTCATGACCGGACCCATGCTGCTCCTCGAACAGGCCACCTCGGCGTGGGGCGGGCACGACCTCGATGACCCGTTCCCGCTCCTCAGCGGCCTGCGCGACCAGGCAGGCGTGCAGCCCGTCACCCTCGTTGACGGGCGTCAGGCGTGGCTGGTGACCCGGTACGCCGAAGCCAAGGCGGCCCTCAACGATCCGCGCCTGTCGAAGGACATGGCGGCCGCGCTGGCGCTCGACGGCGCCATCGTCGCCGAGGGCCTCCCCGGACCGGCGTTCGCCCACCACATGCTCAACGTGGATCCACCCGATCACACCCGTCTGCGCCGCCTCGTGGCGGGCGCGTTCTCGGCTCGGCGGGTCGAGGCCATGCGGCCGGTGATACAAGCCATGGTCGACGGCCTCCTCGACGACGTGGAGCGGAGCCTCGGCGGTGGGCCCGTCGACCTCGTCGACGCCTTCGCCTTCCCTCTGCCCTTCACGGTCATCTGCGAGCTGCTCGGCGTTCCGCTCGAGGATCGCGGGAGGCTGGGCACGCACCTCACGATCCTCCTCGGCCCCACGGCCACCCCCGAGGCCCACGCCGCGGCCAAGGCCGGGTCCGATGTGGTCGTGGCCATGCTCGAGTCGCTCGTGGCCGAGAAGGCGACCCGTCCGGGGGACGACCTCGTGAGCGCTCTCATCGGGGCGCGCGACGGTGATGACCTGCTCGACGAGCAGGAGCTGCTGTCCACCATCTTCCAGCTGATCGTGGCCGGGCACGAGACGACGACCAACCTGATCGGCAACGGCGTCGTCGCCCTGCTGCACCACCGCGACCAGCTGGCCCACCTCGAAGCCGACCCGACCCGCTGGCCGACGGCCGTGGAGGAGCTGCTTCGCTTCGACGGCCCGGTGCAGCACGCCACGTTCCGCTACGCGACGGAGCCGGTCGAGCTCGGCGGCGCCACGATCCCGGCCGGAGGTCAGGTGCTCATCTGCCTGGCTGCGGCCAACCGCGATGGCGCCCGCTTCACGGACGCCGAGGCCCTGGACGTGACCCGCACCGACGTGCGCCACCTGGGGTTCGGTCACGGCATCCACCACTGCCTCGGCGCGGGCCTGGCCCGGGTCGAGGGCGTGCTTGCCCTTCGCACGCTGTTCACCCGCCTCCCCAACCTGGCCCTGGCGGTGCCGTCAGCCGACCTGCGCTGGGGCCGGGGCGACGGCGTCGTGCTGCGGGGCCTCACCGAGCTGCCCGTCACGATCTCCTGACGGAGTCCCCGGGCCGGGCTGCGATGATCCAGCGGTGACCATCGAGGAGCCGGTCGCCGATCCCCCCCGAACTTGTGAGCGACAGCAGCAATCATTGCCGTCAGGGCTCACAAGTTCGATGGGGGTGCCGGGGGACGACGGGGTGTGGGCGCCCCATCGGCGTCGCCTCACCCTCGGCCTCGTGCTCACGATCACGCTGGTCGCATTCGAGGCCCTGGCCATCTCCACGGTCATGCCCGTGGTGGCCGACGACCTGGGCGGGCTCGGGCTCTACGGCTGGGTGTTCAGCGGCTTCTTCCTCGGCAACCTGCTCGGCATCGTCGAGCGCGGGGCAGGCGGCCGACAGCCGGGGCACCGCCTTCCCGTTCACGGTCGGGCTGGCTCTGTTCGCGGGCGGGCTGCTCGTGGGCGGTCTGGCCCCGTCGATGGCGGTCCTCGTGGCTGCGCCGCGTCGCCCAAGGGATCGGCGCCGGCACCATCCCGGCCATCGCCTACACCTCCGTGAGCCGTCGCTATCCGCCGGCGCTGCGGCCGAGGGTCTTCGCCGTCTTCTCGACGGCATGGGTGGTGCCGGGCCTCATCGGGCCGGCCGCCAGCGGCTTCATCGAGGACGCCCTGTCGTGGAGGGCGGTGTTCCTGGCCCTGTTGCCGTTGGTCGTGCTCGCCGCCTTCATCACGATCCCGACGCTGTCGACGTCGGCCCTGCCTGCGGACGGGGCCCGGACGGGGGTGCCTGACCGTCGCGGCCGCTCGCTCCTGCTGACCCTGGGGGCGGCGGCCGTGCTCGTGTCCCTGGGTGGTCCACCGGTGCCGGTTGCGGTGCTCCTGTTCGTCATCGGAGTACCGGTGGCCGTCGTGGCCTTCCTGGGCCTGGTGCCTCGCGGCACGTTGCGTCTGGCTCCGGGCATACCGGCCGCCGTGCTCGTCCGCGGGATCCTGACCTTCGCCTTCTTCGGAACGGACGCGTACGTCTCGCTCACCTTCCAGGAGGTGCGCGACCGACCCACCTGGGTGGCTGGTGCCGCCCTCACCGGCGCCACGCTCGGGTGGACGGCGGCGGCCTGGGTGCAGGAGCGGCTCGTCGTGAGGCTGGGGCCGCGCCGGCTCGTGACGATCGGCTTCGGGATGCTCGCCGTGGGCATCGCAGGGATGCAAGGGGCGCTGGGGCCGCTGCCCGTGCCGCTGTCGATCGTCGTGTGGTCGGTGGCCGGGGCTGGAATGGGCCTGTCGTACGCGCCCCTGTCGGTGACGGTCCTGGGCCTGGCCGAGCCGGGCCGTGAGGGCTCGGCCACGTCGTCGCTCCAGCTCTGCGACACCCTCGGGGTGGCGCTCGGAACCGGCATCGGCGGAGCCTTCGTCGCTCTCGGCGAGTCGCAGGGGTGGGAGGTCCGTTCGGCGCTCGGGCTGGCCTTCGCCGTCACCATGGCGGTCGCCGTCCTCGGCATGGCCGCCGCCCGCCGCCTCCCCACGACCCTCCCCGACTGATCGAGGTCGTCCCCCGCGAGCTCGGGACACGCAGCACCCGGATCGGGCGCAGTACGTCCCAAGTCGCCTCGCTGGGGTTGGGTTGCAGGGTCAGGCGTACCGGTCGCTGACGACGTCGACGAGACGGCGGCCCGTCTCGACCGGACCGAGGGCGCGGCGCTCCATGGCCACACCTGCCCCGAGCAGAGCTCCGCCGCCCAGAGCCAGCCACACCCACGTGGGAAAGCTCGAGGTGATGGCGAGCGTCTCGAACCCGACCAGGGTGACGAGCAGGCCCGAGCCGAGGAAGAGGGGCGCGGCCAGTCGACGCGCTCCGCCCGCGGCGACGGCGAGGACGCCCACGGAGCCGGCCACCACGGCGTGCCATCCAGCGCCGCCGCCCATGCGCTCGAGGAGGGCCGCGCCGCCGAGGAGCCCGACGACCGGCCCGTAGGCGATCCAGCTGCTCGTCCCGATGGAGCGGGCCCGCAGACCCGCGATCAGGAGCAGGACGCAGACCGGGGCCAGGTAGGGCTCGATCGTGTTGACCCCGCCGTCGGCCAGGCGCAGCCAAGTGCCGCCGGTGACGACGATCCCGGCCAGGTAGACGCCGTCGAGTCGCCCGGCGCTGATCGCGGCGGCCAGCCCGATGCCCCCGGAGACGATGACTGCGTCCGCCAGCGCAGTGGGGTCGGCGCTGGCCAGCACCAGGCCACCGGCGACGGCGAAGCCCACGGCAGCCGTCACCGGGAGGGCCCAGCGCCGACCCAGCTGCGAGCCGAGGCCGGCGATGACGGCGGCCCCGACGGTCATGGCCACGCCGGTGGAGGCCAGTGGGAGGCCGGCGGCATGGGCCAGGGAGCCGATGGCGATCGGCAGGGCGACTGCGGCACCGAGAGCCACAGCCGAGCGCTGCAGCCGGACGGCGTCGAGGGCCGACAGGGCGGCCACGGCGAGAGCCACCACGCCGATCTCAGCGGCCGGCAGCTCGGCCGTTCCGGCCAGCACGGCGACAGCCGCCCCTCGGGCCAGCGTGCCGAGCGGGAGCTCGGCCGCGGCCGTGCGGGCCCGGTCGGCCTGGACGGCCACGGCCGTGGCGAGCGCCGCTCCACCCACCAGGGCGAGCGCCACGTGGCCGGTGCCGACCATGGCGCCGAGGCCGATGGCTCCGGGCACGAGCGCGAGCAGGCCGAGTGCCCAGGCCCAGCCCTGGGCGTCGTTGGCGCGCACAGCATCGGCCGGGTCGACCGAGTGAGACCGCCGGACGGCAGCCTCGGTGAGGATCACCGCACCGGAGATGCCGAGGAGCACGCTGAGCAGCGTCCCGGGAGCCATCAGCGGAGCTCCGAGGGCCGCTCCGACCGCGACCAGGTGGCCGCCGGGCCGCTGCGTCCCCGTCCACATCGCCCCCATCCCACCGAACCGGGGTGCGAGGTCGTTGGCTCCTGCGCCACCTCGCACTGCGGTTGCGGGTGTGGGGCGGGGCAGGCGGGGGAGGAGGACGGCGGTTGCGGCTGCGGCTGTCAGCGCTGCGGCGGTGGCGCTGGAGGAGCCCGTTGCCAGGGCGACCGTTCCGACCGCGGCGGCGGCCACGCCGACCGTGGAGCCGATGCGGCCGCGGCCGGTGCGCAGCTCGACGGTGACCCAGCCCAGGCCGAGGACGGCAGTGGCCAGAGCGTCCCGGGCGTCGCGGTGCTCGAAGAGCGGCACCAGTGCGATGGCGGCGAGCGTGGCGACAGTGGCCACCCCGGCGCCGACCTCGGCGACGCGGGCGATGGCGGCGGTGGGCTGGCGCCAGAAGGCATCACCCCGGGTCAGGAAGGCCGCGGCCTCCACCACGAGGAACCCGATCGCCAGCGCCACGTACGTGTCGCCGCCGTCGCGACCCAGGCCCGTCCAGCTGGCCACCGCCCCCAGGGTCGCGACGAGCGCACCGAGGAGGGCCAGCCCGACGTCGTCGCGCCGGCGTCCGACGACGCCGAGCACGCCGGCCGCAGTCACCCCGGTCACGACAGCCACGGCGCGTGGTTGTGAGCCGACGAGGCCGAGGCGCTCGAAGGTGACGAGCCCATGCAGGGCGGCCCGGTCGGCGAACGTCAGGAGCGGGGCGATGCCCGCGATGGCCGCCCAGCCCGTGGCGGCGTCTACGCGACCGGCCCCGAGGGCGACGACGGCGAAGGCGGCCAGCACGAGAGGAGCCGGCACGGCCGTGGTGGCACCCAGGCCGCCGGCCAGCGCCACCACGGACGCGCCGAAGGCCCAGCGCAGCACGACCGAGCGCTCGCTGGCTGCGGCCCAGCCGAAGGTGGCCGCGGCCACGAGACCCTCGGCCAGGAGGAGGGTGGACCAGTCCAGGCCTGCGTTGACACCGATGGCGGCCACGTCGATCGGGACGAGGAAGGCCCCCAGGTGGAGCAGGGCGCCGGCTGACGCAGGCAGGGTCTGGCGCAGGCCCCGGCCCGACACGAGACAGGCGCCGGTGGCGGCGACGAGGGCACCCAGCTTGGCTGCGTCGGGGATCTGGTCCCATCGCACGGCGGTGAACACGGCCGCGGCGGCGAGGAGCAGGAAGGCCCCCATGCCGGTCACCCACACGGCGCCGGAGCGGGTCGGGTCAGGACGGGGTGAGGTGCTGGTGGCGGTCATGGCGCAACCATCCGCCTCGGCGGCCCTGTGCGGGATCGGGCGAACCCCCCAGGGCTCCCTGGGGAGCCCCCAACCTGCTACTCGATGCCGTGGTCCAAGGCGTAGCGCACGAGCTCTTGGCGCCGGTTGAGGTGCAGCTTGCCCAGGATGTTGCGGACGTGGTTCTCCACGGTCTTCTCAGCGATGAAGAGCTGCTCGCCGATCTCGCGATAGGTGTGTCCCCGGGCCACGTACTGGAGCACCTCGCGCTCGCGATCGGAGAGGGGCTGCACCGGGCCACTGGCCTTGGCCAGCCGACGGAACTCGCCCAGCACCAGCGACGCAAGCGACGGCGAGAAGACGGGATCGCCGTGCGCGGCCCGCCACAGCCCGAGGCGCAGCTCTTCGGGCGGCGTGGACTTCACGAGGTATCCGACTGCGCCGGCGGCCACCGCGTCCAGGAGGTCGCGCTCGGCCTCCGAGACGGTGAGCATCACGATCCTCGTCGCCTCACCGCACGTCTTGGCCACCTTGATGCCGCCACCCCCGGGCATGTTGAGGTCGCACACGACGAGGTCGGGCTGGGTCGAGGCGATCACGGCGATGGCCTCGTCGGCGTCGCTGGCCTCGCCCACCACGTGGAAGTTGCTGCCCAGGTCGTTGCGCACCCCGGACCGCCAGATGGGGTGGTCGTCGGCCAGCACGACCCGCACGGCCTTGAGGTCGCTCATGTCGTCATCCTTGCGCGTCTCGGCGTCACGCCCACAGGCGGACCTCGGTGCCACGCCCGGGGTTGCCGTCGATCTCGACTCGCCCTCCGACCTCAGCCAGCCGACCGCGGATAGAGCGCCGTACCCCGACTCCCTCCGCCGCCCCCTCGAACCCGTGGCCGTCGTCCTTCACCGAGCAGAAGACCCCTCCATCGTCGGCCGGCTCGACGTAGACGGTGACGAGGCCCGCCTCGCCGTGCTTGCCGGCGTTGGTCAGCGCCTCGGCCACCGCCCCGACGAGGGCGGACACGACCTCCGACGCCGGCTCGGGAAGGTCATCGGCCACGACGACGTTGGCTCGGCCTCCGAAGCGGTCCTCGAAGCGGGCCGCGGCCTGGCGCAGCTGCGGGCCGAGCTCGCCTCCCGCCGGCTCCATCCCGAACAGGAACTCCCGGAGCTCGCGCTCCTGCTCGCGGGCCAGCCGCGACAGGTCCGGGTCGGTGGCGCGCCGCTGCACGACGGCGAGGGTCTGGAGGACGCCGTCGTGGAGGGTGCGGGCCACCTCTTCGCGGGCCTGCACCGTGGAGATCTGGCGCTCCGCCTCTCGCAGCTTCAACACGGCGTAGCCGGCCACGCCCCCGGCGAGGGCGTAGAGCACGAAGGTCGAGGATGCGGTCACGGTGAGCTCGCTGATGGGCTCGGTCGTCCGCACCTCGACGAGGTCGCCGAACAGCCGGCCCAGCCCGACCACAGCGCCGGCGATGGCGCCGCCCCGGCCGGCCCACAGCACGCCGGCCGTCAGCACCCCGGCGAGAGGCCACACCGAACCGAGGGACTGCGGGTGGTCCCCGGCGAACGCCCAGTCGTCGCCGGCGCCCAGCGCGAACCCCACCGCGAGCTCGGCTGTGATCAGGGGGGCGGAGAGGAGGGCCTCGGGGCGCACCCGGGCCACGACCGCAGTCACGGCGGTGACGACGAGCGCCGCGGCGACGAGCAGCACAGCGAGCCACGGTCGGCCGCCCTCGAGCTCACGCCGGCTGACGAGCAGGACGATCGCCATCCAAGACCAGGCCAGCCAGCGGAAGGCGGCGATGCCCGTCACCAGCCCGCGGACGAGTGAGTCCTCGCGACCGTCTTCCGTCATCTCCCCGAGCCTGCCAGTTCTGTGCGCACGGGGCACCGCATGCCGGTGCCCCGTGCGCACAGAAGCAGTGGGTTTGGGTCAGCCGGCGGCTATGGCCTCGACGTCGGTCAGGAGGTGCTCGGCTGCGCCCCGCAGCGCCGTCGCGCTGGGCCCGTCGCCGTAGGGGGCGAGAGCATCTGATGCCTGGGCGACGTAGCTGCGGGCCAGCTCGATCGACTCGGCCACGCCGTCGGAGTCGCGCACGATCTGGCGGGCCAGCTCCAGCTCGCGGTCGTAGATGGGTCGACCCAGCAGGGGCTCGAGGTCCGAGCGGCCGCCGGCCAGGGCCCGGATCACCGGCAGGTTGTAGATGCCCTCCGCGATGTCGTGCCCGGCGGGCTTGCCCAGCTGCTCGTCGGTGGCGATCACGTCGAGCACGTCGTCCACGATCTGGAACGCCATGCCGTAGTGGCGGCCGAACTCGGTCAACCGCTCGATGTGGTCGCTGGGCAGCTCTCCCACGATGGCCCCCACCCGACAGGCGGTGGAGAACAGGGCGGCCGTCTTGCCCTCGATGGCGGCGAGGTAGCTCTCCTCGGAGCGCGTCGGGTCGTAGGCCCGGCGCAGCTCGTGCACCTCCCCCTCGCAGAGGCGGCCGATGGTGGCGGCGAGCAGCCCGGCCACCTCGGTGCCCAGCCCGGCGGCGATCTCTGACGCCTTGGCCAGAAGGAAGTCCCCGGCCAGGATGGCCTTGAGGTTCCCCCACCGGGCGTTGACGCTCTCGGCGCCTCGGCGGGTCTCGGCCTCGTCGATCACGTCGTCGTGGCACAGGGAGCCGACCTGCACGAGCTCGACGGCCACGCCGCCCAGGATCACGTCGTCGGTGACGGCCGCGTCCACGCCCGCCGCGTCGTCTGCGAGGGCCGCCGCGGAGCAGACAGCGAAGAGGGGCCGGGCCCGCTTGCCTCCCGCGGTGATGAGGTGGCCGCCCATCTGGGCCATCAGCTCGTCCTCGGCTGCCACCGAGGCCATCAGGGCCGCCTCGACCCGGTCGCGGTAGCCGTCCATCCCGGGGAGCTCGAGGAGCGGGCTGGACGCCATCGAAGCACGCTAGGACAGGCGCCGATCGCCCCACCAACCGCCGGGAAGGGCCCGCCCGGGGCTCCGGACCTGCCGATGCGACGATGGTCCGCCTCGGCCGCGGTGGGATGGAGGGGGTGGTGGGTACACTTGGCCCACGGATCCCCCGAACAAGGGCGGGAGGCTCACATTGTTCGAACGGTTCACTGACCGGGCTCGTCGGGTCGTCGTGCTGGCCCAAGAGGAAGCTCGGCTCCTCAACCACAACTACATCGGCACCGAGCACATCCTGCTCGGGCTCATACACGAGGGTGAAGGCGTCGCGGCCAAGGCGCTGGAGTCGCTGGGCATCTCGCTCGAGGCCGTCCGCAGTCAGGTCGAGGAGATCATCGGCCAGGGCGGCTCGTCGCCGTCGGGTCACATCCCCTTCACGCCCCGAGCCAAGAAGGTCCTCGAGCTGTCGCTCCGAGAGGCCCTGCAGCTCGGCCACAACTACATCGGCACCGAGCACATCCTGCTCGGGCTCATCCGCGAGGGGGAGGGCGTCGCCGCCCAGGTCCTCGTGAAGCTGGGCGCCGACCTCTCCCGCGTCCGCCAGCAGGTCATCCAGCTCCTCAGCGGGTACCAGGGCCCGGGCGGCTCGTCGGAGAAGGCGGGCACCACGGCCGGGCCCGGCGGTGGAGGCCAGGAGGCCGCGTCCGGCTCCCTCGTGCTCGACCAGTTCGGCCGCAACCTCACCCAGCAGGCGCGTGAGAAGAAGCTCGACCCGGTCATCGGCCGGGCCAAGGAGATCGAGCGGGTCATGCAGGTGCTGTCCCGCCGACAGAAGAACAACCCCGTGCTCGTGGGCGAGCCCGGCGTCGGCAAGACGGCCGTCGTCGAGGGCCTGGCCCAGAAGATCGTCGTCGACGACGTCCCCGAGACGCTGAAGGGAAAGCAGCTCTACACGCTCGACCTCGGTGCCCTGGTGGCCGGCTCCCGCTACCGCGGTGACTTCGAGGAGCGCCTGAAGAAGGTGCTCAAGGAGATTCGCACCCGCGGCGACATCATCCTCTTCATCGACGAGCTCCACACCCTCGTGGGTGCCGGCGCGGCCGAGGGCGCCATCGACGCCGCCTCGATCCTGAAGCCCATGCTGGCCCGGGGCGAGCTGCAGACGATCGGCGCCACCACGCTCGACGAGTACCGCAAGCACCTCGAGAAGGACGCCGCCCTGGAGCGGCGCTTCCAGAAGATCGTCGTGGAGGAGCCGACCGTGGCCCACACGATCGAGATCCTGAAGGGCCTGCGCGACCGCTACGAGGCCCACCACCGGGTGACGATCACCGACCAGGCCCTCGTGGCCTCGGCCAACCTGGCCGACCGGTACATCGCTGACCGTCACCTACCCGACAAGGCGATCGACCTCATCGACGAAGCCGGCTCGCGCTTGCGCATCAAGCGCATGGAGACCCCAGCTGACTACAAGGAGCTCGAGAACGAGCTCTCAGGCGTCGTCGAGTCCAAGAAGAAGGCGGTCGAGGCCCAGAACTTCGAGGAGGCCGGCCGCCTCCGCGACAAGGAGAAGGAGCTCCTCGCGGCCAAGGACACCAAGGAGCGGGAGATCAAGGACTCCGGGGTCGACCTCTTCGACGAGGTCGACGAGGAGGCCATCGCCGAGGTGCTCTCGATGTGGACCGGCATCCCGGTCTACAAGCTCACGGAGGAGGAGACGCAGAAGCTCCTCCGCATGGAAGACGCCCTCCACAAGCGGGTGATCGGCCAGCAGGACTCCATCAAGGCCGTGTCCCAGGCTGTGCGCCGCACCCGGGCCGGCCTCAAGGACCCGAAGCGTCCGAGCGGATCGTTCATCTTCCTCGGCCCGTCCGGTGTGGGGAAGACCGAGCTGGCCAAGACGCTGGCCGAGTTCCTCTTCGGCGACGAGACGGCGATGATCAGCCTCGACATGTCGGAGTACATGGAGAAGCACACCGTCAGCCGGCTCGTGGGCTCGCCCCCTGGCTACGTCGGCTACGAGGAGGGCGGCCAGCTCACCGAGGCCGTCCGCCGCAAGCCGTTCAGCGTCGTGCTCTTCGACGAGATCGAGAAGGCCCACCCCGACGTGTTCAACACGCTCCTCCAGATCCTGGAGGAGGGACGCCTCACCGACGCCCAGGGCCGCTCGGTCGACTTCCGCAACACCGTCCTGATCATGACGTCGAACCTGGGCACCGCTGACCTGCGCAAGGCCAGCCTGGGCTTCGGCAAGGCCGACGAAGCCGTCACCTACGAGCGGATGAAGGAGAAGGTCAACGAAGCGCTCAAGCAGCACTTCCGGCCCGAGTTCCTCAACCGCATCGACGAGACGATCGTCTTCCACGAGCTCAGCAAGGACGAGGTCACCGAGATCGTCGACCTGATGATCGCCCGCACCCAGAAGCAGCTGGAGAGCCAGGGAGTGGGGATCGAGCTCCTGCCGGCGGCCAAGAGCCATCTGGCCGACAAGGGCTACGACCCGACCCTCGGGGCCCGCCCGCTGCGCCGGGCCATCCAGCGCCTCATCGAGGACCCGCTCTCGGAGAAGCTCCTCTACAAGGAGTTCCGGGCCGGCCAGATCATCGTGGTCGACGCCGAGCCCGACCCCGAGACCGGCGAGATGGGCCTCACCTTCCGTGCCGTGGAGGGCTTCGAGCCCCCGCCCATGGAGCTGGCCGAGGCCGGCCCGACCGAGAGCTGACGTCGCCCGCCGGTCGCCTCAGGGCGGCCGGCGGAGCGCGACTAGGTTCCCGCCCATGTACGAGCACCTCCTCGTGGGCACCGACGGGTCCAAGACGGCAGCCAAGGCTGTCGACCGGGCCGTGGCTGTGGCCGCCACGCTCGGCGCCAAGCTGACCATCCTCAACGCGGGCCGGCTCGACAAGGGGGCGGAGGTCGTGGCGGCTGCGGCCGAGCGCCACTCCGACTCGGGCGTCGCCATCGACACGAAGGTGATCGATGCCGACCCCGTCGCGGCCCTCATCGAGGAAGCGCGCGACGGCCACGCCGACCTCTTGGTCATGGGAAACAAGGGGATGACCGGTCTGACCCGCTTCTTCAAGCCCGGTGCCGTGCCCAACAAGGTGACCCACCACCTGCCCTGCAGCCTGCTCATCGTCAAGACCACCTAGATGACCCGGGGCCGACGCGCCCTCGGCGCGCTGACCCTGCTCGTGCTGCTCGCCGGCTCGGCCTGCAAGCTGGAGCTGGACGTCAACGTCGACGTGGCCGCCGACGGGAGCGGCGCGGTCGAGGTGGTGATCGGGCTCGATCCGGAGGCCCTCGACCGGGCCGGCGGCGACCTGGGCGCGGTGCTCGAGGTGGATGACCTGGCGGACGCCGGTTGGACCATCGACGGGCCGGCCGAGGAGCCTGACGGCTTCACCCGCGTCCGCATCCGCCATCGGTTCGACACGCCCGAGGACGCAGCTGATGTGTTCGCCCAGGTCGCGGGAGAGGACGGCCCCTTCCAGGACTTCGTGGTCGAGCGCGAGACGAGCTTCGCCGAGACCCGCCACCGGTTCACCGGGCGGGTGGACTTCGCGGGCGGGCTGGAGGCGCTGGGCGACGAGGGCCTGGCGGCCGAGCTGGACGGCGAGCCGCTGGGTCAGTCCGTGGAGGAGATCGAGGCCCAGCTGGGCGACTCGCTCAGCCGTCTCATCCAGGTGCGGGTTCGGGCCCGCCTGCCGGGAGACGTGTCGTCCAACGCCACCACCAAGGCCGACAACGGCGCGGTCTGGCAGGTCGGCTTCGGCGACGGTGCCGTCGACCTGGAGGCCACCGGCGTGGAGCAGCGCACGACGACCCTGGTGCTGGCAGGGGTCGGGGGCGTGGCCGCCCTAGCGCTCCTCGTCCTGCTGCTCGTGCGCCTGGCCGGGCGGGTCAGGGCCAGGGACGAGCCGATGTCAGACGGCTGAGCCCTCGGCCAGCCAGCGCAGGGCTACGGCGGCGTAGGTGGCGATCCCGGTCGCCATGGCCCCTTCGTCGAGCACCATGCGGTTCGAGTGGTTGGGAGCGACGTCCTGAGGCGCCATGCCGGGCGGCCGGGTGCCGAGGAACGCCATGCAGCCGTTCACCTGCTCGAGCACGTAGCTCCAGTCCTCGGCCCCCATGACCGGTTGGGGCATCTCGAAGGAGAGCTTCGGGCCGAGGAGGGTGGCGGCCGTGTCGAGGGCGAAGCGGGCCGCATCCACGGAGTTGACGGTCACGGGGTAGCCGTCGTCCATCGTCACATCGGCCGAGGCCCCATGAGCGCTGGCGATGCCCTTCGCCACCCGCTCCACGTCCGCGAGCACGGCCTCGCGGGTGCGGGCCGAGACGGCCCGGATCGTCCCCCACATCGTGGCCGTCTCCGGGATGACGTTCGTCGTCGTGCCGGCCCGCAGCTTGGCCACCGTGACGACAGCGGGGTCGAACGCATCGACCCGGCGGGTGACCATGGCTTGGAGAGCGGAGATGATCTCGGCCGCCACAGGGATGGGATCGCTCGCGTGGTGGGGCATCGAGGCGTGCCCGCCCCTGCCCCGCACGGTGATCTGGAACTCGTCGGCCGAGGCCATGATCGAGCTGCCCTTGGACGTGATCATCCCCGAGGGGATCGACGGCGACTGGTGGATGGCGAAGGCCATCGAGACCGGCTCGGCTCCGGCTGCGGCCGTGCTCAGCAAGCCCTCGTCGAGCATGTGGCGGGCCCCGGCCGAGCCCTCCTCGCCGGGCTGGAACATGAACGCCACCCGACCTCGCAGGGCCCCTCGGCGGGCGCTGAGCAGCTCGGCCGCGCCGGCGAGCATGGCGACGTGGGCGTCGTGGCCGCAGGCGTGCATGGCCCCGTCGACGGAGCTGGCGAAGTCGAGCCCGGTGTCCTCCGGCATCGGCAGCGCGTCCATGTCGCCGCGGAGGAGTACCGTCGGCCCTGGCTCGTCGCCGTCGAGCACGGCGATGACCGAGGTCGACGAGGTGCCGGTGGTCGTGGCCAGAGGCAGGCCGTCGAGGGCCTCGAGCACGGCGGCCTGGGTTCGAGGCAGGTCCAGGCCCAGCTCCGGGTGCTCGTGGATCCGCCGGCGAAGGGCCACCGCGCCCTCCAGCTGCGCCCCGGCTTCGTCCAGCACACCCTCGAGCACGTCGGTCATGCACCGACGGTAGAGGTTGCTCGTACTCGGTGCAGGCCCCGGTCGGTCGGCCTAACCTCGCCACGAGCACGGGGCTGGGGAGGGCGATGATCATGCGGACTCGAGCGATCGTTGCCACGGTCGTCGTGGCGCTCGTCGGCGTGGCGGCCAGCGCGGGCGCGGCCGTGCCGGGGGATCCGTCGCCAGGCTCGGCGGCGTGGGCCGTCCGGGCCGTGCAGAACCACCTCGACGCCGAGGGCCGAGGTGCAGATCAGCTGGTGCACCCCGACTACGCGGCCCGACTCCTGCCGTTGGTGGCGAGCTACCTCGCTTCGGGCACCACAGGCGTGGAGGAGACGGCCGCGGTCAGCACCGACCCGTACCGGATGTCCTGGACGCGCGGTCGCTCTCGGGCCATCTCCTACGACAACCGGTACGGCGCCCGCATCAGCGGGCACCTGTGGGCGCCGGCGCAGGGTCGGGGGCCGTTCCCCGCGATCGTCATCGTGAACGGCTACGGCGGCGTCGAGGAGAGCCTCTGGTGGGCGGCCCAGGGCCTGGCGGAGTCCGGCTACGTGGTGCTGACCTTCGATGTCCAGGGCTTCGGTCGATCCGAAGCGCTGCCCGATCCGGAGCACTGCGATCCCCAGGGGGCCTGGCGAAGGCCGCAGGAGATGGGGCTGCGGGAGACGGGTCCGTGCGCGGGTCAGGACAACAACCCACCTGAGGATGTCGTCGCCTACCTGACGTCGGGCGTCGACTGGGCGGCGCTGCAGGCGGCGTACGAGGGGTTCGCGGCTCGGTTCACCCTCGGGACGCTCGATGCCGCCACATGGTTGCTGTCCGACGCCAACCCGTGGCGGTCGATGGTCGACGGGTCGCGCCTCGGCGTCGCCGGCCACTCGGCCGGCGCCTTTGCGGCCCTGCTCGCCGGCAACGGTGATCCCCTCCGACGCTTCGACGCCGTCGTCGCGTGGGACGGCTATGGCTACGTCCCGGCGTCGCTCCACGCGCCGCCGCGCGTCCCGACGATGTTCCAGGCCAGCGAGCAGGAGAACGTCTCCGGCCCCTATCTGGAAGGGCCACCTGCTGATCCACCCCCGTGGGTGAAGAACGACGCTCGGTTCGCGGCTGCACGGGTCGACACGGCGCGCTTGGTCCTCCGCAGCTCGACCCACCAGGAGTGGGCGTACGTCCCGCTCGCCGTCGCCAACCCCCTGTGCACCCCCTTCTGCAACGCTTCTCGTGATGGCCAGATCGTGGCGATGCACCAGACGCTCGCCTGGTTCGACCGCTACGTGAAGGGCGACGCCGCGGCCGCCCGCCGGCTCTCGGCACGGCGGTTCGATGCGTCAGCGGACCGCGTCTCGATCGGCGTCGGTGCCTGGGATCCGATCGGCCAGCGCAACGTGCCCTACACGATCGCCGGCGAGCGCTTCGCCAACCACCTCTCGTTCAACTTCCGCTCGTTCAGCGCCACGTACAGCTACCGCTGCCGCGACCTCCGAGCGGGCTGCCGCTGACCAAGTCAGAGGATCGAGGGGACGATGGCCTCGATCACGGTGGGGCCTTTCGTGGCCAGTGCCGAGCGGAGCTGGTCGACGAAGTCCTCGCAGGTGGTGGCCCGCGTCGCCGGGACGCCCATGCCCGTGGCCAGCGCTACGAAGTCGAGGTCGGGGCTGTGCAGATCGAGCATGTCCTTGGCCCGCTCGCCTCCTGCCGAGGCGCCCACCCGGGCCAGCTCCATGTTGAGCACGGCGTAGGACGAGTTGTTGAAGATGATCGTCACGACGTCGAGCTGCTCCCGGGCCATCGTCCACCAGGACTGCAGCGTGTACATGGCGGCACCGTCAGCCTGCAGGGCGATGACGCGCCGATCCGGTGCGGCCACGGCTGCGCCCAGCGCCACCGGGAGACCCTGGCCGATGGCCCCCCCGGTGAGGCAGAGCCAGTCGTGGGCAGGGGAGCCGGCGGTGTGCCCGGCCGCGAAGAGCCCGGAGGTGTTGCCCTCGTCCGACGACGATGGCGCCCTCGGGCAGCAGGGCGCCGAGGGCCTGGCAGACGGCATCGGCGGTCAGCGGCCCGCTCGGCAGCTCGGGCGTGGCGGCGGGCTGCAGGGGCGCGGCGTCGGCGGGGGCGCCGACGGCCTCGGCCAGGGCGGCGAGGGCAGCCGCCGGGTCGCCGTCGGGGGCGGCCAGCACGTGCACGGCGCAGCCCTCGGGCACGAGGTCGCTGGCCTTGCCCGGGTAGGCGAAGAACGAGACGGGCGACTTGGCGTCCACGAGGACGAGGTGAGCGAGACCGTCGAGCTGCATCGCCGCGAACTCGGCCAGGTAGGCGAGGCGCTCGACCGGCACCCGCCCGGCGCCCCGCTCGATGCGGGCCGGGAAGGTCTCGGCGAGCAGCTTGGCGCCGGTGGTGGCGGCGATCCGGCCGGCGTCGACGAGGGCGTCGGCGCGGCAGGCTCGGCCGCCCACGAAGAGGGCGGCCGGCTGGTCGCCCCGCAGGATCTCGGCGAGGGCGGCGATGTGCCCGGGGTCCACGGGCGCAGGCACGGTGGGCGGCCAGGCCTTGCCCGGCTCGGCGCCCTCGGACCAGCTGACGTCGGCGGGGAGGATGAGGGTGGCGACAGAGCCGGGGGGACCCATGGCGGCGGCGATGGCATCCACCGTGTCGGTCACCAGGGTGGCGGTCGTCGACGACGAGCGGATCCAGCTCGACACGTTGCGGGCCACGGTCTCGATGTCCGACTCCAGCTGGGCGTCGTACTTCTTGTGGTACGTGGCGTGGTCTCCCACGATGTTCACGACAGGGGTGTTGGCCCGACGGGCGTTGTGGAGGTTGGCCAGGCCGTTGCCGAGCCCGGGACCGAGGTGCAGGAGGGTGGCGGCGGGCCGGTCGGCGATGCGGGCGTAGCCGTCGGCTGCGCCGGTGGCCACGCCTTCGAAGAGGGCGAGCACGCCGTGCATCTCCGTGACGTCGTCGAGGGCGGCGACGAAGTGCATCTCGGAGGTGCCCGGGTTCATGAAGCAGACGTCGACGCCGGCGTCGACGAGCGTGCGGATGAGGGCCGAGGCACCGTTCATGGCTGCTCCTGTTTCGGTCAGTCGAAGATCGCGCCGGGGTTGAGTATCCCGGCCGGGTCGAACGCCGCCTTGATGCGGCGCATGAGGTCGAGCTTGGCCGGGTCCTCCACGGCCGCGAGGTACTTCTTCTTCTCGGTGCCGATCCCGTGCTCGCCCGACACGGCCCCGCCGAGGTCGACCCCGGCCTGCAGCGCCCGGCCCACCACCTGGGTGCGGAGGTCGGCGTCGGGCTGGAACACCGAGAGGTGGACGTTGCCGTCACCCGCGTGGCCGCACCCGACCACGAGCGAGCCCGTGTCGGCCGCGATCTCCTGCACGGTGTTGAGGTAGAGCGGGATCGACGCCCGAGGCACCACGAGGTCGATGATGTCGTCGGCGCCGGCGGCCTTGGCCGTCCAGAACGCCTTCTCCCGGGCCTCGATGAGGCCAGCCCCGGCCCCCGATGGGAGCACGTAGACGTCGAGGGCGCCCAGGGCGGTGACCAGCTCGGCCAGGGCCCCTGTGTCCTCCTCGACCCGTTCGTCCACTCGGTTCTCGAGCACCACGACCAGGTAGGCGAGGGCCTTGTCCTTCACCTCAGGCGGCACGCCGAGCTCGAGCCCGGCCGCCGCGGTGATGGCGCCCATGGTGATGAAGTCGATGTACTCGAGGATGGTCGGCATCAGGCCCGAGCCGACGATGCGTGGGACGGCGGCCGCAACGTCCTCGAGGGTGGGGAAGGGGATGAGAACCGTGGCTCCGTGGCCGAGGCGGGGGTGCAGGCGCAGCGTCGCCTCTGTGGCCAGGGCGAGCGTGCCCTCGGAGCCGATGATGAGCTGGGTCAGGTCGTAGCCCGACGTGGCCTTCACGAACCGCCCCCCGGTGCGCAGCACCTCGCCCGTGCCGAGCACGGCGGTGAGCCCGAGCACCTGGTGACGGGTCACGCCGTAGCGCACGGCCCGCATGCCGCCTGCGTTGGTCGCCACGTTGCCACCCAAGCTGGCCGAGCTCTCCCCAGGGAACACCGGGTAGATCAGCCCGTGCGGCTTCAGGGCTTCGTCGAGGTCGTGCAGGGTGAGACCAGGCTGGACCACGGCGACGTGGTTCGCTGTGTCGACCTCGAGCAGCGAGGCCATGCGCTCGAACGAGAGAAGCAGGCCGTCGGGGCGCGGGATGCAGGCGCCCGACAGGCCCGTGCCCGAGCCCCGCGCCGTGACGGGCACGCCGTGCTCGCCCGCCCAGGCCACGACGGCGGCAACCTGCTCGGTGTCGGCCGGTCGCACGACCGCGAGGGGCTGCACCGGATCGGCGGTGAGGGCTTCGTCGTGCGTGTAGTCCTCGCTGATGGCGTCGCCCGTGAGGACGTGGCCCTCGCCGACGCAGCCGCGCAGCTCCCCGAGGTCGGTCATGGCATCCCCCCGGCTCCCATGGCCCGGACCGTAGCGGCCGGTCAGCGGCTCGGGTCGAGCAGCACCTTCAGCACGCCGTCCTCGCGGGCGTCGAAGATGCGGTACGCCTCGGCTGCCTCGGATAGCCCGAGGCGGTGGGTGAACACGTCCTCAGGGTGGAGCGTGCCGCTGGCGACGAGCGGGAACAGCGCACCCCATGTGGTGGGGATCGACGCCAGCGTCACGCGGAACGTGAGCCGCTTGAAGAGCGCCACCGGCATCGGGAAGGGCAGGCCCAGGTTGAGGCTGACGCCGATGACCGAGATCGTGCCGCCCGGCGCGGCGCAGAGGATGGCGTCGAGCACGGTCTGGTCGGAGCCCACCGCCTCGATGACGGCTGCTGCACCCCGGCCCCCGGTGGCCTCGTGCACCTTGGCGACCGTGCTTCCGTCGCTGGCATCGAGAGGCTCGGCGCCCAGCTCGGCGGCCCGGGCCAGGCGGTCGGGCACGACGTCGACGGCGAGGATGCGTGACGGCCCGTAGAGCTGGGCGCACTGCAGGGCGAACACGCCGACCGGGCCGAGACCGATCACGACGACGACGTCGCCGGGGGTGATGTCGGCCCGCTGGGCCCCGAGGTAGCCGGTGGGGAGGATGTCGGTGAGGAGGACGGCCTGCTCGTCGCTGATGCCTTCGGGGATGCGCACCACCGCACCGTCGGCGGCGGGGACGCTCACGGCCTCGGCTTGGCCACCTGGCAGCTCGAGGGAGGTGCCGAACACCTTGGTGCCGCCGTTGTGGCAGACGACGACGTCGCCGGCTCGACAGGCCGGGCAGGAGCCGCAGCCGATCACGCCCGACACGAGCACCCGGTCGCCGGCTCGGACCGTGCGCACGTCGGATCCGACGGCCTCGACCGTCCCCACGAACTCGTGGCCCAGGTGGGCCCCCGGCACGGTCATGGGCCCGTGGTAGAGGTGCAGGTCCGAGCCGCAGATGGCCGTGCGGTCGACCCGCAGCAGCAGCCCGTCGGCCCCGGGCACCCCCGCGTCGGGGACGTCCTCGACCGCGACATCTCTCTCGCCTCGTAACACCACAGCGCGCATGGGGCGGACCCTACGCGCCGGCGAGGGCGACCCGGCTCGCTGGTCGGAGCCTCAGGAGGCGCGTGCGATCTCGGAGGCCCGGAGCACCCGGTGCCGTCCGACGGTGTTCACGCACCAGTAGGTGTCACACCCGTGATCCATGAAGTCGGCGGAGATCGTCCCCACCACGACGGCGTGGGCCACCGTGTCCTCGACGAGGAGCCGCTCGCCGTCCACCACCACCGACCGCCCGCACATGCCGGAGGCCGATGCCCCCGCTACGTCGCCTTCACCCATCTCGCCCATCTCCTTCATCAGCGTGGCGGCCCGTCCCGGACCGTGGCACCTGATGTCGGACCCAGGGTGCCACCCTCTGCATCGACCCGCAACGCCCGCCGCTGAAGAGGCCGAACGGCCTACAGGGCGCCCTTTCGAGGCGGTATGCGCCAATCGATCGGTTCGCGCCCGGCGGCCACGAGAGCCTCGTTGGCCCGCGAGAAGGGACGGCTCCCGAAGAAGCCGCTGTGAGCCGACAGGGGCGATGGGTGGGGCGACTCGAGAATGGCGTGGACGCTCGTGTCGACGAGGGCGCGCTTCTTGCGCGCCGCCGCGCCCCACAGGAGGAAGACGACCCGCTCCGGCTTGCGGCTGACAGCGCGGATCACCTCGTCGGTGAACGTCTCCCACCCCTTGCCCTGGTGCGACGCCGCTTGCCCTCCCCGCACCGTGAGCGAGGTGTTGAGGAGGAGCACGCCCTGGGCCGCCCAGGCGTCGAGGCACCCGTGGTCGGGTGGGGGTATCCCGAGGTCGGCCTCCAGCTCCTTGAAGATGTTCTGCAGCGACGGGGGCGGCCGCACCCCGGGCCGCACGGAGAAGCACAGCCCGTGGGCCTGCTTGGGCCCGTGGTACGGATCCTGACCGAGGAGCAAGACCCTCACCTGTTCGTACGGCGTCAGCTGGAGGGCGGCGAACACCTCGTCATGAGCCGGGTACACGGCGTGGTGGGCCCGCTCCTCCGCCACGAAGCGCTGGAGCTCGGGCCAGTAGGGCTTGTCCCACTCGTTCCGCAGCACGGGGTTCCAGTCGGTCCGCTCGGCCACGGCCGGGGACCGTAGCCAAGCCGTGCGCGAACTGTGTCAGACACAGTTCGCGCACGGGTCGCAGCCAGGGATGTCCACGAACGGGTGTTCGCTCTGTCACACCCGGCGGCGTAGGTTCTCGGGATGGCACGCACACGCACCGTCTTCCGCTGCGCCGAGTGCGGCGCGGCCGAGCCCAAGTGGGCCGGCCGCTGCGGCTCGTGCGAGGCGTGGAACTCCCTCGTCGAGGAGCTCGAGCGCCCCGCGGCTGCGGGGCGCAACGGAGCCCTCGGCGGGGGAGCGGGCGCGCCGCTGCCGATCGGGGACGTCGACATGGCGGCGTGGGCACCGGCCGCCACCGGCGTGGGCGAGCTGGACCGCGTGCTGCAGGGCGGGCTCGTGCCCGGCTCGGTCACGCTGCTCGGCGGCGAGCCCGGCATCGGCAAGTCCACCGTTCTGCTCCAGGCCCTCGCCGGCCTGGCCGCCGCCGGCCACCGCTGCCTGTACGTCACCGCCGAGGAGTCGGCCCAGCAGGTGCGCCGCCGAGCGGAGCGCCTCGGTGCGCTGCCGCCCGACCTCTGGCTCGTGTCCGACACGGCTCTGCCCCACATCCTCGACCACATCGGATCAGTCGAGCCGCACGTCCTGGCCATCGACTCCATCCAGACCGTGCACGACCCCGCCCTGTCATCCGCGCCCGGCTCGGTGGCCCAGGTCCGGGAGTGCGCCCACCGCCTCGTGCGGGCCTCGAAGGACCGGGCCATGGCCTCGGTCCTCGTCGGCCACGTCACGAAGGACGGCGGCCTGGCCGGGCCCCGCGTGCTCGAGCACCTCGTCGACACGGTGCTGTCGTTCGAGGGTGAGCGCCATCACGCCCTCCGCCTGCTCCGAGCCGTGAAGCACCGCTTCGGGTCCACCGACGAGCTGGGCCTGTTCGAGATGACCGATGCCGGCCTGGTCGGCGTGCCCGACCCATCGGCCCTCTTCCTCGCCGACCGCCGCCCCGGAACGGCCGGGTCGGTCGTGGCCCCCGTGCTCGACGGCCACCGCCCGCTGCTGGTCGAGGTGCAGGCCCTCACGGTCGAGACGAAGAACCCCAGCCCTCGACGTTCGGCCCAGGGGCTCGACAGCGGGCGTCTGGCCCTTGTCATCGCGGTGCTCCAGCAGCACGCTCACCTCAGCCTCCACGAGCACGACGTTCACACTGTGGTCGCCGGCGGCGTGAAGACCATCGAGCCGGGTGCCGACCTCGCTCTCGCCCTTGCGCTGGTGTCCGCTCGCACCGGCACCCCGGCCGACGACGACCTCGTCGCCTGCGGGGAGGTTGGCTTGGGCGGAGAGCTGCGCCAGGTCCACCAGACAGCTCGTCGCCTGAGCGAGGCGGCCCGGCTCGGCTTCCGCCGGGCCGTGGTGCCGGCCAGCGCGGTCGTCGATGTCCCCGGCATGCACGTGATGTCGGCCACCACGCTGGCCGACGCGGTGCGCTTGGCGGGCGTAGGCGCCCGTCCTCGCGCCGTGGAGGATCGCCGGGCGTCGTAGCGGAGGGGGGCAACTACGATCTGGCCATGACCCCCCGTCGCAGCGCTGAGCTCCTCGCCGCGCTGACCGTGGTCGCTCCGGGCACGGCCCTGCGGGCCGGCTTGGACCGGATACTCCAGGCCAAGATGGGTGGTCTCGTCGTCGTCGGCGATGGTCCCGAGGTGCTCAACATCTGCTCGGGCGGGTTCCTCCTCGACGCCGCCTTCAGCCCCCAGCGCCTCTCCGAGCTGGCGAAGATGGACGGCGCCATCATCCTGGCCTCCGACGCCAGTCGCATCGCCCGGGCCAACGTGCACCTCGTGCCCAACCCGAACGTCCCCACCTCCGAGACGGGCACGCGCCACCGCACCGCTGAGCGGGTCGCCCGCTCCATCGACGTGCCGGTCATCTCCATCTCGGAGGACATGGCCATCGTCGCCGTCTACGCCCGAGACCAGAAGCACACGCTCGAGCCGATCCCGCGGCTTCTCACGCGTGCCAACCAGGCCCTGCAGACGCTGGAGCGGTACCGCGACCGCCTCGCCGAGGTGACGGCCTCGTTGTCGACCGTGGAGGTCGAGGACCTCGTCACTGTGCGCGACGTAGTCACCGTGCTGCAGCGCACCGAGATGGTGCGCCGGGTGGCCGAGGAGATCGAGCTGGACATCATCGAGCTCGGCGTGGACGGCCGGCTCGTCAGCCTGCAGCTCGACGAGCTGATGGGCGGGGTCCAGCACGACCGCCGGCTCGTGATCAAGGACTACTTCCACGAGGACGCGGGCTGGCACATCGACGAGGCCTTGGAGGCCCTCGCCGACCTGGGCACCGAGGACCTCCTCGACCTGAAGGCGGTGGGCGCCGCCCTCCACCTGCCTGACACCGCCCTCGACCTCGATCAGGGGCTCCAGCCGCGCGGCTTCCGGCTCCTCTCGAAGATCCCCCGCCTGCCCGAGCAGATCATCGAGCGGATCGTGGTCCAGTTCGGGAACCTGCAGAAGGTCATGCGGGCCACCATCGACGATCTCGATGACGTCTCCGGCGTGGGCGAGACGCGAGCCCGGGCCATCAAGGAAGGTCTCTCGCGCCTCGCGGAGACGTCGATCCTCGACCGCTACTCCTGACGCTCAGCGAGCGCGGCGGGTCAGCTGCTCACGGTCCCGGATCGCGTAGCGCCGGTCGGACTGGTCGATCCAGCCCAGCCGCACGAAGCTGGCGATGGCCTTGTTCACCCGCTCCCGTGACGCACCGACCATGCCGGCCAGCTCCTCCTGGGTGACCGGAAGCAGGAACTCGTCCTCGTCGCCGGCCATCTCGAGGAGGCGCTTCGCCGTCCGCCCCGTGACGTCGAGGAAGACGGAGTCCGCGAGGGCCGAGTCCATGCTCCGGAGGCGGCCGGCGAGGAGAGCGACGACGCCCCACAGGAGGGCCGGGTTCTCCTCGAACACGGCCCGCACCGGCTCGAACGGGATCTCGGTGACCTGGGACGGCTCGAGAGCCCGGGCCTCGGCCGAGCGGCCCAAGCCGTCGAGGAACCCCATCTCGCCGAAGAGCTCGCCCCGCTCCATGAGGGCGAACACGGACTCGCGCCCGTCGATCGACTTGCTGGCGATGGCGATGCGTCCGTGCTCCACGACGTAGAGGTGATCCGGGGCCGCGCCCTCTTCGAACACGACGTCGCCGCGGCGCAGCTCGCGTGAGACGGCGTTGCCCACGATGCGGTCCAGCGCCTCGTCGTTCAGCTCGGCGAAGAGCTCTGTGCCCCGCAGGAGCTCGTTGTCGATCATCGGCCACGGAGCCTAGTGACTTGTGTCACGATCCGGCGTCTCCGCGGCCCAGGGGTAGCGTCGCCCGACGTGGGACGCACCGTGTGGTCGATCGTGGTGGCAGGCGGCCAGGGGGCCCGCTTCGGCGAGCGGAAGCAGTACCAGCCCCTCGGCGGGGAGCGCGTCCTGGACTGGTCGCTCCGAGCCGCGGCTGCCCACAGCGTCGGTGTGGTGCTCGTGGTCCCGGACGACGCCGTGGGTGAGACCGAGCCTCAGGCGGTCGCGGTCGTGGCCGGGGGCGTCACCCGCTCGGGCTCGGTTCGGGCTGGGCTGGCCGCTGTTCCCGACGGGGTGGATGTGATCGTGGTGCACGACGCAGCCCGCCCGGTGGCCGCCGCGGCCGTGTGGGAGAGGGTCCTCGCCGCAGTCTCGGCGGGGGCCGATGCGGCGGTGCCCGTCGTGCCCGTGACCGACACCCTTCGTGAGGTCGGTGGAGGCACGGTCGACCGGGCCCGGTTCGTCGCCGTCCAGACCCCGCAGGCGTTCCGCGCCGAGGTCCTGCGGGCCGCCCACGCGGGCGAGCCGGAAGGCACCGATGACGCGTCGCTGGTCGAGGCGGGAGGTGGCAGGGTGGTGACCGTGGACGGCGACCCGGCGAACATCAAGATCACCACGCCCGTCGACCTGGCCCTGGCGGAGCTCCTGTGCCGGTGAGGGTCGGGCAGGGCTTCGACATCCACCCGTTCAGCGACGACCCAGATCGGGTCCTCGTGCTCGGGGGCGTCACCTTCGAAGGGGCGCGGGGCCTGGCCGGGCACAGCGACGCCGACGTGATCGCCCATGCCGTCACCGACGCCATCCTCGGTGCCGCCGGTCTGGGCGACATCGGCCAGCACTTCCCCGACACCGATCCGGCCCTGGTCGGCGCCGACAGCATCGAGCTGCTCCGCCGGGCAGTGGCTGACGTCCGGGCGGCGGGCTGGGCTCCCGGCAACGTCGACTGCACGGTCGTGCTCGACGGGCCGAAGCTGGCACCCCACCGCGAGGAGCTGCAGGGGCGGCTCAGCGACGCTGTGGGGGCCCCCGTGAGCGTCAAGGGAAAGCGCTCCGAGGGGCTCGGCTCCCTCGGCCGCGGTGAGGGCATCGCCTGCTTCGCCGTCGCGCTCGCTGTCGAGCGAAGACGGAGAGGCCCGATGAGCAAGCCCCGAAAGGCAACCGGGCGAGGCCTGCCCAAGGCACCGACCCGCCGGTCGTCCACCCCCGGGCGCGTGCCGCCCGGCGAGCGGGGCCGGGCCGCGCCCGGCGCCCCCGCCGGCAAGGTGGGCAAGGGCGCAGGCCGAGCCAAGCCGGCGCCGGCTCGAGGTGGGTCCGGGCGAACGGCGGGAGGCGGGCGCGGCTCGCAGACCTACGAGGCCCGCGGCGCCTCCCGCCGACGCAACGGCGTCGGCGGCGACCAGGTCGAGGGCCGGCAGGCCGTGCGAGAGCTCCTGCTCGCCGGACGCCGCAAGGTGCGCGAGATATGGCTCCTGGCCGACGCCGAGCCCTCGCCGATCCTCGAGGACATCCGCGAGCTCGCCGAGGCCGAGCGCGTGCCGGTGCGGGAGGTGGCCAGGGGCCGCTTCTACGGTGAAGCCCGGTGCGAGGCACCCCAGGGCGTGCTGGCCAAGGCCGAGGAGCTGCCCGAGAGCTCCCTCGACGAGCTCACCAAGGGCAGGGCCGGCCGGCCTCCCTTCCTCCTCGCTCTCGACGGCGTCACCGATCCGGGGAACCTGGGAGCCTTGCTCCGCTCGGCTGAGTGCGCCGGCGCCACGGGTGTGGTCCTGCCCCGGCACCGGGCCGTGCACGTCACCCCCACCGTGACCAAGGCGGCTGCCGGGGCCGTCGAGCACCTCCCCTTCGCCATCGTCGGTGGCCTGCCCACGGCCCTGCAGCAGATGCGGTCGGCCGGGGTGTGGGCGGTGGGCCTCGACGCCGGCGGAACCACGGGCCTGTGGGACCTGCCGGCCGCGGACGGGCCGATCTGCCTCGTGCTCGGGGCTGAAGGGTCGGGGCTGTCCCGGCTCGTCCGCCAACGCTGCGACGAGATCGTGAGCATCCCCCTGCTCGGGTCCCTGGCCTCGCTGAACGTCGCCGCGGCGGCCGCTCTGGCCTGCTTCGAAGTGGCCCGGGCTCGGGCCCGCTGAGCTCGACTTCCTTCTGGTTCGTCCGCTTTGAGTGGAGATATCGCTATCGCGTGTGACAGTTTTATGAGGAACCGGGCCGTGACCATTGACACACCCGGCCTGGCATGGTTCAACCTGACTAGTCACATCCGGCTACCCCGAGTAGCACCACCAGCACCACACGTCACACCACCAGGAGCACCAGGGCCGTGCAACTTCGCAGCGACACCACCAACCTCACCGATCTGACGGACATCGAGCTCGTGGCCCACTACCAGCAGGGCTGCCAGGACTCGCTCCAGATCATGATCACCCGGTACCGCCGGTTCGCTCGGGCCAAGGCTCGCAGCTACTTCCTCGTGGGCGCCGACCACGACGACGTGGAGCAGGAGGCCCTGATCGGCCTCTACAAGGCGGCCCGCGACTTTCGGCCCGAGCACCAGTCGTCGTTCCGGGCCTTCGCCGAGCTGTGCATCACCCGGCAGATCATCACCGCGATCAAGACGGCCACCCGGCAGAAGCACCAGGCTCTCAACCAGTACGTGTCCATCTCCGGTTCCAGGAACGGTGACGACTCGGGCGAGAGGGCCGTCGAGGAGCTCATCCACGTCCACCGCCACGGGCTCGACCCGGCCGATCGCATCGTGGCCGACGAGCGCTTCGGGGCCATGCGGGATCGCATGGCCGAGGTGCTCTCCACCCTCGAGGTGGACGTGCTCACCCTCTACGTCGAGGGCAAGAGCTACCAGGAGATCGGCGACCACCTGGGCCGCCACGTGAAGTCGATCGACAACGCCCTCCAGCGCATCAAGCGCAAGCTGGAGATGCACCTGGCCGACAGGGCCGCTGCCGACCACGACGACGACCTCGCTCTGATCGCGTAGGTCGCTCCGCTCGCTAGCCTCGGGCCTCCCGCCGGGTTAGCTCAGTTGGCAGAGCACCTCTCTTGTAAAGAGGATGTCGTCGGTTCGATCCCGGCACCCGGCTCTGCGTTCAGTCGGTCCCGCTGAGGTCGTCCTGCCGTCCGAGGAGCTGCAGGTAGAGCTCCTCGGTGGCAGGCGACGGGTCGACGCCCAGCTCCTCGGCGAGCAGCCGCCGGCAGGCCTCGTACGCCCGTAGGGCGAGGGCCCGGTTGCCGACCGCCCGGTGGCAGCGCATCACCAACCGGTGGAGGCTCTCCCGGAGCGGCGCCACCTCGAGGGCGCGCTGAGCGGCCGAGAGCGCTCCGGCCGCGTCCCCGAGCTCGAGCGCGGCCTCGGCGTTGACCTCGACGGCCCGGCGCCACAAGTCGCCGTAGCGAACGCGGACCCGGTCCACCCAGGCCCCGTCGATGCCTGGGAAGAGCGGGAGGTCGAGGATGGCGGCGGCCCCGGTGGCGGCGGCCCGGGCCTCAGCGGCGTGGCCTTCGGCCAGGTGAGCCTCGGCCGCCACGACGAGCTCGGCTGCCTCGTCGACGTCGACGGTAGAGCCGGCTGGCAGGACGAGGCGGTAGTGGGCGCCCTCCCGGACTATGGCGAGACCCGAGTCGTCGCCGAGCAGGGCGAGCACGCGGCGCACCCGAACCAGCGCTGTCCGAACAGTCGACTCCCAGGTGGGAGGAAGGACCCCGTCACTCCACAGGGCGGCAGCCAGATCGTGTCGGGTGAGGGCGCGGTTCCGCTCGAGGACGAAGAGGGCCAGCACGATCCGGACGTGGCGGCCGTGGAGGTCCCCCTCGCCGACCGCGACGCCACCCGACCGGAGTCCGATACCTCCCGCGAGCGACACGCGGACCACCAGGACCTCCCTCCGCGCTTCCATCCGCCCGAACTCTCCGGATCTTCGCGCAGATCACGCACTGTGGTGCTGAAACACCGTTTGCGGTCGATTTGCGCGCCCGGGCGCAAGATGTTCAGCGCAGTCGACGGACAGGCGAGCAGAGGCGGATGTCGGGTACGGGAGCGGTGGACCGAGCAGCACAGCGGGTGGGTCCTCCGGCCCGACGCGTCCTGCCCGCACCGCTGCGCAGGGATCGCCTGCACCAGGCGCTCGCCCGCGTCTGGGACGGTCGCATCGCCGCTGTGGTTGCCCCTCCTGGGTGCGGCAAGACGACCCTGCTCAACACGTTCGCGGCGGCGGCTGCCGTGCCCACCGCCTGGTATCGAGGCGACTCGGGGGACGGCACGGTGGCGAGCCTGCTGGCCGCGCTCGGCTCGGCGTGCCAGAGGGCGTTCAACGTGTCCGACGAGCGGTGGACCTCGGTGGCCGACGCGGTCGACTCCCTGCGGGCCTGGCCGGGAACGAGGGGCCTCGTCGTCATCGACGACCTGCACGCCTTGAACGCGACTCCGGCCGAGCAGGCGATCGAGGAGCTGATCGCAGCCCTCCCGCCCTGCATCCGAGTTCTCCTCGGCTCCCGCACCGAGCCTGGTCTCGACCTGACGAGGCTGCGCGTCGCGGGCCAGGTCGTCGATCTGGGGCCTGACGACCTCCGGTTCCGCACCTGGGAGGTGGAGCGCCTCTTCCGCGACCACTTCCAGCATCCATGCCCCCCCACCGACGTGCCGGTGCTCACCCGGGTCACCGAGGGCTGGGCCGCCGGGCTCCAGCTCTTCCACCTCGCCACGGCAGGGACGAGCACGGCCAGGCGGCGCTCGCTCCTGAACGCAATGCCGAGCAGCTCACGGCTCGTGCGTGAGTACCTGGCCCGGAACGTGCTCGACACCCTGCCGGAGGAGGTGCGGTGCTTCCTGCTCGACACGTGCCTCCTCGGCGTCCTCACCCCGGACGTGTGCTGCGAGCTCCTCGGGCGGCCGGACGGACGGTCGCTGCTGGACGAGGCCGAGCGCCGCCAGCTGTTCGTCCAGCGCTCGCCGGACGGGACGCTGCGCTACCACGAGATGTTCCGCCGCCACCTCGAGGACACCCTCGTCGACCGGATCGGCGAGGTTGCGGTCCGCGAGCGGGCCCGGGCCGCGGCCCGAGTCCTCGCGGCCTGCGGGTACGTCGGGGCCGCCGTCCGGGCCTTCGGCCGGGCCCACGACCGAGAGGCCATCAGCGATCTGCTCGGCCAGGATCAGGGCGCGATGGTGAACGGGGCCGCCGACTGGCTCCTGTACCTCCCGCCGACGGTCGTGGAGGGAGACCCGTGGCTCCTTCTGGCCACGGCCCGCCACCACCGCTCCAGCGGCCGACTGGACGACGCTCTCCGCAGCTATCGGGCGGCGGAGTCTGGGCTGCACGCGCCCCACGACAGCGTGGCCCGCGACGAGCGCTTGGCTCTGGGGCGTTGGGTCGACTCGTTCCCCCAGCCCGGGGGCGGCTGGATAGGCACCCTTCGGCGGGCCAGCCAGCGCGACCCGGCCACTGCCGCAGCAGGGGCGCGCGAGCCCGGCCCCACTGGCGACCTCGTCCGCGGCCTGGCGTGGCTCCTGGCCGGCGACCTGGATCTGGCCAGCGAGGAGCTCAGGCGAGTCGGCGATCACGTCGAGGTCGGCGTGACGACGGCGCTCATCGCTGACGCGGCAGGCCTCGTCGCCGCCCTGCTCGACGGCCGTGCCGGCGCCGAGGTGGACCTGGACCAGCTGGCCGCCGGAGCTGAGGCCGACGGGCAGCCCTGGTTGGGGCGACTGGCCCGCGCCGCTTGCGCTCTCAGCGGCGATCCCGACCTGCTCGAGCAGGCGGCCGTGCTGCGCTCGGTGTGCGTCGCCATCGGTGACCACTGGGGTTCCGCCGCCTGCGACCTGCTGTTCGGGATCGGTGCCCTCCGCGCCGGTGAGGCCGCCGTGGCACCGCTCGAGCGGGCCGCGGAGTCCTTCCGGGTCCTCGGCTCGCCCGTGCTGGAGGCCTGGGCCCGGGCCCACCACGCTCTGGCCCTCGCCGCCGAGGAGGAGCCAGGAGCCACCCCCGCCGCCGTGACGGCCGAGTCGATGGCCCGGCTGACCGGTGCTCGAGCGGCCCAAGCCGTGGCCCACCTCGCCCTGCACCGCGCGGGTCACGGCCGCTCGCACGACCACCTCGACGTGGCCCGCCACACAGCCGCCGAGTGCGGCATGGAGCGAGGGCTGCTTCTGCTCGAGCAGGTGGTCACCGTCGGGCTGGTACCCGACGCAGGCGCGATCGTGCACGTGAGGTGCCTCGGTGGCCTCGAGGTGCACAGGGGCGGAGAGGCCGTCGACCTGAGCGGCCTACGCCCCCGGGCCCGGGCTGTCCTCGCTGTCCTCGCCATGTGGAACGGCCCGGTGCACTGGGAGGCCCTGGCCTCGGCGGTGTGGCCCGATGCCGACGCCCAGGCCGCTCGACGCAACGTCCACGTGGCCGTGTCGTCCCTGCGCCGTGTGCTGGAGCCCGACGCGGCCAACCGTCACTCGACGGTGCTCGTGCGCTCCGGTGAGGCCTACCGGCTCGTGGCCCAGACCGATGTCGCCGACCTGGAAGCCGCCGCCCACCAGGTGTCGGCGAGTGCCGGCTCCGACGCCTGTGCTGCGGTCGAGGAGGTCGTCGCTCTGTACACAGGCGAGCTGCTTCCCGAGGTGGGCCCGGCCGAGTGGGTCGTCCGACGCCGCGAGCAGCTCCGGGAGATCGCTGTGCAGGCCGCCGAGCGGCTCGTCGAGCAGCACCTCGCCCAGGGCGCGCCGGATGCGGCGGCGGAAGCAGCCCGTCGCGGGCTGGCCATCGACGGGTACAGGTCGAACCTGTGGGAGGCCCTGCTCCGTGCTCTGGACGAAGAGGGCGACGAGCTGGCCTCGACGCGGGTTCGGGAGCGCTACGACGCCCTCCTCGCCACAGGCTGAGGCCTCGGGCTCACCGCCGGTCCTGCTGCCCGAACAGCTCGACCTCCGCGATGGCCAGGTGCCCCGGGCCGGTGCCGGGGTAGGCGCTGACGATCTGCATCCGGACCTCGGTGGTCCCAGCGGCGTCGATGGTGAAGGTCTGGAAGTCGGCGGTGTCCTTCAGCGTGATGTCCTTGGAGCTGCCGTCGCTGAACAGCAGCCGAACTCTCTCGGGTCTGGGGTTGGCGGCGAAGTCCTCCGCTCCCTCGCTGGCCCCGCTCGTGATGCCCAAGCGGTCGAGGTCGGTGGGGCGGGCCAACCGCAGGACGAGGACCTGACCGACGCCGTCGCCGCCTTCCGCAGCCCACGAGGTGTTGCGGAGGCCGTCGATGGCGTTCTCGGCGGCCCGAGCAGCCGAGGTGGCCGTGGCGGAGTCCGGCCGCACCGGCTCGTACTGCGGGTCGATGCGATCCTTCACCCACGCCACGACGTCCTTGCGCCACTCGCCGATCGGGTTCTTGACCGGCGCGACTGTGCCGATCAGAAGGACGAGGGCCCCGAACGCGATGAGGCCCTTCATCACGAAGCCGAAGCCGCGCCGGGCCCCCGCTGACGCCCGCTTGGCCGCGCCAGGACGGGCGACGGCGGTGCCCGTGCTCGCCACTCGTCGGGTGCCGGCGGCAGGAGGCGGCTTGCGCCGGGGCACGAAGGGCCGGCGCCACCACGGCACCTTGGCCACCACGGCCTCCTGGAGCGAGTGCCCGCACCGTCGGCAGAACCGGCGCCCGGCGTCGTTGGGCTCGCCGCACTGCCCGCAGATCAGATCGCCGGGGCGGATGGCCCGCTTCGGGGCCTCGGGCGCGACCGGAGCGCGCTTCCGTGCCGCGGCCCCGGGCTTCACGGCGGCCGGACCGGGGTCACCGGCAGCCGCGGCGTCGACGCCGGCACCGGGCTGACCAGCCCCGGCTGCGCCCGGCTTCGGCTTGGTCAGCTCGGGGGTTCGCGCGATCAGGGCCGAGGCCCGGGCCGCCCGCTCCTCGGCCTCGGCCCGCGCCCTGGCCTCCTCCTCCGCCGCTCGCCGGGCCCTCTCCTCCTCCTCGACCTTGCGCTGCCGCGCCTCCTCGGCCTGGGCCTCGGCCCGGGCGACGGCCTCGGCCTCGGTCCGGGCCCGCTCCTCGGCGGCTCGCAGGGCTTGCTCCTCGGCCTGCAGCGCGGCCTGGGCCTGGGCGGCTGCTACCTCGCGGTTCGTCGCCTCCTCGGCCGCCCGGCGAGCTCGCTCCTCGGCTTGTCGAGATTCGGCCTCGGCGGCTGCGGCTGCTTCCATCTCGGCCGACCGCCGTGCCTCTGCCGCCTCGTCGGCTTCCCTGCGGGTCAGGTCGGCTCGCTGGCGGGCCCTCTCCTCCTCGACCGCCCGCACGCGAGCGGCCTGCTCGGCGGCGGCCTGCTCGGCGGCGGCCTTGGCCGCCTCGTGTCGAGCGGCCTGCTCGGCCTCGTCTGCCTGGTGGGCAGCCACTTCGGCGTCGGAACGGGCCTGGCGCTCACCAGCGGCACGGGCTTCGGCCTCAGAGGCGGCCAGATCCTCCTCGGCCGCGGACGCCTTGGCCCGGGCGTCGGGGTCCAGCCCCACGATCTCCTTCGCCTTCTCGACGATCGTCCGGTCCCGCGGTGCGCCGGGCGGCTCGGCCGCCGCGGTCGGAGCCTCGATCCGCTCGCCGCTCCACTCGAGGTACGTGCCGCACGACCCGCAGAAGCCGTCGCCGTCGTCGTTCTGATGGCCGCACTCGGTGCAGACGATCATGAGCCGGCCGCATCAGCGGTGACGGCCGCGGCCTCGACCTCGACCCGCCATGCGACGTGGGCGGGAACAACCGCGGCGACGATGACCTCGACCCGATGGGCATCGAGCTCCGTTCCGGCCGGCACCTCGACCTTCACCACGACGGCCGGCGAAGCGGCGCCCGGTGCGGCCTCGCCCGGTGTGGCCGACCACGTCGTGCCGCCGCTGTCCTCGAGGATGGGCTCGAGGCCGGTGTACAAGGCGACCACATCGGCTATCCCCTGGGTGGTGCCCCGCCGGGAGTAGAGGTCGACCGTGCGCCGGAGCAGCTCGCGCTGGTGCTCGAGAGGCCAGTTCTCGTCGACCTCCAGGCCCACCCACGTCGCCAGCCACTCGACGAAGTCGGCCGGGGTCAGGTCGGGGTCGAAGTACGCGGAGAGGCTGTCAAGGGTCAGGAGCACCGGGGCGATCACCTCGTCCAGCGCTTCGCAGAACGCCTGGGTGAACCCGTCGCCGTGGTAGACGCCGGGCAGCATCAGCCCGATCGGGTGGGGCGAGGCCAGACCGGCGATCGCCTCGCGGCGGGTGGCGGCCGGCACGAGGTCGGGAAGCGTGCTCACGGCTCGGCCCGGACCTGATGGCCGAAGGAGAACACGAGTGCGTCGCGGGCGATCTCGATTCGGTCGGTCTGCTCGCCTCGTTGCCCGGTGATGGGATCGGCGGCGAAGAGCCGGGCGTCCTCGACGAACTCCACGCCGTGCACGCGCTGCAGCACCGAGTACACCTCCCCGACGTGGACGGGCCGCCCGAAGGGCCATCCTGACCCGTCCGGTCCGCCGGTCACGGGATCGATGTAGTGGTACAGCGCCGTGGTCGCGTCTCGCGCCAGGCGGGCCGGGCTGACCCGGGACGAAGCCCGAACCCGGGCCACGACGGTCACGCCCTGGTAGCGAGGGGGCTCGACCACGACCCGAGCGCCCACGCAGCGCCGGGCGTCGAGGTGGTCGGCGATCTGGCGGAGCGTGTCGTCGGCCGGGACGAGCTGCTCGAACCGTAGGCGGCCGTCGGTTCCCGGCGTGGCCGCGGGCACCACGAGCACCCGGACGGCCCCCGCGTCGGGTTCGTCGGAGCCCACCTCGACGGCACGGACCCGGGCCACCTCGGGCGCGGCCTCGTGGGCCAGGTGCTCGTAGTCCTCGGTGGTGACGGCTCGGTTCCTCGTCCGCAGCAGGATCGGGCCGCGGATCTTGGCTGCGTCCATCGACTCGGCGTCGACGCCGCCCGCCGCCGGAGCCCGGTTCTCGACCCGGGTCACGTAGGGCACCGAGGTCTGAAGCACCTCGATCCGGCCCGGAGCCACGTTGCCCCGGCTGCCGCCGCCCGACAGGTAGGAGACGGCGCGGATGGGGGCCCCGCTGGGCGGCACGGCTCCGAAGCGGCGCAGCGAGCCGTTGGGCTCCCGGACGGCCGGGCCGAACTCGAGCTCGCCCGTGAGGGCGTCGAGCACGAAGTGGGTGTCGTCGGCGCTCGACTCCGAGAAGTCGTCGACCTGAGTCCACTGCTCCCACCCAGACCCGGCTGCGACCTCCAGCTCCACGGCTTCGTCGCTCGACAGCACAGGTGCGCGCTGGAGGACGAAGCGCTGTCCGGGAACGCCCTCGGACATCCCGACGATCTCGTCGGCCACCCGCTCGGCATGCATCGCCTCGACGGTGCCGCCGACGGTCACGGCACCCACGGACACGATGCGAGGGCTGGCGGAGTAGAAGGGCTGGTCCTCCGCGGGCTCGGTGACGCGGGCTCGAAGCCAGCCCGCCCGGCGGCTGTTGATCACCGACGCGGCGTGCGTGGCCGGCACGTGGACGATCACTTCGCCGGCTTGGTTGAACCCACCGGTCCCGTCGGTGTCCACCTCGCACGGGGCCCAGGTCTGGCCGTCCCAGGCCTCCCACACCAGCGGGGGGTCGAGCGGGTCCACCCCGACGCCCTCGATCCGGCAGTCCAGGCTGATCGCGACGGCGCATGACGGCGTCGGGTCAGAGAGCCCGACGAGGAGAGCATCGCCCGGCTGAGGATCGCGAGCGAAGCAGGAGAACCCCTGGCCCATGTTGGCGGCGTCGGTGGTGTCGACCGTCTCGTCACCGGCCAGCTGCGAAGCGCAGGCGGCGAAGCTCGACGGCACGATGTCGAGGCGCTGCGTGGTGCGGAACTCGACCGCCTCCTCGTCGTCTGTGCGCCGGGTCGTGACCTCGCTCGCCTCGGGGACGACGACCGTCTCCTCCTGCGGTGCGGACAGCCAGAACGTGACGTCGGCCCGGGCCGCGGTCGGGGGGAACAGGTGCACGCCGATGAGCTCGAGGAACTTGACGTAGTTGCGGTCCGGCACCCGGTTGAGGCGGTAGAGGAGCGCGTCGGTCATGTAGGCGAACGTCTCGATCAGCGTCACGCCGGGGTCGCTGACGTTGTGGTCGCTCCAGGCCGGGCAGCGCTGCTGGACCATGCGCTTGGCCTCGTCGACGAGCTGCTGGAAGCGGCGGTCGTCCAGGTTGGGGGCGGGCAGACCCATCGTTCACTCCTCGCTGGGGATCACGTAGAAGGGGAACACGAGGTTCCGGGGATCGTTCGTGCCCTGGAGCACGTACTCGATGTCGATGTAGAGGGTGGCGCCGTCGGTCTCGTCGATCTCCACGGTGACGGCCTCGACCTGGATTCGGGGCTCCCACCGGGCCAGGGACTGCTCGACCTCATAGGCGATCTGGCCGGCTGTGGTGGCGTTGGCGGGAGCGAACACGAACTCGTGGATCCCGCATCCGAACTCCGGCCTCATCGGGCGCTCTCCGTAGGCGGTCGCCAGGATGAGACGGATCGCCTCCTCGATCTCGCGGTGGCTCGACACGAGGGCGATGCCGCCGGTCGCGTCGGCGCGCAGCGGGAACCCGATCCCGGCTCCGACGAACTCCTCAGCCATGCTCGCTCCTCGGTCAGTTCAGCTTGATGGGCTTGCCGGTGTAGGTGGCTGGGCCCGTGGCGTCGATCTTCACGGTGGCGCCGCTCATCTCGAGCGAGCCCTTGGCCGTGACCTTGACGGTCGCGCCCGCGAGCTCGAGGGGGCCGTTGGTGGTGACCGACACCTTGCGCTGGTCCTGGACGGCGATCTGCACGCCAGCGCTGCCGGCCAGGGTCACTGTCACCTTCTTGTCGCTGGAGACGATCTCGATCGACTGGTTCGGGGCGCTGTCCCCGTCGTGGAACGTCAGGCTGTGCCCGGTCCTCGAGTGGAAGGCCCGTTGCAGGACCCTCCCGTTGGCGGCCACCTGGGCGCCGGGCACCGGAGGCTTGTCCACGGAGTTGTAGAGCCCGCCGAGCACGTACGGTCGGTTCCGGTCGCCCTCCTCGAAGGCGACGAGCACCTCGTCGTTCACCTCCGGGATCATCACTGTGCCCCGCTGACCACCCGCGCCGGGCTGCACGAGGCGAGCCCAGGCGCTGACGTAGGTCGGGTCCAGCCAGGGGAACCTGACCCTCACCCGATAGGACCCCTGGGGGTCCTTGTTGTCGGTGACGATGGCGGGCACGATCCCGCAGAGGGCGGTGTCCTCGTTCGACTGCGACGACCCGGTCAGGCCCAGGATGGAGCTCGGGCGCCGGTCGGTCACCTCGAAGGCGGTCTGGTAGCCGAGGTCGGGGTGCCAGGTGTGGGTCACCGTCGTCAGCCGGTAGAGACCGTTCACCGCCGCATCGAACTCGGTGATGCTGACCACTGCGCCCGCCTTCAACCGGGGATCTCCGACCAGCTCGGCGGTGACGCTCGTGGCCGCGCCCCCGATCTCGTAAGCAGCTGCCTCGGACACGGACCGGGCCAGCGCTTGGGTGTCGATCGACGGTCGGCCTGTGCTGTACACGACGGCGTTGGCCTTGGCTGCGGCGACCAGGGCGGGAAGGGTCGTGTGAGGGGCCGCCGCCACAGATCGGACCGGCGAGATCCCGTGCACCTCCCGCTTGGTCTTCGTGCTCCAGCCGCGCACGTCGACCTTGCTGATCTGCTCGCCGGCGGTGACGCTCGCCCGCAACGTCAGCAGCGAGCTGTCCCCGCGGGTGATGTGCAGTGGGTCTTCGCGGTCCACGTCGCCCGGCCGAGCGATCCCCGCCAGCGGCTTCACCTTGCTGAAGTGCAGCTTTCCGTCGCGGACGAACAGGTCCATGCCGCAGTCCTCGGCCAGGGACTCGAGAAAGGTCCAGTCGTCCACGTCGGCCTGGGTGATGTGCTCGTGGATGACGGGGACGGCGTCGATCTGACCGATGGTGACAGCCCGGCGCTGCGCCACCTTCCGCACGATCGCGTCGTAGGCCATGTTCTCGTAAGCCACGGTCTGGCGTCCGTGCATGAGGCGGTGGGTGGCGTCGTAGGCCCGCACCACGACGACGCTCCCGACGTGGTCGTAGGTCGATTCGACGGTTGTGATGTCGCCCTTGAAGATGTCGGCGCCCAGGTTGGGCGCCCATCCCGATTCGTAGCGCACGGTCAGGTCGCCGCCGAGCCTGAAGACCTGAGAGATGTTGCGAGGCTCGAACTGGTCGTCCTGCACCATCAGCTCGAGGACATCGGGCGCGACGAGGCTCTGCTCGGCGCGGAGGCTGATGATGCTGTCGCCGAGGTCATCGGGCACCGGCATGCCGGCGACCTTCAGGACGAACCGGCCCAGCGCCGGGTTGCCCCCGCTCACGAACCGGCCTCGGCATCGGCCTGTGGGATGAGCAGCGCTGACCCACTGCGGAGCCGCAGCGGGTCGTCGATGCCGTTGGCCTCGGCGATGGCCCGCCACATGTTGGGATCGCCGTACTCGCTGTAGGCGATCAGCGGGAGAGAGTCGCCCGCCACGACGGTGCGCGATCGGTGGGCCTCGAGGGTGCCCGAGGTCGGGTTCTGGCGCGACATCTTGTCGCCGACCTCCTCCAAGCTGATCTTGCCCTTGGCCCGATACGGCGCGCCGTTCATGCGGAACCGGGTGAACTCGACCGAGACCGAGGTGACCACGCACTTCATGCTCATGCTCGTGCCCCAGCCGAACAGCACGTGGGGCCCGCTCGGGCCCTTTCCGGAGCGCCGGGACTTGTCGGTGGGCTCACAGCACTTCAGGAGCTTCTTCACGTCGTCCCGGATGTCGCCGAACGGCAGCATGCTCTTGTCGAGGAATATGTCGAGGTCGTACTTGGCCGGACCTGCTCCCTGCCACTGCATCGGGCCCGCGTGCTTGGAGGACGGGGAGGTGGTGCGGCTCCAGTGAGCGCTCTTGGACACCGAGTAGTCCTTCGGGTTGAACGAGAAGAACACGGTGTCCTTGGAACCGCCCATGGATCCGCTCATGGCGCTCATCGCCGACATGGGGCTGCTCGACTTCCCGGGCTCCAAGATCTTTATGTATGCCTTCTGGAGGCCTGTGAGGGCGGCGAGGTTCGGCATGGCGGCGCTCCTTGAGGCTCAGAGGGTGCTGACGAAGCCGGTGTGGGCCAGCTCGAGGGTCTCGGTTGCCGCGGTGTTGCTCGTCAGGTTGAACGACGGCAACGTCCACTTCACGGGCAGGACGCCGACGTAGGAGAACGTCGCCACCGTCTCCCAGTCGCGTCCCAGAGCGGTGATGCGCGCCGTCGTGGGTGCGGGCACCATGTTCATCGACTGGAACCACGCGCCGACGAGCATGCTCTCCTCGGTCATGTAGCGACTGAGGACGATGTTGTCGTACTTCATCTGACCAGGGAGGTGGTGCACGAACAGGCCGTTGCCACCCTCTTGATGGTCGTCCATCTCGATGGAGATCCCGCCGAGCTTGGCCTCGGTCCAGTTCCCCAGAGGCTGGCCGTCGACCTCCACCTGAAAGCAGATGGCGAGCAGCGGATCGAAGGTCTTGGTGGCCATGGGTCTCCTCGGGGTCGCTACCGGCGCCCGGTGCGCAGCCCGCCGGCGCGCTCGCGGTCGGTGCGCAGCTCAGCCAGCAGCATCTGGCGCAGGTGGGGGTAAAGGGTCCGGGCCGCGGAACGATCGCGGTCGGCGGCGGCCGGCTCGGCGGAGCTGGCCGCCGGGGAGTCGCCCCCCGAGCCCTCGGTGGTGCGCTGGACCGTCACGGCCGGCGCCGCGACCGGCGGCGTGGGCGCCGGTGTGGGCGAGCTGGCCTGCCGGCTGACGGTGATGGCACCGTCGGGCCCGACGTCGGCCAAGCCCGAGGCCACCACGGCCTCCACGGCCTGCCGGGCCGAGGCGAGGACGGCCGCCGACGGGGCGGCGGGTCGGACCAAGCTCATCGCTGGGCCTGCGGGGCTCGAGGGCTGACGGCTGATCGCCAGCGGTGGGTCGGTCGGCGATTCTGAGCGCGGGCCACCAATCGGACGGCCGGAGGGACGAGTCGGCGCCGCGGCGGGCGTTGGGGCAGCAGGGGACTCCACCGGGTTCGGGCCCAGCGGCCCCGGACGCGTGCCGTGGCGCGGGTTGGCCGGGGTGAGCACAGGGAGGGCTTGGCGGGCGACGGTGACGGGGGCTGGCGCGGCCGGGAGGCGTCGGGGACCGAGCACGGACGTCGCGGGCTCGGGCGGCGCAGCGGTAGGCGGGGTGCCGGTCTCTCTATCGGCCCGCTGGGTCTGGAGGGCGAGCGGCCTGGCACCGAGACCAGCCGAGGACGATTCGGAGCCGGCGGGCGCCGGTGAGGTGCCAGCAGAAACGAGCTCGGCCGCGACCGCTCCCGTCGTGGGGGAGGGATCGTCGTGGGGGCGGGGCATCGCGAGGGGCGGTCGATCGCCGAGCAGCTGCCGGTCGGAGTCGGCTACGAGTGGCGCAGCGGTCCGCCGCTGACGGGCGATCGGCAGGAGGGCAGGAGGCGAGGTCACAGCGGTGGCCGCCGCCGCAGGGCCAGTGGGAGCCGTGGGAACCGAGGTGCCGGGGGTGCCCGGGCCGGGCGTCCAGCCGTGGTCCGACGGGGCAGGGCCGGCGGTGGTCTGAAGAGGGAGGTCGACCCCAGAGGTCCTGTCGCCGGGCGTTGGCGCGCGAGCGGGGGTGGGGTCGCCCGGGGGCACAGACAGCGGGGGCCGGTCCGGGGTCGCCGCCTCCGGGTCAGGTGCGTCGGGGGACGGGTCGGGCATGGTTGCGGCCGTAGGGGGGGAGGGCCGGGCCTGGCGGGCGATGGGCAGCGGGCGCGTGCCGTCGGCATCCGGAGGGGCCCAGAGCCGCTCGGGGGGACCTTCGAGCGGTGCACCGAGCCCGAGCGGCCGGCCGGTCGGAGCGCTCGGCTGGCGGGCCACCACCACGGGGAGGAGACCGTCGCCCGTGGGTGGCGTCGCAGCCGGGGTCGAGCCGTCGGCGACCGAGGTGGCATCGGGTCGGGACGGGAGCGTGGTGCTCGCCGCATCGCCCAGCGTCGGACGCGCCGCGTGGGGTCGAGCCACCGACGGTTCGGCGAGCGGGGCAGCAGGCACCGATGGAGGTGAGGTGGTCGGGTCCGTGCGGGCCGCGACCGGCGCGTCGGAAGCGGTCGGCGCAGTGGCCTCGCTCGAGCGCTGGCGGGCGATGGGCAGCGGGTCGACCGCCGTCCCCTCGGGCCCTACGGGCGAGGCGGGCTCGGGGCCGACTCCAGTCATCGCGCTGGCCGTGGTCGGGGGAGCGCCGGTCAGCGGAGCGAGGATCGAGGGCGCCGGCTCGCCGAGGAGCGGGCCGGTGTGGGCGATCGCCGTCATCGGTCCCAGCTGGACCTCCGGCGCGGCCACATGGGCCACCGGGCGCGGGGCGACGGGCTGCCGGGCCAGGGTGAGCACTGGCTTGGCGCGCTGAGGGGCGGGAACGGCCGGAGCCCGTAGAGGCGCGATCGGCGCGGCCGCCTGGCGGGCGACGACCACCGGTGAGGGCGACTCGGGGAGCTCTGTTGCCTCGGCAGCGCTGGCCGAGATGGGAGGCGGGGGGAGCGGCAGGTCGTGCTGCGGGCCGGGGCCGGTGACCGGCCGGCCGGGCGCGACGACGGTTCCGACGACTCCTGGGCGCCGCCTGTCGACGGCGTGGCCGAGGCTCGGCGCCATGAGACCCGTCGGTCGCCAGGCCGCGAGGTCCCGCTTGTGATCCCGCGAGATGGTCAGCGGCATCGGCGCGATGGACGGCCGCATCGACGTCGCCGGCGGCGACGCCGCCTGGCGGGCGACGAACAGCGGTCGGGCCGGATCGGCCTTGGGGGCCGGGGGCTCGGCTCGCTCTCGTTGTCCGAACCAGGGCAGCCAGGCCACGGCTCAGTCCTCGGAGAGGCGGCGGTTGATCTCGGCGACCTCGTCGACATAGCGCCGCCGGACCGGGTGCTCCAGGTCGAGGATCTCGGACTGGGCCCAGTGGAAGTGGTACGCCAGGTACGAGATCTCTTCGTAGAGCCGGTCTGATCCGGCGGTCACGATTCCCCCAGGCGACCACCGGCCAGGTCGACCGTGAACTCGTGCTCGCAGCTGGGGCAGTGCACCGCGGCCGTGGTGTGGCCCTCGGTGTTGACCCGGCGGTAGAGGTCCTGCAGGAAGGCCACGTCCGAGGCGAACATGTTCTCGATCACGTTGTCGTTCACCGACGTGATGTCGCCGATGCGGGTGACGACACGTCCGAGGAGCACGACCGTGAGGTACGCCGGGTTGTCGCGGACGCGAGCGTCCATCAGCGGGAGCAGCTCGTCACGAGCCGTGGCCACCCGCATCGTGCCGTGGCGGTGCGTCCGCCCCTCGCCGTCGACGAAGCCCCTGGGCAGGATGAAGTCGAACTGGGTGGGAGGTGCGTCGGGCTGGGGATCGCCGCCCCCGTTCGCCGCCGACAGCCCGCTCTCGCCGGCGCCGGGCGGCACGACGGCGGCAGCGATCCCCCGCCTCACGCCACCTTGCCAGTGGTGTACGTGAGGACGAACTTCTCGGTCATGCCCTCGTTCGAGCCGGCCTTGAAGGTGCTGGTCTCGACGGACTTCACCCAGACCTGCTCGAACTCGTAGGCCTTGACGGGCGCCCCCATGAGGTCGAGGACCTCGACGCTGGCCGTCTTGCGGGCTCCGACCACGTCACCCTTCATCACGGTGGCCAGCCAGTCGGACATGGTCTTGTCGTTCGTCAGCTGGCGGGTGACGGTGATCTCGCCGGCCTTGACCGGGCCGGGCATGTGGCTGATGACCAGCTGGCCGGCATCGGTCTGGGTCATCGACTCGATCTTGTCGACCTCGAGCTTGAGGCCGGTCACGTCGATCACCGCAGGGCAGGCGACGCCGTCGATCTTGAACAGGAACTTGTACCCAACAGCGGAATCGCCGGGTGCGAATGCCATGGTGTGGTCTCCTCGTACAGGGTTGGTCGACTACTCGGACAGGGCCGATCCGCCCGAGAACTGGGCGAGGCGGAAGATGACGAACTCGGCCGGCTTCACTGGCGACACGCCGATCTCGCAGATCACCTGGCCCACGTCGATGCTCTCGGGTGGGTTCGTCTCGTCGTCGCACTTCACGTAGAACGCCTGCTCCGGAGACATGCCGAACAGGGCGCCCTTGCGCCACTCCTGCACCAGGAAGGCGGCGATCGTGCGGCGGATGCGACCCCAGAGGGCGTGATCGTTGGGCTCGAACACGCACCACTGCGTGCCCAGGAGCACGGACTCCTCCAGGTAGTTGAAGAGGCGCCGGACGTTGATGTAGCGCCACGACGGATCCGAGGACAGCGTGCGGGCGCCCCAGACCCGCACGCCGCGGCCCGGGAAGGCCCGAATGCAGTTCACGCCGATCGGGTTGAGCAGGTCCTGCTCGCCCTTCGTGATGTTGATCTCGGGTGCGATGGCGCCCCGCACGACCTCGTTGGCGGGCGCCTTGTGCACGCCGCGGGTGTCGTCGCTGCGTCCCCAGATGCCGGCCATGTGGCCGCTGGGCGGCACGTGCACATTCTGGCCCGAGCTCGGGTCGAACACCTTCACCCATGGCCAGTAGAGGGCGGCGTACTTCGAGTCGTAGCCGGCCAGGTCCTGGCGCCACTCCCGCACCTGCTGAGCGTTGAGGCCAGGAGGCGGATCGATGATCGCCATCCGGTCGCCCATCTGCTCGCAGTGGGCGATGACAGCGAGCTGCACGGCCTTCACGCCCTCGAGGTCGAGGGTGCCCTGCTGGTATGCGGCCATGAGGTCGGGGACCGACACCATGGTGACCTCGTCGATGGCTTCGAGCCCGCCGAAGCCGGTGCGGTCGGCGACGTCGCCGATGTAGTCGTCCGGTGCCATGCGCACGGGTTGGGGCGCACCTCCGCCCGAGAGCGAGACGTTGCCGCGGGCCACCTTCTCCGGGACGGTGCCCGAGGTCGCCTCCTTCAGCCGAATGAGCGTCGACTGAGCGTTCACCACCGTGACGACGTTCTGCTTGCCCTTCTTGGGCGAGAGGTTGTCGAACTCCTCGACCGGCCGGCCGGCCTGCTTGATGACGAGCTTGAACGTGTCCTCCGAGGCGCCCTCGCCCGAAGCGTCCTGCACCTCGATCGAGATGTTGTTGCCGTCGGCTCCGGCCGGGAGGGCCTCGACCTGGTAGGCCCCCAGCGGCTTGTCACCGCCGCTCGTGAGCTCGGCCCGGGCCGGGGGTGCGGCGCCGTCTCCGCCCACGCGCACGATGTAGGCGACGCCACCGCCGTTCTGGAAGAAGCCGTAGACGGCGTGGGCGAGGTAGGAGCCCTCGAAGAAGTCACCGAAGGTCTGCACGTACTGGGTCCAGTTCGTTACGAGCGTCGGCTGGTTGATCGGGCCCTGCTGGGCCAGCCCCACGAACGCGGCGACCGCGGTGCCCACACCTTCGATGGGCCGGGTGCCGGCCTCGACTTCCTCGACGTAGACGCCGGGCGACAGATACGTGGGCATGTGCGACCTCCAGAAGGTGATTCGATCGGACCTCACTGTCCTGGCCGCAGTTGGCACCGGCAACGGCCGAGGGGGCGGGGCCATGGACACGGTGAGGTGCCCCTTCGGGCACACGATCGTTCCCGCAGGGCAGCCCGCTTGACGCGAAACCTCGGGTCCGGACGGTGCACGATGGAGCCATGCGGCACGAGCACGCCGGTCCGGCGCCCGCCATGGACTCGAGCGCCAGCCTCGAGTTGCGGGCGCCCGCCCTCGACGACGCGGCCCAGGCGGCCGACTCGGTCCGAAGCGGACAGGGCGACCTGCTGAGCCCCGAGCACTGGACCGCGCTCCAGCGGACCGCGGGGAACGCGGCGGTCGTGCAGGCGCAGCTCGACGCGGGCGCCGCTGTGCGCGACACGCTGGCCCGTCCGGGTCGGCCGCTCGACCCGGCGTTCCGAGCCGAAGCGGAGGACCACCTCAACGCCGATCTGTCGGGGGTCCGCATCCACGACGACGCCGATGCGGCGCGGTCAGCCGAAGCAGTCGAGGCCAACGCCTACGCCAGCGGCGACCACGTCGTGTTCGGCATGGGTCAGCTCGACACGCAATCCTCCTCCGGGCGCAACCGGCTCGTCCACGAGCTGACCCACACCGTCCAGCAGCATCAGGGCGCCGTCGACGGCGCCGTCACCGCTGGCGGGTTGAGCATCAGCGATCCGGCCGACCGCTTCGAGCGGGAGGCCGACGACGTGGCCAAGGGCTTCACGTGAGGTCACACGTGCAGCACGACGTTGCGCCGAAGCCCGACCGGGACGGCCCGGCCGGTTGCCGGCCGCTCCCTCGTGCCCGGACGAGCAGCGCGGGTGACGTGCCGGGTGGTCTCCTGGCACTCCAGTGCGCCGCCGGGAACCGAGCTGCGGTCGAGATTCTCCGCCGACGTTCTCAGGACGAGCCGGCCACGGCATCGTCGGAGTCGGAGCCCGCGAAGAAGAAGGGCCTGTTTGGGCGGCTCAGGTCGATCGGAGCAGCGATCGGCGGTGCGGCCCGCAACGCCCTCGGAAAGGCCAGGCCCGTCGACGTCGGCCCGCTCGCCGCAAGCGCAGGGTTCGAGGCGACGGCGACGGAGGCCGACGTGCGCGCGACCCAAGCCAAGTCCGACGGTCTCGTCAGCGGGGAGACGCCCGACTTCCAGAACGACGCCCTCATCGATTCGCCGCCGGACTCCTACACGGTGTCGTTGGCGGTCACCCAGAAGCACCCCGAGTGGCTGGGAAACATCAAAGCGATGCGCAACGCAGCCCTTCGTGAGCTGGCGACGGCACCCAAGACCATGGTGGACAAGATCCTCTCGGAGAGCCCGCAGGAGCACCTGGCCGAGAAGGTGCTTCGCAAGCGGGGTGACATCTCGGACGAGACGGGCGACGACGAGAAGCAGGCACTGCTCGGCAGGTTCATCAAGGGATTCAACAAGGTCGGGCACACCTGGATCCGACTGGCCAACTCCGTCGGCGGGAAGCCGAGACAGCTCTTCACCTACGGCATGTATCCGCTCAAGCTCGACAGCCAATCCGGTCAGGGCGAGGCGGTGGGGGGATACGGGGGGATGCTGACGCCGGTAGCGGGCACGATCGTGCACCCCGACGTGAGCCACTCCTTTGACGAGAACGTCATGTACAAGGATCATGAGGTGACCGCTGGCCAGTGGCAGGCGGCGTTCGATCGGGCCGTGAGGCTGCACGCCAACCCGCCTGCTTACGTGCTTGCGGGCTACAACTGCTCGGCGTTCGCTCGAGAAATCATGCGCACCGCGGGACTCGACTACCCGAGCTCGGGGCTCCTGCCGGGGTTCGCGTTCACCCCGGGCAAGCTGTACGCAGCGCTGGTTGCCGAGCAGAAGGAGCAGCACAAGAGCTCGTCGGTAGGAGCGACCGACCAAATGGCAGCCGAGGTTGAATCGTCGGCTGGAGCCGTGGCCGAGAGGGCCGCGGAGTTCCAAGCCGCGAGGACGCGCGACGCGCGCCGGAAGCGGCTCGGTGCGGTTCCGACGTCGGAGTCCAAGCGGAGCATCGTGGTGTACCGAGGGGCTCACTTCAGAACAGCCCAGGTACCCGGTGGGGCCCCGGATGGCGAGATGACCCTCGACGCCGACGCGCGGATCGACTGGTTCGCCGATGAGAAGTGGTCGACCGCCTGGGGCTGCGAGATGATCGTCGTCAACGGAGCCCCGTGCTTCGTCGACTCGGTGGAGTTCGCGACCGCCCGCATCCCCCACGGGTTCGAGGACCGGGGGCCGAAGCTGAGCCGTGAGGAGTCGGAGCGCATCGGCGCTCCGAGCTTCTACCTCGGCAAGAAGCAGACGATCTACGCCGGGCATCGCCTGGTCGGCGGGCTTGCCCGTGACGACTGGGGCGTCGACTTCACCCTTGACGAGGATGAGGAGGCGATGGTCGTCAACGACCCCAAGTACGTGAACACGTTCGGAAGGTACTTCGTCGCCTTCCCCGACTCGTCTCGGCATCGCGGGGCGTACTTCCTCGACGCCGAGTTCCTCGTCCCTGCGTTGTCTCCCCCAGGCACCGAGGGCTCCGACAGCCTCGCGTCCGCGACTCCGGTCGCTGATGTCGGTCGCAGGGGGCTGCCCGGGACCATCCCGCGTCGCGTGCGAGCCGAGTGGGCTCCGGACGCGATGATGCTGTGGAAGTGTCAGGAAGCAGCTGGACGCTTCCTTCCGACCGACTACGTGATGCCGACGTGGGGCCGCGGTCGCGGCCTCAAGCTGGGCGGCGACGGCGACCACGACCTCATCCTGGATGGAGAGCGCAAGGCCACGCTGACCGTCCTCGACGACGCCACGACCTACTACGTGGCACGAGACGAGTGGGAGGCGTTCGAGCTGGCACGGACCTCGCCCGTCGAGGACGGGGCGACCGACACGAGCGACGAGAACCGCCAGCTGTTTGGCGAGATCTCCGAGCTCATGGGCAGCTTCTAGCTCGGAGGTGGCCGGCGGCATCACGTGAGGCCGGTCATCACCTCGATCTGGTCGTCCACCACGTCGAGGTTCCGTTCGATCACGCGGCGGGCGAGCGCCATCGTCAACCGGTCGCCTGCGACGTCGATGCTCGTCTTGAACCGGAGATCGCCGTCGTCCAGGTCGAGCTCCCAGTTGCCGATCTTGAGCCCGGCGTTGACGCGGGCGACCGTGATGGCCGCCTCGGGTCGACGCGCTTCCGAGACCCCGCCGTCGAGCGTCGAGTACATCGTGAGCCGCTGGTCGAGCTCGTCGACGACCGCCACGCACGACCACTCACCCCGGGGGGTCCCCATCCTCCAGGTGTAGCCGTCGCCGTCCTCGAGGAGCTCGCACGACCACCCGTACTCATCGAACACGGCCCCCAGGGTCGTCAGCATCGGGACGGCGAGGATGTGGTGCTCGGTGGCCCAGATCGTCGCGTAGCCAGACGCCAGCTCGCCGGTGCCGGCAAGCTCTTCGGGCAGTGCGCTCGCGACGGTGATCGTGAGCGCGTACCACGAGGCGGTGGACAGCAGTGGGGAGCGCGGCTCGACGCCCGCCTGCTGCTCGAGGAGCCGGGCGGCCGTGGCGGGCTCGGGCGCCGCCTCGACGACGGCGGGCACCAGATCGGGCGCCAGCCGCAGCTCGATCGTCACGGATCTCCCATCGGGGAGACGGCGCGGGCCAGCGCCCCGGGCGTCGGGGGTCAGGTGGAAGTGGCTGCATCGCTCGACCTCGTCGTAGGTCGAGCGGTCCACGACGAGGCGGGCCCGGCACTCGATCTCGCCTGCCGCCGCGCCCGTAGACGAGCTCGGTGACCGATCCCACCACGTCCTCCCCGGAGGGTGACCAGAACGACAAGGTCAGGTCGGGCTCGGCGATGCTCACGTGGAGGTCCATCAGTCGATGTGGAGCTGGAAGCCCTTGTCGTAGGACATGATGATGCGCAGCAGGCGCGACGACTTGCTCAGCTCGATCGTCGCCTGGCCGCCGGCGGAGGCCTCGAAGCCCACGTCCTGGCTGAGGCCGATCTCCACCGTCCACCCGTCTGAGGTCTTCCCGAACTGGTACCCGCCGGCGACGCTGAGGGTCACCGACGAGGGGAGGACCGACGACCAGCCGATCGACGCCAGCCCCGCCGCCAGACCGCCGGCGTCGAGCTTGTTGAGCGTCGACTCCAGGCTGGCGGCTGCCTTGTCGATGCCGGGGCCGGCGACCTGCCCCTTGCTCTCGGTCTTGGCCCGTCCGCCGACGGTGACCGCGCCCTTCTGCAGCGGCCCGATCATGTCCTTCACCCGGCCGACCAGCCAGGGCAGGAGCCCGGCGTCCGGTGGCAGGTCAGCGGTCAGCGAGCCCTTGAGCGAGATGTAGCCCTCCGGCGGCACCCACTTGCCCTCCATCGCTTTGCGGGCCATCACCTCGAGCGACATGGCGATCTCGCCTTCGACCAGACCGCCGGTGATCGTCACGCTGGTGTCGTAGGTCATGAAGGACGTACCGAGGGAGCTGAGATCGCCTCGCCGCATGGGCAGGGCTTCCCCGAGCTGGCCGCCCGCCTTCTTCTTGCCCGCCTCGACGCTCTTCTGGTCGTAGTGCGTGCCGACGTTCAGGCCGGCGGCCGCCTCGACGCCGAGCACGCCGTGCAGCCCCGCTTCCGCATTGACCCCGGCGAGCATCCCCATGCGCACGAACTGGTTCGTCGTCGCCTCGCTCCCGACGCCGGACGACAGCGGGGTGTCGCCCTCCTTCCGCGAGAACGCCTCCTTCTCGATGTTGGCCGCCCACTGCTCGGAGCGGTTCCAGCCGACGGCGGTCATCGACCCGCCCCACATGTAGTTGGCCACCTCCATGGGGAGCAGCGACTCGCGGAACTTCCGGTACCAGCCGTAGCTGATGAGCTTCATGGCCTGCTCGGGCGTGGCCCCCTGGGACTGCAGGAAGAACCCGAGCTCTGCACCGACGTCGATCATCCCGGCGATGTTGGCGCCGCCGTTGACGGCCACCTCGAAGCGCACGTTCGTCGTGGTGTTGTCCATCCGGGCCGCCTCGGCGAGGATCCGGAACCCGACGTAGCTGATCTTGTAGGAGTCGCAGGGGATCTTCACCGTCAGCTCGCCTGACACCGAGTCGCCGGCCTTCGGGATGGCGAGCGAGATCATCCTGCTCAGGTTCTCAAGGATCGAGGAGGCATCGCCCTGCATCTGGGCGACGAACTTGTTCGCCTCGGGCTCGAAGTCGGCCTCGCCCATCCCGTGGGTCGCACCCGCCTTGCGGATCTCCATCATCTCGCGGATCTCGGACTTGGCCGCCTGCTGGAGCTCCAGGATGCCGGGCGCGCGCTTCTTGCTGCGCGACTTGTCGCCCTTGTGGCTCCGCTCCCAGAAGTCGGTGTCGGTGACGATGTCGTGCAGGATCTGGAGGCCCTTGTCCATCCCGGGACCGACTTGCAGGTGGCCGCCCCGCTTCTTGTGAGCGTGGTAGGCGTCGAGCTTCTTCTCGATGTCCTTGAGCGTCTGGCCCCGGACGGCCATGGCGATGCTGGTCTTGTCCTTGAACTCCTTCGTCGTCATGAGGCGCTGCACGGCGATGTTGCCGGCAGCACGCTGCAGGTCGAGCACCGCAGTGGCCGAGGCCGGCAGCCCGAGGGGAGCGGCGACCGCCTCACGGGTGCGCGTCGGGGCCGGGCGGCCGGCCCGCTCAGGGGCCGCCTCGGTCGCCTTCGCCTCTGGCGTCGTGCGTCCCATGGGCGCCAGTCAACCGCGCCCCTCAGGGCGGCGGACCAACCGCAGGGGAAGCCACGGAGGAAGCCAGCGGTGCCCCATCGGGCAGCGCGACGTCCTCGACGCTCCACTCGCCGAACTCGGCCTCGTGGACGAGGCGGCCGAGCTTGCGGTACTCGAGGCGGGTGGCCCGCATGACGTCGGACATCGACACCGGCCTGCCGGTCGCCGCTGACCTGTAGGCGACCGTCACCGCGATCGAACGGATGCTGCCGCCCGACAGCTCGAAGGATCGGGCGCACAGCCCCAGATCGAGGTCGTCGGCCCGGGGGAGCCGCGTGCCGAGGCACCGATCCCAGAGGAGCTCGCGCAAGGCCTCGTCCGGCATCGGGAAGTCGATGATGGCGTCGAGGCGGCGGCCGAAGGCCTCGTCGAGGTTGGCGCGCAGGTTCGTCGACAGGATGGCGAGGCCGTCGAAGGACTCCATGCGCTGCAGCAGGAACGCCACCTCGATGTTGGCGTGCCGGTCGTGGGCGTCGCTCACCTCGCTGCGCTTGCCGAACAGCGCGTCAGCCTCGTCGAAGAGGATGACGCCGTTGATGCCGTCAGCCTCGCTGAAGATGCGCTCGAGGTTCTTCTCCGTCTCCCCGATGTACTTGTCGATCACCGTCGCCAGGTTCACCTGGTAGAGGTCGAGGCCGAGCGCTCCGGCGATCACCTCGGCTGCCATCGTCTTGCCCGTCCCAGGGTCCCCGGCGAAGAGCGCGGTCACGCCTCGCCCGCGGCCGCCGCCGGGACGCATCTGCCACTCGTCGATGACGATCTCCCGGTGACGGCAGCGGTCGGCGAGGTCGTCGAGCTGGGTGCGGATCGCGGGTGGCAGCACCAACGAGTCCCACCCGATCGCCGGCTCGATGCGGCGGGCCAGCCGTTCGAGCCCGGCAGCGTTCTGCGAGCGCGCCCCGGCGAGCACATGCTCGACCTCGAGGGGCTGGCCGGCGGCGGCGGCGTGGACCCGAGCCGCAGTCATGGAGCGGCTGATGGCCTCGGGGGGGAGCAGGAAGGTGTCGGTCGCCCCATTTTTGATGGCGGCCGCGTCGCCGTTGGCGCTCTGCAGCCACAGTCGGGCCCGCTCGTCCAGGGAGGGCGAAGGGGCGTCGAGGGAGACCGCCACGCTCGTGCTCCAGGCCGGTTCCCACTGCACTCGCCCGAGCAGCACGGTGGGACAGCTCAGATCGGCGAACGCCCGAACGGCGGCCGGGCTCCGGTCGGCGAGCACCTCGATCGGTCCGGCGACGACGCCGGCACCGAGGAGCCGCGCTTCCCGCGCGACGGCGCGGGCGACAGCCGGGGCGTCGTCGCCCATCCGGCGGAGGTCCACGACAAGCGCGCCGAGGCCCAGGCCGGTCATCGCCGTCGATCCGGCGGCTCGCCCGGCGGTCCCAGGTCGCTCGCGGAGGTACACCAGCCAGGCGCCGGCCTCGAACGACCGGGCGATCCCCTCGGAACCGCTGACCCGTGGCGGTGTCTCGTCGAGCAGGTCGAGCACCACGCTGTCGGGCGCGTCGTCCCCGAGCAGGTGGCGCACGACTCGGTCGGGAACCCGGAGGGTCCGGCTGAGGAACGGCCGGCTGTCGTCCTCGACCTCCAGCAGCCCGGCCGTGACCAACGGTCCATCGAGCGCCAGGCGTGCTCGGGCTCCCGCATCATGGTTCGCGAGGCCGAGCAGCTCGAGGGCCAGGCCCGGCGTGGCCCGCCGCTTCGTGACGTCGTCGTGCAGGTAGCCGTACAGCCGCTCGAAGCGCGGTTCGAGGTCCGGCGCCACGGCCACGAGCAGCAGGTCGATGTCGAGCAAGCTCAGGTCGAACCGCATGGCCAGCTGCTCGAGCACGCCGCCCGTCCGAGCAAGCGGCCCTCCGCCGGGCTCTTCGCGCCCTTCCTCGGTGAGCAGCCGGTCCACGTCGTCGTCGGTCACGTACAGGCCGCGCATCGGGTCGTCCAGGTCGGGGTTGGTCGCCCGGCGCCGGGCGACGACCTCCTGGACGCGGTCCCGGAGCGCATCGACGCTCGCCAGCACGTCAGCGCTCACGGCGGGCTCTTCACCGCGTGGCGCGGATGCGGAACACGCGACCGGGCTGGCCCTCGGTCCCACCCGAGCGCTCATCCTCTGGCAGCGGCACGCCCGCCTCGTCGGTCTCCGGGCCGGCGACGTCGTCCTCCGGGTGCGACCGCCTCCCCCCGCCGCGGTCCTCGCTCGCTCCGGTGCCGGGATCGAAGCGGAACCTCGGCTCCTCGAGCACCGGTGGGCCCGCCCTGGCGATGACGCCGGCCTCGAGCGGCGCCAGGACGACGATGTCGAGCGAGGGCTTCAGCTCGCCCCCCATGGCCGACCACACGTCGGAGACCGAACGGTCCTGCGGCGGCGGCTGGGCGACGCGCAGTCGCACCGGCTGGCTGCTGCCGACGAGGGTGCCCTGCAGGAAGGTGTCGGGCACCAGGTCGTGCTGCAGGAGGTGGGCGAGGATGTTCGACAGGATGCGGTGCTCGTCCTCGGGGCGCTGGGTCCAGACGGTCAGCAGGTACGAGAGCTTGAAGATCCGGGGATGTTGGCGCCGGCCGGTGACGAGGCCGTCGTCACCGCGCAGCTCCACCTCGCCCATCTGGCGCTGGTCGGGTGCCTCCCGGATGTCGTAGAGGTAGAGGTCCACGGTGGGCGCGTTGCGCCGGCTGGCCCACTCCTTGGTCGGAGCGTCGAGCACGACCTCCACCTCGGTCCCGACGAGCGCCTCGGTGCGCAGCAGAGCGCGGAGGGACTCGTCGACGTCGTGGATCAAATGAGGCCCTCCCGCACCGCGTACGCGACGGCCGCGGAGCGGTTGCGCAGCCGCAGTCGGGTCGTGACGTCGTGGATCACGTTCTTGACCGTGCGCTCGGAGTAGGCGAGGGCCGCTGCGATCTCAGAGGTGTCGCAGCCGTCGGCCACGAGGCGGAGCACCTCCACCTCCCGACCGTCGAGACCGTGGTGGTTGAGGCCGCGCGGGGAGAGGACGTCGCGCTGCAGGCGCCCCACCTGGTCGAGCAGCCGGCCGAGCAGGTCCGAGGGGACCTGGCCCTCCCCCCGGGCCGCGCTCATGACGACGGCCTCGAGCCGCTCGGCGGTGGCCTCGGAGCGGCGGAGGAAGCCGCACACGCCGGCCTCGATGGCCGTCATCATGTCGGAGTCGTCCACCCGGCTCAGCACGACGACTACGCGTGGGCAGCCGTTGCGCTGGATGGCGCTCAGCACCTGAGCCGTCTGCTCGCCGACGCTGTCGGCCACGACCACCGCGACCTCGGCCGCGTCGACGTCGGACTCGTCGACCACCTGGAGGCACGGGCGCTGGCGCAGCTGGGCCGCGACTCCCGCCTGCGAGATGGGATCGTCGGCGTACACGAAGACCTTGGTTCTGCTCACGGGACGAACCTCGCATCTGGAACTTCACAACCACTTCACAAGGGCTCAACGGGCAGGTTGGACTGCCCAAAAGGCTTCCCGGCGGGCCGAACCCGGCAATTGACGGCATTCGTAGCCTTACGGCATGGGTGCGATGGCGTCGCTCGCGCAGGCAGCCGTGCGGGTCGAGCCCGGCGGCGAGGCGGAGCTGGAGATCAGGGTCCGCAACAACGGGCGCGTCGTCGACGAGTTCGAGCTGGCGGGCCTGGGCGACGCGGCCCCGTGGATCCTCACCGAGCCGCCGCGGGTCACCCTCCTCCCCGGCGACGAGGCCACGGTCCGTGTCCTGTTCCGCCCGCCCCGAGACCACAGCGTGGCGGCCGGCCCGATCCCCTTCGGGGTCATGGTCCGCAGCCGGGAAGACCCGGCCGGGTCGGTGGTGGAGGAGGGAACCGTCGAGGTCGGGCAGTTCGTCGACGACGGGATCGAGCTCCTGCCCAGGACGGCGCGGGGCCGGCGCAGCGCCGTGTACGAGCTGGCCATCGACAACCGCGGCAACCGACCGTTGAACGTCGAGGTGCTCCCGCTGGATCCCGACGGGCGCTTCGCGTTCCGGGCCGAACCGCCGGCAGTGGTCATCGAGCCGGGCGCAGCCGGGTTCAGCCGCGTCCGGGTGGCGCCGCGGAAGCGCTTTCTCCGCGGCCCGAGCCGGACGATGGGCTTCCAGGTCCACGCCATCCCCGAGGACGCGCCAGCGCTGGTGGCCGAGGGCACGTTCCTGCAGGAGCCGCTCCTGCCGCGCTGGACGATGAAGGCGCTGGCTCTCGCCCTGGCTCTGCTCCTGGCCCTTGTGCTCGCTTGGTTCCTGATCGGCAAGCCCCTCATACGGTCGCAGGCCCGGGAGGCCGCGGCGGAGGAGGCGGCGGAGGCCAAGGACAGCGCAGCGGCCGCGCAGCAGGCGGCCGAGGCGGCGGCGGACGATGCAGGAGCAGCTGCCGCGGCGGCCGAGCAGGGGGGAGGCGCGGATGGCGGTGAGCAGACGCCTGCTTCGGGACCGTCAGCGTCGTCGACGGGTGGTCGAGTGCAGCTCCTCGTGGAGGCGGGGGCGGTGGCGAGCGACACCCTCGCAGGCATCCCGCCCGACAAGGTGTTCCAGCTGACTGACATCGTCTTTGAGAACTCGGCAGCAGACAGTGGCGTAGTGCGGGTCAAGAGAGGCGCGCAGGTGCTGCTGCAGGTGTCCCTCGACAGCTTCCGGGACGTCGACTACCACTTCATCAGCCCCCTCACCTTCCCGGCCGGCACCCCAGTGACCTTCGAGGCCATCTGCGCCAACGCCAGCGGCGCCGCATGTCGCCCCGCGGTCTACCTGGGCGGCTGGCTGCAGTGACCCCGCCAGTGCGATGACGCCTCGTCGCCTCGGGTTCTCGGTGGCCAGTGCCGCCCTCCTGATCACGAGCCTCAGCGCCGGCGCCCAGGAGGATCCGGATCGCCTCGGGCTGCCGGTCACGGTGCTCCTGTCGTGTGACGACGGCAGCACCGTCACCCGTCAGCTGTCTCTCGGCGAGCGTGAGGTTCGCCTCGAGGACCTGCCCGCCGGCACGATCTGCACGTTCCGCGAGATGGACATCCCCCTGCTGCCCGTGGGGGGCGTCGACCTCACGGCCCGCGTCCTGGCTCCCGTCCCCGCCGGCGGGGTGACCACCGGCGATGTTCTGCGCATCGAGGGCCCGCAGCTCGTCGTCACGCCTGACGTGGGCCGACCCGGCCGAACCGTGGAGGCGATCGGCACCGGGTTCCCAGCGGGTGCGGTCGTGCGGCTCGACTGGGATCGAGGCTTCTCGCCGGGCGCCACCGTGACCGCGTCGGATGCCGGTGAGATCAGGACGCGCCTGCTCGTGCGGTCAGGTGACGAGCTCGGCGAGCGGTTCCTGGAGGCCGAGGTGGACGGCCTCGTCGTGGCCGAGGCCGCCCACATCGTCGTGATCGATGCCGCCGTCCCCGGCGGACCTGACAACCCGGACGCGTACACGCGATGAGACGCCGACCCCGCCACCTCCGTCGGGCCCTCGGCCCGCGGGCTGTCCGCCGTCGTACCCGCGCCCTCGGCTTGCGGGCCCGACGCTCGATCGCGCTCGCCGCCATCGTGGCGATCGCCGCATCGATCGCCGTCCTCACCTACGACGGGTCCGACCCCGAAGCCGCTCCGGAGGTCGTGGTCGACACCCTCCAGCCCGGTTGGCGGGTTTACGTCGCCGAGGACGGGGGCACGGTCACCCGCATCGACACGGCGACCCTCGCCGCGACCCAGCACAGCGCTGCTACGGGAACCTTCGGCTCCGAGCTCACCGGGTCGGCCATCGCAGGGGACGGCAGCACCCTGCTCCTGGCCGACGGCACGGACGACCGGCTGGGGCGCTTCGACACCGCAACCGACGCCCTCAGCGGCGAGGTGCCGCTGACCGCCGGCACCGAGCCCTCGGCGGCGGCTGTGGCGCCGGGTGGAGAGCTGGTGGTCCTGGCCGGCGACGACGGAGTCGCCGTCGTTGACCTGACGACCGACGTCGTGACCGACCTGACGCTGGGCGCCCTGATCAGCGACGTCGTCATCACGCCTGACGGGACCTCGGCGTGGGCCATCCCTGCCCTCGGGGGCATCGTCCACGAGATCCAGCTCGTCTCGCTGCCGCCCACGTTGGGGTCGTCGTTCGCTCTCCCAGCCGGCACCCTGACGAGCGCCTCGATGACGCCCGACGGCCAACGGCTGGTGGTCGTCGACAGCGGAGCGGGCGAGCTCGTGCCTGTCGACCTGACCGGACCGCTGCCCAGCGTGCTCCCAGCCATCGCCGCGGGGCCGGGCCCGAGCCACGTCGCCGTCTCGCCCACCTGTCCGGCCGCGACCGCGTCTCCGTGCCTGGCCTTCGTGAGCCACCCGTCGACGGATTCGATCAGTCGCATCGACCTCGGGGTGCCCGCGCCGTCAGCCACCACGTTCCCCCTCCTCGTCGCGCCCTCCGGTGATGTTCCGGGCCCACTCCTCGTGACCCCCGACGGCGCGTCGCTGTTCGTGGCCAACACCGGCAGCGACACGGTGAGCGTCGTGGACCCGACGACTGCGAGTGGCGTGCCCGGGGAGACGAACCGGGTCGTCCTGACCGGCGAGCCGTCCAGCCTGGCGATCACTCCGGACCAGGCACCGGTGGCGGCGTTCATCGCCGCGGCTTCGCCGCCCGGCTCCCCGTCGACCTTCGACGCCTCCACCTCAGCTGTCCCGTTCGGCGCCATCACCTCGTTCGAGTGGGACTTCGGTGACGGCTCGCCGACGGTGGGGCCGCTGTCGCTCCCGACGGCTGACCACGCGTACGCGGCTTCGGGCACCTACACCGTGACGCTCACGTTGACGACGAGTGCCGGCTCGACGACAACGAGCACCCGCCGCCACACCGGCCACGGCCTCCTGCGCGCTCCGGGATCGCCCAGCGCCACGACCACCCACGCGCTGGTCGTGCACGAGGCGCTCGGCCCCGTGGACGCCGACGCCTATGTCGTTGACGCCCTCGCCGGGGTCCGGGAGCTGGCCAGCGGTGTCGACATCTTCAGCCGCAGCATCGCCACCGGGGTGTCGAGCAACAGCGTGGCCATCAGCCCCGACGCGCAGGTCGGCGTCGTCCCCCGCGACCCGCTCTCGGGGGCCGGGGTCGTCGGCACCAACGTCGTCCCGGCCACCATCCGGTTCGACTCGCCTGACGACGCAGCCCGGACCGTGGCCGTCGAGCCGGGCGGCAGCCGGGCCTGGTTCGTTTCCCCTTTCTCGGACGGCGTGCGCTCGGTCGATCTGGCGTCAGGCGCCCTGGGCCCGGTGCTCCAGTGGGAGGACCCCGAAGGCTGCGGGGGCGGCGCCCTGCGCTCGGACGGCGTGCAGCTGATCGCCGCCTGTCCCCTCATCGTCAACGGCGTGGCCATCACCCCCGACGGGTCCACCCTCTTCTCGACCTCGTGCGGCATCGAGCACTGCTACGTGCTGCCCCTCGACCTGGCCACCTCGACCTCGGGACCACCGATCGTGCTCCGTCCAGGGGCGGCGCCGATCGTCCCGCCCCCGGAACCCGTCACCCCTCTGGTCGTGGCCCCCGACGGTCGCGCCCTCTTCGGGAGCGATCGCTACACGAGCAGGGTCTGGCGGATCGACCTGCCCCCGACGATCGACGTCTCGAGCCCGCCCCCACCGACCACGTCGTTCGAGATGTGCCCGCGCGGCAACGACCTGGCCATGACCCCTGACGGCGCCAAGGTCTACGTGGCCTGCGCGGCTGGTCGGCTCGGTGTCCTCGACGTCACGGACGGGACGACCACGAGCGTTCCGACGACTGCCGAGGGCCCCTTGCTCGGCCTCGCCGTGCGGCCTGCGGGCGACCGGCTCTACATCACGACGGGGGCCGAGGCCCTGATCTCCGTCGACACCGCGACCGACACCGTCATCTCCGAGACCATCCGTCCGACGGTGGGTGTCCCTGCCTTCGTCGCCATCGCCTTCTTCCCCGACCAGGCCCCGACCGCGGTCTTCACCTGGACACCCGAGCCGGGCGGCGAGGTGCTGTTCGATGCCGGGCCCTCGTTCTCGCCTCGCGGCAGCATCGCCGCCTACGAGTGGGACTTCGGTGACGGGACCGGCACGATCACCTCCGGCCCGACGGTGAGCCACACCTATCCCGATGAGACGCCGCGGAACGTGACCCTCACGGTCACCAACACCCAGGGCACCTCGCTTTCGGTGACCTTCACCGGGCAGACCGTGCACAACCACGGTGGCCCATCGGCCCAGGTGGTCGAGACCGTCACCCCTGACGACGACGGTACGACCACCACGTCGTCGTCGACCACGTCCTCTTCGTCGTCGTCCACCACCTCTTCCACGACGACCTCCACCTCCACGACCTCGACCACCTCGACCACCTCGACGACAACGACGCCACCGGGTCCTGGTCCTAATCCCGGTCCGGGTCCGGGTCCTGGTCCCGGTCCGGGTCCGGGTCCGGGTCCTGGTCCTGGGTCAGGCGGCAGCTCGCAGCTGGTCGTCCGCTACGACGTCGCAGGAAGCCCGAAGCGGTTCGCCTTCACGCAGGCCTGCACGACAGGTGGGACGACGGCGGTGGCCGACTACGAGCTGGGTGATGGCGAGGAGCGCGTCACGCCGCTGGCACCCGGCACGACGTGCACAGTGCGGGAGCCGGGCGCGCCGCCGGGCCTTACGACGGTCGAGGTGTCGGGCTCGACGTCGCCGCCCGTCGTCACCGACGCGCCGCCTGCTGGCTCGGGCACGGTGCCCACGGGCACGCTCCAGATGCAGTTCACCTCACCTCCTGGCGATGCCGTGGTCCAGCTCGTGACCCGGGGCTTCGGTGCTGGCCTGCCGACTCCAGGGCTCGGCGGCCTGGTGCCCTCGACGCCAGCGCTGAGACCGGGGTCCGCGGACGGACCGGATGCGGAGCCTGCCGGCCCCGATGGAGGCGCTGCCAGTGCTGACGGCGGGGAGGGCAGCTCGGGCGGTCGGGGCGAGGGGACCGGCACCGATGGCGAGGAGACGGCTGGGGCCGGCGCCCGAGCTGACGACGAGCCCGAGCGGTTCCCGCTCCCGGCCAAGGTCGCCCTCGGAGGTCTGCTCGCCCTGCTGCTCGCCTTCTTGCGCCGAGTCCTGGGGAAGACGGCATGATCGTGACGGACGGGAGGCGAGGGTGACCGCACCGGTTGTGGGGACCGGGTCCACCCTGACGTGCACGTTCGGTGCCGCACCGTCAGTGCTCACGGTCACGCCGAAGGCCCTCGTCGACCGCGTCGCCATGGCGGCGGCCAGCGTCATGGACCAGGTTCCGATGGTGGAGGTGAAGCCCTTCGGCATGTGCTCCAGCCTGGCCAACCCCACCGTCGCGTCAGCCACGAGTGCAGCCAACGGCGTCCTCACGCCGATGCCGTGCATCCCGAACCTCACTGCCCCGTGGACGCCGGGGAACCCGCTCGTCCTGGTCGGCGGCGCACCGATCGTGACACAGACCTCGACGTGCACGTGTGCGTGGGGCGGGCTCATCACGGTGACGCAGGCGGGACAGGCGACGGTCGTCTCCTGACCGTGGACTAGCCGCCGACGCCGAGGGTCCTTGATCCGGGTCGGCCCGCAGGCCAGCCTTGACCTCGATGGCACTCACAGAGCGCGACAAGGCGATCCTGGACTTCGAGCGGAGCTGGTGGACCAGCTCAGGTCCGAAGGACACCGCGATCCGTGAGCGCTTCGAGCTCTCCGGAACCCGGTACTACCAGCTCATCGGGGAGCTGATCGACGATCCCGAGGCGCTGGAGCACGACCCCCTCTTGATCCGCCGGCTGCGGCGGGTGCGGGACCGTCGCCGCAGGGCCCGTGTCGAAGGCCGGCCGATGAGCCAGCTCGACGGGCGATAGGGGAGACTGCCGACATGGCTCGACGTCGACCGACCGAACCGTCCATCAACCCGGCGCGGGGCGCGGCCCTCGTCGTGGTCGCCGTGCTGCTCGGCCTCGTGCTGCTGCGCAACGGCCTCGACACGTCTGAGGTCGTGACCTCGTCGCGCAACGACAGCAGCACCGACGGCACCACCGACGACAGCTCGGACGAAGGCACCGACGCCATCGACGAGGAGACGACGACCACCCTCGCCGTTCGCTCGCCCGCTGAGGTCACCGTTGTCGTGCTGAACGGCACCTCGGTCGGAGGGGCGGCGGGCAAGTACAGCACCGCCATCGGCACGGCCGGATACCAGATGGTCGATCCGGCCGACGCAGCCACGAAGATCCCGGCGACTCAGGTGTTCTTCACGGCGGGCTACGAGCGGGAGGCCGCGGCCGTGGCCCTGGCTGCCGGAGCACCGGCCACGCTCACCCCTGCGCTGCTGCCCACCCCGCCCCCGGGAGAGGTCGGCGCGGCCAACGTCGTCGTCGTGATCGGCGCCGACCTGGCCAGCCTGACGCCCACGACGGCCACCACAGTTGCCGGCGGTGTCGCCGACACCACCACCACCGCAGCCGGCTGAGGCCCCGCCGCGGCGCAGCTCAGCGCAGGCGGGTGACCTCGACGCGCACCTCGTAGGAGATGGTCCCGGGCACGGCGGGGGCATCGACGCCTGACGGCGGTGCGATGTGGGCTGCGACCTCACCACGGGCCGTGGACTGCGACCGACGCAGCGACCCGTCCTCCAGGTCGTAGCTGCTGGTCGAGACGGCCCGGAGGATGCCTTCCAGGGCCGCGGTGGTGCTCTGCGTGGGAGTCACCTCCTCGATGGCCCGGCGGGTGTCGCTCTCGATCACGGCCACGTCGCGACCGTCGACCACGCCGAGCCGCACGAGGCGGCCGGTTCCGGTGGCCAGGCCATCGTCGATGGCCCAGCTGTCGCCGGGCGCCAGATCGCCGCCGGGCAGGGCGACGGTGGGGAGCACGCCCCCGAGGTCGCTCAGGCCGAACACGTCGAGAGCCTGGCCGCTGACGAGGTCGACTCCTTGGAGGCTGCCGGCCCGGTCGAGGCGGACCTCGACCGTTCGGGCCGCCCCCCCGTCACGACGCAGGGTCACCTCGGCCCGCACACCGTCCTCGGACACCTGCACCACCTCCTGGTCAGCGAGGAGCGTGGTGGCGATCTCCGTGACGGTGGGCTCGCCCCCGTCGAGGACGGTGGTCACGGTGGCGTCGATCTCGTAGCGGTAGGACCAGACGTCACCAGCATCGGGGGCGAACGCCAGCGCGACGGTGCCCTCCTGGCAGGCGGCGAGCGGCGCGACCACTAGGAGGGCCACCGCCAGCAGTCGTCGAGCCATCCGTTGGACGGTAGCGGTGGAGACGACCGCTACGGTCCCGCCCATGGACCCCGATGTCGGCGAGGCCGACGCCGCCGCTCTGATGGCGGCCGTCGCGGTGCTCCGGGCCGAGCCGGCGCGCACCGCGGTCCTCCTCGACTTCGACGGCACGCTCGCTCCCATCGTCGAGGATCCGGCCGCGGCCGTGCCCCTGGCAGGGGTGGCTGAGGTGCTCGCGGCGCTGCAGGAGCGGTACGCGGTGGTGGCCGTGATCTCGGGCCGGCCAGTCGCCCACCTGCAGAGGTACCTCCCGGCTCTGCGCACGATGGCCGGTCTCTACGGCCTGGAGCGGGTGCGCGATGGCCAGGTGGAGCTCCACCCCGATGTGGCGCCATGGCGTCCGGTCATCGAAGAGGCGGCGGCGGCGGCCCGCCGGGACCTGCCCGGGGTCGGCGTGGAGGACAAGGGGCTGTCGTTGACCCTTCACGTCCGTCCGGTCCCCGAGATGGCGGGGGCGGTCGAGGCCTGGGCCGCCGACACGGCCACCCGCACCCGGTTGGAGGTGCGCCGGGCCCGGATGTCGGCCGAGCTGCACCCCCCGGTGGCGGCTGACAAGGGAACCGTGACGAGCGAGCTCGTCGCAGGCATGGCGGCCGCCTGCTTCATCGGGGACGACGTGGGTGACCTTCCCGCCTTCGTGGCCCTCGACCGGTTCGGCCAGGAGGGCGGCGGCTGCGTCCGAGCCGTGGTGATGTCGGACGAGGTGACCCCGGCCCTCGTCGCCGAGGCGGACGTCCTCCTCGGAGGTCCCCCAGCCGTCCTCGCCTTCCTCCGCTCCCTCCTCTGAGGCCAGGGCACAGCCTGTTGCCGCCAGACAGCGCCGGTCAGGCCCACGGGCGCGACGGATCTTCGCCCCACACCACCAACCAGGGTGCGAAAGGGCCCGTTCCTGGGCCCTTTCGCACCCCGGTTCGTGGGAGGCGGACAGTGGGTCAGCGAGCGGCGTCGAGCTGGTCGGCCAGCCAGTCCCTCGGAGTGCGGGACTCGGCCAGGGAGCGGAGCTCGGCGGCCCGGCGGGACCGCTCATCGGCTGGCATCCGCAGAGCGGCGTGCAGCACGTCGGCTGTGCCGGCCACGTCGAACGGAGGGACGCGCAGAGCCGCGCCTTGCAGCTGCTCCCACGCTCCGGCCTCGGGCGACAGGGCGAGCACCGCGTCGCGCTCGTTGACCAGGGCCGCCTCCGAGGCGACGAGGTTGAGGCCGTCGCGGATCGGGTTGACCAGCACGACGTCGGCCCGGCGCATCAGGGCCACCGACCGGGGGAAGTCGTCGTCGACGTGGAGCACCACCGGCGTCCAGTCGTCGGTGCCGAACCTCTCGTTGATGGCAGTGACCGTGCTGTCGATCTGCTCGCGGTACGCGCCGTACCCGGGCACCCCCGCTCGCGACGGGTACGCACCGGCGACGAAGACGACCTGCCCACGGTGCTCGGGATGCCGGTCGAGGAGGTCCTCGTAGGCGAGGAAGCCGCGGAGGATGTTCTTGGACAGCTCGACGCGGTCTACCCGGCCGACGACGGCCCGGTCGCGGACGAGCTCGCCCAGCGCGGCAAAGGCGGACTCGCACTCGGGGCTGGCGGCCGCGGCCCGGATGTCGTCGGGGTCCGATGCCAGCGGCGACACGAAGGTCTTCGGGTCCAGGCCGGCGAGGTCGCGGGCCGAGGCGCGGAAGTCGTCGGCCCAGCGCTGGGTGTGGAACCCGCAGGCCCGGTGGGCGGCCATCCCCAGCAGGAGCTCGCGGCACGCCGCATCGGGCAGGACCCCGAGCCACACCGGCGGCGCAAAGGGGGTGTGGCTGAAGTGGACGCAGGTCAGGTCGGGCCGCACCTCCCGCAGTCGGAGGGCCACCAGGCACAGGTGGTAGTCCTGCACCAGCACGACGGCGCCCTCCGGCGCGTCCGCGGCCACGGCGTCGGCAAAGGCCCGGTTGACGGTGCGGTAGGCGGCCCACGCGTCGGCCCACGAGTGGTCGAACGACGGAGCCCGGGTGAGGTCCCACAGGCCATGGTGGGCGAACCAGAGCACCTCGTTGCTGACCACGTCGTAGGCCAGCCGGTACACCTCTGGGTCGAGGGCGAGCAGGTGGACCCGGAACCCGTCCGCCTCCACCACCCCCTGAGCTGCGGCCTCGCGGTCCCCGTCGCTGATCGCGGCCGCCAGCCACGTGGCCGTCGTGCCGGCCAGAAGCGGCCCGATGCCGGACACGAGGCCGCCCGCACCACGCCTGCTGGTCAGGGTCCCGTCACCGTCGCGCAGGAAGGTCACCGGACCCCGGTTGGACACGAGCACGACCGGTCGATCGCCCAGGGGGAGGAGGGGGGGCATGGCTCCGCAAACCTACCCAGGCGCGGGAGGCCCCCGGGATGAGACACGATGGCGCATGCGCGTGGTCGCCGCCCCCGACAAGCTCCGCGGCACCGCGACCGGGGCCGAGGTCGCGGCGGCGGTGGGCCGGGCCGCGGCCGCGACCGGATGGGGCTGCACCCAGGTTCCGATGGCCGACGGGGGGGAGGGCACGCTGGCCGCCTTGGGCGGCGCCAACCGGGCCACGACCGTGACCGGTCCGCTGGGCCGGCCCGTCGAGGCCCGGTGGCGGCTCGACGGACGGTTGGCCGTCATCGAGATGGCCGAGGCGTCGGGGCTGGAGCGCGTCGGCGGGGCTGAGGGCAACGACCCGGTGGCGGCATCCACGGCCGGGACCGGTCAGCTGATAGTCGCGGCCCTGGACGCCGGGGCCAACCGCGTCATCGTCGGCGTGGGAGGTTCGGCCAGCACAGACGGAGGCCTGGCCGCCCTCCGGGCCCTGCACCCGCTGGGCCGGCTGAAGGGGGTGGATCTGGTCGTGGCCTGTGACGTGCGCACCTCGTTCGTCGATGCCGCGGCGGTGTTCGCCCCGCAGAAGGGGGCCAGCCCGGCCCAGGTCGAGCTCCTCCGTCGCCGTCTCGAGCGGCTGGCCCAGGTGTACCTGGCCGAGCACGGCGTCGACGTGGCCGGGTTGGTGGGTGCGGGCGCCGCCGGGGGCCTGGCCGGCGGGCTGGCGGCCGCCGGGGCCCGGCTCGTGCCTGGGTTCGAGCTCGTGGCCGAGGAGGTCGAGCTCTACGACCACATGGAGGGGGCCGACCTCGTGATCACGGCGGAGGGGTTCCTCGACGCCCAGAGCTTCGAGGGCAAGGTCGTGGGCGGCGTGGCCTCGCTCGCCGCCGATGCTGGCGTGCCCGTGGTGGCCCTCGCCGGCCAGGTGTTCGACGATGCCGGGGACCGCATCGAAGCCGTCTCGCTCGTCGAGCGCTTCGGGGAGGACCGGGCCCGGAGCGAGACCGTGGCGTGCATCGAGGAGGTGGCGGCTGAGATCCTCGCGGCCCGTGGGTCATGATGCGGCTCGACGTCCCGGCCCGAGGCCGGGGGACAGCGCGAGAGGGATGACATGACCGACGACCTGAACCGGCTCGACGCCACGGCCCAGGCCGACCTCGTCCGTCGGGGCGAAGCGTCTCCGGCCGAGCTCGTCGAGGCGGCCATCGCCCGCATCGAGGCCGTCAACCCCCAGCTCAACGCAGTCATCACGCCGCTGTTCGAGTCCGCTCGGGCTCAGGCGGCGTCGCCCGACCTGCCGGACGGACCCTTCCGCGGCGTGCCCTTCCTGCTCAAGGACCTGGCTTGCCACACGAAGGGCGACCCGTTCCACGAGGGGATGGCGTTCCTGAAGCGCCTCGAGTGGGTGGAGGACCACGACACCGTCCTGGCCGAGCGCTTCCGTGCCGCCGGGCTGATCGTGCTCGGCAAGACCAACACTCCCGAGCTGGGCATCCTCCCCACGACCGAGCCCGCCGCCTACGGCCCGACGCGCAACCCGTGGGACCTCGGACGCTCCACCGGGGGGTCGAGCGGCGGATCCGCGGCCGCCGTGGCCGCCGGGCTCGTGCCGTTGGCCCATGCCAACGACGGTGGCGGCTCGATCCGCATCCCGGCGAGCGAGTGCGGGCTCGTCGGCCTGAAGCCGACGCGGGGCCGGGTCTCGTTGGGTCCGGAGTTCGGTGACGTGATGGGCGGCCTCACGGCCGAGCACGTGGTGACCCGCTCGGTGCGCGACACCGCCGCCGTCCTCGACGCCACCCACGGCATGGTCCCCGGCGACCCGTTCACAGCCCCGGCGCCGCTTCGGCCCTATGCGGAGGAGGTGGGCGCCGACCCCGGCCGGCTGCGCATCGGCCTCATGGCGACCGCACCGATGGGCTCGGTCGCCGTGCACCCCGACTGCGTCGCCGCCGCCGAGGCGGCAGGCAAGCTCCTCGAGTCGCTCGGCCACCAGGTCGTGGTGGCCCACCCGGCCGCCCTCGACGACCCCGCCTACACGGGCCACTTCATAACGAGCTGGGCGGCCGGCGCCGCATGGAACCTCGACTACTGGACCCGGCGAACCGGTGTCGAGGTGACCGAGGCCGACGTCGAGCCGCTCACGTGGGCCCTGGCCGGCCTGGGCCGGGGCACCACTGCGTCGGACTGGCTCGGCTCTCGCGAGTGGCTCCAGGCCAACGCCCGTGAGATGGCGGGCTGGTGGGCTGAGGGCTTCGACCTCCTGCTCACCCCCACGATCGCCGAGCCGCCTCCGGTCCTCGGGTCCTTCGACAGCCCCGCCGACAACCCCCTCCACGGCCTCTTCCGGGCCGCGGAGGTCGTGCCCTTCACCCCGCCGTTCAACGTGACAGGCCAGCCTGGCATCTCCCTGCCGCTCCACTGGAACGGCGAGGGCCTGCCCATCGGTGTGCAGCTCGTCGCCGCCTTCGGTCGGGAGGACGTGCTCCTCCGGGTGGCCGCCCAGCTCGAGACGGCCGCGCCGTGGGCCGATCGGCGACCGCCCGTGCACGCCTGACCGCGGAGCCGGCCGCGTGACCAGGGTCCGGTAGCCTCGGCCGCGATGGTCGAGCGGATCCGACGAGCCGGCACGGTGTGCTGGTCGCTGTGCGGGGTGGCGGCCGTGCTCGCCCTCTTGGGGTTGGTGGCCTACGTCTTCCGAGTCGTCTTCCCGCCGCTGATCCTGGCCGGGGCCATCGTCTTCCTCCTCAACCCCATCGTCACCCGGCTCCAGCACCGCCACATCCCTCGAGCCCTCGGGACAGCGTTCTCCTACCTCGGCGTGGCCGCGGTGGTCGCCCTGACGATCCTCCTCATCGCTCCGCTCGCCACGGACCAGTACAACGAGCTGGCCGAGGAGTGGCCCGAGCTGCGCGACGACCTCGAGAAGCAGGTCGACGACCTGTCAGAGCGCTCCGTCGAGGACGACTGGCCGATCGAGATCCCGACCTACGCTGAGCTCGAGCGCCAGTTCTCCGGCGACACGAGCGCCGACGTGGACGGCGACGGGAGGATCTCGGAGGAGGAGCGCCAGGAGCGCTTCGCCAACCAGCTCGACACGGCCCGTGAGCTGCTGCTGCGGGTCTTCCACGTCGGCATCATCTTCGTGCTGGCACCGATCATCGCGTTCTACATGCTCGTCGACCTGCCCCACATCCGTGAGGTCATGCGCTCCCTCGTGCCCACGCGGGCCCGAGGCGATGTCATGGTCGTGGCCCGCCGTCTCAGCTCGGCCATCGGTGGCTACTTCCGCGGCCAGCTGGCCGTCGCCTTCGTGGTCGGCGTGATGGCGTCGATCGGCATGTTGCTGATCGACCTGCCCTTCTGGCTCATCGTCGGCATGGTGGCCGGGCTCTTCAACATGATCCCGCTCATCGGGCCGTGGGTGGGCGCCGTGCCCGGAATCGTCATCGCCTTCACGACCGGAGGCGGGCTGTCCCAGGCCATCTGGGTCGCAGTCGTCATGGCCGGGGTGCAGCAGATCGACAACCACTTCATCAGCCCCATCGTCATGCAGCGCGCCGTGAAGCTGCACCCAGCCGTGGTGATGCTGGCTCTGCTCGCTGGCGGCACCCTGGGCGGGTTCTTCGGGCTCCTCATGGCCGTCCCCGCCGCGGCCACGCTCAAGATCGTCATCGGCCACGCCTGGCGCCACTTCGTTCTCGGCCAGCCGCTCGACGAGATCGAAGCGGCGTGGGAGCGGGACGACAGCTCACCGGCCGTCGGCGTGGTGGCCAAGGTGACCGACCAGGAGTCGGGCCGGGTCTACGACGACGGACTCCGTGGGGCAGGACGCACCAAGTCTGGCGACGCCGTCGGCACCGAGGATCCGAGTCGGGACGACCGAGGCGACGACGACGACGGGGCGCCGGTGCCGGGAGCGCCGGTCAGCCGCTGAGGGGGAGACGAGACGTCAGACGGGCTGGGTGGTGGCCCGGGTGCCGGCCCGGATGCGGCACAGCGCCTCGGCCGTCTTCGCCAGGGCCTCGTCGCTCGAGGTTGGGCCCACCGGTGTCGGGTCCCCGACAGCCATCTCGGCCCGCTCCGCGCTGCAACCCGTGAGGGCCTGCACGAGCTCGGCCAATCGATGGCCGGAGGGCAGATCGGGAGCAGCGGTGAGGTCGATGACGATGTCCGAAGGGGTCTCGGTGGGGGAGGGGATGGCCATGGGTGATCTGTCCAGTCTCGCCCGGCTGGTCGGTTGCTGACTCCACCATCGACCACTCTGCGTGGTCGCCTTTAGCCGTTTCCCTAGGCCAAAGGGACTAGGGCCCGCATCGCCCTGGATCAGGCCGTGCGGCGCTGGTAGGCCGGCACGTCGAGCAGCGCAGGGCGCTCGTCTGGCCGCACCTCGACGGGCTCCAGGTCGGGCCGCACGAGGGTGGCTGCCCCGCCCAGGCCGGTGCCCGCCCGGCGCAGCGCGGTCTGCAGCACGGCGAGCGCTTGAGGTCCGAGCTGGTCGAGGGGCCGGTTGCGGTGCCGGCGCGTGCCCAGGTCGACCTGGGCGATCACCTCGGTGCCCTCGGACTCGGTGATGTCGATGAGCAGAGCGAGGTCGACGCCGTAGCCCCGCACGAACGGGAGCCGCTCGAGGAGGCTCCGGCGGCCGGCGTACTCGCCCGAGAGGGGCTGAACCATCGAGGCCAGGTGCGGGAACATCGTGGCGATGACGGGCCGGGCCATCAGCTCGGTGACCCGCCCACCCCCGTGGGCGCTGTCGGCGACGGGCCGGTTGTAGAAGCCCTTCACGAAGGAGAGATCGGCGCGCTCCAGCAGCGGGCCGACGAGGCCGACGACGAACCGGGGGCCGAAGTCGGTGATGTCCGCATCGCACCACACGACGATGTCGCCCTCGGCTGCGGCGATCGACTTCCAGAGGGCCTCGCCCTTGCCCGAGCCGGGCCCCAGCTCAGGGAGGACGTCATCCACGGCCACGACCCTGGCGCCCGCCGAGGCAGCGACCGACGCGGTGGCATCGGTCGAGTGGTCGTCGATCACCAGCACCTCGTCGACCAGCCCGCAGCCCGTCACCAGCGTGTCGTGGAGGCACTCCACGATCGAGCCGACGGTCGCCGCTTCGTCGCGAGCCGGGAGGCAGACCGAGATGGAGGTGCCCTGGCGCGCCTTCACCACCGCCAGGTGCGGCGCCGCGAACTCTTCGTGGTGGAAGGTCCGGATCATGGGCCGCCGCACGACGTCATGCATACCGGTAGGGCATCTCGACGGCAACCCGACCGGCGCTCTCGTCGGGGGAATGACCAGTGTCGGGAGCCGGTTCACTACGGTTGAACGTCCCACCCCCGGCCCCCGAGGATCCGACTGCGATGAGCGTCACCGTCCGTGTCCCCACCACCCTGCGCACCCTGACCGGCGGCCAGTCCGAGGTGGCCGTCGACGGTGCCACCGTCGCCGAGGTGCTCGCCAACCTGGAGTCGGCCCACCCCGGGTTCGCCGAACGCATCCTCGACGACCAGGGCGGCCTGCGCCGGTTCGTGAACGTGTTCGTGGCCGACGACGACGTCCGCTTCCTCGAGCAGCTCGCCACGCCAGTGCCCGACGGCGAGACGGTCTCGATCATCCCCGCGGTCGCCGGAGGCTGACCGGTATGGGCCGTAAGGCCCATCAACATCGCCAGGTCATCGGTCGATCATCCGGTGGTGACCACGGCCCCGGACGTGCTCGTCGTCGACGACGACCCCGACGTCCGCGAGATGCTGGGCTTCACGCTGGGGGGTGAGTTCACCGTCCGCTACGCGGGGAGCGGCGGCGATGCCATCGAGGAGCTCACCCTTCGGCCCCCGGCCGCCATGCTCCTCGACGTGATGATGCCCGGCCTCGACGGCTACGAGGTGCTCGAGGTGAGGCAGGAGCGGGGCCTGGCCCCGAGCACCTGCGTGGTGATGCTGACCTGCAAGGGCAGCGAGCGCGACCTCGTGCGCAGCTGGGCGCTGGGCGCAGACGCCCACCTCACCAAGCCCACGGACCCCGAGCTGATCGCGGCCGAGCTGCGGGCCCACCTCGCGGCCCGGACTTAGCACTCGCCGGTTGCGAGTGCTGATCGCAGGTGGTTGACTCCTAGCAGTCGCATACCGCGAGTGCTAACGCGTCACACCCCCTGGAGGAACATCCGCCGATGTCCAAGATCATCGCCTTCGACGAGGAGGCCCGCCGCGGCCTCGAAGCCGGCATGAACAAGCTCGCCGACGCCGTGCGCGTCACGCTGGGCCCGAAGGGCCGCAACGTCGTGCTCGACAAGAAGTGGGGAGCCCCCACGATCACCAACGACGGCGTGTCCATCGCCAAGGAGATCGAGCTCGAGGACCCGTACGAGAAGATCGGCGCCGAGCTGGTCAAGGAGGTGGCCAAGAAGACCGACGACGTCGCCGGTGACGGCACCACCACGGCCACCGTCCTCGCCTGGTCGATGGTCCGACACGGCCTGCGCAACGTCGCCGCGGGCGCCAACCCGATGTCGCTGAAGAAGGGCATCGAGGCCGCGGTGGAGACCGCCGTCGAGGCCATCCGCAGCGTTGCCGTCGAGGTCGACTCGAAGGCCCAGATCGCCCAGGTGGCCAGCATCTCGGCCGCCGACGCCGAGATCGGCAAGACCATCTCCGAGGCCATCGACAAGGTGGGCAAGGACGGCGTCATCACCGTCGAGGAGAGCCAGACCTTCGGCATCGAGATGGATCTCGTCGAGGGCATGCGCTTCGACAAGGGCTACATCTCCCCGTACTTCGTCACCGACCCCGACCGGATGGAAGCCGTCCTCGACGACCCCTACATCCTGTTCGTGGGCTCGAAGATCTCGGCCGTGCGCGACATGCTCCCGGTGCTCGAGAAGGTCATGCAGGGCGCCAAGCCGCTGCTCATCGTGGCCGAGGACCTCGAGGGCGAAGCGCTCGCCACCCTCGTGGTGAACAAGATCCGCGGCACGTTCAAGTCGGCCGCCGTCAAGGCCCCCGGCTTCGGCGAGCGTCGCAAGGCGATGCTGCAGGACATGGCCATCCTCACCGGCGGCCAGGTGATCACCGAGGAGGTCGGCCTCAAGCTCGAGAACACCACGCTCGACCTGCTCGGCCGGGCGTCGAAGGTCATCGTCACCAAGGACGAGACCACGATCGTGCAGGGTTCCGGCGACGACAACGACATCAAGGGCCGCATCCAGCAGATCAAGAACGAGATCGAGAACACCGACTCGGACTACGACCGCGAGAAGCTCCAGGAGCGCCTGGCCAAGCTCTCCGGCGGTGTGGCGGTGCTCAAGGTCGGCGCGGCCACCGAGGTGGAGCTGAAGGAGAAGAAGCACCGCATCGAGGACGCCGTGAGCACCACCAAGGCGGCCATCGAGGAGGGCGTCGTCGCCGGCGGCGGCACCACCCTGCTCCGGGCCCAGGAGAAGGTCCTGGCTCTGGCCAAGAAGATGAAGGTGGCCGACGAGGCCACCGGTGCTCGCATCGTCGCTTCGGCGCTCGAGGAGCCCCTGAAGCAGATCGCCATCAACGCCGGCCTCGAGGGCGGTGTGGTGATCGAGCGGGTCCGCAGCATGGACGGTGCCAGCGAGGGCCTCAACGCCGCCACCGGCGAGTACGAGGACCTGGCCAAGGCCGGCATCATCGATGCCGCCAAGGTCACGCGCTCGGCCCTGCAGAACGCAGCGTCCATCGCCGCTCTGTTCCTCACCACCGAGGCGGTCATCGCCGACAAGCCCGAAGAGGCCGCTGCCGGCGGCATGCCGGGCGGGGGCATGGAGGACTACTAGTCCCCTGAGCAGATCCCGAGGAGGAGGGGGCCCCACTGGGGCCCCCTCCTTCGCGTCAGGTCCGCTGGCGGGGCGGAGGCAGCCACCTCAGGTCGATGTCGTCGGCCGGCTCAGGTGGGTTCATCAGGAGGTGGACTGCGCTCCACAGCGTCTGGCTGGGACCGAAGAAGACGATGGGGGTGATGCCGGCGACTGCGAACGCCGAGATGAACACGAGGGGTGCGTTCCGGTCGTCCCACGTGAGCACGAACACGACGACGAACGTGAGCAGCAGCAGCCCGAAGCTGGCCACCGTGTTCATGCCGATGGCTCCGATCCAGTGCCCCTCCTCCCGGTGGATGGGGAAGTTGCACCGGGGGCAGCGCTCCTTGACGATGAAGAAGCTCTGGAACATCTTGCCCCCGCCGCAGAGGGGGCAGCGGCGGCGGAGGCCCCGCCACAGCACGCGAGTCGCCTTCAGGGCCTTCGGTGTCGGAGCGTCCACGGACGCCAGGATCGCGCGCGGGTGAGCCGACCGTGCCACCCGGCCAGCCCGAGGACGAGCAGAGCCGCGCCCAATGAGAGCGGGTGGCGGCGCGGGTCGAGGGCGGGCGGCAGGCGGTCCTGGCCCGTCCGGGTCCCCAGGTCGTCGGGGACGGCCCGGTCCATCCGGGGGAGCTCGCGATCGACCCGGGGTCGGGCGGCCGGCGTCGCCGTCTCCTCGGGGAGCAGCTGCAGGGCTTCCTCCGCCGGCGGCGGCGGCGGCGGGGTGCCGTCGGCCGAGCCCATGACGGCGGTGAAGCGGGTGGAGCGCAGGCCGAGGGAGCGGGCGAAGGTGCGGCCGTCGACGCTGATTTCTCCGGTCGAGCCCTCGAGGATCATCGTGAGGGCGCGCCCGCTCGGGCCCGCCTGGCCCACGCGGGCCCCGGTGACGGTGCCGCGGTAGCCGAGTCGCGCTCCGAGGTCACCGAGGCCCACGGTGAGGTGCCACGGCAGCGGGTTGTCGGTCTCGTAGCGAACGGTGGTCAGGTACGGGTAGACGCCGTCGGGCGTGCCGAACCCCTCGAGGGTGGTCGCCGACACGCCGCCGGCGTCGGCCGAGTACACCGCGGCGGCCAACGCCCCGCCGTAGGCGACGACCCGCCCCGCTGTGGCCGCGACGGCTGCGTCCTGGCCGGGTGACTCCGCGGTGCGGCCCACGTACACCTGGCAGCGGGCGTCGTCGCAGAGCTCCCCGCTCGATCCTGCCGCTCGCAGGCCGTAGGTGCGGGCCGCGATGGTCTGGGCCTGCACGGCCGCAGCCGGCCACGCCCCTGGCACCTCGGCCATGCCCCGTAGGTAGTCCTCGATGCCGACCAGGTTCACCAGCCGGAGGCCGCCGCCGCCCGTGGCTTCCAAGACGCCTCGGTACGAGCGACCGCGCTCGTCGACGGTGGTGCTCCCGCCGTTGGCCGGGACCGCCCATACCGGGTTCGGTGAGGTCGCCGCGGCCGGTGGCGGCCCACCTGCCGTCGGGGGCGGCCCACCGGGCTGACCGGGCTGAGCGGGCTGGCCCCCCGGCGGGGGCGAGGTGGGCGGCGGGGTGGTCGTGCTCGGCGGCGGGGGCGGCGGTGGTGTGACCAGCGGGCACAGGTCCCCGAGCCAGCACGGGTCCTGGGCGTAGAGAGTGGCCCGGCCAGCCCCGGCCGCCACGACGAGCGGATCCACGCGGTAGCCGCCGTCGAAGGTGATGCGGACCCGCCCTCCGGGGCCCACCCTCACCGGGAACCCGGCCGCCTGAGGTCCGTCGAGGGGGCTGCGCACCTCGCCGCCCTCCGGGAAGGTCAGCGTGGTGGTGCTCGTGGCCGGCCGGTGGACTCCCACCCGCACGGGTCCCGAGGCCGTGCCCAAGGAGGCGCCCGGGTAGAACGTTCCGAGGATGTGCTCGGTGCTCCCGCCCGTTCGGGCGAGGTACTCCGCTCCCCACTGCGAGAGCCCGACCCCGTGGCCGTACCCCGTTCCGTCCAGCACGAGCACCGGCACGGACGCCCCGGCGGGGCTGAGCGGGGCGAGCGCGAGGAGCACCAGAGCGGTGAGGACCGTGCAGGCGGTCCGCGATCGCCTTCTCCTCGGTCCAGACATGTCTGTTGTGGTTCGGCCATGGGCTCTCCGTCTCCTGCCGGTTCGGTAGCGTTGTCCCTCATGGACGAGCAGCCCGATGAGGGACTCGAGCTGCCCGATCCGCTCGGCGGCGGGGAGGGTGAGGAGGCGACCCCGGCGGAGCTGACGCCCGAGCAGCAGGCCCTCGCCGCGGAGGCTGCGGAGATCCGCCGGCTCGTCGAGGAAGGGGCCGGTTCGCCTGAGGCCATCCGGGCTCTCGCGGCCCGTCTGCGCGAGCACCGGGCGCGGGAGGAGGAGCTCTGGCGCACCGCGGTGAAGCCGAGCCTCGTCAAGGAGGGCAAGGGCCGCCTGCGCGGCCACGCCAAGCCTTCGCCGGTCGCCCCGCTGACACCCACCCAGGCGAAGTCCTCGCAGAGCATGTGGCTGGGGCTGGCCCTGCTCGGCCTCGTGCTCGTGGTGGTGGTGGCTGCCAACACCACCGTCTGGGTCCTCGTGCTCCCCGTCCTCGCCCTTCTCGGCTGGGCCTGGTCCCAGGGTCGCGACTCCACCACTGGTCAGTAGCCTCCGGGAAGTGATCCGAGGCCGAACCGCGAAGGTTCTCACCCAGCGCTGGGACGGTGAGGCCCTCGCCCGGCGTCCGGACCAGCTCATCGTGGAGGAGCCGCTCGAGGTCCACCTCGACGGGAACCTCGTGGGCACCACCATGCGCACGCCCGGTCACGACTTCGAGCTGGCGGTCGGCCTCTGCCACGGCGACGGTCTCCTCGGCGGAGCGCCGGTGGTGTCCTGTCGGTACTGCGCCACCGGTAGCGCCGTCGACACGGCGTTCAACGTGGTGAGCGTCGACACCGGCGGGGCCGCCCCCGTGCCGACCCCTCGGGTGGCGGCGAGCACGTCGGCCTGTGGCATGTGCGGGTCCACCGCCCTCGACGAGCTTCGTGACCGGATCGCCCCGATCCCGGTGGGGGACCCGTGGCCGGTGGAGCTGCTGGCCGACATCCCCGACCGGGTCCGTCCCGACCAGGACCTGTTCGGGCTGACCGGCGCCGTGCACGCGGCGGCGGCGTTCGACCGCGAGGGAGCCATCGTCGTGGTCAGGGAGGACATCGGACGCCACAACGCGGTCGACAAGGTCATGGGCCGGCTGCTCCTCGACGGCGCCCTGCCGGCCACCGACCTGGGCCTCTACATCAGCGGCCGGGCCGGCTTCGAGATCGTCCAGAAGGCCTGGGCGGCAGGCTGCAGCGCCGTGGTCGCCGTCAGCGCCCCGTCCAACCTGGCCGTCGACGCAGCCCGGCTGGCCGGCATCACCCTGGCCGGCTTCGTCCGCACGGTGCCCGGTGAGCTCCCGACCTGCAACCTCTACAGCCCGGCCACCGCGACCTGATGGGCTGGTCCGAGCAGCTCTCGGGCTGGCGCCCGTCGGGCTGGGCCGGGTGGCGGCCCAACGGCATCGGGCTGCAGAAGCCCCACCACTACCGCGACATGGCCAAGGTGGCGTGGGCCAACCGGGCCCACCCCAAGTACGCCCTCGACGTCCTGACCAAGGGGGCCTGCGACGGCTGCGCTCTCGGCGTGGCCGGCCTCCACGACTGGACCATCGACGGCATCCACCTCTGCACGACCCGCCTCAGCCTCCTCGAGCTCAACACCGCAGACGCCCTCGACCCGGTGCTGCTCTCCGACGTCGCTCCGTTGCGTGAGCGCAGCTCGAGCCAGCTGCGCCGCCTCGGCCGCCTAGGTCACCCCATGCGACGCCGCCGGGGCGAGGCCGGCTTCCGGCGCATCGACTGGGCCGAGGCCCTCGGCGCCATCGCCGGTGCCCTCAGCGGCACCGACCCCGATCGGGTGGCGCTGTACCTCACCAGCCGGGGGATCACGAACGAGACCTACTACGTGGCGGGCAAGGCAGCCCGGGCCCTCGGCATCGCCAGCGTCGACTCTGCCGCCCGGGTCTGCCACGCCCCGTCCACGATCGGCATGAAGGACACGCTCGGCGTGGCCGCATCGACCTGCTCGCTGCAGGACGTCATCGAGAGCGACCTCGTCGTCCTCTGGGGCACCAACCCGGCCAACAACCAACCCGTGTTCATGAAGTACCTGTACCTGGCCAAGAAGCGGGGCTGCCGGGTCGTCGTCGTGAACCCCTACCTGGAGCCGGGCCTCGAGCGGTACTGGGTGCCCTCCAGCGCCGAGTCGGCCCTCTTCGGCACGAAGATCTGCGACCTTCACGTACCGGTGCGACCCGGGGGCGACGTGGCTCTGGCCAACGCCGCCCTGAAGCGCCTCATCGCCCGCGGTGCGGTGGACGAGCGCTTCGTGGCCGAGCACACGAACGGCTGGGACGACCTCGTCGCCACGCTCGCCGAGCAGGACGAGCAGGACCTCCTCGCCGCGGCCGGCGTCACGGCGGATCAGCTCGAGGCGCTCGTCGAGCTCTACGCCGGGGCGGGCAGCGCGGTGCTCATCTGGTCGATGGGCATCACCCAGCACCGCGACGCTGTCGACGGGGTTCGGGCTCTGGTGAACCTGGGCCTGGCCCGAGGGAACGTGGGGCGCAACGGCGCCGGCCTCATGCCGATCCGGGGCCACTCGGGTGTGCAGGGCGGAGCCGAGATGGGCGCCTACGCGACCGCCTTCCCTGGCGGGCTGCCCGTGGACGAGGAGCACGCGGCCCTGCTCGGGACCCAGTGGGGCTTCGAGGTGCCCGCCCGGCCCGGGCGCACGGCCCCCGAGATGATCGACGCCGCGGCTGCGGGCCAGCTCGACGTGCTGTGGAGCTCAGGCGGCAACTTCCTCGAGGTCCTGCCCGATCCGCCTGCCGTCGAGGCCGCTCTCCGCCGCGTGCCGCTGCGGGTCCACCAGGACGTCGTCGTGTCGTCGCAGATGCTCGTCGAGGGAGATGACGTCATCCTGCTGCCAGTGGCCACCCGCTACGAGCAGGAGGGCGGGGGCACGGAGACCACGACGGAGCGCCGGATCGTGTTCAGCCCGGAGCTGCCGCGGCGGGTCGGGGAGGCCCGCAGCGAGTGGCGCCTGTTCGCCGACGTCGCTGCACGCGTCCGCCCCGATCTGGCCGGTGCCTTCTCGTGGCCGACGAACCAGGCTCTGAGGGCTGAGATCGCGGCGGTCGTGCCCGCCTACGCAGGCATAGAGGACCTCGCCACCACGGGTGACCAGGTGCAGTGGGGCGGCCGCCACCTGGCGCCCGGCGGACGGTTCCCCACGCCCGACGGCCGAGGCCGGTTCACGGCGCTCGTGCCGGAAAGCCCCGACCTGCCCCTCGGTGCCTTCACGGTGGCGACGAGGCGGGGCAAGCAGTTCAACTCGATGGTGTACGCCGAGGTGGATCCCCTCACCGGCGCCGGGCGCGACGCCGTGTACATCGACGCCGCCGACGCGGCTGCGCTCGGCGGGGAGGAGGGCACGGCGGTTCGGCTCACCAGCGCCGCCGGCTCCTTCGACGGTCGGCTCAAGATCGTGCGTCTGCCCGCCCGCAGCCTGCAGGTCCACTGGCCCGAGGGGCAGGTGCTCATCGGCGGCGGGCCGGGCAACCGCGAGCCCCATTCCAAGGTGCCGGACTACAACGCCATCGTCCTCGTCGAGGTCCTCGACGAGTAGGGGGCTCGACAGCCCCGCCGGTACCCTCGGGCTCATGCCCGAACCGCTCGTGCCCACCGTCGGCTGGGGTGTCCTGCACCTCTTCTGCAAGGCCGGGCCGCTGGCGGACCGCGATGCCGTCGAGTCGGCCGTCAAGGCGGCCGAAGCCGACGACCACCAGGTGGTGGCGGCGGCCATGCTCGGCCACAAGGCCGACATCGCGATCCTGGCGCTGGGCCCCGACCTGTGGCGGCTGCGCCGGCTCCAGACGGACCTGGCGGCGGCGGGGCTCGAGGTCGTCGACAGCTACGTGTCGCTGACCGAGCTCTCCGAGTACGCCCAGGGCGTACCCGACGAGATGAAGCAAGCCCGCCTCCACCCCAACCTCCCGCCCGAGGGCAAGACAGCGTTCTGCTTCTACCCGATGTCGAAGCGCCGCGGCGAGGGCCACAACTGGTTCACGCTGCCCTACGACGACCGCAAGGAGCTGATGTACGCCCACGGGGCCAGCGGGCGGAAGTTCGCCGGTCGGGTGCTGCAGCTCATCACCGGCTCGACGGGCATCGACGACTTCGAGTGGGGAGTCACGCTCTTCGCCGTGCACCCGGACGACCTGAAGGAGGTCGTCTACACGATGCGCTTCGACGAGGCCTCCGCGCACTACGCGGAGTTCGGCCCGTTCTACGCAGGAATGGTGGCCCCGTTGGGTGGCGTGCTCGACGCAATCGGGCTCACCTAGGCCACCCGCCCAGGCGGGACCCTGTATCGTCCGCCGCATCGTGCTCGACCGACGGACCCTTCAGATCCTGTTCGCGCTCGGGCTCGCTTGTGCGGCGGTGTTCGGGCTCATCCCCACGGCCGGGGCCCAGGAACCGGGGCCGAGCGAGCCCGAGATCCGCGTCAACGTTGTCGACCGGCAAGGTACCGCCGAGCGCGACGACGACGAGCCGGTCGAGGGCGTGGTCATCGTGGTCACCGACGACGCCGACGTCGTCGTCGACGAGGTCGAGACCGACGAAGAGGGCAAGGCCACCATCAGCCTCCCCGGCCCGGGCCAGTACGTAGCCACGATCAACCTCGACTCGCTGCCCGACGACGTCGGCCTGCCCCGCGAGGGCGGGGAGGTCATCAACATCGACCCCCTGAGGGCCCGCATCCTCAACGTGACGCTGGGCGACCGGGAGCGGGCGATCACAGGCTTGTCCGACCGCCTTCCCCAGGCCATCTTCAACGGCCTGAGCTTCGGCCTCATCATCGCGATCACGTCCGTGGGCCTGTCCCTGATCTACGGCACCACCGGGCTCGTCAACTTCTCCCACAGCGAGCACGTCACCTTCGGGGCGATCGTGGCCTGGTGGTTCAACGCCGACCACGGGGTCCACATCGTGCCCGCCGCGCTGCTGGCCATCGCCATCGGCGCAGGGGCCGCCGCCCTCCTCGACCGGGTGCTGTGGAGCCCGCTGCGCAACCGGGGCATGAGCCTCGTGGCGATGATGATCGTCTCGATCGGGCTCAGCCTCGCCGCCCGCAGCTTCTTCCAGCTCCTCTTCGGCGGGGTGTTCCGGCCCTACCGCCAGTACTACCGCCAGAGCGGCGTAGACCTCGGTCCCATCACCACCACGCCCAAAGACGTGTGGATGATCGTCCTGATCATCGTCGTGATCGTGGCCGTGGCGTCGGTCCTCCAGTACACCCGGATCGGCAAGGGGATGCGGGCGGTGTCGGACAACCCCGACCTCGCCGCCTCGTCCGGCATCGACGTCGATCGGGTCGTCACCTTCGCCTGGGCCCTCGGCGGCGGCCTCGCTGCCCTGGGCGGCATCCTCTTCGGCCTCCAGCAGCAGGTGCACTTCGAGATGGGCTTCCGCCTCCTCCTGCTGATGTTCGCCGGCATCACGCTCGGCGGGCTCGGCACGGCCTACGGCGCCCTCGTCGGCTCCTTCGTCGTCGGCCTGTTCGTCGAGGTGTCGACGATCTGGATCCCGACCGAGCTGAAGAACGTCGGCGCTCTGGCCATCCTCATCCTCGTCCTCCTCCTCCGACCCCAGGGCATCCTGGGTCGGGCCGAGCGGATCGGCTGAAGGGACCCGCAATGGACTGGCAGTTCATCCTCACCGTCTCGCTCACCACGGCCTTCGGGCCAACTGCGGTCGTGTACGCCCTGGCCGCCCTCGGGCTCAACGTCCACTTCGGGTTCACGGGTCTGCTCAACTTCGGGCAGGTGGGCTTCGTCGCCGTCGGCGCCTACACGGTGGCCATCGGCGTCGACACCTACGGGCTGTCCTTCTGGCTCTGCGTCTTCCTGGCCCTCCTGACCTCGTCGGTCCTCGCCCTCTTCCTGGGTGCGCCGACCCTTCGCCTGAGGGCCGACTACCTCGCCATCGTCACCATCGCAGCAAGCGAGATCATCCGCCTCGTGCTGCGGGCTGCCCGCTTCCGGGCCACGACGGGAGGCGCGGCTGGCATCCAGGGCTTCGCCAACGACTTCTTCGATCTCAACCCGTTTCCCCGAGGCACCAAGGCGCTCTCCATCCCGGGCACCGACGTCGGCGTGAGCTACTCGTCGAGCCAGGTCTGGGTGTTGGTCGTGGGCTGGGGGCTCGTGGGCATCACCTGCCTGGTGACCTATCTCCTGATGCGCAGCCCGTGGGGCCGAGTGCTCAAGGCCATCCGGGAGGACGAGGACGCCGTCCGCAGCCTGGGCAAGAACGTGTACTCCTACAAGATGCAGTCCCTCGTCATCGGCGGCGTGATCGGCAGCCTCGGCGGCGTCGTCTTCGCTGTCGCCCGCCAGTCGGTCGTGCCCGACAGCCTCGGCACGCTGGTCACGTTCTTCGCCTACACGGCGCTCGTCCTGGGTGGGGCGGCCCGGGTGTTCGGCCCTGTGATCGGGACGATCGTCTTCTTCTTCCTGAGCGCCTTCGTCGACGTGGCCCTCCGTCAGGCCATCGGCGCGGGCCACATCGAGTTCCTCGTGGCCAACGAGGTGGGCATCGTCCGGAACATCCTGGTCGGCCTGGGCCTCATGGCCCTCATGATCTTCCGACCACAGGGCATCATCGGAGACAAGCGGGAGGTGGCCGTCAGTGTCCGCCGGTGACGCCCCCGTGAGCACCTCCAGCGCGGTCGGCGCCTTCGCAGGGATGGCCCCCGAGCCTGGTGTGGCCAAGCCCGACCCGATCCTCGTCGCGGACGGGATCCGGCGCTCCTTCGGCGGCCTGGTGGCCGTCAACGTCGAGCACCTAGAGGTCCAGCGGGGTGCCATCACCGCCCTCATCGGGCCCAACGGAGCGGGCAAGACGACCTTCTTCAACCTCCTCACCGGCTTCGACAGCCCCAGCTCGGGCCGGTGGTCCTTCGAGGGCAAGGACCTCGGTGGTGTCGCCGCCCACAAGGTGGCCCGGCTCGGGATGGTGCGAACGTTCCAGCTCACCAAGTCCCTGGCCCGGCTCACCGTCCTCGAGAACATGAAGCTCGGCGCCACGGGCCAACGAGGGGAGGGGCTCTTCGCCAGCCTCGTCCGCCCCCTCTGGAAGGCCCAGGAAGCCGAGATCGAGGCCCGAGCCGAGGAGCTCCTCACCCGGTTCAAGATGGACCACATGCGAGATGACTTCGCCGGCGAGCTCTCGGGCGGCCAGCGCAAGCTCCTGGAGATGGCCCGGGCCCTCATGGTGCGACCCACGATGGTGATGCTCGACGAGCCCATGGCCGGAGTGAACCCGGCCCTCACGCAGTCGCTCCTCGAGCACGTCAAGGGCCTGCGGGAGGACGGGATGACCGTCATGTTCGTCGAGCACGACATGGACGTCGTGCACGACATATCCGACTGGGTCATCGTCATGGGCGAGGGCCGGGTGATCGCCGAGGGCACCCCAGACCAGATCAGCAACAACGACGCGGTCATCGACGCCTACCTCGGAGCCCACCACGACGCGCCGCTCACCGCGGCCGAAGAGGCTCGCGTGCTGGCCGAGGCCAGGGCCGCAGCGGAAGGTTCCGAAGATGCCTGACGACGCCCATGACGTCGAGCTCCTCGCGGTCGAGGAGGCCAAGTGGGAGGGCCCGCTGCTCGTAGCCGACACCCTCGTGGCCGGCTACGTGCCCGGTGTCGACATCCTCAACGGGTGCCAGCTCGTGCTCGAGCCGGGCGAGCTGATCGGCATCATCGGTCCGAACGGGGCCGGCAAGTCGACGCTCCTCAAGGCCATGTTCGGCCTGGTGCCGGTCCGCTCGGGGACGGTCTCCTTGCGAGGTGAGGACATCACGGGCGCCAAGGCCCACAGGCTGGTGTCCATGGGCGTGGGCTACGTCCCCCAGAACAACAACATCTTCCCCAGCCTCAGCGTCCAGGAGAACCTGGAGATGGGGCTCTACCAGCGGCCCAAGGACTTCGGGCCCCGCTTCGCAGAGGTGTGCGACCTGTTCCCGATGCTCGGAGACCGCCGCAAGCAGCGGGCCGGCTCCCTGTCGGGCGGCGAGCGGCAGATGGTGGCCATGGGCCGAGCCCTGATGATGCGGCCCTCCGTGCTGCTGCTCGACGAGCCCTCCGCCGGCCTCTCGCCCGCGTTCCAGGACGAGGTGTTCATTCGGTGCCGGCAGATCAACCAGACGGGCGTGTCGATCGTGATGGTCGAGCAGAACGCTCGCAGGTGCCTGCAGATCTGCCACCGGGCCTTCGTGCTCGACCAGGGCAAGAACGCCTACTCCGGCACCGGTGAGGAGCTCCTCAACGACCCGAAGGTCACCGAGCTCTACCTCGGCACGCTCGCCAAGGCCAAGTAGCCCGGGACGCGAACGGGCCCCCGCCGGAGCGGGGGCCCGTGTCGCTCAGCTCAGAGCTGGGCTACTCGCCGGCGTCGAAGCGCTCGCCGAGCGGGTTGCCGATGTTGCCGTCGACCATGTAGGTCGGGATGTCGTTCGGGCCGAGACCCTGCTCGACGAGCGTGACGAGCAGGCGGCTCGTCTCGTCGAAGCCGATCAGGGCGATGGCGTCAGAGTCCGCCGCCAGCGCCTGCTCGACCTCAGCGTCGAAGGTCTGGGCCTGCGGGTCATAGGTGATCGTGTCGACCACCTGGCCACCGGCGGCCTCGAAGGATGCCTTCAGGTCGTCGGCGAGGCCGTTCCCGTAGTCGTCGTCGAAGTTCAGGATCGTCAGCGTGGCGGCCCCGTCCTCGGCGATGAGCTCGGCCAGCACCTGGCCCTGCAGGATGTCGGATGGTCCGAGCCGGAAGTACAGGCCCTTGTCGGCGTAGTCCGAGAACTGCTTGGACGTGTTGGCGGGCGAGAACATCGTCACGCCGGCGGTGACGATCTGGTCGATCACGCTGGCCGACACGCTCGATGAGGCGGCACCGATGATGGCATCGACGCCCTCCTGCAGCTCACGGGTGACGGTCTGGACCGCCGTGTCCGTGGTGGTGTCGCCCGAGTCGCCCTGGCTGATCTGCACCGGCTGGTCGTTGTAGCCACCAGCCGCGTTGATCTCATCGACGGCCATCTGCACGCCGGCGATCTCCGGTGGTCCGAGGAACGCCAGGTTTCCGGTCTCGGGGAGCAACGTGCCGATCTTCAGCACGCCGTCGCCGGCCCGGGCCTGGGTGACCGGGTCGATCGGCAGGGCCTTGAACTCTTCGCTGGCCTCGACCGTGGCGAAGGTCTCCTGCTCCGGATCGAGGCGGTTGTCGTCGCCGTAGACCTGGATGGCGTACGAGCCGAGGATCGGCTCGCCGTTGCCTGACATGTCCGTGGGGCCCGAGACGCCCTCGTAGTCGATGTCGGTGCCGGCCTGGATGAGGGCGAGGCAGTCAGCGAAGGTGCTGCACTGCTCGCCGTCCTTGGTGACGTTCACGATCTCGCCTGCATGGGCGCTGCCGTCGTCACCAGCCGCATGCGCAGCCAGGGCGATGATGATCGTGGAGTCGTAGGCCTCGGGCCCGTAGGCGTAGGTGCCGTCGAGCTCGAGTCCGGCGTCCTCGGCGTGGGCGTCCATGCGGGCCTGGAAGTCGCGTACGGCGTCGGTGGTCTCTGGCGCCGGCGTCGTGCCCTTGGCGCCAACGAGCTGTCCACCGCCAGACGCGCCTTCGGTGGTGGTGGTTTCGTCGGACGGCTCTGTCGTGGGCTCGTCGTCGTCGTCACCGCATGCGGTGGCGAGCAGCGCGAGCGCGCAGAGCGCCCCTGCGATCCGTACGGACCTTCTGTGCCTCATGTTCGGTTTGCCTCCCCTTGCCCAGTGACCTGGGACGATGTGGTTGGCGACACTACACACATGTGGTGTTGCGGTGGTGTGAACATGGGTCAGACTGAGCTCGTGGCCACTCCGTCCCTCGATCTCCTGCGCGGTCGCCTGGAGGAGCTGGCTCGGGTGGTCGTCGCCTTCTCGGGCGGCGCTGACTCCGCTTTCCTCGCCTGGGTGGCCCACGACACGCTCGGACGGGAGGGCGCGCTGGCCGTGACGGCCGTGTCGGCGTCGCTCCCCGGCTCCGAGCGGGCGGCGTGCGCAGACCTCGCCGCGCGCTGGGGGATGGCGTGGGAGGAGGTCGTCACCGACGAGCTGGCCAACCCGGACTACGCCCGCAACGACGGCGATCGCTGCTACTGGTGCAAGGACGCCCTGCTGGAGGCCCTCGGCCCGCTCGCCGAAGCCCGCGACGCCACCGTCGTGCTCGGCGTGAACCTCGACGACCTCGGCGACCACCGCCCCGGGCAGCGGGCCGCCGCGGAGCGGGGCGCCGCCTTCCCTCTGGTGGACGCCGGCTTCTCCAAGGCAGACGTCCGGGCCACATCGAGGGAGCTGGGCCTGCCCACCTGGGACAAGCCGGCCGCGGCCTGCCTAGCGTCGCGGCTGCCGTACGGCACACCGGTCACGCTCGGACGGCTCAGCGCCGTCGAGCGGGCGGAGGCGTCCCTGCGCACGCTGGGCTTCGCCGAGCTGCGCGTGCGCCACCACGGCGAGGTGGCTCGCATCGAGGTGCCCGAGCTCGACCTGGACGCAGTGATGGCGAAGCGCACCGACGTCCTGGCCGCTGTGCGGGCCGCCGGCTACCGATGGGTCACCCTCGACCTCGACGGGCTGCGCAGCGGGGGCTTCAACCAGCTCTTGAGCTGACCGAGGTCCAGGTCGGGAAGGTGATGTGCGGCACGTCGAGGTGCTCGACGATGCGGTCCTTGGCCCGCAGCTCGTCGAGGCACGGCCCCGCGACCTGCAGGCCACCGGCCATGGCGATGTAGTCGGCGATCGACAGCAGGAGCGGGCCGGACTCGGCGTCCGCGTCCCCGGGGCGGAGCAGGGCGTCCACCTCCAGCACCGGCCGGCACGGCGAGGCCGCATCGATGCACCAGCAGTGGTACACGACGCCCTCGAACACCGACAGGGCCCGGATCCGCATGCGGGGAGCATCGTCCCCGGCAGGACCGGCGGCGTCAACCCGCATCGGTAAGGTCCTCCGATGACCCCGCCCGAGCACACCGCGGTCGACGTCAGCGTCCTCGCCACCTTCGACGAGGGGACGATCTTGGACTGCATCCGCTCGGTCCTGGCCCTCGAGCACCCCGGCCCGCTGCACGTCCGCATCCGCGAGCAGGGCAGCAACGACGCCCAGCACGATCTGATCCAGCAGGCCGTTGCGGCTGCGCCGCCCCACCCGAGTCGCACCGTCGAGGTGACGCGCGGCGACAACGTCGGGTTCGCCGTAGGGCACAACATCGCCATGCGGGCCGGAACCGGGGAGATCGTGCTCCTCGTGAACGCGGATGCCGACCTCGACCCCCGCTTCCTCGCCGAGGCCCTACCTCACTTCGGGGATCCGCAGGTCGGCGCCGTGCAGGGAAAGCTGACCCGACCCGCTGAGCGGGAGGGCGAGCCCCCGGAGATCGACACGCTCGGCTTCACGGTCGACCGCAAGCGCCGGTTCCTCCCGAGAGGGATGGGCGAGCCCGACCGGGGTCAGCACGACCAGGTGGTCGAGGTGTTCGGGGCTGATGGGGCCGTGCCCGTCTACCGGCGCCGAGCCCTCGACGACGTCGCCGTGCCCCGGATGGCGCCTCCTGACCCCGATCTGCCGGAGTACTTCGACGAGAGCTTCTTCATCTACAAGGAGGACGTCGATCTGGCCTGGCGGCTCTCGGCGCGCGGCTGGAAGACCGTCTACGTCCCGACGGCCCGAGCCAGCCACGTGCGCACGCTGCGCCGCGGCAAGGGCGGTGGCGCCGTGTCGGTGATGGCCCAGCGACGCAAGAACCCACCCCGGGCCAAGTACCTCAGCTTCTCCAACCACCGCGTGATGCAGGTCAAGAACGAGCGCGTCGGTCCGCTCCTCAGAGATCTCCTGCCCTGGGCCGGGTTCGAGATCGTGCAGTGGGGCGCCGTGCTCGTCACCGAGCGCATGGGGTTCGCGACCCTCCTTCGCTTCCTGCGCCACGTGCCGCTGGCCATCCGCAAGCGGCGCTGGACAGCCCGCAACCGTCCGGCCCTCGGTGACCCGTACCGATGGTTCGAGGGCTGAGCAGACGGGGTTTCCGTTGCTTTTGTCACGTAATGTCTTGAGATCCGCCCTCGCGGGGCCGATGAGGTGCTGGCGCAGCTGTGCCTGCCCACACGCCCCCCGACCCTGGAGACCGACGTGACCGCGACATGGATCGACCAGCACCGGCCCTGGAGGCGCCGAGCCGCCTTGCGCCTCCTCACGACCGTCGTCGTCGTCTCCTTGGCCGCTGTCGTCGCCCCGACCGCCAGCTCGGCGCCAGGCTCGCCGCCCGACGCCGTCCCCAGCGCCACGGCGACCGCCGCCGAGCTGAGCGCCCGTCTGGCCTGGACGCCCGCTGGCGCGGGCTCGGCTCCGATCGAGGACTACGTGCTCGAGGCGCGCGACGCGAGCGGCAAGTACGCCGGTCGCCACATCGCCTGCGCCACGTGCACGACGTTCGACTTCGAAGGCCTGGCCGCCAACCAGCCCTACACCTTCACCGTGCGAGCGCGGAACCAATACGGCATCGCCCCTGAGCTGGCCACCGCGGTCGTGCGCCCGACCAGCGCGCTGTGCGGGTCGGCCGTGAGCTGCAGCTCGGTGGACGCCACCACCGACAAGGGTCCGAACCGCCTGCGCGCCCAGGGCCTGCTCCACGGCGTCAGCGCGTGGACCCCTCGTGCCCTCCTCGACCCGCTCCACATCCAGAACTGGCGCATCAGCTCGCGCGACATGGAGAACGACACAGAGATCGCCACGCACGAGACGATCGTGCTCAGCGATCTCTGGGGCAGCTACACGTACGGCTTGCTGCAGATGTACGGCGCTGCCCCGTGGAGGAACTGGCGGGAGTACCGCAAGTTCATCACCACGACCGTCCAGGGCTACAAGGACCAGGGGCGCACTGGCCTCACCTGGGACATCCAGAACGAGCCTGACATCTCTGAGCACTACGACTGGTACAAGACAGCGAACGCCTCGCTGATCCTCGAGCAGTTCGCCACTGCGTACAGCGTCATCAAGTCGGTCGACCCGACGGCGCGGATCGTCGGGCCGAGCATCTCGTTCTTCACCACCACAGCTGGCAGCCGCCTCATGGACCTGCGCACGTTCCTCGACTTCGCGGCGGAGCGGAGCATGAAGTTCGCCGCGATCTCGTGGCACGAGAGCGGCGGCGCTCACGACGACGTCTCCTACGACAACCGTCCGGCCAGCGTCGTGCGCCACGTGCAGGAGGTGCGGGCCATGATCGCGGCCCGACCCTCGCTGGGTGACCCCGAGATCCACATCAACGAGTACTCGCCCGAGGCAACCCGGCGCATCCCCGGCTGGTCGGTCGGCTACATCGAGGCCATGGAGCGGGCCAACGTCGACCAGGCCAACCTGGCCTGCTTCTGGGCCCTGGACCAGGGTCAGGGCTTCAGCACCTGCGATCGGGGCGTCATGGACGACCTTCTCCGCAGCGACGGCACCACCCACGCGTCCTACTGGGTGCACCGGGCCTACGCCCAGATGCAGGGAGGGCGGCGGCTGGCCACCGGCAGCACCGACCCCAACATCACCGCCTTCGCAACCACCAACGGTGCCACCGTCCAGGCGCTCGTCGGCCGCTCGCACGGCTGCACGTTCTCCCGGGCCTTCGCCTGCCCTGCCGCGCCGGCCGCGCCCGTCGCCCATGAGGTGGCGCTCCGCCTGCCCAGCGGCACGAACGCCACCGTCACCCTCGATCGGATCGCCAACGTGCCCGCCTCCTCGGCCGGCATCGAACCGGTCTCCACCCAGGTGCTGCCCGTCGTGGGTGGCGTGGTCCGGGTGCCGATCCCGTCCTTCGCCGACGGCGACGCCTATCGCGTGCGGGCCACCCCCGACGACGCCGGCGCTCCAGACGCGTCGCCGACCTCGACCTCGCTGAGCAGCTCTCTGCCCGTTGCCGTGGCTGGCCAGCCCGTGACCCTCACTGCCCTGGTCACCGTCGCCGGCCCACCCAACGCAGCCGGGATGGTCGAGTTCAAGGACGGGGCGACCAGCCTCGGCACTGCGCCCGTCGGACCGGACCGCAACGCCCGCCTGACCACCCCCAACCTGGCAGTGGGAACCCACAACATCACGGCCCACTACTCGGGGGCCCTCGGGCTCGAGTCGAGCAAGTCGGCGCCGCTCACCCAGCGGATCGACAAGGCCTCCGTCACCGTCCTGCTGCAGCAGGCCTCGGAGCAGACCACGGGCGGCAAGCCCGTCCTCTTGCGGGCCACGGTGAGGACCTCTGCGCCCGGCACAGGCACACCGACCGGGACAGTCACCTTCAAGGACGGCAACACCACCCTGGGCACAGCACCCCTGGTCAACGGCGTCGCCGACCTCACCAAGCCGCTGAGCGCCGGCGACCACTTGATCACCGCCATCTACAACGGCGACGCCGCCCGGGCCACTGCGACGGCGGCGATCAACGTCAAGCAGTGGTACGTCATGCCCTGGGTCTGGTGACCCTGGCGTCTCCTCATCCAGCCGACGACCCTGACGACGCCGCGGCCCTGGCCCGGTACGCCGAGCAGCTGGCCGATGCCCTCGAAGGCGCCGTGCCCGGCTGGGTCGAGCGTGCCGTCGCCCAGCGCTGGCGGGCCGTGACCGGTGAAGACCCCCCGCCCGACGTCAGGGCCGCCGCCACTCTCGCCGGTCAGCGCGCGCGTGCCGAGCTGGTCCCGGCCCTGCGCTCGCTGCTCGCGACCGACGTCGATGCCCAGCGGACGAACCCGCTCGCCCTCGTGCGCGCCGCTGTGAGCCATCCCACAGCGGTGCTGCGCGCGGGCGGGCTTCCCCCTGTGAGCCGTGACGCGGACGCGGCTCGCCTGTTCCCCGATGACCCCTACGACCTGACACCGGGTGCCTTCGGCGATCTCGACCCCGCCGTGCACGAGCCCGGGCTGCTGTGGGGCGCGGCCAAGGCCCACGTGGTGCTCCGCCGCCGGCGCGGCGGTTCCTAGCGGGGCCCGGGGTCCTCAGGGCGGTCGAAGCGCTGCCAGCCGGCGTCGGTGATCGATCGGGACTCGAAGAAGAGGCAGTCCGCCGGGCAGGCGAACGGCGCGATCTCGGCCATCTCGACGCGGCAGCGCTGCACGACATCCTGCGAGGGCATCGTGCGCGTCGAGTAGTGGCGGCAGTCCTCCCGCACAGCCATGGGGGAAGTCTGGCACGCACCCCCCGGTAGCCTGCCACCCGATGGCTGACCGACTGGTGGTGATCGGCGGCGACGCCGGAGGGATGGCCGCCGCCATGCAGGTCCGGCGCCGGCAGCCGTACCTCGAGATCGTGGCCCTCGAGCTCGGCACCTGGACCAGCTACTCCGCCTGTGGGATCCCATACCTCGTAGGCGGCGAGGTGGAATCACTCCACGACCTCGTGGCCCGCACCCCCCAAGAGTTCCGAGAGAAGCATCGGATCGATGTCCGCCTCCAGCACGAGGCGTTGACCATCGACCACGCCACCCGCCAGGTCGAGGTGCGCGACCACCTTCACCAGCGCACGATCCACCTCGGCTACGACCAGCTGCTCGTAGCCACCGGCGCCCGCCCGACACGACCCGACCTGCCTGGGATCGACGCGGAGCACGTGCTCGGCGTGCAGACCCTCGATGACGCGAGGGTGCTGCTCGACCGGGCCCGCACCTCCGAGTGCCGATCGGTGGCGGTCATCGGCGGCGGCTACATCGGCCTCGAGATGGCCGAGGCGTTCGTCCGATGGGGGGCATCGGTCACCCTCATCGAGGGCGGCCAGCAGCTCATGCGCACCCTCGACCCGGACATGGCCGAGCGCCTCCTCGATCCGATGCGGACGATGGGCATAGACGTGCGGCTGGCCAGTCCAGTCGCGGCCTTCGAGCCGGGCCGGGTGGTCCTCGAGGACGGGTCGACCGTTCCCTCCGATCTCGTGGTGCTCGGGCTCGGGGTCAGCCCGAACAGCCAGATGGCCGCGGCGGCCGGGGTGGCCACCGGATCCCGCGACGCCCTCTCGGTCGATCGCCGCCAGCGCACGAACCTCGACGGCGTGTACGCGGCGGGGGACTGCTGCGAGTCCTGGCACCTCGTCTCAGGCCGGCGCGTCCACGTCGCCCTGGGCACCGTGGCGAACAAGCAGGGACGCGTGGCGGGGATAAACCTCGGTGGGGGCTACGCCACGTTCCCGGGCGTCGTCGGCACCGCCATCACCAAGGTGTGCTCGCTGGAGGTGGCGCGCACCGGTCTGACCGAGGCGGAGGCGTCGGCCGCCGCCCTCGACCACGCGTCGATCACCATCGACACCACCACCCGAGCGGGCTACCTGCCCGACGCCGAGCCGATGCACGTGAGGCTTCTGGCCGAACGAGGCACAGGCCGGCTGCTCGGCGGGCAGATAGTGGGTGGAGTCGGGTCGGCCAAGCGCATCGACACGCTGGCCGTCGCCCTTCACGCTCGGATGCGCGTCGACGAGATCGTGGACCTCGACCTGGCCTACGCCCCGCCCTTCTCGAGCGTCTGGGACCCGATCGCGGTTGCTGCCCGGGCCTTGATCGGTCAGGTCTGACGCGAGAGCCCGGAACCCGCGGCACCTGCCAGACTTCCCCGATGGAGCTCGGACCGGCCCGTGAAGCGCTCCGCGGGGACTCTGCTCTCGCCGGTGCCGAGCTGTGTCGGCGCTACAGCGACCTCGTGGACGCCTGGCTGGCCGATCTCCTCACTGCCGCCGAGGCCGGCGCGGACGGTGTCGCCCTCATCGCGGTGGGCGGCTACGGGCGGGCCGAGCTCAGCCTGCAGTCCGACATCGACGTCGTGCTCCTCCACGATGGCCGGCCGGACATCGGGGCCCTGGCCGACCGGGTCTGGTACCCGATCTGGGACGAGGGCCTGAAGCTCGGGCACGCCGTGCGCACCACCCGTGAGGCGCTGGCCCTGGCCGCCGACGACCTCGACACAGCCACGTCCCTGCTGCAGGTCCGTCACCTGGCCGGGGATCCATCTCTCACTGCTGGCCTGGCCGAGCGGGCCGCCCAGCAGTGGCAGAAGCGGTCGAAGCGCTGGCTCGGGGAGCTGGCCCGCCGCGTGTCGGACCGCCACGAGAGGTCGGGTGAGGTGGCGTTCCTCCTCGAGCCGGACCTGAAGGAGGGCCGGGGCGGGCTCCGGGACGTCCACGCCCTGCGCTGGGCCGAAGCGGCTCGCTCCCTGCTCTGGGAGGGTGACGACCCCGCGCTCGCGGCTGCCTACGAGACGCTCCTGGCGGCGCGCGTCGAGCTCCACCGGCGCACCGGCCGCCCCGGCGACCGACTTCTGCTCGAGGAGCAGGACGGCGTGGCTGCCGCGCTCGGGGAGGAGTCCGCCGACACGCTGATGCGCTCCGTGGCCGGTGCCGCCCGCACGATCGCCTGGCGCAGCGACGAAGCCTGGCACCGCATCGAGGCCGCCCTCGCCGGCCCCGGCTGGCGGGCCCGCCGGGACAAGGCCATCGGTCCTGGCCTCGTGCTGCGCGATGGGGAGGTCCACCTCACCAACGGCGCCGCCCCGGCCGAAGACCCGACCCTCGTGCTGCGCGCCGCCGCGGCTGCTGCCGCCGCCGGGACCCGCATCCACCGCGGCTCCCTCGATCGGCTGGCCGCCGAGGCCGGCCCCCTGCCCAGCCCGTGGCCCGAAGCGGTGCGGGGGGCGTTCGTCGACCTGCTCCTCGCCGGTCATCGCGCGATACCCGTCGTGGAGGCGCTCGACCAGACGGGCCTCTGGGTGCACGTGCTGCCGGAGTGGGTTGCTGTGCGCAGCAAGCCGCAGCGCAACGCCTACCACCGCTTCACGGTCGACCGTCACCTGATGGAGGCGGCCGCCAACGCGGCCGCGCTGGTCGCCCGCACGGACCGGCCCGACCTCCTCGTGGTCGGGGCTCTCCTCCACGACATCGGCAAGGGCTACCCAGGTGACCACACCGACGTCGGGATCGACCTGCTCGCCGACCTCGGGCCGCGGATGGGGTTCCCCGCCCCTGACGTGGCGGTGCTCCAGGCCATGGTCCGCCACCACCTGCTCCTGCCCGACGTCGCCACCCGGCGCGACCTCGACGACCCGGCCACCATCGAGCACGTGGCCGGCGCGGTCGGCGACGTCCGCACCCTCGGACTCCTAGCCGCGCTGACCGAAGCCGACAGCCTGGCCACCGGTCCCGCGGCGTGGGGACGATGGAAGTCCGAGCTCGTCCGCGACCTCGTGGGCCGCACCAGCCACGTCCTCGGTGGCGGCGAGGCGGACGACGTCCGGGAGGACTTCCCCGCCGAATCCCACCTGGACCTGCTCCGCGCCAGGGCACAGGTCGTCCTCGGGCGCGGCGACCAGCTCACCGTGGTGGCGGCCGACCGTCCGGGCCTGTTCAGCCGTGTGACCGGCGTCCTCGCCCTCCACGGTCTCGGCGTGCTCGACGCCGCCGTCACCACCCTCGACGGAATGGCCCTCGAGGAGATGCGAGTCGAGTCGTCCCTCGGCCCCACCATCTCCTGGGACAAGGTGACCGCAGACCTCGAGAAGGTGCTCGAGGGTCGGCTCGCCCTCCAGGCCCGTCTGGCCGAGCGGGCCCGCGTGTACGGCGGTCGCGGGCCGAAGCGAGCCATCCAGGAACCCCCCCGCGTCCTCGTGGACAACGATGCCTCCCGCTCGTCCACCGTCGTCGAGGTCCACGCGCCCGACTCGATCGGCGTGCTCTACCGGATCACTCGGGCCCTGGCCGACCTCGACCTCGACATCGTGTCAGCCAAGGTCCAGACCCTCGGTGACCGGGTCGTGGACGCGTTCTACGTTCGCAGCGCCAGCGGCGGGAAGCTCGATGACCCGGCCCTGATCGTCGAGGTCGAGCGGGCCCTCCTCCACGAGCTGGCCGGCTGACGTGCCTGGTCGTCTGCCGCCCACGAGAGCCGACCTCGTCCGCTGGTCCGAGGCGCTGGCCGGGATCGCCCGCACCGGGCTGGGCTTCACGGAGAGCCTGTACGAGCAGGAGCGCTACGAGGAGGTGCTGCACGTGGCGGCCGACATGCGCGCTGCGCTGGAGGCCGACGCCGAGCTCGACGTCGAGGACTACGTCGACGAGTGGATGCGCAGCGTGGGGACAGGCGTCGCCGGCTACGTCACGCCCAAGGCGGCCGTAGGTGCCGTCGTCCACGACGACGCAGGGCGCATCCTTCTCGTGCAGCGGGCCGACAGCGGCGTGTGGCTCTACCCGACGGGCTGGGCCGACATCGGCTACTCGGCCAGCGAGGTGGCCGTGAAGGAGGTGCTGGAGGAGACGGGGATCGTCTGCGTGCCCGAGCGGGTCATCGCCGTCCTCGACGGGATGCGCATGGGCTTCACCCGCATCCCGCTCTACTCCATCGTGTTCCTGTGCCGAGCCACCGGCGGCGAGCTGCAGGCGCACCCGCTCGAGACGGCCGACGTGGGCTGGTTCGCCGAGGACGAGCTGCCGGCCATGACCGTCGGCCTGTCGCAGTGGGGGGCCCACTCCTTCGCCGCCATCCGGGGCGAGGCCGTCGACGTGCTCTACGACGAGCCCCGCAGCTCGCCGTGGCACGAACCCGCTACTGGTCCCTGAGGAACCGCTCCACCTCTTCGGCGATCGACTCGGCCGAGGGCAGAGCCATCTCGTCGTCGCCGCGCTCGTCGTGGGCCTCCTCCAGCGAGGTGACGTAGGTGGCTGTCTCCTCGTCGGCATCGACGAGCTCGCTCACCTGCCGCTCGTAGGAGGCCGACGCGATCTCCAGGTCAGTCGTCACCACGAACGACTCGAGCATGGCTGCGACCCGCTCCACGAGGGCCAGCGCGGCCTTGGGAGACGGGGCGCCGGGGACGTACGACGGCACTGTGGCCCACAGCGAGGCCGAGCGCATGCCCCCCGAGCGCCAGGCGTCGTGGAGCACCCCGACGATGCCCGTGGGCCCCTCGTACGACGAGGGCCGTAGGTCGATGCCTGCCACCTGGTCAGGTTCGTAGGCCGTGCCCACGATGGGCGTCGGACGGGTGTGCGGGACCTCGGCGAGCAGGGCGCCGAGCGTGACGCACAGCTTGGCCCCCACGTCGACCGCGATCTCCGTGAGCTGCCGGCAGTAGGTGCGCCACCGCAGCTGCGGTTCGGTACCAACGATGATGAGCACGTCGGTGCCGACCCCGGGGACAGAGCCCGCATAGACCTCGGTGGCCGGCCAGTCGATCTGGCGTTGCCCGTCATCGTCGATCCGAACCTGCGGGCGGGCGGACGTGAAGTCGTAGAACTCCTCGGGATCGACGTCGGCCACCAGCTCTGCGTCCCACCGCTCAACGAGGTAGCGGGCCGCCGTGGTGGCGGCGTCGCCTGCGTCGTTCCAGCCCTCGAAGGCGGCGATCACGACCGGCTCGTGCAGCTCGGGGCGAGCCGTCCAGCGCACGTGCTCCATGCCCCCACCGTACCGTCGGGTGGGACTGGCCCGGCGGTCCGGGAACCAACCTGCAGCGGCCGACGACCACCACGGCATGCTGCGCCGACTGATCGCCCTGCCCGCCCTCGCCCTCGTTGCCCTCATCGCCCTGGCGACCGCCGCCGGGGCCCATGTGGAGCTCGATCCAGGTGAGGCGACGGCCGGTTCCACCACCACGCTGACCTTCAGCTTCCACCACGGCAAGGACGGCACGGCGACGACCGGGCTCGAGGTCCTGCTGCCAGAGGGGGCGGCGGTGGTCGAGGTCCCGGAGGTAGCGGGATGGACGAGCACGTTCGACGAGGAGGCCGGCACGATCTCCTGGACGGGAGGCTCCGTGCCCGACGGCACAGGCGCCGCCTTCCCCGTCGTCATCACCCTCCCGTCCGCGCCGGGCGAGGCGCTCTTCAAGACGATCCAGACCACCGAGGCCGGCGAGCTGGCCTGGATCGAGGAGCAGGAGAGCGAAGGCGAAGGGTCCTACCCGTCGCCTCGGCTCACCCTCGTCGCCGATCCCGATGCCACGACCACCACGACCGCGTCGGAAGGCACCTCGACCAGCGAGGCGGCCACGGCCACGACCGAGCGCCCCCCGGGCACCTCGCTCGAGGCCGCCCAGCGCGACGACGGCGAGTCGTCGCTCGCGCCCTGGGTGATCGGCTCCGGCCTGGTGGCCATCTTGGTCATCGGTGCCGGCGGCTACGCCCTGCAACGCCGCCGCTCCTGAACCTGGAGCCAGTGACCACCGGAGTGGCCGCTCGGTAGGATCGGTCCATGCCAGCCCCAGCCACGACCCGCACGGTCGCCGAGGTCATGAGCACCCCGGCTGTGACCGCCTCCGCCTCCGAGACGATCGCGGTGGCGTCGGCCCGCATGGCCGAGCGCAAGAAGGGCTCGGCGATCATCGTCGACGGGGATCGTCCGATCGGGATCCTGACCGAGCGCGACCTCGTGGCGTTCAACGCCACCGGCGCCTCGCCGCTCGACACGAAGGTCAGCGAGTGGATGACCCAACCCGTCGACACGGCCACGCCCGACCTCTCGGTGCAGGAGGCGTTCGCCGCCTTCGCCAAGCATCGCTACCGCCACCTTCCGGTGGTGGAGGACGGCAAGCTGGTCGGGGTCGTGTCCCTGCGGTCGCTGATGGAGTTCGCGCAGGTCCAGCCCGTGGTGCACCCGTCGACCATCGAGGCGCCGCCAGGGCTGGAGGGCGTGATCGTGGCGGAGACGTCGGTGGGCGACGTGCGGGGGCTCGAGGGCTTCTACCACTACCGCCAGTACAACGCGGTCGAGCTGGCCGATCGGCTCCCGCTCGAGGACGTGTGGTTCCTCCTCTTCGAGGGGCACCTGCCCAGTGCGGCCGAGCGCGAGGCCTTCGCGGCCGAGGTGGCGCCGCTGCGCCAGGTGCCGGCCGCCATCGTCGACCTGCTCCCGGCTCTGGCCGCGTCGAGCATGACGGTCATGGAGGGAGTTCGGTCGGCCATGTCGATGGTCGGCGCGGCCGAGGGCTACAAGCCGACGCTGGACATCACCCCTGCCGAGCGGCGTCGCAACGCACTGCAGATGTGTGCGGTCATGCCGACCCTGATCATGGCCATCCACCGGCTTCAGTCGGGACAGCAGCCGATCGCTCCCCGCGAGGACCTCGGCTACGGCGCCAACTACCTGTGGATGCTCACGGGCGAGGAGTTCGACGCGGACCGAGGTCGGGCCGTCGAGCAGTACCAGATCACCACGATCGACCACGGGTTCAACGCTTCGACCTTCACGGCCCGGGTCATCTGCTCCTCGGGCGCGGACGTGGCCGCCGCGGTGGTCGGTGGCATGGGTGCCCTGTCAGGTCCCCTGCACGGCGGGGCGCCGTCCCGGGCGCTCGACCTGCTCGATGCCATCGGCACCGCCGACAACGCCCGGCCCTACCTGGTCGACGCGGTCACGAGGGGCGAGAAGATCATGGGCTTCGGGCACCGGGTCTACAAGACCGACGACCCCCGCTCGACGTTCCTGCGGGGTGTGGCCGAGCGCATCGGCGCCGAGAAGATCGAGTTCGCCAAGAAGGTCGAGCAGACGGTCGTCGAGGTGCTGGCCGAGCTCAAGCCAGGCCGCGACCTGTACGCCAACGTCGAGTTCTACGCCGGCGTCGTGATGGACCACTGCGGTCTGCCCCGCGAGCTGTTCACCCCCACGTTCGCGTCGAGCCGCGTCATCGGCTGGTGCGCCAACATCCTCGAGCAGGCAGCCGACAACCGGATCATCCGCCCCTCGGCCCGCTACGTCGGCCCCCCGCCGCCCCAGCCCCTGCCCGACGAGGCTGAGCCAGCTCTCGTTCTCGGGCGATCTACCGCGCCCCTGCCCGTGCAGATGGCCGAGAACGTGGCGGTACGGTCGGGCGTGCCCGTCACCATCACAACCGCAGGACCCGCCGACGCGGAGGAGCTGGCCGAGGCCCTCGTGCACGCTCGTGCCGCAGCTCTCGAAGCTCGAACCCGCCGCCGTCCCTCGAGGCGGTGCAGGCGATGCTCGAGCACGAGGCGATCACGCAGTTCGTCGCTCGCGACGACAGCGGCCAGATCGTCGGCGTGTCGACGCTGGCCGTGTTCCCGATCCCCACCGCGCTCCGGGCCTGGGTGGAGGACGTCATCGTGGACGAAGCCAGCGCCGGGCAGGGGATCGGCCGGCAGCTCACCGAGGCCATGCTCGACCACGCCCGCCAGCTCGGCTGCGCCACGGTCGACCTCACGAGCCGCCCCAGCCGGGCCGCCGCCAACCACCTCTACGAGAAGGTCGGCTTCCAGCGCCGCGAGACGAACGTCTACCGCTTCACGCTCGCTCCCTGACGGCCCGCACCTTCCGGCGGACGACCCAGCGCGACTTGCCGATCTGGCGGTCTCGCACGAAGCCGTGGCGCTCGAACATGGCCAGCGTGCCGTTGTGCAGGAAGGAACCCGAGACCGTGCCGGTGACGTCCTCCGGATAGCTCTCGACGACCCCACCTCCGAGGCGGGCGATCTCCTCGACCGCGCCTCGCAGGGCGGCATCGGCCACGCCCTTGCCTCGTTCTCCCTTGCCCACGAAGAAGCAGGTGATGCGCCAGTCGGGCAGGTCCTCCAGGCCCTTGTGGTACTCCCGCTTGCTCTTGATGCGCGGCAGCTCATCGGGCGCACCGAACTGGGCCCAGCCCACGCATCGGTCGCCCTCGTAGACAAGTGCGGCGTGGGCCCGGTCCTCGACCACCCGCAGCTCCTTCTCGGCCCGGTTCAGCTCGGCGCTCTTGCCCCACCCCGCACCCTTCGGGTGGAACCCCATGCACCAGCAGCCGCCCCACACGCCGTCGTTCGCCTCCACCAGCGCAGCGAAGTCCGGCCACGTCACGGTGGTCAGGGCTGCCGTCCGCAGCTCGCCCAACGGCCTGACCTAGCGGCGCAGGCGGCGCAGCCAGCGGGCGGCCGAGCGGCCGGGACGTGTCGCCTCCGGCGCCTGACCCGAGGTGCGGGCGTGCGGTCGTCGGGACCGACGCGCGAAGCCGGCGACGAGGTAGGCGATGAGGTCACTGGCGTCGGTGGGGGTCAGGTGGAACGTCTCGACGCAGCGGTCCTCGCGCCAGGCTGAGGTTCACGAAGCCGTGGACCGGTCGCCACGTCGCTCGCAGGGCTGACCTTCGTCGTCGATGGCGAGGAAGCGGCCGGAGGCATCCGGGGGTGGCGGCGGGGGCGCTCATGCGGTCAGCGTGCAGCCGACGACTTTCCGGTTCCAGGACGACCGCAGCGCGGCGGGAGCGGGTCGCGCTCGTCGGACCGCCGGCGCCAAAGGATCGTGGCTACGTCGGAAGATGTCGAGATCCAGCTCCCGGGTCCGTCCTGGGGGTGCGTGCGGCCAGTGGGGCCCGCCACCACAAGGAGAAGATGATGGCCAAGTACCTGTTGCTCAAGCACTACCGAGGCGCTCCGACGCCGAGGCAGGACATCCCGATGGACCAGTGGACGCCGGAGGAGGTCGAGGCCCACATCCAGTTCATGGGCGACTTCGCCAAGCGCCTCGAGGCCACCGGAGAGTTCGTCGACGGGCAGGCCCTCTCGCCCGACGGTCTCTGGGTCCGCTACGACGGCGAGGGCCGTCCCCCGTGACCGACGGCCCGTTCGCCGAGACGAAGGACCTGATCGCGGGCTGGATGATCATCGACGTCGACAGCCAGGAGCGGGCCATCGAGCTGGCCGGCGAGCTGTCGGCTGCGCCCGGGGCCGGCGGCGAGCCGATCCACGAGTGGCTCGAGGTTCGCCCCTTCATGCAGGCCCCGCCGTCAGTCACCGACTGAGGATGGACGACGCCGAGCTCCGCGAGCTCGTCCCCCAGGTCTTGAGCGTCCTCGTCCGTCGCGGCGCCGACTTCGCGACGGCCGAGGACGCGGTCCAGGAGGGCCTGCTCCGGGCCGTGGCCGCGTGGGAGCTGGAGCGGCCCCGCGACCCCAAGGGATGGCTCATCACGGTGGCCTGGCGGGCGTTCCTCGACCTGGCACGCTCCGACACGGCCCGGCGGGCCCGCGAGGCCCGAGTCGAGGCCGAGCCGCCCGTCGGCGCCGTGCCGGGGGCCGACGACACCCTGCACCTCTACTTCCTCTGCGCCCATCCGGACCTGAGCCCGTCCTCGGCGGTGGCCCTCACGCTCCGAGCCGTCGGCGGGCTCACGACGCGACAGATCGCCCAGGCCTACCTCGTGCCCGAGCGCACGATGGCCCAGCGCATCAGTCGAGCGAAGCGCACCGTCGCCGGCGCCGGGCTCGAGCGCCCAGGTGATGTCCGCACCGTGATGCAGGTGCTCTACCTCATCTTCAACGAGGGGTACTCGGGCGATGTCGACCTGGCCGCGGAGGCCATCCGGCTGACCCGCCAGCTGGCCACGGCGGTGGACGACCCCGAGGCCCACGGTCTCCTGGCCCTGATGCTGCTGCACCACGCCCGTCGAGGCAGCCGCACCGGCCCGGACGGTCGGCTGGTGCCGCTCGCCGAGCAGGACCGCTCGGCCTGGGATCGCGAGCTCATCGCCGAGGCGATCGTCGTCCTGCAGGGCGCACTGGGGCGCGATCGGCTCGGGGAGTACCAGGCCCAGGCGGCCATCGCGGCCCTGCACGCCGATGCGAGCCACGTCGACGAGACGGACTGGGGCCAGATCGTGGAGTGGTACGACGAGCTGCTGAAGCTCGCCGACACCCCCATCGTCCGGCTCAACCGGGCCGTGGCCGTCGGGGAGGCGGAGGGCGCCGAGGCCGGGCTGGCCGCGCTGGCCGACGTCGATGAGCGACGTCCCGAGGCACAGCGCGGTCGCCGCTCACCTCCACGAGAAGGGCGGCGACCTCGAGCTGGCCGTCCGCCTCTACGCCGACGGCAGCCCGCGACGGCTCCGAACCTGGCCGAGCGCGACCACCAGATGCGCCAGGCGGCCCGCCTCAACCAGGAGCTGCGGCGCCCGACCTAGCGGACGTCAGCGGGCGCGCAGGCGGGCGAAGAGGTCGGCTTGGACGCGGGCGTCGTCGAGGGCGTGGTGCGTCAACGACATCTGTCCGCCGTGGCGTTCGGCGACGAGGGCGAGCGAGGTGTCGGCGAAGGAGCAGCCGTCTCGCCCCATGGCGTAGGACTTGATGTCGAGGGCGCTGTGCCCGAACGGGTTGCGCCCCAGGTGCCGGTGGAAGAGCTCGGCGACGAACATCCAGTCGAAGGGGGCGTTGAAGCCGACGAACACCGGCCGCGCTCCCGTCGGGGTGACCTGCTCCACCCACGCCGCGAAGGCGGCCATCGCGTCCGCCGGCGGCCGACCGCTTCGGCGCAGCTCGGCCAGAGAGAGGCCGCTGACGGCGAGGGCCTCAGGCAGGGCGTCGTCGGATTCGGGCTTCAGCTCGACGTAGAAGGTCTCGTCCGGATCGTCGACGAGGCAGGCACCGATCGCCAGCAGGGAGTAGCGGCCGGGGTGGGGCCCTGCGGTCTCGACGTCGACCGAGACGAACGTCTCGGCCCCGCTCACCCGGGCCCAGCCTGGGCCATGTAGTCGGAGATGGTGGACAGCGCCACCAGCCGCTCGTGGAAGAACGTGTTCACGAGGCCGACGACGCGGTCACGGGCGGCTTCGACCTCGGCCGTCCAGCCCTCGCCCCGCTCCGGGCCGCTCATGGAGTCGCGCAGGGCGAGGAGGGCCTGAACGACCGCAGCCTGGTCGCCTCCCTCGATGGCGCCCAGGACGCCCACGACGAGGTCGTCGGCTTGGCGCAGCGCGGTGTCCACGTCCATCGGCGACGCGGGGTCGACCGCCTCCTCCATGGTCCGGAGAAGCGACCACACCTGGTACAGCATGCTGGCCGGCTCGTCGAAGAGCTCCCGGATGTAGGCGGCCTCGGCGTACCGGCCATCCATCCGGAACAGGTTGTACATGCGCCGGGCTGCCTTGCCGTAGTTCGGCTCCTGGAGGTACTTGCGAACCTCCTTCTCGAGGGCCTCGCAGTAGTCGCCCAGGGCGTCCTCGTCGACGTTCTTGACCAGCTTCGAGAAGAGCGGGATCGAGGCGGCGTCCAGGTAGACCTCCTGGAAGTAGGGGTCGAGGTGGCCGTCGAGGGGGGTGATCGAGCCATCGGGCGCCTCCCAGGTGGCGTCGAGCATGTTGCTGGCGTTGGCCAGGCGGCGGCGCACCGGGTCAGCGACGATCCAGTCGAGCTTGCACCAGCCCGGATCCGCGAGGAGCTCCTCGAGGGTGAGCCGGCACGGCGTGCCGTCGGGGAGGGAGACGTCGATGGCATGCGCCTCGATCTCGGCCAGCGACCACACGATGGAGGACCCCTTCTTCTGGGCTGACCCCTCCCGAACGACATCTCGGGGGTAGGACCCGAAGCGCATGTCCATGAACCGGTGGTCGGGGCCACCTGCGCTGGACCTTGCCTTGTCGCACATGACCTCGGCCAGGATCCGGCAGGCCTCCTCGCGGGTGGCGGCCCGGATGTTGACCCGCTCGAAGAAGTCGGCGTCGCCCGGGTAGGCCTGCACCTTGGACTGGGCCGCCGAGCCCGACAGCGCCAGAGCGGTCTCGACCACCCCCGGCCTGTCCGGCACCTCCACGAGGCGGCCGATGTCACGAAAGCGGCTCAGCTCGGCCGGGTTCAGGTCGAGCATCGACACCCGGTGGCCGAACGTGCCGCTCGCGATGTCGACCACGACCTCGCTGGCCCCGGACCCGGCGGCCATGGCCGTCAGCCACTGCAGCGCGTCAGCTTCGTCGAGCTCGACGCCGAGGCGAGAAGCCGACTCCACGATGCGTCGAAGGTCCTCGCTCGGGTCGACCCCATCCTGCTCTGCCATGCCAGCCCCCGTCCGTCCGCCGGCCCCCATCCTGGGCCAATTCGCGACCGTCCTCAACCTTCGTCCGCGCTCGCGTTCGGCCCTCCCCTTGGGGCAACCTGGTGGGGTGGTGCTGCCCCTCCGCCGGTGCCGGCCTGCGCTTCTCGCCGGTGTCCTCCTGCTCCTCGCCGCCTTCGTCGCGTGCGGCGAAGACGACGACGGCGAGGACGAGACGCCGACGACCGCCGAGTCGAGCAGGACGTCGATTCCGTCGACGACGACGGCTCCCGCGCCGGTCGGCGGCCTGGTGGCCACCGTCGAGTACTCGCGGCTCTTCTCGCTGCAACGGGAGCTGGGGCTGGGCCTGCAGAACGTGGGCGACACGCCGGTGGTGGTGCGTTCGTTCCAGCTCGTGACCCCACTCTTCGAGCCGGCGGCCTTCGCCCAGCGCGAAGTGCTGCTGCCCGCTCACGGGCGCCGCTTGGTGCTACCCGTGCCCTTCGGTCAGGCGCGGTGCGACGGCGACCCGGAGGAGCGCTTCGGCGCGGTCGTGCGAGTCGACGACGGCACCGAGCTGAACCTCGACGCCCCGGAGGACCACGCCGGCACGCTCGGCCGCCTCCACCACCGCGAGTGCGCGGCGAGGGCCGTGCAGGACAAGGTGGCGGTGGTCTTCGGCGACGACTGGGAAGCCGATGGGCTGACGATCTCCGGCGAGATCCGCCTGGAGCAGCGGGTCGCGGGCGTAGCGGCCTCTCTCGACCAGGTGGTCGGCTCGGTCATCTTCCGGCTTCGCGTCGACCACGACGAGCCCCTCCTGCGGGTCGGAGCGGAGCGGGGCGTGGACCGCGCATCTGTGACGATCACCACCCAGCGTTGCGATGGCCATGCGCTGGCCGAGAGCAAGAAGACCTTCGTCTTCCTCACCTGGGTCAGCGTCGACGGCGCCGAACCGGTGCCGGTCGAGCTCCACCCGGAGGGAGCCGCCCGCGCCGCGCTCGAGGATCTGCTCCACGCCTGCATGGCCTGAGCGCTCCGCGAGACTGCCCGGATGACCGACCTGACCCGGATCACGCTCGACCGCGACGCCACGCTCGACGGGCTGCTGACGATCACCCTCGACCGGCCCGAGAAGCTCAATGCGCTGGACGTCACCCTGCACGACGAGCTCCAGGGGGTGCTGGCTGATCTGGAGACGGACCACAGCGTGCGAGTCGTCGTCCTGACCGGCGCGGGCCGGGCCTTCTCGGCTGGGGCCGAGCTGGGCTCCCGACGGGACACTCCGCCCATCAACGACATCGACCGCCGGGCCCGGGCCCATCTCGGCGGGCGGACCTGCGAGCTCATCGATCGACTGCCCCAGGTGGTCATCGGCGCGGCCAACGGGCTGGCGGTGGGCGGCGGCTTCGTCCTCCTGACGTGCTGCGACCTCCGGGTGGCCGCCGAGTCGGCCTGGTTCTCGATCCCGGAGGTGGAGCTCGACCTGCCTCTCACGTGGCAGGCGCTGCCTCGCCTCATGCGCGAGCTCGGCCCGGCCCGCACCAAGGAGCTGGTCATGGCATGCGAGCGGTTCACGAGCGCCCAGGCGCTGCAGTGGGGCTTCCTCAACCACGTCGTGCCCGACGACCAGGTGCTCGTGGAGGCTCGTCGGCTGGCCGAGCGGCTCCTGTCGATGGACCCGCTCGCCCTGGCCATGACCAAGAGCGCCTGCGCGGCCCTCGAGAACCTGATGGTCCCGAAGGAGGTGACCTGGAGCGACGCCGAGCTGATGCTGCTCGCCTACCGCCAGGCCGCTCTCAAGAGGCCTCAGCGCGACGTGCCGGCCCCCTCCTGATCTGAGCTCAGGTCGGCGGTTCGGCTGCGGTCGTGAGGGTGGACTCGAGGTGGGACGTGTCGTTGAAGCGGCGGACGATCCACCGCTGCGGGGTGACGACGAGATGCGAGATCGAGGCGTTGTCGGCCGCGGTGAACGCCCAGGGTCGGGACCGGGCGGCCTGGGCGAGCACCTCTCCGATGGTGCCGCCGTGGGCGAAGACGGCCACTCGCTGGTCCGGGTGGGCGGCCGCGATGCGCTCGACGGCGGTCCGCACGCGGGTGGCGAAGACCTCGGCGGGCTCGGCGCCGGGGATGAGGTCCCAGCGCTCCTCCTCGATCATGCGCACGGCGATCGGGTCCATGTCGGCCATGCGCCGACGGAACTGGCCGCCCTCCCAATCGCCGAGGAAGACCTCGCGCAGGTCGGGCTCGACGATCGGCGTCAGGTCGAGCAGCTCGGCCAGGCCGGCGGCTGTCTCGCGCGTGCGGCGCAGGTTGGTGACGTAGATGGCATCGATGCGCTCGGTGCTGAGACGGGCGCACACCTGGGTCGCCTGATCCTGGCCCTCGGGCGACAGGGCCGGATCTCCGTGCCCGTCGACCAGCTCGAACGGGGTGCCGTCCACGGCCGGCTGCGACTCACCGTGGCGGACGAGGATCAGCTCGGTGGCGCCCGGCGGGGCCGCAAAGCGGGGTTGGCGGAAGGAGCGGGGCTCGGTCACCGCGGAGAAGCGTAGGCGGGACAGGGGTGCGGGGCGCGAGAGTGGGGTAGACGAATGCGTCCGCTCGATCCCAAGGAGGCCCGACATGGGCATCATCCGCAAGACCGTGTCCGTCGGGACGCTCGGCATCGTGCCGTTCCGCTCGAAGCGTGAGCTGCTGAAGCGCTCCGAGAAGGACCGCAGGTCCGCTGAGGCCGAGCTGAAGCGCGAGAACGTGGCTCGCGCCGAGGCCGACCGGCGTGTCGCCGAGGCCGAGCGACGCGTGAAGAAGGCCGAGCTCACGGCCGTGCACGAGGCCAAGGTGGCAGCCAAGGCCAAGGGCCGGCGCAAGCGGGGGGGCAAGGGCCGAGCGGCCCGGGGGCGTGAGGCGATCGAGGACATGGTGGCCGCGGCGCGACCTGTGGTCGAGGAGCAGGCCAAGCACGCCGGGCGCCGGGCTCGCAAGGCCGCGGAGCGGTCCCGCAAGGCAGCCGAGGTGGCGCAGCGCGAAGCAGCTCAGGCGGCGGCTGCGGCCCAGCGCGGGGCGATCAAGGGCGGACGTCGGGCCCGCAAGCGGCTCCGTGAGGTCGAGCAGGCCATGACGCCCCTCGCCCAGACCGCGGCAGCCCGGGCGGTCGAGCTGAAGGACGAGGTCGTCGAGCGGTCGACGGCCGCCGCTGAGCAGCTCAAGGACAAGGCCGAGACGACACGCCGCTGAGGGCGGGCGCCCTCTCGGTCAGGGGCGGGCGAGGTAGTCGGCCACCGGCACCGAGGCCGGCTCCGAGTAGCCCACCGGCAGGTAGATGTCGCCGTGGTCCGTGGCGTAGAAGATGCCCCACAGGTAGAAGGCCCGCAGCGCACCCGGGTGCTCGGCGATGAGGTCGGCGTAGAGCTTCACGCCCCGCACGTAGTTGTTGCTGTGGTTGTAGCGGAACAGCGCGTGGTCGATGTCGACGGCGCCGTTGTTGGCGGCTAGGTATCGGGCCGCGCCCATGATCGCGTCGTGGGTGTCGTTGACGTCGCCGCCGGCGCCGTAGGCGGCCCAGGTGGCAGGCATGAACTGCATCGGGCCCTGGGCTCCGGCTGACGACACGCCCCGGATGCGACCGATCCCGGTCTCGACGAGGTTGATGGCGGCCAGATACCGCCACGGGATGCCGAAGGTGGCCTCGGCCTGGAGGTAGGCGTCCCGCAGGACGTCGAGGGGCTCGGGCGCCACGATGCTCCAGGCCGGCATCTTCGTGACGGGTCGGGTGTGCATCGCTCGGAACTCGCGTCGGGCCACGGCGTTGCGCTCGGCCACGCCTCTCAAGCCCTCCGGGAGAGCGGGGAGCACGGCGGCATCCCACTCGGGGTGCACGCCGAGCTGGCGGTAGGCCACCTGGTGCAGGAGGGCGGCCCGGGCCACGGCCTCCTCGGAGGCGGCGGGGTCGCGGAGGGCTGTCTCGGCCGCGGTGATCTGCTGGACCAGCCCGGCCGGGTCGCCGGCGGCGGCGGGCGGGCGCAAGGCGAACGGATCGACGGGTGGGGCGGTGGTCGTCGTCGTCGGCGGCGTGGCCGTGGTTGTGGTCGGGGGCTGCGTCGTGGTCGTCGGCGGGAGCGTGGTCGTCGTGGTCTCGCGCTCGAGGGCGATGGGGGAGTCTTCGGCCTCCTGCACGCAGGCCGAGCCCACTGCGAGGGCCGAGGCCACGAGGAGGCTGGGGAGTGCTTTCCGTCGCATGGCTGGCCCAGGGTAGGACCCTGCCCGCGAGATCAGACGGTCACGGCTCCGGACCGGGCGATCGCTGCGGCGTCGGTGCCGAGGTACGACTCGACGACCCGAGGGTGGTCCAGCACCTCGGCGGGGGTGCCCTCGGCGATGACGGCGCCCAGCTCCAGGGCCACCATCCGGTCGCACAGCCCGCTGAGCAGCGGCATGTCGTGCTCTATCACGAGGATCGAGCTGCCCGTGGCCTGCTGCACGCGGCGCAGTAGCGGGCCCAACGCCTCGGACTCCCGCTGGGCCACGCCGCCGGAGGGCTCATCGAGGACGATGACGGCAGGGTCTGAGGCGAGCAGGCCGGCCAGCTCCACGATGCGACGGGTGCCCGTGGAGAGCTCGCCCGTGAGCTTCTCCCGGAAGGCACCCAGGCCCATGAGGTCGACGAGGAAGGCCACCTTCTCGGCCACGTCGGCTTCGCTGTCGCGGGCGACCGGTTGGCCCAGGGCCGCGGCGATGAGGCCCCGGCTGAGCAGGTGGCGCTCGCGCGCGACAGCCAAGGTCTCCTCGGTGGTCAGCGACGGGAACAGACGGGCCTCCTGGAACGACCGCCCCAGCCCCGCCGCGGCCCGCTCGTGGGGCGGCAGGTCGGTGATGTCCTGGCCGCGCAGCTGCACCCGCCCGCCGTCCACCGGCAGGAAGCCGGAGATGCAGTCGAACAGGGTGGTCTTGCCCGCCCCGTTCTGGCCGATGAGGGCCAAGATCTCGCCCTCCCGCAGGAGCAGGTCGACCTCGGACACCGCGGTGATGCCGCCGAAGCGCTTCGTGAGGCCCTCGACCGCCAAGATGACGGGAGCATCCTGGCCTGGGGCGGCTCGCCCACCGCTCGCCGCCTCGGTCGCCACGGCAGCTGCCTTGGGCCTCTGCTTGGCCCTGGCGGGCGGGGGGGCGAGGTCGGTCCCAGCCGCGGCGCCCGCGATGAACACCGAGCGCAGGATGTCGGGCCGGTCGAGGAGCTCCTCGGTGGAGCCGGTGAAGCGGAACTCGCCCTTCTCCATGAACACGGCGCGCTCGGCCAGGCGGAGGGCGACGTTGATGGACTGCTCGACCACCACGATGGTCAGACCGGTGGCGTGGATGCGGTGCACGACGTCGATGAGCTGGCCCACGACCGTGGGGGCCAGGCCGAGGGAGAGCTCGTCGATGAGGAGGAGCTTCGGGTCGGGGATGAGGGCCTGGCTGACCGCGAGCATCTGCTGCTCGCCGCCCGAGAGGTTGCCCGCCATCTGGTCGAGCCGGTCGGTCAGCCGGGGGAAGAGGTCGAGCACGCGCTCCTCGGCCTCCCGGACCGCGGCCGGGTCCTTGCGCTTCAGCCAGCAGGCCAGACGCAGGTTGTCGCGGACGGTGAGGGTGGGGAACACGCTCTTGCCGCCGGGCATCATCACCACGCCGCGCGCCGCGATCTCGTCGGTGGGCAGGCCTCGGAGCTCCTGGCCGGCAAAGGACACAGAGCCCGCCGTCGGGGCGAGCAGCCCCGTGATGCACTTGAACAGAGTCGACTTGCCGGCCCCGTTCGTGCCCAGCAGGGCCACGATCTCGCCCTCGTGGATGTCGAGGTCGAGCCCGAAGAGGATCTGCACCGGCCCGTAGGACGCGTCGAGGTCGCGGACGGAGAGGAACGGCTCGGCGGCCGGCGCGGGGGCGCTCACGAGAGGGCTCCGGCGATGACGCTGGTCTCGTCTTCGGCCCCGTCGCCGTGGCCTCCGGGCTCGTCACCCTCGCCGTCGTCGTCGTCGACGACCCGCTTGTCGGCCACCAGGCTGGGGACGACGAGACCTCGGCGGGCGGCGACTCGGCGCAGGTAGCGGTCGCGCTGGCGCTGCACGAACTGCCAGAGCCCGCCGGGCAGGAAGTAGAGGATCCAGAGGAGGCCGGCCCCCGAGAGGCTGTAGCGGAGGATGGTCACGACCTCGCCGGAGAACTGCTTGGCGAGGACGAAGTCGAGGATCCGGAAGAAGAAGACGCCCGACATGGCGCCGGCCACCGAGCCCAGCCCTCCGATGACGGCGTATGAGAAGGCCTCGATGGAAGCACCGGGGGGGAACGTGCCCTGTCCCGCTCCCACCGGCGTGAGCACGAGGACGTAGAGAGCACCGGCGAGCCCGGCCAGGGCACCCGAGAAGACGAAGGTCTGGAGCTTCACCATCGTCGTCGGCACAGCGAGAGCGTCGGCTGCCCGCTCGTTGTCCCGCGTGCCGATCATCACCCTGCCGGCCCGGGAGCGCCGGATGGCGCGCACGACGAGGGCGGCGAGGGCGACGACGGCGAGGACGAACTCGTACCGAACCCACTGGCTCTCCATGTCCCACCGCTTCCAGAGCACGGGCGGGAACGTCGTCGACGGCACGAAGTCCGGGAAGTTCACCGGGTTGAGGAAGTACGAGTCGAGGGCCACCGCGAAGGCGATGGTCGTCACCGCCAGGTAGAGGCCGCGAATGCGCAGGGCGGGCAGGCCGATGGCGACCGCCACGACCGCGCCCACGACCATCGACAGCGCCATGGCGACGAAGAGGTCGATGTTCCATCGGGTCAGCAGGTTGCCGGCCGTCATGGCACCGATTCCGACGATGCCGAACTGGCCCAGGCTGATGTTGCCGCCCCACCCGGTGAGGACGACGAGGGACATGGCCACCAGGCCCCACACGAGGGCGAAGGTCAGCGTCGTCACCGTCGACGGGCTGAGCGTGAGCGGTACGACCACGGCGACGAGGGCGACCGCCGCGAACAGGGCCCGCCGGGGCCAGCGCACCTCGGGTACGTCGCGGAGCTCGCTGGGGACCGGCTTGAGCACCCCGGCGCTGTCCCACGTGCTCTCGCCCGTCTCGGCCCGGGTCAACCGCTCCTTGCGGAGCAGCAGGGCACCGAGGATCACGACGAGGAAGGTGACGTCGAAGATGGACTCGGCCTGGACGTTCCAGCGGATCGTCCACTCGGCGATGCCCAGCCCGATGCCACCGGCCAGAGCGATCGGCAGGGACTGGAAGCGGGCCAGCACGGCGACGGCGAGGCCCGGGAGGATGGCCGTGGCGCCGACGAGGGCGTCGGGCACCACGCCGGTGAAGGGAGCCTTCGTGATGAAGGTGGCCGTGGAGAGCGCTCCGGCCAGGGCCCACACGAGGGTCTGCAGGCGCCGCACCGGGACGCCGAGGAGCAGGGCCCGGTCCTGGTTCTCGGCCGCGGCGCGCACGGCTCGCCCGGCGTCGGTGCGCAGGAGGAACCAGCCCAGCGCGGTGAGGGCGACCGGGGCCAGCCCGAGCATGAGCAAGTGGTCGCCTCGCACCGGGTAGGGGCGGACGAAGAAGCTGCTGCTGATGGGTGTCTCGATGTTGCCGATGAGGGCATCGGTGCCGAGGGCCACCCCGATGATGAGCCCGATGGCGCCGAGGATCTGGGCCAGGCCGATGCTGGCCACGGTGAGGACGAGGCGGGACGATCGGGCGAAGCGACGGATGACGAGGACGTCGATGAGCGCTCCCGACGCCGCTCCCACCACGAGCCCGACCGCGATGGCGAGCCAGTAGTTCCATCCCTTGGCCACGAACAGCCCGACGGTGAGCGAGCCCGGCATGGCCCCCATCGCGCCGTAGGCGAAGTTCACGATGCGCGTCGTGCGGTAGATGAGGATGAGCCCCATGGCCAGCAGGGCGTAGGACGTCCCGAAGATCACGCCCTGGGTGATCACCCCCCACGGCATGACCTCGGGCAGCGGGCTGGCCGGCACCCAGTAGAGGAGCGAGTAGCCCACGACAGCGGCCAGCACGACCTGCAGGGCCCGCTGGCCGCGAACCGCTTCGACGGCCGTGGCGATCACGGGCTGGCCTCGGCCGGCGCGTCGACGGGGCGCTCCACGACGCGCTCGGGTGCCACGGTCGGTGCCAACGTGACCATCAGGAAGAACAGGATCAAGCCGACCACAAGGGGGCCGTAGCCCCGGAGCAGGTGCACGTTCTCGGGCGTCGTGCGCAGCGACTCGAGCGACGGTGCCGAGCCGCCGTCGGGCCCCACGCCGTTGGTGGAGGGCACCCCGTCATCGGTCATCGGCACGCTCAGCCCTCACGGAAGAAGCCGGCCGGGCCGGTCGGTGGGTTGGTGGGGGACCAGCGTCGGCCGCCGTTCAGCTGCACCCAGGCACCGGGCTTGTTGTTCTGCCCCGAGACCCTGTTCGGATCCCACCAGATCTCACGGAAGTCGTCGGTTGGGGTGTAGTCGCCCTCACCGAAGCCCCACAGGCCGCGCGGCCCGTTGCCGCCGGGGTAGGCGAACATGCCGGCCTCGAAGGTCTGGGGGTTGAGGTTGGGGCCAGCCATCTGGATGCCGATGGCCAGGATGTACATCTGGTAGTAGATCTCCTCGACCCCGAAGGCGGGCTCGTCGTTTGGCCTCATCTGCTTGTAGGCGGCGTACGGGAACGACCGGCCGATGGGCTCGGACTCGGCGTTGTAGGCGATGCCGAAGGCATGAGCCCACTGGCGGGAGTCGATGAGCTGGGAGACGATGTCCTGGTCGACGAACGCCAGCCCGGACGTGACCCACTCCGGCTCGAAGCTCTGCTCGTTGGCCTTCGGGGTCATGCCGAGGGCGAGCATCACCGGGTCGCACGCGCAGATCACGGTGGTCATGCCCGCGTCCTTGAGCTGGGCGATGATGTTGGCGGCCTGGTTCGGCATCGACGCGATGTCGAGCTTGTAGCGCATGTTCAGCTCGATGTTGATGCCGAGGGCCTGGGCCCTGGCCAGGTAGGCCCGCACCGACTCCTGGTACTCCGCGTTCTCGGGTGCGACCACCGCGAACCGGCGGGGCTTGCCCATCAGGGCCGGGCCGCCGTACTGGACCGTGCTGCCGGGCGGGAACCGAGCACCGAGGGCGGCGGCACCGGACTCGACGACGTTCGTGCCGTCCGGGAACAGGCTCCAGGCGAACGGGCGGCGGGCGACGAACCACTCCCGGGACGGGTATGGGGCCCCGAAGTTCACCACTCCCTGACGGGACAGCGCATCCGAGTAGGGGATGGTGATGCCGCTGAGGTCGGCGAAGGCGCCGAGCTCCTTGGCCGCCCGCACGGCATCGGCCAGCGCCCTCTCCTTGCCCCCGCCGAGCAGCTCGGAGGCGCCGCTTCCCTCACCTCGGAAGAACTTGATGTCGATGCGTCGGCCGTACATCTCGAAGCGCTGTGAGAAGTACTCGGCCAGGGCGAGCACGGTGTCGGTCAGCGACTCCTCGGAGTCGTTCACGGCCTGGCCGGAGATGTCGGCGAAGATCTCGGCCGCCGACGGGCCCTCGAGCTCGCGGACGGTGACGGTGATGGTCTCCGCCGTCACCCCTTGGTGGGTGGCTCCGCCGTTGCCACCCGAGAACGCGTAGCAGGGAGGCGAGTAAGGGTCGCCCGGCACCTGGAGGGTGCGATCGCGGCACGCCCCCACGGCGGCGTTGCCTCCCGTGGCCTGCTCCCCGGGGGCCCCGCCCGGCGCGCCCGGTGCGGCCGGGGCGCCGGGCGTGGTGCCGGGCTGACCATCGGGACCGGCGGCGGGGCCGCCACCCGGGTCCACGCCCGGGGCGGGGTCGTCGGTACCCGAGACGTCGGGCACGCTCACGGCCCCGGCGTACTCCTGGTGGTCGCGATCGGTGGTGGGGACGGCCGCCGCCATCACCAGGAAGGCGACGGCCACCGCAGCCAGAGGGCCATAGGAGCGCAGCACCCCACGCGTGGCGGCCCGGCCGGGCCCACGGCCCGGCACGGGGTTCGGGGAGCTCGCTGAGGTCGAGGCGGTCATGCTCCGGCCGCCGACGGGTGGGCGGCGGACGCCAAAGCCGATCGCTTGCGCTGGTGGCGCCAGTCGAGGCCGGCGATGCCCACTGTGGCGAGGAGACCCAGCAAGCCGAGCGGCGCCATCGCGCCTTGCGAGCACGACGGCGAGGCGAACGGGTGGATCGTCTCGCAGATCTCCTCGAGCGGGCCGACGTCGGCGACCGGCGTGGGTCGGGCCGTGGGGGGCGCCGCCGGTGCCGGTGGCGTGAGCGGCGCGGCCATGGGACCCAGAGGGCCCGAGGGCGGGAAGGCGGGCGAGCTCGGTGTGAGGACGGGGGCGCCCGGCGAGGCCGTGGGGGCGACCGGCTCGCCGAAGGGGTTCCCGACGGCGAGGTCCCCGGACGTGGCCTCGGCCCCGCCGACCTCGATGGCGAGGAAGCCCGTGCCGCTGGCGATCGAGACGCCGATGTCGCCGACGAGGAGGGCGCCCGCGGCGTCGCAGATCGACGCCGACAGGGTGTCGAACATCTGGCTGCGCTGCTCCCGGGTGAGGTCGAGCACCGGGCTCAGGACCGTCTTGCCGACCGGCGAGTCCTTGAGGACGATCCGCAGCGGAGTGATTCGGATGAGGTCGGCTGGCTGCGTGAAGCGCTGCACCTTCGGGAACGAGACGGCGATCCCGATCTGGGCGAGCGTCTCGTTCACGACCTTCTCGAGGTCCTGCAGCGAGTCCAGCGGGACCTCGATCCCGAGGAGGTGGGCGGTGCCGATGTCGAAGCTGGCCTCAGCGGCGGGGTCGGCGCCGGTTCGGTGCAGGGCCTCCCAGCGCAGGCCGCTGAGGTCGAGCACCCCGCCGATGTTCAGGCCTGCCTCGACGGTGGCGTACGCCTGGCGGGCCGCGCCGTCCACCACCTCGGTCACGGCCTCGGCCCGACCGCCGTTCAGGGTCACGACGGGACCGAAGCTGGCGGCGGTCGTGGACACCGCGCCGGCAAGGGGTTGGGTCGTGGCTCTTGCCAGCTCTCGGCCCGCCCCCAGAGCGGAGTCGGCGAGGGCCACCTCGTCGCTCGACCGCTCAGCCGGGCCCTTTCGGTTGTCGACGCGGGTGGGCTGCGGCAGCTGATCGGGGGTGATCGTCGGGTTGCGGCACCCGCCTGCGGTGAGGGTGGTGCCGATGAGGCCCAGGTCGAGCGACTGGGCCTGGGCCTGGGCCAGGCTGTTCTTCAGCTCCGAGACGGCGATGCCGTTGGCCAAGGCCAGCTCGAGCGAGCCGACGCCCGGTGCGACGCGGGCCACGATCGCCGTGGCCTTGGCCTGTCCGTTGGTGAAGCCGGTCGCTGCCGGAGGATCCGCCGCGGGGGCGGTGTCCTGACCTGACGCCGATCCCAGCCCCCAGATCAGGACGGCGAGGGAGGTGAGACCGGCGAGCGCGGTGCGGCGATAGGCCGTCGCTGCCCGCCCGGCGGTTCCTCGCATCACTGACCCCCCAAAGCCCGTGCCCTCCCCCCGGATGGCACGGAGTGAACTTCTAGCACGGCGACCGCGATCCCTTCCGCCAGCCGTCGCGGCCGGCAGCGGCGAGAGCGGGCTCCCCGGTACGGTCCGAGCGTGGTTCCGTCAGATCGCCGGCAGATCGTCCAGGTCGAGGTCCCCGAGGCCGACGCCGAGCTGGCGGCCGATGCCCTGTGGCAAGGCGAGCCGAGTGCGGTCAGCGAGGTGGCCGCGGGCCGGGGACGGGTGCGGCTGACCGCCGACGTGGCCGACCTGTCCGCAGTCGGTGACCGCTGGTCGGTCGAGGTCGTGGAGCCCGACTCCGCCGCCCACCTCGATGCCTGGCGGTCCTGGGCCGCCCCGCTGAGGGTCGGTCAGCGCATCCTCTTGCAGCCCGCGTGGCTGCCGCCCGCCGAGCTACGTCCCGACGAGGTGGCCGTGGTGCTCGACCCGGGCCGCACGTTCGGCTCCGGGTCACATGCGTCGACCCGCCTCGTGCTCGGCGTGCTCGAGCGCGAGCTGCGCGGTGGCGAGCGGCTGCTCGACGTCGGGTGCGGCAGCGGGGTGCTGGCTGTCGCGGGCTGCCTGCTCGGCGCCGGGAGCGCGGTGGCCATCGACCTGGACCCGGCCGCGGTCGAGGCCACGATGGCGAACGCGGTCCGCAACGGAGTCGCGGACCGCGTCGCGACCGCGATCGGGGCGGTCAGCTCGGTCACCGGCGCGTTCGACGTCGTGGTGGCGAACATCGGCGTGCGGGTCCTGCGCGAGGCCGGGCCCGATCTCGTGGCCCGGGTGGAGCCGGGAGGGATCTTGGTGCTGGCCGGCCTGCTCGCCGAGCAGGCGGACGAGGTGGTCCGCGCCTGCGCGGGCTGCGAGGAGCTGGCCCGGCCGGACGAGGACGGCTGGGTCGCTCCGGTGATGCGCCGGATCAGCTGAGCTCGTCGCCTCGGCGCCAGGTGACCACCCTGACGACCTCGGTCACGGCGAGGGGCCGGTAGAGGTGTGGGTAGACCTGTCCCGGGCGGCTCTCCTCCCAACGCAGCTCGCCGTCGAGTGCCGGGTCCAGCTCCAGCAGCCGCAGCTCGTCCGTGCCGGCGAAGTGACGCTCGATCGTCCCGTCCAGCTGCTCGCTGGTGGAGCAGTGGATGAACCCCTCCTGGGCCAGGCTGGGCGGCGTCACCAGCCCGGAGCTCTGCGCCGCGTCCCAGTCCTCGGGCGTCGTGAGGTGGAAGACGGCCACGTTCAGTCGTCGTCCTCGTCGGCCTCGGTCGCCGGAACCAGCTTGAGGACGGGGCCCGACTCGAGGAGCACGAACAGCTCCCCGTCGTGGTCCTGGCCGAAGGACACGACGCCTTGGTCCACGACGTCCCAGGTCCGCTCCTCGATCACCGCGTTGACGTCGAGCTGGATGGCTCGGACACCGGGGGTGCAGTAGTCAGCGAACACGTAGCTGCCTCGCAGCTCGGCCATGGCCGAGCCTCGATACTGGAACCCGCCGGTGATGGAGCAGGACCCGTCCTCGTGGGAGTACTCGTGGAGCGGGAGCAGGGCTCCGGCCGGGTTGGGGCCGTCGTACTCGTGGGTGCCCTCCATGCGATCCCACCCCAGGTTGGCTCCGCGCCCGGCGTCGAAGCCGTTGCGGGCGGGGAGGCGGGTGATCTCCTCCCACTCGCCCTGGCCCACGTCGGCCACCCAGATGTCGCCGGTGGCCGTGTCGAAGGAGAAGCGCCACGGGTTGCGCACGCCGTACAACCAGACCTCGGGTGCCCCGTTGGCACCGTCGGCGAAGGGGTTGCCGGCCGGGATGGCGTAGGGCTCGTCTTCGGTGCCGCCCTGTGGGTCGATGCGAAGGATGGACCCGAGGAGGGTGGTGGGGTCCTGGCCGTTGCCGTCGGGGTCACCGGAGCCGCCGCCGTCGCCCAGGGCGACGTAGAGGTATCCGTCGGGCCCGAGGGCGAGGTGGCCGCCGTTGTGGTTGGCTGCCGGCTGCTCGACTTCGAGCAGCTGGCGCCGGCTGTCCCGGTCGACCGTCGTGCGGTCACCGAGCGTGTACTGCAGCACGACGGTGCGCCCGTCGGGCTGGGCCGTGAAGTCGACGTACAAGTCGCGCCCGTCGCTCGAGAAGGCCAGGCCGAGCAGGCCCTGCTCGCCTTGGTCGACGACCTCGTCGGAGAGGTCGAGCACCGGGGTGCTCTGGAGCTGGTATCGGGGCGCGCTCCCACCGGAGCTCGTCGTCACCTTCACGACGCGAACGGTGCCGCCCTTCTCGGCGATGTAGATGTCGGGCGAGCTGGGCCGGGCGGCGAAGGCCACCGGCGAGGTGAGGTCGGCGATCTCCTGGGTGGCCAGCTCCACCTGGTCGAGCGTGGCTTCGACCGGTCGTTCGGTGGTGGTGGTCTGTCCCGAATCGGGGGCCGTCGTGGGCGTGGTGGCCGGTGCCGCGGGCTCGTCGCCGCTCCCGCTGCACGCGGCGACGAGGAGCCCGGCGGCCAGCAGGACCGCTCCGATGCGGTGGGTCACGACCGGCTCACCCGGATGAGGCCCTCTTGCACCACGGTCACCGCCAGCTCGCCCGAGACCGTGTAGATGATCCCCCGCCCGAGTCCTCGTCCGTCCGAGGCGGTCGGCGTGTCCTGGCTGTAGAGCATCCACTCGTCGGCCCGGAACGGACGGTGGAACCACATGGCGTGGTCGAGGCTGGCCATGAACAGGCTGGGGTCGTGCCAGCCCCCTCCGTGGGGGAGGAGGGCGGTGTCGAGGAGCGTCATGTCACTGGCGTAGGTGAGCACGCACGCGTGCAAGAGCGGATCGTCAGGCAGGCGACCGTCGGCGCGCAACCACACCCGCTGGTGGGGCGGCAGGGCCTTGGAGCGATCCGGTGGGTTCCAGTCGACGTGGCGCATGTCGATGGGCCGAGGCCGGTTGTAGTAGTCGCCCACCAGGTCCTGGTACGGCGCCATGCGCTCCTTGAAGTCGGGGAGCGTGTCAGGTGCGGGCGTGTCGGGCATCGGCAGCTGGTGCTCCAGGCCGGGCTCGTGGACCTGGAAGCTGGCCTGCATGTTGAAGATGGCCCGCCCGTGCTGGATGGCCACCACGCGGCGGGTGGTGAACGAGCGCCCGTCCCGGATGCGGTCCACGTCGTAGAGGATCGGGACGGTCGGGTCGCCGGGCCGCAGGAAGTAGGCGTGCAGCGAGTGGATGGCCCGCCCCGGCTCGACCGTGCGCGCCGCGGCCACGAGCGACTGGCCCGCCACCTGGCCGCCGAAGACCCGCTGACGCTCTTCGTCGGGCGACACGCCCCGGAAGATGTTGACCTCGATGGGCTCGAGGTCGAGCAGCTTCACGAGGGCGTCGACGGCGGCCTGGGACATGGGGCCCATCCTCGCGTACGGGCTCTTGTGTACGGTCCCGGCCCATGTCATCAGCGGCGCAGCAGTTCCCGGACGGGTTCCGGTGGGGGACGGCCACGGCAGCCCACCAGATCGAGGGCGGCAACACGAACAACGACTGGTGGCGTTGGGAGCACACGCCGGGCAGCGGCTGCAAGGAGTCGAGCGGCGACGCATGCGACAGCTGGCACCGCTGGCCCGAGGACGTCGCCCTCCTGGCCGAGCTGGGGTTCACCGACTACCGCTTCTCCATCGAGTGGAGTCGCATCGAGCCCGCAGACGGCGAGTGGTCGACCGCGGCGCTCGATCACTACGTGCGCCAGTGCGAGGCGCTCCTCGAGGCGGGCATAGATCCCGTGGTCACGTTCCACCACTTCACGACCCCCCTGTGGCTGGCCGACCAGGGCGGTTGGACGGCACCCGCCACCGCGGACCGCTTCGCCGCCTTCTGCGAGCACGCGGCCGGCCGGCTGGCCGGCGTCATGCGCCGGGCGTGCACGATCAACGAGCCCAACATCGTGGCGACCATCGGCTACCTGCTCGGTGCCTTCCCACCGGGGGCGTCGGACCGAGACCAGCGCCGTCAGGCCAACGAGGTGTTCGTCGCCGCCCACCGGGGTGCCGTGGACGCCATCCGGGCCGCGGCTCCCGGCGTGCCCGTCGGCCTCACCGTGTCCATGGCCGACTACCAGGCCGTCGACGGCGGAGAGTCGAAGCGGGACCAGATCCGGCGTTCGATGGAGGACGTGTTCCTCGAGGCCACCGAGGGCGACGACTTCGTCGGCGTGCAGACCTACACCCGGGAGCGGATCGGGCCCGAGGGTCGCCTCCCCGGCGAGGCCGGTGTCCCCGAGCTGATCATGGGCTACGAGTACTGGCCGCAGGCCCTCGAGGCGACGATCCGCCGGGCATGGGAGGTCACCAAGGGCGAGGTGCCGATCCTCGTCACCGAGAACGGCATCGGCACCGACGACGACGACCAGCGCAGGTCATACGTCCGGGCTGCCCTCGAGGGCGTGCTGCGCTGCCTGGACGACGCCATCGACGTCCGCGGCTACACGTACTGGAGCCTCCTGGACAACTTCGAGTGGGCCTACGGCTACGGGCCCCGGTTCGGGATCGTGGACTGCGATCGTCACACGTTCGTGCGCACGCCCAAGGACAGCGCTCGCTGGCTGGGCCGGGTGGCTGCCGCCAACGCCCTCGTCGACTGAGCTCTCTCAAGTCGGACCCCCTATCCTCCGATGTCGTGAAGATGTCTCCTGCGGGCCTGCTCGATCGCGTCACCGGCGGGCGCGGCGCCTTGGCCATCAAGTACTCGATGGTCTCGGTGATCGGGGTGACGATCACCCAGGTCCTGCTCGTGGTCCTGATCGGGATCCTGGACTGGGATCCGGTTGCGGCCAACGTCACCGCGGTGAGCATCTGCGCCGTCCCGGTGTTCTTCCTCAACAAGCGCTGGGTGTGGAACCACGACGGCAAGGTGAGCTTCCGCCGCGAGGTGCTGCCCTTCTGGGTCTTCACGCTGGCCGGGCTGCTGCTGTCCACCGGCTTCGTCGCCCTGGCCCACAGCGCCTCGGATTCGCAGCTGCTCGTGATGGCGGCCAGCATCGCCGGCTTCGGCGTCCTGTGGGTGGCGAAGTTCCTCTTCCTCGACCAGATCATGTTCGGGCACTCGGAGAAGGAGGAGGTCCTCAGCCAGGACCTCGTCGTCTCGCCCGAGGCCATCTGACCGGGCGCCGCCGGGGTGGCGGTAGCGTCGCCCCCCATGCCGCCTCTCCTCGATCTCGGCCCCGACGAGCTCCTGTCCACGACTCGATCGGTCCGCAAGCGCCTAGACCTCACTCGTCCCGTCGAGCCCGAGCTCATCCGTGAGTGCCTCGAGCTGGCGGCCCAGGCGCCGACCGGCGGCAACAACCAGGGTTGGCACTTCGTGGTGGTCACCGACCCGGACAAGCGACGCCAGCTGGGGGAGTGGTACGCGCAGGGCTTCGCCGCCATGTACGGCGACCCCGAGGCCGTGGTGGCCGGGCTTCCCCAGGACGACCCGGACTACGTGGCCGCCACCCGGCGCGTCATCAGCTCGGCCCAGTACCTCGCCGATCACATGGGCGAGGTGCCCGTCCACGTGATCCCGGTCATCGAGGGACGTACCGACAGCTTCCCCGCCATGTGGCAGGCCGCCATCTGGGGCTCGCTTCTGCCCGCCGTGTGGAGCTTCATGCTCGCCGCGCGGGCACGGGGGCTGGGCACGTGCTGGACGACGCTCCACCTGGGTCAGGAGAAGGCCGCAGCCGAGCTCCTCGGCCTGCCCGAGCACGTCATGCAGGGCGCCCTCATCCCCGTGGCCCACACCATCGGCACCGACTTCAAGCCCGGTCCGCGGCGGGACATGGACCGCATCATCCACTTCGACAGCTGGTGATGGATCCCGAGCTCCGGCGCCACGCTGAGGCGGCGCGGGGCTTCATGCCCGTCGACGAGGGCGACGCCCTGCACGACGCCGCGGTGGCCGTCGTGGTCGATGGCCCGCTGCTCGAGGTGGGGACCTACTGCGGCAAGTCGTCGGTGTACCTGGGGGCAGCTGCCCGTTCGATCGGCCGGGTGCTCTTCACGGTGGACCACCATCGCGGGTCCGAGGAGAACCAGCCTGGTTGGGAGTGGCACGAGCCGGACCTCGTCGACCCGGCGGTGGGGAAGATGGACACCCTGCCGATCTTCCGCAAGACGATCCACGATGCTGGTCTCGAGGGCGCGGTCATCGCCGTCGTGGGCGACTCGCCGACGGTGGCGGCCGCGTGGGCGACCCCGCTCGCCTTCCTCTTCATCGACGGCGGCCACGGCGAGGACCCGGCCCGAACCGACTACGAGCGCTGGACGCCCCACGTCGTCCCCGGCGGCACCCTCTGCATCCACGACGTCTTCGAGGATCCGTCCCAAGGCGGACAAGCCCCCCACGACCACATCTACAAGCCGGCCGTCGAGTCCGGTCACTTCGAAGAGGTGGCGGCGGTGGGCAGCCTGCGGGTGCTGCGCCGGCGAGCGTGACCACTTCGGCAGAACAGTGCAGGTCAAGGGCGGCAGCGATGCGGCGGCGGGGTCGCGTCGCCGGGCGGTACGTAGCGGTCGAGCTCGCCATCGGGAGGTTGGGGGCACCAGGGTCCCTCCTGGGGATCGCCATGCCCCCAACCTCGGCTGGCGCCGGCTGCAACCTCGGCGTGGAGCTCCCCGACCACCACGCTCCGCCGCCGTCGCGCCCTTGACCGTCCTCGAACCGGGGTGCGAAAGGGCCCGTTCCCGGGCCCTTTCGCACCCCGGTTCGCAGAAGGACGGTGCGCTGTCTGGCCGGTATGGGACGTCTACAGGTCTTCGGGGAGGTCCATCAACGGGGGCAGGACAGCCGCCGTCTCGACGAACAGCGCCGACGCGGGTGTCGAGCCGGCCAGGGCGTCCGCGGCGAGGACCACCGAAGCCGCCGTGTAGGTGCTGCGTTCGCCGCCCGGGAAGCGCGCCTCGTCGGGGAAGACCGTGCCGGTCCAGTAGCGACCGTCCTCGTCGTGGCGGAACTGCTGGGCCCAGCCGAAGAGCGTCTCGGCGGTCTGACGGTCACCGACGGCGAGGTGGGCCAGCGCGCACTCGCAGGTCTCGGCCACGGTGATCCAGGGGCGGTCCGAGACGCAGCGCACGCCGCGCCCGTCCATGATGAAGGTGTCCCGGCGCTCAGCCAGACGGGCCTCGCCCGCTTCGCCGAGCACGACGCCGCCGAGCACGGGGTAGTACCAGTCCATGGCCCAGCGGTGCTTGGGCGCGAAGGCCTCGGGAACGTCGCGGATGACACGGGCCAGCCGGGCCGCCGAGAGCTCCCAGTCGGGCCGCTCGTGCCCGAGCAGCTGGGCGATGGCGATGGCGCAGCGGAGGCTGTGGCAGATCGACGACGATCCCGTCAGCAAGGCGAAGCTCCACGGCGTGCCGTCGGCGTGTCGGGCCCAGAGGATCTCGCCGCGCGGCGTCTGGAGGTCGAGCACGAAGTCGATGGCCCGCTCGACGGCGGGCCACAGTGCCTCGACGAAGCCCTTGTCGTCGGTGAGGAGCCAGCGGTGCCATACGCCGGCTGCGATGTAGGCGCAGACGTTGGCGTCGAGCTTGTCCTGCTCGACCTGCGTGCTGCCGTCCTCGCCCGCGATGTAGTACTGGTGCCAGGAGCCGTCCTCGCGCTGGAGGTCGACGAGCCACTCGTAGGCCCGGTCGGCCTCGGCCCGACGGCCGCCCAGGTCGAGGGCCATGGCCGCCTCGACGTGGTTCCACGGGTCGCTGTGCCCACCCGGGAACCAGGGGATCATGCCTGAGGGGAGCTGCCACTCGGCGATGCCGTCGACGGTGGCGTGGAGGTCGGTGGCCGAGACGAGGCCGGGGACGTCGATGGGCATGGAGTCAGACCTTCCCGACTGGCTTGATCGCATAGACCACCAGGCTCTTCCCCAGGACGGGGTTGAGCAGCCGCTCGGCCCAGCGGGTGACCGTGCCCATGGGCTGGGTCTGGGCGATGTCCCAGACCAGGACCTTGAGATAGGCCTGCACCAGAGGGTGGTCGTCGTTGGTGGGGCCCACCGCGCACTTCAGCCACCAGTAGGGCGAGTGCAGGGCGTGGGCGTGGTGGGCGGCTCCGGGGCGCAGGCCGGCGGCTCGCATGCGGGAGCGCAGCGTCGGCTCGGAGTAGATGCGGACGTGCCCGCCCTCGACGAAGGGGGCGTGGTACTCCTCGGACAGGGCCCAGCAGACCTTCTCGGGAAGCCAGGCCGGCACGGTGGCCGCCAGGGTCCCGCCGGGCTTGAGGACCCGGAAGACCTCCTCCAGGGCGACCTGGTCGTCGCTGACGTGCTCGAGCACCTCGGAGGCGATGATGCGGTCGAAGGTGTCGTCCGGGAAGGGGAGGGCGAGGGCATCGCCGTTGGCTGTGACCGCGAGCGAGTCGGGCTCGGTGCCGGCTTCCCCGGCTTCGCGCATGGCCGCGAACAGCGCCCCGACGTCCTTCAGCTCGGCGGCCGAGTAGTCGAAGGCCACGACCCGGGCCCCTCGTCGGAAGGTCTCGAAGGCGTGCCGTCCTGCGCCCGCGCCCAGGTCGAGCAGCAGGTCGCCCTGCTGCACGCCGAGCTCGTCGAAGCGGACGGTGAGCACTACTGGCTCGCTGCTTCCAGGCGGATGCGGTACTGCTCGACGGTCTTCACCGCGGTGTGCTTCCAGGACCAGCGGTCCTTGATGCGCTTGCGGCCTCGGGCGCCGATCGTGCCCCGCAGGTCAGGCTGCTCGAGCCCCCAGCGGATCTTGGCCGCCAGCGCTTCGCTGTCCCCCGGGGGGACCACCATCGCCGTGTCGCCGTCCTTGCCGATGACCTCCGGCACTGCTCCGCCGGTGGTGCCCACGAGCGGGGTGCCGCAGGCCATGGCCTCGATGGCGGGCAGCGAGAAGCCCTCGTATAGGGAGGGCACGACGGCCATCTCGGCCTCGGAGTACAGCTCGATGATCCGCGACTCCTCCACGCCGGTGACGAACTCCACGTGGTCCTCCAGGCCGAGGCGCTTGATGGCGGCGTCGCTCGCGCCGCCCGGCTTGCGCTTGCCGATGACGACGAGGTGCACGTCGTCGCGCTCGGTGCGCAGCTTGGCCACGGCCTCGAGCAGGAACTTGAGGCCCTTCATGGCCACGTCGGCCGACGCGGTGGTGACGAGCCGGCCCGGCACGACCTTCACGCCGGGCATCGGCTTGAAGAGGTCGACGTCGACGCCGACGGGCACGACCGCCATGCGCTCCGGGTCGACCTTGTGGTCCTGGACGATGTCCTTGAACGAGTTCTCCGACACGGTGATGATCCGCTCGAGGCGGCGGGCGACCTGGGTCTGCATGTCGACGAACGAGTACCAGCGCCGCAGGGTCAGCTTCTTGTACCAGCCCTCGGCGGCGGCCATCTCGAGGCGCCGGTCGACCGTGATGGGATGGTGGATCGTGCCCAGCACGGGCAGGCCGAGCTGGCGCTCTATGAGGAGCAGGCCGTAGCCGAGGCACTGGTTGTCCTGGACGATGTCGAAGTCGTCCTTGCGGTACCGGAGGTGGTCCCAGGCTCGCATCGAGAAGGCCAGCGGCTCCGGGAAGGTGCCGCCGACGAACGCGGTGACCTCGAGGACGTCCTTCCAGTTCTTCAGCTCCCACAGCCCGGGCTGACGCATCGGGAAGTAGTCGTTGTAGATGTCGAGGCTGGGCAGCTGCACCAGCGGGACCCGCTCGTCGAGGACGGGGTAGGGCTGGCCGCCGAGCACCTCGACGTGGTGGCCGAGGTCGACCAGGGCCTTGGCCAGGTGGCGGGTGTAGACGCCCTGGCCGCCCACGTGGGGCTTGCCCCGATAGGCCAGGAGCGCGATGCGGAGAGGGGCGTCGCTGGGCATGATCCGAGAAGCCTTCCGGGCGGTTGACCCAACGGTCAAGCCAACGCACGGTCGCCAGAGGGCGACTGTTGCTAGCGCTCTGCTAGCGGGCGTGAACGGTATCGCCCACGGCCAGGGATCCGGCACGGGCGATGGACGCGTAGACGCCGAGGTTGTTCCCGTGGCCGTCCCGGATCGTGGTGCCTATCAGCTTGTCCCGTTCGAGGCCGGGTTGGGCCCGGGACGGCATCGAACACCGCGGAGTCGGCATGAAGACGTCCGATCCCACCGAGCCCACCTCCACCGACGACCAGTCGTCCTCCACGAACCCCACCCCCGCCACGTCGAGCAGGGCTGTGGGTCGGAAGCGACGCACGTCCCAGGAGCCCTCCGGGTGCAGGGCCGCGGCGGCGGCCAGGCTCGCCGTCGTGAGCCAGTGGGCGTCGGCCAGGTCGAGCCAGGTGCCCTGCGGCCCCGGCCAGTCGAACATCGGGGTGTCCTCGTCGGACATGCCGGAGTACATCTCCATGGGGAACACGACCTCGACGGGGGGCGACTCCAACCGCACCTCGTGGTCGAGCCACCCGGAGAGGGCGGCGTGGACCGCCGGGTCGCTGGCGTCGTGCTCGACGCCATCGGGGAGGGTGAGGACGATGCTCTCGCCGTCGACCCGGGCCGAGGCCATCAGGAGCTCGGCGTAGCGCTTGGCGGAGAGGACCTTGCCGGCGGCCGGGTCCACGACGGCCAGCGTGCGGTCGCCGGAGGCGCCCCCAGGGCCGAGGTCGATGCGCTCGACCTGCTCGCCCTGGAACGACTTCACCGGATACCGCCACACCTGAGCCACCGTGCCGACCAGATCCATGGCCGGCACGCTACCCAGCGCTCAACCGCCGGTGGGGACGATGAGCACCGCGCAGCCGGCGGCGTGGGCGACGGTGTTCGGCGTGCTGCCCAGCACTCGCCGGGCCCCGTGCATGCCCTTGTCGCCCACGACGATCAGATCGGCGGACTGGTGGGCGGCGACCTCGAGCAGAGCGTCGGGAGCGGTGGCGCAGCAGGGATAGGTCGCGACCTCGATGCCCGTGCGCACCAGCTCTCGGCGCAGGCCGTCCAAGCCTCGAGCCACCTCGTCGGCGAGGGCGTGGTCGGCCGTGATGGCGGTGCTCATGAGGTCGACCGACGCCGCAGCCGCCGCCATCGGCGCGGCCTGCCGGTAGGCCCACACCACGTGGAGCGTCGCTTCGTGGGTGCGGGCCAGCCCCGCCGCCACCTCCACCACCTGTCGCGCACGCGACGTGCCGTCCCACCCGGCCACGATCCGCTCGAACATCCGGCCCCCCACGGTCACGCTCCTGCGCTCACCCTCTGACAGGGCGGAGCGCACGTCAACGCAACATCTGTCACGCGGATCGCCCCCTTTTCCGTAGTGTTCGGTCGTGTCGGGGAAGGGCGAGCCCACGGCGACTGGGCCCTACGACGAACGGGTGCGAGACCTCCTCGCCGACGCGCGACGACGCGGCGACCGCCTTCGACTGGGCGGGCGTGCGGGCGCTGGCGTCGGCCGCTCTGGCGCTCGCCCCCGGGAACGCGGAGGCCCAGCGCCTCCTGCGGCAGGTGGACGAGGCCCGCCCCGCCGACGGCGAGCGGCGCCAGCTCACCGTCATGTTCTGCGACATGGTCGGGTCCACGGCGCTGAGCCAGGACCACGACCCCGAGGTCGTGCGCGAGGTGCTCCGGAGCTACCAGCGGGCCTGCGACGAAGCAGTCCGCAGGTACGAGGGCCACGTCGCCCGCTACGTCGGCGACGGGATGCTCGTCTACTTCGGCCATCCGGTGGCCCACGAGGACGACGCCCGCCGAGCCGTCAAGGCCGGCCTCGACCTGCTCGACGCTCTCCACCCGGTGACCGACGAGGCACGCACCCGCTTCGGCATCGACCTGCAGATCCGGGTCGCGGTGCACACGGGGCTCGTCGTGCGGGCCGCCATGGGCTCGCCCGGATCGCCCGACCCGGACGCGATCGTGGGGGAGACGCCGAACCTCGCCGCCCGCCTGCAGGACCGGGCCGCCCCGGGCACGCTCGTGATCAGCGACGCCACGCTCGCCCTGGTGCGGGGCTGGTTCGTCGTCGCCCCCCTGCCGCCCGCGCCGATGAAGGGCATCGACCGACCGGTTGCTGCCTACGAGGTGATCGACGAGGTGGCGACTGCGTCGCGCGTCCACGTGCAGGCCGACCTCAGCCCGTTCGTCGGCCGCCAGGCCGAGGTGGAGGCGCTGGAAGAGGCGTGGCGGTCGGTGGCCGCCGGGGGCCACGGGTTCGTGGTCATCACGGGAGACGCCGGCGTCGGCAAGTCGCGCCTCGCCGACGTGGCCCGCCGCCGCATCATGGCGGTGGACGGGGCCACGCTCGTGGCCGGCTGCTCCAGCTACCACACCTCGACGCCGCTCTACGCAGTGCGTCGCCTCATCGAGGAGGCGGCCGGGATCGACTCGCGGCGTGACGGTCGGCTCGCCCTGCCCCGGCTCTGGAGCACCCTCGAGAGCGTGGGCCAGGCCGAGGGCCTGCCCTACCTGGCCGATCTGCTCGATCTCCCGCCCGAGCCGTGGTGCCCAGCGCCCGAGCTCGAAGGCACGCTGCTCCGCGAGCAGCTCCTGACCGCGCTCGAGGGCTGGGTCAGGGCATCGGCTCAGCGCACGCCCACGATGGTGATCCTCGACGACCTGCAGTGGGCTGACGCCACCACCGTCGAGCTGATGGGTCGGGTCGTGGCCCGTCGCATCCCGGGCCTCCTCCTCGTGGTCACGGCCCGGGAGGGCACCCCGATCCCTTGGGCGGCCACCCAGGTGCTGGCGCTGGACCGGCTCGGTGACGCCGAGCTGCGGGAGCTGGCAGCCCGCCTGCCCGAGGGCCGAACGCTGGCCCCGGCCCACCTCGAAGAGGTCATCGACCGCAGCGACGGCGTGCCGCTGTTCCTCGAGGAGCTGCTGCGCACGAGCTCGGTCGCCTCGGCCCGGCCGGAGCGCACGGCCGACATCGTGCCGCCCGCCCTTCGTGATCTGCTGCTCGCCCGCTTCGCCGCCCCGGGCGTCGACCTGCGCCTGGCGCAGCTCGTGGCCACGATCGGCAACGAGGTGGCGCTGCCGCTGATCGCCGCGGTCAGCGGCCTGACCGCCGCGGAGCTGGACCGTCAGCTGACCCGGCTGGTCGAGACGGGCACGCTCGTGCGCCGCGACGGCGAGCCCGTCACGTTCCGCTTCCGGCACCACCTCCTGGCCGATCTCGCCTACGACACGCAGCTCGCTCCGGCCCGGCAGCGGTCCCACGCCGCCGTCGCCGACGCCCTCCTCACCGAGCGACCGGCTGGGGTTCCGCTCGACGCTGGTGCGCTGGCCCACCACCTCGAGCACGCCCGCCGTCCGAGCGAGGCCATCCAGTCGCTGACCGACGCCGCCGAGGCGGCCCAGGCGCTCGGCGCCCACAGCGAGGCGAGAGACCTCCTCGGGCACGCGCTCGAGCTGCTCGACAGCGTCGACGACCCTGACGAGCGCGACCACCTCGAGGTCGAGGTTCGGCTCCTCCGGGGCACCGGTGTGGCCGCCACCCTCGGGTATGCCGCGCCCGACGCCGTCGCTGACTTCGAGGCCTGCCGGGACACCATGTCGAAGCGCGAGCCGGTCGGGTACCTCGACGATGAGCCCGATCCCGGCGAGAAGTCACCCATCGGTCGGGCCTGGTCGACCGCCGGGCTCTGGGCCACGTTCATCCTGCGGGGTCGGCTGGAAGACGCCGACGAGGTCAGCGACTCCGTCATGCGCCTGGTCCGCCCCGGAGGCCCTCACCACCAGCTCTTCGACGCCAACCGCTCCCTCGTGCGCTTCTTCCGGGGTCAGTACGCAGCTGCGGAGACCGGGTTCGCTCGCTTCCTCGAGCTGCTCGCCCAGGTGGAGGTCCCCACGCGGCTGTCGGTGCCCAGCGATGCCGCGGGCTCCACGCTTGCCCACATCGGGTTCATCCATGCCGTGCAGTGCGACTTGGGCCGGGCGGGCCAGGACTTCGACGCCGCCCTACGCCAGGCGGACGGGCTCGGGTTCCCTCAGCGCCCGTTCACGCGCTGCTACGCACTCGGGATGAGCGGCGCCATCGACGCCCAGCGGGGCGACCTGCCCGCGGCCCGACAGGCATCGGAGGAGATGGTCGAGCTGAGCCAGCGTCACGGCCTCACGTTCTGGACGTTGGTGGGATCGATGCTCGGGGCCATGGTCGACCACCTCGAGGGCGACGAAGGCGCTGGGGGTCGGATCGAGGGGTCCCTAGCGATGCTCGCCGCTCTCGACGTGACCGTCTGGCAACCGTCGTGGCGGGCCACCCTGGCCGCCGGCCACCTCGCCGTTGGGCAGGCCGAGGCGGCTACCGCTGCCTTGCGCGAGGCCGAGGCGATCGCCGCGCGAACCGGGGCCCACTACTGGACGGCGGAGATCTCTCGGCTGAGCGAGGTGGCCGCGGTGGCGGCGGGCCAGGACCCGGACCTGGGCGCTCTGCGGGCCGCCGCGGAGCTCGCGGTCAGGCAGGACGCCGCCCTGCTCGAGCTGCGAGCCCGCACCGACCTGTGCCGCTGGAGCGATGACGAGGCGGACGGGCGGTCCCTCGCCGCCCTCGTCGACCGCCTGGCGGGCGCTGAGGCCGTGGACGAGGTGGCGGCGGCCCGTGCCGTGCTGACGGGATCGGCCTGAGCGAACCGTTTCGAGATCACCTTCCCAGGTAGGCGACACTGCCCGAATGGCCCCGCCCGCCACCATGGCGCTCTTCGACCTGGACGGCACCCTCGTCGACTCCGACGCCGCCCTCCTGGCCCCCTTCGAGATCCTCGGCGTGCACCCTGACCGGATCCCGCCCCTCGGCCTGCCCCTGGGCGTGGCGTGCGAGCACGCGGGCATATCCGTCGAGGACTACGTGGCCCGCTACGACGAAGAGGCCGTTCAGCCCTTTCCGGGGGTAGACGACATGCTCGCCGCCCTGCCCCGCTGGGCCGTCTGCTCCAACAAGCTGCGCGCCGCGGGTCGCCACGAGCTCGCCCGGCTGGGCTGGACGCCTGACCTGGCTCTGTTCTCCGACGACTTCGAGAGGCGGCCCAAGGCGTTGGGGCCCGTGCTCGACGCCCTCGACCTCGATCCCGCGTCCGCCGTGTTCGTGGGCGACACCGAGCACGATCGGGCCTGCGCGGCGGCAGTGGGGGTGCGCTTCGTCCTGGCGGGCTGGAACCCGCGCGCCACCGCCGAGCCGGGCGACCTCGTCCTCGACGAGCCCGGCGACGTGCTCGGCCTGCTCGAGCTCTGAGAACCCCCAGCGGCGCGGGTCGGCTGGGTCGCTAGCGTCGGACGGTGCTCGTCGCCAAGGACCTCGTCCGCCACCACGGTGCCCAGGTGGTGCTCGGGGGCGTGTCGCTCTCGGTCCCGGCCGGCACGCGCCTCGGCGTCGTCGGGCCCAACGGCATCGGCAAGTCGACCCTGCTGCGCATCCTCGCCGGCTCGGAGGTGCCCGACGGCGGGGACGTCGAACGGGTACCGGCCACGACCACAGTGGGTTGGCTGCCGCAGGAGCCTGACGCGCGCCCGGGAGAGACGCTGCGCGCATACCTGGCCCGCCGCACCGGCGTGGCGGCGGCAGAGGCGGCGCTGGAGTCGGCCACCGCGGCGATGACGGGCGAGGCCGAGACGATCGAGGCCTACTCCGCGGCGCTCGAGCACTTCCTCGCCATCGGCGGTGACGACCTGGATGCCCGCACCGGTGCCGTGCTCGACCAGGTCGGGCTACCCGCGGATCGGGTGGACGTGCCCGTGGGCGACCTGTCCGGAGGGCAGGCGGCGCGCGCCGCGCTGGCCGCCATCCTCCTGTCCCGGCAGGACGTCCTCCTCCTGGACGAGCCCACCAACGACCTCGACTTCGCGGGCCTGGACCTGCTCGAGTCCTTCGTCCGCTCCACCCCCGCGGCCGTGGTGACCGTGTCCCACGACCGGGCCTTCCTCGACCGGGTGGTGTCCCGCATCCTGGAGCTGCGCATGCCGACCCACGACGCCGTCGAGCACGCCGGCGGCTGGACGGACTTCGTGGCCTCCCGGGAGCTGGCCCGGCGCCAGCAGGAGGAGGGCTTCGAGAAGTACACGGCCGAGCGGGACCGGCTCCAGCAGCGCCAGCGCACCCAAAGGGAGTGGGCGGTCGTAGGGGTCAAGAACGCAAAGGCCAAGAAGACCGACAACGACAAGTTCATCCCGCACCTGAAGTCGCAGCGCTCGGAGAAGATGGCGGCCAAGGTCAAGGCCACCGAGAAGGCCATCGAGCGCCTCGACGTGGTCGACAAGCCCTGGGAGCCGTGGCAGCTCCAGCTCGAGCTGAAGGCCGCCACCCGGGCCGGCGACGTCGTGGCCCGTCTCACCGGCGCCACCGTGGAGCTGGGCTCGTTCCGGCTCGGACCCGTCGACCTGCAGGTCGACTGGCAGGACCGCATCGCCATCCTCGGGCCCAACGGCTCAGGCAAGACGACGCTCCTGCGGGCCCTGCTCGGCACCGTCCCCCTCGCGTCGGGCGACCGGTGGCTCGGACCGGGCGTCAAGGTCGGGCTGCTCGACCAACGCCGACTCCGCTACGGCGGGGACCAGCCCCTGCTCCGCTCGTTCATGGACACCACCGGTCTCGACCGGTCCGAGGCCCGGTCGCTGCTGGCCAAGTTCGGCCTGGGCGCGGAGCACATGGAGCGTGCCGGCGGTCAGCTCTCACCGGGCGAGCGCACCCGCGCTCTCCTGGCCGAGCTCATGGCCGAGGGCGTCAACTGCCTCGTCCTCGACGAGCCCACCAACCACCTCGACCTCGAGGCCATCGAGCAGCTCGAGTCGGCTCTCGCCAGCTTCGACGGCACGCTGCTGCTCGTCACCCACGACCGCGTGTTCCTCGAAGCCGTCCAGGTGACCCGCATCGTCGACCTGGGGCGCGCGTAAACCCGTCCGGCCCGGGGGCCGAAGGCGATACGGTCGTCCCATGTTCATCTGAGGAGCCGCACGCAACAGCGTGCCCACGACGGTGGCGATGAGGCCTCGCCCCGCCGCCGTGTCCCCGGCTCCCGGCGACCATCTCCTCACGGAGGATCGCGCCGGGCGCTGTTCGTCCCACCCGACCTCGGCCCCCGGGCCTGACCGGAACGACGAGAGGAGGATCACCATGGCCAAGAAGCCCTCACGCTCCGGGCGCCCGCAGCCCGGTGGCCGCGTCACCCCCAAGGGCGTGCGCCCTGCCGACAGCGGCCAGTCGCACCAGGACGGACCTCCGTCCAGCACCCCGACCGCAGGACCGTCACCGAAGCACGACCCGGTGCAGGCCCGGCGGGCCAACGGGATGCACGCACCGACCCGCGCCGGCCACCACCGCGGCCAGCGCTAGTCGCTGCTCGCAGGCAGGGAGGCCGCCGAGCGACGCCGCTCGGCGGCCCACCCTGCTGCGATGCAGAGCCCGGCGAGAGCGAGGCCGGGCCCGTTTCCCAGCCGGGTGTAGATCGTCAGCCCTTCGCGCAGCTGCACTTGGCCCTGGAGGACCCGGCGCTCGCTGACCGCGGACCGAGCGAGCACCTCGCCCGTGTGGTCGACGATGGCGCTGAACCCGGTGGGCGCGACCTGCAGCACCCAGCGCCCGCTCTCGATCGCCCGCATCCGCGACGACGCCACCTGCTGGGTCTGGACGATCGTGCCCGTGAACGACGACCCGTTGGTCGGGTTGAGCACGAGCCGGGCCCCGGCCTCCACGCCCTCACGCGTGCGGTCGGCGAAGAAGATCTCCCAGGAGATGGGCGCCGTCACGGGGCCGACGGGGCCGGGCACGTCGAGGAGGTTCGGCCGCGCGCCGATCAGAGCATCCCGGTCGGGCAGGGCGTCACCCGCCAGCCGCTCGAGGAGGGAGCGGAAGGGCACGTACTCGCCGAAGGGCACCCGGTGGACCTTGTCGTATCGAGCTGCGATCTGGCCATCGGGGCCGAACACGACGGCCGAGTTGCGAAAGCGCTCGGGCCCGGCGCCCTCCACCGAGCCCACGAGGATGGGCGCGTCGAGGTCGCCCGCCAGGTCGCCGATCACCTCACCCCACGGGTCGTCCTCGAGCGGGCCGTCGGTGTCGACGACGTCCTCGGGCCACACGACCAGGTCCACGGGGGTCTGAACGCCGTCGGTGGCGGCCACGTGGCGCTCGAACACGTCGACAACGCCGGTGTCGCTCTTGCGCGTCCCCTGCTGGCCGCCGCCCTGCACGAGCGCCACCTCGGCGGACCCGACTGCGTGCCCGTCCGGCGCCAGGCCGCTGCCGGCCACGACGAGCGCGACCAGCCCGGCCAGGCCGAGGGCCGCCGGCCACGCCCGGTGGGTGGCCGCGGCCAGCGCGGCGCCGGCCAGGATCGTGACGGCGAGCAGCAGCACGGCGCCCCCGACTCGGAGCACCGGGGCGAGGGGACCGGCCACCTGGCCGATGGCCAGGTTGGCGAGGGGCACGCCGCCGAAGGGCCACGACCAGCGCACGAGCTCGGCGAGCGTCCACGTGCCGGCGAGGGCGATCCACCGACCCCGGCCTGGTGGGGCCGCGGCGATCCCGAGGCCGAGCATCGCCGCGTACAGGATGGTGGCCACGGCGTAGCCGGGGGCGGTCAGCGCTGTCATCCAGCTGAGCGAGGGGGCGAAGCAGGCGAAGGCCACGAGCCAGCCCCGCCTGAATCGGGTTCGCGCGGGTTGGTCGGCGATCAGGCGGTCGAGGCCGATGAGCCCCACGAGCGCGAGGGGCCAGAACCCGAACGGCGGCAGCGACAGGCACAGCGCCAGGCCCGACGCCACGCAGATGGCGGCGGTCGTCCAGCGTGAGCGGCGATCAAGCACAGGGGAGATGATGACCGCCGCGCGCCCCGGTCCAGCAACGCAACCCCACTTCGGTACCTGCAAGCGCAGGGGGGGCGGGGTCGGGCCGGAGCTTTGTGTGCCGAACGCGGCGCTGATGACCGCCTTCGGCACACGGAGCGGGCGGTGGGCGGGAACGCGGACGGCCGTTACGGGGTCGCTGCGGGAGGAGTCGTCGACTGGAGGGTGAAGTGGCCGACGATGCGCTGGCGGGCCGAGCCCTTCGGGTGGCAGCCGAAGAGAGTGGCCCGGTAGCCGAAGGTCTGGTCGACGATGTAGATGTCCTCGTCGTCCACGATCTGGGTGCGGTCGAGCGTGTACACGTGGCGGGTGCCATCGTTCATCGTGAAGATGAGCTCGGCGCCGGGCGGCACGAGATCGAGGTCCCAGAACGGACGCGTCTTGGTGGTGCGGTGGCCGGCGATGACGACGTTGCCGATCTGCCCCGGCATCGCCGTGCCCGGCCAGTGGCTCGGTCCGCGGTCGATGGCCGTGAGGGTGACGCCCTCGAAGAACGGCTGGGCCAGCCCGATCGACGGGATCTCGAGCATCCCGTGGCGGATCTCTGGGGTCGCCGCCCGCGGGTTGGCAGGGGAGTTCTCCGGGAACGGCAGCTCGGCCGTGAGGTTGGTGACGAGCTCCTGGCCGACCGCGGCGATGGGCGTCAGGTCGACGGGCTCGAGCTCGGGCAGCGTGGTGGTCGGCGCAGCTTCGGCCACCGGTTCCTCGGCGAGGTCGATCCGGGCCGCCACGGCGCCCGCACCGCCAGCCAGCGTGGCTGCGATGAGCACGACCAGGGCCCGCAGGGGCCAGAGGGGCGGAGCCGGGATCTGCACGGCCTCCATGATGGCGCGTCAGCGGGAGGTCAGGGCCATCGCGCTGTCAGGCCACGGTGGCGATGAGGCGGGCCGCCGCGGCCCGGCCCTGGCGGATGCAGGCGGGGACGCCCAGGCCGCGCAGGGCCGCTCCGGCCACGGCGACGCGGGGCGAAGCGACGGCCAGGTCGGCCTCGATCTCCTCGACGCGGTCGAGGTGGCCAGGTCGGTACTGGGGGAATGACGCGGGCCATCGCGTCACTCGCACGGCTGCCGGCGCCCCCCGGAGCGCCATGGTGTCGGCCAGGTCGGTGAGCACTGCGGCCACGAGGGCGTCGTCGCCGAGAGCGAGGGCCCGGTCGTCTCCGTCCCGACCAACAGAGGCGCGCAGCCAGGCCGTGCCGTCTTCGCCCAGGTGGGCCCACTTGGCGCTCGTCCACGAGCAGGCCGTGATCGTGCGCCCCTCGGCTCGGGGCACGAGGTAGCCGCTGCCGTCGAGCTCGCGCTCGATGCGGGCCCGGTCCACGGCGATCGAGACGATGGCCACCGAGGCGTAGGGGATGTCAGCCAGCAAGGCGGCGGCGCCCGGCGCGTGCGGTCGCAGCATGCCCGCCGCCGGACCGGCCGGGGTGGCCAGCAGGACTGCGTCGGCCGCGAGGGCTCGGCCGCCCTCGAGGGCCACCCGCCACGCCCGGCGCTCGCGCTCGAGGCCCACGGCCCTTCCCGTCACGAGCGCCACGCCGAGGCGCAGCGCGTCATCGAGGACAGCCGTAGCCAGTGCGCCCATCCCCCCGTGGGGGGCGAAGAACACGGGCGCGCTCCGGTCGATGACCGCGTCCCGCTGAGCCCGACACGCCTCGATCAGCGAGGGCAGGCCGCTGTTGGCGGCCGCGGCCAGCTGGGGCACGGTGGCCGCCAGGCTCAGGTGGTCGGTGTCGCCGGCGTTTATGCCACCGACGAGGGGGTCGACGAGGCGCTCGGCCACCTCGTCACCGAGGCGGTCGCGCATGAGGCCGCCGATGGCGACGTCGCCGGCTGGGGCGACGAGCGGATCGGTGAGGTCGCGTCGGGCCCGCTCCAGGCCTTCGGGTGAGACGATCCCCGACGCCGCGAGCTCGTCGAGGTCGGTGGGCACGCCGAGCACCTGCGCCTGGGGGAGCAGGCGCAGCTCGCCCCGGCTCCACACGTACGCCCGCCGCAGCGCGGGGGAGACGAGGTCGCCATCGAGCCCCAGCTCACGGCAGAGGTCCACCCCTTCGGGAGCTCGGGCCAGGAAGGCGTCGGCCGCCTCGTCGAGCTGGCCACCCGCGAAGGGTGTGGTGCGGAGCTTGCCTCCAGGCTGGTCGGGCTCGATGAGGCTGACCTCGAGGCCGGCCCGAGCCAGGTCCCGGGCCGCCACGAGCCCGGTGATGCCCGCGCCGACGACCGCGACCTGGGTCATGGCGCCGCGGCCAGCACCCGCCCGGCGAGGGCATCGAAGACCGATGGCATGTCGTTGAGCACCCGGGTGCGGGCGAAGGCCAGCCCGAGCTCGTCGGCCAGGGCTCGGGCTTCGATGTCGAGGTCGTAGACCACCTCGAGGTGGTCGCTGACGAACCCCTGCGGGCAGACGAGAGCCCCGTCGGCGCGGCCCGTGTCGGCCAGATCGCGGAGCACCTCGAGAAGATCGGGGCCGCGCCAGGGCTCAGGTGTGCGCCCGGCGGACTGCCAGCACAGCGACCATCCCGCCCACCGGTCGAGCCCTGCCGCGTCGGCCACGGCGGCCGCAGACGTCCGGAGCTGATCGGGGTACGGGTCGTCGACGAGCACCCGCTCGGGGAGGGAGTGGGCTGTGAAGAGCACCTTCGTGCGCTCGGGCATTCCGGCCAGGCCCTGGCGCACCACGTCGGTCAGGAAGTCGAGGTATGCGGGCTCGAGGTGCCAGCTCTCGATCCCCGCGGCTTGGAGGCCGTGCTCGTTCGCCGCGGCGGCTAGCCGCTGCTGGTACTCGCCGACCGAGGCGCGCGAGAAGTGGGGTGCCAGCACGAGCCCGACCACCCGGGTGGATCCGGCCGCAGCCAGCTCCGCTGCCGCGTCCTCGATGAACGGGGCCGCATGCTTCTGGCCCAGCACCACAGACGTCTGGCCGGGGGCCTGCTCCTCCAGCGCCCGTTGGAGCGCCACCCGCTGGGCTTCGGTGCGGGCAGCAAGGGGCGAGGTGCCGCCGATGGCGTCGTAGCGCTTCCGCAGGTCGGCCAGCTGCTCGGTTGTCGGGGGCCGACCGCGGCGGATGTGGGTGTAGTACGCCTCGATGTCGTCGGGCGATGCGGGCGTGCCGTAGGCCATGACGACGACGCCGAGGCGGTCATCCATCGGTGCGCCCCTCCGCGTGGACCAGGGCGACGACCTCGGCCAGCACACCCGGGTCGAGCTCGGGGAGCACGCCGTGGCCCAGGTTGAAGATGTGGCCGGGGCGGCCGGCGTTGCGGCGGAGCACGTCACGGGTGCGGTCGGCCACCACATCCCACGGAGCCAGGCACACGGCCGGATCGAGGTTCCCCTGCACCGCCTTGTCGGGCACGCGCTGGCGCGCCACGTCCAGCGGCACCCGCCAGTCGACGCCGACGACGTCTGCGCCGGCCGAGGCCATGAGCGGGAGCAGCTCGCCCGTCCCCACGCCGAAGTGGATGCGGGGCACGCCCGTGGCGGCGACCGCGTCGAACACCTTCGCGCTGTAGGGCAGCACAAGGTCCTCGTACACGTCGGGGCTCAAGGCCCCGGCCCAGGAGTCGAACAGCTGGACGGCGCTGGCGCCCGCCTCGATCTGGGCGAGGAGCGAGGCGATCGCCATGTCAGCCAGGCGGTCGAGCAGCTCGTGCCACAGCGCCGGGTCTCCGTGCATGAGGGCCTTGGTCAGGCCGTAGGTGCGTGACGGACGGCCCTCGATGAGGTAGCTGGCCACGGTGAAAGGTGCCCCGGCGAACCCGATGAGCGGGGTGCCGCCGAGCTCGGCCACCACCGCCCGCACCGTCTCCCCGACGTAGGGGGCATCGACGTCCGGTTCGTAGGGCCGGAGCCGGTCGAGGTCCGCCGCCGTGCGGAAGGGCTCGGACACGACAGGGCCGACGCCAGGGGTGACATCGACGCCGAAGCCGATGGCGAAGGCGGGGACGACGATGTCGCTGAAGAGGATGGCCGCGTCCACGCCGTAGCGACGCACGGGCTGCAGCGTGATCTCGGCCGACAGGGCCGGGTCGCGGATGGCATCGAGGATGCTCCCCTGACCGCGCAGAGCCCGGTACTCGGGCAGGGAGCGACCAGCCTGACGCATGAACCAGACAGGAACGCGCTCGGCCGGCAGACCGCGGGCGGCCTGGAGCAGGGGAGCAGTGCGGAGGTCGGGGTGAGGGGCGGGCATGGCCGATCCAACCTACGGCTCGGCCCCCAGGAGCCGGAAGTCGTGGTCGAATGGCCCGGTGCGCCGCTCCATCGACGACCACCCGTTCTCCCTCGACGAGCTCCCGCCCAGCGAGGACGACCTGCAACAGATCTCCTGGGCCGTCGCCATCAGCGACGACTATGACGACGCCGCCCCGCGGGTCGTGCTCACCGTGGAGGAGGTCGGGCGGGCCGGGGCCGGGCTCATCGCCCACCTGTCGCCCGCCATCGCCCGGCGCCTCCGCGCCGCGCTGCGCGACGCCCTCCGGGAGGTCGGCGAGGACGAGGGCCCGTAGCGCCGCACGCCCACGCTGACCGGTGGTCGCTCACCGTCTGACCGCGGTCCAGATACGATGGCCGATCCCTCGTTTCTGCCCGGGAGGATGATGGCGTCTCATCCCGACCTTGCCTCTGAGCAGGCTCACATCGATCGTGCCTATGACAGCCTCGACCGCACGCGCGTCGAGGCCACCCGTCTGCGCTCGATGGTGGAGGTCGGCAAGGGCGGCACGGAGCAGGCCCGCTGGGAGCGCGAGATGATCGAGGGCAACATCGCCCAGCGCCTCGCCTCGCTCCAGCTCGGGGACGCCAGCCTCGTGTTCGGTCGCATCGACACGACCCAGAGCGAGGGCGGGGACACCTTCTACATCGGGCGCCTGGCCGTGGCGGACGAGGAGCGCGAGCCCCTCGTCGTCGACTGGCGGGCCCCGGTGGCAGAGCCCTTCTATCGGGCCACGGGCCGCTCGGCCATGGGGCTGGTCCGGCGTCGGCACTTCGCCACCCGCGGACGCCAGCTGCTCGCCATCGAGGACGAGCTGTTCGGTGAGGCGGCCGGCCTGCTCGGCGGCGAGCTGTCGATCGTCGACGAGGGCCGTGAGATCCGGGGGCGGAGCACGCTCATCCACGCCCTCGAGGAGGTGCGCACCGGACGGCTCACCGACATCGTCGCAACCATCCAGGGCGAGCAGGACGAGATCATCCGCTCCGAGCTGCCCGGCGTGCTCGTCGTCCAGGGCGGGCCCGGCACGGGCAAGACCGTGGTCGCCCTCCACCGGGCCGCCTACCTCCTCTACACCCACCGGTTCCCGCTCGAGGGCCAGGGCCTGCTCGTCGTCGGACCGAACCGCCTCTTCCTCGGGTACATCGAGCAGGTGCTGCCCAGCTTGGGGGAGGCCGGCGTCGAGCTCGCCGTCCTGGCCGATCTGCTCGACGGGGCGGGTTCGCTCTCGATCGAGGGTCGCGACCTCCCCGAGCCGGCCCGGGTCAAGGGCGACCTGCGCATGGCCAAGGTGCTGGGCAAGGCCGTCCACGACCGGCAGCGGCCGCTGCGCAGCACGTTGCGCGTCGGCTTCGGACTGCAGACGCTGAGCCTCACGCCGGGTCAGAGCAAGGCGATAGTCAGCGACGCCAAGCGCCGGTTCCGGCTCCACAACGCCGGCCGTCGTCACGTCGAGGCCAGCGTCTACGCCACGCTCGCCGACAGCGCCCGCGTCCCGGTCGAGGCCCACGAGGTGCGCGAGCGCCTCCGACGCGCTCCGGAGGTGCGCGAGGCGCTCGAGCGCATGTGGCCCGTCCTCACTCCGGCCGACCTGCTCCACGACCTCTACGGCTCGCACGCCCTCATCGACCTCGCCGCCGAGAAGGTGCTGAACGAGCAGGAGCGCGCTGCCCTCTACCGCAAGCGGGCGGCCAGCCTGCACGAGGCGACGTGGAGCGTCGACGACGTCCCCCTCCTCGACGAAGCCGGCGCCCTGCTCGGTCCGAAGCCGCGGCGCCGCAAGCCCGGTCAGCCCCCCGAGGAGGAGGTGCGGACCTACGGGCACATCGTCGTCGACGAGGCCCAGGACCTGTCGCCGATGCAGCTGCGAATGCTCACCCGGCGCTCGCTCAACGGGTCGATGACCGTCGTGGGCGACATCGCCCAGTCCACCGGCGCATGGGCCCACGCCAGCTGGGACGAGGTGCTCGAGCAGCTCCCTGACCGCCGGCCGGCCCGGCGGGCCGAGCTGACGATCGGGTACCGGCTCCCCGGCCCGAACATGGTGCTGGCGTCGAAGGTGCTCGCCCTCGCCGCGCCAGACCTCAAGCCCCCGTCGTCGGTCCGTCAGACAGGTGACGCGCCTCGGTTCGTCGCGGCCCCGCCCGGGGGCCTGGCCCAGGCCGTGCTGGAAGCGACCCTCGTCGAGCGCGACGCGGTGGACCCGGGCAGCGTGGCCGTCATCGTCCCGGACTCCGAGCTCGGGCCGGTGGCCGCGGCCTTCGAGGCGGCCGGTGTGGACTTCGGTCGGGCCGCTCGCAACGGGCTGCTCAACCAGATCACGATCGTGCCGGTCAGCCTGGTGAAGGGCCTCGAGCTCGATGCGTCCGTGGTGGTCGAGCCGGCCGCCATCCTCGAGGAGGAGGTCCAGGGGGCGCGAGCGCTGTACGTCGCCCTGACGCGCGCCACCAAGCGCCTCGCCCTCGTGCACGAGCGACCTCTGCCCGAGGTGCTCCGGTAAGACGACCGCCGGTAGCGTGTTCAGTGGGATGAACATCGCTCCGCCCTCCGGTCCGGCCGCCATCGACGTGCGCAGCCTGCGCACGAGCTTCGGCGGGCCCGAGGTGCTGCGAGGCATCGACCTCATCGTGCCGTCCGGGGCCGTCGTGGCCCTGCTGGGCCCGAGCGGGTGCGGCAAGACCACGCTGCTGCGGTCGATCGCGGGCCTGGAGCGTCCCCTCGACGGCGAGATCCGCATCGGTGACCGCCTCGTGGCCGGGCCGGGCACGCACGTGGCGCCCGAGTCCCGCCGGATCGGCATGGTGTTCCAGGACTGGGCCCTGTTCCCACACCTGAGCGTGGCCGCCAACGTGGGCTACGGCCTGCCTCGGGCCGAGCGGCGCGGGCCCCGGGTCGAGGAGGCGCTGCACATGGTGGGGCTGGGCGGGCTCGGCGAGAGGTCGCCCGGCACCCTGTCCGGTGGGCAGCAGCAGCGCGTCGCGCTGGCTCGGGCCATCGCGCCCCACCCCACGGTGCTGCTGCTCGACGAGCCCTTCTCGAACCTCGACACCGCCCTCCGCATCGAGGTGCGGGCCGAGGTGCACCAGCTCTTGGTCGACCTCGGGATCACGACGGTGTTCGTCACCCACGACCAGGAGGAGGCGTTCGTCCTGGGCGACGAGGTGGCCGTGATGGACGCAGGCCAGATCGTGCAGCAGGCGCCGCCGGCCGTCCTCTACGACCGACCGGCCACGCCGTGGGTGGCCCACTTCGTCGGCGACGCCAACCTCGTCGTCGGCACCGTCGGGCCCGGATCGAGGGTGGCCGAGACGGCCCTCGGCCCGGTCGACTTGCGAGAGCCCACCCCCGGGCCCGTGCAGGTGCTCCTGCGGCCCGAGGAGCTGCGCCTCCACGACGAGGGTGGCCCCGGCGTGCCGGCCACCGTCGATCTGGTCGAGTACTACGGCCACGACTGCGTCACCTTCGCCCGGCTCGACGGCGGCGAGGTCCTGCGGGTCCGCTCGGGCTCTGCGCCGCGCTTCGGCCGGGGCCAGCGCGTTGCCATGCGGTACACCGGTCCGCCCGCGCTCGCCTACCCGGCTGGCCCGGGTGTCAACGGGGCTGTGGCCCCAGCGTCGGCGAGCGCTCCGATCGCCGAAGCTCCCGAGATCGCCCGGGCGGCCACCGACGCCGCGGGCGGGCCCCGACCAACCGTCAGGTGATCGTCGTCATCGGGGCGGGCCCGGCCGGCCTGCTGGCGGCCTGGCACGCGGCGCGCGCCGGCCAGGACGTCACGGTGGTGGACGGTGCCCTCGCCGTGGGCGGCTTGGCCGGCTCGTTCGAGGTGGCGGGGCAGCGCGTCGACCACGGGAGCCATCGACTCCACCCGAGCATCGATCCCGCTCTGCTCGGCGAGGTGCAGGGGCTGTTGGGAGGTGACCTCCAGGTGCGGACGCGCAACGGTCGCATCGCGCTGGCCGGACGGCTGCTCGCCTTCCCGCTGCGCACGGGTGACCTGCTCCGCAACCTGCCCCGGACCCTCGCGGCTCGCATGGCCGTCGATGCCGTCACGTCACCTCTTCGTCGCCCCCGGCGCGACACCTACGGGGAGGTGGTGCGAGCCGGGCTCGGCCCCACCGTGCAGCGCGCGTTCTACGGGCCCTATGCGCGCAAGCTCTGGGGCGTGGACGGGGAGGAGCTGGCGGGCGAGGTGGCCCGACGCCGCATCTCGGCCTCGTCGCCGACCGCCATCGCGGGGAAGCTCGTGCGAGCCACCGACCCGGCCAAGCGCACGTTCCTCTACCCTCGCCGCGGCTTCGGCCAGATCAGCGAAGCCCTCGCAGAAGCGGCCACGGCGGCGGGCGCCACGATCAGGCTCGGCCACGCGGTCACAGGCATCGCACTCGACGGTCGGGGAGTGACTGTGTCCGACGGCAGTCAGATCGCCGCCACCTCGGTGTGGTCGACCCTGCCGATCCCTGCACTGCCGGGGCTTGTCCCCGGCGCACCGCCGGAGGTGGCGATCGCGGCCGGCCGACTGGAGCACCGGGCCATGGTCCTGCTCTACCTGGTGCTGGACCGCCCGTTCTGGACGGACTTCGACGCCCACTACCTCCCCGACCCGAGGGTCGTGGCCACTCGCATCTCCGAACCCAAGCGCTACCGCACCAACCCCGACGATCCTGCTGACCTCACCGTCCTGTGCGTGGAGATCCCGTGCGCGGTCGGCGACGAGCTCTGGACCGCATCGCCCGCCGACCTGGCCGACCGGCTGGCAGCCGAGCTGGCCGTCACCGGTCTGCCCCCGATCAGGGCCGTCCACGCCGAGGCTCGCCGGGTGCCTCGGCTCTACCCGGTCTACCGCCCCGGGTACGAGGCCGACCTGGCCACCGTCGAGGCCTGGGTCGACACCTTGCCCGGCGTGGTCACGTTCGGCCGCCAGGGCCTCTTCGTCGCCGACAACACCCACCACGTCCTGGCCATGGGCGCCGCCCTCGCCCGCAGCCGTGGCGGCCCCGGCTGGCCCGTCGAGCGGGCCCGCTTCCGAAGCTTCGTCGTCGAGGACTGACCGGTCCGGTCGGGTTTCGTGTGCCGAACTCGGCGCTGAGCGCCTCGTTTCGCACACGGAACCGGGTGGAGGGGTCAGGCGGGGGAGCGCACCTCGGCGACGACCGCGGGCAGGACCCGGCGGAGGTAGGGACCGAGACGGATGAACGACGTGCCGTGCTGGCGGAAGGCGTAGGAGATCGGGACCTCGGCGTAGCGGAATCCCTTGGCGACCAGGTCGAGGGTGAGCACCTGGGCGTAGTTGAAGTCGTGGATGATCTCGGCCGCCCCGGCGGCGGCGGGCGACAGGGCGCGATAGCCCGACTGGCCGTCGGTGAGGCCGCGCAGGCCGTGGCGGCGCACGAGGACGCGCACTCCGGCTGTGAGGACCCTGTTGCCGAACCAGCGGTGGGCCCGCATGGCTCGCGGGCCGCCCGCGAAGCGGCTGCCCACGACGTAGTCGGCCCGGCCCTCGAGGATGGGGGCGACGAGCCGCTCGAGCTCCTCGGGGGCGTACTCGCCGTCGGCGTCGAGGAAGACGACGGCGGCTGCGTCCCGGACGACGCCCGCGGCCAGCCCGGTGCGCACGGCTGCGCCGAGGCCCCGGTTGGCAGGGAGGGAGATGACCTCGGCTCCCGCGGCCGCCGCGTGGGCCGCTGTGGAGTCGCGCGAGCCGTCGTCGACCACGGCCACGACCACGGGGTGGCCCAGGACCCTCGACGGCGCCCGCCTCACCACGGACGCCACCGTCGCCTCCTCGTCGTGGGCCGGGAAGAACACGAAGATCGGGGCCAATGCGGACATCGTTAGGCAATCTTTACAGATAGAGAGCGGCATGGCTAGCCTGCGCCCATGCGCCTCCCTCCCAAGGCCCTGGCCCTGCTCGTCGCCGGCCTGGTCGTCACCGCCGCCCCCGCCTGCAGCAACGGTGGTGAGGAGCGCCTGGTCATCTACAGCGGACGCACGGCGAACCTCATCGACCCCCTGCTCCAGCAGTTCTCCGAGGAGACAGGCATCCCCATCGACGTCGTCTACGACGACTCGGCCAACCTGGCCCTCGCCATCGACGAGGAGGGCAGGAACACCCCCGCCGACGTCTTCCTCTCGCAGAGCCCGGGCGCCATCGGGTTCCTCGACGAGAAGGGCCGTCTGGCCACCCTGTCCGACGACCTGCTCGCGCTCGTGCCGGCCGACCTGGAGGCGAGCGACGACAGCTGGATCGGCCTCTCGGGTCGTGTCCGCACCCTCGTCTACAACACCGAGCTCGTCGATCCCGCCGATCTCCCCGACTCGGTGCTCGACCTCGCCGACCCCGCCTTCCGGGGCCAGGTCGGCGTGGCGCCCACCAACGGCTCGTTCCAGGACTTCGTCACGGCCATGCGGGTGGAGCTGGGGGAGGACACGGCTGCGACCTGGCTGCAGGGCATGGCCGACAACGACAGTCCGACCTACTCCAACAACCTGGCCATCGTGCAGGCCGTCGGTCGGGGCGAGGTGCCGATGGGGATCGTCAACCACTACTACCTGCACCGCGAGCTGGCCGAGGACCCGGACCTGCCCGCGGCCAACCACTTCTTCCCCTCCGGAGACCTCGGCTCCCTGCTGATCGTCACCGCAGCGTCGGTCATCGACGGCACGGATCGACCCGACCAGGCGCAGCAGTTCATCGAGTTCATGCTCTCGGCCGACGCGCAGCGGTTCTTCGCCGAGGAGACCTTCGAGTACCCGCTGGCGGCTGGTGTGGAGCCGGCGGGCACGATCCCGCCGCTGAGCGAGATCTCCAGCACGACGCATCGACCTCGACGAGCTGGGCGGTGGGCTGAGGCGCACGACCGAGCTCATCGAGCAGAGCGGCTTGTCCCGGGGGTGACCACGGAGACCGCTGGGGGATCTTCAGTCGGCGTGGCGGCGGGAGGGCGCGCCCGGCCGCAGCTCGGCGCACCTCCCGGCCTCGTCGCGGTCGTGGCCGCGGTGGCCCTGGTCTTCGCCACGCCCCTCACCTACCTCGCCGTCCGCAACCTCGGAGACGCAGGCGCGCTCTGGGATGTGGTCGGTGACCGTCGGGCCCTCGACCCGCTCGTCCGCTCCCTCACCCTGGCCGCCACGGTCGCGGCGTCGGCGGCCGTGGCGGGCACCGGGATCGCCTGGGTGCTCGTGCGCACCGACGTGCCGCTCCGGCGGCTGTGGAGCGCGCTCGCCCCCCTTCCGCTCGTGTTCCCGTCCTTCGTCGGCGCCTTCGCCCTGCAGGCCTCGCTGGCCCGGGGCGGCGTGCTCGAGACGCTGGTTCGGGATCGACGGGTTCCGAGTCGAGGGGTTCGCCGGCGCATGGGCTGTCCTCACGATGTTCACCTTCCCGTACGTGCTGCTCCCCGTCGGGGCCCGCCTCCTCGCTCTGCCGCCGTCTTACGAGGAGAGCGCCCGCCTCCTCGGGCGCTCTCCCTTCGCCGTCTTCCGCACCGTGGTGCTGCCCCAGCTGGCCGGCGCCATCCGGGCCGGCACCCTCCTCGTCTTCCTGTACGTGATCAGCGACTTCGGAGCCGTGCAGCTCCTGCGCTACGACACCCTCACCCGGGTCATCTACGAGAACCGCCTCCTCGACCGCGGCCGCTCCCTCGCTCTGGCCCTCGTGCTGGCTGTCATCGCTCTCCTCGTGGCCGTGGGCGAGCGCCGGCTCTCGGCGCGCACCCCGGCCGCCACGGTCGCCCGGGCTCGCCCGCCGACCCGCGTGGCCCTGGGCCGGTGGCGCTGGCCGACCGCGCTGCTCATGGCCGGCGTCGTCGCCATCTCGCTGGCCGGTCCGCTCGTGAGCCTCGCCTTCTGGGCCTGGCGGGGCATCGACGGCGCGGCCGACCCGGGCGCCTACCTCGGCGACCAGATGGCGGACCTCGTGCAGCCGGCCTGGAGCACGGCGTGGATCAGCGCCGTGACCGCGGTCGTGGCCGTGATCGTCGTCCTCCCCGTCGCCTACCTGACCGGGCGCCATCGCTCCCGCCTGACCGGCACGGCCAACGCGCTCGTGGTCTCGGGCTTCGCCCTCCCTGGCCTCGTGATCGCGCTCTCGGTGATCGCGCTGGCCACCACGGGCCCCGACGTCGTGTTCTCCCTCTATCGGACGTTCCCGCTCCTCGTGCTCGCCTACGTCGTGCACTTCGGCGCCCAGTCGATGCGGGCCGCCCAGGTCGCTCTGACCGCGGTGCCGTCCCGGCTCGACGACGCGGCCCGCATGCTCGGCGCCGGCCGCGTCCGTCGCCTGGCCACCGTCGACCTCCCCCTCATGCTCCCCGGCCTGGCCGCCGGTGCCGGGCTCGTGCTCCTGTCGACGATGAAGGAGCTGCCCGCCACGCTCCTCCTGTCCCCCTTCTCGTTCGAGACGCTCGCCACCCGCATGTGGGGCGCCACCGAGGATGGCTTCCTCGCCGAGGCCGGGCTCACCTCGCTCGTGCTCGTGGCCGTGTCAGGGGTGCTGACGTGGGCCCTCGTCGTGCGGCGCTCGGGGCGAAGCGCATGACGGCGGCACCTCGGCGCGACGGGCTGCGGACCGTGCTCGTGGTCGTCGGGCTCGTGACCTTCGCCTGGTCCTGCCTCGCCCTCGACGCCCGGGCCTCGCAGGGGGCTCGCACCACCGCCGACGAGCCGCAGTACCTCCTGACCGCGCTGTCGCTCTGGGAGGACAGGAGCCTCGAGATCACCGACGAGCTGACCGAACGCCGCTACGAGCCCTTCCACGAGGCGACCCTGCCCGTGCAGACCGAGGCCCTCGGCGCGTCAGGGCGCCACGTCAGCCCCCACGACCCGCTCCTGCCTGCGCTGCTCGCCGTTCCCGTGGGGGTCGGAGGTTGGGTCGGGGCGAAGGCGCTCCTGGCCGCGCTGGCCGGGGTCCTCGCCGCCCTGCTCGTCTGGGTGGCGGGCCGCCGCTTCGGGGTCGCGCCCCGCACGGCTGGTCTGGTGGTGGGTGCCTTCTCCCTCGCCGCCCCGCTCTCGGCCTACGCCACCCAGGTCTACCCCGAGCTCCCCGCCGCCCTCGCTGTCACGGTCGCCATCGCCGCCCTGACCGGCCCGCTCGACGGGCGGGCGCGGTGGCTCGTCGGACTGGCCGTGGTCGCCCTGCCGTGGCTGGGCGTGAAGTACGCAGCACCGGCCGCCGTCCTCGCCCTGCTCGCCGTCGCTCGCCTGTCGCGCCCCGGCGACCGGCGGGCTGCGCTCGGGTTCGTCGCGGGCCTCGGCCTGGCCGGCGTCGCCTACCTCGTCGCCCACCGAGCCTGGTACGGCGGGTGGACCGTCTACGCAGCCGGCGACCACTTCGTCCAAGGCGAGCTGTCGGTGGTCGGGGTCGAGCCCGACCACCTGGGCCGTTCGCGTCGCGTCCTCGGGCTGCTCCTCGACCGCGGCTTCGGGCTGGCGGCGTGGGCGCCCGCCTACCTGCTCGCCGTCCCCGCCCTGGCCGCGCTGGTCCGCCGTCGCCCGCCGGGCTGGCTCGTCCTGCTCACGCCGCTCGCGGCCGGGTGGGCCACCGCGACCTGGGTCGCCCTCACCATGCACGGATGGTGGTGGCCCGGCCGCCAGGTCGTCGTCGTCGTCCCGTGCCTGGTGCTCGCCGTGGCCTGGTGGGCCGAGGTGGCCTCGGCCTGGGTGCGCCGGGCCGTGCCGGTGCTGGGAGCGGCGGCCGTCGTGCTGTGGGGCTGGCTCGTGGTCGAGGTGCTCGACGGACGTCGCACCCTCATCGTCGACTTCGAGCAGACCAGCAACCCGCTCTACCGAGCCTGGCGGGCCCTCCTGCCCGACTACCGCGACCCGACCGCCGCCACCTGGCTCCTGCAGTCGGCGTGGCTCGTCGTCCTCGGCGCCCTCGCCCTCTGGGCCTGGCGCGCCCCGGCTGCTCTGGCCGCCACGCCCGATCCTGTCCCCGATACATCCATCAACCGGAGGTCCTCCCACCGTGTCCCAGCATGACCCGACCGATCCCCGCTTCCGACCTCTGCGTCGTCCCGCCCGAGCCGCCGTCGCCCTGACGGCCGTCCTCGCGCTGGGCCTCGGCGTGGCGGGCTGCGGCGGTGATGACGACGGCGCCGACGTGCGCTCCAGCGGCCCCGGCGCGAGCGGGGCCAGCGGTGGCAGCGCCTCGGGAGCCGGCTCCGGGAGCGCTTCGGGCGTGACCGGCGAGTGCGAGGCCATAGACGGCACGAACGGCGTCGCCGACGCCGACACCACCGTTGCCGTCACCCTCGACGAGTTCTCGATCGCGGCCGACCCCGGCTCGGCCCCCGCCGGCGCGGTGGGCTTCAGCACGGAGAACGCGGGCGAAGAGCCCCACGAGCTCGTGATCGCCCGCGGCGTCCCCAGCGACATCACCGTTGTCGACGGTGCGCCCGACGAGGCGGGCCTCGGCGACAGCCTCCTCGGCGAGATCGAGGCCTTCGCCGCCGGCGAGACCTGCGAGGGCACCTTCGAGCTGACGGCCGGCGACTACGTCCTGTTCTGCGCTCTCGTCGAGGAGGAGGCCGACGGAACCCTCGAGAGCCACTACGAGGAGGGCATGGTCACCACCTTCACGGTGTCCTGACCCACTGCGACTCGGTTCAGAACTGTCACAGGTGACCCTGATCACAGCCCTGCGGGGGGCGGCGCCCTCGTTCACCGACCTGGCTGCCCACGCCGGCCGCCCGGCCCTCGTCGTCGCCGGCCAAGAGATGGGGTACATGGAGCTCGACGCGCTCGTCGCCGAAGCGGAACACCGCTTGGGCGACGAGCGCCGGCTCGTGCTCCTCCCGGCCGCAAACGAGCTGGCCCCCATCGTCTGGTACCTGGCAGCCATCCGCTCGGGCTGCCCGGTGCTCCTCGCCGCGCCCGGCGCAGCCGCCGACGCGCTCGTGGCCGCGTACGACCCAGACGTCGTGATCCACCAGACCGCCGCCAGCCACGACCACCTCGGCGACCTCGACGTCCGCCGGACCCGCACAGAGCACGCGCTCCACCCCGAGCTGGCAGTGCTCCTCTCCACATCAGGCTCCACGGGTTCGCCCCGGCTCGTGCGCCTCTCGCACCGCAACCTCGATGCCAACGCCCGAGCCATCGCCGGCTACCTGGACCTGACGTCGGACGATCGGGCCGTGACCTCGCTCCCTATGCACTACTGCTACGGCCTCTCGGTGCTGCACAGCCACCTGCTCGTAGGAGCCAGCCTCACGCTGACCGACACCTCGGTGGTGGATCCGTGCTTCTGGGACCTCTTCCGATCGTCGGGCGCCACGAGCTTCGCCGGCGTGCCCCACACCTTCGACCTGCTCGATCGGGTCGGGTTCGAGTCGATGGACCTGCCGACCCTGCGGTACGCGACTCAGGCCGGTGGCCGACTGGAGCCGCAGCAGGTCGAGCGCTACGCGGCGCTGGGTGAGCGCGACGGCTGGGAGCTGTTCGTCATGTACGGCCAGACCGAGGCCACGGCCCGAATGGCCTACCTCCCTCCGGCCCTGGCCCGGACGGCGCCGACGGCGATCGGGGTGCCCGTGCCCGGCGGCGCGTTCGAGATCGTGCCCGCTGACGGCGGTCCACCCGACGAGGGCCGGCTCTTGTACCGCGGCCCGAACGTGATGCTCGGCTACGCCACCCAGCCCTCGGACCTGGCCGTCGGCGCCACCGTGGATGCTCTCGACACCGGCGACCTCGCCCGTCGGCGCTCCGACGGGCTCTTCGAGATAGTCGGCCGGGCCAGCCGCTTCGTGAAGCTGTTCGGGCTGCGCATCGACCTCGACCAGGTGGAGCACACCCTGGCCCGGGATGGCGTGGCCGCGCTGTGCGCGGGCGACGACAGGGGCCTCGTGCTCGCCGTCGAAGGCGGCCACGACCCGATCGCCCTGCAGCACCGTCTGGCCGAGAACCTCGGGCTGCCGCGGGGCTCGATCGACGTCCGTCCCGTCGACGCTCTCCCCCTTCTTCCCAACGGCAAGCCCGACCGGGCGAGCCTGCGGACGGTGCCGGCCGAGGTGGCACCGGCGCCTCCGAGCGATCTCCGCGCCCTCTTCTCGGACCTCCTCGGCGCCTCCGACCTGCGCGACGACGACACCTTCGTCTCGGCCGGCGGCGACTCGCTCGCCTACGTGGAGATGTCGATCGCCCTCGAGCAGCGTCTCGGCACCCTGCCCGAAGGCTGGCACCTCCGCCCTCTCGCCGAGCTGGAGGCCCGCCCCCGCCAGGGCCGTCGCATGGGACGCATCGAGGTTGGCGTCCTCATGCGGGCGGTGGCCATCACCGTGGTGGTCGCCAACCACGGTCGCCTCGTCCACCTGGCCGGGACCGCCCACGTGCTGCTCGGCGTGGCCGGCTTCAACTTCGCCCGGTTCCAGCTGGCATCCGGGCGACTCGTCCGCAGCGCGCTGCGAGTCGCCGTCCCGAGCATGCTCATCATCGGCGTGGCCGCAGTCACCCGTGACGACTTCGACCTCGTGCACGCGCTCCTCCTGCGGGGCCCCTTCGGCGCCGAAGGAGAGCGGTGGGGCTACTGGTTCGTCGAGGCGCTCGTGCACCTCCTCGCGGCGTGTGCGCTGCTTCTGTCCATCCCCGCCGTGCGCCGCCTGCAGGACCGCCACCCGGTGCGCCTCGCACTGGGCGTGCTGGCTCTGGGCCTGGCCATCCGCTTCGACGCCGTCGGCCTGCCCACCCCCGAGCACGCCATCTTCCGCGCCCACGAGCTCCTCTGGGTCTTCGCCGTGGGCTGGGCCGCGTCAGTGGTGAGGACGGTGCCGCACCGCCTGCTGGTGTCGGCGGCCGCGCTCGCGGCGGCGAACGACTTCTTCGCTGACCCGGCGCGCAACGCTCTCCTCGCCGGTGGGCTCCTCGTGCTCGTGTGGGTTCGCGTGGTCCCCCTGCCGCGGATCCTCAGCCCGCTCGTCGGCGCCCTGGCCGGCACGTCTCTCTACGTCTATCTCGTGCACTGGCAGGTGCTGCCCCTGCTCCGGAGCCTGCCCGCGGTCGTCGCCGTGCTGGCGGCCATCGCCGGAGGCGTGCTCGTGGGCCACGCGGCACGCCGGGTGACGCCGGCGGTCGAGGCTGCGATCGAACGGGCTGTGCAGCGGGCGGCCGAGGCCGTCAGATCGTGACGGCGGGCTCCTGGGCGCGGGCCGGGTTCCACTCGAGCTGGGCCCGGAGCCCGGCCCGCAGGTCCGTGCTCGGCGCCCACCTCAGGGCGGCCGTGGTGCGGCGCAGGTCGGCGGCCGTGCGATCAGGATCGCCCGGCGCAGCTGGGTGGGCCGCCACGGGAACGGACTGACCGCTCAGATCCTCGACCAGGTCGATGGCCTGGCGCAGCGAGGCGGTGGCGCCTCCTCCGACGTTGCCCACCCAGCCCGGAGGCAGGTCGGCCACCAGCGCGGCGGAGGTGGCTGCGACAGCGTCGTCGACGTAGGTGAACTCCCGCACCTGGCGGCCGTCGCCGCGGAGGGGGAAGGCCGGGCCGCCGAGGGCGGCGGCGACGATGCGGGCGAAGGCCATGTCCGGCCGCTGTCGCGGGCCGTACACGGTGAAGTAGCGCAGGGAGGCGACGGAGAGGCCGCGCCGGGCGTAGACGCTGGCCAGCTGCTCGGCCGCGGCCTTGGTCACGCCGTAGGGGCTCGTGGGCGCCGGCGGGGTCGTCTCCGCGGCTCGACCGCGCGCCACGTTTCCGTAGACGGAGCTGCTCGAGGCCAGCACGGCTCGCGGCGTGTGGGCCGCCAGCGCGGCCTCGAGCACCACTTGGGCCGCGTGGACGTTGCGGTCGACGTGGCTGGCGAAGCCCAGGCCCCACGACGACTGCACGCCGGGCTGGCCGGCCAGGTGCACGATGGCGTCGGCGCCCGAGACCACGTCCAGGAGAGGGAGGTCGAGCAGGTCGGCGACGAGCAGCTCGAATCTCGGGTGCATGGCGATGGCGCCGAGGTTGGCGGCGGCTACGTCGTCCGCGGCCGGGGAGCGGACGTCGATGCCGAGCACGCTGGTCCCCTCGGACAGGAGTCGGGCGGCGAGCGTGCTGCCCAGGAACCCTGCTGCGCCCGTGATCACCACGCGGCCCATCTCTACCGTGCCTGCTGCTCAGCGGTAAGCATGCCTATCATCCTGACCTCTCGGTCCGGGCTGGGCAAGCGCCCGGATCAAGGCCCCCTCGCTAGGTGGTTACGAGGATGCGCTGGCTGGCGAAGGCGCCGATGCCGATGTGGCGTCCGTCGATCTCGACGGTGGTGGTGCCGTCGGGTGACGCAGCCGTGATGCGTCCGGCTCGACCCGGCACCACATCTGCCTCCTCGAGGAACTCGAGCAGGCCGGGGGCGAACTCCAGCTCCTCGGGGATCCGGGTGACGGTGAAGTCAGACCCCACGCTGATCTCGCTGAGGGGCTGCGTGTCAGGCACCACGTAGTCGGCGCCCGGGATGGGGTTGCCATGGGGGCACGTGGTGGGGTCGCCGAGCACCCGCACGATGGCGGCTTCGACGGGAGAGGAGATCACGTGCTCCCACTTGCCCGCCTCCTTGTGAGCGTCAGCCCAGCTCAGCCCGAGGATGTCGGTGAGGAACCGCTCAGCCAGCCGGTGGCGGCGCACGACCTTCTGGGCCAAGCGGTCGCCGTAGGCGGTGAGGGTGATGGCGTTGCGCTCGATCGTGACGAGGCCCTCGGCCTCGAGTCGCTTGATCATCTCGGAGACGGCGGGCCGGGAGACGAGGAGCCGGTCGGCGATGCGGGCCTGGATGACGTCGACGTCGTCCTCCCGGAGCTCGAAGATGGCTTCGCAGTACTCCTCGAAGGCGGGATGGAACTCCGGCGTCTCGTACTCGGCCATGGCGACAGGCTACCGGCGCCCCGGTCGAGACGGGGTTCCGCTCAGGTGACCTCGAGGCGGGCCAGGGCGTACTCGGGGCTGGACTTCAGGGCCTGCTCCGGGGGTGCGCCGCAGACCAGGACCGGCAGCACTCGCGTCACCTCCACGGTGGCGACGGCCCGACCCCCGTCCCAGGTCAGGGTCACCTCGGCCGACGCACCGTCGGGTGCGACATCGGTCGTGGCCGAGACCGGGGCGGCGTCGAACCAGGCCCAGCCCCGGTGCTCGAAGAGAGCCCGCTCCACGACCTGGGCCCACGGCCCGAGAGCAGTCGTGCCCCGGTCGTGTCGCGCCAGCTCGGAGACGTCGCCCGTGCGGCGGACGACCCCGTCGAGCAGGTCCGCGTCCATGTAGGCCCAGGCCCGCCCCTCGGGCAGCGTGATCGCCGTCGGCGCGAACCGATGCCCGCCCGTGTGGCTGCAACGCCAGACGCGGGCATCAGAGCCCCGGCTGGCCAGCTCGACGTGCAGGAGCGTGCCCCATCTCCCACAGCAGGCGTCGCGACGGCCGTGGGCGCACACCAGGACCTCGGGCGGCGAGTCGCCCACGACGCTGGGCAGGTCGAGGTGGGCGGCGAGGGGATCAGCGCTCAGCGCGGCCAGCAGGTCGACCAGCCCACCCCGATCGACTTCGTGGTCCACGCCCACGAGGTGGTTGGTGCCGGTGCGGCGCCGGTGCACGACCCGGATGCGACCGCCCTCCACCGCATCAGGCTGGGGCACCACCGTCATCACCCGCACTCCGGGCCGGGACGAGGCATCGGCCAGCTCGGGGATGTCGGCCACGTCGGCCGGCCAGGGCAGGGGGAGGGCCACCAGGATCGCGGCGTCGAACGATCCTGCCGACCCGATCGGATCGACGCCCTGAGCCCGCGTCCACGGCGAGCATCGGAAGGTCGGGTCGTGGGGCGGAGCGTCGTCGACGAGGGCCATCACCGCCAGGCTACGGGGGCCTGCGATTGACGTTGACGAGCGAGCGGTCCTACGTTGCCAGCGTCTGCTTACCGGCAGCGAAACCGGTGTGACTCCGGTGCTGTCCCGCAACTGTGGTCCTCCCAATCACCGAAGTTCGGTGGGGAGGCGAGCCAGGTCGCCTGCCGGTGAGCGTGATGAACCAGCCTCGAGGACGGGCCCGGTTCGCACGGCAGGGCATCTCCTGACGTCGAGCACCTCCCCCTCGACCAGACAGGAGGACCTGAAGGACATGAAGCGCACCCTTGCCGCGGCTCTCGCCGCGACCCTCACCCTCGTGGCCGCGTGCGGCGACGACACCACCACGCCGGACACGGCTACGACCACCACGCCGGCTGCGTCCGACGGCCCCGAGCGCATCGTGTCGATGTCGGCATCCGCCACCGAGATGCTCTTCGCCATCGGCGCCGGCGACCAGGTCGTGGCCGCCGACAGCAACTCGAACTTCCCGGACGAGGCGCCGACCACGGACCTGTCGGCGTACGAGCCGAACGTGGAGGCCATCGCCGTCCACGACCCCGATCTGGTCATCGTGGACGGCACCGACTCCGACCTCATCGCCGGCCTGGAGACGCTCTCCATCGAGGTGCTGCAGGCCCCGGCCGCCCAGACGCTCGACGACACCTACGAGCAGATCGTCGAGCTGGGCGAGGTCACGGGTCACGAGGGAGCGGCGGCCGACCTCGTCGAGCAGATGCAGGCCGATGTGGAGGCGGCTCTGATGGACCTGCCCGAGCGCGACGGCACGCTGACCTACTACCACGAGCTCGACTCGACCCTGTTCAGCGTCACCTCGGGCACGTTCATCGGCGAGCTGTACTCCCTGGCCGGCCTCGAGAACGTGGCTGACGCCGCTGATCCCGGGGGAGACAGCGGCGGCTACCCGCAGCTCTCCCCCGAGTACCTCGTCGACGTCGACCCCGACCTCGTCTTCCTCGCCGACTCGAAGTGCTGCGGGCAGACGGTCGAGACGTTCGCCGCTCGCCCCGGCTTTGCGGCGATGAGCGCCGTGGCCGGCGGGAACGTCGTCCTGCTGGATGACGACATCGCCAGCCGGTGGGGCCCACGCGTCGTCCAGCTCCTCGAGCAGATCGTCGCCGCGGTGGTCGAGGCGGACGCGGCCGCAGCCGAGGAGCCGGCTGCGGCATGACTGCGGTGGCCACCTCCCCGGCCCCGGCCCCGGCCCAGCTGCGCACCGCGCGCCTGCGGCCGGCATGGCTGGTGGCCGGGGTGGCGGCCATCCTCGTCGCCGGCCTGGCTGGCCTGGTGATGGGCCCGGTGGCGCTGTCACCCGTCGATGTGGTCCGCCACCTGCTCGGTGGGGCCACCGACCTCGACGGGCGAGAGGTGGCGATCATCGAGCAGATCCGCTTGCCTCGGGTCGTGCTCGGCCTGCTGGTGGGCTCGACGCTCTCCCTGTGCGGCGCCAGCTACCAGGGCGTGTTCCGCAACCCGCTGGCCGACCCGTACCTGCTTGGTGCGGCGGCCGGGGCCGGCCTCGGGGTCACCGTCGTGATCGTCCGCGTGTCCGAGGGCTCGGCCACGCCGGGCTACGTGCCGCTCGCCGCCTTCGTCGGTGCCCTCGGAGCGGTCGCCCTCGCCTACGCCCTGGGCGCGGCAGGCGGCGGGCGGGCTTCGACGGCTTCGCTGATCCTGGCCGGCGTCGCCGTGGCCAGCTTCCTCACGGCCGTCCAGACCTACGTTCAGCAGCAGAACCAGGACACCATCCGCGACGTCTACGTCTGGATCCTGGGCCGGCTCTCCACTGCGGGATGGGGCGAGGTTCGACTCGTCCTGCCCTATGCCGTCGTCACCTGGGTCGTTCTCCTGGCCCACCGGCGTGTCCTCGACGTGCTGGCCGTGGGGGACGACGAAGCCGCCACGCTCGGTCTGCACCCGCATCGCAGCCGCCTCATCGTGGTCGTGACGGCCACGCTCGGGACGGCGGCCGCGGTGTCCGTGTCGGGCCTCATCGGGTTCGTGGGCATCATCGTGCCGCACACGGTCCGGCTCCTCGCGGGCCGCAGCAACCGGGTCGTCCTGCCGCTGTCGCTCCTCTTCGGCGGGGCGTTCCTGTGCATCGCCGACCTGCTGGCCCGCACGCTGTCGTCGCCCGCCGAGATCCCCATCGGTGTCGTGACCGCGTTCTTCGGCGCCCCCTTCTTCGTGCTCGTGCTCCGGTCATCGCGGCGCATGGGGGTGACGGCGTGATCACATGCCGCGGCGTCTCGGTCCGCCTCGGCGACGCCGTCGTCCTCGACCAGGTGGACCTCGACGTCCCGCGCGGTTCGTGGGTGTCGATCGTGGGCCCGAACGGGGCTGGGAAGTCGACGCTGCTGCGCTACATCACCGGGGCGGTGGCGGGGGAGGGCGAGGTTCACCTCGGCGGCCGACCCTTCGGTGCCCTGACCCGCCGGCAGCGGGCCCAGGTGGTGGCCCTCGTCCCTCAGGCGCCGGTCGTGCCCGAGGGCATGCGGGTCGTCGACTACGTGCTCCTCGGCCGCACGCCCCACATCCGCCCTCTCGGCGTCGAGGGGCCGCACGACCTGGCCGCCGTGCACGACGCGTTGGCCCACCTCGACCTGCTGGAGCTGGCCGAACGCCACGTCGACACCCTGTCGGGCGGCGAGCGCCAGCGCGTGCTCATCGCCCGCGCTCTCGCCCAAGGAGCGCCGGTCGTCCTGCTCGACGAGCCCACGACCGCTCTCGACGTGGGGCACCAGCAGCAGGTGCTCGAGCTGGTCGACGAGCTGCGCCGCCTCCACGACCTCACGGTCGTCACGACGATGCACGACCTCACCCTCGCCGGGCAGTACGCCGATCGGCTCGTCCTGCTGGACCGGGGCAAGGTGGTGGTCGAGGGCCCGGCCGACGAGGTGCTCACCGAGGCGAACCTGGCCAGCTACTACGGCGCCAAGGTGCGCATCATCCATGACGGCGGACGGCCCGTCGTCTTGCCGGTCCGAACCCCGAGGGGCCTCCATGACCTCAGCAGCTGACAGCACCCCGGTTCCGACCGAGCACCGCAACCCAGAGCACCGTCGCGTCGAGAGCGTCGTGGTGGTGAACACGGGCGACGGCAAGGGGAAGTCGACTGCTGCGTTCGGCGTGGTGGTGAGGGCCGTGGCGCGAGGCTGGGACGTCGCCGTGGTCCAGTTCCTCAAGTCGGGTCGCTGGCAGGTGGGCGAGGAGAAGGTGTGCCGGGAGCGGCTGGGAGTCGACTGGTACGCCATCGGCGAGGGGTTCACGTGGGACTCTGCGGACCTGACCGAGGACGAAGCCGTCGCCCGAGCCGCGTGGGACCACGCGGCCGCGCTGATCGCGGCCGGCCGCCACCGTCTCGTCGTGCTGGACGAGATCACCTACCCGATGAGCTGGGGCTGGATCTCGACCGACGAGGTGGTGGCCGCCATCGCCGGTCGTCCCGCGGCGGTCAACGTCGTGTGCACGGGGCGGGACGCGCCCGAGGCTCTCGTCGCTGTGGCCGACACGGTCACCGAGATGCGCAAGGTGAAGCACGCCTACGACACGGGCGTCCTGGCCAAGAAGGGCATCGACTACTGATGCCGGACCGACTGGGTGGCGGGCCCGAGCGGGCCGTGCAGGTCGACGGACGGCCGGCGCTCGTCTGGCGCCCCGCCGCTCCGGTGCAGGCCATCGCCACGACCGTCCTCGGCGGCGGGATCGGGCTGCGCTCGTGGCTCGTGAACGCTGAGGTGCCGCTCGACTACGCGGTCGGCGACCCTGCCGTCGACGTGGCCGAACGGGCCGCGGGCCTGGGCCTCGTCGGCGCCGGCATCGGGTTCCTCACCGCCGCCCGCGTGCTCCACTTCGCTGTCCGCCGATGATGACGGCGTCAGGTGCGACGCCACCGTCGGGATCTCGGTGCCGACGTGGGCCGCGGCGCCCGACGGCAGCTGGTCGGAGTGGGTCCCGGGCACGATCAACCTCGTGGTCTGGGTCCCCGCCCCGCTGTCGGACGCCGCACTGGCCAACGCCCTCGTCACCGCCACGGAGGCCAAGGTGCAAGCCCTTCAAGAGGCGGCTGTCCCAGGCACCGGGACGGCGTCGGACGCCGTCGCCGTCTGCTGCCCGCCCGGCGGCACCGAGCCCTACGGCGGCCCCCGCTCGGAGTGGGGCGCCCGCCTGGCCCGCGCCGTGCACGCCGCCGTCGGGGCCGGCACGGCCCGCTACCTGGCCGGCGGCCAGCCGTGATGCCGCACGACGAGGTTGGGGGCATGGGGGTGCCCGCGGGGCACCTTGGTGCCCCGAACGTGGGGGACGGGACGTTGATCACGCTCGTGCTGGGTGGGGCGCGGTCGGGGAAGTCGGCGGTGGCCGAGCGGCTCGTCGCCCGGACCGGCGGGTCGATCACCTACGTCGCGACGGCGCGCCTCGATCCGTCCGACGCGGACCACGTCGCGCGGGTCGCAGTGCACCAAGCGCGGCGCGACCCGACGTGGGCGACCGTGGAGTCGACGGATCTGGTCGAGGTGCTGCGCAAGACGGCCGGCACGGTGCTCGTCGACTCTCTCGGGACGTGGGTGACGGCTGACCCGGAGCTCGATCCGGACGTCGACGGGCTCTGCGCCGCCTTGCGCGAGCGCAATGGCGACACGGTGGTCGTGTCCGAGGAGGTCGGTCTGGGCGTACACCCGTCGTCCGAGCTCGGGCGCCGCTTCCGGGACGCGCTAGGGGCAGCGAACGTGGCCGTGGCCGAGGTGGCCGACGACGTGGTCCTCGTCGTGGCTGGTCGCGTGCTGCCGTTGGAGCGACCGTGAGGCGCGCCATCGCCTTCCTCACACCGCTCGGCGGCCCGGCCGTGCCCGACGCCCGCACCCTGTCGTGGTTCCCGGTGGTCGGCGCTCTCATCGGCCTGCTGGTGGGGGGAGCCTGGTGGGGGGCGCAAGAGGTCTGGCCGATGGCCGTGGCCGCGGCCATCGTGATCGCCGTCGATCTGGCCGTCACCGGTCTGCTCCACCTCGACGGCCTCGTCGACAGCGCGGACGGCCTGCTGCCCCAGGTGCCTCGCGACCGGCGGCTGGCGATCATGGCTGAACCGACCGTCGGTGCCTACGGGGTAGCGGTCGCCGGGGTGGTGCTCCTGCTCCGGTTCTCGGCCTTCGCTTCGATGGAGGCCAACGTTCTCCTCGTCGCCGGCATCTGGTGCGGCTCCCGCACGGCGATGGCCGTAGCGGCCCGCGCCCTGCCGTACGCCCGGCCCGAGGGCGGGTTGGCGACCGCGTTCACAGGCGGTGACTGGCGCCCGGTCGGGCTCGCCGGCCTCATCCTCGCCGTGTCGCTGGGCGCCGTGGCCGGTGGCCGCCAGAGCGAGCTGGCCGTGGCCCTCGGGATCGCGGCCAGCGTGGCCGTGCTCGCGTTCGCCCGCCGCCGGCTGGGCGGCTTCACGGGCGACGTGCTCGGCGCCGCGGGTGTCATCGGCGAGACCATCGCCCTGCTCGTGGCGGCAGCGACGTGGTGAGGCTTCCGGTGCAACCGCGGATCGTTCTCGGGCGATCTACAAGGGCAGGAGTCGAGTAGATCGCCCGAGAACGTGCTGGGCTTCGTCTCGTGCTGCTCCGAGGAACCGGTTCTCCGGTGCAACCGCGGATCGTTCTCGGGCTATCTACGGGGGCAGAAGTCGAGTAGATCGCCCGAGAACGGTGCGGCGCGGCGACCCGGCCCGGCCTCGGCGGTCGACTGCGGCGAGCAGGTTGCGAAGTGAACGCAGGCCGAGCCGTCGCGGCGGGGCTGGGGGTGCTGGCCGATCGGGCCCTGGGCGAGCCGCCGGACCGGTGGCACCCGGTGGCGGCGTTCGGGCGCGGCATGCAGCGGGTCGAGAACCACCTGTACGACGACAGCCGGGCAGCCGGGGTGGCGCACGCGGCCACTGGCGCGCTGGCCGGCGCGGCCGCCGGACGGCTCGTCCGATCGACGGCTGTCGCCACGTGGTCGGCCGTCGCCGGACGCAGGCTCGGCGAGGCCGCCACCATGATCGGTCGAGCTCTTCAGGACGGTGACCTCGCGCGGGCGCGGGAGCTGCTGCCCATGCTCGTGGGCCGGGATCCGTCGCTGCTCGACGACAAGGAGATCGCCCGGGCAGTGGTGGAATCGGTGGCCGAGAACACCGTGGACGCGGTCGTCGCCCCTGCGCTCTGGGCTGCGGTGGCCGGCGCTCCTGGCGTGCTCGCCCACCGGGCCGTCAACACGATGGACGCCATGGTCGGCCACCACAGCGAGCGCTACGAGCGATACGGCTGGGCTTCGGCCCGGCTCGACGATGCCGCCGCGTGGGTGCCGGCGCGCGTCACGGCGGCCGCCGTCGCCGCCTGTCGCCCTTCGGCGGCCGGCGCCGTGTGGCGAACCGTGCGGCGGGATGCGCCGGGGCATCCGTCGCCGAACAGCGGGGTGGCCGAAGCCGCCTTTGCCGCCGCCCTCGGGCTGCGCCTCGGCGGGGAGAGCCGCTATGGCGACCGGGTCGAGCTCCGACCCCCGCTCGGCGACGGCCGTCCACCCGAGCCGGTGGACATCGCGCGCGCCGTCCGCCTCAGCTCCGACGTCGGTCTGGTCGTGGCCGGCGCCCTCCTCGCCACCGGTGTGCTGCGGCGTGGCGGCCGGGCCGGCCTGGCTCCGGTTCCGGCCGCGCTAGTGGTTGCTGGCCAACCACCAGCGCGGCCAGACCGGGAGGCCGGGTGGTGATCCCCCCGGCGGGCGCTCATGGCGGCGACGGGCTGGCGGTGGCGCGGGCGCTGGGACTGGACCCGGCGCACGTCATCGACCTCTCGCAGTCGCTCAACCCGTTCGCACCCGACGTCGCCGCGCTGGCTGCCCGGCACCTCGACGCCGTGGGGCGCTACCCGGACCACAGCTACGCCACGGCGGCGATGGCCGAGGCGCTGGGCGTCGACCGTGCCCGCCTCGTCCTCACGAACGGCGGCAGCGAGGCCATCGCCCTCGTGGCCGGCCAGATGGGCGGGCAGGTGCTCACCGAACCGGAGTTCTCGCTCCACCCCCGCGGCGATGCTGGTCCGGTCTGGCGCAGCAACCCGAACAACCCGAGCGGGCTGCTGGCCGCGGCCGGCGATGCGGCGGACGTGTGGGACGAAGCCTTCTACCCGCTCGCCACTGGGCAGTGGACCCGGGGCGACGAGCGCTCCACCGTCGTCGGGTCGCTCACGAAGCTCTTCGCCTGCCCCGGCCTGCGTCTCGGCTACGTGCTGGCCGACGACGCGGCACGCCTGACGCGCACCCAGCCGGCGTGGCCCGTCAACGGCGTCGCCCTGGCCGTGCTCCCAGACCTGCTGGCTCAGGCCGATCTGCCCGGCTGGCAGGCACGCATCGCCGATCAGCGGACCTCGCTCGGGCTGCTGCTGGCGGAGCACGGCTTCGCCGCTGGTCCATCCGATGCGCCTTGGCTGCTCGTCGACGCGCCTGGCCTACGCGACCGGCTGGCGCCCCACGGCGTCGTCGTCCGCGACTGCACCAGCTTCGGGATGCCAGGCGTGGTCCGCATCGCCGTCCCGACCGATCAAGGCCTGCATCGCCTCGCCCAGGCCCTCGCGACATGAGCTCGCCCAGCCCCGCGGCGGCACACCTTGGGGTCGTCCCCGGCTCCACCCCCCAGCGCGGGGCTCCCGGAGCGCAGGCGACGATCGTGCCGTCGGCCCGGCTACCCAGATCCGACCTCTCAGCCATCCGGAGCGCCCTGTGATCACGACGATCCTGTTCGACATCGGTGACACGCTCGTGCGCGCTGCGGCGGCGGGCACGCCCGTGGCCGACCTCGCGGCCCAGCCGCTCGACGGGGTGGTGCCGACGCTGCAGGGCCTGGCCCGCGGGTACCGGCTCGGTGCCGTGACCGACACCTCGGTCATGACCGAAGCCGACGTCCGCGCTGCTCTCGAGCCCACGGGACTGGACGCGCTCCTGCCGGTCATCGTGACGTCGGTGGACGTCGGGGCGCCCAAGCCCGACCCCCGCGGCCTCCTGACCGCGCTGGCCGCCCTCGGAGCCAGGCCCGAAGAGGCGCTGTTCGTGGGCGATGCCGACGTCGACGCCGAGGCGGCGCGCGCCGCAGGTGTGGCGTTCGCTCGAGTGGGCCAGGGCCGCTCGCTGGCCGCCGCCGTGCGCGCCGCCCTCGCCGCCCAGGCCGGGCCGTTCGCGGCGGCCACCGCCCTCGTCGGACCGGCCGACGACGAAGCGGCTCGACGGGCGCGTGAGCACCACGACCAGCTGACCAAGCCGCCGGGCTCACTGGGGCGCCTCGAGGACCTGGGCGTGCAGCTGGCGGCCATCGCAGGAGAGGTCCCCCCACCGGTGCCGTCCCCGGCGGCCGTGGCTGTGTTCGCCGGCGACCATGGCGTGCTGGCCGAGGGTGTCACGCCGTGGCCGCAGGAGGTCACTGCGCAGATGGTGGCCAACTTCGTGGCCGGAGGGGCGGCCATCAACGTGCTCGCCCGCCAGGCCGGCGCGTCCGTGACGGTCGTCGACGTCGGCGTGGCGTCAGACCTCGACGCGCTCGGGCTGAGCGGTGCGCCGGGCCTCCTGCGCCGTTCGATCCGGCGCGGCACCGCAAACCTGGCCGTCGAGGCGGCCATGACCCTCGACGAAGCCCAGCGGGCGCTGGACGTCGGCGCCGAGGTGGCGACGGAGCTCGTGGTCGGCGGGGCGCGCGCCCTCGTCACCGGCGACATGGGCATCGGCAACACCACCCCGTCGGCCTGCCTCATCGCGGCGCTGACCGGCCGGTCGGCGACCGACATCACGGGTCGCGGCACGGGCATCGACGATGCCACGCTGGCCAGCAAGATCGCCGTGGTGGAGCGGGCCCTGAGCCGGCACGCGGCCTCACCATCTGACCCGCTGCGGCTCCTGGCTGAGGTCGGTGGGCTCGAGATCGCGGCGCTGGCGGGCTTCATCGTGGGAGGCGCGTCGCACCGGGTGCCCGTCGTGGTGGACGGCGTCATCGCCGGAGCGGCCCTGCTCGTCGCCCATGCCATGTGCCCCGAGGCCCTGCCCTTCGTCGTAGCGGGCCACCGCTCGACCGAGCCAGGGGCCCGTGCCGTGCTCGAGCACCTCAGGCTCGAGCCGGTCCTCGACCTGGGCCTGCGCCTCGGTGAGGGGAGTGGCGCCTGCCTCGCCCTCGGCGTGCTCGAGGCCAGCGCTCGCGTCCTCGGCGAGATGGCCACCTTCGACACCGCGGCCGTGAAGGACGCACGCCCCTAGTTGGTTACGCTCGTTGCCATGTCGCTGACGATGCCGCTCGCCGCCGCCCGAGGGGCGCTCTTCTATGACCCGAACCTCTGGGCCGACATGGACGCCTGGCACGCTCGGGTGCGCGACCTGCGCCGCACCGAGGGCATCGTCCACGTCGACGAGCCCGGCTACACCCCGTTCTGGGCTCTCCTCAAGCACGCCGACGTCTTCGCCGTGTCACGCGACAACAAGGGGTGGGTGAACACCTCGCAGGCCGTGCTCGGCACCGATGCCGACTGGCAGGCCCTGGTCGACAGCGGCATGCCGCCGCCGTGCAGCCTGGTGCAGCTCGACGGCACGAAGCACCGCGATCATCGCCAGGTCGCCAACGACTGGTTCAAGCCCGCTGTCGTAGGAAAGCGACAGCCCCGCATCGACGAGCTGTGCGACCTGTTCATCGACCGCATGCGCGAGATGGGCGGGAGCTGCGACTTCGCCAAGGACATCGCCCAGCCCTACACGCTGCGCGTGATCATGGACATCTACGGCGTCCCCGAGGCCGATGAGGCGCTCATGCTCGAGCTCACGCAGGGCATCTTCGGTGCCGCCGACCCGGAGTTCCTCGGCGACATGACCGACCCGGGCGAGAAGGTGATGGCGTCGGTCATGCAGTTCGTGCAGTACTTCAACGAGATCACCCAGGATCGCCGGGCTTGCCCGGCCGACGACCTGGCCAGCGTCATCGCCAACGGTCGCATCGGCGACGAGCTCATGGGCGACTACGAGCGCCTCTGGTACTACATCATCGTGGCCACGGCCGGTCACGACACGACCTCGTTCGCGCTCTCCGGGGGCATGGAGCGCTTCGCCAACCAGCCCGACCAGCTGTGGGCCCTGCGCGACGACCCCGAGCTCGTCAACAACGCAGCCGACGAGGTCATCCGGTACACGACGCCGGTTCGGCACTTCCTGCGCTGGGCGGCCCACGACCAGACCGTCGGAGGCGTCGACATCCCCGAAGGCGGTCGCGTCCTGCTGTCGTATCCGTCGGCCAACCGCGATGAGGACGTGTTCGGCGACCCGGACCTCTTCGACGTCCGCCGACCCGACGCCGACAAGATGTTCAGCTTCGGTGGCGGGGCCCACTTCTGCCTGGGATCGCAGTTCGCCCGCCGCGAGGTGCGCACGATGATCGGCAAGCTCAGCCAGCAGCTCGAGCACGTGGAGCCGGCGGGCGAGGCCCAGTACTCGCTGTCGCACTTCGTGTCCGGCGTGAAGCACCTCCCCATCGAGTACCGCTTCCGCTGAACGCCCACCAAAGGGCGCCGTTCTGGGGGCAGCAACTGGTCGCATGTCCCAGCTGCTGCCCCCAGAAGCGCTCGGGTTGAGGGTTGAGGGCTCAGCTGGCGGCTGCGCCGGCGAGGGTGAGGGTGCCGACGACGGCGAAGGCGATGGCCCCGATGCGTCGCAGGGTCGGGGCCGGCACCCTCGTCATGAGCGCCTTCCCGGCGACGACGGCGAGGGCGGTGGCAGCCAGCATGGCTGCGAACGACCCGATCCACACGGGCAGGGCGCCCCGGTCCGCGGCCAGGGTGGCCGTGGTCAGCATCGTCTTGTCGCCCAGCTCGGCGAGGAAGAACGCGCCGGCCACGCTCAGGAGCCCGGCGGCACCGGCGCTGGCGTCGACGTCCTCGTCCGCGTCGGCCGAGCGCCACGTCCACACCGCGAAGGCGAGGAAGAGCAGGCCGGCGCCGACGGCGATGCCTCGCTCGGGCACGGCTCGGCTGATCAGCGCGCCAGCGGTGACCGACAAGGTCTGCAGCACGGCGATGACGGCACCGAGAGCGGCCAGGACCTTCAGCGCCGGGTAGCGACCGGCGAGGGTCAGGGCGACGAGCTGGGTCTTGTCGCCCAGCTCGGCGAGGAACACGACCGCGAAGGCGGCCAGCGCGTCGTCCACTCGGACATCTTGGGCATGCCGCCGGGGTGTGGGGCCAACCCGGAACATCCCTGACATCCCTGACAGTGCCTGACACAACCCGTCGATAGCGTGACGGGGTGACGCCGGAGCCCCTCGCGCTGTTCTCCCCGGCCGTGCGGGCCTGGTTCGAGACCTCCTTCCCCGAGGCCACGCCGCCCCAGGCCAAGGGCTGGCCGGCCATCGCCAGCGGCGAGCACACGCTGATCCTCGCTCCGACGGGCTCGGGCAAGACGCTCTCGGCGTTCCTCTGGGGCATCGACCGGCTCGTCACCCGGCCCGCCCCCACCGAGCGCACGCACCGCACCCGCCTGCTCTACGTGTCGCCGCTGCGGGCCCTCGCCGTCGACATCGAGAAGAACCTGCGCAGCCCCCTGCAGGGCATCCGCCTCGCGGCGGAGCGCCTGGGCCAGCCGTACACGGAGCCCACCGTCGGCATGCGCACCGGCGACACCCCGGCCGACGAGCGGCGCCGGCTGGTGCGCCATCCCCCCGACATCCTCATCACCACGCCCGAGTCGCTCTACCTGATGCTGACGTCGGCGGCCCGGGAGACCCTGCGTGGCGTCGAGGCCGTCATCGTCGACGAGATCCACGCCCTGGCCGCCACGAAGAGGGGCAGCCACATGGCCCTCACCCTCGAGCGCCTCGACCACTGGGTCCGCAGCGGTGGGGGCGCCTCGCCGCAGCGCATCGGCCTGTCCGCCACCCAGCGTCCTCTGGACGAGATCGCCCGGTTCCTGGGCGGGTTCGCCGAGACCTCTCCTGCAGGTCCGGCCCACGATGGGGCGGCTGACACGGCAGGGAGCCTGCGCCCCAGGCCCGTGACGATCGTCGACGCCGGGGTGCGCAAGACGTTGGAGATCGAGGTCGTCATCCCGGTCGATGACATGTCCGAGCTGGGCCAGGTGATCGACGAGCCGGTGTCTGGTCCGGCCGCGGCGGGACCGGTGCGGCGCTCCATCTGGCCGGCCATGCACCCGCGCCTGCTCGAGCTGGTGGAGGAGCACCGCTCCACGCTCATCTTCGTCAACGCCCGGCGGCTGGCCGAGCGCCTGGCCACCCGCCTCAACGAGCTGCACTGGGAAGGGGAGAACCGGGCGGCTGAAGCAGAGGGCCGGCCGCCAGTCGAGGTCGAGCTCGTGAAGGCCCACCATGGCTCGATCTCCCGTGAGCGCCGACTCCAGATCGAGGACGAGCTGAAGGCGGGCACCCTGAAGGGCCTCGTCGCCACGTCGAGCCTCGAGCTCGGCATCGACATGGGCGCGGTCGACCTCGTCATCCAGGTCGAGTCGCCCGGCGCGGTCGCCACCGGGCTGCAGCGGATCGGCCGGGCCGGCCACCAGGTCGGTGCCCCGAGCCGGGGGAAGCTGTTCCCGAAGCACCGGGCCGACCTGCTCGAGGCGGCGGTCGTCGTCGAGCGCATGCAGGCGGGCCAGATCGAGGAGACCCACTACCCCCGCAACCCGCTCGACGTGCTCTGCCAGCAGGTCGTGGCCATGTGCGCGCTGGATGACTGGCCGATGACCGAGCTGGAGCGGTTGGTGCGCAGCGCCGCCCCCTTCGCCGAGCTGTCCGACGAAGTGCTCGCCTCCGTGCTCGACCTGCTCGCCGGTCGCTACCCCTCCGAGGAGTTCGCCGAGCTGCGGCCCCGCATCGTGTGGGACCGGGTCGAGGGCATGGTGCGGGGACGCTCCGGCGCTCAGAGGCTCGCCGTCACCAACAGCGGCACGATCCCCGACCGCGGGCTCTTCGCCGTCACCCTCCCCGACGGCACGCGGGTGGGCGAGCTCGACGAGGAGATGGTCTACGAGAGCCGGCCCGGCGAGACGTTCCTCCTCGGAGCGTCGACCTGGCGCATCGAGGACATCACGTTCCAGAAGGTGATCGTCACCCCCGCCCCTGGGCAGCCCGGCAAGATGCCCTTCTGGCACGGCGACGGGCCCGGCCGCCCCCTCGAGCTGGGCCGGGCCATCGGCGCCTTCACACGCGACCTCCGCGCCGGCGCGGCCAAGGGCGTCGACCCCGTCGCCCGCCTCCGCGAGGGCGGGCTCGACGATCGGGCCGCCACCAACCTGGTCGCCTACCTCGACGAGCAGGCCGAGGCCACCGGCGCCGTCCCCGACGATCGCACCATCGTCGTCGAGCGCTTCCGCGACGAGATCGGCGACTGGCGGGTGTGCGTTCTGTCGCCCTTCGGGGCCCAGGTCCACGCCCCGTGGGCGATGGCCCTTCAGCACCGCCTAGGGGAGCGGTGGGGTATGGCGGTCGAGCTGATGTGGAGCGATGACGGCATCGTGATCCGCCTGCCCGAGTCGGTCGACGAGCTGCCCGACGACGAGCTCCTGATCGACCCGGACGAGATCGAGGAGCTCATCGTCAGCCAGCTGCCGTCGACGGCGATGTTCGCCAGCCGCTTCCGGGAGTGCGCAGCCCGGGCCCTGCTCCTGCCCCGGCGCCGTCCCGATCAGCGCACTCCGCTCTGGCAGCAGCGCCAGCGCTCGGCCGACCTGCTCTCGGTGGCGGGGAAGTACCCCTCGTTCCCGATCCTCCTCGAGGCGACGCGCGAGTGCCTCAACGACGTGTTCGACGTGCCCGCCCTCACCGAGGTGCTCCGTGATCTGCGCAGCCGCAAGATCCGCCTCGTGCCGGTGGACAGCCAGCAGGCATCACCGTTCGCGCAGTCGCTCATGTTCGGGTGGATCGCGGTCTACATGTACGCCGGGGATGCCCCGCTGGCCGAGCGCCGGGCCGCCGCCCTCGCTCTCGACCGTGACCTGCTGCGCGACCTCCTCGGGGCCGACGAGCTGCGCGAGCTCCTCGACGCTGACGTGCTCGCCGACCTCGAGCTCGAGCTGCAGCGCCTCGTCGAGGGGCGCCTGGCCCGCGATGTCGACGAGGCCCATGACCAGGTGAGGATCCTCGGGCCGCTGTCGGTCGACGAGCTCGGGCTGCGGTCCGTCGAGGGTGCGCCCGTGAAGGACTGGATAGACCAGCTCGTGCGCGAGCGCCGGGCGTTCATGGGCAGCGTCGCCGGTGAGGAGCGGGTGTGCGCGGCCGAGGACGCGGGCCGCCTGCGCGACGCGCTCGGCGTGGCGGTTCCGGTCGGTCTGCCCGGCGTCCACACGGAGTCGGTGCCCACGCCCGTGCTCGACCTGGTCGCCCGCTACGCCCGCACCCACGGCCCCTTCCTCACCTCGCACGCGGCCGGCCGGTACGGCCTCCCGGCTGAGCCGGTGCGGGCTGCCCTGGAGGTGCTGCTCGGCGAAGGCCGTGTCGTCAGGGGCGAGTTCCGGCCCGACGGCGTGGAGCGCGAGTGGTGCGACGACGACGTCCTGCGCCAGCTCCGGCGCCGCTCCCTCGCCTCCCTCCGCCGCGAGGTGGAGCCGGTGGACACCGTCACCCTGGCCCGCTTCCTGCCCCGCTGGCACGGTGTCGGTGTCGAGCGGCGCGGGCTCGACGCGCTGGTCGAGGTGCTGGCGCAGCTCCAGGGCGCGCCGCTCGTCGCCTCCACCCTCGACCGCGACGTGCTGGCGGCCCGGCTGCCCTCCCACGACCCGGCCGACCTCGATGCCCTGTGCACCTCCGGTGAGGTGGTGTGGGTCGGGGCGGGTGCCATCGGCTCCACCGACGGACGGGTGCGCCTCGCCTTCCGCGACCAGGCGGCCGTCCTCCTCGCCCCCGCGGAGGGCTTCGAGCCCGACGCGCTCCACGCCGCCCTGCTCGATCACCTCGAGCAACGGGGGGCGTCGTTCTGGACCGAGCTGACCGGCGCGGCCCAGCAGGCGGGGCAGCCCTACGACGACCCCACGGTGCTCGCCTCGTTGTGGGATCTCGTCTGGGCCGGTCTCGTCACGAACGACTCGCTCGCCCCGCTGCGGGCGTTCGTGGGCGGCGTCGGCCGCCGGGCCGCATCGCGGCAAGCCGGCCGGGGAGCGCGCAGCCGGCCCCGGCCCGGTCGCCTGGCCCGGCTCGGCCCGCCCGCCGGGGCGGGACGGTGGTCGCTGGTGGCGCCGCTCCTGCGTCCCGCGCCGTCACCCACCGAGGCGGCCCACGCCCGAGCCCTGCAGCTGCTCGAGCGCTACGGCGTCCTCACCCGCGAGGCCGCCCTCGGCGAGGGCGCTGAGGGCGGTTTCGCCGGGGTCTACCCGGTGCTCAAAGCACTCGAGGAGCGGGGCCAGGTGCGACGGGGCTACTTCGTGGCCGGCCTCGGCGCGGCCCAGTTCGCGGTGCCCGGCGCCGTCGACCGGCTCCGAGCCGAGCGCGAGGGCGGCGACGAGGACCGCCCGTTCGTCCTGGCCGCCACCGATCCGGCCCAGCCCTTCGGAGCGGCCATCCCGTGGCCCGACACCGAGGGCCGCCCGGCCCGGGCCGCCGGCGCTCTCGTCGTGCTGGCCGGCGGGGAGGCGCTGGCCTACCTCGAGCGCGGCGGCCACCGCATCGTGCGCTTCCCGGCCGCCGAGGACGACCACCGGTGGGTCGATGCCCTGGCCGACCTCGTCGACCGCGGGCGGTTCCGGTCCCTCGAGCTGCGCACCGTGGACGGCGGTCCCGTCGGTGATGCGCCCCCCGAGGTGCGAGGGGCCTTGGAGCGGGCCGGGTTCCAGGTCGCCTACAAGGGGTGGACCCGCCGCGCCCGTCGCGACGGGGGTCGCTGAGGGCAGACTGCGAGCCTTCGATCCAAGGGGTTCCAGCACATGCGCTTTCGCTCGCTCGGCACGACCGGCGTCAAGGTCAGCCCGCTCTGCCTCGGCACGATGATGTTCGGGGCCATGGGCAACAAGGACCACGACGACTCCGTCCGCATCATCCACAAGGCCCTCGACGCCGGGATCAACTTCGTCGACACGGCCGACGTGTACTCGGCAGGGGAGTCCGAGGAGATCCTGGGCAAGGCGCTGGCCGGCCGCCGAGACGACGTGGTGCTGGCCACCAAGTTCCACGGCGGGATGGGGAAGGACCCGAACCACCAAGGGAACTCGCGCCGGTGGATCGTCCGTGAGGTGGAGAGCAGCCTGCGCCGGCTGGGCACCGACCACCTCGACCTCTACCAGGTGCACCGGCCCGATCAGGGCACCGACATCGACGACACGCTGTCGGCTCTGTCCGATCTCGTGCACCAGGGGAAGATCCGCTACCTGGGGTCCTCGACGTTCCCGGCCGAGGCCATCGTGGAGGCCCAGTGGGTGGCCGAGAAGCGGGGCCACGAGCGCTTCCGCGTCGAGCAGCCGCCGTACTCGATCTTCGCCCGCGGCATCGAGGCGTCTGTCCTTCCGACCTGCGAGAGGTACGGCATGGGCGTGATCCCGTGGAGCCCGCTGAACGGCGGCTTCCTGACCGGCCGCTACAAGCCGGGCCAAGACATCCCGAAGAGCGGACGGGCCGCTCGCGTTCCCGAGCGGTTCGACCCGGCCCGACCGGGCGTGGCGGCCAAGCTGGCCGTCGTGCCCGAGCTGGAGAAGGTGGCGGCCGAGGCGGGCATGCCGCTCACCCACATGGCGCTGGCGTTCACGTTGGCCCATCCGGCGGTCAGCAGCACGATCATCGGGCCTCGCACCATGGAGCAGCTCGACGGGTGCCTGGGTGCGGCCGACGTGTCGCTCGACGACGCCACGCTCGATGCCATCGACGCCCTCGTCCCGCCCGGCACGAACCTCAACCCTGACGACGCGGGCTGGCAGTCGCCCGCCGTCTCCAGTGCCTGGCGCCGCCGCCGCCCCGCCGCCCGCCGCTAGACAGCCCCGCGAACGCTTCTGGGTTCAGCTCAGCCAGAGGCGCACGAGGTCGCGCAGGCGGTCGATGCCGACGTTCTTGCTGGCGCTCACCCACACCACGTCTGATGGGAGCAGGTCGCAGCCCGCGGCGAGCTCCTTCTTGCGCTTCTCGCGGACCTTGGCCTTCACCTTGTCGTGCTTCGTGGCGACGACGGTGTGGGGCACCGTCTCCTCACGGAGCCACTCGAGGATCGACTGGTCGAGCTTGGTCGGGCCGATCTCACCGTCGACGAGCACCATGACCATGGCCAGGGGCTCGCGCCCGAGCAGGTAGTGCTCGATCATCTCGGCCATCGACGCCCGCTGCACCTTCGACACCTTGGCGTACCCGTAGCCCGGGCAGTCGACCATGGTGGAGCCGTCGGGCATCTCGAAGCAGTTGAGCAGCTGGGTGCGTCCGGGCGTCTTGGACGTGTTGGCCAGCCCGTTGCGGTGAGCGAGCGCGTTGATCAGCGATGACTTGCCGACGTTGGACCGCCCCACCACGGCCACCTCGGCCGGTGACTCCGGCAGCCGCTCCAGCGCGTCTGCAGACGTGACGAAGCGGAGCTCGAGCGGGGGGGACACCCGGCGAGGCTAACGAGATCTGTGCGCACGCAGCACCGCATGGCGGTGCTGCGTGCGCACAGAAGCGGTGGGGCTCAGCCCCGCCAACGGTCGAGCTGGCGGCGCTCGCGCTTGGTGGGACGACCGGCACCCCGCTCGCGCTCGGCCACGCGGATGCCGTCGTCCTCGGGCGGGGGTGGCGTGTGGTCGACGAAGCAGGTGGCGGCCACGGCCGCGCCGACGCGCTTCTCGATCAGCTCCACGACCTCGACGTCGCGGTCCACGTCGTGCACCCGCGCCTCGACCCGGTCGCCCACCCGCACGGGCGTGGCCGGCTTGGCGCCGTTGCCGTTCACCTTCACGTGGCCGCCGCGGCAGGCGTCGGTCGCGTCGCCGCGCGTCTTGTACAGGCGGATGGCCCACACCCAGCGGTCGACGCGCGTCGTCTCCGTCACTGGCGGGACGGTACCGGGCGGGAAGGAACCGCGACGCCCGGCTGTTGGACCGCACATGAGCGACCGCCCCCTCGACGTGCCGCTCTCCGTGCTGGACCTAGCTCCCGTCGGTGAGGGCCAGACGCCCGGCCAAGCCCTGCGGGCCTCGCTCGCCCTCGTGCAGGCGACGGAGCGCCTCGGCTACCACCGCTACTGGGTGGCCGAGCACCACAACATGCCCGGCATCGCCAGCTCGGCCCCCGCCGTCCTGCTCGCCCACCTGGCCTCGGTCACCGACCGCATCCGGCTCGGGTCGGGCGGCGTCATGCTCCCCAACCACGCGCCGCTCGTGATCGCCGAGCAGTTCGGCATGCTCGAGGCACTGCACCCGGGCCGGATCGACCTCGGCATCGGTCGGGCACCAGGCACGGATCAGCTGACGGCCGCGGCTCTGCGCCGTTCCCTCGGCGGCCTCCGGGAGCCCGACCTCCCCCAGCTGCTGGGCGAGCTGCTCGGCTTCTTCAACGGCACGTTCCCCGAGGACCACCCGTACCGGAAGATCACCGCGGTGCCGGCCCGCGGGTACCAGCCCGACATCTGGCTGCTCGGGTCGAGCGACTACAGCGCCCAGCTGGCCGGCCACCTCGGCCTTCCGTTCTCCTTCGCCCACCACTTCATGGCCGCCAACACCCTGCCCGCCCTCGACGCCTACCGCCGCTCGTTCCGGCCCTCGCCCGCGCTCGACGAGCCCTACGTGATGCTCGGCGTGGCCGTGACGTGCGCGGAGACGCACGAGCGGGCGGCGTGGCTGGCCAAGCCCGCCGACCTCGCCTTCCTCCGCCTGCGCCAGGGCCGGCCGAGCCCGTATCCCACGCCCGAGTCGGCCGCCGACTTCAACCCGACTCCTCACGAGCGCGAGCTGATCCGCTCGTGGTCGGGCTCCCGCATCGTGGGCGACCCGGGCGAGGTGCGCGCCGAGCTCGACGGGCTGCTCGAGCGCACCGGCGCCGACGAGCTCATGGTCACCACGATGGTGCACGGTCACGAGGATCGCCGCCGGTCCTACGAGCTGGTGGCCGAGCACGCCGGCCTGGTCGAGCAGCCTTCGGTCGCCACCGTCGCCGACTGATCCGGTTCTCGGGCGATCTACCGCGGCAGGAGCGCGGTAGATCGCCCGAGAACGATCGCAGTGGGTGCGACGGAGCGCGCTCCTCTGGCCCCAGACTGGAGCCCATGCCCGAAGGCGACACCCTCCACAAGACGGCCGGGCGGCTGAAGCCGGCGCTCGAAGGTCACCGCCTCACCCGCTTCGAGGCGCCCCGCCTGGTGGGCGATCGGCCCGGCTTGGGCGAAGTGATCACCCTCGTGGAGGCGCGTGGCAAGCACCTCCTGATCCACTTCGAGCGGGGCCTCGTGCTCCGCACGCACCTGCGCATGACCGGGTCGTGGCACATCTACCGCGACGGCGAGCGCTGGCAGAGGGGAGCCCACCTGGCCCGGGCCGTGGTCGGTGCCGACAGCGGTTGGGTGGCCGTGTGCTTCCAGGCCCCGGTGGTGGAGACGTACGACCGCAGGGCGCCCGAGCCCGACGCCGTCGCGTCCCTCGGTCCGGACCTGTGCCTGCCGGCATCCTTGGCCGACGATGTGCTCGACGCAGTCCTGATCCGAGCCGCCCGCCTCGCGCCGGGTGGCACGACGCTCGGCGAGGCCCTGCTCGACCAGCGCATCGCCGCCGGCATCGGCAACGTCTACAAGTCCGAGGCCTGCTTCGCGACCGGGCTCGATCCCGGCACCCCTATCGAGGCGGTGGGCGACGGCGACCGCCGTCGCGTCTGGACCGTCGCGGCGCGGCAGCTCCAAGCCAACCTCGGGAGCGCCGAGCGTCGCACTCACCCCGCGGGCCTGGCCGTCTACGGGCGGCGGGGCCAGCCCTGCCGCCGATGTGGCACCCCGATCCAGATGGCCCGCCACGGCGAGCAGGCCCGCAGCTCCTACTGGTGCCCGACCTGCCAGACCGCCCCGAAAGTCCCTCGTGAAGATCTTCACAAGGAGGTAGGCTGACTTCGTGGCGGTGGTCCCCAAGGTCGTGGTGGTCGGTGCCGGGTTCGGTGGCATCGAGGTCGCCCGTCACCTGCGCCACGTTCCCGTCGAGGTGACGCTCGTCGATCGCAACAACTTCCACACCTTCCAGCCCCTCCTGTACCAAGTGGCCACCGCGGGCCTCAACGCGGCGGACGTGGCCCACCCCGTCCGCGGCCTCTTCCAGGGGCAGCGCAACGTGCGCTTCCGCCAGGCCACCGTCACGGGGGTCGACTGGGACGGCCACCTCGTCCACCTCGACGGCCAGGCCGACCTCCCGTTCGACCACCTCGTGCTGGCGGGCGGGGCCACGGTCACCCACTTCGGCACGCCCGGGGCCGCTGAGCACGGGTACCCCCTCTACACGCTCGAAGACGCCATCGCCCTGCGGAACCACATCGTCGAGCGCTTCGAGGCGGCCGACACGGAGCCGGGGCTGGTCGATCGGGGCGGCCTCACCTTCGCCGTGGTGGGCGGGGGGCCGACCGGCGTCGAGACGGCGGGTGCCCTGGCCGAGCTCTTCGCGATGGTGTTCCGCAAGGACTACCCCGGTCTCGACATCAGCCAGGCCCGCGTCGTCCTGATCGAGATGCAGGATCACCTGCTCGCCCCGTTCAGCCCGCCGAGCCGGCGTCACGCCCTCGAGACGCTCAACGCCCGCGGGGTCGAGGTGCGACTCGGCGCCCGCGTGGCCGAGGTGTCCGCCGACGCGGTGACCTTCTCCGACGGTGAGGTCCTGCCCTGCCAGACGCTGATCTGGGCCGCGGGCGTGCAGGCCAACCCGCTCGCCGCGCTGGCCGGCGTGGCCCAGGGGCGGGGAGGGCGCATCACGGTCGCCCCCGACCTGCGCATCCCCGACCGGCCCGGCGGCTGGGCGATCGGCGACATCGCAGGCGCCACCGACCGGGGCGGCGCGCCGCTGCCTCAGCTGGCTCCCGTCGCCATGCAGGCCGGCCGCCACGTCGCGGCCCAGATCGAGCGCCTCCTGCAGGGCCGCGGCACCGAGGCCTTCTCCTACTTCGACAAGGGCACGATGGCCACGATCGGCCGCCGGGCCGCGGTGGCCGAGCTCCGCGGTGGCATCAAGCTCAAGGGCGGTCTGGGCTGGCTGGCCTGGCTGGGTCTGCACCTCGTGCTCCTCGTGGGCAAGCGCAACCGGGCGTCGGTGCTCCTCAACTGGGCCTGGAACTACCTGACGTGGGACCGCGGCCCGCGGCTCATCCTGAGATCCGCACCTCGGCGCTGACCGGCGGTCGACGTACAGTCGACTCTGTGGGCGAAGAGCCGGTCCGCTCGGGGACGCTGGGCACCGCCACCGCTGAGGCGGAGGCCGCCGACCCCCTCGCGCCCTACGTGCCCCGGCTCGTGGCCGACTGGCTGGCCGACAAGCCGGAGCGCCGTCACCGGCGCATCCGAGGTTCGCTCGTGTTCGCTGACATCTCGGGCTTCACGGCCCTGACCGAGCGCCTCGCGGTGCGGGGCAAGGCCGGCGCCGAGGAGATGGGCGACCTCCTCAACGCGATCTTCGAGCGGCTCCTGTCCGCGGCCTACGACCACGGCGCCAACCTCATCAAGTGGGGCGGCGACGCTGTCCTGCTCCTGTTCGAAGACGAGCACCACGCCGAGCACGCGGCGCAGGCGTGCTGGGGGATGCAGGAGGTGATGCGGGCCTCCGGGCGGGTGGAGACCTCGCGAGGCGTCGTGCGCCTCGGCATGTCGATCGGCATGCACACCGGCGAGATCGACTTCCTCCTCGTCGGTGACCGCCACCGCGAGCTGGTCGTGGCGGGCCCGACCGCCACGATGACCGCCCACATGGAGAAGATCGCCGAGCGGGGCCAGGTGGTGCTGAGCCCTGCGGCCGCGGCCGCCCTGCCTGCGACCTGCGTCGGTGCCGCCACGGCCACCGCAGAGGGCGTCCTCCTCGTCCGGCCGCCGCTCATCGCGGTCCGACCCAACCGGGCGCCGAAGCGCAGCGACGTCGACCTCGGCCAGGCCATGTGCGCTCCGCTGCGCGACCACCTGCGCGGGGGTCGGATCGACCACGAGCACCGAGCGGTCACGGTCGGGTTCATCGAGTTCGCAGGCACGGACGGCCTGCTCGCCTCGGCCGGCCCGGAGGCGCTGACCGAGGCGGTGCACGACCTCGTCGACCTGGCTCAGGAGGCGGCTGAGGCCAACGAGGTCACCCTTCTCGCCACCGACGTGGCCGAGGATGGCGGCAAGATCATCCTCACGTCGGGAGTGCCCGTGTCGGCCGGCGACGACGAGACGCGCATCCTCTCCGCCGTCCGCCGCATCGTGCACCGGGGTGGTCGCCTGACCCTGCGGGCCGGCGTCACCTTCGGCAACGTCTTCGCCGGCGACTACGGCCCCGCCTACCGGAAGACCTACTCCGTGGCGGGCGACTGCGTGAACCTGGCCGCCCGGCTCATGGGCAAGGCGGAGCCGGGCCAGGTCGTCACCCTGCCCGCCGTCGTCGACCGCTGCCGCACCGTGTTCGAGACGACAGCCCTCGAGCCGTTCCTCGTGAAGGGCAAGCGAGACCCGATCGCGGCGGTCGTCGTGGGCGACCTCCGCCGGGCGAGCGAGCCGGTGGCCGCCCAGCGGCTGCCGCTCGTCGGTCGCCAGGCCGAGCTGCGCACGTTGCTGGACGCGTCCGAGCTCGCCATGACCGGTCGAGGCCAGGTCGTGGAGATCGTGGCGCCGGCGGGCATCGGGAAGTCCCGTCTGATCGAGGAGCTCACCTCGCTCACCGAGGCCCGCCCGCTCTGGGCGGACGGCGACATCTACGGCCGGTCGACCCCTTACCAGCCGATGCAGCAGCTGCTCCGCCGCACGCTGGCCCTGCCCCCCGACGTCGACGACGCCACGCTCACGACGGTCCTCCGCGACCTCGTCGCCGGCAGCGCACCAGATCTGCTGCCGTGGCTGCCGCTCCTCGGAGTGGTCGCGGGGCTGGAGCTGCCGTCCACCCCGGAGGTCGACCTCCTCGACCCGGGCATGCGTCGCATCCGGGTCGAGGCGGTCACGAGCGACCTGTTGGGCCGCCTGCTCACCGAGCCCATCGTCTTCGTGCTCAACGACCTCCAGTTCATGGACGACGCCACCGTCGCCCTCGTCCGCCGCCTCGCCGCGGACGCCCGGGACCGCCCGTGGCTGATGGTCGCCACCCGACGTCCCGAGGGGCCCTCGGTCCTGGACGACACCGACCACATGCAGCCGATCGAGCTCGCGCCGCTCGGCGACGCCGCTGCTGCGGAGCTGCTGGCCCGCGCCACGGAGACCACGCCGCTGCCCTCCCACCGCCTCGAGCAGCTGCGGGAGCGGGCCGGGGGCAACCCGCTCTACCTCAGCCAGCTCGTGGCGGCTGCGACCGCCGGCGCCGACCTCGACGAGCTGCCCGACTCGGTCGAGGGCATGATCGCCGCGCAGATCGACCGGCTGCCGCCTCGCCGCCGTCGCTGGCTGCGGGCGGCGGCCGTGCTCGGGATGGTCGTCGATCCGGACCTGCTCCGAGCCCTGCTCGCCGGCACCGACATCGAGGACGAGGGTTGGGATGGCCTCGACGAGGTGCTCCGCATGCACGTCGACGGGCAGCTCCGGTTCACCCACCACCTGACCCGCCTCACGGCCTACGAGGGGCTGACGTTCCGGCGCCGCTCCGAGCTGCACGCTCGGGCAGCTGAGATCCTCGAGTCCGACGGCACCGACGACCCGCCGCAGCACCTGGCCGACCTCCTGTCCATGCACTGCCTGCACGGGCAGCGCTACGCGTCGGCCTGGCACTACTCGCTCATCGCCGGGCACAAGGCCCGCGAGGCCTACGCCCCCCTCGAGGCCGCAGGCTGCTACCAGCGGGCCCTGATCGTCGCCGAGCACCTCCCCGACCTCTCTGATCGAGAGCTGGCCGTCACCTACGAGCTCCTCGCCACCACCTGGATGGACCTGGGTGAGATGGATGCCGCTGAGCGGGCGCTGCGCCCGGCCCGGGCCCACGCCGCAGGCGACCCGCAGCATCTGGCCCGGCTCATGCTGCGCACGGCCCGTCAGCGCCAGCACGTCGGCCGGCACGGCACGTCGGCACGGTGGGTGGCGCGCGGCCGGAAGGTGCTGGCGGAGGCCTCCGACCCTGCCTCCCTCCGCCTCCGCGCCGAGCTGGCCGAGGAGGCGGCGATCGTCCGCTACGACCAGGGCGCCTTCGAGTCCGCCTCCGCCTGGGCTCGTCGCTGCCTGGAGGAGGCCCGGCAGGCGGGCGACGCGCTCACCGAGGCCCGTGCCATCGGTGTCTCAGCCGTCCTCACCGCGTTGCGGGGCCAGGCGTGGGACAGCTCGAGCGTGGCAGACGCACTGCGTCGGTTCGACGAGGCCGGCGATCTGCACAACAAGTCCCGCTTCCTGAACCGGGTGGGGATGGCTGCCTACTTCTCAGGGGAATGGGACGACGCCGTGCGGTACTACCTGGAGGCGGAGCGCACGGCCACGAAGATCGGCCGGGACCACGACGGCGCCATGAACGCCGTGAACCTGGCCGAGGTGCTCGTCCAGCAGGGGAGCGTGGAGGACGCAGAGGCGGCGTTGGTCCCGGCCATCCGCGTCCTCCGGGCCGTGCGGGCGTCCGGCTTCCTCTGCTTCGCCCTCAGCCTCTCGGGTCGAGCTGCACTGGCTCAGGGTGCGACAGACGAGGCCCGGCGCCACCTGGCCGAGGCCAAGGCCCTCGCTGCGGCGATGGGAGAGATGGACGAGGCGATCACGATCGACACCCTCCTGGCCGGCTGCCTCCTGCGGGATGGCGAGGCCGAGGCGGCCCTCGCCGCGGCCGACGCCAGTCTCGCCGCTGCGCCATCGGGCGCGTCCGCCGGGCCCGAGCTCCGTCGCCTCCGCGGGCAGGCGCTCGTGGCCCTGGGTCGCACCGACGAGGGCCGCCAGGAGCTGCGCGCGGCACTGGCCCTGGCCCGGGAGAACGGCGCTCGCCACGAGGTCGAGGCGTCCCTCCGGGCCCTCCTCCGCCACGACGCGGCGAGCGGGTCCGACGAGGCGACGGCGTGGGCCGCCGAGCGGGCCGAGCTGGCCGATCACCTGGGCGTCGTCGCCGACCTCGAGGCCTGACGCGCACTGGGTGGGGCGACCGACCGCGGACGACGGTCGGACAGCCCCACCCAGAACTGTTGCGCTGGGCCGATCAGGCGATCAGGTGAACCTGGGATCGCCAGCCGGGGTGTGGATCTCCACGTCGCCGTAGACCCAGCCGATGTTCCCCACCGTGAAGCAGGGCGTGGCGATGCCCTCCACGCACCGCGCGAGCCGGGCCACGTACAGCTGATCCTGCGGGGACCACAGGGCGTCGCCGTAGACGAAGCTTCCCTCGCTCGCGCCGGGGATGAAGCCCTTGAACGGGTTCGGGGAGCCATAGCACCCGACGAACTGCCCATCGCTGTGCCAGTACTCCTCCGCGAGGAACCACGCCGCAGCGTCGCGAACCGTGTAGGTGACGAGCTTGCTGGCAGTTGGGCTGGTGTTGTCGAACTCGGCCAGCGCACCGGGGGGATTCGGGTTCCGGGTGTCGCAGTGCAGCCCACCCTCCTGGTAGAGGGCTGCCGTCACCGTCTGGCCGCCTCCGTTCGAGCTGACCTGCAGGCTCGTCTTGCCGTCATCCGAGCTGATCGTCTCGGTGTTGCAGGTCTGCTCGCCCGCGAGGCACGTCTTGGTGGTCTTTGCGTCAGGGGGCACCGCAACGGTGACCGGCGCGCTGCCGCTGCTGGCGGCCGCGAGTGTGTCACCTGCGTAGGTGGCGGTGACGGTCGTGCTGCCCGCCGGGATGCCGGTCGTGCTGAGCGCTGCAGTGCAGGTGGTCAGGAGGCAGCTCCCGATCGGGCTCGTGCCCAGCGCAGTGGTGCCGCTCCCATTGCTGGCCGTGAAGGCGACCGGGCCCGTCGGCGTGACGCCCAACCCGGGAAGTCCGAGGACCTTGACCGTGGCGGTGAGCGTGACGGTGTCGCCCGCGGTGGACGCGGCCGGAGCGGCGGCCAACGTGGTCGTCGTGGGGAGGACCCCGGCGGCCGAGGCGGACGGAGCCAAGGTCGCCGAGGCTCCCGCCACCGCCGCCACCAGACCCAGTGCCACGACTGCTCTCGTGCACCGCTGTCGAACCGTGCGTGGTGCCCATGCAGATGGGTTTGCCATTGCCGCCCCCTTACGTCGCCCGCGGCCATGTGCCGCCGTCGTGCAATCTGTCCGGATCGTGGTAACACGGACCCGCGTGGGCGGGGAAGGTGTCCCATGTCACCCGCAACGTCGCTGCAACCTCCGGCGCGCGACGGTGGCCGTCCCCGCAGGGACGGCCACCGTCAGCTCGAGCGGTCGATCAGGTGAACCTGGGATCGCCGGGCGGCGTCTCGATCGTCACCTCTACCCACGGCGGATCCAGGGCCAGCGCGTTGTGGAACCAGAAGCAGGGCTTGGCCCCGCCGTTGTTCACGCAGGCGCTGAGCTGGGCCCGGTAGTCGCCCGGCGCGACCTGGGTGGCAGGCCCGTACGTGCCGAGGGACCCTCCGGGGCCGTCGGGGTCCGTGTAGCCGTTGAACGGGTTCGGAGCCGAGTAGCAGCCGAGGTAGCTGGTGTGGGCCGTGTAGTTGGCGTTCATGGCCACAGCGGCTGCGTCGTAGAGGGTGTAGACGATGGTCTTCCCGGAGGTCGCCGAGGTGTTGTCGAAGGTCGCCAGCGCTCCGCCGGTAGCGGCGTCGTTCTGACCCGGGCAGTCGAGGGAGACCCCTTCGGTCAGCGAGGCCGTCACGGTCTGATCGCCACCGGCCGAGCTGACCTGCAGGCTCGTCGACCCGTCGGGAGAGGTGATCGTCTCGGACTCGCAGGTGGGCGTGTCCAGGCAGATCTCCTCTGTCTCGACGTCGGGCTCGGGTTCGGGGTCCGGCAGGGGAGCCACCGACACGGCGGCGCTCCCTGAGCTGACGGCGGCGAGGAGGTCACCGCCGTAGGTCGCCTTGACCGAGACGCTGCCGGCCGGGATCGAGCTCGTGCTCAGCCTGGCCTGGCAGGTCTTGAGGAGGCACTCGCCCAGGTTTGCCGAGCCCAACGCGGTCGTGGTGCTCCCGTTGCTCGCGGTGAAGGCGACTGAGCCGGTCGGAGTGACGCCGAGGCCGGGGAGGCCCAGCACCTTCACCGTGGCGGTCAAGGCGACGGCATCCCCCTCGGTGGAGCTGGCGGGAGAGGCCGCGACCGTCGTCGTCGTGGGAAGGATGCCCGCGGCCGAGGCGGACGGAGCGACCATCGACGATGCACCCGCCACCAGCCCCATCACGGCCAGCGCCACGATCGTCCGACCCGCTCGGCGTCCCGCGCCATGGGTCCTCAAACCTCTTCCGGTCCTCACAATTTCCGCCCCCTTTGGCTGACTGCGACGATCTGCCGCACCCGTGCCACTGGGAAGTAGCACGACTCGGCTCCCGGGTGGAAGGTGTCCCATGTCACCTGCAACGTCGCTGCAACGTCGGCAACATGGCGGCGATAGGGTCCGCGCCGTGACCGCTGACGCCGCAACCATCCGAAGCACCGTCGAGGCTTACTGCGCCGCCTTCACGCAACGCGACCGAGACGCCTACTTGGGTCTGTTCGCACAGGACGCCTGGATCGAGGACCCGGTCGGCTCCCCCCGGCTCGAGGGCCGGGACGCCCTCGGCGGCTTCTTCGACCAGTCGAGCGCCATGGCCGACACGATCGAGCTGCGCCAGACCGGACCGGTGCGGGTGGCGGCGGGGGAGTGCGCCTTCCCGATGCAGGCCCGGCCCGAGATCGGCGGCACCACCTTCGTGGTCGACATCATCGACGTGATGACCTTCGCCGACGACGGTCGGATCACCACGATGCGCGCGTTCTGGGATCCGGCCGAGATGCGCCCGGCCGACGACTGATGAGTGCTCCCATCCCACCCCGCCTCACCGCCGTCACGCTCGGGGTGCGTGAGATGCCGAGGATGCGTGGGTTCTACAAGGGCTTGGGCTGGCTGGAGCAGCCCGGGGCCAGCGACCAGCACTGCGCCTTCCTGCTCGGCGGTGTGCTGCTCGCCCTCTATGCCCTCGACGACCTGGCCAGCGAGGCCGCCCCCGGCGAGCCCCTCACCAAGCACGGTTGGGGCGGGCACACCTTCGCCCTCAACGTCGACGAGCGCGAGCAGGTCGACGACGTCGTCTCTGCGATGGTGGCCAAGGGCGCCCGCAAGGTCGGCCAGGTGACCGACCGACCCTGGGGCGGCCGGTCCGGCTACGTGGCCGACCCGGAGGGCAACCGCTGGGAGATCGCGTGGGCGCCGGGCATGCAGTTCGACGACCGCGGCGTCGTAGCGACCTGAACGGACGCTGACGCTCCCCAGATCTCGGGGATGCGGATCGAGAGACGTCGGAAGCGCCGGCTAGCTCCCGTTGCGCTCGCGGAGCATGACGCTGATGCGGGGACCTGCGGACGCCCGCTTGGGGACGCAGTGCTGGAACGTGCGCTGGCAGGTGCCGCCCTGCACGAGAAGGTCACCGGAGTGCAGCGTGTAGCCGATCGACGGGCCGCCTCCCTCGGGCCGGAGGAGCAGCCGTCGGGGTGACCCGAGCGAGACGATGGCCACGATGGTGCTGACCCTGTGGCGGCCGACTCGGTCGCCGTGCCAGGCCACGGAGTCGTTGCCGTCCCGGTAGAGGTTGGCCGAGATCGACGGAAGCCGCGTGCCGTAGTGACGGCTCAGGCACCGCGACATGCGGTCGAGCAGCCGGGGGCGGCCCACGGCCCACCCACCCGTGGTCAGTCGGGGGACGTCGACGACGCGGTCGTACATCGGTCTCTGCTGCTCGGCCTGCCACGGGGCGGAGACCAGCACCTCGTCGAAGAGCTGGTCAGCACCTGTGACCCACCCGGGCACGTGGTCGACCCAGGCGCCCTGGCCGAGGAAGCGGCGCCGGGCCCCGTCGAGGGACAGGTCGATGTCGGGCTCCTCGCCCAGCGCCAGCAGCGAGGGCTGCCACATGAGGTGCTGGGCTGCGGTCTCCGTCGCCACAGGTCCAGGCTACACGAACATCCGTTCGCCTAAGTCGGCAACCGGGTGCGCGAACTGTGTCTGACACAGTTCGCGCACGTCAGTCGGTGGCGATGGCGTCGAGGATGGCCAGGCGGGCGGCCCTTCGGGCGGGGAGGATCGAGGCCATCGTGCCCAGCAGGGCGGCGCCGATGGCGATGACCACGAGCGACGGGATCGGCACGGCGAAGGTCGTCAGGCCCTGGCTGGCCAGACCGGTGACGATGGCCCAGCTGAGCAGCAGGCCCAAGGTCAGGCCCACGAAGGTGCCGAGCAGCGAGATGAGCACGGCCTCCCAGCGGACGGTGGAGCGCATCTGGGCCTTGTGCATGCCGACCGCCCGCAGCAGGCCCAGCTCGCGGGTCCGCTCGTTTATGGACAGCGACAGCGTGTTGGCGATGCCGATGAGGGCGATGACGATCGACAGGAGCAGCAGGCCGTAGATGACGGTGACGAACGACGTGATCTGACTGGCCAGGTCGCCCACGAAGCCGTCCCTGTCGAGCACCTTGAGCGAGGGCGTGTCGGCGACGGCTTCCTCCACCGCGGCCAGCGTGGCGTCGGCGTCGGCGCCTGGTGCCAGCTTGCCGAAGACCTGGATGTCGAGCAGCTCGGGCACCGCCTCGGCGTAGGTCGTTCGCGTGATGGTGAAGTACCCGAGCAGGTTCTCGTCGTCGCTGATGGCCTGCACCTCCAGGTCGAGGCGGCGCCCGCCGGGCACGACCACCTGCATGCGGTCGCCGATCTCGACGGCGTGGTCCTCGGCGAAGTCGACGTCGACGATGATGCCGGCGTCGGTGAGGTCGGCCACCTCGCCCTGCTCCATGCGGACGTCGAGCACCTCGCTGAGGCGCTCCGGCTCCACGGACGTCAGGAACTGCGTGGCCGTGTCGCCGTCCGGATAGGTGAGCTCTGCGCGTCCGAAGCCGAGGGGCACGACCACCTCGACGCCCTCGACCGCTGCGGCAGCTTCAGCCACAGAGGCGGGGAAGCCCGAGGGCGGGCCGAACGAGCCCGCTGAGCTCTGGATGACGAAGTCGCCGTTGAAGCCGCGCTCGACCTCTTTGGTCACCGACTGCTCGGCGGACTCGGCGAACACGGTGATGAACCCGACGAGCGCCACTCCGATGACCAGCGCCGATGCGGTGGCCGAGGTGCGCTTCGGCGCTCGGGCCGCGTTCTCGGTGGCCAGCTTGCCGGTGATGCCCTTGATGGCCGGGAGCGGGAGACCGATGGCCCGGATGCTCGGCCCGGCGAGCACCGGTCCGACCACGATGGCGCCCACGATGACGAGCAAGGCGCCGAGGCCGACGGTGGGCAGGGCGTCGGACGAGCCGTCGGTCCAGGCCTGCGACAGGAAGAAGGCGCCGAGGACGAGCACGACGACCCCGAGGCCGATGCGGATCTTCGAGGCCTCGGCCCGCTCGACGGCGACGTCTCGCAGGGCGGCGAGCGGTGGCACCCGGGTGGCCCGGATGGCCGGCACCATGGCGGCCACGAGCGTCACGGCCAGGCCGAGCACGAGGGCCATGATCACCGTCGGCGGCCGGATCTGGAGGCTGGTCGTGGGCAGGTCGGCGCCCGTGGCCTCGAGGAGGCTGGTGACGCCCTTCGCCAAGCCCACCCCGGCCAAGAGGCCGAGCACGGCGGCGACCAGGCCGACGAGGACCGCCTCCACCAGCACCGACGTCAGGACCTGGCCCCGACTGGCGCCCACGGCCCGCAGGAGGGCCAGCTCGCGCGTGCGCTGGGCCACGAGGATGGCGAAGGTGTTCGAGATGACGAAGGCGCCGACGAGCAGGGCGATGGCGCCGAAGATCGACAGGATGATCTTGAAGAAGCTGAAGCCCGACTGCACGGAATCGGAGAGCTGGGCGGCGGCTGCCGTGCCGGTGATGGCCTCGGCTCCCTCGGGAAGCACCTCGGCCACGCGGGCGGTGAGGTCCTCCTCGGAGATGTCGCCGACGCCACGCGCGAACACGTTGTGGATCTGCCCGTCGGTGCCGGCCAGGCGCGAGGCCGCGGCCAACGTGAACTCGGCCGAGACCGCCCCGGCTGAGCTCTTGGCCGTTCCGAAGCTGACGATGCCGACGAGGGTGTACTCCTCCGGCCCGAACTGGCTCACCACGGTCACCGGCTGGCCCAGCTCGAACCCGCCGTCCTCGACGGCGGCCTGGTTGAGGGCCATCTCGTCGTCGGCTTCGGGCGGTCGGCCCTCCCGCACCACGTAGGGGCTGAGGGCTTCGTCGTCGACCCAGCTCTCGATCAGGGTCGGAGGCCCTTGGGACGCGCCGACTGGCTCGCCCTCGGCGTCGAGCACGCGATTGGTGCTCCCGAACCCGATCGTCGTGACGTAGGGGACGGCCGACTCGACGCCGTCGACGGCTGCGACCTGGTCCACGAGGCCTGGGTCGAGCAAGGCCCGCTGGTCCCCGGTGAAGGGGTCGCTGAAGATGACCTCGCCCTGGACGTGGGTGTCGACCTCGTCGTTGGCCGTGGCGAAGAGGTCGTCGAAGACCTTGTCGAGGGTGTCGCTGAGCACGAACGTGCCGGCCATGAAGGCCACGCCCAGGACGATGGCGATGACAGTGGAGATGAGCCGCCGCTTGTGCTCCCAGAACGACCGCAGCGTGACGCGCAGCATCAGGCGTCACCCAGGCGCTTCATCGTGTCCAGCACGGTCTCCGCGGTCGGGTCGGCCAGCTCGTCGACGATGCGCCCGTCGGCGAGGAACACCACGCGGCTGGCGTAGGACGCGGCGACGGGGTCGTGGGTGACCATCACGATCGTCTGGCCCAGGTCGGTGACGGCGCGCTTCATGAAGCCGAGGATCTCGGCCCCCGACCGCGAGTCGAGGTTCCCGGTGGGCTCGTCGGCGAAGATGATCTTGGGCTGGCTGGCCAGGGCCCGGGCGACGGCCACGCGCTGCTGCTGGCCCCCGGAGAGCTCGCTGGGCCGGTGCGACAAGCGGTCGCGCAGGCCGACGGTCTCGATGACGGAGTCCAGCCACGGCTTGTCCGGCTTCCTTCCGGCCAGGTCGAGGGGGAGGGTGATGTTCTCGATCGCGGTCAGCGTCGGGATCAGGTTGAAGGACTGGAAGACGAAGCCGACGTCGTCGCGACGGACGTGGGTGAGAGCCTTGTCGTCGAGGGTCGTGAGGTCGGTGCCGGCGATGAAGACGCGGCCCGAGGTCAGCTCGTCGAGGCCAGCGACGCAGTGCATCAGCGTGGACTTGCCCGAGCCCGAGGGACCCATGATGGCGGTGAAGCGCCCGGTCTCGAAGTCGACGGTCACACCGTCGAGGGCTCGCACCTCGGTGTCGCCGGATCCGTAGACCTTGGTCGCATCGACGGCGCGGGCGGCCGCGGAGGTCATCGGGTCAGCGGTGGAGGTGGTCGTGGTCATGGGTTGCGACGCTACCGGCCCATGTCTGACCAGCCCATGGGTTATCACCCCGAGCCGACCCTGAGGTCGGGTGGAGCCCCCGGGGTGCTCTCGGGTGAGGCTCCAGGGGGTGTCGACAGTAGATTCGCCGATGGTGACCTGTCCCAGCTGTCGCAGCGACGTGCCGGCGGGAGCGCGGTTCTGTCCCGAGTGTGGCCAGGACCTGCGGCTCCGCGGGGACGAGCGGCGCGTCGTCACCGTGCTGTTCGCCGATCTGGTGGGCTTCACCAGCCTGTCCGAAGCCCGGGACCCCGAGCAGGTCAAGAACCTCATCGACACCTGCTTCGAGCGCCTGGTGACCGACATCGACGCCTTCGGGGGCCGGGTCGACAAGATCGTGGGCGACGCCATCGTGGCCCTCTTCGGCGCGCCGCTGGCCCACGAAGACGATGCCGAGCGAGCGGTGCGGGCGGCCCTGCGGATGCAGGAGACGCTCGACGCGGTGGCCGGCGACCTCGCCGTCGCCGGTGCGCATGCGCATCGGCGTGAACACCGGCGAGGTGCTCGTCGGAGCCCTGCGCGCAGGCGGCGACTACACCGCGATGGGTGACGTGGTGAACACGGCCAGCCGCCTGCAGACGGCGGCCGCTCCCGGGACGGTGCTCGTCGGACCGGCCACCCACGCCGCCACCCGTCGGGTCGTGCGCTACGAGTCGATCGGGTCCGTGAACGCGAAGGGTCGCGACGAGCCGGTGCCCGCCTGGGTCGCCCTCGACGCCGTGGCGCCGCCCGGCTACCGGCCCGAGCGCAACCGGGCCAGCCTCGTGGGTCGCGAGCCCGAGCTCGGGCTGCTCGCCCACAGCGTCGACAACGTGGTGTGCAACTCCCGGGCCTCGCTCCTGCTCGTCCTGGGCGAGGCCGGCGTGGGGAAGTCGCGGCTGGCCGAGGAGCTGGCGGCGCAGGCCGGTTGCGACCACAACGCGCTCGTGCTCGAAGGGCGCTGCGTGCCCTACGGCGAGGCGAACGTCTGGTGGCCCGTCGCCGACGCCCTCCGCCACGGCTGCGGCATCCGCTCCAGCGATCCCGCCGAGCGGGCGGTGGAGCTGGCCCGCGCCTCCGTGGAGATCGCCTTGGGGGAGGACGCCGAGGTGGAAGAGGTCGACCGGGTCCTCCAGGGCTTGCTCCACCTGATGGGCTACGAGTCCGAGCTCCGCGGCATCGACGCGGCCCGGGCGCGCGAGGAGGCGACCTCAGCGGTCGTCACCTACGCCGAGCGGTTCTCCGCCCACCGACCGGTCGTCGTGGTCCTCTCGGACCTGCACTGGGCCGACGACCTCGTGCTCGAGCTCGTCGACACGCTCCTCGAGCGGCTGGCCAACCGTCGCTTCGTCGTGCTGGCCACGGCTCGGCAGGTGATCGAGGAGCGCTGGCATCCGCCCCACGGCCGCCACAACCTCGTCGTCCTCACGCTCGACCCGCTCACGGCGGACTCGTCCGCCACCCTCTTGGCCGAGCTCGCCGGCACCGATCTCGGTCCGGAGCTGGAGGCCGCCCTTCTGGCCCGCAGCGGGGGCAACCCGTTCTTCCTCGAGGAGCTCGTGGCCCTGCTGGCCGAGGCGGGCATGGTCAGCTCTGAGGGCGCCTCTCTGAGCACCGCCGACCTGGTGGAGCTGCCCGACACCCTCCGGGGCCTCGTATCGGCCCGACTCGACGGGCTGACCCCAGACGAGCGCCGCGTCCTCGAGGACTGTGCCGTGCTCGGCCGTCGGGGGCAGATCCGGGCCATCGAGGTCATGTCGGCCAAGCACCTCAAGATCGAGGACGTGCACCCCACGCTGCTGGCCCTCGAGGTCAAGGATCTCCTCGTGCTCAGCGGCAGCGGCGAGAGCGCGAAGTGGACGTTCCGCTCCGACCTCGTGCGGGAGGTGGCCTACAGCACGCTCACGAAGTCCGATCGGGCCCGATCCCACCAGGGCATCGCGTCCTGGATGGAGGCCCACGAACCGCTCGAGCTCGACGCGGTGGTGGACCGCATCACCTTCCACTACGCCCGGGCCGCCGAGCTGGCCTCGGAGCTCGGACCGGTGGAGGGCCTGCTCCCCGACCTCCTCGACCGGGCCCTCGCCTGGGTCGAGCGGGCAGCGGTCCGGGCCGATAGGTCCGACATCCCGGTGGTGGCCGAGCGGTTGTACGGCGAAGGGCTCCGCCTCCTCGGCGGCACCCACGGCCCCAAGCACCGCACCTTCCTCACGGGGCGGGCCAAGGCCCTTGCCGCGATGCGCGACCTCGCCTTGGCCCGAGCCGACGCCGAGGCGGCCGTCCGCGAGTCGCGCCAGGCCGGCCCGGGGGGCGCCAGCGACCTGGCCCAGGCCCTGCTCACGTTGGCCGACATCGAGCAGAAGGAGTCGTGCTGGGAGGCCGCCGAGGCGGTGCTCGACGAAGCGGGCGAGGTGTTCGCGCAGATGGGCGACGAGCGCGGCGGGGCTGAGGTGCTCCGCCTTCGGGGCTTCGGCGCCTTGTTCCGTCACGAGTACGACGAAGCCACCGAGCTGCTCGAGCAGGCGCTCAGCCGCTTCGAGGCCCTCGACGATCGACTGGGCACTGCGTGGGCCCTGCAGAACCTGGCCTGGTGCGCGTTCTACTCCGGCAAGGCGAGCGAGGCCGAGGGGCGGCTCCGGAAGGCGGCGGCCACATTCGAAGACCTCGGTGACCTCGGCGGTCTGGGCTGGGCCAACGGGCTCTTGGCCTGGACCCGCTTCCAGCAGGGGTTCAACGCGGAGGCCGGGGCCATGGCCGACGCCATCCTCGCCGACAGCGCTCAGAGCGGTGACCGTTGGGCGCGCGGGATCATGCTCGTGCTGGCCGGATCCGTTCGCCTCTGGACCGGTCGCACCAACGAGGCCATCGAGCGGCTCGACGAGGCGCGGAACCTGTTCGAGGCCATGAAGGACGACTTCGGGTACGCCCAGTCGTCGCTCGCCCTGAGCCGGGCGCTGGTCCTGGCCGGTCGGGTCGACGAAGGCCTCGCGCTGGCCACGAACCACCAGACGCTGACCGGAACCCCCTCGGAGCGCGAGCAGGTCCTCACGGCCATGGTGGGCCTGGCGGCCACCGTGCAGGTCGGCGACGTGCAGGGGAGCGAACGGCTGCTCGCGCTCCTGCCCAGCGATCTCGCCGGCACGGCCGGTGAGCTCATCGTCGGGGACACCGAGCGGGCCGCGTCGATGGGCCTGCATCGCTTGCAGGCGGGTGACGTCGCCACTGCCCTCGCCCTGCTCGACGCGATGCGCCACGGCCTCGAACCCGAGATCGATCCGAACCTCCACGCCGCGTGGGCGCTGGCCAGCGCGGCCGCCGGGTCGCTCGACGACGCGCTGAGGGGCGCCGACGAGGTCGAGCGCCACGCCCGGAGCTCTTACCTCGATCGCATCACCGCCGGGATCGCTCGGGGGCTGGCGCTCACCGGACGGGGCGACATCGCAGCCGCCACGGCCACCTTCGACCAGGTGCAGGCCGCGGCGGACGCCACCGAGGATCGCGTGTCCCAGGCCCTCGCCCGGTTGGCCGGCGCGACAGCAGCGTCGGCCCTGGGTGAGGCCGACGCTGCTGCAAGGGCATCGGAGGCCGACGCGCGGCTGGCCGAGCTCGGGATGGCAGACACGGCCTGGCGCCAGGCGTTCAGCGTGGCCACGGGCCTGCGCCCGGCCACCTGAGCGGCTAGCTGGGCTGCTTGGTGGTGCGCAGGTAGGGCTTCTTCGTCTCGTAGCCGGGGAACAGGTCCGTGGCTTCGTCGTCGGTGACGGCGGTGGTGATGATGACGTCCTCACCCTGCTTCCAGTCCGACGGCGTGGCCACCCGGTGCTTGGAGGTGAGCTGCAGGGAGTCGATGGTGCGGAGGATCTCGTCGAAGTTCCGTCCGGTCGACGCCGGGTAGGTCAGCGTCAGCTTCACCTTGTTGTCGGGGCCGACCACGAACACCGAGCGCACCGTGAGGGTGTCGTTGGCGTTCGGGTGGATCATGTCGTAGAGGTCGGCCACCTTGCGATCGGGGTCGGCCAGCAGCGGGTAGTTCAGGGCCGAGCCGGTGACGTCTTCGATGTCCTGGCTCCACTCCTTGTGCTCGGCCACGCCGTCGACCGACAGGCCCAGGACCTTCACATCGCGCTTGTCCCACTCCGGCTTGAGCGCGGCGACGCGGCCCAGCTCGGTGGTGCACACGGGCGTGAAGTCCTTCGGGTGCGAGAAGAGGACGGCCCAGCTGTCGCCCTTCCACTCGTGGAAGCTGATGGATCCCTCGGTGCTGTCAGCGGTGAAGTCAGGAGCTTCGTCTCCAAGTCGTACGGCCATTGCTCTGCCTCCTGGGCATCTGTGGGTGATGCCCCGACCCTACCGGCGGTGGCCCTAAAGCCGACAAGCCTGGTCACCTTTCGGCGTGACCAACGTCTCGTTGCGCGCCAAGCAAAGTGCTTGCTAGAGTTAGCACCAGCAAGCAACCGTCCCCCCGCATTGGAGAACCCCCCATGAGCACCTTCCTCGACACCGTTGAGGCCTACGAAGCGCAGCTCCTCGAGCTCGTCAGCAAGGCCCAGGCCCCCGTGGTCGACTACGTCGCCAAGGGCGTCGAGCTGGTCGGCGATCGCCTCCCCGAGGTCACCTACCCCAAGGCCCTCCCCACCCCCATCGAGGTCGTGGAGTCGCAGGTCGCCTTCGCCAAGAAGCTGATCGACGCCAACACCGCCATCGTCACCTCGGTCCTCGAGACCGTGGCCCCCGTGGCCGGCTTCGCCAAGCCGGCCAAGAAGAACGTCAAGGCCGCCAAGGCCGCCTGACCCCCACGTAGGGCGCCACGCGCGCCCTACCTGCCGAGTCCTACGGGACTTCGAGCGACGAGCGGCGCCCTTCCCCCCAAGGGCGCCGCTCAGTCGCGTCTGGACCTTGCTGGTGTCAGAGCACGAGCCCGAACACGGCGAGCTCCAGCGCCGTGGTCGCGGCGATCGCCGATCCGATGCGTAGCGTCAGCCTCGACTCGAGACCGCCGATCTCGGCCCGGAGCTCGCCCCTGGTGAGCGCGAGCTCAGCGCGCAGGAAGTCCTTCGTGACGAGCTCCTGGGCTTCGACGGACGGGAACTCGGACATCAGGACGTTGGCGTCCTCGTCACCGAGGACGGGACGGAGCTTCTCGTAGATCGAGGCTCGGTGGGCAGCATCAAGAGCCATGGTGACGTACTTCCTCCAGGTCAGCAACGAGCAAGAGGGAAGATCCACCACCGTATGACTGGCGTATGACAGCCTCCGCTTCGCCCGCGGCTTCAGTCCTGGCGTGAGGCTGGGTCGTCGTCGTCGTCTCGGCCGGTGTGGGTGGGGTGGGTCTGCTTCCAGCGGTTGTGGAAGCCGCAGCCGCCTTGCCCGTTGTCCTGGGTGGTGGGGCCGCCTTTGGCGGCTTCGTGGATGTGGTCGATCTCGAGGCGCTGGGGGACCTCGTCGCAGGTGGGGTGGAAGCAGGTGCGGTCGCGGATCTCGATGGCCCGGCGTGAGCGCACCGCGGAAGAAGCGGCGCTGCGGGCCGACGTCGAGCACCCGGGAGCGCGCCGTCGAAGACGATGCGTTCGATGTCGGCTTCGGTGAGGAACCGCACGACCGATCCGGGGGTGAGGACGGTGCGGTTGAACAGCTCCAGGATCGGGCCCTTCAGCGTGTCGAGCCCGACGACCACGGTGAACAGCGGTGCAGGGCGACGCCCGTCCGGGGGGTGCGGTGCGGGCCCGGGTGGCCATCTCGACGAGCGCGTCGGCCCGGCGCTGCGCGGGGGTGCGCTCGAGGTCGAGGATGGTGGGCTGACGACCGAGCCGGGCCTTGGCCTCGGCCCAGTCGGCGTCGAAGAGCTCGCGTTCGATGAGGCGCAGGGTGGTGTCGACGATCTCACCGGAGATCGGGTCGAGGGTCATCTTCCCGAACCACATGCCCCCGAAGCTCTGGGCCAGGTGGACCTCCCGGGCCTTGCGCTCGGTCTCGGCGCCCTGCTCGGCACCGTCGGGGTCGACGACCATCGACCCAGCGGTCACAGGCCGTCTTGAAGCCGGTGAACCCGTGCTCGAGGGCGATCCCCAGCAGCCACTCGTGCCCGTCGGCGTCGAAGACCTCGGCGGTGCGGGCGTTGCGAGCACCGAGCAGCGTCGTGACATGCGACCGGTCGATCCGCCCTTCAGACCAGGCCGCCTCGACGGCGGGGAGGGTGCGCAGGGCTCGGGCGTGGCGCAGCCGTTGCCGGGCCACCCCGATCGGGATGCGTTGCTGCCAGGCCAACCACGCCGCCCCGGTCTTCGCGCCCGAGGGCTGCCAGCACCGCTGCGCATCCCACCGCGACAGCAGCCGCGCCTCGGCGACGTCGAGCCGGCCCCGCAGGCGCTGCGTGGCCATGCACCGCCTCGGTCAGCGAGTCGTCCGCCAGCCCGTCGAGGTCCAGACCGTGGAGCTCAGCGAGGACCGCGTCGGCCCGGTCGAGCACCTCGGCCAGCGGTGCGACCATGGCAGTCCTCCTCCCGGATCCGGACGTCGCACAGCGGGGCGACGATCGTGCTCACGTGGCGGGGACCGTGACCTCGGTCCCGAGAGGATGCCCCCAGTATAGCGAACATACGTTCGCAGTCAACACCAATCCGAGAGATCTTCTCCTCGGATCGGCCCCTGTGCGGCCGCAGGAGCGCCTCGTCGAACGATTGCCGACAGAAGGTCGACGGCCGCGAGCATCACCCTGCGCTCGGCCAAGGCCTACGAGGTCAAGCGCACCGCCTGACCGTCAGGCGTCTTCGAGGAAGCTCTCGTAGACCTTCAGCAGGGCGCGCCTTCTGCTCCTTGGACAAGCGAGGATCCTGGCGGACCGCGTCCTCCACCGTGGGCGGCAGGGGCAGCATCGACCTCCTCGCCCTCGAGCAGGCCGGCCTGCTGGAGCAGCGACTCGGCCGACAGGTTCAGCGCCGCGGCGATGGCCTTGAGCACACGGACCGACGGCTCGTGGAGGCCGCGCTCGATCTGGGACAGATAGGGGTTGGAGACGTTCGTCCGCGCGGCCAGGTCGCGCAGCGTCAGCTCGGCCTGCTGGCGCTGAGCCCGGATGAGCTGGCCCAGGGCGACGAGCTGCGTCCGGCCCGTCCGGTCTCCAACCATGCGGGCAGGCTAGAGGCCACCGGGGCAGGTCAGTCCCAAGCCTGCCAGGATCCGGCCATGACGCTGCTCGACCTGGCCACCGCCGACCCGCACGCTCCTGCGATCGACGACCTGACCCGCACGCGCACGAGGGGCGAGCTCGTCGACCGAGCCACGCGGCTCGGCCACTGGATGCTCGCCGACGGTGGGGTGACGGCCGGCGGGCACGTCGCCGCCCTCATCGGCAACCGGGTCGAGCTCGTGGAGCTGCTCGTGGCGTCTCAGCTGTCGGGCACGTGGCTGACGGCGGTGAACTGGCACCTCACGGCGACCGAGGTGGCCTACATCCTCACCGACTCCGGCTCCTCGATCCTCTTCACCGATCCCGAGCACGAGGCCGTGGCCCGGGCCGCCGCCCAGCAGGCCGGCACGGGCGTGCGAGTGGTCGTCGCCGGTCCCGAGCTCGACGGTATCGCCGCGTCCGCTGACGATGCGCCGTTCCCGCTGGACGGACCCGGCGGGGGCACCATGCTCTACACGTCGGGCACGACCGGGCGGCCCAAGGGGGTCAAGCGGGTGCGCCAGTCCGACCTCGGCTCCACGCTCGTCATGGGCGCAGCCGCCGGGATGCTCCTCGGCCTCGACGGCCAGGGCCCTCACCTCGTCACCGGCCCGCTCTACCACGCCGCTCCGCTCGGGTTCGCAGCCATCGACCTGGCCAACGGGGCCGAGCTCGTCCTCATGCCCCGCTGGGACGAGCAGCAGTGCCTGCGCCTCATCGCGGAGCGTTCGATCCGCAACAGCCACGTCGTCCCCACCATGTGCGTGCGCCTCCTGCGCGTGCCCGAGGAGGAGCGGGCGGCGGCGGACGTGTCGTCGCTGTCGACCGTGCTCCATGGCGCCGCCCCCATCGCTCCGCCGGTGAAGCAGCGCATGATCGAGTGGTGGGGTCCGGTGCTCACGGAGTACTGGGGCAGCACCGAGGGCGGGGTGTTCACGCTGGTGGACTCCGAGGCCTGGCTCACCAAGCCGGGCACGGTCGGCAAGGCCATCCCGAGCTATGAGGTGTTCGCGGTGGACGCCGACGGCAACCGGCTTCCGGCGGGCGAGGTGGGCACGCTCTACACGCGCAACCGCGTCACCGACGAGGTGTTCGAGTACCACCAGGCCCCCGAGAAGACCGAGGCCGCCCACCTCGCGCCGGGCACGTTCACGATGGGCGACGTGGGCCACGTCGACGACGACGGGTTCGTGTTCCTGTCGGACCGGGCCTCGAACATGATCATCTCGGGCGGGGTCAACATCTACCCGGCCGAGATCGAGCAGGAGCTCATGGAGCACCCCGCCGTGGCCGACGCAGCCGTGTTCGGGATCCCCGACGACGAGTGGGGCGAGCAGGTGAAGGCGGCCGTCGAGCTGACGGAGGGTCACGAGCCCTCTCCTGAGCTGGAGGCCGACATCCTCCGCTTCGCCCGGGAGCGCCTGGCCGGGTTCAAGGTGCCCCGATCCGTCGACTTCGAGGACGAGCTGCCCCGGCACCCCACCGGCAAGCTCTACACCCGCCTCCTCCGCGACCGGTACTGGGCCGATCGCGCCGGCTCGCTCTAGCTGGGGCGAGGCGTAGGCTCGGGGCAGGCGCAGCGGGCTGGGCAGGGGGCGTCGCCGTTGGAGCACGTCAGGACGAGGGACGACGAGCTGGACGACCTGCTGGCCCGCGCCGTGGCAGGCAGCCGGGAGGTCCGCCCCGAGGAGCTGGAGGCAGCCGCGCCTCCTGCCCCGCAGGACGTGGCGAGCGCGGAGCCGCCCACCCAGGACGAGCTGCGCCGGCTCACCGTCATGTTCAGCGATCTCGTCGGCTCCACGGCGCTCTCGGCCCGGCTCGATCCCGAGACGTACCGGGGCCTCGTCGCCGCCTACAAGGACACGTGTCGCCAGGTCATCGAGGGCCAGCTCGACGGGCACCTCGTCCACGTGCGGGGCGACGGACTCCTCGCTGTGTTCGGCTACCCGACCGCGCACGAGGACGACGCGCTCCGGGCGGTTCGGGCCGGGCTCGAGATCCACCGTGCCCTCGCCGAGCTGCCAAGCGTCTACGACGGCGTCCTCCAGGCTCGCGTCGGCGTCCACCGCGGGCTCGTCTATGTCGAGCGCGACACCGAGGAGCTCTACGGCTTCGCCGTGAACGTCGCCGCCCGCATCCAGGAGCAGGCCGCGCCCGGGACGGTCGCCATCTCTGAGGAGGTGCGCCAGCTGGTGGCCGACGCCGTGTGGACGACGCCCTTGGCGTCGCGCGAGATGAAGGGCGTGGAGGATGCCCCCCTCGTGCACGAGGTCGTCGGTGAGCACCTCCATCCGAGCCAGAGCGGACGCCGCTGGTCGGCTCCGCTGATCGGGCGCGACGACCCGCTCGCGGTGCTGCGGGCCGTCCACGAGCGGGCCGTGACGAGCGACCGCCCGGTGGGGCTCCTCGTGAGCGGTGACCCCGGGATAGGCAAGAGCCGGCTGGTCGGCGCCTTCCTCGACGAGCTGCCCAGGGCCGTCATCGTGCTGCAGCTCGGGGCCTCGCCGTTCCACGTGGCCACCGGGCTGCACCCCGTCCGTGAGCTGCTCCTCGACCGGGCCGAGGTGCCGCGTGATCGGTCGCCGACCGTGCGCATCGCCGCCCTCCGAGACCACCTCGAGCATCGCGGGCTCGGGCATCTGCTCCCGGGCCTGGCCCCGGTCGCCGGCATCGGGCCCGATGCCGGCTACGAGCCACTCGAGGCCGACCCCCGCAAGCTGCAGGAGGAGATCGCGAGGGCCGTCGTGACCTACCTCGCCGACTGCCTCGGCGAGCAGGGCGTCCTCGTGGTGGAGGATCTCCACTGGCTCGACGAGGCCACGAAGGCCGTCGTCGCGTCCCTGCTCAGGGGCTCGTCCGGTCTCACGGTGGTCCTCACGAGCCGCCACGACCTGAGCGTGGGGGTGGCCGTCGAGACCCTTCAGCTCGAGCCGCTGGAGCGGGCGGCGTGCGAGGAGCTGATTCGCCACCACGATCCTGAAGTCGACGACGGTACGGCCGCCGAGGTGCTGTTGCGCAGCGACGGCATCCCCCTCTTCGTCGAGGAGCTCGTGCGGTCCCGTCACCACGACGACCCGAACCTGGGCCCCGGCATGCCCGACGAGGCGTCAGTCCCGCTCGCCCTGTACGAGCCGCTCTACGCCCGGCTCAACACCCTGCCCCACGCCCGACGCGTCGTGAGCGCGGCGGCGACGATCGGCCGCACGGTCCACCTCGACCTGCTCGCCCAGGTCAGCGGTCTGAGCTCCGGGGATCTCGACGCGTCCGTGTCCGCTCTGGTGGCGGCCCGGGTCCTCGAGCCCGATCACGGGGACGGGCGCGTCGTGCGGTTCCGCCACGAGCTCGTGCGTACCGTCGCCTACGAGCTCGCCCCGCCCTCGGGTCGGCAACGGCTCCACTCGCTCGTGGCCTCGGCCCTCCTCGCCGGGAGCCACACGGCCGGCATCGACTGGACGGTCCTGGCCGAGCACCACCGGCGGGGCGGCCAGCCGCTGGCTGCCGCCGTCGCCTACGAGCAGGCGGCCGAGGACGCCCGTCTCCGGGGATCGCTCGCGGAGGCGCGACGCCGCTTCGACGAGGCTCTGGCCGAGCTCGGCGGAGCCCCGCCGAGCGGCGACCGCGACGGCCTGGAGGTCCGCCTGCGCCTCAACCGCGCCTTCGTCGCGGTGGCGTCCGAGGGCTACGGGTCGGATCAAGCCGCCGACGACTACTGCCGCTGCCTCGAGCTGTCCGTGGACCGCCCCGCCAGCGACGACATGTACCGCACGCTCATCGCCATGTGGGGCTACTGCCTGAACCGCTCGGACCACCATCGGGCCTGGTCCATCTCGACAGCCCTGCAGGGGCTCTCGCAGGGGGTGCGTTCGTCCATGCTGCCCACCAACGTGGCCAGCTTCGGCATGGTCGAGTGGTACCGGGGCCACTTCGTCGAGGCCCTCTCCCTCCTCGAGCAGGCCGTGGCGGGCGTGGACCAGGTCGGTGTCGACGAAACCTCGATCCCGTCCTCGTGGACGATGCCGGCCGACCCCATCGCGTCGATGCACACGTACCTCGCCCTGGTGCGGGCCACGGTGGGAGACCAGGTGGGCGCACGTGAGCAGGAGGCGCTGGCGTTGCTGCGCTGCCGGTCGCTGCCCTTCCCGCTGGGGCCCTTCACCCGCTCGTACGCGCTGCTCATGCAGGCGCTCGCCCGGGTAGAGGAGGGGAGTCCCGCCGCAGCCCTGGAGCTGGTCGACGAGGCTTGTTCGATCTCCGAGCGGCACGGGTTCGACGCGTGGCTCTTCGCCACCTCGATGGTGCGCCGCACCCTGCACGGCATGACCGAACCCGATGTGCACGGGGTCGATGCGGCGGCGGAGGTATCGATGTCCGTGCAGCTGTGGGACACGGTCGGCGTGCGGGCCTTCACCGGGCTGTTCCAGACCCTGCTGGCCCGGCTCCTGCTGCAGCTCGGGGACCGTGACGGGGCGATGACCACGGCGAAGGAGGCGCTGGCCGTGGCGGCCGACACGGGGTCGTTCGCCGCCCTCGCAGAGGCCCATCGGGTGCTGGCCGTGGCCGGGCCGCCGCAGCACGCCGAGGAGGATCTCCTTCGTGCTCTCGACCTGGCCGAGGATCAGGGGGCAGCCCTGATCGCGCTGCGCGTCGCGACTGACCTCGTGCGTCTGGCCGGCCCGGCCCACCGCGATCGCCTGGCCGCGGTCGTGGCTCGCATCCCGCCTGAGGCCGACCACCCGACCCTCCGTGCGGCCCAGTCCCTCCTCGCGAGGCAATAGGTTCCGCGGCCGCCCGCCTGAGGCGATGAGCTCCACATGCGGCACTCATTGCCTCGAGAACCCCGGATCGGAACCTATTGCCTCGCGGGGGTGGGGGTGAAGGTGACGGGGAGGTGCTCGATGCCGCTGATGAAGTTGGCTGGGCGCATCTCCAGGGGGGAGTCCGGCTCGGCGAGGGCCAGGTCCGGGATGCGGTCGGCCAGCTCCTCGAGCATCACCGAGATCTCCAGCCGGGCCAGGCTGGCCCCCAGGCAGAAGTGGGGCCCGAAGCCGAAGGCCACGTGCTCGTTCGGCGTGCGGGCGATGTCGAAGCGGAAGGGGTCGTCGAAGACCGCTTCGTCGCGGTTGGCCGACGGGTACAGCAGCATCAGCTCGTCGCCCTCGTGGACGGGCTGGTCGCCGAGCGTCGTGTCCCGGGTTGCGGTGCGGACCATGTTCTTGATCGGCGTGACCCAGCGCAGCATCTCCTCGACCGCACTGGGACGCAGAGCTGGGTCGGCGCGCAGCGCAGCCCACTGGTCCGGATCGACGAGCAGCTGGTGCACGCCTCCAGTGATGACGTGCCGGGTCGTCTCGTCACCGCCCACGAGGATGAGCAGCGACTCGTGGATGATCTCGTCGTCGCCCAGCCGATCGCCGTCCACCTCGGCCTGGACGAGCACGCTCATCAGGTCGTCGCGGGGGTTGGCCCGGCGATCGGCGATCACCTCGGTGGCGTAGGCCCAGTACTCGCCGAATGCGGTGCCCGCCGCGTCCATCTGCTCGGCCGAGGCGTGGGCGTCCTGGCCCTTGACCATGTCGTCGGACCAGCGCAGAAGGTCGGCGCGGTGCTCGGCGCGGACGCCCAGCGCATCACCGATCATGATCATCGGGAGGTGGGCCGCGATGTCGCCGACGAGGTCGGCTTCCCCCCGCTCGCACACGGCGTCGAGGATCTCGGTGCAGGCCTGCCGCACCGCTGGCTCGCTGTCCCGCACCCGCTTCGGCGTGAAGCCCTTGTTGACCAGCTTCCGACGCTGGAAGTGGGCCGGGTCGTCCATGTCGATCATCATCGGGAGGGGGGCGAACCCGGGGCGGATGCCGCCCGCGTTCGAGAAGACCTCGGGGTTGCGGGAGACGTCCTTCAGGTCGCCGTAGCGGGCGACCCCCCAGACCGCACCGTCCCAGTACACGGGCGCCTCGGCTCGCATCCAGGTGAGCGCCTCGTGATGGTCACCGGCCCAGAACGCCCCGCTGCGCAGGTCGATGTCATCGCGTCTCGGGTGGTCGGGCACCGGCGGATCCTGCCAGATCTAGGCTCGCCAGATCCTCACCTGCGACCAACTCCGCCCCCGGCGCCGGATCACCGGGATGTCCGCCACCGGCCCCACCCACCTGCAGGAGTGGGTGCCCCAGGTGGCGTCCGCGCTCGTACGCCCGGACCGCGTCGTCCTGACCGCGGCCAAGATGGGAAACCGTGCCTGAGCCCCATCGCATCGCCGTCGTCGGCCTGGGCATCGGCCAGATGCACATCTGGTCGCTGCGCCGGATGAAGGACCGCTACACGGTCGCAGCCGTGTGCGATGTCGACCCGGCCAAGACCGAGGCGGCAGCCGAGCGCACGGGCGCCGACATCGTCACCTTCGACGAGCTCCTGCAGCGCGACGACATCGCCATCGTCGACCTGTGCACCCCGCCGGGCCTGCACCTGGAGCAGGCCATGGCCGCGCTGGACGCGGGCAAGGACGTGATCTGCGAGAAGCCGCTCGTCGCCTCGCTCGCCGACCTCGACGCGCTGGCCGCCAAGGAGGCCGACACGGGCCGCACCGTCATGCCCATCTTCCAGTACCGCTACGGCAACGGTCTGCAGAAGGTGAAGGCCCTTGTGGACGCGGGCCTCGCCGGTCGTTCGTACACGTCGAGCGTCGAGGTCGCATGGCGCCGCCGGGCGGACTACTACGCCGTCCCGTGGCGCGGCCGCTGGGCCACCGAGCTGGGTGGCGTGCTGCTCAGCCAGGGCATCCACGCCCTCGACATGCTCACCTACATCGCCGGCCCTCCCACTCGCGTCTTCTGCCGCACGACGACACGCGTCAACGACATCGAGGTCGAGGACTGCGCGGCCGCTTCGATCGAGCTGGAAGGCGGTTCGCTGGCCACCGTCTCGGCCACGCTCGGCTCGCCTCAGGAGATCAGCCGTCACCGCTTCCACTTCGAGCGCTTCTCGGCCGAGAGCGGGACCTCCGCCTACGAGTCGTCGTCGGACCCGTGGGACATCACCCCCGACGACCCCGAAGCCGAGGCGGCCATCGCCGAGCTCCTCGGGGAGTGGACGGATCGACCCGAGGGGTGGTGGGGCCAGCTCGAGCGCTACGCCGACGCCCGGGACGCGGGCACTGCACCCCCTGTCACGCTGGCCGATGCCCGGGCGTCGCTCGAGCTGCTCACCGCCCTGTACGCGTCGTCCCGCAGCGGCGTCGATGTCCCGCTGCCCATACCGATCGACCACCCGCTCTATGGAGGCTGGCTGCCGTGACCAAGCTGTGGACCTACAACGCCGACCATCGCAAGCGGCCCAACGTCCACCCCCTTCGGGCGCCGTCGGGCTCAGAGCTGACGCGCGACGCGCCCGAGGATCACCCGTGGCACCACGGCCTCTGGTTCACGATCAAGTACGTCAACGGCGAGAACTTCTGGGAGGAGTACGACGCCTACGGCGTGCTCCGCCACGTGACCCCGACGACCGTCCACTGGATCCGCCCCGACCGGGAGACGGTGGCCATCGTCGACGAGCGCACGATCACCGAGCTCGACGTCGGTGACGGCGCCTACGCCCTGGACTGGGAGGTGGCCCTCACGCCGACCACCGACGTCGAGCTCGACCGCACCGAGTTCACGACGTGGGGCGGCTACGGAGGGCTGTCGCTACGGGGTCGACCGGACTGGACCGACACCCGGCTGCTGCTCGCCGATGGCTCGACGCACGAGCGCGTGCTCGGCGTGCCCTCGCAGTGGTGCGACCTCAGCGGCCGGGTCGACGGTGGCGAAGCCGGCGTCCTGCTCCTCGACCACCCGTCGAACCCCCGTCACCCCGTCCCCTGGTACGGCTCGACGCGGGCTGCGACCTACGGCGACGAGGGGTGGTCCAACTTCCTGAACGCCGCCTTCCTCTGGGACGCCGCCCTCTCGGTCCAGGCGGGCACCACTCTGCCCTTCCGGTACCGAGTCGTGGTCCACGACGGCATCTGGTCGGCCGAGCAGTGCGCGGCACAGTGGGAGGCCTGGGTTGGTTGAGGTGCCGGCGCTGCCGGGCGCCATCGGCGTGTCGCACCTGCGCGTCTACGACACGGAGGCTCCCGACGGCCTCGCTGGCGGCACGCCGCACCTGCACACGCTCTGCACCGAGGCCTACGCGGTCGTCGCCGGGCGAGGGCGGGTGCAGACGCTCACCGCCAGCGGGTTCGAGGAGACGCCGCTCGAGGCGGGCGCCCTCGTCTGGTTCACGCCGGGCACGATCCACCGCCTCGTCAACGAGGGCGATCTCGAGATCTTGGTCCTGATGCAGAACGCCGGCCTGCCCGAGGCGGGTGACATGGTGATCACGTTCGCCCCCGACGTGATGGGGGACCCTCACCGGTACGCCGCGGCGGCCGCCCTGCCCCCGACCGAGCAGACCACCGCCGGCACCGGCGCGGCGGCTCGCGCTCGCCGCGACGCGGCTGTGTCGGCCTTCGCCGATCTGCGAAGGGACAACGATGCCGACGGGGGAGCGACGCTCGCCCGCTTCCACGAGGCGGCCGTCGCTCTGCTGCAGCCGCAGCTCGACGCGTTCACGGCGGTGTGGCGCAGCGGTCCGGCCGCCGTCGCCCGCGCCACCTCGGAGCAGCTCGCGGCGCTGGCGGGTGGCGTCCCGACGCACCTGGCCGACGCCTCTGTGCACCGTCTGCCGCCTCCGTCGGGCGAACGGCGGATGGGCTGCTGCGGCACGCTGGGCACGTACGTCCACGCATGACGCCAGGGCTGTCGGCCACCGCCACCGCATGGATGGACCGATGGTGGGATCCCGCGGTCGGGCTCCTCTGGAACATGGAGGGGTCCTACGACGAGCTGGCCCCGCCCCGTTCGCTGCACCTCGTCCCGCAGTCGGCCTGGTACGCGGTCGGCCTGCTCCGCCGGGGCGCAGATGCGGATGTCACCCGCGCCGTTCGGACCATCGAGGCCGTCGCCCGCACGCAGTACGACGAGCCCGGCACGGTGTGGCACGGCACGTTCGCAAGGTTCCACGAGACGCCTCATCCGCCGGTCGACGCTCGGGAGTGGGTGGACTACGACCCGAACTGGCGGCAGTTCGTCGGCACGACGTTCGCTCTGGTGCTGGCCGATCACGCTGACGTCATACCTGGGGCCACGGCCGACCTCATGCGGGCGGCGATCGACCTGGCCGTCCGCGGCGAGCCCGAGGGCCGGGTGCCGGCGTGGTACGCCAACATCGCGCTGATGAAGGCCTGGCTCGACGTCGAGGCCGGTCGGGTGGCGGAGGGGGAGCGCTTTGCCGAGGAGGTCGTCGGCGCGTTCCGGCGCACGGGCGCCTTCCTCGAGTACGGCTCGCCGACGTACTACGGGATCGACCTCTACGCCCTCGGCCTGTGGCGTTCTCGGTCGTCGTCCGAGCGGCTGCGAGCCTGGGGCGAGGAGGTCGAGGCCGCGCTCTGGCGGGACATCGGGCGCTGGTACCACGCCGGCCTGCGCAACCTGTGCGGGCCCTACGCGCGCGCCTACGGCATGGACATGACCGGGTACGCGGCCCTGCTGGGCCTCTGGATCTGGGACGGGCTGGGTGCGGAGGTGGCGCCGTTCCCGTCACCGGACGGTCAGCTGGAGCACGCCCACGACCTGTGCCTGGCGCCCTGCGTCGAGGCGCTCGGCGCCAGGATCCCGCCCGACGTGGTGCCCGCGATGCAGCGCTTCGGCGAGGAGCGGTTCGTCGAGCAGGTGGTCGACCCCGCTGTCGGTCTCGTGGCGACGGGCTGGCTGTCCGAGGACGTGATGATCGGCGCTGGTCGGGGTGGCGGCTTCAACGCCACCCGCCAGTACCACCCCGCCACCGTGCACTGGCGGGCGCCCGACGGCTCGGTGGCCTGGCTCCGCCTCGTGCACGACGGTCCCCTCGACGCCGTGGCCGGGCGAGGCACGCTCACAGTCACCGTCCACGACCACCCGAGGCGCGGCCCGGCCGACACGAGGGTGGAGTCGTCCGACGCCGGGACGTTCGCGGCAGACCGGTGGAGCTTCCCGGGCCTCGCCATCCAGGTCGCCGACGGACCGCCCACCTCACCCGCGGGCGTGCTCACGACCGGCGGCGGCGTGACCTTCGAGCTCCGCGTGGTCTGACTGCGCGAACTGTGTCAGACACAGTTCGCGCAGCTACGCCACTGGGATCCAGACGAGGGCCAGCGCGGTGACCCGGATGTCAGAGCGCTCCAGGCCCACCTCGAGGGGTTCGACGGCCGCGGCCTTGGCGTTCCACTCGTCGGCCATGCCGGCCAGCTCGTCGGCCATGTCGGCCTCCAGGTCGAGCAGCGCATCGGACTTCTCGGCCACACGGTTCTCGGCCGTGGCCACGCGCTTGGAGGCCTCGCTCGTCCGCCCCCGGCGACGGGCCACTTGGCCCACCTTGCCGAGCACGCTCCGGCTGCTGCGTCGGCCTCCGAAGATGGACCCGAGGAGGTCGCCGGCGCCGCTCAGCAGCTCGTCGTTGCGGCGGCTGTCCTTGGCTGTCTCGGCCTGCTCGACCCGGTCGTGAGCCGCGGTCAGCGCGGCCCGGGCCCGTTGCACGCGGGTCTCGTACTTACGGGCCACCGCTGCGATCTTCGTGTCCGCCTGGGCATCGGCCGCCGCGTCGCAGCGGGACGCGAACGCCTCGGCCGTCTCCCCGGGTCGGCTGGTCAGCTTGAGCTCGCGGTTCGTGAGCAGGCTCACCGTGCGTGAGGCGAGAAGGTGATCGACGATTCCCTTCTGCACGGCGGTGAAGTAGGCCTTGGTCTTCAAGGGGGCGTCTGGGATGAGGTAGCCGGCGCCAGCTGGCGCCTCCTGGCGGAGGTCCCGCTCGTCGTGGTCCACCGTGATCAGCGAGGCCACGTCGGGCGGGTCGCCGAGCGGGTACAGGACGCACTCGAAGGTCTCCGGATGGCGGAGGTCGGCCTTCGTGTCGTCGAAGAGGAGCTCGACCGTGGCGACGATGGCGGGTGCGTGGGTCGTCCCGGTGGGCGCGGCGCCGACCGACGCGCCCCACGGCGCGGCGGGGTCGAGCCATCGCACCGGCACGCCCGCGGCCACGGTCGGCTGCACCGGTGTGGCGTCAGGGTCGGCCCCGGCGGCGGGCGCAGCAGACGGCGGAGGAGGTGGGGCCGAGGGCGTCGGGGGAGCGGCGACGACGCTCTCGGCCCCGGGCGAGTCGGTGGCGGTGGCGGTGGCGGACCGGCGGTCGGCCATGAGCGTGGTGATCTGCTCTCGGGTGAGCGGACCCCGCAGGTAGGACATGGCCCAGCGGCTCGTGAAGGTGATCGGCGGGTCCTGGCCCGCCCGGCGGAGCACGAACTCCCGCTTGTCGAGCCCCGCGATCGTGTCAGCCATCGCCGCCGTGTCGACCCCGCCCGCTGAGGCCGACAGGCCGTCGAGGAGGCGGGCCTTGTCCTGCTCGGTCTGGAGGCGGCCGATCATCCAGGTGCCGGCGTTGGACAGGGCCTTGTAGTCCACGTCGACCGGGTTCTGGGTGGCGAGGACGAGCCCTATTCCGAAGGCCCGAGCCTGCTTCAGGATCGTGAGGATGGGGGCCTTGGCGGGCGGCGCCGCGGTCGGGGGCACGAAGCCGACGACCTCGTCGAAGTACACGAGGGCCCGGAGCTGGTCTGTGCCGGGCTGGCTCCGCATCCACGTGACGAGCTTGGACAGCACCAGGGTGACGACGAACTGTCGCTCCTCGTCGGTCAGGTGGGCCAGCGAGACGATGGCGCAACCGGGCCGGCCGCCTGGCTCGAGGAGGGTGCCGATGTCGAGGTCGTGGCCCTGGCCCCACGCCGCGAAGGCGGGGGAGGCGAGGAGGCCGTTCAGGCGCAGGGCCAGCTTGGTCCGGTCGGCCGGCGGGAAGAACTCGTCCAGCTCGAACACGCCCAGCTTCCGCAGCGGCGGGGTCTGCACCTGGGCGACCAGGGTCGGCAGGTCGAGGTCATGGCCCGAGGCCCATGCGAAGGCCACCAGGTTGGCGAGGAGGATGTGCTCCCGACTGGAGAGCGGGTCGGCGTCGACGCCGACCAGGCCCAGCAGACCGGACACGAAGCCCCCCACCTCGTCGGCGATCGTCTCGTCGTCGGTGCCCGCGGGCGGGCGTCGCAGGCTGCCGACCACGTTGAGGCCCACGCCGCTCGAGGAGCCCGGCGTGTAGATCGTGAAGGCAGCTGCGTCGCGTAGGGCCTGCACCCTTGTGGCGTCGATGCCCCAGCCGGCCAGGCCCTCCTTCCAGGTGGCGGCCACCTCGGCCGGGTCACCCCCCTCGACCCATGGGGCGAACGACTCGGGCGCGAAGTCCGGGAAGGTGAGGAGCAGGTTCCCGAGGTCGCCCTTGGGGTCGAGGACCAGGGTGGGGACGCCTTGCAGCAGGGCCTCCTCGATGAGACCGATGCCCAGCCCGGTCTTGCCGGATCCTGTCATGCCGACGATCACGCCGTGGGTGGTCAGGTCGGCTGCCTTCAGCAGCACCTGTTCGCCTGTGCGGGCGTGATCGCCGTCGATCGTCTCGCCGAGGAAGAGCCGGCCGGGGGGTACTTCGGTCACGGTCGGAGCGTATGCCGCGGGCGCGTGGGCTCGGCCTGGCATCGGTAGCGTCGGCGCCACCATGGCTTCATCTCCTCCTGCCGAGCGACCCGCCTGGGACGGAGCTGGTGCCGGCCTGGCCTCCGCGGCCTGCTTCGGCACGTCGGGGCCCTTTGCCAAGTCCCTCCTGGAGACGGGGTGGTCCCCAGGGGCGGCCGTCACCGCCCGCATCACGCTGGCCGCCGTCGTCCTGGTCGTGCCCGCCGCTGTCGCCCTGCGCGGCCGATGGTCGCTGGTGCGCGCCAACCTCGGGCTCATCGCCGCCTACGGCCTGCTCGCCATGGCGGGCTGCCAGCTCTTCTACTTCAACGCCGTGCAGACCCTGTCGGTCGGAGTGGCCCTGCTCCTCGAGTACCTCGGCCTCGTGCTCGTCGTGGGCTGGCTCTGGCTGCGCCACGGCCAGCGCCCAACGGCCTGGACGCTCCTCGGTGTGGTGCTCGCCATCGTCGGCCTCGTCCTCGTGCTCGACGTGGCGGGCGGGATGAGCGTCGACTCGGAGGGCGTGCTGTGGGGCTTGGGCGCCGCGGTCGGGCTGGCGGCCTACTTCGTGATCTCGGCTCGTGACACCACGGGGCTGCCCCCGCTCGTCATGGCCGCCGGCGGCATGGTCGTCGCAGCTCTCGCGCTGGGCCTCGCCGGCGCTACAGGGGTGATGGCCATGAGCTGGTCCAGCGCCGACGTGCACTTGGCGGGCTCCGACCTGCCCTGGTTCGCTCCTCTCGCCGGCCTCGGCCTGATGGCCGGCGCCTTCGCCTACGCACTGGGCATCACAGCGGCCCGCCGCCTCGGCTCGAAGGTGGCTGCCTTCCTCGGTCTCACCGAGGTGCTGTTCGCCATCCTCTTCTCGTGGATGCTGCTGGGCGAGCTGCCCCTCGGCGTGCAGCTGGCCGGCGGGGTGCTGATCCTGAGCGGCGTGGCGGCCGTTCGCTACGAAGCCGCCGTCGCCTCGCCGCCGGTGCCCGAGCTGGCGGTCCCGGAACCGGCGACCCCCGTGCCCGTCGACTGACCGAACCCGATCATGGAGACGGCGGAGCGGGCCGGGATCGGCTAGGCACGGGGTCCCGCGCCGATCCAGGAGTCCCGATGCCCGATGTGACGCTCACCCGCGACGGCGCCGTCGCGACCATCACGCTCAACCGGCCCGACCGCCTCAACGCCATCAGCGGGCCGATGCTTGCCGAGCTGGGGCGGATGCTGCTCGACGTCGACGCCGAGCGGGACGTTCGGGTCATCGTGCTGACCGGAGCCGGCCGCGGCTTCTGCAGCGGCCTCGACCTGCAGGACGTGGCGGCCGGCACGGGCATCGGCTCGGGAGGCGATGCCGGGGTCGGCAACGTCCGCATCGACGAGACGCCGCCCTTCGTGCTGCGTCGGGTCGACACCCCGGTCGTCTGTGCCCTCAACGGCCCGGCCGCCGGCTACGGCATGGACCTGGCCCTGGGCTGCGACCTCGTCATAGCGTCCGATACGGCCACGTTCACCCCGCCCGTCCGCCGGGGCGTCATCCCCGAGAGCGGAGGCACGTGGCTGCTGCCCCGTCTCATCGGGTGGCAGCGGGCCTGCGAGGTCACGCTCCTGGCCCGCAAGCTCGACGCCGCGGATCTGCAGCGCCTCGGCCTCGTGAACGTGGTGGTGCCCCACCAGGACTTCGACAAGACGGTCAGCGAGTGGGTGGGCGAGCTTGCGGTCCAGCCCCCGCTTGCCGTCAGCGCGGCCAAGCGGACGATGCGCCTCGGGCTCGACACCGGCTTCGAAGCCAACGCCCATCACGTGCTCTCCGAGCTGATGGCCCTGTTCCGCTCGAAGGACTTCGCCGAGTCGGTGTCGGCGTTCCTCGAGAAGCGCGACCCCACCTACCAGGGGCGTTGACCATGCCGACGGCCAAGAACGGCGACGTCCACATCTACTACGAGACCTTCGGTGATCCGAAGTCACCGATGCTGCTCCTCGTCAACGGCCTGGGGTCGCAGTGCATCAACTTCCCCGAGGCCTGGTGCGAGAAGTTCGCGGCGGAGGGCTTCCACGTCGTGCGGTTCGACAACCGGGACGTCGGCCTCTCCTCCAAGCTCGAGGGTGTGCGCTACACGATCGGCGACATGGCCCTCGACGCCGTCGCCGTGCTGGACGCGACCGGCGTGGAGCGGGCCCATGTGATGGGCCTGTCGATGGGCGGGATGATCGTCCAGCGCCTCGCCATCGACCATGCCGACCGGCTCCTCACCATGACCTCGGTGATGTCCCGCACTGGCGAACCGGGCTACGGCGACAGCGAGCCCGAGGCGCTGGCCGCCCTGACCGGGCCACCGGCGGGCTCCCGGGAGGAGGCGATCGAGAACCAGGTCAAGGCCATCGCCATCTACGGCTCGAAGCGGGAGTGGATCGACGACAGCCAGACGCGCGCCCGTGCCGCCGCGGCGTACGACCGCTGCTTCTGTCCCGAGGGCGTCGGCCGCCAGATGGCCGCGGTCATGAGGGACGGATCCCGCTCCGAGGCCCTGCGCGGGGTGACCGTGCCCACCCTCGTCCTGCACGGCAGTCGTGACGCGCTCATCGCGCCGAGTGGCGGTCGGCAGACGGCCGAGGTCATCCCCGGTGCCCGCTACGTCGAGATCGACGGCCTGGGTCACGACTACCCACCCGCGGCGTGGGATCACTGGGTCGGCATCTGGTCGGAGTTCGTGCTCTCGACGTAGCGCTCGAGGCGACCCCTCGGCCGTTGCGCGTCGAGGCGGACAGGCGCACACTCGGGGAAGGCAAGCCGAGGGGAGGCCGCATGTTCGTCCAGGTGATCGAAGGTCGGACCAAGGACCCGGCGGGCATCCGGGCTCAGGGCGAGGCGTGGCAGCGCGACGTCAGGCCGGGGGCCAAGGGCTACCTGGGCTTGACCTCGGGCGTGACGTCAGACGGGCGCACCGTCGCCGTCGTCCGCTTTGAGGACGAGGCGTCGGCCCGGGCCAACTCGGACCGTCCGGAGCAAGCCAAGTGGTGGGAGGGGATGGCCCAGCTCTACGACGGCGAGCCGACGTTCACAGAGTCGAGCGAGGTCACGGAGTGGATGGGTGGCGGCTCCGACGACGCCGGGTTCGTGCAGGTGATGAAGTCGACCGGCGTCGACCGAGCGCAGGTCGAGAGGATGGATGCCGCCTTCGAGCCATTCGCAGAGGAGCGGCCCGACCTGCTCGGTGGTCTCCGCGTCTGGACGGGGCCCACCTCCTGCATCGACGTGGCCTACTTCTCGAGCGAGGAGGCGGCCCGGGCCGGCGAGCAGGCCGAGATGCCCGCCGAGCTCTCCGAGCTGATGTCCGAGCTCTCGAGCTCGGGCGAAACCGAGTACTTCGACCTCGAGGACCCGCAGCTCGCGTAGACCCTGGGTGACGACTGCGACAGGTGCCGCGCTGCGAGGTTCAGCGGCTGTCGTAGTTGGCCAGGACGGCGAGCAGGTCGAAGTCGCGCTGGCGGACGGGCTCGTCGAGCCAAGCTCCGTCGGCCGCGCAGAGGAGGCGGTCGTCGAGCAGGCGGCCGGAGAGAGCTGACCGAGCCGCGGCGCTGCAGAACTGGATGATCCAGGCTCGACGCGACCTGTCGGTGACGTTGGGCCCGCTGCGGTGCATCAGCAACGAGGAGAAGACGAGCACCGACCCGCGTTCCACGGGGACGGCCACGCCGTCGGCGGCCGGCCCGTCGTGGCCGACGCGAAAGGGCCCGGCTCCGTTGTGGTGGTCCACGGTGCCGTTCCTGTGGCTGCCGGGGATCACCCAGAGGCAGCCGTTGTCCAGCTCGGCGTCGTCGAGCGCCAGCCAGCAGGTGACGTACTCCTCCGGGACGAGCGGGGTGTAGCCGTTGTCCTGGTGCCACGGGAGCTCTGTCCGGGCCTGCGGGGGCTTGGAAACGGCCTGCTCCCAGTAGAGGCGAGCGTCGCCCGTGTCGAGAAGCGGGAGCACGACGTCGGCCCAGCGACTGTCAGTGGCGGCAGCCGTCAGGGCCGGGCTGGCCAGGTGCATCATCGGCCGGTAGGAGAGGGGTCCGTCATCGGCTTCGCCCAGCGCCAGCTCGAACGCGGCTCGCTCCACCTCCTCGGTGAGGACGTCGCACTCATCTGCGGTGAAGAGGTGGTCGACGGTGAAGTAGCCGTCGGTCTGGAACGCTGTTCGGTCTGCGAGCTCGGCCATGGCGCCCTCGACAGGAATCGAACCTGTGGCCTACCGCTTAGGAGGCGGTCGCTCTATCCGACTGAGCTACGAGGGCGGGGCGGGAGAGAAGGTGGGAGACAGCTCCCGCGACCGCTCCCGAAGATGTGGCCCGATCGTAGGCGCTGGGGTTTGCTGGCCCCGGAGTCGGCGATCGCTCGATCTCGGGTCAGGTCGTGCGGAGGTTCGTGCGGGTGCGGCGCTTGATGGCGGCCAGCTCCGTGCGCTCAGGGCGATTGCGGTACTCGTCGTCGAGCGGATAGCAGCCAGAGACGAGGCCGTGGCGTGGCGCGGTGGTGCAGTCGCTGAAGGTGCGGCACACCGCCCGGCGGTCGAGGGGCCGGCCGGCCAGGACGTCCGCCGGCAGCGTCGGGTACGACAGGACCATGCGACCCAGGCCGATCGAGGCGGCGTCGCCGCGCCGGACCACAGCCTGGGCGACGTGCGCAACGTGGTCCTGGAGGTATGAGTACCCGCTGCCCACCACAGCGAGGCCGGGATGCTCGTGAGCGATCTGGGCGGTCACCGACAGCAGCCGCGCCACGTCCACGAGGGGGTCGTTCGGGGGCGCGTACCCGTCCGACGGCGGGAAGAACGCAGGTCGCTGGACGTGGGGGTTGTAGTAGGGGCTGCCGGCGGTGATGCAGACCATGCCGATGCCGAGCTCACCGAAGCGTTCGAGCGCCTCGTGCACCTCGTCGAGATCGGGGCGGCCGGCCGTCGTCGGCACCGAAGGGTCGGGGCTGGCCGGGTGCGTTGATCGGCTGGCCCCGACCGTCGGGACCAGGGCCGTGGACCCAGGTGTCGAAGGCAGAGAGGCGCACGCCGACGGCGAGCTCCGGTCGGGCGGCCCGGATTGCCTCCACCACGACCGTCAGGAAGCGCAGACGATGGTCGAGGTCCCCGCCGTAGCGGCCGGGCCGGTCCCTCGCACCCAGCAGCTCGTGGAGGAGGTAGCCGTGGCAGTGCTTGACGTCGACGAACGCGAACCCGGCATCGGCTGCGATCCGGGCCGCCTCGACGTACCGCTGGGCTAGGTGATCGAGCTCGTCGTCGCTGAGCGTCGCCGCATCGGTGGCGCCGACCCGCTCGTCGAGTATCGGGTGTGGGTGGGCAGTGCGCGGTGCGGCCGTGCCGCTCGGGCGGGACCACCGGCCCGAGTGGGTCAGCTGGAGTCCCACGAGCAGGTCGTCCGTGCGCCCGTGGGCGTCGGCGTGGGCGTCGACGAGAGTCGTCCTCAGCTCGGCGAGGGCCGCCCCAGCCCCGTCGACGATGGCGAGCTGGCGCGGGTTGGCGCGTGCTGACGGCTCGACGGCCACCGCCTCGCCGCCCCAGATCAGCTTGGCGCCGCTCTCGCCGAAGCGCCGCCACCGCCGGTGGACCAGATCGGTGGGCAAACCGTCCGTGGAGGCGTCCCAGCCCTCCATGGGGAGGATCGTCCAGCGGTTTCCGACGGTCAGGGCTCCAGCGGACCCGTCGACGATCGTGAGCGAACGGGCCAACGGGCCCCCGACCTCCACTGAGTCGTCGACGGGGAGCTCGAGGCCGAGAGCTGTCACGCGCGCCCGGAGGTCCGCCGGGGTCTTCAGGCGCTTCACCTGCACGATCTCGACGGTGCTGTCGGGGGCGCCCCGCTGATCGGGCCCGTCCGTTGGATCCTGCGGTGACCCGCTCATGCAGCGGCCCCGAGATCGGCGGCGATCAGCGCCAGGACGTCGCGGTCAGACGATGGTCGCGTCGGCGCGCCCGCGGGGACCGCCGGCGAGGCGATCCAGCCCCGGTGGTGGAGGAACATGGCGGCATCGTGGCGGTAGGCGGGGACGGGATCCCGGAACGAGAACGCGCCCAGGTACTGGAGGCGGTCGTTCAGCTCGTGGAACGCGGGGTCGCCGGCGACCCACGCCGCGTCGCGGCGGGCGAAGTGGTCGGGGGCGAACGCGGCGAGGCCGAGCAGGTAGTCGCTTCCCCAGCAGACCATGTCGATGGCGAGGTCGTTGCCGGTGAAGACGTGGAAGTCGGGTCGGGTGGCGTCGCGAAGCAGGAGGCGCGTCCCACTCCTCGACGCGCGACAGGGAGGAGTGCTTCGCCCCGATGCAGGCCGGGATCCCGAGGAGGGCCTCGTAGGCGTCGAGCGGGTAGATGCGTCCGTACGGCACGAACTGATCCCCGAGCTCGAAGGCAACGAAGCGGTCGACCTCGGTCGCGAGCTGATCGTGCGCGCTGACCCACGCTTCGGGGTCGAGACCGTTCAGGCCGTGGGACGGGAACACGACGGGGGTGCCGCCGGCCGCCTGCACGGCGGCCAGCTCGGTCCGATATCGGTCGAGGGCGAAGGGGTCGCCGGACCGATCCGATACGAACGCGCCGGCGAGGAAGCTCGTCGTCCGGCGGTTCCGGCCGTCGTCCCGCTCGGCGAGGACCTCCGCTGTCGTGGCCAGCACTGCGGCGCGGGTCCGAGGGTCGAGCAGCTGTACGAACCCGGTGTCCATGTTCACCGCCGGGGTGAGGCCGGCGTCGATGGTTCGCCCGAGCAGCGCGCGGAACGATGCCCAGTCGATCGTCCTGTCGGCGTGGTGAGGCAGCAGAACCGCCGCGCACCCCCACGGTGCTCGTCCCGGGCGGACGGGTGGCAGCTCGAGCGTGCCGGCAGTCGACATGTCCGCAGTCTCGCAAAGTCCGGCCGGGGCTGCAAACGTTTGCAGACTTGGACTATGGTCCGGAGCGTGGTCGCCTTGGAACGTCCGCCGACCCTTCATGACGTGGCTCGTCGTGCCGGCGTGCACGCGGCGACGGTGTCTCGCGCCCTCACCAAGCCAGAGATGGTCGCGCCGGGGACGCGATCGATCGTCCTCGACGCGGTGGCGGAGGTCGGCTTCGTGCCGAATCGCTCGGCTCGCCAGCTGGTCAGTGGCCGCACCGACGCCATCGGAGTGATCGTTCCAGACATCACGAACCCCTACTTCGCCGCGCTCGTGCAGGCGATCCAGGCCGATGCCCGGGGTGACGATCTGGCCGTGCTGATCGCCGACACCGGGGCCGATCCCGTCGAGGAGCGCCGCGCGCTTGCGACCCTGAGCCGGCAGGTCGACGGCATCGTCGCCGTCACGCCGATCACCGACCTGTCGGCTGCCACCTGTCCCGTCGTGCAGGTGAACCGGCACCGCCGGAACGTGACGAGCGTGGTGGTGGACCAGGAGGCGATCGTCGTGACCGCGGTCGATCACCTGGTCGCGCTCGGCCACGCGGCGATCGCGATGGTGCGTGGGCCCGCCGCGTACTGGTCGGCCACCAAGCGGGAGCAGGCCGTCGGCCGGCTGGCCGCAGCCCGGTCGGGGGCCGTGCGCATCATCCTGCTCCCCCCGGCGGCACCCACCTTCGCCGGCGGGCGCACCGCCTACGACGGCGTCGCCGAGTGCGGAGCGACGGCGGTCATGGCGTTCAACGACCTTCAGGCCGCGGGACTGCTGGCCGCGGCCCACCAGCACGGTCGGGCCGTGCCGGGCTCGCTCTCGGTCATCGGCTCGGACGGGCTCGCCCTCGCCGCCATGACGTCGCCCCCGCTCACCACCGTGGCAGCACCCCTCGACGACCTCGGCCGCACCGCCCGGCGGCGCCTCGCCGAGATGTCGGCCCGGCGCTCAGGTCCGTCGCTGACGACGCTCCAGCCGGTGCTCGTTGTCGGCTCGACCACCGCCGCACCGGCTCGCTCTGGTGCAGACCAGGCCGAGGCCACACGGAGCCGGACCGCGTCCCGACGATCGGCCGGGTTGGCGTGACTGGTCCCGGCGGCTCCGATGGGCATCCCGACCTGCGGGTGGGAGTGGTCGGTATGGGCATCGGCCAGCTGCACCTCCTGTGCTGGCTCGAGGTTCGGGGGGCGTCTGTGGTGGGGATCGTCGAGCCGGACGCGGCGCGTCGCGAGGCGGCGGCGCAGAGCTGGAACGTCCCCGGGGTGGGCACGCTGGACGAGCTGCTCGAGCTGGGTGTCGACGTGGTCGACCTGTGCACGCCGCCGGCCGGTCATGAGGACCAGATCCTGCGGTGCCTCGAGGCCGGGGTGCACGTGATCTGCGAGAAGCCGCTGGTCGGGTCGCTGGCTGCCTGCGACCGCCTCGGTCTCGCCGCCGCCGAAGCCGAGGTACGCACCGGAGCGCGGCTCATGCCCATCCAGCAGTACCGCTTCGGTGACGGAGCGGCTCGAGCTCGTGCCCTCGTGGAGGCCGGTGTCACCGGCCGCCTCTACACCGCGGCGGCATCGACGTGGTGGCGCCGCGACCACGACCACTACGACGGGTCACCGTGGCGTGGAACCTGGGAAGGCGCCCTCGGGGGCACGGTCGTCAACCACGCCATCCACATCCACGACCTCCTCACGTGGATCGGCGGTCCGCTGGTGGAGCTCCAGGCCCAGGTGGCCACCCGGGTCAACGACACCGAGACCGAGGACTGCGCCGTCGCCATCGGCCGCACCGCCGACGGCGGTCTGGTCACCCTGAACGCCACCACCGGCGCCGCGTCGGAGTCGTCGCGCCTGGTGTGGCACTTCGAGCACGTCACCATCGAGTCCTCGACCGAGGCCTACGACCCGGCCAAGGGGCCGTGGGACTTCGCCTTTCGGTCGGTCGCGGCTGAGCAGCAGGCGGCGAGGATCTGGGACGGGATGGAGCCCTCACCGGGGCTGTACACCGGGCAGCTCCAGGCGTTCGTCGATGCCCTGCCGAGTGGCCCGCTCCCGGTGACCGTGGCCGCCGCCGTGGCCACCATCGAGCTGGTGACGGCGCTCTACGTCGCGGCTCGGACCGGCGAGACCGTCTCCCTTCCGTTGCCCGCGGACCATCCCGCCCGGCTGGGCTGGGGTCCGCCCCCGATCACCCGCTGCACGACCAGCACCACCTGAGGAGCCAGGATGAGGATCTCTGCCATCAAGTTCGTGGGCGTCGTCGCTGCGACGATGCTGCTGGCTAGCGCCGGCGTCGCGGGCGGCCGGCCCCTGCACGGGCCGCTGAAGGTCGAGGTGCCCGCGCCGATCGAGGGCGTCTGGGACCCCCTGGACCCTCCTGCCCTCGTCGGCGCCGACCCCGCCCTCGCCGTGCTGCAGCCGCCGGCCCACCCGTGGATGCTGTTCCGTGCCGAGGAGCTCGAAGCGGTCCGCAGTCGCGTGCTGGGCGCCGCGACCGACTCGGTCGTCGGTCGGTCGTGGGCGGGTCTCAAGGCCCGGGTCGACAGGTGCTGCGATGACCGCTCCTCGGTCGTCGATGCCTTGTCGACGTTCCCAGAGCGGACGATGGGCCGAGACGATCTGCTCGAGATCGGCTTCGTGTGGCGGATCACCCAGGACCCCGTCTACCTCGAGAAGGCTCGGGACCTCCTGCGATACGTCGTCGGCACGGTTCCGGATCACGGTGCGACGCTCGAGCCGGGCGTCGACGAGTTCTACATCCAGCGGGCCCACCTGCTGAACGGCTTCGCCCTGGCCTACGACATGTTGCACGGCGGCTTCACCCAAGCCGAGTCGGACCAGCTGCTCGCCGTCATCCTCCTGCTCGGCGAGCAGCAGCTCGCCCACTCCTTGACGGCGTGGTGGGGCCTCGTGTCCTCAGGGTCCAACATCGGCGCCGTGAACGGTGCGGCGCTGGCGACCGCAGGCCTGGCCACCCTGGGCGTGAACCCGACGGCGCGGGCCTGGCTCCTCCGAGGCGAACAGCTGACCCGCGCCTACTTCTACGAGGGCTTCGATCCCGAGGGCGCCGGCATCGAAGGTGTGCTGTACGGCAACTACGGGCTTCGGGTCCCGACGTTCTTGAACCACGCCCTGCGCCAGGCCGGCCACCCAGGCATCGACCGGGTCGGAGGGGTCGACCGCCAGCAGGAGTGGGTCGCGTACGAGATCCTGCCTGGCGGCGGGGCGGTGAACCCCATCAACGACGCCCGCTACTACGAGCTGAACCCCTACTTCACGTTGTGGTCGTCGACCCACGGGGACACACCAGAGCTGTCGCGATGGATCTTCGACGAGGTCAAGGGCAAGGGACCCCGGGCGCAGATCGAGAGCTCGATTCCCGTGATCCTCTGGTACGAGAGATCCGATCCCGACTTCGACCCCGCATCGGTGCTGCCCCTGGCCAAGGCATGGCGGGAGCGCGGCTTGGTGCACATCCGCTCCGGCTGGGGCAGCGACGACCTGATGGCCAGCTTCGAAGCCCGGCAGAACGACTGGGGCGAGGGCGTGCACCAGAACGCCGACGTCAACTCCTTCACCCTCTACGACCACGGTGCTCGTCTCGTGGTGGACAGCCGATACGGCAACTGGCTCTCGAAGGTCGCCGAGCTGGACTCCGAGGCCATGCCGACCTCGGAGACGCAGGCCCACAACTACCTGGTCGCCGACGGGCGCAGCCAGGACTTCCTGGGCAAGGGCGAGCTGCGGTCGTTCGCCTCCACCGCCGATGACCTCGGCGAGACCGGCGGGCTGACCCTCGCGGTCGGCTCGGCCCGCAAGGCCTACATGGTCGACCAGCCCCTTCGAGCCGAACGAGCGTTCCTCCACGTGCTCTCAGATGACGGTGCGGCCGACTACCTGGTGGTGGCCGATCGGTTCCGTCAGGGCATCGGGGATCACGACTACAGCTGGTTCCTCCACACGGACTGGGCAAACGAGATGTCGGTGCCTGGTCCCTCCGGCGAGACGATGAGGGTCCTCGCCCCGAACGGGGCTGGGCTGTCCGTGTCGATGGTGGCGGCTCAGCCGTTCGCACCGACGGTCGGATCGTTCACCCCGGATGACGCCCAGGACTGGCAGCACCTCGATCCGCCGGGCCGGCGGTCACAGGATCGCCTAGAGGTGAGGAGCCGAGCCCGAGCCTTCGAATCGATCACAGTGCTGATCCCCACCGCGCCGGGCGACGGTCCGGCCCCGTCGGTGCGCACCGTCCCCGCCGAGGGAGGCATCGCGGTCATCGTCGACCACGGGACCTTCCAGGACGTGATCATGCTGGCCACCGGCGATGCCTCGTCGGTGTCGGCCGCCGGCACCTCGGTGAGAGGTTGGTTCGGCATGGAGCGTCGGCAGGGCGGGTCGATCCTGGCCCGGGCACAGGTGACACACAGCGACGAGGCGTTGGTCCTGGCTCGCTGAACCGCATCGCTGCGCGGAGGCTGCCCGCCCCGAGCCCGGCCCTCGTTGTTCCGACGCGCGGAAGGAGACGTCGGGCGGAATGGGGAATATGGGAACAATGGGGAGTTCGCGCGAAGAGCAACGGGTTCGGCCGGTCCACGGGTTGGTGCTCAGCGTGCTCACGGCGCTGCTGGCCGTGGTGCTGATGGGCACCGTCGTGCCAGGTCCGGCCAGGGCAGACGACATCTGGGACGTGCTCTTCCCGACCACCACGACCACCCGGCCCGCGCCGACGACCACCACGGCCCCCAAGCCGAGGCCGCACGTCCCGGTCTCCACGCTCCTCGCCACGCCTAAGGGCGAGATCAACACGTACGACCGGCCCAACGGCAAGGCGATCGGCCGGGCCGGGCGCTGGTACGGGTACGCCTTGACGATGCCCATCCTGGAAGAGCGTCAGGGGTGGGTTCGCATCAGGCTCCCTGAGCGGCCCAACGGCAAGACCGCCTGGGTTCGCCGCGGCGACGTCACGACGTCGCGCACCCGCTACCGCATCGTGATCAGGCTCAACGAGACCAAGCTCATCCTGTACAAGGACGGCTTCCCCGTGATGGTCGCGCCCGTCGGCATCGGCAAGTCGTCCACCCCGACGGCACCCGGCCAGTTCTTCGTCACGGTCATCCAGCGGCCCGACCCACACCGCTACGGCCCGTTCCTGGTGAGCACGAGCGGCCACTCGGAGGCCATCGAGAGCTGGCAGGGCGCCGGCGACGCCATCACGGCGATCCACGGGCCCGTCTCCAAGAAGTCAGCCCAGCAGATCGGCAGGACCGGCGCTCGGCTCTCCAACGGGTGCATCCGGATGCACATCCCAGATCTGGAGCGGCTCGGCGTGGTCCCGCTCGGGACACCGGTCGACATCAACCCCCGCTGACGAGCCCCGCCTCGTAGCCCGCGCTCGCCCGGTCGAACGCCGGGCTGCGCAGGGCGGTCCGCCCGATCCGCCAAGATGGGGAGATGGCTGGAGGGTTGGTCGGGCTCCTCGACGACGTGGCGGCGCTGGCGAAGCTGGCGGCGGCGTCCATCGACGACGTCGGGGCGGCGGCCGGCCGAGCGAGCATGAAGGCAGCGGGCGTGGTGGTGGACGACACCGCCGTGACCCCCGGGTACGTGCGCGGGCTGGCGGCCGAGCGGGAGCTGCCGATCATCCGGAAGATCGCCACCGGCTCGCTGCGCAACAAGCTCCTCTTCATCCTCCCGGTGGCCATCTTCCTCAGCGAGGTGGCGCCGAAGGTCGTCGAGGTCATCCTCATGTTCGGCGGGGCCTACCTCGCCTACGAGGGCGCCCACAAGATCGTCCACGTCCTCCGCCACGATGACCGCGACCACGAGGTGCCCGCCGCCGCGCTGGGCCCTGACGCCGAGCGCACGACGGTCGCCGGAGCCATCCGCACCGACTTCATCCTCTCGGCCGAGATCATGGTCATCTCCCTCAAGGAGGTGATCGACGAGCCGCTCGGCAGCCGGATCGCCATCCTCGCCCTGGTCGCCGTGGTGATCACCATCCTCGTCTACGGAGTGGTCGCCGGGATCGTGAAGATGGACGACGTCGGCCTGTCCCTCACGAAGCGGACGTCGGCCGGGGCGCAGCGGCTGGGCCGCACGATGGTGAAGGCGATGCCGGTGCTGCTCCAGTGGCTCTCGACGATCGGCATCGCGGCCATGCTCTGGGTCGGCGGCCACATCCTGCTCGTCGGTGCCGACGAGCTGGGGTGGCACGCGCCCTACGATCTCGTGCACGACCTCGAGCACCACGTCGAGGACTGGCCCGCCGGCGGCGTCGTGGAGTGGCTCGTGAACACTGCGGCCTCGGCCCTGGTCGGGCTCGCGGTCGGGCTCGTGGTCGTAGGGGTCGTGGCCAAGCTCCCGAAGCGTCGCGCCGCGGCCGCGCCTCACTGATCCGGGGTCGCAAGCCCCAGCTGCTCGTCTAGCCGGGCCAGCGGCCCATGAGGCGCTCGAGCCCGCGACGGTGGCGCCGCTGCGATCAGCCGTGCTGCCAGAAGCGGTTGGCGAGGCTCCGGATGCCGTCGAGGGCGGCGGCATCGAGGTCGGCCATGTCGTCCGAGGTGAGCGACCAGCCCAGCGCGCCTGCGTTCTCCGTCGCCTGGGCCGCGCTCTTGGCGCCGGGGATGGGGACCGTGCCCTTCTCGATGAGCCAACGCAGCGCCACCTGGCTCGGCGTCCGCCCGTGGCCCTCCGCGATGCGCCGCACCACCTCGACGACGGCGTCGACCCGCTCCATCGGGTGGGCCGAGAACCCCCGCTTGCCCGGCGGCGGGTTGGCGGCCGAGTACTTCCCTGTGAGGCGGCCCTGCCCGATGGGGGAGTAGGCGAGCAGCACGACGCCGAGCCGCCGGCAGGCGTCGAGCAGGCCTCCGGTGTCGGGCACGCGACGGAGTAGCGACATCTCGACCTGGTTCGTGGCGAGCGGCACCTCTCGCCTCGCCAGCTCGTGGTGGATCTTCTCCATCTCGGCCACCGAGTAGTTGCTGACCCCGACCGCCGAGGTGAGTCCGTCCCGGCGGAGCTCAGCGAGGGCCTCAGCCAGGGCGGCCTTGGACCGGAGGCTTATCGGGCCGTGGATCTGGTAGAGGTCGACGTGCTCGACGCCGAGGCGCTCGATCGAGGCCTCGAGCGCGGCGCGCATGGCGCCCTTCACGTTCAGCTTCTGCGGAGACGGCATGAACTTGGTGGCGAGCACGAGCGAGCTGCGCCGGCCCGGGTCCTGGGCCAGGAGCCGGCCGATGATCCGCTCGCTCTCGCCCTTTCCGTAGACCTCGGCGGTGTCGAACAGGGTGAGGCCGGCATCGAGCGATGCCTCCCACGCCTCGGCGATGGCAGGCTCGGTGAGCGCCGTGTCGTAGCCCCCCATGCCCCAGGTGGACCGATCTCCCCACGCCCAGGTGCCGACGCCCAGCGGCGCGATCGGTGTCGGACATCCGGGCAAGATCAGGGTCTGCTCCATGGGCACCGACGCTAGGGCCCGAGCCACCACCTCCCAGGTGAGGACGGCACCAGCGGGCTGGTGGCGGGTCCAGCCGGGAGGAGGCCGCGGCAGACCCGGTTTCGGCCGGAACGTTTCGGGTCGTCCCGCTATGGGAACACCCGTCCCGACCTCAGCTCTCCATCCGGAGGCCGAGGTCACGCCCCCGTCGCTGGCGTCATAGCGGTATTCGTGAATCAGGGCAGAATGACCTTCGTCGAAGTCGCTTCCCCGCCGGGACCGATCGCTTGGACGCACACAGCCTTTCGCGGCCTCTACGACATGCACGTGCGGGCTGTGCACGCGGTGGCCGCTCGAAGTGCAGGGTCGAAGGCGGCCGAGGACGTGACCCAAGAGGTGTTCCTCCGCCTCTGGCGCCACCCCGAGCGCTACGACCCGGCCCGAGGGTCGCTTCGCGGCTATCTGCTGACCGTGACCCGCAGCGTCGCCCTCGACATGGTCCGATCGGAGACGGCGCGCCGGACGAGGGAGGGTCGCGCCACGTCATCTGGCGGCCAGCCGCCCGCCGAGGCGGACCACGAGGCCCTCGCCGCCGACGGCCGATCCACCATCGCTCGGGCCCTGGACGTGCTCAGCCCCGAGGAGCACCAGGCCATCGTCGCGGCCTTCTACGGACGGTGCACCTACCGCGAGGCCGCCCTCGAGCTGGGGCTCCCAGAAGGCACGATCAAGTCCAGGATCCGCAGCGGGCTCCAACGCATGCACCTCTACCTCGCCCAGCTCGAGGGAGCCGTCACCGGTGAGCCTCGAGCCGGCCGACCGGCCTGACGTCGCTCCTCAGCCTGGCCTCACGTCCGGGCTCGGGTCATGCCCGCCTGGACAGCCAGGGTCGCCGTGCCGGCGAGCGTCAACCCGGTCAGGTTGATGCCCAGCTGGAGAGCAGCCCCGCGCAGCTCGCCCCAACCCCCGTAGGCCGCCGCGACCCCGACGTTGGCGATGGCCGGGATGGTCGTGACCGACACGAGGACTCCGATGAGCGTGCCGCTGCGCCCCTCCGTCAAGGACAGCATCCCCACGACCCCGGCGAGAACGGCCACGACTGCAGCCATCGCGTCGGGATGGGCGATGAACGCGGTCAGCTCGCGGGTGCCGAGTGCGTACCCGTCGGGCGCCACGCCTGTTGCCCTGAAGGCGAGGGTCGCCGCCAGCGCAGCCCCGGCGGCCACCGCGAAGCCGACGCCGAGGGTCGAGGCAGCCAGCACCGACGGGCGCACCCGCTTGCGGACGGCAGCCACGCAGAGCGCGGCGATCGGTCCGTACTCAGGGCCGACGACCATGGCCCCGATCAGCAGGATCGGTGAGTCGAGCAGGATCCCGATGGCTGCGATCACGGCCGCGATGGCCATGAACACCACGAAGGAGAGGGTCAGCTGCGAGTCCTCCCGGGCTCGCGCCTCCACCTCCTCCCACACCGAGCGCGTCGGTCCCGTGACCGGGCGCAAGCGCCTCGGCGCGAGCGGCGGAGTCCGACACCACCGATTCCAGCTCGGAGATGCTGATGGCACCGGTGCGATGGACGTCCTGGCCCTGCAACCACTCGACCACCTCGTTCGCCGCTTCCCGAGCAACGTCGCACAGCACCAGATCGCCGGCGGGCTCCACCGACGCTCCGGGGAGGTGGGCGAGGTGGGCGACCCCGCTCGTGGCCCGCAGGCGCTCGGTGACGATCCCGGCCACTTCAGCCGGAAGGGTGACTCGGAGGTGCAGCATGGGGACAGCCTGGCTGACGACGCAGCCGGTGAGCGACCAGCGACTGACACGAGTGTTAGAGAACCGTAGGCTTCCGCCGATGCTCGCCCCGCTGCCCTTCCACGACCCCGAGTTCTGGGCCGGCGACCCCTACCCGGCCTTCACCGCGCTGCGAGCCGAGGATCCTGTCCACCGCTACGAGGGCCCAGCAGGGGAGCTGTGGGCACTGGCCCGCCACGCCGACGTGCAAGCGGTGGCCAAGGACCCGACCACCTTCTGCTCGGGTGCGGGAGTGCTCCTCACCGACCTCACCCGCCCGGCGCTCTCCACGAGCTCGATCATCTACCGAGATCCGCCGCAGCACGCCAAGGAGCGCAAGCTGGTGAGCCCGAGCCTGACCGTGCGCAGGGTGTCCGAGCTCGAGGCCGGCATCCGCGCTCTGGCCGCGGAGCTGCTCGACGAGATCGATCCCACCGAGGTGGTCGATGCCGTCGAGGTGGTCTCGATCCCCCTGCCCTTGCTCGTCATAGCCGAGCTCCTGGGAGTGCCAAAGGCGGATCGGGAGGACTTCCGACGGTGGTCCGACGCCATGATCGAGGCGGCCAGCGAACCCACGCCGGACTCGATCGCACTGGCCGGCGAGCTGTTCGGCTACGTCGACGCCATCGTGCGGGAGCGAAGCGCCGATCCCCGTGACGACCTGGTCTCGGTGCTGGCCCACGGCCGGGTGGACGGTGAGTGCCTCTCGGCCGCCGACATCGACATGTTCGTGCTCACGCTCCTGGTGGCCGGCAACGAGACGACCCGCACGCTCATCTCGAACAGCCTGGCGGTGCTGGCCGCTCACCCGGACCAGCGGGCGAGCCTGGTCGCCGACCCGACTCGGATCCCCGCCGCGGTCGAGGAGCTGCTTCGGTGGGAGGCCCCCATCATGAGCTTCTGCCGCACCGCCACCCGAGCCACGACGGTCGGGGGCACCAGGGTGGCCGAGGGCGACCACGTGCTGCTGCTCTACCAGTCGGCCAACCGCGATGAGGAGGTCTTCGGGACCACGGCGGACCGACTCGACCTGAGCCGGTCACCGAACCCGCATGTCTCCTTTGGCTACGGCGAGCACTTCTGCATGGGTGCCGGCCTGGCTCGTCTCGAGGCGAGGGTGCTGCTCGAGGAGCTGCTGGCCCGGTGGCCCTCCTACGAGGTCGCGGGACCGATGGAGAGGCTTCCCAACCGGCTCGTACGGGGAGTGCGTCACCTCCCGATCGCGCTGGCCGGGTAGCCGGACATGTCCATCGAAGGCGGCGTCACGGTCGGCGTGGACATCGGCACCACGTCGGTGAAGGCGGTGGCGGCCGCCGCCGACGGCACCGTCCTGGCCCGGGTGCGGCTCCCTCATGACGTGAGGACCGGGATGGCGGGTCAGTTCGAGCACGACATCGATCAGGCCTGGCGGTCGAACGTGCTCCGGGCGCTGGACGAGGTGGCTGCTGGGCTGCCGGTCGATGCCGTGACGGTCTCGGCCATGGTGCCGTCGCTGGGCGCCGTCACGGCCGCAGGCCGAGCGGCGGGCCCCGGGCTGCTCTACGGCGACCGTCGGGGCGTGCGGCCCGGGCCGATGCCGATCGGCGCAGGCGACAGCGGCGAGCTCCTCGCCTTCCTGGCCTGGCAGGCCGCCCACCACCCGGACGCGCACGGCTTCTGGCCCGCGCAGGCGGTGGCCAACCACAGCCTGTGCGGTCGGGGGGTCATCGACTCCACCACCGCGATGACAGCCCACCCGCTGTTCGACCTCGTCGGCTGGGACGAGTCCTTGGCGAAGGCGGCCGGGACGACGCCCGACCACCTGCCTGAGATCGTGTCCGGGGTGGAGCCAGCCGGGCGGGTGACAGGCGATGGGCCCGCCGCCGGCGCGCTGGTCGGTGGGGGCACCATCGACGCCTTCGCCGAGCAGCTAGTGGCGGGAGCCGAGGGCACCGGCGACGTCCTCGTCCTCTGTGGCACCACCCTCATCACCTGGGGAGTGATCGACGAGTGGCACGAGGTCCCAGGGCTCTGGACCATCCCGCACTCGGCGCCGGGCAAGGTGCTCATCGGCGGGCCCAGCAACGCCGGCGGCCTCTTCCTCGACCACGCGCGCCGCTGGCTCGGCGAGGGTGCGGCGGCCCGCGTGGGCTCGGTGGCACCCGAGGACCTTCCGGTCTGGCTGCCCTATGTCAGGGGCGAGCGCACCCCCTTGCACCGGCGTGACCTGGGCGCGTCGCTCCATCACGCCGGCCTCCACCACGGCCCCGAGCACGTGCTGCGCGCCGCGTACGAGGCGGCCGGGTTCGTGGTGCGACACCACCTCGACCTGGGCCGGGAGGCCGGCCTGGAGCCGAAGCGCATCGTGGCCACCGGAGGAGGCACGCAGGTCGCAGCCTGGATGCAGGCCCTCGCGGACTGCACCAACCTCCCCGTCGACGTCGCCCAGGTGCCCGAAGGTGCCGCCCTGGGAGCCGCCTTCCTGGCCCGCTGCACCGCCGGCCACGAGGCGAGCATGCTCGACGCGAAGCGCTGGGCCAGGACAGCCAGGACCCTCGAACCCGACGAGCGGTGGGTCGGTCCAGCCCAGGAGCGCTACGAGCGATTCCGGTCGCTGACCCAGCAGGCGCTGGACAGCTGAGCGGGACCTACAGGTACTCGAAGTGCTGGGTCTCCACCATGAGCGGGAGGCGGTAGCGGACATAGAAGCTGTGAAGGCGCAGCGCGCCGGCGAACTCCTCCACCGTGGGGTCGATGAGGTCGACGTGGTCAGGTTCCCTGGCCTTCCAGGCGGCCGCCCGCCCAGCCACCTCCTCGAAGTCCTCCACCGTCGCCACCGAGATCCCGAAGTGGTCGAGGCGGGGGGCGACCATGGGCTGGTCATCGGCGATCAGGAACACGAACTGCTCGTGGCTGTGGGCCCGCAGCACCAAGCGGCGGCGGTCCTCGGTGAGGTCCGCGTACTCCTCGAAGCCGAACACGTCGGCGTAGAACTCGCACACGGCCCGTCGTCCCTCGGCGTCGAGGTGGTCGGCGGCGACGGACATGGCCACGTGGTTGAGGCGGGGCGCTTTGGCGAAGGCGGGTCCGGTCATGGCTGCACGAGCACCTTTCCGGCCAGGCGTCCCTCGGCGAGATCGCGCATGGCATCGAGGAGGCCGTCGAGGGAGACGGCGTCGGGTTCGAGGAGGTGGTCGATCGGCAGCGTGCCGGACGCCAGCAGCGCGAGCGCCCCCTCGAAGCCGTCGCTGCCGTACTCGTAGGAACCGGTGATCACGAGCTCGTTGAGGAGGATCCGGTTGGAGTCGAAGTGGGGCGGCTCGATGCCCGCGCCGACCAGGACGAGGGTGCCGCCCCGCTTGAGCTGGGCCAGGCCCGCCTCCATCGCGGCCCGCTTGCCGGAGCACTCGAGGACGACGTCGACGGAGTCCTCGACGATCAACCCCGGCTCGGCGATGCTCGGGACGACGAGGGCGGAGGGGTCGAGCACGCGGGAGGCGCCGACCGCGGTGGCCAGGGCCTGGCGACTGGGGGAGGGCTCGGCACAGGTCACGTCGTCCACGCCTCGCGCTCGCAGGGCGGCGATGCTGAGGGCGCCGATGGGACCGGCTCCCATGACGAGGACGCGCTGCTGTGGCTCGACGTTCGCCTGCCCGATGCCGTGGAGGGCGACAGCGAGCGGTTCGGCGAGGGCGGCCGAGCGGGGGTCGAGGCCCTCGGGCAGAGGGAGGAGCTGGTCGGCGGGGGAGCGCTTGAACGACGCGAACGCCCCCTGCTCCGGCCCCGCACCGGGCGCGTCGCGCCCGAGGCACAGCGATGGGCGTCCGGCCGAGCACATCGAGCAGGTACCGCATCGGAGGGTTGGCCCGCCCACCACCCGGTCGCCCCGATGCCAACGGGTGACGGCCTCGCCCACCGCCGCGACGCGACCGGTCCACTCATGGCCCTGCCAGCTGCCGGGCGCTCCCCAGCCCTCCAGGACCATGTGCAGGTCGCTTCCGCATATCCCGCACAGGTCCACGGCGACGAGCACGTCGTTCGCGCCGACGGCGGGAATCGGCACCTGCTCGACGTCGAGCCGACCCGGGCCCTTCAGCACTGCTGCGGACATCTGCTCCGGCAGCTCCCCCATGAGCGTGCGAGCGTAGTTGACACGAGTGTCAGATGCGGCCGTCCATCTGGGGCAGGATGGGATGGGCCATCCGTCGAACACACGACCGGGGGAAGGAGGGACCTGTCGATGGGGCGCAGCACCCGGCGAGCAGCACAGAGGGTCTGCCTCACGGCGGCCGCCGCCAGCCTGCTCCTCGCCGCTTCGGTCAACCCCTCGCCGGCTCAGGAGGATCCTGACGTCGTGCCTCGCCCGGAGGTGTTCAGGGGGGCGGCGTCGTCGCAGGTGGCCTCGGTGAAGGTCGACCGCGAAGCCCTGCTGCCGATCGACGACCTCTTCCGCTTCATCGCTCTCGACGGAAGCGCCACCTACGAATCGAGCACCCGGCAGGCGCGCGCGTCGGTGCTGTTCCCGGGCAACGGCGTGATCCTCGGGCCGAGCCTGGCGTGCGGCACGTTCGGCGCCCAGTTCCCGCCCGAGCTCGCACCGGTGCTCGACACCTGCCTCCAGTACCGCTACCCGCTCACCGTCTTCGCCGACGACTTCGCGCCCGACGGCGTGTCGAGTGGGGCGATCGCCCTCGGCGCTCCGGGTGACCCGGTCTCGGGCAACGCCGTGCGGGCCGGGGCCCATGCCGGGGAAGACGCGGCGACGACCGATGCGGCCATCCAGGATCTCCGGGTGCTGGGCCTTCCGGCGTTCGGGCCGCTCACACCGCTCCTCGGCGAGGGGGCGGACACGTCGCTCCTCAACATCGACAGCGCCACGAGCCGCACCGACCAGCGCATCGAGGCAGGGGTGCTCGTGGTCGACGCCACGGCCACGCTCTCGGGCGTGGAGATCCTCGCCGGGCTGATCGACATCGGCAGCATCGTGTCGAGCTCGCACGTCACCGACGACGGCAGGGGCAAGCGGACCGCCGAAGCGTCCATCGAGGTCGGTGGCGTGACCGTCGCCGGGCTGCCGGCGCAGCTCACCGAGGAGGGGTTGGTCCTCGGTGAGCCGACCGGCGCCCTCGGGCCCCTCTTGCAGCCGCTTCAGGACCAGCTCACCGCCCTCCTCAGCGACCTCGCGGTACGCATCGATCTCCTCGACATCGAGGAGACCACCGACGAGGCCGGCGGCGCAGTGGCCGCCGCCGGCGGCCTGCTCTTCGAGGTGAGCGTTCCCGTCGAGGGTCTTCCGACCGTCCCCGGCCCGACCGGGGAGGTCGATCCCAACGGGAGCTACTCCGCTTCGATCCAGCTCGGATCCACCGCGGCGCGGGGCCTGGCGGCCACCTTCGACTCCGACCCGGGGTCGGCCGAGCCGCCCGTCGTCGACGACGGTGGGGGGTTCGATGCTGGCCTTCCGAGCTTCGACACCGGTGCCCCCCTGGACCTGGCCCCGACGGAGGTCGCTGTCGTCCCGCCCGCCCCCTCGCCAGGGGCGGAACGCCCTGCGACCCCGACCGGGCCCCTCGAGCAGGTCGTCGACCGCTTCGGAGGGCGCCTGGAGCTCGTCTACCTCGCGCTCGCCCTGGCCGTGATGGGACTCTGCATCGCGCCCCGCTTCACCACCCCTGCCCGGCTGCCCGGGCCCGCATCGTGACCGAAGGAGCGCTCATGCCGGCTGACCCGCCGTCCCGACCCCGGGCTGACGAGGACGAACCAGATCCCCGGGTGCTGTGGCGCTGGGTGGGCGGCGCCGTGCGCCCCTACCTCGGCTGGGTGCTGATCGCGCTCGGCGCTCTCGTGCTCCTCGTCGGGTGGTTCGGCGTGTCCCGGGAGGTTCTGCCGGCCAAGCAGATCCCGTACCTCGTGTCAGGTGGCATCGGCGGGGTGTTCCTCGCCGTGCTGGGCGCCTACTTCCTCGGCACGCAGGAGATGCGAAACGACAGCGGTCGGCTGGATCGCCTCGAACGGATGGTGGAGGAGCTCCACCAGGCTCTCCTGCGGCGCCCGGATGCGCCGGACCGGCCCGACCCCGGGCCCGGGGCGGGCGCCTCTTCCAACGGCTCGGCCGGCCCGGCCCGGCGGGTCGTGGCGGTGGCGGCCGGTGAGCTGTTCCACCGTGCTGGTTGCGCCCTCGTGGAGGACAAGGACGTCGAGGAGCTGACCCCCGCGGCGGCCCGCAAGCGGGGCCTGCGGCCCTGTCCGGCGTGCTCGCCCGCCCCCGCACGAGCCGCCAGCTGAGCGGCCGTGTTCTACGTCCAGATCGCCCTCCTCGGGATCATCTTCGGCTGCCTCTACGCGCTGTCGGCGACGGGCATCGTCCTCACCTACACGGCGACCGGTGTCTTCAACATCGCCCACTTCGCCGTCGCCCTGCTCGCCGGCTACCTGGGGTGGCAGCTGAGCGGGGTCTGGGGGTTGCCGCTGGTGGTCGTGGTCCCCGTCGTGCTCCTCGTGTGCGGCCCGGTGCTCGGCCTGGTGCTCGAACGGGTCGTGTTCCGCCCCCTCCAGCAGCGCCGGGCCTCCAGCTCGGAGAAGCTCGTCGCGGCGCTGGGAGTCACGGTCGTGCTGCTCGCCCTCATCAACGTCGTGTGGGGGCCCGGTGTGCAGGGCACGACATCGGACCCTGTCCCACGGCTCTTCGGCCTCACGCCCTTCAGCGTCGGCTCGCTCACCTTCGACACCGAGCAGGTCGGGCTGCTGGCCACGATGTCGGCCGTCGCCGCCGCTCTCTTCCTCCTGTTCAACCGAACGTTCCTCGGCACCTCGATCCGGGCCGTGGTGGATCGTCGCGAGCTGGCCGAGCTGTCGGCCATCGACGCCAACCGCGTGTCTCAGGTGGCCTGGTCGCTCGGCTGCACCCTGGCTGCCCTCACCGGCCTGATCATCGCCCAGGGCACGCTCGAGCCGACCAAGATCATCTTCTTCGGGATCGAGACCTTCTCGGTCGCCGTGGTGGCCCGGCTCACGAGCGTGCCCAAGGCCATCCTCTTCGGGTTCCTGGGCATGGGGCTCGGGAGGAGCCTGCTCGACGTGTTCGAGCCCTTCGGCGCCACGGGCGGGGCAGCCGAGACCTACCAGGCGGTCGTCACCAACCTGTCGAGCATCGTGCTGTTCGCCGCCCTCGTCGTCTTCCGGCGGCTCGACGAGGTGGGTGACGCCTCGAGCACAGGTCCCGGGCTGGCCGTCGGATCCTTCGGCCGTCGCCCGGCCACCCCCACCGGCACGGCTGTGAGCGTCGCCGTGACCGGTGCCGCTCTGCTGGCCCCCTTCGCCTTGAGCGGCCCGGACCTCCGCCTCGCCCAGGTCTGCCTGGCGCTGGTGGTGATCTTCGTGTCGATCGTCTGCATCACCGGGTTCTCCGGTCACCTCACGCTGGGCCAGGCCTCGATCGCCGGCTTGGGCGCCTTCGCCACAGCCCGGGCCGCCAACTCCCTCGACGTGCCGGTGCTGGTCGCGATGGTCGTCGGGGCGCTCGTGGCGACCGGCGCCGGGCTCCTCGCGGGCTACCCCGCTCTTCGTCGCAAGGGGCTCTTCCTCGGGCTCACCACGCTCGGACTGGCCCTCATCATCGATCGCTTCGTGTTCAACGCCCGACTGTTCCAAGGCGGCGCAGGGGGCCTCCTGGTCGAACGCCCGAGCCTGTTCGGGATCGATCTCGGCGGTGACCGGGCCTTCTACTTCTACGAGCTGACGGCGGTCGCTCTCGTGCTGCTCCTGGCCCACAACCTGCGCAGCGGTCGGTTGGGCCGGGTGCTGGCCGCCATGCGGGACTCCGAGACGGCGGCCCAGTCGGTCGGGATCGGGCTGCGTCGCGCCAAGCTCTTCGTGTTCGGCGTCTCGTCGGCGATGGCCGGCGTGGGAGGCACCCTCCTGACGCAGGCCAACGAGAACTGGGACACGGCAACCTTCAACCCCGTGCTCGGCCTCTTCTGGTTCACCGCGGTGGTGGTCTGCGGCGTGGCGAGCGTGCGGGGTGCGGTCCTGGCCGCGGTGCTCTACGTGCTCGTACCTCGCCTGCTCGACCTGGACATCCAGAGCGCCATCGGGCTCTTCGGGCTGGGCGCGGTGCTCCTCGGGCGGCTTCCGGGCGGACTCGTCGCCCAGGGGAGCCGCATCGGTGAGGCCCTCCGGACGCGAGTCGGCGAGCAGTACGACGTGGCCCGACGCCCTGGTGCTCAGGCCCCGCCTGCGCCCGTGCCGACCGCCTTTGCCGAGCGCGCACTGTCCGACGGAGGGGCCCGGTGAGCACACCGGTGCTCGCCGCCGACGACATCCTCGTCCGCTTCGGAGGGCTGTTGGCGGTGAACCACGCGTCGATCGCCGTCGAGGCGGGCTCGATCACCTCGCTCATCGGGCCGAACGGGGCGGGGAAGACCACCCTCTTCAACGCCTTGACCGGCCTCGTCGATCCGGACGGGGGTCGAGTGCACCTCGGGGACCGCGACGTCACGAACCTCCCCACCCACGAGCGGGCCCGGCTGGGCCTGGCCCGCACCTTCCAGCGCCTGGAGATCTTCACCGGGATGACGGTGTTCGAGAACCTGCAGGTCGCGGCTGAGGCGGCCACCCCGGGCCGCACCTTCGGGGGCATCCTCCGCTATCGCCACCGTGACGAGCCCGCCGTCGTCGCCGTGGTGGAGGAAGCGCTCGACCTCGTGGGGCTCGGGCCGCTGCGCAACAGGCCCGCAGGCTCGCTGAGCACAGGGGCTCTTCGCCTGGTGGAGCTCGGTCGGGCCCTGTGCACAGGACCGACGGTCCTCCTGCTGGACGAGCCGAGCAGCGGCCTGGACACGGGCGAGACCGAGGCCGTGCAACGAGTGCTGCGCCAGGTGGCCGCCACCGGCGTCGGCGTGCTCCTCGTCGAGCACGACGTGTCGCTCGTGATGGCCCTGTCGGAGCGGATCTACGTGCTGGACTTCGGGGTGGTGATCGCCTCGGGCGCACCGGACGAGATCGGGCGCGACGACGCCGTTCGGGAGGCCTACCTCGGTCCCCCCACCGACCAGGAGGCGTCGGCGTGACCATGGCCCTCGAGCTGGAGGACGTGCGCGCCGGCTACGGACGGATAGAGGTGCTCCACGGGCTGACCTTGAGCGTGCCGAAGGGAGCGGTGGTGGCCCTCCTCGGGCCGAACGGGGTCGGCAAGACGACCACGTTGAAGGCCGTGTCGGGCACGCTGCCGGTCGCCTCGGGAGCCATCCGCCTCGACGGTCGGCGCATCGACAACCGGCGGCCCAGCGCCATCGCGAGACGAGGGCTGGTCACCGTCCCGGAGGGTCGCGGGATCTTTCCCGCCCTCAGCGTCCGGGACAACCTGCACGTGGCGCACCGCAGCGCAGCTTCGGCGGCCGCCCCAACGTGGGGCGAGTGGCTGGACAGCATCGTGGGCACGTTTCCCCGCCTGGGCGAGCGCCTCGACCAGACCGCGGGCTCGATGTCCGGCGGCGAGCAGCAGATGCTGGCTGTCTGCCGAGCTCTCGTGGGCGACCCGAGCGTCATCATGTTCGACGAGCTCTCGATGGGCCTCGCTCCACTCGTGGTCGCCAGCCTCTTCGAACGGGTGGCCGCCCTGCGGGACGAGGGCCGCACGATCGTGCTCGTCGAGCAGCACCTCACCTACGCGCTGGACCTGGCCGACATCTGCTACGTGGTGTCGAAGGGTCGGGTCGTCTGGGCGGGGGAGCCGGGCGAGCTGCGCCACCTCCCCAGCGGAGCCGCCTTCCTGGCCGGTTGAGCCCGTTCAGTTGCCCTCCTCCAACGCGGGCGTGCCGTACTGCTTGGCGTCGGGGTAGCAGAACGGGAACCGGTCGGTGGCCTCGACCCACCCGTTCTCGCTGTCGAGCCAGCGGGCGACCGTGAAGCACTGCTCGGCGGTGGGCCGGGTGAAGTCCGAGGGGACGTAGTCCGTGCCCGCCATGATCCCGCCCGCCGTGTGCTTGCGGAGGCCGCGCAAGAAGTCCTCCAGGCCCTTCCGTGTCGGGCTGGGACCCATGCTGCGGACGCCGTCGGCCAGCATCGTCCCCTGGGCCCACGCCTCGAGGGCCCACTGGTGCAGCTCCTGGCCCGGCTGGTACCGAGCGAAGGCGGAGCGGAACTCGGCCACGGCCGGCACCCCTGTGGCCGTGTACGGGATCGACGCCCCGGTGATGTACACGGAGTTCCGGCACGTGTCGTTGTAGTCGTTGCCGACCGACTCGCCCATCGAGACGATCGTCGAGACCTTGGCCTCCACCGAGAAGCGGCGGCGAGCCATGGCATCGCAGAGCTTGCGGTTGGCGCCGTCGTCCATGCTGTCGAAGATGATCTGCGTGCCGTTGCGCTGCATGTCAGCCACGGCCTGGTCGAAGCTCGGCGCCGCGAACGACACGGCGTACTGGGTGACCTGGAAGCCCTCCAGCTCGAGGCCCTTGGCCAGGAACGTGCCGGCCTGCCTCGACTCGTCGATGTCGTAGGCGAACACGGCGGCCTTGTTGACGTCCAGGGTGTCCCGGAACCATCGGTACGCGCCCGAGAGGCTCATGATCTGCCCCTTGTTGCCGACCGTCCGGCCATCGCGTGCATAGCCCTGCTTGTAGACGCTCCAGAAGTGCGGGTACCGGGCGAAGCTGTTCGTGATGGGGATGCCCAGGACGGGCACCGCTTGGTCATCGAGGTACTGCGCGGCGCCGCCCAGGGCCCGGGTGTTGGTCGCGACCAGCGCGAACACCTTGTCCTGCTCGACCAGCCGCCGGGCGCAGGCGAGGGCCCGGCTGCGGTCCTCTCGGTCGTCGCAGGTCTTGAGGATGATGGTGCGCCCGTGGATGCCGCCCTTGGCGTTGACGGCCTGGGCCCAGGCCCTCAGCCCCCGAACGGCGGGGGCGAAGGCGTCTCCCAGCACGCCGTTCTCGGCGGTGATGTTGCCGAGGGTGATGGTGGTCGCGGTGATGCCGACGTCAGACGCCTGGTTCGGCCCGGCGGGGGTGCCGGGCCCACCGCCGGGCGCGCCCGGGGTGCCAGACGGGCCGGGCCCGCCGTCGGGAGCCCCTGCGCCACCGGGCGCGGCACCCGGGTCGGCCCCCGCCACAACGGTGTCGGTGGGCCCGCTGTCGGTGCCCGACACGTCCTCGGCTGGGGTCGCTCCTACGTCCGTGGCTGCCTCGCCCGGTGCGAGCGCCTGCCCATCGGCCGAGACGAACGCCTCGTCGGGCAGGCGTGTCCCGCAGGCCGCCAGCAGAAGGCCGACGAGCAGCCCGGCAAGGATCCTTCGAGTCACCACTCTCCCCCTCCCCCCGCCGTCGGAGTAGTTCACCACCCGGGCCACGGACTCCTCCGTCACGGGTTCTCCCGGATGAAGCGGTAGACGCCCGCCATGTCGCGGTTCACCCTCTCAGGGAGGGGGTGGATGGTGGCGCCCATGGCTCGAGCGCCCCACACGATCTTGGCGGTGCGCTCGACTAGCGCCGCGTTGTGGAGGGCCTTGTCCGGGGACGCCCCGCAGGTGACCAGCCCGTGGTTGGCCAACAGGGCGGCGCCCCGATCGACGAGGTGCCGGGCCACCTCGTCCCCCAGCTCGATGCTCCCGGTGCCCTGGTACCCGCAGCACGGGACGTCGCCTCCGACGTACACGACCACCTCCTCGATGACCGCCGGTATGGGCTCGTGGGCGAGGGCGAACATGGTGGCGTAGACGGCGTGGGTGTGGATCACGCAACCGATCTCCGGGTACCGCCGGAGGGTTGCGAGGTGCAGGTCCTTCTCCGTGGTGGGGGAGCGCTCGCCCGCGACGACCGTCCCGTCGAGGTCGACGACCACGAGGTCGGCGAGGGTCATCGTGTCGTACGGCACCGACGATGGGGACAGGCAGACCAGCCCGTCGGGCAGGCGCCCCGAGATGTTGCCGGATGTCCCCTCGACCAGGCCCTCGGCGAGCATCCGCTTGGCCGCGGCCAGCACGGCCTCGGGGGTCGTGGTGGGGGACGTGACGGTGTCAGACATGGTCGAGGACCTCCGGGTTGGCGAGGTTGGACGGGCGCTTGCCGCTGAGCAGGTCGGAGAGACCAGAGGCCATCAGCGCCGTGTGGTTGGTCTCGGTGTCGTAGGTGGCACCCCCGATGTGGGGCGTGAGGACCACGTTGGACATGGCCACCAGCGGGTGTTCGACGGCGATGGTCTCGCCCTCGAAGTGGTCGAGAGCGGCGCCGGCGAGGTGGCCCGAGGCCAAGGACGCGGTGAGGGCCTCGAGGTCGTGCAGGCCGGCCCGGGCCGAGTTCACGTAGACGGCCCCCTCGCGCATCCGGGCGAAGCGCTCCGCCGACATGAGCCCGACCGTGTCGGGGGTGACGGCTGCGTGCATCGACACCACGTCGACCTCGGCGAGGAGGTCGTCCAGGTCGTGGGTGGCATCGTCGGCGAAGGGGTCGCTGGCGATCACCCGCATGCCGAGCCCTTCCAGGCGCCAGCGCGTCGCCCGACCCACCGCGCCGAGCCCGACCAGCCCGGCGGTGCGTCCGGCCAGCTGCCAACCTCGGAATCGCTGGTAGGGGATCGAGCCATCGCGGTAGATCTGTCCCTCCCGGACGTCCCGGTCGGCGGTCACGAGGTGGCGGGTCACGGCGAGGAGCAGCCCCACGGTGACCTCGGCCACGCCGTCGGCGTTGCGGCCAGGGGCCCGCAGGACGGGGATGCCCTTGGCGGTGGCGCCGGGCAGGTCGACGTTGGTGGGGTCGCCGCGCGTGGAGCCGATGGCCACCAGAGGGAGGTCGAGCACCGGACCGGCGCAGCGGTCGGCCTCGCAGATGAGCACGCTCGCCCCCACCTCTGTCGCCCTGGCCGCCAGCTGCTCCGCGCTGAAGAGCCTCATCGGGGACTGGTCGATCCACGGCTCGACGATGACCGCGCCGAGCTGGCGCAGCGCATCGAGCCCGGGGCCGCGCAGGGGGGCGGTGGAGTAGATGACGAGGGGATCGTTCACGAGCGGGACCCTTCCAGGGAGCGGCGCGACTCGGCCGCGACGAAGGCCAGGTCGGCCGGGTAGGTCTTGGTGGCCAGCAGCATCGTCAGCCCGCCGATGGCGTAGACGGGCGTGACGAGGGCAAGGGCTGTAGCCAGATCGGTGGCATCGGAGAGCACGCCGACGAGGAGCGGCGAGAAGGCCGAGAGGGAGCGCACGACCGACCGGATCGCCGCCGCCCGGCCCCGCAGCTCGCTGGGGACCACGTCGGACACCAGGGCCTCGCTGGGAGCCACTGGGGTGGTGAGGCACAGGCTGCCGAGGAAGAGCAGCACAGCGGCGACCGGCAGCGACGACGTGAGGAAGGCCGGCAGGAGGAAGAGCGTGGCCAGCACGGAGGCGACGGCGGTCACGTAGACGCGTGCGTTGGCCATCCCACCGCGGAGGAGCCGATCAGCCAGCTCGCCGCCTCCGATCAGCCCGATCGCCGCGCCGGCGCCGACGGCCGGCGCGAAGGCCCCCGCCTCGGTGGCCGTGAGGTCGAAGGACCGCTTGAAGAACTCGATGCCCCACACGCCGAGGGCGCCGAGCAGGAAGCTGGAGATGGTGAGGGACATGAGCCCGAACCACATCGATCGGATGTGCCGGAGCTCCCTCAGGACGTCCATCCAGGACGCCTGGCTGTAGTCGATGGTCGTGATGCGGGGGGCGGGGAGCCCGAGGTCGGGCAGGAGCCCGGGCAGCCCGTCGGCCTCCACCCGGTCCGTCTCCTCGATGTGGAAGGCGCGGTCCTGCCCGCCGCGGTCAGGCTCGGGCAGGCGCCGGAGGAAGGCCACGACGATCACGCCCAGCGGTATCCACATCCAGAACGCCGCCCGCCAGCCGTAGACGTCGACGAGCACTCCTGAGAGGGCCACTCCCAGCAGGCCCCCCACAGCGGAGCCCAGCTGGTAGCGGCCCATCATCCGGGCGCGGGTCGCCACGGGGTAGTAGTCGGCCATCAGGGAGTAGGCAGCCGGGCTGTTGGCCTCCACCGCGCCCACGCCGAGCCGAGAGGCGAACAGGAGCACGAAGCCCGGGGCCAGGGCGTTGAGCCCCATGCACACCGTCCAGATGGTCATGGCCAGCACGAGCAACGTGGTCCGGCGCCACCGGTCGGCCAGGAACCCCATGGGGAAGGCGCCCGCCACCCCCACGACGGCCATCGAGGCGGCCAGGCCGCCGAGGGTCGTGTCGCTCACCCCGAAGTCTTCCTGGATGCCGTCGAACGCCTGGGCGAGCGACAGGCGCTCGCCCTGCTCGAGCATGAGGGTGGCAGCGAGCGCGACGACGGGGAAGGCGCCGTAGCGCACCGCCCCGTGCCCCTCGCGCGCCACGGCGGCTACTCGTTCGGGAGCTCGGCGTCGACCTCGGCCTTGGCCAGGACGGCGTCGTCCTGGTTCCGCAGCTCGACCCGGACCCGCACGAGGTGCCGGCGCTTGCGCTCGACCCGCTTGTCGATCACCTCGCCGGTGATGAAGGTGGCGTCACCCGTGAAGGCAGGGTTGCGGTACTGCGCGCTGGAGTAGACGAGGGTGCCCCACTCGCCGGCCCAGGCCGCCACGTAGTCGAGGATCCAGGCGCCCATCGAGGCGCCGTACCCGTAGCCCCTCGGCATGCCGACGTGCTGAGCCCAGCGGGGCTGGAGGTGGCCACGGGAGGGCCCGTAGTAGGCGCCGTCGGTCAGCTCCGGGTTGGTCCGCTCCATCCGTCGGTCGCCCTCGAAGCCAGCCATCTCCTTCGTGTAGCCCAGGGCTTCTGCCCGCACGGTGGTGGGACCCTTGGCCATGGCGCCCCACGTGGTCATCGGGTAGGCGCGCCACTCGGTGGTGAAGCTGGCCAGGCTGTGGGGGCCGAGCACGTTGTTCGCCAGGCGGTCGCCCACCGACACGCTGTCGTGGAGCCGCTTCTCGTGGCCCAGCTGCTGGATCTGGTCGATGAAGGTGAGCTTGCGCTCCTCCAGGTCGGCCAGCTGCTCGTCGGTCCACTCGGGTTCGGTCGGCTCGGAGAACAGCTTCTTCTCCTTCGCGTCCCGCACCTGGTAGCGGATGGCCGTGGAGCGCTGGAGGGCGATCCGCTCGCCTCGCTGGTTGATGTAGAGCGTGTCGCCGCGCTGGAAGCAGGTCGGACCGGCGAACTTCGTGTCGGTGACCCGGTAGTCGTACGGCATCCGATGGCAGACCAGGCGGTCACCGGGATGGATGCGCGGCCCGAAGAACCACCAGTCGTCCCCGCCGAAGATCAGGTGGGAGCTGGGGATCTTGCCGACCTGGGCCGGCGAGCAGCCGTGGCTGGTGTCGCAGGCCACCGTGAAGGACTGCGGCGCCACGATCGTGCCGAAGTGGCTCTCGGCCGCCCACCGCTCGTCGTAGTGGAGCGGATTCGGGTAGTGCATCCCCTGCACCCACCGGCGGATGTCGTTGGTGGCGACGGGCTCCTTGAGCTCACCCGGCTCCATGGGCACACCCATGTACTGGTCGAGGTCGGACGCGTCGAGCGTCTCCTGATCTTCGGTGGTGGTCATCGGTCTCCGCGGGTGGTGGGGACGGGGGTGAGGGCCAGGCGCTCGGTGACCAGGCGCACGAGGGCGTCATCTCGCACCTTCGTGTCGCTGGTGGTCATCGGGATCTCGCCGTCGGGAAAGAACAGGACGCGCTTGGGGACCTTGTAGGCCGCCACCCGCTCCCGCAGGAACGACTGGATGTCGGCCTCGGTGGCGTCGGCGCCGTCCTTGAGGGTGATGCAGGCCACCACCACCTGGTCGAGCCGGGGGTCGGGCACGCCGACGATGCGGCTCAGCTTCACGGGCGGGCAGGCCCGCAGCTGCACCTCCAGCTCGGCGGGCGAGACGTTGGCCCCGCCCGTCTTGATCATCTCGGTGCGGCGGCCGCTGAAGTGCACGAAGCCCTCTGCGTCGACGGAGCCGGCGTCGCCGGTGTGGAAGAAGCCGTCATCGTCGAAGCACGACTCCGGGATCTGGCCGAGGTAGCCCTTCATCAGGGTCGGGCCCTGGATGGTCAGCTCGCCTTCCTCGCCCGGGCCCATCGGGACGCCGTCATCGGGGTCGACGATGCGCAGCCGGTTGCCGGGGAGGAGGCGACCCATGCTCTGCTTGGTCAGCTCCCGAGGGGTGCTGGAGCGGTGGCTGACGAAGAAGGCGCACGTCTCGGACAGCCCGTAGCCGACGGGCATCACCCAGCCGGGATCCCCGTCGACGCTGGGGTGCCGGGCGAAGGCCCCCTTGCCGTAGACGCAGCGCAGGGACGACAGGTCGGTGTGGTCCCAGTCCGGGTGCTCCTCGAGGGCGGCCGTCTGGTGGGGGAGCGTGTAGGGCTCGGTCACCCGCTCCCTCTCCATGAGGGCCAGCGCCGAACCTGGGGAGAAGGTCTCCTGCATCACCCAGCAGCCGCCGGCGGCCAGGGTGGCGCCCATCGCGGTGTTGAGCCCAGCGGTCCAGAACAGGGGCAGGGCCGAGAACATCCGGGTGCCCTCGTGTCGGTCGAACAGCTGGGCCTGCAACCAGAACTGGAGGGTCGGGGCCCGGTGGCCGTGGAGCATCCCCTTGGGTGCGCTGGTGGTCCCCGAGCTGAAGATGACGAGGGCGTCGTCGTCCGGCGTCACGGGAGGCGGGCTCTGGTTCCCGTCGACGCCCGAGCCGGCGGCGAGGAGGGCGGCCCAGGACGGCTCGCCGACGACGGCCACGTGGCGCAGGCCGGAACGGCCGGGCTGGAGCAGGGCCAGGTCGGCGCTGAAGCGCCGCTCCAGCAGCCGGTCCTGGGTGAGGGCGACGATGACGTCGGCCTGGTCGAGCATGTGGGCCAGCTCTGGCGCCGGGGCGAAGGTGGACAGGGGGACCGACACCGCGGCGGCCATGGCCACCCCGAACAGGGAAGCCACCGCCTCGGGGCGATTGCCCATGAGGATCCCCACCCGCTCCCCGGGCGCGACGCCGAGGGCCACCAGCCCGCGGGCCACGCGCTGGGCTTCGGCGAGCAGATCGGTGTACGTCCACCGCGTCGTCGCGCCTCCGTGGAGGGGGTCGTCGAAGACGAGCGCCTCGTTGGGTCCGAACCGGGCTCCGACCTCGGTGAGGAAGGCCCCCATGGTGAGAGGACCTACGCCCGTTGCCTGGGCCAGCGGCGGCCCCTCGAAGGTCGTCACCCAGCAACCGCACCGTGCTCGAAGAGGCCGGAGAACCCGTCCTCCCGGATGGCCGCCGCCAGGTGGTCGGTCGTGCGCTCGGCGCTCCAAGGCAGGCGCAGGGCGGGCTGCACCATGCGGGTGAGCACGGAGATGTCGTACTCGTCGCAGACGCCGGCGGCGCCGTGCAGCTGCTGGCAGGTGCGCAGGACCGATCGGGCCACGTCGACGGCGTGCAGCCGCAGGGCCAGGGCGTCGGGCCGTGCGCTCTCGAGGTCCGTGGCGAGGCGCCAGAGGGTGAAGTGGGCCAGCTCGCGCAGGCCGGCCACCGCCACGGCCGCGTCGGCCAGCTGGAACTGCACCGCCTGGAAGGCGGCGATCGGCTTCCCGAACTGCACCCGCCCGCGCACGTGCTCGACGGTCAGCGCCACGGCCTGGTCGGCCGTGCCGAGGATCCCGAACGCGGTGAGGGCGAGGTGCAAGAGCACGTCGGCGTCGGTGGCGCCGACCGAGCGCCGTCCGGTGACGGCCGAGCCGGGGCGGAGGTCTGTGACGAACGGGCCCAGCCGGGTTCCCATTGGCGCCTGGCCGCTCGTGGCAAGCCTGGCGGGCCCCGACAGCGGGGCCACCACCCACTCGGCGAACAGGTCCCCGTGGTCGACGCGCCCGGCGCCGTCAGGAACGACTGCGAAGGGCCGCCCCTCGCCGTCGGCCAACACCAGGGATGCCACCGGGTAGGGAAGCGCGACGCGCCCTGACGCCTCGCACAGACAGGCTGCGGCGCTCAGCGAGTCGCCATCGCGCCGAGGGTCGAGCCCGTCGACCCCCAGGGCAGCGAGGCGGTCCGCCACGGCGAGCCCTCGCATGGTGGGATCGGCCTCGGCCTTCCGGGCGGCGTCCACCTCCCCCAGGGCGGAGAAGGCCCTGGCGGCTGCGGCGCCGAAGGCGACCGCCTCATCGGGCAGGGCGGGGTTCACGTCCGCTCCGCCAGGAGCGCCTTCGACACGATCATCCGCTGCACCTCGATGGTGCCCGAGGCGACGGTGGCCGCCTGGGCGTAGCGCCAGTGGTCCTCCACGGCGCCGTGGAGCGGAGCCGACGGGCCCGCCTCCAGCCCTTCGTGCTCCAGAGCCTGGAGGAGCACCTCGGCCACGGCCTGGTCGCACTGCGTGACGGCGATGCGGGCCACCGACGCCAGCACGTCGGGAACCTCGCCGGTGGCCTGGGCGTGCACCGTGCGGTAGGCGAGAAGTCGCGCCACGCGCACCTGCACCAGAGCGCGGGCCCACTGGGCTTGCAGCGAGGGGGGCAGGTCGGCCCAGTGCGGAGCCAGCTCCTCGCCGAGGGCGGAGAGCAGCCGCTCGCAGCGCGCGTAGCGGGCGATGCCCACCCGCTCGTGGGCGAGCGCCTTGCGAATGACGGCCCAGCCCTCACCCACGCTGCCGAGCACGGAGTCGGGCCCGACGGCCACGTCGTCGAAGAACACCTCGTTGAGGTGGTGGGGCCCGAGCATCGACCGGATCGGGCGCACCGTGATGCCCTGGGCGTCCATCGGCACGAGGAACATGGTGATGCCCTCGTGGCGCTCGCCGGGCCCCACCCGAGCGGCCAGCACGCACCACTGGGCCATGCCGGCATAGGAGGTCCAGATCTTCTGCCCGCTGATGCGGTACCCGTCCCCGTCCTCGACGGCCCTCGTCCGCAGCGACGCCAGATCAGAGCCAGCCTCGGGCTCGCTGAAGCCCTGGCACCAGATGACGTCGCCCGCCGCGATGGCCGGCAGGTGGACCCGCTTCTGCTCGTCAGTGCCGAAGGCCATGATGGCGGGACCCACCCAGTTGAGACCCATGTACTGCGCCCCGCGCGGCTCGTGGTGGGCCCACATCTCCTCCCGCACGACCGTCTGCTCCCAGAGGGACCCGGCCCCGCCGCCGTGCTCGGCCGGCCAGGCGACGGTGAGGAGGCCCTCGTCAGCCAGGACCTTGCAGAACGCCTGGGCGACGGCGAGGTCGGCAGGGTCGTCGGTGAAGGCGCCGAGGTAGTCCTCGGCGACGTGGGTGGCGATCAGCTTCCGCAACCGGTTGCGCAGGGCAGCCGCCCGCTCCCCCAGGTCGAAGTCCATCGGCTCCTCCTACCTGACACCAACGTTAGTCGCGGGACTACGTTCGTCTTCCATGCGGCCCGTTCCCCCCTCCGTGGCTCGGGTGCTCGACGACGTGCTGGCCGCCGCTCCCGACCGTGAGGCTCTGGTCACCCGCTCCCGCCGCCTCACATACGCCGACCTCGATGCCGAGGCCGATCGGGCCGCGCACGCCCTCCGAGGCCTAGGCGTGCGACCCGGGGACAGGGTGGCGGCCTCGCTCCCGAACGACGCCGACGTGGTCGTCGCCTTCCACGGGACCATGCGGCTGGGGGCGGTGTGGGTCGGTGTCAACCGGGCCCTCGCTCCGCCAGAGAAGAAGTTCCTGCTGTCGGACTCCGGGTCCACCCTGTTCCTGTGCGACGACGACGTCGGTGACCTCGGAGTACGTGCGCTCGACCTCGACGCCTGGCGGTCAGCTGTGGGCGCGGCTCCCGACGGGCCGGTCGGGGTGGACGTCGACCCCCTGGCGCCCGCCGGCATCGCCTACACGAGCGGCACCACAGGGCATCCGAAGGGGGCCGTGCACAGCCAGCACAACCTGCTCGCCCCAGGCGCCGTGCTCGTGGAGTCCCGCGGCTACGACAGCACCCTGCGCAAGGGCGACTGCTTCCCCTTCACGATCCTGAACCTGGCCGTCCTGACGACCCTGCTCGTCTCGCAGGCGGGTGGCACGTGCATCGTGATGGACCGCATCGACGCCGCAGGGGTGGCCGAGTGGATCCGGGCGGAGCGGGTGACCACCTGGAACGGCCCGCCCGCCCTGCTGCACACCCTCGCCTCCGACGAGGCGATCGCGGCGGACGACCTGGCCTCGCTCGACGAGGTGTGGACCGGCGGGGCCGACTGCCCCGAGGTGATCCGGACGGCCTTCGAGGCCAAGTTCGGGCTTCGGGTGCTCGCGACCTACGGGCTCAGCGAGGCGCCCACGGTCGTCTCGATCGACCGACGGGACGGCACCCACGTGGCTGGGGCCTCGGGCCTCCCGCTCCCGCACCTCGCCGTTCGCGTCGCGGGCCCGTCGGGAGCGACGCTGGCGCCGGGGGAGACCGGGGAGGTGTGCGTGGCGGCCGGCGACGCGCGGTACCGGCTCATGCTGGGGTACTGGGGCCAACCGGCCGCCAGCGAGCAGGTCCTGGCGGGCGGTGAGCTCCACACAGGGGATCTGGGCTTCCTCGACGACGCCGGCCACCTGCACCTGCGCGACCGGAAGAGCCTGGTCATCATCCGGGGCGGGGCCAACGTGTACCCGGCCGAGGTCGAGCGGGTGCTCCTCACCGCGCCGGGCGTGGCCGCGTGCGCGGTGCTCGGCCTGCCCGACGAGCGGCTGGGCGAGCGCGTGGTCGCGGTGGTCGAGCCGGCCGACGCGGGTGGGTTCGACGAGGCGGCGGTGCGCGCCCACTGCCTGGCCGAGCTGGCCCGCTACAAGGTCCCGGAGCGGTTCGTGCCGGTGGAGGAGATGCCCCGCAACGCCATGGGGAAGATCCTCCGGGCCGAGCTGGGGGCCCTCGTGGTGGATGGGCCGGTGCCTCCCTGATCGATGGGCTGTCGATCGGGAGCCGACCCGGTCAGACGCTGCGAAGGGTGCCGCCGTCGACCTCGAGGGTGGCTCCGCTCACCCACGAGGCGACGTCGGAGGCCAGGAACACCACCGCGGCAGCCACCTCTTCGGGCTGACCGAAGCGCCCGGTCGCCGCGCCGTGGCGGGCCAGCATCTTGGCCATGACCTCGTCGACCGAGCTGCCCGACCGGTCGGCACTGGCCTGCGCGTTGGACTCGACCAGCTCGGTGAGCGTGATGCCCGGGACCACGCAGCTCGACAGCACGCCGTCGGCCGCGAACGCCCGGGAGAGCGACGTGGAGAGGTTGAGCAAGGCGGCTTTGGCTGCCGAGTAGGGAGCGAAGAGCGGATCGGGCTCTCGCCCGCTCACCGAGGCGACGTGGACCAGGCGCCCCCAACCCGCACCGCGCATCACGGCGGCGGCAGCCACCGAGAGGCGGGCAGCAGCCAGGAAGCTCACCTCGAGCCCGGCCTGCCAGTCGTCTGCGGTGAGCTCGGCCAGTGCCTTGGGGGTGGCCGATCCGGCGTTGTTGACGAGGATGTCGAGCCGCCCGAAGGTCGCCACGCAGGCATCGGTCACGTCCTGGGCGGCCGAGCGATCGGTCACATCGGCGGCGTGGACCTCGGCCCGGCCGCCCGCGGCGGTGATGGCCTCTCGGGTCTCCCGCAGGGCCAGCACGTCGCGCCCGCACACCAGCACCTGGCAGCCCTCGCGGGCCAGGGCCTGGGCCACGGCCCGTCCGATGCCTCTGCTGGCCCCGGTGACGATGGCGGCCCGGTCCGCCAACCCCAGATCCACCCGCGCAACCTACCCCGCTGATCCGGCGAGCGCCGTGCGTGACTAATCTGACACTGATGTCAGGTTCGAGCGAGGGATCGAGCGTTCGACGCGCCAGCGCCGACGGCTTCGATCCCGAAGCGGTCCGCGCCAAGTACCTGGCCGAGCGAGACAAGCGACTCGTGCCGGGACGGGCCGAGATCCGGGACCTGTCCCGCGACGAGCACTTCGCGAGCTTCCGGGCCGACCCGTTCACACCGGTGTCAGCCCGCCCCCCGATCGTCGACCACGTCGACGCCGTGATCGTGGGCGGCGGCATGGCGGGCTTGCTGGCCGGAGCACAGCTGCGCAAGGCGGGCATCGACCGGATTCGCATCGTCGATCAGGCGGGGGGCGTAGGGGGCACCTGGTACTGGAACCGCTACCCGGGGGTGATGTGCGACGTCGAGTCCTACATCTACCTCCCGATGCTGGAGGAGCTGGGGTACGTGCCCGAGCATCGGTACGCCTTCGGCGAGGAGATCCGCGGGCACCTCGAGGCCATCGCCGATCGCTTCGACCTCACGGCCGATGCGCTGTTCCACACCGGTGTGACCAGCTCGGAGTGGGACGAAGGCAACGCCTGCTGGCGCATCCGCACCGACCGGGGCGACGAGCTCACCTCTCGCTACTACGTGCTCGCCGTAGGGATCCTCAACCTGCTCAAGCTGCCTGCCATCGACGGGATGGAGCGCTTCGCCGGGCCGTCCTTCCACACCGCCCGATGGGACTACGACCTCACCGGCGGGGCTCCCGGTCAGCCGCTCACCAAGCTCGGGGACAAGGCCGTCGGGCTCGTCGGCACCGGCGCCACTGGGATCCAGTGCCTGCCCGCCCTGGCCGAGGGCGCCGCCCACGTCTACGTGTTCCAGCGCACGCCGTCCGCCGTCGGCGAGCGCGGCAACCGACCGACCGAGCCGAGCTTCGCCGACGCGCTGCGACCGGGGTGGCAGCAGGACCGGATGGACAACTTCCAGGCCGTCATGCTCGGCCGTCCCGTGACGGCGGACCTCGTCGATGACGGTTGGACGCGCCACTACGCGGCCGTGCACCATCCGCCGCGCTGGAAGGGCATGACCGTCGCTGACTACATCAGTGGCGGCGAGGCGATCGACTACGAGGTCATGGAGGCTCACCGCCGGCGCGTCGCCGAGCTGGTGACCGATCCCGCCAAGGCCGCCAGCCTCAAGCCCTACTACCGGTACCTGTGCAAGCGACCGTGCTTCTCCGACGAGTTCCTGGAGGCCTTCAACCGCCCGAACGTGACCCTCGTCGACTGCCCCGGCGGAATGGAAAGGGTGACCGAGCAGGGTCCCGTGGTGGGCGGGGAGCAGTACCACGTGGACCTGCTCGTCTACGGCACGGGCTTCGAGGCGGAGCTCACGCCGCTGCCCCGCCGGGCCGGTCACGACATCGTCGGACGCAACGGCCTGAGCCTGGCCGACAAGTGGGCGCCTGGCCCGGCCAGCCTCTTCGGCATGATGACCCGCGGGTTCCCGAACCTCTTCGTCATGCCGGCCCCGGGCCAGCAGTCCGTCGTCACGGTCAACTACACCCAGATCGCCGTGCTGGGGGCCGAGCTCATCGGCGGGGCGGTCGACCTGCTCGAGCAGCGGGGCGCGCCGGTCTTCGACGTGAGCGCCGAGGCCGAAGCGGAGTGGACCCAGCAGATCGTGGACTCCTTCGTCGACGGCAGCGCCGTCATGTCGGCGTGCACGCCGTCGCGCATCAACCAGGAGGGCGACCCGGGATCCGTGAACCCGCGCAACGGCAACTTCGGCCGGGGGTTCGGTGACTACTTCGCCTATCGCGAGCTGCTGCGGCACTGGCTCGAGCAGGGCGACCTCGAGGGCCTGGAGCTCGACGGCCGCGCCGTGGCGACGTGACGCGCCAACGGGTCGTCGCCGTCACCGGTGGGGGCGGCGGGATCGGGGCCGCCATCGCGGAGGAGCTCGGTCGCCAGGGCGCCTTCGTCGTCACCCTGGATCCGCTGGTGACCCTCGACGGAGCCGAAGCCCTCCCAGCCTCAGAGGACACCACCGCCCAGCGCATCGTCTCCGCTGGGGGTTCAGCCCGGGCCTCGTCGGTGTCGGTCACCGATCGCGTGGGCGTCAGCAGTCTGTTCGCAGACCTGGTCGGGGAGCTCGGTGGGCTCGATGCAGTGGTCAACGTGGCCGGGATCACCCGTCCGACCAGCTTCGCACGGGGCCGAGAGGAGGACTGGCGCAGCGTGCTCGAGGTGCACCTCGACGGCTATCTCAACGTCCTCGCTGCCGCGCTCCCGCTCATGGCCGCAGCGGGGCATGGGCGCATCCTGGGCGTCACGTCGGGCTCGGGGTGGCGGCCGGCCGACACGGGCGCCTACGGATGCGCCAAGCGGGCCGTCGCCGCGCTCACCTGGCAGCTCGGGCGGCAGCCGCCGCCAGGCGTGACCGTCAACGCGCTCGTCGCCCATCGCGGTCACCCGGATGGTCACCGCCGCGCTCGAGAGGGCCGCGGGCAAGGCGGGGGGGAAGGCCACCGGAGGGTTGTCGCTGGGGTCGATGCCCGCGCCGGAAGCGCTCGGGCCGTTCGGGGCCCACCTAGTGGCCGAAGAGCTCGACTGGTGCAGCGGGCACGTGCTCTTCGCCTGCGGCTCCGAGGTGTCGGTGGTCGACCAGCCGCGCTTGCTCGAGGCCGTCCGCACCGACGAGGTGGCCTCGCTGGCGCACGTGCTCGCGGCGTTCGATCCGGGAGCGCTGGCGCCGGCCGAGGAGCGGCAGGCGACCACAGGCGCGTCCAACCCGAGGTTCGGGCCGATCTTCTCGGACCCGGGCGGCGACGCGACCCCCTCCTCGACCGCTACGTGCGCCGTCATCGCTGAGCAGTCGGAGATCGCGGCGGCGGTGATCTCCTCGCTCGAGGCGCGCGGCGTGTCGTGCACGCCGATCCCCGTCGACCGGATCCGCCCCGGGTTCCGCGGCTCCGCCGACGCGCTTTCGTCGGCCGCGGCCAGCGCCGGCGGTCTCGACGCAGTGGTCGTCGCCTTGGGCGCGGAGGCGCCGTCCCCCGGATCGTCGAGCGGCTGGGAGCGGACGCTGGCCGAGCACACCCGCATCGTCGACGGCATCCAGGCTGATGCCGGGTGGGCGAGGGCGGCGGCCGACCAGGCCGCCACGGCCGATCGCCCGCTCCGGCTGGTCACCCTCACCGACGCCGCGACCTCCGGCGGCCGAAGCCGGGCCCAGGCCGCGGCCCAGCACGCCCGGGCGGCGCGGGGTGCCACAGGCGACCGTGTCGCCGCCTTCGCCGTGAGCTTGGAGGGCAGCGCCGCGCCGCCCGTCGGTGAGCTCGTTGGGCACCTGGCCTGCAGCCCCGGGGCAGTCGCGCTCTCCGGCGCAGAGCTGGTCGCGGGCCCTGGCTGGGTCGGCCTCCGGAGCCACCCCCGTCCCGGCGGCAGCATCACCTTCGGCGGCCCCGAGGTCCCCGGGTGGCTCGACGGCACGTTGCGGGGCATCTTGGGCGAGGGGCCCAGATGAGCCGCCGACCGGCCCGGGTGGTGGACGCCCACGTGCACCTGTGGGACCCGGCCCGGACGGACTGGTACCCGTACCTGTCCGGGGGGATGCAGCTCGACATGGGCGACACCTCGGGCATGGCCCGGCCCTTCGACGTCGCCACCTACCGGGCGGAGGCAGCGGGTTGGAACGTGGTGAAGCTCGTCAACGTGGCCGCCGCCACCGGCCGGCACTCCATCGAGGAGACCTTGGAGCTCGACCGCAGGGCCGAGGTCGACGGCCACCCCGACGCCATCATCGGCGGCATCGTGCCCACTGAGTCGGTCACCGACAGCGTCGCCCTGATCGACCGCCAGATGGCGGCGCCCCGGTTCCGCGGCGTCCGCCCCATGGGTCGCTTCGACGGCCCGCTCCCCGGCCCCGAGGTGCTGAGCGCCCTGCAGGAGCGGGACCTCGTCTTCGAGCTCCTGGCTCGTCCCGACCAGCTGGAGCAGGCGGCCCGCGGGCTGGTCGGGTGGGAAGACCTCTTGGTGGTGGTCGAGCACACGGGATGGCCCCAGTCCGGCGCTGATGCGGAGCGAGCCGCATGGCAGACCGGCATGGAGGCGCTCGCCGGGCTGGGCCCGAACGTCCGCTGCAAGCTGTCCGGCCTGTCCGCAGCCGCCGGATCGATGCGGGCCGAGGGGTTCGCGCCGTGGCTCGAGCCGGCCATCGAGGCCTTCGGGGTCGACCGCTGCTTCGTGGCCAGCAACTTCCCGGTCGACGGGCTGCACGGCACCCTCGACGAGCTGTGGTCGGCGTTCGACGGGGCGACCGCCGGTCTCGACGACGAGGCGCGCGACAAGCTCTTCGCCACCAACGCCGAGCGCGTCTACCGCTGCTGACACACGATCGAACGACGGGGTACGTCCATGGAACCGGAGGAGTTCGAGGGCCGCATCGGGCGGTACCACTGGGAGTCCGAGGCATGGTGGCCGCCCGACCCGCAGCCACCCGCGGGTGCCCCGAACATCCTGCTGGTGATCCTCGACGACGTGGGGTTCGCCCAGCTCGGCTGCTACGGATCGGACATCGCCACCCCCAACCTCGACCGGCTGGCGGCCGGTGGCCTCCGCTACTCGGGCTTCCACACCACGGCGCTGTGCTCGCCCACCCGCGCCTGCGTGCTCAGCGGCCGCAACCACCACGCCGTCGGCATGGGCCGCATCGTCGACCTGGCCATGGGCTTCCCCGGCTACGACGCCCGCATCCCGCGGTCGTGCGCCCTGCTCCCCGCCATGCTCACACCGCACGGCTACGCAGCCTGGGCCGTCGGCAAGTGGCACCTGACGCCCGAGGACGAGGAGCACCTGGGGGCCAGGCGAGACCGTTGGCCACTAGGCCAGGGGTTCGAGCGGTTCTACGGGTTCTTCCCCGGGGAGACCCACCAGTTCGTCCCGAGCCTCATCCACGACAGCCACCACGTGGAGCCGCCGGCCGGCATCGACGCCGGCTACCACCTCACCGCAGACCTCGTGGACCGGTCCATCGAGTACGTGGAGGACCTCCGCAACGTCGACGTCGACAAGCCCTGGCTGCTGTACCTCGCTCCCGGCGCCTGCCACTCGCCCCACCAGGCCCCTCCGGCCTGGGTCGAGCGCTATCGGGGCCACTTCGACGGCGGATGGGATGGCTGGCGGGACGCGACGCTGGACCGCCAGAAGGCCGCCGGCCTGCTGCCCGATCACACCGAGCTGTCCCCCCGGCCCTCCTGGGTCCCGGCCTGGGACGACCTGTCCGAGACGGAGCGGCGCGTGTACGCGCGCTACATGGAGGCCTTCGCCGGCTTCCTCTCCCACACCGACCACGAGCTCGGACGCCTGATCGACCGGCTCGAGCACCTGGGCGAGCTCCACAACACGGTGGTGGTGGTCCTCTCCGACAACGGCGCCTCGTCGGAGGGCGGACCGGTCGGCTCCGTGAACGACGCGCGGGTCTGGAACGCGCTGCCCCGGACCGTCGAGGAGGCCGATGAGCGACTGGCCGAGATCGGCGGCCCGAGGCTCCACAACAACTACCCGTGGGGCTGGACCGTCGCCGGGAACACTCCCTTCCGGCGGTGGAAGCGCGAGACCCACGAAGGCGGGGTGGCCGACCCGCTCATCGTCCACTGGCCGGCCGGCATCTCGGCGACCGGTGAGGTCCGCCACCAGTACGTCCACGCCATCGATCTCGTCCCTACCCTCCTCGAGGTCATCGGCATCGACGTGCCGGAGGCGGTCTCGGGGGTGGGCCAGCGGCCGCTCGACGGGGTCAGCGTGGCAGCCACGTTCCACGACGCCCACGCCCCCGAGGTGCACACCACCCAGCACTACGAGATGTTCGGGTGCCGGGCCCTCTACCACGAGGGGTGGAAGGCGGTGACCTACCAGGAGATCCAGGTCGACCGGCCGGCCCTCGATGCCGCGGTGTGGGAGCTCTACGACCTTCGTGCCGACCCCTCGGAGTGCCACGACCTCGCATCCACGCACCCGGAGCGGCTGGCCAGCCTGGTCGAGCGTTGGTGGGCGGAAGCCGAGCGGCACCAGGTGCTCCCGCTCGACAACCGACCCTTCTCCGATCTGGTCCTCGACCGCCCCGGATCGGTGCCACCCCGGGCTCGGTACACCTACTGGCCGGGTCGGGCACCGGTGCCCGAGAGCGTGGCGGTGAACGTGCGCGGTCGGGCCCACACCATCAGCGCCCACCTCACGATCGAGCCCGACACCGAGGTGCTCGAGGGCGTCCTCGCCGTCCAGGGCTCCGTGCTGGGCGGGTGGTCGTTCCACGTCCTGGCCGACGGCCGCCTCTGCTACGTGCACAACCTGGCCGGTTGGCGCCTCTACCGCGTGGAGGCCGACATCGGTCGCCTGGCGCCCGGCGACCACGTGCTCGCCTTCCGCTTCGACCCCCCGCGGGGCGAGCTCCTCGTCGACGGCCGGGTGGTCGGCACGGGCGAGGTGCGCCGCACCGTGTGGAGCCGGTTCTCCCTCACCGGCGCGGGGCTCACGACGGGCTGGTCTCCGGACCTGTCTCCGGCCGACGGCGACTACCGCGGCCGGTTCGCCTGCACTGCGACCCTGCACAAGGTGGTGGTCGACGTGGCGGGCGAGCCCCACATCGACCCAGAGCGAGAAGCCCACGACCTGCTGGCGTCACAGTGACCACCGCCCTGAACCTCCGTGATGCCGGGCTCGACGTCGCCGTGTGCGTCCGTCACGTCGGCGAGGGAGCCGTCCGGTGACGTCGCGCTAGAGGTCGGTGCGACCGAGCCGACGGGCCGCTTCGGGCACGAAGGGCTCGGGGGCGAAGGGACCGTCGTCGACCGACGAGAGCCTCAGCTCGGGGAGCACCACGTTGCCCGCCAGCGAGTCGAGCCAGACGACGGCGTCGGCCACCTCGTCCACACCCAGGGTGCGCATCGGGAAGCGCACGTCGTCGAGCATCGGTGTGGCCACCGGGCCGGTGGTGACGACGTGGACGCTGACGCCGTCGCGCTCCACCTCCTTGCCCAGGGCCGCGGCGAACGCGATCAGGCCCGCCTTCGAGGCTGAGTAGGCGGCCTTGCCCGGCTGGGGAGCGTGCGCCGAGCTCGAGGACAGGAACACGAGACGCCCGCCGGCGGGCATGGCTGCCAGTGCGGCGGAGGCGACGACGAACGCCGAGGTGAGGTTCGTCCGCACGACCGCCTCGAAGGTGGTCAAGGTCTCCTTCCGCACGAACGTCCCGGCCATCACGCCGGCCGAGTGCACGAGCAGGTCCACCCCTCCTGCCTCGGCGACGACGGCGGCAAAGGCGGCAGGATCAGTGCTGTCGCCGGCTGACCAGCGGGCCCCGATCGACTCGGCCGCAGCCTGCAGCCGGTCGGCCCGGCGGGCGGTCAGCACCACGTCGTAGCCCCGGCCGACGAGCCGCTCGCCGACGGCGAGGCCGATGCCGCTGCTCCCGCCGGTGACGATCGCTCGCCGCGGCCTGCCGTCCATGGGGAGGAACCTAACCTCCCGCCGAGCTACCTGACGCCACTGTCAGAAAGCGTCGGGCAGGGGTACGATCTCCTCCCATGCACGATCTCGGCTTCCGGCCCTTCGACGCCGACAACCACTACTACGAGGCGGAGGACGCGTTCACCCGCCACATCGACCCCGCCATGGCCAAGCGGTGCATGCAGTGGGCCGACGTGGGCGGCAAGAGGCGCCTGCTCGTGGGCGGGAAGATCAACAAGTTCATCCCCAACCCCACCTTCGACCCCATCGCCGCCCCGGGGAGCCTCGAGGACTACTTCCGGGGTCGCAACGAGGGGGGCATGGACCTCAAGACCATGTTCGGGGAGCTGTCGCCGATCGCCGAGCACCCCGGGTACAGGGACCGCGATGCCCGGGTGGCCCTCCTCGACGAGCAGGGCATGGACGGAGCCCTGTTGTTCCCCACCCTCGGCGTCGGGATGCAGGAGGCGCTCAAGCGCGACATACCGGCCCTGCACGCTGCGTTTCGCGCCTTCAACGACTGGCTGGACGACGACTGGGGCTTCGACCGGGGAGACGGCCGCCTCTACGCCGCCCCGATGATCACGCTGGCCGATGCGGCCGAGGCCGAGGCGGAGGTCGATCGCGTCCTGAGCCTGGGCGCCCGCATCCTCGTCACCGTCCCGGGTCCCGTGCCCGACGGAGACGGCTACGTCTCACCTGGGCACTCCCGCTTCGATGGGGTGTGGGCCCGAATCGCCGAAGCGGGGGTCCCCATCGCCTTCCACGCCGGGCTCAGCGGGGTGGCCCGGTACGGATCGTTCTGGTCTTCGGGGGCCAAGGGCGGCGGCGGTGACTTCGAGGGCTTCAAGCACGCGGCCTTCCCGATGGTGGCCTTCGCGGACCGGGGCATCGCCGACACGTTCGCGGCGCTCATCTGCCACGGGGTGTTCGACAGGCACCCCACACTGCGCACTGCGTCCATCGAGAACGGTGCCATGTGGGTGCCTGACCTCCTGCGCCTCCTGAAGGATGCGGCCGGCAAGATGCCCTTCGCGTTCGGCGAGCACCCGGTCGAGCAGTTTCGGCGCCACGTCTGGGTCGCCCCCTACTACGAGGACGACATGGGCTTGCTCAAGGACGCCATCGGCATCGACCGGCTCCTGTTCGGCTCGGACTTCCCGCACACCGAGGGCCTGCCGGACCCCACCCACTTCGTGAAGGACATCCCGACCTTCGACGAGGCGGAGACGAAGGCGATCATGCGGGACAACGTCCTCCTCATGCTCCAGAGGGCGTAAGCGCCACAGCAGGGTCGGCGCTCACCGGCCCTTCCACTCAGGGTCGCGCTTCTCGGCGAACGCCTTCGGTCCCTCCTTGGCGTCCTCGCTGGAGAAGACCGAGCCGGCCAGCTCGCTCTCGATCCTGTACGCCTCCCGCTGGTCGACCGCGAGGCCCCGGAGCACGCTCTCCTTGGTGGCCTGCACGGCGAGAGGTGCGTTGACGGCGATGCGTCGGGCCCAGTCGAGGGCCCGGTCGGGGAGGGCTCCCTCGTCGACGATCTCGTTGAGCAGGCCGAGCTCGAGGGCCCGCGACGCGGGGAACGCCTCCGCGGTGAGGAGGAACTCCATGGCGGCGGGGTAGGCGAGCTGGCGCGGCAATCGCACGGTGGTGCCCCCACCGGCGAACAGGCCGCGCTTGGGCTCCATCACTCCGAAGGTGGCGCGATGGGAGGCGACCCGGATGTCGACGCCGCCGAGCATCTCCATGCCGCCGGCCACGCACGGCCCGTCCACGGCCGCGATGATCGGCTTGTAGATCCTGAGGCTGCGGAGCACGGCATCGGTGCCGTCCCGGAGCCGGCAGCCGTCGATCTCCTCGACGTCGCCTGCCTGGATCTGCTGCTGCAGCTCGGTGATCTGGGGGATGTAGGTCTTCAGGTCGGCCCCGGTCATGAAGTCACCGGGCACACCGGTGACGATCGCCACCCAGTCCGCGGCGTCGTCCCGGAAGCGGCGCCAGGCTCGCGCGAGGTCGCGGAAGTGGTGGAGGTCGAGAGAGTTGCGGGCCTCGGGCCGGTCGATGGTGATCCGGGCCACGTGGCCCTCGAGCTGCTCGTAGTGGATCGACATGCGACGGGCAGGCTAGATCGACCCGACCGCTACTGTGACATGAGCGTTAGAAGGGTCGGCCACGAGGGAGCACGAGACGTGAGCATCGCCATAGGTGAGGACCACCTGGCCCTTCTCGCCGCCGTGCGGCGGTTCGCCGCCGGCCACTGCGGCCCGACCGTGGCCCGGGTCGCCATGGAGGCCGACGCCCCCGCCAAGCCTCCGTTCTGGGGCCAGATCGCGGACCTGGGGTGGCTGGCGCTCGACCTGCCTGAGGCCGACGGCGGTCAGGGGTTCGGCTTCCTCGAGCAGGCAGTGGTGCTCGAGGAGCTGGCTCGCGCGATGGCACCAGGGCCGGTGCTGCCGACCGTCTGGGCCGCAGCGGCCGTCGCCGCGGGAGCGCCTGCCGGAGCCGGTTCCCGGGCCCGGCTCGCGGAGCTGGCCGCGGGTCGCGACGTCGGCACGGTGTGCCTCGAGGTGGGGTTGAGCGGTGACGGATCGACCGTCGACGGTGTCATCGGTCCGGTGCTGTGCGGGGACGCGGCCGATCTCGTGGTCGCCCCTGTCCTGATCGACGGGGTCGAGCAGTGGTGCCTGATGGCGCGAGAGGACGCTCGAGCAGCACCTCTCGACGCTCTCGACCCCACCCGATCGATGGCTCGTCTCACCTTTGCCGGCGCTCCCGCTCTGGTGCTTCCTGCCCTCACTCGCCCGGTCGTCGTGCAGATCGGCTTGGCGCTGGCTGCCGCCGAGTGCGCAGGCGGAGCGGCGTGGTGCGTCGAGACCGCCGCCACCTACGCCAAGGACCGGCGTCAGTTCGGACGGCCCATCGGTCAGTTCCAGGCCGTGAAGCACCGCTGCGCGGACATGCTGGTGCACCTCGAGCAGGTCCGCGCCGTGGCCTGGGACGCGGCCGAGGCCCTGGACGGCGAGAGGTCCCACGGTCCCGAGGCGCAGCTGGCGGCTGGGGCCGCCGGCGCAGTCGCCCTCGAGGGCTTCGCCGCCGTGGCCAAGGACTGCATCCAGGTGCTGGGCGGCATCGGCTTCACCTGGGAGCACGACGCCCACCTCTACCTCCGCCGGGCCCTCGCTCTCCGCCAGCTGTTCGGCGGCGCCTCGCCGTGGCGGTTGGCCACGGCCACCGCGGCCCTCGACGGCGTCCGGCGCCAGCTCACCCTCGACCTGCCCCCGGAGGCCGAGGCGTTCCGAGCCGAAGTCCGCACGACCATCGACGGGATCGCCGAGAAGGACCGGGACCAGCGCCGCGTCCCTCTCGCCGATGCCGGTCTCCTCGTGCCGCACTGGGCGCCGCCTTGGGGCCTGGACGCCAACGCCGTCGAGCAGCTCGTCATCGACCAGGAGCTCGACCGGGCCAAGGTGCGAGCGCCGCACCTCCAGGTCGGCGCCTGGGCCGCGCCCACCATCGCCGCCCACGGCACGGCGGAGCAGCAGGAGCGTTGGGTTCGGCCCACCCTGCACGGCGACATCTCGTGGTGCCAGCTCTTCAGCGAGCCCGAGGCCGGCTCCGACCTCGCATCGCTCACCACCCGGGCCACCCGCACGTCTGGGGGATGGCTCCTCAACGGCCAGAAGGTGTGGACCACCATGGCCGCCGAGGCGGACTGGGGGATATGCCTGGCCCGCACCACGCCCGATGCGCCCAAGCACCTCGGCATCACCTACTTCATCGTCGACATGAAGACGCCGGGCATCGACGTCCGACCGCTGCGCGAGCTCACTGGCCTGGCCATGTTCAACGAGGTGTTCCTCGTCGACGTGCTCGTGCCGGACGACTGCGTGGTGGGCGAGGTCGATGGAGGCTGGCCACTGGCCCGCACGACCCTGGCCAACGAGCGGGTCTCGATGGGGAGCGGCTCGTCCTTCGGCGGCGGCATCGAGCAGCTCGTCGCCCTCGTGGCCGACCGCCTCGGCACGGGCGAGCTCGCCGGCTCGCCGGTGCTGCTCGACCGGCTCGGTGCCCTCGTGGCCGAGGCCCACTCCATCGCGGTCATGGGGCTCCGCACCACGGTGCGCTCGGTGACGGGGGCTGGGCCCGGGCCTGAGGCGAGCGTGCGCAAGCTGCTGGGGGTGGAGCACGACCAGCGCACGCAGGAGCTCGGGCTCGAGCTGCTCGGCCCCGAAGGGGCGACGACCGTGGGGGTGGCGGGGCAGTGGACCTTCGGCTTCCTGGCCAACCGCTGCCTCACCATCGCCGGGGGGACGAGCGAGATCCAGCGCAACGTCATCGGCGAGCGCCTGCTCGGGCTACCCCGCGATCCTGAGCCGTCGCCCTGAGCCGTGGGTCATCCGGCGTCGGTCATCGGCTCCCGGCGCGGTAGCTCATCGGCAGCAGCTCGAGGACCTGGCCGTCAGGGTCGCGGACCATCACGGCGTGGCCGCCCATGTCGGTGTCGACCAGCACCTCGCCGCCCAGCCCGGCCACCCGAGCGCAGCTGGCGGCGACGTCTTCCACGCTGAAGGAGAGGTGGGTGAGCCCGGGCTCGGTGAAGGAGCGCTCGCGGTGGGGGTCGTTCCCGGGTCGATCGAAGTGGAGGAGCTCGAGCACGAAGCCGTCGCGCTCGAGGTAGACCGCGGTCATGCCCACCGGTTCGGGCACCCTCAGCAGCTTGGCCGCCGGCCCGTCGGGCACGGCGAGGTCCCGTTGGTGGTTGAAGCCCAACAGCTCCTCGTAGAACCGGCGCGACCGGTCGAGGTCGGTGACGCACATCCCGACGTGGTTCACGATGCTGCTCATGGCGCCGATCGTAGGGACCGCAGCCGATTCGGCACCGCGGCGGGTCGTTCACTAGGCAGTGACGCCATGCCGACCCATCCGCACCCGTCCGATGTCGATCTGCTGCACCTGGACCTGGCCCCCGACAGGCAGTCGGGCTCCTTCCTCCTCGGCTCCGGGCTCGTCCGTCACGACGGGGCCCTCTACGGCGGCACCGGTCTGGCTGTGGCGGTGGCCGCCATGGAGGCGGCGACCGATCGTGACGCGCTGTGGGCCTCGACGCAGTTCGTGTCCCAGCCGCTCATGGGCGCCACGATCGACTGGACGGTCGAGGCGCTGGCCGTGGGCAAGCGGGCGGCTCAGCTCTCGGTGCGCGCCACCTGCGAGGGTGCGGTGGCCTTCGCTGCCCTGGGTTCGACCGGCGTCGCAGTCGAGGACGGGCTCACCGGCCTCTACGCCCGGATGCCGAAGGTGTCTGATCCGGACAGCCCGCCTCCGTCCCTGCAGGCGATGCCCGACGTCTCCTTCCCCGACAGCTGGACCGTGCTGATCGAGATGCGTCAGGCGCAGGTGCTCGAACCCGACGGACCCTCGGTGGCGATGTGGGCCCGGTTCCGGGACAGCCGACCCTTCACGCCCGCGGCCATCGGCTTCATCGCCGACTTCGTGCCGCTCGGTGTGGCCCGATCCGCCGGCAAGATGGGGGCCGGCGCCAGCCTGGACAACTCGATGCGGTTTCGGGGTGGCGCCGCAGAGGCCGCCTGGGTGCTGTTGGAGCTGAGGGGCGAGTTCGCCCATGGGGGCTTCGGTCACGGCACGGTGCGGGTGTGGGAGCCGAACGGCACCCTCCTCGCCACGGGGAGCCAGTCGGCATCGATGCGCTACCTGTTCGAAGAGGGCGGCCTGTCCACCATGCCCGGGGCCCCACCCGCCCCGGCCTGAACTAACGTCCGTGTCACTTCGGGGAGGACACGGCGATGATCACCAAGACCGATCAGCTCGACGGCGACCGCTGGCCCGAGCCCCGCGCCTGAGCGATGCCGACCCTCGGCCCCCTCGTCCCTGCCGACGAGACCTTCCACCACCAGATCACCGACACCTTCGCCACCGTCTCGCAGTCCGACCGGTCCTGGACGGAGAAGGTGTGCGCCATGGCTGCCCTCCGCGATGGCACCGTTCAGCTCGCGTTCGGCATGGGCAAGTACCCGAACCGCGGCGTGCTCGACGCCTACGCCGGCATCAGCCGCGGCAAGGAGCAGTGGACCGTGCGGTCGAGCCGTCGGCTCGCCCCGGACGTCGAGCGGCTGGAGACCGGGCCGATCCGATACGAGGTGCTCGAGCCGCTCCAGGTCATCCGCTTCAGCCTGGCCCCCAACGATGTGGTGCCCATCAGCTTCGAGTGGACGTTCACCGGGGTCGTGCCGGCCGCCCTCGAGCAGCCCGAGCACCACCGCAGCCGCGACGGGCTGCGCCTCGATGCCGACATCGTCCGCTACCACCAGATCGGCACAGGGTCGGGGTGGGCAGAGGTGGACGGCACCCGGTACGAGCTCACTGACTCCACCGCCGTCTCCACCCGCGACCACTCCTGGGGCGTGCGCTACATGGTGGGCGAGCCGGTGACCGACGTGGAGGAGCCAGCCCGCCCAGCCGGGGTGTCCACCACCGTCATCTGGTCGCCGATCCTCTGCGAGCGCCCTGACGGCAGCCGCTACGGCCTGCACACGTACTACCAGCGCCACGGGATCGGAGGCTGGCAGCGCACCGAGCTGCAGGGCGGGATCGAGCATCCCGACGGCCGCCGCGAGCCGTGGGCCGCGCTGGTCCCGCACGCCGAGGTGCGGGACGACAACCGCCGGCTGGCCCGGGCGACGCTCGACTTCACGATGGCCGACGGCTCGCCCCGGCCGATCACGGTCACGGCCCTGGGCGACTCGGGCTTCCACCTCGGGGCCGGGCTCTACTTCGGCTTCGACGGCCACTGGCCGGGCGAGTGGCGCGGCGACCTCCACGTCGACGGCGAGCACATCGAGGACTGCACCGATCCCGTCGCCGCCCGGCGCCTCCATCAGATCCGCGACAACCTCGTCCGCGTCGACGACCCCGTGGGCGGCGGCACGGGTGTCGGCAACCTGCAGACCATCTTCGCCGGGCCCCACCCCGATCTCGGCTTGACCGACGAGGCGTCGTTCCTTTGACGCTGGCGGTGCAGCGAGACCTCGGCTCGCTCCGCGCCGGCCTGGAGCGATGGCTCGAGCGGCCGGTCAGCACGATTGCCCGTTCGGCGCCGGGGTGGTCGTGCGAGACGCTGATCGTGGACGAAGAGCTGGTCATCCGCTTGCCCCCCGCAGGCCCCGGCATCTTCCCGAGCTACGACCTGGCCCAGCAGGCCGCGGTGCAGTCCGCTGTCGGAGCGGCCGGCGTCCCGGTGGCTCCCGGCACCCGTCACGAGGCGGACGAGTCGTTCCTCGGCGCTCCGTTCGTCGCCATGGAGCTCGTGGTGGGGCCCATACCCGGCGAGCTCACGGCGGCCGACGAGTGGCTCCTCGGACTCCCCGACGACGCCGCCCGTCGGTCGGTCTGGCAGACGCTCCTCGGCGCTGTCGTCGCCCTGCACCGGACACCTGCGGCTGACCTCGGTCTCCGGAGCGGCCTCGACGCCGAGCTCGACCACTGGGACGGCTACATCGCTTGGGCCACGGATGGCTCGCCGCCTCCGGGCCTGGCCGATGCCCTTGCCTGGTGCCGGGCCAACCGACCCCCGGAGGATCCGCCGCTCGGTCTGCTCTGGGGAGACGTTCGCCTCGGGAACGTCGTGTTCGATGACGTGGGCCTGACCCCGAAGGCCGTCCTGGACTGGGACATGGCGAGCGTCGGTCCTCTCGAGATGGACCTGGCCTGGTTCCTCGCCCTCGAGGCCCTCCAGACCGACCTCACCCAGATGGCCGTCCCGGGGTTCGGCACGCGGGCCGAGGCCATCGCCCTGGTCGAGGCGGGCATCGACCGGAAGCTCATGGATCTCGACTGGTACGAGACCTTCGCGCTGGTGAGGGCCAGCGCCATCTCGACCAGGATCGCCATCCTGTTCCGGGAGGCCGGCCAGCGGAGCATGTTCGCGCTCGGCAAGGACCCATCGCTCGCCGCCGCCCTGCGCCGCTGCGACATCAACCCCGGGCGATGACCTGCTCGCCGTAGCGCTCGAGGGTCTCGACGAGCGCGGCCGACCGAGTCGCCGGGGAGGCCGACCTGGACCCAGGTGACGCCGAGGGACGCCAGCCCGGCGAGGCCCTCGAGGTGAGCGTCGGCGTCGAACCTGTCTGACGACGGGTCGCCGCCGGAGGTGGTGGTGAAGCTGATGTCGACCGAGGAGGGGTCGCGTCCGGAAGCGTCGAGGCGGCGGTGCAGGTCGTCGATGGCGGCGGCGAGGCCCTCGGGGCTGTCGAGGGCCACCGTGCGAGCCGTCCGGGCCAGCGCGGCGGGCGCGGGGAACGGACACCAGCCGTCACCTCGGTCCGCCACCCGCTGACGGGCCCGGCCGCTGTTGCCTCCGATCCAGATGGGCGGGTGGGGCTGGCTCACCGGACGAGGGTGCGCTGTGACGCCCCGCGCGCTGAAGTGCCTGCCCTCCGTGCTCACCTCGTCGCCGGTCCAGATGGCCTTGAGCACGTCGAGCGCCTCGTCGAACAGCGCGTTGCGCTCGGAGTGGTCGACGCCGAGGGCGGCGAACTCGCCCTTCAGGTAGCCGGCGCCGACGGCCAGGGTGAAGCGCCCGCCGGACAGCACGTCGAGGGTGGCGGCCGCCTTGGCCACCACGAACGGGTTGCGGTACGGCAGCACGACGATGTTCGGGATCAGGCGCAGCGTCGTGGTGTGGGCTGCTGCGTAGCCGAGGGCCACGAAGGGATCGAGGGCGTCGTGGCCACCGCCGTCCAGCCAACGCTGTGACGGAGCGGGGTGGTCGGTGAACCCGTAGCCGCCGAAGCCCGCCGCCTCGGCCGCCTGGGCCAAGCGGGCGATCCCGGGTCCGGCGACGAGGTCGGGGTGGTACGGGTGGCTGACCAGTGGGTGGGTGACGGCGAACCTCATGCGAGCAGCGCCCCTCGGTCGGCCTCGGCGAAGGCCCGGTGCAGTGCGGTGACGTCCTCGGCGGTGAGTCGCCGGTAGGCGTCGTTGGCGGTCGGCGACCACCAGACCTGGTCGGCTGTGTTCCATCGCTCGGCCTGGAGCGGCTTGCGGTCCACCTTGGCGGTGGCCGTGAGGGGGATGGCCGCGACCACCCGCACGAACCGAGGTCTCCACTTGGGCCCCAGGTCAGGCTGCTCGGCCAGGAAGGCGGTGAACGCGGCGGGGTCGAACGTGGCTTCGGCGTCCAGCTCGAGAGCGGCCATGGCCTGGTCACCGGTGCGCGGATCGGGGACGGCGTACACCACCACCGATGCCACCCCGGGGAACCGAGCGAGGATCCGCTCGACGGGACCGGCAGCCAGGTTCTCGCCGTCCACGCGCAGCCAGTCGCTCGTCCGCCCGGCAAAGAAGAAGGTGCCGGCGTCGTCGCGGAAGCCGAGGTCGCCCGTCCAGTACCAGCCGCCTCGACCTCGAGCCGCGGTCGCCTCCGGGTTGGCGTAGTAGCCCTCGAACGACGCCAAGCCGTCCCGGCTCACGATCTCCCCTATGGCCACCTCGGGGTTGAGCACCTCTCCGTTGGGCCCGAGCTCCGCCGGCGCGCACTCTTCGCTGGTGTCCGGGTCGACCACCGCCACGTCCATGCCGTCGGCGGGGCGACCGAGCGCCCCCCTCGGCATCCCGCTGAAGGGCTGGATGACCACCGTGCCCTCGCTGGAGCTGTAGCCCTCGACCACCAGGCAGCCGAACCGGCGCTGGAAGTCCCGGCGGTCCCTCGGCGAGGCCTCGGAGCCGAGGCAGAACTTGAGCTGGTTGTCGGCGTCCTGGGGCGTCTCGGGCTGGGCCAGGATGTGCGCCAGAGCTCGGCCGACGTAGTTGAAGTAGGTGCACTGGTGCCGTCGCACGTCGGGCAGGAACGCCGACGCCGAGAACCGGCGCTTGAGCACGACGCAGGCGCCCGCCGTCAGCGCCGGGAACAGGTTGGCCAGCAAGGCGTTGGCGTGGAACAGGGGCATCGAGCTGTACAGGACGTCCCCGGGGCCGAAGGCCACGGCGGCACCCGCCGCCGTGCGTGCCGCCCGGCCCTGGCTCATCTGCACCGCCTTGGGTGCACCGGTGGATCCTGAGGTGAAGATCAACAGGTAGAGGGCCTCGGATCCTGGCGAGCTGGTCGGCCGCGGCGCGCCGCGGTGGGCGTCGACCAGCGCCAGCCAGGTCGGGTCGTCGACGAGTCGCACCTCGGCCCCCACGTCGAGCCCGTCGAGCAGCGGGGCGTGGGCCGCGTCGGTCAGGACCAGCGCGCAGTCGGTGTGGCGGATGTCCCGGGCGAGCTCCTGGCCGCGCCGCGTGGGGTTGATGCCCACGACCACGCGGCCGCTCAGGGCGGCGGCCCCGAGCAGGAACACGTACTCGGGGGTGTTCTCCAGGAGCACGCCGAGGTGGCGCCCGCCCCCCTCCAGCTCCCCGAGCACCGAGGCGCGAGCCGACGACTCGGCCACGACCTCGGCCCAGCTCCACTCGGCGTCGTCGGCGCGCAGGCCCGGGTTGGCGTCCTCCGCCCGGGCGAGCAGCAAGGAGGCGACGTCACCCACGGGGCAGACCCAGGACGCGCTCGGCGATGATGTTGCGCTGTATCTCCGAGGATCCGGCCGAGATCGTGTTGGCGAAGGACTGGAAGTACTGCTCCAGCCAGGTGCCCTGGGGCTCGTCGACGGCCAGGTGCCCGTCCATCGCCACCGATCCCACCTCCAGAGCGTCGGCGCCGAGCAGCTCAGCGGCCACCAGCGCGACCCGCTGGCGCGCCTCGCTGGCGTAGACCTTCATCAGCGCCTGCTCGGGAGCAGTTCCGCCTCGCGCCAGCTTGGCGAAGCCGCGGTAGCCGAGGCAGCGGGCGGCCTCGGTGTCGATGGCGACGTTCACGATCTGGTCGACGGCCAGCGCCCTCTCCGCGGCTCCCAACCGCTCGAGTCGGGCCGGGGCTTCGGCCAGCAGTCGATCGAGCGACTCCTCCAGCCCCATGACCGCGCTCACCCAGACCATGCCCCGTTCGTGGGCGAGAGACCCGTTGGCCATGGCCCACCCGTCGTTCAGGGCGCCGACCAGGTTCTCCGTCGGCACCCGCACGTCGTCGAGGAACACCTCGTTCAGGTCGGGGCGCTCGGGGTGGACGATCTCCGGCAGTGGCCGCACGGTGATGCCGGGCGTGTCCATGGGCACGAGCAGGATCGAGATGCCCTTGTGCTTGGGCGCCTCGGGGTCGGTGCGGCAGAAGAGGAAGCAGAAGTCGGCGTAGTTGGCACCCGAGGTCCACACCTTCTGGCCGTTGACCACCCAGCGGTCGCCCTCCACCACCGCCCGGGTCGACAGCGAGGCCAGGTCGCTCCCCGCGCCCGGCTCGCTCATGCCCAGGCAGGCCGTGACCTCACCGCGCAGGATGGGCATGGCGTAGTCCCTGATCTGGGCCTCGGTGCCGTAGTCGAAGATCGACGGGGCGACGATGCCGAGGCCCTGAACGTTGGTCGTGCGCGGCACTCGGGCCCGGGCCAGCTCCTCCAGGTACACGAGGGTCTCGATCGGTCCGGCATCGCGGCCTCCCCGCTCGGGCGGCCATCCCGGCACGAGCCAGCCGGCGTCGAACATGGCGCGGGTCCAGCGGCGGGCCCACGCCGGTGCGTGCCCGGTCGACAGGGAGGGGTCGTCCGCCATCTCCTCGGGGGTCGGCCGGTTGGCCGCCAGCCACTCGCGCAGCTCGGCCCGGAAGGCCTCCACCGTCTCGTCGAAGCGCAGCCTCACAGGACGGGATCCAGGTGGAGCAGGCGGGCCAGGCGGGCCCGGTGGGTGGCGGCAGTGCCGAACAGGAGGTCGCCTGCCTTGGCCCGCTTGAGGAGGAAGTGCAGATCGTGCTCCCAGGTGAAGCCGATGCCTCCGTGGAGCTGGAGGCCCTCGTGGACGAGGAGGCGCTGGCACTCCCCGGCTGCCGCCTTGGCCATGGCGGTGGCAACGGCGCGGCGGTCGTCGTCCTCGGCGATGGTGAGGGCGGCGAACCAGGCGAGCGCGGCGGCCCGCTCGACGGCGAGGTAGCAGTCGGCCAGGCGGTGCTTGAGGGCCTGGAACGACCCGATGGGCCGACCGAACTGCTCGCGGTCCTTGGCGTACTGGAGGGTCGTCTCGAAGATGGCCCGGCAGGTGGCCACCGTCGACAGCGCCAAGGCGGTGGTCGCCTCCTCGAGGGCCCGCTCCACGACCCGCTCCGCGGCCGGGTCGCCCGGTTCCACGAGCACCCGCTCGTCCGCCACCTGGACGCCAGCGAGGGTGATCGTGGCCAGGGGCAGGGTCGGGTCCATTCCGGCCATGGGGAGGGGATGGACCGCCGAGGCGGGCACCACGAACACGCCCAACCCGTCGTCGCCGCGAGCGACCACGGCCAGCTCGGCCGCGGAGGCGCCGTCGAGGACGTGGGTCTTCACGCCGTCGAGCTGCCACCCCTGGCCTGATCGGCGGGCGGTCGTACGGACGGTCGACGGTGACCAGCTGGCCTCCTCGGCCACGGCGAGGGTGCCCGTGCAGGCGCCGCTCGCGACGTCGGTCAGGAGGAAGCTGGAACCGGCCTCTCGGAGCACCGACGCGAGCTGGGTGACGGTCGCCAGGTACGGGCTGGGCGCCACGACACGGCCGAGCTCCTCCACCACGATCCCCACCTCGACGAAGCCGAGCCCCAGCCCTCCCACTGCCTCGGGCAGCCCGAGGGCTGGCCAGTCGAGGTCGACGAGGGTGGCCCACAGGGCGGCGCTGTCGCTCTTGCCCTCGAAGGCCGAGCGGACCAGCGCCGGAGGGCAGGCCGAGGCCAGGACGGCCCGGGCGTTGTCGCGGAGGCCCTGCTGGTCGTCGGTGAGCTCGAGGTCCATCAGCCCGCCACGGCGAGGAAGCCGCGGCGGATGGCCGTCAGCATGGACTCCACGCCTTCGTCGGCGGAGGTGAACTGCAGCGTGTAGACGCTGTAGGGCACCCTCTCGATGAGGGCCAGCAGGGTGGTGGCGTCGACCACGGGGTTGCCGAAGTCGCGGCGCTCCAGCATCCGCACCAGCCGGCTGAACACCGATGCGGCCACCTGCCGGGAGAAGGCGGCCAGCTCGGCGTTGGTCTGCATCTCCTGCCAGGTGCTGATCACGCCTCCGTCGGCCTCGTAGGCCGCCATCCAATCGCTCAGCCACGCCCGCAGCTCGTCGGGCGGGGCGTCCAGGCGGAGACGATCGATCAGGCCGATCATGCGGGACGACGCCCCTTCGGCCAGCACCCGGAAGAAGTCGTCCTTGTTGTCGAAGTAGCGGTAGAAGGTGCCGTGGCTGACGCCGGCCGCCTCCACGATGTCGTCCACCCGGGCGTTGTGGTAGCCGCGAGCCGGCAGCACGCTCGCCCCGGCGTCGAGAAGGCGCAGCCGCGTCATCTCCCCGCGGGCGCGCAAGGGGCGGGCGTCTTCGTCGCGCTCGGGCGCTGCCACCGCCGCGTCCCTCCGCCGGGTCGGACCTGTGCGCACCACGTTGACGCCCTCGACGGGGCCCTCGAGGGTGCGGTGGAAGAGGAGCGCGACGCCCTCCACCAGCGGCTGCCGGCTCGTGTCCGCCGGGACCTGCTCGGCGTAGAAGCTGCAGCGGATCAGCACCGACACCAGGTTGCTGGCGAGAGCGGTGCTGGCCGGCGTGACCTTCGTGCCGAACGCCCCGAGCAGCGCCACGCTGGTGCGGTCCGCCACGCCGCTCGAGCGGCGGACCTCGGGCGGCCGGTCGCGGCTGGCGGCCTGGAAGGAGGTGAAGACCGGAGCCCAGGCCTCGTGGAGGGCCATGAAGTCGCCCACCCAGCCGGTGAGGTGAGCCAGGCCTTCGGCGTCGGGCGTCACCCGTCCGAGCGCCTCGGCCAGCTCCACCATCTCCTTGCCGAGCAGGGCGGCAAGGGCCCAGAAGACGTCGTCCTTGGACGAGAAGTACTGGTAGAAGGCGGGCCGGGAGCACCCCGCCCTCTCTGTGATGAGCTCCACCCGGGCCTCGGCGAAGCCGACCTCAGCGAACGCGTCGAGGGCGGCGGCCAAGATGCGGCGCTGGGTTCCGGCGCCGCGCTCTCCGACGAGGGGGTTGCTCCCGAAGGGGGGTCGCCGCACGATGCTCGCGTCCATCGCCGGCACGCTGTTCAGGGTCCGCACCTCCCTCGCGCTGGGCGCGATTGCGCCTTCGGATCCGGTCGCTAATCTAACATCTACGTCACATCGCAGCCGTCGGGGGGATGCACATGCAGGTCGATGATCTGATCCTGGTCAGCGTCGACGACCACGTCGTCGAGCCGCCCGACCTCTTCGAAGGCCGGCTGTCCAAGGCGGCGGCCGCGAGGGCCCCGTTCATCGAGGTGCAGCCCAACGGGCGCGAGGTCTGGATGTTCGAGGGGGCGGCGCTGCCCAACGTGGGCCTCAACGCCGTCGCCGGTCGCGTCCCCGAGGAGTACGGCCTCGACCCGCTCGCCTTCTCGGAGATGCGCAAGGGCTGCTGGGACATCCACGAGCGCATCCGCGACATGAACGTCAACGGCCTGCTCGGCTCGCTCAACTTCCCGAGCCTGGCCGGCTTCACCGGGCAGCTCTTCTACACCTGCCCCGACAAGGCCATCGCCATCGAGCTCCTGCGGGCCTACAACGACTGGCACGTCGAGGACTGGTGCGGCACCTACCCCGGGCGCATGATCCCGCTGTCGGTCCCGCCCATCTGGGACCCGGAGCTCATGGCCGAGGAGGTCCGGCGCATGGCGGAGAAGGGCTGCCACGCCGTCACCTTCTCCGAGAACCCCGAGAAGCTCGGGCGCCCGAGCTGGCACAGCGATCACTGGGACCCCTTCCTGCGGGCGTGCGAGGAGGTGGGCACGGTCATCTGCCTGCACATCGGCTCGTCGTCGGAGACGGTGATCACGTCCATGGACGCTCCCATCGACACGATGATCACGCTGCAGCCGATGAACATCGTCAAGTGCGCGGCCGACCTCGTGTGGTCGCCGGTCTTCCGCAAGTTCCCAGGCCTCAAGATCGCGCTCAGCGAGGGCGGCATCGGCTGGGTGCCGTACTTCCTCGAGAGGATCGACTACGTGTACCAGCACCACCGCATGTGGACGAACCAGGACTTCGGGGACAAGCTCCCGAGCCAGGTGTTCAACGAGAACATCCTGACCTGCTTCATCGACGACGCGGTCGGGATGGAGGTGCGCCACCACCTGAACCCCGAGCACATCCACTGGGAGTGCGACTACCCGCACTCCGACTCCACCTGGCCGAACGCGCCGGAGATGGCGATGAAGTACCTCGAGGCCCTGCCCGACGAGGACATCGATCGCATCACCCACCTCAACGCCATGCGGAACTTCAGCTTCGACGCCTTCAGCCACATCCCGCGCGAGCAGTGCACCGTCGGCGCGCTGCGAGCCCAGGCCACCGACGTCGACACCACCCCGGTCAGCCACGGCACCGGCAAGTTCCAGGACGAGGGCATCGTCACGGCCATGACCCTGGCCGAGCGCATGGGCAAGAAGTAGCGCTTGGCCGACGTCCCCTTCCGGGTGCAGCCGGCGCTCGACGACACGAACCGCTTCTTCTGGACCTCGGGCGCGGACGGTCAGCTCCGCTTCCTGCGCTGCCAGGCCTGCGGCTACTACCTGCACCCGCCGCTGCCGCGGTGCCCCGAGTGCGGGGGCCGCGACGTCGCACCGGAGGTGGTGAGCGGCCGCGGCGAGATCCACTCGTACACGGTGAACCACCAGTCGTGGGACGGCAGCACCGATCCCTACGCCATCGTCCTGGTCGCGCTGGACGAGCAGGAGGGCCTGCGCCTCACGAGCAACCTCGTGCACCACCCGATCGACGACATCAGCATCGGCATGGCGGTCCAGGTGACCTTCGAGCAGCACGACCTCGTCTTCTTCCCCTTGTTCGAGCCGGCGTCGTCGTGACGGAGTTCGAACAGCGGTCGATCATCTCGGGTATCGGGCAGTCCGCGGTCGGGCGTCGGCTGGGGCGGACAGGTCTCGACCTCACCCTCGACGCGGCTCTCGAGGCCATAGCCGATGCCGGGCTCACGCCGGCCGACATCGATGGCATCGCCACCTACCCAGGCGCCGGCGGAGGCGCCCCTCCGGGGTTCGCCGGGCCGGGCTCACCGGAGGTGCAGGATGCGCTGCGCCTTCAGGTGAGCTGGCACACCGGTGGGATCGAAGGCGCGGCCCAGCTGGCGGCGGTGGTCAACGCGGTGCTGGCCGTTGGGGCCGGCTTGGCCCGCCACGTGCTCGTGTACCGAACCGTCACCGAATCCACAGAGCAGGGCGCCGGCGGGCGGCAGGGGATCGGCGTGGGGGGCGGAGGCGGCGGGGGAGCGCCGCGCATGGGCGGCTTCATGCAGTGGAACATCCCCTTCCGGGCGTACTCGGCCGCCAACTGGCTGGCCCTCAACGCTCACCGGCACTTCCACGAGTACGGCACGACCACCGACCAGATGGCCATGATCGCCATCAACGCCCGCCGCAACGCAGGGCTCAACCCCAGCGCCGTCTACCGCGATCCGATGACCCTCGACGACTACTACGGCTCGCGCATGATCACGTCGCCGTTCCGGCTGTTCGACTGCGACGCCCCCGTCGACGGCTCCACCGCGGTGATCGTGTCGGCCGCCGAGCACGCCCCGAACGTCGATCACCCCGTCGCCCGGGTCGAGGCGGTGGGCACCGCCCTGCGAGGTCGCCCCTCGTGGGACCAGTACGACGACGCCACCACCATGTCAGCGCGCGATGCCGGCGCCCACCTCTGGGAGCGCACCGACCTGACGCCGGCCGACGTCGACGTGGCGGAGCTCTACGACGGGTTCAGCTTCCTGACGATGACCTGGCTGGAGGCCCTCGGCTTCTGCGGGAAGGGGGAGAGCGGGCCGTTCATCGAAGGGGGGCAGCGCATCGCCCTCGATGGTGAGCTGCCGCTGAACACGCACGGCGGCCAGCTCTCGGCCGGGCGCCTCCACGGCTTCGGGTTCCTCCACGAGGCCTGCCTCCAGCTGAGGGGGGAAGGCGGGGCCAGGCAGGTGCCCAAGCCCGTCGAGGTGGCGGTCGTGGCCAACGGCGGCGGTCCCATCGCCGGCGCGATGCTCCTCACACGGGAGGGCTGACATGACGCTCCTCCTGCTCTTGGAGATGGTCGCCGCGGCTCTCGGTGACCGCGTGGCCGTCGGCACTCGCGCCGGCGGCCTCACCTACCGGGCCCTCCTCGATCGAGCCGGGGCCGGAGCCGAGGTGCTCCGCCGTGCCGGCGCCCGGCACCTGGCCTTCGTGGGCACGAACGACGAAGCCTTCCCGGTCGCCCTCTTCGCCGCGGCCTGGGCCGGGGTCCCGTTCCTGCCCCTCAGCTACCGCTTGGGCGACGACCAGCTGCGGGAGGTCCTCGCCGGGCATGCCGACGTCCTGGTGGTGGCCGGCGACGAGGTGCTCGACCGCTGCCGCGACCTCGCCCCCACGGTGCTGTCGGTCGACGAGTGGGCCGCGGCCACCGCCGATCGGGTGGAGGCCGCGCCCTCCGCCGCCGACGGGGACGACACCGCCGTCCTGCTCTACACGAGCGGTACCACCTCGGCTCCCAAGGCGGTCGTCCTGCGTCACCGCCACCTGGCCTCCTACGTGATCGGATCGGTCGAGTTCGCGGGAGCCGACGAAGCCGACGCCACGCTCGTGAGCGTGCCGCCGTACCACGTCGCCGGCGTGGCCAACGTCGTGTCCAACGTCTACGGCGCCCGCCGCCTCGTGTACCTCCCTGCCTTCACCCCCGAGGCCTGGCTGGCCACGGTCCGCTCCGAGGGCATCACCCACGCCATGGTCGTGCCCACGATGCTCGCCCGGCTGGTCGACCACCTCGAGGGTGCTCTGGCCGCGACGCCCACCCTCCGCTCGCTCGCCTACGGCGGGGCGCGCATGCCGATCACGGTCCTCGACCCCGCGCTGCGCGCCTTCGCGGACACCGACTTCGTCAACGCCTACGGCCTCACCGAGACCAGCTCCACCATCGCCGTGCTCGGCCCCGACGACCACCGCGCCCGTCACCGCCTCGATTCGGTGGGTCGGGTCGTCCCCGGCATCGAGGTCGACATCCGCGACGGGGAGATCTGGGTGCGCGGCGAGCAGGTGTCGGGCGAGTACCTCGGCCATGACGCCGCGGTCGACCCGGACGGGTGGTTCCCCACCCGCGACCGGGGCTGGATGGACGCGGAGGGCTACCTGTTCATCGAGGGCCGCACCGACGACACCATCATCAGGGGTGGCGAGAACATCGCCCCCGCCGAGATCGAGGACGTGCTGCTCGCTCACCCGGCCGTGCACACCTGTGCGGTGGTCGGTCTCCCCGACGACGAGTGGGGTCAGCGGATCGCCGCTGCGATCGTGCTCCGCCCCGGCGGCTCCGCCGAGGCCGACGAGCTGCAGGCCTGGTGCCGGGCCACCCTGCGCTCGTCGAAGACCCCGGATGTGATCGCCTTCCGCGACGAGCTGCCGGTGACCGACACCGGCAAGCTGCTGCGCCGCGCCGTGCTGGCCGACCTCCTCGAGAGCACCAGCTGATGAGCTTCGGGATCGACGACCTGGTGGGTTGCCTGGACCTGCGTGAGGTCGAGCCCGGCGTCGTAGAGGGGCAGAACCTCGACATCGGCTACCACCGGGTGTTCGGGGGCCAGATCCTCGCTCAGGTCCTGACCGCGGCGGCCGAGGCCTCGCCGGCGAAGTCCGTGAAGTCGCTCCACATCCTGTTCCCTCGGGAGGGCGACACGGCCCAGCCGATGCGCTACCGGGTCACCGCGCTCCAGGACGGCCGAACCTTCGGGACCACCCAGGTGGTGGCCACGCAGGCCGACAAGGTGATCGCCGTTGCGGCTGTCTCCCTGCACATCGACGAGGACGGGCTGCAGCGCAGCGATGATCCGCCGGAGGTGGGGCCCCACACGGACGCGACCCCCGTGGACCTCCCGCTGGTGCCGTGGGAGGTCCGGGTCGTGGACGCCGTCGACCTGGCCGACCGGGCATCGGGCCCGGCTCGCCTGGAGTGGTGGATGCGCACCCCGCCGGTGACGGACCGACGCCACCTCCACCAGGCCCTGCTCGCCCACGCCACCGACCTCACCCTCATCGGCACCGCTCTGCGACCCTTCGACGGCGTCAGCCAGGCCGACTCGACGGTGACCCTGCACACCGCCGTGACCAGCCACACCGTCTGGTTCCACCAGCCCTTCCGGGTCGATGACTGGCTGCTCGTCGCGCAGCACAGCCCGGTCACGGCCCACGGCCGGGCCTTCGGACGCGGCGACGTCTTCGCCGGTGGGAGCTGTGTCGCTTCCTTCGCCCAGGAGGCCATGGTCCGGCTGATCGATCCCAGCCCAGCTCGATGAGCCCAGGTCGGGCTGATGGGGGCGAGCCCGGACGTCGGTGATCGGAGCCTCAGTCCGACGACGGCAAGGGCTTGGCCCCCTTCAGCAGGAGTGCGGTGTCCCCCACGGCGAGAGCTCCCGCCCCGCCCTGGGTGCACAGCAGCTCGAGGCCCAGCTCGTCGTCGGCGTAGCGCTTGCCGAGGAGGGTCGGATCCCCTTCGGCGCTGACGGGCAGGCGATCGCCGCCGGTTCCGTGCTCGCGCATGGGGGCGCCCCCGCAGCGCACGTCCAGATCACCGGCATCCTTCGGGGCCTTCACGACGACGACCTGCGTGTCGCAGGTGGCGCTCTCGAGGCGCAGACCGGGGCGAAGCTCCATGGAGGTCGAACTCCTAGCTGGTGGTGACGGGGACAGAGGACGGGCCGGCCACGTTGGCCATGTGAACGTAGGTGACGGCATCGAGGTCGACCTCGATGCCGGGCCAGCGCCGGTAGAGCTCGGTGAACGCGTAGGCCCCTTCGAGCCGGGCCAGGTGGGCCCCGATGCAGTAGTGGATGCCGTGTCCGAAGGTGATGCCGAGCGGGCCCTGGCGGGTGATGTCGAAGCGATCCGGGTGGTCGTACGCCCGCTCGTCGCGGTTGGCGGCCCCGGTCACGATCAGCACAGGGCTGTTGGCCGGGATGGTGCGGCCGTGGAGCTCGCGGTCGGCCAGTGCGTAGCGGCCCTGGTACTGGGACGGAGCTCGCCAGCGCAGCACCTCCTCGACGGCCGAAGGGGCCAGAGCCGGGTCGGCTCGGAGGAGGGCCAGCTGGTCCGGGTGCTCGGCGAAGGTCATGACGCCGTTGCCGACGAGCTTGGTGACCGTCTCGGCACCCGCCGCTGTCATCAGGTTGAGGAAGCGCCCCACCTCATCGTCGGAGAGGTGCTCGACGGTGCCGTCCTCCCGCTCCACCTCGGCCGCGATGAGATGGCCGATCATGTCGTCCTGCGGGTGGGCTCGCCGATCGACCACCAGGTCGAGCATGTACTGGCTCATCGCGATCGCGGCGTCGATGCCCTCGCGGCTGGGGAAGGGGTTGCCCACCTCGAGCTCGAGCATGCGGTCGGTCCAGTGGCGGATCTGCTGACGGTCCCCTCGGGGCACGCCCACGATCTCGCAGATGACCTCGACGGGGAACGGCCCCCCGAGGTCGGTGACGGCGTCGAAGGCGTCGCGCTCGGCCAGGTCGTCGAGGATGCCGTCGATCACTCGGCGCACCACCGGCTCCCACGCCGCGATGCGCCGCGGCGTGAAGGCCCGGTTCACGAGCTTGCGCATGCGGTCGTGCATGGGCGGGTCCATCATGATCATCATCCCCGTCGAGTCGATCACCTGACCGAACTCGCGGCTGCAGAGCTGGGCCAGGTTCAGGCCCCGGGTGGAGGTGAAGGTCCCGACGTCACGGTGGACCTCGACGCAGTCCTCGTAGCGCGACACGGCCCAGAACCCGAGTCGCTCGTTGTGGTAGCACGGCGCTTCGTCGCGCAGCCACCGGTACATGTCCCAGGGGTCCTCGAAGAACTCCTCGCTGAGCGGGTCGAACTCCATCAGTCCCCGCCGAACCGCTCGACGAGCATGGCCGTGAGGCGCCGGCGGTCCACCTTGCCGCTGTCGAGCCACGGAAGATCGGTCTGGCTGGCGAAGACGGCCACGTGGCGGGGCACCTTGTAGGACGCGATCTCCTCCTTCACCCGGGCCCGCACCTCGGAGGCCTCGAGGCTGGCCCCGGGGCGGAGGGCGACGGCCGCCACCACGTCCTCGCCCCGCTCGCCGGCCGGGATGCCGGTCACGAAGGCCATCACCACCTCGGGCATGTCCTCCAGCACCAGCTCGACGTCGCGCGGGGTGATGTTCATGCCCGCCGACTTGATGAGGTCGCCCATCCGGCCCGTGAAGTAGAAGTGCCCGTCGGCGTCGAAGCGACCCCCGTCGCCGGTGCGGTACCAGCCGTCGGGCGTGAAGGTGTCGGCTCGTTCCCTCTTGTGGAGCCCCAGCATCAGGGAGTAGCCCCGCAGCCAGAGCTCCCCTGTCTCGCCCGCCGGAACCTCCTGGAGGGTGACCGGGTCCACGATCTTGTGCTCCACCCCCGGAACCGAGAACCCGAACGACCCCTCCTGCTCCGTCGACAGGGCGTTGTCCTTCGAGTCGAAGGTGTGCGGGCCGAGCGTCTCGGTCATGCCCAGCGAGCTGGCCCTCGGCACCTCGGCATCGGCCTGGCGCTCCTGGGGGAGGAGAGCGGCGTAGGAGCCGCCTCGGATCGACGACAGGTCGCGCTCGGCGAACGACGGGTGATCGACGAGCGCCTTGGCCATGTGGGGCCATCCCAGCACCTGCGTGACCCGCTCTCGCTCGATCAGCTCGAGCGTGGCCCCGGGCTCGAACTGCTCCTCGAACACGAGCGTGGCCCCGGCGTGCATGGCCGCGATGAGCGTGAAGCTGAAGCCGCCGACCCAGAACAGGGGCATGGGGGTGTAGAGCACGTCGTCGCTGACGAGGTCGCGCATCTGCCAGAGGTTGTGGGCGTGACGCACCGCCGCGCCGTGGGCGTGGATCGCCCCCTTGGGATCCGATGTGCTGCCGGAGGAGTAGACGACCACCATGGGGTCGGCCGGGGTGACCTCCGCCTCGCACTCCCGGAGGATCCCCTCGCCGACAGGTCGGCCCCGGGCCTCGAGGTCGGAGATCGGTGCGGCCCAAGGACGTCGGCCGTCACCCCACGTCCAGACCGAGCGCAGGAAGGGGTGCGACTCGAGGAGGATGTGCTCCCGGGGCTGGTCGGCCAGGCCGGGCACGGCTTGCTCGAGGCGCTCGAGGTAGTCGTGGCCGAGGTGGGCGTCGACGGCGAGGAGCACCTGCACGTCGGCGTGGCGCAGCACCCACCCCAGCTCCTTGGCCTTGCTGTACGTGTTGAGCAGGATGGCCACGCCGCCGATGCGGGTGATCCCGAGCCAGCCCACGATCCAGTCCGGGCCGTTGGCGGCCAGCAGGCCGACGCGCGTGCCCTTGCCGACCCCCGAGACGAGCAGCCCTCGGGCCAGCTGGGCCGAGCGAGCCTCGGCCTCGGCGTAGCTCAGGCGGTGGTCGCCGAGCACCGCGACCGCCTTGTCCCCGAACTGCTCGGCGCACCAGCGGGTGAGAGAGCCGCTGGTGGGGGTGAAGGCAGGGAAGCTCGGCTGGCGCATCGTCACCTGTCCGGAGAGCGCATCAGCTCAGGCCACGTTCATGAGGCGGGCGAGGTTGCCACCCATCACCTTGGCGGTGTCCTCCGGGGACAGCCCGTCGAGGTCGTCCACGAAGGAGATCGGGTCTGACATGCCTTCGGGGTGTGGGTAGTCCGAGCCGAACAGCACGTTGTCGGCACCGATCACCTTGCACAGGCCGACCGGGTCGTCCTCGTGGAAGGGGTGCACGAAGATGTTCCGCTTGAAGACCTCGACGGGATCCTCTTCGAACAGATGAGGGTTGAAGGAGTGCGCGGACTCCATGTCGTGCAGCAGGGGGCGGACCCAGCCGCTGCCGTTCTCGACCGGCGTGATCTTCAGCCTCGGGAAGCGAGTGCAGAGGCCGTGGCCGATGGCCGAGGCGACGGTGTCGATGATGGACCGGTGCCCGGCGCCGGTGATGGCCGCGAACGCCGAACCGCCCTTGAAGGGCGTGAACTCGTCGTCGCGGATGCCCTCCCACTCGTTCACGTACCGCTGGTATCCGCTGTCGGACGCGTGCATGCCGACCACGAGGTCCCGCTCCTGGACCAGCTCCCAGAAGGGGTCGAACTCGGGCAGCGCGAACGACCGTGGCCCCCGGAAGCCCGGCACGGGGGCGGGGCGGACGAGGATGATCTTGGCCCCCCGCTCGACCACCCACTCCAGCTCCTCGATGGCGCGCTCGACGATGGGGAGGGTGATGACGGGGGTCGGGAAGATCCGGTCCTCGTAGTTGAAGGTCCACGTCTCGTGCATCCACTGGTTGAGGGCGTGGATCACGGCATGGGTCGCGTCGGGGTCGTCGCGCAGGCGCTCCTCCACCAGGCTGGCCAGGGTCGGCCACATGAGGGCTCGGTCGAGGCCGAGCTCGTCCATCAGCTCCAGGCGCGGCCCGGGCTCCCGGTAGGCGGGGATGGCGTCGATGCCCCGCCCCATGATCTCACGGCGGCTCTTCCCCTCCTTGTTGCCGACCTTGAAGTACTCCTCCTGGGCCCCGGGCGCAGCTACGCGGTCGAAGGTCGGGTTGGGGATGTAGTCGCTGATCCGCCCCTTGACCGTGATCTTCGTGCGACCGCGGACCTCGACGAAGTCGATGACGCCGGCGTACTCGTCGGGCAGGAACTTGGTGAGCGCCTCCCGGGCTTCGTACATGTGGTTGTCGGCGTCGAACACCGGAAAGTCGAGCTGACGAGACGGCATCAGGCCCCCTGCACAGAAGTGACATCGCTGTTAGATGACCCTACACTCCGCCCCTCGGAGGCTGCCACGGAGGGGAGCGAGGTGGAGCTCGAGCTGAGCCAGGACCAGGCGTTCTTCCTGGAGACCACCCGCAAGTTCCTCACCGCCGAGGCCTCGATCCCGGCGGTCCGGGCCCTGGAGTCGGATCCGGCGGGCTTCTCGGCGGAGTACTGGCGTCGGGGCGCCGGCCTCGGGTGGACGTCGCTGCTGGTGCCCGAGGCCGATGGTGGAGGCAGCCTGTCGACCTCCGGGCTGCTCGACCTCGTGCTCGTGGCCGAGGCCATGGGGGCGGGCGTCGCCCCGGGTCCGTTGGGCCCCGTGAACGTGGTGGCGTCGGCGCTGGCCCGGTCCGGCTCGGCTGAGCAGAAGCGGTCCGTGCTCCCCGGGCTCCTGTCGGGGGAGGAGGTGGCCGCCTGGTGCGGCGTCGAGCCCGTCCTCGCCCGCGAGACGCAGGACGGCTTCGTGGTCACTGGCACGAGCGGTGCGGTGGAGGCGGGCGCGCAGGCGCAGCACCTCCTGGTGACGGCGACGACGACCGCGGGCGGCCTGACCCAGCTGCTCGTCCCGGCCGCCGCCGACGGGCTCGTGGTGACACCGCTCGGCGGGCTGGACCTCGTGCGGCGGTTCGCGTCGGTCACCTTCGACGAGGTGGCCCTGCCTGCGACGGCGGTGGTCGGGAAGGTCGGTGGGGCGGGGGAGGACGTCGAGCACCAGCTCGAGGTGGCCTGCGTGCTCCAGTGCGCCGAGACCTGCGGCGCTCTCGACCGCACCTTCGAGATGACCCTCGAGTACCTCGGCGACCGCTACTCGTTCGGTCGGCCGCTCTCGTCCTACCAGGCGCTCAAGCACCGGATCGCCGACGACAAGATGTGGCTCGAGGCGTGCCACGCGACCGCCACGGCGGCGGCCCGGGCCGTAGCGGTCGGGGCGCCTGATCGGGCCGACGCAGTGAGCGTGGCCAAGCACTGGATCGGCCCGCACGCCACCGAGCTGGTGCAGGACTGCATCCAGCTCCACGGCGGCATCGGCGTCACGTGGGAGCACGACCTCCACCTGTACCTCCGTCGCGTGACCGTGAACCGAGTCACCCACGGCACCCCCGAGTGGCACGCCGAGCGCCTGGCCACCAACCTCCTCGGGGCCGCGTCGTGAGCGACGTCAGCGAGCCCGTCGAGCCGGTGGAGGAGTTCCGGCTCCGAGCCCGGGCCTGGCTGGCCGACAACATGCCTCCGGAGTGCGACGGCATGGGACGCCGAGGCGAGCCGGGCCGTTGGGAGCACGAGCGGGCCCTGCAGCGTCGACTGTGGGACGGCGGGTTCGCGGGCATCTGCTTCCCCGCCGAGCACGGCGGGCTGGGGCTCTCTCCCGAGCACCAGCGGGCCTTCACCGCGGAGTCGCTCTCCTACGACATGCCCTACTCCCTGAACGTGCCGACGCTGGGCATCCTCGCGGCCACGCTCATCGACCACGGCACCGAGGCCCAGAAGGCCCGTCACCTCCCCGCCATCCTCAAGGGCGACGAGGTGTGGGTGCAGTTCCTGTCCGAGCCCAGCGGCGGGTCCGACCTGGCCGGCTGCCTGACCCGAGCCGACCGGGACGGCGACATCTTCGTCATGAACGGCTCCAAGATCTGGAGCTCAGGGGCTGTCGATGCCGACTACGCCATGTGCCTGGCCCGCACGAACTGGGACGTCCCCAAGCACCGGGGCCTCACCATGTTCATCATGGCCATCCACCAGCCCGGGGTGCAGGTGGATCAGATCCGTCAGGTCGACGGTTCGATGGAGTTCTGCCAGGAGTTCTTCGACGATGTGCCCATCCCCGCCTCGGACGTGGTGGGCGATGTCGACGACGGCTGGACGATCGCCAGTCGCCTCTTGGTCCACGAGCGCCTGGCCGTGGGAGGCGGATCCCAGTACACGAGCGGCCGATCCGGTGGGCACGATGCGGGAGACGATGCCGATCTCCTCGTCGAGGTGGCGGTCCGCTCGGGGGCGGCCGGCGACGCTCGCGTCCGACAGCTCGTGGCCGAGGCCCACGCTCGCAAGGTCGTGCACCGTCAGCTCAACGCTCGGCTCACTGCGGGGATGCGCATGGGCGCCATGCCCCCGGCGGCGGGCTCGCTCATGAAGCTGTTCGCGGCCACCAACGTGATGCGTCGGGTCGAGATCGGCCTCGAGCTGGCCGGCGCCGACGGGGTCACCTGGCCGGTCGACGAGGAGACGTCCGGTCGCCGGCTCGGCCAGGCGTCCCTGTCGCGCCAGGGCATGTCCCTCGGGGGCGGCTCGAACGAGATCCAGCGCAACATCATCAGCGAGCGCCTCCTCGGCCTGCCTCGGGAGCACGCCGCCGACCGCGAGGTGGCCTATCGCGAGGTGCGCCGCACCGGCGGCAGGTGACGAGCGGTCGCTGACGATCAGGCGGCACCGGCGGCCGCCCACGTCGGGTCAGAGGATGGCGCCCGACTCCTTCATCGCCGTGATCTGGTCCCAGTCGTAGCCGAGGTCCATGAGGAGCAGCTCGGTGTGCTCGCCGTGCTCGGGGGCCCGGGTGACCTCGATGGCCACCTCGTCGAACTGGGCCGGGCTGGCGACGAGCTGGATCTCGTCGCCGTTGCCGGCCGTCATGGAGGGGAGGTAGCCGTTGGCGATGACGGCTGGGTCCTCGTAGAGCTCGTCGAGCGTCTGATAGGTGGCCCAAACCCCGTCGAACCCGTCGAAGGCCTCGGTGAGCTCGGCCAGCGTCTTCGAGCCGATCGCCTCGTCGAGCCGGGCCACGCAGGCCTCGGCGTTCTTGGCCCGGGCACCGGAGTCGACGAACCGCTCGTCGGTGGCCATGTCGGGCAGGCCGAGGCGGGTCACGAAGTCGGTCCAGAACTTGTCGCTCTGCAGGAGGATGAGGGAGATGAACCGATCGTCCTTCGTCTTGTAGTTGCCGACGCCAGGGTTCGGGTTCTTCCTGCGGTCGCCCTGCGGGATCTTCGAGAAGCCGAACAGCTTGGACGCCACCACGAGCGGTGAGAGCTGCCACATCGCGGTGGCCAGGAGCGACACGTCCACGATGCTCGGCTCGCCGGTGCGCTCACGCTTCAGGAGGGCCGCAGCGATCGCGCCGGCCGTCGCGAGTCCGCCCATGACATCCCCGAACGCCGGGGCCGGCTGACTGGCCGGCCACCCGTCGGCGTTGCCGGGCAGCGTCATGCCCATCCCGCCGCGCGCCCAGAACGAGGCGCCGTCGTAGCCCCCGCGCTCGGCCTCCGGGCCCTTCGGACCGGTGCCCGAGCCCCGGGCCACGATGATGCTCGGGTTGCGAGCACGGATGTCTTCGGTGTCTATGCGGAGCTTGCGCCGCACCTGGGGCAGGTAGTTGGTGAGGAAGACGTCGGCCGTCTCCACCAGCTTGAACAGGGCCTCTCGCCCGTCGTCATGGCCGAGGTCGAGGCTGATCGACCGCTTGCCCCGGTGAGGTTGCTCCACCATGAAGTTCACGCCGCCGGGGCCGCCCGGCAGCAGCCCCGAGGTGGTCAGGCCGCGCTGGGGGTCCCCTGACATGGGCTCGACCTTGATGACCTCGGCCCCCCAGTCGACGAGCACCGAGCCGCCCGAGGGGACGAACATCCAGCTGGCGACCTCGATGACGCGGATCCCGTCGAGCGGTCCAGGCACGTGCACGCTCCTTGTGAAGGGTCGGCCGCCTCAGGCTGGCCAGCCGACCGTCTTGGTCTCGGTGAAGATCTCCAGCCCCTCGAGGCCGCACTGGCGGCCGATGCCGGACTGCTTGTAGCCGCCGAAGGGCGCGTCGGCGCCGTACCAGATGCCCCCGTTCAGGCCGAGGGTGCCGGTGCGGATCCGGCGGGCGAGGCCCTTGGCCCGGTCGAGCGACCCGGAGGTGATCATGCCGCTCAAGCCGTAGGGGCTGTCGTTGGCGATGCGCACCGCGTCATCGTCGTCCTCGTAGGGGATCATCACGAGCACCGGGCCGAAGATCTCCTCCTGAGCGATGCGCATGGAGTTGTCGACGTCCGCGAACAGCGTCGGCTCCACGAACCACCCGGTGGGGAGGTGGTCTGGGATGCCGCCTCCGCAGACGACGCGGGCGCCCTCCGCCTGCCCTTGTTCGATGTGGGCCAGCACTCGCTCCCGCTGGAGCTGGGAGATGAGGGGCCCCATCAGGTTCGACGCATCGGTGGGGTCGCCGTAGCGGACTCCGGCGAACCCGACCGCCGCCAGCTCGACGGCTTCGTCGTACCGGCTGCGCGGCACCATGAACCGGGTGGGCATGGCGCAACCCTGGCCGCCGTGGAAGCAGACAGAGGAGGACAAGGCGCCGACGGTGGAGAAGTCGGCGTCGTCGAGCATCAGGTTGACGCTCTTTCCGCCGAGCTCGAGGAAGACGGGCTTCAAGGTGGCGGCCGCCGCCTGCATGATGCGCTGGCCGGTGGCGCTCGAGCCCGTGAAGGCGACCATGTCGACAGAAGGCGAGGTGGACAGCACCTCACCGACGAGGTGGTCGGCCGAGGTGACGACGTTGACCACTCCGGGGGGGATGTCGGTGCTGTCAGCGATGAGGCGGCCGAGTCGGGTCGCGTTCCAGGGCGTGTCAGGTGCCGGCTTGAGCACGCAGGTGTTGCCCATGGCCAGGATGGGGCCGAGCTTGTTCAGGATGATCTCGATGGGGAAGTTCCACGGGACGATCACGCCCACCACGCCCACCGGCTCCTTCCAGACCTCCCGCTCGGTCTGCGCGCCCATGCCGAAGGCATCCTTCGGGCCGAGGGAGCGGCTCCACGGGAAGGTGTCGATCTGCTCGGCCGGCCACGACAGGGCCTCGCGCAGCGGGGCGTCGAGCTGAGGCCCGTAGGTGAGGAGCACGGGGCACCCGACCTCGGCCACCAGCTCGGCTCGGAGCTCCTCCTGCTCCCCCTCGATGGCGGCCTGGAGCTGAGCGAGGCAGCGCTTGCGGAGTGCGTGGTCCGTGGACCAGGTGGTGGTGTCGAAGGCCCGACGGGCCGCGGCCACCGCGGCTTCCATGTCGGCCCGGGTGCCGTCGGCCACCGGGCCCAGGACCTGCTCGGTGGCCGGGTTGATGTTGTCGAACGTGCCGCCCCCGGTCGCCTCGACGAGCTTGCCGTCGATGAGCATCCGCGGTTCGCCCGTCGGGGCGCTCACCAGACCAGCTCCAGGTTCTCCACGGCTCGGAGCCCCTGGGAGTAGAGGAGCTCGACGTCGTCGGCGACTCGGTAGTCGGGGATGGCGAGGTGCCACTCCTCCAGGGCGACGCGCAGCTCCATGCGGGCCAGGTGTGAGCCGAGGCACCGATGGGCGCCCCCGCCGAAGGCGATGTGGCGGTTCTCGGCCCGGTCGAAGTCGACGGTGTCGACGTCGGGCCAGGCCCGTTCGTCGGTGTTGGCCGAGCCCAGCATCACGGTGACCACCTTGCCCTGATCGATGGGGCAGCCGGCGATCTCGGTGGCCTCCGTGGTGACCCGCACGACCCCCTGGACGGGCGACTCCCAGCGCAGCATCTCCTCGATGGCGTGCTGCGTGAGCGACGGGTCCTCGACCAGCTGTCGGCGATGCTCGGGGTGCTGGGCCAGAAAGCTCACCATGCAGTCGAGCGATGCCGTCACCGTGTCGAGGCCGGCCAGGAAGAACAGGTAGCCGATGTCCAGGACGTCGTCGTTGGTGAGCCGGTGCCCGTCCACCTCGGCGTCGAGGAACAGGGAGATGAAGTCGTCAGAGCGCTGGGCCTGGCGGGCGTCGATGGCTTCCTGGAGCACCGCGTAGATCTGCTCCCCGACCTTGCCCGTGTAGGCGACTCGCTCCTCGTGCGTGCTCACCGGCGGCCGGATGATGCCGTCCTTCAGCTTGATGAACTCCGGGGCCCGGTCGAGGGGGAGGCCGAGCAGCTGCAGGAACACCGTCGTCGGGAACGGCTCGGCCACCGCGGTGTGGAAGTTGCACCCGCCCTGCCCCGCCACGGCGCCGATCAGCTCCCGCACGAGGGTTCGGGTGCGGCCCTCGAGCTCGGCGATCCGCTTGGGGGCGAAGATCGGGTCGAGGAGCTTGCGGAAGTCTCGGTGCCGGGGCGGGTCGATCTGCAGGGGGATGAGCGGGCGGATCTGCCCGATGGCGACCGCGTCGATGCCCGAGCTGAAGATCTCCGGGTGCTGGAGCACGTGCCGGACGTCCGCGTCGCCGCCGACGATCACCATCCCGACCTCTTCGCCCATGTCGATGGCGGGCCCAGCGTCTCGCAGCATCTTGAACATCGGCTGGGGGTGGGCGAGGGCGCTCGGATCGGCCTCGCCCCCCATCATGCTCAGGTCCGACATCGATCTCCCTGTTGTCTGCTGGCGATCCCGTTCTAGCGCGGATCTAACGTTGGCGTCAGGCGGGGTCGGCCGCCCTCACCGTCCCCTTCTCGGCAGGGACGATGGCCGGGGCCTCCTTCCACAGCGGGATGCCGTCCTCGGGCTTGGCCGCGGGCCAGCCGTCGTCGTGGATCTCGGCCCAGTGAGAGTGGTTGAGCTGGTGGAGGGTGAAGCAGGCGTTGAGGGAGTTGTAGAAGCCCTGGTTGTCCTGCGTCTCGTTCACCGACTCCTTGATCATGAGCGCGGTCATCGTCGGCAGTCGGGCGATGCGACGGGCGAAGTCGAGCGTCGAGGTCTCGAGCTCGTCCCGGGGGAAGACCTTGGAGACCATGCCGAGGCGGTGGGCCTCGTCGATGTCGATGCTGTCCCCGGTGAGCATCAGCTCCTTGGTCTTGCGGGCTCCGAGCTCCCAAGGGTGGGCGAAGTACTCCAGCCCGCACATCCCGAGCCGCGTGCCGACGACGTCTGCGAAGAGGACGTCGTCGGAACCGACGATCAGGTCGCACGACCACATCAGCATGAGCCCGGCGGCGTAGACCGTCCCCTGCACCTGGGCGATCGTGATCTTGCGGAGGTTGCGCCAGCGCCGGGTGTTCTCGAAGTAGTAGTGCCACTCCTGGAGCATCCGCTTCTCCGCGCCCTCCCGGGTCGCACCGTTGATCTTCGAGGTGGGGTGCGACTGGTACTCCTCCATCGCCACCTTCGAACCCATGTCGTGCCCGGACGAGAACAGCGGGCCGGTGCCGCCCAGGATGACGACCCGGCAGGTGTCGTCGGCTTCGGCCCGCAGGAACGCCTGGTCGAGCTCGACCAGGAGTCCGCGGTTCTGGGCGTTCCGCGCCTCTGGTCGGTCGAGGAGGATGCGGACGATCGCACCGTCATCGTGCGTCTCGTACCGGAGGAACTGGTACTCGGGCATTGCCGCCTCCTGGCGAACGGGCGGCGCCGAACATGACGCCGGTGTCAGATCCGGGACTCTAGAGCACGACCTCGTCGACGAGCCCGAGGCGGAGCGCCTCGGATGCCCCGATCGGCAGGCGGGTGAGGGCCAGTCGGGCCGTGGCGTGGCGACCGATCCGGGCCGGAAGGCTCACGGTGCCGCCGGCCCCCGGTACGAGCCCCAACCCGAGCTCCGGCAGGGCGATGCGTGGTGCCTGGGTCGGCGACGACGTGACCGGCAAAGGCTGGCAGCTCGATGCCCGATCCGTAGCAAGCCCCGTGGAGGTGCACGGTGGTCCGGGCCGCGAGGCGAGCGAGCACCGCGCCGATGCTGCGCTCGAGCCGGATCTGGTGGGCCGTGTCGGGATCGGGGAAGGTCCCGAACTCGTCGAGGTCGCCTCCGGCACAGAAGTCCGGGCCCTCTCCTCGGATGGTCACGCGGAGGGCGGGATCGGCCTCGGCCACCGCGAGCCCGTCGAGCAGCTCGTCGCGCATCTGGACTCCGAGCGCGTTGCGCACCTCCGGGCGAGCCAGCACGATCTCCAGCTCGTCGCCTCGGCGGTCGAGGAGCACGACGGGGCCGCTGGGGTTCGGGCGGCTGCGCCGGGTGGTCGCCGCCCGCCAGCTGAGGAACTCCGGTCCGCGCTGCAAGGCGGAGTACGTCGCTGACTCGGCTTCCAGTCCGGCGGCGATCGAGGTGTGAGCGATCCGCAGCAGCCGCACGAGCGCCAGGGCAGCTAGGGGCGCCAGCTCGCAGGTGGCGACCGCGGCGGCCATCTGATCGTCGTCGTCGACCACGGCATCGACCAGAGCGAGCAGGGCGGGCTGGGCCTCACCCCAGGCCGGGCCGCCGAGGAGCACCGCCTCCGCCTCCGTCTCCGGCGCAGGCTGGGGCAGGCGGGCCGGCCAAGCCGCCTCGGTGGGGAGGCTGTCGGCCACGACCAGATCCGCGCCGCGGGGGAGGCCTGACGGATCGAGGAGGAGGGCGACGAGGTCGTCGCCGCTGACGTGGAGGACGATCGTCGGAACCTATCCGTCAGCCGCATCGCGCCGGCGGCCGATCAGGTGACCCGAGCCCCCTCGATGATCGTGGCCACGACTCGGTCCGCGGCGAGGTGCTCGAGGGTGGTCGGCATCGGGCCGTCCAGCAAGCAGAGGTCGGCGGCCGCCCCGCGCGCCACCTGTCGGGGCGGGCCGCCCGGTCGATCCGGAGGGCCGAGGTAGAGCTGCAGCGCCTGCTGCGGTGAGATGGTCTCAGCGCCGTTGAGGAGCCGGCCGGTGGCCGTTCGACGGGTCACCGCGGCGCGCATGGCCGCCCACGGATCGAGCTGCGTGTAGGGGGCGTCGCTGCTGCCCGCGAGCTCGACCCCGGCTTCGAGGAGCGTGCGACAGGGGTACAGGTGCGGGAGGTCATCCTCGTCCACGTCGGCCAGGTACTGGTCGCCGCGCTCGGCCACGAACGACGGCTGGGTGACGATCGTCAGCCCGAGCTCGGCGATCATCGGCCGCAGCTCGGGAGGGACCACCGATCCGTGCTCCACGCGGTCACCCGGGCGCCGGGTGGCGATCGACCAGGCGGTCAGCGCGAAGACCAGTGAGGCGCGCGTCACGCAGTGGACGGCGACGGGCCGGTCGTGACCGTGAGCGAGGTCGATGTCAGAGCGCAGGGCTTCGAGGGTCGGGAGGCGGTCCTCGTCGAGGATGAGCTTCACCGGGCCGCGCCGCAGTGGCGCCGGGGGCTCGCTGGCCACGAGGTCCGGGCCGGTCATGGCTGTCACGTGCTGCGGCAGCTCGCGGGATGCGGCCGTGGCAAGTGCGGTCAGGTCGGCGATGGTCGAGACGGGTGTGGCGTCGGTCGCGCCGGTGATGCCCAGGCGGGCGAGGTCGCGGCCGAGGTCAGCCAAGGACGGCGGACCGTGGTCGGGCAGGCGACACCGCAACCACGCGTCGGCTCGGTGGATCCGTCCGGTGGGCCGTCCGGTGCTGTCCCGCTCCACCTCGGGCTCGTCGACGTGCTCGAGCCCGAGCTGGCGGATGGCCTCCGAGTTGAGCACCCACTGCGCGCCTGTCCGATGCTGAACCCGAACGGCGTGGTCGGGAACGATCGAGTCGAGCACGTGGCGGTCCAGGTCGCCGGCTACGGCCTCGTGGTAGCCGATGGCGCGCAGCCAGCTCCCAGAGGGGGCGCCGCGACCGGCGTCCTGCAGGAGCCCTGTGAGGCCCGCTAGGTCTCGCGCCTCGGCTGGGCCCACTGCGACCGAGGTCCGGGCCGCTCCGGCGGCGAGGAGGTGGAGGTGGTGGTCGTGCAGCCCTGGGATCAGCGCTCCGCCGTGGCCGTCCAGCACCTCGACCTCACCGGGCGGCCGCAGGTCCGGGCCGATCTCTGCGATCTCGCCCCGCCTGATCAGCACATCGACGCGATGGCCGCCGACGACGACTCGGCGGACGAGGAGGTCAGCCACGGACCGAGCCGGACCCGCTCAGCACGTGCCGCGTGTCCGCACCCAGGCGCGGCCCTCGACCACTCGGGCGCCGGGCCGAAGGGGCCGAGGCGACCACACCAGCGGGGACACGCAGGGTCGGCCCGGCGAGGTGGGCCGCAACGTGGGCCATGGACACGTCGAGCAGCCACGATCCGCCCCGGTGCAGGGCGTCCACGACGGCGGCCGCGGCGACCATCCCTGTGGTCGGATCAGCCACGGCGTCGGCGCAGAAGACCGGCCCTGCCGGCTCCCAACCGACGAGACCGCCCGCGACAGCCGCGTCGTCCCCGAAGGCCACGCGCTCTCCCCGGGACCCGGTTCGACCGTGCCCGGTGATGGACGCCCACACGACCGGAGGCCCCGTCCGGAGGCGCGAGAGCGCGTGGATGCCCAGCTGCTCGAGGGCCCGCGGGCGGGAGGACTCGATCACGACGTCAGCGCCCGCGATCAGGCCGGCGAGAGCCTGGCGGTCCTCGGCCGCGCTGAAGTCGAGGGCGACGCTGCGCTTGCCCGCGTTGAGGAGGTCGAAGAGCGCGGTCGGGCCGAGGCGAGCCCCATCGGGCCGGGCAAGCGACTCCACCTTGATCACCTCCGCCCCCGCCTGGGCGAGCAGCGATCCGCACAGCGGGCCGGCCCACAGCGAGCTGAGATCGACCACCCGAACCCCGGCCATCGAGGGGCACCGGCCGGCTGGGCGCACGAGGGTGCTGCGGACGGGCAACGTCGACCCCCGAGCCTCCAGTGGCGGCCCGGCTCGACGGGAGGTCGGGAGCCCGGCGATGGGGAGCCCGAGCATGAGGCCTCTCTCCAGGAGGGGCGCGGTCCGAGATCGCTCGACTGCAGCCTCGACCTCCTCCCACAGGTCGGCGGGCGGTCCGTCGAGCTCCAGCCAGGCCGGCACCAGGTCGACGTCGTCGGGTCGGCTCAGCGTCAGCGCCAGCCATCCGTCCTCGGCGCGCAGCAGCCGAGTCGAGCCGCCGCAGCTCGTCGTGCCCTGACGCCGATGCCCGGTGAGGGCCGCACGCTCACCGAGCAGCGCCAGCGGGTCGACGTCCACCCGGCGACCGAGCGAGCTCGTCCTCTCGGCCAGGGTCCTCGTGATCGAGCGGAGCCGCGGGATCATCGGCATCGGCGGGCCGAGCGGGGGCTCCCCGGACCGTCCGGTCAGCGACATGGCGCCGCTCGCGGCCCACGCACCGACCTCCTCGCACCCGTCTGCCGTCGGCGCCCGGCTCACCATCGGGCCATGATCGCCGCTCCCGCGCCCGCGGGCTCACCACGTGCTCTCGAGAGCCCGCGAGGGCCGGCCGACAGCGGCTTACGCTGGCCCGATGAGGATCAACGTCGACCCCACCCGCTGCACTGGTCACGGTCGTTGCTACTCCCTCGCGCCGGAGGTCTTCGACGCCGACGACGACGGGTACTGCGCCACCAGGGAGCGTGAGGTCCCGTCGGCGCTCGAGGATCAGGCCGTCAAAGGGGTGCGGAGCTGTCCCGAGCGCGCCATCGCCGTCACCGAGCCCTGAACCCGGTCAGCCTCACGCACCGCCGCTCGCTCTTTGTCCACCGGACGCCTACATCTGGCCGTGCTGGACCGGCCCGGCCGGTTCGTAGGTGCCGAGCACGATGCCGAGGTCGGTGACCGTGAGGTCGAGCGGGCGCATCGTCGCCGGGACGACGCCGTCGCCGAACAGGCGGCGGCCGCTGCCGAGCACCAACGGGAACGTCATCAGGCGGAAGCGGTCGACGAGCTCGTGCCGCAGCAGGGTCTGGAGCAGGTCGCCGCTGCCCCAGACCTGCAGCTCGTCGCCGGGCTGATCCTTGAGCGCCTGCACCGCAGCGACGACGTCGCCGGTCACCAGGCGAGTCGTGTCGGGGTGCTCGCCGCGCCATGTGGCGTCGGCCTGGCTGAGGGACCGGGACACGACGTGCTTGGGCAGGGCGTTGATCGACGTGGCGATGGGGTTGGCGGGGTCGGTCTGGTCGGGCCAGTGGCCGCGGAAGATGTCGAAGGTGCGCCGACCTAGCAGGAAGGCGGTGGCGTGGCCGTTGAGCTCGGTGACGAAGTCGCCGACGGCCGGGTCGGCGAACGGGGCCTGCCAGCCCCCGTGGGCGAAGGCATCGCTGGGGTCCTCCTCAGGCCCGCCGGGGGCCTGCATCACGCCGTCGAGGGTCACGAACGTCTGCACGGTGAGCTCCATGGTCTGCAGACGCAGCGGCGCGCCGGTTCTGATCGCGCCTTCGACACCTCACCCGGCGATGCGCTCGAGCTGTGGGACGAGCCACCGCTCCCAGGTGAGGACGGCGCCGTCGTGGGTGAAGTGGACGCCGTCGTCGCGAAGGCGCACGTCTTCGCGGTGCTCGATGGCCTCGTCGCCCTGGCACACCCACTCGCCGAGGGGGAGCCGGTGGACGCGTTGCGGGTGGCGGGCCACGACCTCGTCGAGGACGTCGTTGACGGCGGCGGCGCGGTCGGGGTCGTTGCGGACGGCGGCCCGGCCGTCGCCAAGGGCCCGGTTCGGCTCGTCGTAGCACGGGACCTCGGTGAGGGCGATGGGGGCGCCCGGCGCACCGGCGGCCAGCTGCGCCAGGAGCCGGTCGACGCCGTCGACCATCCACGCCCGCCAGGCCGGCGTCCCGACCTCGAGGCGACCGAGGTCGGGGTCGGCGCGGTCGAACACCTCCCAGGCGCCGAGCACCACGACCACGACGTCGGTCCGCACCCGCTCGACCTGGTAGCGCCAGAAGTCGGGTGCGTCATCGCACTCGAACCCTTCGTTGCCCACCATCGGCCGGGCCCGACCGTCGATCACGTAGTCCGCCCCGTGGGCCGCGCAGCCGAGCAGCGCTCCGGAGGTGACCTCGGCGCCCTCGACCGGGCCGAGGAAGTAGGCGAGCGTCCAGCCCACCGAGTCGCCGACCACGGTCACCCGCAGCGGACCGTTCCTCGATCTCGGGGCCGGCGGCGAATCGAGCTCCAGGGACGGCGCAGCCCGCTCGGACGGCACGTACCCCTCGAGCGCCGTCGGGGCCTGGCTGGCCGCCGCCGGGCCGACCGCTTCATCCGGCTGGGGCAGGACGAGGGCCAGTGCCACCACCGCGGCCACGGCGAACACGGCCGCGGCCCGGACGGCGAGCCGTCCTGGCGTCGCCGCCGGCCTGCGGAGGGGCTGCTCGACCAGATGGAACGACGCAAGGGTCACCGCGAGGGCCGCTGCGGTGCGGAGCGCGAACAGGGCGGCACCATCGAGGCCGGTGCGGTCCGGTGTGAGCCAGACGTCGACCGGCCAGTGCCAGAGGTACAGCCCGTAGGAGATGCGTCCCAGCCAAGGCAACGGCGGGAGGGCGAGCACCCGGGCGACCGGCCCTACGGGCAGGGTGGCGCCGGCCACGATGAGCGCACCGAGGACGCCCGCGGCGGTGAAGCCGCCGGAGTACATCCAGCCCGCCTGTCCGTCCGCGCGCACCATGAGCGCGAGGAGCGGCACGACGGCGATGGCGCCGAGCGCCGCCACCCGGCGCTGGGCGCGGGGCCGGACCACGGGCCGGAGGTCGAGGAGGACGGCCATGAGGGCGCCCGCCAGGAGCGCCTGCACGCGTGCGTCGGTGCCGTAGTAGGCCCGGTCCACGTCGGCCCGCAGCGCGTGCATGGCCAGTGCCGACGCCGCGCCTCCGGCGAGCAACAGCCCGGCCAGCACGGGCCGCCGCAGGCGCGGGAGGGCGACGATCACGATCGGCGGCCAGAGGATGTACCACTGCTCCTCGATGGCGAGCGACCACATGTGGCGCAGCGGCGAGGGGCTGCCGAACCCCTCGAAGTAGGCCGTGCCCTCGAGCACGAACCGCCAGTTGACCCAGTACGTCAGCGTGGCGACGGCGTCGTCGGCCACGGGCGCCGCCCCACGGCCCGCCCAGCCGGCTGCCGTGACGACGACCACGACGGCCACGAGCAGCACCAGCGCTGGGAGCAGGCGTCGGGCCCGTCGGACCCAGAACCGGCCCAGGTCGATCGAGCCCGCGGCGGCGTGCTCCCGGAGGAGCAGCGTGGTGATCAGGAAGCCGGACAGCACGAAGAACAGGTCGACGCCGAGGAACCCGCCAGGGAGGAGGGTCGTGCCGTGGAAGAGCAGCACGGCGGCGACGGCGACCCCGCGCAGCCCGTCCAGGGCCGGGAGGTGCGGGAGGGGTCGGGCGCGTTCCATGGGCCGGCCAGTCTTCTCCAGACGGCGCCGGGGCCCGCGGAGGCCGCTCCTAGGCTGCTGCGGTGTCCGAGCCGTGGGTCCGCTTCGAGGACGAGCACCTGCTGGTGGTCTCGAAGCCGGCGGGGGTCAACACCCACCGCGCCGACGAGCGCGCCCAGGACGGCATGCACGAGTGGGTCCAGCGCCAGCGCCCGGCCGAGTCCCTCTCGGTGCTGCACCGGCTCGACAAGGCCACCTCGGGGCTCCTGGTCTTCGGCAAGACGCGACAGGCCAACCAGGCGCTGGCCGCCCAGTTCGAGCGGCGGCAGGTGGCCAAGACCTACGAGCTCCTCGTGGCCTCAGCGCCCGATGGCGCCGAGGTCGTGCGCTGTGACGAGCCGGTAGCGGGGCAGCAGGCGGCCACCGACTTCGCGGTCGTCGAGCGGGGCGCCGCAGTCCAGCGGGTCGAGGCCCGACCCCACACCGGGCGGACCCGCCAGGTCCGCGTCCATGCCGCCGCCCTGCACATGCCGATCGCAGGCGACGAAGAGCTGGGCGGGACCCCCGCTGCGCGCGTGTTCCTCCACGCCGCCGGTCTGGCGCTCGACCACCCGGCCACGGGGCGCCTCGATCTCGACGCTCCGCGCCCGCCGAGCTTCGACGCCGCGCTCGCGACCTCCGCCCTGGCGGAGCTCAGCGCCCCCGGACTGGCGGCCCAGATCGCCCTGGAGGCCCGCACCGCCCTCTTCGACCCGTCCGACACCGACGCCTACCTCTGGATCGACCGCCACCACGACGGCTTCCCCGATGCGCGGGTGGAGCGGCTGGGCGATGTCGGACTGGCCCTCACCTACGGCGACGAGGGCGCTCCCGAGGCATGGATCGACGCCTGGCGCGACGCGGCCGGGCTGACCGCGGTGTGGGAGCAGCGCCGACCGAGAGGCGGCGGAGGAGGACCGGCTCAGCCGCGAGCAGGGACGGTGACGCCGCGCTTCGAGGTCACCGAGCTCGGGTGCCGCTACCTGGTCGACCTCGAGGCCAGCGCCACCTCCAGCGGGCTGTTCCTCGACCAGCGCGAGGCCCGCCGCCGCCTGCTGGGCGCCGATCTGAGAGGCCGCACCCTGCTCAACACGTTCGCCCACACGGGTTCGCTGTCGGTCGCGGCGGCCAAGGCGGGCGCGGAGACGCTGACGCTCGACCTGAGCAAGCGATACCTCGACTGGGCCCGCGACAACCTGCGGGCCAACGACCTCGATCCCGACGACCACGACTTCGTCTACGGCGACGCCCTCGAGTGGCTGGCCCGCTTCGCCAAGCAGGGCCGCACGTTCGACGTCGTCCTCGTCGACCCGCCGAGCTCCAGCACCCCGAGGAGGGGCGGCAGGCGCTGGGCCGTGGACCGCGACCTCCACGCCCTCGTCGAACGAGCAGCTCACGTGTGCGCCCCCGGCGGCACGCTGTTCGTCTCCACGAACCTTCGCTCGATGCCCTGGGCCCGCTTCGACGACCACCTCAGCCGAGGCCTGGCCGCCGCGGGCCGCACCGGCACCGTCGACCACCAGACCCTGCCCCTCGACCACCGCTCCGGCCCAGGCGACCCCCCATACCTGAAGTCGGCCTGGATCACCCTGACTGGCAGCGGGCCGCCCCGTCTGGACAGGCCCTGAGGTACTCCTGCCTCAGCTGGCGGGGACGACCATCCGCACCATGTCGTCGTCGATGGCCGGGAGCACCCGGTCGATGAGGGCCGATCGCAGGGCCAGCTTCGTGTGCCGGTAGGCGCTGGTGCTCAGCTCGCCCAGCCGCCGCGCCTCGCCGATGGCGGCCGCCTCGCACTCCTCAGCCGGCACCACGCGGTCCAGGTAGCCGGCCTCGACGGCCCCGGCCGGGTCGTAGATCTCGGCCTGGACGGCGCCGCGGGTGAGGTGGGCAGGGGAGAGGCGGGCCGCGGCCAGCTCGACCGCGTACTCGGGCAGACCCATGCCGATGGCCGTCTCGTTGAGGCCGATCTTGGCCGGCCCGTCGGCGCCGATCCGGGTGTCGCAGGCCAGGGTGAGCAGGGCCCCGGCGGCCAGGGCGTGCCCGGTCACGGCGACCACGACAGGCTGGGGGTGGCCGAAGATGCGCATGAGCAGCTTGCCGCCTGCACCCACCAGAGCCCGCGCCCGCTCGATGCCGGCGGTCATCTCCGTCAGGTCGAACCCGGCCGACAGCTTGCCGGGCCGGCCGATGATGGCGACGGAGCGGGCGTCGGCGAGCGCTGTGTCGAGGCTGCGATGGATCAGCTCGATGACCTGGTGGCTGACGACGTTCACCTTGCCGTCGTCGAGTCGGAGCACGGCCACGCCGTCCTCGATGGTGCAGGTGACGGGGTCGGTGGAGGAAGCGTCGGACATGGCCGGAGGATACGTCGCCCGCATGCTGACACTCCGTGTCAGGGACCCCTCCGTACCGTGCGACCCATGCCCACCAAGACGGAAACCCGTTCGGTCCTGCCGCCGGCGCCGGTAGGTTCGCCAACCGTGCCTGCTCGCCTCTCCGCCCCTCCTGACCTCGCCATCTCCGCCTCCGGGCTCCTCCGACGCTTCGGTGACTTCACCGCCGTCGACGGCGTCGACCTCGACATCGCACCCGGCGAGATCTACGGCTTCCTCGGTCCGAACGGGGCCGGGAAGTCCACCACCGTGCGGGTGCTCTGCACGCTGATCAGCCCCGAGCGGCGGGTCGGCCACGGTGGCCGGCTTCGACGTCGGCACGCCAGCCCGACCAGGTGCGCCTGCGCATCGGCGTCGCCCTCCAGGACGCCGCCCTCGACCCGAAGCAGACCGGCATCGAGCTGCTCCGGCTGCAGGGCCGCCTCTACGGCCTCGACAAGGCCGAGGTCGAGCAGCGCCTCGACGAGCTGGCCGACCTCATCGACATCGGCGACGCGCTCGGCCAGATGATCGGCACCTACTCCGGCGGCATGAAGCGGCGGCTCGACCTCGCCGCGGCCCTCGTGCACAACCCCGAGGTGCTGTTCCTCGACGAGCCCACCACCGGCCTCGACCCGGTGAGCCGGGTCAAGGTGTGGGACGAGGTCCACCGCCTCAACGACGAGCTCGGCATGACCATCTTCCTCACCACCCAGTACCTCGAGGAGGCCGACGAGCTCGCCGACCGGGTCGGCATCATCAACGCCGGCCGCATCGTCGCCGAGGGCACGCCCGACGAGCTGAAGCGCTCCATCGGCGAGGACGTGATCGTGGCTCGCATCGAGGGCGACGGCTCCGCCGCCCTGGCGGCCGTCACGACCGATCGACGGGGTCGTCGTCGGCCGACCTGCACGGCGACGAGCTCACCATCGCCGCAGCCAACGGCGCCTCGGTCATCAGCCCGGTGGCCGTCGCGCTCAGCAGCTCGGCGACGTCGCGGTCCGCGACCTCACCCTGCGCACCCCGACGCTCGACGACGTGTTCCTCGAGCTCACCGGCAACCGCATCGCGTCAGGAGCGACGACCAGGAGGACCGCCGTGACCGCCACCACCGCCGCGACCCGCCGACGCCGCAGCGACATCCGGGCCCGCAAGGCCGGGTTCGTCGCCGACCTGGTCAGCGTCGCCGGCCGGGCCCTGCGCAGCATCCCCCGCGAGCCGGAGATGATCGGCCCCGCCCTCTTCATCCCGCTGTTCTTCTTCGTGGTGAACGTCGGCGCCCTGCAGGACTTCAGCGAGCAGGGCATCGCCGAGCTTCGACTACAAGGCCTTCCAGCTCCCGGTGGCCATCATCTTCGCGGTCACCGGCATCTCCCGGGCCATCGTGCTCGTGACCGACATCCAGGACGGGTACTTCGACCGCCTGCTGCTCACGCCGGTGCGACGGCTCTCGCTGCTCCTCGGCCTGATGGTGGCCGACTTCGCCATGGTGTGCGGCCTGTGCGTGCCCGTGATGGCCCTGGGCCTCGCCACCGGGGTGCGCTTCGAGACCGGGCTCCTCGGCGTGGTCGCCTTCATCGTGATGGCCGGGCTCTGGGGCCTCGTGTTCACCGGCTTCCCGTACGCGATCGCCCTGAAGACGGGCAACCCGGGCGCGGTCGGCTCGAGCTTCATCCTCTTCTTCCCGTTCGCCTTCCTCACCACCTCGACCCTCCCGCGGGACGCGCTCACCGGGCTGGCTCGACACGGTGGCGGGCTACAACCCCGTCACCTACCTGCTCGAAGGCCTGCGGTCGCTGATCACCGAGGGCTGGGTCTGGAGCTCGATCGGCAAGGGGATGCTGGCTGTCGTCGGTGTCGGGATCTTCAGCATGTCGCTGTGCTTCGCCGCCCTGCGAGGCCGCACCAAGTCAGGCTGAGGTCCCAGCTTCTGTGCGCACGCAGCACCGGCATGCCGGGCTGCGTGCGCACAGAAGCAGTCAGGTCTCGGTCACGAAGTCGATGAGCTGCTCGACGGCCCCGACGAGGGTCGGTTCGAGGTCGGCGTAGGTGCGGACTCGGCCCAGCAGCTGCCGCCAGAACTCGCCCGGGTGGGCGGTGACCCCGAGCGCGTCGAGCACGCCGGCCTTCCACGGCACGCCCCGGGGCACATCTGGCCAGGCCGCGATCCCCGCGACCGACGGGCGCACGGCGGCCCACACGTCGACGAAGGGCGTGCCGGTGACGAGCACGTGCGGGTGGCGCACCTCGGCCGCCACGCGCGACTCCTTCGAGCCGCCGACGAGGTGGTCGAGCAGCACCCCGATGCGCCGGTCGGGCCCGGGACGCAGGTCGCGGACGCACGGCGGCCAGGTCGTCCATGCCGTCGAGGCGCTCGACGACGACACCGACCTCGCGGAGGTCGTCGCCCCACACCTTCTCGACCAGCTCGGCGTCGTGGATCCCCTCCACGAGGATGCGACTGGCCCGGGCGACGCGCGCCGTGCGGTCGGTGGGAGCGACGGACCCCGAGGCCGTGACACCCGCGGCCCGGGGCGCGACCCTGGCCGGCACGAGCGTCACGACGCGCCCCTCGAGGAGGAAGCCGCCGGCCTGCACGCGCAGGGGCCGGTCGACGCCCTTCCGGTCGTTCAGCACCACCACCTGATCGTTGAACGAGGCGATGGAGCCGACCACCCCGCTGGCCCGGTGCTCGACCACGATGCCCCGCCGAGCCTCCACCCGGGGCACCGCAGGACCCGACGGCCGGCGCCCGTCGATGTCCAGAGGACCGGAGAGGATGCCGTCGCTGGCCACCCGTCGACGGTACCGACGGGCTTGTCGCTGGCCGGGGACCGTCTGGGAGGATGCGCGGGTGATCCTCGTCGACGCCTCCGGGCTGGCCGTCAGCCGTCCCGGCAAGCCGCTGTTCACCGACCTGTCGGTGACGGTGGGGACCGGCGACCGGCTCGGCGTGGTCGGCATCAACGGCTGCGGCAAGTCGACGCTGCTGCAGGTTCTGGCGGGCGCCCGTGAGCCCGAGGCGGGCACCGTGCGTCGAGGCCGCGGGGCCCGCATCTCGGTGCTCGACCAGGACGCACCCCTGCCGGCGGGCACCGTCGGCGACGTCGTGGGGGAGGGCTGGGAGGGGGCTTCGGTGCTGGACCGCCTCGGCATGGGCGGTGCCCTCGACACCGACGTGGCCACCCTGTCGGGCGGGCAGATCAAGCGCGTGGCCCTGGCCCGGGCCCTCGTGGCCGTGGGCGGACCGGGCGGTCAGGCCGACGGTGGCGACCTCCTCATCCTCGACGAGCCCACCAACCACCTCGATCTCGACGGCATCGCCTGGCTCGAGGACTGGCTGGCCCGCTTCCCGGGTGGGCTGATCCTCGTCACCCACGACCGTCACGTGCTCGATCGGGTGACGACCTCTGTCCTCGAGCTCGACCGGGGCAAGGGGTACGTCCACCTCGGGGGCTACCAGAGCTGGCTCGACGCGCGGGCCGAGCGGGAGGTGCGCTCGGCCGAAGCCGAGACCAAGCGCCAGAACCTGGCTCGCTCGGAGCTGGCCTGGCTCCGCCGCGGCGCGCCCGCCCGCACCCGCAAGCCCCAGGCCCGCATCGCGTCGGCGACCGCGCTCGTGCAAGGCCGGCCCGAGGCGGCGGCTCGCAGCGGAGAGCTGCCGTTGCACGTCGAGACGCCGCGCCTCGGCGATCAGGTCGTGGAGCTGCACGGTGTCGGCGACGGGTACGGCGAGCGCTGGCTCTTCCGCCACCTCGACCTGGCCCTCGACCCTCGGGAGCGCCTCGGCATCGTGGGGCCGAACGGGGCCGGCAAGTCCACCTTGCTCGACGTCATCGCCGGCCGGCGATCCCCCCGCGAGGGCAAGGTGGTCACAGGCTCGACCGTGCAGCTCTCCGTCTACGACCAGAAGGGCGCCTCGCTCGACCCGTCCAAGCGCGTGCGGGAGGCCATCGCCGGTCCGTCCCGCCAGCCCGACTGGACCGATGCCCGCCTCTTGGAGGCGTTCTGGTTCGACGACGACGCCCAGTGGGCGCCCATCTCCCTCCTGTCGGGCGGCGAGCGGCGGCGGGTGCAGCTGCTGCTGGCTCTGGCCCAGAAGCCGAACGTCCTCCTGCTCGACGAGCCCACCAACGACCTCGACCTGGACACCCTCCGGGCCCTCGAGGACTTCCTCGACGACTGGCCCGGCGCCCTGCTCGTCGTCAGCCACGACCGGGCCTTCTTGGAGCGCACCGTCACCGATGTGCTCGTCCTCGATGGCGAGGGCTTCGCCGGTCGCCGGCCCGGCGGCTACGCGGCCTGGGAGGCCGACCGCCAGGCCAAGGTGGGAAGCGGCGGCCGCAGCGCGCCCTCAGTCGCCCCGAGCGGTCGCGGCGCGCCGGCGTCGGCCGCCAAGAGGTCGCCCGGGCGGGCGGACCAGGTCGGAAAGGTCGGAAAGGGCGGGAAGGGCGGAGGGACGGGCCCGTCCGCAGGCCGGTCGCCCAGCACGCTGCGCAACCTCATCCGCGAGGCAGACAAGGAGCTGGCCCGTCTGGGGCGGGAGCGCACGAAGCTGGAGAGCGAGCTCGTGGCGGCGGCCGAGGCAGTGGACCACGAGGCTCTCACGGCCTTGGGGGCAGCGCTGGCCGACGTGCAGGCTCGCCAGGCCAAAGCCGAGGAGCGCTGGCTGGCGCTGAGCAGCGAGCTCGAGGGCTGAGGCGCGACTGAGCCAGGGCGCGAGCCCGAGCCGGGCTCGAGGCCCGGCTCGTCCGCCGTCTCGCTGCATCCTCGGTGAGCGGCCGAGCCCCGCCCGCCGAGGCTCGACCGACCTTGCCGAGAGCAAAGCCGAGGCTTCGTGTTCCGGCGGTCACCAGGTCCGCTCCCTCCAGGAGGCCCTGTCGGTTGCAGGTGTCCAGTGAGCCACTTCTGGCAGGGTCCGTGCCAGGGCCAATCGACCCAATTTTGGGTCGAAACCAGAGGCGACATGGGTCGTTAGCCCCACTTTCGGGGGTTCTGCGGCGTCAGCGCTTGCGCTTGCGCCACGTGCCCGTGGCCTTGTCCTTGGCCTTCGTCGCCTTCTCCTTGGCCGCGTCGAGCATGCGCTCGGCCCAGGCGAACTCGGTCGCGAGGGTGGCCAAGCCGAGGAGGACGACCACGATGCCCGGGCCGGGCAGCACGAGCATGGCCAGGCCGGCGGCCACGAGGGCCAGGCCCACGACGAGGACAGCGATCCGCTTCCCGGATCGCAGGATGAAGCGGAGGAGCTCCCGGGGAGAGTGCAGATCCATCCCGGTGAGCGTAGGGGCCGGGAGCGTGGCGGCGCGGGCGGGGCTCGTTACCCTGAGGCCATGGCCGATGCCTCCACCACCACTGCCGCGGACCTCGTGGTCTTCACGGTCACGCCCGTTGCGATCGCTCGCATCCTCGAGCTGCGTGGAGCCGAGGACGACCCGTCGTCCCTCGCCCTGCGAGTCGAGATCACCGGCACGAACGGCGTCGAGTACGCCTACGACCTGACCTTCGACCCGATCGCCGAGGCCGACGACGCAGACGCGGTGTACCAGCAGGAGGCCCTGCCTGTCATGGTCCCGGCCGGCAGCATCGAGCAGCTCCGAGGCGCCACGCTCGACGTGCCCGCCGGCGGTGGCCCGGGCCTCGTCCTGCGCAACCCGAACCGACCCGACCCGCTCTCGGGCAAGCACCTCGAGCTCACGGGCAGCGTGGCCGAGCAGGTCGAGCAGCTCCTCCGCGAGCAGATCAACCCGTCGCTCGCTTCCCACGGCGGCTTCGCCGAGCTCAAGGGCGTCGAGGGCGACAAGGTCTACGTGACGATGGGTGGTGGCTGCCAGGGCTGCGCCGTGTCCGCCATGACCCTGCGTGATGGCATCGCCCGCTCCATCAAGGAAGCCATCCCCGAGGTCACCGAGGTCATCGACACCACCGACCACGACGCCGGCGAGAACCCCTTCTACACGTAGGACCTCAGCTTCTGTGCGCTCTGACCCTCGGTATCCGGGGCTGAGAGCACACAGAAGCTCGAGACTTCAGGCGCGGAGGGCGGCGACCAGGGTTCGGGCCTCGGCGGCCAGGCCGTCCGCGTCCAAGCCGAGCTGGGCGTGGATGGCGGCGGGCTTGGCGTGGGGGATGTAGGCCACCGGCACGCCGAGCACGCGGACTCGTGGGGTGGGGCCGGGCTGCTCGGTGCGGGAGATGGCGTCGGCGATCAGCGAGCCGACGCCGCCGTCACGGATGCCGTCCTCCGCCGTGAGCACGATCGGGTGCTCGGCTGCGTCGGCGAGCATCTCGGGGTCGAGGGGAACGACCCGCACGTCCCACACGCTGGCCTCGATGCCCTCAGCCGCCAGCGCATCGGCGGCGTCGGTGGCCGCGGCGAGCATCTTGCCCACAGCGAGGATGCAGATGTCGCGGCCGGAGCGGACCTTGCGGCCGCGGAGGCCGGAGCCGACGTCTTCGGGGTCGACCGACGGGGCGGCCGTCTTGGACCACCGGATGGCGGCGGGGCCGGTGCACAGGTCGAGGGCGTCGTGCAGCATCTGGCCCACCTCCTGGTACGAGGACGGCGCGAAGAGGGTCATCCCGGGCACCTTGGTGAGCAGGGCCATGTCGAGGATCCCGTGGTGCGACGGCCCGTCGTCGCCGGTGATGCCAGCCCGGTCGAGGCAGAACACGACCGGCAGGCCGTGGAGGCCGACGTCGTAGGTGACCTGGTCGATGGCTCGGGTGAGGAACGTCGAGTAGACGGCGAACACGGGCCGCAGTCCGCCCATGGCCATGCCGGCCGACGAGGTGACGGCGTGCTGCTCGGCGATGCCGACGTCGATGAGACGCCCGGGGAAGCGCTCCCCGAAGGGCAGGAGCCCCGTGGAGTCGGGCATGGCTGCGGTGATGGCGACCAGCTCGGACCGGGCCTCGGCCTCCTTGATCATGGCCTCGGTGAAGGCGGCTGTGTAGCTGCCCGCCGGGGGAGAGCCGATGTCGTGAAGGCGCTTGATGTGGTCGTTCTCGGCCGGCGCGTAGCCGCGCCCCTTCTGGGTGACGACGTGCACGACGATGGGTCCGTCGAACTCGGCCGCGTGCCGCAGCGCCTTCTCCATGCCCTCGATGTCGTGGCCGTCGAAGGGGCCCGTGTAGCGCACGCCGAGGGTCTCGAAGAAGGCGGGCGGCTCGAACATCTCGCGCACGGCGGCGACGAAGCCGTCGAGGCTGCGCTCGAGCTGATGGCCCACGACGGGGAGCTCGTGCAGGAGGCGATCGAGGCGGGCCCGGTTGCGCAGGTAGCTGGGGTTCACCCGCAGCCGGGCCAGGCTCTCGCCCAGCTTCGAGACGGTGGGGGCGTAGGACCGGCCGTTGTCGTTGAGGATGAGGATGGCCTTCTTGCCCGAGTGGCCCAGGTTGTTCAGACCCTCGAAGGCCATGCCGCCGGTGAGGGAGCCGTCGCCGACCACGGCCACGATGCGCCGGCCCTCGCCCAGCTCGTGCTCCTGGGCCACGGCCAGCCCATGGGCGTAGCTGATGACCGTGGAGGCATGGCTGTTCTCGATCCAGTCGTGCTCCGACTCTTCCCGGCTCGGGTAGCCGGACATGCCCCCGGCCTGGCGCAGCGTGCTGAACCCGGCCATGCGGCCCGTGAGGATCTTGTGCACGTAGGCCTGGTGGCCGGTGTCCCACAGGAGGATGTCCCGGGGGGAGTCGAACACCCGGTGCATGGCGAGCGTGAGCTCGACCGCGCCGAGGTTGGAGCCCAGGTGGCCGCTGCCGGCCGCGGACACCGCGTCCACGACGAACTGGCGGATCTCCACGGCCAGAGCGTCGAGCTCGGCGAAGGAGAGCTCACGCAGGTCGGCAGGGCAGGAGATCGAGGAGAGCGGCGGCAAGGGTCCCAACGGTACCCCCGGCCTCGTGCGGTCAGCCACGCGGGCCCCCACTAGGTTGGTCGGGTGGCCGGACTGGAAGAGGCCCGCGCCAAGGGCGCGTCGGCAGTCGGGATGGTGCGGCTCGGGTTGGCCGAGCGGGCCGCCGACCTCTTGCGCCGCGACCCCGACCTGACCGACACGGCCATCGAGGTGGGTCTGGTCGACCGGGCCTGGCTGGAGGCGCCGGGCCGCCACCCGGTCCGCTCCGCACCCGCGCTCGACGTGGTGCAGCGCTTCCTCGAGCGCTCGGTGGAGCGGCGCCCCTCGACGCTCGGCGCCATCGGGCTCAACGCCCTGCAGCTCCTCGCCAAGGATCAGGCCGCCCTCAGCGGCGGGCAGGGCCCGGGCATGCCGGTGGCCGTCGTCTTCACCGACCTCGAGGGCTTCACCCGCTTCACCTCCCGCCAGGGCGACGACGCCGCCCTGAGCCTGCTGGCCGACCACCACCGCAAGATCGGCCCCGTGGTCCGGAGCCGGGGCGGGAAGGTCGTGAAGCGGCTGGGCGACGGGCTGATGCTGTCGTTCCCGTCGCCCGAGTCGGCGGTGATGGCCGCCCTCGAGCTGATCGACGTGCAGCCCGCGCCGCTGCGCATGCGAGCTGGGATCCACGTCGGGGAGGCGGTCGTGACCAGTGACGACCTGATCGGCCACGACGTGAACGTGGCCGCCCGGGTCACGGCCTCTGCCGATGGGGGCCAGGTCCTCGCCACCGTGGCCGTGCGCGACGCAGTGGGCGAGCTCCGAGGCGTGCACTTCGGACGGGCCCGGCGCCGGTCGTTCAAGGGAGTGGGCGAGACCGTCAGCGTCTGTCCCGTGGAGCGCGGTGCCTGAGAGGCCGACGACGCCCCTCGAGATCGTCGAGTTCCAGGCGGATCAGTGCGGGCGGGCGGGCTCGGCCCTCTACCAGCGCGTCCTCACAGCGGTGGCCGACGACCTGCGGGCCGGCGGGATCAGCACCGACCTGCTCGACGGCCGGGACGATCCGTTCGGCTCGGTGCTCGCCCTGCGCCTCCTCGGTGCCGTCCACCGGATCGTCCTCGAGGGCCGGGCGCCCGATCTGGCCGGCTGCTACCCGTCGGTCGGCGGTGACGCCTCGACTGACGAGGTCGGGGCTCTCTTCCTCGCCGCACTGCGCGACCACAGAGACGAGGTCGACCGGCGGCTGGCCGACGGTGTGCAGACGAACGAGGTGGGCCGGGCCGCGGTCCTGGCCGGCGGATACGCCCTCATAGCGGACCGCACCGGCCTGCCCCTTCGGGTGCTCGAGGTGGGCACCAGCGCCGGCCTCAACCTGCGCTTCGACCACTTCGCCTACGACACGGGCCGGGCAGTGGCCGGCGACCCCGCCAGCCCGGTGCGCTTCGAAGGGGTGTGGGAGGGCCAGCCGCCCGTGCTGCCCGAGCGCTTCGAGGTCGTCGAGCGCCGAGGCTGCGACCGGAACCCGATCGACGCCACCACCGAGGAGGGTCGGCTCACGCTGCTCTCGTTCGTGTGGCCCGACCAGCTCGACCGCATCGCCCGCCTCGAGGCGGCCATCGCAGTGGCGCGGCGGGTGCCGGTCGTACTCGAGCAGGCCGATGCCCCCACCTGGGTCGAGGACCGGCTGGCCGAGACCGCGTCGGGCCAGGCCACGGTCATCGTCCACTCCATCGTGTTCCAGTACCTCGCCTCGGCCAGCCGTCGCCGCATCCGCGACGCGCTGGGCGGTGCCGGTCGCACGGCCTCGACCGCGGCGCCGATCCACTGGCTGCGCATGGAGCCGGCCGGCGACAGGGCCGAGCTGCGCCTGACCAGCTGGCCTGGAGGCGACGAGGAGCTCCTAGCCACCGCCGGCTTCCACGGCCGCCCCATCTGGTGGCAGCCCTAGACCGACAACCCCTCGAACCCCTCGAACCCCTCCAACCCCTCGAACCCCTCGAACTTGTGAGCGAGAGCGGGAAATATTCGGGGCAGCGCTCACAAGTTCGCTGGGGTGGGGCGGCCGGTCACGGCGCGAGCGAGGGCGAAGCCGGCGGCCAGGCAGACGAGGCCGCCCACGCCGTCGATCCAGTAGTGGTTGGCGGTGACGATGATGCAGGCCAGCGTGATCAAGGGGTAGACCGCGGCGAGGGTGCGGGCCCAGCGCCGACGCAGCAGAGGCACGAGGACGAGCGCGCTCCAGGTGGACCAGCCGATGTGCATGCTGGGCATGGCTGCGTACTGGTTGGAGACGTCCTTCATCCCCTCGTTGCCGAAGGAGATCCAACCGCCGTAGCGGGCGACGGTGTCGACGTAGCCGTAGCGGTCGCACTCGTCGGGGTGAGGGTCGCCGAAGGTCCAGCCCTCGACCGCGTCGGGGGCATAGATCTGGCAGGCACCGAACTCGCCCGGGTCGTCGAGCAGCCGGGGCGGCATCAGCGAGTAGGCGGCGAAGCCGATCACGGCCAGGCAGGTCGTGAGAGCGAGCGTGTTGCGCCAGAGCCGGTAGCGCCCGGGGTCCCGGCGGAAGAGCCACACGAGGGCGCTGAAGGTCACGAGGAAGTGGGCCACGCCGTAGAAGACGTTCCAGCCCCGGATGAGTCCCTGGCCGGGCAGGTCGAGGTACCACTGCTGGAGGTCGGATTCGAAGTAGAGGTGGAGCGACTTCTGGAGGTCGATGATCGAGCGAGCGTGCTCGAAGGCCGGGCCCGGGTCGCCGCTCGCCGAACCGAACCGGTTCCGCACCACGGAGTAGATGGCGTAGACGGCGATGCCGAACGCCACCTCCTTCCACCAGCGCAGGCCCTGGCGGGCGGAGGCCGCGGCGGGGTCGGCAGCGACGTCGGTCATGGCGATGGGTTAGCAGGCGAGGCGGACGCTCAGGGGGACGCGGCCAGCACTTCGCTCGACGCCGGCACCCGGCCGCCGACGGCGAAGGCGGGCGCGCCGAGCAGGCTGACGCCCAGGTTGAGCAGGTACAGCAGCAGGCCCAGCGCGATCGCCTCCTCCGTGGCCACGCCGAGCGGGCCGAGGAACAGGACGAACGCGCCCTCCCGGATGCCGAGCCCGGAGATGCCGATGGGCAGCACCTGGGCGATGGCGACAGCGGGGAAGAAGGCGAGCAGGGCCGTGAGGCCAGCGGGCCGCACGCCGAGGGCCTGGGCCGCGGCCGCGGCGGCCAGCACGAGCACGAGCTGGTAGGCGAAGCCGACGAGCAGCACGTTGGCCGCCGCCTTGGGCTGGTGGCGCAGCTCGTCGAGGCCGAGGTGCACCGCCCCGGCGAAGCGGCGCCACCCCTCCTTGGCCGCGAAGCGCCCGCCGATGCGCTGGTCGGCCACGGCGTAGAGGAGCATCCCGAGGGCGATGAGGGTGGCGAAGGCCAGGCCCAGGGCGACCCGCGTGGCCGTGCCGAGGTGGCGCAGCGGCGGGTTGACGAGGAAGCCGGCCACGCTGATGATCGGCAGCACGAGCCAGCCCGTGAGGCGCTCCAGCACCACCGATGCGAACGTGTTCGGCGACTCGCCCGTCTCCCGGGCCAGGCGGGTGACCCGCAGCACGTCCCCCCCGATCGTGGTGGGCAGGACGTTCGACACGAACTGCCCGGCGAGGTAGTGCGAGAGCAGGCGGCGCAGGCCAGCGTGCAGGCCGAGAACCTCGAGGACCCGCTGCCAGCGCAGTGCGGACAGCACGAGCCCGAACAGCGTGAGGAGGGCGGCCACCGCGAGCCAGCCGACGGTGCGGACGGTGAAGGCGGGGATGACCTCGTCCATGTCGAAGGACGGCACCCGCCAGATCAGCACGCCGAGCATCAGCAGGCTGAGAGCGATGCGGAGCCCGAGGGAGATGGCTTGCTTCCGGTTCACCCTGCCCCTCTCCCGGTCACTCGGCCGCTGACCATCGTAGGCCCCGAACCCTGCCTTTCCGGGCCTTCGAGGGCGTGGGTACGCTCGTCGGGCCGGCCGCTCGGCGGGGCGACCCGGCGCTGCTGTTGGTCCCCGCCCCCGAACCAGCCACCTCCCGGGAGGGACCATGTCTCGCAAGCTCGCCCTGGCGCTCGTCGCCCCGCTCCTCGCCCTTGCCGCCTGCAGCAGCGACGGTGGGGACAAGGTCGAAGCCCTCGACCCGATCGCGGCCGTGCAGGCCGTCCCCGACGCCGCCGCAGAGGCCGGCTCGGCTCTCTTCGAGATGACGATCTCCATCGACGCCCCCGAGGGAGCCTTCGACCTCACCTCCACCGGAGGGTGGAGCGGCGACCGGATGCGCATGGAGATGGACCTCGGGTCGGCTCTGGCCGGTCTCGGCGCCGGTGCGGGGTCGCTCCCCGACGGTGCTGACGAGCCGATGCAGGTCGTCCTCGACGGGGGCACCGCGTACCTCCACATCCCGATGCTGGCCGGCCTCACCGGCACGAGCGGGTGGCTGACGGTCACGCCCGACGCCATGGGCCAGATCGGCGACCTGGGACTGAGCTCGGGCACGAGCGACCCGTCGCAGATGCTCCAGGCCCTGCGCGGCGTGTCCGACGACATCGAGGAGGTGGGCAAGGAGGACATCCGGGGCGAGCCCACCACCCACTACCGGGCCACGGCCGACCTGACCCGGGCCATCGAGGCCGCGCCCGAAGCCCAGCGGGACCGACTCCAGCAGCAGCTCGAGGGCTTCGATGCCGAGCTCGACGAGGTGCCCGTCGACGTGTGGGTCGACGGGGAGGGGAGGGCCCGCCGGGTGACGTTCGACTTCGCGGACATGGCCGACGGCCTGCTCGGCGGGGCCGGCTCCGCGTCGCTGACGATGGACATCTTCGACTACGGCCAGCCCGTCGACGTAGAGATCCCCGACCCATCCGACACCACGCCCATCGAGGACGTCCTCGGCTTCGGAGGTCGCGGCTGATGGACGTTCGCACCATCACCATCGACGGGCCGACCGGCTCGGTCGACCTGGCCCTCGCCGAGGCCGGGGCCGGCGGCCGCCCCCTCGTTCTCGTCCACGGCTTCACGGGGGCCAAGGAGGACTTCACCGACTTCCTCGACCCGCTGGCCGACCTGGGCTGGCACGTCGTCGCCCCCGATCAGCGCGGCCACGGCGACAGCCCCAAGCCCGACGACGAGAGCGCGTACAGCTTCGACATCTTCGCCGCCGACCTGCTCGCCCTGCTCGACGCAATGGGCTGGTCGAGCGCCGTGGCCCTGGGCCACTCGATGGGCGGGATGGTGGTGCAGACGGCGGTCGTCGACGCGCCGGAGCGGTTCGACGCCATCGTCCTCATGGACACCTCGCACAGAGCTCTCCCGGCCGACGAGGCCCTCGTCGACCTGGCCATCGGCATCGCCCGGGCCGAGGGCATGGCCGTGCTCATGGCGGCCCAGGACGCCCTCGACGACGACGCCTCCCCGCTCGGCACCGAGGCCGGCCGCCGCGTCGAGAGGGATCGCCCCGGCTACAAGGAGTTCGGCCAGCGCAAGATGCTGGCCAGCTCCCCGGCCATGTACGCAGCGATGATGAAGGCCATCACCGACGCCACCAGTGGGCTCGACCGGCTCGACGACCTGCGCCGCGTCGCGGTGCCCACCCTGGTGATGGTGGGCGATGGTGACCGGCCCTTCCTCAAGGCGTCAGCTCGCATGGCCGAGGCCATCCCGGGCGCCGAGCTGGCCGTGATCCCCGACGCCGGGCACTCCCCGCAGTTCGAGGCCCCGGAGCAGTGGTGGAAGGCTCTCAGCGCCTTCCTCGACCGCCTGTAGGGGCCGCGGCTACCGGGCCTTGTCGAGGAAGCTCTGCGTGTCGACCACGACTCGCGTGACCTTGCCGGCCGCCACGAGGCCGCAGTGGTCGCTCACCGACACCGTGAAGGTGAGGCGGCGCCCCTCGATCCGCTCGAGCGTGGATTCGGCGGCCACCGACGACCCGACGCTGGTCGGGGCCAGATGGTCGACCTGGACCCGCATCCCGACCGTCGTCTGACCGGCGGGCAGCAGGTCAGCCACGGCGGCGATCGAGGCTTCCTCGACCAGGGCGATGACCCGAGGCGTGCCCAGGACGTCCACCTCGCCCGATCGGAGGGCACGGGCGGTGTCGCTGTCGGCGACGACCAGCTTGGCGCTGCCGTGCAGGCCGGGGGTCAAGGGCATCCGGGTACGATATTCCCCACCCTGGCCGCCGGGTCAAAGGCGGGGACCGCCACCCCATCACCGGAGGAGCTCCGTGCTCGACCAGGACCTGATCCAACGCACCCTCGCTGCCGCGCTGCGCACGGGCGGCGACCTCGCCGAGGTGTTCGTGGAGGACAAGGCCTCCTCCAACGCGATCTTCGACGACGGAAAGGTCGAGCACCTCACCTCAGGGCGGGAGCGGGGCGCCGGCATCCGGGTGATCGTCGGCGACACCACTGGCTTCGCCCACACCGCTGACCTGTCCGAGGCCGGGCTGGCCGACGCAGCGGAGGCCGCCGCCGCAGCCGCCCGCACCGGCGGGGGCGGCGTGAAGGAGGTGGCCCTCACCCGGCAGGTCTCGCCCCGCCCCAACGAGGTCGCCCTCCTCCCCGAGGAGGTGGCCAAGGCCCGCAAGGTCGAGCTCCTCGGCCGGGCCGACGCCGCCGCCCGGTCAGCCGGCAGCGCCATCAGCCAGGTGACGGCCCGGTACGGCGACAGCCGCCGGCGCATCCTCATCGCCAACAGCGACGGCCTCCTCACCGAGGACGACCAGGTCCGCACCCTGTTCAGCGTCATGGCCGTGGCCTCGGGCGACACCGGCATGCAGACCGGCTACCAGTCGCTCGGCCGCACCGTCGGCTTCGAGCTGTTCGACACCTACGACGTGCAGGACCTCGGGCGGGAGGCAGCTGAGCGGGCCCTGCTGAAGCTGGCTGCCCGCCCGGCGCCTTCGGGCACGATGCCCGTCGTGATCGGCCCCGGTGGGGGTGGCGTGCTCTTCCACGAGGCCTGCGGCCACGGCCTCGAGGCGGACCTGGTGGCCAAGGGGGCATCGGTGTTCGCCGGCCGCGTCGGCGAGCGGGTGGCCGACCCGCGGGTCACGCTCGTGGACGACGGCACCATGGGCGAGGAGTGGGGCTGCTTCGCGGTGGACGACGAAGGCAGCGCCGCCAGCCGCAACGTCCTCATCCAGGACGGCATCCTCACCGACTACATGTACGACCTCTTGCGGTCCCGCAAGGAGGGCCGACCCCGGTCCGGCAACGGTCGCCGCCAGAGCTACAAGCACCTGCCGATGGTCCGCATGACCAACACCTACGTGCTCGCCGGCCCGGACGACCCCGACGACATCGTGGCCAGCACACCGAACGGCGTGTACGTGGCCCATCTGGGCGGCGGTCAGGTGAACACGGCCACCGGTGACTTCGTGTTCGGGATGACCGAGGCCTACCTCATCGAGGACGGCCGCATCACCGAGCCCATCCGGGAGGGAAACCTGATCGGCAACGGCCCGGCCGTGCTGGCCAGCATCGATGCGGTCGGGAACGACTTCGCCATGGGCAGCCCCGGCATGTGCGGCAAGGACGGCCAGGGCGTGCCGGTCGGTGACGGCGTGCCGACGCTGCGGGTTCCGGCCCTGACGATCGGCGGCACGGCCTGATGGCGGGCGGCAGCCCGTCGAACCCCGAGCTGCTCGACATCGCAGCCCGCATCGCCGACCGGGCCGGCCCCGGCGAGCAGATCGAGGCCTACGTGGCCCGCAGCACCAGCACGTCGGTGAAGGCCTACGGCGGCGAGGTCGAGTCGCTCACCCAGGCCAGCTCGGCCGGCGTGGGCGTGCGGGTCATCGTCGACCACCGCGAAGGGTTCGCCTACGCCGGGACGCTCGATGAGGCGGTCGTCCTCGACGCGCTGGCCGAAGCGCGCGACAACGCCACCTTCGGTGAGCCCGACGAGTTCAACGGCCTGGCCACGCCCGATGGCGTGGAGCCGGCATCGCTCGACCTGTGGCCCGAGGGGCTGGCCGACGTTCCCACCGCGGACAAGGTGGCGCTGGCCATCGAGCTCGAGCGGGCCACGCTGGGCCGCGACCCTCGGGTCAGCAGCGTTCGCGTCGCCATGTACAGCGACGGCCTGGGCGAGGGAGCGGTGGCCACGAGCACGGGCATCCGGTCCTGGGGTCGGGCCGGCACGAGCTACCTGATGGTGCAGGCCCTCGCCATGCAGGACGGTGAGACGCAGATCGCCGGCGGCCTGTCCGTCGGGCGCGAGGTCAGCGACCTCTCCATCGACGAAGCGGCCGACGACGCGGTGCTCCGGGCCACCCGCCTCCTCGGGTCCACCAAGCCACCCACGCAGCGCACCACCCTCGTCCTCGAACCTCGGATGACGGCCACGATCCTCGGGATCGTCGGCGGCATGCTGAACGGCGAGGCCGTGCTGAAGGGCCGCTCGCCGTTCGGCGACCGGGTGGGCCAGCCGATCGCCTCGCCCCTGCTCACCTTCCTCGACGACCCCACCGATCCCCGCAGCCTGGGCGCCGAGGCCCACGACGGTGAGGGCCTGGCCACCCGCCGCAACGAGCTCGTGATCGACGGGGTGCTGCAGGGCTTCCTCCACAACACCTACACGGGCCGCCGGTCGGGCACGGCGTCGACCGGCTCGGCTCAGCGGGGCATCGCCTCCACACCGGGCGTGGGCGCGGGCGCCCTCGCCGTCGCCCCCGGTAGGGGCACCTCCGAGGAGGTGCTGGCCGGCGTCGAGCAGGGCCTGTTCGTCACGTCGATGGCCGGTCTGCACTCGGGCGTGAACCCGGTGTCGGGCGACTTCTCGGTCGGCGTCGAGGGCCTCATGGTCCGCAACGGGGCGCTGGCCGAGCCGGTGCGGGAGGCGACGATCGCCTCGACCCTGCAGCGGCTCCTCCTCGACATCTCGGCCGTGGGCGCCGACCTCGAGTGGCTGCCCGACGGCAGCGGCGGGGTCACCCTCGTGATCCCCGACGTCGCCCTCTCCGGCGCGTAGGCCCTCCACCTCTTCCCCTCGATGCCGATCCTCCACGCCATCGTCCTGGGCATCACCCAGGGCCTCTCGGAGTTCCTGCCCATCTCCTCCAGCGGTCACCTGCGGCTCGTGCCGTGGCTGTTCGGCTGGGAGGACTTCGTGGGCCAGGAGCACCTGCAGAAGACCTTCGACGTGGCCCTCCACCTGGGCACCCTGATCGGCGCCATCGCCTACTTCCGGTCCGACATCCTGCGCTACCTGCGGGCCGCCTTCCGGCGGGGTGCTCTGGCCACCACCGATGGCCGGGTGGCGTGGCTGCTCGTGGCGTCGACCATCCCGGCCGCGGTCACCGGTGCCCTCTTCGCCGACGTCATCGAGGAGAAGACGGGCCACATCTGGCTCATCGCCACGATGCTGGTGGTGTTCGGCCTCGTGCTGGGCTGGGCCGACACCCGCACGGGGGACCGCGGCGTCGACGACATCCGCCTGCGCGACGCGCTGCTCATGGGGGCGGGTCAGGCCGTGGCCCTCCAGCCCGGCGTGTCCCGCTCGGGCGTGACGATGACGGCCGGCCGCCTGGGCGGCCTGGGCCGCGACGGCGCGGCCCGCTTCGCGTTCTTGATGAGCCTGCCCATCACCCTGGGCGCCCTCGTGTTCAAGGGCGTCGACGTGGCCGGCGAGGGGGGCATCCCCGACGGGTTCGCAGCGCCGTTCGCGTGGGGCATCGTGGCCAGCGGCATCACGGGCTGGCTGGCCGTGTGGGGAACCTTGCGCCTGATCCGCAGCCGCACCTTCGCCCCGTTCGTCGTCTACCGGGTCGTGGTCGGCGTCGGCGTGCTGGTCCTCTACACGCTCCGCTAGCCACCCGCTTCCCCGCCACCTCGGCAACCGGGGTGCGAAAGGGCCCAGGAACGGGTCCTTTCGCACCCCGGTTCGCTGGGGGCGGTCGGGTCAGGCGCCGATCAGGGCGAGGCTGACGGCGCCGGCGCCGAGGGCGACGGCGATCTTGGGCGCGGCGGCACGTGGAACGGCGACCGTCACCGCCTGCTCGGCCACGTCGACGACGAGGGCGTCGGCGGTGACGACGAAGCCGGGTGGGCCCTCACCGGCGGCTTCGGGAGCCAGGGCCACGAGCACGTCGACGTGGTCGCCGGCTTCGAGCGGCGGGGCCAGGCCGGCCTCGAGGGGGATGGCCACGGCCCGGGTGCCGGCGGGCAACGTTGCGGCCACGCCCGACAGGCCGCTCGGCGCCAGGCGGGAGGCGACGAGCACCTCGCCTCTCGCGATGGCGGCGGCCGCCAACTCGCCCCTGGGCACCGCACGCACGGCGCCGTCGGGCACCATCGCCGCCGGCCGTTCGACCAGATCGATGTCGCCGGGTTGGATGGCGGCGCCGGCCTCCAGGCCGCGGGAGGCGACGGCCACGACCTCGGTCGCGCCCCACTCGTCACGCGTGCGCTCGGCGCCGGCGACGACCGAGCTGACCGCCGCCCCGAGCGAGAGGGCGACGAGGACGACGATCGGCCACCACAGGCGGGGCTGACGGCGTAGGGCGAGGGCCGGGCGGAGCCGGCGGCGCGACATCGGGCGCATGGCGCGCCTCCTGCAGGTCGGGGCAGGTCAGGCGGGGGAAGCCGCCCCGACGGTACCGGGCCCGCGATCGACCCCGAAAGGGGCGATCGCGATCTGTCTCAGGCCGGCTTGGAGGCCGGCGCCGGCGTGCTCGCGGAGGACGAGCTGTCGCTCTTCTTCGAGCTGTCGCTCTTCTTCGAGCTGCTGTCAGAGCTGCTGGAGCTCGATGACGAGTCCGACGAGGAGGAGGACGACGACGAGGAGTCGCTGCTCGACTTGTCCCCGTTGCCCGAGGAACCAGACGAGGAGCTGGACTTGCCCCGGCTGTCGGTCTTGTAGAAGCCGCTGCCCTTGAACGCGATCCCAGGGGCGGCGAACACCTTGCGCAGCTGCGGCTCGCCGCACGCGTCGCAGGTGGTGAGGGTGTCGTCGGTGAAGGCCTGGACGACCTCGAGCTGATGGCCGCAGGCCTTGCACCGGTACTCGTAGGTGGGCACAGCCCGACTCCTTGACTCGCTCGTGTGCGCTCGCCGAGCGTTAGCACTCGGCCCGTGAGAGTGCCAGCGTAGCGGCCGGGCGGATCACCCCGCCATCACAGGCCGGCCCGTACCCTGGCGACGTGGACCCCGGCTGGCTGCTCGTGGTCCCGGCCTACCTGGTCGGCACGTTCCCGACAGCGATCCTCGTGGGCCGCCGAGAGGGCCGCGATCCCACCTCCGAGGGGTCCGGCAACCCGGGTGCGTCGAACGCCTACCGCACCATGGGCCGCCGGGCCGGCGCCCTCGTCCTCCTGGGGGATCTGGCCAAGGGCGCCGTGGCCTCCGGAGCCGGCCTGGCCACCGGCAACCGAGCTGTGGCAGTGGCCTGTGGTCTGGCCTCGGTGGCCGGCCACGTGCTCCCGGCCACCCGTGGCTTCCGGGGCGGGAAGGGCGTGGCCACGGCGGCGGGGATGGCTCTCGTGCTCCTCCCGCTCGTCGCCGCCGCCCTCGCCGTCGTCTGGGCCGTCGTGGCCCGGGTCACCGGCACCGCCGCGGTGGCATCGATCGCCATCGCCGTGGGCCTCCCGATCGGCGCGGCCGCGTCTGGCCGCCCGGCTGGCGAGGTGGCTGCCTTCGCCCTCTGCGGGGCCTTCGTGGTGCTTCGCCATCGATCCAACATCGAGCGCCTCTGGCGCGGCGAGGAGCGCTCGCTGGTGCCGGGCGACGACCAGCACGGCTCCGTCTAGGCCGGCGAGCCGCCTGGCTACCCTTCCGCCATGACCCAGGTCCGCAAGGCCGTCATCCCCGCTGCCGGGCTCGGCACGCGGTTCCTCCCCGCCACGAAGGCGCAGCCCAAGGAGATGCTGCCCGTCGTCGACAAGCCGGCCATCCAGTACGTGGTGGAGGAGGCGGTGCGGGCCGGGATCGACGACATCCTCATCATCACGGGCCGCAACAAGCGCAGCCTCGAGGACCACTTCGACCGCAGCGTCGAGCTCGAGGCCGAGCTGCACGCCAAGGGCCGGAGCGACGACCTCGAGGAGATCCTGCGCCTGGCCGACCTGGCCGACATCCACTACGTGCGCCAGGGCGAGCCGCTGGGCCTCGGGCACGCGGTGGCCGTGGCCCGCAAGCACGTGGGCGACAGCCCCTTCGTCGTGCTCCTCGGCGACGACATCATGGATGACCGGTCCACGGTGCTCGAGGAGATGATCGAGGTCCACGAGCGCACCGGGTCGTCGGTCATCTCCTGCAAGGAGTTCCCGCCCGAGCAGATCAGCCTCTACGGCAGCGTGGCCTACGAGCCCGCCGGCGACCGCCTGCTCCGGGTGAAGGGCATCGTGGAGAAGCCGGACCCTGCGGACGCCCCGTCGTCGTGGGCCGTGCTCGGGCGCTACGTCTTCACGCCGGGCATCTTCGCCGCCATCGATCAGGTGAAGCCGGGCCGAGGTGGCGAGATCCAGCTCACCGACGCCATCGGCATCCTCCTCGCCACCGAGGAGGTGCTCGGCTACACGTTCGTCGACGGCCGCTACGACGTCGGGAACAAGCTCGACTACCTCCGCGCCACCGTCGAGCTGGCCCTGGCCCGTCCGGACCTCGGCCCGGACTTCCGCGCCTGGCTCTCGGCCTACGTCAAGGAGCAGGGGATCGTCTGAGTTTCGTCCTCGGCCGCCTTCGGCGTCCTGCGGCGAGCTGAGGGGTGCGGCCTTCGGCCGCGCTGAGGGCTTGTGCCTCGGCACAGCAAGCTGCACCTCGGCGGTGGGGGGCTCCGGCGGAGCCTCTGCCCCCCACACCCCCCGCCGGCCGTCCCTCCGTAGGCTGCCCGGCGTGCTCACCCCCCTCTCCGACGCGCAGGCCCACGTGCTCGAGCGGGTGGTCGCGCTCCCGACGGCCGTCGTCGTCCCCGCCCGGGGGCTGGTCCTGGGCGAGGACGTGGTCGCCACCGAAGCCGTGCCGCCGTTCGCGAACACGGCGATGGACGGCTACGCCGTGGTCGCGGCCGACACGACCGCCGCGCCGGTGCAGCTTCCCGTCGGGGCCGAGGTGGCGGCTGGCCACCCGGCCCCCCGGCCTCTGGCTCCCGGCGAGGCGATGCGCATCTTCACCGGGGCACCGATGCCCGAGGGCGCGGACGCCGTCGTGATGGTCGAGCGGACGGAGCGGCTCGACGGGGGAGCCGCGGTCCAGATCCTCCAGGCCGCCGCGGCAGGCGACCACGTCCGCCCCGCGGGCGACGACGTCAGGGCCGGCGACGCGGTCCTCGCCGCGGGGGAGCAGCTCACGCCGGGGCACCTCGGGGTGCTGGCCACGATCGGTGTGACCGAGGTCGTGGCCCACCGGCGCCCGAGGGTCGGGGTGCTGTCGACCGGTGACGAGCTCGTGGCCGACGGTGGGCCACTGCAGCCAGGTCAGATCCGGGAGTCCAACGGGCGGACTCTGCTGGCCCTGCTCGAGGAGGACGGCTTCGACGCCGTCGACCTGGGGCTCGTGCCCGACGACGAGACCGCCATCACGGCCGCCATCGAGCGGGGCGCCGCGAGCTGCGACGCCGTCATCACCAGCGGCGGCGTGTCGATGGGCGACATCGACCTCGTGCGGGTGGTGCTCGATCGCATGGGCGACATGGCCTGGATGCAGATCGCCATCCGCCCGGCCAAGCCCTTCGCGTTCGGGCTGGTGGGGGAGGGCACGCCCGTGTTCGGCCTGCCCGGGAACCCGGTCTCCTCGATGGTCAGCTACGAGCTGCTGGCCCGGCCCGCCCTGCGTCGGATGGCCGGCCATCCCGCCCCTCGCTGGCATCGCCCCGCGGTGCCCGCCGTCGCCGCCGAACCGATGCCCCGACGCCCCGACGGCAAGCTCCACCTCGCCCGGGTCGTGGGGGAGCGCGACTCCGAGGGCGTGCTGCACGTCAGGTCGGCGGGCGGCCAGGGCAGCCACCACCTCACCTCGATGGCCCGGGCGCACGGCCTGGCCCTCCTCCCCGACGGCGAGGGCGTGGCCGCCGGCGATCCCGTCCTGGTGCTCCTCCGGGCCGAGGTCTGACCCGTTCTCGGGCGATCTACCGCGCTCCTGGTCGTGTGAACCGCCCGAGAACGCCTGGACCTCCTAGCCTGACGGGGTGAACGACGCCGCTGGTCCCGACGTGCCGCGGCCGCTCGTCGACACGTTCGGCCGGGTCCATCGTGACCTGCGGATCTCGGTCACCGATCGCTGCAACTTCCGCTGCACCTACTGCATGCCGGCCGAGGGCATGACGTGGCTGCCCCGCGAGGAGGTCCTCACCTTCGAGGAGCTCGAGCGGGTGGCCCGGCTGCTCGTCGAGGTGCACGGGATCCGGTCCATCCGCCTCACCGGTGGCGAACCGACCGTGCGGGCCCATCTCCCGGTGCTGGTGGGCAAGCTGGCCGCCCTTCCGGTCGATCTGGCTCTGACCACGAACGGGGCCACGCTGCGCTCCTGCGCCGCCGACCTGGCCGCGGCCGGCCTCCGGCGCGTCAACGTCTCGCTCGACTCGCTCCGGCCAGAGCGCTTCTCGGAGCTGACTCGGCGCGACGAGCTGACCAACGTCCTCGACGGGATCGACGCGGCTGTGGAGGCCGGCCTCACCCCGGTGAAGGTGAACGTGGTGGTCGTCCGCGGCGTGAACGACGACGAGGTCGTCGACCTGGCCCGCTACGGCCGCGACCGGGGCGTGACGATCCGGTTCATCGAGTTCATGCCCCTCGACGGCGGCGAGGGCTGGACCAACGACCAGGTCGTGACCCAGGCCGAGCTGCTGGCCGAGATCGGCGCCGCCTTCCCACTGGCTCCGATCGCCCGGGGCCACGAGCCGGCCGAGCGCTTCCGGTACCTCGACGGGCGCGGCGAGGTGGGCGTCATCCCGAGCGTCACCCGCCCGTTCTGCGAGCAGTGCGATCGCATCCGCCTCACGGCTGACGGCCAGCTCCGCAGCTGCCTCTTCGCCCTCGACGACCACGACCTGCGCGGCGTCCTGCGCGCCGGTGGCACCGACGACGAGCTGTCCGACGCCATCGAGGGCTGCGTGGGCGCCAAGTGGGCCGGCCACGCCATCAACCAGGTGCAGTTCGTGCGCCCGGGCCGCTCCATGAGCCAGATCGGCGGCTGAACCGGGCATCGGGCCGGGGTCGACGGGCGGACGTAGACTCCCGCCATGTCCGACCGCGGCCTCACCCACCTCGATCCGCTGGGCCGGGCCCGCATGGTCGATGTCACGCCGAAGGAGCCCAGCCACCGCCGGGCCGTCGCCCGGGCTCGGGTGCACATGCAGCCCGACACGACGTCTCTCGTGGCCAAGGGAGCGGTGAGCAAGGGCGACGTCTTGTCCGTGGCCCGCGTGGCCGGCATCCAAGCCGCCAAGCGCACGTCCGATCTGATCCCGCTGTGCCACCCGCTGCTGGTCGGTGCCGTCCTCGTGAACTTCCGCATCGAGGACACCTGGATCGAGGTCGAGGCGGCCGTCGACACGGTCGATCGCACCGGGGTGGAGATGGAGGCGCTGACGGCCTGCACCGTCGCCGCGCTGACGATCTACGACATGTGCAAGTCCGTCGACCGGGGGATGGTCATCGGCGACGTCGCCCTCTGGGAGAAGACAGGCGGCCGCTCCGGCACCTACCGGCGGGGTCCACTCGACGACGAGCTCGGCCTGGGCGTCTAGGTCCTCTAGGCGCTGGCCTTCGAGCCCAGGCGGTCGGCGAGCGTGCCGCCGTCTCCGAACAGCTCGGCCTTCCACTGCTCGATCAGGGCTGTGGTGTCGTGGTCGTCGGGGTGGAAGTCGCGACGGTGGTAGTCGCGGATCTGGGCCCGCACCTCGCGGGTGAGCCAGGGGGAGTCGGGCAGCTGGCGCAGGCTCGAGCGCAGTCGGCCCCGCTTCCAGGTGGCCGGGTCGCGGAGCAGTGAGAGCACGGTGCCGAGCGTGGCGCCGCCGATGAAGCCGACGGTCGTGGCGTGCATCACCCAGCTGCGGATGCGGTGGTTGCCGCTGACGTGCTGGTAGACGTCGTAGGCCACCGACTTGTGCTCGTTCTCCTCGAGGGCGTGCCAAAGGAGGAGCGATCGGATCTCGTCGGTCGACAGCCGCTCGCGTGCGGCCGGGTCGGTGAGCAGCACCTCGGCGAGGGTGGCCGTGTAGTGCTCGAGGGCGGCGGTGATCGCCAGCTGCACGGACTTGGGGAGCACTCGCTCGCCGAGCTTCAAGCCGAGCCCGGTGACGCGGTCGATGAACAGCGTCGGGTAGCCGAGCTCGTTCAGGCGCTCGTTCAGGACGCGGTGCTCGCGGCCGTGGATGGCCTCCTGGCCGATGAACCCGCCCACCTGCTTCTTGAGCTCGGGGTCGGTGATCTGGTCGCGGTAGTTGCGGACCGTGCGGACGAAGAAGTCCTCGCCCTCGGGGAACAGCGACGAGAGGACGGCCACGACGTGGCTCATCACGAGGTCGTCGCCGGCGAAGTGCTTCGGGAGCTCGGCCTCGGGATAGTCGAAGGCGATTCGACGGGTGCGGACGGTGCGGGGGGTGACCGTGGTCATGAATTAAGTCTACGACAAGTAGGTGAATTGCGGAAGTGATCTTCGGCACAGGGAGACCAGGGGCGAAGGCTCTGCCCCTTAGCCTCCTCGGATGACGATCCCCTGGGCTCGGCGTTGGCACCTGCTGACGGCCGGGGTGACGATCGCCACCATCGTCCTGCAGCTGGCGCTGGTCATCGGGGGCGGTCAGGTGCTCGACGAGGTCCGGCCCCCGGCGCTGGGCCTGCGACTGGCGCGCTTCGTGGCCTACTTCACGATCCAGAGCAACGTGCTCGTCGCCGTGAGCGCGGCCACCTTGGCGCGCGACCCGCAGCGGGACGGCCCCGGCTGGCGGGTGCTGCGTCTGGCCGGTCTGGTCGGCATCACCGTCACCGGCCTCGTGCACTTCGTGCTCCTGCGTCCGCTGCTCGATCTCGAAGGCGCAGACTGGGTCGCCGACAAGCTGCTCCACATGGTCGTGCCCGTGCTCGCCGTGGCCGGCTGGGCCGTGTTCGGGCCCAGACCTCGGGTCACCCGTCGCGAGGTCGCCTGGGCCCTGGTCTGGCCGGTGGCCTGGCTCGGAGCCGTCCTCGCCGTCGGCGGGTGGACGGGCTGGTACCCCTATCCCTTCCTCGATCACCGCGAGGAGGGGGCCGGCGCGGTCGCCGGCGCGAGCCTTGGCGTCGCCGTGCTCTTCCTGGGCCTCTTCGTGCTGGCGTCGTACTCGGACCGTCGGCTGAGCTCTGCGCCACGGACGGGCTGACCCCCGTCGTCCTGGCCCCATGCCAGGCCGTCGTTTCGCACTCGCGGTGGCGACCGCCACCGTTTCCGTAGTACAACCGTAACGTTCGTCAGCCGCCCGAAACGGGCGACACCGATCTATCACCCACACCACCGGACCTCACCGGGCAGCCGAGCATCCCCCGATGCTCACCAGGCGCCAGGTACGGTCCTCGAGGCAGAGAAGGACGGCAACGGAGCGTGACCACCGTGCTCGTACTCGTGATACTGGCCCTGATCTGGGCTGCAGTGCTGGTTCCCCCGTACCTCCAGAACCGACGCGAGACCCGCCCGGGCGACTCCATCGCCACCTTCCGCAGCCAGCTCTCGGTGCTCGAGCGCACCACCCCCGGCGGCCGTCCCGGCTCGCTTTCCCGGCTCGACGTAGGGCGCTACGACGCCCCCCGGTACGTCCCGCCTGCCGCCCGCCGTCGCACCGGTGCGCCCGCTCCGTCCCAGGCCGCCATGCGCCGGGCCGAGGCTCGTCGCCGCCGCCGTGACGTCTTCCTCACGCTGTTCGGCGCAGTTGCCGTCACGTTCCTGCTCGCCGTGGTCCTCGGAGGCTCGGTGTGGATGCTCCACCTGGCGGTCGACGCGGCCTTTGTCGGCTACGTCCTGCTCTTGGTGAGCATGCAGCAGCAGAGCGTCCAGGCCGAGGAGAAGGTGCGCTACCTGCGCCCTGCTCCGCAGCGGGCCGCTGAGCCCCAGCTGCTCCTGCGCCGCTCCGGCAGCTGAGTCCCTAGACGTCGGCTTCGGCTTCCTCTCGGCGGCCCTGCAGAACGCTGTATCCGCTGGGCCCGACGAGGCAGGCGACGATCAGCAGCACGATGCCGAGGATGATCTGGCCTTGCAGGAGCTGCACCACACCGGCCGCGGCGACCAGCACAGCCAGCAAGAAGATCAACATCGGGACGTCCTCCAGCTCGGGTGGACGTTGCCTACCCCGGTGCGGGAGGAGCCAGCCGGCTTCGGAGCGCACCAGTGCTCGCGCTACCCTGACCGTCCCCACGGGGGTGTAGCTCAGTTGGCTAGAGCGCTTCGGTCGCATCGAAGAGGCCGTGGGTTCGAGTCCCATCACCTCCACCAGGACAGGGGCCCTTTCGGGGGCCCTTCGTCTTGTCGCAGCGCCCGTCCACGACGACCGATCGTCCAGTGCTTAGGGCACGAAATCGCACGCCAAGGGCACGCTGAGGGCACGAGCTCGAGCAGCCGTCAGATCTGCTTCCCGAGCTCTATCAGCGCTCCCGAGAAGCCCAGAATCTCGGCAGCCGCGGTCGGCGATCGGCCCACACACGACCCAGCTGACGCTGCCACGAAGGGCTCCTCGGACGAATCAAAGATGGCGGGCACCGCCGTGATCTACGCCGTCGGCGTGGCCTGGCTGGCGCATGACCTCAGCGTCGACTCGACCACGGCGATGTAGTACGGCCTCACGCCGTTCGTGATCGGTGACGCCGTGAAGCTGCTCTTCGCCGGTGCCCTCCTGCCCGCAGCATGGAGGTTCGCCGACCGCCCGTGAACGGGGCATCACGGTCGGTCTGAGCGTCCTGGCGGTCTCCGCACGCAGCGCAGTACGCCAAGCAAGTGACCGCGCGACAGCGACCGCCAGGCCGCTGGACTGCCACGACCAACGACGGACGTTCCTCTTCGTTGTGCACACTCGTGCGGAAGCTCTGGTTCTCAGCGATCGCGCGGTACTGCTGTGGGCTCGTCCCGGTCGACTCCTTGCCGAGCTGACGCCCGCTTACGCAGCTCGGCCGGATACCTCCTCGGTGGGCATCGCTCCACTTCTGGTGGCTTCGACGCCTCCATCATCCCGGGGCGCCTCGGATCGCTGAGCTCGACTTCATCGTCCTCCGTGCCGCGTCGCGTCGAGACTTCGTGGATCTCGCTACGTTTGGGGATCGTGACCCTTCTCGACGAACTCGGCGACGACGTCGTTGTTCGACTTGGTCGGTCGGGAGAAGCTCTGGGCCCGACGCAGCGATGTCTTCGTTGCTCGAGTGAACACCCGGCTGGTCGCGCGAACCGGCGGCGTCCCCGCTGCGACACGAGGGGTGCGGGCACCGGGGACCTGGGTCTCCGGATCGACTCCCTAGTGGCTTCTCGGGCCGGGCACCCGATGTGCGCCCGTGCAGCTTGGTCGCCGGAAGCGGTTCGCGGATGGGACCCACATGCCATCGCCTGACCTTCCCGCCTCTGGGAGCGATCGCAAGCAGGCATTCCCGCCCCTCCTCGACCGGTTGGCTGGGTTGAGCTGGCGCTTCATCGTCATCGTGGTCGCCGCCGCGATCGTCGTCGGCGGGCTGGTGCAGCTGCGGGTCGTCGTGCTGCCGATCGTCGTCGCGATCTTCCTCGCCACCCTGCTCATGCCGGTGTCAGACCGCTTGCGATCCGTTGGGCTGAAGCCGGCGCTTGCGACGGGCCTCACGATGGCATTCGCCATCCTGGCTCTCGGCGCGACCCTGACGTTCATCGTGCTGGAGGTCATCGACGAGGCCGACTCGCTTGCTGACGACGCCAGCGAGGCGATCGACGAGATCGAGGACTGGCTGGTCACCGGTCCTCTCGAGCTCGACAGCGAACAGGTCGACGACGCCCGGAACAGCATCGCGAGCTCCTTGGACGAGAACTCGGACGCCCTCACACAGGGCGCCCTTCGAGCAGGCGCCGTCGCCGTCGAGGTCATCGTGGGCGGGCTGCTCGCAGTCGTGCTGCTCTTCTTCATCCTCAAGGACGGCCACCGCGCTGGCGATGCCCTGGCCCGTGTGGTCGGCCAGGATCGTGCGGACGATCTCCGCGACCTCGGTGTCAAGACGTGGCGCACCTTGGCCGGCTACCTGCGCGGTGTTGCGATCACCGGCGTCGTCGACGCGTCGATCATCGGAGTCGGGCTCGCCCTCCTCGGCGTGCCGCTGGTGATCCCGCTGATGCTGCTCACATTCCTCGGAGCGTTCATCCCGCTGGTCGGTGCCACCCTGGCCGGAGTGCTCGCCGCCTTGGTGGCTCTGGCGAGCAACGGGCCGGGCACCGCGCTCGCCGTCGGGGCACTCGTGCTCGTGGTGCAACAGGTCGAGGGCGATGTGCTCGCGCCGCTCGTGCTCGGCCGAGCCGTACGGCTCCACGCCGTATCCATCCTCCTTGCGCTCACGGCGGGGAGCGTGCTGGCAGGGATCATCGGCGCCTTCCTCGCCGTGCCCTTGGCGGCGGTGGCCAAGACCATCATCGAGCACTACCAGGCGCCGAGCACCCAGCTCGCCGATTCGTCGGGTACGCCATAGCGCCGCCGCCCGATTCGGCGAGCGGGCGCAATCGCAGCTGGCGAAGCGGACAGCCGACCGAGGCGAGTGGGATCAGATCGTCGCTCATGTCAACGGTGCTGCCCGCCGAGCGACAGGGGTCGCATCGGCCATCAGGTGATGGAACGCGCCCTCCTCGGCGGTGGGCTGTGCCCCATCCGATCCTGAAGATCCCCCTGCGGTCCCTGGCCCGACCGTGACGCGGTCGAAGCGTCCGGGCTCGCATCGCCCAGCGGATGGTTGACGGCCGAGTCGCGCCCGTGACGGCACCGCCACCGCGTACTGCGGGTGCTGCAGCTGCCGCTGACCCACCTCGCACCAGCGTGGGATGCCCTCGACGACGTCCCGGCGGAGATCGAACGCTTCTTCGACGAGGTCCCGACACCCGAGTAGGGCTCCGCCGAGGCACGCCACCCCGGCGCGGCTCCTCGCCCGCGCTCCGGCCCCAGCGGGTGGCGCAGGTCCAGCGCCGGGCGATCACCTTCGGGGTCACCGCGGCCAGGCGCACGGTGGTCCCGCACGGACAAGGATGCGGCTGTGGATGATCCGACGCTCGAGCTGGCAGCCGTCGTGGGACTGGGCGTGGCAGCTCAGTGGATCGCCCTCCGATGAACCACGCGGGCGCAGGCCCGATCTCGCCTCTGTGACGCGGCAGAATCATGTGTCGTCGGCGGCAGCGACATGGTCCTCCCAGACCAGGACGACCAGTCCAGCGCCGACTTGTTCGCTCTCCCAGCCGCATGAGCATCGGGCCCTGAACCGAAGGCCGCCGTCGTCGCTCCGAACCAGGACTGAGCGCTCCTCGCGGTGGCCGCGCAGGTGGTGCGGTCGCCGCGCGCTGCTGGCCTCGAAGGTGCTCTGACATCGCGGACAGAGGAACACACGCCCATCCGCTGGCCCAAGGCCTGCCGGGGCCCGTAGCGGCGCGCCGCAGCCGGGGCATGCGCTGCGCTCGTGCGCTGGGTGCTCGGTGACCATCCAACCGATCGTGCCCGTGCCACCTTGGAGGATCCTCCGAGTCGGTGTGGGAACGGCGCCGACGCCTGGCCATCCCGATCACTGGCGAGCGGTCTGGTCATCCGGGATCGTCCGCGGGGTGGGGGCGAGCGGAAGGGCCACGCTGAAGGTGGCGCCCTGGCCTGGGGCGCTGTCGACGGCGATGGTGCCGTCGTGGGCGCGGACCACGGAGTCGACGATGGACAGCCCGAGGCCGGTTCCACCGGTGCGGCGGTCTCGGGCTCGACTGGCCCGCCAGAACCGATCGAAGACCTGGGCGGCTTCTTCGGGTCCCATTCCGGGGCCGTGGTCGCTGACCACGAGCAGCGCGGTGTGGTCGTTGGCGGTTAGCTGGACCTCGACGCTGCTGTCGCCGGCGTGCGTCCGGGTGTTGGCAAGGAGGTTGGCGATGGCCTGTCGGAGCCGCGGATCGTCGCCGAGAACGAAGACACCGTCTTCGACGTCGGCGTGGATGGTTCGTGCCGGTTGGACGGCCCGGAGGTCGGCGATGGAGTCGGCCACGATCCGTGACAGATCGACGTGGTCGCTGGCGAGGGCTCTCCCTTGGTCGAGGCTCGCGAGGAGGAGGAGGTCGTTGACGAGCTCGCTGGTTCGGACGGCTTCGGATCGGATCCGCTGCATGCCCTTGTTGGTGGCTTCGACGTCGGTGGCCGCGCCGGTGAGGTAGAGGTCGGCGTAGCCACGGATGGACGTGAGGGGTGTGCGGAGCTCATGGGAGGCGTCGGCGACGAATCGGCGCAGCCTCTCCTGGGAGGCGTCCTTGTCGGCGAAGGCGCGCTCGAGCTGACCGAGCATGTTGTTGAGGGCGTCGCCGAGCTGCCGGGTCTCGGGCAGGTCGGCGAACTCGGGGATCCGCTGTCCCAGATCTCCGGCCCCGATCGCCTGTGCCGTGGCGATCATCTGGTTGACGGGTCGGACGGCGCGCCGGGCCGCGAGGGCGGCGACCCCGCTGAGGACGACGACGACCGCAGCGGCGGAGGCGGCCATGACGCCGACCAGATCACGGAGGGTGTCGCGCACCTCGTCGAGGGGGGTGGCGACGATGACGACGCCCTCTCCGAGCGGCTCGGTGACGACCCGGTAGCGCAACGAACCGGAGACGGCATCAGCGGTGAAGGGTTCGCCTGCCTGGGCGCGCAGCGCTTCGAGATCTCGGTCGGCGAGGTCCGGTAGCGGGTCGTCCCGGCCGTCGCGACGACTGGCCAGGCTGAGGAGCTCTTCGCCGTCGCCGTCGAGGACGACGGTGACATCGGGCCGTCCAGTGACGCGGGAGACGTCGCGGACCGAGTCCGCCAGACCCTGGGGGCCGAGCAGGCCGCCGGCGTTGGCGAACGCCTCCGCGGCTGCCCCAGCATGCTCGTCGACCTGGCCGATCAGGTGGTTCCGGGCTGCGACGCCGATGATGCTCCCAGCGATCACGAACGCGGCGACCACCGAGCCGAGAACGATCAGGTGGATCCTGCGACGGAGCGTCATCGGCGGTGTGCCCGATCAGTGGTCGAGGCGGAGGGTGTAGCCGACGCCGCGGACCGTCTTGATCAGCTTCGGTTCGAACGCGTCGACCTTGGCACGCAGGTAGGAGATGTAGGTCTCGACGACGCTCACGTTGTCACCGAAGTCGTACTGCCACACATGGTTGAGGATCTGCGACTTGGACACGACGCGCTCCGCGTTGAGGAGCAGGTAGCGCAGCAGCCGGAACTCGGTTGGGGACAGCTCGACGAGCGTGTCGTGGCGCCAGACCCGGTGGGCGTCCTCGTCGAGCACGAGGTCTGCGTAGGTGTGCCGGTTGGCCGGAGCGTCCGGGACCCCGACGCGTCGCAGCACGGCGTTGACCCGGGCGATGAGCTCCTCGAGACCGAAGGGCTTGGGCACGTAGTCGTCCCCGCCCTTCAGGAACCCAGAGACGCGGTCCTCAGCGTCGTCGCGGGCGGTCAGGAAGATGACGGGGGTGTCGTCGCCATCGGCTCGCATCCTCCGGCAGACCTCGAACCCGTCTGGGCCGGGCATCATCACGTCGAGGATCACCAGGTGCGGCTGGAACTCGCCGATGCGGCGGAGGGCGTCGTTGCCGTTGTCGGCGATGTCGACCTCGAAGCCGACGAAGCGCAGCGCAGTGCCGAGGAGGTCCTGGATGTAGTCCTCGTCGTCGACGACGAGGATGCGTCGGCCCGCTCCGCTCGCCTTGTCGTCCTGTGACATGCGCCCAGTGAAGCCCAGAAACCTTGGAGCTCGCTCAGAAGCTCCGGGGAGAGCCCTCCGGGTACGGATCGCGGCATCCACAGAAGGCAGTGACGCGCACACCGGCGTCGATGCACGCCCACGCGAACGGGCCGCCGAGCTCTCGGGCGATCCGGCGCAGCTGTCGCCGCTGACGGCGGTCGACGCCCCCGGGTGCTCGTCGGTCGAGACGTAGCGCTGCGTCAGGGGTTGAGTCGGTCGGGATGAGCTGCCAACGGCGACCGTGTCCTAGCCGGAGGACGACGCCCTGCTGTGTGGCGTCGGCGTGGCGGTCGATGACGATCGCGGTCGGCCCGCTTGTCGAGCCCGCAGCGGTGGTGATGACGCGGCACAGCTCCGCCCAGGTGCGGACGGGCGCGGCTGCAGGGGTGTGGGCCTCGATCGGAGGGGTCGTCGCGATGGGGCTCGTGCGCACCGAGACAGGCGCGAGCCCCCCTCGTCCGGCCAGGTGCCAGCCGAGCGACAGGGCTTCGAGGAGCGGATCCGACGCTTCAACGGCTGTTTCACCTGGGACGCGGTAGTCACCCTCGGGCGGTCCGAGCCGCGCAGCGCATCGACCGCTGGTGCCGTGAGCACCGCCCCGGGAGCGACGTCGAGGCCGGCTCGTGCGGCAATCGCCAGGCCGGATGCGAGGCAGCCGGTCAAGGCCGGGTCCGTGGCCTCGCGCAGCGGGACGGCGTATCGGGTGATGGGTGTCGGCCCGCCCGTCAACCGCGGGTGGGCACGGGTGGGGCGGGCCGACATGGCTCGAGGATGCACGGTGAACCTTGGAGATCCCTCACAACGGCTGCAGGGCAACCGCCGAGCCAGGACCGTGCGGCGGGGTGGACAGGCGTCGCTCGCGTCGTCGGGCGCGCCAACGGCCCGCCGCCACGCTGGTGCGCGGCGGCGGGCCGTGAGGCGCGGGGCGGAGGGCTCAGACGAGCGCCGGGTCCGACGTAGCGGGCTCCTCGTCGAGGCGGGCGAGGTCGTGCGGCCTCGAGGGTGGCCATGAGCCGCTCGCCTTCGATGTCGAGGTTGGGCAGGATCCGGTCGAGCCAGCGGGGGAGCCACCAGGCGGCCTTGTCGAACAGCGTCATGACGGCAGGCACGATGATCATGCGCACGACGGTGGCGTCGAGGAGCACGGCGACGGAGAGGCCGATGCCGAACATCTTGATGATCGGGTCGTCGCCGAGGACGAAGGCGGCGAAGACGCTGATCATGATGAGCGCGGCGGCGGTGATGACCCGGGCCGAGCTGGTGAGGCCGGTGAGCACGCTGTCGCTGGGCGTCGCCGGTGCGGGCGTAGTCCTCCCGGATGCGGCTGAGGATGAACACCTCGTAGTCCATCGACAGCCCGAAGAGGATGGCGAACATCATCATCGGCAGGAAGCTGATGATCGGCAGCGTCGTCTTCGAGGCCGACGAGGTCCTTGAGCCAGCCCCACTGGAAGATGGCGACGACCACGCCGAAGCGCGGCGCCGATGCGAGACAGGATGGCCATCGCCGCCTTGAGCGGCACGAGGATCGAGCGGAACACGACCATCAGCAGCAGGAAGCGTGAGCCCGATGACCAGGGCCATGAACATCGGCAGGGCGTCGGCCATCTTGTCGGAGATGTCGATGTTCGGCGGCGGTGGAGCCGGTGACGGACACCTCGGCGCCGGTGCTGGCCTCGACCGGCGGGCACGACGTCGTCGCGCAGGTCGGTGGACCAGGTCGTCGGTGTCCGGCGTCGACGGGGCCGGTCGCCGGGATGGCGGTGACGACGGCGGTGTCGCCGGTCGTCGTTGAACGGCCGGCGGCGCCGACCGCGACGACGCCGGCGTCGGCGGCGAGCGCGGCGCTGGATCGCGGCGACGGCGGCTCGGCGGTCGGCGGCGCCGGCGAGGTCGACGACGACGGTGCAGCGGGCCGTTGAAGCCGGGACCGAAGCCCTCGGCGAGCAGGTCGTAGGCCTGGCGCTGGGTGGTCGAGCGGCGGCTCGGTGCCGGCGTCGGTCATGCCGAGGCGCATGCGAAGCAGCGGGACGGCGAGCACGCCCATGATCGCGAGGCCGCCGACGAGGGCGAGCACCGGGCGGTCGGTGACCTGCCGGGCCCAGCGGGCGCCGAGGGTCTCGCCTTCGTCGAGCGCCGCCGGTGCGGGTCTTCGATGCCGGGCACCTTGAACCGGTCGATGTTGTGCGCCGACGAAGCCGAGCAGCGCCGGCAGCAGGGTGACGGCGATCGAGCACGGCGATCGGCGACGGTGCCGGCGGCCGCGAGGCCCATGACGGTGAGGAACGGGATGCCGACGACGGCGAGGCCGGCGATGGCGATGACGACGGTGAGCCCGGCGAACACGACGGCGCCGCCGGCGGTGGCGTTGGCCCGGGCGGCCGCCTCGTCGACGGTCGAGGCCCTCGGCCAGGTTCTGGCGGTGGCGGGTGACGATGAACAGCGCGTAGTCGATGCCGACGGCGAGGCCGATCATCGTGGCGAGCGTCGGTGCGGTCGAGGACAGGTCGATGAAGGCGGACAGCAGCGTGATGCCGGTGAGGCCGATGCCGAGACCGATGAGCGCGGTGATCAGCGGCAGGCCCATGGCGAGCACCGACCCGAACGAGACGAGCAGCACGATGACGGCGACGCCGAGGCCGATCAGCTCCGACGTCGGCGGCTCGCTCTCGGCTGCCGGGGATCGACCTCGCCACCGAACTCGACGGTGATGCCGGCCGCGGTCGCGCGGTCGGTCGCCGCCTCGACGGCCGTCGAGGGTGTCGTCGGTCGACCTCGAGGCTCGGACACGGGGTAGCGGACCTCGCCGAAGGCGATGGTGCCCGTCCGGGAGACACGTCGCCGGCGCGTCGGCGAGGTCGGCGATCGCCGACACCGTCGACGGCCGCGAGGTCGCCGACCACGGCATCGACGACGGCCGCGGTTCTCGGCCGGTCGGCGAGGGTGTCGCCGTGCGGGCACGGCGAACACGACGCTGGGTGGAGGAGCCGCACTGGGCGGGGAAGCGTCTCGTCGAGCAGGTCGAAGGCCTGCTGCGACTCGGTGCCGGGGAGCGTCGAGGCTGTCGCTGGTCTCGCCGCCGGCGAGGGCGCCGAGTGCGCCGACGCCGACGAGCAGCGCCAGCCAGAGACCGAGGACGGCCCGGCGGCGGCGTACCGCCAGGTGTCCGAGGCGGTAGAGGAACGAGGCCATCAGGTGAGCTCCTTGTCGAGTTCGACGTTGGGGGGGGTGCCGGGCCCGCGGCGCGGATCCGACGAGGAGCACCATCGAGGATCAGCCTTGGAGTTCCCTCCGAACGGCTTGGGGGAGCGCTCCGTCTCTGGGCATGGGATGCTGCGCCGCATGCACGGCTCGGCCCGATCCTGATGACCGACGGGTCCGCTCCCAGGGACAAGCGCCCTGGTCGGCTCATCGTGGTGTGCTCGGCCAAGGGCGGTGAGGGCGTGACGACCGTCTCGGTGGCGACGGCCGAGGCCCTGGCCCGCGGCGGGACAGCGACGTTGTTGGTGGACGCCGACCCGCTGTTCGGTGACGTCGCGCTCCGGTTGGGCCTGCCCGCGCCCCCCGAATGGAACGGCGAGTCGGTCGAAGCGATCGACGGCGCGGTCGTCGAGACGGAAACGGGATTGCGGGTCTGGTCGTCCGGTCGGCGCCTCGAGGTCGACCAGGACCTCGATGCCGCCGTCGATCGTCAGGAGGTCATCGGTGCCCTGTCGCGCTTCCAGTCGCTCGCCGACGCCGTCGTGATCGATTCACCGCCGCTCCGTGTGATGCAGCTCGACGTCGTCGGGTTGGCCGACGAGATCCTCTTGGTGGACGCGACCCGAGCTGAGTGCGCTGAAGAACGCAATGGTCGCTCACCGGGTGCTCAATCGCGCTGGCGTGGCGTCGGGTCAGGTGAAGCTGGTGGTCAACGGCTATGTCGACGGAAGCGACCCGTCGGTCGGTCAGATCACCGATGCGGTGGGCCTGGAGGTTGCGGCAACACTCCCGGGTGGGTCCGACCCGAGTACATGGACGGCCGGCATCGATCGCCTGGTCGCCGGCCTCGTCAACCGCTGAGCAGCGCCCGCCCTCGGAGCAGCACGAACACGGGCTGACGCGGCGCTCTGAGCGGCCTCGGTCGGGATCCCAAGGCGTCTCGGAGGGTTCTCCCAGGCTCGGCGCAGATGATCGGACACATGATCACCCCGCCGACGTCACGCCCAGGGATCGCTCGTCGGGCGTCTGAGCCAGAGATGGATCTGATCGTAGGTCTCGACGATCGTCGCTGCCTGGACCCCGGCCTCGTCGGTGCGAAGGCGGCCACGCTCGCGACGGCGGCTCGCGCCGGGCTGCCGGTCCTCGATGGGCTTGTCCTCACGACTGCGTTCACCGCCGAGGTCGACGCGGGCCGATCGGTCCTCGACCATCCTGCGGTGGGCGGCGTGGCCGACCACTTCGGGGACCGGCCCCTCGTGGTGCGTTCATCGTCCACCGTCGAGGATCTCGCCGGATCATCGATGGCGGGCCGGTTCGAGTCGGTCGTCGACGTCTCGGGCGTGGTCGATCTTCGGGCCGCCGTCGCCTGCGTGCTGGCCTCGCGGCGGCGGGCCAGCATCGGCACGGATCTCTCGGCCCAGCACGCCATCGCCGTGCTCGTCCAGCCGTTCGCCCACGCGACCGCCGGGGGCGTCCTGTTCGGCGTCGATCCGGTCTCGGGCCGCAGCGACCGCTACGTGGTGGCCGCGGGCGCCGACCCCGAGGAGATCGTCAGCGGCACCGCCACCGGGGTTCGCAACGAGCTCGACCGCGACGGCAACCGCGTCGATGACGGCACCGATGCGGCGCTCCCCGTCGCCCTGCGCACTCAGCTGGCCGACCTCGCGGCCCGTGTGGCAGAGGTCTTCGGTGGGCCCCAGGACTGCGAGTGGCTCGTGGAGGCGGATGGGACGCTGCGCCTGCTGCAGAGCCGGCCCGTCACGACCGAGGTGCGCGGCGTCCCCCAAGGCCCCCTGTACGGCCCCGGCCCCGTCGCCGAGACCTTTCCCGACCCCCTCAGCCCACTCGACCGCGACCTCTGGGTCCCGCCCCTGCCGCGACGCCATGCGCGAGGCGCTGCTGCTCGCCGGGGCCGCGACCGAAGCCCAGCTCTCGGAGCGGCCGCTGGTGATCGCGCCCGGCGGGCGTGTCGCGGTCGACCTCGAGATCACCGGCGAGGTGACGCATCCGCGAACCCGTTGGGATCGGCTCAACCCAGCCGTCCCGTGGCGGAGGGTCCGCTCGGCGTGGCGGATCGGGCGGTTGCGGGCCGCGCTGCCGGACCTGGCCATGGACGTCATCGACCGGGTCGACCAGGAGCTGCGGGGCGTGGTCGAGGTGGCCGACCTCACCGACCGCCAGCTTGTGGCGCTCCTCGAACGCAGCCGAGCGGTCCTCCGCGCCGTGCACGGCCACGAGATCCTCATGGGCCTCATCGTCGACCCCGACGCTCCAGAGCTCACCGGCGCATCGGTCGCCCTGCGGGTTCTGGCCGAGGCCCGACGTGATGGCCGCACCGATGCCGCCATCGTGGCCGACAACCCGATCGTGTTGGCGCTGGTCCCGCCGATGATCCGAGGGCACGCCACGCTTCCGCCCACCCCGCCGCACATCCCACCATCGCCGAGAGCCCGGGAGCGCGCCGGGGTCGCCGGACTGCGCCGTGAGGCGCTGCGCCTCCGTGTGCGGTGGGTGCAGGAGCTGTCTGCTCGCGCCTCGTGGGAGATCGCGCTGCGCATGACCCGAGCCGGCCAGCTCGATGCGCCTGAGGCGGTCCGCGACCTGCCACTCGACGAGCTGCGCGTGTTGTTCCTGCGCTGGACCACGACCTCCCGCACCGAGCCCGCACCGGTTGACGTCGGACCGCTGCCCGGCACGTTCCGCTTGTCGGACCTCGGCCTGCCCATCCGGGTCCGCCGCCCTGGCCTGGCCGACGAAGCGGTCGGTGCTGCCGCCGGGCAGGCCCGAGGGCCGGTCACCAACGACACCGTCGATCCCGCCTCCGGCGCGGTGTTGGTGGTCACCTCGCTGCGTCCCGACATCGCCCCGGTCTTGCACCGCCTTGCCGCTCTGGTGGCCGAGACCGGCAGCCCGCTCGCCCACCTCGCCATCCTCGCCCGGGAGGCCGGGGTGCCGACGGTCGTCGGTGTGGCCGATGCGGTTGCTCGTTTCGCCCCGGGGACCGACCTTGACGTCGACGGCACCAACGGCCAGGTACGTGTCGCCACCACCGATGAGGAGTCGTCCCGATGAAGAAGGTCCCCGCCGTCATCCTCGCGCTCACCCTCGTGGCGGCCGGCGCCTACATCGCCATCTACCTCGACCGATGGGAGTGGACCCGAGCCCTGTTCGTCACCATGGTCTTCGTCATCGCCGAGGTGGCGCTCCTCGGCCTCCTGATCACGCAACGCCTTCAGCGCATCGAGGCCCGCTTCGACGCCGAGCACGCCGAGCGCACCGACCTCTTCGATGATGGCGTGCTCCTCCGGCTGCGTCAGACCAGGCCCGAATACGACCGGTTCGCATGGCTCAGGGAGTCCATGACGCAGACGAACGTGTTCATCACGATGGTCGTCGGCGGCGGTGTCCTCCTGTCTGGGCTGGCGTGGTTGATCGACAAGATCGCTGGTCGCACCATCACCGCCACGCGCGAGCGCCAGCTTGCCGCCGATCTCGCCGGCATCGCGATGCCTGCCGAGCACCTCGTGGCCGACGAGGCGTCACTGATCGCCCAGGACCTTCCGGCTTGTGACGACCCCGACCTGCGCCTCCTGGTCGGCGATACCCGGGGTCATCGCCGATGAACGCCCGCAGCTTCGCCGTCGCAGTCGCCGTCGTCGTGCTGGGCCTCGTGGCACTGTCCACGCTCGCGGACGCCACCCTCACCACCCACGTCCCCACCGAACCCGGAAGCCGGACCGAGATCGTCGTGCACGCGACCACGGTCGAGGAGGGCGAGTTCGACCTCGCCCACGGCGTCGAGAGCCTGGTGCGGTTCTGCCAGCTCGAGGTCGGCCGAGACATCGGCCCCGCACCCCTGGCCTCGTTGGGAGGCGATCGCTTCGGGTTCGCGTTCCATCCCGCGCTCGACGACGCCGACCAGGACCAGTTCCGAGGCTGCGTCGGCGACATCGTAATCGACCACCTCCAGGCCTCGGTCGAGTCGATGACCGAACGAGCGCCGGAGGGATCGGCGTCCGCTCCACGGCCCTTCGGAGCGATCTCCAAGCCAGGTCCGGCACGGTGACCTCATCCGCCGAGCACCAGGAGCCCCCGATGCCCCAGCAACGCCGCGCCTCGCAGACCGTCGAGCTGAACGACGACGAAGCCGCCCGGCTGCAGACCCTGGTGCGCACCGCAATCGACCACCTCGAGGCACGTCTCGCCACCGGCGATGACCCGTCGCATGCCCAGGCCTACCTCGACCGGGCGCTGCTGCGTTCCATGACCCGACAGCTCTCCGGCCTCGAACCAGATCCTTGTGAGCCGCCGCGGGCGGCTGCGGCCCTCGCGGCCGCCAACGACCAGGCCGCCCACCGGATGGCAGCTCTCTCCGACGCCGCCAGCTCGGCGGCCGCCCTGGCCGACAGCGACACCGCCGCGGCGCTGACGCTGCTGCCCCTCATCGCAGACCAGGCGCGTGCCGCCATCGCCGACCTGCGTAGCCCAGCGGCTGTCGAGGCGACCTGATGTCCGCCGACCTCGCCATGCTCATCACCGGCACCGCCGTCACCCTCGCGGCAGGCATGGCGCTCCTCCGCCCGCGGCTGCCGGCCGCCCTCGGGTTCCTTTGGTTCGCCGTAGCGATGCCGGCCGGGCTGCTCGCACCGGTGCTGGCGCTGCTCACAGCGAGCGTCATCGCCCTGGCTCTCGCGACCGGCTCGCCGCACTCGTCGCTCGGGGTCGGGGGCCTCACGGTCAGCGCCGTCGCGGTCCTGGCGGCCCTCTCCGTGGCCCGACGCGATCGGCAGAGCACGATCGTCGAGGAGACGACGGGACCGCGGGCCGGTTGGTCCCGCAGTCGACCGGCCGGCGGTACACCGACGACCGGGTCGAGCAGATCAGCGACATCGCATACGGCCCCGACCGGCGTCATCGCCTCGACGTCTACCGGCCCCGAGTCACAGCACCCGGCTCGCGACCGGTGCTGCTACAGCTCCACGGCGGCGCGTGGGTCACCGGCGACAAGGCCCAGCAGGCCCGCCCGTTGATGGCGCACCTGGCCGCCAACGGCTGGGTGTGCGTCGCCGCCAACTACCGGCGCAGCCCCGCAGCCACGTTTCCCGACCACCTCGTCGACGCCAAGCGCGCCCTGGCATGGATCCGAGCCCACGTCGCCGCGTTCGGCGGCGACGCGGACCGCATCGTCGTCACCGGCGGCTCAGCCGGCGGGCACCTCGCGGCCCTGGTCGCGCTGACCCCGGAGAACGCGACCTACCAACCCGGATTCGAGACCGCCGACACCTCCGTCGCGGCCGCGGTCTGCCTCTACGGGGTCTACGACCTGCTCGACCGCGGGACCGTGCCCCACAAGGCCTCGATGGCATGGCTTCTGCGCCGCTTCGTCCTCAAGAGCGATCCCGTCCTCGACCGGGCCGGCTGGGAGGCCGCATCACCGATCACCCGGATCCGCCCCACTGCCCCGCCGTTCCTGCTCGTGCACGGCACCCACGACACCCTCGTCCCGGTCGAGGAGGCCCGGGAGTTCGCCACCGCGCTCCAGTCCGCCGGCGCCCCCGTGACCACCATCGAAGCACCGGGTGCCCAGCACGCGTTCGACATCCTGTGGAGCGACCGCACGGCCCGCACCGTCGAAGCGGTCCACAGCTGGCTCGACCAGGTCGTCAACGACACCGTCGACATCGCAGCGGACGCCCCCCAGGCATGACCTCGCCCTCGACATCGTTGAGCGGGTCGGCTGGCTTCCATGGCCCAGCACCGGACCAGCGAGGGCAACGGTTCCCTGGCAAGATCGCAGGCGAACAGGAGGGCGGCGTGCCCGACATCGAACGACCTGCCCCCGGGTGGGTCGACTTCCACTTCGACGTGATGTGCCCGTGGGCCTACCAGGCGTCGGTGTGGATCCGTGACGTCCGCGACCTCACCGGTCTCGAGGTGCGGTGGCGGTTCTTCAGCCTCGAGGAGATCAACCGGGCCGACGGGAAGAAGCACCCGTGGGAGCGCGAGTGGTCCTACGGCTGGTCGATGATGCGCATCGGGGCGCTGTTGCGGCGCACTGACATGGACCTGCTGGATCGCTGGTATGAGGCCGCTGGCACCGCGCTGCACGTCGAGGGTCGCAAGCCGCACCGTCGCGAGGTCGCCGAGGAGCTGCTCGAACAGCTCGGCCTGGATCCGGGCCTGGTCGGCGAGGCACTGGCCGACCCGACCACCCACGACGAGGTGCGCACCGAGCACCAGCGGGTCGTCGACCTCGGGTTCTTCGGGGTGCCGACCCTGTTCTTCGACGACGGCCAAGCGCTGTTCGGTCCCGTGCTGATCGACCCGCCCCGTGGGGCCGACGCCGTGCGGCTGTGGGACCACCTGCGCGGGTGGAACGACTTCCCGCACCTCTACGAGGTGAAGCGACCCAAGCGCGCCGAGGACATGCGCCGCATCGCGGAGACGTTCCGTCCCTACCTCGAGGCCCGCGACTGGAACACCGTGCAGAACGCAGCGCCCTGATGGCCACGACCGTCGACCGCGACCAGATCGTCGCCGCTCCTGGGCCACCAGTTCGCGGCCCTCGACGACCTCTGCGCCGGCCTCGACCCAACGGAGTGGTCGGCACCGACGTGCCTGCCAGGCTGGTCGGTGCAGGACGTCCTCGCCCACATCGTCGGTACCGAGTCGATGCTGCTCGGCGACCCGGCCCCTCAGGTCGACACCTCGCACCTGACCCACATGAAGAACGCCCCGGCTGTCGCGAACGAGGCGTGGGTGGAGTCGATGCGCACCGACACGGGCCCCGAGGTGCTGGAACGGTTCCGGAGCGTCACGGCCCGACGGATGCAGGCGCTCGAGTCGATGACCCAAGCCGACCTCGACCAGCCGTCGTGGACACCCGCCGGGCCCGACGAGACCTACGGGCGGTTCATGCGCATCCGCCACTACGACTGCTACCTCCACGAGCTCGACATCCGCCACGCCCTCCGCCTCGACGATCGGACCGATCACGACGACGTGGCGATGGCACTGACCGAGCCCGTCACCGCGCTCGGCTACATCGTCGGCAAGAAGGCCGGCGCCCCGGCCGGGTCGAGCGTCCGGGTCCGGCTCACCGGGCCCGTCGAGGCCACCCACCACGTCCAGGTCGACGACCGCGCTCGCCTCGTCGACACCCTCGACGGAGAACCGACCGCCGGGATCGCTCTGGATGCCGTGCTGTTCCTTCGCCTCACCGGCGGCCGGATCGATCCATCCGGCCGCCTCGGCACCGACGTCGTCCTCGAGGGCGACGAGGACCTGGCCCGCCGGATCGCCACCAACCTCGCCTACACGATCTGACCGGAAGGATCCGCGTGACCGAGCCATCCACCTCCGACGCCCGGCGGCAGCTGCCGATCGCGCCACTCGTCGCCGTCGGCGCCCTCGGCGTGGCGCTCATCGCCTTCATCGTGCAGAACACCCAGAAGACCACCATCGAGTGGCTCTTCTGGGACGGCACCCAACCGCTCTGGGCCGTGCTGCTGCTCACCTCGCTCGCAGCCGTCCTCCTCGCCCGCCTCGCCGCCGCACTCATCCGCCGCCGGCGAGAGTGACTGCCGTCATCGCACCACAGCCGTGCCGCGGCAGCCGCCCGCCACGACGTCCACCGACGAGGCGCGCTCGCGGCGCAGAGCACCTGCAGCACCCAAACCGAAGGCCGAGCCACGCATGACCGACTACGACACGAACACCCACCTCATCGCCATCTCGTTCCACGAATCCACTCCGGCTCGACAGCTCATCCGCATCGCAGACGAGCTCGAGGCTGCCGGTCACCTCGAGATCGTCGATCTCTTGATACTTCGCGGTGGGGAGGGCGACACCGTCATGGTCAGCGACACGCTCGACCCACCGCCCCACCGAGCCGCCATCGGGGCAGGGCTCAGCGGCCTGGTCCTGGGAGCACTGCTGGGCACCCCCATCACCGGACTCGCCATCGGCGCCGCCGCTGGCGCGCTCGCCGCCCGGGCCGTCGACCTCGGCATCCCGCAGAGAATCGTCGACGACCTCCGTGATGTGACCGGACCCGGCCGCATCGTCGTCGCCGTACTCGCACGCGTGTCGGACGGCCCTGCTGTCCTGGACGCCCTCGGCGCGGTCGCGGGGGGCACCGTGGTTTCCGGCAACCTCAGCGCAGAAGCCATGAAGGCCGTGGAGGAAGCGGTCGCCGGCTACCAGTGGGACAACGGCGTCAACCCCATGAACCCGCCCGCACCCACCCGTGTCACACGAGGCTGAACCGGCCAGCCCCGGCCGCACCAGGGCAGCCGTGTGCGCCGGCCACGGCGTGTGCGGCACGGCTGACCACCGTGCGCTCGGAGAACCCCGCCAGAGACCTCGGAGGCAGCTCCAAGGTTTCTGTGGCCCAGTTGAGCCATGACCGCAGCCATCCGCACCCACGGGCTCACCAAGCACTACGGCGACTTCGAAGCCCTCGTCGAGCTCGATCTCACCGTCGAGGCCGGTGAGATCTTCGGGTTCCTCGGACCCAACGGGGCCGGCAAGACGACCACCATCCGGCTGCTGCTCGACGAGATCCGCCCCACCGCCGGACACGCCACGATCGTCGGACTCGACTGCCACGACGACGCCGTCGCCATCCGCCGCCACATCGGCTACCTGCCCGGTGACCTCTCCATGTACCCGAACCTGACCGGCCGGGACACGTTGCGCTACTTCGCCAACCTTCGCGGTGGTGTCGACTGGAGCTACGTCGACGCGCTCGCCGAGCGTCTCGACGCCGACCTGGATCGCAAGGTCGGGCAGCTCTCCACCGGCAACCGCCAGAAGGTCGGGCTCGTCCAGGCGTTCATGAACCGGCCCGAGGTCGTGATCATGGACGAGCCCAGCTCGGGGCTCGACCCGCTGGTGCAGCGCGAGTTCCAGACGCTGCTCCGCGACGTCGCCGCCGAGGGCACGACCGTGTTCCTCTCCAGCCACACCCTCTCCGAGGTGCAGCGCGTCGCCGACCGGGTGGGCATCATCCGGCACGGACGGCTCATCGCGCTCGAAGGCATCGCCAGCCTGCGCGCCAAGTCCATCCGCCGCGTCGAGCTCGACCTCGACGGTCCGGTCGACCCGACCCACTTCACCTCGGTGGAAGGGGTCAGGGACCTCGCTGTCGACGGCAACCACATCACCCTCGCCTTCGACGGGCCGATGGAGGCGCTGCTCGGGGCGGCGACCGCCCGAAACACCCTGGTCGACATCCACACCCAGGAGGCCGACCTCGAGGAGATCTTCCTCACCTACTACCGCGACGACGAGGCCAGCTGATGCTCGCCACCATCGGCACCCGGGCCGTGCGCGACCGGGCCACCGGCATGGCCATCGGGGTCGGCGTGCATCGCCCTGCTGCTGGTCGTCGGGCTCGCGGTGTACCGCGACATCGACCTCAGCATCTACACCGACCTCCCCGGAGGCCTGCGCGACGTCATGGGCATCCCGGACGGCGCCGACGCTGCCGCGCTCGCGTTCAACGTCATGTTCGGCACCCTCGGAGCGCTGACCCTGGCCGGCATCGCCATCTCCATCGGCGCCGGCGCCATCGCCGGCGAGGAACAGGCCGGCACCATGGGCCTGCTACTCGCCAACCCGACCCCGCGGTCCCGTGTCCTGCTCGCCAAGGCCGTCGCTCTCGTCGCGCTCGTCGCCGTCGCCGGGTTGGGGCTCTGGGCCGCCGGCCACGTCGCCCCCGCCGTGCTCGACGTCGACACGGGTTCCATGCACATCGGGGCCATGGCCCTGCACCTCAGCGTCAACGCCCTCTTCTACGGCTTCCTCGCGCTCGCCATCGGCGCCGCCACCGGCAACCGCACCCTCGCCTCCGGCGCGGCCGCCGCCGTGATGGCGGTCTCCTTCGTCGCCGCTGGGCTGCTCCCGACCATCGACGCGATCGCCGACGGCGTCAAGGCACTGCCCTGGTACTACTTCGACGGCAGCCAGCCGCTGCTCAACGGCATCAGCTGGGGACACCTCGCCGTGCCTCGCCGCCGGCATCGTGGCCTCCGCCGCGATCGCCGCCATCGGCTTCAACCGCCGAGACCTCACCCGAGGCGACGCCGCCGGCTCGCGTCGCCGGAGCGCCTCCACGCCAACCCCGTCACCCGCCGGAATGGCGAACGGATGACCGGTCCTGCCCGCGCTCGCGCCCGTGGACCAAGCTCGCGCCGAACACCAAGGGCTCCTCGCGGTCGTCGCCGCGGTCATGTTCTCGACCATGGGCGTCCTCATGGGCGTCATGTACAACTTCATCGACGACTCGCTTGCCGACCTCGGCAACGACCTGCCCGACGCGCTGCCTGCTCCGTCGTCGGCGCCGGTGACACCAGCACCCCCGAAGGCTGGCTCCAGCTCGAGACCTTCGGCCTCATGGTCCCGATCGCCGTCATCGGCATGGCGATGCTGATCGCAGTGCGAGGCATCGCCGGCGAAGAGCAGCGCGGCACCATGGGCCTGCTGCTCGCCAACCCCATCCCGCGGCGACAGGTCGTGCTGCAGACCGCCCTGGCCATGACGATCTACGCCACCGTGGTCGGCCTCGCCGTGTTCGCCGGCACCGCGCTCGGGTCGATCATCGCCGGACTCGGCGTCAGCATCGCCAACCTCGCCGCCGCCTCGCTGCTCGGGACGCTCCTCGGCCTCGCCTTCGGTGCCCTCGCCCTCGCACTCGGCGCGCCTCACCGGCCGTGCCCGCGTCGCCACCTACGCGACGATCGGCCGCGGCGGCCAGCACGCAGCTCCTCAACGGCTTCCTCACCGCCAACGCCGACCTCGCCGGCTGGGCCAAGCTGACGCCGTTCCACTACTACCTCGGCGCCGACCCGCTCAACGCCGGCCTCGACATCGTCCACGCCAGCGTCCTGGCCGGGCTCGCCGCGGTCCTGGTCCTCATCGCTGTCGTCGCGTTCGACCGGCGCGACCTGCGACGCGGCTGACCGCGCCGCCGCTGCAGCTGGCGGACCATCGCGTCGGCTACGGCTAGAGCCATCTCGCCTCTCCGCCGATCTTCGCCCTGTCGAGCGCTGGGGCTGTGACCGATTGGGTTCCTCGCGGCCGTGGTTCAACCACACCGGGTCACCGGCACGCATGCGTGGCGTCACCGAATCCGTCAGGTCAGCGGATGCCGCTACGTTGAGTCCGTGGCGCGCATCGAGGAAGATGGCGACAACGTCGTGATTCGGCTCAGCCGGCTGGGAGAAGGCCGGTGCCCTTCGCGGTCATGTCCGATTTCCCAGAGCCCAGATCCGATCCGTCACCCAGGTCCGCGATGCGCCGCGCCGCGGTGCGGGGGCTGCGAGCGCCGGGGACCGGCGTTCCCGGCAGGGTCGCACTCGGCACGTGGCGGCGTTGGCACGGCAAAGACTTCGTCGCCGCCTACCGCCACGACCCGGGCGTCGTGATCGACCTCGTCGACCAGCCGTACGACCGGGTCGTCATCTCGGGGCCAACCCCCGACTGGCTGCTCGGACGGGACAGCTGATCCACGTCCACCTCCGCATTCCGAGACACCAGGACGGGGTCGGAGCGTTCTCCATGCCTTCTCCACGCCGCTTCCACAACGCACGGAATACGTTCGGCTCGTGTCGCCACCCGAGCTGATCCACCGAATCCGGCGTCTCGGACCCCTCCAGCTCCAGGCGTATCGATCGTTCGGGGATCGCCAGCGCGTGACCCTGCGAGGTCGCGTCACTGCCGGCAGCCCATCTCGGTCTGCGGTCAAGGGCGAACCGGCGGGCCGCGCCGTCGGCCGGATGGCAGCACGCTTCCTCGCGCGTGAGGTCGCCGCGGTTCCCGTGGTGGCGAACCTCGGTGAGCGCGAGGTGGTCGGCCTCACCGACGCCCAGGGCTACTTCACCCTGGCCGTGAGCGACCATGGACTCGGTCCCGGATGGCAGCTCGGCACCGTGCGGGTCGTCGACCGAGAGGCACCACAGCCGATCGAGGTCTTGGTCATCGAAGCGCCCTCCGTCGTGCTCATCTCCGATGTCGACGACACCATCCTGGTGAACGGTGCGGGCAACGCTGCACGAACCGTGATGGCGACCCTGACCGGGTCGGCCCTCACCCGACAGGCCGTCAACGGCGCAGCAGCTCTGTATCGGCACCTCGCCCACGACCAGCCCGACGACGCCCCCGTGTTCTACGTCTCGAGCAGCCCGTGGAACCTCTACGACTTCCTCGTCGCCTTCCTCGAGCACAACGGCTTTCCCCGCGGCGTGCTCCTGCTCCGCAAGGTCGGCCTCGATCGGCAGTCGTTCGCGTCCGAGGAGCATGGCGCCCACAAGATCCGCGAGATCGAAGACATCCTCGCGACCAGCGAGCCCGCACGCGCGGTTCTCTTCGGCGACTCGAGCCAGCTCGACGCTGCCGCGTACGCCGAGATCATCGACCGCCATCCAGACCGCATCGCAGCCGCGTACCTCCGAGACGTGGCCGGGACGGAGGCACGAGCGCGTGTCCGGTCGATCATCCAACACCGACCCGACAGCTCCGCGCCGATGATCATGGAACGCAGCTCTGCTGGGTTCGAGGCTCACGCCCGGTTGATCGGGCTCCTCGCGCCCCAAAGCTGAGCCCGTCCCCAGCGCAATGATCCGGCGCCACGAGGAGCTTCCGACCGACATCGTCGGGACGTAGCCAAGGGCACGCAGAGGGCACGATGCTTCTCGTGCCCCCACCAGCACCAGGGTTTTCCCTGGTCACGAGGCTGGGGTCGTACGATCGGCGCTTCGGTCGCATCGAAGAGGCCGTGGGTTCGAGTCCCATCACCTCCACCAGGGCAAACACCAAGAAGCCGCAGGTGAGGGGCCCTTTCGGGGGCCCCTCGCCTTGTCCGCAGTGACCGTCGACGACCGCCGATCGTCCGGTGCTTAGGGCACGAAATCGTCCACGTAGGGCACGCTGAGGGCACGAGCTCGAGCGGCCGCTCAGACTTGCTTCCCGAGCTCGACATGGCGAGCGGGAAGCCCAGGATCTCGGGGGCCTCAGTGGGGGAGCGGCTCCCCACTCGACACAGTTGACGCTGCCACGAAGGACTCTTCGGACAATTCGAGAGGTCATCTCCACGTCGGATACGGTCCGAGTCGGTCGGCTGGGGGACCCGGATCGGGCGTCCGCCCGCCCTCGGGCCGGGCCCCAGCCGATCGCACCGGTTGGGCGATCGAGCCGCCGGGTCCACGGGCGCCAACAAGGGTGACCCCCGCCCACCAACGCTGAGGCCCCCACCGTCCGCCCCCGGGGTCCCTCAGCCGCTTCCGGGGTCAGGGTCGCCGTCGAGCATTCAGCCGACGCCCGTGCGGGCCAGCATCTGAGCGATGCGCCGCCGATGGGTTCCGAAGCACCACGTTCGACTCGGATTTCACCTCGGTGCGGTGGATCTCGACGAGGGCGCCGATCCCGCTCGAGTCGAGGAACGTGACCTCTGACACCTCGAGCACGAGTGGGTGGCCGGGGTGGAGGCTGAGGACCGCCTCGCCGAGCCGCAGGAACGGGGCCGCGGGCGGCAAGGTCGAACTCGCCCGACAGGCGCATGATCACGGCATCGTCGAGGTGCAGCAACGACGCAGCGAACCCCTCCCCGATGTGCTCGACCTCCACCCTTGTATTAGGTCCACAGCGCACGATCCAGATGATGTTGATCGCGGGACGACTCTCGGGCTGTGGGCGCCGAGAGCCGTGCCGATGCCGGTGGGCTCGCCCGCCATACCCCCAGCACGTTGGACAACGCCGGATCACCCCGGAGGGATACGGGGCGCATCTCGTGTGCGCTGGGGAAGGGCCGTTCGAGCCAGCTTCAGGCGGTGTGGACCCAGCCGGAAGGAAGCGGCACATCGAGCGCCGCAGCGAGGCGCTCCACCTCGGGCTGCAGGATGAAGGCGGTCCACGGCTGGTCTAGGGCGATGCGCAGATGGTGAGCTGCGGCGATGGGATCGTCGACGGCGAGGTACGCAGCTGCGGCGTGCACCTGGGACGCCGGATCTGTGGAGCCGAGCCGGAGCGCCGCTTCGATGAACGGGATCGCTTCGGTGGTTCGAGCTGCCCGGGTCAGGGCCCATCCCAGGGTGTCGTTGGCAGCCACGTTCTGAGGTCTGATCTCGTAGGCGATCCGGGCAAGGTCGATGGCGCGCTGGGGGTCGTCGGTGCGGTCGGCCTCGAAGGTCGCGAGGTCGAGATCGGTGACGTGGCCCACCTTCTCCTCGTCAGCGAAGTTCGCTCGAACGAGCTGATCAGCGGCTCGTGCCTCGGCGTCGCGACCCTGGAGCCGGAGGAGGTTCCCGAGCAGCGTTGCGGCCGCGGCGCCCGGGCCATCGATGTCGGTCAGGCGGCGGATGGCGCCGTTGACGTCCCCGCTGGCGGCTTGGAGGTTCACCGAGCCGAGCAGGGCTGGTTCGAACCCGGGCGCCGCCTTCTCGGCCCGTTCGTAGGCCGCGGTCGCCGCAGGCATCTGGCCGAGGCGCAGGTGGAGCCCCCCGGCGAGCGTGGCCACGACGGCGGTTCGGTAGCCGCTGGGCGCGCTCGCTGTCTCGGCCTGCTGCATCGCTTGCAACGCCCCCGGGAGGTCGCCGTGGAGCTCGCGGAGGTAGGAGGTCCTTGCGAGCGCCGGGAGTCCTGGGTCGAGATCGAGCATCTGTTGGAGGATCGATGCGGCGTCGTCGTAGTGACCGAGCTCGACCTGTGCGTCGACGAGCATCGCCAGCGCGTCGGCGCTGTAGCGGTTGCGATACACGGCCGCCTGGGCGTGCTCGGCGGCCTCTGTGAAGCGGTGGAGCGTGAGGGTGAGCGAGGCCTGGGCCAGGTGCGTCTCGAAGGCGTCTGGATCGAGCGCTTCGGCCTGTGCGACGGCGGCGGTGGCGCGCTCGAAGCCGCTCAGGTCGCCGCTCTCGATGCCATAGGTGGTGGCGACCAGAGCGAGCTGCTGCCACACGGCGGGATCATCGGGCGTGCGCTCGGCCCGCTGCTCGAGGGCGGCGAGCTGCTCCTGGCCGGTGGGGTTCGGGTCGATCGTGGCCGCGCCGTCGATGGCTGGCGGCGTCCAAAAAGGCGAAGCGCCCGAGCAGCACGCCGACGACCGCCGCCCCCAGCAAGGTCGGCAGGAGTCGCAATGGACTCCTGCCGGCCCTGCTCTTCAGGGATGACGGCACGTCGGCGGCTGATCGAGACACGGTGCTACGGGGCCGGCTGGGGCTCGGCGTGGCTGTTCTCGTAGCCCTCGTGCGGTGGCGCGAGGTACGGGAACGACATCAGGAACGGCAGGTCGTTGACGTTCGCTCCGTCCGTGAGCTGGTTGTTGGGCGCCTTGTCGAAGTCCGGCGTGAACGGTGTGGCACCTGCCAGGGCACGCAGCTCGATGTCGGTGACGTCATCGATGACCCGCCGGCCGTTGGGGAACCCGTCGTTCTGCCCGCCCAGCAAGCCGAGAGGGTTCTGCGCGTTCGGGTCCGTCCCAGTGGGCAGGATGCTCGTGTTGAGCCTGAGCATCTCGCTCGGGGCGCCGTTCGGCAGCTGGTTCACCCCGGCAGGCCGGTGAGGAAGATGGCGACCAGGTCGTTGCGTGGCGCCGGCGGCACCTCGACGCCCGGGTAGAGGACCGGGATGAGCCGGCCAGCTCCGGGTCGGTGACGAGCGGTAGGAACGCACCGTCGCCGGTGGGCTCGGACGCGTTGAACGCGCCCTTCAGGCCCAGCGGCACGACGACCTCGTTCACGAGCGGGTGGCCGAGGCGTGACACCTGGACCCACTCACCGCCGTGCACCGGACGGCTGCTGTCGCCGTCGGTGAACACCCGTGTCGCACGACGGTAGGTCGTCGAGTACACACCGATGACGGGGTTGATGCCGGCATCGGGCACGTCGAAGGCGCGGACGAGGAACGACGCCATCTGGTCGCGACGGACGTTGTCACGCGGGCAGTAGCGGGTGTCGCTGCAGCCCGTCGTGATCCCTGCCGCTGCCAGAGCGTTGATGTTCGCCTCGTGCAGGTTCCCGGCGTCGTCAGTGAAGCGATCGGTGGCGCTGGGCGGCACCTCGGCCGCGTTGACGAGGAAGGTGGCCATCTGGGCCCGGGTGACCGGGGCGGAGGGGCAGTAGCGCCTGGTGGCGCAGCCGTCTGCACGATGCCGGCTGCGGCGATGGCGTTGATGTCGCTCTCGAACGTCGACCCGTTGTCGTCGTCGAAGGCGTCGACGTCACTGGCCGGCAGCTCGAGGCGCCTTCACGAGGAACCGAGCCAGCTGGCCGCGGGTGATGTCGCGCGACGGGCTGAAGCTCCGTCCACCGGTGCCGGTGGTGATGCCGGCCTTGGCCAGGGCATCGATCGCCTGCTCGTGGGTGGTCCCGTCGTCATCGTCGAAGTAGTCGGAGTCCGTCGTGAGCTCGCTCGGTCGGGACCTGGATGGCGATGGAGTGGACGTTGAAGCCGTCGGTGCCGTTCTTGCCGGCCTCTGCAGGCAGCGGGGCCACGTGGGCTTCGTTGAACGGCCGGAGGCCGCCGAGGTCGAAGATCGACCCGATGTCGACGGCGAAGCCTTCGTCACGCTGTCCGGCGAAGACGGTGGTCCCACCCGGAAGCGCTGTGACGGCGGCCCGGCGAGGGCGGGGTAGTCGGGCGTCGAGCGCGGTCCGATCCGGTTCGGCGGGACGCGGGATGCCGGTGCCGAGCTCGGCACGGACGCCGTCGGCGACCGCGGGTGACCGTGTAGGTCTGTCGGAGGTTGAAGTCCGGGTCGTCGAGGGACGTGATGGGACCGGTGTTGTAGAGGAACGTGTCCGGGTTCTCGATCGTCGTGTTGAACCGGAACTCGTAGACGATGTCGTCGACAGCGTCGCCGTCGTTGTCGATGTTGATCTCGTACAGGACGTCCTCACCGAAGTTGTAGAAGTTCGGCCCGCCCGCCGGCTCCTCGAACGGGATCCAGTTCGAGATGAGGGTCACCGAGTCGGGGTCGTCGGGGCTCACGAAGGCGTAGACGTCGGTGTTGTCAGCCACCGGGTCCTCGCTGATGAGGGGAGCTTCGCGGTGGCTGGAGGCCTGGACAGCGACCAGGCTGCCGAGCGCCGTGGCGCCCACGAGGCCGACACCGACGAGTGCTCGGCGCCTCCTCTGGGTGGGATGGGTCATGTGATTCCCTTCAGGTTGTTGATGGGGTGGCTGGGAGGACGCCGACGACGAGCCACTGCTCGCCGACGGGCGCGAGGACGGCCCGCATCGCGACCGGACCGTCGAGGTGGACGACGCGCGCCCAGTCGGTGACGGCGGCGCCGAAGGCCGAGACGAACCGGGTGGCGTCTGCCGGCGGGAGTGCGCTCAGCGCCGCGGCGGACGGTTCGCCGGTGGTGCCGCACAGCTGGGTGGCGAGCCCCGGCACGCCGACCAGGGCCCCGTGCTGCGAAGGGGGCCGGTCGTCGCAGGCCTGTCGATCGAGCGCCCACGCGAGAGCGGCTCCGGTGGCGCCGCCGTCGTCGAGGTGGAGCGGGCGCAGCTCGCTGCGGGAGAACGCGACCGCGCCAGCCGCCGTCCTCTGGTGCGGTCCGCCACGTGGACTCAGCGCGAGCCGGTACGAGACCGATGACGCCATCGAGTCCGGCCTTGAGCTGCAGCAGCGAGGAACGCTCTCGTCCTCGGCGATCGGGCCGACCTGGAAGCCGGTGACCGGGGGGATCTGCTCGTGAGCCGCTTCCCAACCTGCCGGGGTGAGGAAGCGGGCCCGGTCCTCTGCGGCGAGCAAGGCCCAGGACCGAGCGAAGTCGCCGGTGGCTTCGGCCGCAAGGAACCCCTCGACGGCGCTGACCGGGCTCGATGCCGGCGCACCGCTCGCTGGGATGGGGCCGGCGGGCGTGTCGGGCAGCGTGTCGACCGCGGTCCCATCGCGCCGCGGTTCGGCGGTGATCCTTGCGTCGTCCTCGGCAAAGGCGAGGCGGGCGACCACGAGACCCACGACCAGTCCGAGGCCGAGCATCGCGATGCCGCGCAGCGACCGCCCCACTGATCGCCTCAGGCTGCGTTGTCCGTTGTCACGCCTCGGCTACGCCGCGGAGCCGAGCCGTGGATGGCGACGCAGCCGGTCCGCTACGAGGCGAGACGCCCGTAGACGATGATGTTCGACTCGTAGCTCTTCGTCGTGCGGTCGAACTCCCCGCCGCAGGTGACGAGGCGCAGCGCCGGCTCGGATGGCCAGTCGAAGATCCGGTCGACTGGTAGCTCGTCCTTGTCCACCTGCTCCTGGCCCTCGACGACGTACGTGACGATGGTCCCGTCGCTGCGCCCGACCCGGACCTCGTCGCCCGGCTGCAGGTCCTTCAAGGCGTAGAAGACGTCGGGACCGCTGTAGGAGTCGACGTGGCCGACGAGCACTGATGAACCGGCGGCCCCCGGGCGGGCGCTTCGCTCGTACCAGCCGGCCGTCCCGAACGCAGGCAGCTCCATGGACCCGTCTTGCGCTTTGCCGACCGGGACGACGTTGGCGCTCAGGCCGACGGCGGGCGCTTCGACCGACACGGGGACCGACGCGACTGCGAGGGTGACGTCGCCAGGCGATGTCGGCTCTACGTCGGTGACAGCGGCTCGAGCCAGGGCATGGCGACTCTGGCCATCGTGCTGGTGGTCTGCGACAGCACCGATGCCTGCAGCCAGGACGAGCGCCGTCCACCATCCGAGGGCCCAGGTGGCCCAGGGCGTCACGGCGGCCCACCGATGGGCGCGCTGCTATCTCCTGTGCGAGCTGGCCAGATCAGATCCACGCTGTTCTCATACGGCGCGGACGCGAGCAGGGATGTCCGGAGCGGAGGTTCTTCGCGATCTGCTCATCCTGGACGTGCGGTGACTCCGTAGGGGTGGTGGATCGAATGTGGCGGGCCGTCATAGAGGAGATCCCATGACCCAATCGACTCGCCTCCGCCGCACGCTGGCGATGACAGCACTGGCCGGAGCGTGCATCGTGGGTCCTGCGCAGCTCGCTGCGGCTCAGGACTCGACGCCCACTACGCAGCTCGACCTGAGCGGCGGGGGGACCGCCACGACCCAACCGGGACAGGGAACGACGCCGACCACTCAGCTCGATCTGGGTGGCTCCGGCTCGGCGGCTGATGCCGCAGCCCCTTCGCGGATCGACGCCGGGGCGGGTGGAACGGCCTCGGACGACGGTTCCTCGTTCGCACTCGTCGCGCTTGCGGCTGTCGGTGCCGCTGCGGTGGGCGCGGCCGGCATCCGAGCCCGTCGCACCGTCGCCTGATCTGTCACCGGCCCACCCCCGTCCCCAACAGAGAGGTACCTCCCATGTCCACAGACGACCGGCTCCTCGGCGAGCTGATCACCGAGTCGCAAGACCTCCAGGTCGATGCGATGCGCACCGCACGCGAGGCGCGGCCTGCGCTGGTGGAGCTGTCACACAGCGCCGCCACCTCGGATCCCGATGTGATCCGGACCTTCAACACCGAGCGCCGCCGACTGCTCCGCAACGGCGGTCTCGGCATCGGTGCGCTCACCGCCCGAGGGCTGCTCGGCACCGCCTTCGGCTCGGCCGTCGTCGGGATCGTCGCCAGGCCCGCGGCCGCTCAGGGCGACGTGTCGGTGATGGTGTTCCAGACCGCCTCGTCGCTCGAGAACCTCGCCGTGGCGACCTACGAAGCCGCGCTCGGGCTTCCCTTCATCGGCGACAACGCCGTCGTGCAGGCCTTCGCCGAGACGACGATGCAGCAGCACAAGGAGCACGGCGATGCCTTCAAGGCCCAGACCGAGGCACTCGGGGGCGAGCCTCAGGAGGGCACGAACCCGAAGTACACGCCCGTCGTGGAGCAGATGGCTCCGGGTCTGACCGACTACGCCAAGGTCGTCGAGCTCGCCGCCACCCTCGAGGAGGTCGCGCAGGACACATACATCGCGAACCTCTCCCTGTTGCCCGCAGACGAGACCCGTCAGCTCATGGCCAGCGTCCTCGCCGTCGAGACGCAGCACCTGGCTACCCTCCGAGCCGTGGGTGCCCTCCTCGCTGGAGGCGCACCGCAGCTCATCGCCATCCCCACCGACCTGGCCGCTCTCCCGGCCGCCGCGGGTTCGGTGGCCTTCCCCGAGCCCTTCGAAGCCCCCGACATGGCCAGCCCGCCCGAAGAAGGAGCGCTGTGATGACCGACCTCACCGACCCCACCCCCGACCCGACGGTCACCCCGGCCTTTGCCACGAACCGCCGAAGGTTCTTCGCCATCAGCGGTGCCATCGCCGCGGGTGCGGTCGTGGCCGCGTGCGGCAGCGACGACGATGACGGCGACGCGGCAGCCACCACCACGCAACCCCCCGACGAGGAGACCACCAGCACGACGGCGGCTGAGGACGGAGGCGGCGACGCTGCCATCGCCACCTTCGGCGCTGGCCTCGAGCTCCTCGCCGCCCAGACCTACACGGCAGCGCTCGACGCAGCCGGCAGCGGCGCCTTCGGCGCGATCCCGCCCGCCGTGGCCGAGTTCGCGACCGTCGCCCAAGCCCACCACCAAGCCGCGTCGGACGCGCTGGCCGAAGCGGCCGGGGGCATCACCGCTGAGGTCGACCCCGACATCAAGGCCACGGTCGACGCGGCGTTCGCCGAGGTCGAGGATGTCGCTGGGCTCGCCCAGCTGGCTCGGACACTCGAGCTCCAGGCCGCCGCCACCTACCTCGACGTGCTCCCCAAGCTCACGAGCAAGGCGGCCATCGACCTCGTCGGCTCGATCATGCCGATCGCCCGCCAGCACGCTGCGATCCTCACGTTCGCCCTCGGTGAGTACCCGGTGCCCGACACCTTCGCCACACCTGACGAGTCCCTCGCACCAGCCTGACCCAGCAGCGGCCAGCACCGTCGTGATCGGACGGTGCTGGCCGTACCCGCTCCCCAGCCGACTACCTGGCCCAGCACCACATCGCTGAGCCAGCGACTCCGATCTGCTGTCACCGGGGCCTGAGCATCCCGGGGGACGATCGACCTGGAGGCGGTGGCGCCCTGGCCTCACCCGTGGGAGGGCAGGCCGGTCCGTTCCTCGGTGGAGCGGTGCCCGCGCTTGGCGGCGTACATCGCCGCGTCGGCTCGGTTGAGGAGCGCCTCAGCGTCCATGTCCCCGGGTGTCGAGAGGGCGACCCCCACGCTGGCCCGCACCGTGACGCGCTGATTGGCGAACACCATGGAGCCGCTGACCGCCTCGGTGAGGCGGTCAGCGACGTCGTCGACGTCGAGGGGGGTGCGGCTCTGCGGGCAGATGACGACGAACTCGTCGCCGCCGATCCGGCCCAGCTGGTCCTGACCTCGGGTGGCGGTCCGGAGACGGGCCGCGACCACCCGGAGCACCTCATCTCCCGCGGCATGGCCCAGCTCGTCGTTGATCGTCTTGAAGTGGTCCAGGTCGATGTACGCCACCGCCACCTGGCCGGCTGCGCGCAGGCACCGCTCGAGGGCGGCCACCGTGGCGGTGCGGTTCAGGCAGCCGGTCAGCGCGTCGTGGCTGGCCCGGTGCTCGAGCTCGGCCCGGAGCTTGCTCGCCTCGGTCACGTCGGAGGCGCACACGATCACACCGTCGACGCTGCCGGCGTCGCCTGCCATGGGCCTGAGCGTGATCTCGCACCGGAGCTCGATCAGACCGTGCTCGACGCCCACCTCGAGGCGACCGGCTCGACCCATGACGGCTCGGTCGATGGCCAGGGCCATCGGAAGGCGATCGGTGCTCGCCACGCTGCGCAGGAGGGCATCGCCGCTGTCGACCGGACCGAGCAGGCTCTTGATCGGCTCGTTGGCGTACAGCACCTCTCCGTCGGCCCGAAGGTGGCAGATCCCGATGGGCAGGGACTCGGCCAGCCGAGCCAGCGACCTCTCCCGGTCGCTGAGCGCCTCGAGGTGGGACATCTCGTCGGAGATGTCGACCATCTGGGAGACCACGTGAGGGAACACCGGATCGTCGAGCCGGTTGTCGTTCGTCACCTCGAGCCACACGTGGTTGCCGTCCGCGTGGCGAAGCCGGACCCTCGATGGGCCCCCGTCGATCCCGGCCCGCATCCCCATCCACCCTTCGATGGCCCGATTCGCGTCGTCGGGGTGGATGAGCTCCAGGGTGCGTCGCCCGATGAGGTCGGCGGCTGACCAGCCGAGGAGCTCGGTCATCCCGTCGTCGACCTCGGTGAAGACGGCCAGGCCATCGCGGGTCGCTGTGCCGGTTCGACGGCGCAGCCCGGCGCGAACCCGGGCTGAACGCCAGGCCATGTCCGGGTCGCCCGCCTCGAGGACCGACACGTGGACGCCGTGAGCGTCGCGGACGTCGAAGAACGAGAGTCGGGCGATGTGGTCGGGATCCGCCAGCAGGTGGACGACGACCTCCACCACCTGCTCGACGGTGGCCCGAGCCCAGGCCTCCAGCACGACCAGCTGGTCCTCCGGGACCAACAGGTCCATGCCGGAACCCCCTTCGAGCACGCGCTGGCCGTGGAGAGGCACCGATGTGGGGAACACGGCCAGCATCCCGGTGGGTCCGAGCGCCGCGACCAGGGCGTCGGGGTTGGCGCGCAGCAGAGCATCGAGGGCGTCCGGGGCGTCGGCGCTGTGCAGAGCTCGCGGACCGTGGTCCGGCACGGATCTGGTCATCTGCTCGCGCCTTGACATCATCCGCCCCCGTCGCGCGCCCGTTCCAGCGCTACGAACCCATCGGCAACCGTGCCGACGGGCCGCAGACCATTTCTGCGGCCCGTCCGAACGCGCTACCCGCGCCTAGTCACATCGGGGAACGGGTGTCGGTCAGCCGGGGAAGGCGTCCTCGTAGATCGCCTCGAGCTCCGGCGAGCTGGGGCCGGTGAGGCCGCAGGAACGCACCTCGTCGCCCGCGGCGGCGACGAGGTAGGTGCCGCCTGCCTCGAAGGTGATGCTGCCGAGGAGGGCGGCGTCGCTCCCGTCAGGCGTCGTGACGACCACCTCGTCGACCTCCTCTCCGGCGAACCAGCGGTCCACCGAGAGGGTCGTCGTCTGGGCGTCCGCCGAGGTGACGGTGCCCTCGAAGGCGATGCTGGCGACGTCGCGCAGCGTCTCGGGGGTCACCTCCAGGCACATGGCCATCATGTCCTCGGCCGGAAGGGTCAGAGCCACCGAGCTGGGCTCGACGTCGTCGTCACCGCTGAGGACGACAGCGCCTCCCGCCAGAGCCACCACCGCCGCCGCCGCAGCGGCCACGGCCAGCCAGCGGCGGGACGCCGGCGGCCCAGCCGGGTCGAGGGTCACGAGGTTGTCGGTGTCGGTCACGATGCTCTCCACGAGGGTTCGGGCCCGCGGGTCGCGGGACGACGGGACGGGGACGGCGGGCGGCACCGGATCGGCGGCTCGCATTCGTTGCTCGAGCTCGTCGGTCACGTCACCTCCTCGGTCCTCGTGCTCCCTGTGTCCGCCTCTCCGGCGTTCCTTTCCAGTGCACCCGCCAGCTTGCCCTTGGCCCGATGGAGGCGGATGCTCGCCGCGTTGGCCGAGATGCCGAGGGCCGCAGCCATCTCGCTCGGCGACAGGGCCTCCCAAGCCCAGAGCCGCAGGACCTCCTGGTCGGCGACGGGGAGGGTGGACAGAGCGGCATGGACGGCGGGGTCGGGCAACGGATCGGGGTCGATCGCATGCCCAGGTGGATCGACCACCGCGATCCGCCGCCGCAGCCGGGCTCGGCGGCGGGCCGACCGGCGCTGGTTGGCCAAGCAGCCCGCAGCCACGCCGTAGCACCACGGGAGCAGAGCGTCGTCGGGCACGTCGTCCAACCGGCGCCAGACGACGAGCAGCGTGTCAGCCACCAGGTCCTCGGCTGAGTCTCGGTCGGTGCGTCGGAGCGCGTAGCGCTGCAGCGGCTCGTAGACCGCGTCGACGATGGCCTCGAACCGGGCGCGCCGGTCGGCTGGATCGGCTGGCATCCGGGCCTCTGTGTCCGCCACGGCGTCAGATCTTTCACTACGGGGAGGGCTACGTCCTACCGTTCGACACCGTGACCGCACACCTGCCCCCGCCTCCCGACGGGAGCTTCGCCAGCGACAACGCAGCCGGCGTGTCGCCCGAGGTGCTCGACGCGCTCGTCGCGGCCAACACCGGGCCCGCCCTCGCCTACGGCGACGATGACTGGACCCGACGGGCCGAGAGCGCCTTCCGCGACCTCTTCGACGCCCCGGTGGAGAGCATCTTCTGCTGGGGCGGCACGGGCGCCAACGTCGTCGGCTTGGCCACGGTGCTGCAGCCCTGGCAGGCCGTCCTGGCCACCGACACAGCCCACATCGTCGTCGACGAGTGCGGCGCTCCGGCCCGGTTCACCGGCTCGACCATCGCTCCCATCCCGCACCGCGACGGCAAGCTCGAACCGGACGCCTTGGCGCCGTACCTCCACTGGCTGGGCAGCGAGCACCACCCCCAGCCCGCCGTGGTGTCGATCAGCCAGGCCACCGAGATGGGCACGCTCTACAGCGTCGAGGAGCTCGGCGTGCTGTGCGACGCGGCGCACTCGGCCGGTCTGCTCGTGCACCTCGACGGGGCCCGGATCGCCAACGCCGTGGACGCGCTCGGCGTCGACGTCCGCACGATGGTGCGCGACACGGGCGTCGACCTCATGACGTTCGGCCTCACCAAGGATGGCGCCATGTACGGCGAGACGGTCGTGTTCCTGCGCCCGGAGCTGGCCGCCCGGGCCCCGTTCGTGCGCAAGCAGGCGGGACAGCTCTCCTCGAAGACGCGCTTCATCGCGGCGCAGGTGCTGGCCCTCCTCGACGATGACCTGTGGCTGCGCAACGCAGCCCACGCCAACGCCATGGCCGACCTGCTGGCCCGGGCCGTGGCCGACATCCCGGGGGTCGACCTGCTCGCCCCGCCCGCCGTGAACGCCGTCTTCGGGGCAGTGCCGGCGGCGTCCATCGCGCCCCTCCAGGAGTGGTCGTTCTTCTGGGAGTGGGATCTGGAGGCTTCCCTCGTCCGCTGGATGACGAGCTTCGCCACCACCGAGCAGGACGTCGAGCGCTTCGTGGCCGGAGTACGGGCGATCGTCGCCGCCCACCTCTGAGCGAGGGATCGGCCCCCGTCAGGTCGAACCTCCTCCCATGCGCAAGCTCCTCGCCACGATCGCGGCCCTGGCCGCGGCCTCCGTGATCCTCCCTGCGGTGCCCCTGGCCCGAGGCGCAGAGCCGCGCGTCGCCACGGCGCCCGCCTCAGCCGCCAACGTGACCCACGTGGCGAACCTCGACTACCAGCGTCGCTACGGCAACGACCTTCCCTTCGGCACCGACATCGAGCTGGCCACGCTGCAGGTGACCGAGCGCGGCGCGTCACGATCGGTCGACGTCGCCTTCGCGGGCACGTACCGCAACGGCCTGCAGATCATCGACGTGACGAACCCCCGCAAGCCCAACCTGCTCGCCGTCTACGACTGCGGTCTGGCCCAGGGCGACGTGCAGGTGTTCCGGCGCGGCGCAGGCCGCACCTACATCGCCTACACGGCTGACGACTACGCCAGCGACACGTTCCCCGACTCCCGCTGCTACCGGGACAACCGGCTCACCGAGGTGGCCTACGGCACGTTCCTGATCGACGTCACCAACCCCCGCAACCCGCGCAGCGTGAGCTTCGTGCCGTTCGAGACCGGCTCGCACAACCAGTCCGTCCATCCGAGCGGCCACTACCTCTACAACTCCAACGCAGACCTGCCTCCTGCCGGCCTGCCGTCCATCGAGGTCGTGGACATCCGAGACCTGCACCGCCCGAAGCGGGTGACCGAGCTGCCTCTGACGACAGGCTTGGACTCCCACGACATCACCTTCAGCGCCGACGGCCGCCGGGCCTACTCGGCCGCCCTCACCCACACGCTCATCCTGGACACCACGAACCCGGCTGCGCCGTCGATCATCGGCCGGATCCTCGACCCCACCGTCAACATCCACCACCAGGCCGACCCGGTCACGATCGACGACCCCATCCTCGGCCGCCGCACGTTCCTCGTGGTGACCGACGAGCTCCTCGGCGCGGCCGGGAACCTCGTTTGCCCCGGAGGTGGGCTCCACGTCTATGACATCACCGGAGACCTCGAGCGCCTGCCGCTGAAGGTCGGCTTCTTCGACATCCCCGACCTGTCGCTGACGACCGGATCCAGCGTCACCTGCACGTCCCACGTGCTGCGCATGTACCCGGAGCACGGCCTGATGACCATCGGCTGGTACGCCCGAGGCGTGCGAGTGATCGACATCTCGTCGCTGGCCGGGATCTCCGTGGGCCTGCCCGGTCCGGGCATGCGCGAGGTGGGGCACCTCTGGTTCGAGGACTCCAACACCTGGTCGGCCAAGGCTCTTCGCATCGAGCCCGACGGCTCGTTCTACATGTTCGGCAACGACATGAACCGAGGGCTCGACGTGTACCGGTTCTCGGCATCTCCCGGCGGGATCGCGACCATGGCCACTGGCTCGTCACGGTGGACGCCGCCCGACGCCGTGGCCAGCCTCACGGGTGCGGCCACAGACCTCCTCACCCCGCGCTCGGGCCTGCCCTTCGTCGTCAGCTGCCTCTTGCGCTCCTGACAGCCCGGCTCTCGGGCCGCACTAGGTTCCGGCCACCATGGATCGACGACAGTTCCTCGCCCGTGCCGGCGCCGGCGGGGTGCTCGCCGGCTTCGCCCCTGGCTTCTGGCAGCAGGCCCTCAGCGCCCCGGTGCAACCGGGCGACTCGCCTTACGGGCCCCTCCAGCCGCCCGACGCGAACGGGCTCATGCTGCCCGCCGGCTTCACGTCGCGCGTCGTCGCCTCCTCGTTGCTGCCCGTGCCCGGCACCGCCCACGTCTGGCACCCGTTCCCCGACGGTGGTGCCTGCATCCCCGTCGACGACGGCGGATGGATCTACGTGTCCAACTCGGAGCATCCGCCCCCGGTCGACGTGCCCGGCGCCACCGCGCTCGTTGCCTCGCTCGCCCTGCTCGTGGCCGACCTCCCGCTCACCGGAGGCGTCGGAGCCATCCGCTTCGACAGGGCTGGCAACGTCGTCGACGCCTACTCGATCCTCGGCGGGACGCTCAGCAACTGCGCCGGCGGTCTGACGCCGTGGGGCACCTGGCTGTCGTGCGAGGAGTGGGAGGACACGGACTCATATGACGCCGGGAAGGTCTGGGAGTGCGACCCGTTCGGCGTCGAGCCGGCCGTGGCCCGCCCGGCCCTCGGCGTGTTCAAGCACGAGATGGCCGCCGCTGACCCCGTCCACGAACGGCTCTACCTCTCGGAGGACCAGCCCGACAGCCTGTTCTACCGCTACACCCCGCCGCCGGGCACCTGGGGCTCGGGGGCGGCCCTCGAGGGGGGCGTGCTCGAGGCCATGACCGTGGCCCCCGGTGGCTCAGTCACGTGGCGCCGCGTGGCCGACTTCGAGGACCCCGCTGCGCCCACCCGGCCCCTCCGCCACGCGGTGGTCGGGGCCACGGCCTTCGACGGCGGCGAGGGCGTGCTCTGGGACGACGGCCTCGTCTACCTCGCCACCAAGAACGACGACCGCATATGGGTGCACGACGTCGAGGCGGCCACGATGACGGTCCTGTACGACGCCAGCGAGCACATCACGCCTGTTCTCAGCGGCGTGGACAACCTGGCCATGTCGGCCGCGTCGGAGCTCTACGTGGCCGAGGACGGCGGCAACCTGGAGGTGTGCGTCATCACCCCCGAGCGGGCCGTGTTCCCGATCGTGCGCATGACCGGAGGCCAGCACGGGTTCGAGAGCGGCACGCCGATTCCGTTCATATCCGAGGTGACCGGCCTGGCCCTTTCACCAGACGGCAACCGTCTCTACTTCAACTCCGAGCGAGGTCTCGGTCTCGCCGGCCTGCCGGTCGGGCCCGGTCCGGGGATCCTCTACGAGGTCACCGGCCCCTTCCGTGGCGGCACCCTGGCTGCCGGCCCGCCCGCCGCCGGTCCGGACCTCTCGCCCCCCGCGGCGCCCCCCACAGGGGCCCAGCCCGGCGCCGACTCCGGCGCCCCCGACCCGACTGGGGCCGGGCGCCTGCCCGCCACGGGCCGCGCGACTGCCCTCGGAGGGGCGGGAGCGGCGGCCGTGGCCGGAGCTGCGCTCTGGCACCTGCGCCAGCGAGCCCAGCCCGGATGATGCAACAGCTCAACTGATCTGTTGCACTGTGGCATGCTGGGCCCATGGGATCCGCCCCGGCCGTCGTGCGCTCCCTGCCCGGCCTGGCCAGCGGCGTCCCCGCTCCGCCCTCGTCGATCGACCCGGTGCTCGACGCCGCGGCCCGCTGCTTCGTGCGCCACGGCGTGGGCCGCACGTCGGTGCAGGACATCGCCCGTGAGCTGCGGGTCGACCGCACCACCGTCTACCGGCAGGTCGGGGCCAAGGACGTCATCGTCCGCCTGCTCGCCGGCCGGGAGCTGCACCGGCTCCTCGCCGACCTTCCGGCCCGTCTGACCGGCCTGCGTGGCCCCGAAGCGGTCGTCGACCTCCTGGCAACCGTCATCGACTTCGGCCGCACCCACCCCGTGCTCCAGAAGGTGCTCATCGACGAGCCCGAGCTGATCGGCCCGTTCATCGTGGCCGAGCTTCCGCAGATGATCGACCTCGTCGCGCTGGCCGCCACCCCTCTGCTGCAGGCCGCCATGGACGCCGGCGAGCTGGCCCCCCGAGATGCCGCACGCCTGGCCCAGATGCTCGTGCGCTTCTGCATGCCGATGGTGCTCGCCCCACCCCCTGATGACCTCGCCGCCGTGCTCGGCGAGGTGCTCCTGCCCGTGCTCACCCCCATGCCCTGACCCTGGACGACGGAGGCCTGTCATGACCGCTGCCCTGCACACCGATCCGGTCGCCGAGCGACCAGACCCAGCGGGAGGCGTCGTCCGCGACGTCCTCGCCCTGGCCCGGCTCCGGCCTGCCGACGCAGCCCGCCTGGCCGAGATCCTGGCCGTGCTCGCCCGCCACGGCGTCCTCACCTTCGCTCGCACGGGCGGCACCTTCGCCCTCCACCCGCGCCGCCAGCCCCCGAAGGCGCTGGCCGTGGCCCTGCGCCGCAGCTTCGTCGAGCTCGGCCCCACGTTCATCAAGCTCGGGCAGCTCATCGCATCGAGCCCTGGGCTGTTCCCGGCCGTGCTGGCCGAGGAGCTCCGGTCGCTGCTGGACGACGTCCCCCCGGAGCCCACCCGTCGCATCCGGCGCATCGTCGAGCGTCAGCTGGGCGGCTCGATCGAAACCCTGTTCGCCACCTTCGACGACGAGCCCCTCGCCGCGGCCTCGATCGCCCAGGTCCACCGGGCTCGCCTGCACGACGGCACCGACGTCGCCGTGAAGGTTCGCCGCCCCCACCTGCGCGACCGCATCGAGCGGGACCTCCGCCTCCTGCGGGTCCTCGCCACGGCTCTCAGCAAGGTGGGGGCTCTGGGTGAGGCCGCCAACCCGGTCGCCATCGTGGAGGACCTGAGGACCACGATGCGCGAGGAGCTCGACTTCCGCCGTGAGGCGCGCGACATGGTCGTGTTCGCCGCCAACCTGCGCCGGCAGGGCGACAACACGTCCATCGTCGTGCCCGAGCCCATCGACGGGATGGTGGCCGAGCGGGTCCTCGTCATGACCTTCGTCGAGGGCACCTCCGTCGATGACGGCGCCGCGCTGCGGGCCGCGGGACACGACCTCGAAGGGCTCGTCCGCCAGGGCGCCCGGGCGTGGATGGAGAGCGCCTTGCTCCACGGCCTCTTCCACGGTGACGTGCACGCCGGCAACCTCTTCGTCACCCCGACGGGCCAGGTCGCCTTCCTCGACTTCGGGATCATGGGTCGCCTCGACGACCGCACCCGGCTCGTGCTGCGCCGCCTCCTGCCTGCGGTCATGATCGAGCGCGACTACTCGGCGGTGATGCGGGCGGTGGCCGACCTCGGAGCGGTGAGCGGGCCGGTCGACGTGGAGCGAGCGGGCGCGGACGTGGCCGAGCTGATCGAGCCGCTCGTGACCAAGCCCCTCGGCGAGCTCAGCTACGGCGCCGTCCTCAGCCACGTGGTCGAGGTGGCCACCCGGCACAAGGTGCGCCTGCCCCGCGAGATGGTCGCCGTGGTGAAGCAGCTCCTGTACTTCGAGCGCTACGCCAAGGACCTGGCCCCGGGCTACGCCATGTTCGCCGACCCGGCCGTCCTCCAGCACGTGCTGGCAGCTGACGCGGTCGCCGTCCAGCGGCCCCGCCTCACCGCCCGCCCCCGAACCACCGTGCTCCCCGGCGAGCCCGGCGGGCTCGTCGTCTCCCGCGACGACGGCCACGTGCGCTTCGCATGGGCCTACGACGGCGAGCGCCCGGAGCTGGCCAAGCTCTACAGCAAGGCCAAGCGCTCGCAGTGGAACGCCAGCACCGACCTCGACTGGTCCATCGAGGTCGACCCCCTCGACTCCGGTGGGCTGGCTGACTACCTCCCCGTGATGGCGGCCGCCAGCTTCGAGCGCTTCAACGCGGCCGAACGGGCCAACGCCGGCTACCAGTTCAACGCCTGGATCACCTCGCAGTTCCTCCATGGCGAGCAGGGAGCGCTGCTCGCCACAGCCAAGCTCGTCGAGCAGGTGCCGTGGGTCGACGCCAAGCACTACGGCGCCACCCAGGTGATGGACGAAGCCCGACATGTCGAGGCCTACTCCCGCTACCTGAACGAGAAGCTCGAGCTGACCTACCCGGTCAACGACAACCTGCAGCAGCTCCTCGAGCTCGTCATCGCCGACCCACGGTGGGACATCACCTACCTCGGGATGCAGATCATCGTGGAGGGCATCGCCCTGGCGGCCTTCGGCCTGGTGCACCAGTACTCGAGCGAGCCGCTCATCAAGGACATCACCCGGTACGTGATGGCCGACGAGGCCCGCCACGTCGCGTTCGGAGCCCTGTCGCTCGCCGGGATCTACGAGGACATGACGTCGTCCGAGCTGCGAGAGCGCAAGGACTTCGTGGTGGAGGCGGCGTGGCTCATGCGGGACCGCTTCCTCGCCACCGAGGTGTGGGAGCGGCTCGGCATCCCGCTCGACGACGGCCTGCTCGACGCCTCCCGCTCACCGATGCTGCAGCTCTTCCAGCGGGTGCTGTTCGCCAAGATCACGCCCAACCTGCGCAAGATCGGGCTACTGGACGCCGACCTCACGGGCCGCCTCATGGCCATCGGTGCCATCGCGCCCGACGACTTGTAGGTAGAACGTCGGGATGCCCGACGACCTCTCGACCTACTCCGAGTTCCCCGAGCTGCGCTTCGACCGCCCGTCCGACGGCGTGCTGCGCATCACCCTGGACGGGCCGGGGTTGAACTCCGTCGGCCCCGCGGTCCACTCACAGCTCGCTGAGGTGTGGCGCACCGTCGACCGCGACCCGCTCACCCGGGTGGCGGTGCTGTGCGGCGCAGGCAAGGGGTTCTCGGCGGGCGGCAGCTTCGAGCTGATCGACTCGGTCATCGACGACGTGGAGGTCCGCCTGCGCACGATGCGAGAGGCCCGGGACCTGGTGGTCAACGTGATCGACTGCTCCAAGCCGATCGTGTCCGCCATCCACGGGCCCGCTGTGGGTGCGGGCCTCGTCGCCGCCCTGCTCGCCGACGTGAGCATCGTGGGTCGCACGGCCAAGATCATCGACGGCCACACCCGCCTCGGCGTGGCCGCTGGCGATCACGCCGCCATCTGCTGGCCTCTCCTCTGCGGCATGGCCAAGGCCAAGTACTTGCTTCTCACGTGCGATCCGCTGAGCGGCGAGGAGGCCGAGCGCATCGGCCTCGTATCGCTCTGCGTCGACGACGACCAGGTGCAGAGCCGGGCCCTCGAGGTGGCCGAGCAGCTGGCCGCCGGTTCGCAGTCCGCCATCCGCTGGACCAAGCACACGCTGAACAGCTGGTACCGGAGCCAGCTCCCGACCTTCGATGCGTCGCTGGCCTACGAGTTCCTGGGCTTCGCCCTCCCCGACGCCCGAGAGGGCCTCACCAGCCACCAGGAGAAGCGCCCCCCGAGCTTCACCGGCCCGACAGGCTGACCCGCTGCGCGAACTGTGTCAGACACAGTTCGCGCAGCTCGCGTCCCCTTGCCGGTCGGAGGGTGACGAGCGTCAGCGGTTGATCACTCCGACGATCGCGGCGGCGAACACGACCCCGCCCAGCACGCGCCGGAACGGGCTCTCCCCGTCGATGAGCTCCAGGCCGGCCCACACCAGGAGCGCCCCTACGCCGACGACTGACACCACGGTCTCGGCAGTCCCGTCCGGATCGGCCGCGACACGCACGGCTGTCGCGGTCAGGTAGACGGCGAGGGGAGGGTTGGGCCACTGGGCGATCGCCAGCTCGCCGTTCTCAGGGTTCTCGAAGAACCAGCGCACGCGGTTTCCCATCCGCACATCGTCTCACCGCCGGGGCGGGCCGTCAGGAGGCTGCTGCCCCGCCCACTCCTCGGCGAGGAGGGCGTAGCCCATGCCGTCGAGCCACAGACCGGAGCGGTGCAGCGAATCGCGGATGGTATGCACCTCGCGGCGCATGCCGACGCGCTCCATGAGACGCCACGAGGCTTCGTTGTCGGCGAAGCAGTCAGCGGTCACCCGGCGGACGCCGATCACCTCGAAGCAGATGCGGATCAGCGCGCGCACCGCCTCGGTGGCGTAGCCGTGGCCCCCGTGCTCGGGATGGAGGACCCAGCCCAGCTCCGCCTGCACTCCCTTGGCCTGCTCGGCCACCTCTGTCTGGGCCCAGCTGTCGCCGACAGACACGAACAGGTCGCCGATCACCTCGTGATCGAGCTCGATCATGAGGGTGCGGCCCAGCGACAGCGGATCGTCGAAGCGGGAACGGTGCTCCTCGAGCGTGGCCGGAGCGGAGGTCAGCCAGTGCCCGACCGAATCGTGTCGGCGGATCTCCCACACGGCCTCGGCGTCCTCGGGGGTGGCCGGGCGCAGGACGAGCCGCTCCGTGCGCACGGGCCAGTCGACGCGGTCGAGCGACGAGTCGGCGGGCATCTCCTCGACCTCAGCTCTCCGGGGTGAACCGCACGATGGCCTGGGCGGGAGCGCCGTCGTCAAGGTCCGCAACGGGCACGAAGACGGCCCGCACGGGGTCGCCCACCTGCACCGACGTCGGGTCCGCGGCGACCACGTTCGTGAGGAGCCTCGGTCCCTCATCGAGCTCGACGTAGGCGACCACGAACGGCGCGGCCTCCCGCCAGGGGCCCATCGCCTTGTGCAGCACCGTGCGGGCGTAGACGGTGCCCCGGCCGGACAGCTCCGTCCAGGTCACGTCCGGTCCCCCACACACGGGGCACCAGGATCGCGGGTACCAGATGTGATGGCCGCAGGAATCGCAAACCGGCAGCACGAGGCGGCCCTCGGCGGCGGCAGTCCAGAACGGCTCGGCCTCAGGGTTGTACGGAGGTGCGCTGTTGGGCAGCTCGCTCATCGCGACCACGCTCCCAAGACGAGGGTGGCGCTGACGTGGCGGGTCGACAGGGCGCCTCCCGTGCCGTGGGCCAGGGCCAGCTCGCAGCCCGGGACCTGGACAGCGGGGTGGGCCTCGCCCCGGAGCTGGCGCACGGCCTCGATCACCTTGGTCATGCCGCCCCGGTTGCCGGGGTGGTTGTTGCACAAGCCGCCGCCGTCGGTGTTGAACGGGAGGCGACCGCTCGGGCTGCGGAGGGCGCCGTCCGCCACGAAGGCTCCGCCCTCGCCCTTCTCGCAGAACCCGAGGTCCTCGAGGGCCATCAGCACCGTGATCGTGAACGAGTCGTAGATCGATGCGTACTGGATGTCGTCGGGCGTCACGCCGGCCTCCGCGAAGGCGGCCGGGCCACTCCACCTCGCAGCGGAGTACGTGAGGTCGATGCGCCCGGCATCCCCGTGCTTCACCGCCTCGCCGTGGCCCAGGACGAGCGCGCCGGCCCGACCGAGGTCGCGCGCCACGTCCGGGTGGACGACGACGAGGGCGCCGCCACCATCGGTCACGACGCAGCAGTCGAGGCGGTGCAGCGGGTCGGCCACCATCGGCGAGGCGAGCACGTCGTCGACCGTCACGACGTTGCGGAGCAGGGCGTCAGGGTTGTGCTGGGCGTGCTCGGAGGCCGCCACCTTGATCCAGGCCAGCTGCTCGCTCGTCGTGCCGTACTCGTGCATGTGCCGGGAGGCGGCCAGGGCGTAGTTGCCGACCGGGCTGGAGATGCCGACCCGCTCGAAGCCGGCCTCGGGGCTGTCGACGATGCGGTTGGCGCCCCCGGGCATCGCCCCACCGGTGCGCGGTCGGCCGGCCAGCGTGATGAGGGCGACGCGGCACTTCCCGGCCGCGATGGCCGCGGCGGCGTGGCCGACGTGGGCGAGGTACGAGCTGCCGCCCGTCTCGGTGGAGTCGATGTACCGGGCGGAGAGGCCGAGGTGCTCGGCCATCGACACCGGCCCGAACCCGGGGGCTGTCGAGTCGCAGAAGAAGGCGTCGACATCGGCGAGCGTGAGGCCCGCGTCGGTCAGGGCTCCGATGGCCACCTCGTGGTGGATCTGGGCGACCGTGCGATCGGGGATCTCCCGACGAGGGTGCTCGTAGGCGCCCACCACCACGGCCTGACCTCGGATCGACATCGGCGCAGCCTGCCCGGACTGTTCACCGGCCGTCCACCCGAGGGCCACCGCATCGACCGGGTCGGCCGGTACGGTGCGGCGGGTGACCGCCGCCCCCCAGCCCTTCACACCCGACCCCACGGCCCTCGAGCGCAGCATCGGCTTCAGGTACGTCTTCAACGTCCGCGACCTCGGCGGGCTGCCCACCGCGGACGACCGCACCGTGCGTCGCGGCCTCGTCTTCCGAGCCGACGGCGTGCACCGCCTCGACGGTGACGACCTCGAAGCGGCCCGAGCGCTCGGCCTGAAGACGGTCATCGACCTGCGCACCGAGGCCGAGGTCGGTCGCGGCCGGTTCCCGGCCGACCAGTACCCGGTGGCCTGGCACCACCTGCCCGTGCTGCGCCGCATCTGGTCCGACGACGAGCTCGTGCCCGGGGCCAGCGCAGCCGAGTTCCTGCGTGACCGCTACCTCGACATGCTCGACTCGGGCGGCGACAGCGTGGCCGGCGCCCTCTCCCTCATGGCCGGCGGCGGGCCGACCCTGTTCCACTGCGCGGCCGGCAAGGACCGCACGGGCGTGGTGGCCGCCGTGCTGCTGGGGCTGCTCGGGGTGCCCGACGACGACATCGTGGCCGACTACCACGCCAGCGCCGGCGCCATGGCGGCCTTCGTGGACTGGCTGACGATCGAGTTCCCCCAGGCCCTCGACTCGATGACGAGCCAGCCGCCGGAGTACCTCGAGGCCCCGCCCGAGGCCATGTCCGGGTTCCTCGACGGCGTCCGGGACCGCTACGGGTCCATGGAGGGGCTGGTCGACCACCTCGGCGTGCCCTCCGGCGTGGTCGCCGACCTCCGGGCCACCCTCCTCGACTGACCCATCCTCAGCGGGGGCCGAAGGTGACCTCGCCGGCGCGCGCCGCGAAGCCGGCCTCGGCGAGGGCGGCCACCACCCGCTCCACGTGGTCGTGGTCGTAGGTCTCCATCACCACGTCGAGCTCGGCCGAGCGGGCGGGCACGTCGAGGTACATGCGGTCGTGGACGATCTCGACGATGTTGGCCCCCGCCTGGCCCACGACCGTCGTCACCTGTCCCAGCACGCCGGGCTGGTCGGGGATCTGGATCTGCAGGCGGGTGAGACGGCCTGAGCGCACGAGGCCGCGCATGATCACCGACGCGAGGAGCCGAGGGTCGACGTTGCCCCCGCTCAGCACAACTCCCACGTGGCGGCCTCGGAGGAGGTCATCGTGCTCGAGGAGGGCGGCGATGCCGGCTGCGCCCGCCCCTTCCACCACGACCTTCTCGATCTCGAGCAGCATGTTCATGGCCGCCTCGGCGGACTCTTCGGAGAACGTCACGATGCCGTCCACGTGCTCGCGGATCAGCGCGGTCGTGAGCTCGCCGGGCGCGGGCACGGCGATGCCCTCGGCGATGGTGGGTCCGCCCACCGGCAGGTCCTGGCCCGTGATGGCGGCCAGCATCGAAGGCCAACGGTCGCTCTGGGCGCCGAGCACCTCTACCTCGGGCCGCAGGCCGCGGGCCGCGACGGCCATGCCAGCCAGGAGACCGCCCCCGCCCGTCGGCACGAGGAGGGCGTCGAGGTCCGGATGGTCCTCCAGCAGCTCGAGGGCGACCGTGCCCTGGCCCGCGATCACGGCCGCGTCGTCGTAGGGGTGGACGAAGACCCGTCCTTCGGCCTCGGCCAACCGTCGGGCCTCGACGGTGGCGCCGGCCAGGTCGTCGCCGAGGAGGACGACGCGCGCGCCGAGCACCTCGGTGCGGTGCACCTTCACGAACGGCGTGGCCGCGGGCATGACGATGGTGGCGTCGATGCCGAGCCGGGTGGCGTGGCGGGCCACGGCCTGGGCGTGGTTCCCGGCCGACATGGCGATGACCCCGCACGCCCTCTCATCGGCGTCGAGGGAGAGGAGCTTGTTCAGGGCGCCGCGCTCCTTGAAGGCGGCGACGAACTGCAGGTTCTCGAACTTCACGATGACGTCGGTGCCCAGAACGGCGGACAGGGTCTGGGAGTGGGCGCTCGGAGTGCGCTCCACCGCGCCCTCGATGCGCTCGGCCGCGGCGCGGACGTCGTCCAGCGTGACCGTCGGCAGCGGAGAGCTCACCCCGCCACGATCCCACACCTGCCGCCTCCGCGAACCGGGGTGCGAAAGGGCCCGTTCCTGGGCCCTTTCGCACCCCGGTTCGGGGGTGGGGGTCGGGGGTGGGGTTCGGGGGTGGGGGGGGTCGGGGGTGGGGGTCAGGGGTGGGGGTGGGTGGATGACACCGTGGCGCCGGCTAGGAGGGCGGGGTCGGGCGTGGCGCCGGTGCCGGGGCTGGTGGGGACGACGACTAGGCCGTCGGGGCCGGGGAGGCACGGGTCGGCCAGGTCAGGGTCGAAGCGGCCCCGCGGGTCGAGGTCGGGCGGCAGAGCCATCCCCGGCAGGGCGGCGACGGCCAGGTTGGCCGCCCGTCCCAGGCCCGTCTCGAGCATGCCGCCGACCCACACGGGCAGGCCCAGCTCGACGCAGCGGTCGTGGACGGCTCGGGCCGCGATCCAGCCACCGACCCGGGCTGGCTTGAGGCAGAGGATGCCGCAGGCGCCGAGCGCCACGGCCGCCTCCAGCGCTCCGAGCGACGTGATGGCCTCGTCGAGGCAGATCGGCGTGCTGAGGCGCTGGGCCAGGCGGGCCGAGCCGACGAGGTCGGCGGGGGCGAGCGGCTGCTCGAGGCACACGAGCCCGACCTCGTCGACGCGCTCGAGCTCGGTCAGGTGGGCCGGGTCGTCGATTCGGAAGGAGCCGTTGGCGTCGGCTTGGAGCAGGACGTCCCACCCCACGTGAGCGCGGAGGGCGAGCAGCGGCTCCGCGGCCCGACCCGGCGCCACCTTCACGCGCAGCCGAGCCGCCCCGGCGGCCAGCGCCGCGTCGCTCTCGGCCACCAGGTCGGCCACGTCCTCGTGGAGACCGAGTGCGGCTCCCGCCGGCACGGCTCCGCTCGTGCCGCCCAGCCAGGACGCCAGCGACCGGTCGGCGGCGCGCAGCTGGGCGTCGAGGATCGCCAGCTCCAGTGCCGCCCGCGCCATCGGGTGGCCCCGGACGGCGTCGAGGTGGGCACCGAGGGCGAGCGCGTCTCCGGTTGGGCCGGCCCAGGCGCGCGGGATCAGGTGGTCGCGCAGCACGAGCTCGGCCGCGGCCACGAACTCCGGCGCATAGGTCGGCGACGCCTCTACGGGGCACTCGGCCCAACCCTCCGCCTCGGCCGCTCGCACGTGCACGAGCAGCACGGTCCTGGCCCGCCGGACGCCGCCGGCCGAGGCGAGGGGGGTGGTCAGCGGAAGGGTGAGGGTCACGAGCTCCACCACGTCCACCTGCACAGGGGGGAGGGGCTCGAGGGGCGTCACGCCGCCATGCTTCCACGCCCTCGCCGGTAGCCTTGAGGGCCATGAGTGCGACCACCACCAGCCGCGGCGTGCCCAAGGCCAACGACCCCTGCTGGTGCGGGAGCGGGAAGAAGTTCAAGCGCTGCCACAAGGCCGCCACCGACCGCATCCGGCCCGGTCGGATCAGTCCCACCCGCACTGTGCCTGTCGACATCCCGCGGCCTCCCTACGCCGAGTCGGGCCGCCCCGTCCGCATCCCAGAGTCTCCCGTGCAGCCGCCCGAGGTCATCGAGCGGATGCGCGTCGCCGGGCGGGCCGCGGCCGAGGTGCTGGCCGAGACGGCGGCTGCCATCCGCCCCGGCGTCACCACCGACGAGCTCGACGCCATCTGCCACCAGGCCTGCATCGACCGGGGCGGCTACCCGAGCCCGCTCAACTACAGCGGCTTCCCGAAGTCGCTCTGCACCTCTGTCAACGAGGTCATCTGCCACGGGATCCCCGACGACCGAGCCCTGCTCGACGGCGACCTCGTGAACCTCGACGTCACGATCTTCCTCGACGGCGTGCACGGCGACACCAACGCCACGTTCCTCGTGGGTGAGGTCGACGACGAGAGCCGGCGCCTGGTCGAGGTCACCCGCGAGTGCCTCGACCGGGCCATCGCCGTGGTGCGCCCGGGCTCACCCTTCAACGCCATCGGGCAGGCCATACAAGAGCACGCCGAGGGCAACGGGTTCGGGGTCGTTCGGAGCTTCGTGGGCCACGGCATCAGCACCCAGTTCCACACCGACCTCCACGTGCCCCACTACTACGAGCCTCGGCTCACCACCCCGATCGAGGAGGGCATGACCTTCACGATCGAGCCCATGATCACCGTGGGCGCATGGGAGCACGAGCTGTGGGACGACGGCTGGACGGCCGTCACCGTCGACCGTCGCCGCACGGCCCAGTTCGAGCACACCCTGGCCGTGACCGCCGACGGCGTCGACGTCCTGACCCGGATCTGACGGCTCAGGCTCCAAAGAGCTCGGCAAGGGCCGGGGCCAGGTCCCCCCGGTCGCTGACCTCGACGCCGGACAGGCCGAGGAAGGTGCTCATCTCCTCCAAGCGCTCGACCAGCACGGGCAGCGAGCGCTCCTCGGCGAAGGTGGGCTCGGCGTGGGCGGCCTGCACCCTGAGCACACCGGCCTGGCGGTCGGCCTTCAGGTCGACCCGGGCCACCAGCTCGCCGTCGTGGAGGAGCGGGAGCACGTAGTAGCCGTGCACCCGCTGAGCCGCGGGGACGTAGATCTCGATGCGGTACCGGAAGCCGAACAGGGCCTCGGTGCGGGTTCGCTCCCACACGAGGGAGTCGAACGGCGACAGCAGCGCCGAGCCCCGCACCCATCGCGGGAGCACCGCGTCGGGGTGCAGGTAGGCCGGGTGGCGCCAGCCCTCCACCTCGACCGGCCTCAGCGCGCCGTCGGCGGCCAGCTCGGCCACCAGGCGGCGGGCGGTGACGATGTTGAGGCGGTGGTAGTCGGCCAGGTCCTTCGCCGTCCCCACGCCGTGGCTGCGGGCCGCTCGGAGGAGGAGGTCCTTCATGGCGTCCTCGGCAGGAGGTGTGGGGGCGTCGAGGATCGCCCTCGGCACGGCCCGCTCCGGCAGCACGTAGTGACGGGCGAAGGTGGCTGGGTTGCGGGTGGCCGAGACATCGCCCCGCCAGAACAGCCACTCCACCGCCTTCTTGGCGTCGCTCCAGTTCCACATGTGACCCGGTTTGGGCTTGGCGCGCCGGATGGCGTCACCCAGGTGCTCGAGCTCGCCGAGGGTGACCGGCCCGCTCTCCCTCACTGCGTCCATGAGCTGGCCGAGGAGCTGCGGGCGGCGCCGGGCCAGGGCGACGACGCCGCGCCAGGCGTGATCGTCGGCCATCCGCCACCGCAGCAAAGGGTGCAGCTCGACGGGGAGCAACGACGCCTCGTGGCCCCAGTACTCGAACACCTCCCCGCTGCTCCACAGCCAGTCGGACAGGGCGGTCCGTGGGTAGGGGCCGAGGCGGGCGAGGAACGGCAGCTCGTGCGATCGCGTCAGCACGTTGACCGAGTCGATCTGCACCAGGCCGACTCGGTCGAGCACCCGGCGGAGGTGGCGCCGGTCGACCCGACCTGTCGGGCGGGGGTCGGCGAAGCCCTGGGCGTGGAGAGCGACCCGCCGGGCCTCGGAGAGGCGCAGGGTGTCCGAGGTCAGAGCCATGACCCGAGCAGAGTAGGTTCCGCGAGGCAGATCCCGATCAGCGAGGAGAGCGAGATGCGAGTCGTCGTCGACTACGACCTTTGCGAGAGCAACGCCCTGTGCATGGCGGCGGCCCCCGAGGTCTTCGAGGTTCGGGACGATGACTTCCTCTACGTGCTCCAGGAGGAGCCGGGCGAGGAGCTGCGGGGCAAGGTCGAGGAGGCCGCTCGGCGCTGCCCCAAGCAAGCCATCACGATCGAAGGCTGACGAGCTCTCAGTGGGCGGGGAGCGGATCGTCGTAGTCGGCGCGTCCCTGGCCGGCCTACGCGCGGCGGAGGTGCTGCGTGAGCAGGGCCACGACGGTCCCATCACGATGGTGGGCGACGAGCTCCACAGCCCCTACGAGCGGCCGCCGCTGTCCAAGCAGGTGCTGGCCGGCAAGCAACCGCCCGAGGCGGCGAAGATCGAGCGGGCCGGCGGAGGTTCCATCGAAGATCTCGCCCTCCAGTGGCGGCTGGGCGAGACAGCCACCGGTCTCGACCAGTCCACCCAGACGGTGCTCCTGGGAGGCGGCGTCCGCTTGGCCTATGACGGGCTGGTGATCGCGAACAGGCGCGTCGGCCCGGCGCCTGCCCGGGAGCGACCACCTCGCCGGCGTCCACACGCTGCGCACCCTCGACGACGCCGTCGCCATCCGAGCCGCCCTCGAGGCCATGCCTCGCCGGGTCGCCGTCGTCGGCGCCGGCTTCATCGGAGCCGAGGTGGCGGCCACGTGCCGCGGGCTGGGCATCGAGGTCAGCCTCATCGAGGCCCTCCCTGTCCCGCTCGAGCGGGCTCTGGGCCCCGAGATGGGCACGCTCATGGGACAGATCCACAGGGATCACGGCGTCGACGTGCGCCTCGGCGTCGGTGTCGTCCTCATCGAGGGCGGCGACCACGTCGAGCGGGTGCGCCTCACCGACGGCACCGTGCTCGAAGTCGACCTCGTCGTCGTCGGCATCGGTGTCGTGCCGAACACCGACTGGCTCCTCGACTCGGGGCTCAAGCTCGAGAACGGCATCCTGTGCGACGAGACCTGCCGCGCCGCGCCGCGCGTGGTGGCTGCGGGCGATGTGGCCCGCTGGCCCAACCGCCGCTTCGGCGAGGTGATGCGAGTCGAGCACTGGGACAACGCCATCGAGATGGGCTCGCATGCGGCCAGCACCTTGCTGGCCGAGCTGGCCGGGGGCCATGGTCGCCCCTATGAGCCGGTGCCCTGGTTCTGGTCCGACCAGTACGACCGCAAGGTGCAGCTGGCCGGCCTGTCGGGCGCGGGCGACGACGTCGAGGTGGTGGCGGGGAGCGTCGAGGAGCGCCGCTTCGTCGCCTTCTACGGTCGGGCCGGACGCCTGGTGGGGGTGCTGGGCATGAACTCGCCGGCCAAGGTCATGCGTTGGCGGGCGCTCGTGGAGTCCGGCACGTCATGGGAGGACGCGCTGGCCACGGCCCGCGCCGCATCATGACCGGCGCCTCCTTCCTCCTCCTGGCCCTGGCTCTCGTCGTGGCCGCGGGCGACTGGATCGCGGTCACGCGCGGCAACAAGGTCCTCGAGTACCTCTGCAAGCCCCTGACGATGGTCGTGCTGTTCGCCGCACTCGTGGCCATGGACGTCGAAGACCCGAACGTGAAGACCTGGTTCCTGGTCGCGCTGGCCCTCTGCCTCGTCGGCGACGTCTTCCTGATGCTGCCCCAGGACCTCTTCGTGTTCGGCCTGGGCTCGTTCCTGCTCGGTCACATCGCCTACGTCGTCGGCATGCACGTCGACGGCGTGGTGGCCGTGCGGTTCGGTCTAGGTGTGCTGTTCGTCCTCGTGGCCATGGGCGTCATCGGGTTGCGCATCCTCGCGGCCGTGCGATCGGGGGACGAGCCCGAGCTCACTGGTCCGGTCCTGGCCTACATGACTGTCATCTCGGTGATGGTGGCCAGCGCCATCGGTACAGGCCGGGCCCTCGGCGTGGCGGGCGCGGTCTCCTTCTACGCGAGCGACGCCCTCATCGCCTGGAACCGGTTCGTCCGGGAGACCCGCCACCACCACCTCGCCATCATGGTGACCTACCACCTGGCCCAGTTCGGCCTCGTCCTGAGCGTCGCCGCCTAGGACAGATCGGCGGGGAGGCGATCCGCCTCGCGCTCGCGCAGGGCGACGGTGACCTGCATGCGCTCGAGGTGCTGCTGCAGGGTCTGCTTGGCCTGAGGCACCGGGTGCTCAGCCGTGAAGGCCTGGATGTCGGCGGCCAGGGCAGGATCGGAGACCGTGCGGATGCCCGACAGCATGCGAACGATGCTGTTGGAGGGGAAGCGCTCGTTCATCTCGTCCCAGCGCTCGTGCACGAGCCGCCAGGCCAGTGGGCCGTTGTCGCGGTTCGCGACACAGGCCCCGATGAGGAAGGGCGCGTTCTGCGTCCGCACCTCGGGGGTCATGGCCAGCTCGAGGACCCGCTCCATCTGCTCAGGCTGACGGACGTCGGCCAGCGCATAGAGGAAGCGCTGCTCCTCCTGGGGTGTGCTGCCGCTGCGGAAGCCCTCGAGGAGCGCATCCATCTCGTCGGGGCCGGCCAGTGCGGCGGTGGCGCGCACCACTGCTGCGGCCACGTTGGCCTCGACGCTGGCCGCGTCGGCGCAGTAGCGCCCGAACAGCTCGGCCACCCGTGCCCGCGCCGCCTCGTCGGCCCCCAGGACCGCCAGCGAACCGATGAGAGCACCTCGCAGCTCGCGGTCGCGGTCGGTGTCGTCCGGCCGTCCGTCCCAGCCGAGGCGCTCCAGCGCGGGAGCGACCACAGCCCGCACCCGCTCCTGCAGGGCGCGGCGAGCCGGGCCGGTCAGGAGCCGGTCGAGCTGGTCGAGCCCGCCCAGGATGCGGCGCCAGACGCTGACGTCTGTCTCTGCGGAGAACCCGCCCACCAGGTCGAGGAACTCCGCCGCCGAGGTGGTGCCGGCGAGCACTGACGCCCACGTGTCGTCCACGAGGCCGTAGCGCTCGACATCGGAGAGGCTGGCGACCTCGGCTGTGAGGGCATCCCGCAGAGGAGCGGACAACCGCACCCTGTAGAACCCGTGCCCTTCGGCGTTGGCCACGACCCACGTGACCGGCTCGTCGAGGACGATCTCGAGCTCGGCGCCGTCGAGCAGCGCTGTCCTGGTGGTGATCGTGCCGCTCTGGGTGCGGTACCGCAGCTGGAGGGGAACAGCCCACACGGCGTCGGCCCCGTCGTCGGGCAGGTACCGGAAGCGCTCCTGCGCGAGGCGCAACGTCCGGCCGTCGTCAGATGTCGCGACCGAGACGATCGGGAAGCCACCCTGGAAGATCCAGGAGTCCATGATCCGCCGGACAGGTTCGCCCGACGCCTCTTCGATCGAGTCCCACAGGTCCGTGGTCTCGGTGTTGCCGTACCGGTTGGTGGCCATGTACTTCCGGATGCCGGCCCGAAACCGATCCTCGCCGAGGTACTGCTCGAGCATGCGGACGACGGCTGCGCCCTTCTCGTAGGTGAGGACGTCGAACATGCCCTCCGCGTCGTCGGGCGACACCACCGGGTACTCGATGGGCCGGGTCGACTCCAGGGCGTCCGTGTCGAAGGCGGTCGATCGGGCCAGGCCGAAGGCGACCCACCGCTCCCACTCGGGGCGGAAGGCGTCGGTGACCTTCAGCTCCATGAACGTGGCGAAGGCCTCGTTCAACCAGATTCCGTTCCACCAGCGCATCGTCACGAGGTTCCCGAACCACATGTGGGCCAGCTCGTGGGCGATCACGTCGACGACGTTCTGAAGCTCGCCCTGCGTGGCGTGCTCGGGATCGGCGAGGAGCAACGTCTCCCTGAACGTCACGCAGCCGACGTTCTCCATGGCACCGAAGGCGAAGTCCGGGATGGCGACGAGGTCCATCGAATCGCCCGGGTACGGGAGGTCGAAGTAGTCGGCCAGGTAGCGGAGCGAGTAGTCGGCCACCTCCGAACCGAAGGCGGTCAGGTGCCCCTTGCCCGGCGGGAAGACGAGGCGGGTAGGTGTGCCGGCCACGTCGATGGGGTCAGTGGCCTCCAGCGGGCCGACGATGAACGCCACCAGATAGGTCGACATCGGCATCGTGTCGGCGAAGCGCACCCGCCGTCGGGCCCCGTCGATGGCGTCGTCGGATGCCGGCGCCGCATTGGAGACAGCCGTCAGGTCCTCGTCCACGACGAGGGTGATGGCGAATATGGCCTTGCAGTCCGGTTCGTCCCAACACGGGAAGGCGCGACGAGCGTCGGTGGCCTCGAACTGGGTGGTGGCTATGAACCGCTCAACGCCGTCGTCGTCGGTGAACCTCGACCGGTAGAAGCCGCGCAGCTTGTCGTTCAGCATCCCGCGGAAGCGCAGCGACACGACTGCCGGACCCGGCGGGAGCTCACCCGGGAGGGCCAGATGGGCCCGCTCTGTCTCCTCGTCGAGGGTGACGGTGGCCTCGAGCCGATCACCTTCGACCGTGACCCAGGCTTCGTCCACCTCCAGCTCGATGGCGTTGAGCAGGACCTCGCGGCAGGCGGTGACGACGTCGACCTCGATGTCCACCGACCCGACGAAGGTGGCGGCAGCCAGATCGGGCGTGAGCGTCAGCTCGTAGCGGCGCGGGAGGACGTTGCGTGGGAGGCGGTGCGGGTTGAGGTCGGCCACGAGGGGTGAGGCTACCGGGGGTCGGACGAAGGACCCGCGCTCAAGCCCGGCCGCCGTCGCTCCGATGTAGACGAGGTCGTGCGGTCCGCCGCTCGGCACGGGAGGCAGTGATCCGTGCGACCCCCACCGACCCGGCACGCAGTGTGTCGGGCACGGAGACAAGCGGGCGCCTAGGTCGTACGGGGAGCCAGTGGCGCGACCGGCCCGTTCAAGGAGCGAGCCACCCTCGGGTGGCTTCCGAGCTGGACGGGAGTCAGTACCCATGCACATCCACCACGCCATCCGTGGTGGCCTCTTCCTCACGGGGGTCGGAATCGGATCACTCTGCATCGTTGCCTCGGCTGGAGCCGGCTCACACGGCGAGATCACAGCACCCGCTGCTGACCTCGCTGCTGTCACCTTCTCCGCGCCAGAGGTCGCGCTGCTGAGCGCCCCGCTCCCGGTCGCCCCCGCCGCAACCCCATACGTGATCGAGGTGGCTCCGGCCGCCGCGGTCGCGGTCGGGGCCCACGCGGTCGAGGACGAGGCCGAGCCGGGCCCCAGCCCGGCGCCCGAGGTCCCCGTCATCCAGGCGGGTCCGGGACCGGCGACGCCGGTGCCGGGCGCGGTCACGCTCATCGATCCACTCGTGATCGAGCGCGAGGCCGTCGAGCCGACGGCGTAGCGAACCACCCTGTCGGCCGGTCGCCCTCCCCGGAGAGCGACCGGCTGGGGCGGTGCGCTCAATCGCCTCCGACGCCTGGCCTCGGGGTCGGGAGCCTGCGGCCCGACCTCGCGCCGGCCAGTAGCGTGGAACGCCGTGACCGACGCCGCTGACCAGCCGACCACCTTCGACGTCGTGGGGATCGGCAACGCCCTAGTCGATGTGCTGACCCACGAGACGGACGACTTCCTCGCCTCCAACGGCCTCGTCAAGGGGTCCATGACCCTGATCGACACCGGCCGGGCCGAGGAGCTGTACTCGGCGATGGGTCCGGGCATCGAGGTGTCGGGCGGCTCGGCGGCCAACACGATCGCCGGCGTCGCCAGCTTCGGGGGCCAGGCCGCGTACATCGGCCGCGTCTTCGATGACGAGCTGGGCACCGTCTTCGCCCACGACATGCGGGCGTGCGGGGTCGTCTACCGCGCTGCCCCTGCCGTGGAAGGCCCGCCCACCGGGCGCTGCCTCATCGTGGTGACCCCGGACGCCCAGCGCACGATGAACACCTACCTGGGTTCGTCGGAGTTCTTCGGCCCCGAGCACGTCGACAGCGAGCTGATCGCCGACGCCCAGGTCACGTTCCTCGAGGGCTACCTGTTCGACCGGCCCGAGGCCAAGGAGGCGTACTGGAAGGCCAGCCGCGTCGCGCACGACGCCGGGCGCCGGGTGGCCCTGACCCTCTCGGACACCTTCTGCGTCGAGCGCCACCGCGAGGCCTGGCGTGACCTGGTGGCCGACCAGGTCGACATCCTCTTCGCCAACGAGGCCGAGGCTCTGTCGCTGTACGAAGTCGACACGTTCGAGGAGGCGCTCGCGGCCGTCCCGAGCCGATGTCGAGGTGGTCGCCATCACACGCGGCCCGGCCGGCTCGGTCGTGGCCCGTGGCGACGACGTCGCCGTGGTCGACGCCCACCCGGTGGACGTGGTCGACACGACCGGGGCCGGGGACCTCTACGCCGTCCGGCTTCTTGTTCGGGTTCACCCACGACCGGTCGCTGCCCGAGTGCGGGCGCCTGGGTTCGATCGCCGCATCCGCGGTCCTCGGACACACCGGTGCCCGCCCCGGCGTGTCCCTCGCCCAGCTCGTCCGGCCCCTCGGCTTCTGAGCGGCAATGATCCGGAGGTGACCACCTCCACCCCCGCTGAGCCCTGGGCGCTCGTCGCCGACGCGGCGGCGGCCATCGCCGACCGCACGGGTGTCGAACGCCACGACGTCCTTGTGGTCCTCGGGTCGGGGTGGACGCCGGCGGCCGACCGGTTCGGCTCGGTCACGGCCGAGGTGCCGGTCAGCGACCTGCCCGGGTTCCCTGGTGTCACCGTCGCCGGTCACTCCGGTGTGCTCCGCTCGATCGAGGCCGAGGGCGGCCGGCGCATCCTTGCTCTGCTGGGCCGGGTCCACGCCTACGAGGGTCACGAGCTCGGTCGCGTGGTCCACGCCGTGCGCTCCGCGGTGCGGGCCGGGTGCCGCACCGTCGTCATCACCAACGCGGCGGGGGGCCTGCGCGACGGCATGCGGGTCGGCCAACCAGTGCTCATCGCCGACCACATCAACCTGACGGGGCGCTCGCCGCTGACGGGCCCCGCCGCGCCCGAAGAGCTGGGCCTGCCCCGCTTCGTCGACCTCACCGAGGCCTACTCGTCGCGCCTGCGGGCCCTGGCCCGCGAGGTCGACCCCACATTGGAAGAGGGCGTGTACGCGGGGCTGCCGGGCCCGCACTACGAGACGCCGGCCGAGATCCGCATGCTGCAGAGGTTGGGCGCCGACCTCGTCGGCATGTCCACCGTCCACGAGGTGATCGCCGCCCGTCACGTGGGGGCCGAGGTGCTCGGCCTGTCGCTCGTCACCAACCTGGCCGCGGGGCTGGGCGACGGCGACCTCGACCACGCCGAGGTGCTCGACGCGGGGAGGGCGGCGGCCGAGGCGATGGGCGACCTGCTGGCCCAGGTGGTCGCCCGACTGTGACCGACGCCGACCTCGTCGCAGCCGCCACCGCCTGGCGAGACGAGGATCCCGACCCCGCCACCCGGGCCGAGGTCGATGCCCTGCTCGCGGTGCCCGACCTGGTCGGCCTGCGCGATCGCTTCGGCGACCGGCTCCAGTTCGGGACGGCCGGGCTCCGGGGCGCTCTCGGCGCCGGACCCAACCGGATGAACCGGGCCCTTGTGCGCCGGGCCACCGCAGGCGTGGCCGCCTGGCTGCTCGAGCACGGGCTCGAGGGCCCGGTCGTCGTCGGCCGCGACGCCCGCCACGGAAGCGCCGACTTCGCCGCCGACACGGCCGCCGTGCTCGCCGGAGCGGGGTTCCCGGTGCTCGTCCTGCCCCGCCCGCTGCCCACCCCGGTGACGGCGTTCGCCGTGCTCCACTGCGACGCTGTGGCGGGGATCATGATCACGGCCAGCCACAACCCGCCCGAGGACAACGGCTACAAGCTCTACCTGGGCGATGGGGCCCAGATCGTGCCTCCGACCGACGGCGAGGTGTCCGCCCACATCGATGCCGTCGGCCCCCTCGCTGGGGTCGCGCTCGGCACGGACGGCATCGAGGTGCTCGACGACCGGGTGCTCGAGGCCTACCTCGAAGGGGCCGCCGGGCTCGTCGGCGACGGACCGCGCGACGTGGCCGTCGTGTACACCGCGATGCACGGCGTCGGGGCCGAGACGGTGCGCAGGGCCTTCGCGACCGCCGGCTTCGCGCCGCCCATCGAGGTGGCCGAGCAGGTCGAACCGGACCCGGACTTCCCGACCGTGGCCTTCCCGAACCCCGAGGAGCCCGGAGCCCTCGACCTGTCCCTCGACCTCGCCCGCTCGACGGGCGCCGACCTCGTGCTGGCCAACGACCCCGACGCCGACCGGCTGGCCGCCGCCGTCCCGGACCCGACCGTGGAAGGCGGGTGGCGGGCTCTGAGCGGCGACGAGCTGGGTGCGCTGCTGGCCGACCACCTGCTGCGCCGGGCCGCCCCTGGACCTGACGCCATGGTCGTCACCACGGTCGTGTCCTCCCGCCTGCTGTCGAAGCTGGCGGTCGAGGCGGGCGTCGCCTACGGCGAGGCGTTGACCGGCTTCAAGTGGGTCGTGCGGGCACCGGCTCCGGGTCAGCGCTTCTTGTTCGGGTACGAGGAGGCGCTCGGGTACTGCGTGGGCAGCCTCGTGCGCGACAAGGACGGCGTGTCGGCCGCGCTCGTGGCCGCCGAGGTGGCCGCCGAGCTACGAGCCGTGGGCAGCACGGTGGTCGACCGCCTCGACGAGATCGCTCGGGTCCACGGCGCCCACGTCACCCGGCAGCGGTCGCTCCGCCTGACGGGGAGCGACTGGCTCGACCGGGTCACGGCGGCCATGTCCGCCGTCCGGGCTCGGCCTCCCTCCGAGCTCGCCGGCCGGGCCGTCACCGAGGTCGAGGACCTGGCATCCGGCGGCCGGTTGCCGCCCTCCGACGTCCTGATCTGGACCCTCGACGGCGCCCGCGTCGTCGTCCGCCCCAGCGGCACCGAGCCGAAGCTGAAGATGTACGCCGAGGCCGTCGTCCCCGTCGAGGACGACGCGGCGACGGCTCGGCGGGCGGCCAGCGCCCGAGTCGACGAGGTGCTGGACGCCACGTCGGCTCTCATGACGGGCCACGGCCTGTAGCCGCGTGGACGAGCACCGGGCGCAGCGGCGGTGGGTCGTGCTGGCAGTCGCGGCGGTCATCGCCGTGACCGGCTGCGGCGGGAACGTGGAGGCGGCGCCCGACCAGGCGCTCGTGCGGGCCGTCCCGGTCACGACGACCACACTGCCTCCGCCTCCCGCCTCCGCCCGTGCCGGCGCCGGCCCCCACCGTGCCGGCCCCGCAGCCCAAGCCCCCGGTGCCGGCCTCGGTGCCGGCATCGACGTGGCTGGCCTCGCCGAGGGGCAGCATCCTCACCTACGACGCCCCCGACGGCTCGGTGGTCGGCAACGCCGGGTTCTGGTACGGGCACCCGATGACGATGCCGATCGTGGAGCAGCGGGGGCAGTGGCTGCGGATCGAGGTGCCGGAACGTCCCAACGGCTCCACGGCCTGGGTGCGGGGCGCCGACGTCACCATCTCGAGCACCCCGTACCGGATCCTGATCCGGCTGGCCCACACCGACCTCACCGTCTACAAGGACGGCCTCCCGCTGTTCACGGCTCCGGTCGGCGTCGGCAAGGCGTCGACGCCGACGGCGCCCGGTTCCTTCTTCGTGGCCGTCATCGAGAAGCCGGGCCCAGCTGGCTACGGGCCCGTCGTGCTGAACACGAGCGGGCACTCCGAGGCCATCGAGAGCTGGCAGGGGATGGGTGATGCCATCACAGCCATCCACGGGCCCATCTCGGCCGCCTCGGCGGCGCGGATCGGCTCGACGGGAACGCGGATCTCGAACGGATGCATCCGGATGCACGACGCCGATCAGCGCAAGCTGGACATCATCACCCTGGGCACCCCGGTCGACATCGTCGCCTGATCAGGCCGTGCCGAAGAGGCGATCACCGGCGTCACCCAGTCCCGGGACGATGTACGCGTCGTCGTTCAGCCTCTCGTCGATCGAGGCCGTGACCACGTGGGCCACGAGCTCGGACCGGCGCAGTCGCTCGACGCCTTCGGGCGCGGCCAGCACGCACACGGCGGTGAGAGGGCCGGCGCCGCGATCGGCCAGGATCCGGCAGCTGTGCTCGAGCGATCCCCCCGTGGCCAGCATCGGGTCGATCACCAGCACTGGCCGGCCGTGGAGCTCTTCGGGCACGGAGTTCATGTACAGCTCAGGCTGGTGGGTCTCCTCGTTGCGGGCCACGCCGATGAAGCCGGTGTCGGTCTCGGGCAGGTGGCGCAGCACCCCGCCCAGCATCCCCAGCCCGGCCCGGAGCACAGGCACGACGAGCGGCGGCGATGTGATCGCGGTTCCGGTCGTCGTGGTCAGCGGGGTGCGCACCTCGATGGCCTCGGCTGCGATGCCGCGCGTCGCCTCGTAGACGAGGATCCCAGACAGGTCGTCCATGGCTCGGCGGAACCCGGCTCGGTCGGTCCGTTCGTCGCGGAGACGGGTGAGGAGCTGGGCGGCGAGGGGGTGGTCGACCACGGTGACCTTCATGGAGGCATGATGGCAGCCGATGGACCGGGCCACGCTCGCTGCGATGATCGACCACACGCTCCTCAAGCCCGAGGCGACGGCCGAGGATGTCGTCGCCCTGTGCCAGGAGGCGACCGACCTCGGCGTGGCCGCCGTCTGCGTATCGCCGTCGCAGCTGCCGATCACCGACGGGCTCGGGGTCGGGATCGACGTCTGCACGGTCATCGGCTTCCCGAGCGGCGCCCACCAGCCCGCGGTGAAGGCCCACGAGGCCGAGGTGGCCATCGATGCGGGGGCCACCGAGGTCGACATGGTGGTCAACCTCGGTCTGGTGCTCGGCGGGCACTGGGATGCCGTGGCTGACGACATCGGCGCCGTGAGGGCGTCGACGCCTGACTCCGTCCTGCTCAAGGTCATCATCGAGTCGGCGGCCCTCACCGATGACCAGATCGTGGCCGCCTGCCAGGCGGCCGAGTCCGCCGGCGCCGACTACGTGAAGACGTCCACCGGCTTCCACCCCTCGGGCGGGGCGTCGGTGGAGGCCGTCGCGCTCATGGCGGCCACGGTCGGCTCCCGGTTGGGAGTCAAGGCCAGCGGGGGCATCCGCGACGCCGAGACAGCGCTGCGCATGGTGGAGGCCGGGGCCACGAGGCTGGGCTGCTCCGCCAGCCGGGCCATCCTCGACGGCCTCTGACTACTGCTGGCCGAGGGCTGCTTCGATCTCGGCTCGCGTGCCTTCGGGGAGGGTGGTGCCGGCCACGCGGCCGATGCCCTCGAAGCGGCCGATCTCCTCGATGACGGCCTGGTCGAAGCCGGCGTCGACGAGGAGCAGGAGCGCGGAGGTGCCGGGGTCGATCCACGACGCCATGTCCTTGACCCACTGGTCCTCGAGGCCGCGGTCGACGAGCTTGCCGTAGAGGGCGCCGGCCGCCGCCCCGCCGATGGCCGCCCCGAAGAAGACGGGGCCGCCCACGAGCAGGCCGGCGAGCATGCCCCACCACGATCCAGACAGGGCGCCCCGGGCCGGGGTCACGTCGACCGTCTCGACGATCTTGGTGCGGCCCTCGTCGTCCTTGCCCACGATGACCGCGTCGTGCATCTTCACCTTGCCCTCCCGGGCCAGGTTGGCCAGCGCCAAGAGCAGCTCGGACGCTCGCGTCGGCTTGTCGAGCACGATCGAGAGGATCTCCTGTGCGCCCGCGGGCTCGTCAGGGGCGGCGGGGGAGACGGGCGGGTCGGCCATGCTTGGCACGCTATCCACGGGCGGAACGATCCAGGCCTCGCTCGTCAGGGGCCGGGTAGCGTGAACGGATGCGCCAGCCCGTCACGCCCGAGCAGATCCGGCGGGCGCCGAAGGTCCTGCTCCACGACCACCTCGACGGAGGGCTGCGCCCCAGCACGGTGATCGACCTGGCTCGGGAGACGGGCTACGACGCTCTGCCCACCTTCGACGAAGGCGACCTGGCGGTCTGGTTCACCACCGGCGCGGCCCGGCAGGACCTCGTCCTGTACCTGGAGACGTTCGCCCACACGGTGGGTGTGATGCAGACGAAGGACGCGCTGATACGTGTCGCGGCCGAGTGCGCCGAGGACCTTGCGGCCGACGGCGTCGTGTACGCCGAGGTGCGGTTCGCGCCCGAGCTCCACATCGACGCCGGGCTCACGCTCGACGAGGTCGTCGAGGCCGTGCTCGAAGGGTTCCGAATCGGGAGCGCCGGCACCAGCCTCACCATGGGCACGCTCGTCACGGCCATGCGCCACGCCGCCCACTCCCGGGAGATCGCGGAGCTGGCCGTGCGCCACCGCGACGCCGGCGTCGTCGGCTTCGACATCGCCGGGAGCGAGGCGGGCAACCCTCCCACGCGCCACCTCGACGCCTTCCAGTACGTCGCGGCCGAGAACTTCCACATCACCATCCACGCCGGCGAGGCGTTCGGGCTGCCGTCGATCTGGGAGGCCGTGCAGCTGTGCGGCGCCGAGCGACTCGGGCACGGCGTGCGGATCGTCGACGACATCACCGTCGACGCGGAGGACCGGGCCACGCTCGGCCGGCTGGCCAGCTTCATCCGCGACCGACGCGTGCCCCTCGAGATGTGCCCCACCTCGAACGTGAACACCGGCGTGTGCAGCTCCATCGCCGAGCACCCGATCGGGCTCCTCGCCCGACTCCGATTCCGGGTCACGGTGAACACGGACAACCGGCTGATGAGCGGCGTGTCCCTCACCTCGGAGATGGCCGCATTGGTGGACGCCTTCGGCTACGGCTGGGACGAGCTCGAGTGGTTCACGCTCAACGCCATGAAGAGCTCGTTCTGGGCCTTCGACCAGCGCCTCAAGATCATCAACGAGCAGATCAAGCCCGGCTACGCGAGCCTCCGAGCCGCCGGCCTCTGACCCCGCCATCTGCGCGAACTGTGTCAGACACAGTTCGCGGACGTGAGCCGGGGCCACCGCATCAGGCGGCGTCGGCGAGCACGGCTCGGAGCGTGCGCTCGCCGACGGATCGCATTCGCTCGTTGTCGGCTGAGGTGGCCAGGCACGCCAGCGCATGGCTCAGCGCACAGGCACGTGCTCGTTCCAACGTGGCGGCGTCGTCGACCCCGGTGGCGTCGAGGAACGCGGCGCGATCCGAGGCGTCATCGGGGAAGCACATCCATGCGGCAGCCAGGTCGTACGCCCGATCTCCGGCCGACAGGTCGACCCAGTCGATCACCGCGACGAGCCGGCCGCGGTCCACCACGATGTTGGCGGGGTGCAGGTCGCCGTGCAGCCAGCGCCGATCGTCCGCCGGCGGCGCGGCGAGCGCGGCCTCCCACAGATGGGTGGCTGCCGCTGCGTCGATGGAGGTGCCGAGGGTGGCCAAGCGATCGCGAACAGCCTGGTCGCGGTCTGTGAGCGGGCCACCTCGGAAGGGGTTGGCAGGTGCTTCGGGGGGAGCCTCGACCCCGAGCGCGGCGACGAACCGCCCCAGCGTGACGGCCGCCAGACGCGGGTCCTCGACCGCCGCCTCGGCCCAGGTGTCGCCGTGGAACCACCTGCTGATCGACCAGGGCCACGGGTACCCGCAACCGGGGCGGCCGGCGCGGACGGGCGAGGAGACCGGGAGCGGCAGCGCCGGGGCCAGGGCCGGCAGCCAACGAAGCTCGTTCGGCATCAGATCCGCGTTGACCTGGCGCCTCGGCAGCCGCACCGCGAGGTCCTCGCCAAGCCGGAACACGGCGCTGTCCCAGCCCTCGCGCACGTACTCGATCGAGCGGTCGCCCAGGTCGGCGTGCTGCTTGCGGACGAGGCACCGAACGAGCTCGACGGATATGGGCACCTCCGCCCGCGGCATGTTCGCTCCCACCCCGCAGGTCTACCGCCGCGAGCGAGGCGAGATCTGCGCGAACTGTGTCAGACACAGTTCGCGCACGGTTCGCGCTGGCTGTCACACCCGCTTGGCAGGGTTGTGCCGTGGGACGGTCGCTTCGCCAAGACCCTGAGAACGGGTGGCACCACGTCATGAACCGCGGGGCGGCCCGGCAGCCGGTGTTCCTGACCGCTCGTGACGGCGAGTCGTTCGAGTCGCTCCTGGGCGTCTGCTGCCAGCGGTTCGGCGTCGAGGTGCACGCCTACTGCCTGATGCCCAACCACTACCACCTGCTCCTGCACTGCCCCGAGGGCGGCCTATCTGCGTTCATGCAGCTCCTCGGGGCCCGATACACCCGAAGCGTCAACGATCGTCTCGGACGTGACGGCCCCATCTTCAGGGGACGGTTCCGGTCGATCGTCATCGATTCCGACAGCTACCTCGCCGCCGCAGGGCGCTACATCCACCGGAACCCGATCGACCTGCGACCGCATGTGGACCTGGCCGGATACCGGTGGTCCAGCTACCGCTGCTACCTGCATCCCCCCGCCAGGCCCAGCTGGCTGAGGTTGGACGCGCTCGGCGGAGGTTCGCATCCGTTCGAGTACCGAGCCATGGTGGAAGGCGACGTCTCCCGACCGGCCGCGTCAGTTGCGTGGGCGATCAGCGTCGCCACCGCAGAGGTCCTCGATGACCCGATGCCGGGTGCCCTCGACCGCACCGTCGGGGCCGCCATGGTCGATGCCGTCGACGGTCGATCGGCGGCCGAGATCCTCGACTGGTTGCGCTTCCCGACGACCTCAGCCCAGCGTTCCGCCTTGCTCCGGGCGCAGCGCCGCATGCAGACAGATGAAGCCCTTGCGCGCATCGTCGAGCGAGCGTGCGACCTGCTGTCGAAGAGCTGCGCGAACTGTGTCTGACACAGTTCGCGCACAGTTCGCGCAGGGTCAGATCTGGGTGCGGCCTCGGGCCACGACCGCTTGACGGCTCTTCTCGAGGGCGGCTGGGTCGAGCCCTTCGCCCTGCCAACGGCCGGCCACCTCCGCTTCGAGGGCCCAGGCACCGGCGCCGTCGCGCCGAGAGCCCTCGTCGTAGGTATCCAGCATCTGGCGCACGGCCCGGCGGTCGACCGTCGCGATGTCGCGGCCCAGCTGTCGGCAGCGGGGGAGCAGCTCGTCGTGCGGGACCACCTCGTTGACGAGCCCCCAGCTCAGCGCCGTCTCGGCGTCGAGGAAGTTGCCGGTGGTCGACATCTGCTTGGCCCGCCGGAACCCGATGGCCTCGGGCAGGAGGACGGTGAGGCCCCAGCCCGGCATTATCCCGACCCGGGCGTGGGTGTCGGCGAAGCGGGCCCGCTCGGACGCGATCAGGAAGTCGCAGGCCAGGGCCAGCTCGAAGCCGCCCGTGATGGCGACGCCGTTGACCGCCCCGATGACCGGGGTGGCCATGGCGGGGAACGGGCCCAGCTGGTGGCGGCCGGGCTCGCCGGTGGCGCCCGTCTCCCGGAGGGCGTCGCCGCCGGCCGCCAGCTCCTTCAGGTCGAGCCCGGCGCAGAACGCCGGGTCGGCACCGGTCAGCACGATGGCGGCCACGTCTTCGCGCTGGTCGAGCTCGAGCAGCGTCGTGGGCAGCGCCTTGCGCAGGGCCCGGTTGAGCGCGTTGCGGGCGTCGGGTCGGTTGAGCGTGACGGTGGCGACCTCGTCGGCCACCTCCACCAGCACCAGGTCGTCGGCGGTCATCGCCCCTCCTCCTCGTCGGCGGGCAGGAAGTTCAGCTTCAGGTCGCCCAGGCGCACCAGCGTCGACGCGATCCAGCCACCCATGGCGGAGAAGTGGTCGTCGAGGATCGACCCGTCGGCGAGCGTCGACTCGTCGAGCTCGTAGCTGCCCTCGTAGGACACCTCGAGGGCCCAGTCCTCGGCTTCCAGCTCGTTGCTGAAGCTGATCTCTACGGTGGGTGCCGACCGCTCCAGGCGCTCGGCGCCGATCGGCGGGCTCGTCTCCGGGAGAACGGCGAGCACCGGCTTCACGTCGGGCATCGACGCCAGCCGCTGGATGCGCATGACGATCTCGATCTCGATGCGAGGTGCCTCGTCGGAGGGCTCACCGATGTACCAGGAGCGGTACGAGCTCTGGGCCCACGTCGGCCAGTCCAGCGTGATGTCGGCCTGGACCCTCGGTGGCAGCCCCTCACCAGGGAGCCCGTAGGACGTCTCCCAGGTGGTGTCGCCGAGGAGGACGTCGACTTGGAACCGCTCTTCGAAGGCCTGCCGCTCGAGGAACGCCTTCTCGAAGGTGTCGCGCAGGGCGCCGATGGCATCGGTGAAGACGTGGTCCAGCATGCCGACCTGACGCTAGTGCCCGCCCCCTAGGCCGCCTGCTCGTCGGCCCAGGCCCGGGCCACATCGGCGCATACAGCTGCGGTGGCCTCGACGAACGCGTCGAGCAGGGCAGAGACCCGTCGCCCGGCGAGCCAGACGACCGAGATGATCCGGGGCGGGACCTCGGGCTCGATGGGGATGACGGTGGTGGTGGGGTCGTCGAAGTCGATCGTCAGCAACGGGGTGAGCGACAGGCCGATGCCCGCGGCCACGCAGCCCTGGACGGTGGAGTTGTCGTCGGAGTGGAAGACGAAGTTGGGGACCAGCTCGCCGAAGCTGAGCAGCGTCTGGCCGTAGCAGGTGGGGTTGCGGTTGCCGATGAGCGGGTGGGCCACGATCTCCTCGATCGACACGGACGAGCGGTTCAGCCACTCGGGGGTGGCCGGAGCGAGGAGGGCGAAGGGATCCTCGAGCACGAGGCGGCTCTCGAAGGGTCCCTCGACGCCGGGCTCGGAGCCGGAGAAGAAGGCGACGTCGAGCTCCTGCTCCTCGAGCATGGCCAGCAGCTCGAGCGGGTTGTGGGCCTCGTGCAGGACGATCTCCGCGCCCGGCCGCTCGACCGCGAACCGCGTGAGCAGGCTGGGCAGCACCCGGGTGCCGACGCTCTGGATGGTGCCGACGCGCAGCCGCCCGCGCTCGCCGCTCGTGATGGCGGCCACGTCAGCTGTCGCCTCGCGCAGGGTCGCGAGCACGCCCTGGGCGTGGCCGAGCAGGACGGCGCCTACGGGGGTGAGGCGAACAGCCCTGGGGCCGCCGGGGCGGTCGAACACGGAGGCGCCCACGGCCCGCTCCAGCCCCGCGATCTGCTGGCTGACCGCCGACTGGGTGAAGCCGAGCGAGGCCGCAGCCTTGCCGAAGGTGCCCGTCTCGGCCACCGCGACCAAGGCCTGGAGGTGGCGGATCTCTATGTCCACGGGGCCTAGTATCAGTCGTGCTGATCAAAAGCGCAAGAGATGATCGCTAGCACTGTTGCTTCCGGATGCGCACCATGAGAGCCATGACCCTTGCCGACTGCCCCGTCTGCGGTCGCCGTGAGCTGCGCGGCGCTCGCTCCCTCCACACCGTCGTCACCCGGCGCGGCGACGTCCTCGCCATGACGTGCCGGGGTTGCGACGCCGAGCTGTCCGCGGCGTCCAGCCTGCTGCTGGCCCTGCCGAACCGTTCGACCGTGGCCGCCGTCGCCTAGCTGCGCGAACTGTGTCTGACACAGTTCGCGCACGGCCGTCGCTTGGGCCGTCAGATCTGGGGCTCGGGTGACATGAGCGCCGTGGCGACCGACATGCCCAGGTCCCGGTGGCGCAGGGTGGCGATGCGGCGCCCGTCCTGCACGGCCTCCTTGGCCGCTCCCAGGTGGTCGCCGAGGAGCTGCGCGGTCGCATCGAGGTCGCTCACCGTGATGGCCAGCCCGAAGAAGCCCGGGTCGCCCTGGCCCGGCTCCACGCCCCCCACGAGCTCGAGGATGACCTCGCCGAGCCGGAAGAAGATCTGGCGCATCGGCGCGCCGTAGGAGTCCGTCTCCCGCTCGCCGCGGGGTGTGACGCCGATGCCCTCGAGCGCCGCTGTCGTGCGGGCCAGGTCGGGGGAGAGCAGCACCACGTGGTCGACGTAGAGGGACCCGTTGGCGTGCTCGGCGGGTTCGGCCAGCGGAGCCGAGGACGTCGTGGTGGGGAGGCCGTCGAGCCGCCCGTCGGCCAGGCGGGCCTCGGGGGCGTCACGCAGGGACCACCCCAGGATGCGCTTGCCGCCATCGCGGCCGACGAGCCGCACCCTCACCGTGCCGATCCGACAAGTCCCGTCCTCGTCGACCGTGAAGCCGGCCGCCGCCCACGCCTCGGGCGGGTCACCCACCAGGATCTCGTCGATCGTCACTCCCATGTGACCGACCCTAGTGACCACTCGTAGGCTCGGACCGTGCCCGACGTAGTGGTGGTGGGAGCCGGCCCGAACGGCCTGGCGGCTGCGCTCACCTGCGCGGAGGCGGGCCGCTCGGTGCTCGTGCTCGAGGCCAAGGACACCGTGGGTGGTGGGTGCCGATCGGCCGAGCTGACCCTCCCCGGCTTCTCCCACGACATCTGCTCGGCCATCCATCCACTCGCGGCGGCCTCGCCGTTCTTCGTCACCGCCGGCCTGGCCGAGTTCGGCCTCGAGCTGTGCCACCCCGAGGTGGCGCTGGCCCACCCGCTCGACGGCGGACGGGCCGGCGTCCTGCACCGTTCGATCGAGGAGACGGTGGCCGGCCTGGGCGAGGACGGCCGCACCTGGGACCGACACATCGGGTGGGCCGCCCGCCACTGGGACGTCCTCGGTCCGGCGACGATGGCCCCCCTGCTGCGCGTGCCGCGGCATCCGTTCACGATGGCCGCCTTCGGCCTTCGCGGCCTGCCGCCCGCCACCTGGACGGGAAAGGCCTTCCGCACCGACGAAGCCCGCAGCCTCCTGGCTGGCGCGTCGGCCCACGCCTTCCTGCCCCTGAACCGGCCCCTCACCACGGCCATGGGGATGATGCTGCTGACGATGGCCCACGTGGCTGGCTGGCCCGTCGTGAAGGGCGGGTCGCAGGCCCTGGCCGATGCCATGGCGAAGAGGCTGCTGTCGCTCGGCGGGGAGATCGAGACGGGGCGCGAGGTGCGGTCGCTGGCCGATGTGCCGTCCTCGACCGTCGTGCTCTTCGACGTGACTCCCCGTCAGCTCCTCGCCATCTGTGGAGACGCCCTGCCTTCCGGGTACCGCCGACGGCTGGGCCGGTTCCGGTACGGGCCCGGCGTGTTCAAGGTCGACTACGCCCTCTCCGAGCCCGTCCCCTGGGCCAACGCCGACGCCCGGCGAGCCGGCTCGCTCCACCTAGGCGGCACGCTGGCCGAGATCGCAGCCGCCGAGAGCGACGTCGCCGCCGGGCGGCACCCCGACCGCCCGTTCGTGCTCGTGGGCCAGCAGAGCCTGGCCGACCCGACTCGGGCGCCCGAGGGCCAGCACACGCTGTGGACGTACTGCCACGTGCCCAACGGCTCCGACGTCGACATGACCGAGGTCATCGATGCCCAGGTCGAGCGCTTCGCTCCCGGGTTCCGCGACGTGGTGCTGGCCCGCCACAGCGCCGGCAACGCCTGGTACGAGGCCCACAACCCGAACCTCGTGGGCGGCGACATCGCGGGCGGCTCGCACGGGGGTGTGCAGCTCCTCGCCCGGCCCCGGCTCGGGCTGCGGCCGTATCGGACCGCGAACCCACGCTTCTACCTGTGCTCCGCCTCCACCCCGCCCGGTGGCGGCGTTCACGGCATGTGCGGGAGCAACGCGGCCCATGTGGCTCTGCAGGACGCCTTCTGATTCGTCGGGGTCCGCGTAAGGTCTCCACCGTGATCCGCGTCGTGCTCGCCGAGGACAACACGCTCCTGCGCGAGGGCATCGCTCGCCTGCTGGAAAGGGCCGGGGACATCGATCTGGTGGGAACGGCCGCCGACCGCCCCGAGCTCGAGGCCCTCATCGAGTCCTGCTCGCCCGATCTAGTGGTGACCGACATCCGCATGCCGCCGACCGGCACGGACGAGGGCATCCAGATCGCGGCGAACCTGCGTGAGCAGCGGCCCGAGGTCGGTGTCGTGGTGCTGAGCCAGTTCTCGGATCCGGCCTACGCCCTGGCTCTGCTCGAGGGGGGATCCGAGGGTCGGGGTTACCTCCTCAAGGAGCGGGTCAGCGAGGTCGACCAGCTGCTAGCGGCCATCCGAGAGGTTGCGGCAGGCGGCTCGGTGATCGACTCCAAGGTCGTCGAGTCGCTCGTCGCGGCCAAGCGGCCCGCCACCTCGGATATCGACCGCCTCACCCCGCGCGAGAGGGAGATCCTCGGCGAGATGGCTCAAGGCAAGAGCAACGCCGCCATCGCGGCCACGCTGGTCCTTTCGACGCGCGCTGTCGAGAAGCACACCAACTCGATCTTCTCCAAGCTCGGGTTGTCCGAGGAGATGGACGTGAACCGTCGGGTCAAGGCCGTCCTGCTGTACCTCGCCAACGCCTCGACCGGGGGAAGGTAGCCACACCCCTAGACGCAAGGCCCCACCCTGGGAGGCGGCCCCCTTGGTCAGCGAGGATGAGATCGACATGGAGGATCTCCGCGAGGTGTCCGTGCTGATCGTGGACGATCAGGTGCCGTTCCGCCTCGCCGCGCGCGCTGTCCTTCGACGCACCGAGGGCTTCGAGCTCGTGGCCGAGGCGGCCGATGGAGCCGAGGCCGTGGCCAAGGTGGCCGAGCTGGCTCCCGACCTCGTGCTCATGGACATCAACATGCCGACGATGAACGGCATCGACGCCACCCGTCAGATCATGCAGGACGCGCCAGGGACCACGGTCTTCCTGTGCTCGACCTACCAGCGCTCGGACCTGCCGCCGGAGGCCGAGACGGCCGGGGCGGCCGCCTACGTGAACAAGGAGGAGCTGGCCCCAGACCTGCTCCTCCGCCTCTGGGCCGAGCGGCCCGACGCAGCCAGCCCCTCCTAGCTCAGCCCAGCGGGATGTGGCCGGTGATCGTCGTGCCCTTGCCCGGGGCCGAGTGCCACTCGACGGTGCCGCCGATGGCGCCCAGGCGGTCGCTCATGTTCGTGAAGCCGTGGCCGCCCCGGGCCGCGGCCACGTCGAAGCCCGGCCCGTCGTCGTGGACCTCGAAGCGGAGGCCGTCGTCTTCCACGACGGTCACGGCCACCTCGGCGCTGGGCGCGTGCTTGCCCGCGTTCTGCAGGGCTTCGAGGCAGCAGAAGTAGACGGCTGCCTCGATCTCGCTCGAGTGTCGCCCCACGCCGTCGGCGACGAGCGAGACGCTGAGCGGGCTGCGGTTGGCTGCGGCGCGCAGGGCCTCGGGCAGCCCGCTGTCCATGAGCAGTGGCGGGTAGATCCCGTGGGCCAGGTCACGGAGCTCCTGGATGGTCTCCTTCACGGCGTCGGCCAGGGCGTCGAGCATCTCGGCCGCACCCTCCGGGTCGTCGCTCAGCATGTCCTTGGTCAGGCGGAGGTTCACGGCCAGGGCTACGAGGTGCTGCTGGGCCCCGTCGTGGAGGTTGCGCTCGATCTTTCGCCGCTCGGCGTCGCCCGTGGCGACGATGCGGGCCCGGGACGTCTGGAGGTCCTCGTTGGCGTGCTTCAGGTTCTCGAGGCTCTCTTGGAGGGCGGAGTCGAGCTGCACGTTGTGGAGGGCCAGGCCGACCTGGCGGGCCAGCTCGGTCAGGACACGATCGTCCTCCTCGGTGAAGTGGTCGCCGTCGGAAGCTCGCTCGATGACGAGGAGGCCGAGGAGCGTGCCGCTGTGGGCGGCCGGTGCCACGCGCAGCTGCGAATGGTCCCGCCCGGCGAGAAGGGAGGGGAGCCACACCTCGAGCCAGGCGTTGCCGGTCACGCCGGCCCTGGCCACGACGGGTTGCTCCTCCGGACCCAGCAGAAGCGGCGGCGCCTCGCGATCGGGAACCGACACGACGAGCTCGAGGCGATCCGGCGTGCCCGTCCAGATCTCGGCCCGGCGCAGCGCGAGCACCTTGCGGAGCGACTCGGCCAGCTGAAGGAGGAGCTCGTCCATCGGGATCGAGCGGCTGAGGCGGCTGCCCCAGGTGCGCAGCACCTCGTCAGGTGGGTGGCGCTCGCCGTACACGAGGCGGTTGGCGCTCTCGGCCAGCCGCTCCCGGGCCGGCACGTAGGCGATGGCGGCCACCCCCGCAGCGAGCATCGACAGGACGAGCAGGGTGCGCTCTGTGTCGGCGGGCGCTCGGCCCAAGCCGATCACGATCACGAGGTAGACGACCACGACCACCGCGGTGAGACCGGTGGCCGAGACGGTGTGCACGAGGACGCGGTCCACGTTGCGAGAGATCCTCGGGCTCGTCCCGGCCGCGAGGGCGAGGGGCACGAGGGCAGTGGCGCCCGCGGCCACCGCACCGGCGTTGCCGGGCCAGTCGACGAGCAGGCGCATGGCTGCGACCACTAGCGCCACCTCCACGATGATCGCCGTCGCGCATCCGACGAGCTGGAGGCGCTGGCGGGCCAGTCCGCTGGAGCGCAAGTAGGTCTGGTGGGTGGCGGGCAGCCCGATGAGGAGGGTCCCGACGACGGCCGCTGCGACCGCAGCCACGGACGGCACAGAGCCCGCAGCAGCCATGCCCGCTCCGGTCATGGCTGCGATCGCGTAGCCGCCGATGGTGAGGTTGCGGCGCGCCGAGGTCGGCATGGCACCGGTCGGGATGGCGAGGGCCAGGTGCAAGGCCACGGCGGGGATGAGGCAGGAAGCGACGATGTGCACCGCCTCGAGGTCCCCCGATGTCGCTGTGGCTGCGCACACGCCGCCGGCGAGGCCCGCCCCGGCCACCACCACCCCCAGTCGGGGGATTCCCCTGAGGGCCAGGACGATCGCCGACAGGCCCCAGATTGCGACGAGCACGGCCCGAACCCAGTCGCCGGCCACGAGGTCGTCGGCCCCGAGGCTGGCTGCGGCCAGGCCGATGGCGACCAGCCCGGCGGCCGCGGCAGCCGAGCGAGCGCCGACCTCAGGGGCGCGGGCATCGACGCTGTGGTCGATCGGGGTGGAGAGGGCGGTCACGGGTGGACTCCGATCTTCATGGTCACTCCGTCCTCAGCACGAGTGCGGCGGGAACCCTGCCGGCGGAGCGGCGGCTGGTGGACGCCACGAGCTGCGCGAGCAGCACGGCGGCGATCGGGACGAGGAGCGCCGCGCCGACGGGGAGGCTGGGAGAGAACGGCAGGGAGACGCTGACGACCACGGCTCGCCACACCTGGCGCCCGATGACGAGGCCCAGGGCCCCGCCGAGCACGGCACCCGCGCCGGTCACGGCGAGGACCAGCACCGTGACGACCGTTCGAACGTGGCGCCCGGTCATCCCTAGGACCCGCAGGACGGCGAGGTCGCGCCGGCGCTGGCGCACGGTGGTCGCGGTGGCGAAGCTCACCGCGGTGGCGGCGAGCAGCGCGAGGAACCCGGCGAGGTACCGGGGCAGGTCCTCGACGGCCGCGAGGCGATCGACCTCCGCCGGGGGTGCCGGGAGCGCCACGTTGATGTCGTCCCGGTCCCCGAAGCGCTCGGCCCAGGCGTGCGGGTCGACTCCCGGGGCCAGGTCGACAGCGATGGTCCGGGTGCACGAGTCGCTCGACGAGCACTGGGCCTCGACGGCGAGCGGCTCGAGGCTCGCGAGGCCCAGGTAGGCACCGCTCGCGCTCGACCCCCCGTCCTCCGGCACCGGGAGGGCGACCACACCGGTGATGCGCATGGCCGTCGGGTCGCCTCCCGTCGACACGGAGATCGTGTCTCCGACCTGCGCGCCGATCCGGTGGAGGCTGTCCCGGCCCACAGCGATCTCATCAGGACCCACCGGAGCTGTCCCTCGAACCATGACCGGTTCCAGCGTTCCCCGCTCGGGCGCAACCGCCATGGCGAACTGCGGCTCGCCATCGAGGGTGACGGGGAGCTGCGTGTAGAGATCGCCGAGGGCGACGATGTCCTCGTCCTCGAGGAGACCGAGGCTCGCCTTCGGGGTGGCACCGAGCGACGACAGGTCCTCCCCCTCGATGACGGCGTCCCATCCCCACCCGTACAGCGACGGGTCGGCGCGGAGGCGGTCGATGCTGGCACTGAAGACGAGGGCGGCGAGCACACCCAGAACGCTGAGCAGGGTGCCGCCGAGCGCGATGGGGCTGGGCCGACCGGAGGTGCCGGCGGCGAGGGAGAGACCGGTGACCCCCGGCGCCGGCGCCCCGAGGTCGGCAGCCCACTGGCCCAGCCGGCTCACCCGCGCCACCGACGCCGTGCCGGGGTTGACGTTGCGCACGCGCCAGGCGGCCAGGGCGCCCACCAGCATCGTGAGCACCACGGCTGCGGCGACGCCGCCTACCAGCACGGTCGGGCCATCGAGGTGCACGCCGGGATCGGGCTCCGCCCTGCGGGCCAGGCCAATGGGGAAGAGGGCCGAGGCGGGAACGGCGACGGCCATGCCCATGGCGCTGCCGGCGACCACCACCATCCCACCGGGGACGGCGAGCCGGGCCCACCGCTCCCGGCGGGTGGTCCCGAGGGCGCCGAGCGTGCGGTCGTCCTCGCTGGCGGCCTGTTGGATGCGCGCGACGGCTTGGACGATGGCGATCACCCCCGCCAGCGCCGCAACAGCAGCAAAGAGCCGCAGCGCTGCAGCGATCGTGCCCGTCGTGGGTGCGATGGCATCGGAGGCGAGGAAGAAGCTCGTGTCGAGCTCGACGTCGGCACCTCGCGTGGCTGCGGTCAGCTCGGCGAAGGAGTGGCCTTCCCGCAGGAACACGTAGGTCCCCTCATCGAGCACCCCGACGACGTCCGCCGGGTAGGCATCGCGGAAGGCGGGGGTGAGGTACGTGATGGTGATGTCGTCGAGACGGGCGCCGATGTCACCGGCATCTCGCACGATGCCCACGACCTCGAGGGGGATCTCGGGGCCGTCCGGGTCGAACGTCCCGTCTTCGTTCAGCCTCGCAGCGGCATCGGGGCTCAGCGTTGCCAGCGTCAGGGTCTCTCCGATGTCCATCCCCAGCCGGGTGGCCGTGCGCTCGCTCAGCGCGATCTCGAGCGGAGCGGCGCGGTCCGGGAAGCGGCCCTCGACGACCGGAAGGCGTGCGCGCTCGTAGGGGATGCGCCCGCCGAGGCCGACGACGAGCGGGTAGAAGTCCTCGGCGTCGGTCTGGGGGAAGGCAGCGATGAGCTCGATGTCGAGCGCTGCCTCCACCGCCTCGAGGTCGCGCAGCACGTCACGCCCGTCGCCGAAGGCCATCGCGTCGGGGCCGTCCACCTCCTCCAGGTACCGGTCGAAGGCCGAACCTGAGCGGTCGGCGCCGGCCAGCGAGGACACGACGGTTGCGACCACGACCGCCACGACGGCCGTGATCAGCGTGAGGCTCCGCCACCGTCGACGCAGCTCGATCCCGACGAGGTAGGCGATCATCGCCGCGCTCGTCGCTGCCGACGGGCGCCGGCCCGCACGAGGAACCCGATCACGCCCACCCGAACCCGCCCTGGCCCGCCGTGTCAGCCGGCGCTGGAGGTCAGGACCGGATCCGGAGCACCGACCCCGGGGTCGGTGACCTTGCCGTCCTTCATGCGGGCGATGCGCTGCGCGGCAGCGGCGACGTCATCGTCGTGGGTCACCATGAGGATCGTCTGGCCGCTCTGGTGCAGGCGGCGGAAGAGCTCGATGACCTCTTGGCCCCCCTCGGAGTCGAGGGCGCCAGTCGGCTCGTCGGCGAGCAGGAGCGTGGGCTCGTTGGCCAGCGCACGGGCGATGGCGAGGCGCTGGCGCTGCCCACCCGACAGGGAGCCCGGGGCAGCCTTGGCCTTGTCGGGCAGCCCGAGCAGGTCGAGCAGGTCCCGGGCCCGGGTCTCTGCCGGCTTGCGCTTCAGCCCGGCGACCATGGCCGGGAGGGCCACGTTCTCCAGCACGGTCATCCCCTCCAGCAGGTTGAAGAACTGGAAGACGATGCCGATGTGCTTGCGCCGCATGCGCGCCAGGTCGTCCTCGGTCTTGCCGGTCACCTCCTCGTCGGCCAGGACGATCGTGCCCTCGTCGGCCTGGTCCAGACCGGCGACGAGGTTCAGGAGGGTCGACTTGCCGCAGCCCGACGGTCCCATGATGGCCACGAACTCGCCCTGGTCCATCGTGAAGTCCGCACCCCGCAGGGCGCGCACGGGGGCGTTCTCGGCCTCGAACGTGCGCCGCACGCCCCGGACGCTCAGAACCCGCTCAGCCATCACTTGCTCCTTGTCGTCGAACCATCAGTCCACACCTTCTGCGTGCCCGTGGTGGCCAGCGCAGCGAGCGCGAAGCATGTGTTGCCGAGCGCGGTCACGGCGCCGGTGCGCCGGTCGACGGACCGACCTCGGGCCAGCAACATGAGATCGCCGCCGACCAGCACGCCGCGCAGCGTTGCCAGCGTGAGAGCGCCGGTGCGCGTGGGCCGCACCGCGATGGCGGCCTGCGCCACCGTGTAGGTGCCGATGATCCCGTGGGACCACACGGACAGGTCGCCGCCGGCCGGTCCGAGGAACGGTCGGGTCAACCTCGAGCGACGGGCGACGAGGCCCACGATCACGAGGTCGATCACGGCCAGCGCCCCAGCGATCGAGCGCAGGCGGGCGGCGCCGGCGGGGCTCATGTGGCCTCCACGCGCCACGCGGTCAGGGCGCCTTCGCGGCCCTTGACCGTGAACTCGCCCATCGAGATGCCGGCGGGCTGCTCGTTGAGGGCCTGCCAGGTGGCATCGCTCACCACGGTGGCGTGGCCGGGCCGGGCCATGTCCTGCAGGCGCTGGGAGAGGTTCACGACGTCGCCGACAAGGGTGTACTCGAGCCGCTCCTCGGATCCGAGGAGGGCGGCGGCCACCTCGCCGGTCGACAGCCCGATCCCGAGCACGAAGGGCTCGCGGTCGCTGCCCGCCCACGCCTGGTTCAGCTCCCCTTGGGCCCGGTGCATCGCGGTGGCGGCGGCCATGGCCAGGTCGGCGTGGTCGGCTTGGGGCATGGGTGCCCCGAAGGTCGCCATCACCGCGTCCCCCACGAACTGCATGACCGTTCCCCCCGCGCCGATGATCGCACGGTTCATGACCGCCCGGTGCTCGTTCAGCTGCGACGCCAGGTGGGTCGGGGTGGTGCGCTCGGCGATGGCGGAGTACCCGCGGATGTCGCACATGAGGACCGTCACCTCCAGCTCTTCGGACTCGCCGATCGGGCGGCCCTCTCTGCGCAGCTTCTCGGCCAGGCCGCCCGGGAGCAGTCGCGAGAGGGTCTCGCCCTGCTCCTCGCGGTCGACGATGGCCTGATGGAGCATCTTGAGGCGACGCAGCGCGCTCTCGGCCCCCGTCGACGCCCCCTTGGCGAGCTCGAGGAAGAGGTGCTCGACGGCGTCTGAGACGGCCTCTGGCGTGGTCTTGCGGGCGACGGCGATGGCCTTGATCGGCCGTCCCTCGGCGATGAAGGTCAGCAGCTCCTGGTCGGCCCGGCTCAGGTCGTCGTCGCCGGCCTGCACCGGGCGCACCAACGCGTCCACGATGGCGGGGTCGAGCAGGGTGCCGCCGGTGGCGACGGCCCGGACGGCATCGATGAGCTGGTCGCCCTCGGCCAAGCGGTCCTTCAGGAGGTACGAGTAGCCCGCCGCCCCCTCGCTCAGGAGGGACACGGCGTACTCCGGGTCGTCGTACTGCGACAGGATCACGATGCCGGTGCCGATGTTGCGGGCCCGGATCTCCTTGGCCGCGTCGATGCCCTCGCGCTGGAAGGTGGGGGGCATGCGTATGTCGCTCACCACCACCTGGGGCTGGTGCTCCATGGCCGCGGCGATCAGCTCCGGGTAGTCAGATGCCTCGCCCACCACCTCGACGTCGGATTCCCTCGCCAGCAGCGCCCGGACCCCGGCCCGCACGATCAGGTTGTCGTCGGCCAGCACCACCGTGATCACGCCCTCGCCCATGGCTCCATCAAGCCAGAACGTCCGGGTCGCGCCTAGGGGGGAGCCATGCACGCCGTTGGTGGTGCCAGCCCCACCCCAGCGACGCAAGCCTGCGCCCTTTGGCGCGCTGGCTCCTCGGCGCAGGATCTGAGGAAGGCAGAGTCGGAGGTGGAGCATGAGGATCGAGTCGAGGGTCGTGGCCGTGAGCTGGATCCCGTCGGAGGCTGTGAAGGGGGCCATGAAGGCCCCCTTCGAGCTGGGCATCGCCCACTACGACGAACCGCTCCCGGACGTGCTCGGTGATCTCGAGGCCTGGCGTGACGCCGACCTGTTCCGCGTCGCCAACGACCTGCGGGCATGGATCGAGGTGGAGGGCGGGCGCATCACCGGCTTCGGCCAAGAGGGTGGTGGCGTGATCGGTTCCACGACCATGGGCATGGCCGGTGCCTCGGCCACGTTCCAGGCTGTGGCCTACCCAGACCTCCGGCCCGAGCCCGAGGTGGGCGACGGCTGGGTGCGCTTCAGCCAGACCGCAGGCGGTCGCACCGGCGTGCCCGCCCCCCGTCGGGTCGCCAAGCCTCCCTTCATCCAGTACCACGCCCCTACCGCGTGGTCGACGCTGTCACTGACGATCTCGGCCGACGGCACCACGGACTGGGATCTCGACGGGGCCAGCCCCTTCCCGCGCCACTGGGTCTACGGACCTGACGGGAAGCTGGCGGCCAAGTCCGGCCTCGTCGACTTCAAGGACTGGTATCGCACGGCCTTCGGCGAGCACAGCCCGTGGGGTGGCGAGGATTCGCCGGCCCTGGTGGCGGAGGTGGAGTCGGCCATGGAGCGCCAGCTGTCGCGGGTGATCATGGGCGAGGGCAAGCCGAAGGTGCGCAAGCTGAAGGCAGGCGCAGCCCTCACCACCCAAGGCGAGGAGGCCGACAGCGTCTACCTGCTCCTCGACGGCGTCATCCGCGTGGTGGTCGATGGCGAGGAGATCGCGGCCCTCGGCCCGGGTGCGCTGATCGGCGAGCGGGCCGTGCTGGAGGGTGGGCGGCGGACGGCCACCCTCATCGCGGTCTCCCCGTGCAAGGTGGCCGAGGCCCGAAAGGTGGTCCTGGACATGGACAAGCTGGCCGAGGTCAGCGAGGGCCATCGTCGTGAGGAGAAGGCCGGTACGTGAGGGTCGACGTGCTCGGGGTGCGGGGCTCGACTCCGGCTCCCGGGCACGCCTTCGCGCGCCACGGCGGCAACACCTCCTGCGTGGCGCTGTCCCTCGACGGCGCACCGCCCACGCTCGTGCTCGACGCCGGTACGGGGCTGCGGAACCTCGGCGGGCTGCTCGGAGAGGCTCCGTTCCGGGGCGCGCTGCTCCTCGGACACCTGCACTGGGACCACACGCAGGGGCTGCCGTTCTCGCGGGCGATCGACCACGACGGCGCTGAGGTCCGCCTCTGCCTGCCCGACCAGGAAGACGGAGACGACGCCATCGACGTGCTGCGACGGGCCATGTCGCCGCCTCACTTCCCGATCGGTCCCGAGGGACTGCGCGGCGCCTGGACCTTCGAGGGGTTGACGCCCGGCTTCCACCACGTGGCCGGCTTCGAGGTGCTGGCCCTGGAGATCCCGCACAAGGGAGGGCGCACCTTCGGCTATCGCGTCAGCGACGGCCGCAGCGCGGTGGCGTACCTCTCGGACCACGGCCCGGGGGCGCTCGGTCCCGGCCCCGAGGGCTGGGGTCCGTACCACGAGTCGGCCATGGCGCTGGCGGCCGGCGTCGATCTCCTGATCCACGACGCCCAGCACACGGCCGAAGAGCTGCCGACGCGCATGTCGTTCGGGCACTCGGCTGTCGACTACCCGGTCCGACTGGGGGAGCAGGCTGGCGCCAAGGCCGTGCTGCTCTTCCACCACGACCCCACCCGCACCGACGACGAGATCGACGCGATGGTGGCCGGGCTCGCCGGTGCTGCCGTCCCCGTCGCGGCCGCGGCCGAGGGAACGACGCTCCTGCTGTAGGAGCTAGGAGTTGCGGCCTCGGTTGGGCTTGCGGCCGTGGTTGGCCTTCTTCTTGCGAGCCCGGAGGGTGGCCTTCTTCGTGCGCTTCGACATAAGGGGAGCAACGCTACCGGCCGGGCACGGGTGGCCTCCAGTCCGGGGACGGCTACACCTCGGGCTCTGGCGCGCCAGGGACCCCGACCACCCGCTCGTCGCCGCGCCGCTCCTGACGGCGTGCGGTGTGCACGGCGACGACGGCCAGCGCCGCGATCACGAGTCCCATCCCTGCCACCTGGACGAGCTCCAGCGGCTCGTCGATGAACACCGCCGCGGTGGCCGCCGACACCACGGGAATCCCCAGGGTGAGCAGGGACATGGCCACGAGCGGGATGTGGGCGTGCGACCAGTTCATGAGGAAGTGGCCGACGGCCCCGTTCAGCACGGCGATCATGGCGATGAGAGCCCACGCCTCCCCGCTGGGCGAGCCGAGCGGCTGCCCGAGCAGGAAGGGCACAGGCACCACGAGCACGGCGGACACGATCGACAGCCCGGTCAGGTACTCGAAGCTGGTCAGGAACGTGCGCGCCGTCTTCGACGTGATGAAGTAGCCCGTCCACGCCACGAGGGCGCCGACGGCCAGGAGGTCGCCGCCGAAGCTGTTGGCCCCGCCCCCATCGCCACCGAGGACGACCACCGCCGCGCCGCCGACGGCGACGAGGCCCCAGGCCCCGTCCGAGAGGCGCGGGCGCTCCCCGAAGAGCGGACCGGACACCACGAGCATCAGCAGGGGCTGCATCGCGCCGATCACGGTGGCGTTGGCCACGCTCGTCTCCTGGAGCGCCGAGAAGAACAGCACGATGTCGGCGAGGAAGAACACCGCCCCCCAGAACGATGTGCGCAGGAGGCCCCAAGTGACCCGCCCGCCGCTCAGGAGGAAGGCGACGGAGATGACGACGGCGCCGATCCACAGGCGGAAGGCCGAGATGGCGACGCCGTTGAGGCCCTCGACCTCCTTGATGAGCACCGACGACGTGCCCCAGACGACGACGGCCGTGACGGCGGACGCCACCCCGAGGCCGGGACGGGCAGGCGGCGCGGCGGCTCGGGCGGCGGACGCGTCAGGCACCGGGGCAGGGTAGGGGCGGTGCGACGCTGCCCCGCGACGCGAACGGCGCGGTCAGCTCGCGTCGAGCAGCGCCCGCACGTCCCGGGTGGACCTGAGCACGTGGACGGTCGTGTGCTGTCCGTGCTGTGCGATGACCTGCCGCTCGTGCTGCGGCTCCGTGGAGCGACCCCGCCAGATGCGGGCGGCCAGCTGCCACTCGTCCCTCCATCGCTGCCAGCGCGAGTAGGTGCACCCCGCCGGCAGCTCGTCGGGCATGCGGAACCCGCGCAGCAGGGCGCGCCCGGAGCAGCGCCACCACGGGAGGTCGAGCACCACGACGGTGTCCGCCCGCTGGAGCCGGAGGTCGAGCGTCTCCTTGTAGTTGCCGTCCGCGATCCATGCGTCGCCGGCGAGCACCCGCCGCTGCACCTCCCGCCACCCAACCTCGGACGGCGCCACCCAGCCCGGCTGCCAGAAGTGGAGGTCCAGGTGGATGACCGGCAGGCCGGTCTGCTCGGCGAGGGCGAGGGCGAACGTGCTCTTCCCCGATCCCGCCAGCCCGGTGACGACGACGCGACGCCCGACCGCGCCCCCGAGGTGCTCCATGGAGGCAGTGTCCACCAGGCGGGGGTCCGACCGTGGCGGATATCGGGACGAGCCCAGATCGCGACCCGCTCAGCAGAGGGTGGCGGGCTGGCTGGTGGTGGTGTGTCCGTCGGGTCTGGTGACCTCGACGGTGCCGTCTGGTCGGAGCTTGAGCTGCCACCCGATCTTGTGGATCACGTGGTGGTGTCGGGAGCAGAGGAGGACGAGGTTGGGGAGGTTGGTGGGGCCGCCGTGCTCCCAGGGCCAGATGTGGTGGCCTTCGCACCATTGGGGTGGTCGGTCGCAGCCGGGGAACCGGCATCGGGCGTCTCGGAGGACGAGCGAGGTGTAGATGGCGGGTGGGATGGTACGGGTGGCCCTGCCGTAGTCGAGGATCGATGATGCGCCGTCGGTGATGACCCGGTGCACGTTGGCGTCGCAGGCCAGGCGGTGGAGGGTGGCGACCTCGACGGGGGTGCCGTCGAGGTGGTGGCCGCCCCTGCCGTGCACGAGATCCCAGTACGGGATGGTGACGTTGAGGTGGGGGCGGTGGCGTTTCCCGAGCTTGACCTGCTGGTGGTCGAGGTAGTGCTGGAACACGTCGACCATGGCTTGCCCTTGCCGTTGGGCGTAGGACCCGACCGGTTCACCGGCAACCGGGGGTGCCATGGCGAGCTGCAGGCCTTTGGCGATCACGTCGGTGTTCGCTTCGTCGAAGCTCCCGTTGAGGTAGCCGCGGCCGTCGAGGGTCTTGGCCATGTGGACCTTGGCCGGGGGCTGCTCGGGGGGTTCGGGGGTGTTGAGGACGGCGTCGGCCTTGGCGGCCCAGTCCCGCAGGGCGGTGAACGTGTCGAGGATGTCCAACGGGGCGAAGGTGGGGATCAGGGCGGCTTCGTGCTCGGCGAACAGCCCGGCCCGCCGGTTGGTGACGTTGGCCACGATGATCTCGACCTGACCGCTGCTGATCGACCCGCCTATCCAGGCGGTCATCGTGGCGGGTAGGTCGCGGAGGCGACGGCCTCGTTTGAGGATCCGGTTGGCCTGCTCGTTGGTCATCGACAGGTGGATCCGCATCCAGGCGGTCATCGACGCGGACCCGTCGAGCTCCCAGCTGCCTTGTTGGTCGAAGGCGGCGGCGGCTTCTGTGGCTTTGGCGCCGAGGCGCCCGTAGAGGTGGAAGACCTCGTTCAGTGCGTCGCTCTCGGCGGGAACCACGAGGTTCTCGATCGCTTCGGCGAGCTCTTCGAACATGGTCCTAGCGTACACCAGTTCGTGTGACGGAACCGACCGAAAACCCAGCATTTGCAACGGTTTCTAGCGATGGATGGGCGTTGTCGATCGCTCCCAGCGATGGTCTCGACCAAATCTCAGCGGCCATCGAGAGCCCTCTCTGTAGCGTGCCCCGCCGTGGGGCAGACGGGATGGTCAGACCTGGGGGTGACACCAGACCCGGAGCACCCCGGTCGCTTCACGGCGACGATCGCCGACCGGTGGATGCTCGTCGTGGTGCCGCAAGGCGGCGCCGTCGCCGTTCTCGCAGCGCGAGCCATGGCGGCCTTCCTCGGGGACCCGGCCCAGTCGCTCAGGAGCATGTCCGTCGTCTTCGCCGGGCAGGTCGCCGGCGGGCCGGTGGAGATCGAGGTGCAGGCGCTCCGCCGCGGCCGCTCGATGTCCCAGCTCCTGGCCACCGTGCGCAACCCGGGTGCGACAGCTGGGCTCACCGCCATCGCTGTCTTCGGTGCGGCTCGTCGTGGCTTCGAGTTCACCGAGCTCGAGATGCCGTCGGTGCCCGGCCCCGACGGCCTCCGCTCCTACCGCGACCCGGTACCGGAGGGCGTGGACTTCCAGTTCGACGGCCCGCCCATGCCCTTCTGGGAGGAGATCATCGAGTGCCGCCCGGCGGACCGCCTGCCCCCATGGGAGCCGCAGACCCCAGGCCCGGCCGATTGCTCGTACTGGTACCGCCTCGACGACCCGCCGGTGCTCGACGACGGTCGCCTGGACCCGCTCGCCGCCATCGTCCTGTGCGACACGATGCCCGGCGCGGTCTCCGAGAAGCTCGGGCCCGACTCCGGTGGCTGGTTCGGGCCGAGCGCCGACTTCACCATCCACCTCTTCGGATCCGCTGGCCCGGGCTGGCTGCTGGCCCACAACCGGGCCCGCCACGCTGGGGACGGCTACGCCTCGGTCGAGATGTCGCTCTGGGATCCGGTCGGAGGAACGCTCGTGGCCTACGCCACGCAGGTGATGTTCTTCTCCTTCGGCGGCTTCAGCTAGCTCGCCAGCTCTTCTGGCGTGAGGGCCCGGAGGATGCAGAGCTCGTTGCCCTCGGGGTCGGCCAGCACGACCCAGGTGTCGGACTCGGACTGGCCGACATCGACCCGGCGGGCGCCGAGGGCCTCGGCCCGGGCCACCTCTGCCGCCTGGTCGTCGGGGCGCAGGTCGATGTGGATGCGGTCCTTGACCGTCTTGGGCTCGGGCACCTTCAGGAAGATGATGTCGGGCGAGATGCCGTCCTCCCGGCTTCCGGCCGCCGGCTCGAGGACCACCTCGTCGGGCTCCTCGTAGGTGATGCGCCAGCCGAGCAGCTCGGCCCACCACCGCCCGAGGGTGGCGGGGTCGTTGCAGTCGACGCAGATGTTCTGCCAGCGGAGCGACATGTCTGCGTTTCTACCCGGTCAGGCGGTGGGATGGCTGGCAGCCCAGGCGATGAGGTCTTCGGCGGGCATCGTGTTGACGATCTGGTCGGCCTCGATGCCCATGCGGGCCGCCTTGTCGCACCCGTAGGCCTGCCACTCCAGCTGGCCCGGGGCGTGGGCATCGGTGTCGATGGAGACCTTGCAGCCCCAGTCGATGGCGAGGGCGAGCAGCTCCTCGGGCGGGTCCTGGCGCTCGGGTCGGCAGTTGATCTCGACCGCCGTGTCGAACCGGGCGCAGGCCGAGAACACGATGTCGGCGTCGAACTTCGACTGAGCTCGACCGCTGCCCACCACCTTGCGGCCAGTGCAGTGGCCCAGGATGTCGACGTGGGGGCTGGCCACGGCGAGCACCATGCGCCGGGTCATCTCCGGGGCGGGCATCGACAGCTTCGAGTGGACGCTGGCCACCACGACGTCGAGGCGCTCGAGCATGTCGTCGTCCTGGTCGAGGGCACCGTCCTGGAGGATGTCGACCTCGATGCCGGTGAGGATCCGGAACGGGGCCACGAGCTCGCGCACCCTGTCGATCTCGTCGAGCTGGGCGAGGAGCCGCTCACGGTCGAGCCCGTGGGCGATGGTGAGTCGGGGGGAGTGGTCGGTCACGACGAGGTACTCGTGGCCCAGGGCCATCGCTGTGCGGGCCATCACCTCGACCGGCGCCCCGCCATCGCTCCACGTCGTGTGCGAGTGGCAGTCGCCCTTCAGCGCCGCCCGCAGCTCGGCGCCCTCGCCGATGGGGATCGTCGTCTCGGCGTCCAGCTTCGTGAGGTACTCGTCGACGGTGTCGTCGAGCGCCATCGCGATGACCTTGGCGGTGGACGGCCCGATGCCGGGAAGCTCCTGCAGCGTGCCTTCCTGGTGGCGCCGGGCCACCTCGTCGTCGCCCACCTCCAGGACCAGCTCGCGCGCCTTGGAGTAGGCCTGGATGCGGCGGCTCTCCTCGAGAGCGCGGTCCTTGAAGTAGACGACCCTGTCGAGTGCCTCGGCGGGGGAGATCGTCGGCATGCCCGCACGCTACCGGCCGTCCACGCTTCGCCGATCGGCGGGTCCGGCTCCTACCCTGCACCGCCATGGAGCGGTTCGGGTTCGTCGGTCTCCCCAATGCCGGCAAGTCATCTCTGTACAACGCCCTCGCTGGGGGAGGGGCGCTGGCCGCGCCGTACGCCTTCGCCACGACCGATCCGAACGTGGGGATGGCCCGAGTGCCCGACCCCCGCCTCGACGCTCTGGCCGCCATGAGCAAGAGCAAGAACGTGGTGCCGGCCACCGTGCAGTTCGTCGACATCGGCGGTCTCGTCGCCGGCGCGAGCAAGGGTGAGGGCCTCGGCAACAAGTTCCTCAGCCACATCCGCGAGGTCGACGCGATCGTGTTCGTCCTCCGGGCCTTCGAGGACGCCGACGTGCCTGGCCCCTCCGACCCGCTCGAGCACCTCGGCGTCGTGGAGCTGGAGCTGACCTACGCGGACCTCGAGACGGTCGAGAACCAGATCGAGAAGCGGCGCAAGGCAGCCAAGGGCGACAAGTCGCTGCTCGACGAGGTGGCTGCGCTCGACAAGGCCAAGGCCATACTCGAGACGGGCACCCCGCTCTACCGCTCCGACCTGAAAGAGGACGAGCGGAAGCTGCTGAAGGGCTGGTTCCTGCTCACCAACCGTCCCGTGATGGCTCTCGTCAACGTGTCCGAGGACCAGCTGGACCGGATCGACGAGGTGATCGCGCCTGTCGAGGCCGAGCTGGCCGGCCGGGCCGAGGTCATCGGCATGTGCGTGCAGCTCGAAGCCGAGGCGGCGATGCTCGACGCTGACGAGCGGGTCGAGATGCTCGAGGGGCTCGGGCTGGGCGAGGGCGCGCTGCCGCGGTTCCTGCACAGCGCCTACAAGCTGCTCGGGCTGCGCACGTTCCTCACGACCGGTGAGAAGGAGTCCCGGGCCTGGACGTTCCGGGCCGGCTACAAGGCGCCGCAGTGCGCGGGCGTGATCCACGGTGACTTCGAGCGCGGCTTCATCCGGGCCGAGGTGATCCACTGGGACGAGCTCGTCGAGCTCGGTTCGTGGACCAAGGCCAAGGAGGTCGGCAAGCTGCGCGTCGAGGGCAAGGACTACGTCGTCGAGGACGGCGACGTGATGGAGATCCGCTTCAACGTGTGACGCAGCCCTAGCCTCGGGGGGTGGCTTGGCTGTTGCGCGACGGGGAGGTGCTGGCCTCGCTCGAGGTGGCCGACTCCCGGCCCGCCCGCCGCAAGGGCCTGCTCGGCCGCGACGGCGTCGACGGGGCGCTCCTGCTGCCGACGGCCCGATCGGTGCACTCGTTCGGCATGCGCTTCCCCATCGACGTCGCCTGGTGCGACCGTGACCTGAACGTGCTCCGGGTCACCCGCCTGCCCCGGAACCGGATGACCCGGTCGGTGCTCCGGGCCAACGCCGTGCTCGAGGCGGAGGCGGGATCGTTCGCCCGATGGAACCTCGCCGTCGGCGACCACCTCGAGATGCAGGACTGAGCGTGCCGCTTGTCCTCGTGGGCACCCCCATAGGCAACCTCGGTGACCTCTCGCCGCGCGCCGTGGAGGCGCTGACCGGCGCGGACGCCATCTGCTGCGAGGACACGCGTCGCACCGGGCGCCTGCTGCAGCACGCCGGGGTGCCCCGCACGCCGCTCGTGGTCGTGAACGACCACACAGAGGAGGGCGCAGTGGCCGGAGTGCTGGCCCGGCTGGCCGCGGGGGAGAGGGTGGCCGTGGTCAGCGACGCGGGGATGCCCGGCATCTCCGATCCGGGTGAGCGCCTCGTTCGGGCCGCGGTCGAGGCGGGCCACGTCGTCGAGGTGGTGCCCGGGCCGTCCGCCGCCGTCACCGCCCTGGTGGCCAGCGGCCTGCCTGCCGCTCGCTTCGCCTTCGAGGGCTTCCTGCCTCGCAAGGGGTCGGGCCGCACCGCGCGGCTGGCCGAGGTGGCCGCCGAGCGGCGCACGGTCGTGCTCTACGAGGCTCCCCACCGGCTGGCTCGCACGCTCACTGACCTGGCCGCCGCGTGTGGGGGGATGCGCTCGGTGGCCATGGGCCGCGAGCTCACGAAGCTCCACGAGGAGATCTGGAGGGGAACCCTCGACGAGGCGGTGGCCTGGGCCGACGCCCACGAGCCGCGCGGCGAGCTCGTCGTCGTGCTGGACGGCGCGCCCGCGCCCGATGCCGCGTCCACAGCCGACATCGAGGCCGCGGTGCGGCGAGCGCTGGACGGCGGTGCTACGGCGAGGGACGCCGCGGCCCGAGTCGCGGCGGATCTCGGCGTCCCCAAGCGCACTGCCTACGACGCCGCCACCAGGCTCCGCCGACCCACCCCATAGCGAACCGGGGTGCGAAAGGGCCCAGGAACGGGCCCTTTCGCACCCCGGTTGCCGGGACAGCGCGCCCGGCCCGCCGGCCCCTTGGGCTGACCCACGGACGGGTTGGGGGCACCATGGTCCCTCTGAGGGACCCCGATGCCCCGAACCCGGGCCCGGATCGAAGTTGGGGGCATGGCGGTCCCCGTGGGGGACCCTGGTGCCCCGAACCTCCCTACGGGGACCAGCGCCCCATCGTCCGCTGTCGTGCGCGCCCTTTGGGCTTTGATCTGCCTGCCCCTGCGCGAACTGTGTCTGACACAGTTCGCGCAGGCTCGGCCGCCTGGGGACTCACCTGCGTGGGGCGATCTCCTTGGCGATCAGGTCGAGGAGGTGTTGGGCCAGGAGGTCGGCGCCGGCCCGGCTGAGGTGGATCCCGTCGCCCTGGCGGAGGTCCTCGTCGATCCCCGGGAGGCGGCCGACGTAGCCGCCGTCGGGCCCGCCGAGGACGGTGCTGGTGTCGACGAACTCCACCCACGGGCGGTCCTCGCCCTCAGAGGCCACCACCTCGTTGATGACCTGCACCCGCGAGTCGAAGCCGGCGTCGCGCATGGGCGGCTGGCCGACCCAGAGGATGAGGCGGTCCTCGGCCTGGAGCGAGTCCATCACCGCGCCCACCCGGCGGCCGTACTCGGCCCGCCAGCCTGGCGAGTCGACCGTCTGGTGCACGTCGCCGTCGGGGTCGACGATGCCTTGGGCGTCGTTGCCTCCGAACATGATCACCGCCACCTCGGGCAGCAGGGCAGCCGCGTCGCCGACGAGCGTGCTCGGCCAGTCGAAGGCATCAGGCCGGGACAGGCCGGTGGCGATCTCGTAGTGGAGGGCGGTCCGCAGGCGCTTGTCCTCGGCCGAGAGGCGGAGGAACGACTCACCCGCGTCGCGCACGACGGAGTCCCCGCCGATGTAGATGCGCAGAGGGTCCTCCACCGTCGGCGTGCGCAGCTCGGGCCGCGCGGCCCGAGGGGGCGGGGCGTCTTCGGGTACGGCGGCCACGAGGTCGCCGCCGTCGTCCTCGTGGCCCACGATGAGGTCGCCGAGCTGCCGGAGCCGGTGGAGCTGGGTGATCTGTGCGATGTCCTGCACCGGGTGCCACAGGTACAGGGAGCGGTCGCGGCCCGCTCCGAGCGGCTTGCGCTCGGCCCGCTCGACCATGGCGTCGGCGTTCACCAGCCCAGCCAGGAGCAGCGCCGCCACCATCACCACGAGGAGCTGACCCGCGGGCTGCTCGCCCCGGCGGCGGCGGCGCAGGGGAGGCCGGGGCGGCGCGGACCGGTAGGGCTCGGTGCGGGTGGGGTCGGAGAGGAGGGTTCGGTCATCGACCTCGTACCCCGTCTCGGCGGGCCGTCGGCCCCGGGTGCGGCGGCGCGGCTCCATCAGAACTGGAAGTAGATGAACGGGGCCACGCCATCGGGGCCGAGGACGTCGATCACGGTCAAGGAGGCGGCCAGCGCCAGCACCTGGAGGCCCGGGCCGAGTCGGGTGAAGCGGGCCTGGGCACCCTCGACGGCGGTGGGCGGGACGAACTGGCTGGCCAGCGCCAGCGCGATGACCACCACGACCATCGTCGTCACGAGCGGCGCCGGGCCCGAGCCGGTGGCGATGCCGCGCAGCACGTCGAACGCGGTGCCCACCGAGTCAGCCCGGAAGAACACCCAGCCCAGGCACACCACGTGGAAGGTGAGCAGCCACTGCAGCACGACCGCGAGCTCCACGGGCAGGACGGGATCGGCGTGGGAGGCCGACCACCTCTCGCGCGACGAACCGCTCCAAGGCCAGGAAGCCGCCGTGTATCGCCCCCCACACCACGAAGGTGATGGCCGCCCCGTGCCACAGGCCGCCGATGACCATCGTGAGCGCGAGGTTGATGTATGTGCGGCGCACGCCTCGCCGGTTGCCGCCCAGCGGGATGTACACGTAGTCGCGGAGCCAGCGGGAGAGCGTCATGTGCCAGCGGCGCCAGAAGTCCTGCAGCGACAGGGCCCGATACGGGGCGTTGAAGTTCTGCGGAAAGCGGATGCCGAGGAGCAGCGCACATCCGATGGCGATGTCCGTGTACCCGGAGAAGTCCGCGTAGATCTGGATGGCGTAGCCGTAGACGCCCACGAGCAGCTCGAGCGGCCCGTGGGCGCCAGGCGCGCCGAACACAGGGTCGACGAGCTCGGTGGCGAGGTAGCTGGACACCACCACCTTCTTGAAGAGGCCGAAGGCGATGAGCCGGAACGCCTCGCCCGACGGGATGCGGCGCGGGTCCGAGCGCACCTGCAGCTGGGGTTGGAACTCGCTCGCCCGCACGATCGGCCCGGCCACGAGGTGCGGGAAGAAGGACATGTAGAGGGCCAGCTCGTCGAGGCGCATCGGACGCAGCTGCCCGCGTCCGATGTCGATCACGTAGCTGAGGGCGTGGAAGGTGAAGAAGGAGATGCCGATGGGCAGGGCGATCTCCAGCACCGCCGGGGACGTGCCCAGCCCCACAGCGTCGAGGGCGTCGCGGAAGCTGTCGACGAAGAAGCCGTAGTACTTGAAGAACCCGAGGAACCCGAGGTTCGCCACGACCGCGGCACGCACGAGGTTGGTCGACAGCGGCGTGCGCTCGCCATCGGGGCCGACGCTTCGGTCGACGGCCTGACCGAAGCCCCAGTTGACGACGATCGACGCCACGAGGAGCCAGACGAACCGGGAGTCCGTCCACCCGTAGAAGACGAGGCTGAGCCCCGTCATCACCCAGAGCCACGCGCGGTAGGTGGGCCGGAGCAGCCAGCTCACGGTGAAGGCCACCACGAAGAAGACCGCGAACGCGACAGTGGGGAACAGCACCTGGCTGCGATGCCTAGCCGGTGAGGTGACGGGCGGCGAGCTCAGGGGCGACGATGTTGATCATCACACCTGTGCCCTGCTCGAACCCGGCCAGGCTGGTCAGCCGGGGGACGATGTGCACGTGCCAGTGGAAGGGCCCGTCGTGGTGGTGCGGAGCGGTGTGGAACACGAGGTTGTACGCGGCGTCGCCCACGTGCGTGCGGAGCAGGCGCAGCGCGTCGCGTATGGCCCGGCCCACCGCCACGACGTCACCCGGGTCAGAGTTCTCGAGGTGGACGTCGTGGGCTCGCGGGATGACGAGCATCTCGTAGGGGGCCCCGCTCCAGAACGGGCAGATGACCATCACGCGGTCGTCCTCGAGAACGACGCGGTGCTCGGCCTTGGCCTCGGCCTCGAGCACGGTGCAGAGGAGGCACGAGCTCTCGAAGCGGCGGAAGCCCGCCTCTTCCTCGGCGATCTCGCCCGGCACGAACGGGATGCCGAGCAGCTGGCCGTGAGGGTGCTCGAGCGACGCGCCTGCCTCGCGGCCGGCGTTCACGATGGCCTGGGTGTAGCGGACGGTCGACCGGCCGGCGTGGTCCTCCATGCGGTCGCGGATGGCGGCCATGGCGAGCCCAGCGTGCTTGTCGTCGAGGTCGGCCCAGGAGCTGTCGTGCTCAGGCGAGAAGACGAGCACCTCGTGCACGCCGCTCGCCGTGGCCTGCGTGAACACGGGGCCCAGGTTCTGGACCCGGAGGGGCTCGTTGCCCTCGAAGGCCGGGAACAGGTTGGGGACGACGCGCACGAGCCAGTTGCCGCTGGCCCCATAGGTCTCGAGGGCCGGAGGGGTGGCCTCCTCGTTGCCGGGGCAGAACGGGCAGCGCCGGTCGGGATCTGACTCGACGGGGAGGCGGCGTGAGATCAGCTCGCCGGGGCGAGCGGCCCGCTCGACGGCGACGGTGACCCACCGCCCGGTCAGGGGGTTCAGGCGGAGCTGGCTCACCGCAAGACGGCCGGCGGGGGTTCTCGCACGTCTTGGACGTTAGTCCGGCGGTACGTCGAGACGTGGACGCCGCTGCTGTCGTCGAAGGTCTGGCCCGCCCAGCCCGCGCTGCGCCGCTCGAGGACGAGCCCGGCGGCCGCGGCGAGGTCGTCGAGCTGGGCCGGCGTGGCGTAGCGGAGGTGCCACGGTCGCAGCCGCGTGCCGTCCTCGCGAAGGTGCACGTGCTGGCCGGAGATCGTCTGCGAGGACGGGTCGACCTCGCAGACCGTGAGGACCACCTCGTCGGCGGTGATCCGTCGGGGAGCCATCGTCGCCGTGGCCCGGGCCTCGACGTCGTCGGATGGGACGAACGCCTCGAGGACGAACGCGCCGTCCGGAGCGAGGACCTCGGCGACCCGGGCCAGGCAGCGCCGCTGCTCGGCTTCGCTGGCCAGGTTGAAGAACGTGTTGAAGGCGACGAACACGACGCCGAACGCGGGCGGGTCGTCGAGGGCGAGATCGGCCATGTCGCCGATCGTCACGGGGAGCGCGGCTCCTCCGGGCTTGCCCCTGAGGCAGTCGACCATGGCCGCAGAGGCATCGATGCCGTGCACCTCGACGCCGAGCTCGACGAGCGGGAGGGCCAGCCGGCCGGAGCCGATGCCCAGCTCCAGGACGGGGCCGCCCCGCTCCTGGGCCAGGGCGGCGAGGGAGGCGGTGCAGGCGGCGACGTCGGTCACCTCGCCGTACCAGGCGTCGTACACGTCGGCGAACCGGTCGCCGTAGGTGCTCGCGTCGTACCCCTCCACCGGCCCAGTGTGGCGGCCGGCGGCGCATCGGTCGCATCGGCCGGTAGAAACTGAGGCGTGGAGTGGGCTGCGCCGGAGTCGAACCAACGGCAGGGCCCTGCCGTTCCAGGACCGCCGGGTGCCACTCGCCGGCCCGCCGCGGTCGACCGCCCGGGCATGGCGCGTCTGCAGCCCATGACGGTCTCGGACGTCCTCGACGGCGCCTTCGCCATCCTCAAGGCCGCGCCGGCCACGATCATCGGCTTCACGGCCGTGTTCGCCGTGCCCGTCCAGATCCTCGGGGCGTGGCTCCAGCGCGACCTGCTGGGAGGTGACTCCCTGCTCGACATCATCAACAACACCGACTCGTCGCTGACCGCCATCGACGACAGCAGCCCGTGGGGCGACGTCTGGGCCCAGATGGTGCTGCTCTTCGGGCCCGCTCTCGCCCTGGTGTTCGTCGCCGCCGGCCTCGTGCGACTGGTCGGGGCGTGGCAGGTGGGTCGTGACCTCTCGCTCGGGGAGCTGCTGCGAGGCTCGGTGCCGCTGGCTGTGCCTCTCCTCGTCAGCTGGTTCCTCGTCCACCTGGCCGAGGCGGCTGGGATGCTCCTGCTCGGGTTCCCGGCTGTGGCCGCCATGACGTGGTTCCTCGTGACGGCGCCGGTGATCGGGGCCGAGGGCCTGGGGCCCATCGAGGCCATGCGCCGCTCGGCCCGGCTCGTCAGCCGACGCTTCTGGCCCGTCCTCGGACTGGCCCTGCTGTCGGGCATCGTGGCCACCCTCTTCGGCTACGCCCTCGGGCTCGTGCCCACCGTCCTGTCGCTGCTCGTCGGAACGGACGGCGCAGGCTGGCTGCTCACCGCGGCAGCCGGCGTGCTCACGTCGCTCATCACGATGCCGGTCGTGGCCGGCACCACGGTGCTGATCTACCTGGACCTGCGGGTCCGCACCGAGGGCCTCGACCTCGAGCTCGAGCTGGCCGACGCCTTCCCGACCTGATGGAGCTGCCCCCGTCGGCCCACGAGCCCGAGGCCGTTCGCGACCTCGCCGACCGGATCCTCGCCGAGGGGCGCTTCGACCGGCCGGGAAAGCCCCTGCCGGACCGCGTCCTCGAGTGGTTCGGGGAGCAGCTCGGCAACGTGCTGGGCAGCTTCGTGGGGAGCGGTGCTGGGACCCTCGTGGCCTGGGGGTTCGTGCTCGGCTCTGTGGCGTTCGTGATCTACCTCGTGGTGCGCCATGGCCGCGTCGTCAGCCTCCCGGCCGGACGGACGCCGTCGGCCTCGCTGATGGTCGAGCTGACGCGCACACCGGCCGAGTGGTTGGCCGAGGCCGAGGCGCTCGAGGCCCGGGGGCAGTGGCGGGAGGGCCTGCGCGGCCGCCACCGGGCGCTGGTGGGCGAGCTCGTGCGCCGGGGAGACGTGAGCGAGCGGGCCGGGCGCACCGCGGGCGAGCACCTCCGCGACGTCGCCCTGACCCGCCCCGGCGTGGCGCCCCAGATGGCCGCGGCCACCGAGCTGTTCGAAGCGGCTTGGTACGGCGACGCCGTCACCGGACCGGCTGAGGCCGAGCGCTTCGAGGGCCTCTCGGCCCAGGTGCTCGGCGCCGCGGTGGGCCGCCGGTGACGGCTCTGACTCGGGTGCGCCCACCACGCGGCGCCGTCATCGGCGTGCTCGTCGCCGCCGGCCTCCTCCTCGCGGCCCTGGCCGGCGGGCCGCCGGGACGGGACGGACCACCGCTCGACCCGCGCTCGGACGGGCCGCTCGGCACGAGCGCACTCGTCTCGCTGCTAGAGGGCCTCGGCGCCCGAGTCGAGCTGTCGGTCGGGCTCCCGTCTGTGACCGACGACGTCGCGCTGCTGTTGCAGGATCGCCTCGATGCGGAGCAAGCGGTCGACCTCCTCGACTGGGTTCGCTCGGGCCGGGTGCTGGTCGTCACCGACCCGGGCTCGCTGTTCGCCCCGCCGTCCAGCCCGGGCGGGCTGTTCGAGCAGGATCGAACGTTCGCGCCAGGCAGCTGCACCGTCGAGGCGCTCGCCGGCATCGGCGAGGTGGAGGGCGGCGCGGCGGTGACCTTCGACGTAGGCGATGGAGCGACGTCCTGCTTCTCCGACGGCGACGGCGCCTTCGTGGCCTCCCGGGAGGAGGGGCTCGGCACCCTGGTCGCCGTCGGGGGTGCCGCCTTCCTGACCAACGATCTGCTCGGCGCCGCCGACAACGCGGTCCTCGCCGCAGGCCTCCTCGCCCCCGAGCGGGGCACGACGGTGCGGGTGGTCGACGCGCCCCTCCCCGCCGGCGGGGGGGACAAGGGCCTGGCCGACCTCGTGCCCGACGGCGTCAAACGGGCCGTGGTCCAGCTCGGCGTGGCCTTCATCCTCTACGCCGCGTGGCGCGCCATCCGGCTCGGACGCCCCGTGCTCGAGACCCAACCCGTCGACGTGGCGGGCTCCGAGCTCGTGGCCGCCGTCGGCCGGCTGCTCTCCCGCACCCGCTCGCCGGGCGCCGCCGCGGACACCCTGCGCACCGAGCTCCGACGAGCGCTGCGGACCCGCCTCGGGATCCCCGCCGAAGCGGACCCGGCCGCGCTGGCCGCCCTCGTCGCCGAGCGCACCGGCGTCCCTGCCGAACGGGTGCGCGCCGCCGTCGACGATCGTCCCGTCACCACCGACGCCGAGCTCGAGGCCTTGGCCCGAGCCGTGTCGTCCATCCACCAGGAGGTCCTCCGTTGACACCAGCCCGCCGCTCCGCCGATCCCCGTGCCGCTGTCCTTGCTGTGCGCGAGGAGGTGGGCAAGATCGTCGTGGGCCAGGACGGCACGCTGTCGGGGCTGGTGACCGCCTTGCTCGTCGGCGGCCACGTCCTGCTCGAGGGCGTGCCTGGGGTGGCCAAGACGCTCATCGCCAAGGCCCTCGCCGCCTCGCTCGACCTCGACTTCACCCGAGTGCAGTTCACGCCCGACCTCATGCCGTCGGACGTGCTCGGACAGCTCATCTACTCGCCTGGCCCGAAGGCCTCGGCCGGTGACTTCAGGTTCCGTGAGGGACCCGTCTTCACCAACCTGCTCCTGGCCGACGAGATCAACCGCACGCCCCCCAAGACGCAGGCCGCGCTGCTCGAGGCGATGGAGGAGCGGCAGGTGACCGTGGAGGGCCAGGCTCGGCCGCTGCCCGATCCGTTCATCGTCGTGGCCACCCAGAACCCGGTGGAGTACGAGGGCACCTACCCGCTGCCCGAGGCCCAGCTGGACCGGTTCTTGCTCAAGCTCCAGGTCGGGTACCTGTCGGCCGAGCAGGAGAAGAAGGTGCTGCAGCGCCATCACGAGGGCCTCGACCCGCACGACGTCGCCGGCGTGGTGCGGCCGGTCGCCACGGTCGCAGACCTGGCCGCAGCCCGGATCGAGGTCGACGGGATCGTCGTGGAGCCCGAGCTGCTCGGCTACCTCGTCGCCATCTCGCGGGCGACGCGCGAGTCGCCGTCGCTCTCGCTCGGCGTCTCGCCCCGGGGCACGACCATGCTGCTCCACGCCGCGAAGGCGTGGGCCTGGCTGGCCGGCCGCCCGTTCGTCACCCCTGACGAGGTCAAGGCCATGGCCAAGCCCGCCCTCCGCCACCGCATCCAGGTCCGCCCCGAGGTCGAGCTCGAGGGCGTCACCCCCGACGCTGTGCTCGACGGCATCCTCGCCACTGTCCCCGTGCCGCGGTGATCCGCCCGGTGCCGACCCGGCGGTTGGGGGCGGTGGCGGCTGCGGCCGCACTGGTCGCCCTGGCCCTGCCGGGCCACGGCGTGCTCGTGCCCCTGCTGGTGGTGAACGGCGTGCTGCTGGGCGCGGCGGGGATCGACGCGATCCTGGCCGTCGACCCGAGCCGGCTCGACGTGGATCGGGACCTGCCGCCAGTGCTCGTGCTGCGCTCTGCTGGCGAGGTCCGGTGGACGGTGCGCAACCCCACCGATCGGCGCCTGCACGTGAGCCTGGCCGACGAGCTGGCCCCGTCGTTGGGCGCTACGACACGGCGCATGCGCGGTGCGGTGCCGCCCGCGGCCCGCCTCACCGGAACGGCCACCCTGACCCCGAGCCGACGCGGCCGCTTCGATGTCACGGCCCTCGTCGTGCGAGTCGACGGGCCCCTCGGCCTCGGGGCTCGTCAGCGCACCTTGGATCGCCCCGCCGTCCTGCGAGTGCACCCGCTGTTCCCGAGCCGGGCCGAGGCCGAGCTGCGCATCAACCGAGCTCGGATCCTGGAGGTCGGTCTGCGGTCGGCCAAGGGGCGGGGCGGCGGCACCGAGTTCGACCAGCTGCGGGAGTACGGCGTCGATGACGAGGTGCGTCGGATCGACTGGGCCGCCACGGCTCGGTCGGGCAAGGCCATGGTGCGCACGTACCGGGCGGAGCGGAACCAGAGCGTGCTGCTCCTTCTCGACAACGGACGGGTGATGGCGGGTCGCGTCGCGGAGGTGCCCCGCGTCGAGCACGCCATGGATGCCCTCATGTGCCTGACCACCGTCGCCACCCGGCTCGGCGATCGCTGTGGGCTCGTCGTGTTCGATCGCCACGTGCGCTCGGTGGTGCCGGCCCACGCCGGCCGCGACCAGCTCGGCCGGATGGCCGAGGCCATGTACGCCCTCGACCCGGTCCTGGCCGAGAGCGACTACCGGGGCGCCTTCGCGTCTGCGCTGACCCGGTTCCGGCGCCGCTCGCTCATCGTGCTCTTCACCGACCTGGTCGAGCAGGCGGTGGGGGAGTCGCTGCTCCCCGCCCTGCCGCTGCTCGTCCGCCATCACGTGGTCGTGATCGCCGCTGTGCGCGACCCCGACGTCGCGGCCTGGGCCACTCGGCCGCCCGAGGACGCTGAGGGCGCTTACCGCGCCGCCGCGGCCACCGCTGCCCTGGCCGAGCGCGACCGGACCAGTGCCCGCCTTCGCGGCCTCGGCGCCGTCGTCATCGACGCCCCCGCCGGCGACCTCGCCCCCCGGCTCGCCGACGCCTACCTAGACCTCAAGGCCCGCGGCTCCCTCTAGCCCCAACGGCTTCTGTGCGCACTCACCACCGCTTTGCGGTGCTTCGTGCGCACAGATCGGGCCAGCTCAGGCCGAGGCCCGGGTGAGGCGGTCGTGCTCGCCGATGGCGCCGGTGTAGCCGAGGGCGGCTGCTCGTCGGCCGAGGGTGACGACGTAGGTCCAGAAGCTGGCCCCGGCGGTCAGGCCGATGCCGACCCGGGCGAAGGTCGGGAGGCTGCTCGGCGTCACGAACCCCTCGATCGTGCCGGCCACGACGAACGCCAGCATCAGGCCCAGGATGATCGCCGCGGCCCGGCGTCCCTCGTCGGCCAGGGCCTCGGAGCGGGGGCGGTCGCCGGGCGCCACGATGGCCCAGCCGATGGCCAGCCCGGCCCCGCCCGCGACGATGACTGCTGAGAGCTCCAGCACGCCGTGAGGGAGGATCAGGCCCCAGAACTTCGACTGCTCGCCGACCGCGGCGAAGGTGCCTGCGGCCACACCGACGTTGGCCCCGTTCGTGACGAGCACGAACGCCGTCACCACGCAGAGGAGGGCGCCCGCGGCAAAGGCGAGGATCGACACCTGGATGTTGTTCACGGTCACCTGGGTGGCGAACTGCCCCGCCGGTGCCGAGGAGTAGTAGGCCTCGAAGTCGTCCTCCACGTAGGCCTCCCGCACCGCATCCGGACCTGACGCCTCGAGCGCTTCGTCCGAGGTGGCCAGCCACGTCCCCATCACGAAGGCGGGGACGAGGAGCAGCAGAGCCGACGCGGCGACGAAGCGGCGGGCGTGCCAGACGGCCGCTGGGAAGCTCGTCGTGAAGAACCGAGCCAGCCCGGCTGCCGAGCGGGAGCGCGTGCCGTAGATGAGCCCGGCCGCAGTGGCGACCAGCCGGGTGAGGCGGGCGACCAGCGCCGGATCGGCCCGCTCGGTGCGAGCGTGGGAGAGGTGGGTCGAAGTGCGCTGGTAGAGCTGCACGAGCTCGTCCACCTGACCGGCTGTGAGCGACCGCCTGGGCACGCGCACCAGCTCTTCGAGGCGGGTCCAGCCGGGTTGGTTCCGGGCGATGAAGCGGTCGACGTCCACGGGAGGGGTGGCGGGCCGGGAGGGCGCAGCCGCCGGTACCGTAGCGAGCCCATGGCCACCACCCAGCGCGGGATCGTGACGCCCGAGGCCGTCGTGTTGGAGTTCGACACGGCCGGCATCGCGTCCCGCGCCCTGGCCCGGGCCATCGACGCCGCCGCCCAGGCCCTGCTCGCCTTGGTTCTCGTCCTGCTGGTGGTGGTGGTCCTGGGCGGCGAGGGTTGGGGTGCGCTCGTGCTCGTCATCGTCGGGGTGGCGCTCATCGTCTTCGGATATCCGCTCATCAGCGAGGTCGTCACCGGAGGCCGCTCGCCCGGCAAGGCGGCTCTCGGCCTGCGCGTCGTGACCGTGGAGGGCGCGCCGATCGCGCCGCGCCACGCCTTCATCCGCGCCGCCCTCGGTCTGGTCGACTTCCTGCTCGTGCCGGGCGGGCTCATCGCCGTTCTCGTGTCGCTGCTGTCGGCCCGGAGCCAGCGCCTCGGCGACGTGTTCGCGGGCACGATCGTGCTTCGAGAGCGCACCGCGGCCGCGCCGCCGGCCGTCGTGTGGTTCAACCCGCCGGTCGGCCTGGAGGGCTATGCCCACACCCTCGACGTGAGCGCTGTCACCGACACCCAGTTCGGCCTCGTGCGCTCGTTCCTCCTGAGGGTGGCCGACCTCTCGCCCGAGGCCAGGGCGTCCCTGTCCGTGCGCCTGGCCACGCCGGTCGCTGCGGTGATGGCTCACCAGCCGCTGAGCGGCGTGCCCGCCGACCAGTTCCTCCAGTGCGTCGCCGCCGCATATCAGCGTCGCCACATCCCGCCGGTGGCCGTCGCCGCCCAGGTCGTCCCGCCGCCGCCGCCGCCGCCCGCGATCACGCCGCCGCCGGTGGTCCAGGAGGAAGAGAGCGAGGACGAGCCCGAGCGCGGGTTCGTGCCGCCGTCGTGACCGGTCAGAGCCCTGACGACCGTGCGTGGCACTACCTCGACCACGCGGCGAGCACGCCGATGCGTCCGGCCGCGGTCGAGGCCATGGTCCCGCTGCTCCACGGATCCTTCGGCAACCCCTCGGGCGCTCACGCCCTCGCCCGCCAGGCCCGAGGCCAGCTCGACGAGGCGCGCGAGCGCCTGGCTGCGGTCGTGGGCTGCGCACCGGGCGAGGTCGTCTTCACCGGCGGCGGGACCGAGGCGGACAACCTCGCCATCCGCGGCGTGCTCGGCGCGCGGGGGCGTCGCCGTCTGTGCGGCCACCGACCACCACGCAGTGCTGCACCCTGTGACCCGCGCTGGTGGGCGCACGGTCGCCGTGGACGAGCACGGCCTCCTCGACCTCGACGCGCTCGCCGACGCCCTCGACGCGGCGGTCACGGTGGTCTCGGTCGCCCTCCCGAACAACGAGGTCGGCACCGTGCAGTCCCTCCCCGCCATCGCCGACGTGGTGCGAGAGCGCGCCCCCGACGCGCTCCTGCACGCTGACGCAGCCCAGGCCCTCTGCTGGCTCGACGTGGCGGACGCAGCCGCCGCGGCCGACCTGGTCACCCTCGCGTCGCACAAGTGCGGCGGTCCTCGCGGCATCGGCGCCCTGGTGGCTCGCGGAGGTGTGCGTCTCGATCCCCAGCTCCTCGGCGGCGGTCAGGAGCGCGAGCGGCGGAGCGGCACGCAAGACGTCGCCAGCGCCTTCGCCTTCGCCGTCGCCGCTGAGGCCGCAGCCACCGAGCGCGACAGCCTCGTAGCGCGAGCGGCCGCCTGGCGCGACCACCTCGTCGACTCGATCCTCGACGCTGTGCCCGGCGCGGCCCAGAGCGCGGCTCCCGACGGTGGGCGCGGCCACCTCGCAGCGGGGATCGTCAACGTCTGCCTCCCGTCGGTCGACAGCGAGGCGCTCCTGTTCCTGCTCGAGCACGAGCACGGGGTGCTGGCATCCGCCGCGTCGAGCTGTGCCAGCGGTGCACAGACGCCGTCTCACGTCCTCGAAGCGCTCGGCATCGACCGCAGCCTGGCCCGCGGTTCACTGCGCCTCTCGCTGGGCTGGTCGACCACACAGGCTGACGTCGACGCGGCCGCCACCGCCGTGCCGCACGCAGTGGCGAGGCTGCAGGCCCATGCCGCCGACGGGACCCCCTCGTGAGCAGCGAGCGCGTGCTCGTCGCCATGTCGGGCGGCGTCGACTCGTCGGTCGCTGCCGCGCTGATGCTGGAGGCGGGACACGACGTGGTCGGCGTGACCCTGAAGCTCTGGGGCGGCGAGTCCGACTCGGGCTGCTGCTCGGTGGCCGACGTAGACGACGCCCGGCAGGTCGCCCGCCGCCTCGGCATCGAGCACCACGTCTTCAACTTCGGCGACGACTTCGATGCCCACGTCGTGGCGCCGTACGTCGCTGACCACGCAGCGGGCCGCACGCCCAACCCGTGCATCGAGTGCAACCGCCACCTCAAGTTCGACCGCCTGCTGCGCCGGGCCGACGCCCTCGGCTTCACCACCGTGGCCACCGGCCACCACGCACGCGTCGCAACGAGGCCGGACGGCACCCGCCGTGTCGCCCGCGGCGCTGACGCAGCCAAGGACCAGTCCTACGTGCTCCACATGCTCGACCAGGCCGTCCTCGCTCGCGTGCGCCTGCCCGTCGGCACCTTGACGAAGGTCGACGTGCGAGCCGCCGCGGCGCGCCTCGGGCTGGCCACGGCCGACAAGCCCGACAGCCAGGACGTCTGCTTCATCACGGCCACCGGCGGTCGCCACCGCTTCCTGGCCGATCGCATCCCGACCACCCCGGGCACGGTCGTCGACTCGAGCGGCGCTCAGCTCGGGTCGGTTCCGGCCGTCGAGCTCGTGACCATCGGTCAGCGCCACGGTTTGGGCCTACCCGGCGGGGATGTGCCCCGCTACGCCATCTCCGTCGACGTGCCTGCGGCCAAGGTCACCGTGGGCACCAAGGTCGACCTCACCACGGATCGGGTCACGCTTCTCGATGTGGCCTGGGTGGCCGGACCAGTCGCCGGCCCGCTCTCGGCCCAGACCAGTGCCCATGGCCAGGCTCATCCGTGTCGGATCGTGGGCACGGACGTGGTGTGGGACGAGCCGACCCGTCGGGTGGCCCCCGGGCAGAGCGTGGTGCTCTACGACGGTGACGAGGTCGTCGGCGCGGGCGAGGTCGCCTGACCGGCCGCTCCTCAGTCGACGGCGATGCGGCGACGAGCGGCCTCGGCGAGGAGGGCACCCGGCCGGGTCGGTGTGAACAGCAGGCGGTCGACGGCTTCGACCTGGAGCTGGCGGTCGGGCCGTCGAGGGGCGATCTCGAGCGGCTCCTCCAGCTCCAGCTCGAGGGCCAGCCCGAGTGAGGCCAGCGTCAGGTCGACTGCGTCGCCAGGGTCAGCCGGAGCGGGACCGAGGGCCCGGATGGAGGACCGGGGGAACAGGACCGGGTCGACCAGGGCCTGCTGGTCGTGCAGGACGAGGCCCGCGGGGACGAAGACCACCCACCTGCGGGCCAGCCCGTGCAGGGCCCGGACCGACACCGCGGCGGCCGGCAGCCCGACGAGCGCCAGCACTCCACCGCCCACCCACTGCCGAGCCGCGAGCAGCAGAGGTGCGCCGACGGGTGCCGCGACCGCTGTGAGCCACGTCAGCTGCAACGGGCCCAGGAGCAGCGATCCCGGCACCCGCAGAGGCATGCGCCGCTCGTCCCCGTAGGACGAGCCGTTCACGTACACGTCGCCCGTGGTCGGTGCGAGGGCGGCGACGACAGTCACCGCAGCCCAAGCGACGGCGACGACATCGACTGCCTCGCGCTCGCCCGCGATGGCGGCCCACACAGCCACGGCCAGAGCCGCGGGAGCGACGATCCGCAGGGTGGTGAGGCTCACCGGGCGAAGGATCAGGACGGCCACGAGGACCAGCGCCCACACGGCCCACGCGAGCAGGGACCCGGTCACCGCCACGCCACGCGAGCTGCTGTCGAGGGCGTCGCCCAGCGCCGGACCGACCGCGAGGGGGAGCAGCGCCCAGGTGAGTCGGGCGGGCCAGGGGCCGGAGGCGAGCAGCATGGCAGCGACGAGATTTGCCGACGAGGAGCGTTGGTGGCTATTCCTGAGGTGTAGCAACCAGGGGGAAACGTGGCTGACGCACTCGGCGGGGCGGGACACCGATGAAGGCCATCGGGCTGGAACGTGGTCTGGCGACCTCCATCGGGAGCCTGCCCCACACGGATCCGCGAGCGGCGGCGACCTTCGTGCTGGAGCGTCACCCACGGTTCCCGAGCGCCCCGTCGCTGCCGAACCGCTCCGGCCTGGAGCGCATGGTCGCCCAGGCCGCATGGGGCATCGCCGGCATCACGGTGCTCCCCGACGGATCGCTGCAGCTCGACGATGCCGCTCTCGACCCCCGCACCCCGCTGACCGACGCCGGCATCGACGGCGAGCCCTTCGTCGGCCTGCGGGCGTTCCTCGGGGCGGTCGCCGGGCGTCGGGCGCCGATCAAGCTCCAGCTGACGGGACCGGTCACGCTCGGCATCGCGCTGATGAACCTGGGCGTCCCGGCTCGCCGCGCCTTCGCGGTGGCGGGTGCAGCGGTGCGGGCCCGGGCCAGGGCGCTCGTCAACGCCGCCCGCGAGACGGCCCCCATGGCGCCCCTCGTGGTGTTCGTGGACGAGCCTGGCCTCACGGCAGCCATGGAGCGCGGGTTCCCACTCGACCCGAACCGCACGATCGACCTCGTCTCCAGCGCGCTGGCCGCCGTCGAGCCGCACGCCGTGACGGGCCTGCACTGCTGCGGCGAGGCCGATTGGCGGGTCGTGCTCCAGACCGGCCCTCAGATCTTGTCCCTCCCCGTCGACATGGGCGCGACCGAGCACGCTGGCGCCATCGGCTCCTTCCTCGAGAACGGCGGCTGGGTGGCCTGGGGCGCCGTCCCCACCAACGGCCCGCTCGGCGCCACGCCCGACCGCCTCTGGCAGCAGCTCTCCGCCGAGTGGTGTGGCCTGACCGCAGGCGGCTGCGACCCCGTCCTTCTCCGAGAGCACGCCCTCATCAGCCCGGCCTGCGGCCTGGCGATGCACGGCGAGGCACAGGCCGACCTCGTCCTCTCGCTCACCAAGCAGGTCGCCCGCCGCCTGGAGACGCAGACCCACGGCATGCGCCTGACCGTCGGCGCCTAGTCCGACCGCCAGCCCCAGCTCTGACCGCGCCAGTGGTTGCTCAGCAACCACCAACGCGACCAGAAGGCACCGCACCCGGGTGCTCCACCCCGACTGTCACACCCCCCGGGGTGGACTGGTGGAATGGCACGCCTCCAAGCGGCCATCGCCGAGCGGGCCGCACTACAGCTCGGCCTCATTCGATCCACTGATCTCGCCGACCTCGGAGCGACACGCCAGCAGGTGCGCACGATGCGGGACGGCCGCCTGCTCCACCGGCTGGGCCCGGGGGTCTTCCGCCACGCCGGGTTCGCCGTGGAGCACGACCAGCGCCTCCTCGCTGCGGCCTGGAGTGCGGGGGCCGACGCCGTCGTCAGCCACGCGGCGGCTGCCAGCGCATGGTGGTTCGACGGCATCCAGCGCACCGCCGTCGAGGTGTCAGTGCCACGCCCTCGGAGCTCCCGGGCTGTTCCGGGCCTGGTGCATCACGTGCGGGATCTGCTGCCTGTTGACGCCACCATGCTCGGGCTCCTCCCGGTCACAACCGCGGCCCGAACCCTGATCGACATCGCATCGCGGTTCGAGGTGGCTCAGCTGGAGGAGGCGCTCGACGGCGCTTGTCGGCGGGGCCAGATCTACCTGCCCCACCTCGAGTGGCGCATCTCCCAGCTGCGTCGTCCGGGGCGCACCGGCATCGCCAAGCTGGATCGGCTGCTGGCCGGCGCCCGCCGCGGGCGCGGTGAGGAGTCCTGGCTCGAGTCTGCATTTCTCCGGGTCCTCCAGGGCGCCCGACTTCCCCTTCCTCGCATCCAGGTCACGCGCGCCGGCCCGGGGGGTCGCATCAGGCTCGATGGGGCCTACGACGAGCACGACCTCGTCGTCGAGATCGACGGTCACGCCACCCACGCCACCCGGCGCCAGCGCCAAGCCGACGCAGAGCGCGATGCCTGCCTCGTCGCCGAGGGGAAGCGCGTCATCCGCTTCACCTACGAGGACGTCGTCGAGCGTCCGGTGTACATCGTGAACACCCTGGCCCCCCTCCTCGGGTTGCCTTCTGGACGCGTTGGTGGTTGCTCAGCAACCACCAACGCGACCAGAGCCGTCAGACCGGGTTCGTATGATCAGCCTGATGGCTGATCGCGCGGTGGAGGAGCGGGTCGCGGCGCTGCGCGCCGAGATCGCCGAGCACAACCGGCGCTACCACGAGCTCGACGACCCAACGGTCTCCGACGCGGACTACGACGACCTGGTCCGCGAGCTGCGAGCCCTGGAAGAGGAGTTCCCGGAGCTCATCACGCCCGACTCCCCGACGCAGCAGGTCGGCAGCCGGGCCAGCGCCACGTTCTCGCCGGTCGTGCACCGCGTGCCGATGATGAGCCTCGACAACGCCTTCGACGAGAGCGAGCTGCAGGCCTGGGGCGAGCGCCTGCAGCGCCGGCTCAGCGAAGGCGACGGCCCGATCGAGGTGGGCTACGTGTGCGAGCCGAAGATCGATGGTCTCGCCATCTCCATCCGGTACGAGCGCGGCCGCTACGTCCAAGCCGCCACCCGCGGCGACGGGCGCACGGGGGAGGACGTCACCGCCAACATCGCAACCCTCGGGCAGGTGCCAGCGCGCCTCGGAGCCGGCGCGCCCGACATCCTCGAGGTGCGGGGCGAGGTGTACATGTCGATGGCTGCCTTCGCGGCCCTCAACGACAGCCAGGTCGAGAAGGAGCAGCGGCCCTTCGTCAACCCCCGGAACGCCGCGGCCGGCTCCCTCCGACAGAAGGACGCCGGCGTCACCGCCGGGCGCGACCTGTCGCTGTGGTGCTACCAGCTGGGCCAGGTGGAGGGCGGCCCCGCCTACGCCACCCACTCCGAGACGCTCGAGCACCTCAGGGAGCTGGGCCTGCCTGTGAACCCCGAGGTGAAGGTGGTGCCCACGCTCGGAGAGGTCTACGACTACTGCCGCGACCGCCAGGTTCGCCGCCACGACCTGCCTTACGAGATAGATGGCGTCGTGGTGAAGGTCGACGACCTGGGTCGTCGGGCGGCCCTCGGCTCGACTTCGAAGGCGCCTCGCTGGGCCATCGCCTACAAGTTCCCGCCCGAGGAGCGCACCACCACCCTCCTCGACATCATGATCTCGGTGGGTCGCACGGGCCGGGCGACGCCTTACGCCGTGCTCGAGCCGGTGTTCGTGGGGGGTGTCACGGTCAGCCAGGCCACGCTCCACAACGAGGACCAGGTGCGGGCCAAGGACGTCCGCCCCGGTGACACGGTCATCGTGCGCCGGGCGGGCGACGTCATCCCCGAGGTGCTCGGCGCCGTCCTCGCCGACAGGCCCAAGCGCAGCCGACCGTGGTCCTTCCCGACCGACTGCCCGGTGTGCGGCGTGCCGCTGGTGCGCCCCGAGGGCGAGGCCGACACGCGCTGCATGAACCTGAGCTGCCCCGCCCGCTCGGCCGGCGCCATCGAGCACTTCGCCAGCCGCGGTGCCCTCGACATCGAGGGTCTGGGCGAGCAGCGCGTGCGCCAGCTCCTCGACCTCGGCCTCGTGCGCGACATCGCCGACATCTACCGCATCGACTGGGATGTCCTACGGCCCCTCGACGGCTGGGGCGCCACCTCGATCGCCAACCTGCAGCAGGCGATCGAGGCTTCGAAGCAGCAGCCGCTGTTCCGTCTGCTCGTCGGGCTCAACATCCGACACCTCGGTCCGGCCGGCGCTGAGGCCCTGGCTGCTGCGTGCGGGCACCTCGACCGCATCATGACGGCCAGCGTCGAGGAGCTGGCGGCCGTCGAGGGCGTCGGACCCGTCATCGCCAAGGCCGTGGGCGAGTGGTTCGCCGACACCGGCCACCGCGACGTGATCGAGCGGCTCCGGGCCGCGGGCGTCAACCTCGCCGGCCCTGAGCGGGTCGACATCCCGCAGACGCTGGCCGGCAAGACCGTCGTCGTCACCGGCACGCTCGAGCGCTACAACCGCGAGGAGGTCGAGGCGGCCATCAAGGCTCGGGGCGGCAAGTCGCCTGGCAGCGTCTCCAAGAAGACGACCGCCGTCGTGGTCGGTGAGGGACCGGGCGCGTCGAAGCTCACCAAGGCCAGCGAGCTGGGCGTGCCCGTGCTCGACGAGGCGGCCTTCACCCTCCTCCTGGAGACCGGCGAGCTGCCCTGATCCTCACGTGACGTCGAAGCACCACTGGAACGTCAGGTCGGCGACCCCCGGCCCGTCCTCGCTCTTGTGCACGACAGCGGTCACGCAGCTCTGACCGGTCGGCAAGGTCTCGAACGTGCGCCCCGGCCCGGGCGCGAACCAGACCTGGTTCTGCTCGGGCACGAGCCGCAGCTCGTCGGTCGGGATGGCCGTGCCGTTCAGGATCAGGCCCGCCTCGTAGCCGGTGGCCAGGTCGATGCCGACCTCGACCTGGCGCAGGACCTCAGCGCCCCGCCGGGGCACGACCCGCTCCACCACGTCGGGGCGGCCGTTGAGGGTGGGGGAGGGGTCATCGGTGTCGGTGGCCCGGATGCCGAGGAACAAGGCGGCGGCCGCGGCCAGCAGGGCCGCCGACACCCCGGCCCGGTAGCGCCAGCTCGACGGCGGCCGGGGCGGGAGCGACGGGATCGGGTCGGAAGTGGGATCGGTCACGGGGGGCCTCTCGGTCAGCCCTTGGGGAGGGCGGGCGTGGGGAAGGCGTGCAGGGAGGCGGCGAGCAGAGCCATGACGGTGAGGGCCGTGCCGCCGAGGGCCACCCTCACCAGGGCGTCGGTGTCGACGGCGCCGAACGCGGCCACGACGGTCGTGCCCTCCAGCAGGAGCAGCCCGAGGGCCGCGCCGGGGCCGAGCTGCAGCACCCTCCAGGCAAAGAGCCACTTCAGGGCCAGGCAGAGCACGAGGCCCACCCGCAGGCCCACGGTGAGGTTGGTCCGTCCGCTCACGGCCACGGCCTCCACCAGCGCCTCGATGGACACGAGGCCGGCGGCGGCGCGGAGCGTCCACGGCACGACGAGGGTGGGGGAGGAGGGCACAGCCGGGCCAGTCTGGCCCGCCTGGCCCGCCGCGCCCCAGCGGGGGGTGCGCCAGCGCCCAGAGACCACCGGGTACCCTCCCTGTCGTGGTCGTGTCCCGCATGACGGACCAGATCGGTCGTGTGCTCAGCGGGCGATATCGGATCATCGCTCCCCTCGGCACGGGCGCGTCGGCTCAGGTGTACCTGGCTGACGACGTCCGTCTCCGTCGACGGGTGGCGGTGAAGCTGCTGCACGCGGCACTGGCCGAAGACGAGAGCTTCCTGCGCCGCTTCCGGGCCGAGGCGCAGGCTGCGGCCGCGCTCAGCCACCCCAACATCGTCGCCGTCTACGACTGGGGTGACGACGACGGCACCCCGTACATCGTGACGGAGTACCTCAGCGGAGGCAGCCTCCGGACGGTTCTCGACGACGGCGGCCCCCTGAGCGCGTCCCAGGCCCTCATGGTCGGCCTCGAGGCCACCCGGGCTCTCGACTACGCCCATCGCCGGGGCTTCGTCCACCGCGACATCAAGCCCGCCAACCTCCTCTTCGGGGAGGACGGGCGCCTTCGAGTGGCCGACTTCGGGCTGGCCCGGGCTCTCGCCGAGGCGGCGTGGACCGAGCCCCAAGGGGCGGTGCTCGGCACGGCCCGCTACTCCTCGCCCGAGCAGGCCCAGGGTGAGTCGGTCGACGGCAAGGCCGACGTGTACTCGCTGGGCCTGGTGCTCATCGAGGCCGTCACCGGCACCGTCCCCTTCACTGCGGACACGACGATCGCCACGCTGATGGCCCGGGTGGGCAAGCCCGTCCCGGTGCCCGAGGCCCTCGGGCCCATGCGCAAGGCCCTGGAGCGGGTCGGCCAGCCCACGCCCTCCGGGCGGCCCGACGCCGGCGAGCTGTCCACAGCCCTCATGGCGTGCGCGGGCGACCTGCCCCGCCCCGAGCCCCTCGCCCTGGCCAACCCGGCCACCATCGTCGACCTGACCGCCGGCCCGGGCTCCGACGCCACGATGCTCGGCGGCTCGGCCCACGCTCCCTCCCGGCTGGCCTCCCCTGAGGACATGACGGTGATCGGCACGCCGGTCGCCTCGGTAGCGGCCACCACGGCCACCGCATCTGTCGACCACGAGGTCGACGACGACCTTGTCGACATCCAGGGCGAGGACCCCCGGCGCCGGCGCTGGCCTCTCGTGATCGTGACGGTGCTGCTGGCGGGCCTGCTCGGCGTGGGCGCAGCGTGGGCCGTGGTCGAGGTCCGCACGCCCAGCTATGAGGTGCCCCGCCTGGTCGACCTCACGGAGGAGGCGGCGGGCCAGGCCATCGAGCGCTACGGCTGGAAGGTCGATCGCCAGACCGATCGAGAGGACGGCACACCTCCGGGCCGTGTGCTGCGCACGGATCCTGCCGCTGGTGACCAGCTGAAGAAGGGTGACACCCTCGTGATCGTGGTGTCTCTCGGCAACACGTTGGCTGCCGTGCCCGGCGATCTGGTGGGCAGGTCGATCGAGGACGTCACGGCCGCCCTCGAGGCTGCGGGCGGCTTCGTCCCGAAGACAGCTGCGGAGGAGTTCAGCGAGGCGAACGCGGCGGGGATCGTGCTCGCCGTGGCGCCGGAGTCGTCCGGCGACCAGCCCAAGGGCAGCGAGATCCTCCTCACGATCTCGAAGGGCCCTCCGCCCCGCACGGTCCCGTCCGGCCTGGCTGGCGGCTCGTACGAAGATGCAGCGGCGGCCCTGGCGGACGTGCAGCTGAAGGCCGGCAAGGTGGAGGAGTTCAGCGACGACGTCGCCGCGGGCCAGGTCATCGGCCTTCGACCGGGCGAAGGCGAGCAGGCCGCCCGGGACAGCACCGTCGAGGTGGTCGTGTCCAAGGGGCCCGACGTCGTCACCGTCCCGAGCGTCGAGGGAACTGATCTCGACGGCGCCATCTCCAAGCTCGAGGCCGCCGGGCTCACCGTGGGCGATGTGTTCGGCCCGGCCCGGGGCCGTCCGTTCGAGACCGACCCGCCCTCGGGCACCAAGGTGAAGCGGGGCACCACGGTCGACATCTACCTGCGCCGCTGACCGGTAGGGTCCCGCCATGGGATCACTGGACGGCCGCGTCGCCATCATCACCGGTGCGGGTCGGGGTCTCGGGCGGGAGCACGCCCTGCTCTTCGCCCAGGAGGGTGCTCGGGTCGTCGTCAACGACCTGGGCGACGCCGGTGCCGAGGTGGTCGATGAGATCGTGGCCCTCGGCGGTCAGGCGGTCAGCAACGGCGACGACATCGCGACCTGGGCCGGCGGCGAGGCGCTCGTAGCCACCGCCATCGACGCGTTCGGTCGCCTCGACGTGCTCGTCAACAACGCCGGCATCCTGCGCGACCGGATGCTCGTGAGCATGTCCGAGGAGGAGTGGGACGTCGTCGTGGCCTGCCACATGAAGGGCCACTTCGTGCCCACCCGCTTCGCGGCCGCCCACTGGCGCGAGCAGGCCAAGGCCGGCAACGAGGTCGCGGGCGTCGGTGATCCACACGTCGTCCACCTCTGGTCTTCTCGGCAACCCGGGTCAGACCAACTACGGCGCCGCCAAGGCCGGCATCGGCGCGTTCAGCATCATCTGCGCCAAGGAGCTGGCCCGCTACGGCGTGCGATCCAACTGCATCGCGCCCGCGGCCCGCACCCGCCTCACCGAGGCCACGCCCGGCCTGGGCGAGATGGTGGCGGCGCCGAGCGACGGCTTCGACGTGTGGGATCCGGCCAACGTCTCGCCCCTCGTCGCCTACCTCGCCACGGCCGACTGCCCGCTGACGGGCCGGACCTTCTTCGCCCAGGGCGGCACGATCCGCGCCCTCGAGCCGTGGAGCTTCGGTGAGACCATCGAGCGGGACGACCGCTGGACGGTCGCCGCCCTGGCTGAGGCGCTTCCCTCGATCTTCTAGGGGCGCGACCCTCTTCGAAGAGGGCGGGTGTACCCTGAGCCTGTACGTGCCCGACGCGTTGGGGCGGTGTGCTGGACGTGGCGTTCCCCAGCCGCCGCGATGAGGCCGCCGCCCCAGCAGGTCGGGCACGTCCGCGTCTGAGCGGCTGAGGACTTGACCCGCGGGTCAAGTATCCTCGCCCCGGTGGAGGAGCCCGACGATCGCCATCTCGACGACCTGTCGATCGATGCGCCGGGCGCCGACGAGGTGGCGGTGGTGCCGTGGCCGCTCATGCTGCGCGCTCGGGTGCACGACCGCGTCGCGTCCAGCCCGAAGTACCCCTGGCTGGTCCTCACCGTCGCCCTGTTCGGGCTGTTCTCGGTGGGGTTCACGATCACGATCCTGTCGGTCTCCATCCCCCGGATCGCCGACGAGCTGAACAGCGACACGAGCACCGTGACGTGGGTGGTCACAGGGCCGCTCCTCGCCTTCGCCGTGGTCGGCCCGGCCATGGGCAAGCTGGGCGACCTCTACGGCCACCGCCGCGTCTACGGCCTCTCGATGGCCTGCGTCTCCATCTTCGCGGCCTTGACCGCGGTGGCGTGGAGCGCCGGTGCCCTCATCGCCTTCCGCACCCTCGGGGCGGCCACCGGCGCGGCCGTGGGCCCCGCGTCGATCGCCATCATCAACCGCCTGTTCCCGCGCGAGCGCCGGGTGCAGGCCATGGGCTACTGGTCGATGGTCGGAGCCGGCGGCCCCGTCATCGGCGTGGTGGCGGGTGGCCCGATCGTGGAGACGTTCGGATGGCGCTGGATCTTCATCGCCCAGGTGCCGCTGACCATGGCTGGCCTCCTCCTCGCGATGCTCGTGCTCCCCGAGACCGAGCGCCGCGAGCGGGCCCGCTTCGACTGGGCCGGTGCTCTCGTGCTCGCCGTCGGGGCGACGTCCCTGCTCTTCGCCATCAACCGAGGTCCGCTGTGGGGCTGGTCGAGTCCCGCCATCGTGGCCGGCTTCGTCGTGGCGCCAGTGGCGGTGGCCTGCTTCGCCCGCATCGAGCGGCGGGTCGCCAGCCCGCTGCTCCCGCTCGCGTACCTGCGACAGCGCAACTTCACCTTCGCCATAGCCACCCAGGCCTTCATCAACTTCGCCTACATGGGCGGCTTCATCATCACGCCGCTCTTCCTCGAGTCGGTGTTCGGCTACCCCGAGACCCGCGTGGGCGCATTGATGATCTCTCGACCGCTGGCGTTCGCGATAGCCGGACCGCTGGCCGGGTACGTCGCCGTCCGGATCGGGGAGCGCACGTCGGCTGTCCTCGGGTCGGCCTTCGTCGTGGCCTCGATGGTGGCGCTAGCCGCGGTTGCACCCGGATCGTCGGACCTCGTGATCGTGGGATCCCTGGTGCTCTCGGGCGTCGGGCTGGGCTGTGCTTCGCCGGCTCTGGCGGCGAGCATCGCCAACGCCGTCGACGAGCGCGACCTGGGTGTGGCCGGGGCCTTCCAGCAGATGATGACGCAGCTGGCCGTGGTCATCGGGATACAGGTCATGCAGACCGTGTCGGTCGTGCGGGAGCCCTCCGTCGGCGAGGTGGGGGCCTACGGCGAGGCCTACCTGCTCGGCGGCCTCGTAGCCGCTCTCGGCCTCGTCACGGCCACGTTCGTGCAGTCGAGCCAGAGACGCGACAGAGGCGCCCCGGAGGGCGCCCCTGTCCAACGCGACGGCGAGCCTGCGCTCGCCTGAGGTCACGGACGTCAGTCCGCGGTGATCTCCTTGATCTTCGCCGCGATCTCGGCCTGAGCCGGATCCGGCGTGCCCTGCTGCATGGCCATGAGCTTGGTCATGTCGCCCTGCACCTTGATCTTGCCGGCCATGAAGGCCTGCATGCCGGCCTGCGGGTTGCCGTCCACGAGGATGGCCTTGGCCGTGGCGTAGTCCAGCGTGACGGTGAGGTCCGGGCCCTCGAGGTGGCCGAGGTCCATCTGCACGTCGCCACCGGAGGTGTCCATGTGGGCGTCGATGGTGCCGCTGCCGAAGGGGACCTCGGTGATCACCTGGTTCATGCGGACGGCGTGGGCGGGCGGTGCGCCGGCGCCGCCGCTCTCCTCACGGATCTTCTTGGCGGCCTCGAGCCACTCGTCGGAAAGGAAGGGGTACTGCTCAGCCACGGGGGAACCTCCAGGTCAGGGCCGATCGGCCGGGGCACCGTACCACCGCGTTTGCACGGCGCGTGCAGGAACTGCGATCAGGCTGGTGCAGCCACTGCAGCCCCGCGCAGGGCGTCGGCGATCGCGTCTTCATCGGCGGCCAGGGAGTGCACGACGTAACGGGCCACGAACGCAGCCAGCTCTTCGAGGGGCAGTGTGATCCGACCCGTCCGATGGAAGTGGGAGTAGTGGCCGACGCATCCCACGACGCCCAGGGCCAGCAGCTCGGGGTCGTCCTCTCGGACGGAGCCGTCGGCCTGGCCCGCCTTCACGATGCGGACCATGTCCCCGATGTGCTGGGCCGTGCCCTGGCGCAGGACGTCGGTGAAGTTGCGGCCCTCCACCTCGAGGAGGGAGAAGAAGTGGGCGTGCTCAGCCATGAACATCACGGAGGTCTCGGTGCCCCGGTACAGGTTCACGAGCGGCAGGGCGTCGGGGTCGAGGACCCGGCCCTGCTTGCGACGCAGGTTGAGCCGAATGCTCTCCGCCAGCTCGCGGAACAGGGCCTCCTTGTTCTCGAAGTACCAGTAGAAGAGGCCCTTCGCCACCCCTGCCGCCCGCACGATGTCGATGACACGGGTCTCCGCGTACCCACGCTCCGCGAACAGCTCGGCAGCGCGGTCCAGGAGCTGCTGCTTGCGCTCCAGGCCTTGGGCCGTGAGTCGGCGGTCGGGTTCCACGGCAGAAGCGTGCCCCGCCTTGACCCGTGGGTCAATCATCGGGAGGCGGTGGTACCTTCCCCAGGATGGCTGCCACCACCAGGCCCGAGCGACTCGAGGCGAGGGAGCGGAACCCCAAGTGGCAGAACCCGCCGCTGCTGATCGACATGTCGATCTGCATCAACTGCGACACGTGCATCCGCCACTGCCCGCCCCAGTTCGGCGCCATCTTCAACCACGGGATGGATGTCGTGATCATCCCCGAGCTCTGCTCGGGCTGCAACAAGTGCCTCGACCCCTGCCCGGTCGACTGCATCTACCCGGATCCTGACTGGACGCCCGCCCCCGAGGACTGGTGGCGGGAGCCGGCCACCGACGACCCCTACCGATAGGACCTGCCATGCCCCGGACCTCTGCTGATGACGTCCATCCGGTCCTGCCGGGCTGCGAGCCCTGGTCGTCGCCGGGCGGAGGCCCCTCCGGGGCGCTCGTGCTGCACGGCTTCACGGGCAGCCCCGTGTCGATGCGCCCTCTCGCCGAGGCGCTCGCCGACGCTGGCTTCGCCGTCGAGATGCCCCGGCTCCCCGGCCACGGCACAGATGTGGCCGACCTGGCCGAGACGACATGGGACGACTGGCTGACCGAGGCCGATGAAGCCCTCGGTCGCGTGCAGGCCCGGGTGGGCGACGGCAAGGTCCTGGTGGTCGGCCTCTCGATGGGCGGCGCCCTCACGGCGGCGCTGGCCCAAGGCCACCCCGAGCTGGCCGGCATCGTGCTCATCAACGCCCCGGTGGACGCTCCCGCCGAGCTGGCCGTCAGCCTCGAGGAGATGATGGCTGGTGGGGTGGACATCATCGACTCCATCGGCGGTGACATCGCCGACCCCGACGCCGACGAAGCGTCCTACGACGCCACCCCGCTGCGCCCCCTCGTCACGATGCTCATGGCGGGCCAGGACGTTCGGGCCCGCCTGAGCGAGATCCGCCAGCCCACGCTGATCATCACCAGCCGACAGGACCACGTCGTCAACCCCGAGGACTCCGACGTGCTCGCCGAGAACATCAGCGGTCCAGTGGAGCGGCTGTGGCTCGAGAAGAGCTTCCACGTGGCCACGCTCGACTACGACAAGGACGAGCTCGAGGCGGCCGTGGTCGCCTTCGCGCAGCGCGTCACGAGCTGATCCCGACCGATCAGTTCGGTCTCCCGGTCTCGTCCGCCCTCGGAGATGCCGCCGAGCGACGGAGCTAGCCTCATGACGATGACGACGACCCCGCCCGTCGGCCTCGGGTCAGCGCGCCCGAGTGCAGCGGATGTCGAAGCCGCCCTGGAGGACCACCGCCGGGAGCTGACCGGCTACTGCTACCGCATGCTCGGCTCGGGCTCGGAGGCCGAGGACGCCGTTCAGGAGACGCTCGTGCGGGCCTGGAAGGCGATGGACCGCTTCGAGGGTCGCTCCTCGGTGCGCTCCTGGCTGTACCGCATCGCCACCAACGTGTGCGTCGACATGCTCCGTGGCCCGCAGCGCCGGGCTCGTCCGATGGACCTCAGCCCCTCCTCGACGGTCGAGAGCGCGGTGCTGCGCCCGCAGCCCGAGAACACCTTCGTGCAGCCGATCGCCGACGCCCGGGTGGTGCCCACCGAGGGCGACCCCGCTGAGATCGCGGCAGCGCGGGACTCGATCAGGCTGGCCTTCGTCGCCGCCCTTCAGCACCTGCCGGCGCGACAGCGGGCGGTGCTGATCCTGCGCGAGGTCCTCCGCTGGTCGGCCATCGAGGTGGCCGAGCTGCTCGACACGAGCGTGCCGTCCGTCAACAGCGCGCTCCAGCGAGCCCGAGCCACCCTCGCCGGCCTCGAGGTCGAAGAGCTCGACACCACCGTCGGCCCGGAGCACGAGGCCCTGCTGGCCCGCTACGTCGACGCCTTCGAGCGCTACGACATGACCGCGCTGGCCAAGCTGCTGCGCGACGACGTCGTCATCTCCATGCCTCCGCACGACCTGTGGCTCCAAGGGCCCGAGCAGGTCGTCGGCTGGATGGTCGGGCCGGGCCACGCCTGTGCGGGCTCGAAGCTCCTCCCCGTGCTGGCCAACGGCACCGCCGGCTTCGGCAGCTACAAGCCGGCCGGTCCGGGTCGCTGGGATCCGTGGGCCCTGCAGGTGATCGAGGTCAGGGACGGTGCCATCTCGGCCCACCACAACTTCCTCTACCCCGAGCTGTTCGCCGAGTTCGGCCTGCCGCCCCACCTCGAGGGCTAGTCGAGCTGGTCGGCGAGGCCGACCATCTCGAAGAGCTCCCGCAGGTCCGACCGCACCTCGGCGATGCGCACGTCCCATCCGAGCTGCTTGGCCAGCAGCCGGAGGCGGAGCAGGTCGTCGACGAGCCCGAGGTCGCAGCGACCGTCGCGGTCGACCCCGCCGAGCCGCACATGGCGGTCGCCCTGCACGAGCAGGACGACAGCCCGGGGTGCCGCGTCGTCTCCCACGTCCGGTTGACGGGACGGCGGCCCAGAACTCACCGATGAGTTCAAACCGCGTGCGTCGTCTCTCCCGTGAACGTACGGTCCGAACCGGGCTGGTCGAGGAGGACATGTGGAACCGCAGAGGGAGCTGGCCGTCGAGGCCCGAGGCCTGGTCAAGGAGTTCGGCGCCACCAAGGCGGTGAACGGCGTCGACCTGGCCGTGCAGCGAGGCACGGTCTACGGCGTCCTCGGCCCCAACGGAGCCGGCAAGACCACCACGATTCGGATGCTGACCACCCTGATCCGTCCCACCGCCGGTTGGGCGAAGGTGATGGGCCACGACATCGTGACGGAGGCCGACGGAGTGCGGGCCCGAGTGAGCCTCACGGGCCAGCTGGCCTCGGTCGACGACGAGATCACCGGCCGGGAGAACCTCGTTCTGCTCGGCCGGCTGCTGGGCTTCGACACCTCGGTCGCCCGCGACCGGGCTGCCGAGCTCCTTCTCGCCTTCGGGCTGGACGACGCGGCCGATCGGCTCGTCAAGGAGTACTCGGGCGGCATGCGCCGTCGCCTCGACATCGCAGCCAGCATCGTGGTGACGCCCGAGCTGCTGTTCTTGGACGAGCCGACCACGGGCCTGGACCCCCGCAGCCGCAACCAGGTGTGGGACATCATCCGGGCCCTCGTGGCTGGCGGCACGACGGTGCTGCTGTGCACGCAGTACCTCGAGGAGGCCGACCAGCTGGCCGACCGCATCGCCATCATCGACCACGGTCGGGTGATCGCCGAGGGCACGCCCAGCGAGCTGAAGGCGTCCGTGGGTGCCGGGTCCTTCCGTGTGAGGGTTGGCGATCCGCAGCAGCGCGTCGAGGCGCAGCGGCTGCTCGCCCAGGTCGTCGAGGCTCCGGTGCTGCTGGAGTCCGACCCGGCCGCCATCTCCACCTCGGCCCGAGACACCGACGAGGTGACGAGAGCGATGGCCGAGCTGGCGTCGGCGGGGATCGCCGTGGGCGAGTTCTCCTACGGGCAGCCCAGCCTGGACGAGGTCTTCCTGGCCCTCACCGGCCATCCAGCAGAAGACGAGACGACCACCGAGGAAGACGCGGCATGACCACCACCACCCCCACCGCCACCCAGGCCGAGCCGCTGATCTCCGAGGAGGCCCTGCGCTCCGCCTTGTCCATCAGCATCCGTCCAGAGCCCCCCACCGCCGTGCAGGCGTCGCTCGTGTTCGGATGGCGGGCCATGCTCAAGATCAAGCACGTCCCGATGCAGCTCTTCGACGTGACCGCGTTCCCGATCATGTTCGTGCTGCTCTACACGTACCTCTTCGGCGGGGCGCTGGCCGGCTCGCCCCGGGAGTACCTCCAGGCGCTCCTGCCCGGCATCCTCGTGATGACGGTGTCGATGATCACCATCTACACGGGCATGGCTCTGAACAACGACGTGCAGAAGGGCATCTTCGACCGGTTCCGGTCGCTCCCGATCTGGCGGCCCGCCGTGCTCGTAGGGATGCTGCTCGCCGACGCAGCCCGGTACGTCGCGGCCTCCGCGGTGGTCCTGGTGCTCGGCACCGCCCTCGGGTTCCGACCCGACGGCGGTCCGATCGGAGTCCTGGCTGCTGTGGCCCTGCTGATCGTCTTCTGCTTCTGCTTGTCGTGGGTGTGGATGGTGCTCGGGCTGAAGGCGCAGACCGCGGAGACCGTGATGCAGATGAGCATGACGATCCTCTTCCCGCTCACCTTCGCCAGCAACGTCTTCGTCGACCCTGACACGATGCCCGGCTGGGTGCAGGCCTTCGTCCGGGTCAACCCGATCACCCACCTCACCGAGGCCTCCCGGGCCCTCATGCACGGCACCGACGTCGGAGGCTCGATCGGCTGGGTGCTGCTGTGGTCCGTCGGCCTCCTAGCGGTCTTCGCACCGCTCGCCATGCGGGAGTACAACCGGGAGCGCTGAGCCGAAGCTGAAGCGTCCGGTCAGGAGTCTTCGGGGATGGCCTCCCACCACTGGCACCACCAGTCGGCGCCCACGAGGATCCGGAGCTGCTGGTGCCAGCAGTACGAGATCCCCTCGTCGGGGTTCAGGTAGTACAGGCAGTTGTCGCAGCGCTCGTCTTCGTACGGCTTGCCCCGCAGCGTGGCCCGCTCCATCAGGTCCTTGAGCTTCAGCCAGTTCTGCTCGTCGATGGGCTTGGGCTCGGGGGTTGGGATCTCGTAGTCAGCCATGCGGGCAACGTACCCAACCCACGTCGATGCCGAGACCGCCCTCAGGTCGCGGGGCGCAGCGGGCGGTAGATGCACTGCCCGCCACCCGACGCGTGCAGCTGGCCTCCCGGCGACCACACCTTCGCAGTCCACCCGAACAGGCCACCGGTCGACATCGGCGCAGCGCCGTCGCAGAGCAGCCACTCCTGGCCCGCCGTCGGCTGGTGGAAGGCGACGTTCAGGTCGAGGGTCGGTGCGGTGAAGGCCGGCTGGCGCCAGGCGTGCGGACGGTGGGCCGACGGCCAGCTGGGCAGGTCGACGAGGACCACCGACCGGCAGGCGTCGACCCATGGGTCCTCGAAGGAGCCTCTGGGGAGGAACCGCAGCCACTCCTGCCAGCTCGCGGGTCGGGGGCCGTCCGGCGGCCAGTCCACCTCGAAGTGGATCGGCTTGGCGTCGAAGTTGAGCCAGAACGGGAACGGCGGCTCGGCGTCGGGGGGCAGCAGCTCCTCGATGCTCGGCAGCTCGTCGGGGCCGGGCACGTCGGGCGGGGTGGTCTCGTCGTGCTCGAGGCCCTCGCCGCCGCCCGTGCTCCAGACCATGGCGTCGAGGATGGGCCGGCCCTCCTGGCTGATCTCGACGCGGTGGGAGCTGGCCGAGCGCCCCTCGCGCCGAGCCTCGACACGGATGTCGATGGGCTCGAAGCGGGCCACCCCGAGGTAGTGGCAGGAGAACGCAGCCGGTCGGGGCTGGCTCGCGGCCAGACCCGCAGCCCGTAGGGCGAAGGACGCGATGTAGCCGCCCATCGGCCCCCAGATCTCCCACTCCCGGCTCGGGGTGGCCCGGTAGCGGCCGTCACCCAGCGCTTCGACGGCGGTGTCCTCGCCCAGGTCGCCCATGCCGCGCATGCTGCCCGCAGCGGGCCGAGGGCACAAGCGGTTACATGACGAGCGACATGCCGCCGTCGACCACGAGCACGTGGCCCGTCAGGTACGGGTTGCGGACGAAGGCCAGCACGGCCTCGGCGCAGTCCTCCGGGGTGGCCGATCGGTGGAGCGGGGCAGCTGCGCTCACCGCTGCGTGCTGGGCATCCCAGTCGGCTGTCCACGGCGTCTCGACGAGGCCAGGGGCTACCGCGTTGAACCGCACGGGCGCGTGGGACTTGGCGAGGAGGACCGTGAGGTGGTTCAGGGCCGCCTTGGTCATCGAGTACGCCATCGAGGATCCGACCGGGCGGATTCCAGCCACCGACGTGATGGTGATCACCGACGGATCCGGCGCCTGGCGCAGGTGGGGGATGGCGGCCTTGGTCAGCCACCACGTGCCGAACACGTTGACATCGAAGGTCTTGCGGAAGATCTCATCCGTCAGAGCGTCGAGGTCGGCGTGGGGCACGACGGTGGTCCAGCCTGCGTTGTTCACGAGGATGTCGAGGCGCCCGAAGCGCTCGACCGTCTGATCGAGGAGCGCCTGGCCCTGGGCCTGATCACTGATGTCGGCCTGGACGTAGATCGATTCGGTCGGCAGCCCTTCGGCCACCGCGGTGCCCGCCTCCACCGACGAAGCCGAGTTCACGACCACGTGCGCGCCCAAGCCGGCCAGCCGCCGGGCTGTGGCCTCGCCGATCCCACTCGACGACCCCGTCACGATCGCCACCCTGCCGTCGAGCTCACCCATGGCGTCTGCTCCTCTTGTCCGTGTGGCCGGCGAGCCTATGGCCGGCACAGAGCGGGCGGGCCCAGGCCAGCACCGCGCCGCTCCAGCGCAGCCGTCATGGGATCTGCCCCGCGTAGCGTGGCGGGGTGGCTGACCATCCCGAGATCTCGCTGCTGGACGGACTGGCGACCACCCGAGCCATCCGTCGCTACCGACCGGATCCCATCCCCGACGACGACCTGAGCACCATCTTGTGGCACGCCACCCGGGCCCCGTCGGGCTCGAACCGGCAACCCTTCCGGTTCCTCGTGCTCCGCGACGGTCCCGGAGCCCGGGAGGCCAAGGCCGTGCTCGGGCGGTCCTTCCGCGCCATGTGGGCCGAGAAGCGGGCCAGCGACGGCTACGACGCCGGCAGCGGGGCGAGGTCCGACTCGCGCAAGGCCCGGACGGCCCGGACGATGCAGCGCTTCGTCGACGAGCTCGAGCGCACGCCGGTGGTGGTGCTGGCTTGCCTGGTGCGGCACCGGGCGCCGCACCCGACCGAGGGGGCAAGCGTCTACCCGGCCTGTCAGAACCTGCTGCTGGCGGCGCGAGCGCTCGGCTACGGCGGCGTGATGACGATGTGGCACGGGGCGGTCGAGGACGACCTCCGGTCCGTCCTCGGCATCCCCTCCGAGGTGGCCATCTCAGCGACGATCACCCTGGGCCGGCCCGAGGGGGCCCACGGCCCCGTCCGTCGCCGGCCGGTGTCGGAGCTCGTCTACGACGACACGTGGGGCGCGACCGCAGCATGGGTCGCCGAGCCCGAGGGCACCCGCCACACGGCCGCCGGCCCACCTCGCGCCTGACGCGATCCGCCGGTACGGTCGGCGAGATGGACATCGTCGCGGCCCTGTTCACCGAAGACCTGCAGCTGCGGGAGGCGCCCGGCCCGTCGACCCGGATCGATCTCGGCGGCGTCATGTTCTCCATGGCGGCGCCCGGAGCGGCGCCCGTGACGGTCACGCCGCACCTCGTCGTCCTCGTGCGCTGCCGGGCCGACGAGCCGGGGGAGGGCGTCCTCGTCGTCGAGTTCCTCGATGAGGCCGGCGAGCAGGTGGCTCGGAACGCGTCCCCCTTCCAGGTCGAGCCGGGCAAGTTCACCTACCGGCTGGTCCGAGCCGAGCTCACCTACGCCACGGTGCCCTCGACCATCGAGGCCCACTGCCGGATCGCACAGGGCCCGGTCACCGCCGTGCCCCTGACCCTCCTCGCCCCAACGTCCTCGACCTGACCCGGCCGCTCGTCGCCCTCCGCTGCGCGAACTGTGTCTGACACAGTTCGCGCAGGATGCGGGCTTCGGCACGAGCGGGTGGCGACGGGATCGGGTTCGGGGGGCTCGAGGTGGCGCCCCTACGATGGCCCCCTTATGGCAACGCTCTCCCGTGACGAGGTGGCCCACGTGGCCAAGCTGGCCCGGCTCCAGCTGACCGACGAGCAGATCGACGTGTTCACGCCCCAGCTGGCGGCGATCCTCGAGCACGCGGCTGATGTCGAGGCTCTCGACCTCACGGGAGTGGAGCCCACCTCGCACCCGTTCCCGTTGAAGAACGTGTGGCGGGCCGACGTGGCGCGCGACGCCGGGATCCGGGAAGCGGTGCTGGCCGAGGCCCCGGCGACCGAGCAGGGCATGTTCCGGGTGCCGCCCGTGCTGGGCGAGGCACCGTGAGCGACACCGCTCTCACGATCGCAGCCGCCGTTCGCGGCGGCCAGCGCACGGCGCGGTCCGTCGTGGAGGCCCACCTGGCCACCATCGACGGCCGGGAGGCCGAGATCCACGCCTTCAACCTCGTGCTGGCCGACGACGCGCTGGTCCGGGCCGACGAGATCGACGCTCAGGTGGCGGCGGGGGAGGACCCGGGTCCGCTCGCCGGCGTGCCCGTGGCTCTGAAGGACAACCTCTGCACCACCGGCATCCCCACCACCTGCTCGTCGAAGATCCTCGACGGCTGGAAGCCGCCGTACGACGCCACGGTCGTCGGGCGCCTGCGGGCGGCGGGCGCCATCGCGGTGGGCAAGACCAACCTCGACGAGTTCGCCATGGGCTCCTCGACCGAGAACTCCGCCTTCGGGCCCACGAAGAACCCGCACGACACGACGCGGGTGCCGGGCGGCTCCTCGGGCGGCAGCGCGGCAGCGGTGGCGGCCGGCTTCGCGCCGATCGCCCTCGGCTCGGACACCGGCGGGTCGATCCGCCAGCCCGCCGCCTTCTGCGGCATCGTCGGAGCCAAGCCCACGTACGGCGCCGTGTCCCGCTACGGCCTGGTCGCCTTCGCCTCCAGCCTCGACCAGATCGGCCCGTTCGCGGCTGACGTAGCCGACGCCGCGCTCCTCCTGGAGGTCATCTCGGGTCACGACCCGATGGACTCCACCTCCATCCCCGAGCCGCCCCTCGTGCTGTCCGATCAGCTCGACCGCGGTGTCGATGGGCTGCGCGTCGGCGTGGTGAAGGAGCTGCTCGACGCCGAGGGCATCGCGCCCGACGTCCTCGCCCGCACGAAGGCCGCCATGGAGGCGCTCGAGAGCGCGGGGGCCAAGGTCGAGGAGGTGTCCGTGCCGGCCGTGATCTACGGACTCTCGGCCTACTACCTCATCGCCCCGGCCGAGGCGTCGAGCAACCTGGCCCGGTACGACGGCGTCCGCTACGGCCTCCGTGTCGACGCCCCGACCACGGGCGAGATGTACGACCGCACCCGCACGGCGGGCTTCGGCCCCGAGGTCGAGCGCCGGATCATGCTCGGCACCTACGCCCTGTCAGCGGGGTACTACGACGCCTTCTACGGCAAGGCCCAGAAGGTGCGCACGCTGATCCTCCGCGACTTCGAGGCGGCCTACGAGCGGTGCGACGTGCTCCTGTCGCCGACAGCGCCGTCCACCGCCTTCGCCTTCGGCGCCAAGGCCGACCCGTTGGCCATGTACCTGAACGACGTGTGCACGATCCCCTCCAACCTGGCCGGCCACCCGGCCATCTCGGTGCCCTTCGGCGTCGGGGAGGATGGCCTGCCCATCGGAGTGCAGGTCATGGCCCCGGCCATGGGCGAGGCCGTCATGTTCCGGGTCGCCGCCGCGCTGGAAGGAGGCCTCTCGTGAGCGTGCTCCCCGAGGGCTGGGAGATGGTGATCGGGCTCGAGGTCCACTGCGAGCTGCACACAGAGACGAAGCTCTTCTGCTCCTGCCCCAACAGCTTCGGCGATGAGCCCAACGCCAACACCTGCCCCACCTGCCTGGGCCTCCCGGGCTCGCTGCCCGTGCTGAACGAGCGCGCCGTCGAGCTGGCCATGGTCCTGGGCCGGGCCCTGGCGTGCGACGTGAACCGCTCGGTCTTCGCCCGCAAGAACTACTTCTATCCCGACCAGCCGAAGGACTACCAGGTCACGCAGTACGACCTGCCCACCAACGAGCACGGTCTCCTCGACCTGCCCTCGGGGCTGCGGGTCGGCATCACCCGAGCCCACATCGAGGAGGACACCGGCAAGCTCACCCACGTCGGCGGAGGCGGTCGCATCCACGACGCCAGCCACAGCCTCGTCGACTACAACCGCTCCGGCGTTCCCCTCGTGGAGATCGTCTCCGAGGCCGACATGCACACGAGCGAGCAGGCCAAGGAGTACGCCGGCGAGCTGCGGGCCATCCTCCTCGCCACGGGGGTGTCGGACGCAAAGATGGAGGAGGGCTCCATGCGCGTCGACGCCAACGTCTCGGTCAACCGGGTTGGGGATCCCTGGGGCACGCGCTGCGAGATCAAGAACCTGAACTCGCTCCGCTCCCTCGGCCGGGCCATCGACCACGAGGCCCTGCGCCAGATCGACCTCATCGAGGCGGGTGAGGTCGTCCGTCAGGAGACCCGCCACTGGGACGAAGCCGAGGGCCGCACTGGAACCCTCCGGGTCAAGGAGGATGCCGATGACTACCGGTACTTCCCGGAGCCCGACCTCGTGCCCCTCGAGCCCACGGCCGAGGACATCGCCCGCATCGACGCTGCCCTGCCCGTCCTACCGGCGGCCCGACGGACTGCCCTGGCAGCTGCGGCTGGCGTCGAGGCAACCGACGGCAGCGTCGTGATCGCGGTGGAGCGCGGCCTCGACGACCTCGCCACCGACGCCATCGGCGCCGGGGCCGACGCGTCCCGCGTGCTCACCCACGTCGAGCACAACCTGGCCGTAGAGGGCGCGGACCGTCTCCCCGCCGGGCACCTGGCTGCCCTCGTGAAGATGGAGACCGGCGGCGAGCTCACCGCCACCCAGGCCAAGACGGTGCTGGCCGAGATGGTCGAGACGGGCGACGACCCAGCCAGCATCGCCACGGCCAAGGGCTTCGAGGCCCTCGATGCCGGGGCGCTGGAGGGCATCGTCGACGGCATCATCGCCGCCCACCCCGACGAGTGGGAGCAGTTCCGCAGCGGCGACGACAAGGCGCGGGGCAAGCTCACGGGGTTCTTCATGGGCAAGGTCATGCAGGGGTCGAAGGGCCAGGCCGACGGGAAGGTGGCCACCGCCCTGCTCCGGTCGAGGGCCGGGCTCTGAGGCGACGGCTCGGGGCCGCCGTGCTGGCGGGACTGCTCCTGGCGGCGTGCTCGGACGGCAGCGACGAGGGCCGCAGCGCGCCGCAGACCTCCACGACCTCGGACGCCCCGGCGCCGACGTCCAGCACCACCGCCGTGCCGACCTTCGCCGGCGACCCGGGCTCCCCGTTCTGCGAGCAGCTGCGCACCGTCGATCCGACCGCGCTGCTCACCGGCGACCCATCCGACCCGACGTCGGTCCAGACCGCCTTCGGTCGCCTCGTCACCGTGCTCGGCGCGCTGGAGGCAGTCGCCCCGCCCGAGGTGCGCCCCGACGCCCAGCTCGTGGCCGGCGGGATCGCGGCCCTGGACGAGGCCCTGGCCGCAGTGGGCTACGACTTCGACGCCCTCGCCGCGTCGGCTGCACGCGAGGAGGTGACGGCGGCCGTCAACGACCCTGCCTTCGCCGAGGCCGGCAATCGTCTGGGGGCGTACCGCACCCAGGTGTGCGGGCTCTAGGGCCGCGGCGGCGCGAGGACGTCGGCTCGGCCGTAGTGCCCAGCGACGTCGAAGAAGCGCTTGGCGTGCAAGGCCTGCGACAGGTCGCAGTCGGCCACCACGATGCCGTCCTCGTCGTAGAGCGGCCCGGCGATCACGTCGCCGTTGGGGGCCACCACGCACGCGCCCCCTCGACCGAACACGTCCACCCCGTCGGGCAGGGGGAGGGGGAAGTCGGTCGGGAAGCCTGATGCCTGGATGAACTGCGGGGCGCTGACGACGAACGCCCCCGCCTCGATGGCGATGTGCCGAACCGATGCGATCCAGCCGTCGCTGTCGTCCGCCGTCGGAGCCACCCAGATCTGCGGTCCTCCTTGGTAGACGCCCCAGCGGGCCAGCGGCATCCGGTTCTCCCAGCAGATGAGCCCGCCGACTCGAGCCGTGCCGGGGAGGTCGGCCACGGCGAGATCGTCGCCGGCACCGACGCCGTGGAACAGCCGCTCGTGCATCGTCGGCATCAGCTTGCGGTGTCGCAGGAGCACGCCGTCGGCGCCGATGACGAGGAGCGTGTTGTAGAGCGAGCCGGGCCGGGCGTCCTCCCGCTCGTTGACGCCGATGGCGAGGTGCACGCCCCGCTCGGCGCACGCAGCGGCCAGCCGCCGCACGAGCGGGCCGTCGACGTCCACGCTCGACGCCCACATCCGCTCCCACAGCTCGTCGCAGCCGCTCGACCACGAGGTGGCTTGCCCCGCCCATGCGCCGGTGGGGTAGACGGAGATGAAGCACTCCGGGAAGACGACGAGCTTCGCGCCCTGGTCGGCGGCCTGGCCGATGAGCGCGACGGTCCGATCGACCGTGGCGTCCGCATCGAGCACCACGGGCATGGCCTGCACCGCCGCCACCCGGACCGTCCCCAGCTCAAGCACAGATGGAGCGTACTTCTCGCTTGGGGCCGGTCCCAGGGGCGCCGGTAGCCTGCGGTGATGACCGAGCAGGGCGAGACCCCCGTCGACATCAAGCCGAGGAGCCGGGACGTCACCGACGGCCCCAGCCGGGCCCCGGCCCGGGCCATGCTCCGGGCCATCGGCATGACCGAGGACGACTGGGACAAGCCCCAGGTGGCGGTGGCGTCGTCGTGGAACGAGGTCACGCCCTGCAACATGCCCCTGGCTCGGCTGGCCAAGCGCTCCAAGGTCGGGGTGCGCGACGCCGGCGGGTACCCGATCGAGTTCAACACCATCGCCGTGTCCGACGGCATCTCGATGGGCCACGAGGGCATGCGGGCCTCGCTCGTGTCGCGGGAGGTCATCGCCGACTCCGTCGAGACCGTGATGCACGCCGAGCGCTTCGACGGGATGGTCACCTTCGCCGGGTGCGACAAGAGCCTGCCCGGCATGCTCATGGCCGCCGCCCGCCTGAACCTGCCCTCGGTGTTCGTCTACGCGGGCTCGATCCTGCCCGGGCGCCTTGGCGACGAGGCGCTCGACATCGTGTCGGTGTTCGAGGCCGTCGGAGCCCACGCCGCGGGCACCCTCGACGACGCGGGCTTGCTGGCCGTGGAGCGGAACGCCTGTCCGAGCGAGGGCGCGTGCGCCGGGATGTTCACCGCCAACACGATGGCGTCCATCTCAGAGGCTCTCGGCATGTCGCTGCTCGGATCGGCCTCCGCTCCGGCCCCCGACAGCCGCCGCGACGACTTCGCCTACCAGTCGGGCCGGGCGGTCGTCCGGCTGCTCGAGCTGGGCATCCGGCCCCGCCAGATCATGACGAAGGAGGCGTTCGAGAACGCCATCGCGGTCACCATGGCCCTCGGCGGTTCCACCAACGCAGTGCTGCACCTGCTGGCCATCGCAGCCGAGGCCCGGGTCGACCTGGCCCTCGACGACTTCAACCGCATCGCGGCCAAGGTCCCGCACATCGCCGACACCAAGCCCCACGGCAAGTACCACATGATCGACATCGACCGCATCGGCGGTGTGCCTGTGGTCCTGCGCCACCTGCTCGACGCCGGCCTGCTCCACGGTGACTGCCTCACCGTCACAGGCAAGACGATGGCCGAGAACCTGGCCGATCTCGACCCGCCTGCCCCCGACGGCGAGGTCATCCACCCGCTGTCGAACCCGATCCACGCCGTGGGTGGCATCGCCGTCCTCACCGGCACGCTGGCGCCGAAGGGCGCGGTGGTGAAGGTGGCCGGGATCGACCACCTCCGGTTCGAGGGACGGGCCCGGGTCTTCGACGGCGAGGACGCGGCCATGGAGGCTGTGCTGGCCGAGCAGATCGAGGCCGGCGACATCGTGGTGATCCGCTACGAAGGGCCCAAGGGCGGCCCGGGCATGCGCGAGATGCTGGCCATCACCGGGGCCATGAAGGGCGTCGGCCGGGGCGGCGACGCCGCGCTCATCACCGACGGCCGCTTCTCAGGCGGCACCCACGGCTTCTGCATCGGCCACGTGGCGCCCGAAGCGGTCGACGGCGGCCCCATCGCCTTGGTGGCCGAGGGCGACCGCATCGTGATCGATGTCGTCGAGCACACGATCGACCTCCTCGTCGACGACGCCACCCTGGCCCTGCGCCGGGCCGACTGGAAGGCGCCCGAGCCCCGCTACACGAGCGGCGTGCTGGCCAAGTACGCCCGGCTGGCCTCGGGCGCCGAGCGGGGAGCCATCACGGAGGCCTGAACCTCCCCCGTTCTGTGCGCACGCAGCCCCGCCGAGCGGTGGCTGCTGCGCACAGAAGCAGTGGGCTAGGAGCTGCGTGAGATGAGCTCACCGGCCACGAGGACGGCGAGCGCAGCGAGGAAGAGCAGCGCTCCCAGGCCCGGGGCCCGCATGAGGGGCTCGGGGAGGGGTCGCATCGGTCGGGCCGCCGCAGCTCGGATGCGCGCCCGGCCGCCCACGATCATGGCGAGAGCGCCGGCCAGGGCGAGGATGGCGGCCACCATGGGCGCGCCCGGCGTCTCGGGGTCCTCGGGCACTGTGCCCCAGTAGGCCACGCCGATGACCGCGTCGCTCGCCTCGTAGCCGTTGACGACGTACTTCACGGGACGAGCTCGGCCCGAGGGCAGGATCAGAGCAGCCACCTTGTCCGGCGGCATGCGGAACTCGAGCGCCACCCGCTTCGTCTCGCCGCGCGGGATCTCGAACCGCTTGGCGAACATCCGCAGCGGCGGGTCCTCGCCCCGCTCGCTGAAGGGCAGGTCGAGGGACTTGATCGTGTGGGCGAACTCCGGCAGGTAGATCGCGACCATCGTGCGGTGGGTGCCGTTGGTGAGACCGTCGTAGCTGCCGTCGATGTAGTCGCTCGTGCGCTCGGGCACGGGGTTCGCGACGGTGACGGTGAGGCGAGCTCGCCATGACCCGTCGATGGCCGGCAGGACGTTCAGCGTCACCTCGGGGTCGATGTACCAGTCGAGCTTGTTGGCGGCCACGTTCTGGACCGTGACCATCAGACCCTCCTCCGGGAGGCCTCCGTCGGCTCCGATCGACTCCCAGAGCGCCTGCACGTCCGGATCGGTCGAGCTGGCCAGGAGGTGACGGCCCTTGGCGGCCTGCTGGAGGGCGGTGGCCAGCTGTGACACGGGCACCGCCCGCTCCTTGAAGGCTTCGAATATCTCCTTGGCCAGGGCCGACTGCACCTCGACCCGGTTGCCTCGCTCGTCGAGCGTGTCGAAGGCGATGTAGCTCTCGTTGAGGACCTTCTGCTCCACGTTCGTGGCGTCGTAGGTGACGCCCTCCATCTCGACCGGGCCGATCACAGTGAGGAGCTCGCGCAGGGCGACGGCGTCGACCTGGAGGACGCCGTCCACCTCGCCGAAGCCAGCGTTGGGGGCCATGCCGCGGTAGATGGGGCCCGTCACCTCGAAGTTCGGCGACACTGCCGTCTCGAGGTAGCTGCGGCCGATGTTCCAGCGCCGGTAGGTGTCGCGCAGCACCTGAGGCACCTGCACGTCGGGCTGGCCCAGGTCCTTGTAGGCGAGCTGCGTGAAGTCCCCGAAGTCGATGTCCCCGTCGGAGATGGTCACCACCCCGCCCGAGAGCGGCATCCCGGCCCCACCCCGCATCTCGGCGTTGTTGCCGGCGAGGAGCAGGTAGTGCGAAGGACCGGCCAGCAGGCGCCGCATGCCCTGCAGGTAGCCGCGGGCCTCGTCGAGGCGGTCGGGCGCGTTGGTCAGCTCGTCGACGACTGCTTGCCGGGCCTTGGCCAAAGGGCCCACGAGGCGGCCCTCCGCCCCGACCTCCAGGCGGTCCACCACCTCCTCGATGTCGTCCAGCTCGGTGAGGACGGTGTCGAGGAGGTCGACGCGGGCTGACGGGTCGCCGGCGGCCCGGTCGAGGTCCACCTCGATGGTCTCGGCTGTCTCCCGCGCTGCGCTTCCGAGCTGCTCGGTGACCTCGGTGAGGTCCCGCAGCCCGTCGACCTGGTCGCCGACCCAGGGCAGCACGCCGAGGGTGGCGAGGAACGGGCTGCGGTCGGCGATGCCGTCGGCCGCCGAGAGGCGATCGGCGCCCCGGTCGATGGTGGGCACGAGGCCCTCGCCGAGAGTGGCCAGCTGCAGCCCGCTCAGAGCCCTGCGGCCGGCGTCGATGTTCGAGCGGATGCGGAGGAGGTCGATGACGGCTGCAGCCAGGAACAGGCCGACGACCAGCACCACCGCCGACAGGACGGGGTGCTCTCGGACCAGTCGGTCTGGGCGCAGGCGCGAAACGACCCGAGGCCTCGCGGCCTCGGGTCGCCTCCCTAGATCCAAGCGGGAGGGCTAGGCCTTGGCGGCGAGCAGGCGCCGACCGGCCAGCGCGATGCCGAGAGCGGCACCACCCATGGCCAGCGGAGCCGCAGCCGAGCCGCCCGTGTCGGGCAGGCCACCGGTGCTGGCGCTCACGCCGAGCGTGCCGCCGTCGGTGCCATCGGTGGTGTCACCGGTGGTGCCGTCGGTTCCGCCCGTGGTGCCACCAGTGGTGCCACCAGTGTCGGAGCCGTTGTCCGAGCCGTTGTCCGAGCCGTTGTCGGCTCCAGTGTCGGAGCCGTTGTCAGCGCCGCCTGTGTCGGAGCCGTTGTCGGACCCGTTGTCCTGCGCGTGCACGGGAGCGGCGGCGATCGTGAGGCCGGCAGCGCCGAGCAGCCCGCTCACCACAGCAGCCCGCACGAAGCGGCCAAAGCGATCCTTCGAGATTCCCACAGCGTTGTCTCCTACGTTTCCGTTTCAACCGACGATCCTGCTGCCCGGGTCGGGCTGGCGCATACCCTACTCACACTCCTGCGCTACGCACGACATCCAACGCAAGGATCTGGGCGCTCCCACATCTGGTCTTGCCCGGTGCCGGTCTCCGTGGGAAACTCCCGCCGTGGCACATCTGACCATCGTGGTACTCACCTAGCGCACCCGCGACTCACCCCGCGCGTGCGCTTGTCGACCTCCCAGCCGGGAGGTCGTCGTCGTTTTGCAGGAAGGGACCTGAGGGCAATGCAGCTCAACGGATCACAAGCTCTGATCAAGGCCCTCGAGATGGAGGGCGTCGACACCATCTTCGGGCTACCGGGCGGATGCATCCTGCCTGTGTACGACCCGCTGCTCGACAGCGCCATCAGGCACATCCTCGTGCGCCACGAGCAGGGCGCCGGCCACATGGCCGAGGGCTACGCCCACGTGACGGGCCGCCCGGGCGTGGCCATGGTTACGTCGGGTCCGGCGGCCACGAACATCGTCACGCCGCTCTGCGACGCCTACATGGACTCCATCCCCATGGTCGTCATCACGGGCCAGGTGGCCACCGGCGCCATCGGCACCGACGCCTTCCAGGAGTGCGACACGATCGGCATCACCCGGTCGGTCACCAAGCACAACGAGCTGGTGACCTCGGCGCAGGACATCCCCCGCGCGGTCAGGGAGGCCTTCCACATCGCCACCACGGGCCGGCCCGGTCCGGTCCTGCTCGACATCCCGAAGGACATCATCGACGCCAAGAACCCGAGCTCGGCCATGGACTGGTACTGGCCTGACGACGCCTCGGTGCTAGAGGGCCTGCCCGGCTACCGGCCCACGACCAAGGGCCACCCCCGCAAGATCCGGGAGGCGGCCCAGCTGATCCTGGCCTCCACCCGACCCGTCATCTACGCCGGGGGCGGGATCCTCAAGGCCCGGGCCGCGGAGGCCCTCCGTGAGCTGGCCGAGCTGTGCGACATCCACGTCGTCACCACCCTGATGGCCCGGGGCGCCTTCCCCGACGACCACCCGCTGTGCCTCGGCATGCCGGGGATGCACGGCAACTACACGGCCGTCACCTCGATGCAGCGATCTGATCTGCTCATCGCCCTCGGCAGCCGGTTCGACGATCGGGTCACCGGCAAGATCCCGGACTTCGCCCCTGAGGCCAAGGTCATCCACGTCGACATCGACCCGGCCGAGCTGGGCAAGGTCCGCCGGCCCGACGTCCCGATCGTGGGCGACGCCCGCCTCGTGATCGAAGAGCTCGTGTCGGTGCTCAAGGGCCTTCTGGCCGAAGGCTCCACCCAGCCCGACCGCTCGGCCTGGAAGCAGACGATCTCTGGCTGGCAGGAGAAGCACCCGCTCTCCTACAAGCAGTCCGACCCCGGCGACGCCCTCAAGCCGCAGTTCGTCCTCGAGCAGCTGCGCGACAACACACCGGACGACACGATCGTGGCCTCGGGCGTGGGCCAGCACCAGATGTGGACGTCGCAGTACTGGAAGTTCAACCACCCCTACACGTGGGTGAACTCCGGCGGGCTGGGCACGATGGGCTTCGCCGTCCCGGCGGCGATCGGCGCCAAGGTGGGCCGGCCCGACCGGATGGTGTGGGCCGTCGACGGTGACGGCTGCTTCCAGATGACAGCCCAGGAGCTCGTCACGGCAGCAGCCGAGCGCATCCCGGTGAAGATCGCCATCCTCAACAACGCCTACCTCGGCATGGTCCGCCAGTGGCAGGAGATGTTCTACGAGGAGCGCTACTCCGAGGTGTACCTCTCGCCCGATCTGCCCGACTACAAGCTCTGGGCCGAGGCCATGGGCTGCGTCGGGATGCGAGTCGACTCGCCCGAGGAGGTCGAGTCCGCCATCCAGAAGGCGAACGAGATCGACGACCGGCCCGTCGTCATCGACTTCCGCACCGACTCCTCGGAGAAGGTCTTCCCGATGGTCCCGGCCGGCCTCAGCAACGACGCCATCATCACCGACCCCGCCCTTGGAGAGGACTTCGTCCAGTGACCACCGCAGACGACGGCATCAGCCACCACATCCTGTCGGTGCTGGTCGAGAACAAGGCTGGCGTGCTGGCCCGGGTGTCGGGCCTCTTCGCCCGGCGCGGTTTCAACATCATCAGCCTGGCCGTTGCCCCCACTGAGGACGAGCGGTTGAGCCGGATCACGATCGCGGTCGACGTCGCATCGGCGCCGCTGGAGCAGGTCACCAAGCAGCTCTTCAAGCTCATCAACGTCGTGAAGATCACCGAGCTCGACCCTCGGAACGCCGTCGAGCGCGAGCTCCTGCTCGTCACCGTGGCCGCCCCACCAGAGAGCCGGGGCCAGGTCATCGAGCTCGTGAACGTCTTCGAGGGCCGCATCCTCAACGTGGGCCACGACCGGCTCACCTTGTCCCTGGAGGGGCACCCGGACAAACTCGATGACTTCGAGGAGCTGCTGCGGCCCTACGGCATCGCTGAGCTGCAGCGCACCGGGCGCGTTGCCCTCCCCAAGATCGACAACACCCCGAACCGGCTCCGGCCGGCCCGAGCCTCCTGAAGGACCACTGATGGCCAACGTGTACTACGAGAAGGACGCCGACAGCTCGCTCATCGCCGGCCGCAAGGTCGCCGTGATCGGCTATGGGTCCCAGGGGCATGCCCATGCCCTCAACCTGAAGGACTCCGGGGTCGACGTGCGCGTCGGCCTGCGAGAGGGGTCCGCCTCTGTGGCCAAGGCGGAGGCGGCCGGCCTGCGGGTGCTGTCGATCGCCGACGCCACCGCCGAGGCCGACCTCGTGATGCTCCTGGGCCCTGACACGGAGCACAAGGCCATCTTCAACGAGCACATCGCCCCGAACCTGTCCTCGGGCGACGCCCTCTTCGTCGGCCACGGGTTCAGCGTGCGCTTCGACCAGGTCGTGCCGCCCGCCGACGTCGACGTCGCCCTGGTGGCCCCCAAGGGCCCGGGTCACCTCGTGCGTCGCACCTACACCGAGGGCGGCGGCGTGCCCTGCCTCATCGCCGTGGCCCAGGACGCGTCGGGCAAGGCCCGCGACCTCGCCATGTCGTACGCCGACGCCATCGGCGGCACCCGTTCCGGCGTCCTCGAGACGACCTTCGAGGAGGAGACCGAGACCGACCTCTTCGGTGAGCAGGTCGTCCTCTGCGGAGGCGTGACCGCCCTCGTGCAGGCCGGCTTCGAGACGCTCGTCGAGGCGGGCTACCAGCCCGAGTCGGCCTACTTCGAGTGCCTCCACGAGCTGAAGCTCATCGTGGACCTCATGTACGAGCAGGGCATCGCCGGCATGCGGTACTCCATCTCCGACACAGCCGAGTACGGCGACCTCACCCGCGGCCCCCGCATCATCACCGCGGAGGTGAAGGCCGAGATGCGCAAGATCCTCGACGAGATCCAGGACGGGCGCTTCGCGGCCGAGTGGGTCAAGGAGTCCGAGTCCGGGCGCAGCACGTACAAGCGCCTCCAGGAGCAGGGCAAGACCCACCAGATCGAGCAGGTCGGCGAGGAGCTCCGAGGCATGATGCCGTGGATCTCGGCCGGCAAGCAGCGCGTCCAAGACGCCTCCGGAGGCTGAACCCAGGCGGTTCCGGCTACGGTCCGCCGAGGTGGGATCGGGCGAACCGGACATCTCGGACGCATATAGGACGGTGCCGCGACGACTCCGGTACGCCAGCGAGGCCAGCGAGGCCGACTACCGACGCTGGCGCACGGCGCACGCAGCCCCGCTCATCCGCGTGGGGATGCTCGGCGCCCTGGCCGGTGGCTTCACGATCGTCGCCACGGGCCAAGTCCTCGACCACGCCTACGGAGACACCTTCCTGGGCGTCGTGGCGGTGGTCAGCCCCGGGTTTGTTGCATCGAGCCTGATCGCGTGGCTGGCGCCGACCAGTCGGGCCCTCCTGCCCATCGCGGCCGCAACCACCGCCGTTTGGGGGTCCGCGCTCGTGTGGTCGCTCCACGCATCACTCGACGTTGCCAGTCTGGGTACCACAGCAGTGCTCCTGGTGAGCCTGTGGGGCCTGCTCGTCTTTCGCCTGCCACCTGCCATGGGCTTCGTCGCCTGCGCGCTCTTCACCGTGATGCACCAGGTGGGGCTCGCGGTCTCGGAGGAATCGGCCCGAGGCTCGGACGCGCTGCACTCGACCATCACATGGATGGTCTTCATCGCGGTCGTCGGGGTGGCGCTGGTCGTCGACAGTGGCGGACGCACCCAGTTCGCCCAGGAGCACGTGATCGCGGCCCAGCACGAGCTCATCGTTCGTGAGCGGCGTCGCGCTGACGAGCTGCTGCGGAACATCCTTCCCGAGTCGATCGCCGCTCGGCTCAAGGATGGGGCTGGGATCATCGCCGATCACCACGACCAGGTGACGGTGCTGTTCGCGGACCTCGTGGGGTTCACACCGCTCTCCATGCAGCTCCCAGCGACAGAGGTGGTCACCATGCTCGACGAGGTGTTCCACCTGCTCGATGACATCGTCGACCGACACCACGTGGAGAAGATCAAGACGGTGGGCGACGCGTACATGGCGGTGGCCGGCGCTCCTGAGCCCCGGGACGATCACGCCGAGGCCATCGCCGAGGTCGCCCTCGACATCGTCGACGCGCTGGAGGGGCTCAGCTCGGGCTGGCCGAGCAGCATCGAGATGCGGATCGGGATCGCTACCGGAGACGCGATCGGAGGCGTCATCGGCCGTCGGAAGTTCGCCTACGACCTGTGGTCGGACACCGTCAACACGGCCTCGCGCATGGAATCGCACGGACTTCCGGGACGCATCCAGATCACGGACGCGACGGCGAGCATCCTTGCCCCCGGCTACCTCCTTCAGGAGCGCGGCATCGTTGACCTGAAGGGGAAGGGCCCGACGCACACGTGGTTCTTGAACGGTCGAATCGCCAGCTGATCGTCCTGCAGCGCACCTGCCGCGCCTCCGGCTGCTTCGCTCGCGTCTACGGTGCGCCAGCCCACCGAACCGAGGAGCGGCGTCGTGACCGTCGAGCTGTTGAACCCCGAGGGGCTGTCGAAGCCTGATGTCTACCGCCAGGTGGCGATCGCCAGCGGCTCGAGGATGGTGTTCCTCTCCGGCCAGGTGGCTCGGGACGCCGACGGCGAGCCGGTCGGGGTGGGTGACCTCGCCGCTCAGGTCGACCAGGCCCTGCGCAACGTCGACACGGGTGTGCGGGCCGCCGGCGGCACGTTCGCCGACGTGGCCAAGCTCACGATCTACATCGTGGACTGGACGCCCGAGAAGATGGCCGACCTCGGCGAGGGAGTCATGCGTGCAGCCGTGGCGCTCGGGGTCGATCCGACCAAGGCCGTCACCCTCCTCCCCGTGGTCGCCCTAGCCGAGCCCGACTTGCTCGTGGAGATCGAAGCCATCGCCGTCCTCGACTGAGGTCGTCACCTCAGGTGAGGTGGCGGGCCAGGAACTCGGTCGTGCGCTGCCAGGCCAGGTCGGCAGCTTCGGCCTGGTACATGGACGGGGCGTCCCAGTTCCCGAAGGCGTGGCCCGCTTCGTAGCGGTGCAGCGTCATGCCGGGCCGACCTTCGACAGCCGCCTCCACAGCGCTGATGTGCTCCTCGGGGATGAACGGGTCGTCGTTGCCGTAGTGGAACAGCAACGGGCAGGGCACCTGGTCGAGCTGGGGCAGCACCTCCAGGTTCCCGGACCCGTAGTAGGAGACGGCGGCGTCGATGCCCCGCCCGTCGACCTGGCTGCGCGCGGCACAGCTGAAGGCGAGGGTCCCGCCCAGGCAGAAGCCGAGGGCCCCGACGCGGCCGGTGCACTCGGGCATGGCCAGCAGGTGGGCGTGGGTCGCCTGGATGTCGCGAGATCCCTCTTCGAAGTCGAAGCGCTGCACCATCGCGAAGGCGTCCTGCAGCCCGGACTCGTCCTTGCGCTCGAACCTGGGCTCGAGGCGCCAGAACATGTCGGGGACGAGCACGACGTAGCCCTCGGCTGCGAGGCGGTCGGCGATGCCGCGCATGTTGTCGTTGATGCCGAAGATCTCCTGGAAGAGCAGGACTCCAGGTCCGCTCCCTTCTGCCGGGAGGGCGCAGTAGGCGTCGAAGGGGCCGCCGGTCTGGGCGGTGATGGGCTCGTATCGGGTCACGGCCGGGCAGCGTAGGAGGCCGCGGTGGCAGGCTGTCGGCATGCTCGACCACCTCGGGATCCAGTGCACCGACATGGCGGCCAGCGCCACGTTCTACGACGCCGTTCTGGAGCCCCTCGGCTTCCGGCGGCTCATGGACTTCGGAGTGGCCATGGGCTACGGCTCGGACAAGCCGGACTTCTGGATCGCCGGGCTCGATGACGGAGCCGGCTTCCGCGAGGCCCACATCGCGTTCACCGCCCCCGACCGGGCCCGGGTCCACGCCTTCTTCGATGTCGCCGTCGGTCTCGGAGCCGAGGTGCTCCACGAACCGCGCGTGTTCCCCGAGTACCACCCGGCGTACTACGGCGCGTTCGTGCGGGACCCGGACGGCAACAACGTCGAAGCCGTCTGCCACGCGCCCGACGCGGGCTGAGGTCAGCTGGCGCGCAGGACGCTGGCGGCGGGGATCCGCCGGGCCCGGCGAGCGGGGCGGAGGGCAGCCAGGTTCACGACGACCAGGGCCAGGACCGCCACTGCCGCGAGGGTTGGCAGCGGGTTGGCCGGCGTGTCGACCACACCCAGGTCCCCGGCCACGGCTCGCCAGGCGAGCCGGCCGACGACCACGCCGAGCGGGCCGCCGACCGCCAGCCCGACGAGAGCGAGCGCGGTCGCCTGGGCCACCAGCGTCGAGGTCAGCTGCCGGCCGACGAAGCCGAGGGTCCGCAGCACGGCGAGGTCCTGACGCCGTCGCCGGACCGTCGTGACGAGGGCATGGGCCGCGGCCAGGGCCGCGAACAGCGCGAGCACCGCGATCATGGCGTTCGGGATCGACCGGACCAGCCGCAGGTTGGTCACCTCCGAGGGCGTCCGGAGCCCACTGACCTCGGCGCCCGTCGCCTCGGCAAGCTGCTCGTTGGCCGCGTCGACGTCTACGCCGTCCGCCCACCCGATGAGGAGGTCGTTGTTGAGGCTCTCGTTCGAGGCGAGGGGCAGGAGCGCCTCCTCGGTGAGCAAGGCGCCTCGGTCGACGGCACTGCGGTCGTCGATGATCGGCAGGGCCACCCGCCCGACGACCTTCAGGCTGGACGGCCTCCCCGGCCCCTCCAGCTCGACGATGTCGCCGATCCGCAGGTTGGCGTCGCGCATTGTGGCCGTGCCCAGGGCGACCTCGTCGTCTCCTCGAGGCAGGGTGCCCGCGAGCAGGGTTGGCTCGGCCGATCCCTTGAGCCGCCCGAAGGCGTGGATGTTGACGTCGCCGGTGCCGAGGTGGGCCAGGCTCGTGGTCAGCGACGCAGCGTCGCGCACCCGGGGATCGGCGAGCAGCTCGTCGCCGGCTTCGCCCACGACGTCGCCCTGGAAGCCGGAGACGAGCGCGTGCCAGGGGAAGCCGAAGCGAGGCGGGGAGTCGACGAGCGTGGAGAGGCTGGCCGCGAACACCACCACCGCTACGACGCCCCCGATCCCGAGGGTCACCCCTGCGAGCGTCGAGCGCACCGGGGGCGCCGCCGAGCCACGTCCGGGCGAAAGGGCCATGCCCACACCGACGACGCTGGGGGGCGCCGCCCCGACCTGTGCCATCGTCCGCTGGACGATGGAGGGTCGGCTGGGACCGAGGTCAGCTTCCCCGGCCACCGGTGCCCGGGTGGTGACCCACGCCGCCAGCGCGGCCAGCGCCATGGCGGTGAGCGCGATGGCGGGGATGCCGAGGCCGAGGACGATGCCGTCCACCGACAGCCCGAGGGCGGGCTCCGCCTGCCGGGCCAGCCCGACCGGCATCAGCGGCGACGCGAGCACCGACGCCAGCCCGGCGAGGAGCGCACCGCCGATTGCTGCAGGCAGCGCGATGCCCACGAGCGACGTGGCGCGCTCCCGGCGGCTCATGCCGAGCGCGGCCAGCCCGCGCTCGGTGGCCGGGTCCTGCCCGAGATGGCGGGCCAGAGCCTGGGCCAGGACAACGACCCCAGCGAGAGCGGCACACAGGGCGCAGACGAGGAGGGCGGCGACGAGCACGGCGATGCTGTCGTCGACCTTGTCGGCGAAGTCCGACGCAGGCTGCAGCTCCAGCTCGGCGTCGTCCGGGTAGAGCCGGCGGACAGCGTCCATCACCGGGGGCAGGTCGGCGGCCCCGTTGCGCAGCCTGACCCGGACGCCGCCCGGATAGATCCCCATGCGCTCGCCGTGCTCCTCGAGGAAGGCCGGCGGAAGGATGGCGCGAGGCAGGAAGCCGCCCGAGCTCTCGCCGAGGAAGTCCGGGGCGCTTACCACGCCGGTCACCGTGAGCGTGACCTCCGGCCCCGCCGGTGGACCGGCGTCCCCCGTGGTGAACAGCGGCTCGAACTGCTCAGGCGAGTACGACTCGAAGTCGACCTCGTCGCCCACCTGCAGGTGGGCCTCGCGTGCGAACTGCTCGATGACGGCCATCTCGTCGGGGCGACCGAGCTCCGGCATCCGACCGGCGACGAGGCGGGGCCGGTCGATGGCCGTGCCGAAGATGTCGTCCATCTCGCGCGACCGCGAGGAAGTCGAGGAACGGGTAGAGCCCGGAACCCTTCGGGACGATGAAGGGATAGGCGGTGCGGGTGCTCGCGACGACCTGGGGAAGGGCCGCGATGGCGTCGAAGGACTCCTCGCTCGGGTCCGACGGAGCGATGTCGAGGTCCCCCGCGAGCGTCTCCTGGCGAAAGCGCTCGTAGGCCGTCGACGAGCGGCGGGCACCAGCGACGGTGGTCAGAACGATGCCACCCACGAGGCCGACCATCAGCGTCAGGAGCAGCGCCGCCCGCCAACGGCTGCGCAGCTCCGATCGGGTTCGGTACCAAGCGGCGCCCATGCGCTCATCTGACCTGGAACCGGACATCCTGTCGAGGGCGAAGGCACCACCGGAGGAGTGGTGCTACCTCACCGGGACAGGCAGGTGCTGGAGCCTCGGCTGTGGAACCCTGCCTCGATGTCCGATCTGGGTGGAGTGCACGTGCCACAGGTGGAGCCTGAGCACGGGCCCGACCTCCGCTTCGGCTTCAACGCCCACGAGTGGGGTGTGCTCGTGCCCCTGTCGATGGTGGGGTTCTTCCTCAACTACGACACCGGGCTGCTGAGCCTCGCCGCGCCGAGCATCGCCGAAGGCCTCGACGTCTCGGTGGCCCGCTTCGGCATCGGCGTCGCGGTGATCAGGGTGGCGGCTCTCGGGAGCATGCCGATCCTGCGCCTGGCCGACCGGGTGGGACGGCGGCAGATGCTCCTCGTGTCGGTCCTGGCCTTCACCGTCGCCACTGCGGCGACGTCGCTGGCGTGGGGGCTGGTGTCCTTCGTCGCCTTCCAGATGGTGGCCCGCTTGTTCCTTGCCACAGAGGAGTCCCTGGCCGGCATCGTCATCAGCGAGGAGCTGCGAGCGGACCGCCGCGGTGCCGGTCTCACGCTCCTCGGCATCATCGCCATGACCGGGTTCGGGCTCGTGGCGGTGATGCTCCTGGTCGTCCCGCTGACGCCACTCGACTGGCGCATCCTCTACCTGGCCGCGCTGCCACCACTCGTGCTGGTGGCCTGGCTGCGCCGCAACCTGCGCGAGACGCAGGCCTTCACGGTGGCACAGGACGAGGAGCGGGTGCAGACCTCCTTCTGGCCCCACGTCGACGCGTCCCATCGCCCCCGGCTGTGGCGCATCACCACCGTGCTCGGCACCCACGGAATCCTGGGAACGCCCGTGTTCTTCTACGCAGCCGAGCTGGCTCAGGACGGGTACGACTGGGAGGGCCTGTTCACCATCATCGTGATCGGGGCCGGACCGGCCACGCTCCTGGGCTACATCGCCGGCGGCCGCCTCAGCGATCGGATCGGGCGCCAACCCGTCGTCATCTGGAGCGCAGTGCTCATGGTCATCGGGGTGGCGCTCGTCTTCAGCCAGGAGCGCTGGCTGTTCGCGCCGGGCTTCTTCATCCTCACGGGGTCCGACGCCGGGCTCACCGCCGTCCGCCCCTCGTACCTCTCCGAGCTCTTCCCGACCGAGGTGAGGGCCACCCTGCTCGCCTTCGTGTTCGGCGTCATCGTGGCCGGCGGCTCGCTCGGCCTGGTGGTGGTGGGGCTGCTCGAGGGGGTTGTCAGCACTCGCACCGCCATCGGCGGCTTGTGCGCGGTCATGCTCGCCGGCCTCCTGGCCATGCGGGGGCTGCCCGAGACGGCAGGGGACGACGTCATCCGATCCGAGGTCCCGGCGCCGGGTTGAGGGCAGACTCGGTCCTGACCGCACTTCTCGTTCTCGGGCGATCTACACGACCATGTTCGCGGTAGATCGCCCGAGAACGCTCAGGTTCTGCCGGGCCGGCTACATCGTCTCGGCGAAGCTGACGTCGCCTTCGCCGCGGAGCACGTTCTTGAGGAGCTTGCCGCTGGCGTTGCGGGGCAGCTTCTCTGCCGAGACCTCCACGTAGGCGGGCACCTTGAACGCGGCCAGCCCGTCAGCCACCCACTGGCGGACCTCGGCCTCGGTGAGCGTCTCGCCCTCCTCGACCTGGACCACCGCCTTGACCTCCTCGCCCAGCTCAGGGTGGGGCACCCCGATCACAGCGGCATCGGCGATGTGGGGGTGGTTGACGAGGCGCTGCTCGATCTCGACGCAGTAGATGTTCTCGCCGCCCCGGATGATCATGTCCTTCTTGCGGTCGGTGATGTACACGAAGCCGTCCTCGTCGACGTGGCCCAGGTCGCCGGTGTGCAGCCACCCGTCGCGGATGGCCTCGGCGGTGGCCTCGGGCTTCTTCCAGTACCCGGCCATGAGGATGGGCCCGCTGATGCAGACCTCGCCTGTCTCCCCAGTGAGCACCTCGTTGCCCTCGGCGTCGACGATCCTCACGTGCACCGTCGGCACGGGCGGACCGACCGACGTGGGCCGATCGATGGCGTCCTGACCGGAGATGACCGTGGCGACCGACGAGGTCTCGGTCAGGCCGTAGGCGTTGGAGGTGGAGGCCACGCTGGGGAAGGTGTCCCGGATCATGCGCTGGAGCTCATCGGCCGAGGGAGAGCCGCCGAAGGCCACGCTCTTGACCGACGACGTGTCGTAGTCGTGGCGGTCCGGGTGCTCGCAGACACGCCACACCATCGTGGGGACTGTGGCCCACACCGTCACGTCGTGGTCCTGGATGAGCTGGAGGGCGGTCTCCGGGGTGAAGCGGCCCTCCGGCATGACGAGCTTGAGCCCGGCGAGGAGGCCCACGACCAGGGTGGAGTGGCAGCCCGAGACGTGGAAGAGCGGGGATGTGAACAGGGCCACGTTGGCTCCGCCTCCGGCGTCGGGCAGCGCTCCGCCGCCCGCCATCGAGCCAGCCACCGCGTTGTACATGGTGTTCTGGAGGTTGGCGATCATGCTTCGGTGGGTGGAGATGGCGCCCTTGGGCCGGCCCGTGGTGCCCGACGTGTAGAAGATGACCGCCGGGTCGTCCTCGGCGATGTCCTCGGTCACGAACGCGGCCGTGGGGGTGCCGACGAGCTCGCTGAACTCGTGGATGCGGGGGTCGTCGGCCAGGCCCACGTCGGCCGCGGTGCAGTCGACCAGGAACACGTGCTCCAGGTCGGGGGCGCTGTCGAGGGAGCCTGCGATGCGCTCGAAGCGCTTCCGGTCGGCGACGAGCACCTTGGCCCCGGAGTCCTGCAGGCCGTACTCGATCTCATCGGTGGTCCACCACCCGTTGAGGCCGACGAGCACCGCACCCTGGGAGACGGTGGCCCAGAAGGCGAGGCACCACTCCGGGTTGTTCTGAGACAGGACCGCGACCCTGTCGCCCTTGGCCAGCCCGAACCGGTCGCGCAGGGCGTGGGCCACACTGTTGGACGTCTCCACGAACTCCCCGAACCCGTAGGTGCGATCGCCGTAGACGATGAAGGTCTGGTCGCCTCGCATGAGCCCCACCTCGGCCACGGACCGCAGTGATGGCATGCGCTCGGCGTAGACCTCCATGGGGCGTCCGAGCACCTCATCGGTGGTCACCTCGAACATCCCGCCGGGTCCTGTGAGCTGGGCGCGCACCTCGGCGCTCGTCGGCATTGCTTCCCCCTGTGTGTCGATGTGGTGTCGAACCTAGCCAGCCCGGTAAGGCGCCACGGCCGCGAGGATGGCGTCGAGGCGGTCGAGCTTGCGGGACCCCCGACCGAGCGTGAAGTCGGGGACGATGACCTCATCGAGGCCCACCGCCTGCCAGGCCTCCACGGCCGCGACTACGTCGTCGGTGGTGCCGGCCACCGCGGCCCGGCCTCCGGTGCCGGCTACGAACGCGTCCGCCTCCGCCCGGTCGTCGGTGAGGCGGATCAGGGCCTGGGCCGACCGGGCGATGGTGCCGGGGTCGCGTCCGATGGCCTCGCAGCGCCGCTCGAGCAGCGTGGTGCGCTCGGCGATGGCGTCGGCCAGCCCCCACATGTTCCACTCGTCGGCGTGGCGGGCCACCACGCCCATCATCCGGTCGCCCTTGCCCCCGATGAGCAGCGGCAGAGGCTGCTGCACGGGCTTGGGCTCGGCCACGGCGTCGGTCAGCCCGTAGTGGGCCCCTCCGAAGGTGGTGCGCTCGTCTCGGAGGAGGCCCTTCAGCACGAAGCAGGCCTCCTCGAAGCGGGCCACGCGCTCGCCGGGCGGCGGGAGCTCGATGCCGTACTGCTGGTGCTCGTTCTCCTGCCAGCCCGCGCCCACGCCGAGCAGGAGACGGCCGGCGCTGATGTGGTCGACGGTGGCGGCCCAGTTGGCCAGCACCGCGGGGTGCCGGTAGGTGTTGCCGAGCACGAGCGTGCCGAGGCGGACCCGCTCAGTGGCTGCGGCCAGGCCGGCCAGAGCACCCGTCGCCTCCAGGTTGGGGGTCGTGTCGGGGCCGAACTCCCCGCCGCTGCCCATGAAGTGGTCGGCCACGTAGATGCCGTCCCATCCCGTCCCTTCGGCGTGCTGGACGAGCGCGAGCACGTCACCCCAAGGCTGGGAGAGGTTTGGCCAGACAGAGAAGCGCATGCGGCGACCCTATCGATCGGCCTCGTCGTCAGGTGGGGCAGCTCAGGCAGCGCGTCTTGTGGGTGTGGCCGTCCTGCTCGTGCGGCGGATCGCCACCGCCCGGAGGGTCGTCGCTGACGGCGATGGCGCCGTTGAGGTCGAACACCCGCGGCTCGGACCGCGGCCATTCGCCCAGGTTGTAGCGACGACCGCCGTCGACCTTCATGACCATGCCCGTGCCGCCGTTGCCTCGCTCGTCTGGTCCAGTCGCGTTGGACGCGTAGAACACCTCGACGAAGTCCTTGATGTCGGTCGGGTTCTGGCGCGTCGCGAAGACGAGGGGCGCGGCCGGTCGGCCTCCGGTGGGGGGGTACCGGAGGGTGCCCTGGACCCAGGTGTCGCGGGTGAGGTTGGGGCCGGCCATGTGGATGCCCCGGAAGAGGGTGCCGATGCGGGCGACGTAGATGTTGATCAGGACGCCTTCGTCTCCCGGCGGCGTTCCCGGAGCTGCGTGGTGATAGGCCCGCGCTCCGCCGGACTTGGCAACCGTCGCCCAGGTCACCCAGAGCGGGGAGATGCCGAACGCGTGGCGCCACTGGCTCTGGTCGTAGAGGCGGGCCGCCGACGTGGTGTCGGACAGGCCGGTGCCGATCATCAGCCACTCCGGGAAGTACAGCTGGTTGGTTGCTTCCTTCGTGATGAGGATCGGGTAGAGGGGATCCCAGACCGGGATGATCGTGGTGACCCCCGCGTTCTTCATCCTGGCGATCAGAGCCGTCACATCGGCCTGGTTGCGGCCCGGGTCGTAGATGTACCCGACCTGGGCATCGCGGGGGATGTTCACGCCGTAGCGAGCGAGCTCTCGCAGCATGATGTCGGCCCCGCGTCGACCTTCCGGATCGACCTTCCCCCGCGCTCCCTCGAGGTAGATCAGGCCGAACTTTCGCGTCTTGGTGCGGTAGTCCTGCACCGGGTTGAGCTCATCTCCGGCGTAGCGCGCCGGCTTGCCGGCGAGACGCTTGCCTACGTACTCGGCGGTCTGGCGGGCGTAGGTGTTGATCGACGGCAACGAGCTCCACAGCATCGGGGGCAGCGAGCCGTAGAACTCCTCCGACATCGACGTGCTGCACATGCAGAGGATGTCGCGCTGGGCCAGGTCCCGGAAGAGCACCGTGGGCATGGGCGCTGCCGGCTCTCCCTCGATCACCGCGAAGGGCTTCTTCGCCGCGATGTTGATGGCGTCGCGCTTCATGGCCTCCTCGTTCTCCGAGGGGCCGCTCGCGGCGTAGTCGACGAATACGACCTCGCGCCCGTAGGTCTGGAAGTGCTGGTTGGAGTAGCGCCGCAGCACGTCCATGATCTGCGTGACCTTCGCCGGCGCGTCCGAGAGCTGAGCGCTCTGCAGGATGGCTCGCGTCGCGGGGTCGATGTTGCCGACCCAGCGCACCACCACGATCTTGTCGTCGGTCACGCCGTTGGCCGTGGCCCCGCCGTTGTCCGTACCAGGGGCCCACTGCACGCAGGGAGGCATGTACTGGCTGATGCCCTTCTGCCGCCCATCGGCCCGGCAGTCCGGCCCGGTGCCGAACACGGCTCCGCCCGCGGCCGCTGGCGGCTGTTCACCGCCGCCGCCGCCGGCCCCACCGGTCCCGCCGGTCGCGCCGGTCCCGCCAGACGCCGTGGGGTCGGCGCCCGCCGTGACCGGGTCGCCCGCTCCTGTGGTCAAGGATCCGTCGGACGCGCCGCCCTCGGAGCCGTCCACGCCGCTCGCCTCTTCCCCCGTAGGGAGGGCGTCGCCGCCGCTGGCCGCCACGCGATCATCCGTCGCGTTGCCCGGCAGGACCGCGATCACGATGATGAGCCCCAGGATCACCCCCAGCGCCACTCCGTAGCGGTCCATGAACTGACGCATGGTCAATGCGATCCCCCCAAGGAAGCGTGCCGCGATTTCCCCAATTGCCGCGAACTGGGGCACTGTAGGGCTACTGGGGGTAACAAGCACATCGGGGGGATGGTTTGACGCGAGACGACATCCGGTTCGCGGTGGGATCGGCTCTGGGCGCGCTCGCGTTCCTGGTGTTCGTGTTCGTGCTGTACCCGGTCCCGATCTCGTCGTTGGTGGTCGGGCTGTTCACCGGCTCGCTCAGCGCCCTCATCGCGGTGGGGCTCGTACTCGTCTATCGGGCCAACCGCATCGTGAACTTTGCCCAGGGCGAGCTCGGCGGCCTGGCTGCTGTCCTGGCCGCGTCGTTGATCGTCGGACCAGGTTGGGGGTTCCTCCCGGCCATGGCCGCCGGGCTGGTGGCCGCACTCGCGCTGGGCGCCCTCATCGAGGTCACCGTGGTGCGGCGCTTCGCCAAGGCACCGAGGCTCCTGCTCACCGTGGCCACGATCGGCATCGGTCAGCTGCTGTCGTTCGGCACGCTGGCCTTGCCCAGGCTGTTCGACTACGACGTCGCGCCACAACCACCCCGCCCGTTCGGGTCCGTGCGCGTCGAGTGGTTCCCGAACACGTTCACCGGCGGCCATCTCCTCATCGCTCTGGTCGTGCCCTCGGTGTGCGTCGGTCTGGCCGTCTTCCTGCGCCGCAGTCGGTTCGGCGTCGCCGTCCGAGCCAGCGCGGAGTCGGCCGACCGGGCGTCGCTGCTCGGGATCCCCGTACGCCGACTCAACACCCTCGTCTGGGTGCTCGCCGCCGGGCTCTCGGGTCTCGCCGTCCTGCTGCGCATGCCCGTCCAGGGCGTGGCCATCGGCCAGACGCTGGGGCTCTCGCTCCTGCTCCGTGCCCTGGCCGCCGCAGTGATCGGCCGCATGGAGAGCCTGCCGGTGACCTTCGCTGCAGCGCTCGGACTCGGTGTGCTGGAGCAGGCCGTGTTCTTCGAGACGGGGCGCACGGTCGTGGTCGACGGTGTTCTCTTCGCCGTGATCATCGGAGCGCTGCTGGTCCAGCGGCGCGGTGGTGTCGAACGTGCTCGCGACCTCGGCGCCTCGACCTGGCAGGCACTGCGCGAGGTCCGGCCGATCCCGCGGGAGCTCCGCCACCTCACCGAGGTCCGCGTGGCCAAGGGGGTCGGCGCGGTCCTGGTGCTCGGGCTCCTCGTGCTCTACCCGCTGAGGATGCAGGGCGGCGACGTGTTCACGCTCAGCGTCGGGCTCCTCTTCGGGATGCTCATGCTCTCGCTCGTGATCCTCACCGGCTGGGCGGGGCAGATCAGCCTCGGTCAGCTGGCGCTGGCGGCCATCGGCGCCGCCGTCTCGGCGACGCTGTACTTCCAGGGGAAGGACTTCTTCCTGTGCGTCGCTGCCGCTGCGCTCGTGGGCGCCGCGCTGGCGGTGGCCCTCGGGGTGCCGGCGCTCCGGATCCAGGGTCCGTTCCTCGCCGTGACGACGATGGCGTTCGCGCTCACGACGGGCACGTTCTTCCTCAACCGAGAGTTCTTCGCCTGGCTCGTGCCGGACCCGAACCGCCTCTTCCTCCGACCGGTGATCTTCGACAAGTTCGACCTCGAATCGGAGCACACCTTCTACTACGTGGCGCTGGCGGGTCTGCTGCTGACGGTGGCCTCGGTGAGCCGGATCCAGCGGTCTCGCACCGGTCGCGCCCTGGTCGCCAACCGCGACAACTCGCGCAGCGCCCAGTCGTACGGCATCAACCCGAACCGAGCCCAGATCAGCGCGTTCGGGCTCTCGGGCGCCATCGCCGGCCTGGCCGGAGGTCTGTACGCCTTTGCCTTCCGCGGCATCTCCGGGACGGTGGTGACGCCCGAGTCGAACGTTCTGCTCCTGGCCATCGGCGTCATCGGCGGCCTCAGCTCGGTGCCGGGCGCCATGCTCGGCGCGGGGTACATGACGTTCGTGCAGTTCTCGCCGTTCACCCGCGAGCCGCTCACCAAGTTCCTGGCCAGCGGCGTGGGCCTGCTCGCCATCCTGCTCGTGGCGCCCGGCGGTCTCGGCGGCTTGGCCTACGACGCTCGGGATCGGCTGCTGCGTCGCCTAGCCCGACGACGGGGGATCGTCGTGCCGAGCCTGGTCGCCGACATCCGCGCCCAAGACGTGCTCGACCCGAGCGGAGGCGAGGAGGCGCCCGCACCCCTCTCGCTCACGCCAGTGCCCGATGACGCCCTCCTCGTGGTCCGCGACCTCGAGGTGGCGTACGGGAAGACGCAGGTGCTCTTCGGGGTCGACTTCCACGTGGGCCGCGGCGAGATGGTGGCCCTCCTCGGCACCAACGGGGCCGGCAAGTCGACGCTGCTGTCCGCCATCTGCGGGCTGCTCCGCCCGGCGGCCGGCACCATCACCTTCGACGGCCAGGAGATCGGCGGGCACGCCCCGCAGGACACGGTCGCCGCGGGAGTGGTCCTGATGCCCGGCGGCAAGGGCGTCTTCCCGACCCTCACGGTCGCCGAGAACCTGCAGCTCGCCGGATGGCTGTTCCGCGACGATCCCGATCACGTCCAGCAGGCGACCGACCAGGTGCTCGAGTTCTTCCCTGTGCTCCGGGACCGCTGGACCCAGAAGGCCGGCAACCTCTCCGGCGGCGAGCAGCAGATGCTCACCCTCGGCCAGGCGTTCATCGCCCGGCCCCGCCTCCTGCTCATCGACGAGCTCAGCCTCGGCTTGGCACCGATCGTCGTCGAACAGCTCCTGGGCATCGTCCGAGCCATCCACGCCAACGGCACGACGGTCGTTCTGGTCGAGCAGTCGGTCAACGTCGCGGTCACCCTCGCCGAACGAGCCGTGTTCCTCGAGAAGGGTGAGGTGCGGTTCGACGGCGCCACGAGCGAGCTCCTGCACCACCCCGAGATCCTCCGGGCCGTGTTCCTCCAGGGCGCGACCTCGACGAAGCGCGCTGGCTCGCGTTCGGCGGCGTCGAGCACCAATGGGCACAGGCCGTTCGTCGCGCACTGCGAGCAGTGCGGCCACGATCATCCGGTCGCGCTCGAGCTGGATGAGATGTCGGTCTCGTTCGGCGGGGTGCGGGCCGTCAACCAGGTGGACCTGTCTGTCCACCAGGGCCAGATCCTCGGCATCATCGGGCCCAACGGTGCGGGGAAGACGACGGTGCTGGACCTCATCTCGGGCTTCGTGACTCCGAGCGGAGGTCGCGTGCACCTGCAGGGGGTCGACGTGACGGACCTGGCGGCCAGCGATCGGGCCGAGCTCGGCCTGGGCCGCTCCTTCCAGGACGCTCGGCTCTTCCCGTCGATGACCGTGAGGCAGACCATCGCCACCGCCTGCGAGCGGCACGTCGACGTGCGCGATCCCGTGTCCCCCTTTGTGCTGTCACCGGCTGTGAAGGTCTCGGAACGAGCGGTCGCCGAAGAGGTGGAGGCGCTCGTCGAGCTGATGCGTCTGGAGGCCTACGCCGACAAGTTCGTCGGCGAGCTGTCGACCGGCACCCGCCGGGTGGTCGACCTGGCCTGCACGTTGGCCCACCGCCCGTCGGTGCTGCTGCTCGACGAGCCGTCCTCGGGCATCGCCCAGCGCGAGACCGAGGCGCTCGGACCAGTGCTGCTCGACATCCGCGACAAGACCGGCGCGGCCCTGGTCGTGATCGAGCACGACATGCCCTTGATCAGTGGCATCTCGGACGTGCTGCTCGCGCTCGAGCAAGGCTCGGTGGTGGCCTGCGGTCCGCCCGAGGAGGTGCTCCGAGACCCGCGCGTCGTCGAGGGGTACCTGGGCAAGCACGGAGGAGACGATCATGCGGTCGGGGGCGGCCCCCAAGAAGCGCCCCGCCCGCCGGGCTCCGTCCAAGACGGCGAAGGCGGCCAAGACGGCGAAGGCGACGAAGGCGACGAAGGCGACGAAGGCGACGAAGGCGACGAAGACCGCCAAGACCGCCAAGACCGCCGGGACGGCGAGCCGATGAGGTCCGGCCGATGCCGCAGCGCGGCGACCGCCGCCTTGCTTCTCGTCGGCCTGGGCGGCTGGTTGGCGCCCGTCGCCCAAGGCGAGAGCAGTCCGCCGATCGTGGAGACGGGATGGTGGTCGCGCGACCTGCTCGCCCAGCCCGTGACCAACGGAGGCTTCGCCATCGGGTGGGCCCTCGAGCAGGAGCAGAGCGCGGCCGCCCTGCGGATCGATCTCAGCGGTGACCTCGCCGGCACCGTGTACCTGGAGCTCGAGGAGATCGGGGGTGCCGCTCCTGACCTGGGGTTGGCACGCGTATGCGTCACCGATGACACGTGGGGCGCCGCCAACCCTGGTCCCTATGACGCGCTTCCAGCGGCTGACTGCGCGGCGGGGGAGACCGTCGATCTGGGCCGCGATGCGTCGTCGCTGTCGTGGCTGGGCGACATCACTGCGCTCGTCGCGGCGGCCGAGGGGGACACGCTCTCCCTCGTCGTGCGACCGGTCGGCAAGCCGCTGGCTGAGGGCGTGCCGGGAACGGCTCCGTTCCAGGTGCAGTTCGACCGGGCGGCGCTGCTCGTCGATCCCGGCTCGACCGGGACGCCCCCGTCAGGCGCCGACATCCCGCCGGCCGGGCCACCGATCGACGTCGGTGGTGGGTCCTTCGTCGATCCCGGGCTCCCGTCCTCGGACTTCGGCTCGGGGTTCGAGAGCCCACCCCTGCCTGAGGTGGTGTCGCCTGGAGCAACCACGCCCACGACCGCCGGCCCTACGCCCGACGACCTGGTCGCGCTCGGGCCCGTCGACGTCACGCCGTCGGACGGCAAGCCGTGGGTGCGCGTCGTGCTGCTGATCCCGATCAGTGCCGGGATCGGGTTTGCGATGGCGGCGGCGCGGCGCTGGCGGCGGGAACAGGCCATCGCAGCCGGCCTGGCCTGAGCGGCTACGCCAGCGCGCCCACGACGTGGTCGATGCATCGGGTGAGGGCGACGATGTCGTCGGGGTCGATGGCGGGGAAGAGGGCGATGCGGACCTGGTTGCGACCCAGCTTCCGGTAGCTCTCCGTGTCGAGGATGCCGTTGGCCCGCAGGACCTGGCTGACGACGTTGGCGTCCACGACCGCCTCGTCCAGGTCGATGGTGGCCACCACGTGGCTGCGATCGGCCGGGTCCTTCACGAACGGGGTGGCGTAGGAGGCCGACTCGGCCCAGCCGTAGATCGTCTCAGCCGACCTGTCGCAGCGCGAAGCGGCCCACTCGAGGCCGCCCTGCTGGTTGATCCAGTCCACCTGCTGGTTGGCGAGGAACACCGTGGCCAGGGCCGGTGTGTTGTAGGTCTGGTCCTTGCGGCTGTTGTCGAGGGCGATCTTGAGATCGAGCGACGCCGGAACCCAGCGTCCCGACGCGGCGATGCGCTCGATGCGCTCGACGGCGGCGGGTGACACGGCGGCCAGCCAGAGGCCCCCGTCGCTGGCCAGGCACTTCTGGGGTGCGAAGTAGTACACGTCGACCTCGGCGGGGTCGAAGCGCAGGCCCCCGGCGGCGGAGGTGGCGTCGACGAGCACGATCCCCTCTGCCTCGTGCGGCCGCTCCAGGGGCATCGCCACGCCCGTGGAAGTCTCGTTGTGCGTGAGGCAGTACGTGTCCACCTCAGGGTCGGTCACGGGCATCGGATGGGTGCCGGGGTCCGCGAAGAGGTTCGAGGGCTCACCGATGTGAGGAGCGGCGGCGGCCGCCTCCGCGAACTTCGAGGAGAACTCTCCGAACCGGAGGTGCTGGCTGCGCTCGTCGATGAGGCCGAAGGTGGCTGCGTCCCAGAACGACGTCGTGCCGCCGTTGCCGAGGATCACCTCGTACCCGTCGGGCAGGGCGAACAGCTCGGCCAGGCTGTTGCGCAGAGCACCGACCTCGAACTGCACCCGGGCCTGCCGGTGCGAGGTGCCCAGGTAGGGGCCGCCTGCCACCGGGTCGTGCGAGGCAGCCAGAGCCGCCACCGCCTCGGGCCGGACCTTGGAGGGCCCGCAGCCGAAGCGCCCGTCTGTGGGGAGGAGGTCGGCTGGGATCTGGATCTGGGGGGTGGCGGGGGAGGTCACCGTGCCATGATCGCGAACGGACCCAGCAAGGAGCGAAGCCGTTGCCGACCCCCCGAACCGAGCGCCGCATCTCTGCGCGCATCGCCGCCATCGCCGAGTCGGCCACGCTGGCCGTCGATGCCAAGGCCAAGGCCCTCAAGGCTGCAGGAGAGCCGGTGATCGGCTTCGGTGCCGGTGAGCCCGACTTCCCGACCCCGGCCGCCATCGTCGAGGCGGCCATCGCGGCGTGCTCGGACCCGAAGAACCACAAGTACTCGCCCGCCGGGGGCCTCCCGGAGCTGAAGGAGGCCATCGTCGCCAAGACGGCGCGGGACTCCTCCTATCCGGTCGAGGCCAGCCAGGTGCTCGTCACCAACGGTGGCAAGCACGCCGTGTACAACACCTTCGCGGCCCTGCTCGACCCGGGCGATGAGGTGCTGCTCCCGGCGCCCTACTGGACCACCTACCCCGAGCCGATCGCCCTGGCCGGCGGTGTTCCCGTGGTGCTCCAGACCGACGAGACCACGGGCTTCCGAGTCACCGTCGACCAGCTCGACGCGGCCGTCACCGACCGCACCAAGGTGCTTCTCTTCGTATCCCCCTCCAACCCCACGGGGGCCGTGTACCCCGTCGAGGAGGTGGAGGCGATCGGTCGCTGGGCCGTCGAGCGGGGCATCTGGGTCGTCACCGACGAGATCTACGAGCACCTGACCTACGGCGGGCACCGGTTCGCATCCATGCCCACGCTCGTGCCGGAGCTGGCCGATCGTTGCGTGGTGCTCAACGGGGTGGCCAAGACCTACGCCATGACGGGCTGGCGGGTCGGGTGGATGCTGGGCCCGACCGATGTGATCAAGGCGGCGACGAACCTGCAGTCGCACGCGACGTCCAACGTGGCCAACGTCAGCCAGCGGGCGGCCATCGCGGCTCTCACCGGTGACCTGTCCGCGGTGGCCGAGATGCGGGCCGCGTTCGAACGCCGCGGACAAGCGATGCACAAGCTGCTCACCGGCATCGAGGGCGTCACCGCACTGGAGCCCCAGGGCGCCTTCTACAGCTTCCCCAACCTGTCCAGCTACCTGGGCCGCACGATCCGGGGCCGCACTCCCACCAGCACCGTCGACCTCTGCACCCTGCTCCTCGACGAGGCCAAGGTGGCCATCGTCCCGGGCGAGGCCTTCGACGCGCCCGGGTACGCCCGGCTCAGCTACGCCCTCGGCGACGACGACCTCGGTGAGGGCTGCTCGCGGATCGCCGACCTCCTCGCCGAAGCGGAGTGACCGCGCCCGAGCAGCCCTACGGCTCGTGGCCGACGCCGATCACGAGCGAGCTCGTGGTGCGCTCGGCTCGCATCCCCAACGGCCTGGCCGTCGACGGAGACGAGCTCTGGTGGTCCGAGAGCCGACCCGAGGAGGGCGGGCGCAACGCGGTGCTCCGGCGAACGGCCGACGGCACGGTCACCGAGGTGCTGGCCGCCCCGGCCAATGCCCGCACCGCTGTCCACGAGTACGGCGGCGGCGCCTGGTGGGTGCGCGACGGGGTGCTGTGGTTCGCGGACTGGGCCACGCAGCGCCTCCACCGCGCGGAAGCGGGCGGTGAGCCCGTGGCCCTGACGCCGGAGCCGCCCCTGCCACGCGGGCTGCGCTACGCCGACGGTGCGGTCAGCCCAGACGGCACGACGATGCTGTGCGTCCAGGAGCAGCACCACGCTGACGGCGCAACCAACACGATCGTCGAGCTCTCCGCTACCGGCCCCTCCACGCCACAGCACGTCACCGGCGCCAGCGACTTCGTCGCCGACCCGCGCTGGCGCCCCGACGGCGGGGCCTTCTGCTGGCTGGAGTGGGACCACCCGGACATGCCATGGGACGCCACTCGCCTCATCGTGGACGTGGGCGGCACCCGCACGGTCGTGGCCGGCGATGAGCAGCGGGAGTCCATCTGCCAGCCGACCTGGGCGGCCGACGGGTCGCTCTGGTTCAGTGCCGACCGCACCGGCTTCTGGAGCCTGTACCGCTGGACACCTGACGGTGGCGCCGAGCTCATGGTCGATCTGGGCAAGGACATCGGCTTCGCCCAGTGGGTGTTCGGCTCCCGATGCTTCACCCTCCTCGACGACGGGCGGGTGGCCCTCGTCTACAGCGACGGCGGTACCGACCACCTCGCCGTCTGGGAGCCCGACTCGCGCGCCGTCACCGACCTCGACGTGCCTCACACCTCGGTCGACGGCCTGCTGCGCGTTCGAGTCGGGCGTCGCCTACATCGGCGCCTCGCCCACTGCCGAGCCCCATGTCGTCTACGTGCCGCTCGACGGGACCTCGGCGGGGACGGTGGAGGTCGTGGTCCCGCCGCGCGACCTCGGCCTCGACGCGGGCTGGTTCTCGGTGCCCGAGCCTCTCGAGTTCCCCACTGGTGACGGGGCCATCGCGCACGCGCTCTACTACCCGCCCACCAACCCCGAGGCGCAGGGCCCAGCCGGCGAGAAGCCGCCACTGCTCGTGATGATCCACGGCGGCCCCACCTCGGCCGCCCGGCCCCTGCTCGCCATCGGAAAGCAGTACTGGACGAGCCGCGGCTTCGCCGTCGTCGACGTGAACTACCGCGGCTCCACGGGGTACGGGCGGGCCTACCGCGACCTGCTCCAGGGGGAGTGGGGCATCGCGGACGTCGAGGACTGCGGCGCCGTGTGCCGCTTCCTCGTCCAGCGCGGCGACGTCCACCCGGATCGCCTGTGCATCAGAGGTGGCTCGGCCGGCGGCTTCACGACGCTCGCCGCCCTGGTCCACGACGACACGTTCGCGGCTGGGGCCAGCCACTTCGGCGTGGCCGACCTCGGAGCGCTGGCCGCCGACACGCACAAGTTCGAGAGCCGCTACCTCGACGGCCTCGTCGGGCCGTGGCCCGAGGCCCGCGCCACCTACGACGAGCGGTCGCCGATCAACCACACCGACCGCATCGACCGGCCCCTCGTCGTGTTCCAGGGCCTGGAGGACGAGGTCGTGCCGCCCCGCCAGTCCGAGATGATCGTGGAGGCGGTGCGGGCCAAGGGCGTGCCGGTGGCCTACGTCGCCTTCGAGGGCGAGCAGCACGGGTTCCGCAAGGCCGAGAACATCCGGGCTGCCCTCGACGGCGAGCTCAGCTTCTACGCCCAGGTGCTCGGCTTCGAGCTGCCCCCCGACGAGGGCATCGAGCTCCTCGCGGTCGAAAATCTCTAGATCTGTGCGCACGTAGCACCGCAGAGCGGTGCTACGTGCGCACAGAGGCTAGGAGATCCGGCCCAGGACGAGCGGGGGAGCGGCCACGGGGGTGGGGCTGACCTCGATGGCGCCTTCCAGGGCGGCGAGGGCGGCGGGCAGCTTGGCGGGGTCGTCGAGGTGGAGCTCGAGCAGCGGCTCGCCCTCGACCACCTCCTCGCCCACGGTGGCCCGCCACACCACGCCCGCGACCGGAGAGACGGCGTCCTCCTTGCGGGCCCGGCCTGCGCCGAGGCGCCAGGCGGCCACGCCTACGGCCATGGCGTCGAGACGGCTCAGCGTGCCCGACGCAGGGGCGGGTACGAGCTCGATCTCGGTGGCCCGGGGAAGCAGCGCGCTGGGGTCACCGCCCTGGGCCCGCACGAGGTCGCGCCAGGCGTCCATGGCTCCGCCCCGGGCCAGCACGTCGGCCGGGTCGGTGCCGTCGAGGCCCACCAGCTCGAGCATCTCGCGAGCCAGGGCCACCGTGAGCTCGACGACGTCGCGCGGGGCCGCCGCCGGCCAGCACCTCGATCGACTCCACCACCTCGAGGGCGTTGCCCGCGGTGCGGCCGAGGGGCACGTCCATCTGGGTGAGGAGGGCTGTCGTGCGCACGTCGGAGGCCGCGCCCAGGCCGACCATCGTCTCGGCCAGCTCGCGGGCTCGGCCCTCGTCCTTCATGAACGCCCCGCTCCCGACCTTGACGTCGAGCACGAGCGCTCCGGTGCCCTCGGCGATCTTCTTCGACATGATCGAGCTGGCGATGAGCGGGATCGACTCGACCGTGCCGGTGATGTCGCGCAGCGCGTAGAGCTTGCGGTCGGCCGGGGCCAGGTCGGGGCCGGCTGCGTTGATCACGGCTCCTGTCGAGCCGAGGATCTCCAGCACCTCGTCGGGGCTGAGCGTCGACCGCCAGCCCGGGATGCTCTCCATCTTGTCGATCGTGCCGCCGGTGTGGCCCAGGCCGCGGCCCGCGGTCTGGGGCACGGCGGCACCACAAGCCGCCACGAGCGGGCAGAGGATGAGCGAGATCTTGTCGCCCACGCCGCCGGTGGAGTGCTTGTCGACGGTGGGCCGATCGAGCGACGACAGGTCGGTGCGGGTGCCGGTGGCGATCATCTGGGCCGTCCAGCGGGCCAGCTCCTCGGGGTCGAGACCCCGGAACAGGATGGCCATCAGCAAGGCGGCGGCCTGCTCGTCGCCTACGTCACCGTCTGTGTAGGCCGAGATGAACCAGTCGATCTGCTCGTCGCTCAGCCGTCCGCCGTCGCGCTTGGTGAGGATGACGTCGATGGCGTCCATCAGGTGTCGCGCAGGTGGTCGGGACCGAACGCGTCAGGAAGGAGCTCGCCGAGGGGGCGTCCGTTGAAGGACAGGTCGGGTCCGCCGTGCTCGTGGAGCAGCTGCCGGCAGCGTCCGCAGGGCACGAGGGGCCGGCCCTTGCCGTCGACGCAGGCCACCGCCACCAGCCGGCCTCCGCCGGTGGCGTGGAGGGCCGAGACGAGCCCGCACTCGGCGCAGAGGGCCAGGCCGTACGAGGCGTTCTCGACGTTGCATGCCGTGAGCACCCGCCCGTCGTCGACCAGCCCGGCCACGCCGACCGGGTAGCGGGAGTACGGCGCGTAGGCCCGTTCGCAGGCGCCGACGGCCGCCGCTCGCAGGCCGTCCCAGTCGACCTCGGGGCTCATCGGGACCGCTCGTAGGGCACGCCGTCGGCGGCGGGTGCGATGGCCCGGCCGATGGCCCCGGCCACGACGATGATCGTGACGACGTAGGGGAGCGACTGGAGGAACTCGCTCGGGATCGAGAAGTCGCCGACCGTCACCTGGAGGATCTGGAGTCGGGCCCCGAGCGCCCGTGTGAAGCCGAACAGGATGGCGCCCGCGAACGCTGTCGACGGTCGCCACTTCCCGAAGATGAGCGCGGCCAGGGCGATGAAGCCGGTGCCGTTGGTCATGTTGTCCTGGAAGCCGGCCTGGGACTCGAGGGAGAACCACGCGCCGCCCAGCCCCGCGATCAGCCCACCGATGATGACCGCCTTGTAGCGGACCCGGATGGGGTCGATGCCCAACGTCTCGGCGGCGTGCGGGTTCTCGCCCACGGACCGCACCCGCAGCCCGAAGGTGGTGCGGAAGAGCACCAGGCTCGTCAGGCCCACGACGAGGAACATCACGAAGAAGATGGGACGGGCGGTGAAGAGCTGTCCGCCCACGATCGGGAGGTCCGACAGCAGTGGCAGTGCGATGTTGCCGGTCGACACCCCCGTCGAGATGCCCGTGTCCACGATGACCTCCGAGCGCAGGAAGCCGGTCAGGCCCAGAGCGAGCAGGTTGATGACGACGCCCGAGATGATCTGGTCGACGCGGAAGCTGACCGACAGGAGGGCGTGCAGCAGGCCGATCAGACCGCCGGTGGCTATGGCCACGAAGATCCCCAGCCACAGGGCGGACACGGTGTTGGCGTCACCGACGACGGCATAGGTCATGAACCCGGTGCCCGCGGAGGCCAGCATCATCCCCTCGATGCCGATGTTCACGACGCCGGCCCGCTCGCACCAGAGTCCGGCCATCGCACCCAGGGCCACGGGGGTGCCCAGCCGCAACGACTCGACCACGAGCTGCATGACGTTCGTGTCCCGCAGCTGTGAGAGGGCAAGGGCGAGGACCACGACGAGCGGGATGAACAGGATCGTGGCGAGGATCAAGGCCCCGCTGGCCAGCCGCTTGGACCGGCGTTCGAAGAACGTGGCCGCTGCGGCCAGGACGAAGATCGTGCCGATCACCGTCACGGCGGTGCCGGGGTCGAAGGTGACGCCCACCGGGTCGGGCGGAGGCTCGAGCGTGACCCCCTTGTCGGCCGGATCGAGGTTGCCGGCGACGTATCCGACGAGGAACAGGCCGACCAGCCCGAAGATCACGCCGAGGGTCTGGCGGCGACCGAACCGGAGCCAGGTCACGTCGCCGACCCCCAGCCCGAGGTGATCTGCGTGGTGTCGAGCGTGGTGGCGCTCGTGCGCCGAACTCGGAAGATCGTGCGCACGATGACGTCAGCGGCCACGAAGAGGAGAACGAGGGCCTGCACGATGCGGACGGCGTCGATGGACAGGCCGCTGTCCTGCTGCATCAGCCCGGCCCCCGACAGCATCGACCCCCAGAGGATCGAGGTGAGGATGATGCCGAACGGGTTGACGCGTGCGAGGAGGGCGATGGCGATGGCGTCGAAGCCGATGCCGACGAACACGCCTGGGCTGAGGAAGCCCGACGTGCCTGTGATCTCACCCGCTCCGGCCAGCCCGGCGAAGGCGCCCGAGAGGGCCATGACCGCGATGATCGTGCGGCTCACACCCATCCCGGCGTACTTGGCCGCGTTGGCGTTCGTGCCCACGGTGCGGACCTCGAAGCCGAAGGTGGTGCGCTTGAGGATGAACCACACGAGCGCGCAGAGGGCGATGGCGAGGAAGAAGCCCAGGTGCACCGGTGGATCCGTGGCGATGAGCTCCGGAAGCCGAGAGTCGGTGGGGATGGGGGCGGTCCGGGGGACCGACGCGCTCATGTCGCGCAGGATCACCGGGTCCTGGGAGGACACGAGCCACCGCACGTAGAGCACGGCGATGCTGTTGAGCATGATCGTGACGATCACCTCATGGGCGCCCGTCTTGGCCTTGAGCAGCCCGGGGATGCCCCCCCACAGAGCGCCGCCCAGGGCGCCGGCGGCCACGATCAGCGGGATGGCTACAGGCCCGGGGACGTCGGCCAGCCAGCTGAACGTGCCCACCCATGCCGCCGCGGTGGCGCCCACGAGGAGCTGACCTTCGGCGCCGATGTTGAACAGGCCGGCCCGGAAGGCGAAGGCCACGGCGAGGGCGGCGCCGATGAAGGGCGTCGAGCGCCCGAGGGAGGCGGCGATGCGGTCGGGGTCGCCGAACATCCCCCGCAGCAGGGCCCAGTAGGCCTCGAGGGGGTTGCTGCCCACGAGCATGATCACGACGCCCGCCACGACGAGAGCGAGGAATATGGCGTAGACGGGAACGAGGACGGACTGGAGCCGGTAGGACTCCTTGAGGGCGGCGATCACGCCGCTGTCCTTGCGGTCGGGCCCGGCCATCAGGCCACCGCCCCAGGTCCGTGACCGCTCGCCATGTAGAGGCCGATCTCCTCCCGGGTGACCTCCGAGCGGTCGAAGGTTCCGACGAGCGCGCCTCGGTAGAGAACTCCGATGCGGTCGGACAGGTTGAGCACCTCGTCGAGCTCGGCCGACACGAGGAGCACGGCTGCGCCCCGGTCGCGCATCTCGATGATGCGGTGGTGGATGAACTCGATCGACCCCACGTCGAGGCCGCGGGTGGGCTGGGCCACCACGAGGAGCTTGACGTCCCCGGTCAGCTCCCGGGCGATGATCACCTTCTGCTGGTTGCCGCCCGACAGGGTGGACACGGGCACGACGGCGCTCGGCGTGCGGACGTCGAACTCCCGCACCAGCGCGGTTGCGTGGTCCTGGATGGCCTGCTCGTCCCGCAGGCCCCGCCGGGCGAAGGGCCGGCGGCGATAGCGGTTGAGCACCATGTTCTCAGCCACGCTGAACGGGCCGACCAGGCCGTGCTTGCCGCGGTCCTCGGGCACGTGACCGACGCCCAGCTCGATGATCTCTCGTGGTGAGGCGTCGGTGACGTTTCGGCCGGCGATCGTGACGCCGCCGGAGCGCTTCGAGCGCATGCCCATGAGCGCCTCGACGAGCTCGCGCTGACCGTTGCCCTCCACGCCGGCGATGCCGAACACCTCACCCGCCCGGACCTGGAGATCGAGGTCGGCCACGGTCGTCACCCCCCGATCGTCCTCGACCCACAGGGAGTTCGCCTCGAGCACGATGTCGCCGGGGGTGGCGGGTGCCTTCTCGATGGTGAAGGAGACGTCTCGACCCACCATCAGGCTGGCCAGGCTGGCCTGGGTTGCCTCGGCCGGGTCGGCGCTGCCGACCAGGCGCCCGCCCCGCAGCACCGAGATGCGGTCCGCGACAGCGAGCACCTCCCGCAGCTTGTGGGTGATGAAGATGATCGACTTGCCCTGCGCGACCAGGCTCTTCACGACCTCGAAGAACTCGTCCACCTCGCCGGGGGTCAGAACGGCGGTGGGCTCGTCGAGGATGAGGACGTCGGCCTCACGGAAGAGGGCCTTCACGAGCTCGACCCGCTGCTGCTCGCCCACGGAGAGGTCACCGACCGTTGCGTCAGGGTCGATCTCCAGCCCGTACCGCTCGCCCAGGGATCGGATGCGCCGGCGGGCTGCGTCGAGGTCGAGGAAGGGGCCCTTCTTGAGCTCGTTCCCGAGGATCACGTTCTCGGCCACGGTGAACACGGGGATCAGCTGGAAGTGCTGGTGGACCATCCCGATGCCTGCCGCGATGGCATCGCGGGAGCTCGTGAACCGCACCGGCTCGCCCCGCAGCGAGGATCTCGCCGGCGTCGGGCTGGTAGAGCCCGAACACCGTGTTCATCAGCGTGCTCTTGCCCGCCCCGTTCTCCCCGAGGAGGCAGTGCACCTCGCCCTGGTGGAGGGTGAGGCTCACATCCTCGTTGGCGATCACGCCCGGGAAGGTCTTCGTGACGCCGCGCACCTCGAGGATCGGCGTTCCCCCATCGACGTCCATGGGCCTCCTCGGCGGGTGCGACAAGAAGGCGGGGGCGGCGCTGCTGCGCCGCCCCCGACCTCCAGGAGTGGTGGTGCTGCTTAGAGCGGCAGTCCGGTGGCCGGGTCGAGCCCGGTCTTGATGCTGCCGTCGGCGAGGCCCAGACGGGTCTCCTCGAGCTTGGCTGCGACGTCGTCGGGGATCTCAGCGTCGTGGAACGGGGCGTAGGTGATGCCACCGTTCTCCGCCGTGAGAGCGAAGATGCCGCCCGCGAACTCGCCCTTGAGCGCATTCACGATCTGCACGAACACGCCCAGGTCGACGCGCTTCACAGCCGAGCTGGCCAGCTTGTCGGCACCGGGGGCGGAGCCGCCGTTGAACGTGCTGAAGTACTCGTCCTGGTCGACGCCGATGCCCCAGACGCCCTGCTCGGTCGCCGCCGCGACGCCGCCCGAGCCGGTCTGGCCGCCGGCGCCGAAGATCACGTCAGCGCCTTCGCCGATGAACTGCTGGGCGTCGGACGCCCCCTTGTCCGGGGCGGTGAAGGACTCGTTGTAGATCTTCAGCACCTGGATGTCGGGGTCGACGGACTTGGCGCCCACCTCGTAGCCGTTGACCAGCTTCACGACGGGCGGGACGTCCTCGCGGCCGCCGACCACGCCGATCACGCCGCTCTCGCTGAGCGAGGCGGCGAGCACGCCGGCCAGGTAGCCGCCCTCGTCCTCGTTGAAGAGCACGCCGACGTAGTTCTCGGGGAACTCGGGCTGGAACTGGTCCACGCCGATGAAGTTCGTGTCGGCGTTGGCGTTGGCTGCGGCGAGCGTGTCGGTGGCCAGCAGGAAGCCGACCGTGATCACGATGTCCGGGCCACCCTCGAGCGCCGTGGTGATGTTCTTCTGGTAGTCGGCCTCCGAGACGGTCTCGATGAAGCTGGTCTCGAAGCCGAAGCACTCCTCGGCGGCTGTCATGCCCTCGTAGGCGTACTGGTTGAACGTGCGGTCATCGACCTTGCCGATGTCGGTCACCAGACGCACCGTGAAGCCGTCGGGCACCTCGATGCCGGCATCCTGCGCCTCCTGGCAGAGGTCGTCGAGCGACACCTGGGCGTCAGACGCTGCCCCGTCGCCCTCGGTGGTCGTCGTCTCGTCGGAGCCGGCAGTGGTGGTTGTGGTGTCGCCTGTGCTCTCGGGCTCTTCGTCGTCTCCACAGGCTGCAGCGAGCAGCCCGAGGGCGAGAAGTCCGGAGAGCAGGCGGAGTGACCGCTTGTGCAAGGGAGCCTCCATGGCAATCGTTTTGGACCCGCGGAGACTAGTGCGCGCCTCGCCGTCAGCCGGCGGGGCGGCCTGGGTCAACGGTTTGGCGGGTTGCGCCGGCGGCCGACCAGACTCGGCCCATGGCCCGCATCCTCGTGACCGAGAAGATCGCCGACGGCGGGCTGGACCGCCTGCGGGCGGCCGGCCACGAGGTCGACCTGCAGGTCGACCTCACCCCTGAGGGGCTGCTCGACGCCGTCGTGGGCGCCCACGCCCTCATCATCAGGTCGGCCACCACGGTCACCTCGGACGTGCTGGCCGCCGGCCGGGACCTCGTGGTCGTGGGTCGGGCCGGGATCGGCCTCGACAACGTGGACACCGACGCGGCCACGGCCCAGGGCGTGATGGTGGTCAACGCCCCCCAGTCGAACATCCTCACCACGGCCGAGCACACGATGGCCATGCTCCTGGCCCAGGCCCGCAACATCCCCCAGGCCCACGCTGCGCTCACGGCCGGGCGCTGGGAGCGCTCCAAGTGGGAGGGCGTGGAGCTGGCCGACAAGACGCTCGGCATCGTCGGTCTCGGGCGCATCGGAAAGCTCGTGGCCCAGAGGGCGCTGGCCTTCGGCATGAAGGTCGTGGCCCACGACCCCTTCGTCGCACCTGAACGGGCCCGCCAGATCAACGTGGAGCTGCTCACCCTCGACGAGCTGGTGCAGGTGTCGGACTTCCTCACCCTCCACGTCGTGAAGACGCCCGAGACGCTCGGCATGGTGGGCAAGGACCTGCTGGCCAAGGCCAAGCCGAACCTGCGCATCGTCAACGTCTCCCGTGGTGGGGTGATCGACGAAGCCGCCCTGGCCGAGGCCATCAGCGCAGGACGGATCGCAGGTGCGGCGATCGACGTGTTCGCGTCCGAGCCCACCATCGACTCGCCGCTGTTCTCCCTTCCGCAGGTCGTCGTCACCCCTCACCTCGGGGCGAGCACCGCCGAGGCCCAGGACAAGGCGGGCGACACGATCGCCGAGCAGGTCGGCCTGGCGCTGGCCGGCGAGTTCGTGCCCTTCGCCGTGAACGTCAGCGCAGCGGAGGCTTCGAGCACCGTCCGACCCTTCCTGCCCCTCGCCGAGCGGCTGGGCCAGCTCTACGCCGCCCTCGCCGCGTCGGTGCCAGACGCCCTCGAGGTCGGCTACCAGGGGCAGCTGGCCGACTCCGACACCCGGATCCTCACCCTGTCCGTGCTCAAGGGCGTGTTCGGGCGGGTCAGCGACGAGCCGGTGAGCTACGTCAACGCCCCCCGGTTGGCCGAGGAGCGCGGCGTCGAGGTCCGCGAGTCCTCGAGCGCCACCTCGCACGAGTACGTCAACCTCATCACCCTCCGGGGCGGCGACCACGCCATCGGCGGCACGCTCGTCGGCCTGCGAGGCGAGGCCCGCATCGTGATGGTCGACGACCACTCCGTGGACGTGCCCCCCGCCGACCACATGCTCGTGGTCCGCAACGACGACGTGCCGGGCATGATCGCAGCGGTCACCGGCGTGCTCGGCGATGCCGGGATCAACATCGACGACATGCACCTCGGTCGCTCAGCCGAGGGGGCGGCCGCCCTGATGATCCTGGCCACCGACGTGGAGGCTCCCGACGCAGTGCAGACCGCCATCCGGGCCGTCCCCGGCGTGGTCAGCGTGGCGGTGCTGTAGGGGTCACCGCTTGGCGGGCCGCAGGCCGTCGGCCTCGGCTGCGGAAGGGTCGCGGTAGCAGCGGTCGGGGTTCGTGCGCTCGTAGTTGAGCATCCCCGGCAGGTGGAAGATCTTCGAGCTGAGCTTGGCCTTGACCGGGTGGCTGGTGGGGCACACCCCGCCCTGAGACTCGACCCACGGGGCGGTGAGGGGCTTCTTCTTGGCTGGCGCCTTCTTGGCCTTGGCCACCACCGCCTCGGTGACGACGGGGGCGACGGGGGAGGGGGCGACGGGATCGGGCACGAGGGCCACTGCCGGCGGGGCCGGCACGGCGGGGTCGGTGCGCAGACGGGGCCACGGCTCGTCTGAGGGCCGCGCGTCCGTGGTGGCAGGCGACCGGCCGCCGAACAGCTTCACGAGGGCGAAGCCCAGGCCGGCGAGCAGACCCAGCGTCAACCCCACTCGAAACGATCGTCTGATCACGAATCGGACACTACCCGGCGGCTTGACGGTCGTCAGCCGGGGCGGGAAGATGGCCGGGCATGACTCGGTCCTTCCCCTCCGACCTCCTGCTCCTTATGTAGGCGAGCGACCCTCACCGGCGCTCGCCCCGACGACCTCCTGCCGATGGCAGGGGGTTTTTGTTGCCCCAGCACGACCCTGCGAAAGAGGAACCCTCGATGGCCCCGGAACCCGTGACCCCGAAGCGCATGCCCTTCGACAAGTACCGGCCGTTCCTCCCCCTCGACCTCCCCGATCGCACGTGGCCCGATCGGCGCATCGAGAAGGCTCCGCTCTGGTGCTCGGTCGACCTCCGTGACGGCAACCAGGCCCTCATCGACCCGATGGACCCGGCCCGCAAGCGGCGCATGTTCGACACCGTCGTGCAGATGGGCTTCAAGGAGATCGAGGTCGGGTTCCCGTCGGCCAGCCAGCCCGACTTCGACTTCATCCGGCAGCTGATCGAGGAGGACCTCGTCCCCGACGACGTCACCATCCAGGTCCTCACGCAGTGCCGGCCCGAGCTCATCGAGCGCACCTACGAGTGCCTCCAGGGCGCCGACAACGTGATCGTCCACTTCTACAACTCGACGTCGGTGCTCCAGCGCCGCGTGGTGTTCGGCCTGGACAAGGACGGCGTCACCCAGATCGCCACGGACGCCGCCCGTCTGTGCAAGAAGCTCGAGCCCACCCTTCCGGGCACGAACGTGCGCTACGAGTACAGCCCCGAGAGCTTCACCGGCACGGAGGTCGACTACGCGATCGAGATCTGCGCCGCCGTCAGCGACGTGATCGAGCCCGACACGGACCGCCAGCTGATCCTGAACCTCCCGGCCACGGTCGAGATGTACACGCCCAACCTCTACGCCGACGTGATCGAGCACTTCCACCGCCACGTGCCCAACCGCGACCGCATCTGCCTGTCGCTGCACCCGCACAACGACCAGGGCACCGGCGTGGCCGCGGCCCAGCTGGGGCTCATGGCCGGGGCGGATCGGGTCGAGGGCACCCTGTTCGGCAACGGCGAGCGCACGGGCAACGTCGACGTCATCAACATCGCCATGAACCTGTTCACCCAGGGTGTGGACCCCGAGCTCGACATCTCCGACATCGACGCCCTGCGTCGGGTGGCGGAGTACTGCAACCGGCTGCCGATCCACCCGCGGCACCCCTACGTCGGGGACCTCGTGTACACGTCGTTCTCGGGCAGCCACCAGGACGCCATCAAGAAGGGCTTCGACGCACTCGGCTACGGCGACTACGAGGAGTGGGGCGTTCCGTACCTCCCCATCGACCCGAAGCACGTCGGCCGCACCTACGAAGCCGTGATCCGCGTCAACAGCCAGAGCGGCAAGGGCGGTGTTGCCTACCTGATGAAGACCGAGCACGGCCTCGACCTCCCTCGCCGCCTCCAGATCGAGTTCTCGAAGACGATCCAGACGATCACCGAGGACACAGGCACGGAGATCCCTGCCTCCGAGGTGTGGCTGGCCTTCGAGGGCACCTACCTCGATGCCGACGCGCCCGTGCAGCTCATCTCCCACGAGACGACCACCGGGGAGAAGGGGTCGACCGTGACGGCCCAGCTCCTCGTGGACGGGGAGCACCGCACCCTCACCGGGTCGGGCACCGGCCCGCTCGCCGCCTTCGTTGCGGCTCTCCAAGCTGACCTCGGCATCGAGCTCGAGGTCGTCGACTACAGCGAGCACGCCGTGAGCGCCGGCACCGACGCCCAGGCCGCGGCCTACGTCGAGGCCCAGTCGGCCGACGGCGAGGTGCGCTGGGGCGTCGGGCTCCACGAGAGCATCCTCACCGCCTCTCTGCGAGCCGTGGTCAGCGCCGTGAACCGCCACCGCGACCACGTGCGCCTCGTGGAGCGCCACGAGCCCTAGAGTCTGCCGCCATGCGCCGTCGTCTCGCCCTCTCCTCGTTCGTGCTGTTCGCCCTCCTCGGAGCTGCCGCATGCGGTGACGACGATGGCGGCGGCGGAGGAGGAGGAGGTCTCTCTGCGGAGGAGCAGGAGTTCGCCGACGGCTGGGCTGCGACGCTCTCCGATGACGAGGGCGACGACGACGGCTTCAGCTTCCCCGAGGACGACGCCCAGTGCATGGGCGAGGCGATCATGGCCGAGATCGGCACCGAGCCCTTCGACGAGGCCGGCGTCGAGCCCGGCGACCTCGACAAGGAGGGAGACGACGACAGCCCCGGCGAGCTGCTCGGCGCAGGCGCGATCACCGATGAGCAGGCCGACGCCATCCTCGATGCGTGGGACGGCTGCACCGACCTCAACGGGGCCTTCATCGACGTCGTGGCCGCGGACAGCGACCTGGACGACGCCGCCCGCGAGTGCCTGGCCGAGGGCCTCGAGGAGGACGACCTCGTCCACGCCGGGTTCCGGGCCTCGCTGACCCAGGACGAAGCAGACCCGCCGGAGGAGGTCATCGCGGCCATCGTGTCGCTGATGAGCTCCTGTGGGGGCGACGGCGCCGGCACCGGTGGCCCGATCGTCGACAGCATCGCCGAGTCGCTGGCCGCTGACGGGCGCCTCACCGAGGAGCAGTCGCAGTGCATGGCTCAGGAGATGGTGGACGCCATCGGGATGGACCGGATGGTCGAGCTCGGCCTGGCCGGCGGCGAGTTCGAGGACGCTGACCCCGAGATCCAGCAGGAGATGGCCGGAGCAGTGCTCGGAGCGGCCGAGGCCTGTGACGTGCCGATCAGCACCCTCGGCGGGTAGCGCTCGAACGTCCTCATGACGAGACGCATCGGCTGGCTCGGCGCGGCCGTGGTGGCCGTCGTCGCCGCCGCGGGGGCGGCCCTGTGGCTGGCCGCCGATGACGACGGCGCAGCCAGCTCGGTCGCCACCAGCAGCACGACCACGACCGCCCTGACCACGACCACCGCTCCCCTCGGCGGGGCGGGCGATCGCGGTGTCGGGGACCCCTACTTCCCGGGCCTGGGCAACGGCGGCTACGACGTGTCCCACTACCGCCTGCAGCTCGAGTGGCGGGCCGACGAGGGCGCCATCGCCGGCACCACGACGATCCAGGCCGTGGCTGAGCAGGACCTGAGCCGGTTCAACCTCGACCTGGCCGGCCTGACGGTGTCGTCGGTCGCCGTCGACGGCCGGCCAGCGGAGTTCGAGCACGTCGAGCGCGAGCTCCAGATCACCCCTGCGTCCGTCCTACCCGAGGGTGAGGCGTTCAGCGCAGTCGTCACCTACAGCGGCACCCCCCGTCCCATCCCCGAGGGCACGGACCTCTTCGACGTGGGCTGGCAGACCGACGGGCGCGAGGCCTTCGTCGTGTCGGAGCCCGCCGGTGCCGCGACCTTCTTCCCGGTCAACGACCACCCGACAGACAAGGCGTCGTACACGTTCGAGATCACGGCTCCGGTCGACCAGGTCGTCGTGGCCAACGGCCTCCTCGTCGGCGAGCCTGCCTCCGCGCAAGCGGGTGCCACCCGGATCTGGACGTACGACGCGCCCTCGGCGATGGCCAGCTATCTCGTGCAGATCGCCATCGGCGACTACGAGCTGGTGGACGCCGGGACCTTCGAGGGCGTCCGCATCCGCCACGCCTTCTCCCGCCGGCTGGCGGCGGCGGCCCGGATCACGACCGAGCGGACGGCGGAGATGATCGACGTGCTCGACGACATCTTCGGGCCCTACCCGTTCGAGGCCTACGGCGTCCTGGCCGTGGACGAGGACCTGGGCTTCGCGCTGGAGACGCAGACCCTCACGATCATCGGCAGCGACATCGCGGGCGGGGGCCGGGACTCAGACCAGATCCTCCTGCACGAGCTGGCCCACCAGTGGGTCGGCAACGCCGTCGGTCCGGCCACGTGGAAGGACGTCTGGCTCAACGAGGGGTTCGCCACCTACAGCGAGTGGCTGTGGCTGGAGCGCACCGGGCGGGCCACGGCGGCCTCGCTGGCTCGCTCCGCGGCGGGGGCGGGCGGCCTCGACCGGCCGCCGGGCGACCCCGGCCCCCAGGAGCTGTTCCAGACCACGGTGTACCTGCGCGGCGGCATGGCCCTGCAGGCCCTGCGGGAGGCGATCGGCGACGACGACTTCTTCGCCGTCCTGCGAGCCTGGGTGGACGAGCACGGTGGCGCCACCGCGTCCACCGCCGACCTCGTCGCCCTGGCCGAGCGGATCAGCGGCGACGACCTGGACGCCCTGTTCGAGGCCTGGCTCTACGCGGACCAGCTCCCGACCCTGGGTTGACGGCTTCTGTGCGCACGGAGCACCGCCATGCGGTGCTGCCTGCGCACAGATCTTGGGAGATCTACGACAGCCAGGCCGGGCGCTCGGCCTCGAAGGTGGTGATGAGGCCCTCGGTGCGGAGCGTGATGCCGATGTCGTCGAGGCCCTCGAGGAACCGCTCCCGGGTGGAGTCCTCGAGCGGGAAGTCGATCTCCAGCCCGATGGAGGGGGCGGACAGGGTGCGCCGGTCGACGTCGACGACGAGCTCGAGGCTGGGGTCGGCCTCGACGGCAGCGAGGAGCTGGGCGCCCACCTCCGGGGAGACCTGCACCGGGACGAGACCGTTCTTCGTGCAGTTGTTGCGGAAGATGTCCGCGAACCGGGGGCTGATCACAGCCGCGAAGCCGTAGTCCATGATCGCCCAGACAGCGTGCTCCCGGCTGGAGCCGGTGCCGAAGTTGGGGCCACCGATGAGGATGTTGGCCCCCGCGAAGCGCTCGTCGTTGAGGACGAACGACCGGTCGTCGCGCCACGACGAGAAGAGGCCCTTGCCGAACCCGGTGCGCTCGACCCGCTTGAGCCACTCGGCCGGGATGATCTGGTCGGTGTCGACGTCGGAGCGGTCGAGGGGCACCGCTGTGCCCTGCACGATGTGGACGGGGTTCACGCTGGATCCTCTCGGAGGGTCGACAACAGGCCGAAGGCGATCCGGCTTGCCGGTCGCCGGGAGGCACCTGCGGAGGCAGGAGCGCCAGCGACGCCCGGAGCAGGCATCAAGACAGATCCTCCGGGAGGGCGAAGTGGCCGGCGACGGCGGTGGCCGCGGCCACGGCGGGGGACACGAGGTGCGTGCGGCCGCCCCGTCCTTGCCGGCCCTCGAAGTTGCGGTTGCTGGTGGAGGCCGACCGCTCGCCGGGCGCCAGCTTGTCGGGGTTCATGGCCAGGCACATCGAGCAGCCCGGCTCCCGCCAGTCGAACCCGGCCTCGATGAAGACCTTGTCGAGCCCTTCGGCCTCGGCTTGGCGCTTCACGGCGAAGGAGCCCGGCACGACGAGCGTGCGCACGCCGTCGCGAACTCTGCGGCCCGACGCCACGGCCGCGGCGGCCCGCAGGTCCTCGATGCGCGAGTTCGTGCACGAACCGATGAAGACGGTGTCCACGGGGACGTCGCGCACGGGGGTGCCGGCGGTCAGGCCCATGTACTCGAGGGCCCGCGCCGCGCTCTCGCGCTCGTTGGGGTCGGCGAAGTCCTCGGGCGAGGGGATGGTGCCCGAGAGGGGCACGACCTGGGCCGGGTTCGTGCCCCAGGACACGTGAGGGACGATGTCGGCCGCGTCGAGGAGCACCTCCTTGTCGAAGGTGGCATCAGGATCGGTGGTCAGGCTGCGCCATTCCTCCAGTGCCGCCTCCCACTCGGCGCCCTTGGGGGCGTGGGTGCGGCCCTCGAGGTAGGCGAAGGTGACCTCGTCGGGTGCGATCAGGCCCGCCTTGGCGCCGGCCTCGATCGACATGTTGCAGATCGTCATGCGGCCCTCCATGGAGAGGCCGGTGATGGCGCTGCCGCGGTACTCGATGATCGAGCCGATGCCGCCGCCGGTGCCGATGCGCCCGATGATGGCGAGGATGACGTCCTTGGCGGTGGCGCCCGGCGGCAGCTCCCCCTCGACGGTCACGGCCATCGTGCCGGGCCGCACCTGGGGGAGGGTCTGGGTGGCGAGCACGTGCTCGACCTCGCTCGTGCCGATGCCGAAGGCCAGGGCCCCGAAGGCGCCGTGGGTGGACGTGTGGCTGTCGCCGCACACGATCGTCATGCCGGGCAGGGTGCGGCCCTGCTCGGGGCCGATGACGTGGACGATGCCCTGGTTGGGGTCGCCCATGCCGTAGTGGGTGATGCCGAACTCGGCGGTGTTGGTCCGGAGCACCTCGAGCTGCTTGGCCGAGATGGGATCGGCCACCGGCTGGTCGATGTCCTCCGTGGGCACGTTGTGGTCGGCCGTCGCGACAGTGAGGTCAGGACGGCGCACCTGGCGGCCGGCCAAGCGGATCCCGTCGAAGGCCTGCGGGCTGGTGACCTCGTGGACGAGGTGGAGATCGATGTAGAGCAGGTCGGGCTCGCCGGGCGCGCTGCGCACCACGTGCCGGTCCCAGACCTTCTCGGAGAGCGTCTTCGCCATGCCCCATCTTCCCAGAGGCACCCCGGCGGGCACCAAGCGTCAGGCGTCGAGCTGCTTCACGAGCGTCTTGGGGGCCACCTTGCGGTAGCTGTCCTCCAGGATGCCGGCCACCTCGTCCCAGTCGACCTCACGGTCGAGGCGCACACCGAGCCAGCCTGACGGGCCGACGTAGGGCGGGCGGAAGAAGCGGTCCGGCTCGAGGGACACCATCTCCTCCTGCACGCCCGGCAGGGCCGGGCACCAGATCCCGAGGATGCCGTCGCCGTGGTGATCGTCCACGAACATGGCGATCGTCTTCTTCTCTCGCACGAACCAGGCCGGCGAGCCGTGGGACAGCCGCTCGCTCACCTCCGGGAAGGCCAGGCAGACCTTCCGCACCTGGGCCAGGGCCCGATCGTGGTCCCGCTTGCTCGCCATCCCGGCAGTCTCGCGCCGGGCCCTACAGGTTGGCGGCCGGCGCGGTCTCGGCCGCCCGGGCGAGACGGGAGCAGAGGCGCTTGAAGATCAGCGCGTGGAAGGGGATCAGGCTGTACCAGTAGAGCCGCCCCCACAGGCCCCGCGGGTGGAACAGCGCGGTCTGGTGGAGGATGGTGCCGCGCTCCCCAGGCTCGATGCGCCACTCGAGCCAGGCGTCGCCAGGAGTCAGCATCTCGGCCCGCAGCCGAACGAGGGTGGGCTCGTCGACCGCCTCCACCCGCCAGAAGTCGAGCGCTTCGCCCACCTGCAGGTCGTCGGGATGACGGCGGCCCCGACGCATGCCGACCCCTCCGAGCAGCACGTCGATCGACCCGCGGATCGACCACAGGCGTTCGGCGACGTACCAGCCCCGGGCGCCGCCGATCCCGGTGACGGTGGCGAAGAGCTGGGCCGGAGTGGCCGAGGACCGGGCGCTCTGAGCGTCCGAGAGCAGCGTGCCGCCGGCCCAGTCAGGGTCGGTTGGCATCGGGTCGGCGGGCGTCCGGCCGGGGAGGGTGGCATCGGACCACCGAGACGGAACCTCGAGGTCGTCGACCCGGCGGACGGCCAGCTCGAGGGCGGTCCGCAGAGGGAGCGCCGGGTGCGGCATCACGTCCTGCACCGAGCGGTCGAGCACGACCACCTCGTTCACGAGGCTCTCGATGAGGGGGCGGGCCAGCCCGAGGGGCAGCGGGGTGACCAGGCCCACCCAGTGGGAGGAGAGCTTCGGGGTGAGGAACGGCACCCGCACCACGAGGCGCTTGCGGAGCCCGGCCACGTCGGCGTAGGCCCGCATCATGTCCTCGTAGGTGACCACCTCGGGGCCGCCGACCTCCAGCACCCGGTCCCGGGCCTCGGGGGTGGAGATGGCCCGGACCAGCCAGTGGAGGATGTCGCGGATCGCCACTGGCTGGCTGCGGGTCAGCACCCAGCGGGGAGTGATCATCACGGGCAGGACGTCAGTCAGGTTGCGCAGCATCTCGAAGCTGGCGCTCCCCGAGCCGATGATGACCGCGGCGCGCAGCTCGGTGACCGCCACCCGGCCGGCGGCCAGGACCCGGCCGACCTCGTGGCGGCTGGCCAGGTGTGGTGACAGCTCGGCGTCGTGCTCGTCGCCGAGGCCGCCCAGGTACACGATCTGCTCGAGGCCGGGGGTGGCGTCGGCGGCGTCGCGGAACGTGGCCGCCGCGTCGCGGTCGCGGGCCGCGAAGTCCACCGCGCCGCCCATCGAGTGCACGAGGTAGTAGGCGGCTGCTGAGCCCTTCATGGCGGCGCGCACGGCGTCGGCGTCACCCACGTCGCCTGCGGCCACCTCGACGTCACCCAGCCACGGCTCGCCTGCGAGCTTGGCCGGCGTGCGCACCAGGACCCGCACCCGATGACCGGCGGCGAGCAGCTCGGGCACCAGGCGGCCGCCGATGTACCCCGTTGCTCCGGTGACGAGGACGAGGCGCTTGGTCATGCCCCCCTATACCCGACGGGCGTCACTCGCCACCGCAGATCGTTCTCGGGCGATCTACCGCGCCCGTGCCGGTGTAGATGGCCCGAGAACGATCAGAGGGCGCGGGCGATGGCCCAGGCCGAGTGGACGGCGCCCTCGATGTAGCCCACGGCCGCCGCGTCGCCCACCACGTGCACCTCGACGCCGAGGCGGGCCAGCTCGTCGACGAGCGCACCACCGGGGGTGACCTCGCTGGCCACGATGACGGTGTCGGCGCGCACGGCGGCCCGCTCGTCACCGATCCGGTACTGCACACCGGTGTCGGTGATCCGGGTGACCTCGGCCGAGCGGACGAGGGTCACGCCATGCTCCTCGGCTCGCCGCACGGCGGTCCACCGGCGGGGCGACGCCATCGGCAGGCCCATGGCGGACCCGGCCTCGAGCACGGTGACGGTGCGCCCCCGCTCGGCGAGGAACTCAGCCAGCTCCAGCCCGACGAGGCCGCCGCCGAGTACGGCTACGTGCTGGCCGACGGGCATCCACCGCTTCGACAGGGCTCGCACGCGGCCCGCGTCCGTGGTCAGCCGGAGCAGGCGCCCGGCTCGCAGCAGGGCGCGCAGGGCCCGGGTCTGGTCCGGGTGGGGCTCGCCCGTGATGAGGGCCCGCAGCCCGTCGCCCGTCTGGACGTGGGGCAGGTCGGCCCCCGGGACCGCGGGCCGGCCCCGCGCCGCGCCCGTGGCGACGACGACGGTGTCGGGCCGCAGGGCTGCCACCGACGTGGCGCCGGCCCGTTCGCCCAGCCGCACCTCCACGCCGAGGCGGGCCAGCTCGCCCGCCTGCCACTCGATGAACGGCCCGTTCGCCGGGGTCGTCACCTGCGAGAACCAGGCCGTGCCACCCAGGCGGTCGCTCGCCTCGAGCAGCGTGACCCGGTGGCCCCGTCGGCGGGCCTCGATGGCCGTCTCCATGCCGGCCGGGCCGCCGCCCACCACCACGACCAGGCGGGGGGCCGCGGCCGGCGCCCGCTCCGCCCGCCCCTCGTCGCCGAGGGCCGGGTTCACCGCGCACCTCGGGCTGGCATCGAAGAAGTTCTGCTCCACGCAGACGTAGCAGTTGATGCACGGCCGGACGGTCTCCCGGCGACCGGCACGCAGCTTCCCCACGAGCTCGGGATCGGTGAGCAGCTGCCGGCCCATGGCGACGAAGTCGCAGTCCCCAGCGGCCAGCATCTCCTCGGCCGTCTCCGGCAGCACCCGGCCCACGGCGATGACGGGCACGGTGACCGCGGCCTTCACGACCCGGGCGAAGGCGCGGTAGGCGCCGACGGTGTCGGGCAGCGGGCCGTCGGTGAAGTTGGCGAAGGAGTTGCGGCCCCACCCCGTCACGTGGATGGCGTCGGCCCCGGCCGCCTCGAAGAGCCGGGCCGCAGCGGCGGCCTCCTCGGTGCTCAGCGCGCCCGGTCCGCCGAACTCCCGGCCTGCCACCCGCACGAGGACGGCGAGGTCGGGACCGACCGCGGCCCGCACGGCCCGGAGCACCTCGACGGTGAGCCGGGCCCGGTTCTCGAGCGAGCCGCCCCAGCGGTCGGTGCGCCGGTTGTCCGCCCGGGCGAGGAAGGTGGACAGCACGTAGCCGTGGGCTGCGTGCACCTCGACAGCGTCGCCGCCCGCCTCCCGGACCCGGCGGGCGGCCGAGGCGAACTGGTCGATCAGCCAGAGGAGGTCGTCCTCCTCCGCCTCGTGGTACGTCGGCAGCTTGTTGCCTGAGGCTGCGGCCAGGCGGCCGATCTCCGCACGGGTGCTGTCGCGCAGCGACGACATGTCGAGCGGCTGCTCGGGCACCGATGGCACGAGCAAGGGGCGCTCCTCGGCCATGTCGACCCGCGCCGTCTTGCCGTGGTGGGTGAGCTGCACGCAGAGGAGGCCCCCGGCGTCGTGCACGGCCGTGGCCAAGCGGGTGAGGCCGGGCACGAAGCGGTCCTCGGAGAGTCCGGGCTGGGCGTGCGAGGCCGCGCCCACCGGGTAGGCGACCGCGCCCGAGCCCGTGATGACCATCGCCGTGCCCCCCGCCGAGCGGAGGGCGTAGTGCGCGATCTCGTCGTTCGTGATGGCACCGTCGTCGCACAGGTTCATGTCCATCGCGGGCATGACCACCCGGTTGGACAGGTGCAGCGGTCCGATCCGGCCGGGGGCGAGGACGTGGTCGAAGCTGCCGGCACGGGTCACGCGCCGACGCTAGGAGATGCTGACCACCTCGACGGTGAGCTGGGCCCCGGTGGGCGACTCGAACGAAGCCGTCTCGCCCACCTTCTTGCCCACGAGCGACTCCCCGAGGGGGGACCCTGGGGAGATGATGTCGTGCTCGATGCCCCGCTCCTCGACCGAGCCGTAGAAGTAGGTCTCGGGCTCGTCGTCGCCCTCGTAGCGCAGCTGGACCACCGACCCGGGCTCGACGACGTCGCCGTCGGTGCCTTCGACGATCTCGCAGTTCTCGATCATCGAGGCCAGCTGCCGGATGCGGGCCTCCATCTGGCCCTGGTGGTCCTTGGCCGCGTGGTAGTCGCCGTTCTCCTTGAGATCCCCGAGCTCCCGGGCCGCTTCGATCTTGCGGGCGATGTCGACGCGCCCGACCGTGGTCAGCTCGTCGTGCTCGGCCTTGAGACGGTCGAACGCCTTCTGCGAGAGGTGGTGGGTCCGGGCCATAGCCGATCAAGGCTAGTGGTGCCGTTGCCGGAACCGCGCTGGTTCAGTTCACCTTTCGCTCGCGGCCCTCCCAGAACGGCTCCCGCAGCTTGAACTTCTGCAGCTTGCCCGTTGCGGTGCGGGCCAGCTCGTCGCGGAAGTCGACCGAGGTGGGGCACTTGTATCCAGCCAGGCGCTCCTTGCACCAGGCCCTCAGCTCGTCCTCGGTGGCTGTCGCCCCCTCCGCCAGCACGACGAGGGCCTTCACCGTCTCTCCCCACCGCTCGTCGGGCACGCCGATGACAGCCACCTCGGCGACGGCAGGGTGCGAGAAGAGGGCGTCCTCCACCTCGATGGAGCTGACGTTCTCTCCGCCGGAGATGATGACGTCCTTCCGTCGGTCGATGATCGTGAGGTAGCCGCCGTCGTCGATGTCGCCGCCGTCGCCCGTGTGGAACCACCCGCCCTCGAGCGCGTCAGCTGTGGCGTCGGGCTGCTCCCAGTAGCTCTTCAGCATGTGGTTCCCCCGCGACAGCACCTCGCCCTCGGCGCTGATGGAGACGTCGATCCCGACCGCGGGCACACCGGCACGGGACAGCTTGGCGGCCCGTTCGGCGGGGGACAGGTCGTCCCACTCCGCTCGGGTGCGGTTGATCGTGAGGAGCGGAGCCGTCTCGGTGAGGCCGTAGATCTGGATCATCTCCCAGCCCAGCTCCGTCTCGATGCGCTCGATCGTGCGGGTGGGTGGCGGGGCTCCGGCCACGACGATCCGAGTCCGGCCGTGGCCGGGGATGGGTCCATCCCAGGTCGCCGCGGCCTCCAGCACCATGGCCACGACCGCAGGGGCACCGCAGAGCAGCGTGACCCCTTGCTCGTCGATGCGGCGCAGGATGTCGGCGCCGTCGACCTTGCGCAGCACGACCTGGGGCACGCCCATGGCGGTCAGGGCGTACGGCATGCCCCAACCGTTGCAGTGGAACATGGGGAGCGTGTGCAGGTAGACGTCCCGGTCGTTCACCCCTGTGTGCCAGCCGAAGATCGACGAGTTGGTCCACAGGTTGCGGTGCGTGAGCTCCACGCCCTTGGGGCGGGCCGTGGTGCCGCTCGTGTAGTTGATGGTGGCGGTGGCTTCCTCGTCCTGATCGTCCCAAGGCTCGGGTTCGGCCGAGCCGTCTCCGAACACCTCGGCGTCGGTGGCTGTGCCGAGCACCACGCGGTGCTTCACCGGCAGGTGGGCCACGGCGTCGGCCAGCTCGGGGTCGACGAGCAGCATCGATGCGCCTGAGTGCTCGAGGATGTACTCCACCTCTGCGGGCGACAGTCGGAAGTTGATGGGCACGAGCACCCGCCCGAACCCGCTCACCCCGAAGAAGGAGGTCAGGAGTCGACCCGAGTTCTGCGAGAGCACGGCCACCCGCTCGCCTCGCCCCACTCCGAGGTGGTCGAGGGCCGCGGCCTGGCCTCTGGCCAGCTCCCGCATCCGGCCGTAGGTGACCGAGCCCAGCCCGCCCCCGGGCGCCTCGGGCTCGTCGACGATGCCGACGCGGTCCCCGTATACGAGTGCGGCCCGGTCGAGGTGCCCGCCGATGGTGAGCGGAGTGCGCATGGCTTCTCCCTGGTCAGGACGTTGTCGGCCGACCGTACCTGCTTGACTCGCCTCGGGTGGGAGGGGGACAATTCCCGGGATGTCGATCACCGCCCAGGCCGTAGTCATCATCGTGTAGCGCACGCCCGCCGGCGTGCGCTGCCCTCGACCGTCCACCTCGGTGGACGGTTTTTCCGTTCTAGAGACAGGAGTCGACGTGGGTCACAAGGTCGGTGTCATCGGAGGCGACGGGATCGGTCCCGAGGTGATCGCCGAGGCGCTCAAGGTCGTCCGGGCCGTTGGAGTGGAGCTCGACGCGGTCGACTACGACCTCGGCGGAGCGCGCTACCTGCGCGACGGCACGGTCCTTCCCGACGAGATCCTCGAGGAGTGGCGGGGTCTCGACGCCCTGCTGCTCGGTGCCGTCGGCACCCCTGGCGTGCCGCCTGGCCTGATCGAGCGGGGTCTGCTCCTCAAGATGCGCTTCGAGCTGGACCAGTACATCAACCTGCGCCCGTTCCGCTTCCCCGAGCGCGGCATCGACATGGTCGTCGTCCGCGAGAACACCGAGGGCTCCTATGCCGGCGAGGGCGGCGCCCTGCGCAAGGGCACGCCCCACGAGGTCGCCACCCAGGGTTCGGTCAACACGCGCAGAGGTGTCGAGCGCTGCGTGCGCTTCGCCTTCGAGCTGGCCGAGACCCGCGACCGCAAGCACCTCACGCTGGTGCACAAGACGAACGTCCTGACGTTCGCGGGCGACCTCTGGGAGCGCACCTTCAACGAGGTGGCGACCGAGCACCCCGACGTCACCACCGCCTACAACCACGTCGACGCGGCGTGCATCTACTTCGTGCAGTCGCCCGAGCAGTACGACGTCGTCGTCACCGACAACCTCTTCGGCGACATCCTCACCGACCTCGGCGGCGCGGTATCCGGCGGGATCGGGTTCGCCAGCTCCGGCAACCTGAACCCCGCCCGCACCGGCCCCTCCATGTTCGAGCCCGTCCACGGCTCCGCCCCCGACATCGCGGGGCAGGGGAAGGCCAACCCGGTCGCCGCCATCCTGTCGGCGGCCCTCATGCTCGACCACCTCGGCGAGGGCGACGCAGCGAACCGCGTCCGCAAGGCCTGCGCCGACACCACCAGCCTCACGGGTTCCACCACCGAGATCGGCGACATCGTCGCCGCCCGCCTCTAGAAGGACAGACACGATGCCCATCACCCCCACCGAGAAGATCTGGATGAACGGCGAGCTCGTCGCCTGGGACGACGCCCGCATCCACGTGCTCACCCACACCCTCCACTACGGCATGGGCGTGTTCGAGGGGATCCGCGCCTACGAGACCGACCAGGGGCCTGGCATCTTCCGGCTCACCGACCACATCGAGCGGCTGTTCCGCTCGGCCCAGATCCTGGGCATGGAGATCCCGTACACGGTCGAGGAGATCGTGCAGGCCACGAAGGACACCGTCTCGGCATCGGGGCTCCCCGGCTGCTACATCCGGCCCATCGCCTACTACGGCTACGGCGAGATGGGGCTCAACACCCTGCCCTGCTCGGTCGACGTGTCGATCGCCTGCTGGCCGTGGGGCGCCTACCTCGGTGACGACGCGCTCACCAAGGGCGTGCGCATGAAGATCAGCAGCTGGACCCGCCACGACCACAACACGATGCCGCCAGCCGCCAAGACGACGGGCAACTACGTCAACTCGTCGCTGGCCAAGGTCGAGGCGCTCAAGGCCGGATACGACGAGGCGCTCATGCTCAACGCACAGGGCCTCGTGTCGGAGTGCACGGGCGAGAACATCTTCGTGTCGCGCGGCGGCCGCCTCATCACCCCGCCGCTGTCGGCCGGCGCCCTCGAGGGCATCACCCAGGACACCGTCATCCAGATGGGCAAGGACATGGATCTGGACATCGTCTTCGGCGACCTGACCCGCAGTGACCTCTACGTCGCCGACGAGATGTTCGTCGTCGGCACCGCAGCAGAGGTGTCCGCCGTCAGCTCAGTCGACGACCGCGAGATCCCGTGCCCCGGTCCGATCACCACCGCCATCGGCGAGGAGTACGCCAAGATCGTCCGAGGTCAGGTCGACCGGTTCAAGGACTGGGTCGAGCTGTGTCGGTAGGCGGCGAAGTAGGGCTGCCGTCCTCGATCGAGATCTTCGACACGACGCTGCGCGACGGCACCCAGTTCGAGGGCATCTCCCTGACGGTCGAGGACAAGCTGAAGGTGGCCGAGCAGCTCGATTGGCTCGGCGTGGCCTGGATCGAGGGCGGCTACCCGCAGGCCAACCCCAAGGACGAGGAGTTCTTCAAGCGCGCCGTCACCGAGCTTCACCTCGAGACGGCCACGCTCGTGGCGTTCGGCTCCACCCGGCGGCCAGCCGGGAAGGTCGACGTCGACCCCACGCTGCGCGCCTTGGTCGCCGCCGGCACCTCCACCGTGTGCATCGTCGGCAAGAGCTCGGCCTTCCACGTGACCGAGGCCCTGCAGACGACCCTCGACGAAGGCGTGGCCATGGTGGGGGAGAGCGTGCGCTTCCTGAAGGAGGCCGGGCTGCGGGTCTTCTTCGACGCTGAGCACTGCTTCGACGGCTACAAGGCCGACCCGGAGTTCACGCTCCGCGTCCTCGAGGCGGCCGCCGTGAACGGGGCGGACTGCGTGGTGCTCTGTGACACGAACGGGGGGTCGCTGCCCCATGAGGTGCAGCGCATCACGAGCGAGGTGGCGGCCTACCTGGGCGCCGACCAGCAGCTCGGGATCCACACCCAGAACGACACCGGCTGCGCGGTGGCCAACGCGGTGGCTGCCGTGCTCGGTGGGGCCACCCACCTGCAGGGCACCGTCAACGGGTACGGCGAGCGCACCGGCAACGCCAACCTGATGACCTGCATCCCCAACCTCGAGCTGAAGCTCGGTGTGCGCTGCCTGCCCCACGGGCGCGTCGAGCGCCTCACGGCGGTGAGCCGGCACGTGGCCGAGCTGGTCAACCTCCCGCCGCACTCGGCCGACCCCTACGTCGGCCAGTCGGCCTTCGCCCACAAGGGCGGGCTGCACACCTCGGCCCTGGGCAAGGCGGGCGGGGCGACCTACGAGCACATCGAGCCTGAGCTCGTCGGCAACGGCACCCGCGTGCTCGTGTCCGACCTCGGGGGACGGGCCGGGATGGTCATGAAGGCCAAGGAGCTCGGCGTCGACCTCGACGACCGGGCCGCGGGCCGGCTCTCCGACGACCTCAAGGTGCTCGAGTCGCAGGGCTACGTGTTCGAAGCGGCCGACGCCAGCCTCGAGCTGCTCATGCGCAGGGCGGCGGGCTGGGAGCACGACTTCTTCCGGGTCGAGGGCTACCGCGCCACGACGTACCACCGCGCTCCGCTGCCCGATGCCGACGGCCCGACGATCGACACCGAGGCCACGGTCAAGCTGTGGGTGGGCGACGAGCGCCACATCGCGGTAGGCGAGGGCAACGGTCCGGTCAACGCGCTCGACCAGGCCCTGCGGCGCGTCCTCGTGGGCGCCTTCCCGCACCTGGCCGCCATCCACCTCACCGACTACCGGGTCCGCATCCTCGACGGCGTGGCTGACACCGACGCCGTGGTCCGCGTGCTCATCGACTTCACCGACGGTGAGCTCACGTGGACGACGATCGGTGTGTCCACGAACATCATCGAGGCCTCGTGGCAGGCCCTCGTGGACGGCCTCGTGTGGGGCCTCGTCCATCGTTGAATCAGCCGGCGACTTCGGCCTCCGTTCTGGTCACCAAGCTCCGCTGAGCATCCTGGACTCGCCTTCGGCTCGTCCGTGAGGATTAGGTTCGAGGCGTGGCTGCGCCTGAGTACGTCCCCGTCGACCGCACCCGTCCCATCCGCGCCTACTCCTCGCCGCCCCGCCGTGAAGGATCGTGGCGACCCGACCGCCCGGGCGACATCGTCTTCGGCCAGCCCCGAGGCGATCAGCTCGGCAACCAGGGGCCCGACCAGGGCTACATGCTGCTGCTCGCCCGCCGATTCGAAGGCAAGCTCACGCTGACGCCCGGCGAGCACGAGCGTGACGCGCTGGCTGGTGGTGTCGGGGTGGCCCTGAAGCGGGCGTCCATCTTCGGTCGGGCACCTGTGATCCACGACCTCACCGTCGCCCTCACCGTCTGGGGGTTCCTCGGCGACGCGTCGCCCGAGCTCGTGGCGCTGCGCAAGCCGCTGTTCGAGGAGATCTCGCACCCCCACAGGTACCGCGACCAGCGGGAGGTGGCCGATCTCGTCCCCGAGTCGACCCTTCGCATGACTCCCGCTCAGGTCGCCGACGCCCATCGCGCCGATTGGCGCAGCCTCATCCAGGACGTCTCCGCCGCCTAGGCGGATGGTCCTGCGACTTCGGTCGCCGCACGTCAGGAACGCGTCAGGTTCTTGGCCACGTGCCGTAACGCACGGCGCACAGAGGCGAAACGCTCTCTCCTTAGGGTCACCGACAGGTCAGACACGAGACGTCGGGCCGTACCCACTCGCACCCCAGGAGGGCTCCGTGAGACGAAAGCTGCTCGCCATACCGGCGATCAGCGGCGCTGCAGTGCTGGCCATGGCCGCACCGGCGTACGCGCAAGACATCCCTGAGGGGGTGGCCAGCCAGGTCATCCTCGACAACATCTGGATCCTGATCGCCGGGATCCTCGTGTTCTTCATGCAGGCGGGCTTCGCCCTGGTGGAGGCGGGCCTCACCAGGGCCAAGAACGTCGGCAACATCATGATGAAGAACCTCATGGACTGCATGGCCGGCGTGATGGCGTTCGGGCTCGTCGGCTACGGCATCGGGTTCGGCGACGAGGCGCTGGGCGGGTGGTTCAGCTGGGGCGGCTTCGGCGTCCCCGACATCGAGGATGCCAGCGCGCTGGCCGCCCTCAACCTGTCGCCCGCCACGTTCTTCTTCTTCCAAGCGGCCTTCGCGGCGACGGCGGCCACGATCGTGTCCGGAGCGATGGCGGAGCGGACGAAGTTCAAGTCCTACTTCGTGTACTCCCTCCTCATCACGGCAGTGATCTATCCGGTGATCTTGAGCTGGACGTGGGGCGGGGGCTGGTTGGCCCAGCGCGAGTTCCCCTTCTCCGACTTCGCCGGCTCCACCATCGTGCACGCCACGGGTGGGTGGGTCGCGCTGATGGGCGCCATCTTCCTCGGCCCTCGGATCGGGAAGTACGGCGCCGACGGCAAGCCTCGGGCGATCCCCGGTCACAACATCGCCTTCGTGGTGCTCGGCGCCATGATCCTCTTCATCGGCTGGTTCGGGTTCAACCCAGGGTCTGAGCTGGCCGCGGACGCGTTCGTCACCCAGCTGGCGGTCAAGACCCTCTTCGCCGGTAGCGCAGGTGCGATCGTGGCCATGATCGTGAACTGGACGCTCGACAAGAAGCCCGACGTCTCGATGGCCTGCAACGGCCTGCTCGCCGGTCTTGTGTCGGTGACGGCCCCGGTTGGTGCCGTCAGCACCAGGGACTCGTTCCTGATCGGCGCCGTCGGCGGCGTCATCGTCGTCCTGGCTGTCAAGGCGTTCGACCGGATGCGCATCGACGACCCGGTGGGGGCCATCGCCGTGCACGGCGTCTGCGGCACGTGGGGCACGTTCTCCATCGCCCTGTTCGCCCAGTACGACGACGCCTTCCTCGGCCGCGAGGACGCCGGCCTCCTCTATGGCGGCGGACTCGACCAGATGGTCACCCAGGTCACCTTCATCGTCGCCCATGCCGCCTTCGTCATCAGCGCTGCGGCCCTGATGTTCTTCCTGATCAAGAAGACGATCGGCCTCCGGGTGACCGCCGAGGAGGAGATGGCTGGCCTCGACATCGAGGAGCACGGCTCCGCCGGCTACGGCCTGGACACGGTCACCGCCGCGACAGCAGGCACCAAGCCCGTCACCACCCACGCCCCGACCCCGTCGCTGACGGTCTGAGAGGAGATCGAACCATGGTCAGTCTCATCACGGCTGTCGTGAAGCCCTTCGTGCTGGACGCGGTGAAGGAGGCCCTGAAGGGGGCCGGTGTCGCCGGGTTGACGGTCACGGAGGTGAAGGGGTTCGGTCGCCAGGCCGGGCACACCGAGACGTATCGGGGTGCGGAGTACTCCGTCGACTTCGTGCCGAAGGTGAAGCTCGAGGTGCTGGTCCCGCTCGAGGACGCGGAGCAGGTTGCCCAGGTGATCGCCTCGGCCGCCAACAGCGGCAAGATCGGCGACGGCAAGATCTGGATCACCTCGGTCGATCGCGTCATCCGCATACGCACCGGCGAGATGGGCGTCGAGGCCATCTGAGCCGACGGATCGACGGAGGAGGGTGCCGCCGTGCACGACCATCGTCTCGGGCTCGAGCTCGACGACGATGGCCTCCTCCGTCGGGGCGGTCGTTGGGTCGCCGTCCCCGACGCCCAGCTCCCTGTGGTCGCACTTCTGGTCGCTCGCTTCGGCTGCGTCGTCCCCACCGACGTCGTGACCAGCGCGTACGCCGACGCCGGCCACGTGGCGACGGCCACCGCCATCCGATCGATGCTGGCGAGGACCAACCGAACGGTCGCACCCCTCGGTCTTTGCCTGCGGAGAGTACGAAGCCGGGGTGCGATGTTGACCACGCGAGACCCCGATGGAGCGGGATCAGCTGATGGCGAGGTGATGGGCCATTGAGGTTGCCTGCGAGGGCTGCTCGAGGGGCGGGTGGGGGTCGCTGTCACCGCCCGGATCGGACTGCTCGCCCTCGCCGTCGTCTTGGGTGTCGTCGTCTCCGTTGTCGGCGATGCCTCTCGGCCGGGTGGGCTGGGGCTCGGGCATCGGATCCGGTCCGGGCTCGGGCATGGGATCCGGAACCGGCGGCTGAGGCGGGAACGGGTCCGGCATCGAGCTTTCTGGGACGTCGGTGATGAGAAGCGGCATCGGTCCTCCGGGGTTGGCGCTGAAGCCGCGTCTTCCCGTTCTCGGGCCTGAGCACACGGCCGGTACCCTCAGGCGGTGACACCCAGCGCCCCCCGCTTCCGCTTCGCGCCGTCGCCCACCGGCTTTCTCCACGTCGGGAACGCACGCGCTGCGCTGTTCAACTGGCTCGAGGCGCGACGCACCGGCGGGGAGATGCTGCTGCGGGTGGAGGACACCGACCGGGAGCGCTCCAGCTCCGAGCTGGTCGAGAACATCCTCGCCTCCCTGCGGTGGTTGGGCCTCGACTGGGACGGCGAGATCGTCTTCCAGGCCGACAACCTCGCGGAGCACCGCGAGGCCGCCCTCAGCCTGCTCTCGGGCGGCCGGGCCTACTGGTGCGACTGCGCCGCTGAGCAGGTCCAGGCTCGGGCCGCGGAGCGGGGCGGACCGCCGGGGTACGACGGCTTCTGCCGCGAGCGAGACCTGGCGCAGGGCGAGTCCACCGCCCTGCGGTTCCACGTGCCCGACGAGGGCACCACGAGCTTCACCGACGTGATCCGCGGCGAGGTGAGCTTCGAGAACAAGACGATCGAGGACTTCGTGCTGCTGCGGTCCACGGGCATGCCGATGTTCCTGCTGTCGAACGCATGGGACGACGCCGCCATGGGGATCACCCACGTGGTCCGGGGCGAGGACCACGTGCCGGGCACCCCCAAGTACCTCCTGCTGCGCGACGCCCTCGAGCTGGGCCGACCCGACGTGTTCGCCCACCTCCCGATGCTCGTCAACGAGGGCCGCAAGAAGCTCTCGAAGCGGAAGGACGCCGTCTCGGTGGCCGACTTCGCCCTCGAGGGCTACCTGCCCGAGGCCATGGTGAACTACCTGGCCCTCTTGGGCTGGGGGCCCAAGGACGGTGTCGAGGTGCGACCGCTGAGCGAGATCGTCGACCTCTTCCGGTTGGAGGACGTCACGTCGTCTCCGGCCTTCTTCGACACCAAGAAGCTGCAGGCGTTCAACGCCGATCACCTGCGGGCCCTGAGCCGGGACGATTTCGTGGACCGGGTTCGCCCCTTCCTGACCCGGGGCGCGTCGGCCGAGGCCGCGCTGGCCCCCATCGCCGAGCTGGTGCAAGAGCGGGTGCGACTGCTCACCGAGGTCGAGCCGATGGTGGCGTTCCTGCTCGACGAGCCCCTCGAGATCGACGAGGACTCGTGGACGAAGGCCATGGTGAAGGGCAAGGCCGCTCCGGAGATGCTCGCCGGGGCCACCGCAGGCCTCGAAGCGCTCCAGGACTGGACCGCGGAGGCCATCCGTGGCGCCATCGAGGCCGCAGCCGTGGACGCTGGCCTCGTCAACGCCGAGGGGCAAGCGCAGCTCTCGAAGGCCCAAGGTCCAGTGCGCGTCGCCGCCACCGGTCGCTCGGTCGGCCCGCCCCTGTTCGAGTCCCTCGAAGCCCTCGGGCGGGACCGCACGCTCGAGCGCCTGCGCGCGGCCGCCGCTCGCCTCTGACGTGCCGGAGGACCGCGGCGACCCCGCCCTCCCGCCGCGCCGCCGCGCCCGTCGCCGGAGCCGCCGCGGCTTGGTGCTACGGGTCGTGGCCGGCGTGCTCCTGCTCTGCTTGGCATACGTCGCTGTGACCTTCGTGTCGGTGTACCGGGCCAGCCGGAACGACGGGGCCCGACCAGCCGATGCGGTCGTCGTACTCGGGGCAGCCCAGTACGACGGTCGGCCCTCCCTGGTGCTGCGCGACCGGCTCGACCACGCCCTCGCCCTCTACGAGGCGGGCGTGGCCGACCACATCGTCCTCACGGGCGGGCGCCGGGAGGGCGACCGCTTCACCGAGGCCACCAGCGGGTACAACTACCTCCGCGCCATCGGCGTGCCGGACGAGGCGCTCCTCCGGGAGGTCCACGGGCACAACACCTACGAGTCGCTGGCCGCCTCGGCCCGCTTCCTCAGGGAGCGGGACCTCACCAGCGTGGTGCTCGTCACCGACGGGTACCACGCGCTGCGCGTCGAAGCCATCGCCGAGGACCTGGGGCTGGAGGCATCGGTGTCACCCTCGCGGAGCCGCCTGAGCCGCAGCAGCGAGCTCCGCCAGCTGCTCCGAGAGACGGCCGCCGTCTCGGTGGGCCGCATCATCGGGTGGAACCGCCTGTTCCGGATCGACGCCGCCGTGAACGACTGACCCGGGTGTGCGATCGAGCCAGGCCGTTCGGTATGGTTGCGATCCGCCCATTCGGGGGTGGTGTAATCGGTAACACAGCTGGTTCTGGTCCAGTCGTTGGGGGTTCGAGTCCTCCCCCCCGAGCCAAGGTCTTGCGTGAAAGCCCACGAGATGTGAGCTGGCGCCAGCCTCCGCCCGCCGCTGATCAGCTCGATGCGAGAGCAGCGGCGGGGCTCCAGCAGGAGTGGGTGCCGCTGCTGATGCGCTCGGGCAGGCGAGCTCGGGCGATCGGGCCGGCTGTGATGTCGGTGGCGTCGAAGATGAGGCACTCGCTGCAGTCGCGCGCCATGTCGGTCGTGAAGGTGACCAGGTAGCCGTCGTCCTCCGCCTGGCTCCCCACGCGGGGGGCGAACGGCGTCTCGCTGCCGAACACGCCCTCGCCGAAGGCGTAGCGCTGCTCGGCGCCGGTGTGGAGGTCGTGCTTGACCAGTCCGTCGAAGAGGAACCATCCCGGCGCGCCGGTGACGTTGTACGAGTATCGGTAGGGCCGGCCTGCGAACTGGCCGTTCACCATCCCGAACTCCATGAAGCGGTCCGACAGCGACTCCTCGCGGGTCTCTCCGGTGACGAGGTTGAAGCGCCACCGGTGCGGTCGCGTCTGCATCTGCTCGAGATCGAGGTAGCGGTAGACGCTGGCCAGGTGTGAGGCGCTGGTGTCGCGCTTGGGCGGCGAAGGGTCGTGCTGGAAGAACCCGTCGAGCACGATCTCGTCGCCGTCCTCGAAGGCGTTGATCCAGTGGAGGACGTAGGTGGGGTCGGCCTCGAACCAGCGGATGTCCTCGGTGCTGCCACGCCGCGGGACGACGGCGAACCGGCTGGGCACGTCGGGGTAGTAGCGGGGGAGGTGGATGCCCTGGCCAAGGAGGTCCGGGTCCCAGAACAAGGGCAGGTCGTTGAGGATGGCGTAGCTCTCGGTGAACGCCATGTCATGCGGGAGGCGGGGCCCAGGCAGGGGGATGTCGATCGAGTGCTCGAGCCGACCATCGGCGCTCACCACCCCGTAGTGCATGTAGGGCGCATCCTTGCCGTAGCCGAACACGAGGAGCTCTCCTGTGCGCTCGTCGAGCTTGGTGTGGGCCGACACGCCGGTGGGGCTCGGGAAGCCGGCCGCCCACGCCGCCTTGCCGGTGGTCTCCAGCGTGTGCGGGTCGAGCTCGTAGAGGTCGCCGCACTGCCAGAAGCTCGTGAGTGCCTTGCCGTTGTGCATGACCACGTCAGTGCTCGACGCGTCCTTCATCCGCCCCCGGGCCCCCCACCCGTCCTCGCGCTTGGACTGGTCGGGGTGGCCGAGCATGCCGGTCCACAACGGTTCGGACGCCTCTTGCTCGGCGAGGAACCCGTCGGTGCGCACGAACCGGTTGCGATAGCTGGCCCGCCCGTCAGCGAAGGTGATCTGGTGCACCATGCCGTCACCGTCGAAGGGGTGGTACTTCCCGATGGCGGGGTGGACCGGGTTCTCCGTGTTGCGCAGATACGTGCCCGCCAGATCTGAGGGCAGCTCGCCCTCGACCTCGAGATCCTCTGCGTCCCACTCCCGATGGTTGGGGCGCCATGCGCCGGAGCGGTAAGGGTGGTCGTCGTCCTCGGGGAGCGAGGAGGCGACGGTGCCCACGAGGGTGGCTGCCATGACCGGAGCGTAGATCGCTCACGAGTCCCAGGCGCTCGGGTCCGGAGCAGCGCCCAGTCGGACTCGGTTGTGCCGGCGGGGACTGCCGCCGATAACATCGCCCCTCCTAGCCCCCATCGTCTAGTGGCCTAGGACACCACCCTCTCAAGGTGGCGGCACGGGTTCGAATCCCGTTGGGGGTGCCACAGGTTCCGACGTATGCGCAGGGGCTGGCACCGTCTCAGATGACGATGCTCCGGGCTCGAAGGCTGCCGACGAGGAGGGCACCGCCGGTGAGCACGTCAGCGGCGAGCTCGACCGGCAGAGCGGCCAGGCGGCGTTGCCGTGAGATCGGGTAGCGGCGGAGCTCCCGCCACCGCAGGGCGGCCCACCCGGCGGTGCAGGCCGCCGACACGAGGGGTCGCCGAGCGATGGCTGAGGCGGCCGCTGCGTACATGGGAAGTCGCGTGCGGTCACCGAGCTGCCAGTGGTGGTGGAAGAGCGTCGTTCGCAGCTCGGGCGCCTCGCGCACCATCGCCGGGAACCCGCCGACGCGGAGCGTGCGGCTCACGAAGTCGCTCGGGTCGAACGGGAGCACCGCGTGGCGCACCAGCGCCTCCGGGCAATAGGTCATCTTCCCGCCGTTGCGGATGACCTGCCAGGCCAGCATCGTGTCCTCGCCGAAGCCGTCTCCGCGCGATCGACGATCGATGCGCCACCCCCAGCGGTCGGCGATGGACCGATCGAACCCGCCTGCTGCTTCGTAGGCGTCGCGCCGGTAGACCATGTTGCAGGTCGGGTACAGGCCTTCGGTGCCCGATCCCATGCTCCGCTCGAGGGGCAGCATCGGTCGGGCCGGTTGGGTGAGGCCGTTGACGGCGTCCGCCCCGGCGTCGATGGCGGCCAGGGCGCTCGACAGCCACCGCGCGTCAGGCACGCAGTCGCTGTCGGTGAAGGCAAGCACCTCGGCGGTCGACGCCTCCACACCGATCTTCCGGGCTTCGACGGCGCCGCGGCCCCCGCCGTCGAGCACCCGCACGGGTCGGCCGTGGACGGTCCGGGAGGCGGCCAGCTCGCCCGAGCCGTCCGAGGACCCGTCGTCGATGACGATGACCTCGAAGCTGCAGCAGTCCTGGGCGTCGAGCGCATCGAGCGACTCGGCCAGCAGGTCCCGCCGATCCCGCACCGGGATGATCACCGACACGCGCGGCGCCGCCTTGCCCGCCCGCGTCTGGGCGCGAACCATGACAGCACCGGGATCCGGTGCCTCGCCGCGGTCCAGCGCGTCGCCGCCTTCCTCGAAGGAGGTGGGCGGCGGAGGCGTCGGGGCGAGCGGGACTCCCATACCCCCAATACGTCCGAGCTGTCCCCCGCGTCACAGCGCTCGATGGAGGCCCGGCCGCTGGCAGCCGCGCGTCGCTCAGAGACCACACAGCTGCTCGAGCCCGAACCGGCCGCCCGCCTCTTCGAGGGCCCGGCCAGTCGGCCGAGTGGGTCGGGCCCGGCGCCGCCGGGGGTGCGCGGCAGGTACCGGTGCAGCCGGCGACGAAAACCCGGGGTGGAAGGTGACGCGAGGAGTGGGGCGATGGCTGTGAGCGCCGAAGCGCTGCGCGAGGGACCGGTCCAGGTCGACCCGCGCTTGCCCCTCGGTCTGGCCGCGCTCTACGAGCAGTATGTGTGCCGGTTGGAGCGGCTTTGCCAGCAGCGACTCGGGCCGGGTGGTGACGCTGAGGACGCGGCGCACGAATCGCTCCTCAAGGCCTGGGCAGCGCTCGATCGCGTCGACCCCGACCGACCGATGTGGCCCTGGCTGGCGACGATCGCCCGCAACACCTGCACGGACATCCAGCGGCGCCAGAAGCTGGCCACGACCCGCGGCCCGCTCGAGGACGTGCCCGCCGGGGACCCCGAAGATCTCGTGTGCGCCATCGATCGGCATCGAGTGGTGCGGCGAGCGCTGCGGGAGCTGCCGGCCGCAGACCGTGATCTGCTCGTCCTCCGGGACGTCGAGAGTCGGAGCTACGCAGAGATCGCGGCCCGGCAGGCCCGCAGCCCGGGTGCCGTGCGGATGGCTGTGGCCCGCGCCCGAGCGCTGCTTCGCAGCCATGTGGAGGATCTGGCTCGGGCGAGCGGCCAGTGGCCTCTGGCCGGTCTGACCGGCGGCCTCGTGGCTCGCGTGCGGACGCGGGCTTCGGCGACGCGCTCATGGTTGCGCCACGTCAGCGTGCACGTCAGCTCGGGAATCGAAGCAGCGGGCGCCGCCAGCATGGTTGCGGCGGCGTCGGCCGCCGTGGCCGGCTTGGCGACACTGATGTCAGGGCCATCAGCGGCACCCGTCCAGGCTCCACCGACGGCTGTCAGTGCGGTGGTGGCTCCGGCCGCTGCTCCGATCGGCGGGCCCAGCGCGTCGGCCGCGCGTCCGCATCAGACCGGGGTGGAGGAGACCGTCACGCCGGCGACCGTTGCCGAGGCGGTCGCACCGCTGGAGGTCCCTGACGTGATCCTTGCGGTGCCGCTTGCGCCTACGGCGATCGCAGTTCCGGTTCTGGTGCCCGGGCCCGAGCCGGTCGTCGACTGGGTTCCCGAGACCTCGCCCTACCTGGAGGCGGATCCACTCCCATGACGGGGGTTGCCGTGCGGCGCATCCTCCTCGACCGACGGTAGACGCGGCACGACAGCGCAGTGACGGTCGACGCACCCTGAGACTCGCCTCCCTGCTGCTACTCCACCCCGGGCCGACTCCATGCAGGCGAGCCCACTCAGGCCCACGACTGAACCAGTGAACCCGGCAGTCCGAGGCCATCCCTGGAGCCGCTGGACGACCTCCAGGCTCTCCGCCTCCAGGTGCGGGCCTGACCAGCCCATCCCCAGCGCGGGTGGCTCTAAGATGGCCCGGCGGCTGAAAGTCAGCCGCTGACCACCCCGAACGACCTCCCCAGGAGTGCGAATGTCGATCATCCGCACGGCACGGACAGAGCCCGAGCGGGGCGGAACCCATGTGGTCACGCTCGCAGGTGAGATCGACATGGTCAGCTGTGCGTCGCTCCTCGAGCCCTTCGAGCATCTCGGCGACCCGCCTCCGGCCACGGTCGCCTTCGATCTGGCCGACGTGACGTTCATCGACTCCACCGGTCTCAGCGCCCTCATCCAAGCCGACGCCGCGGCCACCGCAGCCGGCAGCCGCCTCGTGCTGCGCCGCGTCCCGGATCGGGTGCTGAAGCTGATGAAGATCACCCAGCTCGACCGTGCTCTCACGGTCGAGCCGGCCACGGACGAGCAGTAGCCCGGATCAGCTGGTCATGCCCCCGAGGCCCACGAGGCCGCGGGCCAGCTCGATCTCGCCCATGTGGCGCAAGCCGTGCTGGTAGATCCAGCACTCGATGGCGTCGAGCACGGTGATCCCGACCTCGCCAGCCACCCGGGCGCTGTAGGTGTTGGCCACCACCGGGGGTAGGGGATGGGGGATGAGCACGCGGTCGAGATCGGCCGGGTCGAGGCCCGCCAGCCACGTCTCGGTCCGGGCGAAGACGGCTCGCTGGTACTCACCGAACGCCTCGTAGTCGCCGATGCGCTGGTGGATCATGTCGCTGACCGGGCGCTCCTTGCCGTGGTCGTCGATCGCCATCTGGACGCGGGCCTGCCAGCTGGGGCTCCACACCACCGGCTCTCCGCTGATCACGGCACCGGACACGTCTTGCATGTTCGTGTAGTGGAACAGGCAGAAGGCGATGGGGAGCACGCCCTCCCGCTCGAAGTGGTTCACGTGCGACAGGTCCATCGTGGCCAGGGCGTCCTCGTAGAGCGAGTGCATGGCCCGCATCCGACGCTGCAGGGAGTCGAGCAAGAGGTTCTCCATCCCTTCACCGTAAGTATTGTCATACCGTGTGTCAATGGTTAGGGTGAGGACGTGCGAGGGAGCGAACGACGCCAGCGGTTGATCAGCGTGTCGCCCGACGAGGCCTGGGCCGTGGTCGGTCGCCCCGAGGTGCTCCACCACTGGTTCCCGGGGATCGACGACTGCACCGTGGACGGTCGCACCCGCACGATCACTACCGGCATGGGCCTGCAGCTGGCGGAGGAGATCGTGACGAACGACCCCCTCCAGCGCCGGTTCCAGTACCGGATCTCGGGCGGTCTCTTCAAGGAGCACCTGGCCTCGATCGACGTGCTGCCCGTGGACGGCGCCGGCTGCATGGTCACCTATTCCAGCGACGCCGACCCGGCCACGATGGCCGTCGTCCTGGGCGGGGCCATGGAGGGCGCGCTGGCCGAGCTGGCCCGTCAGCTCGAGTCGGGCTCGGGACCGGCGCTCGACGCGATCAGGAAGGACGTCTGATGGGCCGCAAGATCCTCTTCGTCACCACCGACCAGCAGCGCTACGACACGCTCGGCTGCAACGGCGGCACCCTCAGCCGCACACCCGTCGTCGACGGGCTGGCGGCCGAGGGGGTCCGCTACGAGCGGGCCGTGCCCCAGTCCGTCGTCTGCATGCCGTCGCGGTCCACGATGCTCACCGGCCAGCACCCCAGCACCCACGGCGTGTGGATGAACGGCGTGGCCCTGCCCGTCGACGCCCCGTCGGTGGCCGCAGAGCTCCACCGGGCCGGCTACCGCACGGCCCTCGTCGGCAAGCCCCACTTCGAGCCCTTCCTCGATCCGTTCGGGCGGTTCACCGAGAACGGCCTCGCCGCGTCCGGCCGACCGACCGCCGACTCGCTCTGGCAGGACGGCACGGTGGGGCCCCACCGCGGCTTCGACCACCTCGAGATGGCCACCCACAGCCCCATGGGCCAGCTCCACTACGCCCGCCACATGATGGCCGAGCACCCTGAGCACCTCGGCGGCTTCTACGCCGTGCTGGACAAGGACCTGGAGGTCAACGCTGACGGCGGGGGCGCCACCGGTGCGCCGCAGGTGAAGGACAACCCCGTGCCACGCGAGTGGTACCACACCGACTGGGTGGCCGATCGGACGATCGCCTGGCTCGACGGGCTCGCCGCGGAGGACGACTGGTTCGCCTGGATGAGCTTCCCTGACCCGCACCACCCGTGGGACCCGCCCTCGTCCGAGCTGGGCCGGATCGACTGGCGGGACGTGCCCCTCCCTGCCGGCTATCCGGAGGACCGGGCCGAGCGGGAGCGCATCCTCGACGACAAGCCCCGCCACTGGCGCCTCTGGTACGACGGCACCCTCGTGTCCAACTACGAGGCGCCGAGCCGGTGGACCCCGGCCACGCTGACCGCCGACCAGCTGCGTGAGGTGAACGCCCGCAACGCCATCGAGGTGGAGCTGATCGACGAGGCCCTCGGCCGCGTCCTCGCGGCCATCGCGGCCCGGGGCTGGGCCGACGACCTCGATGTGGTGTTCACCACCGACCACGGCGAGCTGGGCGGGGACTTCGGGCTGCTCTTCAAGGGCCCGTACCACGTGGACGGGCTCATGCGGCTCCCCCTCATCTGGCGGCCGGCGCCGTCGGCCGGCGTGACCCCGGCGACGGTCACGGCGCCAGTGGGCCTGGTCGACCTGGCCCCGACGTTCTGCCGCATCGCTGACGTGCCGGCCACCGACTGGATGGAGGGCCAGGCCCTGCCCGTGAGCGACGACGACGCCTCCAGCCGGGGCTTCGAGCGGGTGCTCACCGAGTGGGACAGCGAGCTGCACGGCGTGGGGGTGCACCTGCGCACGATCACCCGCGACGGCTGGGTGTGCACGACGTACGCGCCCGGCACCGTGCACGACGGCACCGAGGGCGAGCTCTACGACCTCGGCGACGACCCGTTGCAGCAGGTGAACCGCTGGGACGATCCCGCCGCGCAGGCAACGAAGGACGACCTGCTGGCCGACCTCCGGGCCCACCTCCGGCCCGCCCGGGCTCCCCGGCTGCCCGTCGACGCACCGGTGTGAGCACCTCGGTGGGCTGGCCGAGCCCCTGGCCGGCCGAGGACGGCGGCCCCTGCCGGCTCCAGGTGCCCCTCGCCGCCCATCCGGGCCTCGACCTGACCGCGGGGCGGGAGCTCGAGGTCGTGCACCGGGAGGCCCCCGGCACCACGATGGTCGTCCTCCGGGAGCCCGGGGAGGTGTACGTCCTGCGCCACGGCTTCGGCGACGACGCCTCGTGCTGGGTCGAGCAGATCGACCCCACCACCCTCGACGTCGTCCGGCAGACGCCCGAGCTGCCCGGCGGGCCCATGTGGCCCGGTGGCCTGGCCGTCGCCGCGGACGGCACCCTGCACGTGGTCTTCGGTGACCACGCCCACCGCCTCTCGGCCACCCTCGACGTCCTGGCCAGCACGCAGCTGCCCCGCCACCGGCCCTACAACAGCTTCGTCACCCTGCCCGACGGTCACCTCGTCACGAAGGACTTCGCCGGTCGCCGGCCCGGACAGCCCGACGCCGCACGGGAGCCGGCCGAGCTCATCGTGCTCGACCCGGAGAGCCTGGCCCTCGTCGACCGGCTCCTCCTGCCCGAGCCCTCCATCGCCCGGCTCTCGGCCGACTCCGACGACGTCTACGTCGTCGGGGACACGAGCCTGTTCCGGGTCGGGTGGGACGGTCGACGCCTCGTCCTGGACGAGGGCTTCACGGCCGCCTACCGGACGCTCCCCGGGCAGACCTACGGCTGGGACGCCGTGCTGGCCCTCGGCGCGGCGTGGTTCCACGACGACGGCGAGGGCACCGACCGCTACAACGGCGCCTTCCGGGGCCGGGGCCTGTCCACCGCTCCGCTGCACGTCGTGCGCGTCGACCTGCGCACCGGTGCCGTGACCTTGACCGAGGTCTGCGGTGCATCGGGCGGGCTCATCGCCAACCCGCCCCTCGTCGACGTGGAGCGCCGCATCGTCGTCGGGTTCGACAGCGGGAACGACGCGCTGACCGCCTTCGACGTCCACGCTGACGGGCACCTGACCGAGCGGTGGCGCCGCCAGCAGGGCCACGCCGGCCACCTCCTGCTCCTCCCCGGGCCCGGGCAGCTCGTCACGGGCGACCACGACGGCGACCGGATGGCCGACCAGGTCGTCGTCCTCGACATCGCCACGGGCGCAGAGCTGGCCCGAGCTGATACCGGGAGCCCGTTGCAGGCCGTGACCTTCCCCGCCGTCGGGTGGCACGACGACGTCTACCTCACCTCCATGAGCACGCTGACGCGGGTCGCCACGCGCCCCTGACGTGACAGGTGCCACGCGTGACCTTCGTCTGTCGGCGCGTGGGCCCGGGTAGCCAGCCGGGGTTCGTCACCGATAGGAGGACACATGTCCCACGACCAAGGGCCGCCGCACGGCGGGCTGATCGACAAGGTCGCCGGCAAGGTCAAGGAAGCGGCTGGCACGCTGGCTGGAAACGAGGACCTCGCCGCCGAGGGTCGCCTGCAGCAGGAGAAGGTCGCCGCCTCCAAAGAGGCGGAGCGCTTGGCGGCTGAGGCCGAGCAAGCCGAGCAGGAGGCCGCGGTGGCCGCCGAGCAGGAGGCCGTGCGCGTGGAGCAGTCCCGCCTCGCGGCCGAGGCCACTGCGGCCAACCGAGCGGAGCAGATCGACCGCGAGAAGGCGGCCGACCAGGCCCGCGTCGAGCAGGACGCCGCTCAGAAGGAGGCCGCGCTGGAGCGCCGAGAGGCACAGGAGGAGCAGGCCCTCGACCGGGCCGAGGAGGCCATCGCAGCCCGGCAGGCCGACGGCCTGACCGATGCGGCCCGAACCGAGCAGGAAGCGGCCCGAGCTTCGGCAGTCGCGGACGCACTCGAGGCCGCCCAGGAGAACATCGAGTCTCAGAGCACCGGAGGGTGAGCACCATGGATCTGCACGACGTACGACGCAACGCTCTGGCTGTCTGGTTCGCCGGCGCCCGCCTTCCGCTGACCGCGGTGGAAGCCGTGGCCAAGCGAGGGTCCGACACCTCCAGCTGGCCGCCCGCTCTCGCCTTCGAGAAGGTCGAGGCCACGGTCAAGGAGGTGGTCGGCAAGCTGGCCCGCGACGAGCAGCTCGTGGCCCTCGCCCGCCTCCAGATGGCGGAGGTCCGCAAGCGCGAGGAGGCCGCCGCCAAGCAGGCCGAGGCCGCCGAAGCCCGGACTGACGCCACTGCTCAGGCTCGGGCCGAGCGTGAGCGGGTCGAGGCCCGCCGCGAGAAGGTCGAGGACGAGCAGGCCGAGCGCGAGCAGCGCCTGGTCGAGGAGGAGGCCGCCGCGAAGCGGGCCGTCGAGGCGCGGGCCCGCCAGCAGGAGGCGGCGGCTCGGAAGGCCGAGGCGGCCCGAGCCAAGGCCACCGAGAAGCAGGCCCGCGAGGCCGAGCAGAAGCGCCTTCGGCAGGAGGCGGCCGCCCTTCGGGCCAAGGAGCAGGCAGTCGAGGCCCAGGGCGAGGTCCTGGACCTGGACAAGGCGGTGCGGGCCAAGAAGGCAGCCCGCCAGGCCGGCTGACCGGCTCAGCCCTCGACGACCAGCAGGCCCTCGCGCACCAGCCGCCGGGCGAGCACCTTTCGGCTGGGCTCGTCGATGCCGGCCAGGTCTCCGACCGTGAGCGTCTCGGCGCTCAGCACCGCCTGCAAGGCGGCGCGGGCGATCGGCGGAAGCAGGAGACGGCGATCCACGAGGTCCAGCACGAGCCGGCCGTCCGCGGCCGGCTCGGGCGCGATCCGGGCCGGGTTGTCGGCCCGGCGTCGCAGCAGGGTGTGGTCGTCGAGGTCGTAGGCCGCGAGCACGGAGCGGAGCTGTCCCATCCAGTGGGGCTTGCGCCGACGCTCCGCCCTTCGGGCCTCGGCGTCGGCCAGGGCGCCCACATCGGTGGCGGTCAGCGACGCGGCTGCGGCGGCCACCGAAGCAGCCAGGCCATCCCGCAGTGCGGTGGCGTGCTCGGGTGCGGCGTATCCCAGCGGTAGCGGACGGTCGAGGTCGGCGTCGTCCAGCCCCGCCAGGACGCGCTGCAGCACCTGGCGGGGGGTGACGACGAGGAGCCCAACCGTCAGGTGGAGGCTGGCCGCGGCCTGGCTGCTGGCCGAGTGGCGGGTGCCCCCGGGCAGGTAGAGCACGTCGCCGGGCTCGAGCTCCATCTCGCCCAGCCCCGCTACGGCCCACGCCTTCGTGCCCTCGACCTGCAGCACCAGGACGTCGTGCTCGTCGGCGTGCTCGCCGAGGCCAGCCGCCCCGGGCGGGGTCAGGTAGGCGTTGGCCTGGACAGGGTGGCTGGTCGCCCGCTCGAGGCTGCGACAGAAGCGGGTCAGCGGCGGCCAGGTGCGTTGCAGGCTCTGCAGGACCAGGGTGGCCCCGTCGGCCAGCGCTTCACCGACCCGCCCCGGGTCGGCCACGTCCTCCACCGTCCGGCCACCGAGGCGGAGCGTGGTGGTGATCTGATCCGACGGCAGGGTGGATCCGTCCCGCACGAGGCGGAACTCCGGTCGGCGGGCAGCCGAGCCGAGGACCTCCTCCACAGCGGCAAGGTCGAGCAGGTCGGTGAAGGTCCCGGCTGCCCGCCGCAGGAGCGGCGACCGGCCCCAGTGATCTGCGGCGAAGCGCTCTACGTCGCCTACGCAGCGGGCGAGGACGGCGCGGTCGTGGTCCATGCCCGAGCCTGCCACGCCCCAGGTTTGGATCGGATCGCAGCGGGCAGGCAGGAGGCCATGAGCGACCTGAACGACGACGACATCACCACCGAGAAGCCCACCGAGGACAACGAGGACCGCGACACTGGCGGCAGCGGCGGCGCCGACACGGGCGATGAGCCCACCGAAGCGGGCGAGGACCGCGACGCCGGCGGCGAAGGCGAGAAGGACACCGGCGACGAGGCCTAGATCCGACGCTCACGACCTGTCGCTCCTCCGGGGGCGGCGGGTCGTGAGCTGTCAGGCCTGCGGACGCGCTGACGTGCGGTAGTCGCCGAAGGGCTCGTCCCGATGTTGCAAGGCGGCGGTGAGCCCCTTGTCGCGCATCTCGTCGAGGAACACCTCGAAGCTCTCCTGGTGGATGCCGAGAGCACAGATGTCGGTGCCGGCCCGGATGGACTGGCGCAGGCCCATGTGGTCCATGGCCCGGTGCACCGTCCGCTTGTTGAGCTGCACGATGTCGGGCGGGAGAAGGGCGATGCGCTGGGCCACCGCCAGCACCTCGGTGTCGAGGTCAGCCTCCGGGAAGGCCCGGTTGGCCCAGCCCAGCCTCACGGCCTCGGTGCCCGAGATCGAGTCGCCCGTGACCATCATCTCCATCGCCGCCCGCATGCCGAGCAGCCAGGCGTGGAACTGCATGTCGGGCACGCCGAAGCGCACTGCGGGGTAGCCCATCTTGGCGTCCTCGGCCACGTAGACGAGGTCGCAGCCCGTGGCCAGCTCGCTGCCCCCGGCCAGGCAGTACCCGTGCACCTGGGCGATCACGGGCTTCTGGAGGTCCCAGATGCCCATCCACGTCTCGGTGACGTGACGGGGCCACTGACCCTCGCCGGGCGCGGTGAAGTGCGGCAGCTCGTGCCCCTCGTTGCCGCCGCCCAGGTCGTAGCCGGCGGAGAACGACGTGCCGGCGCCGCGCACGATCGTGACGTGCACCTCGTCGTCGAGGTCGGCGGCCTGCAGGGCTGCGATGAGCTGACCCCGAAGGGGGTGGTTCAGGGCGTTGCGCTTGTCGGGCCGGTTGAGGGTCAGGCGGCGGACGTGAGGGGCGGGATCGTCGACCAGGACGAGCGCGTCGGTCACTTGATGGCCCGGCTGTCCATGTCCGAGGAGAGGCGCTGGAGGTGCTTGTCCGGCACGCCGTCGATCGGGGTGGCGACCTCACCGGCGGTCGGGCCGATCCGAGCTGCGAGGGGAGCGAGCGAGGGGAGATCGAAGTCGTAGAGCGCGGCTGCGTTCTCCGAGAGCATCTGGCGCACCTCGAGAGGATCGACGTCGCTGAACCGAGCCCGCAGGTGCTCCCGGGTGTACGGGTGGCTGCCCTCGTCGTGCGGGTAGTCGCTGCCCCACATGAATCGGTCGAGCCCGATCTGGTGGCGAGCGGCGACGTCATCGGGGCCGGGGTTGCTGACGCCCATCCACACGTTCTGGGCGAAGTACTCGGTGGCCGTTCGCTTGAGGGCCTGATCCTCGCCGTAGCGGATCTCACCGGTGGCGCCCGTGTTGACCATGGCGATCATGCGGTCCAGCTGAGCGAGGAGGGGAGGCACCCAAGCGCACCCCGACTCGGTCATCACGAAGCGGAGGCGAGGGAAGCGCTCGAACACGCCCGAGAGCGTCATCTGCACGAACGGGCGCTGCGTGTAGAAGACGACCTCGTTGATGTAGAGGAGCATCGAGGTGGGATAGGGCCCGTAGTCAGGGTTGCCGGTGCCGCTGTGCACGTTCACCGGCACCTCGAGGTCCTGGCACACCTCCCAGAGGCGGTCGTACTCGGGGTCGTAGAGGGGCTTCACGTGCTTCACGTCGGGCGGGATGTTGGGCAGGAGGATGCCGCCCCGCAGCCCGTGCTCCTTTATCCAGCGGACGTCCTCGATGGCGTCGTCGACGTCGTTGAGGAAGATCTGGCCCACCCCGGCGCGGCGCTCGGGGAACTCGGCGCAGAAGTCGACCAGCCAGCGGTTGTGGGCGTGCACCCCGGCCCGGCGGTGTCGGTACTCCTCGGCCGTCGGCGGCTTGGCGAACAGCACGAAGCTGGGGAAGAACGGCGGCACGGTGTTCGGGAAGATGACCTCGGCGGCCACCCCGTCGGCCTCCTGCTGCGAGTTGCGCATCTCGTTGTCCCAGTTGCGCAGGCGTCGGTCGTCACCCAGGTCCTTGTACGGGTTCTTGTACCGGCCTCGCCACGCGTCGAAGTCCTCCACGAACTCGGCATCGAGGTACTCGCGGTACGCCGCGTGGCTGCCTCCGGCGTGGCAGTCCGCCGAGATGATCGTGTACCGCTCGTCCGCTTCGATGGTCGTGGCCATCCCCGCACCCTAGAACTAGAACGCGTTCTAGTTCCAGGAGCGTCAGCTGGAGTGGCGGCGCCAGTGCTCGGTGAGGATCTGAGCCGAGCGGGCCGGCTCCTCCAGCATCCAGAAGTGTCCCGACTCGGGCAGCTCGACGACTTCGGCCCCGGTGCGCTGGCCCAGGCGAAGAGCCCGCTCGTGGTTGCGGAAGGGATCCTGCATGGCGACGACGAGCAGGCCCGGCGCCTCGATGTCGTCGATGCCTGGTCCCCACTCGTTCCCGACGTCCACGGCCGACCGGTAGAGGGCCAGGATGGCCTGGCCCATCGTGGCGTCGAGGTGCGAGGCCATCTCCGGAGCGTGCTCCTCCGGCACGCCGACTGCCGTCAGCAGGGTGGCCCGATCCTCCGGAGCGGCGCCGACCATGCCGTCGATCAGCGCTTCGCCCTCGCCTGGCGTCTGCCAGATGCGGGCCGTGTCGTGCCAGCGGAAGTCGGGGCCGAGGTCGCCCATGTCGTTGGCCCACGTGCGCACGTTCGCCGGCTTGGCGGCCAGCACGCGTAGCGAGAGGATCCCGCCCCAGTCGTGGGCGACCAGGTCCACCTCGTCGAACCGGCCCAGCTCGGCGGACATCCACGCCGCGTACCCCTCCATCGTGGGGTCGAAGCCGGCGGGGAGCGGACAGCCGAATCCCGGCAGCTGCAGCAGGGCGACGTCGTCTCGCTCGAGGTGAGCCACGAGCGGGGCCCACACGCTGGAGGTCTCGGGCACTCCGTGGACGAAGACAGCGGTCATGGGCCGACCCTATGGCTCAGGCGACTCGTCTGCGGGCGCGTCGGCTGCCATCCTTTCGGGGTGGCTGACGACGGTGATCTGAGCAAGGAGCTGCTGGGCGCAGCCGAGCTCTTGGAGGCGATCGCCCGCGACCGGTCGCTGCTCGACGCCCTCACGCCCGAGGAGCGGATCCGCTTCTTCAACGCCGTGGCCTTCGTGCACGCCCCCGATGTCGAGGAGCGGCGGCGGGAGACCAAGGCCCGACGGCGCAGGGAGAAGCTCGGGCGCCGGGCCCGCGACGAGTCGGTGCTCACCGAGACCGGGATCCGCCAGCTCCGGGCCCGGCCGGTGTTCACGACGCCGAACGTGTTCGTGCCCGAGGGCCACGAGCAGGCCGACGTGGACGACGAGGCCGTCGCTCGCGGGCTCACCGAGGAGCGTCACTGCTACGTGTGCAAGCAGCACTACACGCAGGTCCACAGCTTCTACGACCAGCTGTGCGGCTCGTGCGCGGAGCTGAACCTGGCCAAGCGCACCGAGTCCGCCGACCTCACCGGTCGGGTGGCCCTGCTCACCGGTGGTCGGGTGAAGATCGGCTACCAGGCAGGGATCAAGCTGCTGCGAGCGGGCGCCAGGCTCGTGGTCACCACCCGCTTCCCCCGCGACGCGGCGCTGCGCTACTCGGCCGAGGACGACTTCGACGATGTGGGGCGACCGGCTCGAGATCTACGGGCTGGACCTGCGCCACACCCCGAGCGTCGAGGACCTCTGCCACCACCTGGCCACGACCTACGACCGGCTCGACTTCATCGTCAACAACGCGTGCCAGACCGTCCGGCGCCCGCCCGAGTTCTACCGGCACATGCTCGACGTCGAGACCGACGCCCTCGAGCACATGCCCGAGGCCGCCCGCCGGCTGCTGGGCGGCGTCGACGGCCTGCGGGGGATCGACCTCGTCGGTGCCGCCCCGGCCCTCGTCAGCGGGGTGGCCCGGCCGCTCGCCGCCGAGCTGTCCCAAGCCGAGCTGCTCCCCGAGGACGCCGAGCCCCAGGCCCACCTGTTCCCGGCGGGCCAGCTGGACCAGGACCTGCAGCAGGTCGACCTCCGCGGCCGGAACTCCTGGCGCCTGACCCTGGCCGAGGTCAGCTCGGTGGAGCTGCTCGAGACGCAGCTCGTCAACGCCGTCGCCCCGTTCGTGCTCAACGCCCGTCTGAAGCCGCTGATGCTCCGCACCCCCGAGCGCGACAAGCACATCGTCAACGTGTCCGCCGTCGAGGGCCAGTTCTACCGACGCTTCAAGACCACGAAGCACCCGCACACGAACATGGCCAAGGCCGCGCTCAACATGATGACGAGGACGTCGGCGGCCGACTACCACGCCGACGGCATCCACATGAACAGCGTCGACACCGGCTGGGTGAGCGACGAGGACCCGGTGCACCTGGCCGAGGCCAAGCGGGAAGAGCACCGGTTCCACCCGCCGCTCGACATCGTCGACGGCGCGGCCCGCATCGTCGACCCGATCATCGACGGCTTCAACACCGGTACCCACGTGTGGGGCCAGTTCCTCAAGGACTACTCGCCGACCGACTGGTAGCGCCGTTCTCTAGTGTGCGGTCGTGCGCGTGACCGGTCTCGACCATGTGGTGCTGCTCTGCCCGGACGTGGAGGCGTCGATCCGCTTCTACGGGGAGGTGCTCGGGCTGCCGGTGATCGACGCCGATGCGTGGCGGGAGAAGCAGGCCTTCTTCCCTTCGGTGCGCGTCGACGAGCACACGATCATCGACCTGCTCGAGGGCGAGCCTGACGGCCGCAACGCCGACCACCTCTGCCTCACGATCGAGCCGACCGACCTGCACGAGCTGGCCGCCCGGACCGACCTCGATGTCGTGGAGGGCCCGGTGCCACGAGGTGGCGCCCGCGGCATCGGTTGGTCGGTCTACGTGCGCGACCCGAGCGGCTTCGTGGTCGAGCTGAAGCAGTACGACGTCGACGAGTCGGGGGTCGCCATCTGATGACCCGATCGACCTGACCCGGCGCACCTGGCCGCCGGCGCCGTCCCCCGACGCGTCGCTCTGCGCGAACTGTGTCAGACACAGTTCGCGCAGCTAGCCGGGTGCTCGGTCGTCGAGGAGGCGCATGGCTTCGGCCCGACGGCGGGCGGCGTGGTTCCGCAGGCGGACGGCGCCGGCCTCGTCGTCCATGAGGGCTGCGGTCTCAGCGAGGGCGTCGAGCCGGTCGGCCATCTGAGCCAGCAGATCGACGGCCTCGGTCCGCTCAGCGTCCTCCACGGTTCGGTGCCTACCCCGGCGGTGCGGCGCTGACGCCGAGCTCGGCGAGGAACGAGCGCATCGCCTCCGCTACGGCGGGGGCGTCACCGGCCACCGCGCTGAGGTGGTCGACGGGGTCGAGCGTGGTCGTCCTGACGTTCGACCGCTCGGCGCGCAGCTCGTCGAGCGCACGGGCCAGGCCGCGGCGGTAGGCGGCCAGCACGTCGACCATCGTCGGTGGCACGAAGCCGGGCGGCGCCGGGCAGCTGATGATCTGCAGCGGGCAGTCGACCCGACGGTAGAGGTCGAAGAGCTCGAGGTCCCCGCGGAGCCCGGCGAAGAGCGTGGGGCTGGGGCGGCGGGCCCAGCGCCCGTCGCCCCGGTCGACGAAGCTGCGATCGACGTAGGAGGCGAGGCGGTCGTCGGGCACGCCCATCATGCGGGTCATCAGCTCGACGACGCCCCGCACGCCCTCCAGCCACTCGGCATCTCCCTCGACCGGCGCGTCGCCGAAGAGGTCGTTGCCCGACGTGATCATCTCGATGGCCGCTTCCGCTTCGGCCTGGTCGAGCCCGTCGTACAGGGACGGGTCGCCGGCGCCGTGCCCGTCGATGTTGATCACGGCTCGGGCCTCAGGGTGGGTGGCGCCGTAGTGGGCGGCGATCATCCCGCCCCACGAGTGGCCGGCGACCACGGGCGCGTCGAGGCCGACCTGCTCGATGATCGCCTCGACGTCGCGCACGAGCTGGCCCCAGTCGTACTCGTCCGAGTCGCCTGACTGCCCGGACCAGCGGGCATCAGCGGTCACGATCCGGAACCCGTCGAGCTCGGCCGCCAACCCCTCCATGGAGAGGAGGTGGGTGCCCGCCCCGTGCAGGAGCACGAGGTCGGGGCCGGCGCCGCCGTGGTCCCGCACGGCGAGCCGCACCGCGTCGCTGGCGTCCACCCACAAGTCGGTGCTCATCAGCCGGTGACGGTACCCGCGGCGTCCGTGACGGGCCGGGAGGTTGGGGGCATGGAGGTACCCCACGGGGACCCTGGTGCCCCGAACCTCTACGGGCGGGGAGGGTTCACGGAAGGCAGAGTGTGCACGTGGGAGAGACCGAGCAACCTGATCCTCAGCCGCAGGACGAGCGGACCGCCCTCGTGCAGCGCCTCGACCAGTACCGGGAGATCGCCCGTGACGCCCTCGCCGATCTGCGGTGGGAGCAGGCGTCACAGCGGGTGCTCCCGGCCACGGACCTGACCGTCGCGGGCATCGTGCGGCACCTCGCGTGGGCCGAGGACCGCTGGTTCCAGGGCCGCCTGCTCGGGGTCGCGATGCCGTCGCCCTGGGACGTCCCTGGGGTCGACGACCCCGACAGCTCGATGCGGCTCGCACCCGGAGACACCGTGGAGAGCATCGGCGAGCTCTACGAGTCGGCGTGCCAGCGGAGCCGGGAGGCGCTGGCCCGCTGTGGTTCGCTCAGCCATCCCGCTGCCGTCCCGTCGTTCGGCAAGGGACCGGTCAACGCTCGCTGGATCCTCGTCCACATGATCGACGAGACCGCCCGCCACGCCGGCCACCTCGATCTCCTCCGGGATGCCCTGCGGCAATCGCCGTAGCGACGGCTACCGGCGATCCGGCTGGTGCCTCATGCGCCCGCGCCCCGGAGGCGGATCAAGCCCGCCGGCGTGGGTCGGAAGCCACACGCGCCGAAGTAGAAGGGCCCGAGGCGATCCTCGAAGTCGACGTGCAGCCACTCGCAGCCAGCGGCCGTCGCGTGCTCACGGGCGACGCGGACCAGCTCCGTGGCCACGCCGCGGTGCTGCCAGTCCGAGCGCGTCTTCGTGTCGATCAGGAACGCGTGATCTCCACCGTCCCAGGCCACGTTGACGAACCCGACGAGCTCGCCGCCGGGGGCCCGTGCGGTCACCCAACCGAGGCTGTGGGGACGGATGCGATCCCACCAGCCCGGTTCCGCCCTGCCACCGTGCGAGGTCACCAGATCGACCATCTCGCCATCGGAGATCTCACCCCGCCACAGGTACCCGGCGTCCACGTGCCCACTCTGCCCCACCCGAGGGTCCACCGGGCACACATGTGCCGCCTGGGGCAGAGTGTCGCGGTGGATGCAGAACGATCTCCGAAGGACGTCGTGCGCCGCTTCCTGGACCACGGGCGATCCGCGACCGGCGGCTGGGACATGGACGTGATCCTCGAGTGCTTCAGCGAGCACTACTGGTCGCACACCTGGCAGGGCGATCTGGCGACGACCGGTGCTCGACAGGCGGCCTTCTTCGCGAGCTTCGACTTCCTGGAGCGACTTTCGAGCGACCTCATCGCGGAGGACGACTTCGTCGTGCACCGCTCGACGGTCAAGGTGCGGCACACGGATGTCGCGCTCGGCGTTCCCGCGACCGGCCGGGTGGTGACGTGCGAGCACGTGGAGATGTGGCGCGTCACCGACGGCAAGATCGTCGAGCACTGGGGTGGTCTCGGGGCGGGCAGCCAGCTCCACCGTGCCCTCATCGCGGAGGCCTGACGCCCTCGCTGCTGGCCTCGGGCTACCGGTCGACCTGGCTGGTGAGGTGCCAGCGGCCGCAGTACTCGCAGCGGTAGGTGCGGAGCATGCCCTGCTTGCCCTCGGCCCACTCGATGTTGCGGATGGCCAGGTCGGCGGCCGCCTCGTCCTTGTACCGGGTCTTGCCCTCGCACATCCGGCGCCGCCGGTCCTCAACCACGCTTCGAGCCCTCCGCCAGCTCGGCCACGACACCGTTCGTGACGCGCACGAGGTCGGCCGGGGCGACGGCGAACACGTCGCGTGGGGTGCCTGCCGCGGCCCACAGCTCGTCGTAGCCGAGGAGGTCTTCGTCGACGGCTGTGCGCAGGGCCATCGTGTGGCCGAAGGGGGGCACGCCGCCGATCGGGTACCCGGTGGCGGCCCGCACGGCATCGGCGTCGGCGCGGGCGACCTCCTGGCCGGCCAGCGCCGCGGCGAGGAGGGCCTCGTCCAGACGGTTGGCGCCCGACACCAGGGCCAAGACCGGGGTGCCGTCGAGAAGGAACACGAGCGACTTCACGATCTGACCCACCTGACACCCCACGGCGAGGGCTGCGTCCTCGGCGGTGCGGGTGCCCTCGGGGAACTCGCGGGTGGCCACAGCGAGGCCTAGCTCTCGAGCAGCTTCAGTCACCCGGACCACGTTCTTGTGCATCGGGCGATCGTGGCACGCCGCTCGAGACGCTCCCAGTCGACGACTATCGGCGGCCGGCTCGCAACGAAACGAGGAACTGGCCCCCGCCGGGCTCGACCTCGGCCTCGACCGGCAGGTCCGGCTGCAGGCGGCCCACCCGCCCGAGGAGCCAGGCAGCCGTCGCGTCGGCATCGGCCTGGGTGGGGCAGCGGGCCATGACCTCCCGGCCGCCCTTGCGGTCGAGGCGGTCGACGGTGGCGATGATGGGCGCCGGGTCCACGACGAAGAGGTCCTCGGACCACGGGACGACCGGTGCCGTGGCCCCCTTGCCGGTGTTGCAGGCGCGGTGGGCCAAGCGCTCACGGGGCGGGCCCCGGCCTTGGCCTTGGCCTTGGCCTTCGTGATGCAGGTGTCGATGCTCGGACCGCGTGGGTCGTTGACGGACATGTCGGCGTCGACGGGCTCGTCGCAGAGCCAGCACCGCCAGTCGTCGGCGGCCCCGACATCTTCGAGTCGGGTCACCGCTGCACCGCATCTTCGGCATCGTCGGGCATCCGGGGATCGTGGCACGTCAGCGCGAGTTGCAGGAACCTGACCCCGCTGGGCGAACCTTGCCGGCGATGACCATCACCGCACCTCGCTACGAAGGGCGCGTCGCCGTGCGCGACGGCCGCCTTCTCGGCGTGGCCGAGTTCGGCCCGCCGTCCGCAGAGCAGAACGTGGTCTGGTTCCACGGCACTCCGGGCGCCCGTCGCCAGGTTCCCGAGGCCGGCCGTCGCCTCGCCGACGAGCGTGGGGTGCGCATCATCGGGATCGACCGGCCCGGCGTCGGGCTGTCGACTGGCCACCTCTACCGCAACCTTCTGGACTTCACCGAGGACCTGCGGGTGCTGCTGGACCGGTTGGGCATCGATCGGTTCTCGACCGTCGGGCTGTCGGGTGGGGCGCCGTACGCGCTGGCCTGTGCCCATGCCTTCGGGGATCGGGTGCCGAGCGTCGGCATCCTCGGCGGGGTGGTGCCGAGCGGGGGCGAGGAGGGCGCCGGCGGGGGCCTCGTCAGCCTGGCCACGCGCTTCAAGCCGCTGCTCCCGCTCATCGTCGAGCCGGCCAGCGGCCTGCTCACGACGGTCGTGCGCAGGACCAAGCCGCTCGGGCCCACCCTCATCGACCTCTACGGCCGCTTCGCCCCGCCGGGCGACCGGGCCGTGCTGGCCCTCCCCGAGAACAAGGAGATGTTCCTCGACGACCTGTTCAACAGCGGGCGGCATGGGATGCGGGCAGCCCTGTACGACGCCATCCTCTTCACCCGCTGGTGGGGCTTCTCGGTGCGGGACCTGAACGTCCCGGTGACGTGGTGGCAGGGCGACGAGGACAACATCGTGCCCCTGGCCCACGCCGAGCACATCGTGAAGATCATCCCGGGGGCCGAGCTGCGCGTGCGCCACGGCGACGGCCACCTCGGTGGCCTGGGCATCGCCAAAGAGGTGCTGGAGACGATCCTCGACTGGTAGCGCCCACGCGCGGAAGCGGCCACCCGATTCGGGTGGCCGCTCCTGCGCTGTTGCGAACAGGTCGTCAGCTCGTGGTGGCGACCTTGCGGTGGCGCAGGCCCAGCAGGACCAGGACGAACATCGCGGCGGCGGCGACGAAGGCGCCGATCGCTGCGTAGCCGGCGATCGTGCCGACGGTCGACCAGGCGAATGCCGTCAGGAGGAGGCCCCGGAGGGTCTCGCCCTTGAAGAGCGTGTTGCGCTGACCCGAGACGGCGTCGGCGTCGCCCTGAAGGGCGGCCACCTCGGCCTCGCTGGCGCCGTCAGCCTCGGCGGCCTCGACGGCAGCCTTGGCCTCGTTCTCGACCGAACCGAGATCGGCGAAGGTGAGGCCGTCCGCCACGTGGGCGAGGTGACCGTCGATGAAGGAGGCGTAGGCCTCCGCCTCGCGGCCGGTGTTGACGTCCTCGCCGGCGTACTTCAGGAGGTCAGTGCGTCCTTCCTCCTCGAGCGCAGCAGCCGGCGGGAAGCTGATGTTCTGGCTGGAGAGCTCGTCATCGACGTAGTCGGCCGAGAAGCTGGCGCCCCAGGTGAGGAGGGCTCCGGCCACCAGGAGCGCCGCCGTGAGCACGACGCCGAAGGCGACCAGGAAGCCATCGATCGTGCGTCGCTTGAGGGCGATCACCGGCTCGTCCTTGGGGACGGGTCGATCGACGACTGGGGGAGCCGTGTTGGTGTGGGTGAGTGTTGCCATGGTGTGCTCCTTGGATTGCTTCGATGTTCGATCTGCTTCCAACGTAGGGATCTGCCCCGGGAGCGAGCAGGGCCGAAGGTCCCTGGTCGGCAGGACCCCGGGCCCTTCGTGGATGATGGGGGCATGGCCCTTCCCGACCCTGCTGCCAGCAACGCCGAGGTCAGCGCCGGCGACCGCGCCCACGTGTTCCACTCGTGGTCGGCCCAGCACCTCATCAGCCCGCAGCCCCTGGCGGGCGGCGCGGGTTGTGAGTTCTGGGACCACGACGGCAACCGGTGGCTCGACTTCTCGTCCCAGCTGATCAACCTGAACCTGGGCCACCAGCACCCCAAGGTGATCGCAGCGATCGTCGAGCAGGCCCAGCGGCTGTGCACCGTCGCCCCGTCCTTCGCCAACGAGACCCGCAACGAGGCGGCCCGGCTCATCACGTCTCACGCCCCAGGTGGCCTCGACCGGGTGTTCTTCACCAACGGCGGGGCCGAGGCCAACGAGAACGCCATCCGCCTGGCCCGCGGGCACACCGGGCGGGCCAAGGTGCTGGCTGCCTACCGGTCGTACCACGGCGCCACCGCGGCCACGATGGCCCTCACCGGCGAGCCCCGGCGGTGGGGGTCCGAACCGTCGGTGCCGGGCATCGTGCACTTCATGGGGCCCTACCCGTACCGCTCCTCGTTCGGGGCCACCACCGAGGCAGAGGAGTGCGATCGGGCTCTGGCCCACCTGGCCGAGGTCGTGCAGTACGAGGGGCCGGAGCTGATCGCGGCGATCGTCCTGGAGACGGTGGTCGGCACCAACGGCGTGATCATCCCGCCCGACGGCTACCTGCAGGGCGTTCGAGCCCTCTGCGACGAGCACGGCATCCTGCTCGTCCTCGACGAGGTCATGGTCGGGTTCGGTCGCACCGGCAAGTGGTTCGCGGCCGACCACTGGGGCGTCGTGCCCGACCTGCTCACCTTCGCCAAGGGCGTGAACTCCGGCTACGTGCCCCTCGGGGGCGTCATCATGACCGAGGCGGTCGCCGACTCCTTCGCCACCCGCGCCTACCCGGGCGGGCTCACCTACTCGGGCCACCCGCTCGCCTGCGCCGCGGCCGTAGGTGCCATCGGGGCCATGGAGGACGACGGCGTCATCGAGCACGCCGCCCACATCGGCACCGCGGTGCTCGGCCCCGGCCTGCGCGAGCTGGCCTCGCGCCACCCGTCGGTGGGCGACGTGCGCGGTCTGGGCTGCTTCTATGCCGTCGAGCTCGTGAAGGACCGTGACACGCGCGAGATGCTCGTGCCCTTCAACGCGTCAGGCGACGCGGCCCAGCCGATGGCCGAGGTGGTCGGGGCCTGCAAGAAGGCGGGGCTGTGGCCCTTCGCCCACTGGAACCGGATCCACCTGGCCCCGCCGCTGATCGTCACCGAGGAGGAGTGCGCCCGCGCTCTCGCCATCCTCGACGACGCCCTGACGGTGGCCGACGCCTACTGCAGCTGACGCGATCTGTGCGCACTCAGCACCGCATGGCGGTGCTGAGTGCGCACAGAAGCAGCTACGCCGCCGACTTCTCGAGGATGTGGACGCCGCAGGCCGAGCCGAGGCCGATGACGTGGGCCAGGCCCACCTTGGCTCCTTCGATCTGACGGTCGCCGGCCTCGCCGCGGAGGTGGTGGCAGACCTCCCAGATGTTGGCGATGCCCGTGGCTGCGATCGGGTGGCCCTTGGACTCGAGGCCGCCGGACACGTTGACCGGGGTCTTGCCGTCGCGCCAGGAGGCGCCGCTGTTGAAGAAGTCGACGGCCCCGCCCTCCTCGCAGAGCTGGAGGTTGTCGTAGTGCACGAGCTCGGCCGTGGCGAAGCAGTCGTGCAGCTCGACGAGGTCGAGGTCCGCCGGTGACACGCCGGCCTGCTCGTAGGCCTGGGTGGCGGCCATGCGGGTCAGCGTGTTGACGTCCGGGAGGATCTGGCAGCTCTCCTGCCACGGGTCGCTCGTGAGGACCGACGCCGAGACCTTGACGGCCCGGCGCTGCTGCTCGAGCGAGAGGGTCTTGAGCTTCGTGCCCGACACGACCACCGCAGCGGCGGCGCCGTCGCAGTTGGCCGAGCACATCGGCCGGGTGTTGGGGTAGGCGATCATCATGTCGCCCATGATCTCCTCGAGGCTCATCTTCTTCGTGTAGGCCGCGAGGGGGTTGAGCGTGGAGTGAGAGTGGTTCTTCTCGCTGATCTTGGCGAAGAGCTCGAAGCTGGTGCCGCCGTACTTGTGGCCGTACTCCATGCCGATCTGGGCGAACACGCCGGGCATCGTGTTCGTGCCGATGCGACCGTCGGTCGAGGTGACGGCGCCGAAGCGGCCGCGGGGCTCGAAGACCTTCTTGTCGCTCTTGGCCGTGCCCCCGCCGCCGAGCAGGCCGGCTCCGGCCAGCTTCTCGACGCCGACGGCCAGACCCATGTCGCACTCGCCGGCCTTCACGGCCATGATCGCGGTGCGCAGGGCCGTGGCCCCGGTCGCACAGGCGTTGGCCACGTTGTACACGGGGATGCCGGTCTGGCCGATCTGCTTCTGGAGCTGCTGGCCGATGCCGGCCGCCGCCTCCATGAGGTTGCCGGCCGCGAGCACGCCGATGTCCTTCATGGTGACGCCGCCGTCGGCGAGCGCCGCGAGGGCGGCCTCCGAGGCGAGGTCGATCGTGTCCTTGTCCGGGTGCTTGCCGAACTTGGTCATGTTGATGCCGAGGATCCAGATGTCGTCGCTCATGTCACGCCTCCAGGGGCTCGAACCCGAAGCCGATGGCCTCGGTGCCGTCGTCGTCGGTGCCGACCACGTAGGTGGCCAGCCGGACCTTCATGCCGAGCGACACGTGCTCGGGATCGGGGTCCACGTTGATCACGTTGCCCCGGACGCTCGTGCCGTCGCAGTCGATGACACCGGCCACGAACGGCACGGGGACACCGGGCGCCGCGAACGCCACGATCGTGAACGCCTTCAGCTCGCCGGTCGTGCCGACCGGTACGTCGGTGAACGACGTGCCCGAGCACGACGCGCACGCGTTGCGGCGGTCGAAGAACCGAGCCCCGCACGAGGTGCACTCCTTGGCCACCAGGTGGGGCTCGTCGCCCAGCACCAGGTAGTCGACGATGGGAACAGCAGCGGCCATCGGCCCCCCTCAGGTTGGCTTCCTGGCTGCATCGCTAGCAGGCCGCACGGTGCCTGCAAAATTCCTGGCGGCGGCCTCAGAAGCCGACTTCGAGCGCGGGGTGCTCCGTCGCGATCTCCGTGCTGGAACCGCTGGCGGGGTCGAGGAGGTGAACGGTGCCGTCGGCCCGCACCAGGGCGACAACGCCTGCTCGGTCCACGTCGAAGGCGATCGGCTCGCCAGCTTCTCCGAGGGCCACTGGTTGGCCTCCGAGCTCGACCGACCGGAGCTCGGGCTGCTCGTCGAACTCCGGGTAGCAGCACGAGTGCAGGCCGACCACCCGGTCGGGTCCCCACCAGTGGACGTGGAAGGCGCTGAGGCCGGCGACCGCCTCGGCGTCGCTCAGGGAGCTGGCGTCGGCGGCGAGCACGAGCGGGTCGCTGCCCTCGTAGGACACCACGAAGAGCAGGCGGGAGCCGTCGGGAGACCACTCGACTCCCTCGATCGACCCGTTGGTGAGGAAGAAGTCGGGTTCCCCTTCGGCCCAGCGGAGCGCTCGCCGCTCGCCGGTCGCCGTGTCGACGAGGACGATCTCGCCGCCGTCGGTGGTGATCCCCTGGTGCACGTAGGCGAAGGTGCTGCCGTCGGGGCTCAGGGCCGGGCTGCTCGTCTCGCCGCCGGCGTCGAAGGGCGTCACCGGCGCAGCCGATCCGTCCCACGGCACCGCCCGGACCGTGCTCGAGTCTCCGAACTCTTCGGTGAAGTACACCGTGCCATCAGGACCAAAGGACACCTGGGACAGCGAGTGCCCGCTGCGAGCCAGGCCCCGCGTCACGAGGGCGCCGGTGTCGGCGTCGTGGAGGTCGAGCCGGGACATCCCATCCTCGGACACGACCACGGCGAGGGGTCGGGCGGGGAACCCAGCTGTGGGAGGGGTCGGCAACGACGTCTCGGACGTGTCGGTCGTCGGCGCGGTGGTGGGGCTCGGGTTGCCGTCAGTGGTCGGACTCTCGATGGGCCCAACCTCCACGGCCTGGCGGTCGTCACCTCGGGCGAGGACGGCGATCCCGAGCACGACCGCTCCGGCCGCCGCGGCTGACGAGAGGGCGATCACGGCGCGTCGACGCCCCGAGGGTCGAGCCCGCTCCATGCGGGCCTGGATCTTCGGCCAGGCCGACTGCTCGTCGGGAGCCCCGGGCGCGGCCGCCACGGCGGCGAGGGCGGCTCGGACCTGCTGCTCCTTGGCGTGGTCGTCGGGGGTGGGGCGATCAGTCATCGTTGGTCTCCAGTGCGGCGGTCAGCGCAGCCATCCCGCGGTGGACGTGGGTCTTGACCGAGCCCGTCGAGATGCCGAGGGCGGCGGCGATCTCGGCTTCGGTCAGGTCCTCGTAGAAGCGCAGCGCCAGGCACTCCCGCTGGCGGCCCGGGAGGCCTCGAAGCGCGGCTGCGACCGCTCGGTGCTCCTCGGCCAGCACGGCCCGATCATCCGGGCCCGGGCCCAGCGGCGGCTCCACGGATCGGAGATGACGACGAGCCGTGGCCCGGCGCCGCAGCTGCCCGCGGCTCCCGTTGACCACCGCGGTCCGGAGCCAGGCGGGAGCCGCGGCGGGCGAACGGAGCGCGGGCCAGTGGCGGTGCAGGCTCACGAAGGCGTCTTGCACGACCTCCTCGGCCTGGCCGACGTCGTCGACGAGGAGGCGAGCCAGCTCTACGAGCCGTCGGTAGTCGGTGCGGAACAGCGCCTCGACGCTGACCGCAGGTGGGTCGTCGGCGCAGGCCCGCATGGTGGCAATCGTGCTCCCCATGCCCCTTCAAGGCGCGCATGCCCCGCTCCGCGTTGACATCGAACGGGAAGAGATGTCGGGCTCAGCCCTCGGCGTAGGTCCAGTCCGGCTGCTTCAGGCGGTGCCGCTCGTCGTAGGTGGCCACGCCGTCTGCCACCTCTACGAGCTTGGGCACGAGGATGGGCCGCTCGGCCACCGAGCAGCGACCCTCGAGGTGCAGCGCGAACTCCTCAGGGAAGGCCCGCAGCAGGCTCGACACCAGGATCTGCTCCTCGGCGGCGAGGAAGCAGCGGGTCTGGTCGGTGACCGACCGCAGGCGGGCCCCGATGACCTCGATCTCCTGCTCGGTGCCCGAACCGGTGAGAAGCGTCTCGAGCGACCGGGTGATCTCTCCGCAGCCGAACTTGCAGCTGCGGCACTGACCGCACGACTCCACGTAGAGGAACCGCGACAGCTCGTGGGCCACCTGCACCATGCACGCCGTGTCGTCGTAGAAGACGAGGCCGCCTGACCCCAGCCCGCTGCCGGCCGCAGTCAGGCCCTCGTAGGAGAGGGGCGCGTCGAAGTGGTCTGGGGTGAGGACGCCGTTGGCCACGCCCGAGAACGCAGCCTGGAGGGTGCGGCCGGGCCGGGCCCCGCCGGCCAGCTCGAGAAGGGCGGACAGCGGGCGTGCCCAGCTCGACCTCGACGACCACCGCCTGCTGCACGTCACCGACGATGGTGGCGATGGTGGTGCCCGGCGACTCGGGCGTGCCCATCGAGCGGAACCAGGCCGCGCCCTCGCGGAGGATGCGAGGCACGTGGGCCAGCGTCTCCACGTTGTTGATGAGCGTCGGGTTGGGCTGGCCTCGCCCGTCGCCCTGGCTGGTGCCAGTCGGAGCATCGACGGCCTGCCACCCGGTCTGCACATCGGTGGCGAAGAGGCCGTGCTCGTAAGGCGGCAGGAGTCGGGGGAGGGGATCGTTGCCCTCGATGACCTCGAGGAGGGCCTTCTCCTCGCCGAAGAGGTACTCGTCGGGGCCGAGCACCAGCGTGATCGGCAGGGACCCGAACAGAGGGTCGGCTCGGAGCTCCTCGAGAGCCCGGGCCAGCCGCTCGGCCTCTCGGTGTAGCTGGCCTTGGTCGCGATGTAGGCCGCCTCGGCGCCCACGGCGTGAGCCGCGATGCACAGCCCCTCGAGCACCTTGTACGGGTCGTGGCGGAGCAGGGCCCGGTCCTTGAACGTGCCCGGCTCGCCCTCGGCCGCGTTGCAGACCGCGAAGCGCCGGCCGCCTCCTGCGCCGCGGACCCCGGCCCACTTGCGCCCGGTGGGGAAGCCGCCGCCGCCCCGGCCCCGGAGCCCGCTCGCAGTGATCTCCTCGATGAGCACCTCCGGATCGAGCTGCCGGGCCGCCCCCAGTGCCTGTCCGCCGCCGCGGGCCCGGTGCTCGGCGAGCGTCGTCACGGGCGCACCGTCGAGGAGGATCGGGGTCATGGCTCGACCCTAGGCCTCGGCCTGGGGTTGGCCAGCGGGCAGGCGGGTAGGGATGCGGCGGATCGGTGACCTCCACCGACCGGACAGATCCAGGAGACCCTCCAGTGCTCGGATTCCTTCTCGGACTTCTCATCATCGGCACTCATCGCTGGATTCGTCGCCGGGCAGTCGTCCCCGGCGACGACTCCATGAGCGTCGGCGCGACCATCCTCCTCGGCATCGTCGGCTCGTTCGTCGGCGGCTTCCTGGCCGACGTGCTGTTCCGCTCCGACGGCGAAGACATCGGCCTCGCGCCCGGTGGGCATCCTCGGCTCCATCGTCGGCGCCATCATCGCCCTGCTCGTCTACAACGCCGCGACCAGCCGCCGTGGCGCCATGCGGTAGCCGCGACAGCAGCACCGCCAAGCGCTACCCGACGTCGAGGGCCTGCGTCGAGGTCGGCGAGCAGGTCGTCGACGTCCTCGATGCCGACCGACAGGCGCACGAGGTCGCCGGGCACCTCGTTGCGCGGTGCCGGCCACCGAGGCGTGGGTCATCCGGCCGGGGTGCTCGATGAGGCTCTCCACCGCGCCGAGGCTCTCGGCCAGCGTGAACACCTCGGTGCGGCGGCACACCTCGAGGGCGGCCGCCTCGCCGCCGGCGAGCTGGAACGACACCATGCCGCCGAAGCGCCGACATCTGGCGCGCCGCGACGGCGTGGCCGGGATGGCTGGGCAGGCCGGGGTAGTGGACGGCGCGCCACCGCGGGTGGGCGGCCAGCAGCTCGGCGACGGCCAGCGGCGGACGTCGCTGTGCCGCGCCATGCGGAGCTGCGAGCGTCTTGGCGCCGCGGTGCACCAGGTAGCAGTCGAGCGGGCCCGGGCACGGCGCCGGCCGCGTTCTGGAGGAAGCCGATGCGCTCGGCCAGGTCGTCGTCGTTCGTGGCCGCGAACCCGCCCGACCACGTCGCTGTGGCCACCGAGGTACTTGGTGGTCGAGTGCACGACGACGTCGGCGCCGAGGGCGAGCGGTTGCTGCAGGGCCGGGGTGGCGAAGGTGTTGTCGACGACCGACGATGGCGCCGCGGGCGTGGGCCAGCGCGCTGACGGCCTCGATGTCGACGATCGCGCAGCAGCGGGTTGCTCGGCGTCTCGATCCACACCATGCGGGTGCTCGGGCCGCCACGCGGCCGCGACGGCGTCGAGGTCGGTGAGGTCGACCGTGTCGACGACCGAGCGCCGGCGGGGGCGTGGACGCGGAGGGCCAGGCGGATCGTGCCGCCGTAGGCGTCGTCGGGCAGCAGCACGTGGTCGCCGGGCGCGAGCAGGCGCAGCAGCGCGTCCTCGGCGGCCAGCCCGGACGCGAAGGCGAAGCCGTGCGACGGCGTGCTCGAGGACGGCGAGGTGGGCCTCGAGCGCGGCGCGGGTGGGGTTGCCGCTGCGGCTGTACTCGAAGGCCAGGGGCTTGCCGACGGCCTCCTGGGCGAAGGTGCTGGCCAGCGAGATCGGCGGGCACGACCGCGCCGGTGACCGGGTCGGGCGCGCCGGCGCCGTGCACGGCCCGGGTGCCGAAGCCCTTGTCGTCGAGGTCGACCATCAGCCTGACCGCCTCCGATCCGGTGACGAGGCTGCCGAGCACGTCGGACCGGGTGATGACGGCGACGGGTGGCCGCCGTCGAGCACGAGCGCGGCGGACGCCGTGCTCGAGGCGGGCGATCGGCGACGTCGAGCGGCTCGCCGATGCCGATGGTGGGCATCGTCGGGCCCATCACGTCGCCGACCGGCCGGTCGAGCGCGGCGGGGTCGGCGACCGCGGCCTGCAGCAGCTCCCGCTCGGACACCGCGCCGATCGACCTCGGCCAGCACCACCGGCGGCTCGTGCTTCACGACCGGCATCTGGCTGACCTCGAACTCGCGCAGGATCTCGATGGCCTGGCGCACGGTCTCGTCGGGGTGGGTGTGCACGAGCAGCGGCAGGCCCGGGTCACGTCCGCGCAGGAGGTCGCCGACCGTCGGGCCCGCCGCCCGCAGGAACCCGTGGTCGGCCATCCAGCCGTCGTCGTAGAGCTTCGACAGGTAGCCCCGCCCGGAGTCGGGGATGTGCACGACGACCACGGCGTCGGGCGGGAGGCCGGCCGCGACCTGGAGCGCGGCGGCGATGGCCGTGCCGCCCGACCCGCCGATGAGCAGGCCCTCCTCTCGGGTGACGCGGCGGGCGGTGCCGAAGCTGACGGCGTCGCTGATCGGGATGACCTCGTCGATCACCGACGGGTCGTAGGTGGACGGCCAGAAGTCCTCGCCGATGCCCTCGACGAGGTAGGGCCGGCCGGTGCCGCCGGAGTACACCGAGCCCTCGGGGTCGGCCCCGATCGTGCGGATGGCGGGGTTCTGCTCCTTCAGGTAGCGGCCGATCCCGGTGATCGTGCCGCCGGTGCCGACGCCGCAGACGAAGTGGGTGATGCGGCCCTTGCGTCTGCTCCCAGATCTCCGGGCCGGTGGTCTCGTACTGCGACTGCGGGTTGTCGGGGTTGTGGTACTGGTCGGGCTTCCACGCGCCGGGCAGCTCGCGGGCCAGGCGGTCGGACACCGAGTAGTAGGAGTCGGGGTGGTCGGGGTCGACCGAGGTCGGGCACACGTGGACCTCGGCGCCGTAGGCCCGCAGCTGGGCGATCTTGTCGGGCGCCACCTTGTCGGGGCAGACGAACACGCAGCGGTAGCCCCTTGCGGGCGGCCACGATGGCCAGGCCGACGCCGGTGTTGCCGCTCGTCGGCTCGACGATCGTGCCGCCCGGCTGCAGGCGGCCGTCGCGCTCGGCGCGCTCGATCATGGCCAGCGCGGGGCGGTCCTTCGACGAGAAGCCCGGGTTGTAGAGCTCGAGCTTGGCCAGCAGGTGGCAGTCGACGTCGCGCGCCGTGCGGTCGAGGCGCATCATCGGCGTGTTGCCGATCAGGGCGATGAGGTCGTCGGCGACGTCCATCGGCGGGCCGTCGTCGCTGACGCGCTGGACGGGCACGCCCTCGACGGTGACGTCGTCGTCGGTGTGGAGCACGACGGGCAGCCCGCGCTGGTGCAGCTCGTCGGCGATCGGCGCCGGCCTCGGCGCCGCGGCCGAGCACGCCGACCCGCCGGGGGATGTGGCTGCGCAGGTCGGCGATGAGGGTGAGGAGGTCGTCGCCTGGCTCGACGTGCGCCGTGCGTCGGGCCCGGGCCGCGAGCCGAGGGGGGACGGCGTCGCCGACGACCACCAGGAGGTCCATGGGTCGACGCTATCTACGGACAGATGCCGTAGAGCACGGCCTCGGTCAGGTGCCCACGGCTGCGTCGAGGAAGGCTCGGAAGCCAGCGTCGTCGGGGCGGACCAACATGTTGCCCTCAGCCTCCGAGATGTCGAGCGAGGGGCAGAAGAAGCTGTCATGGTCGGTGAAGAGGTGAGGTGAGCCCTGCACGCCCCGCCGCTTGCCCTCCTCGTGGTCGGCGAGCACCGCTGCGTCGTCTTCTGGCGTTGGGGCCGGCACGCCGAGCTCGGCGGCGAGATGGCGGAGCAGCTCGACGTCGGAGACGTCGAGCCCGTGCTCCCAGAGGGCGTCGCGCACGGCGAAGCTGAACGCCTCGCCCAGACGGAGATCGGCGCGATAGGCGGCGGCCTCCGCGGCCAGCGCAGCCATCGTCGACGACGGGAAGCTGTCCGAGTCGAAGCCTGCGAACAAGGTCGGCGCGGCTTGCGCCCGGATGGCCTCGACGTGCGCCTCCTCGGCGTGACCCGAGTGGGGGGCGTCGTTCACCACCTCGAGGGGCCAGGCCCGAACCCGCACATGGATGTCGTCAGCGGGGTGCTGACGGCGGTGGGCGACGATGCGTTGCAGGCTGGCGTGAGCGAATGGGCAAGCGATGTCGGCGAACACCTCGAAGGTCGGCATGGGGCCCTGTCTACCCAGGTCAGGCCACGATCAGCGCCAGCAGCGGGATGCTGGCGAGGGCGAGGAGGAGGCCGACGCCGACGACGGTGGTGGCCAGGTCGTCGTCGAGATCGGCCCGGGCGGCGAACGACGCCGGCCGTCACCATCGGGGGCATGCCCGCTTCGAGCACCGAGGCCCGCCAGGCCGGGTCGCTCCGCCCGCCGGCCACGACGGCGGCGAGCCAGGACGGCAAGTGGGAGCAGCACCATCTTCGTGCCGAGGCACCAGATGGCCGCCTGTCGAGTCGTGCGCCGACGGCGACGACGCGGAACCGCAGGCCGAGGGTGAGCATGGCGAGCGGGCGCCAGCAGCTGCCCGACGTCGCCGAGGAGCGTCGTCGAGCCAGGTCGGGACGGCGACCGAGCGCAGCGGCGAAGCTGAGCGAGCACGGCGAGGAAGGCGGGGAACCGGAGCAGCCGGAGTCGAGCACGGTCGCCAGCGACCGCCGCGTCGTCGCCTTCCCCAACGGGCCGCGATGATCGAGCCGTAGGTCGGCCAGCGCCGACGAACGTGCCCAGCTGGTCGAACGCCAGGGCCCGGGCCAGCTCGGCGTCGCCGAGCGAGCGACTCCACCATGGCCAGACCGAGGAACGTCGTGTTGCCGAGCGGGGTGACGAGCAGCAGGGCGCCGGTGGTCCGCCGGCTCCAGCCGAACCGGCGTGCCCCGAGGAGGACCGAGCCGGCGGCCAGGGCGACGCACCCCCACGCCGCCGCCACGGGCACGACCAGGTCGGCGCCGAGGGCCAGCTCCGGGAGCTTGGCCAGGATGAGCGCAGGGAGGAAGACGGACGATGACGGCGTGGTCGCAGCCACGGGACGAGGCGGCCCGCAGCGCGGGGAAGCGCCACTGGCGGAGCAGCCCCGACGCGAAGCAGGCGAGGACGAGCGCGAGCACGAGGTCGGCCGCCTCCCGCGCCGGGCGGCTACCAGCCCTTGAAGTCGGGGGCGCGCCGCTCGCCGAACGACGGCGATGCCCTCGGCCATGTCCGCGGTGGCCGTCACCAGCTCCTGGGCGTAGGCCTCCTCCTCGAAGGCGCGTGTGCCGGCTCGACTCGGGCTGCGGTTGACGAGCCACTTCGTCATGGCGATCGGCCTTCGAGGGACGCGGCGGCCAGGCGGCCGGCCAGCTCGTCGACCGTGGCCGCCAGCTCGGCGGCGGGCACGACGCGGTTGGCGATGCCCCAGCGCTCGCAGTCGACGGCGGTCAGCTCGTCGCCGAGGAACATCAGCTCCTTGGCCCGCTGCGGTCCGACGATGCGCGGGAGGAGGTAGCAGCCGCCCGCGTCGGGGATGATGCCGCGCCTCACGAAGATCTCGATGAGCTTGGCGCTGTCGGCCATCACGACGAGATCGCAGGCCAGCACGAGGTTGGCCCCGCCGCCGGCCGCGGTGCCGTTGACGGCCGCGATGACCGGCTTCTCGCAGTCGAGGATCGAGGCCACGAGCCGCTGCCAGCCGCGCCGGATGAGGCGGGCCACGTCGCCGAGCGCCCGGTCGGGTGCGCCCTCCGGGCGGGGCGGCTCGGGCTTCTGCGCCCCGCCGAGGCCGGCGCCCGGTGCAGAAGTGGCGCTCGCCCGCGCCGGTGAGGACGATCGCCCGCACCCCGAGCGTGGCCGACAGCTCGTCGAAGGTGTCGGCCAGGTGGTCGCGCATCTCGGGGGTGAGCGAGTTGCCGGCGTCGGGTCGGTCGATCGTGACGCGGGCGACGCCGCTCGTCGACGGTGGTGCGGATCAGGTCGGTGACCGGCGACGTCGTCGCCATGGCGCGGCAGCGTAGAGGCCGAGGCTCAGATCCGAGGCCTATGAGGAAAGGGTGCGCGGCCGCCGCTGGCTCGGGCCGCCGCCTCGCGCAGGCCCTCGCGGAAGGCGGGGTGGGCGATGGCGGCCAGCGCCTCGCCTCGCTGGTGCACGGTCTTGCCGGACAGCTCGGCGGCTCCGTACTCGGTGACGATGACGTCGACCTGGTGGCGGGGCGTGGTGATCACGGCGCCCGCCTCGAACCAGGGCACGATCCGGGAGCGCAGCTCGTCGCCGACCGTGATGGTCGACGGCAGGCAGAGGAGCGACCGGTCCTCGAGGTCGAGGGCGGGTCCGGCCGACGAAGTCCTCGTGGCCGCCGATGCCGGAGTACTGCACCGCGTTGATCGTGTCGGCGATCACCTGACCGTGGATGTCGACGGACATGGCCGCGTTGATCGTGACCACGGCCCGGTTGCGGGCGATGACCTCGGGCGAGTTCACGAGGTCGACAGGCAGGAAGGCGACCTCGCGGTTCTCGTGGAGCCAGTCGTAGAGCTCCCGCGAGCCAGCCGCGAACGTGGCCACCGACACGCCGTCGTACATGACCTTCTGGTTGGTGACCTTGCCGGCCTGGTGCAGGCGCATGAGGCCGGTGGTGAACATCTCGGAGTGGATGCCGTACCCGCCGCCGCGCCCCTCGGCGAGCAGCGTGACGACGGTGGAGGGCACCGCGCCGATGCCGGTCTGCAGGGTGGCGCCGTCGGGCACGAAGGCCCGGACGTGCTCGGCGATGGCCCGGTCGACGTCGGTGGGCGGCGCGTCCTCGGTGACGACGGCGCCCGGTCGCTCTCGATGAGCACGTCGATCTCGTCGACGTGCACGGCGTGCCGGTGCTCGCCGAGCCCGAAGGTCCGCGGGAAGCCGTCGCTCGACCTCGACGACGAGGAGCCGGTCGGGATCGGCGCCGGCGACGTGGAGCTGGCCCGACGGACGCGCCCGCGTGCAGCGAGAGGCTGCACCAGCCGTCGGCGTCGGGAGGCGCGGCCGCGGTGCACATGATCCGTGGCGGCGACGCCTCGAGGATCGGCGTGAACCGGCGGAAGTCGGCCGGGGCGAAGCCGATGTTGGCGCCGCTGTCGCGGAGCAGGCGCTCGAGGGGACCGTAGAAGCCGCTGAGGTAGTGCACGTTGGGGTGGGAGAACAGGTCGGTGAGGACGGTGAGCAGGGCGCCGCCGATGCGGAGGTCCTCCCAGTCCGTGCGCCGACCGAGCGCGTCGAGGAAGGCGGGCGGCTGACCCGGCCCGAGCGGCATGCCGATGGTGTCGACGGGACGGACGTGGGCCGCCGCTTCGTCGGCCGTGCAGCGCTCGGTCATGTCGTCTCCACGGTCGAGTCGAGTCGGGGGGCCAGCTCGGCGACGAGCGCCACCACCTCGCGGGCGCAGGCGGCGAAGGTCTCGGCGTCGCCACCGCCGGGGTCGATGACCTCCTCCCACGCGCTCAGCTCCACCTCGGCCAGGTCGAGGCGCGCCACGCGGTCGGCAGCGGCGCGTGGGCCGTCCGGGAGGTCGCGGACCAGCCGCCGCAGCGTGGCGGTGCGCGCCGGCCGCCTCCGGGTTCGTGCGGCGCACCCAGTGGACGTGCTCGGGCGCGAGGGCGATCACGAGCGCAGCATGCCCCAGGTCGGCGGCCGTCGCCTGGCGGCTGCGGTGGTGGGGCGCGGCCAGGCCCACGCCGTCGAGGGCGGCCTTGGTGCGCCAGCTCATCGGCTGGCCCTCGACCACGAGCGTGCCCGCCGTGGTGACGTGCCAGTCGGGGAGGTGGGCGGCCAGCGCGGCGCCGGCCATCACCGAGCGAGCGGCGTTGCCGGTGCAGCAGGAAGAGGATCGGCGTCACTGTGTCAGGGACCTCACTGCGTTCGGTCAGCCCAGCGCAGGCGGGCGCGGATGGGGAGGTGGTCGGAGCCGAGGTCCGGCACCGACCTCGCCCCACACCGCCTCCACCGACGGCGTGACGAGGAGGTGGTCGATCTGGCTGTGCGGGCGGTGGGCCGGCCACGTCTTGCCGCGCACGACGCGGCGCCACCCGTCGCGGCACCATGCGGTCGATCGTCCAGCCCCACATGTTCATGTCACCGATGAAGGCGGCCGGCACCGTCGGTGGGCGGGCAGGGCGCGGCGCAGGCCGCGGGTGCTCAGGTGGGCGCCGTACTCGAGGTGGGGCAGGTGCGTGCCCCGCACCTCGAGCGGTGACCCGTCGACCTCGACGGTGAAGGCCGAGGACGAAGCCCGGTCGGCGTGATCGAACCAGAGGTGGGGGAGCGGCTCGACCCGGGCGTCGCCGACCGGGAGCCGGGCCAGCGCGACGAGGTGCCAGTCCCCGTCGCCGCCCGCGATGGTCGCGCCGCCCAGCACCCGCGGCTCGGGCTCGATCGACCGTGCGCGCCATGCTGACGTCGCACGCCACCGTCATGCCGAGGGCGTCGGCCACGCGCTGGTGGTCGGCCACGCCGTCGTCGGGTGCCCAGGACTCCTGCAGCACGAGCACGTCGGCGTCGAGGGTGCGGGCCGCGGCCACGACGTCGAACGGCGGGTAGCCGGCCCGCTGCTCGACCCCGACCCCAGTGGATGTTGTACGACGCGATGGTGAGCTCGGGCACGGCTCAGCCGTCCATGGCCGCGATGCAGGCGGGGAGCTCGGCCATCGAGCTCAGCACCGGGAAGTCGTGCACGTCCGGGTCGGGCTCGACGTGCTCCAGCGCCCAGGTGACGTGGTAGGGCACGTGCACGGCTCGTCCGCCGATGGCGAGCACCGGCAGCACGTCGCTGCGCACGGAGTTGCCGACCATGACGAACGTGGCCGGATCGATGTCGTCGCGCTCGAGGACGCGCCGGTAGGTGGCCTCGTCCTTCTCGGACACGATCTCGACCCGCCAGAGCAGCTCGTCGCAGGCCGGAGCGGGCCACCTTCGACTCCTGGTGGAGCAGGTCGCCCTTGGTGACGACCATCACCCGGTAGCGGTCGGTGAGCGCGTCGACGGCTTCGGCCACCCCGTCGAGCAGCTGCACCGGATGGTCGAGGAGCACCTTGCCCGAGGTCGAGGATCGACTGCAGGTGCCGGCTCGGGATCGCGCCCGTCGGTGACCTCGATGGCGGTCTCGACGAGCGAGAGGGTGAACGCCTTGACCCCGTAGCCGAAGGTGGGGAGGTTGCGGCGCTCGACCTCCACGAGGCGGGCGTCGAGGGCGTCGTCGTCGAGGTCGACGTACGGGCGCCAGCAGCTCGCGGAACGCCGCCTGCGTGTCGACGAAGAGCTGCTCGCTGTGCCAGAGGGTGTCGTCGCCGTCGAGGCCGATGACCTCGATCACGTCATCCGGGGTGGGCGGCGGTCCACGCCGCCGCCTGGCGGCCGAGGTCGGTCGACGGGCGGCCCGCCGACGAAGGGCCACAGCTCCTCGGAGATGCGCCGCCAGTTCGCCGGTGGCGCGGAGCTGGCCGAAGATGGCGTACAGGCCGAGGTTGATGCGCTGGATGATCACGAACGACGGGCGGCACGTTGGCCGCCTTCATGATCGGGCCGTAGGGCCCGCCGGCGTCGAAGAAGCGGCGCACCGTCTCCGACGCGTACTCCGAGGTGATGGTGCGCCACCTCGTCGCGGAGCACGAAGTCGTAGAAGTGGCCGAAGTAGTCCTCCACCTCGGCGTCGGTGAAGGGCGCGCCCGGCTGCAGCATCCCGATCTCCTCGATCGTGCGCCGGTACTCGGGGATGTCGTGGTCGAGCACCATGGCGGTGATCATCCGCTCGAGGACCTTGATCTCCTCGGGCTCGAAGCGCTTCACGAGGCCGAAGTCGAGGAACGTGACCTGGCCGCCCGGCCGGAACAGGTAGTTGCCCGGGTGCGGGTCGCCGTTGAAGGCGTGCAGCCGGTAGAGGCTGCCGAACACGAAGCGGAAGATGGACTCGGCGGCGAGGTCGCGCTCGTCCTGGCTCCACGTCTCGACCACCTCGAACCGGACGCCCTCGGCCAGCTCGGTGGTGAGCACCCGCTCGGTGCGACAGGTCGTCGACGACCTCGGGCACGTGGATGAACGGGTGGCCGCGGTAGAAGTCGGCGAACAGCTGCTGGTTGTCCGCCTCGAGGCGGTAGTCGAGCTCCTCGATCGAGGCGCTCCCGCAGCTCCTGCACGAGCGGCTCCGGGTCGAGGCCCGGGAAGCAGCATGCCGATGGCGCCGAACAGCAGGCCGGCGTTGTCGAGGTCGGACCGGATGGCGTCGCCGACGCCCGGGTACTGCACCTTGACGGCGACGGCCCGGCCGTCGTGGGTGATGGCCCGGTGGACCTGTCCGATCGACGCCGACGCGATCGGCTTCGGGTCCCACTCGGCGAAGACGCCGCTCGGGCGCCGCGCCCAGCTCCTCGGTGACGACCTGGGCCGCCAGCTCGGCGCTCATCGGCGGGGCGTTCGACTGCAGCTCGGCCAGGGCCTGGCGCACGTGCTCGGGCAGGCCCTGGTCGAGGTAGCTGGCCATCTGGCCGAGCTTCATCATGGCGCCCTTCATGTTGCCGAGGGCCTCGGTGATGGACTCCGCCGTCTTCAGCTCGAACTCGGTGTCGAGCTCGCTCTGGCGCTCGGCCGAGGCGAACGCCCGGCGGGCCCGGTGCAGGGCGTAGGCCCCGCCCGCCTTGGCGCCGACGCCCGCCATCGCGGCGCTGCGGGCGGCCCGCGCTCGTCGTCTCGATCGGGCCCGGTCGGCGCGGCGGCCGCAGCGGCTCGCTTGCGGGCCTCCTGCACGGCGAGCACGCCGGCCGGCGGCGGCCACGAGCACGCCGAGGACCTTGGCGGCGGTGCGAGCACGGGAGCGGGCCATCGGGCGAGCGTAGGTCGCGGCACAGGTAGCGGTGACCAGCCGTGACCGACGGCGATGTGAACTCGATCAACCTCGCTCTGCTCGTGCTGCGCTGCGGCGCTGGGCGCGGTGATGCTGGCCCACGGCATCAACCACATCTACGGCGGCGGCAAGATCGCCGGCACCGGTCGGTGGTTCGCCAGCCTCGGCATGAAGCCCGGGATCCTGCCACGCCTGGCTGGCCAGCATCACCGAGGTGGTGGGCGGCGTGCTGCTGGTGCTCGGGCCTGCTCACGCCGCTCGCCGGCGCCGCCGTCATCGGCGTGATGCTCGTGGCCTGGATCACCAACCACCGCGGCAACGGCTTCTTCATCTTCCGCCCCGGCGAGGGCTGGGAGTACGTGATGACGCTGACCTTCGTCGGCTTCGCCATCGCCGTCGTCGGCCCGGGGGAGTGGTCCCTCGACGACGCCCTCGACCTGAACGACGACTTCATCGGCGCCACCGGCCTGCTCATCGCGCGCGATCGCCGGCGTCGGCGGCGCCGCTGGCCCTGCTGGCCGGCTTCTGGCGCCCCGCCGCCCAAGGAGACCTGACTCGTACTGCGCACAGGACGGGTGCACGCAGCGCGACGAAGGTCAAGGGCGCGACGACGGCGGGAGGGTGCGGCCGGGCGAGCTGCCCGTAGCCGGTCCGAGGTTCGGGGCGTGGCGGTCCCTGGCGGGGACTCCGGTGCCCCGAACCTGCGTGCCGGACTGAGGTTGGGGGCATGACGGTCCCCGCTGGGCACCCTGGTGCCCCGAACCTCACCGGGCGAGGTGACCTGAGGCGGTGCGCACAGAGAGCGCACATCGTCAGGCGATGACGCCGTCGGCCCGGAGCTGGGCCAGGCGGTCGGCGGTGAGGCCGAGCTCGGCGGCGAGCACCTCGTCGGTGTGCTCGCCCAGCCAGGGCACCCGCGTCTCGGGGCCCTCGGCCACGTTGGTGAGCTTCACCGGGTTGCCCGGGATGAGCACCGGCTCGGTCACGCCGTCGGTGCGGGGCATCTCGACGAGCATGTTGCGGGCGGCGACGTGCTCGTCGGCCACCACCTCGTCGTCGCGGAAGCAGGGGCCCGCCGCGATCCCGGCGGCGGACATGGCGTCGCACGCCTCGAGGCGCGTCTTGTCGGCCGCCCAGCGCCTCGACGGCGGGCCGGATGACGTCGTCGAGGTGCTCGACCCAGCCCTGGCGGTCGGCGAAGCGCGGGTCGTCGACCCAGCCCGGCTGGCCGACGAGCTCGGCGAGCATGGCGAACTGCGGCTCCCGTCCGACCTGGATGATGAACCAGCCGTCGTTGGCCCGGAAGCCGTCCATGATCAGCGGGCCACGTCGCCGTCGCGGAGCCCGAGCGACCAGAAGTTCGTGACGAGGTCGGTCATGGCGACCATGGCGTCGAGCATGGCGATGTCGACGTGCTGGCCGAGGCCGGTGGCGTCGCGGTGGCGCAGCGCGGCGAGCACGCCGATGACGGCGAACAGCCCCGAGCCGATGTCGCCGAGCGCGCCGACCGGCGCGACCAGCGGCGGGTCGTCGCCGCGACGCTTGAACTCGTAGATGCCCGACATGGCCTCGACGATCGGGGCGAAGGCGGGCCAGGCGTCGTAGGGCGACGGCACGGTGTTCCCGAAGCCGGAGACCGAGAGGTAGATGACCTGGGGGTGCACGGCGGCGATGTCGGCGTAGCCAGCCCGAGGCGGCCCATCGCGCCGGCCTTCGAGTTCTCGGCCACCACGTCGAAGTGGGGGGCCAGGTCGAGCACGAGCTGGCGGCCGTCGTCGGTCTTCAGGTCGATGCAGATGCTGCGCTTGTTGAGGTTGTTGCGCAGGAACGTGGCGCCGACGTGCGCGACCGTCGGGGTCGGTCATGGCCGGCTGCGAGCCGCGGCCCAGGTCGCCGCCCTTCGGGTGCTCGACCTTGACCACCTCGGCGCCGAGGCGGGCGAGCAGCTGGGTGGCGTAGGGGAGGGCCTGCATCTGCTCGAGGGCGAGGATGCGGACGCCGTCGAGCGGCTTGCCGTGGGCCGCCGCGGCGGCGTTGGCGATGTCTCCGAGGCGCACGCTCGGACGGTACGCCAAATGTGACGACCCGTCAGATTCCCTCGTACCCTCGACGCCATGGGAACCCGCGGGATCATCGGCGCGGCCGCCTACCTGCCCCACCGGCGGCTCGACCGCTCGCACCATCGCCGCGGTGGCCGGCGGCGGCGGGGGCAAGGGCACCCGCACCGTCGCCAGCTACGACGAGGACACCACCACGATGGGCGTGGAGGCGGCCCGCGCGGCCCTTCGTCCGCTCGACGGGCTGACGCCGCACACGCTGTGGTTCTCCACGGTGGCACCGGCCTACGCCGACAAGACGAACGCCACCACGATCCACGCCGCCCTCCAGCTCGGCCCCGACGTCGGCGCCTTCGATGCCAACGGCTCGGTGCGCTCGGCGATGGGCGCGCTCCACGCCGCGCTGAGCGGCCGCGGCGCCCACCTCGTGGTGAGCGCCGACCTGCGCTCCGGGCTGGCCGGCGGCGCCGACGAGTCCGCCTTCGGCGACGGCGCCGCCGCGCTGGTGATCGGCGACGACGGCGACGGCCCCGTGCTGGCGGAGCTCATCGGCGGCGGCTGGGCCACCGAGGAGTTCCTCGACCGCTGGCGCACGCCCGGCGACACCCGGTCGAAGGTCTGGGAGGAGCGCTTCGGCGAGACCCGCTACGTGCCGCTCGGCCAGGCCGCGTGGGACGACGCGCTGAAGACCGCCGGCCTCGTCGCCGACCAGGTCGACCACGTCGCCATCGCCGGCACGCACGGCCGGGCCAACGCCGCCCTCGCCAAGAAGCTCGGCGCCGGCGACCGCCTGGTCGCCGACCACGCGGGCACCGTCGGCAACCTCGGCGCCGCCCAGCCCGCCTTCCTCCTCACCGCCGCCCTCGAGGCGGCCGACCCCCGGCCAGGTGATCGCGCTCGTCGTGCTGGCCGACGGCGCCCACGTGCTGCTCTTCCGCACCACCGACGCGCTGGCCGCCTGGTCGCCCGCCCGCCCGGTCGCGGCGCAGGCCGCCGCCGGCGCGCCGATCCCGTACGGCACCTACCTGCGCTGGCGGGGCGTCCTCCCGGCCGAGCCGCCCCGCCGGCCCGAGCCGGCCCGCCCCTCCGCGTCGGCCTCCGGTCGGTCGGCGCGACTGGAAGTTCGGCTTCGTCGGGTCCTCGAGCGACGCCGGCGACATCCACCTGCCGCCCCAGCCGGGCGACACCACCGCCGTGCCGATGGCCGACGCCACCGGCACCATCGCCACGTTCACCGTCGACCGGCTCGCCTACTCGCCGAGCCCGCCCGTCGTGTTCGCGGTCGTCGACTTCGACGGCGGCGGTCGGCTGCCGGTGGAGCTCACCGACGTCGACGTCGACCAGGTGCGCATCGGCGCACCGCGTCGAGCTGACCTTCCGCAAGCTCTTCACCGCCGACGGCATCCACAACTACTTCTGGAAGGCGCGGCTGCGCTGATGGGCTCGCACGGGATCAAGGACCGGGTCGCCATCGTCGGCATGGGCTGCACCCGCTTCGCCGAGCACTGGGACAAGGGCCTCGACGACCTGCTGCTCGACGCCACCGGCGAGGCGTTCACCGGCGCCGGCGTCACCAAGGACGACGTCGACGCCTACTGGCTCGGCACCGCCCAGGGCGGCATGTCGGGGATGCTGCTCGCCAAGCCGCTGCAGCTCGAGGGCAAGCCGGTGACCCGCGTCGAGAACATGTGCGCCACCGGCTCCGAGGCGCTGCGCCAGGCCGCCTACGCGGTGGCCTCCGGGCGCCTACGACCTGGCCATGGCCGTCGGCGTCGAGAAGGTGAAGGACTCCGGCTACCAGGGCCTCAACGCGTTCCCCGTCCCGAGCGACGGCACGCAGCGCACGCTCACCGCGGCCGCCATGTTCTCGATGGTCGCCCCGGCCTACGCCGAGCGCTACGGCGTGCCGATGGACGAGCTGAAGGCCGTCCTCGCCCGCATCGCGTCGAAGAACCACTACAACGGCGCCCGCAACCCACGGGCCCAGTTCCGCCGGGAGATGTCCGTCGAGCAGATCCTCGCCATGCCCGAGGTGGCCGGCTGCCTCTCGGTGTTCGACTGCGCGGGCGTGGCCGACGGCGCGGCCGCGGCCATCGTGTGCCGGGCCGAGGACGCCCACCGCTACACCGACAACCCGCTGTACGTGAAGGCGCTGTCGTTCGTGGCCGGCAACGGCTCCGGGCCTCACCGACCCGGCCTACGACTACACGACCTTCCCCGAGATCGCGGCCTGCGCGGCCGACGCCTACGCCCAGGCCGGGATCACCGACCCGCGGGCCGAGCTGGCCATGGCCGAGGTGCACGACTGCTTCACGCCGACCGAGCTCGTGCTCATGGAGGACCTCGGCTTCTGCGAGCGGGGCACGGCGTGGAAGGAGATCCAGGCCGGCGCCTTCGACCTCACCGGCGACCTGCCGGTGAACCCCGACGGCGGCCTGAAGTCCTTCGGCCACCCGGTCGGCGCGTCGGGCCTGCGGATGATGTTCGAGGCCTGGCTCCAGCTCCGCCACGAGGCGCCGGCCGACCGCCAGATCGCCACGGCCGACGACCGCCACCTCGCCCTCACCCACAACCTCGGCGGCTACCCGGGCGAGATGGTGAGCTTCGTCAGCATCCTGGGCTCGGAGCTGAGCGAGTAGACCATCGGCCATGCGCGCTGGGGAGTGGGAGTGCTGGTGGTGGGCATCGTCGTGGCGCTGGCGGCCCCGGCGGCCGAGGGCCAGGACCCGACCGACGTGTCCACCGCCTTGCTCCGCCAGGTGTGCGACCTGCAGTGGATCGAGGACGTCTGCGAGGCCACCGGCTACCCGGAGCCGCAGTACCGCTCCAGCCGACGACCCGAGCCCGAGCCAGCCGCTCGCCCTGCGCGTCGGCGCCGTCCACAACCACAGCGGGTACTCCGACGGCGACCCCGACACCACGCCCGCCGACTACTTCCGCGCCGCCCGGGACGGGCACAACACCGCCGACGCGGGCGGCGACACCGGCGTGATCCTCGACTACCTGCTGTCGAGCGAGCACTCCGAGAACGAGAAGCTCCCGATCACCACGGCCGAGGCCTGCATCGATCCGAGCGGCATCCCCGACGCGCTCGCCGCGCTCGACCTCGAGGGCATCCTCGCCCCCGCTCAAGTGCTCGCAACGTCGACCAGCCCGACCACTACCGCAAGTGGAGCGAGACCCTCGCCCAGGCCATCGAGGCCACCGATGTGTCGCCCGAAGGGGTCTACGACGGCTTCACCGCCATGCGGGGCTTCGAGTGGACGAACGACTACTTCAACCACATGGGCGTGTACTTCTCCCGCAACGTGCGTCAACGCCAAGATCGACGGCAGCTACCTCACGATGGACGTGATGTGGAGCTGGCTGCGGGAACCGGCCGAGACCGGCGGCGGCAACGACGCCCTCGTGGTGTTCAACCACCCCGGGGGCTGGCCCTCGCTGAGCCCGTTCGACGGCGACCTGCCCCACAACCAGATCCTCAACGACACCCTCGGCGGGCGCGAACTGGAACGACCTGCGCCACGTGCCCGACGTCGACGAGCGGGTCGTCGGCATCGAGGTCAACGGCGGCGACGACCTGGGCTGGTACGTGCAAGGCGCTGACGCAACGGCTGGCACCTCGGACCGGTGGCGGCTGAGGACGAGCACCAGCGCGAGTGGTCCACCACCGACGACGGCAAGACCCTCGTGCTCACCCGCGGCCGCAGCCCGCGTGACTACTACTTCGCCTTCCAGCACCATCGCATGGTGCGCCTGGGCGCCGATCTCGTCGACGGGTGAGCCGGGCACGAACGCGGTGGTCCCATCCGTCCTCTACTGGGCCGACGCCGCCGACCTCCAGGACCCGGCGGCCGTCCCGCTGGGCGCCACGATCACCTCCGGCGGTGCGCACACGCTCCACCTCGGCTGCCTCCGGTCTGCCTGCGGGCAGCCCGGCCGTGGTCATGTCGCTTGGTGCTGCGCCGATGCCGCTGGGCACGGCTGGAGCCGACGGCTCGCTCAACGAGGTGATCGAGGTGGCCACCCCGGCCACGGGTGAGGACTGGTGGTTCGCCGTCATCTGCCCGCCCGGCACGACAGGACTGTGGCACCGGCGAGGCCTACAGCGCGGTCACCGCTCCGATCTGGCTCCGCTCCGCGTCCGTCGGCTGCACCGGCGTCACCTGACCCGGCTGATCCGGCGGCACCAGCGTCGCCGTCGGCAGCCGGCACCGGCCGGCTCCCGGCCACCGGGGACGACGCCGCCCCGGTGTGGCCCGCAGCCGTCCTGGCCGCGGCGCTGGCCCTCGCGGTCGTGCGCCGCCGCGCCGCCTGATCAGCACTGCGGAGCCGACGGCGTCGTAGGCGCGGCTGCGCCTGGTGACAGGGCTGCGGTGCGGACACCTACGCTCGCCGCATGCGGCTGCGGGTGGATCGGGTGGAGGTGCGGGCCAGCGAGCCTGAGGCCGTCGAGGTCGAGTGGTTGCCGTCCTCCGAGGGCATCGCGTGGTCGCTGGCCAACGCCTCGGACCGCCCGGTCGCCGTCGACGCAGTCGCCCTGGTGGCCCGTCTCGAAGACGTGGTCGAGCCGCTGCAGGTGCTGCGCCAGGGCTACCAGTCCTGGAGCCCGACGTCGGTCGCCACGTTCCGGGTCGACCAGGACCCGAGCCGCGCCGAGGGCGCCCGGTCGTTGTCGATCGGCATGCACCACGCCGACTGGGCTTCGGCCGAGCCCGACGAGCTGCGCAGCGAGCTGGTCACCGCCCTGCGCGACGCCACGGGTCGAGTCGTCGTGGCCGGCTTCCTCGGTGGGTGGGAGCACGACGGCACCTTTCGGGTCCGCCCGGCCCGCGACGGGTCCGACGCCATCGAGGTGTGGATCGAGGCCTTCCTCGGCGGGGCCGTGGTGGGGAGCACCGAGCGTCGCGAGCTCCACGACATCGTGGGTCGGCGAGGACGAGCACGACCCGTCGCCGCTGCTGGAGAGGTGGGCCGACGCGCTCGGTCTCGCCGCGGCGGCCCGCACGACGGCGCCGTACCAGGTGGGCTGGTGCTCCTGGTACCACTACTTCGCCGGCGTGACCGAGACCGACCTGCGCTCGAACCTGGCTCGGGCCGCGGACTGGCCCTTCGACGTGTTCCAGCTCGACGACGGGTACCAGGCCGACATCGGCGACTGGCGGAGACGAACGCCGACTTCCCCACGTCGCTCGACGGCCTGGCCGCCGCGATCGCGGCCGAGGGCTGCGTGCCCGGGCTCTGGATCGCCCCGTTCGCGCTCGCCCCTCGCTCCCAGCTGGCCTCGAGCGCACCCGGACTGGGCCGCCACCCACCTGGGCAGCGGCACGCCGCTGGTCTGCATGCTCAACGACCACTGGGGTGGGGCCGTGCACGCCCTCGACACCTCGAACCCGGCGGTGCTCGACCACCTCGAGGAGACGGCCCGGTCGCTCGTGGAGGCCGGCTACCCGTACTTGAAGCTCGACTTCACCTACGCCCCGTCGCTGCAGGGGGGCTACGCCGACCCGACCCGCACGCCGGCCCAGCGGGTGCGCGCCGGGTTCGACGCCGTCCGACGAGGAGCGGGCCCCGACACGTTCCTGCTCGGGTGCGGGGCGCCGCTCGGGCGCGTCGGTCGGCGTCGTCGACGGCATGCGGATCGGCCCGGACGTGGCGCCGTGGTGGCACGCGCCGGCCGAGGGATGGCATCCACCAGGCCACGAGGGCGGCGAGCCGGCGACCGTGAACGCGTGGCGCAACACGCTCAGCCGCTCGTTCCTGCACCGCCGCCTGTGGCTCAACGACCCGGACTGCCTCATGCTGCGGACCGAGCGCACCCACCTGTCGTCCGAGCAGGCGCGCGACCTGGGCTCTGGCCGTCGCGGTGTCGGGCGGCATGGCCCTCGTCTCCGACGACCTCGCTCTCCTCGACCGCAATGCCCGATCGCTGCTCGACGACGTCGTGGCCCTCGGACGGGAGTCCGACGCCGCGGCCGCGGCGCGGCGCCACGCCCCGATGCCCGGACCTGCTCGACGCCGATCCGCCGGCCCGGCTGGCCACCGCCGACAACGAGCTCGTCGGTCAACCCGACGCCGGCACCGCCTACCTCCAAGGCCTCCTGGCCTGACTATTGGGTCTCGGCTGCGGCGAGAGCCCGGCGGTCGATCTTCTGCATCGGGGTGAGCGGGCAGCTCGTGACGACGCGCACCGCCTCGGGCACCTTGTAGCGGGCCAGCTTGCCCTCGAGGAAGGCCCGCACCTCCTCCAGCGACGGCGGCCGCTCACCGGCCGCAGGCACCACGACCGCGACCCCGACCTCGCCCATGACGTCGTCGGGCCGCGGCACCACCGCCACCTCCTGCACGAGCGGGTGATCGGCCAGCACCGCCTCCACCTCGGCCGGGTACACGTTGTACCCACCGCGGATGTACATCTCCTTCTTGCGCCCGGCCAGGCGCAGGTTCCCGCGCTCGTCGATCGCCCCGAGGTCGCCGGTGCGCAGCCAGCCCTCTGACGAGCGCCGCCGCCGTCGCCTCGGGGTCGCGCCAGTACTCGGACAGGACGGTGGGGGAGCGCAGCCACACCTCGCCCACCTCGCCGTCGGGCACCGGCCCGCCGTCGTCGTCGCAGATGCCGATCTCGATGCCGCCTCGGGGCTTGCCCACGGTGGCCTGCTCGAGGTCGTCGGCGTCGAACGCGGTGCCGGTCCCGCAGCCGCCCGACTCGGTCGACGAGTACCGGATCGAGTAGCCCGGCGCCAGGCGAGCCCGGGCCTCCCGCACGAGGGCGGGCGGCGACGCGGCCGCCCCGACGATCAGCGCCTGCAGGCCGAGAGGTCGTAGGCGTCGAGGTCCTCGCGGAGCAGCAGCGCCACCTGGGGGGCGACGGCACCGAGGGTCGGCATGCGGTGCTCGGCCACGCAGGCCAGCACGTCGGCGGCCCGCCAGCGGCCCAGCACGTGGGTGGTCGTGCCCAGGCGCAGGTACCACGGCAGCTTGGTCATGAACCCGACGTGCGCGAACTGGGTGCTGGCCAGCATGGGCGTCGGGTCGGCCGCCGGGTCACCCCACCGGTCTTCGACGTCGATGCGGGTGACGGCGGCCATCTGCCGCTCCCGGAACAGCGCCCCCTTGGGCTGGCCCGTCGTGCCCGACGTGAAGACGATGGCCACCGGCCGCTCCGGGTCGTCGGCGAGCGGCGCCACGGTCGCCGGCCGCCGCAGGGCCGCAACGTGCTCGGCGCTGTCGAGCGTGAGCGGGCCACCCGCCACGGCGGCGACGGCGTCCTGCTCGGGGTCGGCCAGCCGTGGGTTCACCCCTGCGGTGATGGCGCCCACCTTGGCCGCCGCCGGCGTAGGCCACCACGTAGGCGCTGTCGGAGGGCAGCCGCAGGAGCACGACGTCGCCCGGCCCGATCCCCGCCTGGGTCAGGCCCGCGGCCACCTCGTCGGACTGCCGATCCAGCTCGGCGTACGAGAGGCGCGACCCGTCGGGATCGACCAGCGCCGTCCGCGACCCGAACCGCGCGCGCCGCCTCCCGGACGGTCGCGGCGAGCGTCAACGGATGTGGGGGTCGATGCGCTGGCCCGAGCTGAACACCTGCTGGCCCTCGGCGAGGGCTTCGGCGGTCATGCCCAGGTGGAGGAACGTGTTGCCGATCTCCAGCATCTGGGCCCGGGTCAGCCTCGCGAGCAGCCCACAGGGCCCGAAGGCTGGCCTGGACGGCGGTGGGCGGCTGCGAGGCGATGGCGGCCGCGATGCGTTGGGCGGCGGCGGCCAGCTCGGCGCCGGGCACGACCTCGGTGACCAGGCCGATCTCGAGAGCGCGGGCCGCGCTGATGCGCTCGTGGTTGCCGAGCAGCGTCATGCGCATCACCTCGCCGAACGGCATGCGGTGCAGCATGAGGGTCGGTTCGAAGACGGCTGGCATCCCGTAGGTCACGTGGGGGTCGAAGAACGTGGCGTGATCCGCGGCCACGAGGATGTCGGCCTCGCCGAGCAGGTAGAACGCTCCGCCACACGCCATCCCGTTGACAGCGGCCACCACCGGCTTCCAGCAGTCGTTGGCGCGCGGCCCGAGGCGGCGCCCGGGGTCGACGTAGGTGAGCGGGTCGAAGCTGTACTCGACGCCACCCTCAGCCGGCACCTCGGTGCGATCGATGCCCGTGCAGAACGCCTTGTCGCCCGCAGCCGTGAGCACGACGGCGCGCACGTCGCCGTCCTCCCGCACGTGGGTCCAGGTGGCCGCCATCTCCTCGCACATCGCGGTGGTGAAGGCGTTGTACGCGTCGGGCCGGTTCAGCGTGATGGTGGCCACGCCGTCGGCCGCCTCGTAGCGGATCGTGGTGAGCGCGGTCGGGTCCATCGCGGGCGACGCTAGGCGCGCCGTCGCGACCGTCGCGGAACCCGCTAGATCCGCGCTTCGCGGGCTGCCAGGATCCACCCATGACCGACCTCCGGTGGGCGCCCCCGGTGCGTGAGCAAGACATGGAGTGGGCCGAGCTGCTCGCCGCCATCGAGGCCGTCGACCAGCGCGGCGAGTGCTTCGAGCTCGACAACCTGGCCGACGAGTGGGACTCCGTCTGGGCCCATCCCGACACCAACGCCCAGTTCGTGTGGGACGGCTCGGAGCTGGTCGGGTTCGTGTGGCTGAGCGTCCGGCCCGGTCAGCGCGGCGCCCACTCGGTGTCGCAGTGGGGCGGTGTGCGACCCAGCCGCCGCCGTGAGGGGATCGGCTCCGCCCTCTTCGAGTGGGCGGTGCGCCGGGCCAAGGAGGTGTCGGCCCACCTCGACGCCAGCCTGCCGGTGCACCTCCAGGTCGATGCGAGCGCGAGCCAGCCTGACGTGGTGGCCTTGGCCGAGCGGGAGGGGTACCGGTCGGTGCGGCGCTTCCTGGAGATCGCCCGGCCGGCCGGCGAGGAGGTGCCCGACCTGCCGCCCCCCGCGGGTCTGGAGCTGGTGCCGTGGTCGCCCGACCTCGACGAAGGGGCCCGGCTGGCCCACGTCGAGTCCTTCGCCGACCACTGGGGGAGCGAGCCTCGGACCCCCGAGGAGTGGGCCCAGTGGTACACGGGCCACCGGGCCTTCCGCCCCGACCTCTCCCTGCTGGCCCTCGACCCCGCGTCGGGCGAGGTGGCGTCGCCTCGTGCTCTGCGCCGCCTACCCGCAGGACTGGGCGACCGCGCCGGTGGAGGCCTGGATCAACACCGTCGGCACTCGGCGCGCCTGGCGGGGCAAGGGCGTGGCCCGGTGGGTGCTGGCCGAGACGCTGCGCCTGGTGGCGACGGCCGACGACGGCTTCGAGCGGGCGATCCTCGGGGTCGACGCCGAGAACCCCACGGGAGCGCTCCGGCTGTACCGCGACCTCGGCTTCGTGGACGAGGTCCGCTCGGTCACCACCCTCCAGCGCACTCCCTAGCGTCGGTCCCATCGGGGGACGGTGCCCGCGGTCGGCGTGCGTCGGCAGGGTCGGACGCCGGTGGTGCTGGCACCACTGCGGCCAGGTGGGTGGTCGCCCTGTTCGGCCGCGCCACGCCGTCGTACCGTTCAGGTCCATGGGAGCGCAGCGGTGCACGCGCTGATCGCCTGGGTCCGACTCGACCTGCGCCGCCGCGCCCGCTCGCTCGGGGTGCTCGCCCTGCTCGTGGCTCTCGCCACGGCGCACCGTGATGACCGCGGTGGCCGGTGCCCGCCGGGGCGAGCACGGCGGTGGATCGCCTCCTCGACGCGCACACGAGCCGGCCACCATCGCGGTGCTCCCCAACGAGCCCGGCTTCGACTGGGACGCGGTCGCCGCCATCGACGGTGTCGAGGCGCATGGCCCGGTTCCCGCTGTCGGCCAGCTGATCGTCGAGGACGTTGCCGCCGTACCAGGCGGCCGACTTCGCCTACGCCGACGCCGTCGATCATGGACACGATCGAGCGTCCCGTCGTGCTCGACGGGCGGCTGGCCGACCCGACGCGGGACGACGAGGTGGTGGTCACGCGCGGCTTCGAGGGCACGTACGGCAGATGGGCGTCGGCGACACCGTCGTCCTGCAGCCTGTTCACCCCGCAGCAGATGGACGCCAACGGCCTCGGATCTCGACCCGAGGGGCCGGCGGGCCCCGCATCGAGGCGACGCATCGTCGGCGTCGTGCGCTCACCGTGGTTCAGCGACACGCCTGGAGTCGAGCCGGAGGCGGGCGGCTCATCCCGTCTCCGGGCCTGTTCGCCAGGCACCCGGACAACCTGGCTCGGCGACGGGGGATGTCATCTCCATCAACGCGCTCGTGCGGCTGCGCGGAGGCGGAGCCGCCGATGCCCGACGTTCCGCGAGCAGCTGGCTGAGGTCAGCGGCCGGCGGGACATCGAGTTCTTCGACCTCGTCGGCACGGCTGAGCACGCGAACGAGGTCGGCGACTTCGAGGCCAACAGCCTCCTGGCGTTCGCCGCTGGCTGCGGCGATCGCCGCCGTCTTCGTGCTCGGCCAGTCGGTGGCCCGCTACACGACCGGATCGCACGGCCGACCTCGAGGTGCTGCGGGCCTTCGGCATGCCGCCCCGCCCAGGTGCGCAGTCGGAGCTGGCGGCCGGCCCGTTCGCTGGCCGGCGCGGTGGGGGCGCTGGTGGGTGCGGTGCGTCTCGGTCGGGCTGTCCGGACGCTTCCCGATCGGCACCGTGGCATCGTTCGAGCCCGATCCTGGTCGCGACGTCGATCGTGCTGGTCCTGCTCGTCGGGCTGGTCGCCGCTCCGCTCCTGCTCGGCGGCGGTGCCCTCCTGACCGCCTGGGGTCCACCTCCGCTCAGGGCAGCCGGGGCGGCTCGTCCGTCGCTGCCCTGGCCGGCCGATGGGGCGCGCCGGTCCCGGTGCTCATCGGCACCCGCTTCGCGCTCGAGCGGGGCCGAGGCACCCAAGCCGTCCCGGTCCGTCCCGCTCTTCTCGGCGCTGCGGTCGGCGTGCTCGGCGTCGTGGCCGCGCTCACGTTCGGCGCCGGCGTGTCCGACGCCGTCGAGCAACCCGGCCCGCTTCGGACAGGTCTTCCAGGTGCGAGTCCTTCCTCGGCTTCAACGGCGAGGACTTCGTGCCCGTCGACGACGCTCCTGCAGGTCATGGCCGCCGACGCCGACGTCGTGGCCGTGAACGACACCCGGCAGGGGGTTGCCGAGGTCGACTCGGTCGACGTGTCGGTCTTCTCGTTCGACCCCGTCGGCGAACCTCTTGCCGATCGTGGTCACCGACGGTCGGGAGCCCGCGGGCGACGACGAGATCACGCTCGGCCCCGGCCTCGGCCGATGCCCTCGGGGTCGGCGTCGGTGACACCGTCGAGCTGAGCGGGACGGAGGGCTCAGGCCAGGTACGAGGTGAGCGGGATCGCCTTCGTGCCCGACGCGCCCCACAACGACTACGACGAGGGGGCATGGGCCGGCGGCGGCTGTCTACGACGAGCTCTTCGGCACCGGCTTCAAGTTCCACGACGTCCACCTCGCCCTGCGCGACAGGCAGCCGATCCGGCCGACGGTGGCCGCGCGCCTCGGGCGCGGCGTGCGGAGCCGCGCTCGGGGACCCGGCGCTGGCCGACGAAGCCGTCCTGGTGTCGCCTCGCCCGAGGCGGCTGGCCGAGCTGGAGCAGGTACGGCGCCTGCCCACTGTTCCTCGCCGGCCTTCCTGGCCGTGCTCGCCGTCGGGGCGGTCGGTCACGCCCTGGCCACCGCCGTGCGCCGGCGCCGCCACGACATCGCCGTCCTGCGCGCCCTCGGCGTCACGCGGCGGGCACTGCCGGGTCATGGTCGTCACCCAGGCGTCGCTGCTCGCCGGGTTCGGCCTCGTGTCGGCGTGCCTGCTCGGCCTGGCACTCGGCCGCACGCTGTGGCGCACGGTCGCCGACAACACCCCGGTCGCCTACGTCGCCGCCGGTGCGCCCTCTGGCTGCTCGTCCTCATCGCTCCCGTGTCGCTGCTGATCGCCAACCTGCTGGCGGCTTGGCCGTCGCAGCGGGCGGCGTCGATCCGCGTCAGCCACGTCCTGCGCACGGAGTGAGCGGTCAGTCCATCGAGAGCATCCGGCGGGCGTTGCCGCGCATGATCTTCTCGACCGCGTCGGTGGGGACGTTGCGCATGAGCTCCGTGGCCACCTGCTTGGTGTCGGGCCAGGTCGAGTCGGTGTGCGGGTAGTCGGTCTCGAAGGTGATGTTGTCGACGCCGACCACGTCGAGGGAGTCGATGCCGTGCTGGTCCCGGAAGAAGCAGCCGTAGATCTGCCGGTAGTAGTAGGTCGACGGCGGCTCGGGCACGAGGTCGGCCACGCCGCCCCAGGCCCGGTGCTCGCTCCACACGTCGTCGGCCCGCTCGAGGATGTAGGGGATCCAGCCGATCTGGCCCTCGCTGTAGGCCAGCTTCAGCGTCGGGGAACTGCACGAGCTTGCCCGAGAAGAGCCAGTCGCTCATCGACGCCATGGCGTTGTTGAAGCTGAGCGTGGCGGCCACGGCCACCGGCGCGTCGGCCGATGTCGCCGGCATCCGCGACGACGAGCCGATGTGCATGCAGATCACGGTCTGGGTGTCCTGGCAGGCGGCGATGAACGGGTCCCAGTCGCCGGAGTGGATCGACGGCAGCCCGAGGTGGGGCGGGATCTCGCTGAAGCACACGGCGTGGACGCCGCGCTCGGCGTTGCGGCGGACCTCCTCGGCGGCCAGCTCGGCGTCCCAGAGCGGGATGATCGGGAGGGGGAGCAGCTGGCCGTCGGAGTCGCCGCACCACTCCTCGACCATCCAGTCGTTGTAGGCGTAGACGCACGCCTCGCCCAGCTCGCGGTCCTTGGCCTCGGTGAAGGTCTGGCCGCAGAACCGGGGGAACGACGGGAAGCAGAGCGACGCCTCGACGTGGTTCATCTCCATGTCCTCGACCCGGGCCTTGGGGTCGTAGCAACCCGGCCGCATCTCGTCGTAGGTGATCGGCGACATCGTCATGTCGTCGCGGTCGAAGCCGACCGCGGCCACGTGGCGCTTGTGGATGTAGACGAGGTCCTCGTAGACCCAGCAGTCGGCCTGGGGCCCGTCGGGGTCGAAGGTCTGCTCGTACTGGCCGCCGCCGATGTGCTTCATGTGGCCGATGCCGCGCCGCTCGATCTTGGGGCCCCGGTCGCGGAAGCGCTCGGGCAGCCAGGTCTCCCACACGTGGGCCGGCTCGACGACGTGGTCGTCGACGCTGACGATCTTGGGCAGCTCCCAGCCCTCGGGGCGTTCGGCACCCGCGGTAGCCGGCTCTGTGATGGTCATGGGGGGCTGCTCCAGGAAATCTGACGGTGTGTCAGATCGTAGTCCTGACGCCCCGTCAGGGACAACGCGCCCGGGTCAGGCTCCCAGGTCCTGGTGGGTGATCTGACCGCGCACGGCACCGGCCGGGAACCCCTCGTTGTGCACGTTCACGTAGTAGTCGCCGGGGTTGGCGACGATGTCATCGAACAGGACAGGGTCGATGTCGACGCACCCGAACGCAGTGTTGAAGCTCGGGGTCGGGAGCGTGACGACGACCGGTCCCGCGACGCCAGGTCCGCCCTCGTGGATGTGCGCCGCCATGGGCGTCTGGATGCCGCGCACGTGGATCCGCAGGCACAGGAGCCCGTCGCCGACGAGGTCCATGGAGGCCTCGCCGGACCCGTCGGGGTCGCCGGGACCCGGCACCTCGGCGGCGCCGGTGAGGTCGGCCTGCAGCAGCCCGCTGTTGTCGAGCTGGCCGCGGACGGCCCCATCTGGGTGCTCGGCGGTGTGGACGTTGACGTAGTAGTCGTCCGGGTTGGCGGCGATGTCGGCCGCCAGCGCCGGGTCGACACCACCGATGCACCCGTCGGAGAAGGGTCCGTCAGGATCGAACGGCGAGAGCGTCACGACCACCGGCCCGGCTGCACCGGCCGCACCCTTGTGGATGTGGGCGGCCATCGGCGAGTCGGCTCCGTCGTAGAACACGCCCGCGCAGATGGTCGTGCCGTCCGACAGCACATCGACGTAGGCGTCACCGCCTGCACCGGTCTCGCCCGGACCGGGCGCTTCCTCCGTGCTGCTCAAGCGGGTGCCCAGGGGAGTCTCGACGGTTGCCAGCTGGCCCCGGATGGCGCCGTCGGGGAAGGCCGCGGTGTGGAGGTTCACGTAGTAGGCGGAGGGGTCGGCGAAGACCTCGTCGATCAGCGCCTGGTCCAGGTCGGGGGCGCAGGCGGTCTCGAAGGCGCGCTCCCCGGCCGCCACCACAGGCACGGGCAGGGGGATCACCACTGGTCCCGCCGCTCCTGGCGCCGCCTCGTGCACATGAGCGGCAACGGGAGCGTCGGACAGAGCCGAGGTCGATGTCCCAGGTGACGCACAGCAGGCCGTCGACAGCCCAGCGATCCAGGCTCACCGTCCCTCGGGCCGCCAGATCACCGGGGCCTGGCACCTCCTCGTCGCCTCGCAGCGAGGCGAGGACCGTCGTCGGCTTGCCCGCCGGGTAGCTGAACTGCTCGTCGACCGCGTAGTCATGGGCGCGGGCGAGCATCGACGCGGCCGCGGCTCGGGTGATGTTGGCGCCGGGGGAGAAGCGAGACGAGGTGACCCCGCCCAGGATGCCGACGGCGGCCAGGCCGTTGATGGCGTCCTCGTGCACGGAGCCCGTGTCGTCGGTGAAGGCGTCGGGACCGGCCAGAAGGGGCTCGTCCACGGTGAGGGCCCGGTTGAGGAGCGAGGCGGCCTGGGCTCGAGTCACCGGCCGGTTCGGCGAGAAGGTGGTGTCGGTCGTGCCCAGAGCCACGCCGACCTCGGCCAGCGAGTTGATGGCGTCGGCGTGCACGTTGCCGGCCAGGTCCGTGAAGCCCTGGTCCGTCGGTACGTGCTCGAAGCCCGAGAAGGCCATGGCCCGCGCGATGAACGAGGCCAGCTGCCCGCGGGTGACCGGAGCACCGGGCGCGAACGTGGTGCTGGTCGTGCCGTTGACGAAGCCGAGGTGGGCGACGCAGCGGATGGCCTGCTCGTGCACGGAGCCGGCGATGTCCGCGAACGGGTTGGGAGAGCTGGACGGGCACCCGAACCGGGTGACGTCGCGCGGTGGCGCAGCCTCCGCTCCCGCCGAGGCTGGAGCGATCGCGACGAGCGCTGCGACGAGCGCTCCGGCCAAGGTGAGCCGCGCCCACCGGGGGTCGAACCTGCCCATGTCACCCTCCCTCGTGGCGCCCACCAGCGCCTCGGTGCAGACGCTACGCCCGAGCGGGGTTCGACGCTTGACGAGTGTTATGAACTATGTTCAACTATTGAACATGGTTCAGACCACCGAGGAAGCCCTCGCTCCCACCCGACGAGAGCGCAACCGGCTGCTTCGCCATCGCGACTACCTCCAGACGGCGCTGCGAATCGCCACCGAGGAGGGCCTGGACGCCTTGACGATGCAGCGCCTGGCGGCAGAGGTCGACGCCGCCGTCGGCACCGTCTACACGTACTTCCCCTCGAAGGGGGCGCTCGTGGCCGAGGTGCAGCGGGAGGCCGTCGACCGTCTCACCGGCAGCTACCTGCTGCTGCGCCCGGCGATCGAGGAGCGGGTGGCCGACCTCGACCCGTCCACCGCGGCGCTGGCTCACGTCGTCGGGTTCGCCCGCTTCTCCATCGAGAGCGTCGACACGCTGGCCCAGGAGCAGCGACTCCTCCAGCAGCTCATGTACGACGCCGATCAGATGGTGCCCACGGAGGAAGGGGCCCGCGTCCTGCCCACCGTCCTGCGCCTGCTCGACCTGGTTCGGGAGCGCTTGGAGGCGGCCGCGGAGGTCGGCGCGCTCGCGCGCCGCCGACGCCATGGACCGCACGATGGTGCTGGCCGCCGCCCTCAACGGGGTGCTGCAGGTCGGCAAGCTGGCCCGCTGGGACGCGGACCTCCTCGACGGCGGGCGCTTGGCCCGCGTCCTCATCGACGACCTGCTCACCGGGTGGGGCGCCCCGGCCGAGCACCTGGCTGCGGCCCACCTCGTCGTCGACCGGATCGCCCGGCGGCAGCCCCTCGCCCGCCCGCTCTCGCAGGGAGATCGCTCGTGACCGCGCCGCTCATGGTCCTCGCCGCCGCCGCCCTCGTCACCCTCGGGGCGTGGCATGTGGTCGCTTCGGCGAGTACGTCATGCACCGCTTCGTGATGCACGAGATGCGCGGCCACGGGCTCGCCTCGCGTGAGCACCTCCGCCACCACGCCGAGCGCGACTCCGTGCTGGAGTCCTGGTACTTCGCGTGGACGGGAGTCCTCGTGGTCGGTGCCCTGCTCGGCTTCGGGGCCCGCATGGCCCTCGGGCCGGTCGGCGCCGGTCTCGGCGTGGGCTGGGTGGCCGGCTACGGCTTCTACGACTGGATCCACTGGCGAGCTCACCGCCGTCCCATCGCCCACCCCTACGAGCGCTGGGTCCGCCGTCACCACTTCTTCCACCACTTCGGTCACCCCATGGCCAACCACGGGGTCACCAGCCCGGTGTGGGACCTCGTGTTCGGCACCTACGAGCGGCCCGACGGCCCCGTCCGCGTGCCGCGCCGCCTGGCCATGGCGTGGCTCCTCGACGATCACGGCGCCGTGCGTCCCGAGCATGCGTCGGACTACGAGGTCGTCGGCTCCCTCCCCTGGAGCCATGCGCAGGCCGCCCAAGACCACGAGCGAGCCTTCGCCAACCAAGCCCCCGTCGCCTAGCCCCAACCCCAAGCGTTCTGGGGGCAGCACCTGGGCCATGCAGCCAGCTGCTGCCCCCAGAAGAGTTGGGGGTCCGTGCCCGTGGTGCCCGTGGTGTCGTCTCCGACTCTCAACCCCGAGCGTTCTGGGGGCAGCACCTGGGCCATGCAGCCAGCTGCTGCCCCCAGAACGGCTGGGGTTGTCTGACGGGGCGTCAGATCTGACGGGTAGTGTTCACCGTCGTGCCGCTCGACCTGGACTCGCTGCTCGCTCCTGCGCACACCGCGGTCGTCACCTCCGAGGTGCAGAACGGCGTGGTCGGTCAGCCGTCCGCCCTGCCCGAGCTGGCCACAGCGGCGGCGCTCGAGATGCTGCCCAACCTGGCCCGGCTGCTCCCGGCGGCTCGCTCGGCGGGGGTGCAGGTCGTGCACTGCACGGCCTACCGACGGGCCGACGGCAAAGGGCGCCAACACCAACGCCCGCCTCTTCCGCGGCGTGCAGCGCTCGCCCGTGGCGCTCCTGCCCGGCACCGCTGCGGTGGAGGTGGTGCCCGAGCTGGGCCCCGAGCCCGAGGACCTCGTGCTCACCCGAACCCACGGCCTCAACCCGATGGCCGGCACCGACCTCGACCCGGTGCTGCGCAACCTCGGGGTGCGCACGATCGTGGTGACCGGCGTGTCGGTGAACGTGGCCGTGACCAACCTGGTGATGGACGCCGTGAACCTGGGCTACGACGTGGTGCTGCCCCGCGACGCCGTGTGCGGCATCCCGCAGGAGTACGCCGACGCGGTGATCGACGACACCCTCGCCCTCCTGGCCACCGTGCTCACCACCGACGAGCTCCTCGAGATCTGGCGGGGCTGATGGCCGAGATGGAGACCGGCATCCGGGGTGACCTGGAGTGGGGCACGATCCCGGCCCTGGCCCGCTCGGCGGCTGAGCGGTTCGGCGACGAAGGAGGCCGTCGTCGACGGCGACGTGCGGCTCAGCTTCGACGACCTGGCTGCCGCGGCCGACCGGGCCGGGCGAGCCTTCCTGGCCGTCGGGCATCGAGCGGGGTGACCGCGTCGCGATCTGGGCGCCGAACCTCCACGAGTGGATCGTCGCCCTCCTCGGCTTGCAGGCCGCCGGCGGGGTCGTCGTGCCCGTGAACACCCGGTACAAGGGGGCCGAGGCGGCGTACTTGCTGCAGGCCAGCCGGGCCCGCGTCCTCGTCACCGTCAACGGCTTCCTCGGCAACGACTACCTCGGCATGCTCGCCGGCCACGACCTGCCCCACCTCGAGCACACCGTCGTCCTCCGAGGCGACGGCCCTCGAGGCGCCGAGGCGTGGGCGACTTCCTCGCCCGCGGCGACGACGTAGATCCAGCCGACGCTCGACGCCCGCCTGGCCAGCCTCGGCCCCGACGACACCTCCGACATCCTCTTCACCTCCGGCACCACCGGCAACCCGAAGGGCGTCGTGTGCACGCACGGGCAGACGTTGCGGGGCTTCGCCGACTGGGCTGCCATCGTCGGCCTCCGCAGCGACGACCGGTACCTGGTCCTCAACCCGTTCTTCCACTCCTTCGGCTACAAGGCCGGCATCGTCGCCGCGCTGACCGTCGGGGCCACGCTCGTGCCTCAAGCCGTGTTCGACATCCCCGCAGGCCATGGCCAACGTGGCCGAGCACGGCATCACCGCTCTGCCCGGCCCGCCGGCGATCTACCAGACGTTCCTCAACCACCCGGACCTCGACCGCGAGCAGATGACATCGCTCCGCCTCGCCGTCACCGGCGCGGCCCCGGTGCCCGTCGAGCTGATCGAGCGCATGGAGCGCGAGCTCGGGTTCGAGACGGTGGTGACGGCCTACGGCCTGACCGAGACGTGCGGCATCGTCACCGTCTGCCGGCCCGACGACCCGCCCGAGACGATCTCGGCCAGCTCGGGCCGGGCCATCCCCGGCGTGGAGGTGCGCATCGTCGACGACGACGGCCGCGAGCGTGGCCGACGGCGAGGCGGGCGAGATCGTGGTGCGGGGCTACAACGTCATGCGCGAGTACTTCGAGGACCCGGAGCGCACGGCCGAGACGATCGACGCGGACGGCTGGCTGCACACGGGCGACATCGGGACGATGGACGCCGACGGCTACGTCGCGATCACCGACCGCAAGAAGGACATGTTCATCAGCGGGGGCTTCAACGCCTACCCGGCCGAGATCGAGCGCCTCCTGCTCACCCACCCGAGCGTGGCTCAAGCCGCCGTCATCGGCGTGCCCGACGAGCGCATGGGCGAGGTGGGCATGGCGTTCGTCGTGCCCACGGCCGGCGCCACCGTCGACCCCGCGGAGATCGTCACGTGGGCCAAGGCCGAGATGGCCGAACTTCAAGGCCCCCCGCACGTCGAGGTGGTCGACGCCTGCCGATGAACGCCAGCAACAAGGTGCTGAAGAGCGAGCTGCGCCGCTCGCCGACCAGCGCCGGCCCTGACACTCCGTCAGGACGACCGGTACGCTCGACCGATGGCCGACGTGACCCCCCTCCACGGCGCCGACCCGCGACGACGACGTCGCTCCGCGGCGGCCGACGGCCGCGTGCCCGGCCGTCGGGGTCGGGCCACCCGGCAGCGCCTGCTCGAGTGCACGGGCGAGATGCTGACGACGACGTCGTACCGCGACGTGAAGGTCATCGACATCGCCCGCGAGGCGGGCACGTCGCCCGCGACCTTCTACCAGTACTTCGCCGACGTCGAGGCGGCCATCCTCGTGCTCGCCGAGGAGATGGCCAGGCAGGGCTCGCACCTCACGGCCATCATCACCGAGGGCTCGTGGGACGGCGCCGATGACGCCGCCACGCTCGGCCCTCCAGCTCGTCGACGCCTTCCTCTCCTTCTGGGACGACAACCGTGCCGTGCTGCGGGTGATGGACCTCGCCACCGACGAGGGCGACAGCCGCTTCCAGAAGATCCGGGTGGGCCTGCTCAACGACATCACCAAGGGCCTGGCCGACGTCACCCGCCGCGCCATGACGGCCGGTCGGCTCCCCAAGGGCATCGACCCGATGGCCACGGCCGGCATCCTCGTGTCGATGCTGGCCCACGTGGCCGCCCACCAGTACGGCTTCGAGTTCTGGGGCATCCGCACCAAGGACCTGCGGGCGTCGATGGCCCGCCAGGTCGCCTGGGGCATCACGGGCATCGTCCCCCCGGAGTGACCGCACGCCGTGCGCGAACTGTGTCAGACACAGTGTCGCGCACGACTCCTTCACAGGGCGATGAGGATGGCGGCGGGGATGGCGATGGCCATGCCGACCCGCTGCAGGCGGGCGAAGCGCTCCTTGAGGACGACCCGGGCCAGCACCACCGTGCTCACCGGGTAGAGCGACGTCAGCACCGACACGACGCTGAGCAGGCCCTCCCGGATGGCGAGCAGGTAGAGGACGTTGGCGGTCACGTCGAGGGCGCCGGCCCCGGCGGTCGAGCACACGGGTGCGACCTCGCTCGGCACGACGGCGTCGACCCGGCCGAGCGAGCGATGAGCGCGCCGACGGCGGCGACCGAGGTGGTGCGGGCGCCGACGAGCGGCCACATGCCCGAGCCGTCGTCGGTGTAGGAGAGGGCGACGAAGAACAGGCCGAAGCCGAGTGCCGGCGCCGAGGGCGAGCGTGACGCCCTCGAAGGTCCGACGGGCGCAGGCTGCCGCCTCCCTCGGCTGACACCAGGACGATGGCGGCCAAGGCCACCGACCATGCCCACGACGCGCGGCCGCTGCCGGGGCGCTCGCCCTGGAGCGAAGCCGGCCGCCACGGGCACCGCCGCCGCCAGGAGCGCGGTGACGGGAGCCACGACGCTCATCGGGCCGATGGACAGGGCCCGGTAGAGCAGGCCCACGCCCAGCGGCCCCGGCCACGCCCGCCGAGCGCGCCGACGGCCGAAGTCGTGCGCCGGTCAGCGTCCGCCGTGACACGACCACGACTGCGAGCAGGAGCAGCACCAGGCCCACGAGGTGCGACCAGAGGAGGACAGCGGCTGCCGCCGCCCGCTTGGCGGCCATCCCGCCGAGGAAGTCGCCGACTCCGTACGTGGCGGCAGAGCAGAGCGCCAGGAGGACCGCCATGGGCGCCGGCAAGACTACGCTAGAACACGTTCTAGTTTTGCCGAGGAGGGGGTGCGTGACCAAGCCAGGTGGCCTTCGGCATGCAGCTGCCGGTGCAGTCGCAGAGCACGATCTTCGCCCAGGCCTGGGAGCCCGACGCTGGGCGTCGCCGAGATGGTCGCAGGTCGCCCAGGCGTGCGAGGCGGCCGGCTTCGACTACGTCGCCGTGTGCGACCACGTGGCCATCCCGCAGCCACAGCGCCGAGGCGATGAGCACGTCGTGGTGGGACACGATCGCCACGCTCTCCTATCTGGCCGCCGTCACCGAGCGCATCGGGCTGCTGAGCCACGTGTACGTGCTGCCCTACCGCCACCCGCTGATGGCCGCCAAGGCGTGGGCCACCCTCGACGCCCTCTCGGGTGGGCGGGCCATCCTCGGCGTCGGGCGCCGGTCACGTCGCAGGCGAGTTCGACGCCCTCGAGGTGCCCTTCGACGACCGCGGCCGCCTGCTCGACGAGGCCATCGACGCCGTCCGGGCTGCGCTCGCCGACGAGTTCCCGAGCCACGCAGGGCCCGCGCTGGCGCTTCGACGAGCTGGGCCAGCGACCCCGACCGGCGCAGGCGACCGCTGCCCGATCTGGGTCGGCGGGTCGTCCCGCCCGGCCATGCGGCGAGCGGCCGAGCGCGGCGACGGCTGGCTGCCCGCAGGGCCCCCCGAAGGACGGCATGGCCGCCGGCATCGAGTTCATCCGCGAGCACGCGGGCCGCCTCGCCGCGGGCCGACGCAGCCGATCGTGCTCGGCGCGCTGTCCGGGCCGCTCTACGTCGGCGAGCCGGCGTGGGACGCGGGCCGCTGCGTGCGCGGCTCGGCCGACAAGGTCGCCACGTACCTCCGCACGTACCGCGACCTCGGCGTCGACCAGATCCAGGTCGGCTTCGTCAGCCGCTCGGCCGACGAGCTGTGCGATCAGATCGCCGCCTTCGCCGCCGACGTCGCCCCACTCGTCAACCACTGACTCCAGGAGGATCACCGTGCTGCTCGAGGGCAAGGTCGCCATCGTCTCCGGCATCGGCCCCGGCATGGGTCGCGACATCGCGCTGCTCTTCGCCGAGCACGGGGCCGACCTCGTGCTCGGCGCTCGCACGGTCGCCAGCTGCGAGGCGGTCGCCGACGAGGTGCGGGCCCTGGGTCGCGAGGCCGAGGTCGGCCACGCTCGACATCACCGACGCTGGCGTCGTGCCAGGCCGCGGTCGCCGCGGCCGTCGACCGCCTTCGGCGGCGTCGACATCCTCGTCAACAACGCCTTCCACGGACGGCAACCACAAGACCTTCGAGCGCTCCACGCTCGACGAGTGGAAGGCGACGATGGACGTCAACCTGTGGGGCACCCTGCAGATGACCGAGGCGGTCGTGCCGGCCATGGTCGAGCGGGGCGGGGGCCGGATCGTGATGATCAACTCGATGTCGACCCACCGCATCGAGGCCGGTACGGCGCCTACGCCACGTCGAAGGGGGCGCTGGAGACGGCCACGCAAGGCGCTGGCCATGGAGCTCGGCGCGCACGGCATCCGGGTGAACAGCGTCTTCCCCGGCTACATCTGGGGCGACAAGGTGGAGTGGTACTTCGAGCACCTGGCCGAGCAAGGAGGGCATCACGCCGCGAGGAGTACTACGAGCGCATCGCCGACGAGACGGCGCTCGAAGTACCTGCCCGCACTCGAGCGAGATCGCGGGCTCGGTGCTGTTCTTCGCCAGCGACCTCTCCAAGCCGGTCACCGGCCAGGGCCTCGACGTCAACGCCGGCCACTGGATCGCGTAGCCGTGATCAAGCTCACGGTGCTCGTGAAGCGCAACCCGGCCCTGTCGGCCGACGAGTTCCACGCCGAGTGGCGGGCCCACGGGCGAATGATCGCCGCCGAGCCAGTCTTCGCGCGCTACATCCGGCGCTACGAGCAGCACCACCGCGTGCCCGCCGACTACCGCAACGGCGACACCTTCGACGGCCTGGCCGTGCAGTGGTTCGACTCCTACCGGGACTTCATCGCCCTCATCCAGACGCCGGAGTACGTCGCCAAGATGCAGCCCGACGAGGCGCGCATCCTCGACCCGGATGGCATCGTGGTGCTGTTCACCGAGGAGGCGGAGGTGTTCATCTCGTGAGCAGCGACGACCTGACTGGGCGCGTCGCCCTCGTCACAGGCGGCGGCTCCGGCATCGGCGCGGCCACGGTCGCGCTGCTGCGCGAGCGGGGCGCCACCGTGGTGGCCGCCGACCTCCACCCGGGACCGGGCACCGAGGTGCTGGACGTCACCGCACGAGGCCGCGGTCGACGCGCTCGTCGGCGAGATCGTGCGAGCGCCACGGGCGGCTCGACCTGGCGGCCAACGTGGCCGGCTCGCCCGGCGTCTACGCCGACGTCGTCGATGCCACGACCGACGACTGGCGCGACACGCATGGCCGTGAACCTCGACGGGGTCTTCTTCTGCCTCCGGGCCGAGCTGCGGGCCATGCGGACAGCCGGCCGTGGGTCGATCGTGAACGTGGCCTCGTCGGCCGGGCGCATGGGCGTGCCCGGACTGTCCGCCTACTCGGCGTCGAAGCACGCTGTCCTCGGCCTCACGAAGTCCGCCGCCCTCGAGGTGGCCCGCGACGGCATCCGGGTGAACGCCGTCTGCCCGGGCAGCGTGCGCACGCCGATGCTGCGCGGCTTCGTCGGCGGCGACGAGGAGCTGCTCGAGAAGATGGGCCGACGAGCGCCGATGGGCCGGCTGGGCGAGCCCGACGAGATCGCCGAGGCCATCGTGTGGCTGCTGTCGGACGCAGCCCGGTTCGTGACCGGCAGCGCCGCTGTCGCCCGACGGTGGCGTGGCGGCGGTCTGAGCGCCGAGGACACGATCGTCGGCGCCGACGGGCGGGCCCGCTGCTGGTGGTGCGGCGACGACCCGACCTACGTCGCCTACCACGACGACGACTGGGGCACGCCGATCCACGACGACCGCTCCCTCTTCGAGCTGCTCTGCCTCGAGGGCTTCCAGGCCGGCCTGTCGTGGATCACGATCCTGCGCAAGCGCCCCGCGTTCCGAGCCGCCTTCGACGGGCTTCGACCCCGAGGTGGTGGCCGGCTACGGCGACGACGACGTCGACCGGCTCCTCGCCGACGCCGGCATCGTGCGGCACCGCGGCAAGATCGAGGCCACGATCGCCAACGCCCGGCCGTCCTCGATGCACGTCGAGCACGACCTCGACGATCTCGTGTGGTCCGCACGCGTCCGGCGGGGCCCCGACCTGTGACCCGAGCGGACATCCCCGGCTTCACACCAGACGCCGACCGCGCTGTCCAAGGATCTGAAGAAGCGCGGCTTCCGCTTCGTCGGCCCGACGACCGTCTACGCCTTCATGCAGTCAGCCGGCATCGTCGACGACCACCTCGAAGCCTGCTGGCGAGCCCCCTAGGCGTGCGCGAACTGTGTCAGACACAGTTCGCGCAGGCGCGGCGGTCACCAGAGCTGGTTGGTGTGCGTGTCGGTGCCGGGGATGGTGGGGACGAAGGGGGCCGTCCAGAGGACCTGGCCTACCCCGTCGGCGCGGAGGCGCTCGGCGGCTGCCTCCTGCTCGGGCCACCACGTGTCGGGCGACGCCGTGGTGAACGACAGGTGGAGGACGCAGTCGCCGATCTGGTCCTGGCCCTGCTGGCTGACCGGCGCGTCGGGCGGGAGCGGGATGGGCGTGAAGCCGAGCTCGAGCTCCGGGCCGAACGTGTCGCCGACGTAGGCGCCCAGCTGCTCGGTCGTGACGCCCGCGGCGGGGCGGACGAGCGTGGCCGTCACGCCGCCGAAGGGGTGGTCGAGGGCCAGCTCGGCGGGCACGGCCGCGTCGCCACCCGCGGCGGCCGTGAAGGCGTGGCGGTACATCAGCGTGTGGATGTGGTCGCGCTCGGCGAACATCCGGCCGTTGGCGTGGAGCCACTGCACCTGGCGCAGGGCCCAGTCCACGTGGTCGTCGTGGCGGCCCTCGAGGATCCAGTAGATGGCGACGTAGGAGCCGAGGTGGCGGCCGCCGAACAGGTCCGGCTGGGTGCCGAAGCGCAGGTCCTTGAGCGCTCGGGGGGCGACGAAGCGGCGGCCCGCGAACAGCCACGGCCCCACCATGCAGCCGGCGTAGAAGTGGTCGCGCTCGTACCAGCGGTTGTAGGCCACCTCGTGGCCACGGTGCGGCTCGACGAGGGTGAACAGCATCGACCCGAGGCGCACCTCGCCGCCGACGTCGTCCGTCACCGCCCAACCTCACTCGTTCTGTGCGCACTGAGCACCGCATGGCGGGGCTGGGTGCGCACAGAAGCGGGGGTCACTTCGTGATGCCGAGGCGGTCGAGCCCGAAGGCCCGGATGGCGTTGCCGCGCAGGAACTTCCAGATCTCCTCCTCGGAGAGGCCGGCCTGCGTGCAGATGTCGCTGGCCACCTTCTTCGAGTGCGGGAACGTGCTGTCGGCGTGGGGGTAGTCGGTCTCGAAGCAGATCTGGTCCATGCCGATGACGTCGCGGTTCTTGAGGCCCGTCTCGTCGTCGAAGATGCAGCCGTAGATGCGGTGGTGGATGTAGCTCGACGGCTTGTGGGGGAGCGAGGTGCCGAAGGAGTTGTCGCTGCGCTCGGCCCAGAGCTTGTCGGCCCGCTCGATGACGTAGGGCATCCAGCCCACCTGGCCCTCGGAGTAGGCGATCACGAGGTTCGGGAAGCGCTCCAGGGTGCCCGAGAAGATGTAGTCGAGCATCGAGCCCATGGCGTTGGAGAACGTGAGCGTCGAGCTGACGATGAACGGCGCGTCGGGCGACGTGGCGGGCATCCGCGACGACGACCCGATGTGCATGCACACGACGGTGCCCGTCTCCTGGCAGGCCTCGAAGAACGGGTCCCAGTGACGGCCCTTGTCGTGCACCGAGGGCAGGCCGAGCGGGTGCGGGTTCTCCGAGAACGTGACCGCGAAGCAGCCGCGGGCCGCGTTGCGGCGCACCTCGGCGGCGGCCAGCTGCGGGTCCCACAGCGGCACCATGCCGAGCGGGATGAGGCGGCCCTTGCCCTCACCCGCGCACCACTCGTCGATCATCCAGTCGTTGTAGGCCTGCACGCACAGGAGGGCGAGGTCCTTGTCCTCGCGCTCGAGGAAGGCCTGGCCGCAGAAGCGGGGGAGCGTGTTCGGGAAGCAGATCGACGCCTCGACGTGGTTGGCCGTCATGTCGGCCAGGCGGTCGGTCTGCTTCCAGCAGCCGGGCCGGATCTCGTCGAAGGTCACGGGCGTGACGTCGAGGTCGTCGAAGCCGATGGCCGCCGACAGCTTCGGGAACGGGTAGACGAGGTCGTCGTAGAGCCACCAGTCGCACCACTCGCCGTCCGCGTCGCCCTTGCTCGAAGGAGAAGACGCCGCCCTCGAAGTGGAACTTGGCCCGGTCGCGCACGACCCGCGGCGCCCGGTCCTGGTACTTGGCCGGCAGCCGGTCGGTCCACAGGGTGGGCGGCTCCACGACGTGGTCGTCGACGGAGATGATGAGCGGCAGGTCACCAGGCATGGCGTCGAGCCTAGTCCGGCTAACTAGAACGTGTTCTAGTTTCGAATGCGGGCCAGGACGGCCCGGGCCGCGCCCACGGCGAAGCCTCGGAGCACGTCGACCATGTCGAAGCGGTCCCGCCACAGGGTGATGCGACCGTCGCGGACGACGAAGGTGCCGCACACCCAGAAGGCGGCGCGCACCGGGCCGACGATGAGCACGTCGGTGCGCTCGGTGAGCACGGTGGCCCCGTCGGCGGCCACGTTGTCGTAGTGCACCTCGAAGCCGCTGCCGAAGCGCCCCAGTGCCTGCAGCTGGCGCTCCACGGCCCGCCGCCCCCGGGCCGCCGGGAAGGGCACGTTCTGGTAGACGGCGTCCTCGCTCAGCATGGCCACCGCGGCGTCGATGTCGAGCCGCTCGAGCGCCCCGAGGAACGCTCGCACCACGTCGATCTCGGTCATGGTCTTCTGGTCCACCGTCTCTCCTCTCTCTCGCGCCCGCTAGAACCCTTGCATGCTCGACGGGGTGCGCGTGGTGGAGCTCGGCGTGTGGGTGGCCGGCCCGGCGGCCGGCGGGCGTGCTGGCCGACTGGGGCGCCGACGTCATCAAGGTCGAGGCGCCGAGCGGCGACCCGATGCGGCGCATGCTGCAGGTGACCGGCGGCGGGCCGCGAGGGCATGGCCAGCCCGCCGTTCGACCTCGACAACCGGGGCAAGCGCTCGATCGTGCTCGACCTGCGCACCGACGACGGCCGCCAGGCCATGGAGCGGCTCCTCGCCACCGCCGACGTCTTCGTCACCAACCTGCGCCCGGAGGCCGTCGACGACCTCGGCCTGGGCCCCGACGAGGTGCGGGCCCGCCACCCCCGCCTCGTCTACGCCAGCGTCACGGGCTACGGCCGCGAGGGCCCCGACGCCCACCGGGCCGGCTACGACGTCGGCGCCTTCTGGGCTCGCTCGGGCCTGGCCTCGATGGCCGTGCCCGCCGACCAGCCCCAGCCCCACTTCCGGGGCGGGGTGGGCGATCACGTCACCGCCCTCACCGCGCTGGCCGGCGTCGCTGGCCGCCCTCTACGAGCGGGAGCGCACGGGCGTGGGCCGCCTGGTCGAGGTGTCGCTCCTGCGCACCGGCACCTACTGCTTCGGGTGGGACCTCAACATGCAGCTCCGCTGGGGGACGATGGGCGACACCTCCCCGCGCACCGAGGCCGGGAACCCGATGATCAACCCCTACCGGGCCGCGGACGGGCGCTGGTTCTGGCTCCTCGGCGTGGAGTCGGACCGCCTGTGGCCCAAGGTGCTGGCCGCCCTCGACCGGCTCGAGTGGGCCGAGGACGACCGCTTCCGCACGGCCCGCGACCGCCGCCACCACGCGGCCGAGCTGATCACCGAGCTCGACGCCATCTTCGCCGGCCGCGACCCGCGACGAGTGGACCGCGGTGTTCGACGAGCACGACGTGTGGTGGGCGCCGGTGAGCACGCCCGACGAGGTGCTGGCCGACCCTCAGGCGCAGGCCGCGGGCGCCTTCGTCGACGTGCCCGGCGGGGCCTGGGTGGACGCCCACCGGGCCGTGGCCAGCCCCATCGCCTTCGACGGCCAGCAGGTCGCACCGCGCCCGGTGCCCGGCCCTGGGCGAGCACACCGAGGAGATCCTCGGCGAGCTCGAACGCGGGATGTGAGGGGTACGGTCGGCGCTGTGGGGGTGCTGCCGCGGTTCGACGCCGATGTGGGGGTGGCCGAGGTCGTCGCCGCGCTCGACGAGCACGGCTGCGCGGTGGTGGAGCGCTTCATCGACGACGCCAAGGTGGCCGCACTCAAGGCCGAGCTGGCCCCGCACCGCGAGGCGACGCCGCAGGGCCGCAACGACTTCGAGGGCTTCGACACCCGGCGCATCTACGCGCTGTTCGCCAAGATCCGCGGCTTCGACGAGCTGGCGACCCACCCGCTGCTGCTCGGCGTGCTCGACGCGGTGCTGCAGCACTACCAGCTGAGCGGTCCGGTCGGCATCGACATCGGGCCGGGCGAGTCGCCCCAGGGCCTGCACCGTGACGACGTCGTCTACCCGGTGCCGTGGCCCCACCAGCAGGTCGTGCTCAACACGATGTGGGCCCTCGACGACTTCACGGCCGACAACGGGGCCACGGTGATCGTGCCCGGCAGCCACCGCACCGCGCCGACCGACAAGCCCGCCGACGAGCGAGGTCATCGCGGCCACGATGCCGGCGGGGTCGGTGATGTTCTACGTCGGGCACGGTGTGGCACGGCGGCGGCGCCAACCGGACGAGCGAGCGCCGCCTCGGCGTCATCCTCGAGTACGCGGCGTCCTGGCTGCGGGCCCAGGAGAACCACGTCACGGCCGTGCCGGTCGAGGTCATGCGCACGCTGTCGCCGCGGCTGCAGGAGCTGCTCGGCTACAACATCTTCCCGCCCTTCCTCGGCTACGTGGACGGCCGGCACCCGCGGCGGGCGCTCGGCTCCTACGAGCGGTAGCGACGGACGGTCGGCCTCGGGCTGTGCGACGTCAGCGCGTCGAGCCGGGGCGGGGGTCGCCGGCGGGGGTGTCGTCGTCGCCGGCTGCACTGGCCGGCTCGTCCTCGACGTCGGGATCGATCCGGTCGGCTTCGGCCCGCAGGCGCCCTGCGTCCTCGCGCTTGGCCAGCGCGTCGAGCCGGTCCTTCTCTGCGATCAGCTGCTCTCTGCGGGCCTCGGCGACTCGGGCCTCGGCGTCGGCAGCCTCGCGGTCCGCCTCCAGCTCGGTGACGCTGGCCAGGTCGCGCTGCTCGTGGGCCTGGTAGCGCCGGGTCTCGAGCTCTGTCTCCCGGCGGCGCTTCACGGCGAAGACGACGAGTGCGATCACCAGGAGGACGGCGACGACGATGGCGAGAATGACGGCAGTGTCCATGGGCCCGCCCTACCCATGCGGAGGGGTCGGCACCCTCGGCTGACACCGAACTAGAACGTGTTCTAGTCTGGGCCGATGGCAGCGCAGGGGTTCCGCATGCTCATCGGCGGCGAGCAGGTCGAGGGCGACGACGGCACCTACGACATCGTCAACCCGGCCACCGAGGCCGTCGTCGGCCAGGCGCCCGAGGCGTCGGTCGCCCAGGTCGAGGCGGCGGCCGCGGCCGCGGCCGACGCCTTCCCGGCCTGGAGCCGCACGAAGCCCGAGGAGCGCGCCGCGCTGCTCGACCAAGGCCGCCGACCTGCTGCGCGAGCGCATGGACGAGCTCATCCCGCTCGTGCAGGCCGAGACGGGCGCCACGCTGCGCCTGACCCAGACGATGCAGGTGCCGACGTGCATCGACCGCTTCCGCCGCTACGCCCGGGGCGCCATGGAGCCGGCCACGATCCCGCTGCCGCCCGAGCGAGATGCCGACCACCGCGCTCGCGCCCGGCGGGATCATGGGCGCCATCGCCGTGCGCCAGCCGGTGGGCGTCGTGGCGTGCATCACGCCGTACAACTTCCCGATCGTGAACATGGCCGGCAAGATCGGCCCGGCCCTGGCCATGGGCAACACCGTCGTCGTGAAGCCGGCCCCGCAGGACCCGCTGGCCGTCACCGTGTTCGGCGAGATCCTCCACGACGCCGGCTTCCCGCCCGGCGTCGTCAACGTCGTGACCGGCTCGGGCCCGGAGGCGGGTCAGGCGCTGGTCGCGTCGCCGCACGTCGACATGGTCAGCTTCACCGGCTCCACCCCGGTCGGCCGGGCCATCGGCGAGGTGGCGGGGCGGGACATGAAGCGCCTGCTCCTCGAGCTGGGCGGCAAGGGCGCCGGCATCGTGTTCGACGACGCCGACCTGCAAGACCGCCATCGGCACCATCTCGTCGGTGTGGGCGTTCCACAGCGGCCAGATCTGCACCGCCCCGACGCGGGTCATCGCCCAGCGCGGCGTCTACGACCAGGTGGTGGCCGGGCTGCAGCAGGCGGCCGGGCGCCTGAAGGTGGGCGACCCGCTGGCGGCCGACACCGTCGTCGGCCCGCTCATCTCCGCGGTGCAGCGCGACCGGGTCGAGGCGCTCATCAAGACGGGTGTGGAGCAGGGCGGCGAGCTCGTCGCCGGCGGCGAGCGGCCCGACATGGAGCACGGGCTTCTACGTGGCCCCCACCCTGCTCGCCGGCTGCAAGCCCGACAACGCGGCCGTGCTGCAGGAGTTCTTCGGCCCGTCGTGGTGGTCGTCCCCTTCGACGACGAGGACGAAGCCGTCGCCATCGCCAACGGCACCGAGTTCGGCCTCTACGACTACGTCTTCTCGGCCGACACGGCCCGGGCCCTGCGCGTGGCCAAGCAGCTGCGCACCGGCAACGTCGGCATCAACACCGCCCAGCGCAACCACGAGGCGCCCTTCGGCGGCTTCAAGATGAGCGGCGTCGGCCGCGACGGCGGCAGCTTCGGCCTCCACGCCTACAGCGAGCTGCAGACGATCGTCTGGCCCGGCTGAGGCGTGACCCCATGACACCTTCCCCGTAACGTAATAGTACGTTAGGGTCAGCGGGTGCGGACCGACGGTGGGGACCGAGGTGCTGCTGGCCCTCCTCGACGTGGGCGAGCCGGGCATCACCGGCACCGAGGTGCAGGACCGGCTGGCCCGTCTCGGCACGCGGCCCGGAGCCGACCGGCTGCTCGTGTCGCTCGCTGCGCTTGGAGGCGTCGGGGCTCGTGGCCGTGCAGCGAGGCTCGTCCCTGCTGTTCTCCCTCACCGAGGCCGGGCGCGACCGGGCCTACGAGGTCGGCGGGGGCCGACCGGTCCACCTGCAGCTGCTCATGGCCGACCTCGTGGGCTTCACCTCGTTCACGTCGACCCACGGCGACGCCGCGGCCCGGTCCGCCGCCGGCGCCCTGCACCGGGCCGCCTCCGACGCCGTCCGGGCCGGCGGCGGAGAGATCGTGAAGTCGATGGGCGACGGCGTGCTGGCCTGGCTCCCACCCGACGCTCGATCCCTTGCCCGTGGTGCAGTCGGTGGCGTCGGCGTTCACGCGGCCCGACGGCGAGCCGTGGCTGCTGCGAGCGGCCAGCCACGTCGGCCGGCCCATCCGCCACGACGGCGACCTGTTCGGCAACGACGTGAACCTCGTCGCCCGCCTCTGCGCGGCGGCCGCCCCCGGTGAGCTCGTGTTCTCCGTGACCGGCGAGGGCAGCCACGAGCGCCTCGAGGTGCGAGGCCTCGACGCCGCCGTGCCCGTCCAGCGGGTGGCGATCCTGTGAGCCGCCTGTTCGGACGAGGGGAGCTGAAGGTCGCCCTGCTCCACGTGGCCGCCGAGCTCGGCCCCACCAACGGCTACTCGATCATGCAGGCCCTGGCCGACCGGATCGGCGGCTCGTGGCATCCCAGCCCCGGCGCCATCTACCCCGCCCTCCTCGCCCTGGAGGACGCCGGGCTGCTGCTCGGTCACGACGAGGACGGGGGCCGCCGCTACGAGCTGACCCGCGCCGGGCGCACCGCGGCGGCGGCCCGACCCGACGTGCTCGCCGAGGTGGCCGGCCGGGCCCGGCGCGCCCCCGCTCCGCCAGACCACCCTGGGCGCCGTGCTCGACGGCCTCGTGGCCACCGTGCCGGGCCGGTCCCGACCTGTTCCACCCGACCGGGTGGCCCGCATCGAATCGCTGTTCCAACCGCTGCTCACCGAGCTGCGTGACCTGACTGCCGAGGAGGCAACCTGATGGACGAGTTCGCGCTCAGCTGCGTTCCGTGAACGAGAAGCCCGCAAGATCCTGAAGCGCCGAGCGTTCTACGTGCACCTGGCGGTGTACGTCGCGGTGCAGGTGGTGCTGTTCGCCATCTGGGCCATCGCCGGGGGCGGCTTCCCCTGGTTCCTGTTCCCGCTCATGGGCTGGGGCATCGGGCTGGTGGCCCACGGGGCGGTGGCCTTCCTGCTCGCTCACCCCAACGACATCGTGCTCGAGCGCGAGCAGCGCCGCCTGGCCCGGGACTAGCGCTACCGCACGAGGCGGAAGAAGCCTCGGACCTGCTCGACGAAGGACTCGGGCTGCTCCCACGCCGCGAAGTGGCCCCCTCGGTCGAGCTCTTCGAACCAGCGCAGGTCGGTGAACCGCTTCTCGGCCCAGCGCCGGGACGGACGGAAGATCTCGTGCGGGTAGATCGAGACTCCTGAGGGCACGGCCACCTCGGCCACGTGGCTGCTGCTGAAGCTCTCCCAGTAGAGGCGGGCCGACGACGTGGCCGTGGCCGTGAACCAGTAGGTCGAGATGTCGTCGAGCATCTGCTGCTTGGTGAGGGCGTTCTCGGGGTGGCCGTCGCAGTCGGTCCAGGCCCACAGCTTCTCGGCGATCCAGGCGCACTGCCCGGCCGGCGAGTCGGTGAGCCCGTAGCCCAGCGTCTGGGGGCGGGTCGACTGCTGGGTCGAGTAGCCGGTGCCGGTCTTGCGGTGCTCGCCGATGTCGGCCAGCGCCTGCTGCTCCGACGGCGTCAGGTCACCCAGCGTGTCGCGGTCGGGCGCCGCGATGGCCATGTTGACGTGCACGCCCACCAGCCCGGCGGGCTGCTGCTCGGCCATCGTGGTGGTGACGCTGGCCCCCCAGTCGCCGCCCTGGGCGCCGTAGCGGTCGTACCCGAGGCCGGTCATGAGCGTGTCCCACGCCGCCGGCGATGCGGGGCACGCCCCACCCGGCGCTGGTGGGCTTGTCGCTCCAGCCGTATCCCGGCAGCGACGGGGCCACCACGTGGAAGGCATCGCCCGGGTCGCCGCCATGCGCGGCCGGGTCGCTGAGCGGGCCGAGCACGTCGAGGAGCTCGACGACCGAGCCCGGCCAGCCGTGGGTCAGCACGAGGGGGAGGGCGTCCGCCTCGGGGGAGCGCACGTGGAGGATGTGGACGCCGAGCCCGTCGACCTCCACCCGTTCCTGGGGGAAGGCGTTGATGCGGTCGGCCAGGCCGAAGTCGTACCCGTCGGCCCAGTGCGCGCACAGCTCCTGCACGTAGGCCAGCGGCACGCCCTGGCTCCAGTCGTCGACCGCCTCCGGGTCAGGCCAGCGGGTGCGGGCCAACCGCTCGCGCAGGTCGGCGATCTCGGCGTCGGTGATGCGGACCTCGAACGGGCTGGCGCTGCTCATGCCCCGCAGTCCAGCCGATGCTGGCGTGGGTTGCGCAGTTCCCACTGGGGCCGGCCAGGGCTCGCAGCGTGTCGCGCCGCGCGTAGGCGTTGGTGCGCGCGGCGACGCGCCGTCGGCCGAACCACGTGCCTCACGCGGCGAGCGGTCCCGCCCGACTTCGGAGGGTGCGCCCGTACGGGCTGGTGACGACGATCTCACCGTCGGCGTTGCCGCTGGCGTCCCAGCCTCCTTCGTGGAGGAGGTGGTGATGGTGCCAGCACACGCCCAGGAGGTTCGACGGCGTCCGTCGGGCCGCCGCGGGTCCAGTGGACCATGTGGTGGAGGTGACGGAGCGGTCTGCCGCACCCTGGCCAGCGGCAACGGCCATGGTCTCGCCCGATGACCCGGCGGCGGAGCCAGGCGGGCGGGTTGCGGGTGGCACGGCCGACGCCGACGGTGCGACCGTCGGGCGTGTCGAAGCTCATCTCGATGCGGGTGTCGCACAGGAATCGGCGCAGCACGGCGTCGGTGATCGGGTGGCCGTTGATGGTGGCGTTGCCCGCCGTGTCGCGCTCGTCGTCGCTGAGGTCGTCGAGCAGCGCGGCGGGGGCGTGGATGACGACCATCGCGGCGTCGGGCTCGGAGCCCTCGGCCGCGGCTCGGGCGAGGTCCTCGGCGCAGAGGTCGCGCAGGGCGCCGGCCGTGCGTCGCTCGTGGGGCGCCCACAGGCCGGTCTCGGGATCGGGCCCAGCGGCCTCGGCTCGGCGGTTCAGGGCGGACTCGACGATGGCGGCGTCGTCGTTGGCGAAGAAGCCCGACACGCGGGTGCCGAGGCCGGAGCGGTCGCGTCGGAAGCGCAGATGGGTGAGCCGGCGGGCCTCGTCGTGCTCGCTCTTGCGGGCCCGTCGCCGCTGCTTGGCCAGCACCTCGACCTCGGCGCAGCTCAGCGACGGCAGGAGCTCGGCGAGGTGCTCGTCGTCGGCGGGCGTGGCGAAGCTGAGGGCGAGGCGGAGCTGCTCGAAGCTGAGGTCGCCCGCCACGAAGCGCGCCCGGATGCGAGGCAGGTCCTCCAGCGCCGTAGCGGCTCGCACCCACTGACCGGCCGTGCTCCGGGAGATGTTGCAGCGGTAGGCGAGCCAGTCGGCCATCGTGAGGGAACCGTCGGCGCGGAAGTCCTCGAGGTGATTGGCGGCGAGGATGACGCGGAGGGCCTCGTCGAGCAGCGCGTTGCGGTGGGTGAGGAGGTGGTCGAGCAGGACCTCACGCTCGTCGGGCGTGCACTGCTCGTAGTCGAGCGGCTGGTCGGGCACGGTTCACCTCCGGGACGCATGTCGTGGTTCGACTGCTGGGGACCCTGAAGATCGACCCGGGTCCCGAAGGGGAAGGCCCCCAGATTACAGCCGTGTAGTTCGGCGTGCAACAGGGAATGTATCCCGACGGGCCCTCGGCCTCGAGTCGGTGCGGGTCGACCATAGCCACGGGGGTGGCGCACTACGAGGTGGCCCTCGTGGACGTGTCCGTCGAAGGCCAAGCGCGCAGGAACCCGCCGATCACGAGGGGGACGTCGTTGGTCACGTCGACCGCGTACCTTCAGGCCGTTGCCCATGCCGACGAGCCGGGGGTGGAGCGTGACCGGGTCAGAGGAGTTTGAGTACGAGACGCCCGCCGCATTGCTGGGTCGACTAAAGCTGGGTCGCGAGGAGTTCTGCCAGCGGCTCCTGACCTCGTTGCTCCTGCACGGGCCGTACCCGCGGTGGAACACGCGTTCCGCCCTCGCCCCGATCGGACTGGACTTCCTGCGCCGCCTGCACGAGCGGAACTTCGGCGATGGCTGGCCGGACGACGTGCCGGTCTTCGTCGACGAGTTCGAGCTCGCACCGAGGCATGACGCCGAGAAGGGCGGGGCACCGGACTACGCCGTGCTTTGGGACGACCGACTCTGGCTGATCGAGCTGAAGACCGAGAAGGCGAGCCATCGCGCCGACCAGGTCCCGTACTACTTCGAGCTCGCTCACCATCACTATCCAAACGCGCGCATCGACCTGACGTACCTCACGTCGCCGATGGGCGCGCCGTTCGAGCCTGACCCGAGCTGGGCCCGGTACGCCCACGACACCTGGGGGGAGCTCACCGATCTCATCAAGGTGCTCTGGGCCGAGCCCACCGCACTGGGTCAGCAGGAGGTGGTGGACGGTCTTCTCGACGCGATCGACAGCCTGCACCTGAAGCCCAGGGAGTGGATGACGCGATTCACCGACGATGCCGCTCCGGCGACTCCGGAGGCCGCGCCAGCGGACGCTCACGTGCAGACGGTGGAGGAGTCCGACGTGATGGGTCTCGCTCAGGCCACGGCCGATGACCACCGAGCAGCGCGGCGTCGAGGTCTCGGCCGCCAGCCTTGAGGAGCTGCTCCAACGACGTCTCGAGATCCGTGAGCAGATGGCGAGCGCCCCACCGGGATCGCCGCTCCGACACGTTCGCCCCTGGGTCTGGCGGACAGAGAGCATGGGAGCGCCACTGACCGCAGGCGGAGCACAGACCGGGATGGAGATCCGGCTGTCGTGGTACCGCAGCCCCCTCGTGTGAGCACGCGGACGCGATGTCCTCATACATCATCGACAAGCACAAGGCTGCTGACCTTACGCATTCGGAGGTTGAAGGGAACGAGATGGGTGAGGACTTCGGAAGGGAGTTTGAGGCGGCGTGGGAGGTGTTCTCCCGGACCGCGCGGGGAGCGGTCGCACCAGAAGCGACCTCCCAAACTTGGTTCGCTCACTAGTTGATCTCGCAGTTCGGGATCGACCGCGTCGCGGAAGAACCAATCTTCAAGCACAAGGAGTTCGAGTCGAACCCTTGGTCGACGTTGCTCCGTGGTGGCGAGGTGAAGCGGCACCAAGGCCATCTACGACCTCTCCGGAGCCGCCAAGGTAGAAGGGCGTGGCGGGGTGGGCGAGCTCCCAGGTGATGGCCATGGGCTTCTCGCCTTCGTGGCGGATGTAGCGGGCGGGGCCGAGGAACCAGAAGGCTCGGTCGTCGGCTCGCAGGCGGGTGAAGAGCATGATCGAGCGGCCGTCTCGTTCGTGGTGGCGGTAGCGGAGGCCGGTGGGGCTGTCGGCTCGGGTGATCGACTGGCTCTCCCAGTGGATGAGGGTGCGGCTGATGGCGTAGTCGCGGTAGCGGGTGGTGGGGGAGAAGCTGCCGCTGGTCTTGTCGAGCGTGAAGGCGAACAGCTCGGCGTTGGCGTCCTTGGCTTCGTACACGCCGCTCTGCCACGACGCGATCTTGGCGCCGGTCCCGATGCCGAAGGCGGCCAGGATCTCGATGCGGGTGTAGCGGCCGTGCACCTGGAGGGGCACGTCGGGATGCGTGGCGAGCGGGGCGTGGAGGTGGTCGACCTGCGCGTCGAGCACGGCCAGGAGCTGCACCAGCTCGGCGCGCACCTGCGGGTGGGCCCACAGGAGATCGACCGCGTCTTGGAGGCTGGTGTCCTTGGTGATGGCCCGCCGGTGACCGCGGCGACGAGCATGCGCACGAGGCGTCGCTCCCGTTCGGGCATGGCGTCGACCGACGGTGCCGTCGCCTAGAGAGGAGGCGCTGGTAGGTGGCGAGGCGCTCCTGGTCGTCGATGTGCAGGAGACGTCCGACGGCTCGACGCAGCTCGGTCTCGTGCGGGCCGTCGGGCAGGACGGGTGCGCCGGCGGCGGCTTGGAGGTCGGACCAGGACTTGGCGCCGTCGTAGACGTCGTCGAGCTCGAGGCCGGACTCGTCGAGGAACCCGGCCAGGTCGATGTCGGGACGGGTGCGACGCAGGGAGCGCAGCTCGTCGACCTTGCTCGGCCAGCGTGACGGGATGGCCTCCCGCAGGCTGCGCAGCACGATCTCGGCCGCCTTCTGGTCGAGCTGCACGTGGCAGCCGGCGGGCAGGAACGGGAACTGCTGCTGCACGCTGCGCTCGACCTACTCGGCGAGATCGTGTCCTAGCAGCAGACAGGGCGTCGAAGCGACGGCCTATCCGGCCTCACGGAACTCCTCGTAGCGGATCTCGAGGCGAGCGGGATCGGGACGCTGCGCCGTGGCCCGAGGCGTCCATAGCTTTACGCCATTGATCTCCTGCAGCCCGTGGAGCAGCATCGGTCCGTCGGTCTGCGTGAGGAGCTCAGCGTTGACCTCGACCACTGCGTCTGGGCGGATGCCGATGATGTTCTGGTCGTAGGCCGCGTGGTGGATCTTGCACATCGCAAGCCCGTTGGGGACGACTGGATCGCCCAGCGGGTGACGATCGCCGACGATATGGGCCGCGTCGAGCAGGGGTACGACCTTGAGTCGGCAGACGGCGCAAGTCTCGCTGTAGGCGGCCAGGACGCGGCGCCTGAACGCAGCCTGATGCAACCGGCGAAGGGCGAGCTGCGTGGTGTAGGTGCGGCGCACCTCCTCGGTGACGTGCTGAGGCAGGTCAGGTCGCACGAGGTCGATGTCGTCGCAGGCCACCGTGAACGTACGGGTCGATCGGTCGTCGCCGACGATCACAACCGGGGCGAGCGGCTGGTACCAGCCCTTCTCGGTGCCCCGGAAGTAGATGAGGGGAATGCCTTCGCTGGCGGCACGGCGGAGGCCGATGTTGTGCGAGTGGTCCTCGTCGCCGGTCCGACGCCAGAAGTAGCGGTACTCCAGCAGCCCCGAGTCGTTGACCTCGTCGCCGTAGGGATCGGTCGGGCTGGTCGTGATCGAGATCGGCACGCCGAGGACCGCCGGCTTCCAGATGCCACTCGCGCCGATGAGCGGCACCTTGCGACCCTGCCACTCGAATCCCACCAGGGCCGACCACGGCACGAATCCGTCGTGCCGATCGCGCAGCTCGTGCACGTATCGGATCGCCGCCATGCGAATCACAGCCTCGTCTACGTCCACGATCAGACAGCTTGGCATCGAGTCGGTTGTCTGACGGCCACTCCAACCTGTCAGGCCTGGCCCGACATCGGGGCGCTTGTCCTTGTCAGCCCCTACGGTTTCGACTCATGGATAGATCAGACCAGGAGGTCGCTCGGGCCCTTGCGGCAGCGTTCCGTGGGGCGCTCATGTGACGACTCCTCAGGGCGGCGGTTTCCTGTCCCTTCGCTACGAAGTCACCGACGAGCGCGACGCTGCGGGGGTAGTCATCCGATTCGAGCGGGACCCTGGAGACACGCTCCAGCGCGTCTCTAGGGACGAACTCGAGCAAGCTGCGCGGACGGGTGCGGTGGAGCTCGAAGGATGCAGCCTTCGGCAGCCGGAACCCTCAGACGTGCGCTTGCTCGCAGAACCACTGGGAACCTTTGTCGGCCCCCAAGCCTCGGAAACGGGATGGATCCGACGGATGCGGCTGCATCAATCGTGGTGGCGGACCTTCCGGTTGCGTTGCCCCTTTGGCAAGGGGCCACAGGAGGGCTCAACAAAGGACTACGGCAACATGCTCGACGCCGCTGGGGCAGCGGCAGGTCGGAACTTCCTGACGGATGATGCACGTCGCTCCTACGCCGAGCGGCTGGCGCTCACGAAGGTCGGCATTGACCCCTGGCGCACCGAACGGAACCTCCTCGCGCTCAGCCGATGGCCTTCAACCTGTTCGGGCACCTCCGCCATCATCCCGATCTCGCAACCGGGCTCTTCGCTCGCTTCTTGGCGAAGACGAGGTTGCCGACGTGGCGGGGGTCGAGATTGAGCGCCTCTCGGACGCCCTCGGCGACCACACGGCGTTCGACGGCGTTCGCTACCTAGTCGTCGCCCGAATGGCGACCTGGCTTGCATTGCGATCGAGACGAAGCTGACGGAGCCGTTCTCGCAGAAGGCCTACGACTGGACGAGGTACCTCTCCCATGACGCATTCGATCGCTCCGTTTGGGAAACCGGTCACCGGTCGAGGGGTGCCATCAGGGTTGCGCTGGAGGATGGCGTGGAGGACCTGCGCCGGGTCGACGGGCAGCTCACCTGGGTCGACGGTGGTCGAGCCCGCGGCGAGCGTGGCGAGGAGCTGACGGGCGACCTCGATGCCAACGGCGACGACGGTCGTCATCGCTGACGTCGGCGAGCGCTCGTTGGATCTGGCGGCTCAGGTGCCAGGCGATGCGATCGGGCGCCTCGGCGCTCCGGAGCGACTGCTGCTGGGGCACCAACCGCTCGTCGAGGGCGGCGAGCTCGGCCCGCAGGCCCTCGGTGACGATCGTCTCGAACAACCCGCTCCCCAGCTGATCCACACCTGGAAGCTACGAGCTCGCCGTGACGACGTCTGGAGAAGGCGTCCGACCGTCCGTTCCGCCCTAGGGCGCGGTGGCCATCACGGCGACGACCTCGCCGAGGTTGGTCGGGTGGTAGGTGATCGCCGTCTTGGCGAAGCCGTGCTCCTCGCACATCGACGCGAACGTGGTGGCCTGGTCCGGCGTCCAGCCGTGGCTGGCCACGCCCTGGGCGCCGGCCACCGTCTTGCGTTCGACGGCGAGGAACCGGCCGCCGGGCCGCAGGATGCGCAGCACCTCGTCGATGCCGCCGTCGAGGTCGGGCCAGTGGTGCACGGTGGCGACCGACCAGGCGACGGTGGCCGTGGCGTCGTCGACGGGCAGCGCCTCGGCCACTCCGTCGCGCCACTGCACCCCGTGCCGGCCCAATGACAGCAGCCGGGCCACCCGGCGCATCACGTTGGACGGCTCGACCCCGATGGCCGTGGCTCCGGCCTGGGCCGCGGCCCGCACCGCGCCGCCGGGCCCGCTGCCCACGTCGACGACGGTGTCGCTCGGGCCGACACCGGTGAGGCGGGCGGCGAGGCGACCCCGGTCCCGGCCCTTGAACGCCATGCGCAGGGCCAGGACGAAGCCCGTCGGACCGGAGAACCCGGGGTGGTGGGCGTGATGGTTCGGGGCCGTGCCGAGAGGATCGGTGGTCATCCCCGCACCTTGGCACCCGAACCCGGGCTCGAGTCAATGAGGTGCACGGCGGGCGACCCTCGGGGTCACTGCGAGCCCATGATGTTGGCCAGGCCCTTGTCCCCGTCGTCGGGTCCGAGCCCGCGAATCTCCTAGCCGGGTCGACCATGTGGTTCTCGGGCGGCTGGGCCTGCGAGTATGCCCCGGTGGATTGGCACCTTTCGCGCAGATCGCTGCGACTCGTGGGCGCGCTGGCCTGCCTCGGTCTGGCGATCGGGCTGGTCGTCGTGGGCCGCGGGGCCGGGGCGGACACCGTCCAGAGCCCGGCCACGATCTCCCGCCAGGCCTACTTCACCCACCCGCTGACCCAGGTCGTGCCACCGCTGATCAAGAACGGGTTCCCGCCCGGCACGGCGTGCCTCGTGGCCGGCCTCGTCGGCGTGCCCCAGCTGTGTGGCAGAGGACGTGCAGTCGATCGGCGGGGCGCTCGGCCTGAGCGACGGGCTGCCCATCCCGCTCAGCCCCGACGGTGAGATCGCCCAGCCCGTCGTGCCCGGCACCACCCCGGTCGGGATGCTCGGCGGTCAGCAGCGCTACACCTCTCTTCTGCAGCTCAGCCTCCCGACGCTCCCCGAAGGTGAAGGCTTCGCCTCCTTCGAGCTCGTCCTGCGCCAGAGCGGCCTGAACTTCGCCGTCGAGTCGCCCGCGCTGAGAGCGGTCGTGCTGGCCGCCATCTCCCAGGTGGGCGAACAGGATCCCGAGAGGCTGCTCGACGACATCGGCAAGGCCCTCACCGAGGGCGATCTCGTGACCGACTCGGTGACCGGGATCGAGGCCTGCCCCGCCGTGGAGCCCTGGAACGGCGGATCGGCCCAGGCCGCGGCGGCCGACGGCACCCGCCTCCCCGACGTCGACTGCCTGGTCGGCACCACCGGTGTGCACGACCCCGACGCGGGCACCTGGACCTTCGACCTCACCTTCGCCGCCCAGGCCTGGACCGAGGGCACCCCCGACGGGCAGCCGCTGGGCAACGAGGGGATCGTGCTCCGCCCCGTCGGCGCCCCCAACCTGGCCTACGGCGACCCCGACTTCTCGACCAACTGGGTCGTGTCGCTGGCCGACGCCACCGGGCCCGAGGCGGAGCGCCCGCTGATCCGGTACTCGACGGTGCCGCTGGCGCCCGACTTCGAGGAGCCCGCACCCGCCGTGGACCTGCCGGCGTTCGACCCGGGCTCGTTCGGCTCGCCGTCGACGCCCAGCTTCGACCCCGTTCCGGTCGTGGTCGCTCCGACCGGGCCCGCCGCCCCGTCGCTCATCGGCGCCATCCGGGCTCGCTGGGGCGAGCGCACATCCACCGGCGGTGACGGCTACCTGCCCGGCTGGGCCTGGCTGGCCCTCCCGCTGGCCCTGGCCGGTGCCGCCCTCTTCGGCCAGGCCCTGACCGCAGCCCCCGCCGCGGCCCGCCGCCGCCCCGGTGCCCTCTCCCGACTCGTCGCCACCAACGACGCCCGTGTCCCCAACTCGCAGCACAGGAGCTGACATGGTTGCCCACCGCACAAAGAGAAACCGCCGGGCCGTCGCTGTGGCGATCGGCCTGGGGCTGGCCCTGGTGGCCACGGCCTGCGGTCAGAAGCCGAACGTCCACGACGAGGCCTCCGACGCCCTGCCCGAGATCATCATCGAGACCGGCGCAGGGGGCGTGCTGGCCCCAGGCGAAGAGGGCACTCCAGCCGAGGGCGTCACCGGCGCCGACGGCGGGGCCACCACGGGCGGCACCGGGGGCGAGGCCGGCGGCGAGGCCGGCGGCACCGGCGGCGCTCCGGGGGCTCCGGGAGCATCGGGCAGCCCGGCCCCGGGCTCGCTGAAGATCTCCGGCTCCGACCGCACGGGGGTGTCGGACGATGCACATCAACCTCTCCGTGCACGCCCCGGTGACGGGTGCCGCCCCGCTCCCCGCCAGCGTCCTTCGAGAAGTCGGGCGACCTGTACTGGCGCTACGTCACCGAGATCAAGAACGAGAAGGTGCTGGGCCGCTCGACCGTGCGCGTCGCCTTCAAGGACGACAAGTACACGCCGAACACCGCCATCCAGGCCTGCCGGGAGCTGGCGTCCTCGTCGTTCCTCCTCGTGGGCGGCGGCGGCACCGACCAGATCCAGGCCTGCGCCCAGTTCGCGGAGCAGGCCGGCGTGCCCTACCTGTCGCCCGGAGTCACCGAGTCAGGTCTCCGCGGGCTCGACAACTACTTCGCCACCTCGATGACGTACCCCCAGCAGGTCGAGCTCCTGGCCCAGTACGTCAAGAAGACGTTCCCGGGCAAGAAGGTCGGGGCCATCATCACCGACACCCCGAACTTCGACGACGCCGCATCGGCGTGGGACGCGGCGGTGAAGCGCCACGGCCTCGACTACTTCCGGACGATGCGTCACCCGAAGGGCAACAACAGCTGGATCACCACCTTCGCCCGAGACATGCAGGGCGCCGGCGTCGAGGTGATGTTCATCCTCAGCGCCCCGGTGGACTACATCCAGTTCGCCCAGCAGGCCGGGGCCCAGGGCTACCGGCCCGCAGTTCGTCGGCGTCGGCGTCAGCAAGGGCCTCAACGCGGTGCTCGGCGCCGGGTGCCCCGACGTCGACGGCGGCATCTTCTTCTCGCCCTTCCCGGGCCTCGACTGGGCTCGGAAGAACCAGGCCGAGTTCTTCGCCGGCCGGACAGCAGTTCGGGGTGCCGGTCGACGACATCGCCCTGGCCCTGTGGGGGCTGGCCAAGGTGCAGCACGAGGCGTTCAAGCGCTACGAGCAGGCCTACGGCAGCACCGACCTGACCCGGGAGGACTTCGTGAAGGTGCTCTCGCAGCAGAAGGGCCTGGCGTCCGGGGTCAACCCACAGCTGTCCTTCACCCCCGACAACCACTTCGGTGCCGGCCAGGTGCACGTGCTCCGGGCTGACTGCGCGAAGGGCGAGCACGTCACCCTGGCCACCTTCGCCTCCGGGTTCTGAGGTGACGCCGTGCTCGAATCCGTAGTCGAGGTGCTGGTGTTCGGTAGCCAGCGCGGGGCCATCTTCGCCCTCGTGGGCCTCGGGCTGGCCCTCGTGTACATGGCCACCCGCATCCTCAACTTCGCCCAGGGCGAGCTGGGCACGGTCCCAGCGTTCGCGGCCTTCCTGGTCATGACCGGATTCGAGTCGGCCGGTGAGGTGACGGCCGACCGCGGCCTGCTCCTGCCGGCCACCGCGGCGGCGATAGTCGTGGGGGCCGTCCTCGGCGTCGTCCTCTACGTCACGGTGATCCGGCCCCTCGGGAAGGTGTCGCCGGTGACGTCGCTCGTCGCCACGGCCGGCGTGGCCCTGCTCCTCACCACCGTCGAGATCAACATGTTCGAGGCGAGGGCCCGCCGCTTCCCCCGCCCGGTCAACGGCGGGTTCACCCTGCCGGGAGTCGACATCGTGGTGGAGTGGCACACCGTCGTGATCCTCGCCGTGCTGGCCGGGGTGGCGCTGGCCCTGGCCGCCTTCTTCCGCAGCTCGCCCGGCGTGGCGCTGCTCGCCACAGCCGACGACCCCTTCGCCGCCGAGCTGCAAGGCGTGCCCGTGGAGCGCATGCGGGCCATGGCCTGGGGCGCGGCCGGGGCGCTCGGTGCGCTCGCCGGCGTCCTCGGCGCCGGCGTGTTCGAGAGCCTCACGCCCGGCCTGGTGACCGGCACGTTCCTCATCCCCGCCTTCACCGGCGTCGTGCTCGGAGGCATCACCTCGATGAAGGGCGCCGTCGTCGGCGGCTTCGCCCTCGGCATCGTGAGCCAGGCCGCCATCGAGATCGTCAGCGAGCTCGAGCTCGACGTGCCGGGTCCGCCCCAGCTGGCCGTGCTGCTCGTGCTGCTCGCCGTGCTGCTCGTGCGCCCCCAGGGGCTGCTCGGAGGCACCCGATGACCGAGATCGCGGTCGACACCGTCGCAGAGCCCGTGCCGGCCCGAGCTGAGCGGCCGCGGGTGGTGCCCCTCGCCGTGCTCGCCGCCCTCGTCCTGGCCGTGCCGCAGATCGTGCCCGGCGTCTACATGAACGTCGTCTCCCGGGCCGCGGTGTACGGGATCATGGCCGTCTCGATGAACGTGCTGGTCGGCTACGCCGGTCAGGCCTCGCTCGGGCACGCCGCCTTCCTCGGCCTCGGCGCCTTCGGCTCGGGCTACGCCCTCACCGAGATGGGGATGCCCTTCGGCGCTGGGCTGGTGGTGGCGGCCCTCACCGGCATGGCGGCCGCTCTCGTGCTCGGCGGAGTGGCCCTGCGCGTCACCGGCCTCTACCTGGCGCTGGTCACGATCGCCTTCGGCCTCTTCGCCCAGGAGACGCTGTTCAACATCCGGTTCCTCACCGGTGGCGGCGCCGGCCAGCTGGCCGCTCGGCCCTCCTTCTTCGAGGGCGACCTGGCCTACGCCTACTTCTGCATCGCGGTGCTCGTCGCTCGTGGTGGCCTTCGACTGGCGCCTGATGGCCACTCGAGCGGGTCGGGCCATCCAGGCCCTGCGCGACGACGAGCGGGTGGCGGCGTCGTGGGGCATCGACGTGACGGGTCACAAGCTCCTCGCCTTCACCATCTCCGGGGGCATCGCGGGCATCGCCGGCGGCCTGTTCGCCTCCATCGAGCAGATCGTCTCGAAGGAGGACTTCGGGCTGAGCCTGTCGATCACGTTCCTGCTGATGACGGTCGTGGGCGGAGCCGGCAACCGGTGGGGGGTGGTGCAGGGCGGGGTGCTGTTCGCCGTGCTGCCGACGCTGCTCGACCGCACGCACGCCAACTTCCACGTGTTCCCCTTCACCGAGCTGACCGCCACGTGGGAGCCGGCCATCGGCGCCCTGCTCCTGCTGCTGACCCTGACCATGTTCCCGGGCGGGATCGCCCAGCAGCAGGGGGCGCTGATGCGCTGGCTCGGCGGCGGCCCGTTCAAGCACGACGCCGACGCGGGCGCCCTGGCGTCGGGAGGAGGCATCGGTGCCCGTCCTTGAGATGACGCGATCTGGCCATCCGCTTCGGCGGCGTGCAGGCTCTGAGCGACGTCGACCTGCGCATCGACGAAGGCGAGATCGTGGGCATCCTCGGCCCCAACGGGGCCGGCAAGACCACGCTGTTCAACTGCGTGTCGGGCTTCTACGCGCCCACCCGCGGGCGCGTCCGGCTCTTCGGCGAGGACGTCACCGAGCTCAAGCCCGAGGCCCGGGCCCAGCGCGGCCTCGGGCGCACGTTCCAGCAGGTCGGGCTGGTGCGCAGCTTCACCGTGCAGGAGAACCTGGTGGTGGCCCAGCACGCCAGCGTGTCCTACAGCGGGATGTCCGCCACCTTCGGCCTGCCCTCGGCCCGCCGAGAGGAGCGGCTCCTGCGCCGCCGGGCCGACGAGGTGCTCGACTTCATGGGCCTCGGCGACATTCGCCACCGTCCCATCGGCGGCCTGCCCTACGGAACGCTCAAGATGGTGGAGGTGGCGGCCGTGCTGGCCACCGACCCGTCGATCCTCATGCTCGACGAGCCCCTCGCCGGCGCCAGCGCCGAGGAGGGGAGCGCCTTCTGCGACCGGGTGGAGCAGATGCGTCGCGAGCTGGGCCTCACGATCATCCTCATCGAGCACCACGTGCCGCTCGTGCTGCGCACGTCGGACTACGTGTACGTGCTGAACCTCGGCACCTTGCTCGCCCAGGGCTCACCCGAGGAGATCCGCGACAACCAAGCCGTGGCCGAGGCCTACATGGGCGAGGGGGCGACCAGCCTTGTCTGAGCCGACCACCGACCTCACCGTCGAGCTGCCCATCCCCGACGCGGCCGACCCGCCGGCGGTGGAGCTCCGCGACCTGCGGGCGGGCTACGGCTCGCTCCCCGTGCTCCACAGCTTCTCCCTCACGGCGCGACGGGGCGAGGTCGCCGTGCTCCTCGGGCTGAACGGGGCCGGCAAGTCCACCGCCGTGAAGGTCCTGTGCGGCGCCGTGCCCGCCACCGGCGGGCAGGTGCTCCTCGACGGCGAGGACGTCACGGGCTGGTCGACGGCCCGCTGCGTGCGCGCCGGGATCGTGATGGTGCCCGAGGGGCGCCGCGTCTTCGCCGACCTGAGCGTCGAGCGCAACCTGCAGGTGGGCGCCTGGACGCAGCGCGGCGACCGGGCCTGGGTGGCGTCACAGCGCGAGCACGTCTACGAGGTGCTGCCCCGCCTGGCCGAGCGCCGCACGCAGCTGGCCGGCACCCTGTCGGGAGGCGAGCAGCAGATGCTGGCCATCGGGCGCGGCCTCATGGCCAACCCGTCGGTGCTCATCATCGACGAGGCGTCGCTGGGGCTGGCCCCGGTGATCGTCAAGGAGATCCTGCGCATCGCCCGCGAGCTGGCCGACACCGGCACCACCGTGGTGCTCGTCGAGCAGAACATCGCCGCCCTCACCGTGGCCGACGTCGGCTACTTCGTGGACCAGGGCGCGGTCACCACGACCCTGCGGGGCGACGAGCTGGCCGACTCGGAACGGCTGCGCCGCCTCTACATGGGCTGACGCTGCGTCCGCTCAGGCGGAGGCGGCGGTGGCGGGAGGCTTGCAGATGCGGCAGCGGTTGAGGCCTCGCGCCCCGGCCTCGCTGGGCGTCATCGGCTGCAGGTCGTCCTTGGAGGCCACCACCCGGCACGAGGGCAGGTGGTAGGTGCTGGTGCCGGCCACGACCATGCCGGTGTCGGGCACCGCGGTGAGGCTGGGTGCGGCCGAGCCGGCCGGAGACCCGAGGTGCTGGAGGGCGGCCACCACCTCTTCGAGGCGGTTCGAGCACCTCGGCGGAGTCCTGCCTGCGGGCCTGCACGTTCACGACCGTGAGGCCGGCGCCGATGAGGCCCAGGCCGAGCAGCCCGCCCGAGATGAGGTACGGGATCTGGCCTTCGACGTGGTCCACCCCGGCCGCCCCGTTCCAGGCGAGGAAGAGGGCCACGACACCGGCTACGACCAGCACCACGCCAGCGGTGACGGGAGAGCGATTGACCCAGCTGCGCACGACGTCCTCCTGATAGCGGTCGGCTCGCCACACTACCCACCTGGGCCGGTGGGCCCCGGGACGGTGGCACCAAACTAGAACGTGTTCTAGTCTCGGCGGCATGGCCGCATACGACCTGGTGATCACCAACGGCATCGTGGTGGACGGCACGGGGCTGCCCCGGCGGCGGGCCGACGTCGCCGTGAAGGACGGGCGCATCGCGGCCATCGGCTTCGTCGAGGCCAGCGAGGGCGACCGGGTGCATCGACGCCGACGGCAAGGTCGTGGCGCCCGGGATCGTCGACCCCCACACCCACTACGACCCGCAGCTCACCTTCGAGCCCTACGGCACGTCGAGCTGCTACCACGGCGTGACCACCGTGGTGACCGGCAACTGCGGCTTCTCCGTGGCCCCGCTCGAAGCCGGGCGACGCCCCGTGGCTCATCCAGCTCTTCGCCCGCGTCGAGGGCATGGACGCCTCGGCCCTCGAGGGCATCCCCGTCGACGGCTTCGAGACCTTCCCGGAGTTCCTCGCCTCGATGCGGGGCAAGATCGGCATCAACGCCGCCTTCTACGTCGGCCACTGCGCGCTGCGCCGCTACGTCATGGGCGACGCGGCCCAGGAGCGGGAGGCCACCGCCGACGAGGTCGACCAGATGGTCGCCCTCGTGCGCGAGGCCATGCAGGCCGGCGCGGCCGGCTTCTCCTCCACGCACTCGCCCGACGCACTTCGACTCGGCCGACCGTCCGGTGCCGTCGCGCCTGTCCAGCCTCGACGAGCTGAAGGCGCTGGCCGAGGCGGCCGGACGGGCCGGGGGAGGCTCGCTGGCCTACCTGCCCGGCTCGGCCGTCGGCGGCATCACGCCCGACGACGAGGAGCTGCTCATCGAGATGTCGCTCCTGTCCCGCATGCCGGTGATCATCCAGGGCCTCGGCGCCCGCTCGAAGGTCGACGCGCCCACCGCGGGCTGGGACAACGCCAAGCGCTTCGTCGACGAAGCCACCGCCCGCGGCGCGGCCGTGTACTCGATGGCCATGTCGAAGCCGTTCAACCGCACGTTCGACCTGGCCGCGGGCACGAAGCTCTACGAAGGGGCACTGCAGCTGAACCGGCTCTTCACCGAGGCGTCCACGCGTCGCCGAGCGCCTGGCGCTGATCGCCGATCCCGCCTTCCGCGACGCGGTGCGCGACTCGGTCGACCACCCCAACCGCGACCCGGCGGCCGGCCCCACGCTGCCGCCGCCGGCGTGGAACGTGCTCCACGTCAACAAGGTCACCAAGCCCGAGAACGAGAAGCTCATCGGCCGCTCGCTCGCCGACATCGCCGCCGAGCGCGGCGTGCACCCCACCGACGCCTTCCTCGACATCGCGGCGTCCGAGGACCTCACCGTCGAGTTCGTGTGGAAGACCGAGACCCCCGAGTGGATCGACGGCACGAAGATCGCCCAGGAGGACCCGCACATGATCGTGGGCACCTCCGACGGCGGCGCCCACCTCGACCGCGACGACGGCGCCGAGGCCCACACCTGGTTCCTGCAGCACTGGGTGCGGGAGTGGGGCGGCTTCACGCTCGAGGAGGGCGTGCGCCAGATCACCGCCATCCCCGCCGCGCTGTGCGGGTTCACCGACCGGGGCCTGCTCCTCGTCGGGCAACGCGGCCGACATCATGATCTTCGACCCCGACACCGTCGGCCCCGACCAGAAGGTCCTGGCCCACGACTTCCCCAACGGTGCCGCCCGCTGGACGTCCAAGCCCCAGGGCGTGCACGCCACCATCGTCAACGGCGTGCCCATCGTGCTCGACGGCGAGCTGCAGACCGACGCCGGCCTCCCCGGCCAGGTGCTCGCCCCCCAGAGCGTGAGCGCTCTGATGCGCGGCCTCGTGTGGACCGGTCGAGCTCGAGGTGCGCGACGACGTCGAGGTGCGCGGCCCCCGGCCCCACGAGGTCGTCGTGCGCATCGCCAACGCCGGGCTCTGCCACTCCGACGTGTCCGTGCTCGACGGCACCATCCCGTTCCCCACGCCGGTCGTGCTCGGCCACGAGGGCGCGGGCGTGGTGGAGGAGGTCGGCGCCGCCGTCCGCAAGGTGCAGGTCGGCGACCACGTCGTGCTCACCACCCTCGGCAGCTGCGGCATGTGCGACGCCTGCGACCGCGGCCAGCCCACCCACTGCCGCGACACGATGGGCAAGCTGAGCCGGCCCGTTCACCGTCGGAGGCGAGAAGGCCTTCCAGTTCGCCAACGCCGGGGTGTTCACCGAGCGCACCGTGGTGGCCGAGAGCCAGGCCGTCGTCATCCCCAAGGAGGTGCCGCTGGCCACCGCCTGCCTCATCGGCTGCGCGGTCGTCACCGGCGCCGGGCGCGGTGCTCAACCGGGCCAAGGTGCAGCCGGGCGAGACGGTGGTGGTGATCGGCGCCGGAGGCATCGGGCAGTCCGTGATCCAGGCGGCGCGCATCGCGGCGGCCGGCCGCATCGTCGTCATCGACGCCAACCCGGCCAAGGAGGCCGTGGCCCGCCAGTTCGGCGCCACCGACTTCCTCGACGGCTCGACCCTCACCGGCGAGGGCGAGCTCGTCACCGCGGTGAAGGACCTCGGCCTGCCCAACGGCGTCGACCACGCCTTCGAGTGCGTCGGGCACCCGGGCCTCATCCGCAACGCCATCGACATGCTCGACTGGGGCGGCCAGTGCATCCTGCTCGGCGTGCCGAAGATCGGCACCGAGGCCAGCTTCGTGGTGGCGACCATGTACAACGACAAGTCGATCCTGGGCTGCCGCTACGGCAGCACCCGCCCTCACCACGACATCCCGCTGTACGTCGGCTTCTACCTCGACGGCCGGTTGCAGCTCGACGAGATGGTGAGCCAGGTCTACGACCTCGGCGACATCAACCAGGCCCTCGACGACATGCACCACGGCAAGCTCAACCGCGGCGTCTTGTCCCTCTAGGAGAGACGGGCGTCGGCCCGGCGGAGGCGCTGGGCCAGCTCCCGGGTCAGCTCGCGGCTCACGGCCGGCAGGGCCACGAAGCTGTCGAACTCGGCCGGGCCGACCACCAGCAGGCGCATCTCGGTGAGCGACGTCACGGTGGCCGACCGGGGCTCGTGGTCGACCATCGACAGCTCGCCGAGGAACTCCCCGGGACCCAGCTCGACCATGGGCTCGCCGAGGATGGCCACCGACGCCCGGCCGTCGATGATCATGAACGCCTCGTGCCCTCTCGACCCTTCTCGCATCAGCACGGTGCCGGCGGGCACGACCCAGTCGTCGACGAGGCGGTCGATCTCGGCCAGCTCCCGGTCCGAGCAGCCGGCGAAGGCCGGGATGCGGCGGAGCAGCTGGCGCTTGGTGCGGATCGGTCGCTTCGGCCCGAGGTACATGGCGTCACCATGCGCTCCTGACGTTGCAGAAGCATTCGCGGCCACTTGCAGCCGGATTGAGCCTCAGGGCGTGGGGGCCAGCGCGCGCAGGGCGTCCAGATCGGCCCGGAACGGGTGGTTCGGCGTGAGGGCCTGGATGCAGACGTGGTCGGCGCCCGCGTCGTGGTGCTGCTGGACGCGGTCCGAGATGGCCTCCGGCGTGCCCCAGGCCACGACCGCGTCGATGAAGCGAGGGGCGTGGCTGCTGATCTCCTCCTCCGTGAAGCCCAGCCGGAGCCAGGTGTTCCGGTAGTTGGGCAGGTTGACGTACACGGCCAGGGCGCCCACCGCGGTGGCCCGGGCCTCGTCGGCGTCCTCGCTGAGCACGACCTTCTGCTCGACGCACAGCAGCTTGTCGGGGCCCAGGATCGAGCGGGCCGTGGCCGTGTGCTCGGGGGTCGTCCAGTACGGGTGGGCTCCGTCGGCCCCGGCCCCGGCCAGCTCGAGCATCTTCGGGCCCAGGGCGGCGAGGAGGCGGGGGGCCGGCTCGGCCGGGGCCACCGCCATGTAGGGCGAGGCGTCCATGCCCTCGAGGTAGGTCCGCATCGTGGTCAGGGGCTTGTCGTAGGGAAGGCCCCGCAGGCCGGCCACCATCGGCTGGTGGCTGACGCCGATGCCGAGCACGAACCGGCCCGCCGTCTGCTCGGCCAGGGTGTTGGCGGCCTGGAGCATGGCGCCCGGGTGGCGGTGGTGGATGTTGGCGATCCCGGTGGCGAAGGTGAGGCCGGGCGCGGCGTCGGCCAGGTGGGCGATGTGGGCGAACGGGTCGCGGCCGACCGTCTCAGGGATCCACAGGGTGCCGTAGCCCAGGCCCTCGAGGGTCGTGGCGAAGTCGGCCGCATCGGCCACCGCCATGCCGTCGGTGCCGGCCCACACCCCGAGCCGGCCGATGCGCTCTCTCCAGTTCGTCATGGGGCCATCATTCCCCAGAACGAAACGAGAACGTGTTCTAGTGCCGGTGGTACCGTCCGGCCGATGTCGCTTCCCCCGGACCTGCGCACGCTGGCCGCCGAGGTCTCGAACTGGGGGCGCTGGGGCGAGCGAGGACGAGCTCGGCACCCTGAACCTGATCGACGACGCAGCGGTGCAGCGGGGAGTCGCGGCGGCCCGCACCGGAGCCCGGATCCCACTGGCCATCCGCCTCGACGCCAACGGGCCCCAGCTGGGCACGATCCCCGGGCGCATCAACCCGCTGCACACGATGGTCGCCATCAACACCGCCTACACCGGCGACGTGGGTGACTTCTGCTGCAGCGACGACGTGCTCACCCTGGGCCTCCAGGCCGGCACCCACTGGGACGCGCTGGCCCACGTGAGCTACGACGGCCTGCTCTACAACGGCCACCCGGCGTCGTCGGTCACCGCCGAGCGGGGCGCCACCCGATGCGGGATCCACAAGGTGACCAGCATCGTCAGCCGGGCCATCCTGCTCGACGTGGCCCGGGCCCGAGGCGTGGACCGCCTCGCCCCCCGCCACCTCATCACCGAGGACGACCTCGAAGCGGCCGTCGAGCTGGCCGGGGTGCGGCCCGAGCCGGGCGACATCGTGCTGGTGCGCACCGGACAGATGTCCTTCCTCAAGGCCAAGGACCGCGCAGAGCTACACGCTGGGCGACCAGCCCGGCCTGACCGTCGGCACCGTGCCCTGGATGCGCCGGCACGACGTCGCCGCCGTGGCCACCGACACCCTGGCCCTCGAGGTGTACCCGTGCGAGGACCCGGCCGTGCTCTTCCCGGTGCACCTCCTGCAGCTGCGCGACATGGGGCTGACCCAGGGCCAGAACTTCGACCTCGAGGCCCTGTCGGCGCACTGCGCGGCCGACGGGGTCTACGAGATGCTGCTCGTCGCCAACCCCGAACCCGTCACCGGGGGCGTAGGGGCCCCCACGACCCCCGTCTCCATCAAGTAGGACCACCATGCCCGCCGTCGCTGCCCCCGCCTCGTTCAACTTCGCCGACATCTGGGAGATGGCGGCCGACGCCTGCGGTGACCGCGAGGCACTCGTGTGCGGGTCGGCCGCGCCGCACCTACGCCCAGCTCGAGGAGCGGGCCAACCGCCTGGCCAACCACCTCCTCGGCCTCGGGGTGTGCGCCCGGCGACCACGTCGCCCTGTACCTCGAGAACTGCCCCGAGTACCTCGAGGCCATGCTGGCCTGCTTCAAGATCCGGGCCGTCCCCATCAACGTCAACTACCGCTACGTCGCCGGCGAGCTGCGCTACCTGCTCGACAACAGCGACGCCGTCGGCGTGCTGCACGGCCCGAACCAGGCCGACGTCGTGGCCGAGCTGACTGCCTGACCTGCCGCAGGTGGCGTGGACGCTCGCCGTCGGACCGGCAGTACGAGGCGGCCATCGCGGCGGCGTCGCCCGAGCGGCCGGCTCGGGGCGAGTCGCAGCGGCGACGACCACTACGTGATCTACACGGGCGGCACCACCGGCCTGCCCAAGGGCGTGGTGTGGCGCCAGGAGGACGCCTTCTTCGGCTGCCTCGGCGGCGGCGACCCGATGCGCTTCCAGGGTGAGGTCACCGTCGCCCGCCGAGCTGCCCGAGCGCATCGGCGACGGCGGGCCGATCTACTTCACGCTGGCGCCGCTCATGCACGCGGCCGCCCAGTGGACGTCGTTCATGTGGTTCTTCGCCGGCGGCAAGGTGCTGCTCATCGACGGGCCCCTCGATCCCGAACGGGTGTGGGCGACGGTCGAGGCCGAGCAGGCCAACCTGATCACCGTGATCGGCGACGCCGTGGCCAAGCCGCTGCTCGACGCGTGGGACGCCAGCCCCGGCCGCTGGGACGTGTCGTCGCTGTTCGCCATCTCCAACGGTGGCGCTCCGCTGTCGGCCGGGTGCAAGGCCCGCATCCTCGAGCGCTTCCCGCACATGATGGTGACCGACGGGTTCGGCTCCTCCGAGGCCGGCATCCAGGGGTCGTCCCGGGTGTCCGCCGGCTGACGCGCCCGGCCGCCGGGGGCACCGTGCGCTTCGACCAGGGCGCCAAGCCGCTGCTCGTGCTCGACGACGACGACCGGCCCGTCGAGCCCGGCTCGTGGCGTGGTCGGGCGCATCGTCACCGGCGGCCACCTGCCCCTCGGGTACCACAACGATCCGGAGAAGACGGCGGCCACGTTCCTCGACCGTCGACGGCCAGCGCTGGCTCGTCACCGGTGACCTGGCCACGGTGGCCGAGGACGGCACGATCGACCTGCTCGGCCGGGGCTCGACGTCGATCAACACCGGTGGCGAGAAGGTGCACCCCGAGGAGGTCGAGGGCGTGCTCCACGACCACCCGGCCGTGGTCGACGTGCTCGTGGTCGGCGTGCCCGACGAGCGCTGGGGCAGCGCGGTGACCGCGCGTCGTGCAGCCCGCCCCGGGCGCCACGCTGACGCTCGAGGACGTCACCGCGCACTGCCGGCAGCACCTGGCCGGCTACAAGATGCCCAAGCACCTCGTGCATCGTCGACGCCGTCGTGCGCAGCCCCGCCGGCAAGGCCGACTACCGCTGGGCCGTCGCCACCGCCACCACCGCCCTCACCGCCTGACCCCTCCACTCCGAACACCCTCCCCACCCGAACCGGGGTGCGAAAGGGCCCAGGAACGGGCTTCGCACCGAGGTGGCGAGGTGGGCGAGCGACGTGGCGAGTGGGGGTGTCAGCGGGTGTGGACGACGGCTTGCCAGGGGCCGGTCGATCTCGATGGGGCAGGCCACGGTGGCGGCTCGCACGAGCCAGCGCAGGACCTCCGCCTCGGGAGCGTCGTAGGTGCGGACGACGAGGCCGCGCCTGGGGTGGTCGGCGACGACGTACCACTCCTCGGGCACGGGCACGCCCTTGTCGGCCAGGAAGCGGGCGAAGCGGGCGCCGGCCATGTGCTGGATGCCGATCTCGCCGGGCGTCCAGGTGGCCAGCGGCACCACGGGCCCGCGGTTGCCGAGAAGATCCCGCCGAAGATCCCGCCGGTCGGAGGCGGTGGCACCTCGTCCGGGTCGACGCCCGGGTGGAGGTTGACGTAGGTCGCGCCGGCGAGGTGCTCGAGCAGCGGTGCGACGTCCCCGTCGGGCAGCTCCACGACGAGGTCCGGCACGACCGTCACGCTACCCGTGGTCGGGTGGGAGGCCCGAAGCCCGCACGACGCCGGTGAACCAGCGGGCGCTGGCCTTGGGGGTGCGCTCCTGCGACTCGAAGTCGACGTGCACGATGCCGAACCGGTGGGCGTAGCCCTCGGCCCACTCGAAGTTGTCGAGCAGCGACCACACGAAGAACCCGCGGAGGTCGACGCCCTCGTCCATGGCCGCCGCGGCCGCCTCGACGTGGGCCTCCAGCCACGCGATGCGGCGCTTGTCGTCGACCTCGCCGTCGGGCCCGGGACCGTCGTCGAACGCCGCGCCTGCCTCGTGCACGTAGAGGGGCGGCGGGTCGTAGCGCTCGGTCAGGTCGACGAGCGCCTCGGTGAGCCCGTCGGGCTCGATGGCCCAGCCGCCGTCGGTGCTGCTGCCACCGGGCTGGACGATCTCGACGTCGGGCGAGCCGGGCCACTGCCCCGTCGGGTGCCCGACCGACGCCCCCGTGCTGGCGCGCACGTGGTGGCGTCGGTAGTAGTTGAGGCCGAGGGCGTCGAGGGGGCGGGCGATCTGAGCCAGGTCGCCGTCGCGGATGTGGCTGAGGTCGCTGACGGCCTCGAAGTCGGCCAGCACGTCGTCGGGGTAGCGGCCCAGGAGGATGGCGTCGTACCAGAGCCGGTTGGCGACGCCGTCGACGCGTCGGACGGCGTCCCGGTCGGCGTCGCTCGAACCCGCGGCGACGACCGGGTACGGGTTGAGCGTGATGGCGATCTCGGCGTCGGGACGCACGGCGGCCCGCAGGGCGTCGACGCTCAACCCGTGGGCGAGCAGGAGGTGGTGGGCGGCGGCCACCGCGGCGCCCGGCTCGACCCGGCCTGGTGCGTGCACTCCGGCCGCGTAGCCGAGCATCGACGCGCACCAGGGCTCGTTGATGGTGCTCCAACGCCGCACCTCGCCGCCCAGGGCCTCTCCGACGGCCAGTGCGTAGTCGGCGAAGCGGCCGGCCGTGTCGCGGTGCGGGCCAGCCCCCGTCGTCCTCCAGGGCCTGAGGCAGGTCCCAGTGGTAGAGGGTGACGACCGGCTCGATGCCGGCGGCCAGCAGCTCGTGCACGAGGGCCGGTAGAAGTCGAGGCCCGGCCGGCGTTGGGGCGCCCACGACCGGTGGGCTGCACCCGCGGCCAGGCCACCGAGAACCGGTAGGCCGGGACGCCGAGCGTCGGCCATGAGGGCGACGTCGGCCACCATGCGACGGCGGTGGTCGGCCGCCGTCGCGGGCGTCGTCGCCGCCTCGCACCCGACCGGGGATGGCGCAGAAGGCGTCCCAGATGGACGGGCCTCGCCCGTCGAGGTCGACGCCGCCCTCGATCTGGGAGGCGGAGGTGGCCACCCCCCACAGAAAGCCCTCGGGGAAGCGGATCAGCTACGCGGACGCGGAGGAGGTGGGTGACGTGGCGGCGTCGCGCTCGGCCCGGCGCTCGGACCCAGTGGTCGGCCACGCCGATGGCGGTGAACGGGAACACCGGCGCGCGACAGCAGCGCGATCGGTCCAGCCACCCGCACGAGCACGAAGGCGTAGGCAGCAGCCGACTGCGACGGCGACTGCTCGCGGCCGCCAGGCGAGGGCAGACGTCGCGCGCGCAGCGCGACGATCCCGCCGGCGCCCACCCCGGCCACGAGGCCGGTCACCACGTCGGCCGCCACGGCGGACACCGGGATGCCGACGAGCAGGCAGAGCCCCATGGCCCGCAGCGACGGCTCGGGGGGCCCGAGGGTGCTCGGACAGGAAGGCGAGCGACCACGAAGACGAAGGGGAGCAGAGCGAGCCCGAAGGCGATGGCCGCAGCCGGCGCCGGACCTCCGGTGGCGTCGTCGTCGGCCACAGCCACGAACCCGGCCAGCAAGCGTCCAGAAGGCCGGCACCAGCAGCGAGCGTGGAGAGCATGATGGCTCGCCACTTCCGCTCGGGCGCTCAGCGGGGCGAGCGCGGCCGGGGCGCGGCGCCTCAACCCTTCACCGAGCCGGCGGTGAGGCCGCGGACGAAGTAGCGCTGCAGGGAGAAGAACACGACCAGCGGGAGCGCCATGTGATGAAGGCCGCGGAGGTGAGCAGGTGCCAGTTCTCGCCGCGCGAGCCCGACGAGGTTGGACAGGGCGATGGTCACCACCCGAGTGTCCCGTCGCGCCGCCCGAGGAACACGTAGGCGATCAGCAGGTCGTTCCACACCCAGAGGAACTGGAAGATGGCGAACGCGGCCAGGGCCGGCACCGACAGCGGCACGACCAGGCGCCAGAAGATCGTGAAGTGGTCGGCCCCGTCGATCTTGGCCGACTCGATGATCGACGACGGCAGCGACCCGATGTAGTTGCGCAGGAGGTACGTGGCGAGCGGGAGCCCGAAGGCGGTGTGGGCCAGCCAGATGCCGAGGAACGTGCCGTTGAGGTCGAGGTCGGGGAAGACGGTGACGCCGCAGATCTCGCCCGCCGCCCGTGTAGAGGCGCAGGATCGGGATGAGGGCCATCTGCGAGCGGCACGACCATGAGCGCCGACCACGAGCGACGAACATCACCTGGCGGCCCCGGAACTCCATCCACGAGAAGGCGTAGGCCGCGAAGGCGGCGATCGTGATCGGCATGACCGTGGCCGGGATGACGACGGCCAGGCTGTTGAGGAAGGCGTTCTGGAAGCCGCCGGTGTCGAGGGCCTAGCCGGTAGTTCTCGAGCGTCCACTCGCCGGCCCGGAACGGGTGGCCCAGCGCCGTCCACCATCCCGTCGTGTCGACGAGCGGCCTCGGGCCGGAACGACGTGACGAGCACGCCGGCCACGGGATGAGCCAGACGAGACGACGACGATCGTGATCGTGATGCGCACGAACCAGCTCGCCCTTGCGCGGCTCGCCGACGCTCATCGGATCGCCTCCTGCTCACGGAACGGCGGACGTTCCACAGCATCACCGGGATGACGGCGAGGAACAGCACGACGGCGATCGGCCGCGCCGCGGCCGTCGTGGTTGCTGACGAAGAACCAGCGGATCATCCGCTCGGCCACCACCTCGGTGCCGTTGGACTCGGCGTTGCCGATCACGAAGACGATGTCGAACACCTTGAGCGCGTTGATGACCATGTAGGTGGTCACCACCACGATCGTGGGCATGATGCTCGGGATGGTGATCTGGCGGAACACCTGCAGCTCGGACGCGCCGTCGATGCGGGCCGCCTCGATGATCTCGTCGGGGATCGACTTGATGGCGGCCGACAGCACGACCATGGCGAAGCCGGTCTGCATCCAGACCATGATCACCATGAGCAGGAGGTTGTTCCAGGGCTTCTGCGTGCAGCCATGCGCACGGGGTCGTTGCCCAGCCCCTGCCAGATCGCCGTTGAGCAGGCCGACGTTCGTGCCGAACCCCTCGGGCCGGTAGCTGTAGATGAGCCGGAAGGTGACGGCGGCGCCGACGAACGAGATGGCCATCGGCAGGAAGATGAGCGACTTGGCCAGCGCCTCGCCCGCGACGCAGGCGGTCGGCGAGGGTGGCGAAGACCAGGCCGACGCTCACGGCCACGAGCGGGCACGAGCACGATCCAGAGCGCCGGTGTTGCGGAGCGAGCGGAGCATGCTCTCGTCGGTGAACACGAACTCGTAGTTGTCGAGCCCGACGAAGTCGTTGCCCTGGGCGTCCTTGAAGCTGATCAGGATCGTGTTGACCACCGGGTAGACAGGAACACCGACAGGACGACGAGGGCCGGACCCACGAACACGTAGGGCCGCACCCCCTCGCGCCAGCCGCCCGGGCAGCACGTCGACGAGCTGGTCCATCGCCCAGAACAGGACGAACACGCCGACCACGCCGACGGCCGATGGCGACGCCGACGATCGTCAGCCGGTTGGCGTCGTCGTCGCGCATGCAGTCGAACGCTCGGCCGAGGACGAGGAACGACGACGACCAGCGATGCCGACAGCCGCCGAGCAGGCGGGCCAGCGCCGAGCCAGCCGGGTCGCTGCCTCCACGCGACCTCCGCGCTGCTCAGGGACGTCGGTCGATCGGATCAGCCGCTCGGCCAGGCGGCCTCGATGGATGGCCAGGACCGATGTCGAGCTGCTGTCGGGAGCCGCCGCTGGACGTACTCGATCATCCCGGTCCAGAAGCTGCCGCTGCCGACCTCGGCCGGCATGAGGTCGGAGGCGTCGAAGCGGCCCGTCCCCTGCTCGAGCGCGTCGGTCAGGACCACCGAGGCGCCGGCCAGGATGTCGTTGGCGTAGCAGTCCGCACCGACGTCGACGTTCGGGCGAGATGCGCGACGACGCCGTGACGCTGCCCATCTCGCACTGCACGTCCTCGGCGATGAACCGCTCGAGGAAGTCGACCACCTCGGCCCGGTTGCCGTTCGTGCCCACGACGGTCAGCTCACCGGCGTACAGGTGCCCTCCTGGTCGATCGGGGGCAGCGGGAACCAGTCGTAGTCGACGCCAGCCTCGGCGTCGTCGGGGAAGAAGGAGTTGATGAAGCTGGCCTGGCGGTGCAGCCAGCACCCGGGCGGGTCCTCGAACATCGGGCCCGGGGCGTCGCCGAAGGCGATGTCGGCTGTGGCCGCCGCGCCGCCGAGCACGTAGCCGTCGGTGAACAGGATCTCGCCGAAGGTCTCGGCCGCGGTCATCACGGCCGGGTCGTCGAACGGGATCTCGTGGGCGACCCACTGGTCGTAGACGTCGCGCGCCCGCGGTGCGGAGCATGATGTCCTCCATCCAGTCCGTGGCCGGCCAGCCGGTGGCGCCCTCGCTCTCGAAGCCGACGCACCAGGGGCGCTGCCGTCGGCGACGATCTGGTCGCTCAGCGCGATGAGGTCGTCCCAGGTGGCGGGCACCTCGTAGCCGGCGGCGTCGAAGTCGTCCTTCGGGTACCAGACCATGCTCTTCAGGTTGATGTTGGTGGGCAGGCCGTAGTGCTCGCCCTCGTACTCGCCGAGGGCCACGAACGACTCGCCGAGCGTGGCGTTCAGCTCGTCGATGTCGAAGCCGAGGTCCTCGAGCGACGACGATCGAGCCGGCGTCGACCAGAGCCGGGATGGCGCCGGGCTGGGGGACGGCGGCCACGTCGAGCGTGCCGCCCTCGGCCTGGATCTGGAACTGCTGCTCGAAGTCGCCGGCCGAGATCGACCTCGACCTCGTAGTCGGCGTCGGCGTTGATCAGGTCGTCGAAGATCTCCTGGTAGGCGTCGGTCTCCTCCGGCTCGCCGGCGCTCAGCAGCTGCACCGAGCCGGTGTCGTCGAGCTGGCGTCGCCTCCGTCGCCCCCGCCGTCCTGGGTGCGTGTCGCCGCCAGAAGGCTCGTCGTCATCGTCGCCGCACGCCGCGGCGAGCAGCGTGAAGGCGAGCAGTGGGATCATCAGTCGTCGCATTCGCATCGTGGTGGTTCTCCTTGGGGTTTGCTCTTGGTGGGCGGGGTCAGGCGTCGTAGATCGCCGGTGCCACCGGTCGGATCGAAGAAGTGCAGGCGATCGGTGTCGACCACGAGGTCGATGGCGTCGCCCTTCTGCGGCCGTCGAGCGGGGGTTGAGGCGGGCGATGACGCGTCGAGCCGCCGCCCGCGGGCCTGGTGCCGGCCAGCTCCAGAGCGTCGAGGCCGACGTCGCGGGCCAGGTCCTTGGCGTCCTCGTTCTGGGCCGGTGGGGCGTCGATGCGGGCAGTGGACGACCACGTCGGAGCCCAGCGCCTCGCGCAGCTCCACGGTGGTCGAGAGGCGGTGCTCGGCGGGAGCGTCGGGCGCCAGCGCTGCGTCCTCCAGGTCCTCGGGGCGGATGACCGATCACCAGCAGTCCGATCGAGGTGGGCGCGCAGCGCGGGTCGCGCCGCCAGCGAGCTCAGCGGGCACGGGGAAGCGGTCACGTCGGCCCAGCGCGACGGCGAGGCCGTCGGGCCGGAGGTGACGAGCTCGGCCTCGAACAGGTTCATGGCCGGCGACCCGATGAAGCCGGCCACGAAGAGGTTGACCGGCTGCGTCGTAGAGCGCCTGCGGGCTGTCGACCTGCTGCAGGACGCCCTTGCGCATGACTGCGACGCGGTCGCCCATCGTCATCGCCTCGACCTGGTCGTGGGTGACGTAGATGGTGGTGACGCCGAGCTCGCGCTGGATGCGGGCGATCTCCGAGCGCATCTGGACGCGGAGCTTGGCGTCGAGGTTCGACAGCGGCTCGTCCATCAGGAAGGCCTGCGGCTGGCGGACGATCGCCCGGCCCATCGCCACCCGCTGGCGCTGGCCCCCGGAGAGGGCCTTGGGCTTGCGGTCGAGCAGATCGGCCGAGGCCGAGGATGTTCGCGGCCTCGCTGACCCGGGTGCGGATCTCCTCCTTCGGGAGCTTCTGCAGCTTCAACCCGAAGGCCATGTTGTCGAACACGCTCATGTGCGGGTACAGCGCGTAGTTCTGGAACACCATGGCGATGTCCCGCTCCTTGGGCGGCACGTCGTTCACCACCCGGTCGCCGATGCTGCACGGTGCCCTTGGTGATCGTCTCCAGGCCGGCGACCATTCGCAGCGCGGTCGTCTTGCCGCACCCCGACGGCCCGACGAGGACGATGAACTCGCCGTCCTCGATGCCGAGGGAGAGACCCTGCACGGCGCGGTGTCGGTGCCCGCGTAGATCTTCCAGACGTCGTCCAGGTCGATCTCAGCCATCAGGCGTGGGTCCTCCGTCGGGGCGGTGGGGCGGTGGTCGAGCGGGCGACCAGCTCGAGCGGCAGCTCGTGCTCGTCGGGGCGCGGCAGGTCGGTGCCGTCGAGGGCGTCGAGCAGGAGGCGGGCACCGAGGAAGCCGCTGTCGAACAGGGGCTGGCGGACGGTGGTCAGCCCGACATAGGCCGAGAGCTCGATGTCGTCGAAGCCGATCACCGAGAGGTCCTCGGGGACGCGCCGGCCGCGGCTGGTGGCGGCGGCCAGCACGCCGAGGGCCTGCACGTCGGACGACGCGAAGACCGCGGTCGGCCCGGCGGGTTCGTCGAGCAGGCTCCCGGCCAGGCGCTCGGCCACGGAGCGATCGTGCGGGCCGTGGCGGACCAGCTCCGGGTCGAGGGGCAGACCGGCCTCGGTCAGGATCTGCTCGTAGCCGCGCTCACGCTGGCCGCTCGACGGTGAACCCGAACGGGTTGGTCGGGCTCGTCGCCGATGAACGCGATGCACTCGTGGCCGAGGTCGACGAGGTGCTGCGTGGCGAGGCGGCCCCCCGCGACGTCGTCGGTCACGACCATCGGCACGCCCTGGCCGCGAGCGTCGACGAGGACGACCGGCACGCCGAGCCCGGACGAGGCCCTCGAGGACAGCTGCGGGCGGCGGTAGCGACATGACGAGCAGGCCGTCGGCCCGGTCGCGTCGGGTGAGGGCCGACATGTGCTCGTCGCGGTGCTCGGGCGAAGCCACGTTGAACAGGACGAGGTCGTACCGGCTCCCCTCGAGCGCCGCGACGACGCCGCGGAGGCGCTCGACGGCCGAGGCGTGGGTGAAGAAGGGGATGACGACGCCGAGGCTGTGGCTGCGGCCCAGAGACAGGCCCCGAGCGAGCGGGTTGGGGCGGTAGTCCAGCGCCGCGATGGCGTCGAGCACCCGCTGGCGGGTGGCGTCGCGAACCTGGGAGCTGCCGTTGAGCACGCGCGAGACGGTGCCGAGCCCGACCTCGGCCTGTCTCGCGACATCGGCGATGGTTGCCACATCCTGCTCCCCCCGGAACACCCCTCGGGAGCCGTGGAAGCGGTTCCACGAGGTGGTCTGACCGTATGCCCGGGCCCGCCACGTGTCAACGAGCACCCCGAGGGATGCCGGGCCCGCCCCGTAGGCTGGGCGGATGGACCTCCCCGTCATGCTCCGCGAGGCCCTCGAGCTGCAGATCCTCGAGCAGGAGCCCGAGGAGGCCGCCACCACCATCGGCAAGGGCGTGGGCGAGCACGGGCCGGCCGCCGTGGCGCCCAGGTCCTGCTGGAGGCCACCGCGGTGGCGTTCCGACGCATGGTGTCGATCACCGACGAGGCCTTCGACCTGGCCGAGCTGCTCACCCAGCTGGCGCTCGACGGTGCCGTGCCCGAGCACCGGCTCGAGCTGCTCACCGAGATCCTCACGGCGGCCGCAGCCACGGCGGGCGGCATCCGACCGTCGGTGGACGCGCATGCAGGGTCGTCTCGGCGACGCAGGACCTGCTCTTCGGCGCCTGGCTCGGCATGCTCACCGGCCTGCGGGTCGCGTCGCTCGCCATCGAGGTCACCGAGCCCGAGCTGCTCGAGGACGTGCTCCTCGCCTTCGAGCTCTTCAACGAGGAGTCGACCGAGATCTAGCCCCGCTCTCGTCGAGTCCGGACTTCGGCAGGCGAGGCCCGCCTGGCTAGCATCTGACGGGTCGTCAGGTCTCTCGCAGGGGGTCGCACGCATGCCGAACGTCGATGGTGGGAAGCCTCTGGGAGCTGGTCGAGCGGCGGGCCGCGGCCACCCCTGACGCGCTGGCCGCCGTCGACGAGGACGGCCGCACGCTCACCTGGGCCGAGACCAAGGCCGCCGCCGAGCGGGCCGCGGCCGGGCTTCGCCGACCTCGGCATCGGCGCGGGCGACGTCGTGTCGTGGCAGCTGCCGACGTGGCTCGAGTCGAAGCTGCTCGTGCTGGCCCTCGCCCGCCTCGGCGCCATCCAGAACCCGATGCTGCCGATCTACCGCGAGCGCGAGGTCGGCTTCGTCACCCGCCAGGCCAAGAGCAAGCTGCTCGTCGTGCCGTCGACGTGGAGCGGCTTCGACTTCGAGGCCATGGCCCGCGGCATCGCCGAGCAGATCGGCGCCGAGGGCGGCTCGCTGCAGGTGCTCGTGGCCGACAAGGCCCTGCCCGCAGGGCGACCCGACCACGCTGCCGCCGCCGCCCGACCCGGACCAGCGAGCCGGTGCGCTGGTACTTCTACACGTCGGGCACGACCGCCGACCCGAAGGGCGCGCAGCACACCGACCGCACGATCCTGGCCAGCGCCCTCGGCATGAACGCCTGCCTCGAGGTCACCGACGCCGACAAGAACGCGGTCGTCTTCCCCTTCACCCACATCGGCGGCATCGGCTGGCTCTTCTCGCGCCCTCGTCGTCGGGTTCCCCACCGTCTACATCGAGCGCTTCGACCCGGCCCGCACGACCGCAGCTCATCCAGGAGCACGACGTCACCATGGCGGGCGCCGGCACGCCGTTCCACATGGCCTACCTGGCCGCCCAGCGCCAGCTCCCCGAGGGCGAGCTGCTGTTCCCGAAGGTGCGGGTGTACTGCGGCGGCGGCGCGCCGAAGCCGCCCGCAGCTGCACTACGACATCAAGGCCGAGATGGGCGGCGTGTCGGCATCGTGTCCGGCTACGGCCTCACCGAGGCGCCGATCATCGCCATGGGCACGGTCCACGACACCGACGAGCAGCTCGCCAACACCGAGGGCAAGGCCACCGGGCGCGATCCAGCTCCGCGCGGTCACCCTCGAGGGCAAGGAGGCCGGCATCGGCGAGGAGGGCGAGATCCGGGCCAAGGCGCCGCAGCTGATGAAGGGCTACCTCGACAGCTCGCTCGACGCCGAGGCCTTCGACGAGGACGGCTGGTTCCGCACCGGCGACCTCGGCCGCATCGACGCCGAGGGCATGGTCACGATCACCGGCCGGGTGAAGGACATCATCATCCGCAACATGGAGAACATCTCGGCCAAGGAGGTCGAGGACGTCCTGTTCCGCCACCCCGACGTCGCCGACGTCGCCGTCATCGGCGTGCCCGACGACCGAAGACCGGCGAGCGGGTGTGCGCCGTCGTCGTGCCCGACCGACCCGGCGGCGCCGATCACCTTCGAGGCCATGGTGGCGTGGTGCCGGGAGCAGGGCCTCATGACCCAGAAGCTGCCCGAGCGGCTCGAGATCGTCGACGCCCTGCCCCGCAACCCCACGGGCAAGGTCCTCAAGTTCGAGCTCCGCGACCGCTTCGGCGCCAGCTGACCCGCCCCGACCCACGGAAGAGAGACGCATCGCAATGGCACTGCTCGACGGCAAGGTCGCGATCGTCACCGGCGCCGGCCACGGCATCGGCCGGGCCCACGCGCTGGAGCTGGCCAAGCACGGCGCCAGCGTCGTGGTCAACGACCTCGGCACCTCGGTCACCGGCGACGGCGCCGACGAGAAGGCGGCCGACCTCACGGTCGAGCTCATCACCGCACGCGGTGGCGACGGCCGTCGCCAACTACGACGACGTGTCCGACTACGAGGGCGCCGGCCGCATGGTGGCCCAGGCCGTCGACACCTACGGCCGGCTCGACATGCTGGTGAACAACGCCGGCATCGTCCGCGACGGCGCCATCTGGAACATGTCCGAGGCCGACTTCGACTCCGTGATCAAGGTCCACCTCAAGGGCACGTGGGCGCCGGCCCACCACGCCGCCCGGCACTGGCGCGAGCGCGCCAAGGCGGGCGAGGTCTTCACCGGCCGCGTCATCAACACCACCTCCGGCGCCGGCCTGGTCGGCAACTTCGGCCAGACCAACTACGCCACCGCCAAGGCCGGCATCGCCGGGTTCACCCAGACGCTGTCGCTCGAGCTCTACAAGCTCGGCGTCACCGTCAACGCCGTCGGCCCGGCCGCCGCCACCCGCATCACCGGCACGATGCCGGGCGCGCCCGCGGTCATCGAGGCCGACGACGTGCCCGACGACGAGTGGAACCGCATGGACCCGGCCGTGTCGTCGCCGCTGGTGGCCTGGCTGGCCAGCGACGAGAGCCAGCACGTCACCGGTCAGGTCATCCGGGCCGTCGCCGAGGACATCGTCTGGATGAAGGGCTGGACCGAGGGCGCCACCATCTCCAACGGCGGCAAGCGCTGGGACGCCGACCAAGCTCGGCCAGCAGCTCGCCACCGACGTCTTCAAGACCCGCGCCCCCGGCCTGCGCTACTAACCCCCACGGCTTCTGTGCGCACCCACCCCCGGCAGGCGGAGGTGGGTGCGCACAGAACGAGTGACGTCCGGCATCTGGGCATGCTCGTCGGGCCGGGCGTGGTCCGCGACGGGTGCGTCGCCGGGCTGCAGGCCTTCGCCCGGAGGGTCGGGTGCGGCGTGGTGAACACGTGGGGCGCCAAGGGGGTGTTCCGCTGGGACGACCCGCTGCACTTCGGGACGGCCGGCCTCCAGGCCCGCGACTTCGAGCTGGCCGGGCTGGGCGAGGTCGACGTGCTCGTGACGAGCGGCCTCGACCCTGCCGAGGTGACGTCGCGCCCGTGGGAGGGCAAGGCGGAGGTCATCGACGTGGCGCCGTCGGACCTGGCGACGATCGCGCTCGACCTGCCCCCGGGCAGCCTGGAGCGCCCGGCCCTCTACACGGCGCTGGCCGCCGTCGTGGGCCCGATGTACGAGCAGCCGGGGTCGCCGCCGGCCCGGGCCGCAGCGCTGGCCGCCGCGCTCCCGTCGGACGGGCTGGTGGTGGCCGAGCCGGGCCTCGTCGGCTTCTGGGTGGCCCGCACCTTCCCGACCTCGCAGCCAGGCAGCGTGCTCGTCGGAGATGCCGCCGCCGCGACCGCTGCGGCGGCGAAGCGACCGGTCACCTTCGTGACCGCCACGCCGGTCGACGTCCCAGGAGCGGGCGTCGATGTGTGGGACGACGTCGACCTCGACCCTTCAGCGCTCATCGAGGTAGCCGGCGAGATCGTCGCCTGGCCCACCTGACCCGACCTGACCGACGCGACCGGGGTGCGAAAGAGCCCGTTCCTGGGCTCTTTCGCACCCCGGTTCGAACGGGTTGTCGCCATCCGGGGTGTGGGCGGACGCGACAGCGGCCCCGGTTGCTGGGACCGGGGCCGCTGTCTGGACTGGATGGAGCGCAGGTGCGCTAGCGCCAGCCGAAGCTGCGGGTGCAGCCGGGCCAGTGGCTCCAGCCGCCCTGAGCGTGGAGGCGCTTGCCCATCTCGATCTGGGTCTCGCGGGAGCTCTCGTGCGGGTAGCCCTGGCCACCCACGCCCCGCCAGGAGGCGAGGCGAACTGCAGGCCGCCGTAGTAGCCGTTGCCGGTGTTGATGGACCAGTTGCCGCCGGACTCGCACTGGGCCAGACGATCCCAGCTGGCAGGGTCGTTCGGGTCGCCGTTGCCGGCGCCGCTGGCCATGGGGGCGGGCTCAGGCGCAGGCGGCGGGGGCGGCGGGGCCGGGGCCGGCTCGGGCGCCGGAGGGGGCGGCGGCGGTGGGGCCGTCGTGGTGGTGGTGGGGGGCGCCACCACGGCGGGGGTCGGGACCTCTACTGCCGGAGCCGGGGCTGGAGAGCGCCACGAAGGGCACGGCCTCGGACTCGGTGCAGCGAGCGGACCTGCTGGAGCTCGGCCTCGAGGAACGAGGTGCTCGGTGGCCGTCGGCGGCCTGGTCGGCGAGGGCTGAAGGGCCCGAGCCGCCGGTGGTGGCGACGAGGGCGAGGGGCACGGCGACGGCGCCGAGGGCGGCGAGGCTGGTGGTGAGGGCTCGTCGCGCCAGGCGGGGCGAGCCGTTGGTACTCGGGGGGTTGCTCCCAGACATGTGTGGGGGTGCCTCCTTGGGGGGTGCCGGGGCGCGCGTCGAACGGAATGGGAAGATCGACGGATCACTGCGCCCCAGCGGCGGGCCGCGCTTCGGCGGCTGGTGAGTTACGAAATGGTAACCCGAACCGACACCGAACTGCAACATTCACCTGTGTGATTTACGGCACAAGCAGATCTGACGGTCCGTCAGGTTCGGCCGTGTCAAGGCGAGGAAGCCGGTGTCAGCGGCTCCGCGGCAGCCCGAGGGCCCGGCCCGGCGATGATCTCGCGCTGCACCTCGCTGGACCCGCCGTAGATCGTCGTGACGACGGCGTGGCGGAAGGCGTGCTCGACGAGACCGCCCAGAACGGCGGCGCTCCGTCGCCACCGGCGACCAGGCCAGCCGTCCCCAGCAGGTCGAGCAGCTCGGACGACGCCCGGACGAAGGCCTCGGTGATGTGGAGCTTGGCCATCGAGCCCTCGACCTGCGGCATCTCGCCCTGGGCCGACAGCCAGGCCGAGCGGAAGAGCAGCAGCCGGCCCACCTCGAGCTCGGTGCTCCACCGGGCCAGCGCCTCCCGCACGAGCGGATCGTCGAAGGGCCGGCGCCGTCGGCTCCGGGCTGGCGGGCCCACTCGGCCACCGCCTCCACGAGGTGGTCGGGCTCGCCCCAGTTGGCCGAGCTCCGCTCGTAGACGAGCGCGGCGTGCATGACCGACCAGCCCGGCGTCGACCTCGCCCACCCGGCAGGAGTCGGGGACGCGGACGTCGCTGTAGAAGGTGATGTTCGTGCGCTCGCCGCCCATCGTGTCGACGGGGGTGACCTCGATGCCGGGCGTGTCCATCGGCACGAGGAACATCGTCAGGCCCTTGTGCTTGGGGGCGTCGAGGTTCGTGCGGGTGAGCAGGAACACGTAGTGGGCCTCGTGGGCCATCGTCGTGAACATCTTCTGGCCCTCGATGACCCAGTCCGTCGCCGTCGCGCACGGCCTTGGTGGCGACGGCGGCCACGTCGGAGCCGGCGTCGGGCTCGCTGTAGCCGAGGCAGCACATGACCTCGCCGGCCAGGATCCGAGGGAGGACGTCGGCCTTCTGCTCGTCGGTGCCGCACACGAGCAGGGTGGCGCCGACCATCGAGCGATGTTGAGACCGTCGATCGGGGCCTCGGCGGCGTAGAGCTCCTGCATGAGCAGGGTCTGGTCGATGGCGTCGCGGCCGAGCCCGCCGAACTCGGTGGGCCAGCCCGACGGCGAGGTAGCCGCGCTCGCACAGCGCCCGGTGGAAGCCCCAGTCGTGCATCGTGCCGGTGGCGTGGGCCCGCTCGACGATCTCGGGGGTGAGGTGCTCGGCGATGAAGGCCCGCACCTCGGCTCGGAACGCCTCGGTCTCCGGGTCGAAGCGGAAGTCCATCCCGGGCCGCGTCGGGCGGGCCGTCGCGGCGGCGGTGACGGCCGCGGGGCCCGGCGCGGCGTCGCCCCAGCGGCGCTCGGCGATCAGCTGCAGCTCCCGGCGGGGGTCGCCGAGCAGCAGCCGGGTGGCCTTGGCCCGCCGCACGTGCAGCTGCACGTCGTACTCGAGCATGAAGCCGTAGCCGCCGTGCACGTGGAGGCTGAACCCGGCCGCCTCGTCGGCCACCTGCGCCGCAGTACCAGGACGCCTGGGCGGCGCGCAGGGCGGCGGTCGGCTCGTCCTCGTCGAGGGCCCACACGGCCTCGTAGGCGAGGAGGCGGCTGCCGTCGACCCGCTCGTGCAGGTCGGCGAAGCGGTGCTGCAGGGCTCTGGAAGCTGCCGATCGGCACGCCGAACTGGTGGCGGTCCTTGGCGTACTGCAGGCCGAGGTCGAGCGTGGTGCGGGCCAGACCGGCCTGGGCCACCGCCGTGAGGGCCCGCCACTCGTCGAGCGCCCGTGTCGAAGGCGGCCTCGGCCTCGGCGCCGCGGTCGACGATGTCGCGCGCCCGCCGCGGTCGACCGTCGGCCACGGCCAGCCCGGCCAGCGTCGAGCCGAGCCGGTCTCGGCGGCGCCGTCATGCGCGACGACGCGGTCGCCGTCGAGGGCGAGGATGATCTCGGCCACGGCCGCGAAGGCCGTCGGGCTGGTGGGCGTCGTCCGCCGGGGTGCAGGCGCAGCGTGGCGGGCGCCGCGACCGCGCCGATCAGCTGGGCGAGCGACGTCGCTCGGCGCCGGCTCGCCCTCGAGGCCGGGCCAGCAGGCGGGCCACCACGGCGGTCTCGACCAGCGGGACGAGGCCGAGGTGGGCGCCGTGGACCTCGACGGCCGCGGCGAGGTCGGTCAGCGACGCGCCGGCGCCGCCGCAGCTCCTCGGGGAGCGCCATGGTGGGCAGGCCCATCGCCACGACGGCGTCCCAGAGCGCGGGGTCGAAGCCCTCGCGGCTCGAGCTCGCGCACCCGCTCGCCGTGCGGATTCCTTGGCGTAGAGACGCAGCGCGGCCTCTCGCAGGGCGTCCTGGTCGGGGGTGAAGGAGAGGTCCATCGGTCCTGTCGGCGAGATCTGACGGGTCGTCAGATAGTGTGCCATCATCCTCGGCGCCATGGCAGATCCGCCGCTTCTCCTGCACGAGGTCGTCGACATCGTGGGTCGGGGCGGGCGGGCCTACATGGAGCACACCGTCGCCTTCGACTCCGTCCGCGGCCGCCGGTGGGGGCCTCGACCTGCTCGGGACGTGGGAGGTCGTCGGCACCACCGGGCGCTGGCCCCAGGTCGTCAACGTGTGGGAGATCGACGGCTGGGACGGCTGGGTCCGCCTCGGCTCAGCGCACGAACGTGGACAAGGCCGCCAACTCCGAGCTGGCCGAGTGGTGGGACGAGGCCTACAAGCGACGGCACCGGCGGGTTCGACCGCCTCTTGCGGGGCGCGCCGGGATGCCCCGATCGGGCCTCCCTGGCTGCCGCCGGCGTGCAGCGGGACGTGGTTCGTCCACGAGCTGTCCGAGGTGCGCCCCGGCGCCGGCCCCGAGTACCTGGCCGCCACGCTGCCGAGCTTCGGGTGCCGGCCATGGCCGAGCGCGGGATCGCGCTCGTCGGCCTGTACGACTCGCGTGCTCGTCGACACCGAGGTGTGCACCATCTGGGCCACCGACGTCACCACCCACACCGCTCTGCTGCGCGACGGCGACCCGTGGCCCGCGACCGCCCGCCAGTGGTGCACCCGCTGGCGGGAGGAGCTCATGACGCCGGGCCCTGGCAGCCCGCTCGCCCCCACCGCCCCTTCGGAGGACCCGCTCGTGACCACCCCCCTCGGCAGCGTCCGGATCATCGAGTGCTCGATGCTCGGCCCCGGCGCCATCACCACCACGCTGGCCGACCTCGGCGCCGACGTCATCAAGGTGGAGCCGCCCTCGGGCGACTACATCCGGGAGATGACGTGGCCCATCGTCGAGGGCACGTCGCTGATGCACCTCCACATCAGCCGCGGGCAAGCGCTCCATCACGATCGACCTGCGCACCGAGGAGGGCCGCGAGGTCTTCCTCGAGCTCGTGAAGGGCGCCGACGCGGTGATCGAGGCCATGCGACCCGGCGGGCTGGAGCGGCGCGGCGTCGGCTACGAGGCGTGCAAGGCCGTGAACCCCCGCATCGTGTTCTGCACGATCTCGGGCTACGGCATGACCGGCCCGTACAAGGACATGCCCAGCCACGGCATCGCCTACGACGTGTGGGCCGGGCTCGTGCAGCCGGTCACCACCGACGACGGCTTCTGCGCCATCCCCGAGCACCCGTCGGTCGGCATCCACGCCGGCCCGCTCTTCGGTGCCCTCGGCGGTGCTGGCCGGCATCACCCGGGCCCGGGCCACGGGCGAGCCGTGCCAGCTCGAGATCGCCCAGTCCGACGCCGCCGCGGCCATGGACTGGCTCCGCAGCGAGACGTACAAGGCCTACGAGCGACCCGGAGTCCGAGGTGACCGGCAACAAGGCCGACGGCTACGAGCGCCGGGCTGCCGGGCACGGCGGGCATGCGCGACGGCGTGCGCTACCAGTTCTACGAGACCGCCGACGGGCACATCCTGTTCATGGCCTCCGAGCGGGAGTTCTGGGAGAACTTCTGCAAGGGCATCGGTCGGCCCGAGCTCTTCGAGCGCCACCCCGGCTCGAAGTACGCCGACCACGCACGGGGCAACGAGGAGCTGCGACGCGAGCTGGCCGAGATCTTCCGCAGCCGCACCACGGCCGAGTGGGTGGCGCTGGGCGACGAGGCCAACACGCCGATCGCTCCGGTGAACACGCCCAAGACGCTGGCCGACGACCCGCAGTTCCAGGACCGCCTCCCGTGGATCCCCAAGGAGCGGGTCGGCAACGACCAGGTGCCCTCGTCCGATCAAGGTCATCGGCGAGGAGCTGCCCGCTGCCCACGAAGGCGCCGACGGCGGGTGAGCACACCGACGTCGTGCTCCGGGACGTGCTGGGCTCGACGACGAGCGCATCGCCGCCCTGCGCGCCGCAGGGGCCCTGGGCTGACGGCGGGGGTCAGCCCGCGCGCTGGACGGCGGTGGACGGCGCCGACAGCCAGCTCTAGAGGCGGCGCTGTGGGGTGGTCGCCGCGGTGCGCGTGCCCGTCAATCGGGCGGGTGGAGCGCGGCTGACTGGCGGGCGCGCTCCTCGGCGTGCGCGGCGCGTCGGTCGAGTCGGCCTGGGTCCTCGTCGGGCTCCAGCCAGGCGTCGCCGGCCAGCTCCCACGCCGCGGCGATCTCGGCCGGGTCGCCCTCGTGCAGCACGGCTGCGGCTTGGATGCACGCGCCGGCGGCGGCCAGTGACATGGCCGGGGCGGCTTGCACCGGGCGACCGGACAGGTCGGCCAGCACCTGGGCGTGGACCTCGGCGCCCGGCGAGCGGGGCAGCCAGGCGGATGGGCTCGTCGTGTCGACGGGGGCCCCGGCGTCGAGCACTCGGTCGAGGGCGTCGAGCGCCGCGCAGGCGACACCCTCGAAGGCCGCTCTGGCCACTGCCCCACGGGTGGCGCCGGGCCGAAGCCCCGTGAGGACGCCGCCGCGCCGCCCGTCCACTGCGGGTACCAGGAGCAGGTCGGTGCTCGGAGGTGCCTCCAGGGCGGCTGCGCCCAGAGCGTCGGCGTCCATCTCGAAGAGCTCGCGCACGGCATCGACGAGGCCGGCCCCTCCGGCCACGGAGGACACGGCCAGGTGGCGGCCCGTGGCGTCGGCTCGGCTGCGCACGGCCCCGGTGGGGTCGACCACCGGCTTGTCGAGCCCGGCCAGGACGGTGGTGGTGGCCCCCAGGGCGATGGCTGCTCGCCCCGCCGTGATGCCCAGCGTGAGGGCCACGGCCATGGCCTCGCCCGTGCCCGGGGCGACGAGCGGGCGGCCCCGCAGGCCGAGCAGCTCGTAGACCGGCGCGTCGAGCCAGTCGGCCCGCTCCGCCGGGCCGAGCACGTCGGGCAGCCGCTCACGCCACCAGTGCGCCGACCCGCCCGGGGCGAGCAGGTCGAGCACCTCGGCCAGCCAGCCCTCCGCGGCCGGGGACCAGGCTCCGGTGAGCGATGCCCCGCCGCGATCGGTGACGGCACGGCCGGCCAGGCGGTAGGTGAGCCAGTCGTGGGGGAGCAGGGCGGCGCCGATGCGATCGAAGGTGTGCGGGTCGGTGCGGCGGAGCCAGGCCAGCCGGCTCACAGCGGTGCCCGGCCCGGGCAGGGCGCCCGTGCGGCGGGCCCAACGTTCGGCGCCCAGGGCGCTGCGGAGCCGGGTGGCGTCGGCTGAGGACTCGCCCTCGGCCCACGGCTGCATCGGGCGGAGCACGGCTCCCGCTCCGTCGAGGAGCACGAGACCGGGGTGGCCGCCACAGACCGAGATGGCGCCGATCTCGCGCTGGCCCGTCTGGCCGACGGCGCTGGCCAGCGAGCGCCACCACGACGTGGGGTCGTCGGCGGAGGGGCCCATGTCGGCGTGGCGGGCCGAGCCCGCGGCCACGAGCTGCGCCCGAGTCGGCGTCGCGCACCTCCACCGATGTCGCTAGCGGCCCGAACGCCGCCCCCAGCACGAGCGCCACCGTCAGCGCCCTTGGCCGGAGGGTGGGGTCGCAGATCTGAGCACGGCGGGAGCATACGGGGCGCGACCTCGCCGCTCACCCCGAGCACGAAGGGGCCATCAGACCCTCGAGCGCGGCCAGGAAGGGGGCGCTGCAGGGCCGAGGGGACGAGGGCTAGGAGGTCATCCGCCAGCGCGGTCGGCTCGGGGAAGGCGCCGAGGGCCCAGCGGGCGTAGAAGCCGTCGTCCATCCACGTGGTGATGTCGCGCGGGGAGGTGCCCGTCGGGGAGGACGCAGTGCGTCGGGGTCGTCGCGCAGTCGGCACCAGGGCCAGGCCTCGGTGTGAGCCCGAGCGAGGGCCACGAGACGCTGGGGATCGGCCAGGCTCGAGCAGGTCGTCATCGGGTGCCGAGCGGACCGCCGGGTGCAGTGCGGCGAGCTGAGCCCATGACGCTCCGATGGGCGTGGATCGGCCGGGGTCGGCGCAGGCGCTCGACGAGGCGGTCGAACCAGGCCACGAGCCAGAGCGCGCCCGTGGAGTGCGACGGCGGCGGAGCGGTGGAGACCCCGAGCATGCGACGGCACAGGTCGGGGATCGTCCCGCTCGCCGGGCCGGGTAGAGGCACCGTGCCGTCGGCGGTGCGCAGCAACGAGGCCTCCTCCCCGCTGCGCTCGACCAGGAAGGTGGTGCGGGCCTCGGTTGGAGGGCGGTCGTCGTCGAGGTGGTGAGCCCGACCGCGGACGCGGAGGCCGACCATCGACCACTCGATCGGGGCCGTGCAGCCGGCCAGCGCCGCCGAACGGGTGGATGCCGACCTCGATCGGACGGAAGCCCAGGAGGACGTCGTCACCGTCGTCTTCCACGTAGAGGACGACGTGGTCAGGATCCTCGGCCACCCCCTCATCGAGGATCTGGGCGATGGCATCGACACGACGGCCACCGGGGGCTGGGCCGTGGCGACGACGGTGGGAGGACGTGGGACGGAGCGCATGGTGCACCTCGCTGCGACAGGAGCCGGGGCGGCGATCCGGCGATCGCGAGGTGCTGGCGCGGGGCTCAGCGGTCCGTGCCGCGAGCATGGCACGGCGGGTGTGACAGGAGAAGGGGCGATGCGAGCGCGCGTGAGGTGCGGCGGTGCGGCGGGTCGTGGGCACGTGATCCACGCAGCGGGACGCCGTGCTCCAGCGCCGCTCGGTGAGGATGCGGGCCAGGCGGGCGTCGCTGGCCGCGTAGGCGTGGAGGGCCTCGTTGGAGAGGTCGTGGATCCGGGTGCGGTCGACCTCGATCGGCGCCAGGCCGACGAAGCGGGCGATCGACTTCAGCGAGCAGGAGATGCGCAGCGCCGGGCCGACGTCGCCGCGGTACACGCGGTAGGCGTCGAGGTGGTCGTGGCCGTACCAGCCGGCGCGGTAGGCGCCCTCGTGGCCGGGCAGCGGCGCGCGGCGCATGGTGATGCCCGGATCGAGCTGCGAGGCGCAGGCCGAGGGCCATGCCGTAGAGGGCGGCCCGGTCGGCGATGAAGGGCAGGTCGAAGGCGGCGCCGTTCCACGTGGCGAGCACGCCCGGCTCGAGGTCGTGGAGGCGGTCGTCGAGGTCGGCGAGCAGCACGTGCTCGGGACCGGTGAACACCTCCTCGTAGCCCGGAGACGGCCAGGGCGACGGTGACGACCGACGCGACCCTCGGGTCGAGCCCGTTCTCGGTGGTGTCCGTCTCGATGTCGAGTCCGTATACAGCCGGTCGTCGGCGCATGGCGCGTGCCCCCCGCATGTCCGAGTGCTGACACCGCAGCGTAGGAACGGGCCGCGCCGAGGTGGTGGATGCCCTACCGCAGCCCGGGGAGCGGGAGGCGGGCGAAGGACGACAGCCGCCGGGCGATGTCGGGGGTCAGCGGCTCGTCGAGGTGCTCGAGCGCGAAGGTGACCGCCAGCTCGCCGTCGCCGTGGCGCACGTCGGTGATGCGCGCGCCCTTGGGGCAGCGGGCGGCAGCGGCAGGTAGCCCTTGAAGAAGCGGACGAGCGTGGTGGGGAGGCCCACGATCGTCATGCGCTTCGGTGCCAGGCGCAGGAAGCGGCCGGCCACCTCGAGGTCGGCGAGCGTCTCGCTCATCTTGAAGCCCCGCACCCCGGTGGTGAGCAGCACGCCTTCGTCGGTGAGGCGCAGCCGGATCGGCAGGTGCGACGTGCGCGTCCACCGGTCGACGTTGTCCTGGCTCACGTAGGCCCGCAAGCGTGACCGGCCCGGCCTGCAGGCGCGGGGGCAGGCCGGGTGCGATGCGGACGTGCTCGGCCCGGACGACGATGCGGTCGAGCACGAGCCCCGCGGCCAGCACGGCGGGCACGGTGACCTTCACGACGTCGAGCTCGCCCCGCAGCAGCCCGCCGGGCTGACCTTCACCCGGGGTCGGATCGGGTGGTCGAGGAGCCGGGACGCGGCGTCGTCGACAGGGCGAGCAGCGACGCGACGAGCGGCGGGTCGTCTCGGGCTCGTCGGCGCTGGCCGCCAGCGCCGCGGCCACGATCTCGGGGTCGTCGATCAGACCCCAGGGCGCGTCGGGCGCGGGCTCCTCGGGCGAGGTCGTCGAGCTCGTCGTCGGTCGTCGTGGAGGTCGGCACGATCGTCGCCAGGCTACGGCGGTGGATGCTACAGCCGAAGGGCCGCCAGCGACGCCACCTCGGAGCGCTCGCAGTGCGACAGGCGCACGTGGCCGAAGCAGCGCTCGCCGTCGAAGGCGTCGATGAGCACCGACACGGCGTTGTTGTGCTCCGACAGGTACGGGCGCGTCGATCTGGCTCGTGTCGCCGGTGAACACCACCTTGGTGCCCTCGCCCACCCGGGTGAGGATCGTCTTGAGGGTGGTCGGCTCGAGGTTCTGCGCCTCGTCGACGAGCACGTACGTGCCGTGCAGCGACCGGCCCCGCAGGTAGGTGACGGCCTCGAGGGAGAGCTTGTCCCGCTCCGTGAGCTCCTCGAGCACGGCGCGGGCATCGGCGTGGCTGCGCCGCTCGGTGAGGGCGACGAGGGCATCGTGCACCGCCGTCATCCACGGGTTCGAGCTTCTCGTCGAGCGTGCCGGGGAGGAAGCCGAGCTCGGCCTTCCCGACCGGCACGACGGGCCGGTAGATCGAGAGCTTGTCGTACAGGCTCGTCTCGATGACCTGCTCGAGGCCGGCGGCGAGGGCGAGCAGCGTCTTGCCGGTGCCGGCCATGCCGTCGAGGGCGACGATGCGCACCTCGGGGTCGAGCAGCAGGTCGAGGGCGAACTGCTGCTCCTTCGAGCGGGGGCGCAGGCCCCACGGCTCGGGCACGCGGAGCATGGCCTCGAGCTCGCCGTCGTGGTGGCGGACGAGCACCGACTGGCTGCCGGCCCGGAGCACGGCGTACCGGTCGGTGAGCTCCTCGCGGACCCGAGCCACGTCGTCCGGTGCGAGGTCGTCGATCCCGATGCCGTTCGGCTCGAGGTAGATGGCGTCGACGGTGGACGGCGCTGACCTCGATCGTCGTGCCAGCCCGCCGGCCGCTCGAAGGAGGCCCGGGCCCGGATGCGCTGGTGCTCCATGGCCTCGAGGCCGAGCTGGGCGGCCTTGATGCGCAGGGCGGCGTCGTTCGACACGACGATCGTGCGGCCGTGAACCGCCTGACCGAGGGAGGCGGCCAGGATGCGGTTGTCGTTCTTCGTCGGGTCGAGACCGTGCTCGCGGATCTCGTTGAGGTGCAGGCCGTTCGTCTCGATGCGCAACGTGCCCCCGTTGGGCAGCGCGACCGGCGTGCGGATGTCGCCACCGTTGGCCACCCGCAGCTCCTCGATCGAGCGGATCACCGCCCGGGCCGCCCGACCGACGTCGTCCAGCCGGGACTTGTGCTGGTCGAGCTCCTCCACCACCACCAGCGGGATCACCGTGTCGGCGCCCGGGAAGGCGTGATGGAGTCCGGATCGGAGATGAGCACCGACGTGTCGAGCACCATCCGGGTGGCGGTGGAGGTGCTCGGACGCGCCGGAGCGCGCCGGGTCGGCGAGGAGATCGGTCAATGGCCCCCCAAAGGGTCGTTGAAGCGGTGGATGGAACGCTGCTCGGCGGTGCGGTGGGGCGTGTCCGGGTGCGCCGGTGGGAACCGGTCGCGGAAGGCCGCGGAGGTCGTGGTTCGCCCGTGGGTCACCGGGGCTCAGTGAACCGCACCCTGCGCGGTGGGTGGTGGATGCCCGCGCGACGTCAGGATCGGCGGGCCATGTGCTGCTCGACGGCCGCCACGAGGATCTCGATCCCGACCGCGATGGCCCGTTCGTCGACGTCGAAGAGACCGGCGTGGAGGTCGAGGCGCGGCCTTCCCGTCTCCGGGGCGTGGGTGCCGAGGCGCACGTAGGCCGACGGGACGCGCTGGGTGTACCAGGCGAAGTCGTCGCCGCCCCAGCTCTGGACCGCGTCGGCGGCGGCCCCGTCGCCGAGCACCTCGATCACGCCGCGCCGGACCTCGTCGACGGCCACCGCGTCGTTGGTGACGGGTGGGACGCCCCGCGTGTACCGCAGCTCCCAGGTGGCCCCGGCTGGGGCCACGATCTCCTGCAGGGCAGCCTCGACGGCCTCCGGCAGGGCGTCCCACAGCTCCGTGAGGGGCGTGCGGATCGAGCCCCGCAGCTGGGCCGAGGTCGGGATCACGTTGGGCGCGTCGCCCGCGTGCAGGGCACCGAACACGAGCCGCACCGGGGCGTCGGCGCCGAGGTTCCGCTGCACCCGCCCGGGCAGCTCCACGACCACGCGCGCCGCCAGTGCGACGAGGTCGACGGTCTGCTCGGGGCGGGCCGTGTGACCGCCCGGACCGAACAGCTCGACGACGGCCATGTCGGCTGCCGAGCTGATGGGCCCGGCCCGCAGACCAACCGTCCCGACGTCCAGCTTCGGGTCGCAGTGGAGGCCGAAGACCCGCGTGAGGCCGTCCAGGCCGCCGTCGGCGATGACGTCGAGCGCGCCCCCGGGCACGCGCTCCTCGGCGGGCTGGAAGATGAGACGCAGCCCGGGCCACCCGGCGGGCCAGACGGAGGCGAGGTAGAGGCCGGCGCCCAGCGTGATCGTCGTGTGCACGTCGTGGCCGCACGCGTGGGCGATGCCGGGGTGCTGACTGCGGTAGCTGACGTCCTTGGCGTCTTGCATGGCGAGGGCGTCGATGTCGGCCCGCAGCGCTACCCGGGAGGGGTCCCCGATGTCGCACAGCAGGCCGGTGCCGACGCTCAGCACCCGGGGCTCCAGGCCAGCCACAGCGAGGCGAGCGGCGATCAGCTCGGTGGTGGCTCGCTCCTCGCCGCTGAGCTCGGGGAAGGCATGCAGGTGGCGCCGAAAGGCGATCAGCTCCTCCCTGTGGCTCTCCAGCCACTCGTCGAGCCGCCGACCGGTGAGGGTCCTCGGGCTCACGCCGGCAGCCCGGCCTCGAGCTCGCGGGCCAGGCTGGCCACGACCTCCGCCGGTGACCCGCCGGCCGCGGTGACGCGCCTCTGGCGCTGGTAGCCCGGGCCGATGTCCCAGAGGGCCAGCGCGTCATCGAGATCGTCGCTCGTGCCAAGGCGGACCGCAGCCGGGCGGAGCTCGTCGATCAGCTCCTCGAGGAGCTGCCGGGCGGCGCGGCGAGTGCCCTTGTCGTCGACGATCAGCTCGGCCTCCACGCCGTGGCGGGCCGCCAGCCAGCGGTTGGCTCGCACGGCCCACTCTCGGGGCGGGACCGCAAGGGTGGCCCCGTCGATCTGGTCGATCAGGTGGGCGACGAGGGTCTGGGCCAGCGCGGCGATGGCCTTGACCTCGCGCAGGGTCGACACGGCGTCGCACATGCGCAGCTCGACCGTCCCGAAGTCGGGGTGGGGCCGCACGTCCCACCACACCTCGCGCACGGACTCGATCGACCGGGACTCGATGAGCGTCTCCATGAACACCTCGAAGTCGGCCCAGTCAGCGAGGTTCGGCGGGAGCCCGGCGGTCGGGAGCGACTCGAACACCTTGGAGCGAGCCGAAGCCAGACCCGTGTCCTCAGCTTCGAAGAAGGGGCTCGACGAGGAGAGGATCAGGAAGAGCGGGAGGTGGCGGAGCAGCTCGTTGACGATGGCGATGGCGTGCTCGCCGCTGGGCACGCCGACGTGCACGTGGGTGCCGCAGATGAGCAGCCGTCGGGCCGTCCACTGCATCTCGTCCACCAGCGCGTGGTAGCGGGGGTTGGGGCTGACCTGCTGATCCCGGGCGCGCGCGAAGGGGTGGGTGCCGGAGCTGATCAAGGTCGCCCCGTGCGCTGCGGCCGCGCCGCGCACCTCGGCCAGCGTCCTGGCGAGATCGGCGGTGGCCTCGGTGGGTGTGCGGCAGACGTCAGTGATGATCTCGATGGTGGACTGGAAGAGCTCGTGCTTGGCCTTCGGGTGCTCGCCCCCAGGATGGCTGCGGCCCAGCTCCTCCAGGATGGCCACGGCCGCGTTGACGAGGTCACCCGTCGCCGGGTCGACGAGGTGGAGCTCGAGCTCGACGCCCACGGTCGGCTCGGCGTTGTGGGTGAAGGGGATGTGCATCACGGCGGCTCGGGCCGCTGTGTACCCACCGGCCCGGGCCGCCATGCCGCCGCTGGTGCCTCGATAGGGTCCGATCGTGGACGGTGTCCCTGTTGTCCGTCCGCTGGCCCATGCCCGATGGGCCGTCGCCGGGCTGTTCGTGCTCAACGCGGCCACGTACGCCAACGTGGTGCCGCGGCTGCCGGCCATCAAGGCCGACCTTGGCCTCTCGAACACCGCTCTCGGCCTGGCTGTGGCCACGATGCCCGTCGGCGCGCTCCTGTCGGGCCTGGCCGCAGGCGGGCTCATCGCCCGAGTCGGGAGCCGCAACGTGGCGGTGGCCTGCGGGGTGGGGTTCGGGTGCGTCCTGCCCTTCTTCGCCGTCGCCCCGTCGTGGGAGGTCCTGGCCGGGTCGTTCTTCGTCCTGGGCCTGATCGACTCCCTGATGGACGTCTCCATGAACGCCCATGCCCTGCGCGTCCAGCGGGGATACGGGCGCTCGATCGTCAGCGCCTTGCACGGTCTTTGGAGCCTGGGTGCCGTCGTCGGCGGCGTGGCGGGCACCGTTGCGGCCGGCGTGGGGATCAGCCTGCCGTGGCACCTCGGAACGGCCGGTGCAGTGATCGTGGCCGCCTCAGCGCTCACCTGGCGCGGGCTGCTGCCCGGCCCCGACGACGTCGAGCGGGAGGAGCCGGCAAGGCCCGGAGGGCTGAGCCGGGCTGACCGGACCCTCGCCGGCCGACGCCTCGCAGTGCTGGGTCTCCTCGTCGTCATGGCCGCCATGATCGAGGACGCGCCGGCGTCCTGGGGGGCGGTGCTGCTGCGCACCGAGCTGGGGACGTCCGCCGCGGCGGCCGGGCTGGTCTTCATCGCCTTCCAGTCAGCGATGACGCTGAGCCGCCTCACCGGTGATCGGCTCGTCGACCGCTTCGGTGCGGTGTCGGTCGTGCGCGGAGGTGCGCTCCTGGCCGCCGGCGGCGTCGGGCTCGGGCTGATCATCGCGGAGCCGGCCTCGGTCGTTCTCGGCTTCGCCCTCGCGGCCCTCGGCACCGGCACCCTCTTCCCGCTCGTCTTCCACGCCGCGGGCAACCTCCCGGGCGTGAGCACCGGCCATGGTGTCGCGGTGGCGGCCTGGATGTCTCGCCTCGGCTTCCTCGTCGTCCCTCCGCTGGTCGGCCTCGTCGGGGATGCGGTGGACCTGCGCACCGGCCTGGTCGTCGTGCCGGTGGCCGCCCTCGTCGTGGCCGTCCTCGCCCCGACCCTGCGCGACGAGCGGCTCTAGCGTCCCGACCATGTCCTGCGTGTTCTGCTCGATCCTGGCCGGTGACCTGCCCGCCCACGTGGTGCTCGACGACGAGGTGGTGCTGGCCTTCCTCGACACCCGGCCCCTGTTCCCGGGCCACGTGCTCGTCGTGCCCCGCCACCACGTCGAGACCCTGCCCGACCTGCCCGGGGCAGAGGTCGGCCCCTTCTTCGAGCGGGTGCAGCGCATCGCCGCGGCCCTGCCCGGGGCCATGGGTGCCAAGGGCACCTTCGTGGCCATGAACAACAAGGTGAGCCAGAGCGTCCCCCACCTCCACGCCCACGTCGTGCCCCGCACCAAGGGCGACGGCCTCAAGGGCTTCTTCTGGCCTCGCACCACCTACCGCGACGACGCCCACGCAGCGGAGGTGGCCGCGGCCATCGCAGCCGCCCTCTGAGTAGTTTGCCGAGATGCACGACTCGGTCACGGTCCACGTCAACGCCTCACCAGACCACGTCTGGGGCCTCATCAGCGACATCACGAACACGGGGAAGTTCAGCCCGGAGACCTTCGAGGCCGAGTGGCTCGACGGGGCCGGTGGTCCCGCCGTGGGCACTCGCTTCCGGGGGCACGTGCGCCGCAACGGTCGTGGCCCCACCTACTGGACGGTGTGCAAGATCACGGGCTGCGAGCCGGGTCGGACGTTCGCGTTCGACGTCCTCGGACCGGGGGAGCGGACGGTGAACTCCTGGCGCTACGACCTCGAGCCGAGCGGCGACGGCGCGTCGGTCACCGAGTCGTTCCGGCTTGCCGACAACGTGCTCACCAAGGCCTACTGGGCCGTGGCGGGGCGCTGGCGGGGCGAGACGAACCGCAAGGGCATGCAGGAGACCCTCGAGCGCATCAAGGCCGTCGCCGAGGAGACCTGATCGGCGACATCACTCCAGCCGGCTGAACTTGGCCGCTGCGGCCGGCGTGACGCCGGTTGCTTCGACGAGCTCGTCGAGCGCCGCGTGCAGGGCGTCGGCCAGGCCCCAGACGTCCGAGAGCACGTCCGGGCAGGCCAGCAACCCGAAGTCGAGCTGGTCGAGGTAGCTCATCACCGTCATGTTGAGGCCGCCGCCCTCCATGATCGGACCGATCGGGTAGTTGGCCAGCAGCCGGGCCCCCGCCGAGTAGAGCGGGAACGGCGGCCCGGGCACGTTGGAGATCGTCACGTTGAACAGCGGGCGGTGGGAGTCGGCCCACTTCATCCGGGAGTAGAGGCGGGCAGCCCGACCCAGCACGGCCGGCGCCGCGAACTCGGTCCACTCCTGCAGCGTGTCGGCGCCGATGGCCTTCTGCTGCTCCTTGGCCTCGGACATGCACTCGTGCACGACCTTGAGGCGGTCCATCGGATCATCGACGTCAGTGGCCAGCGACGTGAGCATCGAGCTCACCTTGTTGCCCATCGCGTCCTTCTCGTCCTCGCTGCGGACCGAGACCGGCACCATGGCCACCAGCGAGCTCTCGGGCTCCTCGCCCCGCTCGGCGAGGTACGTGCGCAGCGCCCCACCGCACAGGCCCAAGACGACGTCGTTGACGGTGCATCCCGCCGCCTGCTTGATCGCCTTCACGGTAGGCAGGTCGAGCGACGTGTAGGCGTAGCTCCGCCGCGGCGTCAGGGCCGCGTTGAACGAGGTGCGGGGGGCCGCGAAGGGGGCAGGGGGCAGCACGGCCGCGATGGACTGCTGACCCCTTCGCCGCACCTCCAGGCCGGCGGTGGCCGTGCGGGCCACGGCCTTGGCCACCCTCATGGGCTGACGGGCGAGAGACGAGGCGGCGTACGTGAGCAGCTCGGCGTCGGTGGGCTGCCGATCCGGCTTCCACTCCTCCTCCGGTGTGTGATCCGCGATCTCCGGGCTCAGGTCGAGCAGGGCGACGAGCAGCTCGTTGCCCGAAGCGCCGTCGATGGCGGAGTGGTGAACCTTGCTGAGCAGCCCCACGTTGCCGCCCTCGAGCCCCTCGATGAGCCAGATCTCCCACAGCGGGCGGGAGCGGTCGAGGGGGAGGGCGACGAGGCGGCTGACGAGGTTCGACAGCTCCTCGGGCCCACCAGGGGCCGGGATCGCGGTGTGGCGGACGTGGTTGCGGATGTCGAAGTCCGGGTCCTCGATCCACAACGGGTGGTGGAGCCCGAACGGCACGTTGGCCAACCGACGCCGGAACGGCGGGGCGAGGTGGAGTCGGCCCTCGTAGACGGAGGTCACGCGCTCGAGGCTCATCCCGCCCTCGGTCGTCGAGGGGTCGTAGATGCCGAGGCTGGCCACGTGCATGTGAGACGTCGGCGTCTCCAGGGCGAGGAAGGAGGCGTCGAGGCCGGTGAGTCGCTGCATGGAGTCCTTCTTCGGTTTGGTGCGGGCCCGTTCCTACTACTGATCGAGGGTGATCGACGGGTCGCCGTCGCGCACCGTGAGCGTGCCCGGCAGGCCCAGGGCTCCGAGCTCGTCCACTCCGAGGCCGGTGGCCCGCATGGGCACGACCTCCCCCTTGTGCTCGCCGGCCAGGATGGTCAGGTCGAGGCGGAGCGCACCGGGTTCCTCGGGCTCGGCCCCGGCGTCGACGACGATGACGTCGTAGGTCCCGTCGGCGAGCATCGGGACACCGTACGCGCCCGAGCGAGCCGGCGGCGCGAGACTTCGACGGTGACCTCCACCGCCGGTCGCCTCTTGGTGGCCGAGCCCATGCTGGGTGACCCGAACTTCGAGCGCACCGTCGTCCTCGTCCTCGAGCACAGCGACGACGGCGCCCTCGGTCTGGTGCTCAACCGGCCCACGGACCTGACGGTGGCCGGGGCCCTTCCCGCCTGGGACCACCTGGCCACCGATCCGGCCGTGCTCCACGTCGGAGGCCCGGTGGAGGAGCGCAGCGGCTGGTGCCTGGCTCGCCTGCGCGACCCGGCTGCGCAGCCCGGCTGCGTGCCCGTCCTCGGCGATCTCGGTCTGCTCGACCTCGAGCTCGACCCGATCGACATCGCTCCGCAGGTCCAGGCCCTGCGCCTCTACGCCGGCTACTCGGGCTGGGGAGGAGGCCAGCTCGAGGAGGAGCTGGCCTCGGATTCATGGTTCGTGCTCGACGCGGAGCCCGACGATCCGTTCCTGCCCGACGGTCGGGCCCTGTGGCAGCGAATCCTGGCTCGCCAGGGCGGCCCGCTCAGCCGTCTGGCCCTCTTCCCGCCCCACCCGTCGCTCAACTGAGCCGGCCTAGAGGGCGGCGATGCGCTTGAACGCCTCGCCTTCGGGCACGGACTCGAGGCGGCCCTGATCGGCGAGGTCGGACCGCACCCGCTCGTCGAAGGCCTGGCGCTGGCGCTCGACCTCGTTGATGGTGGCCCTCTCGTCGATGTCCATCGTCGAGAGCAGCTGGCTCTTGTGGGCGTGGAGGGCGGCCAGCTTGGCCTCGACGTGTCCGGCGACGTCCTCGACGTGGTCGGGCTCGTCGGCCTCGAAGAGCAGGAGCTCGTCGGGCCGGTGGTGGGGGAGGGCCTGCTCCGGGAAGAAGTGCGGGTCGCGGGCGGCGACGATGCCCTCGACGGCGAGCAGGCCGGCGTGGCGGTGGTCGGGGTGGAGCCGGTAGCGCTTCCACGGGTCGTGGCCGAGGACGACGTCGGGCTGGAGACGACGGATCCAGTAGGCGAGCTCCCACCGCTGGCGCAGCCCGGAGTCGAGCTCGCCGTCGGGCCAGCCGAGGAACACGCACTGACCGGTGGCGCCCAACGCCGCGGCGGCGGCCCGCTGCTCGCCCTGACGGGTCACGACGAGCTCGGCAGTGTCGGTCGCCGGGTCCCAGCTGCCCTTCGAGCCGTCGGTGCAGATCAGGTGGTGAACGACGCAGCCGGCGGCCGACCACTTGGCCAGCGTGGCGCCGCAGCCGAACTCGACGTCGTCGGGGTGGGCGCCGATGGCGAGGGCGACGGACGGAGTGGGCAGGTTCAGCGACACGCGACCTCCGCTTCCCCGTCAGCGCCCGCCTGAGCCGCGCCGCCGCCGAGAGCAGCCCGCGATCTCGCCCGGGAGGTGGAGGTGGTCGGGGAGGCCGAGGTCGGCGGGCACGTCGACGTCCCAGCCCAGGCGCTCGTCGGCGACGAGGCGGACGGTCAGGCCGAGCCGGGCCGCCTCGGCCCGGTGGCGCACGAAGCTGCCGGCGCCGTAGGCGAACCGGAAGCCGGCCGCGGTCGGGACGCAGGCGACGTTGGTGCCGTCGCCGTGGCGGTCGGGCACGAGCGTGACGCCGCCGTCGACCGCCAGCCAGGCCAGGTCGACGGCGAGGGGGAGGTCGGCGTGGGCGACGATCGCTGTACCGACGCCCCGACGTCCGAGGTGGGCGACACCCGCCTCGACGGCCCCGTTGAGGCCCAGCCCGGGGTCCAGATGGCCTCCGCCCCCTGGCGCTCGGCCCAGGCCCGCACCTCTTCGTCGTCGCACACGACCGACACGGGCAGTGGCGCGGCGGCCTGCAGCACCCGGGTGGCCATGGCCCGGGCCAGCTCGACCCGGGTGGCTGGCTCGAGGGTCGCGGCCAGCCGCACCTTGGCCTGCGCCGAAGGCCTTCACCGGCACGAGCACGGCGCAGCCGCCGCGCCTCCGCTCGACGCATCGACCCCTCCACCATGCCGCCACCCTAGGCAGGCCGCCGTTGGCCGCCGCCGCCCGGGCGTATCCTCCCGGTCATGTCGATCCGGGTCGCGGTCATCGGGGGCGGGTCGTGGGGCACGACGGTCGCCCACCTGTGCGCCAAGAACGCGCCCACCACCCTCTGGGCCCGGCGGGACGAGGTGGCCGCCGAGGTGCGCGACCACCACCGCAACCGCGCCTACCTGACGGGGTTCGACCTCACCCCCAGCCTGCACGCCACATCGTCGCTGGAGGAGGCCGTGCGCAGCGCCGACCTGCTCGTCATGGGCGTGCCCTCGCACGGCATCCGCGAGACCGCCCGGGAGCTGGCCCCGTGCCTGCGCCCGTGGGTGCCGGTGGTCAGCCTCTCCAAGGGGCTCGAGCAGGGCACCCGGCTGCGCATGACCGAGGTGCTCGTCCAGGAGCTCCCCGGCCACCCGTGCGGCGTGCTCACCGGGCCCGAACCTGGCCAAGGAGATCCTGGCCGGCGACGCGGCCGCCACCGTGGTGGCCATGGACGACAACACGATCGCCGAGGCCCTCCAGGACGTCTTCGCCAGCGACCTGTTCCGGGTCTACACGAACCCCGACGTCATCGGCTGCGAGATGGCCGGGGCGCTGAAGAACGTCATGGCGATCGCCTCGGGCATGGCCGACGGTCTCGGCACCGGCGACAACACCCGGGCGGCGGTCATCACCCGCGGGCTGGCCGAGCTGACCCGCCTGGGGTGCGCCATGGGCGGCGAGCCAGCAGACCTTCTCCGGCCTGGCCGGCATGGGTGACCTCATCGCCACCTGCATCTCGCCCCAGAGCCGCAACCGCTACGTGGGCGAGCAGCTGGGCAAGGGCCGCAAGCATCGACGAGATCATCGAGGAGATGAGCATGGTGGCCGAGGGGGTCAAGACCTCCAAGGTCGTGATGGAGCTGGGCGAGCAGTACGGCGTCGACCTGCCCATCGCCGCAGTCGGTGTACAGCGTGGTCCACGAGGGAGCCCCGGCCACCGAGGCGTACCGGGGCCTTCTGGGCCGGAACTACCGGGCCGAGATGCACGGCATGCCCCGCGGCTGATCGAATGAGGCGCATGCGCCTCCTTCGCCCCCGGCCCGCCCGCTCGCTGGGCGCAGACTGGGTGCAGCCCCGGCGCTCGGGGCGGTGGACCACTCTCGGCAACCTCGACTCGGCCGCCCGGGCTGCGGTCGATCCGGCCGGGCTGGTGTCACCTCGTGGGCGCCTCCTGGTCGCTCGACTGGTGGGTGGGGGCTGAGGACCGCTGGCACCTCCCGGCCGCCGAGGTGGCCGTGCGCCAGTCGCTCGTCGGGAGCAGCCCTGTCGTGGAGACCCGGCTCCGGGTGCCGAGCGGCGATGCCGTGCACCGGGTCTACGCGGCCCGCGACGCGTCCGGGGCCGAGGCCGTGGTGGTCGAGGTCGAGAACGCCTCCAAGGTGCCCTTCGCCGTGGCTCTGGCCCTGCGCCCGCACGACCAGGACGACGGTCGGGCGCATCGACGAGATCGAGCTCGACTGGCACGGTCGGTGACCGTCGACGGTCGGTCGCCCTGCAGCTGCCTCGCTCGCCCGGCCGCATGGCCCTGTCCGACGGCACGGTCGACCCAGCCACCGTCGTCCTCGCCGGGGCCGCCGAGGCTGTCGCGCCCGCCTCCGCTCTCAGCGCCGACGGCCTCGCTTCGATGGCGCTGCTCTTCCCGCTCGCCCACACAGCGACCGTGCGCGTCGTGGTGCCCCTGGGCGACCGGGCCGTCGACCTGGGCGCTCTGCCTGACGGGGCCCAGGTCGCGGCGGGCTGGCAGACCCAGACGGCGCGGGCCACCCGCATCGAGGTGCCTGACCGGCGGCTGCGCGACGCCGTGCTGGCCTCCTCCCGTCACCTCCTGCTCGGGCAGGGCAGCCCGGAGGTCGCAGCGGCCCTCGATCTGCTCGGCCTCCCCGACGAAGCGGCCTCCACGCTCACGGACCCCGGGCTGGCCCGCGGCGCTCGGCCGGGAGGGGCTCTGCACGCCGTGGCCAGGCACTGGGAGCTCACGCACGATGACGCCTTCGCCAAGGAGGCCGTCGATCTCGTCGCCGCGCTCGTGCCCCTGTTGGCCCGCGCCGCCGAGACCGACCGCACCCTCGGCCGCCGGCCCTGCCCGCTGGTCGGCGGGGCTGCTCGACGCGGCAGGTGAGCACGCGCGGCGGCCGATGTGCTGAGGGTGGCCGACGCGCTGCCTGCGCCTGGTCGGGACGATCCGGCCGCTGAGCTGGCCGGCTCTGCTCGACTCGGCCGGCAGCACCTGGACCTGGCCCGGAGAGAGCGGCGGCCACGACCCCGCCGCGCAACGCCGACCTCGTCACGCTCGTGCGGGCCCTGCTCGTCGCGCGAGTCGGTCGGTGGGCTGGTGCTGGTGCCCGAAGCCGTACCCGACACCTGGCTGGGCCAGGGCTGGGAGGTCCACGACGCCCCCACCGCGGCCGGCCGGCTGTCCTACGCCGTGCGCTGGCACGGCGACCGGCCTGCGCTGCTCTGGCACCTCGACCCTCACCCCTCGATGGCGGAGGTGTCGATCACTGTCCCCGGCCTCGACCCGACCTGGTCGACGACCGAGGTCCGGGGGGAGGCCCTGCTCGCTCCGGTGGCCCAGCCCGAGCGCCCGGCCCGACGAGGCATCTCCACGCCTGTCACCATCGAGCCCATGGCCCCGAGAGACCGATGACCGGACCCGACGACGACGTCGACGCAGGTGGCGAGGTGGCCGTGGGCCCGAGCGGCATCGGCAGCAGCTCGCCCACGACGGAGGTGCCGGCCGTCCCCGTCGACGAGCTCGTGGCCCTGCTCCGGGCGCTCGGCGTGTCGCCGTCAGAGATCTACAAGGCCGAGGACGACGGCACGCTCATGCTGCTGGCCATCGACCGGCTGGCGCTCGGCCAGGAGCTCCACCACGACCTGCAGGCCGCGGCGGAGCTGACCGGCCTCGACCTCGAGACGAGTCGGCCACATCTGGCGCTCTCTCGGCTTCCCGGACCCTCAGACCGGCGAGATCGTGTTCTCGGACCGGGACGTGCGCAACCTGCGGGCCGTGGCCGAGCTGATGCAGAGCGGTGTCGTCAGCCCCGAGGTCACCTACGGGATGACCCGCGTCATCGGCTCGTCGATGGCCCGGGTGGCCTCGGCCCTCGTCGATGCGGTGAGCGCCCGGGCCAACGACGCCCTCCAGGGCGACGAAGCCGGCCTCGAGCCGGTGGCCACGCAGGCCAGCGGCTTCCTGCCGATGTTCCCCGAGGTGCTCGAGCAGGTCTGGCGCCGGCACCTGCAGGTGGCCGCTCGCCGACGGCTCCTGCGGGCCGACCAGGACGAGGGATCGGCCTGGTCGTGGGGTTCGCCGACCTGGTCGGGTTCACGGCCCTGGCCCAGCAGGTGACCGACGCCGAGCTGGCAGAGGTGGTCGACCAGTTCGAGCACCTGGCCTACGACGTGGTGGTGGCCGGTGGGGGTCGGGTGGTCAAGATGATCGGCGACGAGGTCATGTTCCTGCTCGACGACCCGGTGGCGGCAGCCGAGATCGCCTTGGGGCTGGCCGACGCATCACGTGACGCGTCGGAGCTCTCGGACGTGCGCGTCGGCCTGGCCATGGGACCGGTCCTGGAGCGGGAGGGCGACGCCTTCGGGCCGACCGTCAACCTGGCCAGCCGAGCCACGGGGATCGCCTACCCGGGCACCGTCGTGGTGTCGCCGGAGGTGCGGGCGGCCCTCGGAGGACAACGCGGTCGTTCGAGTTCCGGGTGATGCGTCCCCGCATGCTGAAGAACATCGGGCGGGTGCAGCTGGCCGTCATGCGGCGAGCTGACGACGCGCCGTCGACGATCCGCGAGGCCATCGACGAGCGCCGCCGCGTCATGCGAGAGGCCCTCCTGAGCCGGGTCTCCCTCCGCGCCGACAACGGCTAGCGCGCTCAGCCCTCGAGCTGGGTCTTCACAGCCTGGGCCGAGCCCTCGTAGACGGGACCGAAGGCGGCCGCCATCTCGTCAGGGCTGACCTCGTAGGCCCACGTCAGCACGGAGCCCTCGCCGTCGGGCGCCACTGACAGGGTGGCGAGGTGGTGGTCCACGGGCATCGGCGACTTCACGATCGAGTACGAGATCGTGCGGGTGGCGTCGTCCCGGCCCATCTGCCGCTCGTGGATCTCCATGCCCATCGTCTGGAGCTTGCGCACGTCGCCGTCGAGCTCGCACGACTCGATGCCGGGCATCCAGTCGCCCAGCCCACCGAAGTCTCCGATGAGCGCCCACACGTCGTCCGCGCTGCGATCGATCTGCACCTCGACCTTGCCGTCAGCCATTCGTTCCCCCTGAAGTTGATGGATCGTCGTCGTTCGAGTCGGCAGTCTGCCCAACGTCGCGGAGCGCAGGCCACTCGCGTCGTAGCGTGCCCGTCCGTGCCCATCGCCTGCTCCCGCACCGGCTCGGGTCCTCCGTTCGTGTGGTGTCACGGGCTCACGAGCAGTCGGGCCAACGAGGACGGGCGCGGGCTGTTGGACTGGTCCGCGGTCCTCGACGTGGGCCGCGAGCTCATCCGCTACGACGCGCCCGGGCACGGGCTGACCGGCGGACCGCCAGACCCGGCGGCCTACGAGTGGCCCCAGCTGGCAACCGATCTCCTCGGGCTGCTGGATGAGCAGAACCTCGACCGTGTGGACGCGGGGGGCGCCTCGATGGGGTGCGCCACGGTCCTGCACGCAGCGGTGCGGGCGCCAGAGCGATTCGATCGCCTCGTGCTGACCTGCCCCCCGACGGCGTGGGAGACGAGACCGGCGCAGGCCGAGGGCTACGAGAAGGTGGCCGCCTTCGTCGAGGCTCGGGGGAAGGACGCCCTCACCCGGGCCTCGCGGGCGCTGCCCCGGCCGGCCATCTTCGACGGGGAGCCCGAGCCGCCGCCGGCCGACATCGCCGAGGCGCTGATGCCAGCCGTGTTCCGCGGGGCCGCGGCGTCCGACCTCCCGGCGCCCGAGGACATCGCAAGGATCGCCGCTCCAGCCCTCGTCCTGGCCTGGGACACCGACCCTGGCCACCCGGTGGCCACGGCCACCCGGCTGGCCGAGCTGCTGCCCGACGCCCAGCTGCACATCGCCACCACGATGGATGACATCCGGGCTTGGCCCCAGCGGGTGGCCGCCTTCCTCGCCTGACCTCGTCAGCTCCGAGAGGTGGCGCTGCTGTTCGTTGTTCGGCCCCGCTCGCGCCACCGCTTCCAGAGGAACGGGACGAGCAGGGTCAGGACGACTCGGCGGAAGAGGAACGACATGGCGCCCCCCTACCCGTCAACCGGTCGGGTCCAGTCCCTCCTCGTCGAACCGGGGTTCGAAAGGACCCCTTTCTGGGCGCTTTCGAACCCCGGTTCGGGCGTGACCTCGCCTCAGGTCAGGGCGGCGGTGGCGATCTGCCAGGGCGCGAGCTCGAAGCGGCCCTCGAAGGGGGACAGCGGGCGGCCCCGCAGGTCGAGGAGCCAGCCTTGCCGGCCGTCGATGTCGACGTGCACGGGCTCGTCGGTGGGGTTGAAGACGCGCACCTGGAGCCGGCCCGCCTCCCGCACGACGGCGCTCACCTCGGCGCCCTGCACGGACAGGGCCTGGCCCGTCGTCGGCCCGGAAGCGTCCGCCCCGCCGCCGCGGGTCACGAGCAGCGGGAGGAAGGCATCGTCGACGACCGCGTAGGGGTCGCGATCGCCGAGGTGGACGGCGAACCGGGCCTCGGCCCGGCCCTGCGGACTGCGGGCCCTCCATGGGCGTCAGCGGGCCCGGCCGGCAGCGGGCGGGTGGCCATCGGGCCCTGCGAGAGCATCCCGGTGCAGCGCAGCAGCGTGACGGCGAGCGTGCGTGGCTCCGTCGTCACCGTAGATCGACGAGCTCGTACTCGAGCAGGCCCTCGTGGGCGAACGGTGAGCCCGCCGGCCGTGACGAAGCGTCGGGACGGGTAGGTGGCCAGCGCCTGCTCGGTGGGGCCGCCCTCGGCGGTGAGGCCGCGCTCGACGATGGCGAACGCGCACTCGGCTCGGGAGGCGAGCGGCCGGTCGGGGCAGCGGGCAGGTGGACGCGCAGGCGGTGGTCGCGCAGGCCGTGGTTGTCGAAGCTGACGCTGCACCCGCACGAGGTCGTCGCCGGCGTGCAGCTCGAGCACCGTCCGCACCTCGACCACCTGCGAGCCGGCCCGGGTCGGTCCCTCGACGTGGGTTGGCAGGTCGTAGGTGCGCAGCGACCTCGAGTCTGGGCCCGGACCGGTCCGGCCTCCAGGACGCGCGATGGTCACGGCCGTGGGGGCATCGACGATCTGCTCGACGTCGGGCGGGCACCAGTTGTAGGTGTCGCCGACGTCGCCGCCGTCGACCAGCGCGCCGAGGCCGCCGTGGCCGTCGACGGCGAACGTGCCGTCGGTCGGGTCGACCTCGACGGTGACGATGCCGTTGGCCAGCTGCCGGTCTCGGACGCGGTGACGGGGCGTTCGCCGCCGGTGCCCGGCTCCCACGCCTGCCAGCCGTAGCCGGGGACGTCGCCCACGTGGGCCAGCACCGTGATGGCGGGCTTGTTGGTGACCCGGACCCGCACGTGCTCGCCGGCGTCGCTCGTCCCGGATGGCGGCCAGCGCCGCTCGGACCGGCGGCGTCACGAGCGTGCCCGCCTCCTCGCGCTCGACGTGCAGCAGCTCGGTGCCGTCGGCCGCCTCGACCGTGAAGGCGAGGATGGCGCGGAGGTACTCGAGCTCGGCGACCATCACGCGTCGCCACCTCGACGGGGGTGTCGTCCATGAGGACGCGCTCGGCCGGGCCGCTCGGACACCAGCTGGCGCCCGGCGGGCACCTCGGCGCCGGGCAGGCGGAGCTCGACGACGCCGCCCCGCGTCCGCGGCGACGGGTTGACGACCACCGGGGTGTACCCGTCGACGCCCACGGTGGCGCCCAAGCGCCTCGAGGGCTCGGTCGGCCAGCCCCTCGGCGATCTGGGTGGCCTCGGCGAAGCGGTGCAGCACGGCGTCGCACACCTCGTCGACCGAGCAGGCGCAGATCGAGTCGTGGGCGCTGTTGCGGATGACCTCGAGCCACGCCTGCGTCGAGCAGGGCAGCCGGCCACGCGCTCGGCGGGGAGGAACAGCGCGGAGAGCGGCTCGGCCAGGCGCTCGAGCGCGCGCTCGGCCACGGCCGCGGCCTGCTTCACGTCGACCCGGTTCGAGGCCACGCCCATGAGCAGGTTGGCGCGGGCGCCCGAGCGCAGCTCGCCCGTCCACGAGGGCAGCCCCTCGGTGGGCGCGCCCGCGCAGGTGCTCGGCCAGCGAGCAGATGTGCAGCTCGTAGCCGGCATCGAGCGTCGTTGGCCTCGGCCACGACCCGGCCCAGCCACGGCTGGGGCAGGAGGTGGTCGGTGCCGTTCATCCAGAGGATCGGGCCGGCGAGCAGGTCGCCCTGCTCCTCCTCGAACTCGTCGATGCGGCGCACGAGCGCCTTGGCGTCGTCGGGCAGCAGGGCGCCGTTGCCGTAGCCCTCGGGGAGGTACTCGGCCCGCACGGTGGAGCCGTCGGGGGCCGACCACCAGAACCCGCTGCGGTCGATGGCCGCGGGCACGCCCCGCCACACCACGGCGTGCTCGAAGCCGAACTGGCGCAGAAGATCTGCGGCATCTGGGCGACGTGGCCGAACATGTCGGGCAGGTAGCCGACCTCCATCGCGCCGCCGAAGCGGGCCGCCACGGCCAAGCCCGCTGCAGGTTGCGCACCAGCGTCTCGCCCGACACGAGGAACTCGTCGGGCAGGGTGTACCACGGGCCCATCGCCATCCGGCCGGTCGTGGCCAGGCGCCCGCAGGCGGTCCTCGGCCTCGGGGCGGACCGCGAGGTAGTCGTCGACCACGGCCATCTGCCCGTCGAGCAGGAAGTGGGCGTAGGACGGGTCGGCCTCGAGCTGGGGCAGGAGCTCGTCGAGCAGGTCGACGAGCCGCAGCCGGAACGACTGGAACGGCGAGTACCACTCGCGGTCCCAGTGGGTGTGGGGGACGATGTCGACGCGTCGAGTCACCTGGCAACGATGCCACGAACCCCGACGAGCGCACACCGCTCACGCCACGGACCGGAAGGCGCCGCCCCGCCTCCGACGATGACACGAGTCGGGCGGATGGGATCAGCGCGCCTCGTCGATCCTGCTTGGCGCGGTGCGGCAGCGCGCGAGGTCGACCTTCTGCCCGAGACCGTCGGTCGAGGCGCTCCTGGAGCCGCACAGGGGCCGATCCGGCGAGAAGATCGTTCGATTTGGGTTTGACTACGAACGTGTGTTCGATATACTGGAGGCATCCTCTCGGGACCGAGGTCACGGTCCCCGCCACGTGAACACGATTCGTCGCCCCCACTGCGCGACGTCCGGATCCGGGAGGAGGACTGCCATGGTCGCACCGCTGGCCGAGGTGCTCGACCGGGCCGACGCGGTCCTCGCCGAGCTGCGGTCCGTCGACCTCGACGGACTGGCGGACGATTCGCTGACCGAGGCGGTCATGGCAACGCAGCGCCTGCGGGGCCGACTCGACACGGCCGAAGCACGGCTGCTGGCCCGATGGGACGCGCAGCGCTGCTGGCAGCCGTCCGGCGCGAAGTCGGGGGCAGCCTGGTTGACCTGGCAGCAGCGCATCCCGATCGGCGTGGCCCGCCAGCGGCTCCGCCACGCCCGAGCCATGCGCACCCTCCCCGCCGTCGAGGCGGCCTGGTCCGAAGGGCGGATCGACCGCTCGCACGTGACGACCCTGCTGGGTGCACGCAACGCGCGCACCGCCGACGCGTTCGACGCTGACGGCCACGAGTGGCTGCTGGGCATCGCCCTCGAGCACGGGTTCACCGGCTTCAAGACCGCCTGTGACCGGTGGGCCATGGTCGTCGACCCCGACGGCGCCGAGCAGAGCGCCGAGACCAAGCGCAAGGCCCGCGAGGTCCATCTGGCCCAGAGCTTCGGGGGCATGTGGTTCGGGAAGATGACCCTCGACCCGATCTCCGGGGAGATCGTCGACACCACCCTGCGCCTCATCGAACGCGAGCTCTTCGACGCCGACTGGGCCGAAGCCAAGGCCCGACTCGGCCGCCAGCCAACGATCGCTCGACCTCGAGCGCACCCCCGCACAGCGCCGCGCCGACGCGCTGGTGGAGATGGCCACCCGGGCCCGCACCGCACCCCCCGACGGGCGTCGCCCTGCACCGCTGTTCACCGTGGTCGTCGGGCTCGACACGCTGACCGGCCCGATCCTGGAGCTGTTCAACCGCACCGTCCTCACCCCCGGATCGGTCGTGCGGTTCCTCACCGAAGCCGACATCGAACGCGTCGTCTTCGACGGGCGCTCCCGGGTGCTCGACATCGGCCCCCAGCGCCGCTTCTTCCGCGGTGCGCTCAGACGGGCCATCGAGATCCGCGACCGCACCTGCTTCCACCCCACCTGCGACGAGGTGCCCCAACGCCTCGAGATCGACCACATCCACGAAGCCGCCAAAGGCGGCCCCACCACCCAGGACAACGGTCAGAGCGGCTGCGGCTTCCACAACCGCTGGAAGCAAACCCACCCCACCCACACCGGCCGAGACGACGACGACGACCCAGCCCCACCCCACCGCTGAACGCGCGGCCGCAGAGGGAACAACCGGTACCGATCGCCAGGGGGAGCCCGAGCGGGCGCGTTCGCGCCCTCGTGACGAGCGCTCACCGGGGCGCAGAGGATGCTCGGCTAGTGGCCTTCGTCGTGAAGTTGTCTCGTCAGGGACGGAACGAGGCGATGAGGTCTTCCTGCGAGGCGGTCTCGACGGCCTTGTAGCAGTAGGTGGTCCGCACCCACGCCAGGGCATCGTCTGCGGGAGTGCCGGCAAGCACGGCGAGGCACGCGAGGGCGGTCCCGGTGCGACCGTGGCCCCCGAGACATCCCACCTCGACCCGCTCGCCCGCGCGCGCTCGGTCGAGGAGGTCGGTGAGCGCTCCGCGCAGGGCGTCGACATCTTCGGGGACGCCGTAGTCGGGCCAGTCGAGGTGCTCGTGGGGCCAGGGCGGGTCCCACCGCTCGTCGAGGTAGAGGCCGAAGCTCGGCGCGACCTCTCGGTCGTAGGGATCGTCACCCAGGAAGCGGACACCCATGACCGTCGTGCCGTCGGCGAACCGCACCAAGGTGCGGTGCACATGAGCTCGCGGAGAGGGCCGGTCGCCCGTCTCCCAGTCCTGGCGGATCTGGCCGAGGGCGGCCCGCGAGATGCCGGCGCCGTCGCCGCTGCGGAGGCGAAGGATGGTGGCGACCGCGATGGGATGCTCAGTGGACGCGGCCCACGCCAGCGCCGACTGGTCGTCGGCGGTCAGCTCCTCGTTCGGGACGATTCGATCTCCAGACTCCAGCACCCGAACAGGCTCGCGCAGGTCTACGGTCTTGGGCCGACGAAGCGGGGAGGGGGCCGATGCGCGGTCTGCTGAGGCGGTGGAGCAGCTGGGTCGTGGCCCATCCGGTCTGGTGGGGCTTGGGCTCGGCCGCAGTGCTGGTGATGCTGGGCTTCGCTCTTGATCTGGCCCCGGTCGTGGTCGTCGCGGCTGGCGCCGTCGTCGGCGGACTGAACATCCTCCACGCGAGGTGGCGCGGCTACTGCCCCCTCCCGGCCGAGCCGATTGCTCACCCGGAACGGACCCAGGCCGAGTAGCCGTTCGGGAGCTCAGGTAGGGCGGGGCCCTGCCTCAGACGCCGGCGGCTCGCTTCGACAGCTCCTCGACCGCCTTCTGGATGCTCTTGCGGATCCCGCCCGAGGCCACCTTGACCAGAACGCGGAACCCGGGGGCGGGGTCGAGGTGCATCGTGTAGGAGATCGTCGTCCCGCCGCTCGCCGTGGGGGTCAGACGGCAGTCCTCGACGAGCGACCGCACGAAGCCGGGCTTGGCTGCCGTGCCGGTGAACGACCACCGCTCGCCCGGCTCCCAGACGATGAACTCCTCCTCGACGACCGCACCGGGCACCCGGACGCGGCGACGGGCGCCGACGCCCTCCGCCGCACCGATCACCTCGACCGCCTTCACGTTCGGGAACCACTCGGGCCAGCGCTCGTGGTCGGCGAGCACGTCGAACACCTGCTGGGGTGCGGCGCTGGTGGTGGTGAGGCCCTCGATGGAGAGCGGGGCGTGCTCGATCCAACCGATGTCCCTAGGTATGAGGTCTCGCATCGGCGCACGATACCTATTCGCTTCCCTTCGGCCGGCCGGGGCGCGATGCTGCCGTCGACGTCCGGCGAAAGCGCCGGCCCGAGCCGTCAGGAGGACGTGCAGATGACTGCGACCGTCGCTCGCCTCGACGGCTCCGCGCGCTGACCTGAGCGTCGGCGCGCCCTGCGAGCCGTCCGGGCCCCCGAGACCCTGACCGCATCGCATCCACTGGAGGACCCGTGCACCAGCACGATCCCGTTCGCGCCGTTCCGGCGTGGCTCTCCGACGACCATCTCCCGGTCGTCGACGACGTGCTCGGCCTGCTGAAGACCGGCAAGGAGGCCGAGGTCTTCATCGTCGAACGTCGTTCCCTCGACGAGCGGCACCGCGTGCTGCTCGCCCACAAGCGCTACCGGCCCACGAAGGTGAAGACCAAGGGCGAGCTCGAGGCCCTCGGCTTCACCAAGGCCCGGACCTTCGCCAACGACGTCGTCTACCACGAGGGGCGCAAGCTCCGGTACAGCCGCGACAAGCGGGCCGTGGAACGGATGACCGACTACGGCAAGCGCCTCCTCGCCGACCGGTGGCCGGGGCAGGAGCTGGAGACGCTCGAGCGGGCCTACGAGGCTGGCGCCACCGTGCCGTACCCGGTGGAGTTCACGGGCGACGGCATGCTCATGCAGCTGATAGGTGACGAGCTGGGCGCCGCGCCGCGGCTCGTGAACGCCCGGTTGAAGCGGGCCGAGGTCGAGCGGGCCTATGAGCAGCTCCTCGAGGAGCTCGTCCTGCTCACCCGGGCCAGCCTCGTCCACGCCGACCTCTCGCCGTTCAACGTGCTCTGGTGGGAGGACCGCATCTGGCTCATCGACTTCCCGCAGGCAGTCGACCTCGTGTCGAACCCGCACGGCTTCGACCTGCTCCACCACGACGTCACGACGATGTGCACCTGGTTCGCGCGCCAGGGCGTCGACACAGACCCCGAGGAGGTGTTCGCGTCCCTGCTGGGCGAGGCGTGGTGACTAGGTGTCGAGCAGGAGGGCCCGGGCACAGACGAGGTACCAGCGCTCGTAGGCCGCCCGGGACCACCCCCGGCGCTGGGCGAGCTGCCACGGTTCCAAGCCGGTCAGGAGCCAGAGCGACTCCTTGGCGCGGCGCGATGAGATGTCGGGCCGCAGCGCCCCCAGCTCGACGAGGCGGTCGACCGTCGCCCCCATCCCGAGGAGCCGACCGTCCTCTTGCCCGGCGAGAAGGGCCGCCGCGTCCTCGTCGGTTGCCGCCGCGGTGGTCATGACATCGAGCAGCGGGGCGATCCGTTCCATCAGCTCGCCGCCCAGCTGGGCGTGCAGGCGCAACACCTCCTCGGGATCCTCGCTGGCGAGCATTCGCTGGCCGAGCGGGCGAGACAGCACGTCCAGAGGTGCATCGTCACCGGCGAGGCGGACGTCGGCCACCTCCTTCAGCAGAGCGGCCTTGGAGCCGAACACGTTGAAGACCGTCGGCCGGCTCACCCCGGCCGCTGCCGCGATGTCGGTCATAGAGGTGCCGGGGTAGCCACGCTCCAGGAACAGGGAGTCTGCGGCCTCCCGGATCCTGCGGCGCGTCTCGGCGGCCTGCTCGTCGCGCACCGCTGATGCGTAAGGACGGTTGACGCCCGACCGAGTTCGGTTTACCTTTGGTTTAGTCATTGGACTCTAAGTCTAACCAAGGAGAGCGTCACATGCTGAGCGGCTTCAACCACGTTGCCATCCTGACCGACGACCTCGAGCGCCTCGGGACGTTCTACCGGGACGTGCTCGACGTCGACGAGATCCACCGCATGGAGTTCGACGGCGTGCACCACTGGCTCATCCGCGTCGGCGGGTCGTCGATCCTCCACGCCTTCGAGAAGTCCGCTCCGGCCCCCGGGCCCGCCTTCGGGAGGGGGCGCATCGACCACCTCGCCTTCAACGTGGACACCTCCGATGAGTTCGAACAGCTCCGGGTCCGACTCGTTGCGGCCGGTGCCAGCAGTGGCGAGATCACCGACTTCGGAGCCTTGCTCAGCACCAGCTTCGTCGACCCCGACGGGCTCCACTGCGAGCTGTGCTGGATGCGGCCCGATCGCACCCTGGCCGACTCGGTCGACCCGTGGTGAGCCGTCGCTACTCGATGACCACGCCCGAGAGGTCGTCGACCGGTTCGGGCCAGGTGAGGCCCAGCCCCTCGAGGGTGCTGACCATGATCGAGGCCACGGCCCAGTTCCGGTACCACTTCTTGTCGGCGGGGATGACGTACCACGGGGCGTGGTCGGTGCTCGTCCGGGAGATCGCCTCCTCGAAGGCGCACCGATAGGCGTCCCACCTGGCCCGGGCGTCGAGGTCACTGGTTCGGTACTTCCATCGCTTCTCGGGTTCGTCGAGGCGGGCCTGGAGGCGCTCTCGCTGCTCGTCTTTGCTGATGTGGAGGAAGAGCTTCACCACCGTGGTGCCCTCGGCCGCGAGCATCTCCTCGAAGGCGTTGATGTGGTCGAACCGGCGTCGCCAGCGCTCCTCGGGGACGAGGTTCTCGACGCGCACGGCGAGGACGTCTTCGTAGTGGCTTCGGTCGAACACGGCGATCTCGCCGGACGCAGGCACGTGGGCGTGGATCCGCCACAGGTAGTCCCGGGCCAGCTCGGGCTCGGTCGGCGCCTTGAAGGAGACAACGCGAAGTCCGGCCGGGTTCACGGCCCCGAACACGTGCTCGACCGTGCCCCCCTTCCCGGACGTGTCGATCCCCTGGAGGATGACCAGGACCTTCTCCTGGCTGCGGGCCCACAGGACGTCCTGCAGCTCGGCCAGCCGCTCGGCGAGCGCCTCGGTGGCCGGGGCGGTGTCCGCCTTGCCGCCCGGGCGCGGCAGAGGTGTCCGCCGGGTCGACCTCGGCCAGCGACAGCTCCGTGCCCGTGTCCACGCGGTGGAGGGGAGGGGCGGCGGCCATCTTCGGAGCGTACGAGAGGTGAACAGCCGCCGCGGCGGGAGGTGCCGGGCCACCGACATCGAACCCTCGCACCATGGATCGACGTTCGTTCATGAAGGGTGCGCTGGCCACGGCAGGCGCCGTGTCAGCGCTGGGAGCGGGTCCGGCAGGCGCATCTGCGGTCAACCTGGCCCTCCCGTCGCTGCGCGCCGGCCGCCGGCCCGCGCGCACCCCGGTCGAGCACCTCGTGGTCGTGATGATGGAGAACCGCTCCGTCGACCACTACCTCGGCTGGTACGGCACGGAGAACCCGGACTTCGACGCCACCCAGACGGGGTCGTTCCGCGACCTGCGCCAGGGGCCAGACGGCCCGCTCGTCGACACGGCTCCCTGGGGCCAGCGAGGGCACGGCAACTTCCACGGGCGGGGCTTCAAGGATCCGTCGCACGGCTGGACCGGAGGCCGGGCGACGCGCAACGGCGGAGCCTGCGACGCCTGGCTGCACCCTGTCACCGGCAACGACGAGCTCACCCTGGCGACCTACGACGACATCGACATCCCCGTCTGGGCCCGACTCGTGCGCGACTACCAGGCCTACGACCGCTGGTTCTGCTCGGTGCTCGGCCCCACCCAGCCCAACCGGTACTACCTGCACTCGGGCACCTCGGGTGGCCTCAAGAACAACGCCACCCCACCCGAGATGGCGGAGAAGCGCCCTGAGTGGGCCGCAGGATGGGACTGGCCCACGCTCTGGACGCTGTGCGACGCCTACGGCATCACGGCCAAGTACTACTTCTCCAACCTGCCCCAGGTCGCGCTCTGGGGGGCCCGCCACCTGGCCCACGCCCGCCCCGTCGCCGAGTACTACCTCGACGCCGCAGCCGGGACCTTGCCCCAGGTCGCGGTCGTCGACCCGTGGTTCATCACCCCGAACGGGATCGCCAACGACGACCACCCGCACGCCGACATCCGCCTCGGCCAGGCGTTCCTGTCCGACGTGGTCGAGGCCTTCGGCTCCTCGCCCTGCTACCGCAAGGGCGCGCTCGTCGTGACCTACGACGAGTGGGGCGGCTTCTGGGACCACGTCGACCCGCCGCGCTTCGCGCGACGACCGGGCCACGCCGAAGGACCCAGGCGGCGAGTTCGACTTCGGGCAGGTCGGGTTCCGCATCCCGAGCAGCATCATGAGCCCCTGGACGAGGACGCCTGACGGCCGCGACAGCCGGGTCGACCACACGGTCTACGAGCACTCGTCGTTCCTGCGCTTCATGTCCGAGAACTGGGGCCTGCCGCACCTCACCGCCCGCGATCGTCACACGAACAGCCTCGGCAAGGCCTTCCGGGGGTTCCGGAGCTACGACCCCGACCCCTCGTTCGTGCCCTACGACGCCCCGCTCCACCTTCTCGTCGAACCCACCGTCGAGGAGCTGGCCCACCAGCTCGAGCCGCTCACGTCGGCCCTCGTGCCGGCCGCCGTGCCCAACCGGGTCGTGGCCCCCGCGCCCCCGCCCGTCGAGGGGCCCGGCAGCGACCTCCACCGCCTGGCCGAGACGGGCTTCCTCGACAACCTCAAGTTCGACCTCGACCAGCGCTTCGAGGACTCCTTCCTCCACCGCCGACCCGAGCTGCTGCGCGAAGCCCTGGCCGGACTCGGCGTCTAGCGCGCCTGACCGGCCGGCAGGTCGAGCACGAGTCGAGCTCCGCCCAGGGGTGCCGTGTCGGCGTGCGCGGTGCCCCTGTGCAGGATGGCGATGCTGGCGCACCAGGGAGAGGCCGAGCCCGGCCCCACCGGCCGAGCGGGTGCGGTGGTCGTCCAAGCGGGTGAAGCGCTCGAAGATCCGCTCGCGATCGCTCTCGGCGATGCCCGCTCCGTCGTCGTCGACCAGCAGCCGGACGCGCCCGTCTCGCTCGTGCACCGACAGTCGGACCGTGCTGCGGGCGTGGCGCCCGGCGTTGTCCAGCAGGTTGCCGACGGCCCGGCGCAGCTGCATCCGGTTGCCTCTCACGATGACGGCCGCCGGTGCGTCGACCTCGATGGCGACCGTCGTCGCTCGCCGGGGCTCGGCGCCGGGCCTCCTCCCTGGCCTCGTCGGCCAGGTCGACGAGCACCTGGTCGGGCAGGGGAGCGCCCTCGTCGAGGCTGGCCAGCAGCAGGAGGTCGGCGATCACGGCCTCCAGGCGGGCTTCGTCGGCCAGGAGGCGCTCGGCCACCGCCGGCCAGTCCTCGGGTCGAGCCGTGCGCTGGGCCACCTCCAGCTCGGTGCGGATGGCGGTGACGGGGCTGCGCAGCTCGTGCGAGGCGTCGGCCACGAAGCGCTGCTGCCGGGTGGATGCGTCCTCCAGGCGGTCGAGCATGGCGTTCATCGTGGCCGCCAGGCGGGCCACCTCGTCGCCGCTGGGGGGAACCGGCACCCGTCGGTCGAGCGTCGACCCGGTGATGGCCTCGACCTCGGACCGGATCGCCTCCACGGGGCGCAGGGCCCGGCCGGCGAGCACCCAGGCCAACGCCCCGGCTGCGCCGACCAGCACAGGGAAGGCCACGTAGAGGCTCTGGCGCACACCGTCGACGCTGCGGTCGACGATGGCCCGGCCGTCGATGACCACCTCGACGACGCCGCGAGGATCCTGGATGCGGAGGCTGGCGTCGACGGAGCGGTCCACGGAGCGCAGCAGCCACCACCCGGTGACGAGCACCGCCACGGCGGTCACGGCCATGGCGAAGAGGGTGATGCGGAGGCGGACGCCCCGCTTCGGGACGGCGTCGGCGCTCACGTCAGGTCGTCCACGATGCGGTAGCCCACTCCACGGACGGTGAGCAGCGACCGTCGTGCGAACGGGGCGTCGACCTTGCGGCGCAGGTAGCCGACGTAGACCTCGACGACGTTCGGGTCGGCGTCGGCCTCCTGTCCCCACACCTCCTCGAGCAGGTTCCGCTTCGCCACGACGGCGCCGGCGTGGCGCATCAGGTGCTCGAGCAGGGCGAACTCCCGGGCCGTGAGGTCGATCGGCGTTCCGGCCCGGTCGACCTCGTGCGTGGCGGGATCGAGGCGCAGGTCTCCGACCTGCAGCACAGCGGGCCGAGGCGCGGCCCCGCGGCGCAGGATGGCCCGCAGTCGGGCCACCAGCACCACGAAGGAGAACGGCTTGGAGAGGAAGTCGTCGGCGCCGGTGTCGAGGGCCTCGGCTTCGTCCCACTCGCCGTCCTTGGCCGTCAGCATGAGGATCGGCGTCCAGATCCCCTCCGCTCGCAGCGTGCGACAGATCTGGAAGCCGTTCATGCCCGGCAGCATGATGTCGAGGATCACGGCGCCGTAGCGGTGCTCCTGGGCCCGGTGGAGGCCCTCGAGCCCGTCGTGGACGGCGTCCACCTCGAAGCCCTCGGCGGCCAGGCCCCGCGAGATGGAGTCGGCCAATCCCACCTCGTCTTCGACCAGCAGCACGCGCACCCGCCCAGTGTCGCCGCTAACCCCATCGTTCTGGGGGCAGCAGATGGCACATTTCGACGGTTGCTGCCCCCAGAAGCGGCGGGGTCCTCAGGGTCGCCGGTAACCCCCATCGTTCTGGGGGCAGCAGATGGCACATCTCGACGGTTGCTGCCCCCAGAAGCGGCGGGGTCCTCAGTGTCGCCGGTAACCCCCATCGTTCTGGGGGCAGCAGATGGCACATCTCGACAGCTGCTGCCCCCAGAAGCGGCGGGGTCCTCAGGGGAGGGCGTAGCGGAGGATCTTCCCGACGACGGTGCCGAACTGACGGCGACAGCCGGTGCGTGTTGTAGGGCAGGCCGTAGCGCTCGGCGATGGCCTCGCACCTCGGGGGCGATCTGCGGGTAGCGATGGGCGGGCAGGTCGGGGAACAGGTGGTGCTCGATCTGGTGGCTCAGGTTGCCCGAGAGCACGTGGAACAGGCGGCCGCCGGGATGTTGGCCGAGCCGAGCATCTGGCGGAAGTACCAGTGCCCGCGGCTCTCGTCCTCGCACTCGGCCTCGGTGAACTCGTGGACGCCGGCCGGGAAGTGACCGCAGAAGATGATCATGAACGCCCACACGTTGCGGATGACGTTGGCGGCGACGTTGGCGAGCAGCGTGCGACAGGAACAGCGGCCCGGTGAGCAGCGGCCACAGGACGTAGTCCTTGAGACCTTGCCTGCCCGGACTTGCGCAGGCCGTCCTCAGCGTCGGCCAGGCCTGCGGCCATCGTCTTCCGGCCCGACAGGATCCGCTCGATCTCGACGTCGTGGAGCATCACGCCGTGGTCGAAGTCGAGGGCGAGCGCCGTGGCGAACAGCGGGTTGCCGAGGTAGATCGGGTTCCACGGCTGGTCGGGGCTGATGCGCAGGACGCCGTACCCGATGTCGCGGTCCTTGCCGTGGATGTTGGTGAAGGTGTGGTGCAGGTAGTTGTGCGAGTGGCGCCACTGGTCGGCGGGGCAGGCGGCGTCCCACTCGAAGGTGCCGTGAGCGCAGGGCCGGGTCACGGGTCCAGTCGTACTGGCCGTGCATCACGTTGTGGCCGATCTCCATGTTGTCGAGGATCTTGCTGATGCCGAGGGCGAGCGTGCCGCCGATCCAGAACGGCGGGAGGAAGCCGAGGAACAGCGAGGCCCGCCCGGCGGCGGCCAGGCCGCGCTGCCAGCGGATGACCCGGCGCAGGTAGTCGACGTCGGCCGTCGCCGCGGTCGGCGAGCGACGCGCTCGCGGATGGCGTCGAGCTCGCGGCCGAGGGCGTCGAGCTGCTCCGCGGTCAGGCCGTAGCGATCGGCGGTCGTGCGGACCACCACGGGCAGGGCCGGGGCGATCGAGGTCAGCGCGGTCTCGGGGCGCGCTCGAGGGTGAGGGTGTCATGGAGGCTCCTTGGCTCAGAGGTCGATGCGGGCGTCGCCGACAGGGGCGCTCACGCAGATCCGGATGGCGACGCCGGTCTCGGCGGGGCGGTGGTCAGCTCGCCGTCGACGACGTTGCGGACGGTGCCGCAGGTGAGCGAGCGGGTGCAGGTGTGGCAGATGCCCATGCGGCACCCGTGCTGGGGCGCGAGGCCAGCGGCCTCGGCCTGCTCGAGGATCGGGCGGCCATCGTTGGCGACGGCGATGCCCGTGGTCGTCGAAGCGCGAGCGTGCCGCCGACGGCGCCGGCCTCGGCCACCACCTGGGTCGAGGGTGAACGCCTCGGTGTGGAGCTGGTCGGCGGCACCGGCGGCGTCGAAGAGGCGGCGGGCGCCGTCCATGAGCGGAGCGGGGCCGCAGACGTAGGTCTCGGTCGGTGCGCCAGTCGGGTCGATGGCGTCGAGCTGGTCGACCGTGCAGGAAGCCGTCGAGGTCACCGGTGCCGGGGGCGTCGGTGAAGATCCGCACGAGGCGGACGTTCGGGTGGGCCGCGGCCATCTGGGCGCAGCTCGTCGCGGTAGATCATGTCGGCCTCGGTGAGGGCGTAGTGGACGAAGGTGACCGGCTGGTCGTGGCCCTCGGCGCACAGGGTGCGGAGCATCGACATCACCGGGGTGATGCCGCTGCCGCCGCTGATCAGGAGGAGGCGGTCGGGCCGAACGGTCGGGAGGGTGAAGTCGCCCGCCGGCGGGGTGAGGCCCACGACGAGCCCGACGTGGCGTGGTCCTTGAGGAAGCGGCTGACCGTGCCCTGCGGGTGGGCCTTGACGGTGAGCTCGAAGCTGCCCGCAGCCGAGGCCGAGGTGGCCATCGAGTAGCAGCGGGTGTGGCGGACGCCGTCGATCTCGACGGTGAGCTGGGTGAACTGCCCGGCGGTGAAGCCCGGTCCAGAGGCCGTTCGGGCGGATCGTGAGGGTGACGCTGTCGCGGGTGCCGTGGCGCACGTCGGTGATCCGGCCCCGGACCTCGGTGGAGGACCAGGTGGGCACGACGAGCTCGACGTAGCGGTCGATGCCGTGCGGCGTGGCGAAGGCGTCGAGGCGGCGGATCGTGCGGCGCAGGAGGCCCCGCGACGCGGTTTGAGTTGACATGTGTGCACCGTTGCAGTTCAGTGCACACATGTCAACCGATCGCGCCCGGTGAAGTCGGTCACAACGGGGCTGATGACGTCCTCCCGCTGGTGCACACCTGTGCACGGTACGCTGAAGACGTGCCGTCCAGCTCTCGTTCCCGCTCGCGCTCGAGCCGCTCCTACGAGAGCGCATCCCGTGAGGAGAGCAAGGAGCTCACCCGCGCCGCCCTGCTGCGGGCCGCCCTCAAGCTCCTGTCCCGGAGCAGCTTCGACAGCATCAGCCTGCGGGAGGTCACCCGGGAGGCCGGGATCAGCCCCGACGGCCTTCTACCGCCACTTCGACGACATGGAGGAGCTCGGCCTCGTCCTCGTCGAGCAGTCCTTCGGCACCCTGTCGGACATGCTCCGCGTCGGCCCGCACCGACGCCGCCCAGTGGCCCGACGCGATCGACGGCTCGGTCGACGTCGTCGTCCGCCACGCCGCCGAGCACGAGCTGCACATGCGGTTCATCGCCCGGGAGCGCTACGGCGGCGTGCGTCGCATCCGACGGGCCATCCGCCGGGAGCTGCAGCTCTTCGCCGACGAGCTGGCCCTCGACCTCGCCGTGTTCCCCGTGGTCGGCGACTGGCCGGCCGAGGACCGTCGCATGTTCGCCGGGCTCATCGCCGAGACGATGGTCCACATGGTCGCCGAGCTGCTCGAGGCCGATCCGGGCGAGCGGGAGGACCTCCGTAGCGCACCATCGATCAGATGCGCCTGGTCAGCCTGGCCGTTCCCGCCTGGCGGCCTTCGGCCCGCTGAGGTCTCGAGGGGCTGGCCGGGCCAGCTCCTCCGGGTGCTCTACCCTCGGAGCGATGTCGACCACCGGGGTCACTGCGGCCAGATCTGCCGCGCACCGCGCCGATGCTGCGCAAGGCGCTCAAGCGCTCCGCGCCGTCGCTCGACGTCGAGCGTGCGCTCTGGGCCGAGGGCCACGAGGTCGTGGTCGGCATCGACGAGGTGGGCCGCGGCGCCTGGGCCGGACCGCTCACGCTGGGCGCGGCCGTCGTCCCGCAGGACCGCCGCGTCAACAAGATCCGGGACTCGAAGATGCTCACCGAGCACGAGCGCGAGGCGCTCTTCGACCGGGTGGCCGACTGGTGCGTGGCGTGGTCGGTGGGGCACGCCAGCGAGGAGGAGTGCGACGAGCTCGGCATGTCCGAGGCCCAGCGCCTGGCCGCCCGCCGGGCCCTCGACGCGCTGGAGCTGCCCGCCGACCGGGTGCTGCTCGACGGCAAGTGGGACTTCGTCGGCGACGGCACGAGCCAGATGCTCGTGAAGGGCGACGCCCGCTGCCTGTCGATCGCGGCGGCGTCGATCCTGGCCAAGGTCACACGCGACCGGATCATGCGGGCCGAGGCCGAGCACCACCCGTACTGGGCCTTCGAGCTGAACAAGGGCTACCCGTGCCCGAAGCACAAGACGGCGCTGCAGGGCATGGGCCCGTCGGCCATCCACCGCCGCAGCTGGGTGTTCATGGACCACCTGTCGTGGGCCGGCGTGCCCCGCCTCGTGCCTCCGCCGCCGATCGACCCGGCGCTCCGCTACCAGCAACAGCTGTTCTGACCGTGGACGAGCCGCTGCCGAGGGACCTCGTGCGCGAGGTCCGCCAGACCCTCGCCGACCTCCGGGTCACCCACCTGGCCGCCACGGCCTGGCCTGTGGTGGCCGGCGACCTGGGTCGGCTGGCCAACGCTGTCCAGCGCCAGGACGACGAAGCCATCCGCAAGGCGCTGGTCCCGATCTCCCAGGCCACCTTCGAGGGCAAGGTGCGCGGTCGGCTGGCCGGGCGCCAACCGGGCCGCGGCCTACGTGGCAGCCACGAAGCAGACGAGTGCACTGCCGGTCGTCGGAGCGGCGAGCGGCATCGTGCTGATCGGAGTCGGCTACTTGCTCGGCGGCTGGGTCGTCGCCGCCGGCGCCGCGCTCTTCGCCCTGTTCATCTTCGGCGTGGCCTTCGCCGGCACGCACACGAACCGCGAGCGGGTCGAGCGGCGCCACGCTCAGTCGCTGGCACCCACGATGGAGCGCACGGAGCCGGTGCCGAGGATCGTGCTCGGGCTCTCGACGAGATCGAAGCGCACCTGCCTAGTCGCCGCTAGGTGAGGGCTCAGTTCTTCAGGATGTCCTTGAAGGGGCTGTTCGAGTCGATGCCCGGCTCCTTGGGGAGGCCGAGCACCCGCTCGCCGACGATGTTGCGGAGCACCTCGTCGGAGCCGCCGGCGATGCGCATGCCGGGCGTGCCGCAGATGAACTGCGACCACGCGAAGGTGCCCCACTCGCCGGTGTCGGCGATGCATCCGCGGCCCGAGCACCTTGGCGACGAAGGCGCCCGTGCGGTTGAGGTTGTCGGTGAGGGCCATCTTGGCGATCGACATCTCCGGGCCGGGGAGCTGACCGGCCTTGATCTTGTCGAGGGCCCGCTGGTTCGTGAACTTGGCCACCTGGTAGCGGGTGTAGATGTCCATGAGCTCGTCGCGGTGCACCGCGCTGTCGGCCAGCCCGAAGTGCCGCAGCATCTCGGCCAGCCGGGTGACGTTGGCCACGCCGAGGCCACCGCCGCCGCCGCCGGCGCCGATCGAGGAGCGCTCGTTCATGAGCGTGGTGAGGGCCACGGACCAGCCCTGGTTGACGTCGCCGAGGCGGTGGTCGTCGGGCACCCGCACCTCGTTGAAGAACACCTCGTTGAACGAGGCGCCGCCGGTCATCTGGCGCAGCGGCCGCACCTCCACGCCCGGGGCCTTCATGTCGACGATGAAGCCGGTGAGCCCCTTGTGCTTGGGCAGGTCGGGGTCGGTGCGGCAGATGATCTCGCCGATGTCGCTGTACTGCGCGCCCGAGGTCCACACCTTCTGGCCGGTGATGATCCACTCCTCGCCGTCGCGCTCGGCCTCGGCTGGTGAGCCCGGCGAGGTCCGAGCCGGCGCCAGGCTCGCTGAAGAGCTGGCAGCCGACGAGGTCGGCCCGGTACATGGCCGGGAGGTACTTGGCCTTGACGTGGTCCTGGGCGTGGTCCTTGATCGTCGGGGCGACCATGCCGAGCCCGATGCCGAAGAAGCCCTGGTCCGGGGATGTCGTACTTGGCCTCGAGGCCGCTGTAGAGCCGGTCGTAGGTGCCGGGGAGCTCACGGCCGCCGTACTCCTTGGCGCCGGTGATGTAGCCGAGGCCGGCGTCGAACCTGCGGGCCCGCCACTCCTTGGCCGCGGCCAGGTCGCGCTCCTCCTGGCTCCGGTCGACCTCGTCGAACATGGCGACGTCGTCGTCGCCCTCGCCCCACACGAACTTCCTGCTCCTCGGCCTGGCGCAGCTTGGCGTTGGCGTCGAGGAAGGCGACGCACTCGTCGCGGAACTCGTCGAGCGTGGGCTGGTCGGCCATGGCAGAGGTCCCCCTGGGGCGAAAACTTGACTGTCCGGTCAAGGTAGCCGGTCGCTACCGTCGCCTTCCATGCCCACCGCGCCGCCCGCTGCCCGTCGCCGCTCTGGCGGGGTGGACCGTCCTCGTGTGGACCACCCGCATCGGCAACATCTGGGGCGACGACGCGCATGGGCACCAGCGAGAAGTGGGGCCGCACGGGCCTGGCCCTGTCCTTCACCCTGCTTGCCGCTGCGACCGCATGGGCCCTGTGGCGACGAGCGCCCTGGCTGCGGGTCGTCGTCGCCGCGCTGGCCGGCTGGACGGTCGGCGTGTGGATCGTGCGGGCCGTCGGCATCGCCACGGGCGACCACGAGGCCGCCTTCATCGCCGTCCACCTCGTCCTGGCCCTCGTGTCGATCGCCCTGAGCGCCTGGGCCTGGCACTCCGTGACGACGGAACCTATTGCCTCGCGGTGGGTGCGCTCAGGGTCACGTCGAGGGCGAGGGTCAGGCAGCGGCAGCCGCCTCCTGCCTTGAGGAACTCGTCGACCCGGCTCTCGACGACGGTGAAGCCCCACGCCTCGAGCTGGCGGCCGACGCGCGGCGGCGTGGACGGCATGACGATCGTGGTGCCGACCACCACGGAGTTGGCGCAGAAGGCCAGCGCCTCGTCGTCCTCGAGCCACAGCGGCTCGGGCACGAGCGCCTCGATCACCTTGCGGCCGTAGCTGTCCCAGCCCATCGGCGCGCAGATGGCGCGGCGGTCGTCGAGCGGGCAGAACGTGAGGTCGACGTGGTACAGCCGCGGGTCGACGAGCTGCACGGCCTTGATCGGGCAGCCGAGCGAGCGCGCCGAGCGCGGTGACGGCGGCGGCGTCGCTGCGGAACGAGTAGCCCGACACGAGCACCGTCTCGCCGTCCGTCCGGGGTGAACGGGAGCGCGTCGCCGGCCCCCTCGTGGTCGAGCTCGGTCGGCAGCCGGTCGACCTCGAAGCCGGCGGCCTCGAACCAGGCGGCGTTGATCTCCGTCTCGCCCTGGCGCTCGGGGTGGCGGAAGTGGCTGGGCACGAACTGGCGGCCGTTGACGATGCCGGCGTTGGCCGTGAACACGAGGTCGGGCACCTCGGGTGCGGGTCCATCGTCACGACCTCGGCGCCCGCCAGGCGCAGGGCGGCGACGAGGCCGTCCCACTGCTGCGACGCGAGCGTCGTGCTCGACGGCCACCTCCTCGTGCATCCACGGGTTGATCTCGTAGAGCACCCCGAAGTGGTGCGGCGGGCACATCAGGTAGCGCCGCCCCCAGGCCAGCTCCGCCATCAGCGCGTCCCGCACAGCGCGTCGGCGAGCTGGCCGAGGAACGGGCCGACGTCGGTGACGATGCCCATCGGCCTGGTGGCTGCCCCGGTCGGCCAGCTTCGTGACGACGGCCTGGTTGATGTCGACGCAGAACGTCTCGACGCCGGCCGGCAGGCAGTTGCCGACGGCGATGGCGTGCAGGGTCGACGCCAGCATGAGCGCCACGGCGACGCCCGGGACCTCGGCTCGCATGGCGTCGGCCGCCGCGGCGGTGTCGGTGTAGGACGTCGGGCAGGGGCCCGTCGTCGCGGATCGAGCCGCCGAGCACGAAGGGCACCGCCCGGCGCACGCACGTCGCCATCACCCCGCCGGTGACGTAGCCGGCGTCGACGGCGGCCGCGATGGAGCCGTGGCGGCGCACCTCGTTGATGACCCGCAGGTGGTTCGAGTGGCCGCCCTCGGTGGGCGTGCCCTCGGCGACCGACACGCCCGAGCGAGGTGCCGAGCACGTTCGACTCGATGTCGTGGGTGGCGAAGCCGTTGCCGGCGAAGAGCACGTCGATCCAGCCCGCCGTCGACGAGGCGGGCCACGTCGGGCGCGCCGCCGGTGTGCACCACGGCCGGCCCGCACACCGCGAGCACCCGGCCGCCGCGCTCGCGGGCGGCGCGCATCCGGTCGGCCACCTGCCGCACGATGAGCGCCTTGGGCTTCTCGCTCGACACCTCGCTGTTCATGAACTCGAAGGCCGACGGGCCCCGCTGCTTGGCGGGCGCGTGCACGCGCACCCCGCCGCTGCCCGACCACGATCTGGTCGCCCACGCGCACCCGGTGCATCGGGATCGTGCGGGCCCGGCCGTCGGCGACGACGATGCCGCAGTCCATCTCGGGGTTCTCGACGGCGAGCCAGTGGCCCGTCCACGAGCACGTCGGTGGCCAGGTTGGTGGTGGAGTAGAAGCCGGCCGGCAGCACGCCGTCGCGGTCGGCCGCCACCAGCGTGGTCGTGCCCGGACGTCGACCCGGTTGGCGCCGTGGACCTGGAGGTCGTCGATCAGCCGGTCGAGCTCGGCCTGGCTCGCCCTCGAGCTCGATGCGGGCCGAGCTCGGGTCGACGTTCGTGCGGCCGATCTCCACGTCGACGAGCTCGTAGGCGACGCCCGGCCTCGACGATCACGTCGAGCACCTTGGCCAGCAGGAGCGAGTCGACGATGTGGCCGCGTCAGCTCGATCGTCTCGGTGGCCATGGCCGCTCCTCGGCAGGTGGCGGTTCGCGTGCGCCCGGCCCCATGGGTACCATGCCGCCGCCTATGGGACAGCCGATCACCGTCGTCGAGAAGCCGTCGAGCAACCCCGCCGTGCTGCGGTTCGAGACCAACCGTCCGCTGTCCGGCATGGGCCACGAGCGCTACGACGAGCCCCCGAGCGAGCTGCTCGTCACGACCGGTGCGACGAGCTGGCCCGCCGCCTCTTCGCGGCCGGCGGGGTCGAGAACGTGCACATCAACGGCTCGGTCGTCACGGTCACCCTCGGCGGCGGCCAGACCGGCGCCGGCCTCGGCGACATCGTCCGCAACCTGTTCCTCCACTACGGCGACGCGCCGGCCGACGCCGTCGACCGCGCCCGCCGACGAGGCCGACGCCGCCCGGAGGCTCGGCCGATCCGGCCGACGCTCCCGCCGCCCAGGACGCCGAGGACGCCGGCGGCCGCCGAGCCGGTCGTCGCAGGCCCGACCCGTGCCGCCGACGGCTGAGCGTCGCCCGGGTGACGGGCATCGCGCCCGTCGAGCGATGCGGTCCGCGACGCCGAGGCGCACCGGCCTAGTGTCGGATCCGTCTTCGCTGAGGGGGGTGCGGTGCTCGGCGTCTGCGCGCTCGACAGGAGTGGGCCTTCTTCGGCGCGCTGACGCGGGCCGACCGCCGGCTGGCCACCGCCTGGTGGGCGGTCCTCGTGCTGCGCGGCCTGCTGCCGGCCGGCGTTCGCCGTCGCCATGGGCGTGCCTCGTCGGCGCCGTGCAGGACGGCGACGTCGCTGACCGGCCCGCTCGCTGGCCGTCGGGCGTCGTCTTCGTGCTGCTCCAGGTGCTGACGCCGATCCACCTGGCCGTCGGCTACAACCTCGGCGACCGCACCGCGGCCTGGCTCTACGACCTGCTCACCGACGCCTGCGTCGCGCCCGCCGGGCATCGGCCACCTCGAGGACCCGGAGCTGAGCAAGCGACCTGCACGTCGCCCGGGAGTTCGACCTCGGGCATGACCGGGCCGCCGCTGTCGATCTCGATGGACTTCATCGCCGGGAGCCTGGTGGAGATGGTGGCCGGCCTGGCGTCGGCCGCCGTGCTCTTCGCCTACGCGTGGTGGGCGCCGCTCGTGCTCGGCGGGGCCTGGCTGCGCCACGCACTGGCTGCTCCGGGAGAGCGGCATCTGGAAGGACCGCAACACCGACGAGGTGCGCAGCGCCCAGCGCGACGCCGACTACGCCTACCGGCTGGCCGTCGACCCGCCGGCCGCCAAGGAGCTGCGGCTCTTCGGTCTGGTCGGCTGGACGCTCGACCGGTTCATCGCCCGCCGCACCCGCCTCCACGAGCTGCAGTACGAGGCCACCCGGCTGCGCGAGCGGTCGGTGCTGTCGAGCCTGGCGCTCGTGGTGGCGCCGCCAACGTGCTCGTGTTCTGGTCGCTGGCCGAGCGCCGCCGCCGACGGACGGATCGACCTGGGCCGCACCGTCGATGTTCGCCCAGGCCGCCGTCGGCGCGGCGCATGATCGCCTTCGGCGGGCTCAACTGGGCGCTCGACGGCGCCGCCGCGCCCGTGGCGGCCGCCCTCCGGCGTCAAGCCCGCCATGGCCCCCGCCGGCGCCGTCGCCGTTCGGCGCCGTCGCCGGCGGCACGGGCTGCCGGCCTCGGAGATCCGCTTCCGCGACGTCACCTTCGCCTACCCGGCCGGCGGCGAGACGGCCGTGCTCGACGGGTTCGACCTCACGATCCCGGCCGGGTCGTCGCTCGCCATCGTCGGTCAGAACGGCGCCGGCAAGACCACGCTCGCCAAGCTGCTCTGCCGGCTCTACGACCCGCAGGCCGGGCGCCATCGAGGTGGACGGCATCGACCTGCGCGACCTCGACCTCGACGGCTGGCGGCGAGCGCGTCACCGCCGTGTTCCAGGACTTCATCCGCTTCGAGCTGCCCGCTGCGCGACAACGTGGCTCCCGCCGGCGCCGCCCGACGACGTCATCCTGCGCGGCGCTCGCCGAGGCCGGTGCCGGCCGACCTGGCCGCCCTCGACACCCCGCTGGCCAAGGGCTACGCGGGCGGCACCGACCTCTCCGGCGGGCAGTGGCAGCGGGTGGCGCTGGCCCGGGCCCTGTGCGCGGTGCGAGCTCGGCGCCGGCGTGGTGCTGCTCGACGAGCCCACCGCCCAGCTCGACGTGCGCGGCGAGGCCGAGATCTTCGAGCGCGTCCTCGCCGCCACCCGGCACTGCACGACGATCCTCATCTCGCACCGCTTCTCGACCGTGCGCCAGGCCGATCGGATCTGCGTGCTCGAGCACGGCCGGGTCGTCGAGCTCGGCACCCACGACGAGCTGATGGCCGCCGGCGGCCGCTACCGCACGATGTTCGACCTCCAGGCCGAGCGCTTCGCGGCGGGCGAGCCGGTCAGCGACGAGGACGAGGGGGTGGAGCTCGATGTCCTCGCCTGACCCCATCGTCACCGGCCGACACCGACCTGCCGCCCGCGCTGTCGTCGATGTGGCGGCTGTGCCGCCTCGGCTTCCGGCACGAGCCCCGCCTCATGTTCGCGGCCGTCGCCCTGTCGCTGCTCGCCGCCCTGCCCGACGCGCTGCTCGCGCTCTGGCTCAAGCTGCTCGGCGAGGGGGTGCTCGACGACGATCGCACGCTCGTGCGTCTGGGCCGCCCTCGGGCTCGGCCTCTCCGCCGCGGCGCACCTGGTTCCTGCGCACCGTGTCCACCCGGGTGCAGCGCCGGTTCCGGGACAAGGTCACGATCGCCCTCGAGTCCCACGTGGCCCGCCTGCAGGCGGCCGTGGCCACGATCGCCCACCAGGAGCGACCCGAGCTCCTCGACCGGCTGTCGGTGCTGCGCGACCAGGTCTTCGTCCTCGACCACATGTACATGTCGGTGTTCTCGACGGCCGGCTGGATCCTGCGCCTGGTCGTCACCGTGGTGCTGCTCGCGTCGGTCCATCCCGCCCTGCTGCTGCTCGCGGCTCTTCGCCGTGCCCACCGCGGTCACCTCGGCCTGGCGACCGGCGGTCGAGCGGGCCGCCGAGGAGGCGGGGGCACCGGCCCGACGTCTGGCCCTGCACCTGTTCACGACGGCCACCACCGCGCCGCCGGGCAAGGAGGTGCGGGTCACCGGCATCGGACCCCGCCTGGTCGAGCAGCGCCGGGCCGCGTGGGAGCGAGTGGTACGGCCCGGTGTCCGCGGCCCGGTGGGGGTCGGCGCTGTGGAACAGCCTGGCCTGGGCGCTCTTCGGCCTCGCCTACGTGGGCGGCGTCGTGTTCGTGGCCACCGGCCTCGACGCACCGCCCGGGCGACGTGCTGCTCGTCCTGGCCGCCGGGGCCCGCCTGTCGTCGTACATCGGGGCCACCGTCGGCGAGATCGGGTTCCTGCGCGGCATCTGGATGGACGGCTCGCAGCGCCTGGCCTGGCTGGAGGACTACGCCGCGGCGGTCGGCCTCCACGGGCGATCAGCCGGTGCCCGACGTGCTGCTCGAGGGGATCACCTTCGAGGACGTGTCCTTCGCCTACCCCGGCACCGATCGCCTCGTGCTCGAGGACGTCATCGCTCACGCTGCCCGCCGGCGCGGTGGTGGCGGTCGTGGGGGAGAACGGGGCCGGGCAAGACCACCCTCGTGAAGCTGCTGGCCAAGCTCTACGAGCCCACGTCGGGACGCATCCTCGTCGACGGGGCCGAGCTGGCCCGCATGCCGGCCGAGGGCTGGCGGACCCGCCTGGCCGGCGCCTTCCAGGACTTCTTCCGCTTCGAGCTGCGTCGGCTCGCCAGCAGCGTCGGGCTGGGTGACGTGCCCCGCATGGACGACGAGCCGCGCCGTGGTCGGCGCCGTCGACCGGGCCGGGGCCGACGACGTCATCGAGCGCCTCGACGCCGGGCTCGACACGCAGCTCGGCCCGACCTGGCCCGGCGGCGTCGAGGTGAGCTTCGGCCAGTGGCAGAAGCTGGCCCTGGCCCGCGGCTTCATGCGGGACGAGCCGCTCGTGCTCGTGCTCGACGAGCCGACCGCCGCGCTCGACGCCGAGACCGAGCACGCCCTGTTCGAGCGCTACGCGGCCGGCGGCCCGCCAGGGGGCCGATCAGGGCCGCATCACGATCCTGGTGTCGCACCGCTTCTCGCACCGTGCGCATGGCCGACCTCATCGTCGTGCTCGACGGGGCCCACGTCGTCGAGGTGGGCACCCACGACGACCTCATGTCGCGCAAGGGCGGCCAGTACGCCGAGCTCTACGACATCCAGGCCGCGGCCTACCGGTGAGGCAGGCGCTCCAGGGCGAAGCCGTCGCCGTGGCCGACCTGTTCCTGCGAGCCCGCCGCGCCGCGGTCCCGGCCATCCCGCCGTCGGTCCACGACGACGACGACGTGCACCACCACTTCGCCACGGTCGTGCTGCCGCACCACGAGGTCTGGGTGGTCGAGAAGGGCGAGGCGATCGTGGCCCTGCTCGTCCTCCACGACGACTGGGTGGACCACCTCTACGTCGACCCGGCACGCACGGGTGAGGGCCTCGGCGCACGGCTTCTCGACCACGCCAAGGCGCAGCGGCCTGACGGCCTCCAGCTGTGGGCCTTCCAGAGCAACACCGGCGCTCGCCGCTTCTACGAGCGACACGGCTTCGAGGCGGTCGAGATGACCGACGGCGACAACGAGGAAGCCACCCCCGACGTCCGCTACGTCTGGACGCCCACGGTCTGAGCTGCGCCGCTACCGTCAGACCGCCTATCGCAACGAGGTGGGCCTTCACTTGCTCCTGACGGTCGTCCTTGCGGCGACGGTCGTCCTGCTCGCCCGGTCACTGCGCCATCGTCCATGACCAGGCAGGGGGATGGCAGATTCCGTCACAGGTCGCAGCCAGGTGCGAACCTGCCCCGGTGACCGTCCTCGTCGACCCCGCCGTCTGGCCCTGGCGCGGTCGCAAGTGGGCCCACCTGGTCAGCGATGAGAGCTACGACGAGCTCCACGCCTTCGGCGAGCGCCTCGGCCTCGAGCGGCGCTGGTTCCAGGGCGACCACTACGACATCCCCGCCGACTACCGCGAGCAGGCCATCGAGCTCGGCGCGCTGCCCGTGTACGTCGAGAGAGCTGATCCGCCGCCTCATCGACTCCGGCCTCCGGGTCCGCAAGTCCCGCTCCACCGGCTGAGACGCCGGGACACCGCGCCGCTCCGGCCGTCCGCGAACCGGGGTGCGAAAGGGCCCAAAGACGGGCCCTTTCGCACCCCGGTTGCTGGGACGGGCCGAAGTTGGGGGCACCACGGTGCCTGTCAGGCACCGTGGTGCCCCGAACACCCGCTTCCCGGGCCAGACAGCGACGGGTGACGCGACGCCCGGTCGATGCAGGCCCCGCTTCGCCGCTGTCCTTCGCGCCCTGGGCTTGCCCTCCGCCTGCGCGAACTGTGTCTGACACAGTTCGCGCAGAGGGGCGCAGGAGTGCCGGAGTGCTCAGCGGTAGCGTCCGGCGGATGACATCGGGGGTTGGCGGGAGGCGGGTGCTGAAGCCGATCCGCATCGGGGGGACAACCGATCTGCGGAACCGGCTGTACCGGGCGCCGGTGCTGGAGGGGGCGGGCGACGGCGAGGACGCGGCCGCCGTCTACGCCAAGCAGTTCGTGGCCAACGCCGAAGCCGGCGTGGGCCTGATCATCCAGGGCAACTCCTGCCTCTACGACGAGGGCCGCACCTCTCCCGGCATGACGATCGTGAGCACCCGGGAGCGCATGCTGCGCCTGACGCCGATGGTCGACGCCGTGCACGCGGCGGGCGCCGCCATCTGGATCCAGGTCGGCCTGGGCGGGCTGTTCGCCATGGAGGCGTGGCACGAGCCGTACGCCTCGCAGCGCACGCCAGCCCGCTCCTGGCCGCGTCCAAGCCGCCGCTCGCCCTGCGGCCCATCTTCCGACGGGCGCCGATCCACGTGATGACCGCCGACGACATCCGGGCCATGGCCGTGCAGTACGGCGAGGCGGCGGCGTGGGCGCGCGAGGCCGGGTACGACGGCCTGCAGCTGGCGTCGAGCAACGCCAAGCTGCTCGACCAGCTCCTCTCACCGTTCTGGAACCGGCGCGACGACGAGTTCGGCGGCTCGCTCGAGAAGCGGGCCAGCGTGCTCCGCCTGATCCGCGAGCGCATCGCCGAGCGGGCCGGCGCCGACTTCACGGTCACCGTCAAGGTGCCGGTGGGGGAGAAGGCGCCGCCCTTCACGCGCGCACACCACCTGGGACGAGGGCATCGCGCTGTGCCGGCTGGTCGAGGAGTTCGGCTACGACTCGGTCACGCCGGTCGAGGTGTCGGTGTTCCCCGACACCACGCTTGTCGCGGGGCGGCATCCCCACCTCGATCTGGAAGAACAAGGCCATGCAGTCCCGCTTCCGCACGGCGTCGCCTCGGCGCAGCGAGCGGGCCGTGCTCGTGGCGGGCTACGTGCTGGGCGGCGCGACGGCTCGGTTCCGGCCGGTGTGGAACCGCAGCCGCTTCGTCGCGACGAAGGCGGCCGTGTCGATCCCGGTGCTCGCCGTCGGCGGCATCCGCGACACCCACGAGGTCGACGAGATCCTCGACGGCGGCCAGGCCGACCTCGTCGGCATCGGCCGTCCGTTCTACGCCGAGCCCGACCTGCGCCGAGCGCATCCTCGGCGGTCGTCCCGAGCCGGGCCTGTGCCAGTACTCCAACCTGTGCGTGCCCGCCCAGATGCTGGGCATGAAGGGGGCCTGCTACAACCCGGCCGTCGTCAAGGTCCGGCGTCGAGCGCGCCAGGACACGCGGGGCCGACGTCGAACTTCCACGGAATGAGTCGTAATGGGCGCGCCCTCCTTGTCCTTCTGACGCTGCTCGCCTCGGTGGTGGTGGTGCCCCGGGCGGTGGAGGCGTCAGCCACGCCCCCGACGGCCACCCTGACCAGCCCGTCGGCCGCGTCTCCGGCCGTCGTGGCCGCCGGCGGCCCGGTCACGCTGCGCATCACCACCGACCGCCCCGTCCGCTACCGGGTCGGCTACCGCCCGGCCGGCGCCCAGACCGCGCTCGACTCCCTTCCCGGCGGCGACCGGGACGGGTGCGGGCACCTTCGACGTGGGTGTGGTGGCACCCGTCGAGGCCGGGAGCTACGACCTGGCCGTCACCGTCGAGGCGGACGGCCACGCCGTGCACGCGGGCGCTCTCCAGGCCTTGCAGGTGACCGGTCCGGCCCTGGCCTCCGACGCCCGCTGCGACGACCTCGACCAGAGCGCCTGCCTCCTCCCGTTCCCGAACGACCACTTCACCGGGGCCGCCCCTCGACGGCGACCGGCCGTCGGGTCAACCTCAACATCGCGTCCACGCCTCGGAACGTGGCGGGCAAGCCGATCGACCCGACCGAGCTGAACCGCAACGACGGCTTCTCACCCGGCTCTGCCGATGCTGACCCACGTCCCCGGCATCGACCTCCAGGCCACATGGGACAGCGCGCTCGACCACATCGAGGACCTGTCCCGCTACGGCCGCTCGGACGCGCCGATCGTGCTCCTCGACGCAGACACAGGGCAGCGTCACCCGTTCTGGAGCGAGCTCGACCGGCACGCGACGACCGATGCCGAGCGCCTGCTCATGCTGCGTCCGGCCACCAACCTCCTCGAGGGGCACCGCTACGTCGTGGCCCTGCGGAGCCTGCGCACGGCCGACGGCTCGGTCATCCCCGCCAGCCCCCTCTTCGCCGCCTACCGGGACCAGGCCCCGCTGCCCACCCCCTCGCCCATGGCAGTGGCCCGGCGGGCCCACATGGAGTCCGTCTTCGCCACGCTGGGCGCCGCTGGCATCGCCCGGGACGACCTCTACCTGGCCTGGGACTTCACCGTGGCCAGCGAGCGAACCTCACCGAGCGGGCGCTGCACATCCGCGACGAGGCCTTCGTCCGCCCTCGGCGACCACGACCTGGCCGACCTCGAGGTCGAGGGCCGCTCGCCGGCGTGGACGATCACGAACGTGCTCGACCAGCCCAACGAAGACACCCTGCGCCGCGTCGAAGGCACCATCACGGTGCCGAACTACCTGACCCCCCAGGTGGTGGTCCAGGTGCCCAAGGAGATCAGCGACCAGGTCGACCTTCCGGGCCGAACGGTGGCCCTGCCGCTCTCGCGGTTCAACCACGTCGGTTCGTCCGACGGGCTCCCCGAGGTCGACCCGGTGCAGCCGACCGTCGACGTGCCCTTCGTGTGCAACGTCCCGGCCACCGCGGTGCGCGAGCCGGCCCATCCGATGCTCTACGGCCACGGCCTGATCGGCGACCGCGGAGAGGCCAACGGCTCGTCCACGGCGTCGTTGCGCGGCCTCGGCTTCGCCCCGTGCGCGGTCGACTGGTGGGGCATGTCGGTCGGCGACCTCTCGAACGTCGCCCTGCTCCTCACCGACGTGTCGCTCTTCCCGTCCCTCGCCGATCGCTCCCAGCAGGGGTTCTTGAACTTCCTCTTCCTGGGCCGGGCCCTCCGACACCCCCAGGGCCTGCGCACCGACCCCGCCTTCCGCCGGTGCTGACGGCCGCTCGCTGCTCGCGCCCGACGAGCTCTTCTACGACGGCAACAGCCAGGGCGGGATCATGGGCGGCGCGCTGGTGGCGCTGGCTCCCGACCTGACCCGGGCCAAGCTCGGCGTGCCCGGGATGAACTACTCGACGCTCCTCAACCGCTCATCGGACTGGGAGCCCAAGCCGGGCACCCTCGCCGAGCGCCTCCCCGGCCTCGATCCCGACCGACCCGTTCGACACCATCGCCTATGCCGACGTCTACTACCTGCGCTACCCATCGATCATCGACCAGCCAGCTCGGCTACGCCCTCATGCAGATGCTGTGGGACCGGGCCGAGGCCAACGGCTACGCCCACCACATGACCGACGATCCGCTCCCGGGCACCCCTGCGCACCAGGTGATGCTCCAGGTCGCGTTCGCCGACCACCAGGTGACCAACGTGTCCGCCGAGGTCGAGGGGCGGACGATCGGCGCCCGGCTCCACCGGCCTGTCGTCCCCGACGGGCTGCACTGGGCCGTCGACCCGACGCTTCGGCTTCGAGGTGTGGGACCCGTCGGTGCAGGGTCCGCTGCAGGGCGGCTCGGTGCTCGTCTACTGGCACTCGACCGACCGTGGCCTGGGCACGCCGCCGAACGACAACCGCCCGATGACGGTCGGGGAGGACCCCCACAGCGACCCCCGCAAGGACAAGGCCGCGGCCCGACAGGTGTCCCACTTCTTCCTCACGGGTGAGGTGATCGACGTGTGCGGCGGCGGACCGTGCCGCACGACGCGCCGCGTCTCGGTGACCGGCGGCGAGGGCCCTGCGGGCCTTGCGAGCGGTCGCAGTGGTGTCGCGTCCTGCTCGTCGCGCTGCCGGCGATCGCCGACGCCTTGCCCGACAGCCTCGGCTCCGGCGCCCGCTCCGGGCCTGCGGGTCGGGTGTGGCCACCGTCGACGCCAGCTGGCGCGTCGGCGCCGGCTCCGGGCAGTACGCGGAGAAGGAGCCGGGCGCGCTCGAGCGTGCTCACCGGCGGCCCCGTCGACCCGTTCCACCACTCGACCATCCAGCGCCCGAGCTACGGCGTGCAGTCCCGTCTCGACTACCGGGCCCTCGTCGTCGAGGGCGCGGACGGCAACCGGGTCGCCCTGGTGAAGAGCGACAGCTACCTCGCCCAGGACCTGCTCACCCGACGGGCCGCCCAGATCCTCGACGGGGGCCGCTCGGGCATCGGCTACGAGCAGCTCGTCCTCATGGCGTCCCACAACCACTCGTCGCCCTACCGCACGACCTCGGCCGCCGGCGTGTGGCGCCTTCCAGGACGTCGATCGACCTCCGCGCCTTCGAGTACCACGCCCGCCAGATGGCTGCCGCCGTCGAGCAGGCGGCCGCCGACCTGCGCCCGGCCCGCATGGGCGCGACCACGGTCGAGCACCGCATCTACAAGGGCAACATCGCCGGCGCCACCACCGCCGACGACGGCACCCCGGCCGGCTACCCCGACGACCACGCCGACTTCGGCCTGACCGTGCTGCGCTTCGACGACGTGTCCGGCCCGACGCCCACGCCGCTGGCGGTCTTCGTGAACCACGGCCAGCACCCCGAGTCGCTCGACGCGCTACGACCTCATCAGCGCCGACTTCCTGGCCCCGCTGCAGCGCATGGTCGAGCCGAGACCTCGGGGCGACGCTCGTGTTCAGCCAGGGCGACGTCGGCTCGGCCGAGGGTCCCTACCTGCGGGAGAACCCCGAGGTCCTGCCCGACGGCGTCGTGCGGGCGTGGGCGCACGTCGGCCACGCCCAGACCGAGCGGGGCGCCCGCTACCTCGCCGACAGCGTCGATCGAGGCCTGGGACGGCCATCGGTCGGGGCGACGGGCTCGTGCCGTTCAGCCGGGACGTCCCGGTCGGGACGCTGACCGCCCTCGTGCCCAGGCCCGCTGTCGCACCCTTACCCGAGCGTGTCGAACTGCCGGACCGAGACCGACGGTCGAAGGCGACCCCGGCGTCCCGGTGCTCGGCCTGCCCGACTGCGAGCGCCCGGGCGAGGCGGTCCCGTCACCGCTGACGTGGGACGACCTCAAGGCGCTCGGCCTGCCGGTGCCCGAGCACTACGACGCCCCGGCGGTCGGCGTGGTGGAGGAGAACGCCCGCCTCAAGCTGCAGGTCGTGCGGCTCGGCGAGGTGCTGCTGGCCTCGTGCGCCTGCGAGCCGCAGATGGACCTCGTCCGCAACCTCGAGTCCCGCATCGACGACGTGGCCGGCAACATCGACAACGGCTTCGACTGGTCGAGCCGCTGCACGGCCCGCCCTCGGGCGCCTGGACCTGCCCGGTCGGCGACGGGCCGCCGAGGTGCACGGCGACCGCGATGGCCCGATGCGGGCCCAGGTGCACAACGACGCCGCGGGCTGGGACGACCCGCCAACGTCCTGTGCGGCCAACGCCGAGCCGGCCGACCCGACGGCCGATCAAGGGCAACTTCACCCACACGGAGCTGCCCACCCGACCTCGGCTACCGGCTGCCGATCGCGCTCGGCCACTCCGTCGGACTACAACGGCTACACGGTCTCGTACCGCGAGTACATGGCCCGCGACCACTACCGCAAGGCGCTCACGAGCTACGGCCCGCACACCGCCGACTACATGAACACGACGCTGGTGGCGCCTGGCCGGCGCCCTCAAGGGCGGCCCGGCCTGCCCGCCGTCGCTGCTCGACCCGGTCGCGGCGGCGCGACGAGGCCCGCCAGGCGCGCTCGCCGCAGCCGCCATCGGCGCTGCGTCGTCGGCGGCCCTCGACGCGTGGCATGGCCGCCCTGCCCGACGACGTCGGACCGCCAGCGCCGCTCGCGCAGCCCGAGGACATCACCCGCTTCGCCGCCGCCACGTTCACCTGGCGGGGCGGCAGCACGCGCGGTCGACAACCCGATCGTCCGGGTCGAGCGCCAGGTCGATGGGGCATGGTCGACCTACGCCGACCAGTCGCGGCGAGGTGCCGACGATGGTGGCCCTGCCCGACGGGCCTGCCCGGCACGGTCGACGCCTGGACGGGCTCGCACGAGTGGCGCTGGACGGCGGCGTTCGAGGCCTTCGACGCCTTCCCCGCCCCGGTCGTGTCGACGGCGGCCAGGTGCCCGACGGGCACCTACCGCTTCGTGGTCGACGGGCGACCAGCCGGGCCGGCGGCCAGGACCGCCCGTACCACCTGGCGTCCGACGCCGTTCCGCGTCGAGCCCTGGACGGGTGTCACCGCCTCCGACGCTCGGCTCGAGCCCGACGGGTCGGTGTCGCTTCACGCGCCGGCTCGACCTACCCCCGCACCTATGCGTCACCGTTCCGCTACGTAGCCGACGACGACGGCACAGCTGCTCTGCCGCACCTGCACGCTTCCGCCCGTGGGCGTCGGGCGCCGAGGTGACCCGCGCCGTCGTGACCGTCACCGGCCCCGCCGGCTCCCGCCGGGTCCTCGCCACCCGGGCCGGCGACCGCTGGACCGCGGCCACCCGCTTGGCGCCCGGCGAGACAGCGACCATCGCACCCGGCGGCCTCGTCGACGCCTTCGGCGAGATCAACGGCGCCGCCATCCACGCTCGCATCCAGCAAGGACGGACCATGCCCAACCATCGCACCCTGCTCCGCACCGCCATCGCTGGCTTCGTCGTCGGGACGACGCTCCTCGGGGCGGTCTGGGCCGGCGTCGTCGCGGCTCCCCGCGACGACCTGACCGACTCCCTGACCGACCGCCTCGGCCCGGTCACCGGCCTGGTCGACGACAGCCTCGGCATCGGCGCAGCCGCGCCTCGGACGGCCACTGCGGCGCAGGTCGCCGCCCCGCCTGCCGGCCGGGTCCTCGCCGGCGCCGCCCAGGCATCGATCGCTCCACGCCCGGCGGACTACGGCGGCACCTGGGAGACCGATCCGGCCGCCTGCCGCACCCTCGATCCCGGCTTCCTCGACCAGCTCGGCGCCCACCCGGAGCGAGCTGAGCCACCTCGCGGACACGGGGAGCCCGTGGCCCGAGCACCCCGACTGCATCTACCAGGGTGGGTTCGGCCTCGGTCCGATGAACCCGGTCATCGAGCTTCGACGAGGAGCTGGGCCTGTGGGTGCGGTCCATCGCCTTCAGCGACGGACGCGACACCATCGTCCTCACGGTCATCGACGGTGAGGGGTGGCTCTGGGACTACGCGACCAAGTGCGCCGACTGCGGGGCCAAGCAGCTCACCCAGGACCTGGGTGCGGAGCTGGGGATCGACCCGGCGGGCATCGTCATCGCGGCCACCCACAGCCATGCCGCTCCGGACTTCATCGGCGGGTGGGGGTTCGTGCCCGACTGGTACATGCAGCAGGTGACCGAGACGGTCCGGGCCACCGTGCGACGGGCGGTGGCGGCCATGGAGCCGGCCGTCGTCGAGGTCGGTGAGGCCCAGGCCCGTCGCCTCAACCGCGAGCGGCGCGACACCTACAGCAGCGCCGAGGAGCAGCAGAGCGGCTGGCTGCGGGCCTACGTCCCCGATCCAGACGGACCTCGCGTCATCGCCACCCTGGGCGCCTACGCAGCCCACCCCACGACGGTCGGGACCAACGACGGCGTCGCCCACCCCGACTGGGTCGGCGTCGTTCGAGCGCGGCCTCGAAGACCGCTTCGGCGGCATCGGCCTGCACTTCATGACCGGCCTCGGGAACATGTCGCCGGCGGCCGACATCGCGGACGGCCTGGTCGCCAGCATCCCGCCGGTCGGGTCAGGGACGGCCCATCACCGACCCGGACGTCTCCGCCGCCCGCACGACGTGGCAGCAGCCCGCTCACCAACATCCCCCTCACGGCGCTCGGGCTGCCCGGCTTCTTCGACCGGCAGTTCGACGTCGTGCCGGCCACCGTGACGGTCGGGAAGTCCGACGAGCGCGCCGTGCGTCTCGACCTCGCTGGTGTCGGTCGAGCTGCAGACCTCCGTGCTGCGCATCGGCGAGGACGTCGCCATCACGACCGGTCCCGGCGAGCTCTTCAGCAACCTGACCAACACGTGAAGGAGAAGAGCCCGGCCCGCGTCACGATGTCGCTCAGCCAGGCCAACGACGCGCTCGGGTACATGCCGCAGTCCTTCGAGATCGACCCGGTCGGCCGGCAGGGCCTCGGGTTCGTCGCTCGGCGGCGTACGTGATCGTGAACTACGAGGACTCCTACGCCATCGACCAGTGCGTCGGCGACATGGTGCTGGACCGGACGCTGGGCCTCCTCGGCGGTTGAAGCCACGCCCGCTGAGGTAGAACTGCTCCGGGGGCGGGCGACACGACCACATCCTCAGGAGGCAAGATCGCATGTCGGCCGATGCCTGGCTCACCGTCCTCGAGCGACTCGACGACGCTGCCAAGCTGGCCGACCTCGACCCTGACATCCACCGCCTCCTCCGCACGCCCGACCGTGTGCTCGAGGTGGCGGTGCCGGTGCGCATGGACGACGGCAGCATCGAGGTGTTCACGGGCTGGCGGGTGCACCACGACACGACCCGGGGCCCGGGCAAGGGCGGCATCCGCTTCCACCCGGACGGTCGACGCCGACGAGGTGAAGGCCCTCGCGGCGGCCATGACGTTCAAGACCGCTGTGCTCGACCTGCCCTTCGGGGGGGCGAAGGGGGGCGTGCGCTGCGACCCCACGGCCTTGTCGCTGGGCGAGCTCGAGCGGCTGACCCGGCGCTACACCTACGAGATCAGCCCTCTGCTCGGCCCGGACCGGGACGTCCCCGCGCCCGACATCAACACCGACGGCCGGGTCATGGCCTGGCTGATGGACACGCTGTCGATGACCCAGCAGGGCACGCACCTGCCCGGTTCGGTGACCGGCAAGCCGCTCGCCGTCGGCGGCACCCGGGCCCACGCCGGCGCCACCTCGACAGGGTGCGTCGTGTGCGCCCGGGCTGCCTTCGTCGAGATGGGGATCCCCATGGCCGGCAGCCGCGTCGTGATCCAGGGCTTCGGGAAGGTGGGCGGGCCGCTGGCCTTCCTCCTGCACTCGGCCGGCATGCGGGTCGTGGCCGTGGCCGACGCCGGGGGTGCCGTGGCCAACGCGGGCGGACTCGATGCCGGCGCCCTGTCGGACCACGTCACGCTGACCGGATCGGTGGCCGGCTTCTCCGGTGGTGATGCCATCGCTTCGGATGCCATCTGGGACCTCGAGTGCGAGCTGCTCGTGCCCGCCGCGCTGGGTGGGGTGATCGACGCCGCCGTGGCCCGGCGCATCCAGGCCAAGGTCATCGTGGAGGCAGCCAACGGGCCCACGACCGTCGAGGGGCAGGCCGTGCTGGAGGAGCGGGGGATCGTGGTGGTGCCCGACATCCTCGCCAACGCGGGCGGGGTGACGGCGTCGTACTTCGAGTGGGCCCAGAGCCGACAGGGCTACCCGTGGGAAGAGGACCTCGTGGCCGAGCGGCTCCGCGGCCCGCATGGATGCCGCCTTCGTGACGCGTGTGGGCCCGGTCCCAGACCCTCGGCGTGGACCTGCGCCGGGCCGCCCTCGTGGTGGCCCTCGAGCGCATCGCCGAGGCCATCGAGGCCCGCGGCCTGTTCCCCTAGGCCGGCGAAGCCAGCGCGCTTGACAGCATCGAACGTGTGTTCGATGCTGGGTCGATGCGGAGCGGGGCTGCCCTGGATGTGTTGGGGGAGCTGGCCGAGCGGGTGCGCCCGGTCACGCTGACCCGCGAGCAGCGGCTCCCCGTCCTCCCCGAGCTCGAGGGCATCCTGCCCGGTGCCGGCCTGCGCCGGGGGGCCACCGTGGCCGTCGGCGCCGCTCCCGGTGCCAGCGGAGCGACGTCGCTCGCCCTGGCCCTCGTGACCCAGGCTTCGGTGGCCGGCTCCTGGGTGGCGGCGGTGGGCCTGCCGTCGCTCGGGCTGGTGGCGGCCGACGAGCTGGGCCTGGCCCTCGAGCGCCTGGTTCTCGTGGCCGCCCCCGAGCGCGACGCATGGGGGAGCGTGGTGGCTGCCCTCGTCGACGGGTTCGACCTCATCGTGCTGGCCGCCGGCCGCTCCGGCGTCCGCCCGGCCGATGCCCGCCGCCTCGTGGCCCGGGCCAGGGAGCGAGGCTCGGTGCTCGTGCAGCTCGGCCCCGGCTGGCCCGAGGGCGCCGACCTCACGCTGCAGGTCACCCAGTCCCGCTGGGTGGGCCTCGACGACGGCGCCGGCCACCTGCAGGCCCGCAAGGTCCGCGTCGTGCGGGCGGGCCGGGGCGAGGCGGCCCAACCCCGTCACGTCGACCTCTGGCTGCCCGGTCCCGACGGCGCCGTCGAGCCCGTCACCCCCGTCAGCACCAGCACCATCGAACCGGGGTGCGAAAGCGCCCAGGAACGGGCCCTTTCGCACCCCGGTTCGGACGAGGGCGTCGACTCAGCCCCGGTCCGCCTCCTGCGCGCTGTCGGCTGAGCATGCCTCCCCCCGTCAGCTTGGGACGCCGAGCGCCCGGATCGGGCACCTGATGTCCCAAGCTCGCGGGGTGGTCGGGGTGCGGACGCTCGTCGTTCGGTGCGGCGACTGGCCCATCCTGGCCGCCGGGGTGGCGCTCGACGTGCCTGCCGCGGCCTTCCACGCCAACCGGGTGCTGGCCACCTCGCCGGCCGCCCGGGCGGACGACGTCGTCACTGCACCAGCGCCGGCGCGAAGCCCAGTCCCGATGCCCCCAGCTCGTCGTGCTCGACCACGACCCGGCCCGCGACGCCCGGGCCTTCGAGCCGATCGTGGCCGCCCTCGACGCCGTCACGCCCCGAGTCGAGCTGACCGTGCCCGGCACCGTGTCCTTCCCGACCCGGGGGCCATCCCGCTTCTTCGGCGGCGACGACGCCCTGGCCGCCCGCGTGGTGGCAACCGTGCACGCCGCCCTGGCCGCGGCCGGCCTGCACGACGTCGAGGTGAGCGTCGGCATCGCCGATGGCGCCTTCGCCGCCACCCTGGCCGCCGAGGCGGCGACGGGCGGACGCCCGCCCGGCGGTCAGATCCCGACCTCCCGCGCCGCCCGCGGGCGGAGGCCGGATCGTCCGGCCGTCGGATCGTCTCTGGTCGGGAGACCACGCTCCCTCGCCGCGGCGTCGCCTTCTGGCGGGGCGGTCCGCGTCGTGCCCGCGGGAGCGACGCCAGCCTTCCTCGCCCCGCTGCCCATCGGTGCTCTCGAGCGGCCCGAGCTGACCGACGTGCTGCGTCGGCTCGGGCTGCGGACGCTGGGCGACCTGGCCGCCCTGCCCGGCCCCGACGTGCTGGCTCGCTTCGGTGCCGAGGGTCAGGTGGCCTGGCGGCTGGCCCGGGGCCTCGACGAGCGGCCGCCGGCCACGTACACCGCCGCCCGCCGACCTCACCGTCCGCGCCGAGCTCGACCCGCCGGCCGGAGACGGTCGCCCCGGCCGCCTTCCTGGCCCGCGGGACTGGCCGAGGAGCTGCATCGGCGCCTGTGGGCGCAAGGGCTCGGCCTGCACGCGGGTGGTGATCGGCGCCGAGACCGAGCACGGTGAGCGGCTCGAACGGGTGTGGCGAGCCGAGGGGGCGCTCACCGCGGGCGCCATCGCCGACCGGCTCCGCTGGCAGCTCGACGGCTGGCTCCAGGGCTCGGCCCGGCACCGCCCCACGTCGGGGATCAGCCAGCTGTGGCTGGTGCCCGACGAGGTCGTGCCCGCCGGCGGCCGCCAGCTCGGGTTCTGGGGAAGCGACGCCGCCACCTCCGACCGGGCCAGCCGGGCTGTGGCCCGCGTCCAGGGCCTGCTCGGCATCGGTTCGGTCGCGGTGCCCGAGTGGCGGGGGAGCCGCGATCCGGCCACCCAGATCGCCCTCGTGGAGGCCGAGGCCGTCGACCTCACGGCCGAGCGGCCCGGCGCCCGGCGGGCTCGCGTCGCCAGCCCCTGGCCGGGCCGGCTGCCCACCCCCGCGCCGGCCTGGGTCCACACGGCCCCCGTCGAGGCCGACGTGGTCGACGCCACCGGTGCGCCCGTGCGGGTCAGTGGCCGGGGCGAGCTGTCGGCGCCACCCGGCCCGGCTGTCGGTGGCCGGCGGTCCGTGGCGCGAGGTGGCGGCCTGGGCCGGCCCCTGGCCGCTCGACGAGCGATGGTGGGACAGCGCCGGCGCTCGCCGCCGGGCCCGTCTCCAGCTCGTGACCGACGACGGTCAGGCCCGCCTGGTCGTCCTCGAACGAGGTACCTGGCACATCGACGCCACCTACGACTGACTGCTTCTGTGCGCACGCAGCCCCGCTCGGCGGGGCTGGTTGCGCACAGATCCGGTGGGCTCGTCAGACGAGGCTGGCGGCCCAGGCTTCGTGGAGGGCGGCGTAGCGGCCGGTGCCGCCGATGAGGGCGCTGGGGGCGCCGTCCTCGACGATGCGGCCGGCGTCGACCACGATCGACGCGGTCGGCGATCTCCACCGTCGTGAGCCGGTGGGCGATGATCACCGCCGTGCGCTCCTGCAGCAGCGTGCGCAGGGCGTGCTGCACGAGGCGCTCGGACGGGACGTCGAGCGACGACGTGGCCTCGTCGAGGATGAGCACCGCAGGGTCGGCGAGGAAGGCGCGGGCGAACGACACCAGCTGGCGCTGACCCGACGAGAGACGAGCGCCCTTCTGGTGGACGTCGGTGTCGTAGCCCTGGGGCAGGGCGGCGATGAAGTCGTGGGCGCCGATGGCCCGGGCCGCGGCTTCGATCTCGGCCTGCGGCGCGCCGGGGCGGCCCAGGCGGATGTTGTCGGCCACCGAGCCCGAGAAGAGGAAGCTCTCCTGGGTGACGGTGATGACAGCCCGGCGCAGGTCGGTCTCGCTGATGTCGCGCAGGTCGATGCCGTCGAGCAGCACCCGGCCGTCTGTCGGGTCCCAGAAGCGGGCGGCCAGCCGGGCGACGGTGGTCTTGCCGGCGCCGGTGGCACCGACCACGGCGAGCGTCTGGCCGGCCGGGATGACGAGGTCGAGCTGGTGCAGGACGGTGCGCTCTCGGTAGCCGAACTCGACGCCCTCGAACCGGATCTCGCCGCGCGCCTCGGGCAGCGGGGTGGGCTCGATCGGCTCGGGCACGCTCGGCGGCTCGGCCAGGACACCGGACAGCTTCTCCAGCGCCGCGGCCGCAGCCTGGAAGAGGTTGTAGAACTGGCTCAGCTCCTCCATCGGCGCGAAGAACTGCCGCAGGTAGAGGAGGAAGGCGGCCAGCACGCCGACGGTCATGTGCCCGTCGAGGACGCGGTGGCTGCCGACCAGCAGCACGAGGGCGATCGTCAGCCGGCCGACGAGCTGCACGCCCGGTCCGTAGATCGACGCCAGCCAGGCCGACCAGTTGTTGGCTCTCCGGTAGCGGTCGTCGAGGTGCTCGAAGATCTCCTGGTTGCGGGGCTCCCGCCGGAAGGCGTGGACGGCGTGGATGCCGCTCAGGCTCTCGACGAAGTGGACGATGACGAGCGCCACCGCCTCTCGCGTGGCCCGGTAGGCCCGCTCGGCATGGCCGCGGAACACCCGCGTCATCACGAACAGGATCGGGAAGGAGCCGAGGCTGACGAGGGCCAGAGGCAGGTCCATGAACAGCAGGGCGATGCCGATGCCGCCGATGAGCAGGGCCGAGGTGATGAGGTTGATGAGCCCGTTGCCGAGCAGGTCGGCGATGGCCTCGACGTCGGAGGTCTGTCGGGAGATCACTCGCCCGGACGTGTAGCGCTCGTGGAACGACGTGCTGAGGCGCTGGAAGTGCAGGTACAGGCGCTCGCCGCACGTCGAGCACGACGTCCTGGCCCACCCGCCCGAGGATGCAGCAGGAAGTAGTTGTAGGTGATGGCGCTCACCACGGTGGTGGCGAGCAGGGCCAGCACGGTGGTGACGAGCGGGCGGAGCGCCCCGCTGCCGCCGTCGAGGAGCGGCGGGATGCCGTCGTCGATGCCGCGCTGCACGAGCCAGGGCATGGCCAGGTGGCAGCCGATGCTGATGGCGATGAGCAGCGACGAGATGGCGAGGGCTCGGTGGTGCGGGCGCGTGAGGTCGGCGAGGAGGGCCCGGCTGCGGCTGCGCAGCAGTCCGGCCAGGCCGCCGGTCACCTCCTCGTTCTCGTCGATGTTCACGCCCCGCCAGCCGTCGACCATCTCGTCGCCGGTGAGGTCGAGCTTGGCGTCGGGCGCGATGTCGTGGACCTCGTCGGGCTCGATGGTCATGCCACCACCTCCTCGACGTCGTGCTCGGCGTCCTCGCTGAGGACGGCGCGGTAGCGAGGCTCGCTGCTCCATGAGCTCGTGGTGGGTGCCGACGGCGACGAGCCGGCCGCCGTCGAGCAGGAGAGATCTTGAGGCGAGCGCGACCGTGGAGGGACGGTGCACGACGAGGAACACGGTGCAGCCCTCGAGCATCGGGCGCAGGGCGGCCTGGGCCGCCGCCTCGGTGTGGACGTCGACCGCGGACAGCGGGTCGTCGAGCACGAGCACCCGGGGCCGGCCGATCACGGCCCGAGCCAGGGCCAGGCGCTGCCGCTGGCCGCCGGACAGCGTGAGGCCCTGCTCGCCGATGCGCGTGTCGAGGCCCCACGGCAGATCGAGGGCGAAGTCGGCCTGGGCCACCTCGAGGGCAGCCAGCACCTCGTGCCTCGGTGGCGTCGGGCTTGCCCATGAGCAGGTTCTCCCGCACCGAGGCCGAGAACAGCGACGGCTCCTCGAAGGCGAACCCGACGTGGCTGGCGCAGGCTGGTGACCGAGAGGTCGCGCAGGTCGTGCCCGTCGAGGGTGATGCGCCCTTCGGTGGGGTCGTAGAGGCGGGTGAGCAGCGTCACGAGCGTGGACTTGCCCGAGCCGGTGGCACCGACCACGGCGATCGCCTCGCCCGGGGCGACGGTGAGGTCGATGTCGAGCAGGGCGAGCCGGTCGCTCCCCGTCGTAGGCGAAGGAGACGCCCTCGAAGCGGATCTCGCCCCGGACCGACCCGAGGGCGATGGCGTCGGGGCGGTCGGCGATCAGCGGCTCGGTGTCGAACACCTCGTAGATGCGCACGGCCGCGCTCTCGGCCTCACCGGCCAGGGCCATGATCCAGGCCAGGATCTCGAGCGGGAACGTCAGCATCAGCACGTAGGACACGAAGGCGACGAGGCCTCCGAGGCTGAGGCTGCCCGAACCCACGGCCAGCACCCCAGCCAGGAGCACGGCTGTGAGCGTGAGGCGGGGAACGGCGCCGAGCACCCACACGAAGCGGGTGTGCAGCTTGATGCGCTCGATCTGGGTGTCGTGGATCTCCTGGGCCTGGGCCTGGTAGCCCGAGGAACGACTCCCGGCCCCGACCGAAGGCCTTCAGCACGCGGATGCCCTTGGCCCCCTCCTCGATCGAGGTCGTGAGGTCGCCGGTCTGGTCCTGGATGCGGCGGACGATGCGCATGTAGCGCTGCTCGAACCGGTGGCAGAGGACCACGACCGGGATGGCGGCCGCGAACGTGAGCAGCGTCAGGCCGACGTGCAGCGTGGCGAGGATGGCGAAGATGGCTGCCACCTGCACGAGGATCAGGATGAAGAACACGGCGCCGAACCCGACGAAGCGGCGGACGACGCTGAGATCGGTCATGGCCCGGGACAGGAGCTGGCCCGACTGCCACCGATCGTGGAACCCGACGTCGAGGCGCTGCAGCTGGGCGTAGAGGTCGTTGCGGAGGGCCGTCTCCAGCCCGGTCGACACGAGCGTGAGCAGGTAGCGGCGGCCGAAGGCGAGGAACACCTCGGCCAGAGCGATTCCGGCGGCCAGCGCCGCCCAGGGCACGATCTCGCCCCGGTCGCCGTCGAGGAGCGGGCCGTCGACCACCACCTTCACGATGAGCGGCACGGCGACCATCCCGCCGCTCGAGACGATCGACGAGATGACGATGAAGTCATGTGCCGGCGGTAGGGCCGCAGGTACGGCCGGACACGCCAGAGCGCATGCGAGCGCCAGCCCCTCGGCCATGCCTGCATTCTGCCGGAGGGGTGTGACTGCCGTTCAGTGAGATTCCGGCCGCGAGCCCTCGACCCGCCGGCGCAGGGCCAGCGCCCCGCCCGCCGCCGCGGCCAGAGCGGCCGCGGTCATCGCGGGTGCGCCCGAGCCCGTCGCCGGAAGCCGGCCGGGCGCCCCGCCGGGTCCTGATCCGCCGCCACGGGGGTCAGGCGCGGTCGGTGAGGGGGGCGGGCACACCGGGAACGGCGAGCGGATCAGCAGCTCCACGTTGCGATCGGTCGGCGCCCCCAGGGCCGCCATCGAGGCCTGCGGCTCGTTGGCCGACAGCTCCCGGCTCAGCGAGGCCAGCTCGGCCACCGTCGCGCCCGCAGGGTCGGTGAGGTCGACCGCAGCCGGGGCCGCGTGCTCGATGAGCGTGCCGAAGATCGACAGGGTGCCGTCGCAGTTGTCGACGATCTCGACGAGCCGAGCCTGCTCGGGCCAGTCGATGTGGGCCGCGGTGGAGATCTCCCAGAATCCGCCGCTCTGGCCGGTCGGATCGGGTACGGGCGTGATCCGGTTGACGTGGCTGTGGCCGTTCACCCAGGCCACCACGTTGGGGAAGCGCCGGAGCAGACCTCGGAGGACCTCGAACCCGTGCCGGGCCTCGGTGGGCGCGAACGGGTCGGGCAACAAGGTGTCGATGGTGAACAGGTTGTGGTGGCTGAACAGCACCACGATCCGGTCCGCATGGCCGGTGGCGACCTTCGTGCCCGCCGCGTCGAAGTAGGTGCCGTGGACGGCGACGAGCTGCTGCTCCAGCCACCGCAGCTGCCCCTCGCCGAGCGAGCCGTCGGCGTACCCGAGGTGGTTGATCGTGTCGAGGCACACCCCGAGCACGTGCTCGCCGATCGGGAACGAGTAGTAGAGCTGGCGGGAGGCCCGCATGTCCTGCGTGTACCCGTGACCGGCGGGGCCGGGCGTGGCAGGTGAGTCGAGGTGACGCTGGATCCAGTGGTCGACTGTGGCCGCCCGGCGCTCGGCGTCGGGGGTGACGAGGCGCACCAGCCCGGGGTCGGCGAGCACGGTCGGATCCTGCAGGACGCCGGGCAGCGAGCTCACGGCGCTGGCCAGGTCGGCCGGGTCGAGCGCAGTCGCCACTGCGGTGATCTTGAGCGGCCCGGTGGCCACCACATCGAACGGGAGGACGCCGCCCGGGAGCTCGCCGGGCGCGTTGCCCTGGTAGAGCCCGTCGTGGTTGCCGTAGGCCGAGTACCAGGGGATGCCCAGGCCGGGTGCGTCGAAGCCCCTGATGCTCGCGCCGAGCAGGCCGGGCAGCTCAGGGAAGCCGTAGGCCGCCTTGTAGCTGTCAGGTGGGTTGAGCAGCGGGGGCGGGTCGGGATGCCAGTAGTCGTGGTAGTAGCCGAGACCGATCGTGTCGTCCTGGACGCCCTCGTAGCGGTCAGGGTCGCCGCTGTTGGGCGTGACCCGCCCTCCGTCGAGGACGGCCAGGAACCACTCGAGCTCGTTGCGCTGCTGGTTGTCGATGTTGTCGCCGGTGGAGACGGCGACGTCGAAGGCTCGGCCGGTCACCGGGCCCCGGGCCAGGTCGTTGACCCGGTCCACCATCGCCGCCGCCACCTGAGCCGACATGGCCTCCTGGGGCCGGAAGGCGCTGGCGAAGGGGCCGGGCAACCGGTCGGTGAACTCCACCCGGGCCGGGCTCTGGGCGTCGACCATGTGGACGTCGGTCAGGTGGACGATCGAGGCGACAGCCACCCGTCGCCCGTCACGATCCGACTTGGCCTGGGCCAGCTCCTGGCGCAGGAGCTGCGGATACGGGTCGCCCTCGACGAGCCGGAGGTAGCCGCTTCCGCTGGGTCGACGGATGGAGAGCTCCAGCGTGGTGCCAGCGGCGTCGGTGACCGAGGTCAGCTGGGCGGAGCCCATCGCCGCGGCTCGCACCGGGTCCCACAGCGGGCCGGCCGCACCGGCGGCGGCGAGGGCGCCGAGGCGGGCCAGCAGGGCGCGGCGGGTGAGCGGGGTGGGTCCCAACGGCGGCGGTGGTCGCTCAGCTGGCCGCGGCCAGGGGCAAGCGGTCGATCGCCGTGCCCATGAGCTCGACGAAGTTGTCGCAGTAGAACGCTGACCGGACCGCCTCGGACGCGTCGCCCAAGCTGGCCTCGAAGCGCTCGAAGGGCCGTCGTCCGCCCTCCACGTGGGGGAAGTCGGTCGAGAACAGGGCCACTTCGGGCCCGGCCTGCTCGATGATCCAGCCCACGTCCTCCGTCGGGTACGGGGTGGCCTTGATCTGACGGCTGCACGTACTCGCTGGGCCGGAGGCTCAGCTCCTGGAGGCGCTGCTCGTGCTTCACGAAGGCATCGAAGGCCGACTCCATCTGCCGCATCCAGCTGGGCAGCCAGATGGCGCCCTGCTCGATCACGCCGACCTTCAGGTTCGGGTGCCGCTCCAGCACGCCGTCGAAGATCATCGTGGCCAGCGTCTGGGCCGGCGGGCCGGGGATGGCCATGTAGTCGACGGAGCGGAAGTTCTCGTCGCCGCCGTGGAAGTCGGGGACGTAGGCGCCGCCGTTGACGAAGTACTTCGGGTGCAGCAGCTGCCCGCCGCCGCCGACGTGCAGGACGATCGGGATGCCCGCCTCCTCGGCCTGCCGCCAGACCGGGTCGAGCTCGATGTGGCTGGGGGAGTGGTCGTTCGGGCAGCCGCTCGGCACGAGCAGGGCGGCCGCCCCCATCTCGAGCGCTTCGCCGGCCATGGCGGCCGACCGGTCGAAGTCGGCGAGCGGCACGTAGCAGGTGGGCAGGAGCCGGGCATCGACCGAGCAGAACTCGACCATCCCGCGGTTGTGGGCGCGGGCCGCGCCGTAGGCCAGGTCGAGGTCGCCGTCCCGCTCGAGTCGGAGCAGGTTGCCGTTGTTGAACGTGTTGAACACGAGCTGGCTGGCCACCCCGAGCAGGTCGAGGGCGAGCGGCCGGTCCTCGGCGATGAAGTGACGCCCGTGGCCTTGAAGTTCTTGCGGGCCATGATCTCCTCGGCGTCGCGGGCCCGGAACTCCGGGTCGGCGTGGCGCTGCCGGAAGCTGCTCGATGGCGTCGACCTCCTCCTCCGGCGACAGCGCAGAGGTCCACGTTGGGCTTCAGCTGCTCCCGCACATCGGGGTCGGCGTGGTCGATCAGCCAGGTCGGCTCTTCCATGATGTGGGCGTCGGCGTCGTGCACGACCCGCCCCTCGATGTACGGCATCTCGTCCCCCAAGGATCGAGCGTCAGCCTAGAGCCGCGCCGCGGCCAGGTACCTGCCAGCATGGTCGCGTGACGGCGGACGACCTCGACCGGCCCCGGGCGGCCGAGCTGCTCACGCCGATCCTGCCCGTGCTCGTGATGCTCGGCCTGATGTGGGGCAGCGAGATCGTCGACGTGGCGCTCGACGGCCGCCTGGACCGCTTCGGCATCCGGCCCCGGCGGCTCGACGGACTCGACGGGGTGGTGCTGGCCCCGTTCCTCCACGGCGGCTTCGGACACCTGGTGGCCAACACGCTGCCGTTCCTGGTGCTGGGCGCGATCATCGCCGGGGGCAGCACCGCCCGCTTCTTCAAGGTGACCGCGATCGTGGCCCTGATCGGCGGCCTGGGCACCTGGCTGACGGGGCCGTCCCGGTCGATCCACATCGGGGCCAGCGTCCTCGTGTTCGGGTACCTGACCTACCTGATCAGCCGCGGGTTCTTCGCTCGCAAGCTGACCTACATCGTCGGGCGGCGCGGTCATCTTCCTCGTCTACGGCGGTGCGCTGTGGGGTCTGCTGCCCAGCCCCGGCGTGTCCTGGCAGGGCCACCTCTTCGGCGCCGCGGGCGGCGTGGCAGCAGCCTGGTTCCTGCACGGCCAGCGCGAGGAAGCCTCGGCCTGACATGCCCCGCTGGACCTGCCCCGACTGCGGGCGCCAGTTCGGCCGCACCAAGCAGGGCCACGAGTGCTCACCCGCGATGTCGCTCGACGAGTACTTCGCCACCGGTCCGCCGCACGAGCGGCCCGTCTTCGACGCGGTCATGGCCGGGCTGACCGACATCGGCCCCATCCACATCGAGCCCGTGTCGGTGGGCATCTTCCTCAAGCGGTCGCGGACGTTCGCCGAGCTGCGCCCGATGACCAAGTGGGTGGCCGTGTCGTTCGCTCTCGAGCGCACGCTCACCAGTCAGCGCATCTCGCGCAAGGTCTACGACGCCGGCCGCACCAAGTACCACGTCGTCAACGTGCGCACGCCCGCCGAGGTCGACGACGAGCTGCTCGAGTGGCTCACGGAGGCCTACGACTGCTCCCCGGAGTGAGCGGCCGGTGGGTGGGCATGGCGGTCCGTCCTGGGCACCGCCATGCACAACCTCGACCGTCACCACGCCCCGGGCTGCGGCCCGCCCGCCCCGGACGCCAGAATCCGGCGTGGCGCTCGCCGACCACGACGCTCAGCCGTCGTCGCGCCCTTGACCCTGACCTGTCGTGTCTTCGGCGTTCTAGGCGGCGCGGAGGTCGGCGTACTTCTCGTTGGCATCGATGAACTCGCGGACGAACCAGCAGGTCGGTACGACCTGACGGCCGCTGCCCCGCACGTCGTCGAGCGCTCCTCGCACGAGCACCGCGCCCAGACCCTGCCCTCGGCGGGAGGGGTCGATCTCGGTGTGGGGGAACACGATGCGGTCGCCCTCGATGCGGTAGTCGGCGATGCCTGCGAGCTTCCCGTCGATCAGGAGCTCGTAGCGGGACTTGTCCTCTGCGTTGCGCACCTCGGTTGCCATTCCCGATGCCTACCCTGGCCGCCGCCGTCCCACCCGGGATCTGTGTGCGCTGAGCACCGCATGGCGGTGCTGAGTGCGCACAGAAGCAGGAGACCCCGGTTGACGGACACGAACAGGTGTTCGATCATGGGTCGATGGGGTTCAACAACCCGGATGTGTCGTGGACGGAGCTGGAGCGGACGCTCTCGGACCGCGCCCGCCGGCCCTCGCTCGGTGCCCCCGGGCGCCAACGGCGGCGACAGCCCGGCCTGGTCCCACGTCCGGCCCACCTACGTGGCCCCGCCGACGCTGGAGCGCCGCTCGAACGCCACCCCCTACGCCGAGCTGCACTGCCACTCCACGTTCAGCTTCCTCGACGGGGCCAGCCACGCCCGAGGAGCTGGCCGAGGAGGCGGCCCGGCTCGGGCTCGAGGCGCTGGCCCTCACCGACCACGACGGCTTCTACGGCGTGGTGCGCTTCGCCGAGGCGGCCCGGGCCGTGGGGGTGCCCACGGTGTTCGGCTCGGAGCTGTCGCTCGGGCTGACCAAGCCCCAGAACGGGATGGCCGACCCGGAGGGCACCCACCTGCTCGTGCTGGCCCGCGACCCCGAGGGCTACGCCCGCCTGGCCTCGGCGATCAGCGCCGCCCAGCTGGCCGGGGCCGAGAAGGGCAAGCCGATCTACGAGGGCATCGCGCTGGGAGGCGGCGCACGGCGACCACTGGCTGGTGCTCACCGGCTGCCGCAAGGGCACAGTGCCCGCGGCCCTGGAGCGAGCACGGCCCGGCCGCCGCGGCCCGGGAGCTCGACGCTCCTCGTCGCCACGTTCGGGCGCCACAACGTGGCCGTCGAGCTGTGCGACCACGGCGACCCGCTCGACTCGGCCCGCAACGACGCCCTGGCGCTCGGTCGCGATGCGGGCCGGCGTCGACGTCGTCGCCACCACCAACGCCCACTACGCCACCCCGTCCCGGCGTCGGCTGGCCACCGCCATGGCCGCCGTCCGGGCCCGGCGCAGCCTCGACGAGCTCGACGGCTGGCTGCCGGCCTGCGCCGGCGCCCACCTGCGCTCGGGCGACGAGCAGGCCCGCCGCTTCGCCCGCTGGCCCGGCGCGGTCGAGCGGGCGGCCGAGCTGGGCCGGGCCTGCGCCTTCGACCTGCAGCTCGTGGCGCCCCGAAGCTGCCGCCGTTCCACGTGCCCCGACGGCCTCACCGAGATGGCCTACCTGCGCCGCCTCACCGCCGAAGGCGCCCGGCAGCGCTACGGCGAGTGGGGCACCGAGCGGGTGCCGGGCGCCTACCGGCAGATCGAGCACGAGCTGGCCCTCATCGAGCAGCTCGGGCTTCCCCGGCTACTTCCTCGTCGTGTGGGACATCGTCGACTTCTGCCGGCGCTCCAACATCTACTGCCAGGGTCGGGGGAGCGCCGCCAACAGCGCCGTCTGCTACGCCCTCGGCATCACCAACGCCGACGCGGTCGGCCTCGGCCTGCTCTTCGAGCGCTTCCTCTCACCCGAGCGCGACGGCCCGCCGGACATCGACATCGACATCGAGTCGGGGCGCCGGGAGGAGGCCATCCAGTACGTCTACGCGAAGCACGGCCGCCGCCACGCCGCCCAGGTGGCCAACGTCATCACCTACCGGGCCAAGTCGTCGATCCGCGACATGGCCAAGGCGCTCGGCTACGCCCCCGGCCAGCAGGACGCCTGGTCGAAGCAGGCCGACGCCTGGGGCGGCGTGGCCGTCACCGCCGAGCAGCAGGAGCGGGACAGGTGACATCCCGGCCGACGTGCTCGAGCTGGCCGCCGAGCTCGAGCACGCCCCCCGCCACCTCGGCATCCACTCCGGCGGCATGGTGATCTGCGACCGCCCCATCGTGGAGGTGTGCCCGGTGGAGTGGGCCCGCATGACCGGCGCCACGAGCAAGGCCCGCTCGATGCACGGCACCGATCCCATCCGCACCGTGCTCCAGTGGGACAAGGACGACTGCGCGGCCATCGGCCTCGTGAAGTTCGACCTGCTCGGCCTCGGGCATGCTCGAGGTGCTGCACGGGTGCATCGACCTGGTGCGCGAGGTCCACGGCGACGACGTCGACCTGGCCACCATCCCGCAGGACGACGAGGTCTACGACATGCTCTGCCGGGCCGACTCGGTCGGCGTGTTCCAGGTCGAGTCCCGGGCCCAGATGGCCACGCTGCCCCGGCTGCGCCCCGGCGACGTTCTACGACCTCGTCGTCGAGGTGGCGCTCATCCGCCCCGGCCCCATCCAGGGCGGGTCGGTGCACCCGTACATCCGGCGCCGCAACGGCCAGGAGGACGGTCACCTACCTCCACCCCCTGCTCGAGCGGAGCCTGAAGAAGACGCTCGGCGTGCCGCTGTTCCAGGAGCAGCTCATGCAGATGGCCATCGACGTCGGCGGCTTCAGCGCCGGGCGAGGCCGACATGCTGCGCCAGGCCATGGGCTCGAAGCGCAGCCGGGAGCGCATGGAGCGGCTCCACCAGCGCTTCGCCGACGGGGCCACCGAGCGCGGGACGTCCCGCCGACGTCATCGAGATCATCTGGGAGAAGCTGGCCGCCTTCGCCAGCTACGGCTTCCCCGAGAGCCACTCGGTGTCGCTTCGCCTACCTCGTCTACGCGTCGTCGTGGCTGAAGCGCTGGTACCCGGCCGCCTTCTGCGCCGCCCTGCTCAACGCCCAGCCCATGGGCTTCTACTCGCCCGCACACCCTCGTGCAGGACGCCCGTCGCCACGGCGTCGAGGTCCGCACCCCCGACCTCAACGCCAGCGCCGCCACCGCCACGCTCGAAGGCTCGGAGGAGGTGTGGCGGCCGGGCCGGACGGGGCGCGGCACCCGAGGCGTGGGGACGACCGGGGCCCGCCGTGCGGCTGGGCCTCGGGTCGGTGCGGGGGATCGGGGCCGACCTGGCCGAGCAGATCGCCGCGGGCCGGCCCTACGCCGACGCCGAGGACCTGGCCCGGCGGATGTCGCTGTCGCTCCCGCAGCTCGAGGCGCTGGCCACGGCCGGGGCCTTCGACTGCTTCGGCACGCCGCGGCGGGAGGCCATCTGGACAGCGGGGGCCGTCGCCCAGGTCGCCGGAGGCCGCAACGGCGCCCAGCGGCTGCCCGGCATCGTCACCGGCGTCGACGCTCCTCCGCTGCCGGCCATGACGGGGAGCGAGTCGGCCCGGGCCGACCTGTGGGCCACCGGGGTCAGCCCCGAGGGTCATCCCACCCGCTTCGTGCGCGACACACCTCGACCCAGCTGGGCGTGGTGACCGCCACCGGCCTGGCCGCCGTGGAGCCCGGCACCCGGGTGCTCGTCGCCGGCGTCGTCACCCATCGCCAGCGCCCGGCCACCGCCGGGGGCACGCTCGTTCGTGAACCTGGAGGACGAGACCGGCCTCGTCAACGTGATCGTGTCGAAGGGCTGCTGGGCCGCCCACCGCAAGGTGGCCCGCACCGCCCCGGCCATGCTCGTGCGGGGCCGGCTCGAGCGCTCGGAGGGGGTCACCAACGTCATCGCCGACCGGCTCGAGGCCCTGCCGCTCGATGCTCCCATGACCAGCCGCGACTTCCGCTGACGTTCGACCCGACGCCGGCCTCGACTCCGCCGCAGGGCCGGTGCCGGGCCGTCAGCTGCGGCGGGCCGGTCCGCCCCCGACTTCAAGTGTGGCCAGGGGCAGCCGTAACGTGGGCCCCCATGTCTCCCAAGCAACCGTCCAAGCAGAAGCGGGCGGCCCAGAACCGCAACCAGCGCGTGGCGCGTGAGGCGCGTGCGGCCAACGCGAACGCGGCACCGACGCCGCGCTCCACCGGCGGCAGCACGGCCTCGGGAGGCGGGTCGCTCCTCTCTCGCCTTCGGGGTGGGGGCACCACCCGTCCGAGTGGCGTGCGCAGCGCGGTGGCCCAGGGCCGCGCCCTGCAGCCCCCCGGCTTCCGGGCCGCTCTCTCGGGCCTCTTCGCGGCCGTCGCCGCGGTTCTGCTGTGCACCTTCGCGCTCCGCTACCCCGTCGACGCGAAGGGCGACCTCTACACCAGTGAGCAGCTGGCTGCCGACTGGTCGCTGACCGCAGCCCGAGCCGCGGCCGAGCAGCCCGGCGCTGACGCAGCCGAGGTGGCGGCGTCCATCGACGAGTGGGCTCCAGGACGCGGCCGGGACACCGTCGTGAAGGCGCTGTGGCCCTTCTCGCTCGCCATCGCCCTTCCTGTCCTGGGTGCTGGCCTCGCCTTCCAGTCCGTCCGCAAGCGGGCGTCGAGCAAGGTCGTCAACCGCACCCTCTACGCCACGCTCTTCGGAGCCGTGCTCACCCAGGGGCTGCTGCTGCTCTTCCTCCCGGTCGTGCTGGCCGTCGCCGTCGCCATGTTCCAGGTCCGCAAGGCCGAGGCCATCGCGGCGTCCGACGCGGCAGCCACCGACGGTGGGGTCATCGACGTGGACGAGGTGGACTTGGCCGAGGACTCCGATGTCCTCGAGGTGGACGAGCTCGACGCCGGAGTCGAGTCCGAGGATCGCCCCTAGCGCAGGGACTGAGCCAGCTCGCCGAGGATGCGGGCCACCTCGGTCCGGGGCCCTGCGTCCTCGCCTGTGAGGGCCTGGTCTGACACCTGCTCGGCCAGGCGCCGCAGCGTCAGGGCCACCTCGTCGGCCTCGGCCTGGGTGACGTCGATGCGGTCGCTGCGCAGCCGGTCGCCGATCTGCACCTGCTGCATGGCCAGCGTCTTGGCGCCCACCTCGGCGTCGATGCGCTCGTCGAGCACGGCCCGCGCCGTCTCCGTCACGATCCGGACGCGCTCGCTGGGGTGCACCTAGCCCGCCTCCGCCATGTCCGCGCCCACGCCGAGGACGCTAGCCCTGGCCGGCGTCTCGTGGGGCGGCGGTAGGTTGCCGCCGTGACCCGCTTCGCCAACGACACCGCCGTCACGCCCGCAGGAGCGGGCCGCTACTCGGCCACCATCGATCGCGGCTGGTGGATCGAGCGGGGCCCGAACGGCGGCTACCTCGCCGCCATCGTGATGCGAGCCGTGCTGGCCGAGGCGGGCAGCGAGGAGAGACGGCCGCGGTCGATGACGCTCCACTACCTGCGCCCACCGGCCGAGGGCCCGTGCGAGGTGGAGGTCGTGGTGGAGCGGGCCGGCCGAGGCCTGTCGACGGTGTCGGCTCGGCTGCAGCAGGGCGGACGTGATTGCGTGCTCGCCCTCGTTGCCCTCGGCGTCGACCGGCCGGGCCCCGAGCTCCACGATCACCACCCGCCGGCAGTGGCCCGGCCCGACGCCATCGCACCGCGGTCCGAGGGCGAGGTGGTGGGTCCGGACATCCCGTTCCGGCATCGCTTCGAGCTGCGCCCGGCGCTGGGCACGCTGCCCTTCGAGCACGGCGAGGAGGCCCTCACAGGCGGGTGGATCCGCACGAGCGAGCACGACCCTGTCGACGAGGTGCTGCTGGCCGCCCTGCCCGACTCCTGGCCGCCGGCCGTGTTCTCCAAGCTGACCCTGCCGGTCGGGGTGCCCACCGTCGAGCTGACGATGCACTTCCGCAACGTCCCGCCTCGGAAGCCGGGCTGGTGCCTGATGCGCTTCAGGACCCTCGAGGCCAGCGAGGGCTACCTCGAGGAGAACGGCGAGGTGTGGTCCGAGGACGGCACGCTCCTGGCCGAGAGCCGCCAGCTGGCCGTGCTCCTGCCTCCGGGCTGAGCCCTTTGGACACATCCGTCACGGTCGACGTGCCGGTGCGAGCCTGCGACGTCGGCGGGTGGACCGACACCTGGTTCGCCCGCCGGGGCCGGGTCTGCAGCTTGGCCTTGGAGCCCGGGATCACGGTCACGGCCACCACCGCCCCTGGCAGGGGCGTGGTCACGCTCGACCTGCCGGCCTACGACCTCGCCTGCGCAGTCGGATCCGAGCCGCCCGAGCACCGCCTCCTGGCCGAGGCCGTCCGCGAGGCCGGTGCCCAAGCCGACGCGGACGTGACGCTGCGCATCAGCTCCGCCGTGCCCCCGGGCAGCGCCCTCGGAACGTCGGCCGCCGTCTGCGTGGGCGTGATCGCCGCCCTCGACGCGCTGCGGGGCGCGATCCGCCCGGCCGGTGAGCTGGTTGCGGCTGCCCACCGGGTCGAGGCCGAGCGGCTGGGCCGCCAGTCCGGCGTGCAGGACCAGATCGCAGCGGCGCACGGCGGCGCCAACCTCATCGAGATCGATCCGTACCCACGAGCTGACGTTCGGCCCATCGCCCTCGGCGCGGCGCTGGCCGCCGCCCTCGACGAGCAGCTCCTGCACGTCGCCTACGGCGGGGAGCACGACTCCTCGGCCGTGCACGAGGGGGTGATCGCCGAGCTGGCCGACGAGGGCCCGTCGTCGCCCCGCCTCGAGGTGCTGCGCGGCCTGGCCACCGAAGCCGGCGCCGCGCTCGTGGCCGGTCACGTCGAGCGCTACGGCCGGGCGCTCAGGGGCGCCACCGATGCGCAGCGGGCGCTCCACCCGGAGCTGGTGGCTGCCGCCGCCGACGAGCTCATCGATGCCGCCCGTGCCGGCGGCGCCCTGGGCTGGAAGGTGAACGGCGCGGGCGGGTCCGGTGGTTCGATCAGCATCCTGTGCGCGGATGCCACAGCCCGCCAGCGCCTCGCCGAGGTGGCTCGACACCGGGGTCACACCGTGCTCGACCTCCACCTCGCTCCGTCCGGCGCCCGGGTCAGAGCCTGAGCACCATCCGGACCTCCTCCTTGCAGGGGTCCGACGGGAGGGGCTTGTGGCAACCGTCGAGCTCGAACCCGGTAAGCCGCTGGGCCGCAGGGCAGCGCGAGCCGCGCCTCAGCCGGTTCCGTGTGCCGAAGCTGGCGCTGTGCGCCGACTTGGGCACACAGACGGCGGCGGACGGCCGCTCAGCCAGCGGTGACCGTGCCTGTCAGCGCTGTCTGGGCCGAGGACGCGCCCTCTACGAGCCCGGCTGCCTCCCGGGCCGGCAGGCCTGGAGTGAGAGCGAGTGGCTCGGGCAGGGCGTGGAGGGTGAACACATAGGTGTGGGTGCCGCTCGGCGGGCAGGGCGGGGTCCACCCGATGCCGCCGGCGTCGTTGCCGGCTTCGACGCTCCCCTCGGGCACGCCGTCCTCGCCGATGCCCTGGACGAGTGGGTCGATGCCGGTGAGGACCCAGTGCACGAAGCCTTCGGCGTCCTGGTCGCGCACCACGAGCGCCAGCTCGGCTGCAGGTGGGGCCAGGGCCCAGTCGAGGGCGGGGGAGAGGCCCTCGCCGGCGCAGGTGTGGCGGGTGGGGATGGCGTCCCCGTCGGCGAAGGCGGCACTTCCCAGGGCGAACGAGTCGATCACCGCGCCGTCGTCGGAGGGCGAGCCCACCACTGGGGCGCTGACCGAGGTGGTGGTGCGGTCCGGGTCGGGCGGCGGCAAGGTGCGCCCGTCGGTCGACGAGCAGGCGGCCAGCACGAGCACGACGACCAGCGGGACGGCGGAGGTGATCGGAGGGCGACGCACCGCGACAGTGTGGACCACGCCGACGGGCGGCCAGTGCCACGTCCGGGCGCCGGACGCCTATCCTTCCTCCACCACGATGGACGCCAGACCCCGCAACCTCCGGGCCATGCTCGCCGAGTCCAAGGATCTCTCGGAGCTCATGGTCGACCTCGCGTACGCCGCCCTCTACTTCGGTGATCCCGACATGGCCGAGGAGGTGGACGAGCTCGAGGACCGCATGTCCGACCTCGTGCACGAGATGCGGGCCGTGTCCGTGCTGGCCGCCCGCCACCCGAAGGAGGCCGACGCCATGGCGTCGGTCCTGCAGGTCATCAGCTCCATCGAGCGAATCGGCAACTCGGCCGTCGACATCGCCCGCATCGTCACCCACCGTCTCGGCATCCCGCGCGAGCTCGTGGCCGACCTCTCCAACGCGGAGGAGGTCTCCCACCGGGTCCGCATCCGAGACGGCAGCCACCTGGCCCGTCGACCCCTCGCCGCGCTGGAGCTGCCCGTGCAGACCGGCATGCGCGTCGTGGCCATCCGGCGCGAGCACGACTGGATCACCGACGTCGACGGCGACGCCATCTGCCTGCCTGGCGACGTCATCTTCCTGCGGGGCTCGCCGGCCGGCATCCCCCGGCTCCGGGAGCTGGCGGCCGCTCCGTACTGGGAGCCGCCGGTGCCGCCTGAGGACGGCTCGCTCTCCGACCTCGACCGGGCCGTCGACGTGCTCGTCGAGATGAAGAACCTGTCCGAGGCCGCCGTGGGCTTGGCCTACTCCGCCCTCGTCCTGCGCGATCAGGGCCTGGCCGCCGAGGTGCGCCAGCTCGAGGACCGGCTCGACGAGATGAAGGACCGCCTCGAGCTGTGGGTGCTCCGGGCCAGCAACGACCGCATCGACCCGGCCCCCCTCCGCGGGCTGCTCCACCTCTCGCAGGCCGCCGAAGACCTGGGCGACGCGGCCCAGCAGATGGTGTGGCTCATCGAGGAGAAGGAGGAGCTCCACCCGATCCTGTCCATCGCCCTGGGTGACTCCGACGAGGTCGTCGTGCGGGTTCCGGTGGCGGCAGGGTCCGAGGCCGACGGCGAGAGCCTGGCCGACCTGCAGCTCGACATCGAGCCCGGGTTCCACCTCCTCGCCGTGCAGCGCGGCGGGCGCTACCTGTACCGGCCGCGTGGTCACGTGCGCCTGCAGCCCGGCGACGAGCTCATCGCTTCGGGCCCGGCCGAAGGCCACCCGATGCTGGCCAAGCGCTGTGGCTGGCACCTCACCGAGGACGATGACACCGGCGAGCACGAGCTCGCCCCCCTCGATCCCGTCCGCACCTGACGAGGATCACGGTCCTCAGCCGCTCGAGTCCCTCTCGACCAGATCGTCGGCCTCCTCGGGCTCGATGCCCTCGACCAGCGGCTCAGTCCTGGGCAGGTGGCGCTCCTCGCGCCAGATCTCGAACGCCGCCACAGAAGCGCTCAGCCAGGCGGCACCCAGCACGTACCCGCCGAGCACGTCCGACACGAAGTGCACGCCGAGGGTGAGACGTGAGAACCCGATCAGGGCGATGAGCAGAGCGGTGGCTGTGAAGGCCAGCGTCCGCCACCTGCCGGCGAGGAGAGGCAGGAAGACGAGAAGGAGCGCGCCGTAGCAGACCATGGCGGACATCGAGTGGCCCGACGGGAAGCTCTTGCCGAACGCAACGGCGATCGGCTCGTCGACCTCGGGCCGAGGTCGCCCCACCGCGACCTTGACCGCCGTGTCGACCAGACCGCCCCCGATGCTGGTGACCGCGAGGAACGCCGCGATGCGGCGGGCCCCGCGGTGCAGAGCCCACAGCACGGGCAGGCCCACCGCGAAGAGCAGGAAGATCGGCTTGCCGGTGAAGGAGATGGCACGCAGCACGGCGATGGCGCCGTCCTGGCTCGCCAGCCGGTCGTTCAGCCACTGGGCCCAGTCCTGGTCGAACGAGGTGAGCGGCCCGTCGGTGGTCACCTGGTGGAGCAGCAGCCCGAACGGGATGCCGACGAGGACGACGGCGAGCCCGAAGAGGAGGGCCCGCAGCTCGTAGCGGGCCAGCGGCCCGAGGCGGGCCGCGACGCCTTCGGGCAGCAGGTGGTCCACGGACCTAGGAGCTCCTCGCCGGTGCGCTGGCCGAGCCATCTGCACCGCTGTCCGTGGTCTCCTCGGCCGGGGGCACGGCGACGAGGAGGGCCCGGCGGCGCTTGGTCAAGGTGATCTCGGCCGGGCCGTCGAAGGTCTCCCCGTCGGCGGCCAATCGCAGGGGCCCCTCGAGGCTGCGGATGGCGAGCGAGGACGCAGTGCGCTGCTCGTACACGGGGCAGGAGGCGAGGCGGCCGGTGAGCACGTCGACCACGAAGCGGGCGCGAGAGAAGCGGCGGGCGCCGTTCACGATCCGTATGTCGAGCAGCCCGTCGTCGAGCTCCTCGCGCCACGCCGGCGCGAAGCCGGCAGGGGAGTAGTGACCGTTGCCGATCCAGGCCAGCCACACCCGCCTCTCGGTGCCGTCGAGCTCGACGCGGAGCGGCTCCATCCCGGGGAGCTCGCGCAGCAGGGCGACGAGCAGAGCCGGCCACTTGCCGAGCCGCGCCTCGAGGCGCTCACGGGCATCGACCACCTGGGTGTACCCGCCGAAGCTGAGCGTGTTGACGAAGCACCGATCGCCGGCCACAGCCAGGTCCATCCGCGCGAACGTGCCCGCCTTCACCGCGGCGATCGTGTCGTCCACCGAGTCGAGCCCGAGATCGCGAGCCAGGTGGTTCAGGGTCCCGGCCGGCACGGCCACGAACGGGATGTCACGGTCGGCGGCGATCGCGGACACGGCGCTGAGGGTGCCGTCACCACCGGCTGCGCCGATCGCGATGAGGTCGTCGTGGCACAACAGGTCCTCGAGCTGCTCGTCGGGGTCGAGGTCGTGGATGTCTGCTCCCGGCAGGCCCTCACGAAGAGCGTCGGAGGGCGACGAGGTCCACGCCGGCCCCGAGGACGGGTTCACGACGATGCGCACCCCGGTGCCGTCCGGTGACGGGCGGCGGGACGGGTCAGGGATCCGGTGGGGGATGGGAAAGCCGGCGTCCTTGGGACGGGCCGGCAGCACCGTGGACCGGAACCACAGCCCGCCGCCGCCGACCCCGGCCGCGAGGACACCCCAGCGGAACCAGCGGGATGCCAACGTCGGCTACTTGGACGCGTCGCCGCTGCCGGCCACGTTCAGCGTCTCGGTGATGCCAGCGATGGCTCCTGCGATGCCCGACAGCTCGACCGGGCAGGATGATCTTGGTGGCCGTGCCGTTGGCCATGACCTGGAGGGCCTCGAGGTACTTGATGGCGATGAGCCCGTCGTCGGGGTTGCCGTCGTGGATGGCTGCGTACACGGAGCGGATCGCCTCTGCCTCACCCTCGGCGACCGTGAGCTGGCGGAAGCGCTCGGCGTCGGCGACGGCGCGGATGGCGTCGGCCTCGCCCTCGGCCTCGAGGATCTGGCGCTGCTTGATGCCCTCGGCCTGGAGGATGGCGGCTGTCTTCTCGCCCTCGGCCGTGGTGACCGCGGCCGTGCGCCGCCCCTCGGCCTCGGTGACGACGGCCCGGCGGGTCCGCTCGGCCTTCATCTGCTCGTGCATCGCGGACATGACGTCGGGCGGCGGATCGATGCGCTGGATCTCCACGCGCACCACGCGCACGCCCCACTTGTCGGTGGCCTCGTCGAGGATCTGGCGCAGGTTCAGGTTGATGGAGTCCCGGCTCGTCAGGGCCTCGTCGAGCTGCATGTCGCCCACCACGTTTCGCAGGTTCGTCTGGGCCAGCTTCGTGATGGCCAGGATGAAGTTGCCGACGTTGTAGATGAGCCGTTGCGGGTCGGTCGGCTCGTAGTAGATGACGGCGTCGACGGACACCACCACGTTGTCCTTGGTGATGACCTCTTGCGGCGGCACGTCGATCACCTGCTCGCGCATGTCGACGAGCCGCACGGTCTGGATGAAGGGGATGATGAGCTGCAGGCCGGGGTCGACGGTCTCCTTGTACTTGCCGAGCTGCTCGATGACGCCCCGCTGGTACGGGCGCACGATGCGCACGCCAGAGGCGACGTAGACGAAGAGGAAGAAGGCGATGACCGCCAGCAGGATGACGAGCGGGGTCATGAGATGTTCTCCTTGGTGGGGGCGACGAGCACACGGGTGCCCTCGACGTCGACGATGTTGACGAAGGTGCCCTCGGCGATGGCGGAGCGGTCGATGGCCTCGGCCCGCCACTCCTCCTGGTCGACGCGGACCAGGCCTGGCTCCGTCGGAAGGATGCCCGTCGAGGACGACGCCGTTGCGGCCGATCAGGCGGCGCGAGCCCGACGCCGTCGGAGCCGCCGTGGCGGTCGAGGCGGCGGGCCAGGGGACGCAGGGCGGCGAAGGAGGCGACAGATATGCCGACGAAGGCGGCCCACTCACCGGCAAGAGGTACGTCGGCCAAGGCCAGGATCGATGCCACCACGGCTCCGATGGCGAACGGGGCGAGGAAGAACGCGCCCGGCGTCGCCATCTCGCCCAGGCCGAACAGGACTGCGGCGCCCAGCCAGATCCATCGCCACTGCTCCGGTTCGTCCATGACCGCAGGCTAGGGACCCTTTGCCCTTCGGGGCGCCGAGGCGTCATACGTCGAAGGTTCCGGCCGGCACGTCCGGGAGTAGGCGGTGGCCACCACCCGCTCGCCACCCGTGTCGAGGAGCAGCTGTGCCCCCTCCGGCGACAGGCAGATCGTGTCGACGCTGGGCTCCTGCCCGTCGAGGGGCGTGCCGGCCACGGGCTCGGCGATGAGGCACGTGGCCTCCGCATCGGCGATCGTTCGCGTCTCGACGGTGAGGTCGATCCCCTCGCGGGAGCGGGCCAGATCATCGGTGAAGGCCGTCGAGCGCGTCCTCGGTGAACGTGCCGTGGGCCGGGATCGCGCCCCTCGTCCGGGTGCAGTCGAGGGGGTCGCCCGCCTGGCCTGTCTCGGGCACCTCGCACGCGTAGCCGACGTCGTCGCGGACGATCTGGCTCTGCACGATGAGCCCGGCCTTCAGGGCGTCGACCCGACGGTTGGGCGGTTCCTGCGAGACCATGATCTCCGCCCCGTCGCTCCCTCCGTAGGTCACCTGGAACGTGGCGGTGGCTCCGGATGCGGCGAGGGCGAGCACGTCGCCCACCTCGTCGGCGAGGCCGGCTTCGGCCGCGGCGCGGCGCACCTGGTCGGCTCGGTCGCCCCCCACCTCCGCGCTCGTCGTCCCCGCACCCGCCCAGCGCCGAGACGAGGATGACAAGGGCGGCAGCTGGGCGAAGGGAGCGGCGCACGGGGCGGGAGCGTACCCACAAGTAGCCTCGACCCGATGTCGAACCAACCTCGTCGGAGCCCGCTCGCGCCGGCCCCGATCTCGCACCGCCTGGCGTCGTCGGCTCGCCGCCGTCCCGCTCTCGCTCGGTGCTGCTCGGCGTCGGGATCGGGTTGGGGATGGCCGTGGCCGGGATCGCCATCGCGTTCTCGATCGTGGCCATCCCGCTGTTCATCGTGGCCAGCACCGAGCCGGGCTCAGGGCTCAACCGCGACCTCGTCCGCACCGGGCTGTTCAAGATCGCGGTGCCGTTCGGCGTGGTGACCGGGATCGCCGCGGGGGTGCTGGTGGGCCTCTGGTACGCCCGGGGCGGACGCCTGCCCGCGCGACCGCACCCCGATCGACTTCTGACCGTCCTCGGTATCGTGACGAGGATGGTCGCCGCCCCCCTCTGCATCCTGTCCGTGCACGCCCACCCTGACGACGAGTCGTCGAAGGGGGCCGGCACAGTCGCCAAGTACCACGCCGAGGGGATCCGCACCGTCCTGGTGTGCTGCACCGGCGGCGAGGAGGGCGACATCCTCAACCCGGCGATGGACCGCGACGAGGTGAAGGCCGACATCGGCGCCGTGCGCAAGGCCGAGCTGGACCGAGCGGCCGAGATCATCGGGTACGACGAGGTCCACATGCTCGGCTACCGCGACTCGGGGATGCCCGACAGCGAGGCCAACAAGAACCCCGAGGCCTTCGCCAACGCCCCCTTCGACGAAGCTGTCGGGCGGCTGGCGACCATCCTGCGCGCGACGCGCCCGCAGGTCGTGCTCACCTACCGGACGAGCAGCAGGGCTACCCCCACCCCGACCACCTGCGCGTGTCACGACATCACCCAACCGGCCATCGACAAGGCAGCCGATCCGGACTGGATCACCGAGTCGGGCGAGCCGTGGCAGGTCTCGAAGGTGTACTACTCGGTCTGGTCGAAGAAGCGGGTGGAGCTGACGCACCAGAAGTACCTCGAGCTCGACCTCGAGTCGCCGTACAGCCCCGAGTGGTTCGACCGACCGTGGCAGGACCACCGCATCACGACGATGATCGACATCGAGGGCTACGCGGAGGTCCGCTTCGAGGCGCTGCTCGCCCACGCCACCCAGATCGACCCGGAATCCCCGTTCTGGTTCGGCCTGCCCCGTGAGGTGGCGTCGGCCATCCACCCGTACGACGACTACATCCGGGCCATGTGCCTCGTCGATGCGCCCACGCCTGAGGACGATCTGTTCGCGGGGCTCCGCAGCGAGGCCTCCGTCTCCTGATGGTGGCCCCCCTCAGCCAGGAGTGGCTGGACCTGCGAGCTGAAGCTGGCGGCTGACCTGCCCGAGCGCTCGGGCGCGTCGGCTCGCCTGCAGCACGTGGTGACCGGGGGCCCGACGGCCAGTCACCTACGTCGAGACCTTCGAGGACGGCCGGCTGACCGCAGTGGCCCTCGGCCCGGATCCGGACGACGGACCTGACCCTCACCATCACCCACGCTGATGCCGTGCTCATGGCCCGGGGCGAGCTCGACCTCCACGCCGGCTTCATGCAGGGCCGGATCAAGGTGGTCGGCCCGATGGGCCGCTTCATGGCCGTGCTGCCGGCCACCCAGAGCTCGGAGCACCGCGCCGCGGTGCGCGGCCCTGGCCGCTCAGACCGAGGCCTGATCAGCCGTCTCCGGCGGCGGGCACGACGGTGAGCGTGCCCTCGTGGTCGTCGTCCTCGAGATCTACGTAGGGGATCTCACCTGGCGTCGTCGAGCACGAGGGTGGTCTCGTCGCCGGGCTCCATGCGCCCGGTGTCGAAGCGCTCCTCCGCCGTGAAGGAGTGCAGCTCGGTGCCGTCGTTCACGAGCAGCAGCGACGTCGCCGGACCGCACCTCGAGGTCGCCGGGTGAGAAGCCGTCCTCGTCGACGGTGATCGTGTGGTCGGGCGAGAGGTCGATGTCGCGCAGGTCCTGCGGCGTGGGCGAGCTGGGTTTCGGGTCGACGCAGCCCGCCGCGGCCACCAGGAGCGAGAGCGGCGCCGCCCAGGAGTGCCAGGAGCCCGTCGCATCAGCCGGCGCGCTGGAGGTCGCGGAGCGGTCGGTAGCCGATGCGCGTCACCCCGGCCCGGTCGAGCATGGATGCGCAGCGACGCGGTCGGTCGTCACGAGGTCGTGGTCGTCGACCCGGGCCGCCCAGTCGTCGGCGAGGGCCCGCAGCTCGGGGGTGTCGACCGCGGGGTGGACGTAGACCTCGGTGACGCCCGGGCGGAGGTCGCCGATGACCTTCTCGATCGTGCGCCGCGAGCCCGACGCCCCGCACGAGGACGAAGTGGTCGGGGAAGACCACGCCCTCCTCGCTGGCCAGCCGTCGGAACGGGAAGCCGATGGACCGCTCGCTGGACGCCCCCGACAGGCGCAGCGGCAGGCCGAACTCGACGGCCAGGTCGAGGTACACGTCGAAGAACTCGGGCCGGAGCTGCAGCGTGCCCATGTGGCTGTCGAGGTGGCTGACGTCGAAGCCCCAGAGGATGGCCCGCTCGACCTGGGCCCGGCAGCTCGCGGCGCACCTCGTCGAGGTCGGCGTGGTCCCAGACGTCGCTCGACCGTGCGGGGGAAGCCGCCGTCGCCGTCGAGCAGCGAGGGGCCGTGGGTGATCGGGCCCCAGCGGTAGCGGTCGTACTCGGCGTTGAGGGTGAGGTGCACGCCGACGTCCTCGCCCCGGTAGCGGGACGCCGCGTCGCGGGCCCACGGGCAGGGGACCATCAGCGTGGCGCTGGTGGCCACGCCGTCGCGCAGGGCCTCGTAGGCGCCGAGGTTGGCCGCGTGGCACGAGCCCGAGGTCGTCGCAGTTGATGATGAGCAGGCGGTCGTCGGGGCCGTACCCGAGGCGCTCGGCGAGGTGGGCGGCGCGGGGTCGTCACGGCGCCGACGCTACCGGCTGCCTGGTCAGCCGGGCGGCGGTGCCGATCGGGGACGTTCGTGCCCCCGCACGCCGGCCACAGCCCCCGGTCGTCGCGGCCGGGCCGCCGTCCTCGGCCCGGTCGAGCTCGGCCTGGCGGGCGACGTTGGGCTCGAAGGCGCGGGCCTCGGCGTAGCCCTCCTGCACCAGCACGCAGGTTGACGAGGAGGTCGTCGGCGGCCCGGAACACGTAGGCGAGGAGGCGGCCGAAGCGGTCGCGCGCCTCGACGTCGCGCTCGAGGCGCACCTCGGTGCCGGCGGGAAGCAGCTCGGCCAGGCGGGCCTTGGCCTCGGGGCCGAAGCACTCGACGGGCCGGTCGCGGGCGACCGACTCCGGGGTGTCGATGCCGATGAGGCGCACCCGCTCGCTCGACCCCGCCGAGGTCGCACGTCGATGGTGTCGCCGTCGACCGGATGCGTGACCACCCCGACCCCGGCCGGGCGCGGCGGTGCGCGGGTCGCGCGCCCGGCGCAGCAGCGCACGCGCCGACGAGGACGAGCGAGCACGAGAGGTGCGATCGCACGGTGCACCTCCGCTCCTGTGAGCCGCGGCGGCCGGCAGCGGCGCCGCGCGCAGGCTGGCGCTCTAGAGGCGCTCGATGATGGTGCCGGTGCCGATGCCGCCGCCGCAGCACATCGAGACGAGGCCGTAGCGGCCGCCGGTGCGCTCGAGCTCGTGCAGCGCCTTGGTCATGAGGACGGCGCCGGTGCCGCCGAGGGGGTGGCCGAGGGCGATGGCGCCGCCGTTGGGGTTCGTCTGCTCCGGCGGTGAAGCCGAGCTCCTTCTGCCAGGCGAGCACCACCGAGGCGAAGGCCTCGTTGATCTCGACCACGTCGATGTCCTCGACCGTGAGGCCGGTGCGCTCGAGGAGGCGCTGGGTGGCGTCGATCGGGCCGGTGAGCATGAGCACCGGGTCGACGCCGACGAGGCAGGTGTCGACGATGCGGGCCTTCGGGGTGAGGCCCGAGCTCGGCCGCCCGCTCGGCGGTCATGAGCAGCACGGCGGCGGCGCCGTCGGAGATCTGCGACGACGAGCCGGCGGTGTGGACGCCGTCGGGGCGGGCCACCGGCTTGAGCTCGGCCAGCTTCTCGAGGGAGGTCTCGCGCAGGCCCTCGTCGCGGCTCACGGTGTGGGTGGTGCCGGTGGGCTTGCCCTCCTCGTCGACGTCGGGGGCCTCGACGGGCACGATCTGGGTGCCGAAGCGGTCCTCGGCCCAGGCCTGGGCGGCGTTCTGCTGCGAGCGGAACCCGAACGGCGTCGGTGTCCTCCCGGGTGATGCCCCACTTCTCGGCGATGCGCTCGGCGCCCTCGAACTGCGAGGTCATCTCGTACAGCGGGAAGTAGGTCTTGGGGATCGGGATGCCGAGGCCGAGGTCCTTGCGACCGCTCGAGCCGATCGGGACGCGGCTCATGACCTCGACGCCGCAGGCCAGCGGCCACGTCGACCACGCCGCCGGCCACGAGCGCGGTGGCGAGGTTGGTGGCCTGCTGCGACGAGCCGCACTGGGTGTCGACGGTGGTGTTGGCGACCGACTGGGGGAGGCCGGCGCTGAGCCAGGCCGTGCGGCCGATGTTGAAGGCCTGCTCGCCGACCTGGCTGACGCAGCCGGTGACGACCTGGCCGATGGCCGCCGGGTCGATGCCCGACCGCTCGACGGCGGCCTTCTGGGCGGCGGCCAGCAGGTCGGCCGGGTGGACGGAGGAGAGCCCGCCGCCACGGCGACCAACGGGGGTGCGGACGGCTTCGACGATCACGACATCAGACATGGGCGCAACCTATCCGGGGCTGGGGCCGCGGGCACCCCGAGGTTGGCAGGCGTCAGCGGCGGCGCTTCGGCCCCGACCGCCTCCAGCGGCCTCGAGCACGAGCAGCAGGGCGGCGGCGCCGACGAAGGCCACGAAGATCGAGCCGAGGTCGAGCTCGTCGAAGGTGTCGATCGGCATCGCCGTGGCGAACCGGGACACGGCTCCGGCGAGCAGGGCGCCGAGGACGCCGACGGCGATCGTGCCGAGGCAGCCCGCGCTTCGGGGCGCGCCCACCGCCCGCTGGGCCAGGGCCCCGGCGATGCAGCCCGACGATGCACCACGCGAGGATCCCCATCGGGCGGGGACGGTACCGGTGCTGGAGGTCAGGCGGCGGAGCGGCCGTGCGAGGGGTGCTCGCGGGAGGCGGATCGCCCTGGCCCGGGCGGGCTGCGGCGACGGCAGCCTGGAGCTTGGCCCGGGCCTCGGCGACGCCCCGACGGCCCGCCTCTCGGGTGGCGTCGTCGAGGCGCCATGTGGGCTTGACCTCGAGGAGGGAGAGCTGACGTGCCATGCCCCTTATTCAACCCAGGGGGTGTGACAACGATTCCGACCTGGCGCCGACATCGGTCACACCTCGGGAGAAAGCCCAGGTCAGCGGGGTCCTCACACGGGCGCGCCGGGCGCCACGAGGGGCCACGGGCAGGTGCGCTCGACGAGGAGGGCCAGGTCGAGCAGCAGGGCGTCCTCGTGGTGCTTGCCCATGATCTGCATCCCGACGGGCAGCCCGTCGACCGGGCGCCACCGGGATGGAGATCGCCGGGTTGCCGCAGATGTTGGCCGGGATGGTGAGGGCCCCGTTGTTCTCCGGGCCGACCTTCTGGTCGCCGACCCGGGTGTTCATCTGCACCTCGGCCGGATAGGCGACGTCGGGGTTGGTGGCGCAGATGACGAAGTCGACCTCGTCGAAGATCGCGGCCATCGTCTCGTTGGCATGGATGCGGGCCAGCTCCGCCTTGGCCGACGTCTCCAGGTTCATCATCTTGTCGGCGAACTCGAGGCCGAAGGCGATCTGCGTCGAGAGCAGGTCGGCGCAGCCCGGCCACAGGTCGAGGAGGTCGGCTCGCAGGGTGGCCAGGTTCGTGAGCGCCCACTCGAGGCCGAGGCCCGGGCAGCTGCACCGGCACGTCGACGACGACGAGCCCGGCGTCGCGAGCGAGCGCCTCGGCGGCATCCCGCACGGACGCCTCGACCTCGGGCCGGACGACCGCGGAGCCGAGCGTGGGGGCGATCACGACCCGCTTGCCGGCCAGGTCGTGGGTGCCGAGGTCGCGCTCCCAGCCCTCCACCTTCGGCAGGCTGTAGGGGTCGCGGCTGTCGTGAGCCGGCGCAGACGTCGTAGTAGCGGGCCACGTCGCGCACCGAGCGGCTGAGGCAGCCGGTGACGACCGTCAGCGGCGAGATCATCGTGCGGGGGCCGCGGGGGATGCGGCCGGCGGTGCCCTTCATGCCCGACGAGCCCGTTGAAGGCGGCGGGGATGCGGATCGACCCGCCGCCGTCGCCGCCCGTGCGCGAGCGGGAGGAGCCCGCCGGCCACCGCGGCGGCCGAGCCGCCCGACGAACCGCCGGCGGTGCGGCCGTGCTGCCACGGGTTGTGGGTGGTGCCGTTGAGCCGGGTGGTGCTGACGTTGAGGCCGCCGAACTCGCTGGCGGTCGTCTGGCCGACGAGCACGGCGCCGCCCTCGTCGACGAGGCGGGTGACCATCGTCGAGGTGTAGGTCGCGATGCGGTCCTTGAAGACGAGCGACGCCTCGGTGGCGGGCCAGCCCTCGACGTTGTCGAGCTCCTTGACGCCGACGGGGACGCCGCCGAAGGGCAGCGTCACGTCGGCGCTGGCGGCCGCGGCCCGGGCCGGCTCGGGGTCGACGAAGGAGACGGCGTTGAGCGTGCTGCGCTCGATGGCGCCGAGGCACGAGCTCGAGCTCCTCGGCCGGGCGAGCGCTCGCCGGAGCGGAAGGCATCGACCAGGGAGCAGGCATCGCCGAGCCACGGGGTGTCGGTCATGACGGCAGTATTGGCCGTGCTGCGCCCTCTCCGCCTGCCCGGTAGGTTCGCCGGCCGTGGACGCCCCCGCGTGGCTCGGCCTCGAGCCGACGCACAACCCGATCCGCTGGATGCTGCCGGTCACCCCCGGCATCTCGACCGGCCACCAGTTCCTCTTCGGCGGCTGCGGCCTGGCGCCGCCATCGCGGCGCTCGAGGGCAGCTCCGGGCGCCCCGTCGTGTGGGCGACCGCCCAGTACCTCTCCTACGCCAACCCGCCGTCGATCATGGACATCGACGTGACCATCGCCGTCGAGGGACGCCAGGTCACCCAGGCCCGGGCCGTCGGCCACGTCGGCGACCGCGAGATCCTCACCGTCAACGCGGCACTCGGCGAGCGACCCGATGGAGGTCGAGGGGCAGTGGGCCGAGCGGCCCGACGTGCCCCCGCCCGAGGAGTGCGGGCCTCGCATGCCCCGTCACCCGGGGACCGAGTCGATCATGGACCGCATCGACACCCGCCTGGCCGCCGCCCTGCGACTTCGACGAGCTGCCCGGGCCCGGGCATGCCGGGCGGGCGCTCGGCGCTCTGGGCCCGCATGCCCGAGGTGCTCGAGATGTCGGCCGCCACGCTCGCCATCCTCGGCGACTACGTGCCGTTCGGCATCGGCCAGGCCCTCGGCGCGCATGGCCGGTGGCAACAGCCTCGACAACACGCTCCGGGTCGGGCAGCTCGTGCCCACCGAGTGGGTGCTGCTCGACATCCGCGTCCACGCCGTGCGGAACGGCTTCGGCCACGGCGACGTGCACCTCTGGGCCGACGACGGCACGCTCCTGGCCACGGCCAGCCAGTCCACCATCGTGCGCTTCTGGAAGGACGCCGTGCCAGGCACGAACCCGCCGGCCCGGGAGTAGCGCCAAACTAGAACACGTTCTAGTCTCGGCCGATGCTACGGTACGAGGGACGGGTGGCGCTGGTGACCGGGGCGGGATCCGGGATCGGGCGGGCGACCGCGCACCGCCTGGTCGAGGAGGGCGCCACCGTCCTCGCCGTCGACCTGCTCGGAGGAGGGGCTGGGCGATCACGGCCGAGGAGGCTCGGCGACCCGAGGCCGTGACCGCGCTCGTCGGTGACGTCACCGACCCCGACCTTCGCCCCGGCGGCCGTCGCAGGCCGCGCTCGCTCTCGAGCGGGCGGCTCGACCTGCTCGTCAACGGGGCCGGCATCCTGCGCTTCGAGCACAGCCACGAGGCCGACCTGGACGCTTGGGAGCAGATCCTGGCCGTGAACCTCACGGGCACGTTCCGCTTCTGCCGGGCCGCCATCCCCGCCCTGCTCGACGGCCGGCGGCGCCATCGTGAACGTGGCCTCCACGTCGTCCACCTTCGGCCACCCCTGGGCCGCGGCCTACGCCTCGTCGAAGGGCGGGGTGCTGGCCCTGACCAAGACGCTCGCCGTCGAGTACGCCAAGCAGGGCCTCCGGGTGAACGCCGTGTGCCCCGGCTCGATCGAGACGCCGATCACCGGGGCAGTTCCACCTGCCCGAGGGGGCCGACGGCAAGCTGCTCCACCGGATCATGTCGCCCATCGGGATGGCCGGCCCCGTCGGTGGTGGCCGCGGCCATCGCCTACCTCGGCTCCGACGACGCCCACCACGTCAACGGCGCGGACCTGCGCATCGACGGCGCCACCCACTCGTAGGAGCACGATGCAGTTCTGCTACTCGGCCACCTTCTCGTCGCCCGAGCGAGCTCGTCCCGCTGGCCCGGCCGGTGACGAGGCGGGTTGGAGCACGCTGACCGCTGTCCGACCACCTCATCAACCCGGTCGCGACCCGCTCCACGTACCCGTACACGAAGGACGGCGCTCGCCGTTGGGAGATGGGCACGCCCTGGCCCGACCCGTGGGTGACCGTCGGCCACCTCGCCGCGGTCACCGTCCCGGCTGCGGTTCCTCACGACCGTGTACATCCTCCCGGCCCGCACGCCGGTGCACGTCGCCAAGCAGGTCGGGACGGCCGCCGTGCTGTCCGGCAACCGGGTCGACCTCGGCATCGGCATGGGCTGGATGGAGGAGGAGTTCGACCTCATGGGCACGCCCGTTCGCGCAAGCGGGGCAAGCGGGCCGACGAGATGATCGAGGTGCTGCGCAAGCTCTGGACGGGTGAGGTGGTGGAGCACCACGGCGAGCACTTCGACGTGCCCCCGCTCGAGATGCTGCCCGCGCCGACCGCGCCCGTGCCCATCATCGTCGGCGGGCTCTCCGAGGCGGCTCTGCGGCGGGCGGCCCGCAACGACGGCTGGGTGAGCGACCTGCACACCATCGAGGAGCTGGCCGACATCCGCCGCACGCATCGACGCGCTACCGGGCGGAGTACGGGCGGAGCGATCGGCCCTTCGCCATGTACGGCTCGGCGAAGGACGCGTGGGACCTCGACGGCTACCGGCGAGTGGCCGACGCCGGCGTCACCCACCTCGTCACCATGCCCTGGTACTTCTACGCCGGAGCCGAGGCCGACCTGGCGGGCAAGGTCGACGGCATCAAGCGCTTCGCCGACGACATCATCGCTAAGTGGTGAGACGAGCGCAGGCCTAGCCTGGTGGCGTGACCTCGGTGCTCGAGCAACCTCCTGAGGATCCGGACGACTGGACCGAGGAGCAGTGGAGGGAGTGGCTGGCCTCGGCGCCGCCTGACCCCGACACCGGCCGAGCCCACCCGCTGTCGAGGGCCAGGTCGAGCCCCGGCGGCACAGTGCTGGGTGCGGCGATGCTCGGGCTCGAGCAGGCCATCTACGGGGAGCGGCCCAAGGTCGAGATCGTGGCCGAGGCCGACTCGGATGGCCTCGACCTCGGCGACCTCGACCTCGACCTCGACCTCGAAGATCCAGCGTCGTCGCGAATGACCCTGCGGAGGGATGACCAAGAGGAGTGACGTGCCTGTCCACCTGAACCACACCATCGTCCACGCCCGCGACCGCGAGGCGTCGGCCCGCTTCCTCTCCGACATCCTCGGCCTGGGGCCGCCCGTCGAGTTCGGACCCTTCCTCGTGGTCGAGGCCGACAACGGGGTGTCGCTCGACTACATCGAGTACGACGGTGACAAGCTCGTCGACCACTACGCCTTCCTCGTGTCCGAGGAGGAGTTCGACCAGATCTGGGGTCGGATCAAGGAGCGGGGCATCGAGTGGTACGCCGACCCGGCCGGCCAGCACCCCGGTGAGATCAACCGCCACGACGGGGGCCGGGGCCTCTACTGGCCCGACCCTGACGGCCACTGGCTCGAGATCATCACCCGCCCGTACGGCAGCCGCCCCGGCTGACGTTCAGGTCGAGAGGGTCTTGAAGATCCACTCTCGCGTCGTCACGCACTGGAGCGTGTCGGGGTTGGCGAAGGTCTTGATGTGGGCGTCGACGACACCGATCTGGTCCATCAGGCGTGACGGGTCGTCGGGGCAGCCGAAGAAGCGGGGCAGGTCGAGGATCTCCTCGTCGGTGGCCGTGCTCTCGTAGACGATGGCCCGCACGCTCGGCGCGCCCGGCGTGACGGGCCGCAGCGTCTGGTTGCGGACGTAGAGCCAGAACGGGTGGATCTCGAAGGTCAGCGGCGTGTGCTCGCCGTGCCAGATCCGGTAGAAGTCGTCGTCCGACACGTCCTCGCCCCTTGTCCAGGAACGTGAGGATGGACAGCCCGGGGGAGCGCTCGCCGTCGGGCCAGCGTGCGGTTGGCGCCGTAGGCCTTGGCCACCGACTCGGCCACGATCCACCCGTGGGCCTGCGCGCCGGCGGCGGCGATGGCGTCCTCGTGCGGGCCTCGGTTGTCGTAGCTGTCGAGCCAGAGCGACACCGACCCGCAGAGCAGGCTGCCGTCGGGGTTCGTCCCCGTGCGCAGGATCTTGCCGGCCGGCTCCTCCACCTCGATGCGGAGCCCGTCGACACCGAGGCCGAGCAGGGCGGGGGCGACGTCTTCGAGCAGCGCGCCGCGGATCGCGGTCGACGTCCTGGTCGGGTCGGCGCCACAGGCCGTACACGAGCTTCTCCACGGGCGGAACCTACAACGACGACCCTGCGGCTGGGCCATGATCCGGGGATGGACCAGCGCTACGGCATGACCATCCCCTTCGACGGCGTCCCGCTCCACGCCCAGCGCGACTGGATCGTGGAGCTGGAGGAGCTGGGCTACACCGACGTGTGGTCGGCCGAGGCCAACGGCGCCGACGCCTTCACGCCCGCTCGCGCTGGCGTCGGTGTGGGCGCCGTCGCTGCGGCTCGGCACTGCGATCGTCCCCGCCTTCACCCGTGGGCCGGCGTGCATGGCCCAGTCGGTGGCCTCGCTGGCCGACGCCGCCCCCGGTCGCTTCGCGTTCGGCATCGGCACGTCGTCCAACGTCATCGTGGAGGGCTGGAACGGCATCCCCTTCGAGCAGCCCTACCAGCGCACCCGCGACATGGTGCGGTTCCTGCGGGCCGCGCTGGCAGGGGAGAAGGTCACGATGGAGACCGACTCCTTCAAGGTCCGCAGCTTCAAGCTGGGCGTGCGGCCCGAGCAGCCCGTGCCGATCCTCATCGCCGCCCTCCGGGAGGGGATGCTCAAGCTGGCCGGCCGCGAGGGCGACGGCGCCATCATCAACTGGCTCTCGGCCGACGACGTGCGCACCGTCGCGCCGATCGTGCACGCCGCCGGTGACGGCTCGCCGAAGGAGGTCGTGGCCCGGATCTTCGTCGCGCCCACCGACGACGCCGACACCGTGCGGGCCATGGGCCGCTTCGCCATCGCCGCCTACCTCAACGTGCCCGTCTACGCCGCCTTCCACGACTGGATGGGCCGAGGCGAGGTGCTGGCCGACATGTGGCGGCTCTGGAAGGAGGGCGACCGCAAGGCTGCTCTGGCCGCCATCCCCGACCACGTCGTCGACGAGCTCATCGTGTGGGGCTCGCCCGAGCAGTGCCGCGAGCACATCGGTCGCTACGTCGAGAACGGCGTCACCACCCCCGCGCTCGCCATCCTCCCCTTCGGCGATCGACGCCCGCCAGGCCATCCGGGACCTCGCCCCGCGCTGAACCTCACTGCTTCTGTGCGCACCCAGCCCCGCCCGGCGGGGCTCCGTGCGCACAGAAGCTGGGCAGGATCGGCATCAGTCGTTGACGAACCATGCGGTGGCTCCCGCGTCGGGAGCTCGGGGCGGTCCGGGGGCGGACCGGAGCGTTTCGCACGCCAGCGATCGAGGGGGGCCTGGCATGTTGACTCTGGGACGGGTGTGGAGCAAGGCGGCTCGGACGCGGAGGGCCGCTCGAGTGCGGACCCATCCGCCCAAGGACTGGGAGCAGACGCGCATCGACTGGATCCGCGAGCATGCGCCAGGGCGGTCGTTCGCCGACATCGGCGGGATGTTCAAGCTCCTCGGGGACATGGCCTTCTTGGCTGAGGAGGTCGGCGCCACATCGGTGACGATGTTCGACGTGGGCGACCCGGACCTGCCCTGCGAGGGCCACCTCGACTGGGGGATCTACTCCGAGAAGCACGCCGCAAGAGGCTCGAAGGTGCGCTACGTGCAGGGTGACCTCGAGGACCCGGCTTCGCCGGCGCGGATCGGGGTGCACGATGTCGTCTTCTGCTCGGGCGTCCTCTACCACTCGCCGAACCCCGCGCTGCAGCTGCTGCAGCTGCGCCAGATCACGGGGGAGCTCCTGTACCTGTCGACCCTGACCATCCCGGAGGTACCCGGTTTCCCGCAGGCCTGCATCTTCTACCCGTACCTGAGCGACGACGCCCGCATCCCGTACGCGGCCGGATACGACTGGGCCGGAGACCTGCTCGGCGTGGGGGCACCGGTCGACGAGCGGCCGATGTACGGCTACGGCAACTGCTTCTGGGGGATCACCGTGTCGGCGCTGCGGAGCATGCTCCGGATGGCGCGCTTCGAGGTGATCGAGGAGCGGTCCGTATCTGTGTCGCCGTTCGCGATCGAGCTCGTGTGCCGCCCGATCCCACAGGACCCGATGCTCCCTCCGGTCACCTACTTCCGGGAGCGGGGCGAGGCCTTGCAGCGGGGCGAGGGCCGCTTGCCGTTCGAGACCTGGTACGACGAGCAGCGCGAGGCAGGCCGCTCCTGAACCTCACGGCTTCTGTGCGCACCCAGCCCCGGCCGGCGGGGCTCCGTGCGCACAGAAGCTGGGACGGCCGGCGGTACGGTGCCCCATGGCGACCATCCTGGACATCGCAGAGCGGCTCTGGAACGGCGAGGCCTCGACGGACCTGAGCGGGCACCACCCTGTCACTCAGGACCTGGGGCTGGAGGAGGTTGCGGACGGCACCGCCTTCAACGTGGCCTTCGGCAACATCTCCGCCTTCCGCACCGCCGACGGCCTGCTTGCTCGTCGACACCGGCAACCAGGTCTTCGCGGCCACCAACCACGAGCGCATCCGAGGCTGGGACACCGAGCGCCTCCACACGACGGTGTTCACCCACGGCCACATCGACCACGTCTTCGGCCTGGCCCCCTTCGAGGAGGAGGCCGAGGGCAAGGGCTGGGCCCTGCCCCACGTCGTCGCCCACGAGCTGCTGCCGGGCCGCTTCGATCGCTACCTGCTGACCGCTGGGTACAACGGCGTCATCAACCAGCGCCAGTTCCAGTTCCCCAAGCCGTACTGGCCCACCGAGTACCGCTATCCCGACGAGCTCTACCGCGACCAGCACACGCTCACAGTGGGCGGCGAGACGTGGGAGCTGCACCACGACAAGGGCGAGACCGACGACGCCACCTGGGTGTGGAACCCGGATCGCAAGGTGCTCTGCACGGGCGACCTCTTCATCTGGGCCAGCCCGAACTGCGGCAACCCCCAGAAGGTGCAGCGCTACCCGCGGGAGTGGGCCATCGGCCTGCGCAAGATGGCCGCGCTCGGCGCCGAGGTGCTGCTGCCCGGACACGGCTTCCCGATCATCGGCGCCGACCGCATCGCCCTGGCCCTGGGCGACACCGCCGAGCTGCTGGAGTCGCTCGTCGACCAGACCCTCGAGCTGATGAACGCCGGGGCCCGGCTCGACGACATCGTCCACACCGTGCAGGCCCCCGCAGCACCTCCTCGACCGCCCTACCTGCGCCCGGTGTACGACGAGCCGGAGTTCGTGGTCCGCAACCTCTGGCGCCTCTACGGCGGTTGGTACGACGGCAACCCGGCTCACCTCAAGCCGGCCACGGACGCCGCGCTCGCCGACGGAGGTGGCGGCCCTCGCCGGCGGCGCCGGTGCGCTGGCCGAGCCGGGCCCAGGAGCTGGCCGACGCGGGCGACCTGCGCCTGGCCGGTCACCTGGCCGAGATGGCGGCGCTGGCCGCGCCCGACGACGTCGCGGTCCACTCGGTCCGAGCCGAGGTGTTCGGCGCCCGAGCCGCCGAGGAGCGCTCCACGATGTCCAAGGGCGTCTTCAGCTGGGCCCAGCGGGAGAGCCAGGCCAAGACCTGAGTCGGGCTACTCGGCCCGGCCGACGGGCTCGCCGTCGACGATCTGGTCGAGGTACTCCGACAGGCCGTAGCCCTTGCGCCCGTCGTCGAGCGTCCACTCGGTCATGCCCTCGCTGATCCGCGTGACGAGCATGTCGCCGGTGTCCGGGTCGGGGCGGCGGTTGCGGAGCGGGATGAGGTCGAGCACCTGGCCCGTGACCTTCCACTCCTTGTCCTTGGAGCGCAGGGTGGCGGAGATGGCCTGGTGGTAGGTGTCCTCGCCCTGCCACTCGGTGCTCGATCTCGAAGTCGTGGCAGAGGTGGAGCTTGCCGTCCTCCCACACGAAGCCGCCGCGGGTGCCGTCGCCGTCGCGCCGGGCGACGCGTGAGCCCATGAAGCCGAAGTCGGATCCGAAGTTGGCGGTCAACCACCGGTAGTACGAAGGGCGCCTGCCAGTAACGGGGACCCCAGGAGTGGTCGCGGAGGCCGAAGCCGTCGACCTCCCACTCCTCGTCGCCGACCCGGATGGTGCCCTTGCCGGCGATGAGCTGCTCGTAGTGGCCCTTGGCGAACTCCTCGCCCGGCTTCTCGTGGGGCTCGTCGGGCTCGCCGCCGAACATGTCGGACACGCCGGAGTACTCGATGCGGACCTCGCACTCGGCGTACGGGTTGTTCGTGAACGCCGTCTTGGGGTCGGCCATCTGCGAGCGGGTCGTCGAGCACGACGACCTTGCCCGTGTAGGTCACGTCGAGGCGCTTGAAGGGCTCGAGCACGTCGAAGCGGATGCCGCCGGCGTCGAAGGCGTCGTTGTTGTCGATCTCGGGCCGCTTGTACATGAAGGCCACCCGGCCGCCGGGCAGGTAGAGGCACACCGTCATCTCGGCGTAGCCCTCGTTGGCCCGGTTGCCGCAGCGGAACCAGCCGCCGACCCCCTGGGCCGGGTCGTAGAGGTTGAAGTACATGCTCTCGTTGAAGTTCGACTCGGGGCCGAGCTCGTGCATGTACTCGTCTTGCGGTTCCAGGCGGACTCCCATCTCCGCACCGTACTTGACCGAGCGGTCAAGTGCCCCCCAGGTACTCCTTGGTGACGAAGGGAGAGGTCATGGCCGCGAGCAGCGCGTCGTAGCCCACGCCGAAGCGGACCTCGCTGCCGACCACGGGCCGATCGGGGCCGGGGTCCAGCACGAGGTGGTCGCTGCTCGCCCCGAGCAGCTCCCAGCCCTCGGGCAGGTGCAAGCCAGCGGGCGCCACGTCCTGTCGGCCGAGGGCGACGATCACGCGGTGGCGGGAGCCTCGGTCCTCGGGGTCGGCATGGCACCGAAGGCCGTCTGGCGCGTGGTGCCCCACGCCTGGCTGGGCTTGACCTTGACCTCGATGACCTCGGCCACGAGCAGGAAGGCGTCGGTCCGCAGCCCAGCGACAGGTCGCCGCCCGAGCGGCTCGCAGCCGAGGAGGAGCGCCTCTCCGAGCCGGAGGTCGTTGATCCGGCCGACGGCTGAGCCTCCGAGGGCCCAGTCCAGGTTGGCCGAGTTCCCGCCGGACACCACCGCCAGGTCGGTGCCCAGGCTGGTTGCGAGCTGGTCGGCCAGCGCGGACAGCTCGGCCATGTTGTCCCGATCCGGCGCCACCCCGCTCTGGCAGGCCAGGTTGGTGCCGATGCCCTGGAGGGTCACTCGGGGGAGGGCTAGGACCAGTCGGGCCAGCGGCTCGAGATCCGCCGGGAGGACGCCCTCGCGGAGGTCGCCGAGCTCCACCATGAGCACCACGCCGTGGTGCCGGTCCTGGCGACCAGCGGCGTCCGACAGCGCTGAGATCACGCTTCGCTCGCTGTTGAGGCTGGTGTCAGCGTGGCGCACCACCCGGTCCACCTGGCTGAGCATGGGCGACCGGATGAGCGTGATCGGTGCGGTTATCCCCGCATCCCGCAGCGCTTCGACGTTCTCGATGCGGGACTCGCCGATGCCCGCCACTCCGCCGGCCAACAGGGCGGTCGCCACCTCAGCTGCGCCAAGCGTGGCCTTCGTGACGCCCGTGACGGCGATCCCTTGCGGCCGAGGCGGCGGACCAGCGACGCGGCGTTGGCGCGGACGAGGTCTAGCCGGACCTCGAGCCGCGGACAGCTCACGTCGCGACTGCGGTCACCAGTGGGTCGAGCTCTGGGAAGGCGCGCAGCACCATGTCGACGAGCTCGCCCCGCGGGCGGGTCAGCGCGTCGGTGGCCGGGATGCCGAGCTGGATCTCGTACAGCGCGATGGCGGCCGAGACCTCGGCGTCGGTCATCCCCTCGTGGTTCACGGTCAGCCCGATGACCTTCGTGTCGGCGAAGGTCTCGATGAGCTTGATCTCGCTGGCCGGCGACGGCGTCGGGACGGCTTCGAAGTCGCTCAGCCAACGGCGGTTGGGGGCGTGCTGGAGCACCACGGCATCGGGGCGACTTCCCTTGAGGATGAAGCCTGACGACAGGTAGGCGGGGTGGCTGAGCGCGCTCTGGCCCTCTACGACGATGACCTGCGGCTGCTCCGCGTCGTAGGCATCGACCACCGCCGCCTCCATCTCGCCGGCTCCGAACTGGCACGGGACCGCGTCGAGGGCGACCCCGTAGCGGGCGCCCTGCATGAGGCCGGTCTGACCCGTGCCCACCATCACCGCTGAGATCCCGTGCTCGTTCAGGGCCTGCGTGAGGATGGTCGCTGTCGTCCGCTTGCCGATGGCGCAGTCGGTGCCCAGCACTGCGATGCGGAGGCTGGTGACCTCGTTGATGCGCCCGCTGAACATGCGCAGGTCCTTCTTGTCCCGAGGCCGGCGCACGTCGGTGATCGTGACACCCCGGGCCAGCGCGGCGGCCGAGATCTCGAGGTCGTCGTTGAGGAACTCGTGCAGGCCGTTGACGATGTGCATCCCGCGGCTGATGGCGTCGAGCACGACGGCGCGCTCGCCGGGCGAGAGCATCCCGCTGGAGGGAGCGATGCCGAAGATGAAGTGTCCGGGGACCTGCCCGGCCAGCGCGATCGCCGTGTCCAGGTCCTGGCAGAGGGGAATGCCGTTGGCTCGACCGTCGAGCACGAGCCCCGTGTCGAGGCCGGCCTTCTCGCTGTCGATCACCGACAGGATCTCGTACCGCTCGGAGTGGCGGACGAGGCCGTTGGCGGTCTTGCCGTCGATTGCCGCGAAGTTGCCCTCGCAGTAGACGACCGCGGTGGCGGCGGGGACAGCGGCGTGGTGGGGGACGGCGCGCAGGACCAAGCGAAGCTCCTCGAGTCGGGCTCAGAGGAGGCGACCGGCTGTCGGCACGTCAGGCCGTGACAGGAGAGGTCCCCGCTAAGGCAGGTGGTGAGGCGACAATCCTACCGGAGTGGCCCCGAAATGGCCTCAGGGCCCGGCAAGGGCGGCGCGGAGGTGGTCGGTGAGGGCGGCGACGGGAACCGCTGCGTTCAGGCCGCTCGTGCTGGGCATGACGTAGACGGGCCGTCCGCCGAGGTCGCCTGCCTGCCAGCCCGGCGCCGCCTGGCGGTCGACGGCGGCCCGCCACCCGGCCAGGCCGACCACGCACACCGCCTCGGGCTGCAGCCACGCACAGAGGCGTGCGACCCGTTCCACGCCGGCCCGGTACTCGTCGCGGCTGAGCTCGGCGGCTCGGGGGGTGGCTCGCTTCACGAGGTCGGTCATCCCCACGCCGTGGGCGAGCAGCGCGTGACGCGGGTCCCGGTCCCGGCGCAGGAGGCCCGCGCCGAGGGCGGCGGGCCAGAAGCGGTTGCCCGGGGTGACGAAGCCGATGCCGGCGTCGGCCGCCCGCAGGCTCGGGTTGAGGCCGCAGACGAGCAACCGCATCCCGGGCCCGACGGTGTCGGGCAGCGTTCGCTCGCGATGGGCCCGCACCGTGTAGCCCGTGCCATCGTCGCTCGTGGTGACCTCGAGCTCGTCGAGGGCGAAGCCGGCGCCGGCGATGACGTCCTCCAGCCGCTCGCTGGTCCAGGTGGAGAACCAGCGGCCGGGCAGGTCGTCGCCGGGGAAGACCTCGCGGCCTTCCACCTCGCCGCCGAAGAGGGTGACCTCGACCGGGCCGTCGGCCTGCAGCGAGCGGTGGAGGTCGGCGAGCGCGAGGGGCACGTCCGCCGCCCGGAGGTGCACGTACGTGTTGCGGGCCCACGCCCCTCCGAGCCCGCCCCGTCGGAAGGGGAGGGCGAGGAGGTCGGCCTGCACGGGGAGGCACCCGGGCGCCACCTCGCGGGTGCGGCGCAGCATGGCCAGGGCGGCGTCGAGGGCCACGGCGGGCTGGCCGAGGGCCTCGGTGTACCAGCCCGGTCCGCACCCGAGGTCGGCGGTCAGCCCCGCTGTGACCCGCGCGCCGAACGCCGCCGCGTGGGGGCGGTGGCGGGGCGTGCGCTGGGCCTCGTAGCGATCGCTCTCCCGCTCGTAGATCTCGACCGTCTGGTGGTCCACGGCTACAGGAGACCGAGCTGCTCGTCGCGGGCCGCCCGCTCCGTCACCGGCTCCCACACCGTGCCGCCCCGCTTGCCGGCGGATCGCACCTGCAGGCGGTCGACCGTCAGGGCTCGGGCCGCACCCCGCTCGTCGCGCACGCCGATGGAGCCGTCGCGCTCGCGACGCTCGACCCGGCCCTCCTTCCACGAGCCGCCTTCGCGCTGCCGGAACCGGACGAGATCACCTGGGCGCAGGCCCACCTCGAGCAGGGCGGTGTCGGCCAGCGGTGCCGGCGTGGGCTCGGTCGGCTTCACCCCTGGCTGTCGCGCACCCGGCGCTGGAGCTTGCGCATGCCGCCCAGCCAGCGGTCGGGGTCCGCGGCCTTGCGCTGCACGAAGTCGTGCACCTCGGGGTGGGGAAGGATCAGGAATCGCTCCGCGGCCAGGCCCTGCGATGACGGCGTCGGCCACGGCCTCGGGCTCGATGACGCCCTGGGTCAGCACCACGCCGCCGGCCGTGCCCTCGGCCGCCTCCCGCAGGAGGTCGGTGTTCACGCCTTGCGGGCAGAGGCACGACACCTTGATGCCGTCGTCGCCGTAGGTGATGGCCAGCCACTCGGCCAGCGCGACGGCGGCGTGCTTGGTGACGCTGTACGGGGCGTCGCCGATGTTCGTGAGCAGTCCCGCGGCCGAAGCCGTGCTCAGGAGGTAGCCCTCGCCCCGAGCGACCATGGCCGGGACGACGGCCCGGGCTGCGTACACGTGGGCCATGACGTTGACGTCCCAGACGCGCTGCCACACCTCGTCGGGCGCCTCGATGCCGGCCATGGTGCCGATGCCGGCGTTGCTGACCATGAGGTCGATCGGCCCGAAGCGCTCCTCGGTGACCGTCACAGCGGACTGCACGTCAGCCTCGCGGGCCACGTCGGCGGCCAGCCCGATGGCTCGGTCGCCGAGGGTCTGGGCCAGCTCGAAGGAGGTCTTGGCGTCGCGGTCGACGACGGCCACGCCCCGGGCTCCCTCGGCGACGAAGCGCTCGCACAGGGCCCGGCCGATGCCGTGGGCCCCGCCGGTGACGACGGCAACCTTGTCCTTCAGGTGCATGGTTCCCCCGTTCTGTGCGCAGCTAGCGCCGCATGGCGGCGTGGCGTGCGCACAGAAGCCGTCATGCCCGGCCCACCCCGGCTCGGATGGCGGCGTCGGCCGAGGCGCGGCGGTCGGCGCCCCAGGGGAGCGGCATGAGGACGGGCACGTCGACCCCCGCGTCGGCGTAGGCGCGCATGGTGGCCTGCGACCGTGTCGGCGTCGCCCATCACGTCGATGGCGTCGACCATCTCGTCGGACACCGCGGCGAGGGCCGCCTCCCGGTCGCCGGCGGCGTGGGCGTCGCGGATGGCGTCCACCTCGTCGCCGAAGCCGGCTCGGGTGAAGTTGCGGGCGTAGGAGTCCACCACCGCGTAGGAGAACAGGTCCCGGCGCGCCAGGTCGATGCCCTCCTCGCGCTCGCAGATGCCGGCGTGCACATAGGCGTAGATCTCGGCGTGGCCGCCCTTGCGCACCTGCTCGACCGACCACGGCACGTGCGAGGCGGGCAGGTAGTTGAGGAGCACGCCGTCGGCCAGCTCGCCGGCCAGGGCCAGCATCTTCGGGTTGAGGGCGCCGACCACGATCTTGGGCCGCTGCTCGCCGAGCCGGACGCCGAGGCGGAAGCCCTTCACCTGGTAGTGGTCGCCCGCGAAGTCGACCTTCTCGCCGGACAGGCAGGCCCGCAGCAGGGTGACGTACTCCCGCACCTGGCCCAGCGGCCGCTCGCTGTAGGGCATGCCGTGCCAGCGGGTGGCCACGACGGGCGACGAGATGCCGATGCCGAGGAGGATGTCGCGCTCGGGGTGCAGGGCCTGGAGGGTGGCGCCGGCCATGGCCACCACCATCGGGGTGCGCAGCTGCAGAGCCAGCACGCCGGTGCCGAGGTCGAGCGACGGGGCGGCGGCCCCCGCCGCGGTCGAGCACCGAGAACGCCTCCGGGCCGGTGGTCTCGGCCGTCCAGTACGACGTGTAGCCGACCTCCTCGGCCAGCCGGGCCGTGTCCACGGCGGCCTGGGGCCCGAGGCCCATCAGGCTGGCGAAGGTGACCCCGGCGCGCTCCATGCCCATCGGGCGGACCCTAGCGACCCGACGGGTCGGTCAGAACGAGCCCCGGCGCTCGAGGAGGTAGGGCTCGGCCGTGCGGTCCGAGCCGATGGGGGACACCCGGGCGGTCAGCGTGCCGCTGTCGTCGAAGAGGCACTCCGGTTCGTCGAGGCGGACGACGCCGGCCACGCCGTCGGCGCTCGTGGCCTGCCCGAGGACCTCGTCGCCGTCGAGCACCTCGAGGCGCAGCGTCACGCCGGCCGGCGCGGTGAGGGTGACCGTGAACCGGCCGTCGCAGAGGAGCTGGCGGCCGTCGCCCACCTCCATGGCGAAGGTGTCGACGTCGTCGCGCGGCACGATGGTCCCCTCGATGGCCTCCCCGTCGAACGGGGCGTCGTCGGCCAGACCGTCTCGGCGGCCTCGCAGCCGTTGGCCGGCGTCCGCGTCGTAGTCCTCGAAGCCGGTCAGGCAGGCGTCGCCGTCGGTGTTGGGCGCCGGCGTGCGACTGGCCGCACGGCTGGTAGGGGAGCGCGTCGCATCGGCACGCCTGGGTCGTGGTGGTACTGGCAGCGGCCGGTGGGTCACCGGTCTCACGGGCCGCGACGACGACGGCGGCCAGGAGCCCCACCGTGGCCGCCCCGCCGGCCACAGCCCACACGGGCCAGCGCGGCCCGGCGCCGGCGGATGGTCGGGCGCACGGCCGTGCCGTCCGGCCCGCCCACCAGCGCGGCCGCCGAAGGACGTCGCTCGGGCCGGGGATCGAGCATGGCCTGCAGCCGATGGCGCAGCTCGGGCGGCAGCGACGCGGGGGACGGGCTGGACCTTGCCCTGCCGCGGCCCGCACCATCAGCAGGTCGGGCGCGCCCCTGCCGTAGGGCCCCTCGCCGGTGGCCGCGAAGAGCAGAGTGGCCCCCAGGGCGAACACGTCGGCCGCCTGGCCCGCCTCCTCGCCTCGTGCCTGCTCGGGGGCCATGAAGCCCGGGTGTGCCCACCACGGTGCCGACCGCGGTGAGCCCGGCCGTGTCGTCCGCGCGAGCTGGCCACGCCGAAGTCGGCCAGGTGAGGCACGCCGTCGGCGTCGAAGAGCACGTTGCCCGGCTTGATGTCGCGGTGGACGACGCCGGCCCGGTGGGCGGCGGCCAGGGCGCCGCCGAGCGCGTCGGCCAGCCGCAGGACCTCGCTCGGCAGGGCGCGGGGCCGTGGCGGGCCACCCGGTCGGCCAGGGTGCCGCCGGTGAGGTACGGCATGACGAGGGTCAGCTCGTCGCCCTCCTCGAGCACCTCCAGGAGGGGCACGATGTTCGGGTGGTCGAGCCGGGTCAGGACCTCGGCTTCCCGCTCGATCCGCTGGCGGGCTCGGGCCATGCTCGTCGGCGGACCCGTGGAGCGTCAGCCGCTTCAGCGCCACCTCGGTGCCGTCCGGCCGCCCGAGCGAGGTCGACGACCCCCATCCCGCCGCGTCCGAGGCGGGCTACCCGCTCGTAGGCCACGGGTCCAGGCTACGGGCCCGCCGGGCCTCCGGGTGACGGGTGCCGACCACTCGTCGGGCCCGGGTGGCGTCTGCCGGTCACATGCCGGGGGTATCGCTGCTGGCAATGACTGAGACCGAGGACGTCATGACCGAAGCGGGCGACGCGGACAGCCAGAGACCACGAGGCGTGATCGACGAGGCCCTGCGCCTCATCGATACCGGGCTGTCCGATCTCATGCACCGGGAGCTGGTCTCCACCGATGAGGTCTCCGATCTGCTCCTCGACGTGCGCATGCTGCTCACGGCCGCCGAGATGGCCTCCGCGTCCGCTCGTCGAGGCGCCGGTCGGGGCCTAGCTCTTCTTCCGGCGCCGCCCGGCGCTGGATGTCGGCCGCCCCGCCGCGAGGAGGGCGTCGAACTCGGCTTCGATGGCGTCGCGCAAAGCGCTCCCGGGTCCTCGACGGCGCCGGCGTCGGCGTTCAGGCCCATGTCGAGGTGCCCGTCGTAGCGACATGAGCGTGAGGTTCCACGCCGTTCCGCCCGTGGGCCCGACGGGTAGTTGGCCTCCATGCGGGCCCCGGCGATGAAGAGCGGGAACGGCGCTCCGCGCACGTTCGAGATGGCGAAGTCGACGGTCTCCACCTGCTGACGGGCCAGCCGCACCGCCAGCGAGGTGGGGAGGAGGTTGGCGCACACCGGCCAGCCCGTCGATCGACGCCGAGCGCCCGCTCGCCCTTGGTCGGGGCCAGGCACGCCTGCACGGCGGCGAACCGGGCCACCGGGTCCTCGATGCCAGCGGGCACGAGCACCCGGGTGGGGGTGAAGGCGTTCCCACCCGCCGAGCCGTCCTTGCGGGTGCTCACCGGCATCGTGATGCGCAGCTCGTCGACGGGCTGGCCCGGCGGCCCGGTGGACGGCTCCGGCCCCGCCGGCGGCGGCGGTCACGAACAGGTCGTTGAGGCTGCCGCCGAGGGCCTTGGCCGCCGTCTTGGCGTCGTCGAACGGGACCTGCAGCACCTCGAGGTGCCGGCGCAGCGAGCGCTCGGTCCACAGCGGCGAGTGGGCCTGGTCGGTGACGACGAGCTGACGCACGGCCGACCGGGCCAGCTCGGCCGCGTCGGCCCCAGCGGCGAGAGCCCGGTGGGGTGGGTGGCCAGGCGAGACCGCCCCCTCGGCGGCCCGGCGGGCGATGCCGAGACCCCGACGCAGGTTGTGGGTGAGCGTCTCGACGGTGGTGTCGACGAGGCTCGTCTCGATGGCTCGGGGAGGGCGTCCGCCCACGGCGATCGGCTCGGTGGCGTCCCGGGACAGGTCGATGAACTGCTCCGACATGCGGATGCCGCCCTCGCCGTCGGTGATGGCGTGGTGCAGCTTCTGGACCATGGCCGCCCGGCCACCCTCGAGGCCCTCGACGATGACGAACTCCCACAGCGGGCGGGTGCGGTCGAAGGGCCGGTTGACGATCGTGCGGTCAGATCGAGCAGCTGGCGCATCGTGCCGGGCGCAGGGAGGGCCACCGAGCGGAGGTGGTAGTCGAGGTCGAACTCGGGGTCGTCCCGCCACTCCGGCGGGGCCAGGCGACCGAGGGCCGGCACCACCCGCTGGTGCAGGCGGGGGACGAGCGTCACGGCGGTGCTCCAGTCGACTTCGCAGCCGCTCGGCGTCGGGAAGCGTGTCGAGGATCGTCACGTTGGCGATCGACGCGCTCAGATGGGGGTCCTTCTCGAGGTTCCACATCAGGGCCTCGACATCGCTCATCCGGCGTTCGGACCGCATCTCCCTCTCGCCGCTCATGCGGCGCACGCTACCTGGGAGCCCGCCGGGCAACCTCTAGCGGGGGATGGACGTGTGCTTGAGCTCGTTGAGCTCGGGCCACCCTTCGAGATGGTCGAGCACCCGTTCGACGCTCTGCGTGGCCCGCTCGACATCGCCGGCCGGACGGTCCATGAGGCGCACGAAGGCCGCCTCGTCACCGACGATGAACGTCGGGACACCCCAGACCTTGTGCGTCTTGACCGCCGCCTCGTGCTCGGCCTGCACCCGTTCGATCACGTTGTCAGCGTCGATCTCCTCGAACACCGCGTCAGCATCGACGCCCTGCTCGACGAGCACGGCCCGCACGGCCGCTTCGTCGCGGAGCTGGCCGCCCTGGTCGTGGCGCATCGCGAAGAGAGCCTCGTGCACGTCGAGGAACTGCTCCGGGAACTTGTCCCGCACGACGACCCCGGCCTGCAGGGCCAGCAGGCCGGTGTCTTCCCGCCAGCGTCCCCAGATGTCCGCCTCGCCCTCGGCCACGTGGACCTGGCCGAGCGAGAAGGGCACGAAGGTCACGTCCCAGTCGGCCCCACCTCGCAGCGCGGCGACGACGTGCTCGTGGGCGTTGCGGGCGAAGGGGCAGCGGTAGTCCCAGGTGACGGCGAAGGCTCGGGGGGAGGTGGTCACGCCCAGTGCCAACGCCCGCGCCCGGCGCACCATTCCCTAAGAGGGTGGCCAGGCCCGCTTGGCGAGCGCGGCCAGCCCGACGCCGAGGGCCGCGCCGGCCACCACGTCAGAGGCGTGGTGGATCTTCACGTAGACCCGGCTGGTGGCCACGACGGCGGCGACGCCGTAGTAGACGGGCCAGAGGGGATCGCCCCGGGACAGCACGCCGGCGGCCGTGAAGGCCGAGCTGGCGTGACCGGACGGGAAGCTGCTCGACCGGGGTGTGCGGAGGTAGTGGGGGCGGGGACGGTCGTCGACCCACACGGGCCGGGTGCGACGGAACAGGCTCTTGATGCCGCCGTTCACGAGGAGCGACTCGAGGCCCAGGATGACCGACAGGCGCACGGCCGACTTCGGGTCTCGGCCCGGCAGCAGGCCCTGGCCCGCCCCGATGAGGTGCCAGATGAGCGACCAGTCGCCCAGCTCCGACGCCTCGTACATCAAGCGGTCGGCCACGGGGTGGCCGCGAAGCCGATCGAGGCGGCGGTCGACAGCGTCGTCGAAGGAGAGGACGGCCTTGCGGGCCCGGGCGATCGGCACGACGGCGAGGGTAGTGGGTGCCCGGGCGGACCTGGCCCGGGGCCCGGGGCGTTGAGGGCTCAGGCGGGTTGGAGCTCGGCCCGTTCGGCCCGGTGGGCGTCGGCCAGCTTGATGTCGCCTCCGAAGGAGGGGCAGTACGCCTTGAACGAGCACCAATCGCACAGACGGGACCGGTTGGGGCGGAAGTCCTCCCGCTCGCAGGCCCGCTCGACGGCGGCCCACACAGCGGCCAGCTTGCGCTCGACGCCCTTGGTGGAGCGGTCGGTGGGCGTGGAGATGATGGCCACGGGATCGGCGAGGTAGAGCAGCTGGACACGGGCCGGGCGCCGACCGAACAGGCGCTCGCAGAGCAGGGAGTAGAACGCCACCCCAGCCAGGCGCTGCTGCTCCTGGCGCTCGCCGGGAGCCTTGCCTGTCTTGTAGTCGGTGACCACGAGCTCGCCGTCCGCATCGAGCTCGAGGCGATCGATGATCCCGCGCAGCCTCACGCCGCCCAGCTCGACCTCGAGCTTCAGCTCGATTCCGATCGGGGTTATCCCGGTGGGGTCTTCCAGGCGGAAGTACCTCTCGACGAGCGAGGCGCGCCTCGGCGAGGAACGTGGCCCACGCCGCGTCATCGAGCTCCAGGCCCGCGAACTCGGGGTGGGCGCGGAGCTCCTGCGACGCCGCAGCGAGGCAGTCGAGCGCAGCCGGGAGCGTGCGGGCCTCAGGGGCGAGGCAGAACAGCTTCTCCAGGGCGGCGTGCACGAGCGTGCCCCGGCTGGCCGCCACCGACGGGGGCTCAGGCAGCCGGTCGATGGCCGAGAAGCGGAAGGCGAGCGCGCAGTCGGTGAACGAGGAGACCTTCGAAGGGGACAGGCTCACGGGCAGCGGCAACGACATGTCCCCAGGGTACGCCCCGGCTGTGACAGAGCTCCGGGACCCGGACGCCGGGCCTCACCTGCGTGGCGACGCCTGGAGCGGGGTGCGCCGGCGTCGGGGCGGAGCGGATCCGTTGCCTCCGGCCGAGGCCGCTGGCCCGGTGCCTCCTTCGCTGCGGCCCACCGAGGCCCGGAACTCCTGGGGGCTGCAGACCTGCAGCGCGCAGTCGGTGGCCGCCCGGGCCGTGGCGGAGCGCTGCAGGCCGAGGAGCGGCCCCAGCTCACCGACGTAGCGACCGGGCCCGAGAGTGGCCAGGTGGTCGCTGCTCCCGTCGGCCAGCTCGCGGAGCACGTCGATCGATCCCTCCTCGATGAGGTACACGAGGTCGCTGGCGTCCCCCTGCCGGAAGAGCAGCTCGCCGGCGGAGAGGTGGCGGCTGGTGGCGCGCCCGCTCCCGCCCTCGAAGCGAGGCGTGAGCTCGATGACGCGGTCGGCGAGCGGGAGCAGGCGGTCGTCGTGGGTGGCGATGACGACCGTGCGTCCCCCGCCGGCCAGCTCCCGCAGGAGGGTCAGCACGATCTCGCACTGCACGTAGTCGAGGTGGGCGGTCGGCTCGTCGGCCAGGATCAGCGGCGGATCGTGGGCCAGAGCTCTGGCGATGGCGACCCGCTGCTGCTGACCGCCGGACAGCTGGCCCGGCTTCGACGAGGCCCGGTCGGCCAGGCCGACGCGATCGAGCAGCTCGGCCGCCCGGGCCTTGGCGACCGGAGCCCGCACGCCCGCGATGCGAAGGGCGGCCTGGACGTTCTCCGACGCCGAGAGGCTGGGCACGAGGTTGAAGGCCTGGAACACCACGCCCACGCCGGAGCGTCGGTAGGCGACCAGCCCGGGGCTGTCGAGGAGGGTGATGTCGGTGCCGCCCACGACCACCCGACCCGCCTGGGGCGTGAGGATGCCCGCCAGCGCGGAGAGCAGCGTCGTCTTGCCGCATCCGCTGGCGCCGAGCAGGAGCACGAGCTCACCGGCCTTGGCCTGGAGGTTGAAGCCGTCGAGCGGGCGCACGAGGTAGTCGCCGCTCTGGTACTCGACGGTGAGGTCTTCGACGAGCAGCACGGTCAGGCTCCTGAGAAGGCGAGGGCGGGATCGATGCGAAGGGTGCGGCGGGCGCTCACGCCGCTGGCCACCAGAGCCACGACGACGGCGACGACGGCCAGGGTGAGGTAGGACCCGGGGGCGATCTCCGTGCGCATGGGGAACCCGGAGGCGAGGAAGAACGAGAGGCCCACACCGAGCAGGCAGGCCCCTCCCGAGAGCAGCGCGGCCTGGAAGGCGAGGCCACCGAGCAGCGACGTGGTCGGTGGCGCCAGTGGCCTTCAGCACGGCGAAGTCCCGCGCCCGGTCGATCGAGGTCAGGTAGACGACCGAGCCGATCACCATGGCGGCCACGACCCAGAGCAGGGCGAGCACGAGCCCGATCGTCTGCCTGGCCTGGGCCAGCGGGGCGAGGAGGTCCTCGGCCACCTCCGCCGACGCGAGGGCCTCGTAGCCGTCGAGCATCTCGGTGGGGAGGCCCTTGGTGACGACCGTCGTGGCGAGCGGGGCGCCCTGGTAGCCGATGGCCTGAGCGTCGGCCAGGTCCACGTAGAGAGACGGCACTCCGGCCCGGAAGCTGAGCCCTGAGGTCTGGCCCACGACCGCGAGGGGCCGTCCGTCCACGACGACGCGGTCCCCGATGTCGTAGCCCATGCCCCGCTCCACGGTGGCCTCGCCCGGCGCGGCAGGAGCCCGGCCCTCGACCACGGGAGGGTCGGTGAAGCGGCCCGGCTGCACGCCGATCACGTTGATGTCGGTCTCGTCGTCGAGGGCGGCCCGCAGCACGGCGACGCTTCCCGCTTCCTCTGCTCCTGCCAGCCCAGCCGCGGCCTCCGAGGTGTCGTCGGGGAGCACGGTGGAGGAGAGGAAGACCCCGCTGCTGCCCTCTGGCACCAGCCACGCGCCGGCGTCGAACGCGGCCACCGTGCGCCGGGCCTCGTTCGGGAAGCTGCGGTTGACCCCGTCGAGCACGAGGGTCAGCGCCAGCACGAGCGCAGTCGCCACCAGCGCGACCATGAAGCGGCGCCAGCGCCACAGGACGTCCCTGAGCGCGATCAGAATCACGACTTGCCCCTCCCGCCCGTTGTCCCCACGGCACGATCATCCGGTTCGCGGCCTTCGGGCACAAGGCCCGATGTCGTGACAGGCGTCTCGCCCCGAGCGCGCGTCAGAGGGTGGTGACGAAGGCGCGGATCGCTTCGGCCAGCACGACCGGTGCCTCGAGCGGACCGAAGTGGCCCATGTGGCGGTGCCGCTCGAGGCGGCCGGCGGGCAGGGCCTCCGCGATGCGGGGGCGAAGGCCGCCGGACCGATGGCGTCCTGCCCGCAGGCCACGACGACGGGGCAGCGCCACCTCGCCGAGGTGCTCGAAGGCGCCGTGGGCCCCTCCGCCGCGGTACACCTGCGACTCGTCCTCGGGCCGGCAGGCCAGGTGCACGGAGCCGTCGTCCCCGGCCACGAACCCGTGCCGGACGTACGCGTGCAGGGCGTCGGCCCGCAGCGTGCTGAACGGGGGCTTCGACGCGTAGTTGGCGACTGCCTCGGCCTTCGACGGGAACGTGCGGCGCCGGCGGAGGGCTCCGTCGGCCAGGGTGTTGCCACCTGCGAGCAGGCGGCAGCGCGCCGGCCGGCGGCGCGATGGGCTCGAAGAGCCAGAGCCCAGCGAAGGTGCCCGGTCGAGCCTGTTCGGCCAGGAGGAGGCACGCGCCTCCCATGGAGTGGCCCACGCCGAGCAGACGGCCCGGCTCGACGCCGAGGGCGTCGACGGCTGTGAGCACGTCGCTGGCGATCTCCGACCACTCCAGGCGCTGGCCCTCGGGGACCGTGGACGCACCGTGGGCCCGGAAGTCGAGAGCCCAGCGCTCGAAGCCGTCGCCGAGGGCGGACGACAGCGGTTCCCAGACCGCCCCGTGGAAGCCGGTGGCGTGGCACAGGAGCGTCGGACGGCCGGTCCCGCCGTGCTCGTGGAGGGCCAGGGTCAGCCCGTCGGGGGTGGGCAGCGAGCGCATCGCTGCATCCTCGCCCGAGGGCCCGACGTCAGGCGAATAGCGTCCCGGACGTGCCCGATCCCGATGACTCCGACCTCGAGCCCGACGACTCGACCGACGAGGCGGAGGTGCGGGCGGCCAACCGGGCCTTCTACGACGCCTTCGAGGCCCGCGACCTCGACGCCATGTCCGAGGTCTGGGAGCACAGCGACCGAGTGTCCTGCACCCACCCGGGCTGGCGGACCTTGCGGGGCTGGGGAGCGGTCTCGGCGTCCTGGTTCGCACTCTTCGGCGGACCTCAGCCTCTCCAGTTCATCCTCACCGACGAGGTCGTGACGGTGGCTGGCGACGCGGCCTGGGTCACCGTCGACGAGAACCTCATCACCTCGGAGATGGGCGCCACGGTGGCTTCGGTCAACCTGTTCGTGCGGGCCGAGCCCGGGTGGCGCTTGGTCGCCCACCACGGCTCGGCGGTGGCCCCCCAGAGCTGAACGGCCCCCTCCGGTAGCCTGCACCTACCGTGCAAGAAGCCACCGAACACCTTCCTCAGGTCCCGGCCGAGCCGGTCGTCGTCGATGGCCGCACCCTCCGGTCGCTCCGGACGCGGGAGGCCATCGTGGACGCCACCATCGCCCTGCTCGAGGAAGGCGACCTCCGCCCCACGGCGCCGCGGGTCGCCGAGCGGGCCACCGTCTCGGTGCGCTCGGTCTTCCAGCACTTCGACGACCTCGAGACGCTCCACGCCTCGGTCGCCGAGCGCCTCGTCGACCGGGTGGCGGTGCTCCTCGTCCCCGTCGCCCCCGAGCTGCCTCTCGCGCGATCGTCTCGATCGCTTCGTCCACCAGCGGGCTCTGCTCCTCGAGGCTGTCACCCCGATCCGGCGGGCGGCAGACGTTCACGGCCCGTTCTCCTCGGAGATCACGGCTCGCCTGCGCGACGGACAGGCATTCCTGCGAGCCGAGCTCGTCCGCACCTTCAGCCCCGAGCTCGACGGGGCCGGGCCGGAGCGGGATGACCTGCTCGACGCTCTCGACGCCACCCTCAGCTGGGCCACCTGGGAGGGGCTGAGGGCCAACCTCGGGCGGGACCAGCCCACGGCCGAGCGGGTGATGCGCCGCCTGGCCGGCGCCGTCCTCGGCGCCTAGGCGCTCGGCTCCTTGGGGAGCCCGAGGAGCCGCTCGCCGATGATGTTCTTCTGCACCTGGGTGGTGCCCCCGGCGATGCGTCCTCCGGGGGCCCCGAGCAGTCGGGTGGCGGCTCCGCCCAGCAGCATGGAGTCGGCCCCCGCCAGGTCGGCCTCGAGCACGGCGGCATCGAACATCAGCTCCGTCACCCCGAGCTTGGCCAGCGAGGCGGCCACCGACGCCACGGGGCCCTGGCGGCGACCCATGGCCTGCAGGGCGCGGCCCCGCACGACGAGCTCGATCAGCCGGTCCCTGGTGACGGCGTCGTCGGCGCCTTCGAGGCCGGCGATGGCGTCGAGTCGGCGGGCCATCGAGATGCCGGCCGACCCGATGTGGCCGCGCTCGTTCGTGAGGGTGGCCATGGCCACGCCCCACCCGCCGTGCAACGGACCGAGCAGGGCGTCGGCCGGCAGGCGCACCTCGTCCAGGAACACCTCGTCGAACTCACTGCCGCCGGTCATCTGACGGAGCGGCCGGATCTCGATGCCGGGAAGGTGCATGTCCACGAGGAAGAAGGAGATCCCGGCGTGGCGGGGCGCGTCGGGATCGGTGCGGGCCAGGAGGATGCCCCTGTCGGCCACGCGGCCGTTCGAGCACCACACCTTCTGCCCGGTCACGACCCAGTCGTCGCCGTCGCGCTCGGACCGGCAGGTGAGGCTGGCCAGGTCGCTCCCTGCTCCGGGCTCGGAGAAGAGCTGGCACCAGACCTGTTCGGCCCGGAGGATCCCCGGCAGGTGGGCCGCCTGCTGCTCGGGCGTGCCGAAGGCCAGGATGGACCCGCCGGTGAGCACGAGCCCGACCATGTTGATCCACGGTGGCACCTCGGCGATGGCGCACTCGGTGGTCCACGCCGCGGTGTGGGCGGGGGTCAGGCCCCGACCTCCGTGCTCGGTGGGCCAGTGCAGCCCGGCCCACCCGGACGCGAAGAGGGTGCGCTGCCAGGCCCGGCCCTCCTCGACCAGCTCGGGCGGGAGTATGGCGCCGTAGTCCCGAGGAGCCTCTCGTCCGTGCTCGGCCAGCCAGGTTCGGGCCTGTTCGCGCAGATCCTCGACCGAGATCTCCTCGATTTCCATGGATCCGACCGTACGCGACGGCCGTCGGGGTGGGATCATGGCCGCAGGCCGTTGACCTGGAGGGAATCGGATGGACCTTCGAGTGCTGGTGCTGACGTCGGACCACGACCTCGCAGAGATCTTCCGGACCCAGGTCGAGAACCTCGGGTGCCGCGCCACGCTCGCCGACGACTACGACGACATCGGCACCGCCCTCGAGTGGGCCGACGCCGCCGTCGTCGATCTGGCCGGCTCCGGGCTCGACGACCTGAGCCGTCTTCGCGTCGAGGCCCCGAAGCTGAGGGTGCTGGCTGTCGCTCCCGACACCCCGCTGGCCGCCGCAGCCGAGAACGCGGGCGTCGAGAGCGTGCTCCTCGAGCCGTTCTCGATCGCAGACGTCATCGACGCCGTCCGGGCGCTGGGCCCCGATGACGACGTCGTCGACCTGCGCAGCCCGTCGGCAGTGGTCGAGCTGGACGACGCCCCCTGGTGGGCCACCCGCTAGCCGCTGCGCGAACTGTGTCAGACACAGTTCGCGCACTGGTGGGTCCTAGCCTTCGACACGTGCACCGGATCTTCACGACCAGCGTCGCCGACGTCTATCCCCACTACGTGACGAAGGTCGAGCGCAAGGGTCGTTCCAAGGCCGAGCTGGACCAGGTGATCGAGTGGCTCACCGGCTACGACCGGCCGGCGCTCCAGAGGCATCTCGATGCGGGCACGACGTTCGAGGCGTTCTTCGCCGACGCCCGCCTGAACCCGAAGGTGTCGGCGATCACCGGAGTCGTGTGCGGCGTTCGGGTCGAGTCCGTCGACGACCCGCTGATGCAGAAGATCCGCTACCTCGACAAGCTGGTCGACGAGCTGGCCAAGGGCAAGGCGATGGCGAAGGTCCTGCGCTCCTGAACAAGAGAAGGGGCGGATCCGACGGGGGCCGGCTCGTGGTGATCACGGGACTTCCTGGGAGCGGCAAGACCACCGTCGCGCTCGAGCTGGCGGCCTCGATGCCGGCGGCTCGGATGTGCCCGGACGACTGGATGGCGGCGTCTGGGATCGACCTGTGGGATGGGGACGCCCGGGCGAGCATCGAGCAGCTACAGCTGGGTCTCGCCCTCAAGCTCCTTGCCGCTGGGCAGAACGTGATCATCGAGTGGGGTGTCTGGTCGCGTGAGGAGAGAGATGTCCTCCGGGATGCTGCCCGTGCCGTGGGCGCCAGCGTCGAGCTGCGCTACCTCACCGCTCCGGTCGACGAGCTGTGGAGACGCATCGTCGAACGCGACCGTGAAGGCGGATGGGCGTCGCGCTCGATCACTCGGGAGGAGCTCGACGAGTGGCACGGCAGGTACGAGACGCCCTCGGTCGAAGAGCTGGCGACCTACCTGCAGCACGGGAGCTGATCCCCAGCTAGCACCCGCCACCGCTCAGCAGGCTGGGTCGGGGTCGTCGTCGGTGGGGTCGGGGTGGTGGTTGCGTTGGAGGTTGTGGAAGCTGCAGGCGGGGCGGCCGTTGGTCTGGGTGGTGGGGCCGCCCTTCGAGGCTTCGTGGGCGTGGTCGATGTGCTGGCGTTCGGGGATCTCGTCGCAGGTGGGGTGGTAGCAGGTGCGGTCGCGGATCTCGATGGCCCGGCGTAGGGCACCGCGGAAGAAGCGGGTGGTGTGGCTGACGTCGATGATCCTCGAAGGGTTGGCGAACACGATCCGTTCGAAGTCCGCTTCGGTCAGCCAGCGGGCCGCGACACCGGGGGTCAGCACGGTGCGGTTGAAGAGCTCCAGCACCGGCCCGGTGAAGGTCTCCAGGCCGCACACGATGCTGAACAGCGGGACCGGGCGGCGGCCGTCGTTGGGGGCGGTGCGGGCCCGGGTGGCCATCTCGACGAGTGCGTCGGCCCGGCGTTGGGCGGGTGTCCGGGCCAGGTCGGTGACGAGCGGGTCCCGACCCAACGCTTCCTTGGCCTGGGCCCAGTCTTGGTCGAAGAGCTCGCGTTCGATGATGCGCAGGGTGGTGTCGATGATCGCCCCGGAGACCGGGTCGAAGGTCATCTTTCCGAACCACATGCCCCCGAACGACTGGGACAGGTGCACCTCACGGGCCTGGTGGTCAGCATCGGCGCCTTGTTCGGCGCCGTCGGGGTCGACGGTGATCTCCCAGCGGTCACAGCGCCGCTTGAACTCGACGAAGCCCTGGGTGCGGGCCGCGTCGAGCAGGACCTTGTGATCCCGCCCGAACGCCACGGCGGTGCGGGGGGTGCGCTTGCTGAGCATCGTGGCCAGGTGCGTGCGGTCGATCTCCCCCTGCGCCCATGCGGCCTCCACGGTGGGGAGGTCGCGTAGGGCGCGGGCGTGGCGCAGCCGTAGCCGGGCCTCGCTCAGGGGGAGGTGCTGCTTCCAGGCCAGCCACGCGGCGCCGGTCTTGGCCCCGTCGGCCTGCCAGCACCGCTTCGCGTCCCACCTCGACAACAGCTTCGCTTCGGCCACCTCGACCTGACAGCGCAAGCGCTGCAACGCCAGCACCGCCCCGCCCAGCTCGTCGCTGGTCAGCCCATCCAGGTCCGCTTCGACCAGGCCGCACAGGACGGTGGTGGCGGTGACGAGATCGTCGTCGAGTGCAGCCATGCGTCCTCCTTCGGCGGGTGATCACGCTCAGAAGTCGGGGACCAACGACCCAGGTCCCGAAGGGGAAGCACCCCCATCATATCGAACTGGTGTTCCCACCGCAACCACCACCTCGATCTCGCCCGGCACCAGATCGCTCACACGGCGCTGTGCGCCGCTGCGGCCCCTCTCGCCGAGATCAGGTCGAGGATCGCTGGTCGAGCGTCGAGAGCTAGATGAGCTCGTACGGTGATCCGCCGCGTGTCGTGAAGACCGCTCCGTGCAGCGTCAGGGACATGCAGAGCTGGCCGGCTCTGGCTGCGCTGTGGATCCGCTCGACGAACCCCTCCGTCGGCTGCACCAGAAGGAACGGGCAGGACGGCCCCGTCGGCGATGACGCCTGGGTCAGAGCGACTGCAGGAGCGTCGTCGTGCGGTCCACGTTTCCGAAGATGGCGACGTTCAGGTCCGTCACACCGGCCTCGGCGTAGCGGGCGATCCCGGCGCGGACCGTGTCCTCGTCACCGACGAGCGCGATGTCGCCCGGCCCCCCGGCCCCCTCGCGGTCGAGCATGGCTCGGTAGGACGGCAGAGTCCCGTAGATGGCGAAGACCTGCTCGGCGTCGGCGCGCGCCTTGTCGGGGTCGTCTGTGACGGCGACCGGGACGCCGGCCACCACCATCGGCGCCGGTCGTCCGGCCTCCTCGGCTGCAGCCCGGATCGTGGGTGCGATGTGCTCGGCGATCGTCTGCGGACCGGTCATCCACGTGCCCGTGCCGTCGGCCAGACGACCGGCGAGCTTCAGCATCACCGGGCCGAGGGCGGCGACGACGACCTTCGGGGGCGTCGTGCCCATGCGCTCCACCGGGCCGAACGAGTTGTTCACCCGGAAGACCTCGCCGTCGTGCTGGACGGAGCCATCGTGCAGGATCGGCATGAGCACCTCTAGGTACTCGCGCATGTGGCGAGCGGGCTTGTCGAAGGACAGGCCGAGCATCCCCTCGATCACGATCTGGTGGCTGAGCCCGATGCCGAGCACGAAGCGGCCACCCGTGGCCGCCTGCGTGGTCATCGCCTGCTGGGCCATGTAGAGCGGGTGCCGGCTGTAGGTGGGCACGACGAAGGTGCCGAGGGTGATGTCGGGGACCTCCCGCCCCGCCACCGCGCATGCGGTCATCCCGTCGAGGCCGAAGATGTTGCTGAACCAGGCCGAGCTGTAGCCCGCCTCCTGGGCCTGCCGGACGCTTTCCACCGCGGCATCGATGGTGCCGCCCCCGCCGCCGATCCCGATGCGCATGGCTGGGACCCTACCGGGCCGTCCGCTCGGCGCGGCCGGGCTGGGGAGGTGGGGCGGTGCAGGTCGCAGTCGATCAGCCAGCGACGCCGTTGCTGCCGCACCGCCTAACCACACACGTCGCGTCCGCTCGTCCTGGGAGACTGCATCCGTGTACCGGTTTGGTGGCTGCTCGCTCGATCCCGCCCGCCGGGAGCTGCTCCGTGACGGGGCGCCGGTGCACCTCGAACCGCAGGCCTTCGACCTGCTCGTGTACCTGGTCGAGCACCGGGACCGGGTGGTGGGGAAGGTCGAGCTGCTCGACGGGGTGTGGGGTCACGGGTTCCTCTCGGAGTCGAACCTGACGACCCGCGTGAAGGAAGCGCGCCGGGCGATCGGTGACGACGGGGCCCGCCAGGAGGCGATCGCCAACGTCCGGGGCCGCGGCTACCGGTTCGTCGCGCTGGTCGAGGACGTCGACGATCGCGGCGGCCCGCCCGTGACCGGCCTCGGGCTCCTCGGCCGCGAGACCGAGCTGGACGCGGCCGTCGAGCTCCTCAGGTCCTGCTCGCTGGTGACGTTGATCGGACCGGGAGGGGTGGGGAAGTCGTCCCTGGCCCGGGCCACCGCGGCGCAGGTGGGGCTGTCCCTCCCGGACGGCAGCTTCGTGGTCGAGCTGGCCGCCCTCGGATCGAGCCCGGCCGTGCTGGCCACCGTCGCCCGGCACCTCGACCTCATCGTCGACGACGTCCGGGGCGATGACACGCTTCGCGCCATCGCCCGGCTCGACGCTCTCGTCGTTCTCGACAACTGCGAGCACGTGGTGGACGAGGTGGCCGAGCTGGTCGACCGGCTGCTGGGGGTACCGGGTTGCTCGCTGCGGATCCTGGCCACCAGCCGGGTGCGCCTGGGGTCGAGCGCCGAGTCCGTCCTCCCGGTCGATCCGCTGGAGGCCGAGCCGGCGCGGGAGCTGTTCGCGGCCCGGGCCCGGGCGGTCATGCCGTCCTGGGATCTGGCCGCGGCCGGCCCCGAGCGGGTCGATCTGCTCGTCGGGCAGCTCGACCGCTTGCCTCTCACCATCGAGATGGCGGCGGCCCGACTCGGGTCCATGACCCTCGACGAGCTCGAGGAGGCGATCCGCTCGGGTGCGTCGCTGCTGCAGCTCAACCACCGAGCGCCGGCGCGCCGCCACCGTTCCCTCGAGTCCGTCGTGGACTGGTCGGCGGAGCTCCTCGACAGCAGAGATCGGGAGGTGCTCGACGGGTTCTCAGTGTTCGCCGGCCCCGTGACGGCCGCGGACGCGTGCTGCGGTGCTGAGGCCCGACGAACCCGCTTCCGTGCGGTCGTCGCTCGCGGCGCTGGCGGAGCGGTCCCTCCTCGCCGCCGACCTGGGCGGCACGGCATCGCGCTACTCCATGCTGACCACGGTCCGGGCCGTGACCGGGCGCCGTCTGGCTGAGGGCGGGACGGATCACCAGGTGCGGGCTCGGCATGCCGACCATGCGGCGTCCGTGCTGCAGGAGATCGACGAGCAGCTGAGAACGCCAGGCGAGGCCGACGGCCGCATCCGACTGTCTGGCGTGATCGACGAGGCCCGGGCCGCCCACCGCTGGGCCCAAGAGCACGATCCGCACCTGGCGTCGAGCATGAGCGTGGCCCTCTTCCACGCCGCCCACACGAGCCTCTGGTTCGAACCGGCGGAGTGGGCGGGAGCGTCTCTGGAGCGACTGGGCGTCTCCGGTGGTGCAGAGCGGCACGGCCCGCTGCTCGCGACAGCGGGGGCGGCCGCCCATCGCGGCGACCTCGCCACGGCCCGGTCCTGCGCCACGACGGTGGCGGATGTCGCCACCGGGCGGCCGCGGGCGATCGCCCTCGAGGTGCTGGCCGACGTGGCCCTCTACGACGGGGACCTCGACGCTGTGCTGCGGGCAGCCGAGGAGCTGAGGCGGATCGGAGACGAGCAGGCCGACGCCCACGTGATCGCGTTCGCGGCTCTTGACGCCTCGCTGGCCCGGGCCTACGGCGGCGACCCTGACCGGGCGTTGCTCGACCTCGATGTCGTGGATGTCGTCACGCTGGCCCCGACGGACGTGGCCTGGGTGACCTACGCGCGCGGTGAGGCGCTCAGCGCGGCCGGCGACCGCGGCGCGTCGGAGTGCTACCGGCGCGCCGTCGAGATCGGGGTCCCGGTCGACAGCAGGTTCGTCGTCTCGGCCGCTCGCACGTCGCTGGCCAGCGAGCTGGCCCGGACCGGCGAGGTCTCAGCCGCGCTGACGGCCTACGCCGAGGCCCTGGCTGACTTCCGCCGCCAGGGGAACCACACCCACGCCCTCACGGCCATGCGGAACCTGGTCGGGCTGCTCGGCGCGGTCGGGGACGACCGGGGCGCGATCGTGCTCGGCGCCGCCACCTCCGCCGAAGGCCTACGCCCGAGCTACGGGACCGAGGCCGCCTTGATCTCCGACGTCCTCGACTCGGCCCGGGGCCGGGTGACGGAGGCCGAGTACGACGCCTGGCACCACGAGGGTCGAGGCCTCGACCTGGACCAGTGCCTGCGCACGGCGGCCAGCCTGATCGAGAACCACCGTGGCTGATCCTCAGCCAGTCCTCAGACGATCCCCGAGCACCGGACGCCGACGGATGGTCTTCTGAGCCTCATGAGGACCACATCGCACACACCGTTCCCGTCTGCCGACACCCTCGTGGTGACCGACGCCGGTCTGGAGACCTGGCTCCTGTTCGACCGGGGGTTCGAGCTGCCCTCGTTCGCGGCCTACCCGCTGGCCGGCACAGCCGACGGTCGAGCCGCCCTGACGGAGTACTACCTCCAGTTCGCCCAGATCGCCGCCTCGCTGGACACCGCTCTCGTGCTCGACGCTCCGACCTGGCGGGCCAACCCGGATTGGGCGGCCACGCTGGGCCACGACCGTCACCAGCTCGGAGAGCTGATCGCAGCCTCCATCGACGTGGTTCAGCAGGTTCGTGAGACCTGGGCGGGCGGCCAGCCCTTCTTGGTGAGCGGTGCGGTGGGGCCTCGTGGCGATGGCTACGTGGTCGGCGACGCCATGGACGCCGACACGGCGACCGACTACCACTCGTTCCAGGTGGAGGCCCTCGCTGACACTCCTGTCGACGTCATCACCGGGATGACCTTGGGCTACGTCGAGGAGGCCGTCGGCGTCGCACGGGCGGCCGAGCAGGTCGGTCTGCCGGCTGTGATCGCCTTCACCGTCGAGACCGACGGCACCCTGCCGTCCGGCCTGCCGCTCGGCCAGGCCATCGAGGCCACCGATCAGGCCACAGGCGGCTACCCGCTGCACTACATGATCAACTGCGCCCACCCCACCCACTTCGCCGGGGCCCTCGCCGACGCGGCTCCGTGGACGGCCCGACTGGGCGGGCTGCGGGCCAACGCGTCGTCGCTGAGCCACGCCGAGCTCGACGAAGCGCTGGAGCTCGACAGGGGCGACCCCGCGGACCTGGCCGCCCGCTACCGGGAGCTGCACGACCACCTTCCATCGCTGCACGTGTTCGGGGGTTGCTGCGGCACCGACCACCACCACGTCGAAGCCATCGCCAACGCCGTGTGCGCCCGGTGAGCGCCCGGAAGCGGCTGGCCTGCAGGAGCTCGACGTGACCTCGGATCACGCCGAGATCCTGGGAGGTCTGGACGCGGATGGCGCGGTGATCGTGCACGACCTCGTCACGCCCGACGTGCTCGCGGCGCTGCGGGCCGACCTGCACACGATCTCCCAGGGCCGGCATCTGGGCACGGCGTCGTCGTCTCGGCCTCTCCAGCAGTTCTGGGGCGAGCAAACGATGCGCTTCACCCAGCTGCCGGAGCGGAGCGCGGCGTTCGGCGCCGTGCTCACCAACCCGACCTTCGCCGCGGTGGCCGATGCACTGCTCCTCCCGCACTGCACCAGCTACTGGCTGAACACGGGCCAGGCGATCCTTCTGGCCCCGGGCCAGCCCGCCCAGCAGCTCCACCGCGACGCCGACAACTGGTGGCGGGTGAACAAGCCGGACGGTCCGGAGGTCACCGTCAGCTGCATGATCGCCATCGACGACTTCACCGAGGCCAACGGGGCCACGAACGTGGTGCCCGGAAGCCACCGCTGGCCGGACTTCAAGCGAGAGCCCGACGCAACCGAGCCCATCATCCAGGCGGTCATGCCCGCCGGCAGCGGCCTGCTCTACACGGGCCGGGTGCTGCATGGCGGAGGGGAGAACCGCTCGACGGCCTGGCGCACCGGCCTGCACATGTCGTTCGTGCTCGGGTGGCTGACCCCGGAGGAGGCGGTGCCCCTCGGCGTGTCCTGGGCCACAGTGCGCGACGAGCCGGCGCAGGTGCAGCAGCTGCTCGGCTGGCGCAGCACGACGATCACCGACGGCGGCGGCAGGCTCTGGACGATCGACTACGAGGACGTCCCGGCGGGACTCGGCCTGTCGGCCCAGTGACCCGAGCCGCTCAGCCCATCGACTTGAAGGCGAGCATCATCTCTTCGTTGAGGTTGGCCGGCACCTCGTAGCCGTCTTCCTTGCGGATCTTCTCGAGGTTGTCCCGCACCGACTCGGCGGTGAGGTCGGCGTCGAAGTAGCCGGGGGTGACGCCGACGAAGATGCGAGCCACCCGACCGCCGCCGACGGAGTACACCTCGCCGGACACGGCGCAGTCCTCGTGGGCGAGGTAGGTGACGATCGGCGTGACGATCTCGGGCGCCAGCTTGTCCATGGCCTCGCCGAAGAGCTCCTCGGTCATGCGGGTCTTGGCCACCGGGGCGATGGCGTTGACCTTGATGTTGTTCTTGGCTCCCTCGACGGCGAGCACCCGGGTGAGGCCGACGAGGCCCATCTTGGCGGCGCCGTAGTTGGCCTGACCGAAGTTGCCGAAGATGCCGGCGCCGAGCGCGTGTTGACGATGCGGCCGTAGCCCTGGTCGCGCATGAGCTGCCACGCCGGCTGGGTCACGTAGAAGGCGCCGCGGAGGTGCACGTCGAGCACGGGGTTCACCTGGTCGGGGGTCATGTTCTTGAACGAGGTGTCGCGCAGGATGCCGGCGTTGTTGATGATGATGTCGACCCGGCCGAAGGTGTCGACGGCGGTCTTGCACGATGTTGGCGCCGCCCTCGGGCGTGGCCACGCTGTCGTAGTTGGCGACGGCCTCGCCGCCGGCGGCCTTGATCTCGTCGACGACCTTCTGGGCTGCCGCCTCGGAGCTGCCGACGCCGTCGGTGCTGCCGCCGAGGTCGTTGACCACGATCAGGGCGCCGCGCTTGGCGAGGTCCAGGGCGTGGGAGCGGCCGAGGCCACCGCCGGCGCCCGTGATGATCGCAACCTTGCCGTCGAAACCGAGATCAGCCATGCCTGCTCCTGCGCGTCGGGGGTGTGGAGGACCCGGCGAGCGTACGCGGCACCCTCGAAGCGGTCCGAATCGGCGCCTAGTGACGGCTGTTGTGGTCGAGCCAGGAGGCCGCGGCCAGCACCACGTAGGTGACGCGCGACGCCGATCGTGAGGTTGCGGAAGCGATCGTCGGCGAGGGGCACGAGCAGCGGCGCACACGACGGCTGCGAGCAGGAAGAACTGGGCCCGCTTGTCGCTCATGCGCAGCTCGCTCATGCGAACAGCCGTCCACGACGTAGTAGGTCAGCATCGAGATGATGAAGGCGCCCGGGATCGTGAGCACCCAGGCCCACACGACCCGCCCCGCGACGCCCCACCGCACGGCGGAGAGCCGGCGGGCCGCGCCCACGCCGACGATGGCGCCGGTGATCGTGTGCGTCGTGGAGACCGGGATGCCTGCCGCCGAGGTGAAGAACAGGGTGGCCGCGGCGGCCGACTCGGCCGCCATGCCGCCCGCCGGCTGCAGCCGGGTGATCTTCGAGCCCATCGTCTTCACGATGCGCCAGCCACCCGTCAGCGTGCCGAGACCGATGGCGGTGTGGGCCGACAGGACGACCCACAGGGGCACGTCGGCGTCGGTCGGGAGGTGGTTCCCGGCGATGAGCAGGGCGAGGATGATGCCCATCGTCTTCTGGGCGTCGTTGGCGCCGTGGCCGAGGCTGAAGGCGGCCGCCGAGACGAGCTGGCCCCGCCGGAACCCCTTGTTGAGCCGGTCGACGTTCTTGACCCGGTGGAACAGCCAGGCGATCAGCACCGTGAGGAGCAGGCCGACGGCCAGGCCGATCAGCGGGGACAGGATGATGAAGAGCCCGATCTTGCGCAGGCCTTCGGACACGAGCACGTCGAAGCCGGCCTTGGCGACCGCGGCGCCCGCCATGCCGCCGACCAGGGCGTGCGAGGAGCTGGTGGGCAGCCCCAGGTAGAAGGTGATGAGGTCCCACACGATGGCGCCCACGAGGCCGGCGAAGATCACACCGATCGTGAGCACGTCCTGCACCACCACGTCCTTGGCGATCGTGCTGGCCACGTGGGTGCCGAAGAAGAGGAAGGCGATGAAGTTGAAGGCCGCGGCCCACATGACAGCGAGACGGGGGGAGAGCACCCGGGTCGACACCACGGTGGCGATCGAGTTGGCGGCGTCGTGGAAGCCGTTGACGAAGTCGAACCCGAGCGCCACCAGGACGACGAAGACCAGAGCGAGATCTTCCATGCCGGCGGTCAGGCGTGCTTCAGCACGATCGACTCGACGACATCGGAGATGTCCTCGATCGTGTTGAGGGCCCCCTCGAGGGCCTCGACGACGCCCTTCAGGCGGAGCACCTCGAGGGCCTCGAGCTCCCCGCTGTAGAGGCGGCCGAGGATGCGGCGGTACACGGCGTCTCCGTCGCTCTCGAGCTGGTCGATGGCGTCGAGGTGGGGCTGGACGCCCTTCATCGACTCGAGGCGGTTGATGAGGGCCTCGGCCTCCTCGGCCATGCGCACGAGCAGGTCGGCCTGCTCCTGCATCTCGGGCATCGTGGTGTCGACGTGGGTGAGCAGCATGCAGCTGCGACACGGTCTGGATGTCGTCGACCACGTCGTCGAAGGACTCGGCCAGGGCGTGGATGTCCTCGCGGTCGAAAGGGGTGACGAACGTGGAGTTCAGCCGCTGGAGGATCGTGCGGGTGATCTCGTCGCCCTGGTGCTCGCAGCCGTTGATGCGCTGGTGGCCCTCGTCCGAGCGCCGTCGCGATGACGTCCCGGAGGTGGCGGGCGCACTCTGACGCGTTGGCCGCCGCCTCGTCGAAGAGGGAGAAGAACTTGTCGTCGGTGGGGAGCAGCCGAAAGCGCACGGCGGGAGGCTAATCGGTGGGGTTCACCGCTAGTCCAGCCGAGTGGTCAGTCCCGGCCCTGGAGCTTGGAGAGCAGCCGCAGCAGCTCGAGGTAGAGCCAGACGATGGTGACGAGCAGCCCGAAGGCGGCGTACCACTCCATCTTCTTGGGAGCGCCGGCCGCCACGCCCCGCTCGATGAAGTCGAAGTCGAGCAGCAGGTTGAAGGCGGCCACGCCGACGATCAGGAGGCTGATGCCGATGCCCATGGCCCCGGTGTCGTGGAGGAACGGGCACCGAGGCGTCGAAGAGGCTCAGGACCATGTTCACCATGTAGACGAGGAAGATGGCCCCGGTGGCGGCCACGATGCCCATGCGGAGCTTGTCGGTCACCTTGATGATCCGGGTGCCGTAGAGGAACAGCATGACGGCGAACACGCCGATGGTGAGGCCGACGGCCTGGACGACGATGCCGTCGTAGGCCGTGTTGTAGGCGGCGGAGATGGCCCCGAGGAAGGCGCCTTCGAGGAGGGCGTAGACCGGCGCCGTGAAGCGGGCCAGGTTCGGCTTGAAGATCGTGAGGATGGCGACGCCGAGGGCGCCGAGCACCACTGGGAAGATCCAGCCCGGCAGGGACACCGACTGCGCAGTGGCGTCGACGCTGTTCCAGCCGTACACCCCGGAGGCCACGACGAGCACGAGCAGGGCGGCGGTGGCCCACACCGTGCCGCCGACGGTCATCGCGTCGTCGTCGACGGACCGGGGGGGCGGGCAGCGGGGGCGGCGTAGGCGTCCTCGAGCTGCTGGGTCTGGGCGGCCCAGCCGGCATCCGCCTCTGATACGCGCTGGAAGGCCTTCTCGTTGAGGGCCGGGTTCGAGTTCCGCAGGACAGTTGCCATGGGCCCATTCTGCCCCGTCGCGGACCGGATCGGGTGCCGCTAGCGGGGGAGATCCACTCCGAGCTGCTCGGCGGCCCAGCCCTTGAGGCGCTTGTAGTCGACCTTGCCGTTCGGGGCCCGCCCGATCGTGTCGATCGCCAGCACCCGCTTCGGGGCCTTGTAGGCGGCCAGCTTGCCCTTCACGTGCCCGATGACGGCGCCCTCGTCGAGGGTCTCGCCCGGCCCGAGCTCGACGACGGCGGTGATGGCCTCGCCGAACTTGTCGTCGGGGATGCCGACGGCCACGGCGTCCACCACGGCCTCGTAGGTCTTCAGGACCTCCTCGACCTCCTCGGGGAACACCTTCTCGCCGCCGGTGTTGATGCACACCGAGCCACGGCCGAGCAGGGTGAGCGAGCCGTCCGCCTCGACCCGGGCGTAGTCGCCGGGCACGGAGTAGCGCTTGCCCTCGAACTCGATGAACGTGGCCGCCGACTTGGCCTCGTCCTTGTAGTAGCCGACGGGCTGGAAGCCGCCCACGGCCACCCGCCCGGTCTCACCCGAGCCGGGCTCGCACCAGACGGCCGTCGTCGGTGATGACCTTCGTGTGCTCGCCGAGGGTGAACTTGGCCGTCGTGCTCGTGCCCGCCGCGGTCGACACCGACTGGCCCATGCCGAGCGCCTCGGACGACGAGAAGGCGTCGACGATCATCATCCCGGGGTGGTGGGCGAGGAGGCCCTGCTTGGCCGCCTCGGAGAACATCACGCCCGACGACGAGATCATGATGAGGCTGGAGATGTCGTACTTGCCGGGCGTCGGCGTCGAGGGCCTTGATCATCGGGCGGGCGAAGGCGTCGCCCACGATGGCGATGGTGTTGACGCGCTCGCGCTCGATGGTGCTGAGCAGCTCCTCGATGTCGAGGTTGCGGCCCTCGAGGGTGACGCGTGCTGCCGCCCGCCGACAGCACGATGAGCTGCGTGAAGCAGCCGGTGCCGTGCATGAGCGGGCAGGCGGGCAGGCCCACCATGCCGGGCGCCGTCACGGCCTCCCGGATGAGCGAGTGGTCCTCGTCGGGGTCGGAGTCGCGGACGCCGGGGACGAGAGACGACGACGAGGGTGCGGACGAGGTCGTCCTGGCGCCACATGACGCCCTTCGGCATGCCGGTGGTGCCGCCGGTGTACAGGAGGAGCAGGTGGTCGCCGTCGCGTCCCCAGGGGCCGCTGACCGGCACGGGGTGCCGCCTCGGCCGCGGCTCGTAGGGCGTGGCCCACGTCGGGGCACGGGCCCGGCGCCGTCGTCGACCCACAGCCAGAGCTTGACCAGCGGCAGGCGGTCGCGGATGTTCTCGATGCGCTCGGCGAAGGTGCCGTGGAACACGACGGCGACGACGTCGCCGTTGTCCCAGAGGTAGAGGAGCTCGTCGTCGAGGTAGCGGTAGTTCGTGTTGATCGGCGCCAGGCCGGCCTTGAACGTGGCGAACATCGACTCGAGGTACTCGGGGCCGTTGTAGAGGTACTGGGCGACCTTGTCCTGCTCCTCGACCCCGGCGTCGAGCAGGGCCTGGGCGACGCCGTTGGCCCGACGGTCGAACTCGGCCCACGTGTAGCGGCGGTCCCCTTGCACCTGGGCCTGGGCGTCGGGCAGCTGCTGGGCCACGACCTCCCAGATGTCGGCGAAGTTCCAGCCCGGCATGTGCTCCCCCTGGACGGCGACGGCGTGCGACCCGGTCGATCGCCCGAGCGATGGTAGACGGTTTCTTGACTGCTCGGTCAAGGCCCCGGCTACGTTGCCGCCATGGACTTCGAGCTGCCGCCGCCGATGACGACCCCCGCCGCTTGGCGGTGCGCGCGTGGCTGGCCGCGCAACCCCGCGCCGACCGGGCGCCAGCTCGCCGAGGCGGGCTACGTCGCCCCGCACTGGCCGCAGCCGTGGGGGCTCGATGCCGACCCGATCCACCAGATCCTCATCGACGAGGAGCTGAGCCGAGCCAAGGTGCAGCCGCCCGTCGAACATGATCGGCATCGGATGGGGCGGCCCGACGATCCTCCACGGCGGCACCCAGGAGCAGAAGGACCGCTACCTGATCCCGCTGCTCGCCGGCGAGGAGATCTGGTGCCAGCTCTTCAGCGAGCCCGGCTCGGGCTCCGACCTGGCGTCGCTGTCCACCCGCGCCGTGCGCGACGGCGACGAGTGGGTGGTCACCGGCCAGAAGATCTGGACGTCGCTGGCCCAGTTCTCGAAGTTCGGCATCCTCATCGCCCGCACCGACCCCGACGCGCCGAAGCACGAGGGCATCTCGTACTTCATCTGCCCGATGGACGCCCCGGGCATCGAGATCCGACCGATCATCGAGATGACCGGGATCGCACACGTTCAACGAGGTGTTCTTCGACGAGGTGCGCCTCCCGGCCGAGAACCTCGTGGGCGACGTCGAACCGGGGCTGGGGCCTGGCCAAGGTCACCCTCGGCAACGAGCGGGTGTCGCTGTCGTCCGGCGGCGCGCTGTGGGGCATGGGGCCCGACTGCCGACGACCTGCTCGACCTGGTCCGAGCGGCGGGCGGTGTCACGCGACCCGATGCTGCGCCAGCGGCTGGCCGCGCTGCACATCGAGGCCGAGCTGCTCCGGCTGATCCGGCTGCGCACCGTGACAGCCGCGCATCAAGGGCGAGCCGCCCGGCGCCGAGGCGTCGGTCCGCAAGATCCTCGCCGACGAGCACGGCCAGCGGATCATGGGTCTGGCCAAGGACCTCGCCGGCGCGGGCGGCATGCTCAGCCGCTGGCGGGCCCGCTGGGCGGCGACGCCGGTCACGTGGCACTACGGCTTCCTGTTCGCGCCCGCGCTCACGGTCGGTGGCGGCACCGGCGAGGTCCAGCGCAACATCGTGGCCGAGCGGGTGCTGGGCCTGCCCCACGACATCGACGTCGAGCAGGGCCAGACCTGGGCCGAGACCCGGCCGTGAGTTCGTGACGGGTCCCGGCCTCGGGCCAGACTGTCGCCATGACCGCCCGAATCGCTCTCGATCGAGCTGAAGCGCCACGAGAAGGTGCGTCGCCAACATCGACCTGCCCGGCGTGCCCGCGGGCACCCCGGGCAAGGTCCTGGTCGTCTCCGGGGTCACCTGGATGCGGCACCGGGTCCTGTTCGAGAACGGCGTCGAGCACGGTCTGCTCGACGGCCGCCACCTCGTCCGCCCGAAGGACTTCATCCCCGTCGACGAGCGCGTCGAGGTGGAGGAGACCACCACCGCCGACAGCGGCGACGTGGGTGAGGCCGCGACGGACGGCGCCGCCGAGGAGAACGAGTTCGGCGTGCCTGCCCACCTGCTCGAGCGGGCCCAGAAGGCCCGTCGAGCGCCTCGCCGGCTGCGAGCCGGCGGATCCGATCAACCGACCCGAGGGGGAACCATGCAGCTGTCCACGCAGCTCAGCTACGCCGGTGGCTTCAAGCAGGCCGTCGACCAGGTCGTCGACCTCGAGAAGGCCGGACTCGACATGGTGTGGGTGGCCGAGGCGTACAGCTTCGACGCCGTCAGCAGCATGGGCTACCTGGCGGCCAAGACCACCACGGTGAAGCTGGCCGCCGGGCATCCTGCCGATCTACTCCCGCACGCCGACGCTGATCGCCATGACGGCCGCCGGCATCGACGCCCTCTCCGACGGGCGCTGCATCCTCGGCCTCGGCGCCTCCGGGCCCCAGGTCATCGAGGGCTTCCACGGCGTGCTCTACGACCAAGCCGCTCGGCCGCACCCGGGAGATCATCGACATCTGCCGTCAGGTGTGGCGCCGCGAGAAGGTCGAGCACACCGGCGTCAGCTACAACGTCCCGCTGCCCGAGGGGCAGGGCACCGGCCTGGGCAAGCCGCTCAAGCTCATCAACCACCCGGTGCGCAGCGAGATCCCGATCTACGTCGCGTCGCTCGGGCCCAAGAACGTCGAGATGACCGCCGAGCTGGCCGACGGCTGGCTGCCGCTCTTCTACCTGCCCGAGAAGGCCAAGGACGTGTGGGGCGACGACCTGGCCGCGGGTGCGGCCAAGCGCTCCGCCGACCTCGGCCCGCTCGAGATCGTGGCCGGCGGCGTGCTGTCGGTCGGCGAGGGCGCCGAGGCCGTCCGCGAGTTCGCCCGCCCGATGGTGGCCCTCTACGTCGGCGGCATGGGCGCCAAGGGCAAGAACTTCTACAACGACCTCGTGAAGCGCTACGGCTTCGAGGCCGAGGCCGAGCAGATCCAGGACCTCTACCTCGACGGCAAGAAGGACGAGGCGGCCAAGATCGTCCCCGACGAGCTGCTCGAGGCCATGTCGCTCTGCGGCTCCGAGGGCTACGTGAAGGAGCGCCTCGCGGCCTACAAGGAGGCCGGCGTCACCGTCCTCAACATCACGCCCGTCGGCCCCGACCCGGTCAAGCTCATCGAGCAGGTCAAGGGCTGGATCGACGACCTGTAGGAGTCAGTCCGGGCGGTAGGCGCCGGGGCCGGTGAGCATGCCGCGGTGCCACCGGCGGGGCGTGGCCAGGATGGCCCGCGGGTAGTCCTCGAACAGCCACCGGGCGAAGTTGCGGCGCGTCCAGCCGTGGCCCCGGCGATGCGCACCGCCACCCGGGCCCCCTTGCGGTGCTTGAGGGCCCGGATGAGCAGCAGGGACATGCGGTGGTCCGCCACGAGCGCGTCGCGGACGGAGCGCTCGTAGGTCGCGGTCACCTGCGCCGCGTCGAGGCCGCCGGCCGCGATGGCCTCGGCGGCGAGCACCCCGGTGAGCAGGGCCTGGCCGATGCCCTCGCCTGTCATGGCGTCGGTGGCTGCGGCGGCGTCGCCCACGAAGAGCGTGCGGGCCGTGGTGAGCACCGCCTCGTCGATCCGGGCCGGGATGGGCCACGCCTTGTGGGGCGACTCGGGCCGGGCGTCGGGCCCGAGGACGGCGCGGATGTGCGGGCGGGCGAGGAGGTCGGGCCAGATCTGCCTTCATGTCCTGCACCCGGGCCACCTTGCCGCCCTCGCGCTGGATGCCGAAGCCGACGTTGGCCCCGCCGCCGGGGAGGGGGAAGGACCAGGCGTAGCCGGGGAGGAGGTCGGGCTCGAACCACACGAACAGCTCGCTCGCGGCCCGCGGGCCGACGTCGGTGAAGTACTGGCGGAAGGCGTGCCACTCGCCGAGGTAGCCGGGCGTGGCCACGCCGAGGTGCTTGCGCAGCGGCGACCACATGCCGTCGGCCGCGATGGCGTACCGGGCCTCGACCGGCCCGAGGCCCTCGACCTCGAGGCGCACCCGGTCGGGGAGCTCGGCGGCGCCGGCGACCGCCGCTCCCTCGTGCACTCGCACGCCCGCTCGCTCGGGCGACGTCGAGCAGGGCGGCATCGAGCTCGCTCCGCCGGGCCACCACGGCGTAGAGCCCGTCGCCCTTGGGCAGGGGGAAGGTCACCTCGTGGCGCGAGGGCGAGCTGACGACCACGTCGTCCACCGGCTGCCACGAGGGCACGGCGCCCGGGTCGAGCCCGAGCCCCTCGAGGAGGCGGAGGGCGCCCGCGGTCAGCCCGTCACCGCAGATCTTGTCGCGGGGGAACGTGGCCTTGTCGACGAGCAGCGACGTCGCGCCCGGCCCGGGCCAGCGTGATGGCGGCCGCCGCCCCTGCGGGGCCGCCTCCCACGACGGCGACGTCGGCCGTCTGCACGTGGCGTCTAGCAGCCCTGGCCGGGGCCGGGGCGGTAGCGAGCCCGGAACGTGTCGTTCTCGGTGCGCCCGTCAGGGAAGGTCGTGGTGCGGGTGGTCACGACTGTGCGACAGCGGCCATCTCGGCCCTCGGAGATCCCAGTCTGCTCGGCGATGGCGTACGGCGTGGAGTAGAGCGTCACGGTGAGGCTGGTGTCGGTGTAGGACGTCCAGATCAGGATGCCGTAGGGCGTGTTGTTGCGGAAGGCGAGGTCCGGCGCGGGGAAGCCCATCGTCGCCTCCCGCCCGAAGGGGTAGCGGTCGAAGTACTCGGAGTGGGCTTGGTACTCGTCGATGTCGAGCCCGGCGAAGTAGGCCGCGTTGAAGGTCGTGGTGGCGAACTGCGAGATGCCGCCACCGATCTCGTCGACGTGCTCGCCGTTGGCGATGGCGCCGGCCGCGACGAAGCCCTTGGCTGCCGTCCGCTGCCCGACGTGGTCGTTGATCGAGAAGGCTACCGCCGGGCGGGACGACGACGCCGCGGACGAGGTCGGCGATCCGATGGATGTTGATCACCCTGGCCCCGCCGGCGGAGTGGTAGGTGGTGAAGCCGGGGCCTGCCGTGGTGGGCGCACCGTTGCGCCAGGCGTGGTTGCCGCCGACGGCCTGGGTGATGCCGTAGGCCTCGGCTCGAGCGGTGGTGAACGTCGCGCGGTGCCCTGCACGAGGTCGAGGTTCACCGTGCGGGTGCCGTCGCGGAGCGCGGCGAGGATGCGTGGCGGCAGACGTCGTCCGTGCAGCAGACCGTGCCGGGCTGGTCGGGGACGGATGATCGGGTACGCCGCCGTCGCCCAGCGTGAAGCGGGCGTCGACAGGTCGGCCCTCGATGTCGGCGAAGGCGGCCCGCAGGGTGGGGGCCACCCGGGCCGGATCGAACGCCGACCTGCACCGAGCCGTCGTGCTGGCTGGCCAGCGTGACCCACGCCGGAGCTCGTCGGGCTCGATCGTGCGCTCGCCCGCGCTCGTCTCGATCTCGACGGGCTCGCTCACGAGCGCCTCAGCGGCGGCAGCTGCCGCCCGGGCCTCCTCGTCGCGCCCGACGGGGGGATCGGGACCTGGGTCGACCTCGATGCGGATGGTCTCGCCCGGCGTCGGTCGCCGCCGCGGCGACGCGGGAGTGCGACGGCCACAGCGGCGGGATCGATGCCGATGCCGTCCTCGCCCGACACCACGTGGAACGTGCCGTCGACCAGCTCGACCGTCGGCTCGGTCGGCGGGGTGCGCTCGTCGCCCTCGAGCTCGATCGATGGTGGTCCGCGACCTGCTCGTCGTTGACCTGGAACTGGAGCGGGCGCTGTGCGCTCCGTGACGAACGAGCGCAGCCAATCGAAGGGCCGTAGCGGGGCCGACGACGTCGTCGCCGACGTCGAGGGCGCTCGGCGGTGGTGCGATCCTCGTCGACCATCAGACCGATCTCGCGCCGCGTGGTCGCGTAGGTGTTGTCGCCCGCGATCACGACCTCGACCGGCGTCGCCGTAGTCGCTCGGCCAGGCTGGCCACGCGAGCGGTCAGCTCGGCCTCGGACAGGCCGCCGACGTCCTCGCCGGCCAGGCGGACGTTGCGGGGCACACCGCCGACGCTGGTGTCGACGGCCCAGGCGATGACGATGAGCGATGAGCAGCACGACGGGGACGAGCAGAGCCGGGAGGATCCAGCGCGCCGGCGCGGGGCCGCGGCGATCGGGTCGACGGCACGGGGTCGGTCGGACCCCTCAGGCGACCGGAGGCGCGTCCGCTGACGACTCGGCGATCTGCTCGTCCATGGGGGCGCCAGCCTGGCACGTTGCACCGTGCGTGCGGAATTCGCCCGCCTCAGTGCATGGCGTGCGCTAGACGGGAGGATGCCACGCTGGGGCCGAGGCGCCCGCGACAACGAGGGGGAGTGCCAGGGATGAGCCAAGCTCTGTGAGGGCCGCGTCGCCATCGTCACCGGCGCCGGACGGGGCATCGGGCGGGAGCACGCGCTGCTGCTCGCCCACCACGGCGCCAAGGTCGTCGTCAACGACCTCGGCGGCTCGATGGACGGCGAGGGCACCGACCAGGGTCCGGCCCAGGACGTCGTCGACGAGATCGAGGCCATGGGCGGCGAGGCCATCGCCAACACCGACGACATCAGCGACTGGGACGGCGCCGAGCGCCTCGTGCAGTCCGCCGTCGACACCTTCGGCGGCCTCGACATCCTCATCAACAACGCCGGCATCCTGCGCGACCGCATGCTCACGAACATGAGCGAGGCGGAGTGGGACGCCGTCATCAAGGTGCACCTGAAGGGCACCTTCGCGCCCGTCCCGCCACGCCGCCGCCTACTGGCGCGAGCGGTCGAAGGCCGGCGAGACGAACGACGCCCGCATCATCAACACGTCGTCGCCGTCGGGCATCTACGGCAACGTCGGCCAGACCAACTACGGCGCGGCCAAGGCCGGCATCGCCGCGTTCACGATCATCGCCGCCAAGGAGCTCGGCCGCTACGGCGTCACCGTGAACGCCATCGCCCCGGCGGCCCTCACCCGCATGACCGAGAACCTCGGCATGGGCCAGGCCGACCGAGGAGACCAAGGAGCAGATGTCGCCCCGCCCAGATCGCGCCGATCGTCTGCTGGCTGGCCAGCCCCGAGTCGGCCGGCGTGACCGGGCGCGTGTTCGACGTCACCGGCCGGATGCTCTCGGTGTCGCGAGGGCTGGCACCGCGGCCCCACGCTCGAGAACCCGACCGACGACCCCGCCGAGCTCGGCTCGCAGGTCGCCGAGCTGGTCGCCCAGGCCCGGCCCAACGCCAACATGTTCGGCTACGACGAGAAGTAGGAGCCACCGATGCCCATCAACCCCGACGCCGTCGGCAGCAAGTCCGAGCCCGGCCCGCCGCACGTGGAACAGCAAGGACGCCCTCCTCTACGCCCTCGGCGTGGGCGCCGGCGCGGCCGACCCGCTCGCCGAGCTCGAGTTCACCACCGAGAACACCACCGGCACGCCGCAGCGGGCCCTGCCGACCATCGCCGTCGTGCTCGGCCCGCTCGGCGGCGGCGTTCGGGACCATCGGCACGTTCAACCCGGCGATGCTCGTCCACGGCGAGCAGGGCATCACGCTGCACCAGGAGATCCCCGTCGAGGGCGAGCTCGAGGCCGTCGGCGAGATCACCGGCATCTACGACAAGGGCAAGGGCGCCGTCGTCGTCACCGAGACCACGGCCACGCTGGTGAGCACCGGCGAGCCGCTGTTCTCGACCCGCATGTCGGCGTTCATCCGCGGCGAGGGCGGCTGGGGCGGCGACCGCGGCCCGTCGGGCAGCCCGAACGCGGCCCCCGAGCGCGGCGCCCGACCACACCGTCACGGTGCAGACCCGCCACGACCAGGCGCTGCTCTACCGCCTGTCGGGCGACCGCAACCCGCTGCACTCCGACCCGGCGTTCGCGGCGATGGGCGGCTTCGACCGGCCCATCCTCCACGGCCTGTGCACCTACGGCTTCACCGGCCGGGCCCTGCTCCACGCGCTGTGCGGCAGCGACCCGGCCCGCTTCAAGGGCATGGACGCCCGCTTCTCCTCGCCGGTCATGCCCGGCGAGGCGCTCACCGTGAAGGCGTGTGGACGGGCGACGGCAGCGCCATCTTCCAGACCTGCGGCCAGGACGGCCGCGTCGTCATCGACAGCGGGCGCGCTCACCTTACGCCTGACGTCGAGCCGACGAGCTGTGCCAGAGGTGGGCACAGCTCGTTCTCGGCGATCGGAAGCAGCCACGGCTGCGCGGCTGGCGTCTTGCTAGCCGCCCTCAGGGTGGACGGGCGCCAAGCGGGCCAGCGCGTCGGCGTGGACGGTCGCGATGTCGTCGATCACGAACCGGGACGCGGACGACAGGATGAAGCCGGCCACGACGGCGATCGGCACGAGCGTGACCATGCTCGCCTGCACGCCCAGGCGGTCGGACACGGCACCGATGAGCGGGCAGGAACACGGCGATGCCGGGGATGGCGAACACCGAGATGGTGGAGAACGAGGCCGACCGCACCCGTGGCGGGGCGACGATCGAGATCAGGGCGAAGAAGGCGGGGGCCAGGGTGCCGATGGACGCGGCCGAGCAGGGCGTGCATGGCGATCGCCACCGCCACGTTCGGGGCGAAGGCGAGCATGACGAGCAGCACCCCGTCGACGACGCCGACGACGGCCACGAACCGCAGCAGGAACCCCGGGTCGCGCATCGCGATGTCGGCGACGCGCGGGATGGCGATGAACACGCCCGGCGATCTGGAGCGGCTCGACGCCGGCGGCGATGACACCACGGGCCGCCGAGTCGAGGCCGTAGACGTCCTCGTACACCAGCGAGAGCAGGTTCGGGACCCCGAAGAGGACGATGGCGAGGAAGGGGACGGCCCACCAGATGCGCCGGATCGTCCGGACCTCGGCGAGGATCCGCATCGTCGAGCGGATGGACTCGTGGGCGTCCTCGCGCTGCGCCGCGCTCCTCGTCGGCGCCCGCCGCCCGGCGCTCGTGCACGCCGCGCACGGGCTCGCGCAGGCGCAGCGCGAGGAGGACGAAGACGGCCGTCGGGATCGGCGAACACGAAGAACGGCGCCCGCCAGCCGAAGTGCAGGGCCAGCACGCCGGCCACCAGCGGGCCCAGGATCTGCCCGACCGAGTTGGCCTGGCGGTGGACCGAGAAGACCTTCACCCGGGCTGCCGGCTCGTAGTAGTCGGACAGCAGCGACGAGTGCGTCGGGGTCACGACCGCCCGCCCGCCGCCGGCCCCGATGCGGGCGGCGACGAGCATGCCGACCGACGACGGCCAGGCCCGTGCCGACCGAGAACAGCGCCCAGATCGCCGCGCCCGCCGTGGCGATGCGCACCCGGTTGCGGCGGTCGCAGTAGAAGGAGAGCGGCACCTCGATGAGCAGCACCGCCACCGTCGTCACCGCCACGATGGCCAGCGCCTGCGAGTCGTCCAGCCGGAAGTGGTCGCGGATGTCGGGCAGCAGGACCGCGAACGCGGCCCGGTCCAGCTCGTCGACCGCGTTCAGGCCGAACAGGACGAGCAGCGGGAAGGTGGCTGCACCGAGCGTGACCGTGGACGGGCGCCACTCCTCGACCTTCCTCCGCACCCAGCCCCCTGCATGGCGATGTGTTCTAGCGGGTCAGGGCCGACCGGTCAGAAGAGCGAGGTCTGAGCCCGCTCGATGCCCCGCAGGGCGTCGTAGTCGACCTCGACGCAGGCGATGCCCCGCTCAGCCGCCAGCACCTTGGCCTGTGGCTTGATGACCTGGGCCACGAACATGCCGCGGACGGGGCGCAGCGTCGGGTCGCGCTCGAGGAACTCGAGGTAGCGGGCCAGCTGCTCCACGCCGTCGATGCCGCCCTGGCGCTTGATCTCCACGGCCACGGCCCGCCCCTTCGCGTCGCGGCAGAGCAGGTCGACGGGGCCGATCTCGGTGCGGTGCTCTCGGCGCACGAGCACCATCCCCACCTCGAGCTCGTGGCAGGCCGCCGCGAGCAGCTCCTGGAGGTGGGCCTCGACGCCGTCCTTCCGCAGGCCCGGGTCGGTGCCGAGGTCGTGCCCAGTGTCCGAGAGCACCTCGTCGATGGTGATGATCAGCCGCTCGCCCTTGGGGTTGGTCACCGTCCACTCGGCCGTCGCTGGTCGACGAGCCGGTTGGGCGCGTTCATCCAGTTGAGGGGCTTGTAGGCGCCGCCGTCGGCGTGGATGGCCACGCACCCGTCGGCCTTCACCATGATGAGCCGGGTGGCCATCGGCAGGTGGGCGGTGAGCCGGCCCTCGTAGTCGACCGAGCAGCGGGCGATGACGAGCCTCACCTCTTGGTGCGCTTCTTCTGCAGCCGGGTGCGGATGATCTCGCGGCGCTCCTGCAGGTCGCGGTAGGTCACAGCCCCCTCCGTGCCCTCCTCGTAGCCGAGGCTGGCCCGCACGCCGGCGAGGTCGAGCTGGTACGCGTCGGGGTCGAGACCGAGCTCGCCGGCCAGGCGCTCGCCGTGGGCGGTGGCGAAGTGCATCGAGATGTCGCCGATCTCGCCGATGATGTCGAGGTCGGGGGCGAGCGTGGCGATGGCCCCGTCGAGGAAGACCATGTTCTTGATGAAGAGCATGAGCTCCTTGGGCAGGCGGGCACCGATGCCCAGAAGAGCCTTCACCGTCTTCTGGATCTCGTTGACCAGCTCGTCGGCGTCCATCTTCGTGGGGTCGACGACGGGCTTGTCGAGGCCCAGGTCGCGGATCACGGCCTCGAGGTCGGTGTCGGCCGGCAGGGCCCCGAGGTCGCGCAAGGCGGCCAGCTGGCCGCGGACGTCGTTGGCCGTGGCCGTCATGAGCAGACGGAGGAAGGCCAGCCGACGGGGCTCCGAGAGGCGGCCCACGATGCCGAAGTCGAGCAGCGCCGTGCGCCCGTCGGGCTGGACGAAGAGGTTCCCGCCATGGAGGTCACCGTGGAAGATGCCGTGGATCATGGCGCCCTCCATGAAGCCGACCATCCCCGTGCGGACGACGGCTTCGGTGTCGACGCCCGCGTCCTTCATGCCGCACGACGTCGTCGAACTTGAAGCCGGTCATGCGCTCCATGACGAGCACTCGGGGCGTCACGAGCGTGGGGTGAGGGCGGGGGATGACGTAGTCGCGCTGGCCCAGATCGGCGAAGGAGCGGGCCACCTCGAGCATGTTCTCGGCTTCGATGCGGAAGTCGAGCTCCTCGGTGATCGTCTCGGCGAAGAGCTCGACCAGTGCGGGCGGGTTGGCCAGCGCCGCGATCGGGATGCGGCCGACGGCGAACGGGGCGATCCAGGCCATCACCTTGAGGTCCTTGTGGACGAGCTCGCCCACCGAGGGCCGCTGCACCTTGACCACGACCTCCTCGCCCGACTGGAGGGTGGCCTCGTGGACCTGAGCGATCGAGGCTGCAGCCAGGGGCACGGGGTGGAAGCGCTTGAACACCTGCTCGAGCGGGCGGCCGAGGTCTTCCTCCACCACGCGGCGGACCACGCTGAAGGGCTCGGGTGGAACCTGGTCGCGGCAGCGCTTGAACTCGGTGACCAGCTCCTCGGGGAAGATCCCCTCACCCGACGAGATGATCTGGCCCAGCTTGATGTAGGTCGGACCGAGGCGCTCGGCGGCCAGGCGGAGGCGGCGGGACACGTCGGCTCGGGACTCCGAGCCGCCCCGGCGGCGGGCTCCGGCAGCCCAGAGCCCGAGGGCGGTGCCGATGAGGCGGACGACCCGCACGACCCGCAGACCCGGTGGGACACGGCTCGGGATCGTGAGCCCCGGCAGCTCTCGGGCGATCTGGCGGCGGAGGCCCGGAACGGCGGTCCGCCAGGGCATTGCATCGGGGTCGACGAGCCACGGGGCGTGGTCGCTGAAGCTTCCGACCGCGAGGTCAGCGGGCGGGTCGGAGGGGTCGGCGCGCATGGTCCTCCGAGTCTCGCGCCCGCTCGATGTCCGCAACGAACGACGCCGACTGCCGACTGGCGGGTGGTGGGTGGCGGGTGCCAGCGGCGGCGCGCGCCTGACCGTGAGCCTCAGCCCGACACGAGCTCCGGCATCCGGGGCGTCGGCGTCGTAGCGTGCGGGCGGCCAGGCGGGCGGTGGCGCGCCGGCGCGAGGGGGAGCAGATGGAGAGCTGGATCGTCGACAGCCGGCCGAGTCGGCGCTATCCGATCTACACCCGGGCCAACGTGGGCGAGGTGTTCCCGGACCCGGTCACGCCGCTGTCGGCCACCATCGGCATCACGGCCGAGTCCGAGCCCGGTTGGCGGGAGGCCTTCGAGCGCTTCGGAGCCATCGAGCTCGATGAGTACGACCCCGACAACAACGAGATCATCGGCGTCTTCGGTGGCTACTGCTACCTCAACGTCTCGCTGTCCCGGATCGTCGGCGTCCGCACGCCTGGCCTGACCCCGGAGATGATCGACGCCACCTTCTTCGGGACCCAGCCCGGGATCCCGCCCTACCGCCAGCGGGCCTCGGACGAGCGACCGGACCTGACCGAGCGGGTGGGGGCCACCCTGCAGTGGATCCTGACCACGCCCGATCGAGCCGACCTCGTGGCCGAGCAGGAGGCCATGGAGGCCCTGCGCGACGCTCGACCCGACCTCTCGACGCTGTCGGACGCCGAGCTGGTCGGCCGGCTCCGGGAGCTGATGGCGACGCACTTCCGTCGCCTGTTCGGCGAGCACATCTTCACGACCTACTGCGCCACCGTTCCCACTGGCATCCTGCAGCAGGCGGCCGTCGCAGCCGGTGACCCGACGATGGCCATGCGCCTCATCGCGGGGGTGGGCGACGTCGAGTCGGCCCAGCCATCGATGCTCATGTGGGACCTGGGCCGCATCGCCGCCGGCGCTCCCGACCTGTCGGCCGCCTTCGAGGAGGGCATCACCGGTCTGCCGGCCCGGATCGAGGCGCTCGCGGCGGCCGGTGATTCGGCGGCGAAGAGCTTCCTCGCTGACTTCGAGGCCTTCCTGCACGATCACGGGTGCCGCGGCCCGAACGAGTGGGAGATGCGCTCGCCGACGTGGGAGACGCACCCCGAGCTGGCCTTGGCCGCCATCGACCGCATGCGCCTGTCGCCCGGGTCGGCCGCTCCCAGCGTCCTCCAGTCCGAGCGCTCCGACGAGCGGGAGGCGCTCGGCACGAAGCTCGTGGCGGCGATGGCCGCCGATCCTGAGGCCCAGGCCCAGGTGCAGGCTGCGCTGCATGCCGCGACCGTGTTCCTGGCCGGCCGTGAGCGGTCGAAGACCAACGCCATCCGGCTCGTCCACGAGTGCCGAGTCGCCATGCAGGAGCTGGGCCGGCGCATGGTCGAGCGGGGGATCTTCGACAGCGAGGGTGAGTACGGGATGCTCCGGTCCGACGAGCTCGACGCCTTCCTCGCCGACCCGGCGGCGATGGCCCCTGAGCTGCGTCGGCGGGAGGCCGCCTACGCCGAGCTGGCCCGTCTGGAGCCGCCGTTCGTCTTCGAGGGAAGCCCGCCGCCGATGGCCGACTGGCCGCAACGTGACGCCCGCCCGGTGGCCGTGGCGAGCACCGGTGACGTGCTCGAGGGCGTGCCGGGCTGCCCCGGTACGGCGCGGGGCATCGCGCGAGTCATCACGAGCAGCCATGAACCCGGGGCCCTCGAGCCCGGTGACGTGCTCGTGGCCGAGATCACCGACCCGTCGTGGACACCCCTGTTCGTGCCGTCCGCTGCGGTCGTCGTGAACGTGGGCGCTCCGCTCTCCCACGCCATCATCGTGAGCCGCGAGCTCGGCATCCCCTGCGTCGTCTCCGTCACCGATGCCACCCGCCGCATCCCCGACGGCGCCCTCGTCGAGGTCAACGGCGACCTGGGCACCGTCACCATCCTCTAGCCGCGGCCCGTGCGCGAACTGTGTCAGACACAGTTCGCGCAACTCGCGTCGGCTGCGCGAACTGTGTCAGACACAGTTCGCGCAGCGGGGTCAGCCGCGGAGGGCGCGGAGTGCGGGTTCGGCCAGCTCGGGGCGGCAGATGAGGAGGTCGGGCAGCCAGGGGTCGCGGCGGTTGTAGATGAGCGGCGAGCCGTCGAGGCGGCTCACGTGCAGGCCCGCGGCGGCGGCCACGGCGGCCGGAGCCGCGTTGTCCCACTCGTACTGGCCGCCGGCGTGGGCGTAGATGTCGGCGTCGCCGAGAACGACGGCCATGGCCTTGGCCCCGGCCGAGCCCAGGGGGATGAGCACGCCGTCGAGAGCATGCCGAATCAGGGTGGCCTGGTGGGGCGGGCGCGACCGCGACACCACGAGGCGGGGCGGGCCGTCGTAGGCGGCGGGCGGGGGCGGCGCGGGGTCGGTAGCCAGGGTGAGGCCCCGGGCGGGCAGGGCGACGGCGCCGCACGCAGCTTCGCCGTCGATGGCCAGGGCCACGTGAACGGCCCAGTCGGAGCGGCCCCGCTCGCTGAACTCGCGGGTGCCGTCGAGCGGGTCGAGGATCCAGACCCGGCGGGACTCGAGACGGGACAGGTCGTCGCGGCCCTCCTCGGAGAGGATGGCGTCGTCGGGCCGCTCGCGCTCCAGCAGGGCGACGAGGAGCAGGTGGGCTCGCCGGTCGCCGGCGTCACCGACGTCCTCGGGCCAGGCGCCGTCGTCCTCCATCTCGGCCCGCACGCCTACGAGCAGCTCACCGGCCGCCGTCGCGGCCCGAGCCGCCAGCTCGTGGTCGCCCGGGTCGGGGGCGATCGGCGGCGGGAGGTGGGGCACGTAGATTGCTTACCAGTTTGGTCGGGATTTACCCTGATCGCTCCATGACGGCCACGTACGAGCTGTCGCACCTGCGAGCCCTCGAGGCCGAGGCCATCCACATCATCCGTGAGGTGGCGGCCGAGTTCGAGCGGCCCGTGCTCCTGTTCTCCGGCGGCAAGGACTCCGTCGTCATGCTCCACCTGGCGCTGAAGGCCTTCTGCCCCGGCCAGGGTCCCGTTCCCGGTCATGCACGTCGACACGGGCCACAACTTCGACGAGATCATCGCGTTTCGTGACCGCACGGTGGAGAAGGTCGGGGCCCGCCTCGTGGTGGTCAGCCTGCAGGACGACATCGACGAGGGTCACATCGTCGAGGACATCGGCCCGCGGGCCAGCCGCAACCGGCTCCAGACGACGACGCTCCTGCGCGGCATCGAGGAGAACCGCTTCGACGCGGTGTTCGGCGGGGCCCGCCGCGACGAGGAGAAGGCCCGGGCCAAGGAGCGGGTGTTCAGCTTCCGCGACGAGTTCGGCCAGTGGGACCCGAAGAACCAGCGTCCCGAGCTGTGGAGCCTCTACAACGGCCGCCACCGTCAGGGCGAGCACATCCGCGTGTTCCCGCTGAGCAACTGGACCGAGCTCGACATCTGGCAGTACATCGCCGACGAGGACATCGAGCTGCCGTCGATCTACTTCGCCCACCGCCGCCAGGTGTTCCACGCGCGACGGCATGTGGATGGCCGACTCGCCTCTCATCCAACGCCTGCCCGGCGAGGAGGTGGAGGAGCGCACGGTGCGCTTCCGCACCGTCGGCGACGTCACCTGCACCGGCGCGGTCGAGTCGCCGCCGCCACCCTCGAGCAGGTCATCGTCGAGGTCGCGGCCACCCGGCTCACCGAGCGCGGCGCCACCCGAGCCGACGACCGCATCAGCGAGGCCGGCATGGAAGACCGCAAGCGCGAGGGCTACTTCTGATGGAGATGCTGCGCCTCGCCACCGCGGGGTCTGTCGACGACGGCAAGTCGACTCTCATCGGGCGCCTGCTGTACGACTCGAAGGCCATCTTCGAGGACCAGCTCGAGGCGGTCGAGCGCACGTCGCGCGAGCGGGGCGACGAGCACACCAACCTCGCACTGCTCACCGACGGCCTGCGGGCCGAGCGGGAGCAGGGCATCACGATCGACGTGGCCTACCGCTACTTCGCCACCCCCAAGCGCAAGTTCATCATCGCTGACACGCCCGGCCACACGCAGTACACGCGCAACATGGTCACCGGAGCGTCGACGGCGGACCTGGCCCTCATCCTCGTCGACGCCCGCAAGGGCATCCTCGAGCAGTCCCGCCGCCACGCCTTCCTCTCGTCGCTGCTCGGGATCCCGCACCTCGTGCTGTGCGTCAACAAGATGGACCTCGTCGACTGGAGCGAGGAGCGCTTCGAGGAGATCAAGGCCGAGTTCCGCGGCCTTCGCCATGAAGCTCGACGTGCACGACCTCACGTTCATCCCCGTCTCGGCGCTGCACGGCGACAACGTCGTGGACCGCTCGCACAACATGCCGTGGTACGAGGGCACGCCGCTGCTGCACCACCTCGAGGAGGTCCACATCGCGTCGGACCGCAACCTCATCGACGCCCGCTTCCCCGTGCAGTACGTGATCCGGCCTCAGAACCAGACCGACCACGCCACCCACGACTACCGCGGCTACGCCGGGCAGATGGCCGGTGGCGTGCTGAAGCCGGGCGACGAGGTGGTGGTGCTGCCCTCGGGCGTTCACCACCACCATCGCGTCGATCGACACCGCGGACGGCCCGGTCGACGAGGCCTTCTCGCCGATGTCGGTCACTCTGCGCCTCACCGACGACGATCGACGTCTCCCGCGGCGACATGATCGCCCGCCGCAAGAACCAGCCCCACGTGGGCCAGGACATCGAGGCCATGGTGTGCTGGATGTCCGAGGCCAGCTGGCTGCGGGAGGGCGCCAAGCTGGCCATCAAGCACACGACCCGCTGGGCCCGGGCCATGGTGAAGGACCTGCAGTACCAGCTCGACATCAACACGCTGCACCGCTACGAGGACGCGGTGGGCCTCTCGCTCAACGAGATCGGTCGGGTGACGCTTGCGCACCACGCAGCCGCTCTTCTTCGACGAGTACCGCCGCAACCGCAGCACGGGCAGCTTCATCCTCGTGGACGAGGCCACCCACACGACCGTGGGCGCGGGCATGATCCTCGGGCCGACCGGAGAGCCGTGAGCTCCGACGTGACCTGGCACGCCGGCCAGGTCCAGCGCGTCGAGCGGCCGTCGCTCGGCGCGACGGTCTGGCTCACCGGGCTGTCCGGCTCCGGGAAGTCGACCGTGGCCATCGCGGCCGAGCGGGCCCTGGTGGACGCCGGCCGCCCGGCTTACGTGCTCGACGGCGACAACCTCCGCCACGGCCTGAACGCCGACCTCGGGTTCAGCGCCGGCGACCGGGCCGAGAACGTGCGTCGCGTCGGGCACGTGGCCCGTCTGCTCGCCGACGCCGGCGTCGTCGTCCTCGTCCCGCTGATCAGCCCCTACCGAGCCGACCGGGATCGCGTTCGCGCCCTCCACGTCGAGGCGAGCGTGCCGTTCTTCGAGGTGTTCGTCGACACGCCGATCGAGCTGTGCGAGCAGCGCGACCCCAAGGGCCTCTACGCCAAGGCCCGGGCCGGCGAGATCATCGGGTTCACCGGCATCGACGACCCCTACGAGGCGCCCGAGGCGCCCGAGCTCGTGCTCTCCCCGACCGACGGCGACGCAGCCGCCATGGCCGCCCGGGTTCTGGTCCTGCTCGACTAGCGGGCCAGCGGCTTGTACTTGATGCGGTGGGGCTGGTCGGCCTCGACGCCGAGCTCCTTGTGGCGCCAGTCCTCGTACTCGGTGAAGTTGCCCTCGAACCAGCGCACCTGGCTGTCGCCCTCGAAGGCGAGGATGTGGGTGGCGATGCGGTCGAGGAACCACCGATCGTGGCTGATGACCACCGCGCAGCCGGCGAAGGCCTCCAGGGCGTCCTCGAGGGCGCGCAGCGTGTCGACGTCGAGGTCGTTGGTCGGCTCGTCGAGGAGCAGCACGTTGCCGCTCTCCTTCGAGGATCTTGGCCAGGAGCACGCGGTTGCGCTCGCCACCCGAGAGCAGGCCCGACCTTCTTCTGCTGGTCGGAGCCCTTGAAGTTGAAGTTGGAGACGTAGGCCCGCCCGTTCACCTCGCGGTTGCCGATCTTCATGAACTCGACGTCGCCGGTGATCTCCTCGTAGACGGTCTTGTCGTCGTCGAGGACGTCGCGGCTCTGGTCGACGTAGGCCAGGTCGACGGTGTCGCCGATGCGGATCGTGCCGTCGTCGGGCTTGCTCCTGACCGGTGATCATCCGGAACAGCGTCGTCTTGCCGGCGCCGTTGGGACCGATGACGCCGACGATGCCGGCCGGGGGCAGCTTGAAGGTGAGGTCCTCGATGAGGAGTCGTCGCCGAAGCCCTTGGAGACGTCGTCGGCCTCGATCACGACGCCGCCGAGGCGCCGCCCGGCGGGCAGCTGGATCTGCAAGCTGCTCGGCTCCCCGCTCGGCCTCCTCGGCCTCGGCGCGCAGCTTGTCGTAGGCGGCGAGGCGGGCCTTGCCCTTGGCCTGGCGGGCCTTCGGGGCCATGCGCACCCACTCCAGCTCGCGCTCGAGGGTGCGCTGCCGGGTGGAGTCGGCCTTCTCCTCCGAGGCCAGGCGAGCCTGCTTCTGCTCGAGCCAGCTGGAGTAGTTGCCCTCGAAGGGGTGGCCCTTGCCCCGCTCGAGCTCGAGGATCCAGCGGGCCACGTTGTCGAGGAAGTAGCGATCGTGGGTGATGGCCACGACGGTGCCCTGGTAGTCGCGCAGGGTGCGCTCGAGCCACGCCACCGACTCGGCGTCGAGGTGGTTGGTGGGCTCGTCGAGCAGCAGCAGGTCGGGCTGGGACAGCAGCAGCCGGCACAGGGCGACGCGGCGCCTCTCGCCGCCGGAGAGGGTGGTGACCTCGGCGTCGCCGGGCGGGAGGCGCAGGGCGTCCATGGCGATCTCGATCTGCCGGTCGAGGTCGTCGGCTCCGGCGGCCTGGATCTTGGCCTCGAGCTCGGCCTGCTCGGCGCCGATCTTCTCGTAGTCGGCGTCGGGGTCGGCGTACATGGCCAGGACGGCGTCGTACCGCTCGAGCAGGCCGGCCACCTCGGCCACGCCGTCCATGACGTTGCCCTTCACGTCCTTGCTCTCGTCGAGGTGGGGCTCCTGCTCCAGCAGGCCCACCGTGAAGCCGGGGGACAGCCGGGCCTCGCCGGTGAAGCCGTCGTCGAGGCCGGCCATGATGCGCAGCAGCGACGACTTGCCGGAGCCGTTGGCGCCGATCACGCCGATCTTGGCGCCCGGGGTAGAAGGACAGGTTGATGTCCTTCAGGACCTCACGGTCGGGCGGGTGGAAGCGGCTGAGCTTGCGCATGGTGTAGATGAACTGCGCACTGCTCGTCGACATGGCGATCGACGGTAGCGGCGCAATCCTCCCGTCCGTAATCGAGGCTCGACGCCGGAGCTCGGCCGCTCCCGCTGTCTGGGTGTGATCGGGCGCTGGCCTACGATCCGAGGATGCCGACGAAGTGGACGCCCGCTCGTCTGGTCCGGCGGGCCCGGATCGAGCGGCAGCGAGTGACCAGAGCCCTCGGCGAGCTGCGAGCGCCTCGGCGGACGGCGTTGAGGGTGGCCTCGGATCGACGGGCCCCGGCTCCCGGCGCCTTCGCGAAGTTCGGTCACGGATCTTGGATCGTTCCGCCGATCCGAGTGGACGGTGTCCAGGGGATCGAGATCGGCGAGGGCGTCATCGTGCTGGAAGGGGCCGGGCTGGCCGTGGCCGCCGCGACGGGAGCGCGCTTGGTGGTAGGAGACGGCACCCGCATCGCCAAGGGGGTCGAGATCTCCTGCTCGGCCGGCATCACGATCGGAGCGCGGGTCTCCACCTCCGACTACGTCGCGATCACCGATTCTTGGATGCCCCCGACCCGCGGGGCGGGTGCGCTGCCGCCTCCACCCCCCGCTCCGATCACGATCGAGGACGGTGCATACCTCGGGTGGGGGAGCGTCGTGGGCCCGGGAGTCCGCATCGGAGCGGGGGCGTACGTCGGAGAGGGCGCAGTGGTGTACGACGACGTGCCTGCTCATCACGTGGTGTACGGCAACCCGGCACGCGTCGTCCGGCGGCTCGACGCCGCCAGCGGTCGGTGGGTCGACGAGGCACCCAGCCGATGAAGCTGCCTCGCCGCCCGGCGGACCTCCGGAGCGCTGTTGCCGACGCCCGCCGAGGCCGTCTGCTCGCCGCCAACGCGGCGCGTGACAACACGCCGCCTGACCCACGCGCCTACGGGTCCTACGGACGGAACACCTGGGTCGTGCCGCCGGCACGGGTGACCCTGCCCTCATCGATCTTCCTCGGTGACGACGTGCAGATCCTCGAGCAGTCGTTCGTCTCGGTGGTCGCTGCCATCCCTGGGGTCACGCCCAGGCTCACGATCGGTGACGGGACGAGCATCGGAGCCCAGAGCCACATCGCTTGCGTCGGCGAGATCGAGATCGGGCCTCAGGTGCTCACCGCGGCGCGCGTGTTCATCGGCGACACCTACCACCGCTACGACGACCCGGACCTGCCCATCATCGAGCAACCCATGGCGGCCCCGAAGAAGGTCGTCATCGGGCGGGGGGCCTTCCTCGGCATCGGCAGCGCAGTCCTGATGGGGGTGACGGTCGGTGAGCAGGCGTGCGTGGCGGCCGGGGCCGTCGTGACCCACGACGTCGCACCCTTCACCCTCGTCGTGGGGAACCCCGCACGGGCGATTCGCCGCTGGGACCCGGAGACGAAGGTGTGGGTCCCGATCCGGGACTGAGGAGCCCCGACCGAGCGCTCGACCCTCAGCTAGGTGAGGTTGTCGTAGTCGTCGAGCGGGTCGCCATCGAGGAGGATCGTCGCCTCGAGGTCGGCCACGCCTGAAGAGCCCAGCGCCGGGGTGACGTAGGCGAGGAGCCCAGGGTGGTTCCGGAAGAGGATCGTGCGGCCGTCGATCGACGTGACCGTGAGCACGAAGCGGAAGGATCCACCAGCGAGGTGCGGGGTGAGCTGGACCTCGACATCGGCCTCCGCTCCGGCTGCGAACCGTCGGTGGCGGCGGTTGATCACCGAACGCATCTCGTAGGCGACCGACCCGTCTTCGGTGAGGACCGTGAGGTGGACCTGGGGGCTGTCGACCGGCGCATCGAAGCGGAGGCGGGCGTGCAGGCTGGCCGGCACGCCGCGGAAGAGCTGGTTCGTCTTGCCGTGCTCGTCGTGAAGATCGCACGACAGGAGGCTGACCGACCCGGCCTGGGCGCCGTCGATGGCGTGACCGTGCTCGTTGGGGCCCTCGCCGAGCGAGAGGAGCTCGTGGTGGCGGCCGATCACGGTCTCCACGTCGCCGTCCAGCTCGAGCCGGCCGTGGCGAAGGAGCAGGGCTCGCGGGCACAGGAAGCGGATGGCGTGCATCGAGTGGCTGACGATGACGATCGTCGTGCCCCGCTCCTTCAGCTCGCGCATGCGCTCGAAGCACTTGAGCTGGAACGAGAGGTCGCCCACGGCCAGCACCTCGTCGACGAGCAGCACCTGCGGGTCGACGTGGATCGCCACGGCGAAGCCCAGCCGCATGTACATGCCCGACGAGTAGAACTTCACCGGAGTGTCGATGAACTCCTCGAGCTCGGCGAAGGCCACGATCTCGTCGAAGCGCTCGGCCACCTCGGCCTTGGTGAGCCCGAGGAGCATCCCGTTGACGTAGATGTTCTCCCGGCCCGACATCTCGTGGTGGAAGCCCACGCCCACGCTGATGAGGGGGGCGACCCGCCCGTGGATGCTGACCCGGCCGGTCGAGGGCTGGCTGACGCCGGCCAGCAGACGCAGAAGCGTGGTCTTGCCGGCCCCGTTGTGGCCGACGATCCCCACCGTCTCACCGGGGTCGATGCGGAAGGCGATGTCTCGTAGGGCCCAGCGCTCGGTGCGCTTCGGGCGCCGGAAGGGCAGGACCGACCGCAAGAGCATCGACGACTCCTGCATCTGGACGTAGCGCTTGCCCACGTCCTCCAGCTCGACGGCCGCTCCCACTGTCCCTGCCCCCGTGTCCACGCCCATCCGGAGCGGCGAGCGTAACCCACGAGGTGGAGTCGATCGCGACCTCGTGCGCCGACCGCTACTTCCGGGCGATGGCCTGGAGGTGTGGGAGGGCGACCACGTGGTCGACGTCCCCGACGACGATCCACGCCGAACGGGCCGTGCACGAGAGCAAAGTGCCCTCGAGCGCCCCGGTCGCTGTCTCCGCCGCCACTTGGGCGCCCACCAACAGGCGCAGATCGTGCAGCGACACCCCGTCGCCGCCCCCGTCGAGTGCTCTCGCTGCTCCCATGTGCGCCTCCGTTGCCGTCGGGCCAGGTGACTCCGGTCTACCCGTGGCGCGGCGGCCTGTGGTGGATGCGTCCCCCGGTACGATCGGGTCTGTGGCCGAGAACGCAACCTCTGAGGTGAGCCCGAGCTCACTGGGACCGAACGCCTGGCTCGTCGACGAGATGCACGAGCAGTACCTCGCCGATCCGAGCTCGGTCAGCGAGAGCTGGCGGGACTTCTTCGCCGACTACAAGCGCGATGCCGAGCCGCGGGCCGCAGCCGCCAAGGCCGACAGCACCACCCCTCCTGCCCCGGCCGCCGCGCCTTCGGGTGCCGGCGCTGCCACCCCCGCCCCGAAGGCTGCCACCGAGCCGGCTGTCGCCGAGCCCCAGGGGGAGCCGATTCGGGGAGCCGGCGCCCGCATCGTGGCCAACATGGAGGCCAGCCTCTCGGTCCCCACGGCCACGAGCTACCGGCAGGTCCCGGCCAAGCTCCTCGAGGTCAACCGTCGCGTCATCAACGGGTACCTCGGCCGCACCCGGGGCGGCAAGATCTCCTTCACGCACCTGATCGGCTTCGCCGTCGTGCGGGCCATCCACGAGACGGTCCCCGTCATGAACTCGTCGTACCTCGAGGATGCCGAGGGAAAGCCCCGGGTCCTCCGCCACGAGCACATCGGGCTGGGGATCGCCGTGGACATGGAGAAGAGCGACGGCTCCCGCACCCTGCTCGTCCCGGTGGTCAAGGAGGCCGACACCCTCAACTTCCGTGGCTTCTGGGGTGCCTACGAAGAGCTGATCCGCAAGGTCCGCTCGAACAAGCTCAGCCCCGACGACTTCTCGGGAACCACGGTCAGCCTCACGAACCCGGGAACGATCGGCACGTACCAGTCCGTGCCCCGCCTCATGCCGGGCCAGGGGCTCATCGTCGGCGTCGGCAGCCTCGACTACCCGCCGGAGTGGAAGGCCGCCGATCCGGTCACCCTGGCCGACCTCGGCATCTCCAAGGTCATCACGATCAGCTCGACCTACGACCATCGCATCATCCAGGGAGCCGAGTCCGGTCTCTTCCTGAAGCGGGTGGAGGAGCTCCTCCTCGGGGCCGACGGGTTCTACGACGAGGTCTTCCGGGCCCTCGAGGTGCCCTACGAAGCGGTGCAGTGGCGCCGCGACGTGAACCCCATCGACCGTGAGCAGGCGATGCTCGAGAAGCAGATGGCCGTCTCGACGGTCATCCGCCTGCACCGCGTGCGAGGCCACCTCATCGCCGACCTCGACCCTCTGCGGTGGAAGGAGCCCGACATGCCTGTCGAGCTCGACCCCGCCACCTACGGCCTCACGATCTGGGACCTCGACCGCGAGTTCCTCACGGGAGGCCTGGCCGGCCGCGAGCGCATGGCGCTCGGCGACATCCTCCACGTGCTGCGCGACGCCTACTGCCGCACGATCGGCATCGAGTACATGCACATCCAGGATCCCGAGGAGCAGCGCTGGATCCAGGACCAGGTCGAGGGCGTGGCCCCGGACCTGCCGATAGACGACCAGCGCCACATCCTCGAGCGGCTCAACGCGGCCGAGGCATTCGAGAAGTTCCTCGCCACGAAGTACGTCGGGCAGAAGCGGTTCGGCCTCGAAGGGGCCGAGTCGGCCATACCGATCCTCGACGCGATCCTCGAGGCCGCGGCCGACGGCGAGCTCGAGAGCTCCGTGATCGGCATGCCCCACCGCGGCCGTCTCAACGTCCTGACCAACATCGTGGGCAAGAGCTACGACCAGATCTTCAAGGAGTTCGAGGGCCAGGTCGACCCGGACTCGATGCAGGGCTCGGGAGACGTGAAGTACCACCTCGGGCAGAGCGGAAAGTTCGTGAGCCGCCGGGGCAAGGACATCGCCGTGGAGCTGGCCGCCAACCCCAGCCACCTCGAAGCGGTCGACCCTGTCGTCGTCGGCATGGTCCGGGCCAAGCAGGACGCGATCAACACGCCCGAGGCGTACTCGGTGCTCCCGATCCTCATGCACGGCGACGCCGCCTTCGCGGGTCAGGGCGTGGTGGCCGAGACGCTCAACATGAGCGACATCAAGGGCTACCGGGTCGGCGGAACGATCCACGTGGTGGTCAACAACCAGATCGGGTTCACGACCACCCCCGAGTCAGCCCGCACCGGCTACTACTCGACCGACGTGGCCAAGATGGTCCAGGCGCCGATCCTGCACGTGAACGGCGACGACCCCGAGGCATGCGTCCGGGTGGCCCGCCTGGCCTTCGCCTACCGGCAGCGGTTCCACAAGGACGTCGTCATCGACGTCGTGTGCTACCGCCGCCACGGCCACAACGAGGGCGACGACCCGAGCTACACCCAGCCCCTCATGTACGCCAAGATCGACCAGCGCCGCTCGGTGCGGAAGCTCTTCACGGAGTCACTGGTCAAGCGGGGCCAGCTGTCGCTCGACGACGCCGAGAAGGCCCTCGACGACTTCCACGCCCGGTTGCAGACGGCCCTCGACGAGACGCGGCAGTCCGCGCCCACCGGCCCCGTGCTGGCCCGCCCGCCGGCAGCAGCGGTCGGCCTCCTGCCCGCTGTCGAGACAGGCGTGCCCCGCGAGGCGCTCGACCAGATCTACAGCGCCCTGTCGAGCTCCCCCGAGGGCTTCAACGTGCACCCCAAGCTGCTCAAGCAGTTCGACGTCAGGGACAAGATGTGGGCTGGCGGCGAGGTCGACTGGGCCTTGGCCGAGGCCATGGCCTACGGCTCGCTGCTGCTCGAGGGCACGAACCTGCGCATCGCAGGCCAGGACACCAGGCGGGGCACGTTCAGCCACCGACACGCCGTCCTCATCGACCACACCAGCGGAGAGGAGCACGCTCCGCTCGCCCACCTGGGCCCCGAGCAGGGCAAGTTCTGGATCTACGACTCGCTGCTGTCCGAGTACGCCGCGGTCGGGTTCGAGTACGGCTACTCGGTGGTGGCCAAGGAGTCGCTCGTCGTGTGGGAAGCCCAGTTCGGGGACTTCTGGAACGGCGCCTCGACGATCGTCGACCAGTTCCTCGTGGCCGCCGAGGACAAGTGGAACCAGACCTCGGGCCTCGTTCTCTACCTGCCCCACGGCTACGAGGGGCAGGGCCCGGAGCACTCCTCGGCGCGTGTGGAGCGGTTCCTCACGCTCTGCGCCGAGGACAACATCCAGGTCGTCAACTGCACTCAGGCGTCGCAGATCTTCCACCTCCTGCGCCGGCAGGTCCGCCGCACCGTCCGCAAGCCCCTCGTGGTCTTCACGCCCAAGTCGGGCCTGCGGGCCAAGCCGACCCGGTCGAAGGTCGAGGACCTCCGTCCAGGGGTCCTTCCGTGAGACGATCGACGACGCCAGCGTCACCGACCCCGCGTCGGTGCGGCGCATCGTCTTGGCCTCGGGCAAGGTCGCTCAAGAGGCCATCGCAGCTCGGGACGAAGCGGGAGCTCCCGTGGCGGTCGTGCGCGTGGAGCAGCTCTACCCGTGGCCGACCGAGCAGCTCGACGGCATCGTGGCCCGCTACCCGAACGCGGCCGAGCTCGTGTGGCTCCAGGAGGAGCCCGAGAACATGGGGGCTTGGAACTTCGCTCGGGGTCGCCTCTACGAGCGCTTCGACGACACCCACACGATCTTGCGGGTCTCCCGCTACGAGTCGGGCAGCCCAGCGGCGGGCTCGCACGCGGTGCACGCTCAGGAGCAGGCGGCGATCCTGTCGGCCGCGGTCACGGTCGACTGAGCGGTTCGCCCTGGTCCTCCCTCGGCCTCATGGGGCGAGCGAGGGGTGGTGCAGATCGAGGTGGACGCCGAGGTCGCCGTCCGTCGTGACGAGGCGGTCGAGGCCGGGCAGGGCCGAGTGACCGTCAGGGGTGGGACCTTCGACCCTGCCCCCGTCCGGCCCGACGTCGCAGAGTGGGAGGTGACAGAGGAGGTCCCGCTATGACCAGCCAGACCCGCATCGGCGCCGAGGCGCTCGTCACCAGGCCACCGGTCTTCGTGGCGCCAGGGGAGAGCCTCCGGGGCGTCGCTCACTGCCTGTGGACCGAGTCCGTAGGTGCACTCGTGGTCGGCGACGCGCGCCGCCCGCTGGGCGTGATCTCCGAACGTGACATCGTCATGCAGCTGGCGAGCGGGGCCGACCCGTACACGACGACGGCCCAGGCGGCGATGAGCCCGAACGTGGTGTCGGCCGGGGCGCACGATCCCCTCTTCGACGTGGCCCTTCGCATGCTGGACGAGGGCGTGCGCCACATGCCTGTCCTCGACGAGCACGGCGTCGTGACAGCTGTCGTGTCGATGAGAGACCTCGTGCGCCCGCTCCTGCTCGCCGCATTCGGCGGCTGACTGGGTTGCCACCACGGTCCGTCTGCGGGGATGATGCCGGCAAATAGGACCAAGGGGGCATGTGTGACCGACCAGTTCGCGAGCAACGAGGATCTGATCGGCCGGGCCGACGTCAACGACCTCGAAGAGATCCTCGCCGTCAGCAACACCGACGTCGACGAGGCCATCCACGCGGTCCGTGACAACGCCGACGCCATCTTCACGTGGGACTACGAGAAGGGGCAGCGCCCGGCGCTCAACAAGCTCTACGAGAAGGCCAAGGGCGCTCAGTGGAACGGTGAGACGGACCTGCCGTGGCACATCGAGGTCGACCTCGAGAAGAACGCCGAGCTCCAGCGGGCCCAGTTCGCGGGGCTGGTCAACAACGACTACACGGGCACCCCGTTCGCCAAGTGGGGTGACAAGGAGTGGATCGATCTCGCCATCCAGGGTGACAACTGGACGCTGTCGCAGTTCATGCACGGCGAGCAGGGGGCGCTCGTGTGCACCGCCAAGATCGTGGAGACCGTGCCCTGGATCGACGCCAAGTACTACGCGTCGACGCAGGTGATGGACGAGGCCCGTCACGTCGAGGTCTTCGCCAAGTACCTCGATGAGAAGCTCGAGGGGCACTACCCGATCAACGCCCACCTGAAGATGCTGCTCGACGACATCATCTCCGACAGCCGGTGGGACATGACCTACCTCGGCATGCAGATCATGGTGGAGGGGCTCGCGCTGGCGGCCTTCGGGTTCATGCAGCAGATGACGCCCGACCCGCTCCTCAAGCAGCTGCTCCGCTACGTGATGAGCGACGAGGCCCGCCACGTGGCCTTCGGCGTCCTGTCGCTGAAGGAGTACTACGAGGGCCTGTCCACCTCCGAGCTGCGGGAGCGCCAGGAGTTCGCCTTCGAGGCGGCTGTCCGGATGCGAGACCGCTTCCTCCAGCAGGAGGTCTGGGAGCGGATGGGCATCGACGCCAAGACGGTGCTCCCGTTCGTGGTCAACGACCCGGGCCGGGCCATGTTCCAGGTGATGCTCTTCAGCAAGATCGTCCCCAACTGCAAGAAGCTGGGCCTCCTCGACGCCGGAGACGGCTGGCTGCGCCAGAAGTTCACCGAGATGGGAGCCATCCAGTTCGAGGACTGGGCCGACACCGGCGAGGAGTACGAGACGATGCAGCTCACGGCGGAGGAGCTCGCGGGCTGATCACATCGGCCCCCAGCCCGAGAACGGAACGCTCGCACGCCGATGTGATCGGCGGGTCGGCTGGTTGGTAGAACCGGACCGTGTTCGACGATCTGCTCCAAGCCAACCTTCGCTACCAGCAGCGATTCCACGACTCTGGGGTGGAGGGGAAGGCGGCCAAGGGCCTGGCGGTGCTCACGTGCATCGACTCGCGGATCGATCCGCTCGCCATGCTCGGCCTGCGGGCCGGCGACGCCAAGATCATCCGAAACGCCGGTGCTCGGGTCACCGACGATGCCCTGCGCTCTCTCGTGCTGGCCGCCAACCTGCTCGACGTGGTGCGCGTCTGCGTCGTGCAGCACACCGACTGCGCCATGGTGGGCAAGACCGAGGACGAGATGAGGGCGACGGTCAGCGCGGCCAGCGGCGTGGACGCCAGCGGCTGGGACTTCCTGTCGAGCATGGACCAGATGGAGACGCTGGCCGCCGACCTCGGCCGCATCGCGGACTGCGCCCTGCTGCCCGAGGACCTCGAGGTGCGCGGGTTCCTCTTCGACGTGCGCAGCGGCGAGCTGAGCCTCGTCGACGACGCGACCTAGCCGAGCGGGAACCCGACCACCGCTTCGAGGTCCCGGAGGGCGACAGCCGGATCCTCGACCTTGATCGTGGTCATGCCCATGGCCCGCGCCGGCTTGAGGTTCACGCCGAGATCGTCCAGGAACACGACCTCGGTGGGCTCCACGCCGGCCTGCTCGCAGGCGATCTCGTAGAAGCGAGGGTCGGGCTTGCGCACGCCGACCCGGCTCGACTCCACCACGTGGTCGAACAGGCTCATGACCTCGTCCCGGCCGGGCTGCACCCGCTCGGGCTGGCGGTCGTCGTGGCTCACCCAGTTGTTGGTGAGGCAGGCGGTCACCAGGCGCTCCTTGCAGCGGCGGACGGCTTCGATCATCTCGGGTCGGATCTCGCCCGCGAGCAGCGGCATGAGCGCCCGGGCCGCCACCTCTTGGCCCTGCTCGCGGCACTCGGCCTCGAACAGCTCGCAGAACTCGTCGAAGCCGACCTGGCTGCGCTCGAACCGGGCCCACGCGTTCGTGTCGGGGTTGGTCGCGTTGATCGTGCGGATGAAGTCGCGCGGAAGCCCGTTGCGCTCCTCGAAGCCGTTGAACGCCTCGAATGGGCTGGAGAGGATCACGCCGCCGAAGTCGAAGAAGGCGGCTCGTACCTTGGTGCTCACGGGGCGAGGAGGTCGTGGGCCAGGACCTGCCACATGTCGGTGGACAGGCGGAGCGACTCGACGTCGACACGCTCGTCGTCGCCGTGGAACATGGTGCCGTAGTCCTCGAAGGAGAGGTTCGTGGAGAAGAGGCCGAAGCCGTAGGACGTCGTGCCGAGGCGACGGAAGAAGCGGGCGTCGGTGGCGCCGACGGTCATGTAGGGCACGAGCCTGGACCCCTCGTAGAAGTCCTGGGTGATGCGGGCGAGCGAGTCCCACAGGGGCGTGTCGATCGGTGAGGCCGTCGACGGGTCGTCGTGGGTAGCCGACCAGCTCCACCTTGGGTGCCAGGTCGCCGAGCGCCTCGTCGAGCATGGCGCGCACCTCGGCTTCGCCGTCTCCGGGCAGCGTGCGGATGTCGATCTGCAGGTCGACCCGGTCGGGGATCACGTTGATCTTGGTGCCGCCGTGGGCGATCGTCGGCGCGAAGGTCGTGTGCGTGCAGGCGTGGAACTGGCGCCCCATCCCGAGCGGCAGGTCGTCGCAGGCGTCGATGAAGCCGTCGGGATCGAGCAGCGGGGCGACCATCTCGTGGGGGTAGTCCATCCCCTCGAGGAAGCTGGCGCCAGATGTCGTGGATCTGCGTGCGGGGCTGGTAGCTCCGCGATGCGCTGCACGACGGCGGCCGCGGTCACGAGGGCGTTGTCGGTCTTGTACGGCTGCGAGCCGTGGCCCGGGGTGCCCGACACGCGGAGCTGGGCCCAGTGGCTGCCCTTCTCGGCCACGATGACGGGCAGCTTCAGGCCCGTCGGGCTCGGGATCGGGATGCCGCCCGACTCGGTGATGACGTAGTCGGCGCGCACCGCGTCGGCCTCGTGGTCGACGAGGTGCTCGGCCCCCATCGACCCGAGCGCCTCCTCGTCGGCCACGGCCAGGTAGATGAGCGTGCCCTTCGGGCGGAAGCCGCTGCGGGCCAGGCGCTTCGTCGCCACCGCCATGGACGCGGTGAGGTTCAGCATGTCGACGGCGCCCCGACCCCACACCTCGCCGTCGATCAGCTCACCGCCGAAGGGATCGTGCCTCCAGCCGTCGGGGTTCACGGGCACCACGTCGGTGTGGCCCATGAGGAGCAGCGTCGGCGCGTCGGGATCGCTGCCCTCGATGCGACCGACGAGGCTCGTGCGCCCCGGAGCGGCCTCGTAGCGCTCCAGCTCGATGCCGTCGCCCTCGAGGAACGACTCGATCACATCCGCGCTCCGCACCTCTTGACCAGACTCCGGCGTGCCGTCGTTCACGCACACGTTGCGGATCAGGTGCTGCAGCAGATCGGTGACCTCGTCGCTCATCGAGCGGGAACCTACCCGAGTCAGTCCCCTCGATCGCGGGTCGCGGCAGTGGCGCCGCGCCGCGATCTGTTGCACCATCCTCCAGTGCGCGCGACACCTCTGGTTGACTTGCCATTCGAATGACCGTCAACCACGTCGTCGTCGACGGCTCCAACCTGGCCACTGAGGGCCACACGCTGCCGAGCTTGCAACAGCTCGATGAAGCGGTGCGCGCCTACATCGACGAGTTCGCACCCAAGACGCTCACGGTGATCGTCGACGCATCCTTCCCGAACCGCATCGACGAGTCGGAGAAGCGCCGCGTTCGAGGAGGCCATCCAAGCAGGCGAGGTCATCACTCCGCCGGCCGGTGTGATCGGTCGCGGCGACGCCTTCCTCCTGCAGATCGCGGACCGGGCCGACGCGGTCGTCCTGTCCAACGACTCCTTCCAGGAGTTCCACGGCCAGTACGGCTGGCTCTTCGACCAGGGTCGGCTCATCGGGGGCAAGCCCGTGCCGCACGTCGGCTGGGTGTTCATGGAGCGCTCGCCTGTGCGGGGTCCCCTCAGTCGTCGCTCGGTGAGCGACGCCAAGAAGGCCAAGGCGGCCAAGGAGCCGGCCAAGGAAGCCGTCGCCGCGTCGGGCGCGGCGCGCGCCGCTCGGCTCCGGCCGAGAAGACGACGAAGGACGCAGCTGCGCCGACCACCCCGCGCACCCGTGGCGGCCGCGGGCGCGGCCCGCAGAGCGCGGCCCCCGCCGCCGGCGCGGAGCTCGCGACAGCAGCCACCAAGGCGAGCGACCGGGGCGAAGGCCGCGACCGCGGCGGCCGCCGCCGGCGGGGCGGCAGTGGTGGTGGCGGTGGCGGTGGCAGCACGGCCGGCGTGCAGCCCTACAACGACGCCCTGCCCTTCATCGAGTTCGTGGGTGCCCACCCGGTGGGGTCCACGGTGGAGGGCGAGGTCGAGCGCTTCGCCTCCCACGGTGCCTACGTCGATGGCCGACGGCGCGCGGTGCTACCTGCCGCTCAAGCACCTGGGCGACCCCGCCCCGCGCAGCGCGCGCGAGGTGCTGTCCTTCGGCGAGCTCTACACGTTCGTGGTCCATGCGTTCGACACGCCCCGCCGTGGCGTCGACCTGACCATGCCAGGTGTCGTGCCTTCGGGCGCGGCAAGCGATCCCGTACCAGACCAACTGACAGAGGAGGAACGGGTGGCACCTGCCGAAAAAGGCTGCGGCCAAGAAGTCCGCAGCCAAGAAGACAGCCAAGAAGTCCCCGGCCAAGAAGTCCGCAGCGAAGAAGTCTGCGGCCAAGAAGGCCCCGACCAAGAAGGCAGCGGCCAAGAAGACCACTGCCCGCAAGACCGCCGCCAAGAAGGCTCCGGCCAAGAAGGCGGCAGCCAAGAAGGCTCCGGCCAAGAAGAAGGCCGCGGCCAAGAAGGCTCCGGCCAAGAAGAAGGCCGCGGCCAAGAAGGCTCCGGCCAAGAAGAAGGCCGCGGCCAAGAAGGCTCCGGCCAAGAAGAAGGCAGCAGCCAAGAAGGCTCCGGCCAGGAAGGCTGCCAAGAAGCGCTGACCCGCTCCCACGGGAGACGGGTTGCCGCCTGCGCCGAGGGGGTGGGTCTGGGGTGCACTGGGCATCCCGGACCGCCCCGCCGGCGCCGGGCCCTGCCGCGTCGGCGGTAGGTTCGGCAGGTGCGCCTCGCCACTTGGAACGTCAACTCTCTCAAGGCCCGCCTCGAGCGGGTGGAGGAGTGGCTCACCGACTGCCAGCCCGACGTCGTCTGCATGCAGGAGACGAAGCTGGCCGACACGGCGTTTCCCTCGATGGCGTTGTCCGCCCTGGGGTACGAAGCCGCGCACCATGGTCAGGGGCAGTGGAACGGCGTGGCCATCCTCAGCCGGGTGGGCCTCGATGACGTCGTGGCGGGTTTCGCCGACGACGACGCGCCCGACCCTGACGCTCGGCTCATCACGGCCACGTGCGGTGGTGTGCGCGTCGTCAGCGCTTACGTCCCCAACGGTCGCAGCCTCGAGGACGAGCACTACCAGTACAAGCTGCGCTGGCTCGAGCGGCTGGAGGGCCACCTCGCCCTCGTCGCCGATCCGAGCTCCCCGGTCGCGGTCTGTGGCGACTTCAACATCGCCCCGGCCGACATCGACGTGTGGGACGCGGCGGCGCTCGTCAACGCCACCCACGTGAGCGAAGCCGAGCGCTCGGCTCTGCAGCGGCTTCTCGACTGGGGCCTCACCGACGTCTTCCGGGACCGCTTCCCGGACACCGAACGGCTCTTCTCGTGGTGGGACTACCGGGCCGGGAACTTCCACAAGGGGATCGGCATGCGCATCGATCTCGTGCTCGGATCACCGTCGCTGGCCGAGCGGGTCGAGTGGACGCTCATCGATCGCAACGCCCGCAAGGGCAAGCAGCCGTCCGATCACGCCCCGGTCGTCGTCCAGCTCACCGCGGCATGACCGATCTCACCGCCGATGAGGAACCGGTCGGTCGGTTGGCGCCGGGCTCGCCTGGTTGGGCCAAGCGGCTCAACGAGCTCGCCGAGGTTGACCCCTCGCCCCGTCGGACCGAGCTCCTGCGCCTGTCCCAGGCGGTGCGCGACGTGCTCCACCGTCTCGTCCAGACGAGCGCTCCGGTCAACCTGATCGCCGATGCGGCGGACCAGGTCGAGGCCGTCGCGGCGCTGATGGCTCAGCACCACAGCGCCTCGATGTACGAGGGGTTCTCGGAGGCGGCCAACGCTGGCGACCCGTTCGCCTTCTTCGACCACAGCCCGATGCTCGGCCGGGCCAACCCGCTCGCCCCGCCGATCGAGCTCCGGTACGACGACGGCGTGATCATCGGCATGGCCACGTTCGGCGCGGCCTACGAAGGCCCGCCGGGCTGTGTGCACGGCGGCTACGTGGCGGCCGCGTTCGACGAGGTGCTCGGGTCGACGCAGTCGCTGTCGGGCGCGCCGGGGATGACCGGCCGGCTCACCGTGCACTACCGGTCGCCCACGCCCGTTGCACTCCGAGCTGCGCTTCGAGGGCCGGCTCGAGAGCGTCAGCGGGCGCAAGATCCTCACCAAGGGGCTCCTGTACGCCGGTGACACCCTGTGCGCGGAGGCCGAGGGGCTGTTCATCTCCATCGACTTCAGCAAGTTCGCGGAGCTGAAGGCGCGGAGGGAAGAGCGCCAGGTCGACGACGCCTGATCAGCCGGCCAACAGGTCGTTCACGACCGTGACCTCGTCGGCCAGGTGCTCGCGCAAGCCCGACACGATCGCGCTCTCGACCGCGCCGGCGACCAGCAGGGCCTTCACCTTGACCTCGCCCTCCCCGCGGCGCACGGAGCCGTCGCCGTCGGGCTCGAACTGGTAGCGGCCCGAGCAGCGGAACCGGTCGGCGTAGTGGTCGGGGACCATCGTGAAGGTCGTGGACCGATCCGTGAGGTCGTGGGTCGAGTGCTCCACCCACGTGAGCCGGGCCGGGTCGAGCACAGCGCGAGCCGCGGCGGACAGCTCACCGCTGAACCGGTAGCGGATCTGCAGCCTGACGATCTCGCCGTCGGCCTCGTGGGCGAGCACATCCGGGCGGGACAGCTTCGGCAGGTCCTGGAACGCCTCGTAGAGGCGGGGCTCGGTGAAGACGCGCGCCACCTCGTCGGGTCCGGCAGTGAAGCGCTGCTCGATCGTGAACTTCATGGCTGGTGGATCCGATCGTGAAGGGCGTCGAGGATGGCCGGCCCGAAGCGGCGGGCCAGGATGCCGCCGACGCCTCGGATCGCGCCCAGCGCGTCGATGTCGTCAGGTCGAGTCACGGCGACCCGGGCCAGAACGTGGTCCGGCAGCACAGCCGCAGGCTCGACGCGGGCGGCGCGGGCAGTGGCGTCCCGCCAGGCGTGCAGCGCGTCGAGGCCGGGCACGTGGCCGTGGCGGACGGCGTCGAGTGCGGCCCGCTGGCGGGCCACCTCCTCGGCCCAGTCCTCCACTGGTGGGGTGACCGGGGCGGAGGCCTCGACTGCGACCGGGTCGAGGCGGCGGGCAGCCATGAGCGGCTCGACGAGGGGCGACCGGCGGCGGTCCACCACCCTGGACGCGAACGTGCGCTGCTCGGCCCATGTGATGCGCAGCTCGCGCTGGGCCCGGGTCATGGCGACGTAGAGCAGTCGGGCCTCCTCTGCCTTGGCCGCCGCGGTCCGGGCATGGGCGATGGGCACGTAGCCGTCCTCCACGCCGGCCAGGTGGACAGTGACCCACTCCAGTCCCTTGGCCGCGTGGAAGGTGGCCAGATCGATGGCGTCGCCGCCGGCAGGCGCGTCACCCTCGGACTGCACGGTCGCGGTCAGCCAGCGGGCAAAGGCGTCGGCCCGGCCGTTGGGATCGAGGCGCAGGTAGTCCTGTCCCATGCGGATCAGCGCCGCTACCGCCTCGACCTCCTCGAGCCGACGGTCCCGGGCCACGGGGTCGGGGTCGGGGTCGTCCTCGAGGTCCGGGCCCGGGAGCTCGGCGTGGAGGCCCAGCTCGAGGTCGGCCAGAGCCGTCCCGAGCGGGGCCACGCTGTTGCGCAGCTCGCGCAGGGTGCGGCGCACCTCAGGCCGGTCGAGGAAGGCGGACCCACCCCGGATGCGATGCGGGATGCCGGACTCGCGCAGGGCCTCGGCCAGGAGCAAGGTCTGGGCGTGGGTGCGGACGAGGACGGCCTGGTCGGCCCAGGGCCGTCCCGGTGCGTGGGCCAGCCGGACGGCCCGGGCCACGGCGATCGCCTCGGCTCGGTCGCTGGGGTGGCCGGTCAGGTGCGGCGGCGCGCCCTTGGGCCGGATGGCGTGGACCTGTTGGGCGGGCTGGCGGGCCCCACGGAGCACGGCGGCTGCCGCGTCGAGGATCTGGGGCGTCGACCGGTAGCTGCGCACGAGCTGGATGACCTCGGCCGGTGGCCAATGCCTGTGGATGTCGAGGAGGAACCCGGCGTCGGCGCCGTTCCAGCCGTAGATGGCCTGTTGAGGGTCGCCCACGGCCGTCACGTCGTAGCGGTCGCCCCGCCACGCCTCGAGGAGCCGGAACTGGAGCGGGTTCACATCCTGCAGCTCGTCCACGTAGAGGTGACGGAAGCGCCACCGCTGCGTCGCCGCGAACGTCTCGTCGCTCCTCGATGGCCCGTGCGCACAAGGCGAGCAGGTCGTCGAAGTCCACGAGCTGGCTTCGCTGCTTGCGCGCTTCGTAGGCCGCATAGGCGGTGCTCACGAGCTCGGCCCGCAGGCCGGGCTTCCGGCTGGCGGCCGTGACGGCGTCGGCATAGGTGTCGGGCGTGATCATCCTCGCCTTGGCCCACTCGATCTCGGTGGCCAGGTCGGCCGCCACCGAGCGGGCATCCTTTCCGGGCACCTTGGGCGCCACCTCGGTCAGCAGGCGGCCCTTGCGGTCGAGGAGGGTCGGTGGCTCGCGCCGCTGGTCGCTCCATCGGGCCCGGAGCACGCCCCAGGCCACGGCGTGGAACGTGCCGGCGGTCGCCTCGCCCCGCAGGCCGAGTCGAGCCAGGCGAGCCGTCAGCTCGCCGGCGGCCTTGCGCGTGAACGTGAGGGCCAAGACGTGGCGTGGATCGGCTTCGCCGGTTGCCACCCGGTGGGCGATGCGCCGCGTGAGCACCCGCGTCTTGCCCGAGCCGGCTGGGGCCAGGACCACCAGGGGCATCGCGGAGGACGTGACCGCCGAGCGCTGGTCGTCGTCGAGCCCGTCGAGCAAGGCCTCCGGATCCATCGGGGCGACCTTAGGCTTCTCGGTCGTGGTGGACGTGTCGAGCGTGCGGTTCGAAGAGCTGGTGGGAGAGGCCCTCGACGGGATCCCCCCTGAGCTGGGTCGGCTGATGGACAACGTGGCGGTGTTCGTGCAGGAGGGGAGCCCCGGCTCACGGTTGCTCGGCCGCTACGAGGGCGTCCCGCTGACCAAGCGGGACCGGGGCTACGAGGGGATGGTGATGCCCGACCGCATCACGATCTTCCGGCTCCCCATCCTGGCCATGTGCGGCACGGAGGACGACGTCGTCAACCAGGTCCGGATCACGGTGGTGCACGAGGTCGGCCATCACTTCGGCATCGACGACGCCAGGCTTCACGAGCTCGGCTGGGCCTGACAGGTACCATCCGTTCGTGCCCTTCTCACGCAAGCTGCTGAACGACGACGAGGACATCGCGCTCGATCTGCACCCGCACTGGGAGTTCTTCTTCAAGCCGGCTCTCGCCCTCCTGGTGGCGGTGGCCTTCGGCGTCCTCCTGCTCGTGTGGGAGTGGGAGGGGCTGGTGCTGGCCGCGGCGGGCGTGCTGGTGCTCGCCGCCCTGGCGTGGGCCGGCGTCACCTACGCCCGCTGGGTGACGACGAACTTCGTGGTGACCACAGACAGGCTGATCTACCGACACGGCGTGCTCTCCAAGCATGGGATCGAGATCCCGCTCGAGCGGGTGAACACCGTGTTCTTCAGCCAGACGATCTTCGAGCGCGTGCTCGGATCCGGCGACCTCGTCATCGAGTCGGCCGGAGAGATGGGCCGTCAGAACTTCTCGAACGTGCGCAAGCCCTCGGCCGTCCAGAACGAGATCTACCGCCAGATGGAGAGCAACGAGAACCGCAAGTTCGACCGGATCGGCGGCCGCCCTGGCCCGGCGTCGGTGCCCGGACCAGATCCAGCAGCTCGACGCCCTCCGTCAGCAGGGCATGCTGACCGAGGCCGAGTTCCAGGCCAAGAAGGCCGACCTCCTCGACCGCATGTAGGCCCCAGCCGACGACGGCCAGAGACAGCTTCTGTGCGCAGCCAGCACCGCCAAGCGGTGGTGCCAGCGCACAGAACGGGTGAGGTCGGGCCACCGCTACGTCGCTTGCCTGCACGACCCCGCCGTCGTCGCGCCCTCGACCTTGGCCCGGTGCGCTGAGCTGCCGCTGCAGACCCGTCGTGGGCTGCGGGCCCTACAGGACTCGGGCGCCGTTCGACGCTCTCACCCGCCAGGCCTGGCGGGCCTGGGGGAGCGGGGTGCCGCGCTCGGCGAGGGCCACGACGCAGCCACCGAAGCCCGCGCCGGTGAGGCGGGCCCCGATGACGCCCGGGGCGCGCAGGAGGTCGTCGACGGCGGCGTCGAGGGCCGGCGTGGACACCTCGAAGTCGTCGCGGAGGCTGGCGTGGCTGGCCGCCATGACATCCGAGATGGCGGCCCGATCACCGATGCCCAACGCATCGATGAGGGCGTCCACCCGCTGGTTCTCGGTCACGACGTGGCGGGCCCGTTGGCGCACGACCTGGTCGGCGATGGCTTCCACGTCGGCCCGACTGGCCGACCGCAGGGCGCCGACGAGCGTCTCGGCCCGCTGGCACGCGGCGGCTCGCTCGGCATAGGCCGAGCCGGCGAGGGCTCTGGCCTCACCAGAGTGCACCACGAGCACGTCGATGTCTTCGGGCATCAGCACCGGCCGCACTTCGAGGCTCGTGCAGTCGATGCGCAGGGCGTGTCCCTCCAGCCCGGCCGCGCTGGCCAGCTGGTCCATGATCCCGCATGGCACCCCTGATGCGGCCTGCTCGGCTCGCTGAGCCAGCAGGGCCAGCTCCAGTGTGGACCCCTCGAAGCCGAGCGCCAGCGCGACCGCCACCTCCAGGGCGGCAGACGACGACAGCCCAGCTCCCACCGGCAGCGTGGTCTGCACCGTGCCGGTCGCCCCGGTCGCCGGACCCAGCTCGGCCACGACAGCGGCGACGTACCGGGCCCATCCCGGCTCGACCGACGCGGGGTCGGTCACGTCGAGGGGCATCACAGCGGGCGCGGGCTCGGTGCCGGACCGGAGCACGACGACGTCGCCGCCGCGCTCCACGTCGACGGTGGTCGCGAGGTCGATGGCCATGGGAAGCACGAGGCCGCCCGTGTGATCGGTGTGGTCGCCGATGAGGTTCACCCGGCCCGGCGCGGACGCTCGCATGAGCCGAACCTACGGCACACCGCAGTCTTGACCGAGCGGTCAAGCGACCGTCAGGATGGCCCGATGGCCCAGCAACAGCAGGTAGTGCCCGTCAACGGCATCGAGCTCTGCTACGAGACGTTCGGCGATCCGCAGGGTGAGCCGCTCCTGCTCATCATGGGGCTGGGCAGCCAGCTCATCTACTGGCCGGTGGAGCTCTGCGAGGCCCTCGTCGACCGGGGCTTCTTCGTCGTTCGCTACGACAACCGCGACACTGGCCTGTCGACGCAGATGCCCGACACAGGTGGGGAGTTCATGACCACGTTCCTCGCCATTGCCGGCGGGGAGGACGTCGATGTGCCGTACCTCCTGGGCGACATGGCCGCCGATGCCGTCGGCCTCCTCGATCACCTGGGCATCGCCTCGGCCCATGTGGTCGGCGCGTCGATGGGCGGCATGATCGCTCAGACGGTCGCCATCGAGCACCCGACGCGGGTGCGCACCCTCACGTCGATCATGTCCACCACCGGCGAGCCCGACGTCGGCCAGCCCACGCCCGACGCTCTGGTCCAGCTCATGCAACCTGTCCCCACGACGCGAGAGGCGGCCATCGAGAGCGGCGTGGCCACCCGCCGGACCATCGGGAGCCCCGAAGCACTTCGACGAGGAGCGCATCCGAGCGCTGTCCGCCGAGGCCTACGACCGGTGCTGGAACCCGGCCGGCACAGCCCGCCACCTCCTCGCCATCGCCGCGTCCGGCAGTCGAGCCGACCACCTCCCCGGAGTGACGGCGCCGACGCTCGTCGTCCACGGCGACCAGGACCCTCTCGTGCAGCCCTCTGGCGGCCAGCGCACCGCTGAGCTGGTTCCGGGCGCCGAGCTGCTGATGCTGGAGGGCATGGGCCACGACCTTCCCCCGGCCTACTTCGGTGCCATCGTCGAAGCCATCACGACCGTGGCGTCCCGCGCCGCTCACGCCTGACCACTCGGAGGACCCATGCCCGGACCGCTCGAAGGCTTCAAGATCATCGAGATCGCGGGCATCGGCCCCGGTCCGTTCTGCGCCATGATGCTCGCCGACATGGGCGCTGAGGTGGTGCGCGTCGACCGGGCCGGCAGCGTGATGGGAGGCGACCCTGCTTCACCGCCGGCCGACGTACTCAACAGGGGCCGGCGCTCGATCGGCGTCGACCTGAAGCACCCGGACGGCGTGGAGACCGTGCTCTCGCTGCTCGAGACCGCCGACGCCCTTCTCGAGGGGTTCCGCCCCGGTGTGATGGAGCGCCTCGGCCTCGGCCCGGACGCGGCGCTGGCCCGCAACCCGAAGCTCGTCTACGGGCGGATGACGGGCTGGGGCCAGGACGGCCCCTACGCATCGACCGCCGGCCACGACATCAACTACATCGCCCTCGCCGGCGCCCTCGACCCCATCGGTCGCCGCGGCCAGGCGCCGGTGCCGCCGCTGAACCTGGTCGGCGACTTCGGCGGCGGCGGCATGCTGCTCGCCTACGGCCTCGTGTGCGGCATCCTGAGCGCCCAGCGCACGGGTCAGGGCCAGGTGGTCGACGCGGCGATGGTCGACGGCGCCGCCGTGCTCACGACGATGTTCCACGCCTTCCGGGCCATGGGCATCTGGCAGGACGAGCGGGGCACGAACATGCTCGACACCGGGGCTCACTACTACGACGTCTACGAGACCTCCGACGGGAAGTACGTCTCCATCGGGTCGATCGAGCCGCAGTTCTACGCCGAGCTGCTCCGCCTGACCGGGCTGGAGGGCGAGGAGCTGCCCTGGCAGCAGGATCGCACCCACTGGGAGGCCCTGAAGGAGCGCCTGGCCGGCATCTTCCGCACGAAGACCCGGGACGAGTGGTGCGAGATCATGGAGGGCACCGACGTCTGCTTCGCGCCCGTGCTGTCCCTGGGCGAGGCCCCTGAGCACCCGCACAACGTGCACCGCGGCACCTTCGTCGAGCTCCACGACGTCGTGCAGCCCGCCCCGGCTCCGCGCTTCTCGGGCACCCCGGTGTCCGTCCAGCGCCCGCCGGCTCACGCGGGCCAGCACACCGACGAGGTGCTGGTCGACTGGGGCCTGGACGCCGATCGCATCGCGAAGCTGCGGGAGACGGGCGCCATCGCCTGATCAGGGCTCGGTAGCCTCCGGACATGGCCACCGTCGTCTCCTTCCACGCCCATCCGGACGACGAGTCGATCCAGGTCGGGGGCACGCTGGCCAAGGCGGCCGCCGCAGGGGCACCGGGTCGTGCTCGTGTTCGCCACTCGGGGCGAGCACGGGGAGGTCGCCGACGGCTTCCTGGGCGACGGCGAGGCACTGGCCGAGCGGCGTGAAGCCGAGGTGATGGCGTCCGCTGAGGTGCTCGGCGCAACGCGGGTGGAGTTCCTCGGGTACCACGACTCCGGGATGATGGGCACGCCCGAGAACGAGCTCCCCGAGGCCTTCTGGCAGGCCGACGTCGACGAAGCCGCCGAGCGCCTGGCCGCCATCCTTCGCGACGAGAAGGCCGATGTGCTCACGGTCTACGACTCCGACGGCGGGTACGGCCACCCCGACCACATCCAGGTGCACCGTGTCGGTCTGCGGGCCGCGGAGCTGGCGGGAACCCCCCGCTTCTTCGAAGCCACCATGAACCGTGACCACCTGCGGGCGATGATGCAGGCCGCGGTGGACACGGGGGAGATGCCAGCCGAGGACGTGCCCGACGTCACCGCGATGGATTCCTTCGGCCGCCCGGCCTCGGCCATCACCACCACAGTCGACGTGCGGGACTTCGTGGCGGCAAAGAAGGCCTCGATGGCGGTCCACGCCAGTCAGATCACCGACAGCCACTTCTTCATGACCATGCCCGCCGAGGCCTTTGCCGCATCGTTCGGCCAAGAGTGGTTCATCCGCCACGGGGTGCCCGAGGGCCACAGCGACGACGACCTCTTCGCCGGGCTCGACTGATGGCCGGAGGCCGGGCCGGGGGCGAGGGCTGGACGCACACAGCGCTGGCCCAGCAGATCCTGTTCGGCGCAGGCACCCTGGATCGCCTGCCGGAGCTGGTCCGCCTCCTCGGCGCCCGCAAGGCGCTCCTCGTCACCACCGCCGGACGGCTGGCGTCCGAGGACGGATCGGCCGTCGTGGGGGGGCTGGGCCGCAACCTGGCATCGACCTTCGCGGAGGTGGAGCCCCACGTGCCCGTGCCCCTCGTGCAGCAGGCCGTGCTCCAGGCCCGACGAGACGGCATCGACCTCGTCGTCTCCTTCGGGGGAGGCTCCTCGGCAGACCTGGGCAAGGCCGTGTGCTACTTCCTCGAACAGGAGGCTGGGATGCGGGGGTCGAGCCACATCGATCGCCCGCTGGTGCCCCACCTCAGCATCCCGACGACCTACTCCGGCGCCGAGCTGACTCCGTTCTTCGGGATGACCGACCCGACCACCCGCCAGAAGCAGGGAGCCGGGGGACCGACCAGCGCCCCGATCGTCGCCGTCTACGACCCGCTGCTCACCCTGAGCACGCCGCCGCGCGTCAGCGCCGAGACAGGGATGAACGCTCTCGCGCACTGCGTCGAAGCGGCGTGGTCACCCCTCCGCACTCCCGAGGCCGAGGCCATCGCCCTGGCGGGCGCCGCCGCCATCTCCGACGCCCTGCCCCTGGTCGTGCGGGAGCCCGACGACCTCGAGGCCCGCACCCGGATGCTGGAGGGGGCCTGCCTCGCCGGTCGCTGCCTGCTCAACGCCGGGATGGGCGTGCACCACGGGTTGGCTCAGCTCGTCGGCGGGCGCACCGGCATCCCCCACGGGCTGGCCAACGCCATCCTCCTCACCCATGCGATCCGCTTCAACGAGGAGGCCGTCCCCGATGCGGTCGCCGCGCTCGGCGATGCCCTCGGCTCCCCCGGCGACGCGGCCGGTGCGGTCGATCGCCTCCGCCGCGAGCTCGACCTCCCCGCCCGTCTGTCCGAGGTCGGGGTGGGCGAGGGGGAGCTGGCCGCAGTGGCCCGCTTGTCCCAGTCCAACGGAAACGTGGCCCGAAACCCGCGCCCGGTCAGCGAGGCCGACGCCGTCGGCATCCTCCGGGCCGCGTGGTGACCCGGCTCCGGCGCTCCCTGCTCGGCTGGACCGCCGCTGGCCTGCTCCTCGCCGCCTGCTCCGACGGCGACACGAGCGGCGCCGAGGACACGACCACCACGTCAAGCCCTGTCGTGACCACTACCGGAGTCGATGAGACCACCACGACGGCCGGGCCGACCACCACCACCGCCATCCCTGCGGTCGAGGCCCTCGTGCTCCGGGGCGACGGGCTCGGTGTGGTGGCGCTGGGTGCGGAGCCCGAGGGCGCCGTGGCGGCCATGGTCGCGGCTCTTGGCGACCCCAGCGCCGACTCGGGGTGGCAGGCCGCGTCCACCAGCGCCTACGGCACCTGCCCGGGCACAGAGGTGCGCGGCGTCGAGTGGGGCCACCTCGTGCTGCTCTTCACCGACGGCACCACCGAGCACGGCCGCGGCCCGCACCTCTTCGCCTGGCGGATCACGGGGTCGCCGCCGGCCGTTGGCACCTCGACCGGGTTCGGGTACCACGCCACGGCGGCCGACGCCGAGGAGCTCTACCCCGGCGCCGTCGAGGTCGAGCCCCCCGACGAGCCCTTCCCCGGGTTCCTCCGAGTGGCGGCGGAGGGCGGCACCATCACCGCCTACCTCGACGACCGCGACGTGGTCACGAACCTCGAGGCCGGGGCGGCCTGCGGCGAGTAGAGCCGCGCTTGGCGCCCCCGTGGCTGCGTGGGCAACAGTGGAAAAGTGACCATCATCAAGATCAACGCCATCACCGTGGCCCCCGGCAGCGGTGACGAGCTGGCCCAGCGCTTCGCCAAGCGGGCCGGTGCCGTCGACGGCCAGGACGGCTTCGAGGGCTTCGAGCTGATGCAGCCCACCGACGATCGTACGACGTGGCTCGTGGTGACCCGCTGGCGCGACGAGGACGCCTTCAACGCCTGGGTGAGCAGCCCCGCCTTCGGCGCCGGGCACCAGAGCGAGGCCAAGGCGTCCGAGCACCCGCACCCCGGCGGCGAGGGGCCAAAGCCGGTCGGCGTGTCGTCGGAGCTGTGGAGCTACAAGGTGGCCGGCGGCTCGCCCGGCGCGGCCTGACCACCTCTCGTGACGCTGCGCCAGGTCCACGCTGACTTCGCGTGGGTCGTAGTGGTGTCCAACGCCGTCGTCGGCGCCTGGGCGCTGGCCGCCCACTACCGCCAAGAGCTGCGCACCCGGGCCCTGTGGCCGGCGACGGTGGTCGCCGAGGTGACGATCTTCGTCGAGGTGGGTCTCGGCGTCGCTCTCGTCGCCGTTCAGGACGTCGAGGTGGCGCAGTTCCACGCCTTCTACGGGTTCGTCGCCCTGGCCGCCGTCGGGATCGTCTACAGCTACCGCCAGCAGGTCGCTCCGCACCGGTTCCTGCTCTACGGCCTGGGCGGCCTGTTCCTCATGGGCCTCGCTCTCCGGGCGATGACCATCTCACCTGTCCCCGTTCCCTGACCGCATCGGAGTCCCATGCCTGACGTCGAGACCACCCCCGCGCGCATCGGCCTGAACCGCGCTCACCTCGCGCTGGTGGTCCTACTGCCGCTCCTCGTGCTCGTGCAGGCCACCCTGGCCGGACAGCACCTCTTCGCCCAGCCCCTCCTGGAGGGCAGCGCCATCACCGTCCACGGCATCCTCGGCAACGTCACCTTCGCCCTCACGGCCGTGGGTGTGCTGCTCACCGTGCTCCGCAAGGGAGACGGGTCGGCGTTCGCCCTGGCCGTGGCCCTGATGGCCCTGACCTTCGCCCAGGTGGGTCTCGGCTACGTGGGCCGCGAGACGCTCGCCGCCGGGGCCTGGCACATCCCGGTGGGCGTGGCCATCTTCGGCCTGAGCTGCTACCAGCTGGCGCTGGTCAGAGGTGCACCACAGGGCAGGTGAGCGTGCGGGTGATGCCGTCGATCATCTGGACGCGGCTCACCACCATCTTCCCCAGCTCGTCGACCGTGTTCGATTCGGCCCGGGCGATGACGTCGTAGGGGCCGGTCACGTCCTCGGCTGACACGACGCCCTCGATCCCACCCACCTCCTGGGCCACCTGGGCGGCCTTGCCCACCTCGGTCTGGATCAGGATGTACGCGCTGACGGCCATCGAGCCTCCTCGTCTGTCGGACGCCCGCATCGTAGCCAGGAGGGCCCAGCAGGAGATCGGCCGACGGACGCGGAAACAACAGCCGTGGACGATCATCTCCGACTTGCCGACCGAGTGGGAGCGGAGCAGGACGACGTGCTGGCCACGTTGCAGCTCGTGCGCGGCGACGTCGCCCTCGAGAACCGGCTCTACGACCAGCTCATCGACCTGCTGGTCGAGGGCATGTTCGTCGAGCTGAGGGCCCGATACCTCAAGGGCGACCTCGACCGGCCCACCTACGTCGAGGAGCTGAACGGCCTGGCTGAGCTCTGCCGCGGCGTCGGGCTTCTGCCCCTCCCCACGCGCGACTGATCCGCGGTACCGTCCACCCCCCGCCCGCACGCCGTGCGGGCCCGGCGGCGCGCTCGGAGGAGGTGTGCGGTGCGGCTCTACCTCGAGGTGGCCCGACGCACCTACCGCCGCATCGCCACCTACCGCAGCGCCACGCTCGCCGGCGTGTTCACGAACACGGTCTTCGGGTTCCTCTTCGCCTACGTGCTCCTGGCGGTGTACCGCGAGCGCGATGTGGTCGGGGGCTTCGATGCCATCGATGCGGTGACCTTCACCTTCGTGGCTCAGGGGATGGCCATGGTGCTCGGAATCTTCGGTGACACCGAGCTGGCTGATCGCATCACGACCGGAGACGTGGTCGTGGACCTTCAGCGCCCCTACGACCATCAGGGCTGGTGGGCAGGCGTCAGCTACGGCAAGGCCGCCTACTACGCGGTGTTCAGAGGTGTCCCGCCCTTTCTCGCCGGTGCACTGGTGTTCGACCTCCGCCTGCCTGGGTCGGCCACCACCGTTGCGATGTTCGCGCTCAGCGTCGTCCTGGCGGTGGGGGTGGCGTTCGGTTGGCGCTACCTGCTGGGGCTCACCGCGTTCTGGTTGCTCGACATCCGCGGCGCCAACCAGCTGGGGTGGTTCACCGCCCAGTTCCTCTCGGGGATGTTCCTTCCCATAGTGCTGTTCCCCGACTGGCTCGAGACCACGGCGCGCGCCCTGCCCTTCGCGTCGATGCTCCAGCTGCCCGTGGAGGTCTGGCTCGGGAAGCACCCCGGCTTCGAGGTCGTGCCGGTCCTCGCCCTCCAGGGGCTGTGGCTGGCGCTGCTCGTGGTGGCGGGGCGGGCCCTCATGGCGAGAGCCCTCCATCGCGTGGTGGTGCAGGGTGGGTGAGCTGCGCTCCGCCCTCGTCGTGTGGCGCCGCCTGGTCGGCGCGCGGATCCGGGCCGACTGGCAGTACCGCACCTCGTTCTTCCTCTTCCTCGTCAGCCAGACGTTCGTTGCCACCCTCGACCTCGCTGTCATCGCCGTGCTGTTCACCCGGGTCGACACCCTGGCCGGGTGGACCGGGATGGAGGTGGCCCTCCTGTTCGGGCTGGGTGGCGTGTCCTTCGGCCTGGCCGACCTCCTCGTCAGCCAGGTCGAGACCTGTGCCCGCCACATCAAGGCCGGGACGTTCGACCTGTTCCTGCTTCGCCCGCTAGGCACCCTGCTGCACATCTCAGCGAGCGAGTTCGCGCTCCGACGTGTGGGACGCGTCGTGCAGCCCGCGATCGTCCTCGTGGTGGCGCTTGTCGCCGGGCCAATCCGGTGGCGGCCCGAGGCCATGCTCCTCGTGCCCGTCGCGATCGTGAGCGGCGCAGTCGTGTTCGGCTCGATCTGGGTGATCTCGTCGTCGATCTCCTTCTGGACCGTGGAGAGCCAAGAGGTGGCCAACGCCTTCACCTACGGCGGCGGCCAGGTCGTGCAGTACCCGATCGACGTCTTCGCCGACTGGCTCCGGCGCCTCGTCACCTTCGCCGTCCCCCTGGCGTTCGTCGCCTACCTGCCCGCCGCTCGCCTGCTCGGCCGCCAGGAGCCACTGGGGCTGCCCAACGCCATCGGGTGGGCCGCACCTGTCGTGGCGCTGGCTGCCGCGATCGGGGCCCGCTCCGTGTGGGGTCTCGCCCTCCGCCACCACCAGAGCACGGGCTCGTGACTGTCACCGACGATCCCGTCATCGAGGTCCAAGGCCTGGAGAAGACCTTCAGCGTGACCCGCAAGGCAGGCCGCATCCGGCGCCGGCGGGAGCCGGTCGTGGCCGTGGCTGGGATCGACCTGCGGGTCGAGCGAGGCGCCATGCTCGGCTTCATCGGTCCGAACGGGGCGGGGAAGTCCACGACGATCAAGATGCTCACCGGGATCCTCGTGCCCTCCGCCGGACACGTCCGAGTCGACGGTCTCGAGCCCAGCCGGCAGCGGACGACCCTCGCCGGGCGGATCGGAGTCGTGTTCGGCCAGCGCTCGCAGCTGTGGTGGGACCTGCCTCTGCGAGACAGCTTCGACCTGCTCCGCCACGTCTACCGGGTTCCGGCCGCCCGGCACGCGGAGAACCTGGCCCGGTTCGCGGCAGGGCTCGACCTGGGGCCGCTCCTCGACGTGCCCGTCCGGCAGCTCTCGCTGGGTCAGCGCATGAGGGGCGAGCTCACCGCCGCCCTGCTCCACGACCCAGCGATCGTGCTGCTCGACGAGCCGACCATCGGCCTCGACATCGTGAGCAAGGAGGCCGTGCGCGACTTCCTCGTCGAGCTGAACCGGGAGCAGGGCACGACCGTCCTGCTGACCACCCACGACCTCTCCGACGTGGAGCGGCTCTGCAGCCGCCTCCTCATCATCGACCACGGCCGGGTGATCGAGGACGGCACGGTGACGGGCATCACCGCCCGGTACGGCACCCAGCGCACCCTCGTGGTCGACCTCATGGAGCCTGGCCCGTCGCTGACCGTCACCGGCGCGACGGTGACACGGGTCGACGGGCCCCGGCAGTGGCTGCGCTTCGACCGGGACGAGGTGACGGCCTCCGAGCTCCTGGGGCGGGTGACGGCCCAGGCCGAGGTGCGCGACCTCAGCGTGGAGGAGCCCGACATCGAGTCGATCGTGCGGGAGATATACCGCCGCTGAACCGATCGGTACGCTGCTGCCGTGCGGAGCAGGCCCTTGACGCTGATCGCCGTGGGGGTGGCGCTCGTGGGGTTCGACCTGCGCGTCGTCGGGCTCGACGTCCTTCCCGACGTGGTGGGTTGGCCGCTCGTGGCGGCTGGCGCGTGGCTGCTCGGGCTGCGGATGCCCGCCGTCTTCGCCGGTGTGGCCGCGCTGGCCAGCGCCCCCGACCTCGTCGCCCCCCACCACCAGGAGGCGCTCGACCCTCTCACCGGTGCTGTCGTGGCGAACCCGGCGCCCGGCACCGACTACGACGAGATCCTCGTCTTCGACCGGCTCGCGGACGTCCGCCTGGTGCTCGCGGTGGTGGCGATGGCCGCCGGCGGCTGGGCCGTGTGGGCCCTCGTGAGGGTGTTGCGCGACCGGGCCAGGTCATCGGGCGACGACGAGTCGGCCCGCTCGCTGGCCGTGCTGTCATGGCTCGTGCCCCTCGTCTGGGTGGCGCCGTATCTCGTCATAGCGATCGTGCAGGGGTTCGGTGATGACGGCTTCGACCCGGTTTGGAACGGGGGCTATGAAGCCCCGGCGATCGCCGGGCTCGTCGTGGTGGCCGGGCTCGTGTGGCTGTTCGCGTCCACCAGCAACCGGCGGTGGGCGGCCACGAGCGACGGGCAGGGTGCACCGTGGGCCGAGCTGATGACCAGGGGCCCGTGGCCGTCGGTGTGATCCGCTACGACGACTCCCTCCGCGAGCGCGTGACCCGGAACCTGCAGGGCCACGACCGCCGCGCCATCGAAGTCGGCGACCTGCGTCACGCTGCGGTGGCCGTCGTGCTCGTCGACTCCGTGGAGGGCGAGGACCGCATCGATCCGCACCAGCCGACCAGCGCGGAGATGGACATCATCCCGGGTGGTGCGGGGGGCCTCGACGGACGCATGACCGGGGTGTCCGGCGGGGCGGCGTTCCTGCTGTGCCGACGGGCGGCGAGGCTGAACCGCCATGCTTCCCAGTGGGCCCTTCCCGGCGGACGGGTCGACCCCGGCGAGACCGTGAGCGAGGCGGCCCGCCGCGAGCTCGACGAGGAGCTCGGTGTCGTCCTCGCCGAGGAGACCGTGCTCGGCCTGCTCGACGACTACGCCACCCGCTCGGGCTACGTGATCACACCCGTGGTGCTCTGGGGCGGCGGACATCTCGACCTGCGACCGTCCGCCGACGAGGTCCTGGCCGCCTACCGGGTCGGCCTCCACGAGCTGATGCGCGAAGACTCCCCTCGGTTCGTGCAGATCCCCGAGAGCGACAGGCCCGTCGTCCAGGTGCCCCTGGGCAACGACCTGATCCACGCCCCGACGGGCGCGGTTCTGGTGCAGATGCGCTGGCTCGGGCTCGAGGGGCGCGACGACGCCGTCGCCGACTTCGAGCAGCCCGTGTTCGCCTGGGGATAGCCGGGCCTACTCGGCCAGGCGCTTCTCGAGCTCGCGGAGCTCGTCCTTCAGCGGCCTCGGGAGGCTGTCGCCGACCGAGGCGTAGTGGGCCTCGATCTGGGGGAGCTCGGCCCGCCACGACTCGGTGTCGACCGACAGCAGCTCGGCCATGGTGGCGTCGTCGACGTCGAGGCCGCTCGTGTCGATCGACGCGGCGGTGGGAACCCGCCCGATCGGCGTGTCCACGGCCTCACCTGCGCCGGCCACCCTCTCCACGATCCACTTCAGCACCCGGCTGTTCTCACCGAAGCCCGGCCACAGGAACTTTCCGTCGGCTCCCTTGCGGAACCAGTTCACCCAGAAGAGCTTCGGCAGCTGGGCGCCGTCGCGCTGCCCGATCTCGAGCCAGTGGGCGAAGTAGTCGCCGACGTTGTACCCGGTGAACGGCAGCATCGCGAAGGGGTCGAAGCGCAGCTCCCCGACTGTGCCCGCCGCCGCCGCTGTCTTCTCCGAGCTCATGATCGAGCCGAGGAAGACGCCCTGCTGCCAGTTGAGCGACTCGGTGACCAGGGGGACGTTCGTGCCCCGACGACCGCCGAAGAGGATGGCCGAGATCGGGACGCCCTTGGGGTCCTGCCACTCCGGGGCGATGGATGGGCACTGCGAGGCAGGAGCCGTGAACCGGGCGTTGGGGTGGGCCGCCGGCGTGTCCGAGCCCGGAGTCCAGTCGTTGCCCTTCCAGTCGGTGAGGTGCTCGGGGGCGGGCGAGAGGCCCTCCCACCACACGTCTCCGTCGTCGGTGAGGGCCACGTTCGTGTAGATGCAGTTGGCGTGGAGGGTGGCGATGGCGTTCGGGTTCGTGCCGTGGCCCGTGCCCGGCGCCACGCCGAAGAAGCCGGCCTCGGGGTTGATGGCGTAGAGGCGGCCGTCGTCGCCGAACTTCATCCAGGCGATGTCGTCGCCCACCGTCTCCACCTTCCACCCTGGGAGGGTGGGGACCATCATGGCCATGTTCGTCTTGCCGCAGGCTGACGGGAAGGCGGCGGCGACGTAGGTCTTCTCGCCCTCGGGAGAGGTGAGGCCGAGGACGAGCATGTGCTCGGCCATCCAGCCGTCGTCGCGGGCCATCGTCGAGGCGATGCGCAGGGCGAAGCACTTCTTGCCGAGCAGGGCGTTCCCGCCGTAGCCCGAGCCGTAGCTCCAGATCTCGCGGGTCTCGGGGAAGTGGCAGATGTACTTGTTCTCGGCGTCACAGGGCCACGGGACGTCGGGGCGCGTCGATCCGTCGTCGAGCACGAGCGGGTAGCCGACCGAGTGGAGGCAGGGCACGTACTCGCCGTCGGCCCCGAGCACGTCGAGGACGTCTTGGCCCATGCGGGTCATGATCCGCATGTTCGTGACCACGTAGGCGGAGTCGGTCAGCTGCACCCCGATGTGGGCGATGGGTGAGCCGAGCGGGCCCATCGAGAAGGGCACGACGTAGATGGTGCGACCTCGCATGGCGCCGGTGAAGTGCTCGAGGAGCTCGGCCTTCATCTCCGCCGGGGGTCGCCAGTGGTTGGTGGGGCCGGCGTCGCGCTCCTCGCGCGGAGCAGATGAAGGTGCGGTCCTCGACACGGGCCACGTCGGCGGGATCGGACAGGGCCAGGAAGCTGTTCGGCCGCTTGTCCTCAGCGAGCTTGGTGAAGGTGCCCCCGTCGACGAGCAGCTGTGTGAGGCGATCCCACTCCTCCTGCGAGCCGTCGCACCACTCGACGCCATCTGGCTGAAGGATGCCAACCCACTGGTCGACCCAGTCCTTCAGCTTCTGGTTGTCGGTGGTGGCAGGCATGTCGTCTCCGCGGGGGTCGATGGATCAGCTGGTCTGCGTGGGCAGGGGGATGTCGGGGATGCCGCCGAAGCCGGGCGTACCCATGTCGACCTCAGAGCCGAGGCGCAGGCCGGTGGCCCGCGACGAGTCGTCGAGGTCGAAGATCACCCGCTGGCCCTGACGGAGCATGCGGAACACCGAGCCCTGGAGCGCGTCCGGGGCCAGGTCGTACTCCTGGAGGTCGGTGTCGCAGAGCACCACGCCGTCTCCCGAACCGGGGTCGTACGACTTGATCACACCCTGCATGGGCAACCGGCTCCTCAGGACAGGCTTGCGGTGGTCTGTCCACCGTAATGGAGCCGTTCAGGCAACAGCCAGACGGCCGTCACCGATCCGCAACGACGCGAAAGGGGACCGCCGCGCACAGGCGCAGCGGTCCCCGTCGAACGTGCGGTGCGCTACTCGACCGTGAACTCGTGGATCATCCCCTGGGTGAAGTGGGGCGGGCCGTCCTCGGCGCCGCCCGACAGGGATGAAGCAGACCATCGCGTAGTCACCAGGCTCGAGGGTGGCCAGCGTGGAACCGCCCTCGCCCGGCGCGGCGAAGGCGGCCGTGGCGAACACGGTCATGCTCTCCCCCTCCTCCTCGGGGAGGGCCAGGATCTCGTCGAAGCTGAGATCGACCCCATCGGCCTTGCTGAACACGATCATCTCGTGCTCCTCGGCGTCGCTGGCGTTCGTGAACGCGAAGCTCACGGTCCCCGCCTCGATGGTGTCGGGTGCGTCGAAGGCGTAGTCCGAGGCGGTCACCTCGACCTCGGCGAACTCGCACTCCGCGGAGGCGGCCTCCAGGAACCCCAGGTAGGTCTCGAAGGACGAATCGTCGTCGAAGGCCGTCGTGTCGCCGTCGGCGAGGGGCTCGACGAAGGCATGCACGCTCTCAGCGGCGTCCACCACGGCGTCCGGAGCCTCGTCGACCAGCGCCTGGGACAGCGGTGCCAGCTCGGCTCCGATCTCCTTGACCTCGTCCTCCGTCGCGTCCTCGGTGTCGGTCCCGAAGATCACAGTGTTGAAGTCGACGACCGCGTCGCAGAAGGCGGCGTCGTCGCCCTCAGCGGGTGTCCCGGCCGTCGTCGTGTCGGTCGTGCCCTCGTCGCTGTCGTCGTCGCCACAGGCGGTGATGCCGCCCGCCAGGGTCAGGGCGAGCAGCCCGACCCCCACCCGCTGCAGGGTTCGCAATGCGTGACCTCCCGGTGCTGCGACGTGCCACGGGCGCCTATGCCCGATGTCGCGGCGTCAGACGATCACGAAAGGCCCAGATCGGGCAAGGCCGCTGCCATGTAGATCCGAGGTGGTGCCAGCACCACCCTCAGAGGATCAGCTGACGCGCTTGGTCACCTTGCCGGCCTTGATGCAGCCGGTGCAGACGTGGAGGCGCTTCGGGGCGCCGTTGACGACGGCCCTGATCTTCTGGATGTTCGGGTTCCACCGACGCTTGGTGCGCCGGTGCGAGTGGCTGACGTTCATCCCGAAGGACGGGTGCTTGCCGCACACCTCGCACACAGCTGCCATCGTTCAGAGACCTCACACATCGGGACCGGCCGAACGACCGGTCTGCAGGACCGGGAGAGGCTACCGGCGCTGCTGCGGGGCCGCCAACCCGGGGAGGGTCGGGGCACATCCTAAGATCCCCGCCCGATGACCTCCCTCACGCGCCTCGGCGCCGACGAGCTGCGGGCCGCTGTGGCGAGCTACCGAGATGCGCTGGCCGCCCACAAGGAGGGCATCAACCGGCTCAACGTCTACCCGGTGCCCGACGGCGACACCGGCACGAACATGGCCCTGACCCTCCTGGCCGTGTGCGAGGAGGTCGACCGGGCCGGCGCCGACCTGCCTTCGGTGTGCAAGGCGATCAGCCATGGATCGCTCATGGGGGCGCGCGGCAACTCGGGCGTGATCCTCTCCCAGATCCTCCGAGGGATCTCGAGCGTGGTGGTCGACGCCGACGGCCTCGACGGCGCCAGCGCCGCGGCAGCCCTGGCCGCGGCGTCCGAGGCCGCCTACCAGGCCGTCATGCGCCCGGTGGAGGGCACGATCCTGACGGTCGTCCGTGAAGCCGTCCGAGGCCGCCGTGGCCGCAGCCGAGGGCGGGGGCGACCTGCTGCTCGTGCTCGAGGCGGCAGCCGGCCAGGGCGCCGACGCGCTGGCTCGCACACCGGACATGCTGCCCGTCCTGAAGGAGGCCGGCGTGGTCGACGCCGGCGGTACGGGCTTCCTGCTCTTCCTGGACGCGCTCCTGCACCACGTCGACGGTCGGGGCCTGCCCGAGCCGGTCGAGGTCGACGGACCCGTCTTCGTCGATCCGCTGCCCGGTCACGGCGGCGGCCACGGCGACGTCTCCGAGCTGCGCTACGAGGTCATGTACTTCCTCGAGGCCGCGGACGAGGCCATCCCCGCCTTCAAGGACGTGTGGGCTGGGATCGGCGATTCGATCGTGGTCGTAGGAGGCGACGGCATCTGGAACTGCCACATCCACACCGACGACATCGGGGCTTCGATCGAGGCGGCCATCGACATCGGCACCCCGCGCAAGATCCGCGTCACCGACCTGATCGAGCAGGTGGAGGAGGAGCGCTGGGTGCGCGACGCCGTGGACACCGGCGCAGGAGCCGAGGTGCCCGCCCACCTGCTGGCGCCGGTGACGTGCGGCGTGGTCGCAGTGGCGACCGGTGACGGCATCCGTCGGATCTTCCACTCCCTCGGCGTGCAAGGGATCGTCACGGGCGGCCAGTCGATGAACCCCTCGACGGCCGAGCTGATCGCAGCCGTGGAGGCCGTTCCGGCTGACCAGGTGGTGATCCTCCCCAACAACAAGAACATCATCCCAGTGGCCGAGCAGGTGGACGGGCACACCAGCAAGACCATCGTCGTCGTCCCGACCAAGGGGATCACCGAGGGCTTCGCGGCCCTGCTCGCCTACGACCCAGGCGCCTCTGCGAGCGAGAACGGCGAGGAGATGGCCGAGGCGGCGAGCAACGTCGTGGCGGGGGAGATCACCCAGGCCGTGCGCGACTCGAGCTGCGAGGTGGGGCCGATCGCGGAAGGCGACTGGCTCGGCATCGCGCGTGACGGCATCAAGGCGGTCGAGGTGGAGCTGGCCGACGCGGCCACCACGCTTCTCGAGGTGCTCGTCACGGACTCCCACGAGATCGTCACGCTCATCGAGGGGCAGGGGGCCTCGGGGGCCGCCACCCGGCACATCACGGAGTGGCTGGGCGAGCACCGGCCCGACGTCGCAGCCGAGGTCCACCACGGTGGTCAGCCGCTCTACCCGTACCTCTTCGGCATCGAGTAGTGAAGCGCCTTCGCGACCTCTCTGATCTCACCGTCACGGAGCTCAAGGGGGTCGGGCCGGAACGGGCCAAGGCGCTGGCTCAGATCGGCATCGAGTCGATCCTCGACCTGCTGACGCACTACCCCCGGCGCCACATCGACAAGACGAAGCAGTCGTCCATCGGCGACGCCCGGGTCGACGAGCAGGTGTGGATCTACGGCCGAGTGGCGTCGTCGGCCACCGTGCCCGGACGGGGGAGGGGCAAGGCTCGCACCGAGCTGCGAATCGGTGACGGCTCCGGCTACATGAGGGTCACGTTCTTCAACCAGCCGTGGCGGGCCCGTCAGTTCCCGGAGGGCTCCGAGGCCATGTTCTTCGGCAAGGTCACCGAGTACCGGGGCCAGAAGCAGCTCGCCAACCCGGAGGTGGACCTGCTCGACGAGGAGGACCGCCTGCAGATCACGGCCATCTACCCCCAGTCCGACAAGCTCCGGCTGTACTCGAAGGAGATCCGGGCCTGGGTGGCCGAGGCACTGCGCCGCACCCGGGAGCTGGTCGAGCCCCTGCCATCCTGGGTGCTGGACGAGCACGACTTCATCGACCGCACCGCCGCCCTCACGGGCATCCACGTGCCCGAGGCGATGGGCGAAGCCGAGGAGGCCCGCCGCCGCCTCGTGTTCGACGAGCTGCTCCGCATCCAGCTCGCCCTCGTCCTCCGCAAGCGCCGCATCGAGGCCACGAGCCAGGGCATCGAGCACGACACCTCCGGAGAGCTCGTCCGCCGCTTCCTCGCCGCCCTCTCCTTCGACCTCACGGGCGACCAGCGCAAGGTGCTCGACGAGATCACAGCCGACCTGGCCCGACCCGTGCCCATGCACCGGCTCCTGCAGGGCGATGTGGGCGCGGGCAAGACCGTGGTGGCCGTCGTGGCCCTGCTCACCGCGGTCCAGGGCGGTCACCAGGGCGCGTTCATGGCCCCGACGGAGGTGCTCGCCGACCAGCACTTCACGTCCATCGGGCCGCTGCTCGAGGGGATCACGGTGCCCGACGACGGTGCCTCCCTCTTCGGCGAGCGGCCCCTCACGATCGAGCTCCTGACGAACAAGGTCACCGGCAAGGAGCGCCAGCGCATACTCGCTGCGCTGGCTGCGGGTGAGGTCGACCTGCTCGTGGGCACCCACGCCCTGATCCAGGAGGGCGTGAGCTTCCGCAGCCTCGGAGCGGTCGTGATCGACGAGCAGCACCGCTTCGGCGTCGAGCAGCGGGCCGCCCTCTCGGGCAAGGCGGGCGGGGGAGCGGTGCCCGACGTGCTCGTCATGACAGCCACTCCGATCCCTCGCACGGCAGCCATGACCGTCTACGGCGATCTCGACGTGTCCATCCTGGGCGAGAAGCCGAAGGGCCGGCAGCCCATCGACACCACCTGGGCTCGAGGCGAAGAGGGCGAGGCCGAGGTGTGGGCCAAGGTTCGGGCCGAGGTGGCCGAGGGACGGCAGGCCTACGTGGTGTGCCCGCTGATCGGCGAGAGCGACAAGCTCGAGGCCGCGTCGGCCGAGGAGACCTACGCCCGCCTGGAGGCCGACGAGCTGTCCGGGCTCTCGCTGGGGCTGCTCCACGGCCGGCTGCCTGCGGCCGAGAAGGAGGCGACCATGGCCGCCTTCCGCGACGGCCGCACGCAGGTGCTCGTGGCCACGACGGTCATCGAGGTCGGCGTAGACGTGCCCAACGCGACCGTGATGGTCGTGCTGTCCGCCGACCGGTTCGGCATAGCTCAGCTCCACCAGCTGCGAGGTCGCGTCGGCCGCGGCTCCGACGTGTCGTACTGCTACCTGGTGACCGGGAGCGGAGGCGCCGAGGGCGACGAGGAGGAGCGCGTCGCCGGCAACGCCCGGCTCGACGCGATCGTGGCCTCCGAGGATGGGTTCCACCTGGCCGAGGTGGACCTCGACATCCGAGGCGAGGGCACCATCTTCAACGAGCGTCAGAAGGGGCGCAGCGACCTCAAGCTGGCGTCGCTGCGCCGGGACCGTGAGGCGGTGCAGCAGGCACGCGACGCGGCGGAGCGCATCGCGGATGAGGACCCGGACCTGGCCGACCACGCCGAGCTGCGAGACGAGCTGGGCCTGTTCCTCGAGCCCGAGGACGAGGCGTTCCTCTTCAAGAGCTGACGCTCACGAGGTGGCGAGAGGGGCCCGGCGGAGCTGCGCTCGACCTTCATAGGCGCACCACGCACCTGCCCCGACCGCGGCAGCCACGCTGAGCCAGGCCGGGGCACCGACGGGCTCGCCGAGGTACGGGTTGGTGAGGGCGCCGTGCCACGGCGACGCGTGGTAGGCGACGAACCCGACAGCTACGACCAGGCCGGTCCACGCCGCCAGCGGACGGCCGTAGGGGCGGCGCTGCAGAAGGCCCACGACCGCGGCGACGCTCAGGACGAGCAGCAGCAGTCCGCCCACGAGACCCACCCAGGACTCGCTCTCTGTCTTGTTCTCGTCCACCGGCACGGCCCCGTGCACCACCTGCGCCACCGTCAGCGCGACGGCCGGCCCCAGCATGCGATCTCGCCCGTCCCCATGCCGACGGTCTATCCCACCGAGCGGGCCGGGTCGTTCCCATTCCCGGCGAACCGGGGTGCGAAAGGGCCCAGGATCGGGCCCTTTCGCACCCCGGTTCAGTTCGTGGTGGCGGTGGGGTCAGGGCGCGGTGAGGTCGTCGAGCTCCTGGCGGAGGCGCTCGATCTCGGCGTGGGCCTGGGCCAGCTCGGCGCGCAGCTCGTCGAGCTCGGTCGGGCCGGCTGGTTCGGGAGACGCCGACTCGGCGATCGGGCCGAGGAGGTGGACCCAGCGCTGCTCCTTCTGGCCCGGACGGCGCTCGAGCTCTCGGACGAGGGGGTCCGGGCGAGCGGCCAGCCCCTCCAGCGCGGCCTGCACCTCGGCCAAGGAGTCGAAGCCGTGGAGTCGATCGGATCGGGCCCGGAGCTCGCCCGGCGTCTGCGGGCCCCGCAGGAGCAGAAGGGTGAGCACGGCCCGCTGGCCCGGGTCGAGAGCGAGCACCTCGTCGAGGACCTGCCGGAACTTCGGCTGGCGGGCGCCGTGGCTCGGGTGGAGCACGCGGGTGAGCCCGGCGCTGCGGAGGCGGTCGAGGGCCGACTGCACCTCGAGGTCGCTGAGGTGCAGGATCGGATCGCGACCCGAGGACTGGTTGCACGCCGTGCGCAGACCGTTGAGCGTCATCGGGTACGTGTCGGGGACCGTGCGCTCCTTCTCGAGGAGGCTGCCGATCAACCGCTGCTCGGTCGGGTCGAGCTCGATCGCCATGGCGCGCACCCTACGGCTGACCGGGGCCGCCCGGCTGCCTACCATGAGCCCATGACCCCGCTGCTGGTCGCCCTTGCCCTCGTCGTCGCCGTGGCGGCCGCCGTGCGCTCGACGTGGTCGCCGTGCGGCCTCTCGATGCTGTCCACGATCACCCCCATGGGTGAGCGGGGCCGCGACCACCGCTACCACGCCACGGCGGCCTGGTTCGTGGCCGGGGCGGTGCTCGGAGGAGCCACGCTGGCCAGCGGCGCAGCGCTGCTCGCCGCGGGGGTCGCCGCTCTCGATCTCAGCGACACGGCTCGCGTCGGCACTGCCGCCGCTCTGGCTGCCGTGGCGCTCGCGTCGGACCTCGCACTCGGCGGCTTCCGGCTCCCCTCGCACACGCGGCAGGTGAACGAGGGATGGCTGGGTCAGTACAGGGCATGGGTGTACGGCGGCGGATTCGGGTGGCAGATCGGCGTCGGTCTGGCGACCTACGTCACGACGGCCGCCGTGTACCTGATGCTGGCGCTGGCCGCGCTCACCGCCTCGCCGCTCGCCGCCTTCGGCGCGGTCACCGGCTTCGGTCTCGTGCGGGGAGTGGCCGTGTTCCTCGGCCGGAGCCTCACGACCACCGAGCGCATGCTGTCGCTCCACCGCCGTCTCGAGGAGCTCCTGCCGCTCGCCCAGCGGGCCATCGTCGGCGTGCAGGCCGCCGTCCTCGCCGTGGCCTCGGGTGCGGCATGGGGCCCGGCCCCGGCCGCCGCCGTTGGGCTGGTCGGCCTGGCCGCGGCGGCGACCCGCCGCCCCCGCCCCGCCCAGCACCCCGCCTCCGCCTGACGCGCCGCGACTCTGGTCGCGCTGATGGTTGCTGAGCCACCACCAGCGCGGACGGACCCGGGGCCGGGCGGTCAGACCGGCTCGGCTACAGGAAGGCGACGCCTCGCGTTGCGCAGGGCGTCGGTGGCCAGGAGGGTCAGGGCGATCCACACGAGGACGAAGCCGGCAAGGCGCTCGAGGGGCATGGGCTCGTCGAAGACGACGACGCCGCACATGAGCTGCATCGTGGGGGTGAGGTACTGCAGCAGGCCCAGCAGCGAGAGCGGGATGCGGCTGGCTGCCGTGGCGAACAGGAGGAGGGGCACGGCGGTCACCACCCCGAGGCTGACCAGCAGAGCGTCACGACCGACGGTGCCGTCCAGGAACGCGGCGTCGCCGGTCGTCTGGAGGACGACCATCCCGATCAGCGCCACGGGGAGCAGGACGGCTGTCTCCACGGCGAGCGAAGTCGTGGCCTCGACGGCGACGGCCTTCTTGAGGAAGCCGTAGCCGGCGAAGGAGACCGCCAGGACGAGCGCCACCCATGGCACCCGGCCGTAGGCCGCTGTGAGCACAGCGACGGCTCCGGCGCCCAAGCCGAGGGCCACGACCTGCAGGCGGCGCAGATGCTCTCCCAGCACGAAGACGCCGAGCGCGACCGTGATCAGCGGGTTGACGTAGTAGCCGAGCGCGGCCTCGACCACGTGGTCGTGGTTGACGGCCCAGATGTAGACGAGCCAGTTCGTGGCGATCAGCACGGCTGCCGCGGCCAGGTTGCGCAACCCGTTCGGAGACGAGCGCACGGCGTCGTACCAGCGCCGGTTTCGGCGCACCACCAGCAGGCCGGCGACCACGACGAACGACCACACGACACGATGGAGCAGGATCTCCGTCGCTGACACCGAGCGCAGCTGGTGGAAGACGAGCGGGAAGAGACCCCACAGCGTGTAGGCAGCTATGCCCGCGATGGTCCCGAGGCGCTGCTCGCCGGCGTCCGCGGCGCCCTTCTCGACGTCGACGGTCACCTCAGCGCCAGCCGTCGCCCGATCCGTCACCAGAGCCGCCGCTCACGGTGTCGTCGAGATCCTCCTCGTCGATCTCGAGGTACCACATGTCGGCGCAGTCCCGGCAGCGGTAGGCGACGACGTCACCCGCCTCCCAGCCCAGCTCAGGGGGCTCGGTCGGCATGCGGTGGCAGACGCCCCCGCAGTCGACGCACTGGATGGTGTCGGCGACGGCCATCGCACCAGTGTGGCGGGTGCTCGCCTGGATGCCCCCGTCAGGCTGGGGTGACGGCGTAATGGGCGGCCATCTCGACGGCCACGCTGCGCATCGCGTCGCGCAGCTCGGGCGGCTCGAGCACCTCGAGGTGGCTGCCGAACCGGAGCAGCTGGTGGACGGCCATGCCCATCGACTCGACCCGCACGGTCGTCTCCCGCCACCCCTCGTCGTCAGCTTCGGCGGCTGCGCCCAGCGCCTCCTTGGCCGCGCCGGGCTCGAGCACATCACGCAGGTGCCACATGCGCTCGGCCCGGACCCGCACCCGGACCTCGTAGGTCGGCCACGTCTCGAAGAAGGCCGCTGACGACTCCGCCCACTGGCCGGCCAGGTCGAAGTCGGCCGGTCGCTGGGCCGGTTCGTCGAGCTGCCGCACGGCTTGCACCCGGCTCACCCGGAACGTCCGCACCGAGCGGGTGCGCCCCGAGAGGGCGACGAGGTACCAGACCCCCGCCTTGAGCACGAGGCCGAGCGGGTCGATCAGGCGCTTCACCTCGGCGTCGCGCTTGGCGTACCGGATCTCGACCCGGAGCTCGTCCCACACCGCTCGGGAGAGCTCGGCCAGATGGGGGACGGGCTCCTCCCGGGCGAACCACCCCGGTGCGTCCAGGTGGAACCGCTCGCGCATCCGGACGGCCCGGCTCCGCAGCTCGGGCGGGAGGGCGGCATCGACCTTGAGCTGGGCTGCAGCCAGCACGGTGCCCAGGCCCAGCTCGGACGCGGCGCCGGGCAAGCCGGACAGGGCCAGCGCCTCGGCCTCGTGGGCTGTGAGGCCCGTGAGGCGGGTGCGATAGCCGTCGACCAGCCGGACGCCGCCTCCGGGGCCGGCCTCGGCGTAGATCGGGACGCCAGCGCCGCTGAGGGCCTCGATGTCGCGGTAGATGGTGCGGACCGACACCTCGAGCTCGGTGGCCAGCCGGCTGGCTGTCATCTTCCCGTTCGTCTGCAGCAGCAGGAGGAGCTGCACGAGGCGGCTGGCGCGCATGCCCTGACCCTACGGCCTCACCTTGACAGTCCATGTCAGCAATGGGCGCGGAAGATCACCCGATGACGACCTTCGCAGACCTGACCGTCGCCGCCCCTTCGATCGCCGCCTTCTTCGGTGATCGAACCACCGCCACCGGCCTCACCCTGGTGGGCACCGTGCGCCGCGACGGGTGGCCGCGGGTCAGCCCGATGGAGCTGTCCATCCTCGACGGGCGGCTGTACGTCGGCAGCATGCCCAACGCCGTCAAGGCCCAGGACCTCCAGCGCGATGCCCGCTGCTGCGTGCTGACGCCCCTCGCCGACAAGGACGACCTGGCGGGGGAGGCGAAGCTGTTCTGCCGGGCTCGCGAGATCGCCGACCCCGACGAGTGGGAGGTGCTGCGGGCCCACTTCAACAGCCTCAACGACTTCGACCTGGGCGAGCTGGGGGGCTCTCACGTCTTCGAGCTCGAGATCGAGTCCGCAGCTTGGCAGCGCGTGGAGGGGGAGAGCTGGCGCACCACCTCGTGGCAGAGCGGTGAGAAGGTCCGCGAGCGCGTGCGCGTCGGCCCGCAGGGCGAGTCCCACGATCTGTGACCCGGGCGCGCAGGGTCGAGGATCAGCGCTGGCGCGACGACTGGTGGTCGTTGAACCGGTCGACGCCCTCGGCGAAGCCGTCGGCGAAGATCGTGTCCTTGCCCAGCTCGTCCTCGATCAGCAGGGCTTCGCCGAGCTCCCGACCCAGCCCGGCGTAGACGCTCTTGCGGTCGTTGACGACGGCCCGCCACGGCGATGCTGCGATCCCGCCCGCCAGGTCGATGGCGGTCGGAAGGGCCTGGCCGTCGGGTACGACCTGGGTCAGGAACCCCATCCGGTCAGCCTCTTCAGCCCCGATCTCGCGCCCGGTGAGGATGAGGTCGAGGGCCCGCCCCAACCCGACGATCTGGGGCAGGCGGTAGGTGCCCCCGTCGATCAGAGGCACGCCCCAGCGCCGCTCCAGGCAGCCGATGCGGGCCGACCGACCGGCCACCCGCAGGTCGCACCAGGCCGCCAGCTCCACCCCACCGGCCACGCACCAGCCCTCGATGGCGGCGATCACGGGCTTCGAGAGCTGAAGGCGGGTCGGCCCGAGCGGGCCGCTGTCACGCAGCTTGGGCAGGTCCCGCAGGTTGGCGCCGGCACAGAACGCAGCGTCGTCGCCCGTCAGCACCGCCACCCTCGCGGTCGGGTCGGCGTCGAAGTCGACGAACGCGTCGTGCAGGCGCGCCGCGGTCTCGGTGTTGATGGCGTTCCGGACGTGACCCTGGTCGATGCGGATGATGACGACGCCCTCGGGCAGGGCAGGCTCAGGCATCCCCGGACGGTACCGTTCGCGGATGCGCGTCATCTCGGGGACGGCGAGGGGCCGCCGGCTCGTGGCGCCCGAGGGTGCGTCCACCCGGCCCACGCCCGAACGGGTCCGCGAGGCGACCTTCAACGCTCTCGGCAGCCTGGGCGTCGTCGTCGACGCTGACGTGCTCGACCTCTTCGCCGGCAGTGGCGCCCTTGGCATCGAGGCGCTGTCGCGCGGAGCGGCGTCGGCCACGTTCGTCGACGTCGACCGGGCCGCCCGGACCGCCGTCGAGGCCAATCTCCAGACGACCGGCCTGGGCGAGCGGGCCACGGTGGTGGCCAGCCCCGTCGATCGCTTCCTTGCCGCGGCGAACGGTCGACGCTGGGACCTGGTGCTGATCGACCCGCCCTACGACTACACCGACGATGCCTGGCTCGACCTGCTCGACGCGCTTCCGACCGATCTGGCCGTGCTCGAGTCGAACCGGGCGGTGGAGCCGCCCTTCGGCTGGGAGGTCCTCCGCTCGAAGCGGTACGGCCGCACGTACGTGCTGATCGTCGAGCGGCAAGCGCTCTGACCACGGCGTTGGTGAGCGGCCCGCACGGCGGCGGTAGCGTGCAGCAGGTGAGCGAGCTTGCGAGCGAACGATCGACACGGCGCCTCGGGCTGCCCCGTCTGAAGACGTCGAGAGCCATCGGAGCGTCCTCATGACGAAGGTCCTGTATCCGGGTTCGTTCGACCCGATCCACAACGGGCACGTCGAGCTCATAGAGACGGCGTCCCACCTCTTCGACCAGGTGGTCGTCGCGACGATGCGCAACCCCCAGAAGGGCGAACCGCTCTTCACGCTCGAGGAGCGGGAGGAGATGATCCGCGAGTCGCTCGCCCATCTCGACAACATCGAGGTGGTCAGCTTCGCCAAGCTGGTCGTCCACCTGGCCGCTGACGTGGGGGCCGACTTCATCATCAAGGGCCTGCGGTCGACCATCGACTTCGAGAGCGAGATCTCCCAGGCGCAGGTCAACCTGAACGTCTCAGGCGTTCACACGCTGTTCCTGCCGTCGGCCTCGGCCAACTCTGCCGTGGCCTCGAAGTACATCCGCGACATCGCCCGCTTCGGCGGAGACGTGACGAGCATGGTCCCCTCCCCAGTCGCCAAGCGGCTCGCCGAACGGTACGGAGCCTGATGGCCGAGGACGAGGACTTCGACCTGCCCGAGCCGCCGAAGGAGCGCCCGCGCCTGCCTGGCACCGATGCCGAGCAGATGCTGCGCCGCCTGCACGAGCTGGTGGGCTCAGCTCGACCCATGCCCTTGTCGACCTCCGTGATGATCAACCGCGACGAGGTCCTCGATCTGCTGGACGAGACCATCGAGCGCCTGCCCGAGGAGCTCCGCGCCGCCCGCTGGCTGCTCAAGGAGCGAGAGGACTACCTGGCCAAGGTGCGCCGGGAGGGCGAGGAGATCCTGGACCAGGCCCGCAGCCGGGCCGAGCGAATGGTGCAGCGCACCGAGGTCGTGAAGTCGAGCGAGGCTCGGGCCCGCAAGATCGTCGAGGCGGCCCAGGCCGAGGCCAACCGGCTCAAGAACGAGTGCGAGGACTTCTGCGATCACAAGCTGGCCAGCTTCGAGATCGTCCTCGAGCGCACGCTGAAGATGGTCGGCGCCGGGCGAGACAAGCTCCAGGGGTCGACGAGCACAGGGTCGGTGCCCGCGGTCGGAGGAGGCGGAGCCTCCCGCGACGACGAACCCGGCGGCGCGGCGGTCTTCGACCAGGACCTGGGGTAGCGACCATGGCCCGCTCCGTCTTGAGGATCGGGGTGATGGAGCTCCGCCGCCGTCCTGGCACCCAGCGCGAGGTCCAGGTCGCGGCGACCATCCCCGACCTCGTGATCACCTCGGCGCGGGTTCCCGAAGGCGCCGAGGTCGTCGTCGACGCCACCCTCGAGGCAATCGAGGGCGCGGTCACGCTCGTGGGCGCGATCACGGCGCCGTGGACGGGGGAGTGCCGCCGCTGCCTCGAGCCGGTGACCGGCACGCTCGAGGTGCCTCTCCGGGAGATCTTCGAGGCCAAGCCCGTCGACGGCGACACCTACCCGATCGAGGGCGACGAGGTCGACCTCGAACCGCCCGTGCGCGATGCCGTCCTGCTCAGCCTGCCTCTCGCTCCCCTGTGCGGCCCTGACTGCGCCGGGCCAGCCCCTGAGCAGTTCCCTGCGCTCGTCGACAGCGAAGACGACGACACCGACGGCGAGCCCGCCGTCGACCCCCGCTGGGCCGGTCTCGAGCAGCTCAAGTTCGACTGACGCGGAGCCCTCCCGCTACGATCTCCCGGCTGCGCAGCAGGCCGCTCTGGCCTCCGCCCCTCCGGCACGCGCACCCCGCACTCCCCGCACCGAGGATCACCGTCATGGCCGTCCCCAAGAAGAAGACCTCCAAGGCCAAGAGCCGCATGCGTCGGGCCAGCGCCTGGCGCCTCGAGCGGCCCTCGCGCAGCCTGTGCCCCCGTTGCGGCGCCACCAAGGTCCCTCACGTCGTCTGCGGCAACTGCGGCTGGTACGCCGGCCGCCAGGCAGTGGAAGTGGATTGACGAGCTGATGCTGCCCATCGCCCTCGACGCGATGGGCGGGGACAAGGCGCCGGAGGAGATCGTGGCCGGCGCACACCGCGCCGTCGCCGAGCTCGGCGTGGCTGTCGCGCTGGTGGGCCAGCCCGAGGTGCTCGGCCCCCTCGCCGGCGACCTCGAGATCATCCCCGCCTCTGAGGTCATCCCGATGAGCGCCGACCCCGGCGCCAGCGTCCGCAAGATGAAGGACTCGTCGCTCGTTCGGGCCGCCGAGGCTGTCCGCGACGGCAGGGCCTCGGCCATGATCTCGGCCGGCAACACGGGGGCGACGATGGCCTCTGCCCTCCTTCGGATGGGCCGGATCAAGGGCGTGTCCAGGCCCGCCATCGCCACGCCGATCCCGGTTCCCGGGCACAACCCGACGGTGCTGCTCGATGCCGGCGCCAACGCCGAGTGCCAGGCCGACTGGCTCCTGCAGTTCGCCCAGATGGGCGCAGTGTTCGCCCGCGAGCGGTACGGCATCGCGGAGCCCCGGGTCGGGCTCCTCTCCATCGGCGAGGAGGCCAGCAAGGGCACCCCGCTGGTGAAGGAGACGAACGCCCTCCTGTCGGCCTCGGACGCGCTGAGGGCAGCCGGGGCCACCTTCGTGGGCAACGTCGAGGGCCGGGACGTGATGACGCCCGACGTGGACGTCGTGGTAACCGACGGCTTCACCGGGAACGTCGTGCTCAAGACCCTCGAAGGCGGCATGCGCACGCTCGTGGCGGCCATCTTCGAGGCCTTCGGGTCCTCGCCCGAGACTCAGGCCGCCAGCGAGGTGCTGGTCCCGGCCCTGATGCCGCTCTACGGCACGCTCGACCCCGACGCCACAGGCGGGGCCATGCTCCTCGGCGTCGACGGTCTCTGCCTGATCTCGCACGGCTCCAGCTCGGCCACGGCCGTCGTCAACGCCGTCCGGGTGGCCAAGGAGATGCACGACCACGGCATCGTCGACAGCCTCCGCTCCGCCATCAGCTAGCTCGTCACCAGCGGTCTGCCGCGAGCCACGCTTCCACCTTCGCAGACGCTTCGGCGCTGGCGGTCGGGACACCGGTGACGGCAGCCACGAAGTCCTCCCGGGTGATCAAGCACAGCTCCGCGCCGTCGGGCTGGCCGCCGCGGACGTCCGTGGTGCGGCGAACGTCACGCAGCAGGGCGATCTCCCCGAAGCCCTCACCGACCACCATCGTGCGCAGCAGCCGGCCTCCTTCGAAGACGTCGACCGAGCCGCCGGCCACAACGAAGAAGCGCATGCCGATCGCCCCCTGACGTACCACGACCGCTCCTCCGGGCACGAGGCGGCGCTCGACCCGCTGCGCCAAGCGGTCGATGGTGGGCACTGGGAGGCTGCGAAGCATCGGCACCTCCCGGAGGACCTGGATCTCGTGGTTGCGCACGCGGAGCTTCCGATCGACTGCGGCGCACCGTCGCCAGCCGACGGCGCCGGTCAGGGGGCCGAGCGCGCCGAGAACGACGAGCGAGGGCCGCACGCCCAGCCACGAGATCAGTGCGGCAGCTGAGACCGCGCCCAGGGCGACCGACCCCGCCACAGCGCTCTCGAAGACGCCGTGGACGCGGGCCATGACGGCATCCGGCAGAAGGCGACCCACGGTCGTGAAGAAGGCCACGTCGAGCAGGGCGTTGGCGACTCCGATGATGCCGAGGGCGAGCAGGGCGGCCCATCGCTCCGGCACCGCTCCGATGGCGCAGAACGGGAGCCCCCAGAGGGCGACCGAGATGGCGAACCAGCGAGCCATCGACTGTGAGGTGACGAGGAGCGCGCTCGCGAACGAGCCGACGACCGCGCCGAGACCGACTGCAGCCTGGAGGAGGCCAGCCCCTGGCTCGCCCAGATCGAGCAGCGCTACAGCGACGACGACCGTGTACACGGTGAGGCAGCCGCGCAGGAACGTCTGCACGAGGCAGAGGAGGTTCAGCACGAGGACGTCGTGGTCCGCGACGCTGGCCCTGAACCCCTCCCGCACCGCGACCGCCAGGCTCGCGGCGGGAGCGGCTGAGCGCGGCGGCGGGTCGTAGCGGAGTCGGGCCACGAGCCCGGCGGACCCGAGGGCGACGGCTGCCGCCAGAGCGAAGAGCACCTCCAGCTCGGACGCGTCGAGAACTGCGGCAGCCAGCAGCGGTCCCGCGACCACGCTCATCGAATCAAGCGCACCCCGCACCACGTTCGACGAAGCCAGCTCCTCGGGCGTGCGGCAGAGGCTGGGCAGCAGCGCGGAGTGGGCCGCCCGGTAGGGCGTGAAGGCCACGGTGGAGACGACGGCGCAGGCGTACACCGCCAGGGGAGGGCCGTCGAGGGCCAGGACTGCAGCGGCGGCTGCCGTGGCCACGGCGCGCACGACGCTGATCTGGACCAGCACGTCTTCCCGACGGCGCCGGTCAGCACCTGCCGAGATGACCGGAGCCAGCAGCGCAGCCGGCAGGAACCGAGCCAGGGACACCAGTCCCACCCCTCCGGCTCCTGCCTCGTCGTAGGCGTAGACGCCGATGCCGACCGTGAAGGCCCACTCGGCCGTCCAGGCCGCGCCGAACGCCAGCTCCGCCCGGAGCAGGCTCTGGTTGCGCAAGCTGGCGAGGACCGCAGCCTGGGCTCGACCTGTCGCCGGCATCGTCACCAGCCGGCCCCGGCCGGCCCCCCTGAGCTGCGCACCCGTCGAGCGTAGAGAAGGGCCATCTGCCGCCGACAGGGCGGCTCCACCCTCTTGATCGGGGTGCCAGCACCCCCAATCTGGTGCACAAGCGCACAAAGTCTGCGTCCCGGTATGATCGCTCCGGCCCAGACCGCCGCACGCAGGAGTGACCGTGCCCGCCGAGACCCACGTCGAACGAGGACAACCCATGGACCGCCAGCAGGTTTTCGAGCTCATCCGCGACCGGCTCGCCGACATCCTCGAGGTGGAGCCCTCCGCGATCAGCGAGGGGGCGAGCTTCGCCGACGACCTGGACGCTGACTCGCTCGCCCTGATCGAGCTGGTCGAGGCCCTCGAGGAGGAGCTCAGCGAGCGGTCCGTGGGGTTCCGCATCGACGATGAGGACCTCGAAGACCTGAAGACGGTACGAGACGCCGTCGACTACGTCGTCGGCCGGCTCTAAGAGGTCTGTCATCACCCTCCCGGTCCCCGGTCTGGAACGACTGATCGAGCGCCTCGGCCTCGACTTCGAACCCGACCTCCTCGCGCCGGCGCTCGTGCATCGCTCCTGGTGCGCCGAGCACGCCGGCCACCCGTCCAACGAGCGCCTCGAGTTCCTGGGCGACTCGGTGCTCGGCGTCGTCGTGACCGACCACGTCTACCGCACCTATGGCGATCTCTCGGAGGGCGACCTCACCGAGATACGCAAGACGGTCGTGAACTCCGTCGCCCTGGCGGAGGTGGCGGAAGGTCTCGGCATCGGCGACCACCTGCTGCTGGGCAAGGGCGAGGAGCTCTCCGGCGGTCGCCAGAAGCCCTCGATCCTCGCCGATGCGATGGAGGCCGTGATCGGCGCCGTCTACCTGGCCACCGGCATCGAGGGGGCCACCGGGCTGGTCCTCGGCATCCTCGGCTCCCGCCTGGCCACGGCCCAAGCCGACGGCGCAGACCACAAGAGCCGCCTCCAAGAGCTGTCCGCCCACCGGTTCGGGGCCGCACCCCGCTACGAGGTGGAGGCCACCGGCCCCGACCACGCCCGCACCTTCTACGTCACGGTGACGATCGAGGGCCAGGCGCACGGCAAGGGAACCGGACGATCCAAGAAGCAGGCCGAGCAGGCTGCGGCGCGCGACGCCGTGGACGCGCTGGCCGCACCCGCCGACGACGACGAGCACCTGAGGGAGATCCACCATGGCTGAGCTGCCCGAGCTGGAGACGGTTCGACGGGAGCTGGAGAAGGAGGCCGTGGGCAAGCGCTTCAAGGCACCTGAGATCACCGGCACCAAGGTCACCCGACACAACGGCAAGAAGGACTTCGGGGCTCGCCTCGAGGGGGCCAAGGTGAAGTCCGTCGACCGCAAGGGTCGGCACCTCGTCGGCAACCTCGACAACGGGGAGCTGCTCGTCCTCGATCTCAGCGACAGCGGACGGCTGGAGAAGGTGGCGCCCAAGTCCACGCCCCCCAAGGGCACCTCGCTCGTGCTCTCCTTCACCCAGGGCGGCCAGATCCGCCTCGTCGACCCGACGGGCTCGGCCCAGGCGATGGTCGTGGCCAGCGACGCCCTCATCGACGAGATCCCCGAGCTGGGTCGCGCCGGCCTCGACCCGGTGGCCGACGCCGTGTCGTGGACGTCCTTCGCACGCGTGATCCTGGCCCGCAGCACCAAGCTGAAGGCCCTTCTCATGGATCGCGAGGTGGTGGCTGCCATCGGGCCCATCTACAGCGACGAGATCCTCTGGGAGGCCGGCCTCCGCCACGACCGCATCTCCAACGAGCTGTCGAGCCAAGAGATCCGACGACTCTTCCGGGCCCTCGTCGAGACGCTCCACGAGGCCGTGAAGCACCGCGGGACGACCGTCGACGACTACCCCTTCGTCGACCTGTACGGGAAGCCGGGCGACTACCAGGACATGCTCAAGGTCTACGGCCGCGAGGGCGCGCCCTGCCGGCGCTGTCGAGCACCGGTCGCCAAGGTCCAGTTCGCCAAGAAGCCTCTGTTCTACTGCGAGGCCTGCCAGGTTTGAGGGTGCTCCAGCGCTGGGGGCGCGACCACTAGCGTCGGCCTCGGAATGTTCCTCAAGACGCTCACGCTGAAGGGCTTCAAGTCCTTCGCCGAACCCACCGCGCTGGAGCTCGAGCCCGGCGTCACCGTCGTCGTCGGGCCCAACGGCAGCGGCAAGTCCAACGTCGTCGACGCGATCGCATGGGTGCTCGGCGCCCAGGCGCCTTCGGCCGTGCGCTCCCAGAAGATGGACGACGTCATCTTCGCCGGCACGACCAAGCGCCCGGCCCTGGGTCGGGCGGAGGTCTCGCTCACGATCGACAACTCCGCCGGGCTCCTTCCGATCGACTTCACAGAGGTGACGATCACCCGCACCCTCTTCCGAACGGGTGACAGCGAGTACGCCATCAACGGCGTGCCCTGCCGGATGCTCGACATCCAGGAGCTCCTCTCGGACACCGGCGTGGGCCGCCAGCAGCACGTCATCGTGAGCCAGGGCCAGATCGACGCCGTGCTCAACGCCCGGCCCGAGGACCGCCGCCTCATCCTCGAGGAGGCGGCCGGCGTCCTGAAGTACCGCCGCCGCAAGGAGAAGGCCGAACGCCGGCTGGCCGCCACAGAGGGCAACCTCACCCGCCTCGGGGACCTTCTGCGCGAGGTCCGCCGCCAGCTGCGGCCCCTCGAGCGCCAGGCTGACGCGGCTCGCCGCCACGGCGCCGTGGTCGCCGAGCTCCGCGCCCTCCAGCTGTTCCTCGCCGGTCGCGAGCTCACCACCCTGCAGCGTCGCCTGGCCGACGGCGGAGCGGCCCGGGCCGAGCTGGCCACCGAGGAGAACCTTCTGCGCCGGACCCTCGCCGAGCTCGACGCGGCGGTGCTGGCCGCCGAGGCCGAGCTGGGCACCATCGGCGGCGACGACCTCGGTGACGCCCTCGTCCGCTTCGAGTCTCTGCGGGAGCGGGCCCGGGGCCTCGTCGCCGTGCTCACGGAGCGCCGGCGCGGCATCGACCGGGAGCGGGGTGCCTTCGTCGACCAGGCTGTCATCGCCAGCCTCGAGGCCGACGCCGCTCGCCTGGCGGCCGAGCTGGCCGATGCCGACAGCGAGATCGAGACGCTGGCCCCGCAGCACGAGGATCTGGCCCGGGCCGAGGCCGTCCTGGCCGAAGCGCGAAGCGCGTACGAGCAGCAGTGGGCCCAGGGCGTGCCTGCGCCGTCAGGCCGGGCCGCCGAGGCTCGCGGCGAGCTGGCCGCGCTGCGCTCCGGAGTCGACCGGGGCGAGGCCGAGCTGGCCCGCTCCCGGGCCCGGCTGGCCGCCTTGGACGAGAAGCTCGAGCGCCTGACTGCGGAGGCCGAGCGGTTGCGGGCCGAGGCCACCGCCGCCGAGGCGGCTGAGGGTCCGCTCGTCGAGCGCCTGCAGATCGCCGAGGCTGTGCGGACCGAGGCCGAGGGCCGCGTGGCCGAGGCCGAGTCCGCCCTGCGCGACGCCGACGCCGACCGCCACGCCTGGACGGCCCGGGCCGAGGCCCTGAGCCTGGCCCTCGACCAGGCCCGGTCCCGAGCTGGAGCAGAGCGCCTTGCCGCGGTGTCCGGTGTCGTGGGCACGCTGCTCGACCTGGTCGACATCGACGACGGCTGGGAGGCCGCCGTCGAGGCCGCAGCCGGCGAGGCCCTGGCCGCCGTGGTCGTCGACGGCGTCGACGCAGCCCGGGCCGCCATCGCCGCCCTGCACGAGGCGCGCGACGGCGAGGGTGCCGTCGGTGGCGCCGTGCTGGCTCTGGGCGCGGCGAGGGCCACCCCCACCGCTCCCGCTGTGGGCACGCCCGTGCGGTCCCACGTGCGCGCCGCCCGTCCCGACGTCGAGGCCCTGCTCGACGGGCTCCTCGGGGGTGCTGTCGCGGTCGACGGGGGCTGGGCCGAGGCCGTCGACGTCGCCCTCGCCCATCCCGAGGCGGTCGTGGTCACGCGCGACGGCGGTCGCTTCGGCGTCTCCGGCTGGCGGGTCGGCACCGCGTCCACGGGCGCCACTGGCGCCGCCCTGGAGGAGGCGCGCGAGCGGTCTGACTCGGCCACGGTCGCCGCCAAGCACGCCGAGTCGAGCCTCCACGGCGCTCGGTCCCTTCTCGACGAGGCTCGCCAGGCCGAGGGCGCGCTGTCCCGTCAGCTCGACGAGCACGACGGCCGGCTCACCGCCGCCACCGATGGCCTCCAGCGGGTCGACGCCGACCACCGCGACGCCACCACCGAAGCCGATTCGCTCCGGGGTCACTCCGACGAGCTGGGTGAGCGCCTGGCCCGCGAGCAGGCCCGCGTCGCCGAGCTCGAGCTGACGCTTCCGCTGCTCGAGGCCGAGGAGGCCGACTCCGCCGAGCAGGCCCGGGCCATGTCCATCGCCAAGGGCCACCTCGATGAGCGGGCGGGCGAGGTGGGGTCGCTGCGCGCCGATCTCGACGTCCGCAGCGCGGGCCTGACCGACCGACGCCAGTTCCTGCGCACCCGCCTCACAGAGGTCGAGGCCCGGCTCGAGGGGTCCATGGAGGCCCGGCGCGAGGCCGAGGTCCGTCGCGTCGAGCTGGACGACAAGCAGACGGCCGTGGACCGCCTGGCCGCCCTGGTGTCCGACCGACTGGGCACCGTCGAGCGCGAGCTGGACGTGCTGCGCGAGCGCCGTCGCCGCCAGAGCGAAGCCCAACGGGCCGCCTCCACCCGCCTCGACAGCCTGCGCCACGAGCGTCAGGACGCGGAGCGTCGTCTGGAGGAGACCCGCGAGCGGGCCCGTCGGGCTGAGCTCGAGGAGGCAGAGGTCAAGCTCCGGCTGGAGTCAGCGGTCGAGTCGCTGCGCCGTGACCTCGACGTGGAGCCGGCTGTGGCCATGGCCAGCGAGATGCCCCTGCTGGCCGAGGGCACGACGCCGACGGCCCGGGCCCGCGAGCTGGAGCGAGACCTGCGCCTCATGGGTCCGATCAACCCGCTCGCCCTCGAGGAGCACGACGCCCTCCAGGAGCGGCACCAGTTCCTCGAGGCCCAGCTCGACGACGTCAAGGCCAGTCGGCGGGACCTCGGCAAGGTCATCAGGGCCATCGACGCCGAGATCGTGGACGTGTTCGCGGGAGCGTTCGCCGACGTGTCACAGAACTTCGAGCACCTCTTCCAGACGCTCTTCCCTGGCGGCACCGGTCGCCTGCGGCTCACGGCGCCCGACGATCTGCTGGAGACGGGCATCGAGGTGGAGGCCAAGCCCTCGGGCAAGAACGTTCGCAAGCTCTCGCTGCTCTCCGGCGGCGAGCGATCCCTCACCGCACTCGCGTTCCTGTTCGCCGTGTTCCGCAGCCGACCCTCTCCCTTCTACGTGATGGACGAGGTCGAGGCCGCCCTCGACGACATGAACCTGCACCGCTTCCTCGACCTCGTGCACGAGTTCCGCCAGGAGGCGCAGCTCATCATCGTGAGCCACCAGAAGCGCACGATGGAGGCGGCCGACATCCTCTACGGCGTGACGATGCAGCCCGGCGGGTCGAGCAAGGTCGTGAGCGAGAAGGTCACCTCGGTCACAGGCTGACCGGGATGGTCGGATGACCTAAGCGTCGGTCACAAGAGCGCCGGCAGCCTGCAGAGCGTCGACGAACTGGTCCACGTCGGCCACGACTCGCTCGCGGTCCGCCACCCCCGGGTAGGTCTGATGCAGCTCGTCTCGAGCGGCTTCGACGGTCGACCCACGAGCGAGGTGGCGCCACACGATCGTTCCCGTGCGGTTCATGCGGAACGTGTCGCCGGTGACGCGATCGAGCAGGAAGATCTCGTCGTCCAGCTCGACCGCCTCGAAGCGATCGGCGTCCACGGTCCTCGGACGTTCGCTGCTGGTCATCCCAGACCACCTCTCATCCAGCCGATCAGATCGTTCCGCGACGGGCACGTCCGGGCCGGGACGACGACTGCCGGAGCGGCGGCCGCGAGTCCGCGAAGCGCGTGCAACCGGGAGCGGTCCGACACGAGCGCACCCGGGAGGAACGCGCCCTTGAGCAGGTGCGCGACCGGCGTCGCCCGGGGTGACGTGCCGCGGCAGAGGGCTGTGGTCGTCGAGGAACACCAGGAGGCCCGGAGGCACGCAGCGATCCACCACGACGACGCCAGCCGGCTCGACCTTGCCGTCGGGGAAGGTCCGCAGCCCTGGCCCAGGTTCGGCAGGTCCTCTGGCGGACACCCGCGGGCGTTCGCGTAGACCCTGCACCACTGCATTGCCGTCGGTGAAGACCGAGTCGTCGCCGATGAGGTCGCCGCCAGCCCGAGCCAGCAGCGCGGAGGTCGTCGACTTGCCGCGGCCGCTGGGGCCGCTGACCACCACGCCGCGGCCATCGAGGACGACCGCCCCGGCGTGAAGTCGGTGGAGCCCGGCTCGTCCCAGATGCGCCGACAGGAGACCGCGCAGGACGTTCGTCGACGGCCTCCCACTCTGCGCCCGGGACGGCCCAGACCTGGGCCCGGCCCTCGGCATGGCTGAGGCAGCCGTGGGCCCGGGACGGGTCCGCCAGCCGAAGGCGGTCGGCGCCGATCGTCATGCTCAGCGGCGGGACCTGATGCTCGAAGTCCCCGGCCTGCCGGCAGCTCGTCGGAGTGGCCGAGCTCGAACCTCAGGTCCCGTCCTTCGGGAGCCCGCCTGGTCGAGGCGGTCCAGTGCGTTCCACGACTCCATCGCGGCGACGAAGGCAGCGGGCGCTCTGACGGTCACGACGACCCCCATCACGTCCCGCTGCCACACGCGCCGCCGCAACGTTCAGTTGAGCATGCCAGGCTTCCGCCAATTTCGCTGGCCGATGCATCCTCGGCTCGTCCGATCGCTTCGAGCCGGGGAGCTTCATAGGCACGGGCGGTCCCATCCGACTGCTGGATCGCCTTGCTGTTCTTGGCATCCGTCATCTCATGTCCCTCCTTCCTTGGTGGATCGTCTTCTAGAGCAGCTTGCGCTTCAGCTTGTCTTGGCGCCGAGGATCGAATCGAAGGCGTACAGCAGGCCATCGGGGCCACGGCTCGTCTCCCGGAAGCGGAAGAGGAAGCTGGTGGCGAGGAGCTTGCGAGCCTTGAACTGAAGTCGACGTAGCCGCCGGCCGGCACGTCGCCGACGCTGAGGGGCAGCGCCGTGATGTGCGTCCAACCTCCGGTCCAGGTCCGTCGCCTGGTCGACGAGGGCATCCGTCGCCGTCACCCCTGCCGAGGTTGTGGAACCGAAGGTTGAGCGTCAGCACGCCCGTGAGGGTGCTGTACGACGACTGGCTGTTCAGCGTGAGGAACGTGGCGGGCTGGTTCGGCGGGTTGGCGACGACCGGGTTGGTGACTGTGTTCGAGAGCAACGTCCCCGGTCTCGTTCGAGGTCACCGAGAACTGGTTGCTCACGCTGCTCGCCGTGGTGGTCTGACGGAGCTCGACCGCCACCCGCCGACACTGGCCGCCACCACCCGGGATCGTCTCGGCAGGCGGTGCTGAGCGTCTGCCCGCTCACGTTGAACTCGCGTCGGCGGACCGGGCGATTCGGTGATGACCCGGAGGTCGCCCTGGAGCACGTCGGTGATCGTCACGCCGGTCGCTGAGCCGGTGCCGGTGTTGAACACGCAGCACGCGGTACCAGAGCTTCTGGTGCGGGGCGATCGTCCGCCCGTCGTCGCCCCATGTGGCGAGGTTCACGCCGTCCTTCTGGTCGAAGTGGATGTCGACGTCCTTGCACAGGAACAGGCTCGGCGATCCCGCCTGGGGAGTCACGACGGCCGCCTCGGTGGCGCTGATCTCGACCAGCTCGCCGGACCCGAGGACCTCGATGGTCAGCGGCACGACTGATGCTGACGCCTCGAGCCCATTCGGGTTGGTGCTCGTCGTCGGGGTCCCCGAACCGCAGGGCCACGAGTCCTGGGATCTCGATGTCAGGTGGCACTGCTGAGCTGTTGACGTTCAACACCTCGTTGCCGTTCAGCGAGAGCCTGGCGATCGTGTAGCTCGAGGAGGCTGTCGCCCCGCCGGCCGTCCGGACGCCGACGCGGTCGAGTCGCTCACAAGGGCCTCGACCTCGAGCACTATCGCGCCACCCAGCAGGTCGAGGTCGAGGTTCTCCACGCCGGCGTGGCCCTTGGCCGTCGTCGCCGTTCCGGTGTTGGTCGCACGTGGCGTCGCTCGCGACGGTCAGGGCGTCGAGGCCGAGCAGCACCGGGATCGCCAGCGGCAGGTGGCTCGTGGTGGCGCTGGCAGCCGCGGAGGGGTCTGTCTTGGCCCCGGCTGGCGCAGTCGACGCCGTGGCGTTGGTGTGGGCCGTCTCCGGGAGCACCCGGTGGCAGTCCAGCGTGGTCCTGTGACTGGTTCGGGGGCGCCGTGGCTCGGGCGTGGAACACGCCCACCTCGGTGCGGTCGGTCACGTTCGGTGGGAGCGGCGAGCTGTGCACCTGCTGGCGCACGATCCAGCCGTCGCTCTCGGCGGCCTTCGCCGTGGGGGTCCCGTCGTCGTCGATCCCAGCCTCGTCGATGCTCGCCTGGCTGAGCACGACGTCGGTCGTGGCCAGTCCGCTCACGACCGGGTCGACGGCCTTGATCTGCACGACATCGCCTCGGGCGTGGCCCGACGCCGTGGGCGACTCGGGCGGCCGGCAAAGGTCCTGAGCAGGGGCGTGCGAGAGGCGGGCGTGGGCGAACGACCGGCCGAGCTCGACCTGGACCGTGGCGCCGAGAACGGAGATGGTCAGCGGCGTCACCTCAGCGGTGGCCTCGGTGGCCGTTGCCGAGCTCGTCGCATTGGGAGCCGTGATGGTCACGATCCCCGGCAGGTTGATGAGCGATGCCCCGTTGCAGGCCGGTCCGGGGATCGGAAGCGTGAGAAGGGGCGTGACCACCTTGATGTTGGCGATCGTGCAGGTGGTCGACGCAGTGCTCCCGCCTGGGCTGGTGGGCGCAACACCGGTGGCCCGAGCGGTTGTGGTGCTCCGCGCCGCGTCGATCTCGACCTTCACGACCCCGGCGTCGATGGTCAGGGCCAGCACGTCGGCGGCGCCGGTGGCGACTGCGATCTGGGGCGTCTCGGCCTTCGCGGTGCCGGCTCCGTGCACGGTGAGGAGGCTCAGGAGCCCAGCTGTGCTGCGGCAGCTGCAGCACCTGGATGCTGGCATCGCTCCCAGCCAGAAGAGGACTTGCGGTGGCGTCGGATGACGAAGCGAGGGTCTCGGTGGTGGCGAGTCCGCCCTGCGTCGAAGGCGGCCAGGGCCGCGTCGTGGCTGTCGTTCGGCGGTGCCGAGGTCTCTGCCACAGCTCCGGCCGCGTCGATGCCCGTCGTCGAGATCGCTTCGATGGGCGCCCCGGTGGCATCGGCCACGAGCGCGCTCGAACCCCCCTCGAGGCCGGTCGAGTCCACTGATGTGGCGGCCTTCCCGGCCTCGACGGTGGCTCGGCCGAGCGGCGACGGAGACGCGTCTGGATCGACCACTGGGACCGCGAGGTGGACGGCGGTTCCCCGTCCTTCGGCCTCGATCTCCCAGGGCGCGCTCCCGTCGTGGTCGGCACCGGCCGGGTCGAAGGGTGCAAGGGCGAGCGCAGCGCTGGCCACGGCCAGCACGACGACGGTCTGCACCACCCTGGCAAGCCGTCGCCGCGGTGTCGTGGTCCGTGTCATCTGCTGCCTCCGCTCTTGAATGGGAATGCTGACTTGCTCATGCGACTTGTGCGAGAGACGTTGCCCGCTGTCCCGAACCCGGCGGCGAACGTGTCGGGTGACAGCCCGGGCCGCCTGCCGGCGGCCGTTCCGCCGAGCGGCGGGGGACCGAAGGTCGAGCCCTCGCCCGTCCCGCACGGCGATGACGCCCACGCCGATGATCGAGGCCTCGCTCAGCTTGGAGCCCCGGGACAAGGCATCGCCCATCTGCCGCAACGGGTGCGTGGTCACGATCCGGTGGACGACTGTCTTTCCCGCCATGTCGAACACGGCGATGTCGCCGATCCCTGGCTGCAGATCGCGATCGATGATCAAGCGATCCCCATGGCGGAGCGCAGGCTCCATGCTCGATCCAATGGACGCGAACCACGCGTCTTCCGTCGCCCGACATTCCCGATCTGACCCTTCTGCGTGATGCGGCCCCAACGTCCCGCCCCGGCTGATTCGTTCCAGCAGACACTGCGCATCGCGGCTGAAGGGTTCCTGAAGGGGCGCTGAGAGGTTGCTGAATGCTTGAGAGACCGGTTCCCTCGGTGGACGACTCGCACTACCTTGCGCGAATGGTGCGCGGCGCGGGCCCCCTCCATCGAGGCCGTTGCTGAAGCGGTCGATCGGTGCGTCGCTCGTGGCTGCGGCGCACGTCGATCGTTGGCGCACATGGGCCCCTCCGCTCGACCGGGATGGCGCGAGGTCTCGCTCCGGCGGCACGAGTGCACGGGGTGAGTGGGTACGTCGTACGGGCCGCGAGAGAGCACGGGTACGAGGAGAACGACGTCCCGGAGCTCGCCGCGGATCGGGCCCACGCAATCGCCATGCACCTGCGCACGGTCGCCGATCTCGCTGATGTGGCGAGCGTCCTCGACGGCCACGCCTGGGTGGTGGTCAAGGGCCCTGTCCTCGCGGAGCTGGTGCACGGATCGGTCGGTCTCCGGTCATACCGAGACCTCGACGTGCTCGTGGATCCCCATCACCTGCAAGGTGCCGTTGATGCGCTGCGCCGAGCCGGCGCGACGGTGCCGGGCCACGATTGGCCGTCCGCCATGCGGTTCCGTGCTGGTGAGCTGCCGCTGCGCCTAGCTCGCGGGACGCCACTCGACCTTCACTGGCACCTGCTGAACGACAGCGGAGCGCGCGCCGCCTTCGGCATCGAGACCGCCGCAGGTGCTCGAGCGGCGCCGCTCGGTGCTGATCCGAGGCCTTCAGGTTCCTGCCCTGCACCCCGCCGATGCCCTGGCTCACGTCTGCCTGCACGCCACGTTGTCGGGAGGCGACCGCCTGCTGCACGTCGTCGACACCGATCGATCGGCCCGGTGGCTCGACGTCCCGTGGGAGGACGTCATGGCGAGTGCCGCAACGTGGAACGCGGGGCCGCCGATCGGACTCGCCCTTGCCCGCAGCCGACGCTTGCTCGACACACCCGTTCCGCCCGGCGTCCTGGCCGCCCTGTGCCCGCGCCTCTGGCGGTCGGTCGATCGGGCCGCGGCGATGATCGCTCCGCCGGAGCGGGCCACCGGTCGAGGCTCGGTGGCCCGTCTGGTGCAGCGCGCCAGTCGGCCCGACCTGCCGCTGAGCCTTTCCGAGCTGGGCCGCCGATCGTCGCGACATCTGGCCCACCGGGTCCGGCCGACGAGCACAATCACCACCACCGAGGAGCGCGACCTCAGCGACTTCCTCAGGTACGTCGCCGTCGAGTCCCGCCGTTGACCGGGGTCCGCCACCCGCCGGCACCCCCGGCGGCCCCGCCCGCAGACCTCCGGGCTGGTGCCCGGGTGCACCCGATGGAGGCCCTCAGAGCCCTGTGGGCCGCACGTCGCCTGGTGAGGGCTCTTGCGGAGCGTGACGTGCGATCTCGGTACAAGCAGGCGCTTCTCGGAGTGGCGTGGGCCCTGCTGGCGCCCGCCGCGCTGGCCATAGCGCTCACCGTCTTCGTGAGCCGCGTCGGCGACATCGAGACTCCAGCGGAGGTGCCCTACGGGCTGTTCGCACTGGTCGGGATACTTGCATGGGGGTTCTTCGAGCGCGGCGGTCAGCAGCGGGGGAGTCGCTCTCCTGCAGCACCGAGCGCTCGTGACCAAGCTCCCGTGCCCGAGAGAGGTCTTCCCGCTGGCCGCGGTGGCGGTGGCGGGGTTCGACTCGGCCATCGCATCGATGGCCGCTCTCGTGGTCCTCACGGCCTCCGATGTTGGCCCGGGGTGGGCGATCGTCTGGTTGCCGCTCATGATCGTGATCCTCGTCCTGTTCACGTGCGGGGTCAGCCTCCTCGTGGCCGCGACCACCGTCTACGTGCAGGACGTCCGCCACGCTCTCCCGGTGCTGCTGCAGGCCGGCGTCTTCGTCACGCCCGTTGCGTTCGACCTGTCAGACCTCTCCTATCGGGTTCGTGTGCTGTGGGCGTTCGTCAACCCGCTCACCGCGTCGATCGATGGTCTTCGAGCCATCATCCTCACGGGGTCGACGCCCGATGCAGCCGTGACGGCGGCCGGATCGGCCGGCGCCCTCGGCGTCCTCTTCATCGGGTTCCTGGTGTTCAAGCGACTCGAGGCGGGGTTCGCCGATGTCGTCTGATGGCAGCATCGTCCTCGACCGCGTCTGGAAGCGGTTTCGGGCCGATCGGCGTATGGGCCAGCTGCGCGACGAGTCACGTCGGTTGGTGGCTCGGCTCCGGGGCGAGCAGGTCGGCTGGAGGTGGGCTCTACGAGACGTCTCTCTGGAGATCGCCGCCGGCGAGTCGGTCGGGCTCATCGGAGTGAACGGGAGTGGGAAGACAACTCTCCTGCGCATCGCCGGAGGTGTCATGAGCCCGAATGCCGGAGGGGTCACGGTGCCAGGCCGGGTGGGCGGACTGATCGACGTGCTCGCAGGCATCCACCCTGAGCTCTCGGGTCGCGAGAACATCTACCTCTACGGTGCGCTGCTCGGGATGGATCGCAGAGCGGTCGTCCGCCGCTTCGACTCGGTGGTGGCATTCGCGGACCTTGCCGACGCGCTCGACCGTCCGGTGAAGTACTACTCGACCGGGATGCGCATGCGGTTGGGCTTCGCCGTCGCCGCCCACCTCGAGCCCGACGTGCTGCTGGTCGACGAGGTCTTGGCCGTCGGCGACGCCTCCTTTCAGCAGCGCTGCCTGGATCGGATCCACGAGCTGATCGCTGGCGGAACGACGGTCGTGTTCGTCTCCCACGATCTCGAGGCCGTGCGTGCGACCTGCACGCGCTCCCTCTGGCTCGACGACGGGGTCGTAAGGGCGGACGGCCCGACGCGAGCGGTGCTCGCGGAGTATCGAGCGACGTTCGCGTGCACCCTGGATCGACCGTCGTCGCGTGAAGGCGTCGAGGTCTCGCCGGTGCGCGTGCACGGCACCGACTCGTGCGAGACGCGCACGGGGGCCCCGCTTGAGGTGGCCTTCGACATCAGCGCGGGCGATCGGCAGGTGCACGTGTTCGTGGGCGTGACCGAGGGGGAGTCGACAGCGGTGGTCCTCGCCCGCCGTGACATGAACCTCGAGGCGGGTGGGCGCAGGTCCGCTGCCGGCTCGGGACCGTGCCCCTCGCCGAAGGGAGCTACGGCATCTGGCTCGCCGTGCTCGATGCCGGGGCTCGGGACGCCATCGTGCCGTGGCAGCGGGTGGCTGACCTGGCGGTCATCGGCTCTCCGCTCGCCGCCACCCCCGCATCGATCGTCCGACGGGCCCCCATAGTGGTCGACGTCGACTGGGAGATCTCACATCCAGGGAACCGATGGCGCGCCTCCGATCGAGCACAGGGATCAAGCAGCAATGGTCAGTAGATCTTCAGCCCACCGTCGGCCCCACTTCGTTACGGTTCGAAAGGACCCCGGGACAGGGCGGGACAGGAGCGGGAGGAGGTGATCGTCGCGGCCGAACGCGACAGTCGTGTGGTCGAGATCGCCTCGCGTCGCTTCGCAGCGAACGGGTACGGCGCCACCTCCGTTCGGGCCATCGCCGACGCGGTCGAGCTGAGCCAGAGGACCATCTACCGGTTGTTCGGCAACAAGGAGGGGCTGCTCGACGCGGCGACCCAGCCGCTGACGCTCGCGGCTCGAGGAGATCCTGGTCACGACGCAGGGCCCGGGCGCTGGCGTCGACAGGATCGCCGTGCTGAGGGCGTACCTGCTGGCGCTGCTGCGTCACCGCCGGGCGGCCCAGCTGCTCTTGTTCGACGAGTCCGTCCGCACGACGGCAGTCGCCCTGCGCCTGGCCGACCAGCAGCGGCAGCTGATCGCCCGCCTCGTCGGGCCTCGGGCGAGCATGGATCGTCGCGTTCGGGCACGTAGCGCTATGGCGATCGTGCACCTCGGGGTCGGAGAGCTCAGGGCCGTGCCCCTGCACCGACTCCAGCAGCCGCTGCTGGCAGCCGCCGTCGACAGCCTCGTGGGCTACGAATCTCGATACGTCGAGGTGACGCAGTCCGGACAGGTGCTGCTCGACCTCCGCAACGCGACGGCGCCCCCTCAGCGGCGGACGCACCACGCCGGCGAAACGGTAGGCGGTGCGCGAGCCGGAAGCCCACGGTAGCCTCTCATCCCTCGACAAGTGGGACGTAACGGGACGGCAGCGCCGAACAAGGCAAAGGCGGCCGAGGATGGGCGAAGTCCGGGAGCGCAAGCGACGGGAGGCTAGGCACACGGCAGTGCCCCGTGCCGCCGCGGCCGACCAAGGCGCGATGCTCTTGCTCGACGGCCGGGGCGAGGTGCTCCACGTCTCGCCCGTGGGCCGCTCCTTGCTCGGTGCCCGGGCATCCGACCTCGTGGGTCAGCTGCTGGTCCGGCTGGTGGTGTGGTCAGATCGCCCGGCCGTCATCGCATGGCTGAGCGGAAGCCGCACCGACGGCATCATGTTCGGCCTCCAGAAGCGGGGTGGAACGCTGGGCTCCGTCATCGGCATCGGCGGCCCGTTGCCGCTGCTGGCGGGTGACCCGATCGAGGTGCGGCTGCTCGCAGCGGATGCTGGCGAGCAGATCGTCGACAGCCGTCTAGCGGCGGAGACGCTGCGGGCGGAGGTGGCCGAGCTCACGCGCCGCAACGAGGAGCTCTTCACCTTCGCCTTCTCCGCCGCTCACGACCTGCGAGCCCCTCTGATGTCGATCTCGGCCGCCGCTCAGGGCCTGTCGCGGACCGCCGGCGTGGATCTGAGCGAGCCGGCTCAGGCCCTGCTGGGCCAACTGCTGCACGGGATCGCCACGATGAGCTCGATGGTCGACGCCTCGCTCCGGTGCGCGCGAGGTCGGCTCGGAGCTGTGCTTCGAGAGCGTGGACTGCGATGAGCTTCTCGCATCGGCCCTCGAGAGCCTGGGCGAGGCTCTGGACGACGTCGGGGCCACCGTCGAGGCGGAGCCCCTCGGACAGGTCATCGCCGATCGCGGGCAGCTCGAAGCTGTGTTTCTGAACATCGTGGAGAACGCCGTGACGTATCGACGAGCCGACGTGCCCCTTCACATCCTGATCACATCCGATGTGGGGCCGGCGGCGCGGACCTTCTGCATCGCAGACAACGGCCTGGGCATCGATCCGGCCGACCGCGAGCGCGTGTTCCGGATGTTCGAGCGCCTCGACCGGAGCAAGGTCGGCAGCGGGATAGGGCTGGCCTACTGCCAGCGGGTCATCGACGCGCATGGAGGAAGGGTCTGGCTCACGGGGAACGATGACGGCGGGTCGTCCGCCTGGTTCACGTTGCCCCGCTAGGCCCGCACCACATATCCGACGTTCCTGACCGTGTGGACGACCCGCGGCCCGTGAGCGTCGAGCTTCTTGCGCAGGGCGCTCACGTGAACCTCCACGACGTTGAGCGCGTAGTGGTCGAAGCCCCAGACCTCCGTGAGCAGCTGGACCTTGGAGATCACGCGGCCAGGGGTCCGGCACAGGCAGGCGAGCACCGAGAACTCCAGCGCCGTGAGCTCGACGGCTTCGCCGCCCATGGTGACGGTGTGCGCCTCCTCGTCCACCGTGAGGTCGCCGACGCGCCAAACGGAGCGGGCCAAGCGGTTGGAGCGCCGCAGCACAGCCCGAACCCGCGCAACCAGCTCTGGAATCGAGACCGGCTTCACGACGTAGTCGTCTGCGCCGAGGTCGAAGCCCCTCAGCCGCTCCTCCTCAGAGCCGGCCGAGGTCACGAAGATCATCGGAACGCTGTCGTTGGCCCGGATCCTGCTTGCCAGCGTGATCCCGTCCATGCCGTGGGGGAGCCCCACGTCCATGAGTACGACGTCGGGCCGGAACCGCTCGACGGCCTGCAGGACTGAGGCTCCATCGGGCTCGGCCAGAACGTCGTAGCCAGACCTCCGAAGCGCAGCCTCGAACTCATCTCGTGTGATGTCGTCGTCCTCGACGACCAGAACGCGCGCGCCACCATGCCCAGAATCTCGGTCGCCCATGGCCCTCATACTCCACATGGAGCAGCGATCCGTAAACCTCATACTTCAGGAAAGCCTCAGGAGTGGATAAGGGCGGCTTCAGGTTGAGCGGCCACCATCGACCCGGGAGCTTCTCGTAGTCGTGGCCCTTGGCGTGACGATTGCAGGAGCAAGGGACAGACGGAGGGCGAAGGCGCCGTGGCAATCATCGATGATGTTCGCCCGACTCCCAGTGAGCGCGAACCTGGCGCAGAGATCGTGCTCTCAGCCGACTCGACTCCGCCGACTCGGTTGCGGCGCCGTCTTGCCCTCGTCGATCTCGCCGCGGTCGGGTCGGCGTGGCTGGTGGCGCATGTCGTGGCTGGGAAGTCGGCCGGATCATCTGACCTCACGGTGGTTCCCATTCTCGGAGTCGTTGCCGTGACGATGGTGGCGCTCCACCGCGAGCGCCTCTACCAGTCACGGGTTGCGGCGATTCGGTCGGAGGAGGTCGCACGCATCGCGCGCGTCACCTGCGTCTCGGGTGTGTCCGCGGCGCTGAGCGGACCTGTGCTGGGCGTGCCACTAGAGACGGCCCTCGTCCTCACCGGATCGTTGGTGGCGTTCGTGCTGCTCGTCTATGGCCGAGGCCGGTTCCAGGCCTGGATCACAGATCAGCGCTCGATCGGCCACTTCACCCGCTCGGTTGTCGTGGTGGGTGGCTCGAAGGAGGCGGCGGCTCTGATCGACCTCTTCACAGACTCCCCCGAGCTCGGGTTCGTGCCCGTCGGGTTCGCGGGTTCGCTCGACCTGGATGCACCAGTGCCAAGCGTCCCGTGGCTCGGCGGGCCAGGGGATGTCCTGGCCGCGGTGGGGGCGAGCGGCGCCAGCGGCGTGGTCATCGCCGCGAGCGGCGTGTCCTCAGTGGCTCTGAATCGCCTGGTCCGAGAGCTGCACGAAGCGCGAGTCCATGTCCTCCTGTCGAGCGGCATCAGCGGCATGCACCACCGCCGACTTCGAGTTCAGCCTGTGGGATGCGAGCCGCTCATCTACGTCGAGCCCGCGTCACTCTCACGGGTCCAGGTCGCCGCCAAGCGGATCCTGGACATCGTTGGGTCGGCGATATTGCTCGTTGCCTCTGCTCCAGTCCTTCTCGTAGCGGCCGTCGCCATAAAGCGGAGCGACGGGGGCCCGATCATCTTCCGGCAGGAGCGGATCGGACGGAACCAGCAGCCATTCGCGATCCTCAAGCTCCGCACGATGTGCCTGGGCGCAGAGGAGATGCTGCCTGGCCTACAGGACTGCAACGAGCGAGACGGGCCTCTCTTCAAGATCGCAGACGACCCGAGGGTCACAAAGGTCGGGAGGTTTCTGCGAGCCAGCAGCATCGACGAGCTCCCCCAGCTCGTCAACGTCCTGCGGGGTGAGATGAGCCTCGTAGGTCCCCGTCCCGCGCTTCCGGAGGAAGCCGCAGCCTTCGACCTTCGCCTCATCGAGCGCCTGCAGGTCAGGCCTGGGATCACAGGTCTGTGGCAGGTGGAGGCGCGTGACAAGCCATCGTTCGACGCCTACCGCCGTCTGGACCTGTTCTACGTGGAGAACTGGTCCGTTTGGCTCGACACCGCGATCCTCTTGAAGACGGGGCGCACCGTGCTGCGCCGGCTGCGGCGGTCGGCGTCATGGGCGCACCACCCTGCGTCGACCGTCGGTCGCGTCGAGGTTCCCCTGACGATGTGCCTGACCCGGGAGCTTCCCGAGTGAGACGCCATCACCGCCGAACAGGCGAGGCGCACCGGGTGCTGGTGATCGTCCAGAACATGCCCGTGCCGCTGGACAGGAGGGTGTGGCAGGAGTGTCAGACCCTGCGGCAAGCGGGCTACGGCGTGTCCGTGGTCTGTCCCCGGGGACAGGGACAGCGTCGGCACCAGATCATCGACGGCGTCTCGATACACACGTACGCGCCGCCCCCGGCCACCTGTGGAGCGCTGAGCTACGTCGTCGAGTTCGTCTACTGCTGGGTGCGCACGCTCGGGCTCGCCACCCAGGTACGTCGACGCGAGGGGTTCGCCGTCATCCAGGCGTGCAACCCGCCCGACACGTACTTCCTTCTCGGGCTGCTCTTCCGGCCCTTCGGAGCGCGCTTCGTGTTCGACCAGCACGATCTCTGCCCGGAGGTCTACGCCAGCCGCTTCGGCCGCGAGGAAGGCTGGATGTACCGAGGGATGCTCCTTCTCGAGCAGGCGACCTATCGGACGGCTGACCACGTGATCGTCACGAACGAGTCCTACCGAGCAGTCGCGCTGGAGCGCGGGGAATGCGATCCAGAGTCGGTGACCGTCGTGCGGAGCGGCCCTGACCCTCGGCGGATGGTGCGGGAGAACCCTGATCCTGAGCTGCGCAACGGTCGTAGGTTCTTGTGCTGCTGGCTCGGCATCATGGGCCCGCAGGACGGAGTCGACCTGCTCCTTCGCAGCATCGCGATGCTGGTTCACGAGCAGGGTCGGGACGACTGCCAGTTCGCCCTGCTCGGCTACGGAGACTGCCTCGAAGACCTGCGAAGGCTCAGCACCGAGCTGGGGATCGATCCCTGGGTCACCTTCACCGGGCCAGCTGATGCTGCGGTCGTCTCGGCGTACCTGAGCTCTTCCGACATCGGACTGTCAGCGGATCCGCTCAGCCCCCTGAACGACCTGTCGACGATGAACAAGACCATGGAGTACATGGCCTACGAGCTTCCGGTGGTCGCCTACGACCTCAAGGAGACCCGTGTCTCGGCGGATCGGGCAGCCATCTACGTCGAGCCGAACGACCACCATGCGTACGCGAAGGCGATCTCGGACCTCCTCGACAGCCCACGTGAGCGCGCCGAGCGGGGTGCGTTCGGGCGGGCACGGATCGAGAACGTCCTGTCGTGGGACCGCCAGGCGGATGACTACGTGGCCGCGTTCGATCGCCTGGTCTACGGCCGACGCCGTTCGGGGCCGACCCCGTTGACCGTGGGCAGCGTCCCATCGCGCCGAAAGGGAGATCTGATGAAGGTCGCGATCCTGGCAGGCGGCGTGGGCAGCAGGCTGGCCGAGGAGACGGAGACCAAGCCCAAGCCGATGGTCGAGATCGGCGGCCAGCCGATCCTCTGGCACATCATGAAGCACTACGCGCCACTTCGGCCTCAACGAGTTCGTCGTCGCGCTCGGCTACAAGGGCGAGCTACATCAAGCGCTGGATCGTCGACTACGTGTCGCTCACGCGCGATCTCACCGTCCGGATGGCCGCGACGGGTCGGTCGAGCACCACGCCGACCGGTTCCGACGGACTGGACGGTGTCCCTGATCGACACCGGGCCAGCCGCACCGCCACCGGCGGGCGCATCAAGCGCCTCCGCCGCTACATCGGCAGACGAGCACGTTCATGCTGACGTGGGGCGACGGCGTCTCGAACGTCGACCTCGACGAGCTGCTCGCGTTCCACCGCATCGCACGGCAAGCTCGCCACGGTGACCGCCGTGCGGCCGCCGGCTCGCTTCGGCCACCTCGAGCTCGACGGCGACCGCATCGTCGGAGTTCTCCGAGAAGCCGCAGACGGGCGAGGGCTGGATCAACGGCGCCTTCTTCGTGCTGGAGCCCGAGGTGTTCGACTACATCGACGGCGACGACACCCAGTTCGAGCGCGAGCCGCTCGAGCACCTCGCCAAGGACGGCCAGCTGATGGCCTACCGCCACCACGGCTTCTGGCAGTGCATGGACACGTTGCGCGACAAGAAGCTGCTCGAGGAGCTCTGGGACGACGGCGACGCGCCGTGGAAGGTGTGGGGCTGAGCGATGCGCATCCTGGTCACCGGACACGACGGCTACATCGGCTGCTCGCTCGTGCCGCTGCTCCAGCGGGCCGGCCATGAGGTCGTCGGTCTCGACAGCTACCTCTTCGAGGACTGCACCTTCGGCCCGGAGGCCGAGCCCGGTACCCGACTCTGCGCAAGGACATCCGCGACGTCACGCCCGAGCACCTCGACGGCATCGACGCCGTCGTCCACCTGGCCGGCATCTCCAACGACCCGCTCGGCGACCTCAACCCGGCGACCACCTACGACATCAACCACCTGGGCGCCGTCGCGCCTGGCCGACGGCGGCCAAGGCGGCGGGCGTCGACCGCTTCGTGTTCTCGTCGTCCTGCAGCCTCTACGGCGCCCACGGCGACGACGCCCATCGACGAGAGCGGCGGCGTTCAACCCGGTCACGCCCTACGGCGAGTCGAAGGTGCTGCGCCGAGCGCGACCTGCACGGCCCTGGCCGACGACGACTTCAGCCCGACCTACCTGCGCAACGCCACCGCCTACGGCGTGTCGCCCCGCCTGCGCGGCGACCTGGTGGTCAACAACCTCGACGGGCTACGCCGTCACGCACCGGCAAGGTGCTCCTGAAGAGCGACGGCACGCCGTGGCGCCCGCTGGTCCACATCGAGGACATCTCCCGGGCGTTCCTCGCCGCTGCTGGAGGCGCCGCGGGACGCCGGTCCACGACGAGGCCTTCAACGTCGGCCGCACCGAGGAGAACTACCGCGTCCGCGAGGTGGCCGAGATCGTCGCCGAGGTCGTGCCGCGACCCGGTTGACCTTCGCCGACGAGCGCGGGCACCGACCAGCGCAACTACCGGGTCGAACTGCGACAAGCTCGCCGAGCGCCTTCCCGGGCTTCCAGCCCAAGTGGACCGTGCTCCAACGGCGTCGGAGGAGCTCTACGCAGGCCTATCGTCCGGCACGGTCTGACGCTCGACCGATCTCGACGGCGCCCGCTTACATGCGCATCAAGCGGGTGCAGGAGCTGATCGCCTGCGAGCCTGTCTCGACGCCGACCTGCGCTGGCGCACTGCCGACATGGCGGAGGTCGACCGTGGCTGATCCCGCAGTCTGCCGCTCCTGCGGAGCCGCCGGGCTGCGTGCCGTTCCTCGACCTGGGCAAGACGCCGCTCGCCGACGGGCTCGTCGCGCCCGAGCACCTCGACGACCCCGAGGCGCGCTTCCCCCTCGAGGTGGCCTTCTGCCCGTCCTGCACGCTCGTGCAGATCCTCGAGGAGGTGCCCCCGGAGCTGCTGTTCGCCGAGGACTACCCGTACTTCTCGTCCTTCTCGACGAGCACCTGCTCGACCACTCGCCGTGACGCACGCGCTCGGGCTGATCGACAGCCGCGGCCTCGACCGACGACAGCCTCGTGGTCGAGCTGGCGAGCAACGACGGCTACCTGCTGCAGGAACTTCGTCGAGGCGGGCGTCCCGTGCTCGGCATCGACCCGGCCCCCGACCAGGCCGACGCCGCCGAGGCGAGCGGGCGTCCCGACACTGCCGGAGTTCTTCGGCCTCGGACGCTGGCCACGCCTGCTGCGCGAGGAGCACGGCCCAGCCGACGTGATCATCGCCAACAACGTGATGGCCCACGTGCCCGACCTCAACGGCTTCGTCGCCGGCATGGCCATCCTCGTCGCCGACGACGGCGTGATCACGGTCGAGAACCCGTACGTGCGCGACCTCATCGATCACTGCGAGTTCGACACGATCTACCACGAGCACCTCTGCTACTTCTCGTGCACGGCGGTCGACGCGGCTCATGCGAGCGCCACGGGCTGCACCTCAACCACGTCGAGTACTTCGCCGACCTGCACGGCGGCACGCTGCGCTGGCACATCGCGCCGACCGAGCGCACCGACAGCCGATCGCGCTGGAGCGTACCTCGACGGCGGAGCGCGCAGACCGGGCTCGACCCGCTTCGCCTACTACGCCGAGCTTCGCGCCAGCGGGTCGAGCAGCTCAAGGCCGACCTGCTCGGCCCTGCTGCGCGGCCTGCGGGCCGAGGGCAAGCCACGATCGCCGCCTACGGCGCCGCGGCCAAGGGCGCGCACGCTGCTCAACTACGTCGGGCATCGACACCGACCTGATCGACTTCGTGGTCGACCGCAACGTCCACAAGCAGGGCCGCCTCATGCCCGGCGTGCACCTGCCCATCCTCGACCCGTCGAGGCCCTGCTCGACGACGCAGCCCGACTACGTGCTGATCCTCGCCTGGAACTTCAAGGACGAGATCATGCGCCAGCAGGCCGAGTACCGCCGACGCGGGCGGCCGCTTCATCGTCCCGATCCCCAACGCCCGAGATCCTCGTGAGCGATCCCGCCAGCCGTGTCGCCTGCCCCGCCTGCGGTCGGCGCCGCGACCACTCGACGTTCCATCGCAGAAGGCCAGCATCCCCACCAACAGCTGCCTGCTGCTCGACGACCGCGACGAGGCCGAGGGCTTCCCCCGCGGCGACCTCGAGCTCGGCTTCTGCCACCGACGTGCGGGTTCATCTCCAACGTCGCGCTTCGACCGGCCAGGCCGAGTACTCCCCGCGCTACGAGGAGACCCAGGGCTTCTCGCGACGCGGTTCATCGACTTCGCCCGGGACCTGGCCAAGCGCTGGGTCGACCGATACGACCTCGCACGGCAAGACCGTGCTCGAGATCGGCTGCGGCAAGGGCGAGTTCCTGGTGTGGATGTGCGAGGCCGGCGCGGGCCACGGCATCGGCATCGATCCCGGCGCCCACCCCGAGCGCATCGCAGAGCGACGCGGCCGCACGGCTCGACGTGGATCAACGACTTCTACTCCGAGCGCTACGCGCACCTCGAGGCCGACGCCGTCGTCTGCCGGCACACGCTCGAGCACATCCCGACCCGTCGGCGAGCTTCATGCGCACCGTGCGGCGGGCCATCGGCGACCGCCCCGACACCGTCGTGCTCTTCGAGCTGCCCGACGTGCGGCGGGTGCTCGAGGAGGTGGCGTTCTGGGACGTCTACTACGAGCACTGCTCCTACTTCAGCGCTCGGCTCGCTGGCCCGCCTGTTCCGCGCCACCGGCTTCGAGGTGCTCGACCTCGTCGCTCGACTACGACGACCAGTACCTGCTGATCGAGGCCCGCCCGGCGGCCACGACGCCGGCGGCGGGCGAACCGCTTGCCGCTCGAGGACGACCTTGCGACCGTCGCCGCCGGGGCCCGCAAGTTCCCGGACGGGTACGCACCACCATCCAGTCCTGGCGCACTCGCTTGCAGCGAGCTGCGAGCGGAACGGGGCCGGGCCGTCATCTGGGGCGCCGGGTCCAAGGGCGTGTCCTTCCTGACGGCTGTGGTGCCCGACGAGATCGACGTACGCCGTCGACATCAACCCGCACAAGCACGGGATGTTCATGGCCGGCACCGGACAGCAGATCGTCGCGCCCGACGTGCTCCGCGCCGACCCACCCGATCTCGTGATCGTCATGAATCCGGTGTACGTCGAGGAGGTCAGCGCCTCGCTTGCATCACCTCGGCGTCTCGGCCGAGGTCGTGGCTGTCTGATGGGGCCGACGGTCGACCTCCTCAGCTCCTCCGGAGGTCGCCGTCGCTCAGCGACGCGTGCTGCACGTGCTGCCTGACCTTGCGATCGGAGGTGGCCAGACCGTCGTCTGGAACGGAGTCCGCCACGCCGACCGCGATCGCTTCGACATCCACGCCTGCCACCTGCTCCCGAGTGACGAGATGAGGTCGGCATTCGCGGAGTGCGGAGTTGAGGTCACGGACCTCCGTCACCGCTCAGGTGCGGGGGCCCGAACCGTGACCCGCTGATCCGTCTGTTGCGGGTGAGCGGAATCGACCTCGTCCACGTCCACAGCGACCTCGATCGAAAGTACGCGGCAGGCCGCCGCGTGGGTCGCCCATGTCCCTGTTGTCGGGCACCTTCACGCGGAGTGGGACCACCTCGCTCCCAAGGCCCCTCTCGTTCCCTCGCTCCTGCGGCGATTGCGGGCCCGGCGTGCGGCCACCGTTCGCAACGCCATCGAGCGCTCGGTCGTCCGGCACTACATCGCCTCGTCGTCGAGGGTGCGAGACGTCTTCCTGGGCCGCGTCGATGCACCGATCACTGTCCTCGACCAGGCGATCCCCATCGATCGGTACGACGCTGCGCTCGATGATGGCAGCGGGGCGAGGGTTCGTGACGACCTCGGCATCTCTCGTCGGCTCGGGTGCTCGTCAACGTCTCCCGCCTGGTGAACGGGAAAGGCCACGACCAGCTGCTCCGCGCCTTCGTCGCGCGTGCACGTCCGGAACCCGGATGTCGTGCTTGTCGTGGTAGGCGACGGCGATCGGCGAGCAGTGGGCTGGAACGGATGGCCACAGACCTCGACATAGGCCCGGCCGTGATCTTCACCGGCAGTCGCCACGACGTTCCTGACCTCCTCGTGGCAGGGGACGTCTTCGTGTGCACGTCAGAGAGCGAGGGCTTCGGGCTGGTCGTGCTCGAGGCCATGGCGGCCTCGCTCCCGGTGGTGGCATTCGGCTTGCCCGCCCTCGGCGAGTTCGCAGAGCAAGGGGTGACGGCTGACCTCGTCCCGCTTGGCGACGTCGATGCTCTCGTGGATGCGCTGGACTCCTTGCTCGGGTCGCCAGAGCGACGTGCGTCCATGGGGTCCGCCGGACGCAGAGAGGTCCGCCGGCGCTTCAGGGCCGAAGCGGTTGACTCGCAGCTTCGAGTCCGTCTACGCGGCGGTGCTCGAGGGGCGCCTGCCACGGGGGGTGCCGTGAGGGAGTGCCACCGACGGAGGTCGTGCCCAGCGGGCCGGTGCGGTCACCCGAGCGTCGGGTACACCCTCGGTGACTCGTACGAGAACGAGGACGGGTGAGCCTGCTCGATGAGTCGGGTCGTGCGACGCTCAGCCCTAGGGCGGAGCTCCCACGCATAACGGTCGTCGTCGTCGCGTATCAGAGCGCCGACGTGATCGCTGATTGCCTTCGGTCGGTTCCCCCAGCCTGCGCTGGGTCGGCGGTGCCGAGGATCGTGGTGGTTGACAACGCGTCCACGGACGACACCCTCGGAGTCGTTCGCACCGTCGCACCCGACCGCGCGGATCGCCGCCCTCGACGCCAATCGTGGATACGCCGCCGCGATCAACGTCGGCGTCGGCATGGACCGAGTCTCCCCCTCGGACGCGGTGCTGGTGCTCAACCCGGACGTCCGCCTCGTCCCTGGCTCGATCGGCCCGCTGCTGTCCGCCCTGGCAACTCATGGGACTGGCATCGCCGTGCCTCGCCTGGTGAACCTCGCAGGTGAGGTGCATCGCTCGCTCCGGCGCGAGCCAACTGTTCTGCGGGCGGTAGGGGAAGCGATCTTCGGCGCAGCGAGCCGGTCGCTTCTCGCTCCTGGGGGAGGTGATCAGCCAACCCGAGGCCTACCTGCACCCAGGCCGGGTCGAGTGGGCGACCGGAGCGGCGATGCTGATCTCGCGACAGTGCCTCGCAGCGGTGGGTCCCTGGGACGAGTCGTGGTTCCTGTACTCCGAGGAGGTCGACTATGCCCTACGGGCACACGACGCTGGCTTCTCGGTCCAGTACGAGCCGCTGGCCAGCGCCGTGCACCTCGGTGGCGCCTCAGCGATCGACCCGGCACTGTGGTCGCTGGTGGTCCGAAACAAGCTCCGCCTCCACCGCCGCCGGCACGGCCGGATCCACTCCTCGGCCTACGCTGCAGCCGTTCTCACGGGGGAAGCGCTCCGAGCTCTCGCCGGCCGTTCGACCAGCCGCGCTGCACTTCGTTCAGTCATCCGTAGGGAGGCGCCCGGTCCTGGCTCCGTGGAGCCACCTGCCGGTGAGGACGGGGGAGTGATCTGCTTCTCGGCCCAGGACTGGTGGTACTTCAACCGAGCTCACTCTGATTTCCAGCTCTTGATCAACGCCGCATCCACGGGACGTCGGGTGCTCCTGGTCAACAGCCTCGGGATGAGGATGCCCGTCCCAGGTCGCTCCACGGCGCCGCTCGGCCGCATCGCTCGGAAGCTGGCAAGTGTGTCAAAGGGTCTGCGGCACCCTCTTCCGAACGTGCCGGCCTTTGCGGTCCTCACCCCGCTGTTCTTGCCCGTGTACCGCTCAGGGCGTCTCCGGGATGCCAGCAACAGGTTCGTTCGGTGGCAGGTGCAACGAGCGGCCGACCGGGTCGGCCTCCGGCATCCCGCCATGATCGTGACCCTGCCGACGGCGTGGGAGGTTGCCCGGCAACTCGATCGGAGCGTTCTCGTGGCTAACCGCTCCGACCGCTACTCCGCCTTTGCGGAGGCTGATGGCGAGTGGGTGGCGTCGCTCGAGCGGGACCTCCTCGCCCACGCCGATGTAGCTGTCTACGCCAGCCATGCGCTGCTGGATCGGGAGCGGAACCTCACGCGGTCGCCAGTGTTCCTTGATCACGGCGTCGACCTGGAGCTGTTCCGCTTGGCGGAGGAGCTCCTCGAGCCCGATGACATGGCGGGCATCGCCCGCCCACGGCTGGGGTTCTTCGGCGCCATCGACGACTACACGGTGGACCTTCTGCTCCTCGAACGGCTGGCCGTCGAGCTGCCCGACGCACAGCTGGTCCTCGTCGGACCGTCGAGCTGCGACTTGGGGGATCTCACCCGCCTTCCGAACGTCCACTGGCTTGGCGCATGCCTGCCGGCGACGGTGCCGCAGTACGGGTCCGGGTTCGACGTGGCGTTGATGCCATGGGTTGACAACGACTGGATCACCCACTGCAACCCGATCAAGCTCAAGGAGTACCTGGCCCTCGGGCTCCCCGTGGTGTCCACGCCCTTTCCGGAGGTCGAGCGCTACGCGGCCCTCGTGCGCGTCGCTCGATCCGGCGACGACTTCCTGGCTCTGGTCCGCCAGACGCTCGCCGACGGTGGGGTGGGAACTCCAGCGACCAGGAGGGCGTCGGTGGCCGATGCCAGCTGGGCGAGTCGGGCCGCCCGGCTGCTGCAACTGGTCGACGACCGAGCGCCCGAGGTCGAGGCAACATGTGCGGCTTCGTAGGGGTCCACCGCTTCGACGGGCAGGCGGTGGACCTGCGCCCCCTGAACGCCATGGCTGACCTGCTGCAGCACCGGGGACCGGACGGGAGGGGAAGCTGGGCGGCTGGAGGGGTGGGAATGGCGCACCGGCGCCTCGCCATCATCGACCCGACCGGACCGCCGCAGCCTCTCGCGTCCAATGACGGGCTCGTGCACGTGTGCTTCAACGGCGAGATCGTCAACTATCGAGAGCTGCGCCGACCCTGAGCTACCCGTTCCGGACCGACGGTGACACCGAGGTGTTGCTGGCCCTGCACCGCCGCCGGGGGCCAGTGGGTGTGGAGGAGCTGCGTGGACAGTTCGCCTATGCGCTGCACGATGCTGCCGACGGCGTGACCTGGCTGGTGCGGGATCGGCTCGGGATACTTCCGCTCTACCTCTTGCGCACCGATTCCTTCATCGCCTTCGCTTCGGAGGCGAAGGCGTTGCTGAGCATGATGCCAGGGGGTCCAAGGGTCGACGAGGGCGCGCTCGATGCCTACCTCGCCCGGCGGGCGGTGCCCGCCCCCCGGACCCTCTACCACGGCGTCGAGAAGCTGCTGCCGGGTCACGTCGCCCGCATCGATCCGAACGGGCAGATGACCATCCGGCGGTACTGGTCACTTCCGGATGCCGCTGAGGTCGAGCATCGATCGGATGACAGCGTCGTCTCCAGCGTCGGATCCGCCCTGGTCGATGCCGTCGACGCCGACCTGGTGGCGGACGTCCCTGTCGGCACCTACCTGAGCGGCGGCCTCGACAGCAGCCTCATCACCGCGCTGGTGGCCCGGCGGGCCGGCCCTGGGGTGCCCACCTTCTCTGTTGGGTTCGGAGACCCGCGGTTCGACGAGCTGCCGCACGCACGAGCTGTCAGCGAGCACCTCAACACAGACCACACGGAGGTGCTCGTCGGCCCTCAGGACTTCACCGCGTCATGGGAGCGCCTCACGTGGCACCGCGACGCACCGCTGTCAGAGCCGGCTGACCTTGCTGTGCACGAGCTCGCGGAGGCGGCCGGCAAGCGGGTGAAGGTCGTGCTCTCGGGGGAGGGCAGCGATGAGATCTTTGGGGGATATCCGAAGCACCGCTTCGCCCGCGCCACTGCGGCCGCCGGGTGGGCGCCCCGGCCGCTGCGACGGCTCGGGCTTCTCGGCGCCCAGCGGCTGCCTTCCACCGCTACGTCGCGTCGCCTGGCGGTGGCCGCTCGAGCCATGTCCGGCCTCTCCGAGGAGGAGCGCTTCGAAGGCTGGTTCGCGCCTTTCACTGTCGACGAGCGGCGGACGCTGCTCGGCCCGGCGCCGCGTGACCCGGTCTCAGCCCCACCCGGCGGCGATCCCCTCCGGAGGATGCTCGCAGCAGACACCGGCCCGTGGCTGGCCGACAACCTGCTCGAGCGGGGTGACCGCATGACCATGGCGGCCTCGGTCGAGCTGCGCCCGCCATTCCTCGACCACCGGCTGGTGGAGCTGGCGTTTCGGCTCTCGTCGCGGGTCAAGGTGCGGCGAGGCACCGGCAAGTGGGTGCTGAAGGAGGTGGCCCGACCGCTCCTTCCTGCTGGGATCGTGGATAGACCCAAATCCGGCTTTCCCGTGCCGCTCGACAGGTGGTTTCGCGGCCAGCTTCGCGAGATGGCATGGGACCGGCTCCTCGCTCCGACATCGTTCGTCACCTCCGTGCTCGACCGCTCGGCGGTGCGTTCGGTGCTCGAACGTCACGACACGGGTCGCGGCGACGAGGCGATCAGGATCTGGACGTTGCTCGGCCTCGAGGTGTGGCATGCCACCTGCATCGCCGGTGCCCGCGTCGCAACGGGTGTTCAGCCGTGATGCTGTTCGGGGCCGTACCGCCGTCCGCCGCGTGTCCCGTAGAACGGGAACGAGACCTCATGGGTCATCAGGAAGGACGCCACGAAGCGCTCGTCGAGGACGGGCCACTCCGCCTCGCCGGTCAGGTTCGAGAGCTGCGATCGATGCGATCGGAGAGCTCGCGCCTTGGCCGCGAGGGTGACCGCGCGTCGCCACGAGCTCCGTGGTGGGACGGCGCAGGGTCGCCAAGAGGCCGGACAGCGAACGAGAGAGCCCGGCGAGCGGCCCACGGCCCACCCTCATCGGCCCTCCATGGGCCGTGCATCCAGAACCACACCGGGTACTCGAGGACACGGCTCGGCTCTCCGGACCCGCCGGCAACCGCTCTTCGCACCGCCGCGCTGCACGCCCGATGGTCGGGGTGCCAGTCCATCCCGGACGCCACCAGCACCTCGTCGGGCTGGAAGCGGTCGATCTCTGTCGCGATCAACGCAGCGAGCTCGTCGATCCGTCCGGTGAGACTGTCATCTGGGTTCCCCAGGAGAACCAGCTCGTCCGGATCGAGCCCGAGCTCCTGACAGGCGCTCGTGACCTCGGCCGCTCGGATTCGGCGGAGCTCGTCTGGCGCAAGGATGCTCGACCGGTGCGAGCTCGAGCCATCGGCCACGACGAGCACCCGCACGGGCGTGCCCGCCGCCCGCTTCCGGGCGATGGTGGCTCCGCAGCCGATCGTCTCGTCATCTGGATGGGGTGCCACGACCAGCGCTCGCGCTCCCTCGGAACGTTCGGTCACGTCGCGACCCTCGGCCAGCACACGGGAGCGCCAACGAGCGCGGCCCGCCTCTTCGAGCCGTCGAACCGCAGATCTTGCGTTGTCCTTGACGGAGCGCACCGGAGAATCCAACCATGAGCGCACGGTCTCGAGCGCTGATGGGCAGCCCCAGCGGCCCGCAGGCAGTGCCGTGCCCGCTGTGTCACGGCGTCACATCGCCGGTTCTGACGGTGGATGACGTGCCCGCCCTGGCCAACACGTTTGCGGCGACGGCCGAGGAGGCCAGGCGAGCTCCCCGAGGTTCCATCGATCTGGTCGTCTGCTCCTGCGGGATGCTCTTCAACGAGGCCTTCGACGAGAAGAAGGCGCCGTACAGCACCGACTACGAGAACTCTCTTCACTTCTCTCCCCGCTTCCAGATGATGGCGGAGGAGCTGGCCGAGCGCTTGGCCTCTAGGTACGCGGCACCGGGTGCCACCGTGCTCGAGATCGGTTCGGGGAGCGGAGACTTCCTCGCGCTGGTGGCGGCCGGGGGCTTCCAACGTGGGGTCGGCCTGGATCCCAGTCTCGCGGTGGACACCGCCTCGACCGCTGGCTCCGCGTCGCTCTTGTTCCTGGCCGACACCCTGGAAGCCCTACCCCAGGACCTGGCCGCGGATCTGATCGTCTGCCGCCACGTGCTCGAACACGTGGCAGACCCGGTAGGCCTGCTCGCCGCCGCACGGGACCGAGCCGCCGGGGAGGGATGTGCGCTGTACGTGGAGGTCCCCGACGGCACGCACATGCTGGGGTCTCCGTCGATCTGGGACCTCATCTACGAGCACGTCGGCTACTTCACCGCTCCCGGCCTAGACGTCGCGCTGGCCGCCGCGGGCTGGAGAGTGGTGGAGATGGGGACCAGCTTCGGCGGCCAGTTCTTGTGGGCCGAGGCCATTGCCGCAGGGGAGGTTCCGCCCTTGGGCTCGCCCACGTCAGACCGCGGGCGGGCGTGTCGTCACGGATCTTGCCGAGACCTTCGGCGCGGCGTACCACTCCACCATCACGCAGTGGCATCGCTTCATCGATGCCCAAGCATCTGCCGGACGGCGCGTGGCCGTCTGGGTGCAGGATCGAAGGGCGTGATGTTCGTCAACACGGTTGCTACGAATGCGGCTGCGGTTGTCGACGTCGATCCGCGCAAGTGGGGCCGCTTCCTTCCCGGCACCGGCCATCAGGTCGAGCCACCGGACACGCTGGCGGATCGAGTGGACACGATCCTGGTGATGAACCCGCTCTACCTCGACGAGGTACGGGGGAGGGCCGACCAGATGGGCGTCAAGGCCGATGTTCTGGCGGTGCAGGGGTGAGCACCGACGGGAGCCGTTGGTCCGACGGGGTCCACGTCATTGGAGCCTCAGCTGCTCTGGCGGCGGGTGAGGCCCTGGCCCAAAAGCTCGATGCGGAGCTCGTCCTCGCGCTGAGCTCAGCGAGGAAGTCCGTCTCGGGACGCGTGAAGCAGGCCCGACGTCGACGGCTTCAGGCAGCAGTTCGCCGCGAGCGGAAGGGATGTCAGCCAAGCTGAGGGGCTTCGACCTGAGCGCTGATGCGGCACTCGCCCAGCGGCGGCCGGACCTGCTCGACGCTCTCAAGCTTCGGGCGGACGCAGCTGAACGGGTCCAGGAGATCGATGCGTTGGCCGAGCAGTGCCGGGATGCTCTGGTCCGCGCCTCGGGCACCGGAGGGCGCACGCGTGGCGGGAGCGGCCGATGCGACCACGCCGATAGCACCGGGGTGGAGTCCGCGGCGACGATGGATGCGCTGCGTCAGGCGACCGTGGCCATGGCGGAGGTCTCCACGGCGGTCCATCGAGCCCGAGGAGGGCTGCAGGCGGCGGAACGGGTTGCGGTGAAGCACGCAGACCCTGAGGAGGCGAAGCAAGCCGCCGCCCTCGAGATCGAGCAGGTCGAACGGGCGGGAGCGGGAACGTTCGCAGAGCCGGTCGGCAGCTCCTCGTGCAGGCAGCCCTCCTCGTGGCCCTCCTGCTGCCCATCGGGTTCGTCAGCCTTCGCTACTCCCTCTCCCCTGTCGTGGGGGTACTGCTCGCGATCTCTGTCCTACCGCCCGCGGCGGAGCTGCTCCGGCGTCGGCACGTTGCTCAGGCGGGTGCGCACGGACGGCGTCGAAGCGGCGAGGATACGCGGGGAGATGTCCACGCTCGACCATCTCGCCGAGGCCGAGGCGAGTAGGCAGCGGCTACACGATGCGCACCGCGGGGTGCTGGAAGCCGAACGGGCGCTTCTCGAAGTCCAGCTCGAGTGGCGGGCGGCGCTGGGGACGAACGAGGTGCTGGGCCTCGGCGACCTTGTGGCGGAGCTCGACCGACTGGAGCACGATTCTGTGAGGCAAGCTGAGTCCGTCGACTTGGCGGGACGGGCCCGGGACCTCTGCGAGCAGCTGCGAGCAGCCCTCGCCCGCGATCGGTCTCGCCGGGGGATCTGATGTGGTGGCCGAGGCCGACCGCCTTCGGTCTCTCGTCGCTCTCCGCCCGGAGGCGCAGCGGCTTCTCCTGGACGCGGAGCGGCGCCGAGCAGCGCAACCTGGAAGGGGAGGTCCTGGCTGCGGCGCTCGGCGGTCTCACGATGGAGAAGCTTCGCTCCACGGCGAGGGCTGCGGCGCCCGGTGATCAGCGCCCTCTGCTCCTGATCGACGACGGCGATGAGGACGCTCGCGTGGTGATCGCCCGAGACCTCAGCGAGATCGGCGACGACGGCCTGGTGCTGATCGTGACCGAGTCGCCGCAGTCCTGGCGGGATCTGGTGGTCGGCCTCAGGCATGAGCACCTGGTGGGGGCCACGAGCGTTGCGCCTTACGTGCCCGACGCCATCGAGGAAGAGGATCGCCCGTGGTTCATGTCTCGCTAGCCAGCGACAGCGACGGAGCGAGCGATCTGTGATCAGGATCCGCGACAGCCACCTGTGCGCCACTCGTACGAGGGCCAAGCTGCTGGGACGGGCTGCATCCATCCTCTCGAAGAGGACTCGACGCATCTCCGCCGGGCCGGGCCTCGGGCTGCGCATCGGTGGGGCGGCGGCCAGCGCCGACTACTCGCTGGGCACCAACGAGCTGCCCGTCCAGGTGGCACTCGTCGATGCACTGGGACGTGGTGACGTGTTCCTCGACGTGGGGGCGAACGTGGGGTTCTTCTCGCTCGTCGCCGCTCGCTGGTGGGCGGCGACGGCGTGTACGCCATCGAGCGGTTCCGACCAACGCGCACCGCATCGACGCCAACGTCCGCCGCAACAGCCTTCGAGAACGTGTCGGTCATCGAGGCAGCGGCTTCGGGCGAGGCTGGGACGACCACGCTCCTGCTCGGCAAAGCGCCCTCGGCGGGGCCGCGTACACGTCCACCAGTCTACCGCCTGACCCGCCGGCCAAATTCAGGTGCGCCGTGTCCATCGACGACCTGATCGCCAGTGGCCAGATCCCCGGCCCAGACCGTCGTCGAGTGGGGTGGAGGTCATAGAGCTGGGTGGGCGCCACATGGAGATCACTACACCGGCCCGTGCTGGTGTGCGAGGTGGACGGTCGAGACGATCGGATCAGGGGACGCCAAGCGGTCCGAGGTGGCTGGCACGCTGGGGCCACGGGGTGCGAACATCGATGGGCTCGAATCCTACGGACATCTGAGTGACTGGCAGGTTTTCCGCATCGTCGGCCCGCCCACGATGGACTGCTCGAGGCTGTCGCGGCCGGTGGGCGGTTTCACCGGTGCCGTGCGGTTGCCACGACCGGTTCGAGGACAACCGAGGGCCGGGGACCGTCATTGGCACCACCGGTTCCGACGGCGCGGTGCGGCACGGCGTCGACGTTGAAGGGCTCATCACGATCGACAACGGTGCCTTGCGGATGCAGCCGCTGGAGCAATCGGGTGGGGACGTCAGTTGATCGCCTACTTGATGTTTTTTTGCGAACCCGGCCTGGCCGTGCACGTCCTGAATGGCCACAACTCCTTCCAGACCTTCCACGACCCGGAGTCCCGTCGGGCCATGGTGCAAGGCGTCCTCTGGAGGGCGGAGGGCGGTTCCGCGGGAACGCGCCTACGGGAATTTTCAGCGGTCGGGTTCGTCCCCGATGAGGTGCCGACCGACCCGCTCCGTCGCGCCCACAGCTTCGTGATGCACGCCGCCACCGCCGACAACGGGGGACTGTGGATTGCCCACGTCTGTAGCCCACGTGCGTGGCCACGGGGACCTTGAACGTCCCGTTCGTGTTCGTGGTAGTGCTCCACGAGCACGGGGCCGGTTTACCTACGTTTCGTCGATCCCAGGGGCCACCGGTGCGTACCCCATGATGCAACCTGTCGCATCGATGTCGGCGGCCCCGAAGGACCCTCTTCGCCGGGGTGCAGCAGCGCATCCTGGGTGAGGTGGGATATCGGGTTGTTTTCCGCGTGTACGGCGTGCGGGGTCGCCTCCGTCGCCCACGTGGGGGACCTGGTCGGGCACCGCCCATGCGGCGGCAAGGCGCCGGCTCCACATCGGTGGTCGACCGTGAGGCCGAGACTGGCCAGCGTTCGGACCAGCGCCACTCGGTTGCCGCTCCCTCTGGCGGCGGGCGAGGCTGGGGCCAGGGCTGCAGACGGGGAGGGAACGATCGAAACGGGGGCCCCGTTCGGCCTCCTCCACCTCCTGGTCGAGGCCGACCGCTCAGGCGGTGCCCTCGGGATCGCATGGCGGCACGGCCTGGTGTTGCGCTTCGACGGCCAGCAGATGGGTGGTGGTCGAGGAGGAGGGGCAAGCTGGCCCGCCCCTGTTCCGGACAGGACCAGCAGGCTGCGCCTGCGAAGGGCGCACGCGGTGGCGGTGCTCGACGACGGAACGACGCTGGGCACGAGACGGTCGCTTGGTCGGGCGGGACCTGGGCCAGGGTCGGCGACCTGCCGGATCCCCGGCCCGGGCCCGTGCCACGTGACGCTCCACGGGGCGTCGTGGTCCGTGACCTCGAGGCCCCACCCTCAGCGAGGTGGCGATCCACGAGTCCCTTGACGGCGGAGCGCCATGGGAGCCGGCGCCCTTCGTGTGCCGCCATGGGTGGAGCAGGCGGCTCCTCGTCGCGCGACGACCTCCAGGGGTTAAGCATCCCTCGGGACGGTCGACCGTGGACCCGCGACGAGGGGACGGGATGCATCGAGCTCCTCGAGGAAACGGCGAGGCACCGTGCGTGCCGATCGTGCCCACCCCAACCCCGGGCGGACCATCTCACCGTGCCTTGGGACGACCCGGACGCACGCCGACCTGTGCCTCGACATGACCATGCCGGGAACGACCCGCGGCGAGGGCCACGACGGTCGGTGCGGGCCGGTGTTCTGGCAGGACACCGACAACGACCTCGTGGCCAACCTGTTCGTGGACGATGCGTTCGACGGCGCGTCGGTCTCGACCTTCTACCACCTGGGAGGCAAGGAGCCATGTACGACGCCGGTCGACGTTGGTGCGCGGCGTCGATTTCGGGCACCGCTGCCGCTGCGGGTCGCGTTCGACGGCCAACGCTTCCAGGCCGATGTGAACGGTCACACCGGCCCTCACCCGCGCGCTCACGGACGTCTATCCGGGGGCGCCACGGCCCGGATCGCCAGAGTCGGCATCGTCGTGAACCGCGAGTCGGGGGACGACACCGGCAGCATGCTGCACGGGTTCACGCGAGGCGGTCGACGACCTGCTCGATAGCTCGGGTGAGAGCGGCGGCGGTCTGCGGCCAGGTGTGTCGCTCCAGCACGAGCTGGCGCCCGGCTGCGCCCATGGCCGGCATGCGCTCGGGGTCCTCGGCCAGCGCCAGCAGCTCGTGGGCCAGCGACTGGGCCGTGGCGTTCTGCAGAACCGACGCCATCGACGCCGGGAACATGTCCTCCCGACCCTGGCCCGCCAACATCACGACTGGAAGTCCGAACATTGCCGCCTCGGCGTAGACGATGCCGAGGCTCTCCCACTGCGATGGCATGGCGAACAGGGTGGAGTCGAGCAGGGCGTCGCGGAGCAGAGCAGCCTCGCCCGGCTTGTCCTTGTCGAGGAACCCGAGGACACGGACCCCGTGTTGGGCCACGTCAGGGCTACAGCCGACGATCGTGAGTGTCGCCGCAGGACGTCGGTCCCGGACCTTTTCGAACGCCTCGAGCAGCATGGGCCCCCCCTTCCGGCCCCAGTCCTTGCCGATGAACAGCAGCCGCAGCTGCCGACCAGTCACGCTCGATCGGGCCCGGATCGTCGACACCGCATGCCGGTGGCTGTACGACGATCTCCGAGCGTGGGACTCCCTGCGCCTCGATCGCCGTCGCTGTCCAGGTCGAGTTCGTCCACACTGCGTCGCAGGCCGCCAGGAACTGGCGCTCACCGTCGATGGCCCGGGCCACCGTTCGGTCGTCGAGGTGATCGAACCCGTAAGACTGGGCGAAGATCGGGAGGTCCGTCGCCAGCGCGACGGGATCTCGACGTGGGCGACGAGCGGGCCGTCCGGGATGCCGGCGACGCCGAACTGAAGCGTGACGTCGTGAGGGGGCATCCTGGATTGCGTCCTGGAGAACCGCTTCGTAAGGAGCTCGATGCTCTCGGGCAGATACCGCCACACCGCGGTCGCCGAGGTCGGCGCGCGCCCTCGATAGTTCGTCGAAGGTCGAGGGCGCCTCGGAATGCGTCGCCCGGGCGAGCTGATGTTCGGCTTCGTGCGGTGGACGAGCACCTGCGATCTATCCAGCTCTCGGAAAGTGGCCCGGCACGCCGCTGTAGGTGTGGAACGACGACGGATCGCCCCAGGTCGTGCCGAGAACACGCAAGTGTGAGGTTCCCATCAGTGGCTGTGCACCCGGTCGTACTTCGAAGTACCAAGCCTAGGGCTGGAGCAGCCTCGAGGCGCTGGGGCTCCCCGGAACGATCGTCCTGGGTGCTCTAACGTGACGGTACTTGAGCCCGATCCGGCGGGTGGCGGCACGACGGGCCGGGCCGGGGAAGGTCAGCGAACCTCAGCGGCGCGGCTGGCAACCAGCTATGCGACCGGTGCTCGTCGTCGCGAGCCTGACGATCCTCTCCCTGGGCTTCTCGCCCGCCCGGTCTACGCAGTTCCCCTCATGCTCGTGCCCACTGCGGGGGTGCTTGCGCAGCGTTGCCCGAGAGACGCCGTGACGGTCCTGACCATCTTCGTGGTGCTCCTGTTCGTGATCCCTGCCAACCTCGTCGTGGGTCCGCTGGGTAGCGCCGGGCGCCCGGCACTCCTGCTCGGACTCGGCTGTGCGTGGTGGTGGCTCCACGACCGGCTTCTGCCCGACAGCGGAGTCGCCCGTGGGTTCCAACCCGTGAGGTTGACGGCGGCGCTCCTCGGCGGAGCAGCTGTAGCGAGCTACGCGGCGGCGTTCGTGTGGCCGATCGACGGCATCGAGTCTCGAGCCGCCGACCGCGGCGTGCTCGCCGGCCGGCCTGCTGGGCGTGCTGGTGCTGGCCGCGGACGGCATCTCGGACAAGGCGCGGCTCGACACGCTCCTTCGCCGGGTCGTCGGCGCAGGCTCGGTTCTCGCAGGCATAGGGGTCCTGCAGTTTGCGGGCACGGACGTCAGCTCCGTGTTCCGCCTGCCGTTCCTGAGCGAGCACTCCGAGTTCCAACAGGTCCAGGTCCGCAGCGAGATCCGTCGCGTCGCAGGTACTTCTGGACATCCCATCGAGTTCGGGGTCGTCCTCGCGTCCTGGTCTTCCCGCTTGCCCTCCACTACGCCTTGCACGCCCGTACCGCACGACGAAGCGCTTGGATCCCTGTCCTGCTGATCGCGGTCGGCCATCCCGATGTCGGTGTCGCGATCTGGAACACTGGCTCTCGCCGTCACGTTTGCCGCGATGTGGGTGACCTGGCCGCCCCGGCTTCGACTCAGATCGGCAGTCGCCGCGGTGGTTCTGGCCGTGGCGATGCGGTTCGCGGTCCCCGGCCTCCTGGGCACGATCCGGTCTCTCTTCACCAACCTCGGCAACGACGACAGCGTGTCCGGTCGAACGCAGGACTACACCGTCGTCGGCCGCCTCCGTCCGAAGCTCCCGTGTTCGGTCGTGGGTACGGCACGCTCCTCCCGGACCGGTATCTGTTGCTCGACAACCAGTACCTCGGCTCACTTGTCGAGACCGGCATCGTCGGACTTGTGCTCCTGGTCGTGTTCTTCGCCGTCGGCTTCGGGACGGCGTGTGGTGCTCGACGTGGTGCCGGAGGCAGACACGCTCACTCAGCCAGGCCCTCGCGGGGGCGGTGCTCGCGGCGATGGTTGCGGCAGGAACATTCGACCTGCTGGGGTTCGTGATGGTGGCCGGTCTGACGGGCCTGTTGATCGGCTGCGGTGGCGCCCTGTGGCGGCTCCAAGCCCCCGACCGCGATGGTGCCTCCGGACGGGCTGCCAAACCCACGGGTGCGACCTGATGGATCGTCCCCTCGTCACGATCGGTCTCCCCACCTTCAACGGCTCCAGATACCTGGGCTCGACGATCACCTCGCTGGTCGGTCAGGACCTGGAGGACCTCGAGCTGATCATCTCCGACAACGGGTCATCCGACGCCACCGAGTCGATCTGCCGCGACGCACAAGGGAGCGATCCGCGAGTTCGCTACCAGCGGGTGGATGTCAATCGGGGGGCGGCGTGGAACTACAACACGTTCTGGCCCTCGCCCGCGGCCGCTACTTCAAGTGGGCCGCCGACGATGACCTGTGCCAGCCCACGTTCGTCCGGCGCTGCGTCGAGGCGCTCGAAGCCGACCCGGATCTGGTGCTGAGCTTCCCGCAGACCACCTTGATCGACGAGCTGACACACGAGATCGGCCCGCTCGATGATCAGGACCTGGAGCTCCGCTCCCACGACCCGGTCGTGCGTCTCTCGCAGCTGCTGTCGCATCGGACGGAGTGGCATCCGGTGTTCGGCGTCATGCGGACCGAGGTCCTGCGACGAACTCGAGGGATCGGATCCTTCGTGCTTGCAGACGTCGTGCTCCTGGCCGAGCTGGCGCTGCGAGGTCAGTTCGATCAGGTGCCCGAGCGGCTCTTCCTGGCGGCGGTACCACGACCGGCGCTCGGCGATCGCCAACCCCTTGTTCAACGATCATCTCGCCTGGTACGACCCTGCGCTGCGGGATCAGCGCTACGTGATGCCCAACGCCAGGGTGGTGCGGCTGGTCGCGTAGTAGTCGGCGAGTCCCCGTTGCCGACCGCCGCGGGCGTGGGCCACGGCGGTGGTGCTCCGGCGCTGGGCTCTACCGCACTGGCGCCACATCGGCGGCGAGGCGAAGCTCGCCCTGCGCAGGAGACGCATCGGACCCGATCTGGGCGGGGGTGACTGCTAACCTGACCTTCGGCTTGAGCGTGTGAGTGCCACGTAGCGGAAGGCGAAGGCAGGCTCGTAGAGATGGACTTCTTCTCGGCGATCCGGGTCATGCTCAGGCGTTGGCACATCGTGCTGTCCGCTCTGATGATCAGCGTGGCGCTGGCCTACGGCGTGGCGCTGTCGATTGCGCCGACCTACCAGGCCCACGGGAGTGCGCTGCTGGTGGGGGCGGCCGCGGGTGGTGCCTGCCGGCTCCGAAGCTGGCTCCGCTCAGAACCCCTACACCAGGTTGGACAGCTCCACCGAGTCCTGACGAAGGTTGCGTCCCAGATCATGGACGATGTGCGCATCCGAGAATCTCTGGTGGCCGAGGGCGCCACCCGCGACTTCCAGGTCGGTCAGGCATCCGACGGGACCCAGTCTTCGTCGTCGTGGCGACTCATCGGGAGGCGAGCGTTGCCCTCGCCACTGTGGACCTCGTCCTCGCCCGCCTGAACGAGGAGCTGGACGATCGGCAGGCCGCTGCGGGTGCGCCGCCCGAGTCCCGCGTCCGGTCGATCGTGATAACCCAGCCCGCAGACGCCAACGAGCTGATCGGGGGACGGATCCGAGCATTTCTCGCAGTCGTTGCGCTCGGCGTTGCGGCATCGGCAAGCCTCGCCTTCCTCGCCGATGCCATCGCTCAGGGGCGCCAGCGACACGCACAGCACGAGATGTCGGGCGGGGACGATCCAGTCGAAACTGGCTCCAGAGGCACCCCGTCGCCCGCGCCCCCTCAGCCTCCCGGCTCAGAGATCGTGCGGGTTCCAGCAGACGATCGATGATCGCTGGCCTGTCTCTGAGCATTCGTTCTCCGCCTCGATGCTCGGAGGCGGGCCGAGTGAGCCCGGAGGGCCGATCCTCAGGACCTGAAGCCGCCGCCGCCGCTCCTCGAGGGGAGCTGGTCGGGCCTGGTCGTCTTCTGCGCCGCAACGGCGTGGGACGGCAACCGGTTTCCCGACCAGCACATGGCTGAGCGTCTCGCACGCTACGCCCCGGTCCTGTACGTCGACCCGCCGATGTCATTGCTCGAGCAGCGGCGACGAGGCGGGAAGATGGCGGAGGTTGCGCATCCGCGGGTGCAATTGCTGGCACCGGGTCTGGCCCGAACGACACCGATCGGGCCACCCGCAGGCGGTCGTCGGGGCATCCTGCGCCCTTGACCGATCGGTCCACTCGGTGGGCGATGCGTCAGGCCGTACGCAAGCTCGGAGATCCAGAGGTGCACGCGGTCGTGGCGGCCTCCTTCGCTCCAGTGTTCGGCGTGTGCGGAGAACACCGGCGCGTCTTCTACAGCACCGATGACTTCGTGGCGGGTGCGGACCTCATCAGAGTCTCCCGTAGCGCCTTGGTCCGGCACGAGGCTCGTCAGCTTCGCTCCGTGGACACGATCGTCGCCTGCTCACCAGGCCTCGTGGAGCGGTACGTGGCCAAGGGCTTCGATCCGGTGTCGTACCGAACGGATGTGACGACGAGCTCTTCGAGACGACGGATGAAGCGCCCGTCGCCGAGGACGTTGACCGCCGGCCCCGGTCGTGGGCTTCGTTGGGCACCTCACCGATCGGATCGACATGTCTCTGCTGGAGGCGGTAGCGGCCCGAGGGCGATCCCTCCTGCTGGTGGGGCCGGCGTCCCCGTCGTTCGACGTCGGCCGACTCGAGTCGCTGCTGTCCCGACCGAACGTCCGCTGGGTGGGCTCCAAGCCGTTCCGCTCCCTGCCGTCGTATCTGCGAGCCATCGATGTCGGGCTCCTGCCCTACGGTGACACCGCCTTCAACCGGGGGAGCTTCCCGTTGAAGGTCCTCGAGTACTTGGCGGTGGGCCGAGCTGCCGTGTCCACCGACCTTCCCGCCGTCCGGTGGCTAGCCACCGACCTCATCGAGGTGGCCAACAAGCCGTCGGACTTCGCGGACGCAGTCGATCGGGCGCTGCGCATCCCCCGTTCACAAGCCGTCGTCTCTGCTCGCCGAGCGCTGGCGAGCCGCCACGGCTGGTCGATCCGAGCGGAGGAGATGGCGGGCGCGATCGGTATCCACGTTTCGGCGCCCTGGTGCCAGCGTCCGGGTGAGCAGCAGATCGGATCACAGCCACCGGCACTGCCGGTAGAACCGGTGCCGCCTGACGCTTCGCACGGCGCGGAAGGACTCGCGGATCGCGGCCTGGCCGAGACGGGCTGAGGCAACGACCCCATCGAACGCAACCAAGCTCCGACCTCGGGATGGCTTGCCGTGATCCTGAGGACGAGCTCCGGGAAGAAGTCGCTGGCCAGGGAGTCGTGGTAGTGGACGATGCACGCCTGTGCGAGCTCTTCGGGATCGGATGGGTGCCATCGGGACACGCCGTAGTTGTGAGCATGGCTGAGGGGTCGCCACCGCAACCCGGTTCGGACCATCGACAGGCCAAGCGCCACCTGGTCGTTGTACTGAAGCTTGGTGGCGACCGTGCCGACCTTCGAGTCGAGGAGCTCAAGGTTCATCTTCAGGTAGTCCTCTGCCATCCCCGAGCTCCTCCGAAACGCAAAGAGGCCGGAGTTCCAGTAGAGCCGGATCTTCTCGCCCTCCTCTTGCGTGTGCAGCCATGGCAGACGGTCCAGGTCGATCCCGGCTACCCGACACACATGACCCCAATAGACGTCGTTTGAGTCCTCGGGTCCGGTCGATCCGATGCCTCTGTCCCTCGCGGAGGCGACGAAGTCCTCGTCGGCTCCCAAGACCAGCTCCATGGGGCGCACCACGATCAGTCGCTGTCAAACCAAGCGAGGATGGGGGTCGACACCCGCTCTGCGACGGCGAGGATGGCCAGCGGCTTGTTCATGTAGTGCTGCCACAGGTAGCGCTCATGGGCTCGGAACCTGAGGCGCTCGACGCCGAAGCGATCGAGCGTCGCGTGCGTTGAGCGGAGGAGCGCGGGGCCAGCTCGCGGCGCGACCGCCATGACCGGATTGGCTCCGAACGCTCCCCCCCAGCGTCGGAGGCTCTCGACGAGGGCGGATCGTCTGGTGCTCGAGCGGTCCCGATTCGATGCAGCAGACGATGGTCGTGTCCATATTCACGCTCAAGCGTCATCCTTCGCTGGCCGCACTTGCTTGACCGCCCATGTGACCAGCGGGTTGCGGGGCAAGAGCACGGCCAGGTAGGTAAGTCCGCCGCTGCCGCCGACGATCAGGAGTCGGGCAAGGTTGCCGTCTACGGATGGCAGGAGCAGCAGCATCACCACGACGGGCGACGGCCCCGCCGGCCACCGGTCGAGTCGCTTGCCGTGCGAGTGCGAGGGTGGGGATGCCCGAACGGCGGGCATCGATCAGCAGCCATGGCACGATGAGGCCGGCGGCGACGAGGGCGTGGGCGATTCCCACTCCACGGAGTCCGTCGAGCTCTGCTCCGATCGCCAACGCGGGCACGATCGCCGCGAGCCACGCCGTCCGGACGGTCAGCGCGACGCGTGGCCGTCCGTCCGCGATCGCTAGGTCGATGAGGAGGTCGATGAGGATCCGCAGCCCGCCGAGGACGACGAGGAACCTCAATGGTGTGACGGCCGACTGCCATCGGGTTCCGTAGACGACCGGGATGAGCTCCGGGGCGAGGATCGCCAGGAGGATGACGAGCGGCATGAGCACGGAGATCGCGACGCCGATGGAGCGTGGGAACGCCGATGCCAATCGGTCGCGGTCCTCGACCAGCCGACTGAGGCCGGCGAACGAGACACGTGCGCCACGGCCGTGCTGACGAGGCTCGTCGGCCAGCTCGAGAGGTTGAACGCGAGCAGGTAGATGCCGAGCTCGACGGCGCCGAGGCTGCGTCCCACCACGACGTAGTCGGCGTTGAGCACGGCCTGAGCGACCACGGCGCTCACCGCGTAGCGGCGCGCCGAAGCTCACCAGCGTTCGCGCCGTCGGTCGGTCGAAGGCCGGGCGGATCCTGATCGGGGTCGACCGGATGACCATCGAGCCGACTGCGCATGCGCCGACGACGTGGCCGAGCACGATGCTCCATGGCCCCGCGTTGAGCAGCGCCAGCGCCACGGTCACGGGCGTGCCGATGAGAAAACCCGTCAGCTCGGCTACGGCCAATCGGTCGTTCCGGAACGTGCGGACGAGCACTGCGAAGTGAGCGCCAGAGATCCCGTCGATCAATATTACGATCGATACGACCCTGACGAGGTTGGCCGCTTCCGGGGAGCCCAGGGCACGAGCGAACGGCCCCGCCGCGAGGCACGCGCCACTGAACATGACGACGCTGAAGAGAATCGACAGGGTGGCTCCGGTGCGAGCGGCCTCGCGGCACGTCGCCCTGCCATCGGATGACGGCTGCGATCACGCCCAGGTCGTTGACGACCATGAGGATGTTCACGGCGACGAGTGTCACGGCGTACACCCCGAAGTCCTCGGTGGTGAGGAGGCGGGCCAGCACGATGCCGACGATGAGGTTTCCGATGCGACCAAGGACCTCGGCCAAGGTGCTCCATCCCAGGGCCCGGCTCACGGCCTGGCCGAGCGGCTGTTCGGGCCTGCTTGCACTGGGTCCGCCGTGCTCATCGGCCAGCTAGCCGTCCCGGGGCCCTGTCGCCGGAACCCGCTCGACGCGAGGGAGGTTCGCCTTCCGGTACGTCTCGGGCATGGCCAGGACCGCTGTGCTGGCGATGAGGTGCTCGACGTGACGTCGGTCCAGCTCGTGGCCGGTGACAGCCGACGTGGGAGGGCGACGGCCGCTGGCAGGTAGTCGCGGAGCGGAGGGTTGTCATCGGCGAATCGCTCCGTTGGGAACCGTCGCCGGTAGAGCAGGTCGTCGCCGGTGCTGCCGGCGAGCGCAGCAACGGGTTCACGGCCAGGGGACCGCGAGCGTGGGGCCAATCGTCGGAGAAGTGGTTGTCCGCAGGACGATGTCGCTCGCCCCCGCCAGGAGGTGATGGTCTTGGCCGTGTCCACCACCCCCGGGTCCTCCACCGCGAGCCCCTCGCCCGCGAAGTAGCGCTCGAGGATCCGATCATCGGCGAAGACGCAGTGGGAAAAGGGGCGACACGAGGCTGTCCCCATGCGGTGGGTGTGAGCGGCATCCCCGCATAGACGTGGTGCTGGAGAGAGCTCTTGACCGCAGTGACGGCGAGCGTCCCGCTGCGAGTCAGCAGGCGCAGTCCCTCGTGGCGGCACCCCACTTGTTCGCCACGAACGACAGCACGTCCGAGGAGATGACCAGGCCGAACGATCCGGAGCGGAACGGCAGGGCGGTGGCATCGCCGCAGACGAGCTCGACGGTCTCGGCGATCCCGTGGGCCGCCCAGAGCTCGAAGAGCGACAGATCGAGGCCGACGGTGCGGTCGGCGCCGAAGCTCTGTCCGAGGCTCCACGCAAGGTGGCCCGCCCCGCACCCAAGGTCGAGTACGAAGTCGTCCTCGCCGACCATGGCCGCATCCGCCGCCGCCAGGGACACGAGGTGGCGAGGTGTGCCGAACCGGTAGGTGAAGTAGTCGACGGCTTCGAGGTTCGCCGCCCCCCAACCCTCGAAGCCGAAGCGGATCAGCGCCAACGGGTCCGATCCGGCGACATCGAGCAGCGGGGTGAGCGCGCTTCAGGAGTCGGCGTCGGTCGCACGCTCTCGAGGCCTCGAGCGAGGGAGATGCCAGGGCGGAGCAGCTGGAGGGCCTGGGCGACTCGGGCGACCCGTGATGGCGAGAGCTGGCGCCACAGGGCGACGGCGGATGCTTCTGCGCGGCGACCTTCTCGAACCCGGTACGACCGACTCCTCGTGACCCGGAAGCAGGACGGGCACCCCGGCCAGGATCGGGTAGGCCGCGGCCTCTGCCGCGAGGACCCCGTAGTGCACGTCGTCACCGTCACCCTCGATGACCTCGAGGGACAGAGTCGCGCCACTGGCGGGACAACGGAGCACGTCGACCAACCCCGTGCGCACGTCAGCTCCGACGGGCGACGTTCGGTCGGTCCCGACGAGCGGCCGCCCGGTCAGCCGTCGGCGAGACCCAGCCCTGTCGCACAGAACGGCCGCTCGCGCTCGCCCCCCCTCCATCAGTTGGCTGTCACTCGCGTTGGGCATGAAGTGACTCGCGCGTCTCTGACGGAGGTCTAGGTGGCGGGTTGGCCGGCGTTGGGGCCGTCGTGCCAGACGTTGCCTTGGTTGACCATGGCGGGGCCGAGTGAGAGGGGACCGAAGTAGCCACCTCGGGGGTGGTGGGGGATCGTGGTGGTGATGTGGTTGTTGAGCACTCGGACGTTGGTGTAGCGGTCTCGGTCGACGTTGATGGCCCAGTTGCCGCCGCCGACGAGGTTGTTCTCGATGAGGATGTTGCCGCCGGTGGAGGTGGAGAAGAAGATCGCCCCGTTGGCGCCGTCGGGTTCGATAAGGCAGGTGTTGTGACGGATCGTGATGTTGATTCCGGAGGTGGCCTGGATGCAGTCCTGATGGGCGCCTGACGAGATGAAGTTGGCGAAGTCGTGGATGTAGTTGTCCTCTAGGAGGACGTTGCCGTTGATGCGTGGGCCTTCGCCGTAGCCGTGGATCTCGCAGCGGCGCATCGTGTAGTTGTGGAACTGGATTGCCGGTTCGGCGTTGACGTTGCCGCCGTCGAGCTCGCAGTCCTCCACCACCAGACCGGTGTTGTTGAGGATGTAGATGGCGTTCCGCCCTGCGAGCGGATGCGGACGTTGTTGATCCTCACGTTGTTGTGGTGAACGCGGATCTCGCCGGTGATGTCGAGGTTCCGGATCACCTGCCCGTCTTGGGAGGTCGTGATGCTCCCCGACCGAGTGAGGGCGCCCGAGGGACCAGTGTTCGAGGCGTCGGGAAAGCCACCGACCGACGGCGACGGCGACGGCGACGGCGGTGATGCGGGCGTGGGCGTCGCGGTTGTCGTTGGAGCCGCTGGCGCCTGTGAAGGCCCCGGGGCCGCAGTCACCGTCGGATCTGCAGCAGGGGCTGCGGCCGGGATCCTCGCGGGGTTCGGGCCGATGGTGGTCGTCTCCGCCTGACCCCCGCGACCCCGAGACCAGGCGGTAGAGGTGCACTGGTCTCGGGGAGCGTGGGGTCGATGGGAGGAGGACCGACGGTCGAGCTGTGGTGGTGGTCCTCGGCGCCGAGGTCGTGGAGGTGGCCGCCTCCTCTGTCTCGCCCGGCCAATCCTCGTGGGCGACTAGGACGATGATCCCGGCGAGTGCAGTCAGGGCAAGCGCTGCCAGTGCCACCCGCCGACGTCGTGATCGGGGGATCGAACGCCCGGAGTCTTGGGAGATCCCGTCGATCCCCCTATGTTCCCACGATCTGTCCCGCTCGACGTCTTAGGTGGCGGGTTGGCCGGCGTTGGGGCCGTCGTGCCAGACGTTGCCTTGGTTGACCATGGCGGGGCCGAGTGAGAGGGGACCGAAGTAGCCACCTCGGGGGTGGTGGGGGATCGTGGTGGTGATGTGGTTGTTGAGCACTCGGACGTTGGTGTAGCGGTCTCGGTCGACGTTGATGGCCCAGTTGCCGCCGCCGACGAGGTTGTTCTCGATGAGGATGTTGCTGCCGGTGGAGGTGGAGAAGAAGATCGCCCCGTTGGCGCCGTCGGGTTCGATAAGGCAGGTGTTGTGACGGATCGTGATGTTGACTCCGGAGGTGGCCTGGATGCAGTCCTGATGGGCGCCTGACGAGATGAAGTTGGCGAAGTCGTGGATGTAGTTGTCCTCTAGGAGGACGTTGCCGTTGATGCGTGGGCCTTCGCCGTAGCCGTGGATCTCGCAGCGGCGCATCGTGTAGTTGTGGAACTGGATTGCCGGTTCGGCGTTGACGTTGCCGCCGTCGAGCTCGCAGTCCTCCACCACCAGACCGGTGTTGTTGAGGATGTAGATGGCGTTCCCGCCCTGCGAGCGGATGCGGACGTTGTTGATCCTCACGTTGTTGTGGTGAACGCGGATCTCGCCGGTGATGTCGAGGTTCCGGATCACCTGCCCGTCTTGGGAGGTCGTGATGCTCCCCGACCGAGTGAGGGCGCCCGAGGGACCAGTGTTCGAGGCGTCGGGAAAGCCACCGACCGACGGCGACGGCGACGGCGACGACTGCGGAACGACAGTGGTGGTGGTGGTCGCGGCGGGCGCCGCAGTGGTGGTCGTCGTCGGAGCCGTCGTAGTCGGGGCTGGGGCGGTCGTGGGCGGCGCTGTCGTGGTCGTGCCGGAGTGAGCCCCGAAGACCTCGATGGCCGAGACCATCGGATCCTCGACGACCGGTGTGAACCCGATGTCTAGAGTGCCGTCGCTCACGTCGATGGCGAACTCCTTGACGAGCGCTGTGTTGGCGCCAGCGGCTGCGACCACGTCGAGCCTGTTCTGACGCTTGGTGCCCTCGATGGAGACGTCGAAGACGCGCTGGCCTGGGGTGTGGAACACGACCTCAGCGAAGTGGAGCCGCACCGTGTAGGCGCCGGCGGCAGGAACCGGGATGGCATACCCGGACATCCCCCAGCGGTGCTTCACGTACAGCCCGTCTTCCGTCGTCCCGGAGATGTTGGACCCGATGTTCCCTGACGAGCTTCCGCCACCGTTCCAGCGATCGGTGACGAACCTCGCCCCGTCCGAGGTCACCAGGTCGTAGTTCGACCCGGCGTTGATCCGCACCGCAAAGGTGCTGGTCGGCGTCGGGGCTGGCGTCGGGGCCGGCGCCTCCTCGACCGTCAGCCACGCGTCGTCCGCGAAGTTCGACTCGTTCGTGCCCACAGCGGGGAACACGACCTCGAGGGCGACGCTGACTGCGCCTCCGGGAGCAGTGGCAGAACATTTGGCCTGCGTCCACCCGGTCGTCACTGCGGTCACGGGCGCACCGGTCGTCGCTGTCAGCAGGGAACCATCAGCCTTGAACCAACGAAGGTCGCATCGTGCGGCGCGCGCTCTGTGATGGAGGAGCGCACCCGGATGCTGCCGTCGTAGGTCGCCCCCGCCTGTGTCCGCACCCCGCGAGTGCCGCCAGGTGTCGAGGCCGAGACGGTGACCGGCTTCCTGCCCAAGCGGGAACGGGTCTTGACGTACATCGAGCGGCTGCCGTCGTATGCGGTCGTCCTCGTCGAGCTGATGGTGGAGGCCGTGCTGGGCTGCCACCCGGCGGTGCCGCTCTCGAACGAAGCCTGGTTCGAGGTCAGCAGGTTCAGGGCCGGCGATGGTGTGCTGCTGGCTCTGAGCGATGGGGCGGGCCCGGCGATCGTTGCGAGGAGTGCCGCCACAGCGGCGATGTATGCGACGGTCTGGAGACGACGCTTGGGAGCGGGGGCGGGGGGTTGGTTGTGGTCCATGACGGACTCCGATCGGGATACCTGGTGCGGCGATGAGGGATGTCGGTCGAACCCCTCGAGATGGGGGTGCCAACCGTCGTGCTATCGGCGAACCGGTCGTCGGAGTTGAGAAACGTGCGCCAAGACGCCCATTTGCAAGCATTGTGAGCGCTCTTCTTCAGCCCGTCGTCAGGTGGCCGTCATACGGTGCTGGCAAAGGGCGAAGGGGCATGGGCTTGGAAGCAGGACGCAACAGATCAGGGAAGCGGAGCATCGCCACGCTTCTCGTCACGCTGGTGTGCTTGGGAGTGACTGCACTGCCCCCCGTGCTCGTCTCCGCCGCCGAAGCGCCCCCCGGTTCACGTGTGGTGGATGGGTTCGATCGTGTGGATTCGGGGTCGTTGGGGGTGGCGCTCTCGGGTCAGGCTTGGTCTGATCTGGCGGGCGGGTGGGAGGTGTCGGCGGGACTGGCCGCACCGGAGTCGGGCTACTCGCTGGCCGTGGTCGACGGTGGTGGTGCCGATGGTCTGGTGTCGGTGTCGTTGGCAGAGCCGAGCGCCGAGTTCTGGTTGGTGCTGCGGGCGTCAGATGGCGCGAACTACTGGCGGTTCGGGCGTTGGCAGTCGGGTCCGTACCAGCTTCAGCAGGTGGCGGGGAACGGTCTTGGGTCTCCTGCGGTGACGACGTCGGCGACTGTCGTGCCGGCTGCGGGTGATCGCATCGAGTGCCGGTTGACCGCTTCGAGGTTCGACTGCTCGGTCAACGGTGTGGTGGTTGTGTCGACGGCGGATCGGTTCAACGGGTCGGCCCGCCTGGTCGGGTTCGCTTCCTGGTCTCCGTCTGGTGCTTCGCCGATCCGCTTCGATGATCTGGTGGTCGCGGATGTGGTGGCGGGGCCGGACCTCATGGTCTCGGTCACCGATGTGGATCCGGTTCTTCTCGGTGGTGAGCTGCTCTGGACCGTGACCGTCACCAACGTGGGTTCGGGGCCTGCCGGGGACGTGTCGGTCACTTCTGCTGTTCCTGCTGGGGTGACGGATGTGACGGCGACGTCGGCCTCGGGTGTCTGTCAGATCGACAGCTCGGTTGCGTGCTCGTTGGATCCTCTAGCGGCGGGTGCTTCCACGACTGTGGAGATCTCTGGGCTGGCCCCCCCGTCGGGCAGCACGGTCGTCCTCACCGTGGCGGTCTCGGCCCAGGGCGATGACGTTCCCGCCAACGACACCACCTCGGAGACGACCTACCTCCAGGCCCCACTGCCCCCCGGTTCACGTGTGGTGGATGGGTTCGATCGTGTGGATTCGGGGTCGTTGGGGGTGGCGCTCTCGGGTCAGGCTTGGTCTGATCTGGCGGGCGGGTGGGAGGTGTCGGCGGGACTGGCCGCACCGGAGTCGGGCTACTCGCTGGCCGTGGTCGACGGTGGTGGTGCCGATGGTCTGGTGTCGGTGTCGTTGGCAGAGCCGAGCGCCGAGTTCTGGTTGGTGCTGCGGGCGTCGGATGGCGCGAACTACTGGCGGTTCGGGCGTTGGCAGTCGGGTCCGTACCAGCTTCAGCAGGTGGCGGGGAACGGTCTTGGGTCTCCTGCGGTGACGACGTCGGCGACTGTCGTGCCGGCTGCGGGTGATCGCATCGAGTGCCGGTTGACCGCTTCGAGGTTCGACTGCTCGGTCAACGGTGTGGTGGTTGTGTCGACGGCGGATCGGTTCAACGGGTCGGCCCGCCTGGTCGGGTTCGCTTCCTGGTCTCCGTCTGGCGCTTCGCCGATCCGCTTCGATGATCTGGTGGTCGCGGATGTGGTGGCGGGGCCGGACCTCATGGTCTCGGTCACCGATGTGGATCCGGTTCTTCTCGGTGGTGAGCTGCTCTGGACCGTGACCGTCACCAACGTGGGTTCGGGGCCTGCCGGGGACGTGTCGGTCACTTCTGCTGTTCCTGCTGGGGTGACGGATGTGGCGGCGACGTCGGCCTCGGGTGTCTGTCAGATCGACAGCTCGGTTGCGTGCTCGTTGGATCCTCTAGCGGCGGGTGCTTCCACGACTGTGGAGATCTCTGGGCTGGCCCCCCCGTCGGGCAGCACGGTCGTCCTCACCGTGGCGGTCTCGGCCCAGGGCGATGACGTTCCCGCCAACGACACCACCTCGGAGACGACCTACCTCCAGGCCCCACTGCCCCCCGGTTCACGTGTGGTCGACCGGTTCGACCGCCCGAGTGCCGCCAACCTAGGTCTCACCGAGACCGGCGAAGCCTGGTCGCCGGCCCATGGTTCGTTCCGCATCGTGAGCGGCCAAGCGGTGTCTTCTGCCTCGGGCTATGACATGGCCCTCGTCCAAGGAGGCAGCAGCCCCAGTGGTGCCGTCTCGGTGACGCTGGCGCAGCCGAGCCCGGAGTTCTGGTTGGTGCTGCGGGCGTCAGATGGGGCGAACTACTGGCGGTTCGGGCGCTCGCAGTCGGGTCCGTACCAGCTCCAGCAGGTGACCGGGAACGCACTTGGATCCCCTGCGATGGCCACGCTGGCCACTGTCACTCCGATGGCTGGTGATCAGCTCCAATGCCAGTATCGCGAGCACGCGATCGCATGCTCGGTAAACGGCATGGCCGTCACCACCGCCGTCGGTGGATCCGTCGCCGCCACGTCGGCCGGGCTGGCCTCGTGGAGCTCGGGGGGATCGCCAGCCCCGCGCTTCGACGACTTCCTGGTCGCCGAGATTCCCGCAGTGCCCGACGTGGCCGTCTCCATCACCGACATCGATCCGGTCTTCACCGGCGGTCAGGTCCGCTGGCAAGCGACCGTCTCGAGCGTTGGCGGGGCGACGGCGCGTGGTGTCAGCGTGACCCTCACGCTGCCCGCTGCGATCTCCGGAGCCTCGCTGACGACCGATCGAGGATCGTGCGCTCTGGACATCCCGACCACATGTTCCGTCGGCGACCTGGCTCCGGGACAGGTCGCTGTGATCGTGGTCATTGCCACGGCCCCATCCGAGGCCCAAGCCTTGACGTTGTCAGCGGTCCTCGACTCGGCAGGCGATGCCAGCGGTGACAACGACAACGACGCTGAGACGACGACCGTGCGCAACCCGCCTCCACCGGGGGCCCGCGTCGTGGATGGGTTCGACCGAACTGGTGACGGCTTGGGCTTCACGGATACTGGAGAGCCGTGGACGACCCATGTGGGAGCGTTCAGCTCCCTTCTCGGCGAGGCCCGGGGCACCACGGCTCAGCTCTCCTTCGCGTCAGTCGAGTCGGGGTTTGCCTACGGCACGTTCGAGCTGACTGTGGCCGACGTCGGCGACAAGCGCTTCTGGGCCGTGTTCCGCGTGGTGGACTCCCAGAACTACTACCGGGTCGGTCCAGACATCGGGGGTCGTTACCGCTTGGAGAAGGTGGTCGACGGCGTGACCCACGGGCTCCAGTTCCTGACCGAGCGGTCAGAGATCCTGGCCGCCGACGGGGATGTGCTTCGCATCGTCAACCGGTCCGATGACGGGATCTTCGTCTCCATCAACGGTCGTCACCTTCTCGATGCCGGGGATGTGCAGTTCATGGACCAGACGCGATTCGGCTTCGCCACCGCGTCCACATCTGTCCGTGTCGGTCACCTCGACGTGGGACAGGTGGTGACGACCTCGGTCGTGGTCACCGACTCGTTCAGCCGTCTCGATGCAGAGTCGCTCGGTGCCCCCGAGACCGGGGTCTCCTACCGCTGGTGGGGCAACCTCGGCTTGACGGGGGGACAGGCCTGGTACGACGGGTCGTACTTCGGGGTCGGCATCCTCGACGCGAGCTCCGAGGCGGCCGATGTGCGGGTGCGGGTCGTCACGATCAGCGATGAGTTCACGCTCCTGTTCCGCTACAGCGAGGACGGGAGCTACTACCGCTTCGGACGTTTGAGCGCAGGCGGGGGCTATGGGGTGGACTTCGTGGACGACGGGATCTTCCACGCCCCGCCCGTCCCCGTTGATGCCGTCGCCGCCCCCACGCCCGCTGATGGTGACGTTCTGGAGGTGCGCCAGCACCTCGACGGGCGGGTCGAGGGCCTCGTCAACGGGGTCGTGGTCCTGCGCTTCACGGACCTGGTGACGAACAGGCGGAGCACCTACTACGGCCTCGCGACCGGGGGATCGGTGACGCGGTTCGACGACTTCAGGATCGCCTCGAAGTAGCCGATCTCGCTGTCGCCGCCACCGCGCTCCAGGCCACCAGCACGAGGCCGAGCGCCAACGTGCGTGCCGGTCCCCCCTCGCCGTCCGCCATCACCTCGTCAAGCCCCGCCACGTCAGCCAGCGACGCTGCGCTGGTCGCAGCCAGGAGCAACCCAGCCACGGCCATCGTCGAGCGAGCGGAGCGTCGCCGAGTGGTGATCGCGAGGTGGGCCGCAACGAACATCGGGCCGAACACGGTTCCCGATGGCGTCGCCAGCGCGTCGAGGAGAAGCCCGCAGAGCAGGGCTGCGATGAAACCCTTCGCAGAGGGACCCATGGCCAGGGCGAACCACCCGGCGCATGCCAGGACCACGACGGCAACGAGTGCCTCGGTCACCCGCCCCTGTGCACCCCCAGCGTCGCTGAGCTCGGACGCCCCGACGGTCGCCATGGCCGCCCCCGCTGCGAGCGCGGCCCAGCGCCGGTGGCCGCCAGATGTGGTCACGAGTGGCTGGGCGAACCCGGTCGCCCCCGCGACGGAGCGCAGGTCCCTCACCAATATCCAGGCGACCGTGACCATTCCCGCCACGGGGAGGTCCCCGAGATCTATGCCCTGGTTCGACGAGAAGACGAAGAGCACGGGACCACGCCACGGCTGGGCCAGGAGGAGTAGCAGTGCCGCGGCAACGAGGCTCGCGCTCCCCAGCAGGCGGTGCCCCGCTCGCTCGCGGCTGCTGCCATTCACGGGCGCAAGGTACCGGGTTCGTCTGCTTGCGAGCCGGTGTCAGGCCGGCGTACCTGCGCTCAGACCCAGCCGATGCGGCTCACGGGCCACATGACGACGCCGGCACGCCCGGTGATGGCCGACGCCGGAACAGGTCCGAATGCCCGGCTGTCGATTGACGGGCCGCGGTTGTCGCCGAGCACGAACACCGCGTCCTCGGGCACCGTGACCGCGGGGAACGGAGCCGTGCGAAGCGACAGGTCCAGGTAGGGCTCGACCAGGCGCTGACCGTCCACGTACACCCACCCCGAGTGGCCGTCGACGACCTCTCCCGGCAGGGCGACGACTCGCTTGACGAGCGTCTCATCATCACGTGTGAGCTCATTGGTGTCGAAGACCACCACGTCTCCGCCGCGCCGGTTCCCCGAACCAGTAGGCCTGCTTGTAGATGAGGACTCGGTCGCCCTCCTCAAGAGTGGGGGTCATCGATGTCGATGCCACGGTGAAGGGCTCCGCGACCACCAGGCGCAGCAGCGCGGTCGGAACCACCACCGCGACGATCAGGAGGAGAGCCCGGGCGGCCCGCCGGGTCTGTCGTCTGCTTCGAAGCCGGCTGTCGGGTGCGGTCTCCGGCTTGGCCGCGAACTCGTCAGCCAGATCGTCGGGGCCCAGACCTGAGACCGCGGCCGCGACCAGGGGCACTCTCCTGGCCACCGCCTCCAGCCTGGCCCGCTCCAGGATCGTGGCCGCCTCCTGGTGCGCGTCGAGCAGGCGTTGCGTGGCGAGGGCGTCCGCCGCGGCGAGTCGCTGCGCCGCCTCCGCTTCGGCGCTCGCGATGCTCTCGCTCGCTGCTGTCCCTGCTGTCACGATCCGGTAGCGGGCGGCCGCTTCGGCGTCGGCCACGAGGGTGGCACAGCGCTCCTCCACCTCCAGGCGGTGCTGGCGGCTGATGGGTGATTCGGGCGTGGCCACTCGGGTAGTTCGTTGGAGCGAGGCGCCGGCCACCAGCGCGGCCACGGCGCGATCAACCTCGTCGATCGGCGTGCGTGGTTGCTCCTCGTCCGCATCGAGATCGATGGTGGCCGCGACTCCCGACGAGGTGAAGCCGCTGGCAGGAGGAGCGTCGGCGATCAGCTGAGCCCTCGTGCGCTCCGCGTCCACGAGCGCCTGCCGATGGATCGTCTCGGCTTCATCTCGAGCCTGCGCGACGATGCCCGCCGCCACACGATCGGCCTGCTCGATGACATCAGCGGCGTCCCGGTCAGCCTGCGCGAGTCGCTCGGCAGCCCGGAGGTCGAGAACCTCGAGGCGGTGCTCGGTCTCGTCCTCGAGCTCCGCGAGCAGCTCCTCCTGGAGCGCTGCAGATTGAACCGCCGCATCCTCGACGATCCGCCGGGCCTCGTCGTGGGCTCGGGTGCGTTCGTCCTGCGCTTCCGTCACGGCCAGGTCGAGGAAGCTCTTTGCCTCGGCGAAGGTGCGATCGGCGGCTACGGCCGCCTTGCCGGCGGCGCGCAAGAGCTCGGCCACCTCGGTCAGCCCGGATCCCTCGGTCCGGGTGCTGGGTCGGTCCCCGCCCAGCTCGCGATCGCCCCCATCGTCCACCCCTAGACGGCCTCCTCCAAGCAGAGGGCAAGCCCCGACGGCGCAGACTCGTGGGTCGGACGCAGGCCCCGCACCATCGTAGCGATCAGGCTCGTGCGAGGGGGTGAGCCTGATCGGTTTCGCGGCTCGGCGATGATCTGTCGTTGACGGAGTTTCACGAGCATGTGACAGTTCCGCATCGCCCCCGGCGGCGGGGCCTGTTGGGAGGAAGCTGATGGGGCGGCAGGCCAGACAGAGCGGGGTGTCGATGCGACTCGCGCTCACCCTCGTCGCCCTGCTCGTCGGCGGCATCATCTTGGCGGTCCACATGTGACAGTTCGCGGCGGTCCCGGGCGGCTCGGGGCTCAAGGAGGCACACGAATGGGGCGGTCCCGAGACGACACCGGCGTGTCCAGGCGCCTGGCCCTCGTGCTGGTGGCTCTGCTCGTGGGAGCGGGCGTGATCAGCGTCATCGCCATGGTGGTGGGCGGCGACGACGACGACGCCTCACCCAGGACGGCCTCGTCGAGCACGACCACCACCCACGAGCTGGGCACCGACGCCGAGGAGCTGCTCGCCCGCCTGGCCACTGGTCGACAGGCCGCTGTCCACGTGCGCCTGGCCTCGGCCGAGGACGCGCTGGCGGGCGGGACCGTCACCGTCGAGATATGGCGGGACGGCGACCGCGTGCGCCAGGACGTGCGGCTCGACTCGGCGACGGCCCTCACCGAGGTGTCGGCGTTCCAGCTGGAGGACGGCAACGTGATCTGCCAGCGCGAGGGCGAGGGGCCGTGGGCCTGCCAGCGGGCGGCGTCGGTAGCCACCGAGAACGGTGACCCGGTCGGTCTGATCGAGGCGGCGGCGGCCAACCTGCAGGGTGCAGACGTGACGGGGTCCGACGACGAGATCGCCGGCACCCCCGTGCGCTGCTACTCCATCGAACGCCCGGACGGCTCCAGCGAGCTGTGCCTGACCGAGGACGGCGTGCCCATGCGCCTCGCCACCGAGGGCCAGGTGCTCACCGCCACGTCAGTGGAGCGGGAGGTGGCTGGCGACGTGTTCACGCCTCCGGCCGAGATCACCGAGGGCTAGCCCCGACCGTGCGCGAACTGTGTCAGACACAGTTCGCGCAGGGCCATCAGCACTCCGACTCGAGATAGCGCTCGAGGCGGCGGGCTGCGTCGGCATAGGCCACCTGCTGCTCCCGGTAGGCCCGGGCATCGACGTCCGGACCGGCGTAGGCCGCCCCGGCCAGCAGCGAATCGAGCGCGGCGGCGGCCTCGGAGTAGTCCCGCGCCGCAGGGCGCGCGTCGGGAGGCGCGACCTCGACGAGGGCGCCGGCCCGCTCCAAGAGGGCGGCGAAGGCCGCCTCCACGTCTGCTGCGGTGGCCGTGTCTCCGAAGGCCCGGAACGGGTCGTTGGCGGTCAGGCGCTCGAGGCGCTGGCAGAAGAGGGCCGCGTCGCCGTCGCCCTCGTCGTCGCTGCCGCACCCGCCCACGACGGCGGCCACGAGGAGGAGGGCGGCCAGCCGTCGCATGGCCGCCGAACCTACCGACTGCCTAACCTGCGAGCGCCATGGAACTGCTGCTGATCGCCCTGCTCGTCCTCGTCGTCGGAGGCGGGCTCGCCTACGTCACGCTGCGCCGAGGCGGCGAGACCACCCTCGAGCCGCCCCCCAGCATCCCCCTCCCCGGGCCTGAGCCCACCGCCCCAGCGGATGTCGAGGTGGGTGAGGCGCCAGCCGAGGTGCTGGTCGAGCCGACCCCGACCCCCGAGCCCCTGCCGACGGAGCCCGCGCCGGAGCCGGAGCCCGAGCCCGAGCCAGCGGTCGTCGTCAAGCCGACGTTCCGCGACCGTCTGGGCAAGGCCCGCTCGACCATCTCCGGCTACGTCGGGTCTGTCCTGTCTCGAGAGAAGATCGACGGAGAGACGTGGGACGAGCTGGAGGAGGCCCTCATCCGGGCTGACGTAGGCGTGGCGACCACCACGGACATCCTCGATCGGCTGCGGGCCACCGTCGACGGCGAGAAGATCACCGAGCCGGCCGTCCTGCTGGAGGCCCTCAAGGCCCAGCTCAAGGCCGACCTGGCGCCCGGGGATCGCACGCTGCGCTTCGAGCCGGGCGCGCCCAACGTGTGGCTGTTCGTCGGCGTCAACGGCGTGGGCAAGACCACCACCATCGGCAAGGTGGGCAAGCAGCAGGCCGAGGCGGGCCGGTCGGTGATCATGGCGGCCGGGGACACGTTCCGGGCCGCGGCCGCCGAGCAGCTCGGCACCTGGGCCGAGCGGGCCGAGGCCGAGCTCGTCCGCGGCGCCGAGGGCGGCGATCCCAGCGCCATCATCTTCGACGCAGTCCAGCGGGCCGCGGCCCGGGGCACCGACCTGGTGCTGGCCGACACCGCCGGCCGCCTCCACACCAAGGTCAACCTGATGGAGGAGCTGCGCAAGGTCCGTCGGGTGGCCGACCGAGACCCCGGGCGGGTCACCGAGGTGCTCCTCGTGCTCGACGCCACGACGGGCCAGAACGGCCTCGTGCAGGCGGCCCAGTTCACCGAGGCCGTGGAGCTCACCGGGGTGGTCCTCACGAAGCTGGACGGCTCGGCCAAGGGCGGCATCGCCCTGGCCATCCAGTCGACGCTGGGCATCCCCATCAAGCTCGTGGGCCTGGGGGAGACAGCGGACGACCTCGTGGAGTTCGATCCCGACGAGTTCGTGGACGCCCTGTTCGCCCAGACCTGACCGACCGGCCGGGTCTACGCTCAGGCAGATGTTCACCTTGCTGCGTCTCATCTTCCTCCCGGCCAAGGTCGGCCTGGGCAGCACCAAGCTGGGCGTGAAGGCCGGGTACCGCACCGGTCGCCTGCTCGGCTACCGCCGCCTCCTCCTGTTCGGGCTCGGCGTCGGGGCCGGCCTGCTCCTCGCTCCCATGACGGGACGCGAGGCTCGGGCCAAGCTGCAGCAGCTCCTCGAGGCCCGCAGGGGCGAGCCGGGTGATCTCGCGGAGCGCGTCCGCTTCGAGCTGTCGCACGCCCCTCGCACCTGGCACCTTCCCCAGCCCACGGTCGAGGTGCAGGGCGGCACTGCCATCCTCCGCGGCGCAGTGCCCCACGAGACGGGCCGCGAGGATCTGGCCCGAACCGCGGCGGCGGTGGCCGGCGTGGTCGATGTCGACAACCACATCGCCATCTCCGCCGGGCCGGGAACCAACGGCGCCCACTGAGACGTCCAAGGCCACAGATGCCGCGCCTCCCGGCGCAGCGAGGTCTAGGAGGCAAGACGATGGCGGACGACACCGGCTCGGACCCCGAGGGTGACCTGACCCTCGAGACGACGACCGTGACGGTCACCGGCCATCGGCGGGCCCTGTGGGGCGTGCTCGCCGTGGTGGCCGTGGCCGCTGGCGCCCTGGCCGTCACGGCACGTCAGGACGACGGTGGGCTGCCCCGGCTCCCCGTCGCCCTGGGTGCATCGGTCGGCGCAGAGAGCGCAGCGGGCATGTCGGCGCCTGCCGCGGACATGCGCATGGCGTGGATCACGTACCTCGCCGGCGACGACCTTCCGATGCTGGGCGGCGAGGCGGTCGCCTACAGGGTCACGGGCGCCGTGGACGAGGGGCGAGTCCGGGCCCTCGCTGAGGCCGTCGGCCTGAGTGGTGACCCCGTGCACGAGGACGGCCTCTGGCACCTGCGCACCGACGACGGCGTGCTCGAGGTCTACGAGGACGGCGGTGGCTCGTGGTGGTACTCGTCCCAGTCGTTCTCGGTGGAGCCCGATGTGTCGAACGGCGGCGGGTCCTCAGGGAGCCCCGGTTGCGAGCCTGGACCGGCCGTGGACTGCGGGTTCGTCGAGCCGGTCGCTCCTTCGACTGCCATCCCGGGCACCGCACCCACCACCACGGTCGTCGACGCTGACTGCCCTGCTGGCGCGTCCTCGTGTGTCGACGACACGAGCTGCCGTACCTACACGGCGGCTGACGGCAGCACGGTGGAGGAGTGCACGCTCCCTGTCGAGGAGTGCCCGCCCAACGCCAACTGCGTGGCGCCCGAGCCCCTCCTCCCCACACCGCCTGCCGACCTTCCCAGCGAGGGCGACGCTCGCCAGATCGCGCTGGACCTGCTCAGCAGCACCGGCATGGACGTCGAGGGGGCCAAGGTCACCGTCGACGGTCCGTATGACTCTTGGTACGTGTCGGTCGAGCCGGTGCTCGACGGTCTGCCCGTGTCGGGCTGGATGTCCTCGGTCAGCGTCGGCTCGAAGGGCGCCATCACCGATGCCTCCGGCAGCCTCGCCACCTCGGAGCGACTGGGCGACTACCCCGTGCTCGACACCCGTGCCGCCATCGAACGCCTCAACGAGCAACAGGGCGGCTGGTTCGCCTACGCACCCGAGACCGGTGCGGTCATGGACTCCGAGGGCATGACGGAGTGCACGGTCGGGCCCGACGGGTCCGAGGCCTGCACCACCACCGATGTCGGTGTGGCCTGCCCCGACATCGCCGTGGCCTCAGGCGACGCCGACGGCGGCTTCGTGGAGGAGCCCTGCCCCATGCCGCTGCCCGAGCCCGAGCCGATGGAGGTCACCCTCCACGAGGCCGAGCAGATCCTGGTCCTGCTGCCCTCGTTCGACGGCAGCGGCGACAGCTACCTGCTCCCGGGCTACCGGTTCACCGGTGACGACGACCACATGACCGAGGTCGCGGCCGTGGCCGATGACAGCCTCCTGCCCACCCCGGACACGACGGCCGTGCCCGAGCCCGCTCCCATGCCGAGCGAGTGCGCCGACGTCTACGTCTACGTGCCTGGCGACAGCCCGGCCACCACCACACCCGGCGACTGCGCCGGCGAGATCCCGCCCAGCTCGCCCGAGCTCACCCACCTGAGCGAGGGCGAGGCGCCGCAGCTCGGTGTCCCGTACTACGTCGACGTGAACGTGATGACCGGGCACTGCTCGTGGATCAGCGTCGAGTTCGCCGACGCCTGGTACTGGGCCGAGCTGTCCAACGACGACCTCGCCCCCTGGAGCACGCCCACCGAGGGCGGCACCTTCACGCTCACCGCCGTAGGCCAGGCCGAGTTCGTCGGCGACGCGGCCCGCACCAAGGTCGCAAAGCTGGCCCTGCACGAGGACGGCACCACGCCGCCCCTCTGCGGGTAGGCGCTGAGCTCGGCAGAACAGGGCAGGTCAAGGGCGGCAACGATGCGGCGGCGGGGTCGCGTCGCCGGAGCGGTACGTAGCGGTCGAGCTCCCCAACGGGAGGTTCGGGGCACCAGGGTCCCTCATGGGGACCGCCATGCCCCCAACCTCCCATGGCGCCAGCCGCAAGCCGGCCCGGCGCTCCCCGACCACCACGCCCCGCCGCCGTCGCTCCCTTGCCCTTGACCTGCGCTGTCTGGCCGCTCTGGCGAGGTGGACTGCAGCGGGGGCAGAGGGCACCGGTAGGATCGGCGGCTCATGTTCGACGCACTCTCTGACCGGTTCGACGGGATCTTCAAGCGCCTTCGCGGCAAGGGCAAGCTCAGCGAGGCCGATGTCGACGAGGTCCTGCGCGAGATCCGGGTCGCCCTGCTCGAGGCCGACGTCAACTTCCAGGTCGTCAAGGGCATGCAGGCCCGCATCCGCGACCGGGCCGTCGGGATCGAGCTGGCCGAGGCCCTGAACCCGGCCCAGCAGGTCATCAAGATCGTCCACGAGGAGCTCATCGCGGCTCTGGGCGGCGAGGCCATCAAGATCACGTTCGCGTCGAAGCCGCCCACCGTGGTGCTCATGGCCGGCCTCCAGGGCTCGGGCAAGACGACGAACTCGGCCAAGCTGGCCCGCTGGTTCAAGCAGCAGGGCCGCAACCCGCTGCTGGTGGGCGCCGACCTCCAGCGCCCGGCCGCGGTCGAGCAGCTGCGCACGCTCGGCAACCAGATCGACGTGCCCGTCTTCAGCCAGCCTGGCGACCCCGTCGAGACGGCCGCGGCCGGCCTGGCCGAGGCCCGCCGGCTGGGCCGTGACGTGCTGATCGTCGACACCGCCGGTCGCCTGGCCATCGACGCCGAGCTCATGGAGCAGGTGCGGCACATCTCCGACGCCGTCACCCCCGACTACACGTTCCTCGTCGTCGACGCCATGACCGGCCAGGACGCGGTCACCGTGGCCGAGTCCTTCAACGCCACCCTCGCCCTCGACGGCGTCATCCTCACCAAGCTCGACGGTGACGCCCGCGGCGGCGCCGCCCTGAGCGTGAAGGAGGTCGTCGGCAAGCCGATCGCCTTCGCGTCCACGGGGGAGAAGCTCGCCGACTTCGAGCTGTTCCACCCCGACCGGCTGGCCGGGCGAATCCTCGGCATGGGCGACGTCCTGACGCTCATCGAGAAGGCCGAGGAGGTCTACGAGAAGGAGGCGGCCCAAGAGGCCGCCGAGCGGCTCATGGACGGTCGCTTCACCCTCGACGACTTCCTCGAACAGATGCAGCAGCTCAAGAAGATGGGCCCGCTCTCGGGGCTGGTCGGGATGATCCCGGGCATGCCCAAGGAGCTGAAGGGCGCCCAGATCGAGGACGACCAGATCGCTCGGGTCGAGGCCATCATCCGCTCCATGACCCAAGCCGAGCGGGCCGACGTCGACCTCATCGACGGCTCCCGCCGGGCTCGCATCGCCAAGGGCTCCGGCTCGGACCCGGGCGAGGTGGGCCAGCTGGTCAAGCAGTTCAAGGAGATGCAGAAGCTGATGAAGCGCATGCCCGGCCTCTCGGGCACGAAGAAGGCCCGGGGCAAGGGCAAGAAGGGCAAGAAGGGCGGCGGCGGCGGCCGTGTCACGGTGGCTCCCACCGGGCCGCCCAGCGCGCCGAAGAAGCCCTTCACCCTGCCCGGGTTGCAGTAGCAGAGCTCCAGGGACCACCATGGTCCGCCGCACACGGTGCGGGAAGACCCTCTCGAACAAGGACGAATCGCAGTGGCCGTCAAGCTCCGACTCATGCGAATGGGCAAGAAGAAGCAGCCGACCTACCGCGTCGTCGCGGCCGATGCGCGCTCGCCGCGCAACGGCCGCTTCATCGAGATCATCGGCACCTACGATCCCCGCCAGGAGCCGTCGCTCATCAAGATCGACACGGCCAAGGCCGCCGACTGGATCAGCAAGGGCGCCCAGCCCACCGAGACCGTCGCCCGCCTCCTGAAGGTGGCCGAGAGCCAGCCGGCCGAGGCCACCGAGGCCGAAGCGCCCGCCGCTGACGACACCGCTGCCCCCGCCGACGCATGAGCGACGCTGGGAACGACCTGGACCAAGACCTCGACGAGGCCGACGTCAACCGCATCGACGACGCTGACGCTCCTGCTGGCGACGACGACGACAGCCACGACCACGACGACTCCGACCACGGAGCGGACGAGCCGGCTCCGACCGCCATCTCGGTCCTCGATCTCATCGTGACCTCGCTGGTCGACGACCCTGATGCCGTGCGAATCGACCCCATCGAGCAGCGCGACCGCGTGCGCCTCGAGGTGCGCGTCGGCCCCGACGACATGGGCCGCGTGATCGGCAAGCGGGGACGCGTCGCCAACGCCATCCGCACCGTGGTGCGGGCCGCGGCGGTGCGCGACGACGTCAACGTCGACATCGAATTCGAGGACTAGTTTCACGCTTGCTCCGGGCCTCGCTCCGCTCGGAACGCCCTCCGCAAGTGCCTCTCGGCGACCGGCAAGCCGGCCCTCCTTCGGCGTCGCTGCCAAGGTCCAGTCGCTGATGGGTCTGCTCGAGGTGGGCAGGATCACCAAGGCGTTCGGTGTGCGGGGCGAGGTCCTCGTGGCGCTGACGACGGACCGCACCTCCCGGCTCGACCCGGGGTCGGTTCTCAGCACCGACCGCGGTGAGCTGACCGTGCTGTCCTCCTCGAAGCACCAGGACCGGTGGATCGTGGCCTTCGCCGGCCTCGAGGACCGCGACCAGGCCGAAGCGTGGCGGGGCATGCTCCTGCGGGCCGAGCCCGTCGACGACGGCGACGACGACGGGCTCTGGGTGCACGAGCTCATCGGCGCTCTGGTCGTCCTGCCCGACGGCACAGAGGTGGGCGAGGTGACCTCAGTGGAGGCCAACCCGGCCAGCGATCTCCTCGTGCTCGACAACGGGGCGCTGGTGCCGGTCGTGTTCGTGACGGGCCAGGAGCCGGGTCGGGTCACCATCGACCCCCCCGAGGGCCTCTTCGACCTCTAGGAGCCTGTCGGGCGATACATGCCATGCGTCTCGCCGGCCAGTGACGCCGCTGGCGGCGTCCTCGGATGTCGGAATGAGGGCGCAGGCTCGTACCGAATCCTGCGTCCTTGCCACCGGCGTCCCTGGCTCGCCGATCCGCACGGCGGCATCGCCCGACACGCTCCCACCCCTACGCTCGGGCCCGCCATGCGCATCGACGTCTTCACGATCTTCCCCGACATGGTGTCGGGCTTCGCGGCCCAGAGCCTCCTCGGCCGAGCCCAGGCGGCGGGGACCCTCGAGGTGCGAGTGCACGACCTCCGGGCCGGGGCCACCGATGTTCACCGCAGCGTGGACGACTCGCCCTTTGGCGGTGGCGCCGGCATGGTCCTCATGGCCGAGCCTCTCTTCGCTGCGGTGGAGGCGGTCGACCCGCCCCGGCCGCTGCTGTACCTGAGCCCGGCCGGCCGCAGGCTCGACCAGGCGATGGCCCGCGAGCTCGCGGCGACGGACGGCTTCAGCCTCCTGTGCGGACGGTACGAAGGCATCGACGAGAGGGTGCGCGAGCACCTCGTGGACGACGAGCTGTCGATCGGCGACTACGTGCTGGGCGGCGGCGAGGTGGGTGCGATGGTGGTGCTGGAGGCCGTGGGGCGACTCGTGCCGGGGGTGATGGGCAACCAGACGTCGGCCGACGACGAGTCCTTCAGCGACGGTCTCCTCGAGTACCCGCAGTACACCCGCCCCGCTGAGCTGCGGGGGTGGGCCGTGCCCGAGGTCCTGCGCTCCGGTGACCACGGCCGGATCGAGCGGTGGCGGCGGGCCTCGGCCCTGGCCCGCACGCTCGAGCGCCGGCCCGACCTCATCGAGGCCCGCGGTGGTCTCAGCGACGCCGACCGGGCCTTGCTGGCCGAGCTCGACGAGGGGCCCGCGGGTTCGACCGGCCCAGGCCCTGCCGCCTAATCTCTCCTGTCCCACCGAACTGCCGCTGATCCCAGCGCTCACGGAGCGAACTCGCCATGCAACCCACCGATCTCGTCGACCAGTCCAGCCTGCGCACGGACATCCCGGACTTCGCGCCCGGCGACACCCTCAAGGTCCACGTCCGCGTCGTCGAGGGCTCCAAGGAGCGCCTCCAGGTCTTCCAGGGGGCGGTGATCGCCCGCCAGGGCGACGGCCTCCGCGAGACCTTCACCGTCCGCAAGGTCTCCTACGGCGTCGGCGTCGAGCGCACCTTCCCGCTCCACGCCCCGACCATCGGCAAGATCGAGGTCGTCAGCCGCGGCGACGTCCGCCGGGCCAAGCTCTACTACCTCCGAGATCGCGTCGGTAAGGCCGCAAAGATCAAGGAAAAGCGCGATCGTTAGAGGCGCTATCGGCTGACCGGGGCGACCTGGCTCGGCTGCTGGATGCCTTCGTTCGGAGGTGGACTGGCGAGCGAGCTGTGCCTGACACAGTTCGGCCGCGGGGTGGTCGCCGTCGTCTCGACTCGACGTCGCGTCGTTCTCGGGCGATCTACTCGACCGTGAGCGCCGTAGATCGCCCGAGAACGCTCACGGGGTCGGGTCCCACCTGCTCGCAGTCGCGATCGTCGGCTTCGAGGTGGTGAGCGGGCACTGAGCTCGGGATGCTCCATGATGGGCGGGCGATGAAGAGCGAGCTGGGCGGGGCCAAGGAGAAGGACAAGCGACGGCTGCCGCTGCTCGTCGAGCTGCCGCTGCTGCTCATCGCCGCCATCGCCGTGACCCTCGTGGTCAAGGCCCTGCTGGCCCAGGCCTTCTACATCCCGAGCGCCTCGATGGAGCCGCAGCTCCGGGAGCACGATCGCGTCGTTGTGTCCCGCACCGCCTATCGGCTGCACGATCCGCGGCGGGGCGACGTCGTGGTCTTCCCGTCCCCTGCCGTCCCGGCCGAGGAAGAAGGGCTCATCGAAGGCGTCATCCACGACGTCCTCGAGAGCGTGGCCCTGCGCGACCCGGGCGACCGTGAGCTCATCAAGCGGGTGATCGGACTTCCGGGCGAGACCATCGAGGGGCGCGACGGTGCTGTTCGCATCGACGGGCAGCCGCTCGTCGAGCCCTACCTCCCAGCCGGGGTCGTCACGAGCGACTTCGGCCCGCTGCAGGTGCCCCCCGACCACGTGTTCGTGATGGGAGACAACCGAAGCAACTCGCACGACAGCCGCTTCCCGGACATCGGTCCGATCCCTCTCGACACCATGGTCGGGCGAGCCATCGCTCGGGTCTGGCCCCCGAATCGCACCGCCTTCCTCTGACACAGCCCGGCGGTAGCGTGGCTGCCATGTCGACCGAGGACCTCGAGCGCTACGAAGCCGAGATCGAGCTCCAGCTCTACAAGGAGTACAAGGACGTCGCTCCCATGTTCTCCTTCGTGGTGGAGACCGAGCGCCGCTTCTACCTCGCCAACGAGGTCAACAAGACGGTCCGGAACGAAGACGGCCGCACGTATGTCGAGCTCCAGATGCGGGACGCGTGGGTGTGGGACATGTACCGCACCACCCGCTTCGTCGCCTCGGTGAGCATCGTCACGTTCAAGGACGTCAACATCGAGGAGCTCCCCAAGAAGGAGATGTGACCGCCCGGCGCCGCTCGCTGGGCGCGGCGGGCGAGGACACCGCCGCGGCCTGGTACGAGGGGCAGGGCTATGCGGTGGTGGCCCGCAACTGGCGCTGTCGCGACGGCGAGCTCGACCTCGTCGTGCGCAAGGGCCGAGAGCTCGTGTTCGTGGAGGTCAAGGCCCGCACCTCGGACCGCTTCGGCGTGCCGGCCGAGGCCGTCACCTCGTCGAAGCAGCGCCGCATCCGCGGCCTGGCTGCCCGCTTCCTCCACGAGACCGACATGAGGACCGGGGCGCTGCGCTTCGATGTGGTGGCCATCCTGGCCGGCGAGGTCGAGGTCATCGAAGGGGCGTTCTGACCTGAGCGGACAGCCTCAGCCGAACAGCGCCCAGAGCACGAGCAGGACGCACGCCGCGATCGCGCCGGCGACCATCAGGAAGTCGGCGGGGGATCGGCGCTGCTGCCGGAACGGGTTGAGGCCCATGGCGCTCAGTATCGTGCCGCCGATGGACACCTTGCAGGTCGAACGGGCAGACGGGATCGTCACGGTCACCTTCGACCGCCCCGAGAAGCGCAACGCGATCAACGATCGGATGTGGGACGAGCTGCACGAGGTGGCGACAGACCTGGTCGGCTCCACCGAGGATCGCTGCGTCGTGCTGACGGGCGCCGGGGGCGCGTTCTGCTCCGGCGCCGACCTGTCCGACGGCTCTGGGGAGCCTCGGCACCAGCTCGCAGCCATGCGTCGGATCAACGCCGTCATCCAGACCTGGCACGAGCTGCCCCAGCCGACGATCGCCAAGGTCACCGGAGTGGCTGCGGGAGTCGGGCTGAGCATGGCCCTGGGCTGCGATCTGGTCGTGGCCACCGAGGAGGCTCGCTTCTCGGAGATCTTCGCCAAGCGGGGCCTGTCGCTCGACGGTGGCTCGTCCTGGCTTCTTCCCCGGATCGTGGGCATGCAGCGGGCCAAGGAGCTGGCCCTCTTCGCCGATGTGATCAGCGCCGCCGAAGCGCGCGAGCTGGGGCTCGTGAACCGGGTGCTGCCGGCCGGAGAGATCGACGCCTTCGTGGACGACTGGGCCCGCCGACTGGCCGCCGGCCCGCCCATCGCTCTGGCGATGACCAAGCGCATGCTGAACCGCTCGTTCGAGCAGAGCTTCGAGCAGGCCCTCGACGACGAGGCTCGCTGCCAGACCGTCAACTTCGGGACGAGGGACACCGTCGAGTCGATCGCCGCCTTCCAGCAGAAGCGCGAGCCGCAGTACCGAGGGCGCTGAGCAGAACCACCCCTTCCGCACCGTCACACCCGGTGCCTAGGGTGGCCCTGCGCCTCGTCGGCCGGCGCTCCAGCGGCCCTCCCGCCTGACCGCGGCCCCAACCGGGGCCCTCAGCCTGAGGAGCGGCCCGTGCTCGGTCTGGTCCCGTCCGCATCCTTGCTCGGCATCGACGGCCACGCCGTCACCGTCGAGGTGCACGTCGCCAACGGCCTCCCGTCGTTCACCGTGGTGGGCCTGCCCGATGCATCCTGCCGCGAGGCGCGGGATCGGGTGCGGGCGGCCATCCAGTCGAGCCAGCTGGAGTGGCCTCAGCGCCGGGTCACGGTGAACCTGGCCCCACCCACCGTCCGCAAGGTCGGCTCCGGGCTGGACCTGGCCATCGCCGTTGCCCTTCTGGTGGCGTCGGGCCAGCTCACGCAGGCCGAGGTGGGGGAGCGGGCGTTCCTCGGCGAGCTCGGGCTCGATGGGTCAGTTCGTCCGGTGCACGGCACCCTCTGCCTCACCGAGGCGCTCGGCTCCGGCCCGCTCGTGCTCCCGGCGGCCAGCGTCGAGGAGGCCCGCCTCGTCGGCGGCCGTGCACTGCAGCCGGTGCGCACCCTGGGGGAGGTCGTCGCCTGCGCCAAGGGCCTCGAGCCCTGGCCCAGCCCCGGGCCATCCGCCCAGCCTGCCGACCCACCCCCTCAGCCCGACCTGGCCGACGTGCGGGGCCAGCCCGTGGCCCGGTTCGCGCTCGAGGTGGCGGCGGCCGGCGGGCATCACCTCCTCATGCTCGGCCCGCCGGGGGCGGGCAAGACGATGCTCGCCTCTCGGCTTCCCGGGCTGTTGCCCCCGCTCGACGACATCCAGGCGCTCGAGACCACCAGGGTGCACTCCGCCGCGGGGCTCGGGCTTCCCCGGGGCGGGCTCGTCCGCCACGCTCCGTTCCGGGCCCCGCACCACGGCGCCTCCTCGGTGGCGCTGGTCGGCGGGGGCACGGCCGTGATGCGCCCGGGTGAGATCAGCACCGCATGCCACGGCGTCCTCTTCCTCGACGAGCTGGCGGAGTTCTCCCCGCATGTGCTCGACGCCCTCCGCCAGCCCCTCGAGGAGGGCGTGGTGCGGGTGGCCCGGGCCGCGGCGACAGTCACGTTCCCGGCCCGCTTCCTCCTCGTGGCGGCCATGAACCCGTGCCCTTGCGGCTACGGCAGCCGGCCGGGAGGGTGCCGCTGCACCGACGGCGCCCGCATCCGGTACCAGCGCCGGCTGTCGGGTCCGCTGCTCGATCGCTTCGACCTGCGGGTCGAGGTCACCAAGCCGACGGTGGAGGACCTCTTCGGACACCACCCGGGCGAACCCTCCGCGGCGGTGGCCAGCCGCGTCGCCGCGGCGCGCCGGCTCGCCTCTCTTCGTGGTGTGCGGTGCAACGCGGACCTGCCTGCGAATCGCCTCGATGAGGTGGCCCCCCTGGCGCCCGATGCCACCACCCTCCTGGAGGACGCCCTGCGCTCCGGCCGCCTGTCGGCCCGCGGCCTGCACCGCGTCCGGCGGGTCGCCCGCACGATCGCCGACCTCCACGGCGGCGCCCATGAGGTGGAGGCCGCCCACGCGGCCATGGCCCTGAGCCTGCGGGTGGACAGCCCGGTCGTCACACCGATGTCGGCGGTGGTCACGAGATGACCAGCCCCGACGCCGGCTTCGCCGCCGCGCTGGCCGGGCTGCCCGCCATGGGCCCGCACAGGCTGACCGCCCTGATCGACCGCTTCGGAGCCGGCGAGGCATGGGTCCTCGCCACGAGCGGTCCTCGTGCAGCCCTGGCCGACGTGCTCCAGATCGAGCCCGAGCCGCTCCGCACCCTCTCCCGCTCCTGGCAGTCGGTGGCCGCCACCGTCGACCCCGCCGGGGTCCTGAGCGCCCATGCTGAAGCGGGGGTCCGCATCCTCCTGCGGGGCGATGCCGACTACCCCGACGTCCTCCGGGAGGACATCGAGCCGCCGGCAGTCCTCTTCAGCCGAGGTGACCTGGCCTGCCTCGACGGGCCCCGCGTGGCGATCGTCGGCACCCGCCGCTGCACCGGCACCGGCGCGGGGCTGGCTCGGGAGCTGGGCCGAGACCTCGCGGCGGCCGGGGTGGTGGTCGTGTCCGGCCTGGCGCTCGGGATCGATGGCGCAGCCCACCGCGGCGTGTTCGACGCCGGCTCCACGGCTCTCGCCTCCGCCCGGCCCGTGGGCGTCGTCGGGTCAGGGCTCGATGTCGTCTACCCCAGCCGCCACCGCGACCTCTGGGCCCGGGTGGCACAGGAAGGGCTGCTCCTCAGCGAGTCGCCCCTCGGCTCCCGCCCCGCCCCATGGCGGTTTCCGGCCCGCAACAGGGTGATCGCGGCCTTGGCCGACATCGTGGTCGTGGTCGAGTCCCATGTGCGCGGCGGGTCGCTGCACACCGTCGCCGAGGCCATCCGACGCGACATCGACGTCCTCGCCGCGCCCGGTTCGGTCCGGTCGGCGTCGGCAGCCGGCACGAACCAGCTCCTGGCCGAAGGCTGCCATCCCGTCCGCGACTCGGGCGACGTTCTGGTGGCCCTCGGCCTCACGGCCGCCTCGCAGCGCGGGCCCGTCGACCGCCGCCCGGCGCCTGACATCACTGGCACAGCAGTGCTCGAGGCCTTCGACTGGGAGCCGGCCACGCTCGAGCACCTCGCGGTGCGCACCGCCCTCCCACTGGGCCAGCTGGCCGTGGCCCTGGAGCGGTTGGTGACGGGAGGATGGGTGCTCGCCGAGGGCGGCTGGTACGAACGGGTGGCACTGTGACGCCCGAGCAGGGTCCCCCGGTGCTGCGCCGACCCGGCGGTACGGTGCGGCGATGGGCTGGTCGGCGACGGAGTTCCTCACCTCGCTCACCTCTGTGGCGCCCCGCACCGTCGACGCCTATCGCAGCGACATGGCTGCGTTCGTGGCCTGGGCTGAAGGGCGAGGCGTCGCGGGCCCCTCTGAGGTCGATCGCCTGGTGCTGCGGGCTTACGTCGCCCATCTCGCCGGCAGCGGGTACGCCAAGCGCTCCGTGGCCCGGAAGGCGTCCACCCTCCGCCGCTACTTCACATGGGCCACTCGTACCGGGTTGGTGCCGGCTGACCCCTCTGCGGGCCTGTCGGCTCCTCGAGGCGACGGCCGCCTGCCCCGAGTGCTGCGCCAGGACGAGCTCAACGTGCTGCTCGACGAGCCCCCCGCCGCCACGGCCGACGACCGGCCAGCCGTGCGGGCCCGCGACGACGCCGTGCTCGAGGTGCTCTACGGAAGCGGGCTTCGGGTCGGTGAGCTGTGCGGCCTCGACGTCACCGACCTCGACCTCGACCGCGGCCGAGCCACGGTGTGGGGCAAGGGGAGCAAGCAGCGCACCGTTCCGCTCGGCGAGCCGGCGGTGGGTGCGCTGCGCACCTGGCTGCGCGACGCCCGCCCAGCGCTCGTCACACCCGCCAGCCCTCCGCTCGCGGTGTTCCTCAACCTGCGGGGCAAGCGACTGGGCCCGCGCGACGTCCGTCGCCTGCTCGACCGACGGGCCACCGCCCCCACGCACCCCCACGCCCTGCGTCACACCTTCGCCACCCACCTGCTCGACGGAGGCGCCGACCTGCGGGCCGTGCAAGAGCTGCTCGGACACTCGGACCTCGCCACGACCCAGCGGTACACTCATGTCAGCCGAGAGCGGCTGCGGTCCGTGTACGACGCCACCCACCCGCGGGCCTAGGGCGAGAGGCCTCTTCGTGACGAGCAACGAACTGGAACCGGACATCGACCGGCTGTGGGCTGCCTACAAGCAGGACGGCAGTCGAGAGCGACGCGACCAGCTCATCGTCCACTACTCGCCCCTCGTGAAGTACGTCGCAGGTCGAGTCGCCACCGGGCTGCCCCAGAACGTCGACCAAGCCGATCTCGTCTCCTACGGGATCTTCGGCCTGATCGACGCCATCGAGAAGTTCGACCTCGACCGGGGCTTCAAGTTCGAGACGTACGCCATCGCTCGCATCAAGGGCAACATCCTCGACGAGCTCCGCTCGATCGACTGGGTGCCCCGCTCGGTCCGAGCCAAGGCCCGGGCGCTCGAGAAGGCGTACTCAAAGCTCGAGAGCCAGCTGCACCGCACGCCCACCGACGTCGAGCTGGCCGACGAGCTCGACCTCACCGACGAGCAGCTCCAGACAACGCTCGGGCAGATCTCGTTCACCGGCCTCGTGGCCCTCGACGAGATGCTCTCGGGTGGCGACCGGGGCGACTCCATCACCATGGGCGACACGCTCGCTGACGGCGGTCCCGGCCCGGTCGCCGCCTACGAGGTCGAGGAGATGCGCCAGATCCTGGCCGACGCCGTCAACCGCCTCCCCGACCGGGAGAAGACGGTGCTCACGCTCTACTACTACGAAGGCCTGACCCTCGCCGAGATCGGCTCCATCCTCGGCGTCACCGAGAGTCGGGTGTGCCAGATCCACACCAAGTCGGTGATCCAGCTGCGCTCCCGCCTCGCTGCGTCCGAGCGCGAGCTGGCCTAGCCCACCCCTCGCCGACCTCGTCGGCTGCTCCTCCTCTTCCCCTTCTTCCGTCCCGCCGCGCCTGAAGGGGAGGCCCCATGCCTCACCGCGCTCTCTTGGCTGTTGCCGTCGCGTGCCTGGCCACACCCCTCGTTCCTCTCCCGTCGGCGGGCGCCGCCCCGCCGCCTCCCTACATCCCCCCGGTGGACGCCCCGGTGGTCGATCCGTTCCGACCCCCAGCCGGCCCCTTCGGCCCGGGGAACCGGGGTCTCGAGTACGGCACCGAGGCAGGCACGGAGGTTCGCGCCGCGGCCGACGGCACGGTGACCTTCGCCGGCTCGGTCGCGGGCACCCGCCACGTCACGGTCCTCCACGGCGACGGCCTGCGCACGTCGTACTCCTTCCTCGACCGTGTGGACGTGGTGGTGGGCCAGCGAGTCAGGCAGGGCCAGGTGGTGGGCACCACCGTCGGTCACCTCCACCTCGGCGCCCGGCGGGGAGACGGGTACCTCGACCCTGCGTCGCTGTTCGGAACCGGGCCGCCACAGGTCGAGCTGGTCCCGTTCGACGATCTGCCGGGAGGGGGGGAGGCGGGGGAGCGCAGCGCGCTGCGCCAGCTCATCGGCGGGGTGGGCGGCGCCCTCGGTCAGGCGGCCGAGGCGGTGATCGACTCAGCCCTCGACGGCACGGGCGCCACTGCCGCCTACCTGCGAGACGAGGGACGCCAGCTGCTTCGCACCGGCCTGCACTACGCCCAGCGCATCAGCGGCTGGGCCCAGCTCGAGGCCGCCTTGCGCATGTGGAGCGCGGCCCGCGCCGCGGCGGGCCGGGAGTGCACCGAGCCCGGCGCCGTGGCATCGCGGCCGACCGGTCGTCGCGTGGCTCTGCTGGTCGCCGGGCTCGGCTCCACAAGCGAGTCCGCGGCCATCGACGACGTGGACACCGGCCGGCTGGGGTACGACGACGCCGACGTCTTGCGCTTCAGCTACGCCGGCGGTCGCACGCCCGACGCCAGCGACGGCCTTCGCAGCATCCCGTCCAGCCCCTACGGCGCGCCCGCCACCCAGGTCGACCTGCGACGGTCGGCGGCCGCCTTGGCCGATCTGGTGGAGGCCGCCACGGAAGCGGCGCCGGGCGCGCCGATCGACCTGTACGCCCACTCCCAGGGCGGGCTCGTGACCCGCCTGGCCCTCGTCGAGCTGGAGCGCCGGCACGGGGCGGAGTGGCTCGACCGGCTGGGGCTGGTCGCCACGCTGGGCACCCCCCATGGCGGGGCCGACCTGGCTACGGCCATCTATGCGGTGGGGAGCACGCAGGCCGGATCAGCGGCCATCGACCTTGGCGCCGCTGCGCTGGGCCTCGACCTCGATGACGACGCGCCGTCCTCTGCGCAGCTGGCCGAGTCCTCCGGCGTGATCGCCGAGCTGCGCGATCACCCGATCCCGCCGGGCATCCCGGCCGTCTCCATCGCGGCACGCGGTGACCTCGTCGTGCCGGTTCCGAGCACCCGAGTGTCCGGCGCGCCCCAGGTGGTGGTGCCGGTGACGGGCACGAGCGCCCACGACCGGCTTCCGGGCAGCCCGGAGGCGCAGCGGGAGCTGGCTCTCGCCTTGGCCGGGGCCCCGCCCACCTGCACCTCCTTCCGGAGCGCGCTCGTTGACCAGGCGGTGGGGGAGGCGATTGCGATGGGCGAGGACGTCCTGGGCATCGTCGGCACCTCCGTCGCGGCCCGGCGCGGCCGTCCGCTGGGGGGCTGAGCGCGCTCGCCACCGGCTGGCGTTGGCCGATCGGTCGGGAGCACCGCTAGCATCGCCCGTCGGCCCGGCGACCGCCGGACCGATCCAAATCACCCTGCACCCGGGCCATCCCGTGGTCGCCCTACCTCGGCTCGCCGAGCGGGGCGCCTGGCCCGGCGCCGTCTCACCGACGGCACAGCTAACCCCGGGAAGGAGCCCATCGTGGCCGTCGTCACCATGAAGCAGCTGCTCGAGGCTGGAGTCCACTTCGGACACCAGACCCGCCGTTGGAACCCGAAGATGAAGCGGTTCATCTTCGGCGAGCGCAACGGCATCTACATCATCGATCTCCAGCAGACGCTGACCCGCATCGAGACCGCCTACACGTTCGTCCGCGACCTCGTCGCCGACGGAGGCACGATCCTCTTCATCGGCACGAAGAAGCAGGCTCAGGATCCGATCCAGAGCTACGCCGAGAAGGTCGGCATGCCCTACATCAACCAGCGCTGGCTGGGCGGCATGCTCACCAACTTCGAGACCATCGGCAAGCGGGTGGCCAAGATGCAGGAGTACCGCCGCATGCGGGCCTCCGGCGAGTTCGACGCCATGCCCAAGAAGGAGGCCCTCCTCCTCAGCCGCGAGCTCGAGAAGCTGGAGCGCAACCTCGGCGGCATCGCCCAGATGGAGCGCCTGCCCGACGCGGTGTTCATCCTGGACACCAAGAAGGAGCACATCGGCGTCACCGAGGCAAACAAGCTCGGCCTGCCGATCATCGCTGTCGTCGACACGAACTGCGATCCGGACATCATCCAGTACGTCATCCCGGGCAACGACGACGCCATCCGCTCCGGCAGCCTCATGTGCCGGGTGATCGCCGACGCCGTCGAGGAGGGGCGCTACATCGCCTCGCGTCGCGGCGGTGCCGCGGCCGCCCCCGCCGCCACCCGCAGCGAGGACGAGGAGGCCAGCGTCGCCGCTCAGCAGGCCGAGGCGCGCCGCCAGGCCCTTCTCGCCCAGCAGGAGCGCGATGCCCGCCTGTCCGGCGCCGTCCCGCCGCGCCGGCGCCCGACGCCCCGGTGTCCGAGGCCCCGGCCCCGACGCCCGAGCCGCCCGCTGAGGCCTCTGCCCCCGTCGCCGAGGCCCCCGCGGCTGAGGCCCCGGCCGGCCGACGCCCGAGCCGCCCGCAGAGGCTCCTGCGGCTGAGACCCCTGCCCCCGTCGCTGAGGCGCCGGTGGCTGAGGCCCCGGCTGAGGACGCCGCCCCATCCGAGGCTCCGGCGGCCGAGGCTGCACCGGCCGACGAGCCTGAGGCCCCGCCCGCGGTCTGATCCGCGTCCCCCTGTCGATCGAGCACCGAGGAGCAAACCCCCCAATGTCGTTCACCGCCAAGGACGTGCAGTCGCTGCGCCAGGCCACCGGCGCCGGGATGATGGACGCCAAGCGCGCCCTCGAGGAGACGGGTGGCGACTTCGACGCCGCCGCCAAGTCCCTCCGTGAGAAGGGACTCGCCAAGTCCGTCGACCGCGTCCGACCGCGAGAACACCCAGGGCGCCGTCGCCGTGGGCAGCGCCGACGGCGCGGCCGTGATCGTCGAGCTCAAGTGCGAGACCGACTTCGTGGCCAAGTCCGAGGAGTTCCTGGCCGTGCTCGACGAGCTCGTGGCGGCCGTCCTGGCCGACGGGAACGTCGATGCCAAGGCGGAGCGGGTCGACGACCTCAAGGTGAAGCTCAAGGAGAACATCGACGTGGGCCGCGTCGTCCGCGTCGACGTCGCAGCGGGCCAGATCGTGGACACGTACCTGCACAAGCAGGAAGGCCGCGGCGTGAACGCCGTTCTCGTGGTGCTCGACGGCGGCGACGCCGAGCTGGCCCACGAGGTCGCGGTGTCGGCTGCCTTCAGCAAGCCCCGTTACCTGACCCGCGCCGAGGTGCCCGAGGCCGAGGCCGCCGCCGAGCGCGAGACGCTCGAGGGCATCACCCGGGCCGAGGGCAAGCCCGAGCAGGCCATGGAGAAGATCGTGGAGGGCCGCCTCAACGCCTGGTTCAAGGACCAGGTGCTCCTCGAGCAGCCCTACGCGAAGGACGACAAGCAGTCGATCACCCAGCTGCTCGGCGATGCCAAGATCGCCCACTTCGCCCAGGTGTACATCGGGTCTTGACCTCCGCCCGCTACCCACGGGTCCTGCTGAAGCTCTCCGGCGAGGCCTTCGCCGGAGAGGACAACCCGATCGACGGCAAGGTGGCCGAGTTCGTCGCGGGTGAGATCGTCGAGGCGCGGGAGCTCGGGGTCGACGTCGCGGTCGTCGTCGGGGGCGGCAACATCTGGCGGGGCATGACCGGCGCCGGTGCGGGCATGGACCGGGCCCAGGCCGACTACATGGGCATGCTGGCCACGGTCATCAACGCCCTGGCTCTCCAGGACACCCTCGAGCGGCTGGGCCAGCCCACCCGGGTCCAGTCGGCCATCCACATGTCACAGGTGGCCGAGCCCTACATCCGGCGCCGGGCCATCCGGCACCTGGAGAAGGGCCGCGTGGTGATCTTCGCGGGGGGCACCGGCAACCCGTTCTTCACCACCGACACCGCGGCTGCCCTCCGCGCCGTCGAGATCGAGGCGGGCGCCATGCTGCGAGGCACCCACTCCGGAGTCGAGGGCCTCTACACCGACGACCCGCGCACGAACCCCGAGGCCACGCTCATACCTGAGGTCAGCTACCTCGACGTGCTGAACCGCGGGCTGCGGGCCATGGACTCCACCGCCATCACCCTGTGCATGGACAACGACCTCCCGATCGTCATGTTCGACCTGCTCGGCAAGGGGAACGTCCGGTCCATCCTCGAGGGGAACCCGATCGGTACTGTGGTCCGATGAGTCGAGGAGGGTCGCGCCCGCATGTCCGATGAGCTGCTCAAGCTCGTGCTCGGGGACGCCGCCGAGAAGATGCACAAGGCCGTCGAGCACGCTCGGGCCGAGTTCTCCGGGGTGCGCACCGGCCGCGCCGCGCCCGCCCTGGTGGAGAAGATCCCGGTCGAGTACTACGGCAGCGACGTGCCGCTCCAGCAGATCGCCGGCTTCCAGGTGCCCGAGGCCCGCATGCTCGTCATCAGCCCGTACGACAAGGGGTCGCTCGGAGCCATCGAGAAGGCCATCCAGCACTCCGACCTGGGACTCAACCCCAGCAACGACGGCCAGGTGATCCGCCTCACCTTCCCGCAGCTCACCGCTGAGCGGCGCAAGGAGCTCGTGAGGGTCGTGAAGGGCATGGCCGAGGACGGCCGGATCGCCATCCGGAACCTGCGGCGGGCCGCTCGCCACGAGTTCGACGCCCTGGAGAAGTCCGCCGACGCCACCGAGGACGACATCGCCCGGGCGGAGAAGGAGCTGGACAAGCTCACCCACGCCCAGGAGGCAGAGATCGACAAGGCGCTCGAGCAGAAGGAGCAAGAGCTGCTCGAGGTCTGACGCGAGGCCCGGCCCCGGGCCGCGCGGGCGCCAACCCGACGCAAGGAGGTCCCGATGGACCACGAAGGCCAAGAGGAAAAGCGCAGCGGCCCGCCCAGCGAGGGCGTGCGGATCATCGGGGCCGAGGAGGCTGCCGAGGCTCTCGAGCGCGGCGACGTGGCCCAGCGCCGTGGCGACGACCAGCCGCGCTACGGCGACCGCCCCAACCCGCCGACCGGCGACGGTCCGCGCCCCGTGCTCCGCTTCCCCCTCGGATCGTCGTCTGACCCACGCGACATCGAACGACCGGTCGTGGCCCCGTCCGAACCCATCTCCGAGTCCGTCGAGCTGCCCCACTGGACCGAGCCGGCCACAGGTCAGGTGCCCCAGATCCTTCCCGAGGGCTCGGCCGCACGGGGCGAGGGTGACGATTCCGACGACTGGGCCAGCTTCGCGTCGTCGACGCCGCGCTGGCGCGATGACGCCACCCGCCACGATCGCGACGCGGGCTTCGAGGACGTCGCGGCCTGGGGTGGCGAGGACGACGAAGACCGCCTCGGAGCCCTCGACACCTCCGAGCGGCCCACCCACGACGACTACTTCAGCTTCGCCGACCTAGACGAGCCCGTCGCATCCGGCGCCTCTGTGTTCGCCGTCGACGAAGGCGACGAAGGGTTCGGTGCCGACTGGGCGCCAGAGGTCGACCCGGCCATGGAGGACGAGGTCGTGGTCCCCTACGACGAGCCCCGCCGCACCCGCACCGCCGCACCGCGCGGCCGCCGGGCCGCCGAGCCTCACCGCCCTCAGCGGGCGGCCCGCACAGGCGGCGGCGAGCGCGACATGGGCATGGCCGTCGCCGTGGGGATCGGCTTCCTCGCCCTTGCCCTCATCCTCTTCCGCATGGGCCCGGCTCCGGCCATGATCCTCGTCACCGCCGTCATCGGCCTCGCCGTGGCCGAGCTCTACGGCGTTCTGCGCCAGGCCGGTTACCAGCCGGTGGCGCTGGCTGGCATCACCGGGACGGTGGGCCTGCTCATCGGCGCCTACAACTACGGCACCGCGGCCATCCCCACCGTCCTGTTCCTGACCACCGCGGTGTGCCTGCTCTGGTACCTCGTCGGCGCATCCACCGAGTCGCCCGTGATGAACGTCGGCGTGACGTTGCTGGGCGTCCTCTGGGTGGGCCTGTTCGGGTCCTTCGCGGCTCTCATGCTCGGCATCGGCGATCCCGGCATCGGTCTGCTCCTGGCGGCCGGCATCGGCACGGCGGGCTACGACGTCGGCGGTCTCTTCATCGGGAAGAACGCTGGGCGCCAGCCTCTGTCGGCCGCCAGCCCGAACAAGACCGTCGAGGGCCTCCTCGGCGGCTGCGTCACGGCCTTCGTGGTGGTCGTTCTGCTCTCGGCCCTCTTCGGGTTCGGTCCCATCGACTCGTTCTCCGAGGGCGCCATGGTCGGCCTCGCGGTGGCGCTGTTCGCCCCCCTGGGCGACCTGTGCGAGTCGCTCGTGAAGCGCGATCTCGGTGTGAAGGACATGGGCTCGGTCCTGCCCGGCCACGGCGGCCTGCTCGACCGCTTCGACGGCCTCCTGTTCGTCCTCCCCGCCGTCTGGCTGCTCGCCACGCTGAAGGACTTCTTCATCTGATCGGCCCCACTGCCGTCGGGTCCTCTGTCCGGCGGCTCCTCGGTAGCCTTCTGCTGTGACCACCACCGTCTCGATCGCCGGTTCCACCGGTTCGATCGGGACCCAGACCCTCGACGTGATCGCGGCCGAGCCAGACCGGTTCGAGGTCGTGGCCCTCGGGGCTGGCTCGTCCGTCGAGGCCCTGGCCGAGCAGGCGTGCCGCCTCCGCCCCAAGGTCGTGGCCATCGGGGACGTGTCGCTCGCGGCCGCCCTCGAAGCAGCCGTCCCCGCGGGCACGGAGGTGCTCGCCGGCCCTGACGCTCTGGCCACGATCGCGGCGAGCGCCGACGTCTGCGTCAACGGGGTGGTCGGCTTCGCCGGGCTCGGCGTCACGCTGGCTGCGCTGGAAGCCGGGAAGCGGCTGGCCCTGGCCAACAAGGAGTCGCTCATCGCCGGAGGGCCGGTGGTGCGCCGCGTCCGCGAGCGACCTGGGGCGGGGAGCTCGTTCCCGTCGACAGCGAGCACTGCGCCGTCCACCAGTGCCTCCGGGCCCAGCACCCGCAGGCCCAGGCCGGCGACTGGGTGAGCCGCATCGTCTTGACCGCGTCCGGCGGGCCGTTCCGCGGCCGAACCCGCTCCGACCTCGAGCACGTGACGATCGACGACGCCCTGGCCCACCCGACCTGGTCGATGGGGCCCAAGATCACGATCGACTCGTCGACTCTCATGAACAAGGGCTTGGAGGTGATCGAGGCCCACGAGCTCTTCGACGTCGGCTACGACCAGATCGAGGTCGTCGTGCACCCGCAGTCCATCGTCCACTCCATGGTCGAGCTCTCCGACGGGGCCACGATCGCCCAGCTCTCCCTCCCGGACATGCGCCTGCCCATCGCCTACGCGCTGTCCTACCCGGAGCGCTTCGGCACCCCGTTCGGTCGGATCGACTGGGCTCAGCTCGGCCGGCTGGACTTCGAGCCCCCTGATCTCGACGCCTTCCCGTGCCTCGGGCTGGCGTACGCGGCCGGGCGGGCCGGTGAGCTGGCACCGGCCGCTCTCAACGCAGCCAACGAGGTGGCCGTGGCCGCCTTCCTGGCCGGCCAGATCAGGTGGACAGCCATCCCTGACGTACTCAACGAGGTCCTGGACCGGCATGATGGAGGGATGGCCGACGGGGTCGATGCCGTCATCGAGGCCGACCGACGAGCCCGAGCTGTCGCACGGGCGATCATCGAGCAGAGGACAGTCTGAGAGTGACCGACAGCAGGATCTCCGACAGCGACCAGCCCATGACGGCCGCCGACTTGTCCACGGCCCCACCGCCCCCTCCCGTCTCGACTCGGATGACCGGCGCCGCTGGGGGCTCAGAGCCTCGCGGCGAGATCGCCGGCGGTCCATGGCGACTCGGCCTCGTGATCGGCGTCACCGTCGCCTTCGGCCTGCTGGCGGGCAAGGGCTGGCTGCTCATCATCGGCGCTCTGACCGTCATGATCTTCCTCCACGAGCTGGGCCACTACCTGGCCGCGAAGTGGTCGGGCATGAAGGTCACCGAGTTCTTCCTGTTCTTCGGGCCCAAGATCTGGTCGTTCAAGCGGGGCGAGACCGAGTACGGCATCAAGCTCATCCCGGTGGGCGCGTACGTCCGCATCATCGGGATGAACAACCTCGACGAGTGCCCGCCGGAGGACGAGCCCCGCACCTACCGGCAGCAGTCGTACCCGAAGCGCCTGCTCACCGTGTCGGCCGGGTCTCTCATGCACCTGCTCCAGGCCTTCGTGCTGTTCGTGGTCGTCTTCGGCTTCGTGGGCGTGCCCGCCTACACCGACGAAGCCGAGCGGCTGGGCGCCACCTACGACCTCACCGACTGGAGCGTCACGGAGGTCAGCGAGGACTCCGCGGCCGACCGGGCTGGCATCCGCCCAGGCGATCGGATCGTGAGCATCGACGGCGAGGCGGTGCGCGAGTTCGCCGACGTGGGCGGCCTCATCGCGGATCGCATCGGCGACGCGCTTCCGCTGGTCGTCGACCGCGACGGGCGCGACGTCGAGCTGACCGCCACCATCGGACGCAACCCCGAGGACCGCAGCCGGGCCATGCTCGGCATCGTCCGGGAGCGCCCTGACCTCCCGCCGGCCACTGGAAGCCCCCTTCGGTCCGTTGTGGTGGCGGGCGAGTTCACCGGTTCCACGCTCAAGGCCACTGTCAGCAGCCTGGCCGGGTTCTTCACCGGCGGGCTGGGCGACTTCGCCGGCAGCGTCGTGGATGGCAGCTCGTCGGGGGGCCCGTCCGTCTCGGGTTCTGGTGGCGGTGGCGGTCGCACCGTCGACGAGGGCGACGAGAACCGCCTGGTGTCGATCTACGGCGTGGCCCGGATGGGTGCCAACATGAGCGAGGAAGGCATGGCCGGCTTCCTGCTCCTGCTCGCCTTCGTCAACATCTCGATCGGGGTGCTCAACATGATCCCGCTTCTGCCCCTCGACGGTGGCCATGCCGCCATCGCCACCTACGAGCGCATCCGGTCCATCGGCGGGCGTCGCCACATGGCCGACGTGTCCCGGCTGCTTCCGCTGACCTACGCCGTCTTCATGGTCCTCGTCCTCGTCGGCGTGTCAGCCATCTACCTCGACATCGTCGATCCCATCGGCGTCGGGTAGCCGGTGCAGGTCGGGGAGTCCTCGTACCCGAGGCGCCAGACCCGCCAGGTCATGGTGGGGACGGTGCCCGTCGGTGGCGGTGCACCGATCACGGTGCAGTCGATGACGATCACCAAGACGGCCGACGTCGACGGCACCCTGCAGCAGATCTACGCCCTCGCCGCCGCCGGGGCCGACATCGTGCGCTGCACGTGCAACGAGATCGAGGCGGCCGAGGGCCTGGCCCGGATCGTGCCCCGCTCCCCGGTGCCGATCGTCGCCGACATCCACCACCAGTACCGGATGGCGCTGGCCGCCCTCGACGCCGGAGTGCACTGCCTGCGCCTGAACCCGGGCAACATCCGCAAGCCCGAGCACATCAAGCTCGTGGCCCAGGAGTGCAAGGACCGCGGCATCCCGATTCGCATCGGCGTGAACGGGGGCAGCCTCGACCCGAAGCTCTACGAGAAGCACGGAGGCCGTGTCACCCCCGAGGCCATGGTCGAGTCGGCCGAGATCGAGCTGGCCTACTTCCGTGAGGTCGGGTTCGAGGACGTGAAGATCTCGGTGAAGGCGTCGTCGGTGCCGCTGATGATCGAGGCCTACCGGCTCCTCGCCGACACGGTCGACCACCCGCTGCACCTCGGCGTCACCGAAGCCGGGCCGCCCCCCGCCGGCCTGCTCAAGGCCACGGCCGGGATGGCCACGCTGCTCGCCGAAGGCATCGGCGACACGATCCGCTACAGCCTCACAGCCGACCCAGTAGAGGAGGCCCGAGCCGGGCGCCAGCTCCTCGAGACGATGGGGCTGCGGGAGCGGAAGAACATCGACCTCATCGCCTGCCCGAGCTGCGGCCGGGCCGAGATCGACGTCATCCGCGTGGCCAAGGAGGCCATGGAGGCCTTCGGCGACCGCGAGATCCCGCTGCAGGTCGCCGTGATGGGGTGCGTCGTGAACGGCCCCGGCGAGGCGCGCGACGCCGACATCGGCATCGCCGCCGGCAACAAGCGGGGCCATCTCTTCGTCAAGGGCCGCAACGTGGCCGTGGTGCCCGAGGACGAGATGGTGTCCACCCTCGTCGAGTGGGCCGAGTTCATCCACGAGCACGGCGCCGACGCCGCGGTCGCCCGGGTCGACACGGCCAAGGCCGAGCGGGAGGCGGAGAAGGACCGAGCCGCCCTGCTGGCCGAGAAGGGCGACGACGCCAACGCCAGCGAGCAGCGCGTCGAGCTCATCCACAAGCGCGTCGACAGCTGATACCCAGCCCCGCGCTCTCTGGCCCCACACCCCGCGTTCTGGGGGCAGCAGCTGGCTAGATGCGCCAGCTGCTGCCCCCAGAAGCCTCGGGGTTGGGGCCGGTATGGTCCCCGAGTGCAGCTGAAACCGCGGTACGGCGCGAATCCCATCATCACCATCGAGCTCGAGCAGGTGGGGGAGCACCCCGTGCTCCGTCAGCGTCGGCGCCTCGCAGACACCCTGCGCGGGCTCTCCGCCGATGAGTGGCAGCAGCCCAGCCGATGCGAGGGCTGGACGGTCCAAGACGTGGTGTCCCACCTGGCCAGCACGAACGGGTTCTGGGCCCTGTCCATCGGCGCGGGACGGGCCGGGGAGCCGACCCGGTACCTCGCCTCGTTCGACCCGGTCGCCACGCCGGCATCGCTCGTCGAGCAGGGGCGAGGCGTCAGTCCGGCCGACACCCTCACCGAGCTGGAGGCGAGTGGCGCCGCCCTCGAAGCGGCGATGGCCGGGCTCGATGACGTTGGCTGGTCGACGCTCGCCGAGGCGCCGCCCGGCCACCTTCCCATCCGGCAGGTGGCCGACCACGCCTTGTGGGACTGCTGGGTCCACGAGCGCGACATCCTGCTGCCCCTGAGCCGGACGCCGGTGGTCGAGCCCGACGAGGTCCTGTGCTGCCTCCGGTACGGGGCGGCCCTCGGATCGGCCTTCGAGCTCACCGCCGGGGGACAGGGCCGGGGCCTGACCGTGGTCGAGGTCACGGACCCGGCCTTCCGGCTCGTCGTCGACGCCACGGGCGGTCAGGTGAGGGTCCACGACGGTCCTGCTCCCGCGAGCGCGCCCGTCGTGCGGGGCGACGCAGTGGCCGTCGTGGAGATGCTCAGCACCCGAGACCCTGGGGTCCCGCCGCCGCCGGGGCTGGAGCGGCTCACGGCCGGGCTGGCCACGGTGTTCGATCAGCCTTCGGTCGCCTGACCCGGCCGCCCTAGCATCGGCTCCCTATGGCGAAGCCCCCCATCCTCACCCCCCAAGCCGACGACTTCCCCCGCTGGTACCAGGACGTCGTGGCCAAGGCGGAGCTGGCCGAGAACGGCCCGGCCAAGGGGACGATGGTCATCCGTCCCTACGGATACGCGCTGTGGGAGCGAATGCAGGCCGAGGAGGACCTCCGGATCAAGGAGGCCGGCGCCGAGAACTGCGCCTTCCCGCTCTTCATCCCCCAGAGCTACCTCGAGCGGGAGGCCAACCACGTCGAGGGGTTCAGCCACGAGTTCTGGACCGTCACCCACGGAGGCGGCAAGGAGCTCGAGGAGCCGCTCATCGTGCGCCCGACGAGCGAGACCGTCATCGGCGAGTACATGGGCAAGTGGATCCAGAGCTACCGGGACCTGCCCCTCCTGCTGAACCTCTGGAACAACGTGTGCCGCTACGAGCTGCGCACCCGCCTGTTCCTGCGCACGAGCGAGTTCCTCTGGCAGGAGGGCCACACCGCCCACGCCACCGCTGATGACTCGAACGAGTACGCCGAGCGGATCCTGCGCGACGTCTACACCGACTTCATGGTCAACGTGCTCGCCATCCCCGTGCTCGCCGGCCGCAAGACGGCCGCCGAGCGCTTCCCGGGTGCCATCAACACGCTCGCCTGCGAGGCGATGATGGGCGACGGCAAGGCGCTCCAGATGGGCACGAGCCATGACCTCGGGCAGAACTTCGCCCAGGTGTTCGACATCACCTACCTCGATGCCGACGGCGAGACCAAGCTGTGCCACACGACGTCGTGGGGCACCTCGACCCGCATGGTGGGCGGGCTGATCATGGCCCACGGCGACGACGCCGGGCTCGTGGTGCCTCCCGCTCTCGCGCCCATCCAGGCCGTCGTGCTCCTCGTGCGCGACGAGGACGGCGCCGGCGACGCGGCCGCTTCTCTCGTGGCGGAGCTCAAGGCGGCGGGGGTCAAGGTCCGGCTCGACGCCCAGGTGGCCACCAGCTTCGGGCGGCGGGCGACCGACTGGGAGCTCAAGGGCGTGCCTGTGCGGATCGAGGTCGGCCCGCGCGACCTGGCCGAGGGCCACGTCACGATCGTGCGCCGGGACACGGGTGAGAAGCGCACGTCGCCCCTGGCCGAGGTGGAGCACCGGGTCACGAACCTGCTGTCGCAGATCCAGGCCGACCTCCTCGCCGGAGCCACGAAGCGGCGCGACGACCGCACGGTGGACGCCACCTCCGTGGAGGAGGCGATCGAAGCGGCCAAGGTCGGCTTCGCCCGCGTCCCCTGGGACCTCCTCAAGGAGGGGGGCGAGGCCCGCCTGGCCCAGGACGCCATCACCGTCCGCTGCCTGCAGACCGCGGACGGCGGCCTGCCGGTGAGCGAGGACGCGCCCGACCTGGTCGCGTACGTCGCCCGAAGCTACTAACCCATCGAGCCTGTGAGGCTCAACCAGAAACATTCTGGACAGCGCTCACAAGTTCGCTGGGGTGGGGGGTGTCAGCGGGCGTCGACGTCCTCCTGACTGGTACGATCAGGGCCCTGTTGATCGTTCGTTGCGTTGGAACGGCGTGGGCTCCGGCCCGCGCCGTTGCCATGTCAGGAGGAGGTGAGCACCATGAGCACGACCGCCGAGCGCGTCCGCGACCTCATCGTGCCCCTCGTCGCGGCCGCTGAGCTCGACCTCTACGACCTGAACCTGGACGGCGGCGTGCTGTCGGTCCTCGTGGACCGGGCAGACGGCGCCGACATCGGTGCCATAGCCAGGCTGGCCCGATCGATCTCCAGGGCCCTCGACGAGCACGACCCGATCGACGGCCACTACACGCTGGAGGTCGGCAGCCCCGGCCTCGAGCGCCCGCTGCGCACGCCCGAGCACTTCGCCCGGTCCATCGGCACGACCGTGAAGGTCAAGACCAAGCCCGGCACCGAGGGCGAGCGACGTGTCGACGGCACCCTCACAGCGGCCGACGAGGACACCGTCACCGTCCGCAGCGAAGCCGGCGACGAGCGCTCCCTGCGCTACGACGAGATCGAGCGGGCCCGAACCACCTTCGAGTGGGGCGGCAACCCAAGCCCTCCAAGCCCTCCAAGCCCGAGAAGAAGACGAGGAGCACAAGGTCATGAGCGAGCTTGCGAGCGAGTCATCGACACAGGGCCTTGCTCATGGCCCAACCTCGCCCATCTCCGACGTACATCCGCCCACCGACGCAAGGACTAAGCCATGAGCAACCTGGACATGGGTGAGGCGCTGGTCGCGCTGGCCCAGGACAAGGGCATCTCGGTCGACACCCTGCTCGGCGCCCTCGCCGACGCGCTGGAGTCTGCCTACAAGCGCATGCCGGACGCCCACGAGTACGCCTGGGTCACGATCGACCCCGACCGCTTCGAGATCCGCGTCTTCGCCCAGGAGATCGACGAGGACGGCGAGCCCTACGGCCCCGAGCTCGACGTCACCCCCGACGACTTCGGCCGCATCGCAGCCATGACAGCCCGCCAGGTCATGACCCAGCGCATCCGCGAGGCCGAGCGCGAGCTCAAGTACGAGGAGTACGCGGGGCGCGAGGGCGACATCGTCACCGGCATCATCCAGCAGACCGACAGCCGCTACACGCTGCTCGACCTGGGCCGGGTCGAGGCGCTGCTGCCCCAGGCCGAGCAGGTCCCCTACGAGAGGCCGGTGCCGAACACCCGGCTGAAGGCGTACATCGTCGAGGTCCGCCGCACCGCCAAGGGCCCCCAGATCGTCGTGTCCCGCACCCATCCCGGCCTCATCCTCGAGCTGTTCAAGCTCGAGGTGCCCGAGATCGCCGATGGTGTGGTCGAGCTCAAGGCCTGCGCCCGTGAGCCCGGCCATCGCACGAAGATCGCCGTCTGGTCGAACGACTCCAACGTCGACCCGGTCGGCGCCTGCGTCGGAGCCCGCGGCGCCCGGGTCCGCCAGGTCGTGAACGAGCTCAACGGCGAGAAGATCGACATCGTTCCCTTCTCCGACGATCCCTACGACTTCGTGATGAAGGCCCTCTCGCCGGCCAAGGTGAAGGAGGTCCGGATCGACGTCGACACGGGCACCGCCACGGTGATCGTCCCTGATTTCCAGCTCTCCCTCGCCATCGGCAAGGAGGGTCAGAACGCCCGCCTGGCTGCCCGTCTCACGGGCTGGCGCGTCGACATCAAGAGCGAGACGCAGCTGGCCGACGAGGAGGCCTACGCCGGCGAGGAGTGGGCCCAGGGCGAGTGGGTCGTCGATCCCGAGTCCGGTGAGCAGGTCTGGGTGCCCGCCGAGGGCGGCCCGGCCCTCTCTGCCGAGCAGTGGGCTCACGTGGACGACGACGAGGACGGCACCGACAAGCCGGCTGACGAGTCGGCCGGTCGAGGAGTCGGCTGGCGAGGAGTCGGCTGGCGAGGAGTCGGCTGACGAGGAGCCTCAGCCCGATCCTGGGCCGAGTTCTGAGGAGGCGGCTGCTGACGCTGCCGTCGAGGAGCCCGAGGCGGATGCTGAGGTCGAGACCAAGCCGGAGGGGGAGTAGTAGCAGCGGGGCCGGAGCGCACCTGCGTCGGCTGTCGCCGCAAGGCGGTCTCGGCTGAGCTGGTGCGCATCGCCCGCACCCCCGAGGGAAGCCTGGCCCTGTCCCGTACACTCCCCGGACGAGGGGCCTGGCTGTGTGCCGGATCCCTTGCCTGTCTGCAACAAGCCGCCCGCCGCAACGCCGTACCCAGGGCGTTGCGAGCCCCCGTGTCGCCCGAGGCGGTGCGGGCTCTCGAGCCCGCCCTCATCGGTTGACCGCCGGGACAGCTGGCCGTTTCGAATCGTGCGAACCAACCGGTTCGTGCGAGGATGGACGGCCGTGGTGCGGCCCTCTAGCCGCAGCGCGCCCCCGAAGTCACGACCTGAAGGACGGAACCGAAGAACTTGGCAGCGAAGAAGCGCGTGCACGAGCTCGCCAAGGAGCTCGGGATGACGAACAAGGAGACGCTCGATCTCGCCCTCTCCCTGGGCATCGGCGTCAAGACGCATTCCTCGAGCATCGAGGATGCGCAGGCCGACCGCGTCCGTCGCAAGGCCGAGCGCGAGGGCCTGATCCGAGACGTCCAGCCCGAGGAGCCGGCCAAGCCGGCCAAGGCGACGAAGAAGTCGGCGGCGCCCGCCACCCCGGCGCCCGAGGCACCCGCTCCTGCCCCCGAGACCCCCGTCGCTCCCGCCTCCGCCGAGCCCGCCGCCACCCCGGCCGAGCCCGCTCCCGTGGCGCCCAGCCCCCCGCCCCGACTGGTCACCTCCAGCGGCAGCGAGCGTCCCGCCCCGCCCCGCCGGGTCGACGACGAGCCTGTCCGCCCCGCCGCCGTGGCCCCCGCCCCGGCTCCTGCTGCCCGCCCGACGCCACCGCCGCCCGCCCGTCCGGCCGCACCGACCCAGGAGCGCCCCGTCGTCCAGGAGCGCCCTGCCGCTTCTGTCGCGCCGACTGATCCCGCGCCCGCTCCGGCTGCTCCGCCCGCTGCCGCCCAGGCCGCTCCACCTGCCGAGGTCGCTCCGCCCGCTGCCGCCCAGCCCGCTCCGCCCCCCGAGGTCGCTCCGCCCGCGGCGGCCCCCGCGGCCGAGCCCGCTCCGCCCGCGGCGGCCCAGCCGGCGCCCGCCGAGCCTGCGCCTGCGCCAGGGGAGGGTCCGCCCCTGCGCGGAGCCAGCGGCAAGCCGATCCCCCCGCCCCCCGGCATGGGGGGCCGCGGCCCGACGCCGCCCCGCGGCCCGGCCGGACGGGCCAACCCGCCTCCTGGCCGTCGCGTCGGTGGTCCGCCCACGGGCGCCCCTGCGGGTCGCCCCGGTGGGCCCGGAAGCAACTTCGGTCCGAATCGCCCGCCCGGTGGCGGCGGACCCGGCGGTGGCCCCGGTGGCGGCCGTCCCGGTGGCGGCCGCGGCCCGAACCAGCGCCCGCCCCGTCGCAAGGGAGGTCGTCGTCGTCGGAGCCGCGAGGAGCTCCAGCCGATGGACCTCCCGACCTACACGCCCAAGGAGGCGCCGGTCCCCGAGGGCGACATCGTGCTCGAGCGCAGCTCGACGCCCCAGGAGCTCGGTCCGAAGCTGAACCGCACGGCGGCCGACGTCGTCCGCTTCCTCATGCAGCTGGGCGAGATGGTCACGGCCACGCAGTCCCTCAGCGACGAGCAGATCGAGCTCTTCGCCGAGGAGATCGGGGCCACGATCCGCCTGGTCAACCCGGGTGAGGAGCAGGAGGTCGAGCTCCAGAAGGTGCTCGGCGTCGACGACCTGCTCGACGACGACGACGACGAGAACGCCGTCCAGCGCCCGCCGATCATCACGATCATGGGCCACGTCGACCACGGCAAGACCAAGCTCCTCGACAAGATCCGTGACGCCAACGTCGTCGCCGGCGAGGCCGGTGGCATCACGCAGGCCATCGGTGCGTACCAGGCGGTCAAGAACGGTCGCCTCATCACCTTCATCGACACCCCGGGCCACGAGGCGTTCACCGCCATGCGCGCCCGTGGCGCCGAGGCCACCGACATCGTCGTGCTGGTCGTGGCGGCCGACGACGGCGTGATGCCCCAGACGATCGAAGCCCTCAACCACGCCAAGGCGTCCGGTGCCCCGATCGTGGTCGCCATCAACAAGATGGACCGCGAGCAGGCCCAGCCCGACCGGGTGAAGCAGCAGCTCTCCGAGCACGGCCTCATCCCGCAGGAGTGGAACGGCGACACCGAGATGATCCCCGTGTCGGCGCTCACCGGCGACGGCGTGGACGACCTGCTCGAGACCCTCCTCCTCGTCGCCGACGTCGAGGACGTCAAGGCCAACCCTGACGGGCGCGCCGCGGGCGTGGTCCTCGAGTCGCACCTCGACATCGGCCGCGGCCCTGTGGCCAACATCCTCGTCCAGCGGGGCACCCTCAAGGTGGGCGAGCCCCTCGTGGCCGGTCCGGCCTGGGGTCGGGTGCGGGCTCTGATCAACCACCTCGGCGAGCAGGTCAAGGAGGCTGGGCCATCGATGCCCGTCCAGGTCCTCGGCTTGAACGACGTCGCAGAAGCCGGCGACAGCTTCATCGTCGCCCTCGACGAGAAGACGGCCAAGTCCGTCGCCGAGAAGCGCGAGCACTGGCACCGAGTTGCCAACCTCGGCCGCGAGGCCGCGGCTCCCTCTGGAGCTCGGCTCGAGGACATCTTCGAGCAGATCCAGCGGGGCGACGTCGCCACGCTCAACATCCTCCTCAAGGCCGACACCACCGGCTCGCTCGAGGCGCTGACCGAGAGCCTTCGAAAGCTGGAGCGCGACGAGGTCAAGCTGGCCTTCGTCCACCGTGCCGTCGGCGGGATCACCCAGCAGGACGTGCAGCTGGCCGCCACCTCGGGCGCCACGATCATCGGCTTCAACGTCCGCCCCGACCGCAAGGCCCGCGAGCTGGCTCAGGTCGAAGAGGTGGAGATCCGCAACTACGAGATCATCTACCAGGTGCTCGAGGACATCGAGAACGCGATGGTCGGCATGCTCGCCCCCATCTTCGAAGAGGTGGTCACCGGCGAGGCCGAGGTCCGCGAGATCTTCTCCGTGCCCCGCGTCGGCCGGATCGCCGGCTGCATGGTGCGCAACGGCACCATCACCCGTGGTTCCAAGGTCCGCTTCCTCCGGGAGGGCACGATCATCTGGAAGGGCGCAGTCAGCTCGCTGCGCCGCTTCAAGGACGACGTCCGTGAGGTCCAGTCCGGCTTCGAGTGCGGCATCGGCCTCACCGACTTCCAGGACCTCAAGCAGGGCGACATCATCGAGACCTTCGAGGAGCGCGAGATCCCGCGCACCTGAGGGAGGGTGACATGACCAAGCGCACCCGAAGCCACAGCTCCGCCCGCGACTATCCCCGCACGGCGCGCTTGAACCGACTGTTCCAGGAGATCCTCGCCGAGCAGCTCGAGCTGATCGACGACGATCGGCTCGAGATGGTGACGATCATGCAGGTCGACTGCGAGGCTGACCTCCGCCACGCCACCGTGTACTACGACACGCTGGCCGGAGAGGACGACGACGAGCGGGTGCTGCAGGCTCTGGGCGAGGTCCGCCACCGGCTGCAGGGGGCCATCGGCCGCCAGGCTCGCGTCAAGCGGACGCCGGAGCTGATCTTCAAGCCCGACGACGTGGCACGCGGCGCGGCCCGCATCGAAGAGGTCTTCCGCTCCATCCACGACGACGAGTCGTAGGTCGTGGGCCGCCGCGACGGCGGCGCCGGCCCCGACGGGCTGGCCGTCGTCGACAAGGAGCCGGGCTGGACGAGCCACGACGTCGTGGCCAAGGCCAGGGGCCTGCTCGGCACGCGCAAGGTCGGGCACTCCGGGACCCTCGACCCTGACGCCACCGGCGTGCTCCTCCTCGGGGTGGGGCGGGTCACCCGACTGCTGCGCTACCTGGGGCTGACGAGCAAGACCTACGCGGGGGTGATCGTGCTGGGCACTGCCACCTCGACGCTCGACGCGTCGGGCGAGGTCACAGGCACCTGGGACATGGAGTCGGTGGTCCTCGACGATCTGCGGGGCGCGGCGGCCGCCCTGACCGGCGACATCCTGCAGGTGCCGCCGATGGTGTCGGCCATCCAGGTCGGGGGCCGCCGCCTGCACGAGCTGGCCCGTGAGGGCATCGAGGTGGAGCGGGAGGCCCGGCCCGTGACCGTGCACGCCTTCACCGTCGGCGAGGCCGTGGCTCCCGGCTGCTTCCCGATCGAGGTCGAGTGCTCGTCGGGCACCTACATCCGCAGCCTGGCCGCCGACGTGGGCACGGCACTCGGTGGGGGCGCGCACCTGCGCGACCTCCGGCGCACCTCCATCGGGTCCTTCTCCGAGGTCGAGGCAACGCCGCTCGACAGGCTGACCCCCGAAGCCCTGCTCACCCCGGCCGCGGCGATGCGCGACCTGACCGTGATCGCGGTGGACGACGCCGTGGCCGCCGACGTGGCCCACGGCAAGGTGCTGCCCGAGGAGGTGCTGGCCGTCTCAGGTGATGGGCCGTGGGCGGTCACCGACGCCGCCGGCTCGCTGCTCGCCGTCTACGAGCGCCACAAGCCCGGCACGGTCAAGCCCGGTGTCGTCGTCGCGCCGGCCGGCTCGTAACGTGACGGTGATGGAGGTGCTCCGCGACGTCGAGGCCTGCCGCCCTGGAGCCGGGAGCGTCGTCAGCATCGGCGCCTACGACGGCGTGCACCTAGGGCACCAGGCCGTCATCGCCGAGGTGCGGGGTCGGGCCGAAGAGGCCGGGCTGAGCAGTGCCGTGGTCACCTTCGACCGTCACCCGGCCTCGGTCGTGCGCCCCGAGTCGGCGCCCCGCCTCCTCACCGACCTGGAGCAGAAGCTCGAGCTGCTCGCCGCCACCGGCCTCGACCGCTGCCTGGTCATCGCCTTCGATGCCGCCCGGTCACAGGAGCGGGCCGAAGACTTCGTCCAGGAGGTGCTCGTCGATGCCCTGGGCGCCAAGCTCGTGATCGTGGGAGAGGACTTCCACTTCGGGCACCAGCGCAAGGGCAACGTCGAGCTGCTCCGGTCGATGGGCGCCGACCTGGGGTTCGACGTCCAGCCCCTTGCCCTCGTCGACGCTGACGGACGGGCGGCCGGAGACGACGCCCGTGTCTCCTCGACCGCCATCCGCCACGCCCTCGTCGAGGGAGACCTCCCGGCCGCGGTGGCCATGCTCGGTCGCCCCTACGAGGTGCGGGGCATCGTGGCCCACGGCGACGAGCGAGGCCGGGATCTGGGCTTCCCCACCGCCAACGTCTCGGTGCCAGGTGAGATCCTGCTCCCGGCTGACGGCATCTACGCGGGTTGGTTCCAGCGCGACGACGGCACGGTCCTGCCCACGGCCATCTCCCTGGGCCGGCGGCCCACCTTCTACGTCGAGGCCCACGTCAGCCTCCTCGAGGCCCACGTGCTCGACTTCGACGGCGATCTCTACGACGAGCCGGTCCGGGTCCGCTTCGTCGAGCGGCTCCGGGGCGAGGAGAAGTTCGAGAGCGTGGAGGCGCTGGTCGCCCAGATCGGGCTCGACTGCGATCGCGCCCGCGCCGTCCTGGCCCGCTCCTGAGCCCTCAGGGAGGGGCAAGCACGGTCGTCGGCCCGAGGATGTCCAGCGGGGGTCCGCCGATCGACCAGACTTTCGACATGCTTGATGACGGATGGGACCCCATCGCGGTGCGGACGGCGGAGAGCGACGAGCCTGCGGCGGGCCGCGGCAAGCCGGGCAAGCGGGCCGGGAACGTACGCCACCTGGCCGTGGCCAGCGACCCGATCATCGGCCCGGGCCCCACCATCGACGACGGGTCGGACGTCACCCTGCCCCGTCTGGCCCGGCACGAGATCACGCTGGCCGACGGTCACCAGGTCGGCGTGGCCGTGTGCGGACGAGGCGTGCCTCTGGTGGTGGTCCACGGCTTCTCGGCCGAGGGGATCCTCTACGCCCAGACCCTGTCGCGGCTCGTCGACCTCGGCTTCAAGGTCATCGCGGTCGACACCGCGGGCCACGGCGGCACTCTCGGCCTGCCCACAGGTGCCCAGAGCATGGCGAGCTACACCGCCTTGCTCGGCCGTGTGCTGGACCACCTCGGCGTGCGAGAGGCGGTGCTGGCTGGACACTCGATGGGCGGTCGCCTCGTCACCGAGCTCGCCGCGTCGGAGCCGGAGCGAGCCATCGCCGTCGTGCTCCTCGACGCCATCGTGGGCGACACGTGGGACCGGATGGTCAACCTGTTCCGGGTCTTCCCGCCCTTGCTCGTCGGGGTCGGGGCCACGTTGGCCCTGGACACCGTCACCACGGTGCCGTGGTTCCGCGACCCGAAGCAGGCGCTGAAGCTGGGTCGTCTGGTCGCACCGACGATCGTCGGCCATGCCCGCCGGCCCTGGCGCCTCTTCGGGCCGGCCGCCTCCATCCTTCGCAGCCGGGGCACCCGATGGATGCTGGACCGGCTCCGGGAGGAGAAGATCCCCGTGTTCGCCATCCACGGCGACCGGGACGTCGCGGTGCCGTTCACCACAGCCAAGGACGCGGCCCGCCGCTCCCGTGGGGACCTCGTGATCGTCAAGGGGGCCAGCCACTCGTGGCTCCTGAAGGATCCCGAGACCCTGCCGGCGATCATGCACGCCCTCATGCGGGGAAGGCTCGGCACCGCCGTCCTGAAGACCCGTCTCAGCCACGGCCTCGACCTCGACGCCAGCGACGACGAGGTGGAAGAGGCCCTCTACGCGCCGGGCGCTCTAGTCCTCGAGCTGACCCCGCGCCAGACCTTCCACGACACCGAGGACCTCCACCACCCCCCGCGCTACAGCTGGAGCATCCTCCCCGCCCGCGATCCCAGCGACTGAAGCCCGCAGCTTCTGTGCGCAGGGAGCACCGCTATGCGGTGCTGGGTGCGCACAGAACTAGTACTCGAGCAGGGATCGGGCTGCGTCGGTGATGTCGCTCGTCTGGGGGAGGATGGCCTTCTCGAGCACGGGGGCGTAGCCGACGTGGGTGTCCAGGGCGCCGACCCGGCGCACGGGGGCATCGAGGTGGTCGAACGCCTCGCAGGCGATCCACGCCGCGATCTCGGCCCCGAACCCGCAGGTGATCACGTCCTCGTGCACGACGAGCACCTTGCCCGTGCGGGCCACGGAGTCGCCGACCAGGTCCTGATCCCACGGGACGATCGTGCGCAGGTCGATCACCTCGACCGAGCCCGCCCCCTCCTCGTCGAGCGCCTTGGCCGCTTCGAGGCTCTTCTGCACCGTCGCCCCCCAGGTGACGATCGTGAGGTCGGTGCCGGGACGCCGGATGTCGCCGTGTCCGAACGGCAGGATCCAGCCCTCCTCCGGGAACGGGTCGCGCGTGTAGGGCTGGCGCAGCAGGTGCTTGTGCTCGAGGAACAGCACTGGGTCCTCGCACTTGAACGCGTAGCGCAGGAGGCCCGCCGCGTCCCGAGCCCGCGACGGGAACGCGATGAGCAGACCCGGCACGTGGGCGAAGATCGACTCGCCGGACTGGCTGTGCCATATGGCGCCGCCGGTCAGGTACCCGCCGATGGGCACCCGGATCACCGTGGGGCAGGTGAAGGCGCCGTTGGAGCGCCAGCGGATGGTGGCCGCTTCGCTCTTGATCTGGTGCATGGCGGGCCAGATGTAGTCGAAGAACTGGATCTCGGGTGCCGGGCGGAGCCCGCGAAGGGCCTGGCCCACCGCCCGGCCGATGATGTTTGCCTCGGCCAGCGGCGTGTTGAAGCACCGGGCCAGCCCGAACCGTCGCTGGAGGCCGTGCGTCGTGCCGAACACGCCCCCCTTGCCCTCCACGTCCGCCAGCAGCGCCTCCCGCGCGTCGGCGACGTCCTCGCCGAAGACCCTGACGCGCTCGTCGGCCTCCATCACCTCGTGGAGGGTGCGCTTGATGGCCTCGCCGAAGGCCACGACCTCGCCGTGGCCCGATGGTTCGTCGGGCACGGGCAGCTCGGGGAGGGCGTAGACGTGGTGTTGGACCGTGGCCGGGTCCGGGAGGGGCGCAGCCATGGCCACCTTGGCTGCCTCGGTCACCTCGGCGGTGGCCTCGATCCGGATGGCGTCGGCCTGCTCGTCGGTCAGAGCCCCGGCTTCCACGAGTGCCGTGCGGAGCAGGAGGATGGGGTCGTGGGCGGCCTCGTCGGCCAGCTCCTCGGCCGTGCGGTACTTGCTCTGGGTGTCGGCTGCCGAGTGGGAGTACGGGCGGGTCACGGTGGCGTGGACGAGGGCCGGACCGGTTCCGGCGCGCACGTGGGCCACGGCGTCGTGGGCCGTGCCGTAGGCGTCGAAGTAGTCGCGGGCGTCGGAGCGGTACACGCGCAGGCCCCGGAAGCTCGACACGAGCTCGGAGATCGGGGCCGGCGACTGGTCGACCTGGGGCACTGAGATGGCGTAGCCGTTGTCGGCCACGACGAAGAGCACCGGGAGGTGCAGCGTGCAAGCTGTGTTGAGGCTCTCCCAGAACTCGCCCTCGGAGGTGGCCCCCTCGCCGAGCGACACGTAGGTCAGCTCGTCGCCGTGCGCCACGCACCCGGGCAGGTGCGGGCGGCGCGAGATGTAGCGGGAAGCCTCGGCCGAGCCGACGGCGTTGAGGCACTGCGACCCCGTGCAGGACGACTGGGTGACGATGTTCTTGTCCGCCGCGCCCCAGTGAGCCGGCATCTGCCGCCCGCCGGAGGCCGGATCGTCAGCCGAGCCGACCGCTTGGAGCAGCACGTCGACCGGGCTCACCCCGAGGCCCAGGACGAGGGCCAGGTCGCGGTAGTAGGGGAAGAACCAGTCGTAGCCGGGCCGGAGGTGGCGGGCGAAGGCGAGGAGCAGGGCCTCGTGGCCGGCTCCGGAGATCTGGAAGAACACCCGAGACTGCTTCTGAAGGGCCATCTCGCGGTCGTCGATGGCCCGGGACACGCAGGCTGTCCGGTAGTCGGCGAGGGCATGGTCCAACGGAACGCCCCGTAGGGTGGGAGCGGCCTTCTGCTTGCGACGCGTCACTGCACTCACCGTAGACGGGCCTCGATTGAGGCGCTGGGAGGGGGTGCTGGTAGCCTGGCAGGGTCCTGCGGGCCCTCTGCCCACGGACCTCCGCCCGTCGACGCGCCAGCCGATCGCAGCGCTCGAACGAGCCGGGCCCCAGTACCCACCTCCCGATTCGGAGCACCCCTACGAATGTCTGAGCAGATCGACAAGGCCAAGTCCGGCATCATCGCGGAGCACCGCCTCCACGACACCGACACCGGCAGCCCCGAGGTGCAGATCGCGATCCTCACCAAGCGGATCAACCATCTGAACGAGCACCTCCAGAAGCACAAGAAGGACCACCACAGCCGGCGAGGCCTGCTGATGCTGGTGGGCCAGCGGCGGCGGCTCCTCGACTACGTCCGCAAGAACGACGTCGAGCGCTACCGCACGATCATCGCCAAGATGGGCTTGCGCCGCTGACAACCGATCTGCACGACGGGCGGTCCTCCGAGGACCGCCCTCTGCACATCTAGCGACAACACACAACATGGCGGCAGGACGGGTCAGCTGCCAGTTGCCGGTTCCCGGGGTGCGCCCCGGTGACCGCCAACTGGGAACTGGCCCCGCCGCCCGATCCAGCACCGGGGAGTCCCGGGCTGGCAAAGGAGAACAACATGGCGGAAGCCATCACCGTGTCAGGGCCGATCTCCGGCACCGACAAGACCCTCTCGTTCGAGACGGGCAAGCTCGCCTTCCAGAGCCAGGGCGCAGTAGTCGCCAAGATCGCGGGCACAGAGGCCCTCGTCACGGCCAACTCGGCCAAGGGCATCCGCGAGGGCATCGACTTCTTCCCCCTAACGGTCGACGTCGAGGAGCGCATGTACGCCGCTGGGCGCATCCCCGGCAGCTTCTTCCGGCGTGAGGGCCGTCCCACCGACGCCGCCATCCTCGCCTGCCGCCTGATCGACCGGCCGCTGCGCCCGTCCTTCGCCGACGGCTTCCGGAACGAGACCCAGATCGTCGTGACGGTCATGGGCTCGGACAAGGAGAACCCCTACGACGTGCTCGCCATCAACGGCGCGTCCGCCGCGCTGTCGATCTCGGGCATCCCCTTCCAGGGCCCCATCGGCGCCGTGCGCATCGCCTACAGCCAGGACGGCACCTGGGTGCCCCACCCCACCTTCGAGGAGGTGGAGGAGAGCACGTTCGAGCTCATCGTGGCCGGCCGGGCCGTCGGTGACGACGTCGCCATCATGATGGTCGAGGCTGGTGGCACCGAGAAGGCTTGGAGCCACTACGAGGCCGGCGCCCCCAAGGTCACCGAAGAGGTCATCGCCGACGGGCTCGAGACCTGCAAGGTCTGGATCAAGGAGTCGATCGACCTCCAGCGCCAGCTCGTCGAGCAGGTGCAGGCCGGCCGAGGCATCACCCCGCTCGAGTTCACCCCCGTCCTCGACTACGGCGACGACGTGAAGGAGCGGGTCGAGTCGATCGTCGGCGACGCCCTCGGGCAGGCCGGCACCATCGCCGCCAAGGCCGAGCGCAACGCGGCCACCGACGCCGCCATCGCTCAGGCCATCGAGGAGATGGGCGAGGACTTCGCCGGTCGCACCAAGGAGATCAAGGAGGCGGCCCGCAGCATCCAGAAGAGCCGCATCCGCACCCGCACCGTGCAGGAGGGGATCCGCATCGACGGCCGCGGTCCGGCCGACCTGCGCACCGTCACCTCCGAGGTCAGCATGCTGGGCGCGGCCCACGGCTCCGGCCTCTTCCAGCGGGGCGAGACCCAGGTCCTCAGCGTCCTCACCCTCGGCATGCCGAAGATGGACCAGCTGCTCGACAACCTGGGCGACAAGCCCAAGAAGCGCTACATGCACCACTACAACATGCCGCCCCACGCCAACGGCGAGACGGGCCGAGTGGGCAGCCCCAAGCGCCGCGAGATCGGCCACGGCCTCCTCGCCGAGCGGGCCCTGCTGCCCGTCGTCCCCTCCATCGAGGAGTGGGCCTACACGCTGCGCGTCGTGTCCGAGGTGCTGAGCTCGAACGGCTCCACCTCCATGGGCTCGGTCTGCGGCTCCACCCTCGCCCTGATGGACGGCGGTGTGCCCATCAAGGCTCCCGTGGCCGGCATCGCCATGGGCCTCATCTACGACGACGGCAAGTACACGACGCTCACCGACATCCTCGGCACCGAGGACGCCTTCGGCGACATGGACTTCAAGGTCGCCGGCACGAGCGAGTTCGTGACCGCCCTGCAGCTGGACACCAAGATCGACGGCCTCCCCGCCGACGTCCTGGCCCAGGCCCTGCAGCAGGCCAAGGACGCCCGCCTCGCCATCCTCGAGGTCATGCAGAAGGCCATCGCCGAGCCTCGCGCCGAGGTCGGCGAGACAGCACCGAAGGTCGTCAGCTTCGAGATCCCGATCGACAAGATCGGCGAGGTCATCGGCCCGAAGGGCAAGGTCATCAACGCCATCCAGGCCGAGACCGGCGCCGACATCTCCGTCGACGACGACGGCATGGTCGGCACCGTCACCATCGGGTCGCCCGAGAAGTCCCGGCTGGAGGAGGCAGAGCGTCAGATCAAGCTCATCCTCAACCCGCCCACGGCCGACGTCGGTGCGACCTACATGGGTCGGGTCGTGAACATCACCAAGTTCGGTGCGTTCGTGAACATCCTCCCGGGCCGTGATGGCCTCCTCCACATCTCCAAGATCGGCGGCGGCAAGCGCATCGACCGGGTGGAGGACGTCTTCAACCTCGGCGACGAGGTCGAGGTCAAGGTCGACGACGTCGACCCGAACGGCAAGGTGTCGCTCAGCCTGGCCGGCGCGGTCGAGATCCCCGACAGCGCCGTGTCGAGCGGCGGCGACCGTGACCGTGCCCCGCGTGACCGTGGCGATCGCGGAGACCGTGGCGACCGTGGCGACCGAGCCCCGCGCTCGGATGCCCCGGCCGCCGAGTCCGGCGACCGTGAGACCGTGTCCTTCGAGGACACCTTCGACGCTGAGGTCCGCCAGGAGTTCGGCGACCTCGGCCCGGCGGCCACCGGCGGCGAGGCCGGCGGAGGCCGTGGTGGGGAGCGTCGTGGTGGCGATCGCGGCCGGCGCGGTGGCGCTGGCGGCGGCCGCGGCCGGCGCTGAGCCCAACCCGCACTTGACCGACCTGGACCCAGGCGTCGAGCAGACCGAGCTGCCCAACGGCCTCCGCATCGTCACGGAGACGATGCCGGAGGCCCGCTCGGTCAGCCTCGGCGCCTGGGTTCGCGTCGGCGGGCGGGACGAGCCCGCCGAGCTCTCCGGGGCCTCGCACTTCCTCGAGCACCTGTTGTTCAAGGGCACAGAGCACCGCACGGCTCGCCAGATCGCAGAAGCCATCGACTGCGTCGGTGGCGAGATGAACGCCTTCACGGCCCGGGAGCACACGGCGTACTACGCCCGCCTGCCCCACGCGCAGGCCGCACTCGGAATCGAGATCCTCGGTGACGTGCTGACGGCGCCCGCCCTGCGCGCTCACGAGGTTGAGGCCGAGCGCCAGGTCATCGTCGAGGAGATCCTCATGAACCTCGACGACCCAGACGACCGCGTCCACACCCTCCTGTCGAAGGCCGTGTTCGACGGCCACCCGCTGGGCCGCGAGGTCCTCGGCGAGATGGCCACCGTCGAGGCCATCAGCCGCGATGACATCGCCGCCTTCTTCGATCGCTGGTACCGGCCGGCCACGATGGTCATCGCCGCGGCCGGGCGGCTCGACCACGACGACATCGTCGCCTCCGTTGCCGAGTCTCTGGGCGACCGCACAGGCGGCGAGCTGCCCGAGCGGTCTGGTCCTCCGCCAGCGGGCGAGGTCGTGCTCGTCGAAGAGGACGACACCGAGCAGGCACACCTGTGCCTCGGGTGGCGCAGCCTCGACGCCGGCGACGAGGACCGCTGGGCGCTCGCCGTGGCCAACCAGATCCTCGGGGGCGGGATGGCCAGCCGCCTCTTCCAGGAGGTGCGGGAGGAGCGTGGCCTGGCCTACTCGGTGTACTCGCACCCGACATCGTTCCAGGACAGCGGGTACCTCACCGTGTACTGCGGCACCGGTCCGCAGCGAGCCCGTGAGGCGCTTGGCGTCATCGGTGACGTGCTCGCCGGCGTGCTGGCCGACGGGGTCACGGCTCAGGAGCTGCAGGTGGCGGCGGGCTACCTAGAGGGCTCGATGCTCCTCGGGTTGGAGGACAGCGGGGGCCGCATGGGTCGCCTGGGCCGCAGCCTCATGCAGCGCGACACGATCACCACGATCGACGAGCACGTGAGCCGCATCCGGGCCGTCACCGTGCACGATGTCGCCCGGGTGCTGCACCGAGTGCTCGAAGGCCCTCGCACCCTGGCCGCGGTTGGACCGTTCTCCGCCGACGGGCTGCTCGTCTGAGGTGCTCTACGCTGCCCCCATCCACGGCGCTTGAAGGAGACGTGCAGATGGGGTTCTTGGACAAGGCCAAGGAGACGCTGAGCGAGGCCACCAAGGCCGCCCAGGAGGGCGTCACCGAGATGACCGCCAAGCGCAAGGCCGACGGTCTGCTGCGCGAGCTCGGCGCCTGGACCTACGCCAAGCAGAAGGGCGGCTATCCCGAGGCGGACGCCAACATCGATCGAGTCGTCGGCGAGCTGCGAGCCCACGAGGCCGAGCACGGCGAGCTGGGTGCCAAGGAGGAAGAGGCCGCTCCGCCGATCCCCGCCGCCGCCCCGCCTCCGCCGCCGCCCCCCTCGGTCCCGCCCGTCGCCGCCGACGTGCCCGAGCCTCCGGCGCCGCCCGCTCCTCCTCCTGTCCCCGAGCCTCCGGCGCCGCCCGCTCCACCCATGCCGCCCGTCCCGCCGCTGCCCCCGGTCGAGCCGACTCCGCCCGTGCCGCCGCCTCCAGCGCCCGCGCCGCCCCCGCCGCCCGCCGCCCCCGCCCCCGCCGTCCCCGCCTGTGCCCCCGCCGCCCCCGGCTCCGCCTGTGCCACCGCCGCCCGGCGACCCCGTGGCGCCTCCTCCCGCGTCGGGCGACGTCCCTCCTCCGCCTCCTCCCGCGTCCGGCGACGTCCCTCCTCCTCCGCCGCCGCCGGCCTGAGCGCAGTCCGAACGTGATCAAGGTCGGGGTCGTCGGCGCGGCCGGCCGCATGGGCCGCACGGTGTGCGAGGCAGTCGTGGCCGACCCTGAGCTGGAGCTCGTGGCCGCGGTGGACCCTCAGCACGCCGGCCTCGACCTGCGCGTGGCGGCGAAGGTCGACAGCGACCTCCACATCGCCCCGGGCACCGAGGCGCTCGTCGACGCAGGAGCCGAGGTGGTCGTCGACTTCACCGTCTTGTCAGCCGCCCGGGAGAACCTCGCCTTCGCGGCGCAGCACGGCATCCACGCCGTGGTCGGCACCACCGGCTTCACCGACGGCGACCTCGATCGCCTTCGAGCCACGTTCACCGAGAGCAGCTGCTTCATCGCTCCGAACTTCGCCATCGGTGCCGTGCTGATGATGCGCTTCGCCGAGCTGGCCGCCCCATGGTTCGAGACGGCTGAGGTCATCGAGCTCCACCACGACCAGAAGGTGGACGCCCCCTCGGGGACGGCGATGCTGACGCTGGAGCGCATGGCCGCGGCATCGTCGGACTGGGCCGACGACCCCACCACGACCGAGGTCATACCGGGGGCGCGGGGGAGCAAGGGACCGGGCGGCATCCCGGTGCACTCGGTCCGCCTCAAGGGCCTCGTCGCCCATCAGGAGGTGCTGCTCGGCACCACAGGACAGAGCCTTTCCATCCGCCACGACAGCTACGACAGGTCCAGCTTCATGCCCGGCGTCGTGCTGGCCGTGAAGCACGTGGCCGACCGTCCCGGTCTCACGGTCGGCCTCGACACCCTGCTCCACCTGTGAGCAGGTGACAGCGACTGCCCGAACCGCAGCGCTTCTGGGGGCGGCAGATGGCACATGTGACCAGCTGCTGCCCCCAGAAGATGTGGTCAGGTGATGCGCGTCACGGGGCTCGTGCCGTGGAGGGCGCAGAGGGTGCGCTTCAGGCCGGCGATCCCCGCCAGGGCTTGGGCCCGGTGGCCGTTGATCAGCTCGCGCTGACAGTCGCCGTCGCCGCCCCAGGCCCGCCCGCAACCCTCGGGGTCGACGTTGGCGAGAGCCAAGATGGCGCCCGCGCAGCCGATGGCGCCGGCCATGTGGATGAGCGCCGGATGGCCCGTGTACAGCCCGACGGCGATCTCCTCGGCCTCGAGGATGAGGCGCTCGGCGTCGCCCGACGAGTCCTTGATGCCGGCCACGGGCAGCTCCCTGAGAACGTCCACGGGCACGCCCGGGGCCGAGACCCTCGGGAAGTGGTAGGCGAGCACGGGGATGTCGACGGCCGTCGTGACCCGCTCGTAGTAGCGGCGAGGGTCGGCCACGTTCGGAGGCGACAGGACGAGCAGGGCGTCGGCTCCGTCGGCCTCGGCCCGCTTCGACAGGACGACGGCCTGCCGGGCCGAGGCCGCGCCGGTGCCGGCCAGCACGGGCACACGACCGTTGACGGCGGACGCAACCGCGATCAGCAGGTCGCTGCGCTCGTCGGAGTCCAGGGTCGCCGCCTCGCCCGTGGAACCGGCCACGAGCACCGCATCGATGCCACCGTCGACGAGCCGGGCCGCGTGGTCCGCGGTCGCGGGGGCATCGATCTCGCCCTCGTCGTCGAACAGCGTGACGAGGGCGACGCCCACGCCCGTGAAGAGTGGGGTGCGCTCGGTCATGGCCCTCGACCCTACTGACGCGCCCGGCGATGGGTGACCGCCGACGGCGGAACGGCCCAGTTAGGGTCAGAGCGGATGGCCGCTGCTCCCGTCACCTACGTACGCCACGCCATGCCCGTCCCGGCTGAGGGGCTCCACCCCACCGAATGGCACCTCGACGACCGGGCCCGGGCCGACGCCGACCGCATGGCCGACCGGCTCGAGGTCGGGAGCGGCGTGGGCCGCCTGGTGACGAGCACCGAGCCGAAGGCCCTCGAGACGGCGGCTGCAGTGGCCGAGCGCTGGGCCGTGCCGGCTGTGCCCGACGAACGGCTCCGCGAGGCGGTGCGGCCGTGGATCGGGGCGGGCTACCGAGCTGTGGTCCACCGCTACCTGCGGGGCGAGATACCGGAGGGATGGGAGCCGCATGCCGAGGTGGCCGCCCGGGTCGGAGCCGCAGTGGACGAAGCGCTGACCGCGGCTGACGGGCGACCGGTCGTGATCGTCAGCCACGGGCTGGCCCTGTCCCTGCACCTGGGAGAGCGCCTCGGCTCGGCCTTCGACCGAGAGTCCTTCTGGAGCAGCCTGTCGTTCCCGGACGCATGGACCCTCGAGGACACCGGCATGCTCCACAGGGCCGGCGCGGGCGTCGAAGCAGGCTGAGCTCGGCGATCAGCGGCGAGGGCCGAGGCCGGCCAGCCGCGCAGTGACCACCCCGGCGACCCCCTCCGCGAGGGCGATGATCCGGTCAGCCCCGAAGTCGTCGGGCCGCTCCAGGGTGAGGCGCGCCGCGTGCTCGACGCCGGCCACCGCCGTGTACGCGACCAGCTCGTCGTCGAGGTGACCCGCGTCGTACTGGCCGAGCACCCACGCCACCGCCGGTCGGATCTGGTCGACCATGCGCTGGCGGTGCTCCTCGACCACCGCTCGGACCGTCGGGGGCGCGCCCGGGCCGGGGGCCACGATCAGCCGCCACGAGTCCGGCCTGCTCCGCACGTCGTCGAGCAGCCGCCGCAGGGCCCTCAGGGCCAGGGTCGCCGCGTCCTCGTCGAAGGGAGGCGTCGGCAGGGCCCCGGCGATGGCCGCCTGGGCCCGCTCCTGCTCGCGGGCGAAGAGGGCAGTCAGAGCCCCGTCGACATCGCCGAACGCGCTGTACACGACGGTCTTGGCGATGCCCCCGGCCCGGGCGATCGACTCCATCGACACCGCACCGAACCCCTCGGCGCTGACCACGGTCAGCAAGGCGTCGAGCAGCAGCTCTCGGCGCTCCTCGGGTGGCAGTCGCGTGCGCCGTTCTGGGCCCGTGGGCCGAGTTGAGTACGCCATCGTACGTACGGTACCGTACATGGTCCATGACGACGGCCACCGCTGCCTCCGCGAGCTTTCGCGGACCCTTCGCCGACGGCCCGCCGGACGAGCAGCTCACCGTGGACGCGCCGACGCTCGAGCACCTGCGCGTCGCCGAGCTCCGTCGGTTCGTGGTCGTCGTCGCTGTGCTGGGCTGGTCGGTGGCGGCGGCCATCGTCGCCAGCCGCCTGCCGGGCCGGCGCCGCCCCCTCCCCGAGGCCGCTTCGGTGGGGCTGATCGAGGGGTTCATCCGGCTGGGCCCGACCCTGGTCAAGGCCGGGCAGATCGTGGCCAGCGCCGGCACCTTCTTCCCGCCCGTGCTCGCCTCCGCCGCCCGTCGGTGCCTCGATGCGGTGCCCGCCTTCCCGGTGGAGGCTGTCCACCGGACCATCGAGGAGGACCTCGGCCACCCTGTGGCCGAGCTCTTCGCCAGCTTCGACGACGTCCCGCTGTCGGCCGCGTCGATCGGCCAGGTGCATGCCTGCGTGCTGCGCGACGGGCGGGACGCGGTGGTGAAGGTGCAGCGGCCCGGCATCCGCCAGCTGATGGCCACCGACCTCCGGATCGGGTTCCGACTGGCGTGGCTGGTGGAGAAGACCCCATGGGGTCGTCAGACCAACGCCCGGGAGATCATCCGCGACCTCCACAGCGTCACCTTCCAAGAGCTCAACCCGGCGCTGGAAGCCTGGCGCCAGGATCGCTTCGGGTCCACGCTCCACTCCTTCGGCGACAACTCGCTCGTCATGGTCCCGGAGATCTACTGGGACCACTGCAGCCCGCGGGTGATCTGCATGGAGCGGGTCTACGGCACCCCGATGGACGACTTCGACAAGCTCGCGGCGGCTGGGATCGACGGCCAGTCGGTGCTCCGCAGGGGCGCCAAGGCCTGGGCCGAGTCCGCCATGGTGCATGGCCCGTTCCACGGCGACATGCACGCCGGCAACGTGTGGGTGCTCGACGACGGGCGGGGCTGCTTCCTGGACTTCGGCATCATGGGCGAGCTGCCCGACGAGTGGAAGCAGGTCCTCCGAGACCTCTTCTACACCTGTGCGTTCGACCTCGACTTCGTGCGCGTGGCCCGCGCCTACCGCCGCGTCGGCGCCGTCCCCGCCGGCCTCGGCACCGACGAAGAGCTCGGCGCGCTCGATGCACAGCATCTTCGGGCCGCTGCTCACCGAGGGCTTCGGAACCCTCGACATCGCGGCACTGGTCACCCAGTCCCTCGAGATGCTCAAGGCGTACGACGCAGCCATCCCCCGGGAGCTCGTCCTCATCGGCAAGCAGCTGCTGTACGTCGACAAGTACACGACCTACCTGGCGCCTGACTACTCGCTCACCGCTGACCCGTACGTCGTCAAGAACATCTTTCCCACCGAAGCCGCGGCCCGCGCCGCGGAGCTGAACATGTCCCTCGCCGACGACGCGGTCTGGGTGCGGCGCGCCCCGGCAGGGCCTGCTCCGTCCATCGCGGTCGGGCCGGACCGGCACCAAGAAGGAGCCACCATGTCCCTGCCCGTTCCTCAGTCCCGAGTGGATCGACGCCATGCGCGCCCTGCGCGACGAGATCGCCCCGTCGTCCGCTGAGCTGCCGGCGGTGGTGGCCAACCTCACCGTCACGGAGGTCCCCTTTGGGGATGGCACGGTCCGAGCGCACGCCGACACCACCGGAGGCGCGGTCGCCATCGAGCTGGGCCACCGTCCCGAGGCCGACCTCCACCTCACCCTCGACCACCAGACGGCGCGTGCGCTGGTGGTCGATCAGCAGCCCCAGGACGCCCTGCGGGCCTTCCTGCTCGGAAAGATCAAGCTCGAGGGCGACCTCTCCAAGATCCTGGGCGAGGATGCCGACCCGATGGCGCTGCTCGCCAGCTTCGACCTGACCGGTTCGACGAGCCTCTCCGACCTGGACCCCACCGCCGCTGAGCTCGCCGCCCGGGTCAAGGCCATCACGGCCTAGTCGCCGCAACCCGGCCTCAGCCGGGCGCTCCGGTCAGCGATCTGGCTCGGGCGCGTCCTCGTCGCCCGACTCGATGAGCTCGTCGAGCTCCTCGAGCCCGGTCTTCTCGCGTCGCAGCTCGTTCACCGTCACCAAGGCGAAGAAGGCGACCGAGAGGATGAGGAGCGGGGTGCGGTAGTCCTGGATGAAGCCGAGCACGTCGTCGATCGGCGCCTCGAACGTCTCGCCCAGCCGGCGGATCAGGTAGAGCCGAACGACCGTGCCGGTGATGTTGGCGATGAAGAAGCCGGCCACGCTCATGCCCGCCGCGCCTGCGAAGAGGCAGATGTACTGGTTCGGCGCGATGAACACGACGGGGTACGCCGCCTTGGCGAACCAGCCCTCCATGCTCCGGAGCTGGCGCCCGAAGCTCTTGGTGCGCCGCTCCATCCACTGGATGGCGGTGTCGCCGTACCAGTGGCCGAGGAGGAAGAAGAGGGGATCGGCGAGGAGCAGCCGCAGCGTGCCCACGATGTAGTAGCTGGCCGCGTCGAGCTGGTTGGTGACGAGGATGAGGTTGCGGTTGCGGGCGTTCATGGCCAGCAGCTGCAACGGGTGGCTGTTCACCAGCTCCGGGGCCAGGGCATCACCGACGTTGGACAGGACGATCAGGCCGATGATCGGCACGGCGACGAGCGTCAACCGCATTCGACTCGGCGGCTTTCGTGCCTGTTCGGTGTGCTCGTCGGCCGCCACGACCGGGGAGTCTGGCATCTCCTACAGTCGGTCCTGTTGTCGCCGACCGATCCCGGGGGATCCGCCATGCAGGGCCTGATGCAAGACGTGCCGCTCACGCTGCCCCACCTCTTCGAACGAGCCGAGAAGCTCTTCTTCGACAAGTCGATCGTGACGGCGACCGCCGTCGGGCTCGAGCGCACCACATACGGCACGTGGGCCGAGCGCACCCGCCGCCTGGGTGGGGTCCTCGACGACCTGGGCGTCAGCAGCGACGGACGCGTCGCCACCTTCGGCTGGAACACGGCCCGTCACCTCGAGCTCTACTTCGGCATCCCGTGCACAGGGCGGGTCCTGCACACCCTGAACATCCGGCTCTTTCCCGAGCAGCTCGTGTACATCGCCAACCACGCCGAGGACGAGGTCATCTTCGTCGACCGCTCGTTGGGCGCCCTGCTGTGGCCTCTTGTCGACCAGCTGACGACAGTTCGCCACATCGTGGTGATGGACGACGGCAAGGGGGAGGTGCCCAGCCCCGACGGCGGCCGCGCCCTCCACGACTACGAGGACCTGCTCGCCGCGGCCTCGCCCGTCGAGTTCTCGGTGGATGACGAGAACCTGGCTGCGGCCATGGCCTACACGAGCGGAACCACTGGCAACCCCAAGGGCGTCGTGTACTCGCATCGCTCCACGTTCCTGCACACGCTCGGCACGATGGTCTCCGGGGGCCTTGGGGTGCAGGAGAGCGATGTGGTGCTGCCCGTCGTGCCCATGTTCCATGCCAACGCGTGGGGCCTGGCCCACGCGGCGGTGGCGTCGGGGGCCAGCCTCGTGATGCCCGGTCCGGACCTCTCGCCCAAGTCCCTCGCCACTCTCATCGAGCAGGAGCGGGTCACCATCGCGGCGGGTGTTCCCACCATCTGGATGGGCGTGCTCCCTGAGCTCGCGGGTCGCGACACGTCGTCTCTGCGGGCCATCCCGTGCGGCGGGTCGGCGGTGCCTCGGGCCCTGTCCGAGGGGTACCGCGAGCAGACCGGGCTTCCCATCATGCAGGCCTGGGGGATGACCGAGACGAGCCCGATCGCGTCTGTGGGCCGCATCAAGACCACGATCGACGCCACCCTCGACGACGACGGTCGGGCCGATCTGCGCACCACCGTGGGCCAGCCCTCGGTGTGCGTTGACGCCCGCATCGTCCGCCCTGGAAGCACCGAGCTGCTGCCCTGGGACGGAGAGGCTTCAGGGGAGCTGCAGGTGCGGGGACCTTGGATCGCGTCGGAGTACTACAACGACGAGCGCTCGCCCGAGAGCTTCACCGACGACGGCTGGCTCAAGACGGGCGACGTCGCCGTCATCGACCCCCACGGGTACATCCGCCTCGTCGACCGCACCAAGGACGTCATCAAGTCCGGCGGAGAGTGGATCTCCTCGGTCGACCTCGAGAACGAGCTCATGGGTCACCCGAAGGTGGCGGAGGCGGCTGTGATCGGGGTGCCCCACCCGAAGTGGGCGGAGAGGCCCTTGGCCTGCGTGGTCGTGAAGCCGGGGGAGGAGCTGACCAAGGAGGAGGTCCTCGCATACCTCGAGGGCAAGGTGGCCAAGTGGTGGCTGCCCGACGACGTCGCCTTCGTCGACGAGATCCCCAAGACGAGCGTTGGGAAGTTCTCGAAGAAGGACCTGCGGGACAAGTTCGAGGGCTACGAGCTCCCGACCGCCTAGCGCTCTATGCGGAGCCGGCCCGCTCGGCGAGGAACGCGCGCGATCGGGCCGCCATGCCATCGGCCCCGTGGCCGTCGGCGATGGTGGCCACCTCGGTGAGCGCCCCTTCGGCCCTGGGGTCACCGGCGCGGAGCAGCACCTGGGCGAGGTCGTACCTGATGCGGTTGGCGCCGACAGGGAAGCCCGCGGACTCGAGACCGTGCACGGCACCTTGCAAGAGGTCCTCCGCCTTCGCGTGCTGACCCAGCACCGCGTGGCAGAGGCCCAGCGCGGCGGTCACCGGGCCGAACGTGCCCAGGAAGTAGTGAGTCCACAGGTGTGAGTAGGGCTCCATCGCCTCGATCACCGCGGCTGCCGTCTCCTCGTCCGAGAGGAGGAAGGCGGCCTGGGCCGAGAGGGTTGGGGGGTGGTACGGGAACACAGAGGACACGGTGAGGCGGGGATCCATCTCTGGCTCGCGCAGGATGGCGAGCGCCTCCTCAGCCCGGCCGAGGTCGGCCAGGCCGGCCGCGCCGGCCAGCTTCCAGGTCGGGTTCCCCGAGCCGTACTCGGCTGCGAACGCGAGGGCGGCCTCGGTGACCTCCCCGATGCCACCGGCCCTGAGGAAGGCCAGGTGGGTCGCCACGCCTCCCCACCACACCGTCGCGTCTGGTTCCCCCAGCCGCTCTCCGAGGGCGAGGACGCGGTCGTTGGCCGCCTGCAACGTCGGGATGTCGGCCGCGCCGACCACCAGCTTCAGGGCCTGGGCCTGGGCCACCCACTGGGCGTTGGGCGATGCCCCCTTGGCCAGCTCGAGGGACTCTTCGGTCAGCCGACGGACCTCGGCCATGTCGCCAAAGGTCATCACCGTTCCGGCATGGAAGATGCGGGCGATCACCTGCAGGTACGGGTCAGCCACCTCGTCGGCGAGCGACACCGCGAGCTGGCTGTGGGCGCGCTCGCGGTTCGGGTCCTCCACGTGTGGGTTGCCGAGGCTGAGCCGGACCATGACGTCGGCGCGAGTGGCGAGGTCTCCTGTCGCGTCAGCAAGTGCGATGGCTCGCGCGAACAGGTCCCGCCTGTGCTCGGCATCATCGATGAAGACCTGCTCGGAGGCGAGGACGCCAGTGAGGCGGGCCAGCAGTCGGTCGTCACCTGGCTGGGCCTCGCGTGCGCTGAGCGCAGCCACCCCTTTGGTGATGAGCTCGACGCGGTCCTCGTCGACCTGGCCCACGCTGGACGCGAAACCACGCTGGTTGGCGAGCACCGCGGCGACGAGTCGATCGGTCTCGCCTTGCCCGCTGGCCCGTCGGGAGGCGTCGAGGAGGATCTCGCGGTGGTCGGGGAAGCCCTGGTCGCGGCGGGCCACGCCGAGCCCGGTGAGCGCGTCGATCACCGAGGCTTCGTCAGCGGGGGCGTCATCGAGGAGATCGAGGGCCTGCCGGAACCAGGACTCGGCATCGGCGGCCGCCCGTCGGTCGAGGGCCTGGCGACCGGCGGCGAGCACGGAGCGACAGGCCCGGCTGCTGTCCCCGCCCTCGGGCCCGGCGGCCAGCAGGTGGTTGGCCAGGCTGAGGAGGTCCTCGGGGAAGAGCCGCTCGACGGCGTCGGCTGTCCTCCTGTGCATCCGACGGGCCCGGGTGGCCGAGATCTCGTCGTAGAGGGTCGTGCGCACGAGAGCGTGGGCGAAGCGGAACCGACCTGCGCCGACCTCCTCGACCAGGCGGGCCCGGACCGCCTCGTCGAACGCGTCCAGCACCTCCTCCTCGTCGAGCCCGCAGACCGCTGTCACGACATCGACGGGAAGCTCTCGGCCGACTACCGCGGCGGCCGTCAGGACCGTGTTCGCGGACTCCGACAGGCGGGCGACGCGTCGGCTCACGACGTCACGCACGCCTTCGGGTACGTCGACCTCGGTGTGGGGGTCGACCTGCCAGCGTCCGTCTATGCGTCGAACGACGCCGACCTCGACGAGGTGGCGCAGGACCTCGCCCACGAAGAACGGGTTGCCTTCGGTCTCGGCATAGGTGGCGGCGGCCAGGGCTCGGCTCTCGTCGTCGAGGTCGTGGCCAGCGGCTGCTGCGACGAGGCCGACGACGTCCTCCTCGGCCAGCCCGCCGATCGGATGGCGGGTCACGCCAGGAAGTCGACGCAGGTCGGCCAGCACGCTCACGAGAGGGTGGGCTCGACCCACGTCGGTGTCCCGGTACGTGGCGATCGTCAGCAGACCCGGCCCGGGCTGCTCGGGCGCGTGGCGCAGGAGGTGGCCGAGCATCTGCAGGGTGGGCTTGGCCGCCCAGTGCAGGTCGTCGAGCACGAGCACGAGCCCGCCCTCCTGGGCTGCGCTGGTGAGCCAGGAGGTCACTGCTTCGAAGAGCCGGTACTCCTCCGATCGCGGATCAGACGCGACGGGGGAGCCCACGTCGGTGTAGTCGCTGAGCTGTGGCACCAGGCGAACGAGCTCGCCCGGCAGCCGCCCCAGGCGCAGCCCAGCAGGGGCGTCGGTGATGTAGTGCTGCAGAGCCTCGACGAAGGGCTGGTAGGGCACGGCCAGGTCCTCGTCGCAACGACCGAACAGCACGGTGGCTCCCTGCTCGAACGCAGTGCGAGCGGCCTCGGATGCCAGCCGCGTCTTGCCGATGCCCGGCTCGCCGGCCAGCAGCACGGTGCGGTGGGTGCCACTCCGGGCTTCGTCCCAAGCGGCCGTGAGGTCGTGGAGGACGTCGCGTCGGCCGACGAAGGCCGTGGCGGGCACACCGAGGAGCGGGGCAGGGAGCGGGATGCCCTGGTTCGCAGGCACTGGCGCCACCGGCTCCCACAGAACCCGGCAGGTCAGGACGGCGTCAGGCAGGCCCTTGAGCTCCACCTCGCCGACCGGCTCGAACGTGAACCCCCCGCGGCCTCGGGCCAGCATGCGTACGAGCTCTGCGACCAGGACCTCGTCAGCTGTGGCCACCGAGCAGAGCCGGGACGCCTCGACCACCGCAGTGCCGAAGACATCACCGTCTTCCATGGTGACGTCACCGATCGAGATGCCGACTCGGACGGACAGCCTGTCGGCCTCGCTGGCACCGCGACGGTGCTGCTCGATGCCCTGCTGGATGGCCACCGCTGCGGCGACGGCGTCGGCCGCAGCCGAGAACGTGGCCATCGCCCCGTCGCCCAGACCCTTCACCAAGGTCCCGTTGCACGTGGTGATGGCGGTCGCCACCACCTGGTCGTGGATCAGCCGGAGGCGGTCGGCCGCATCTTCACCGAGGCGCGAGCGCTGGGCGGTCGAACCGACGACGTCGGTGAAGAGGACTGACAGCGTCCCCAGCTGGCTCGCGCCCACCGGTGCAGCCTTGCACGCACGAGGGTGCACCGAGCGGTAGGGCCGTCCGGGGCAGACTTCCCGGATGCGAACGAAGGCCACCGCCGCAGGCTGCGCGGCACTCCTGCTCTTCGTCGTGGCCGCCTGCGGGGACGACGACGATCCCGCAGCCGGCACGACGACCACCGTCGCTGACACCACGACGACGTCCACGACCGAGGGGCCGACCGACACCAGTGCGGCTCCGCCTCCGGTGACCGACGAGCCGGCCGATCTGCCGGACGCCGATGGCTCCGGGGTGAGCGAGCTCGAGGACGGGCGCCACTTCGGCTATTGGGCCAGCTTCGAGATCGGCGACACGATCGCCTTCGGCGAGTTCGACCTGGCGTACTTCCTCACTGGTCCCGAGGCTGAGGCCGCGGCCGCGGAGCGAGGCGGCACGGTGGAGAACGACTACTACGTCGTGAACGACAACCCGAAGCTGCGGACGCTCATCGCCCACGGCGACACCGAGGTGACCGTGCTGACCAGCCCGGGCGGACCGAACACCATGGTCACCAACGTGGCTGACTTCGCCGTGGACCGCCACGAGGGGTCGGGCTTCTGGGTGACGATCGAGGACGGGATCGTGACGTCGATCGAGGAGCAGTTCGTTCCCTAGAGCGGCCCGCCCGTAGCCTCGGCGGCGTGAGCTGGCGCTTCGTGCGGACCCCCAAGTGGCTCGTCCGCCACGTCGTGGTGGTTGCCCTCGTGGTCACCATGGTGCTGCTCGGGTTCTGGCAGCTCCGTCGACTGGATGAGAAGCGAGACCGCCTGGCCCTCGTCGAGGCCCGCCAGGACGAACCGGCCACCGATCTCGCCGACCTTGTTCGGGTCGGCGCCTCCGTGGACGACCCGGCCCTGGACGCAGTGCTCTACAGGCAGGTCCGGGTCACCGGCAGGTACGCCCCCGAGGACACCGTCGTGGTGCCCAACCGCACGTTGAACGGGGCGTCCGGGGCGTGGGTCGTCACGCCGCTGCGGACCGCCGATGGCCCGGCTGTGCTCGTCAACCGCGGCTTCGTGGGCTTCGACGGGGCGGGGGAGGTGTCGGCGCCGTCGCCTCCGAGTGGCCTGGTCGCCGTCGAGGGCCTCGTGTTCCCGAGCCAGGAGCGAGGTCGCTTCGGCGGAAGCGGACCTGACGCCGCCGTGGCGGAGATGGCTCGCGTCGACATCGAGCGCTTCGCCGAGCGGGTCGACTACGAGCTGCTTCCCACGTACGTGCAGCTCACGGCCAGCGACCCGGCTCAGCCCGCAGCGACGGAGGGGGGCCCGGCGCTCGTGCCCCTCGATCCACCCGAGCCCGACGAGGGGCGCCACCTCGGCTACGCCGTGCAGTGGTTCATCTTCTCCGCCATCGCCGCCGGCGGGTACCTGCTCCTGCTCCGCAAGGTGGCGGGGGAGCGGCCCGCTGACGACCGGACGGCCACCGCGGTCTGATGGCGGCCAGCACGCGCGAGCGGATCCTCGCCGCCACGCTCGAGTGCGTCGGCCGCCTGGGGATGGAGAAGACGACCATGGAGGACGTGGCCCGGGCCGCCGACCTCTCACGAGCCACCCTCTACCGGGCCTTCCCCGGCGGGCGGGACGAGCTGCTCGACGCCGTCGTGACGTGGGAGGTGGCCAGGTTCTTCGGACGGGTCAGCGACGCCATCCACGCTGACGCCCTCGATGCCGAGGCTGCTCTCGAACAGGGCCTGGTGGCCGCCAGGGACGCGTTGGAGCACCACGATCTGCTCCAGCGCCTGCTGCGGGAGGAGGCCGAGCAGCTCGTCCCCTCCCTCGCCACGGTCGTGCCGCTCGTGGTCCAAGCCCTGGCCGACTGGTTTCGGCCCCGACTGGAGGTGGCGCGCCTGAGGCCTGGCGTCGATGCGGCCGAGGCGGCCGACCTCGTCGCCCGGATGGCCCTGTCCTACCTCGGAACCCCTGGCCGCTGGGACCTGCGGGACCCCGCCGAAGTCCGCCACCTCGTTCGCGATCAGCTCCTGGCGGGGGTGCTCGACCACTGAGGGTGTGACCGAAGTCCTCCCCGGTCGGGTTGACGATGAGACACAGGGCTTCTTATTGTCTCAAGCGATGGGCACTCTCGCTGTTGCAGATCGGGTCGGTCCGGCCACGCCGGCCGCGGCCCTCGAGGAGCGCCTCGTCGAGGCCATGCTCGACTGCATCTCTCGCTGGGGCCTGGCCAAGACGACAGCCGACGACATCGCTCGCGCCGCTGGCGTCTCCCGGGCCACGCTCTATCGAGCCTTCCCGGGTGGCAAGGACGTCGCCTTCGACGCCCTGCTCCGCCACGAGGCGGCCCGCTTCTTCTCCGCCGTGTCCGGCCCCCTCGAGGAGGCGCGCTCGATCGAGGAGCTCGTCGTCACCGGGATCGTCGAGGCGGCCCGCTTCCTGAGCAGCCACGAGGCGCTGGCCTACGTCCTGGCCCACGAACCCGAGCGGGTCCTCCCTGCCTTCACCTTCGATCGGCTCGAGCGCACGCTCGCCATCGCCACCGCGTTCACCGCCCCCCAGCTGGCCCGCTTCATCGCCGACGAGGCCACGGCGGCGGACCGCGCCGAGTGGCTGGTGCGCATCCTGCTGTCCTACGCCATGAACCCCACCCCGGCCCTCGACCTCACCGACGACGCCAGCGTGCGTCGCTTCACCACCACCTACCTGCTGCCGGCACTCACCCCGAGTGCCGTCACACCGAACACCGCCTCCAAGGAGCGCTGACCCCATGACGACCAACGAAGAGCTCATCGGCCGCGAGGACATCAACGACCTCGAAGCCATCCTCGCCGTGACCAACACCGACCGTGACGAGGTGATCCACGCCGTCAAGGACAACGCCGAGGCCATCTTCACCTGGGACTACGAGAAGGGCCAGCGCCCGGCGCTGAGCCGCCTGTACGAGAAGGCCAAGGTCTCGATGTGGAACGGGGAGACCGATCTCCCGTGGGACACCGAGGTCGACCAGGAGAAGGTCGTGGCGGAGAACGCCATGGCGAGCGGCGGCTTCGACGCCGACATCGACGTGAGCGGGACGCCCATGGAGCACTGGGACGAGCTCAAGTGGCTCGAGTTCGGCGTCGAGAGCCAGAACTGGATGCTCAGCCAGTTCATGCACGGCGAGCAGGGCGCACTGGTGTGCACCGCCAAGATCGTGGAGACCGTGCCGTGGATCGACGCCAAGTACTACGCGTCCACCCAGGTGATGGATGAAGCCCGCCACGTCGAGGTCTTCGCCAAGTACCTCGACACGAAGCTGTCCGGTCACTACCCGATCAACGCCCACCTGCGGATGCTCCTCGACGACATCGTCGAGGACTCCCGCTGGGACATGACCTACCTCGGGATGCAGATCATGGTGGAGGGCCTGGCCCTGGCCGCCTTCGGCTTCATGCACCAGATGACCACCGAGCCGCTCCTCAAGCAGCTGCTGCGCTACGTGATGAGCGACGAGGCCCGTCACGTGGCCTTCGGGGTGCTCTCGCTGAAGGAGTACTACTCCGAGCTGACCGACGCCGAGATGCTCGAGCGCCAGGAGTTCGCCTTCGAGGCGGCCGTGCGCATGCGTGATCGCTTCCTGCAGCAGGAGGTCTGGGACCGCATGGGCGTCGACCCCAAGGTGGCCGCCAAGATGGTCATGCAGGCCCCGCAGCGCCAGCTCTTCCAGAGCATGCTGTTCAGCAAGATCGTGCCGAACTGCAAGAAGCTCGGCCTGCTCGACCGCAACGACCACTGGCTGCGGGGCAAGTTCACCGAGCTCGGTGTCATCCAGTTCGAGGACTGGGCCGACACGGGCGAGGAGTACGAGATGTTCCAGCTCGCTGAGGGAGAGATCGCGTCCTAACCCACCCGACCCCGTCCGGGGCAGGAGCCTGGGACGACCTCACCATCGACGGCCAGGACCGCGCCCTCGACCACGCCCTCTTGGGGCTCGTGCGAGAGGGGCCGCACTCGGCCGCCTTCGAGCTGACCGCTCCGCTGGCCCGCTTCGACGGCCGCCTCTTCGGCGGAACCGCCATCGCGGCCGCCGTCGTGGTGGCTGAAGCAGTCACGGCGCGAACCGCGCTTTGGACCACGGTCCAGTTCATCGACGGGTCCACCACGGTGGGGGACCGCATCGTCTGCACCGCCGAGGTCCTCGCCGAGGGGCGGAGCGCGGCGCAGGTGCGCGTCACGGCTCGCGTCGACGGACGCGAGGTGTTCTGCGCGCTCGGTGCCACCGCCCATCGCAAGCAGGGGCGGATCGAGGCGGGCTTCGAACCGTTCCCAGCGGTGCCCGCGCCGCAGGACTCGCCACCGTTCCTCCTCCCGATCCCGTCTGCCCTCCGGGCCGAGCGGGATCGGATCCTGCGCAACATCGAGCTGCGCAACGCGCCGCCTCTCGAAGGGTCGACGACGCCCAGGCAGCACCTGACCCTCTGGGCCAGGGTGCCGGGCCGCCCGGCCACGCCGGCCGTGCAGTCCTACCTCGCCGACATGGTGCCGCTGTCGATCACCCGCGCCGCTGGCCGAGCAGGCGGGGGCACGAGCATCGACAACACCATGCGCTTCGCCGGTGCCACAGCCGACGAGTGGATCCTCCTCGAGCTCGACCCCCACCTCGCCTCAGGCGGCTACGGGCACGGCACGGTGCTCGCCTGGTCGCCCGAGGGGGACCTGCTCGCAGCAGGCTCCCAGACGGCATCGCTCATCCTCTTCGACTGAACCTATTGCCTCGCTGGTCGGTGTGGGGAGCCGGGGTAGGTTCTGTGGTCATGACGGCGCCCTCTGACCCTCGCACGCTGGTCCTCCACGGGCTTCGCCTGAAGGGGTTCGCCGAGGCTCCGGTCGTGGCCGAGGTCATCGATCGGCCCGAGGGCGACGTGAAGGCGGCGCTCGACGAGCTGGTGGCCGAGGACCTGGCGTCCTACCGAGACGGCCGCCTGTCGGGCTTCACCCTCACGCCCGACGGCCGGGCCGAGCACGCCCGACTGCTCGCCGCGGAGCTGGACGCCCTCGGCGTTCGAGCCCCTGTGGAGGCCGCCTACCGGCGCTTCCTCACCTACAACGGTGACCTGCTCGAGATCTGCACCGCCTGGCAGCTGCGCGACGCGGACGGTGAGTCCACCATCAACGACCACACCGACGCGGCGTACGACGCCGGCGTGATCGAGCGGCTGGCCACGTTGCACGGCCACGCCGAGCCGGTCTGCGGCGAGCTGGCCCGCTCGCTGGCCCGCTACAGCCTCTACGGCCCTCGCCTCCGGACGGCCCTCGAGCGGGTGCAGGGCGGCGACACCGACTGGTTCACCAAGCCGATGCTGCCCAGCTACCACACGATCTGGTTCGAGCTGCACGAGGACCTGCTCGCCACCCTCGGAATCGAGCGGGGCCAGGAGGTGTCCGTCTGATGGGCGCCGGTCGCTTCGGTCGCGTGCTGAGCGCGATGGTGACGCCCTTCAACGACGACGGCAGCCTCGACGCCGACGGCGCGGCCGAGCTGGCCCGCTGGCTGGTGGCCCACGGCAACGACGGCCTCGTGCTGGCCGGCACCACTGGCGAAGCGCCCACCCTGACGGTCGACGAGCAGGTCGAGCTCTGGGAGGTGGTGCGGGCTGCGGTCGACGTGCCGCTCATCGCTGGGGCTGGCAGCAACGACACCCGCCACGCCTGCATGATGAGCGAGCGGGCCGCCGCCATCGGGATGGACGCTCTCCTCATCGTCACCCCGTACTACAACCGCCCCTCGGAGGCCGGGCTCGACGCCCACTTCCGCACGGTGGCCGCGGCCACCGACCTGCCCGTCGTGCTCTACGACATCCCGGGTCGAACTGGCCGCAAGCTCGACACCGGCCTGATCATCCGCCTGGCCAACGAGGTCGCTTCGATCGTCGGCCTCAAGGATGCAGCTGGCAACCCGGCCGAGACGGCTCGCGTCGTGGCCGGGGTCCCGGACTCCTTCGATGTCTACAGCGGCGACGACGGCATGACGCTGCCCCTCCTCGCCGTCGGTGCAGTGGGTGTCGTGGGCACCGCGACGCACTGGGCCGGCGAGGCGACGGCCGAGATGATCGCGGCGTTCGACAAGGGCGACCACGTCCGGGCCCGGGAGCTCAACGCCACCATGTTCGAGTCCTATGCGTACGAAAGTCGAGAGACGGCCCAGTTCGCTCTGGCCGTGAAGGTGGCCCTCCGAGTGCTCGGGCTTCCCAGCGGCCCGTGCCGCCTCCCGCTCGGCCCGGAGCCCGAGGAGCTCGAAGGCGAGGCCCGGGCGATGCTCGAACGGTTCGGCACCACCGTCTGAGGGTCCCGCGGGCGGGTCCAGTAGGTTCAGCCCTCATGGCTGCACCCGTCACCATCACATACCTCGGCGGCCTCGGCGAGATCGGCCGGAACTGCATGGTGCTCGAATGCGAGGACCAGCTCCTGATGCTCGACTGCGGGCTGATGTTCCCCGAGCTCGAGCACCTCGGGATCGACCTCATCCTCCCCGACTTCACCTGGCTCCGCGAGAACAGCGACCGGATCATCGGCTGCATCGCCACACACGGTCACGAGGACCACGTCGGCGGCCTGTCGTACCTGCTGCGCGAGATGTCCTTCCCCGTGTACGGCTCGGCGCTGACGCTGGGACTGGCCCGCAACCGCATCGAGGAGGCGGGGCTGCTCAGCAAGACCGAGCTCATCCCCGTCACCGACGGCGAGCGGCGCAAGATCGGCCCGTTCGACGTCGAGTTCATCCCCGTCACGCACTCGGTGCCCCATGGCTTCGCCACCGCCTTCCACACGCCGCAGGGCGTGATCATGCACACGGGCGACTGGAAGCTCGACCTCACGCCGGTCGACGGGCGCCTGACGGACCTGGCCCGGATGGGGTCCATCTCCTACGACACGGGCGTCCGCCTGCTCATGGGCGACTCCACCAACGCGGACGCTCATGGTCACAGCCGCAGCGAGACGAGCGTCGGCGCCGTCCTCTACGACCTGTTCCACGCCCACGAGGGGCGACGCATCGTCATCGCCTGCTTCGCCAGCCACATCCACCGCGTGCAGCAGATCGCCGACGCCGCCATCGGCTTCGGCCGCAAGGTCGCCACCCTCGGCCTCTCGATGAAGAAGAACGTGCGCCTGGCGCGCGAGATGGGCCTTCTCAACATCCCGGAGTCGTCCCTCGTCGACATCGAGGACATCGGCGACCTCCCCGACGGCAGCGTCTGCGTCATCTGCACAGGCAGCCAGGGCGAGCCCATGTCGGCCCTCACCCGGATGGCCAACAACGAGAACCGGTGGATCACCATCGGCGAGGGTGACACGGTCATCCTCTCCTCACACCCCATCCCGGGCAACGAGATGAGCGTGACGAAGGTGATCGACGGCATCGTGCGCCTCGGCGCTCGTGTCGTGCACTCGGGGATCGAGGACGTGCACGCCACTGGCCACGCCAAGCAGGAGGAGCTCAAGACGCTCCTGTCGGTGGTGGCTCCTCAGTGGTTCGTGCCGGTCCACGGTGAGTACCGCCACCTCGTGACCCACGCCGAGCTGGCCCAGACGATGGGCGTTCCGAAGGAGCGCACGATCGTGTGCGAGGACGGCGACCAGATCGTCATCGACGACGACGGCGTGCGCATCAGCGGTCAGGTGCCGGCGGGCTACCTGTACGTCGACGGCATCGTCGGCGACGTCGGCCAGGGCGTGCTGCGCGACCGCCGGGTGCTGGCCGAAGAAGGCGTTGTCGTCGTGGTCGTGTCCGTCGCCATCGAGGACGGCGCCATCCTCACCGGCCCCGAGATCATCACCCGGGGCTGGGTCTACGCCCCTGAGGCCGAGGCCCTCTTGGACGAGTGCGCCGACGTGGTGCGCCAGGCCATCAAGGACCTCTTCGCCGGCGCGGGTGACCCGGACCTCGACGCGCTGCAGCGCGCCGTGCGAAGGGCCGCCGGCCGCTTCGTCAACGACCGCACGAAGCGCAAGCCGATGATCGTTCCCGTCGTCATGGAGGCCTAGGAGCCGGAGGTGCCTGAGCTGCCGGAGGTGGAGACCGTGCGCCGGGACCTGGAGCCGGTGGTCGTAGGTCGGCGGATCGTGGAGGCGTGGGGCCACCCGTCGGCCAAGTTCTCCTCCGCCCCGCTCGCATCTGGCGCGGCCGTCGAGTCCGTGGGCCGGCGCGGGAAGTACCTGCTGCTCGGGCTGGACGACGATCGGGAGCTCATCGTCCACCTCGGCATGACTGGCCAGCTGCGCCTCCGGCCGGGCGAGCTCGACCCCCACGTGCGGGCGTGGTGGGCCCTGGACGACGGGCGCGTCCTGGAGCTGCGCGACGTGCGGCGCTTCGGACGCGTCGGGGTCGTCCCGACTGGTGAGCACGCCTCTCTGCCCACGCTGGCGGCCAGCGGGCCCGAGCCGTGGGACCCGGTGCTCGACGAGGGCGGCCTGTGGCGCAACCTTCGTCGTAGCAAGGTCCACCTGAAGACCCAGCTGCTCTCGCAGCGGCCCGTCGCCGGCGTCGGCAACATCTACGCCGACGAGGCCCTGTGGCGGGCCGGGATCCACCCAGCCCGACGCACGATCACCCGCAAGGAGTCCGAGCGCCTCCTCCTCGAGCTGCGGGCCGTCCTCGAGCAGGGGATCGCCAACGGCGGCACGACCTTGCGCGACTACAGGACGGTCGACGGCTCGACCGGCCGCAACCAGCTGGAGCTGGGATGCTACGGCCGAGCCGGGGAGCCTTGCCTGCGCTGCGGGACGGAGCTGCGACGCAGCGTCATCGGGGCCCGGGCCACTGCCCACTGCCCGAGCTGCCAGCCCCGCCGCTGATCAGCGGCGTCGGCCCTTCGCGGGGGTGGGGGTGGCGTCGACCTGGAGGACGTCACCGTCGGCGAGCGCGTAGGCCCCGACCGTGAACGCCGACGTTCCGGCCGTGACCGTGAGGCGCTTCAGGACGGTCGGGCCGCTCGATGCACCCGCGTTGGATGCGATCTTCGAGACGACGATGTCCCAAGAGCCGGCGCTGGGGGCCGTCATGCGGACGGTGACGTCCTCCTTCGGGCCGGGCGTGGTGCCGCTCGGGCAGGGTCCGTCGGCCGCGGTGCAACCAGTGTGCCGGCCGACCAGGCTGCGCACGGTGGCGCCGCTCAGGGTGGCCACGGCCGAGGTGGCGGGGTCGTCGACGCTCGTCGGCAGGAACCGGGCCCCGGCGACCGAGAGCTGGTTGTAGGCCCTGTAGGTCCACCAGGCGTCGGTCGGTGTCTTGCCGTCGGCGAGGAGCAGGCCGTCGAGGGTGCCAGGCCGGGCGAAGCAGGAGTCGGCCCACTGGCCGGCGGCGTTGGCGCGGGGCCAGCAGGCAGTGCCGGCGTAGCGGACGCCGCCCCGGGCGAAGGCGCTGAAGTAGCCGACGATGGAGCCCGGCTGCAGCTGCTCGTGATAGGCGGCGAACTCGGTGATGTCGATGGGCAGGTGGCCCATTCCAGCCGCCTCCATGGCGGCTCGGGCGTCGGCGATGTGCTGGAGGACGGCGCCGGGGCCGCCGTCGGTGGTGGCGCTGGCGCCCTCGTTCTCGTGCCAGGCGATGGCGTCGAGGCGCAGACCTGCGGCGGCCGCCTGGCTCGTGAAGGCCTCGATGTCCTCCACGCCATGGCCGAAGAGCACCGGCGACACGGCGGGCCCGACGACCTTGGCGCCGGGGATCACCGATCGGATGGCTTCGGCCGCGATGCGGTGCTGCTCGACGAGCAGCTCCGTGGTGGGAGGGAGAGCGGGATCGAACACGTGCACGCCGGGCTCGTTCTGCACCTCCCACTGATCCGGGAGCACCCCGTTCTGGAGGTGCCAGCTGGCGACGGCGGTGACCCAGCCGCGGTAGGCGTCCCAGTCGGCCCAAGGGCTGGCGATCCGGCCGTCGGGCCGGGTGAACCAGTTGGCCCAGACGTCGGAGAGGATGGCCGTGGTGGTAGCCCCGAGCAGGTCGGCGTACCACCAGCGCTCGGCGTCGAGGGCCGGGATGCGCCAGTGGCGGATGCCCAGGTCGGTGGCCTTGTACGGGTCGGTCTCGGCGGTGAACCCATGGGTGAGGCCCAGCCCGGCCCCCGTCGCCTGGGTGGTGGGAGCCAGGGCGTTCACGTGGACGCAGGTGCCATGCACGGCCGGGCAGGAGGTGTCGCGGGGCAGCCGCACCGGGAGGCTCGTGGCTCCGGTGCTCCAGTGGCCGAGCTCGTTGATCGGCACGACCCAGGTCGTGATCGACGTGCCGGGCGGGAGCTGCGAGACGCGGCCGGCGCGGGCGGAGCCCGGGAACGTGCGCTGTCCGACGTAGCGGTCGTCGGAGAAGGCGAGGACCTTCCACCGGTGCGGGTCGGCGGTCGCCACCCAGGTGATGTCCACCGCCTCGGCCGAGGCCGTGGCCACGGCAGCCAGGGGGATCGGCAGCTCCTGCGCCCCGGCTGTGGTCGTCGGGAGGCCCGGGGCGATCGGGGCCAGGAGGGCGATGGTCGTCACGACCAGCAGCAGGCGGCGGGCGAGGGTGGTGGGGGGCATTGCGGATCCGTTCTGCGTCGAAAGGTGCACTTCCACCATCGGCACCAGATGGGCCGACCTGGAGGGCCCGTTGGCCCTGTTTCGAGGGGCCTGAAGTGACTAGTCCTCCGCATCCCGATGTTGCTCCTGGGGCTGCTGGTACTGTTGTTGGCACTGTGGCCACCACCCAGCGACCCCGATCCGGGGGCACGAAGCGCGCGCCGGCCAAGAAGAAGAAGGCCCCTCCGCCCTCCATCGTCGACCGCGTCGTGCGCGCCCTGGCCTCAGCCCTCGACGGCCACGCGCCGGACGTCGTGGGCCTGCTGCTCATCGGCGTGGGGCTCGTGGCCGGACTCGGCATCTACCTTGACGCCGCCGGCCCGGCGGGCCTGGCCCTCGACGACGGCATCGGCACCCTCGTGGGCTGGGGCCGCATCCTGGCCCCTGTCGCCCTCGTGGGCAGCGGGGTCCTGCTCGTGCGGGGCACGCCCGACGACGATGCCCCAGGCGCTCACGCCCACGTGTGGGTCGGAGGCCTGCTCCTCGCCATCGCCGGCTGCGGCCTTCTCCACCTGGCCGGCGGCCGTCCCGGTCTCGACGCGGCCACCGAGGATCTCGCCCACGCGGGCGGCCTGCTCGGAGTGGCCACAGCCGGCCCGCTCGCCGCGGGGCTGGCGCCGTGGGGCGCCGGGCTGCTGCTCGGGACCGCTGGTCTCGCCGGCCTTGTCGTCCTCACGCGAGTGCCTGTTCGAGTGGCAGCCGAGAGCACCGCAGCGGGCTTCCGTCCGGCCGGGTCGGCCATCGGCGCGTACCTGCGCTCGGCGCGGGACACGCTGTTCTCGCTCGACAGCGACGACTCCGGCGTCGGGGACGTGCGCCTGTTCGACCAGGACCTCGACGATGACGTCGATCTCGACGAGCCGCCCGCCAAGGCGCCTCGGCCCCGCAAGGCCAAGGTCGCCGTTCCGAACGCCGAGCCCGTCACCGGGGCCGAGCAGCTCGACCTCGAGCTGGGCCCGGCGGTCAAGGGCTCGAGCTGGAAGCTGCCTCCGCTGTCGATCCTCCATCGATCGGGCACGCAGGAGGTCGACAAGGCGGCCGTCGAGGCGGCCGGTCGCGTCCTCGAGCAGGCCTTGGCCCAGCACGGCGTCGAGACCCGCCTCGTCGGCATGGTGGTCGGCCCGTCCGTCACCCGCTTCGAGCTCGAGCTCGGGCCCGGGGTCAAGGTGGCCCGGGTCACCAGCCTCCACAAGGACATCGCCTACGCCATGGCGTCGCCCGACGTGCGCATCCTCGCCCCCATTCCCGGACGGCAGGCGATCGGCGTCGAGGTGCCCAACGTCGACCGCCAGATCGTGGCTCTGGGCGACATCCTCGCCTCGGTCGAGGCCAAGCGAGCGACCCACCCCCTCGAAGTGGCTGTGGGCCGCGACATCAACGGCAAGGCCGTCCTGATGAACCTGGCCACGATGCCCCACCTCCTCATCGCCGGGGCCACCGGTGCGGGCAAGTCGAGCTGCCTCAACTCCCTGCTCACCTCGATCCTCATGCGGTCCACGCCCGACCAGGTGCGGATGATCCTCGTGGACCCGAAGCGGGTCGAGATGGGTCAGTACGACCGCCTGCCCCATCTCCTGACCCAGGTCGTCACCAACCCGAAGAAGGCGGCCAACGCCCTGTCGTGGGCAGTGCGGGAGATGGAGCGGCGCTACGACCTGCTCGCCGAGGTCGGCTTCCGCGACGTCACCGGCTACAACGCGGCCTACGACCGGGGCGACCTGCCCAACGAGGTCTCGCCCACCGGCGAGACGATCCGTGACTTCCCTCGCCTGCCGTTCATCCTCATCGTCATCGACGAGCTGGCCGATCTCATGATGGTCGCGGCACGCGACGTCGAGGACTCCATCTGTCGCATCGCTCAGATGGCCCGTGCCGTCGGCATCCACCTGGTGATCGCCACGCAGCGTCCGTCGGTCAACGTGATCACCGGTGTGATCAAGGCCAACGTCCCGGCCCGGCTCGCCTTCGCCGTGTCGTCGGCCACCGACAGCCGCGTGATCCTCGATCAGACGGGCGCCGAGCGGCTCATCGGCAAGGGCGACATGCTCCTGCTCGGACCCGCTTCGTCCGCCCCCTCCCGCATCCAGGGCTCCTGGGTGAGCGAGGAGGAGGTGCGCAAGATCGCCGGTGTGTGGAAGCGCCAGGCTCCTGAGATCGCGTACGACACCGAGGTGCAGGGGGCCGACGAGACCGGCGGCTCTTCGATGGGCATGAGCACCGGTGGCGGCGGCGACGACGACGACGACCTCGTGCGCCAGGCCATGGAGCTGATCGTGCGCTCCCAGCTCGGCTCCACGTCGATGCTGCAGCGCAAGCTGAAGGTGGGCTTCGCCCGGGCCGGCCGGCTGATGGACCTGCTCGAGCAGCAGGGCGTGGTGGGCCCGTCGGAGGGTTCGAAGGCCCGAGCCGTGCTCATGTCGGTCGAGGAGCTCGAGAACCGCATGGAACAGGGCCTCTGACCGAGGTAGTGGTCGTGGGCGGCGGCCCCGGGGGCCTGATGGCCGCCGAGGTCCTCGCCACGGGCGGCGCCCATGTGGTGGTGCTCGAGCGCATGCCGTCGCCGGGCCGCAAGCTCCTGCGGGCCGGGAGGGGTGGTCTCAACCTCACCCACTCCGAGCCGCTCGACCTCCTGCTCGACAGGTACGGGCCGGCCCGGGCCCGACTGGCACCGGCCATCGAGGCCTTCGATCCCACCGCCCTGCGCGCCTGGTGCGCCAGCCTCGGCATCGAGACGATCGTCGGGTCCAGCGGCCGCGTCTTCCCCGCAGGGCTGCGAGCCACTCCGCTCCTGCGGGCCTGGTTGGGCCGCCTGGCCGACCTGGATGTCGAGATGCGAACGGGCCACCGGTGGGCGGGATGGGCCGACGACGGTGCGCTGCTCGTCACCGACGGCGGCGGACAGACGGTGCCGGTAGAGGCCGCGGCGACGGTCCTGGCTCTCGGCGGCGCCAGCTGGGCCCGGCTGGGCTCCGACGGCACATGGGTCGCCCCGCTGGCCGAGGCGGGGGTCGACGTCGTACCGATGCGGCCCGCCAACTGCGGGTTCCACGTGTCGTGGTCGGAGCCGTTCGTGCAGCGCTTCCAGGGCACGCCCCTGAAGGCCATCGCCCTCAAGCTCGGGCGCACGATCGTGCGCGGCGACGCGGTCGTGAGCCGGACCGGGATCGAGGGTGGTGCCGTGTACGCGCTGAGCCGTCCCCTCCGAGAGGCGCTCGAGCGGGGCGGCCCGGTGGAGATCACCGTCGACCTGCGACCCGACCAGAGCGAAGCGGAGCTGGCCGCCCGCATCGCCCGACGCCGCCCGGGTGACTCGCAGTCGACTGCGCTGGGCCGCTCGGCCCGGATGGCCCCAGTGGCCGTCGGTCTCCTCCGGGAGGCGACCGGCAACGACCTCCCGGCCGACGCAACGGCCCTGGCCCGGCTGGCCAAGGCCGTTCCCGTGACCGTGACGGCCACGGCCCCGATCGACCGGGCCATCTCCTCGGCCGGCGGCATCGACATGCACGAGGTGGACGAGACCTTCATGCTGCGCCGCCGCCCGGGCACCTTCGTGGCTGGTGAGATGCTCGACTGGGAGGCGCCGACGGGCGGCTACCTGCTGCAAGCAACCTTCAGCACTGCGGTCGCCGCAGCGAGGGGCGCGCTGGCCTGGGTCGCGGCGGGGGTGACCGAGCCGGCGGGGTCGCACCACCTACCATCGGACGTTGGCGGGCAGGTGGGGCCATGAGGGGCGGACGGATGTCAGACAAGATGCAGGCGCGCGGACGGCGCCTGAAGGGGGCGCTCCTCGCAGCGGCCCTCCTCGTGCTGGGGCTGGGCCTGACCCAGGTCTCGACGGCGGCCCGGGAGGCCGGCCGCGAGCGGGCCGCGGGGTCAACGAGCGTGGTCGACGAGTCGCGTGTGCCCCACGCCGCGGCCCCGGCCGCGCCGAGGAAGGTGCCTGCCGCGACCACGACGACGGCTCCACCGACGACCACGACAGTCGCCCCCACCACGACCACCACGGCACCGCCGGCGCGGTTCACGATGGAGCCCTACCGAGGTCTCGGGGCCTGGATCGACGTCTTCGACTGGTCGGCGACGAAGGCCCTGCACCAGCCGGCCCTCGAGCCCAGCGCCATGGCCGGCTTGGCCGCCCAGGGCGTGCAGACCGTCTACATCCAGGCCAGCAAGTGGGACGCCCCCGAGCTCATCCTCGAGCAGCCTCGCCTCATGGCGTTCATCGACGAGGCCCACCGGCACGGGATGTCGGTGGTCGGCTGGTACCTGCCCACCTTCGAGGACCCGGGCCGTGACCTCCAGCGCATGATGGCCATCGTCGGCCTCCCCGTGGACGGCCTAGCCGTGGACATCGAGGCCAGGAACGTGGCTGACCACGTCGAGCGGAACCGGCGGGTCGTAGAGCTCTCCAGCGCGTTGCGCGCTGCCCTGCCCGGGGAGGTGCTGGGCGCCATCCCGCTGGAGCCCATCCTCATCGAGGACATCAACCCCCGCTACTGGCCCGACTTCCCGTGGGCCGGCATCGCGCCCAGCTACGACGTGTGGATGCCGATGGCGTACTGGACGAACCGGCGAGCCGACTCACCGTGGCGCAACGCCCACGACTACACGGCGGCCAACATCGATCGCGTCCGGGCCCACATCGGCCGACCCGATGCTCCCGTGCACGCCCTCGGCGGCATCGGCGACACGACGTCGGTGGAGGACCTGCAGGCCTTCCGAGCGGCGGCACTGCCTCGCGGCGTGCTCGGCGGGAGCATCTACGACTTCCGCACCACCCAGGCCCCGCACTGGGCCGAGCTCCTGCCCTTCGCGGCCCTTCGTGGGTAGCTGAGGGTCAGCAGCAGACCTTCACGAGCGTGCCGGCGGTGTCGTAGCTGACGTAGCCCCCGCCGCTGCGGCCGTCGGTCGGCGTGGCGTAGACCCGGATCAGCACTCGCTCGTCGAAGGGCAGGAACCGGTCGATCAGCACGTGGGAGACCTCGGTCGCGATGTCGTAGTGGGTGGGTGCATCGGCGACGAGGCGAGCCACGACGGCCGGGTCGATCTCAGTCGGGCCGAAGAGCTTCGGCTCGGTGTCGGGGTTCACGCGGTCGTCGATCGAGTTCGGCTCGGCCTCACCCACCTCGCCGTCGCGCCAGATGCGGCGATCGATGTTGGCCGGGTTGGCGGGGTCCCGGTAGGACAGGAAGGCGTACGTGTCGTAGACGGCGATCTCGATGATCTGGCCAGGGCTGCCCGCCTTCGCCAGCAGCGCGGCGTAGACGGCGGGCAGATCCCCGCCGAAGAGGTCGAGCTCGACGGGCGCGGGCTCGGTGGTGGGCACGATCGTCTGCTCAGACGGCTCTCCGCTGCCCTTCGACGGCTTGCTCGTCTCCTGCGTCTCGGGGGACGCACTCGTCACCTCGGTGCCCTCCGCGTCGACGGTTGCGCGGGATTCGTCGTCGTCCTCGGGCCAGAACGCCACCAGGCCGAAGATGACCGCGACGGTGGCGAGCAGGCCGCCGGCCAGGATGAGCCAGGACCTGGTGCGGTCGTCGCTCGAGGGGATCACCGGGGAAGGTCCGTCCATCCCGAGGAGGCTACGAGCAGCGGACCGCTCGTGCCGGTACCGTCGCCGCCGATGTTCGACCTCGCCACCACCGCCGTCGAGGCCGCTCTGGCCGCCGGCGCCCAGTACGCCGACGCTCGGATCATGATCGTGCGCTACGAGTCGATGAGCGCCAAGAACCGAGTCGTCGAGGACCTCACCCAGACAGAGACGGCCGGCATCGGGGTCCGGGCCCTCATCGGGTCGTCATGGGGGTTCCAGTCCACGCCCGAGCTGACGCCGGCCGCCGCCCGCGCCGCGGGGGAGAGGGCCGCGGCCGTGGCCCGGGCGAGCGCCCGCGTCGCCGGTCCGCGGCTGGAGCTGGCCCCGGCGCCTGTGGTGGAGGCGTCGTGGTCGAACGACTGGGTGGAGCATCCGCTCGACGACGTCGGCCTGGGGGAGCGGGCCGACCTCCTGGTCGACGTCACGTCGGTGATCGCCGACGCCGGCATCCCGCTGGCCCAGGCCAACCACCAGATCTGGGACACCGAGAAGTGGTTCGCGTCGAGCGAGGGAAGTCGGATCGACCAGCACATCGTGGAGTGCGGTGCCGTCATCGACGCCACGGCCATCGGTGACGGCGAGACCCAGCGGCGCAGCTTCCCGGGCGTGCGGGGCCAGTACGGCACCCGGGGGTGGGAGCTCGTGCGCGAGCTCGACCTGCTCGGCAACGCCCCCCGAATCGCCGAAGAGGCCCAGGCCCTCCTGAGAGCCCCGCAGTGCCCGGAGGGCACGACAACGCTGATCCTGGGCAGCGAGCAGATGGCCCTGCAGATCCACGAGTCGGTGGGCCACGCCATCGAGCTGGACCGCATCCTGGGCTGGGAGGCCGCCTTCGCCGGCACGTCGTGGCTCGACCCGGCCCAGCTGGGGTCGATGCGATACGGCTCCGAGCTGATGAACATCACGGCCGACGCCACCCTCCCGGGCGCGCTCGGCAGCTTCGGCTACGACGACGAGGGCGTGCCCGCCCAAGCCGTCGACATCGTGAAGGACGGCACCTGGGTCGGCGTCCTGTCCGGACGCGACTCGGCGCCCCTGGTCGGGCTGCCCTCGGGTGGCATGGTGAGGGCTGATGGCGCCGCCCGGCTGCCCATGGTGCGGATGACCAACGTCGGCCTGATGCCCGGCGACAGCTCCCTGGCCGACATGATCGCCAACACCGAGGACGGCATCTACATGGACACGAACCGGTCGTGGTCCATCGACGACAAGCGCCTCAACTTCCAGTTCGGCTGCGAGATCGCCTGGGAGATCAAGGACGGGCAGCTGGGCCAGATGCTCCGGAACCCCACCTACACCGGCATCGGCCCGAGGTTCTGGGCCTCGATGGACATGGTGGGCGGCCCCGACGAGTGGGTGTTCTGGGGCACGGCCAACTGCGGCAAGGGCCAGCCCATGCAGGTCGGCCACACCGGCCACCCATCGGTGCCGGCTCGCTTCACGAACGTGCGGGTGGGGGTGCGATGACCGCCTCCGAGCACGCCGCGGGCTTCGGCATCTGCGACGAGGTGCTCCGCCTGGTCGGCGACCGGGCCGACGCCCTCGTCACCTGCGGACGAGGTCAGAGCGCCCTCACCCGGTTCGCCAACAGCCGCATCCACCAGAACATGGCCAGCGACGAGCACCACGTGCGCCTCCGAGTCGTCGTCGACGGCGGGCGCATCGCCCAGGCCACAACCACCCGTGTCGACCCCGAAGGCCTCCAGCGAGTGGTCGAGGGAGCCATCGCGGCCGCCGGTCTGCGGCCGGCCGATCCGCACTTCCCGGGCCTGGCCCCCGCCGCTGAGGCCCCTGCCGTCGACCACTGGGACGACGCCACGGCCGCGGCCGACCCTGACGCAAGAGCCACCGTCGTGGCCGACTTCGTCGCCACCGGCGAAGGGCTCGAGTCGGCCGGGTACTGCTCGACCGACGCTGACCACCACGTGCTCTGCTCCACCTCAGGCCTGCGCCTGGCCAGCCGCTCGACGATGGCCCAGGTCGATGCCATCCACCGCGCCCCTGCCGCGAGCGGCCCGCCCACCGACGGCTACGGGCAGATCACCTCGACGCGCATCGGCGACCTGGACGGCCGGCGGGCCGGTGAGGTCGCGGCCCAGAAGGCGCGAGCCGGCTTCGACCCCGTCAGCCTCGACCCGGGCAGCTACGAGGTCGTGCTCGAGGCCCGGGCCGTGGCGTCGATGCTGCTGTTCCCCGCCTGGCTCGGGTTCAACGGCAAGGCCCACGCCGAGGGGACGAGCTTCGTGCACCTCGGGGAGCAGCAGCTCGACGAGCGGATCGACCTGTGGGACGACGGCACCGACCCGCGGGCGCTGGGCCGTCCCTACGATGCCGAGGGCACACCCAAGCGCCGGGTCGACCTCGTGCGAGCGGGCGTCACCGTCGGTCTGGCCCACGACCGGCGCAGCGCGGCGTTGGCCGGCGTCGAGCCGACCGGGAGCTCGGTCGGGTCGGAGTCCTTCGGCGGGTACCCGGGCGACCTGTTCCTGGGGGCGGGCGACGAGTCGCTGGAGGAGCTGATCGGTGGCGTCGAGCGAGGCCTGCTCGTGACCGACTTCTGGTACAACCGCATCCTCGACCCCAAGACGCAGGTCGTCACCGGTCTGACCCGCAACGGCCTGTTCCTCATCGAAGGCGGCGAGGTGGCCGGCCCCGTCCAGAACCTGCGCTACACGCAGTCCGTCGTGGCGGCCTTGGCTCCCGGCCACGTGCTGGGCATCGGGAACGACGCCCAGCTGGTCGGCAACGAGGGCGGCATCGTCCACGTCCCCAGCCTCCGCCTGGCCAGCTGGTCCTTCACCGGCAACGCCCAAGGCTGACCCCGCCAGATCCGGCAAACCCCACTGCGCGAACTGTGTCTGACACAGTTCGCGCAGGCGGCAGCGGGGTCGCGTTGCCGGGCGGTACGTAGCGGTCGAGCTCGCCATCGGGAGGTTGGGGGCACCAGGGTCCCTCCTGGGGATCGCCATGCCCCCAACCTCGGCTGGTGAGCAGGTTGGGGGCACGGGGGTCCCTCCTGGGGATCGCCATGCCCCCAACCTCGGCTGGCGCCGGCCGCAACCTCGGCGTGGAGCTCTCCGACCGCCACGCTCCGCCGCCGTCGCGCCCCTGACGTGCTCTCTCTGGCCGTTCTCGTCGTCCTCAGACCAGAGCGGGTTCGGCGCGGAACTGACGCCTCAGGCGGTGCTGGGCCCAGAAGCCGGCGCCCGCGATGAGGGCGGACACGAAGAAGGCCCCGCGCTCGCTGGAGAGCGCCACGACCACGCCGAGGAGCGGGGCGCCGACGCCCTGCGAGAGGTCGAAGAAGAGGGAGAACGTGCCGACCGCCTGGCTGCGCTCGTGATCGGGGACGCCTTCGAGGGCGGCCGAGAACAGGGCCGGGTAGAGCAGCGACATGCCCACGCCCATGGCCGCCGCGGCCAGCCAGACGGCGACGACCGAGGCCCAGGCGGCGATGATGAGGCCGCCGAAGGCGACCGAGAGCAGGGCGATGGTCGACGCCCGCTGCCAGCCGAGGCGATCGGGGAGCTTGGCCCCGAAGATGCGGATGGCGAGCACCATGCCGGCGTAGGCGAAGAAGATCGGACCGGTGTCGTCGAGGCCGACGTCGGGCCCGTAGATGGCGAGGAAGGCGGCGAACCCGGTGAACGGGATCAGCCCCAGCATGAGCACGAGACCGGGGCCGAGGGCGGCCGGGTGGAGCAACGAGGTCGGCTTCGGGGCGTGGCGGTTGGCAACGTGCGGCGTGCCCAGCCCGAGGGCCGCGGCCACGAGCGAGGCGAGGCCGGCCACGATCCAGACGCGGTGGAAGCCGTAGCTGTCGGCCAGGTGCTCGCCCAGGGCCGGTCCGAGGGCCAGGCCGCTGTAGAGGGCCACGCTGAAGTACGACGCCGCCTCCCCCCGGCGATCTGCGGGCGCCATGTCCTGGGTGGCGGTTGCGGCCCCGACGAACACGGCCGCCTCGCCGAGCCCGGTGACGAGGCGGAGGGCCACCAGCGGGAGGAGCGAGTCGACCTGGGTGTAGGCGAGCGTCGTGAGCCCGACGAGCAGGGCACCCCCGCTCAGGAGCACCCGCCGCCCGTACCGGTCGCCGAAGCGGCCGGCCCAGGGCCGCACGACGGCGGCGGACACGGCGAAGGAGCCCACGACGAGGCCGACAGCGAACCCGTCGCCGCCCAGGGAGTCCTCGACGTAGCGAGGGAGGGTCGGGAGAAGGGAGCCCAGCCCGAGGAAGTAGGCGAACGTGGCGAGCGTCACCACGACGAACCGGCCCGTCACCATGCGCTCGACACGGTCGGGGTGGGCCGGCTCGATGCCGACGACGGACGGGTCGCTCACAGAAGGTGCCCAACGTCGGGGCGGCCCGATCCCTTCCCGTACGATCAGACGATGGAGCGAGCCCCCCGGATCGGGATCCTCGTCGTGGCCTACAACGCCTCGACGACGCTGCGCTCGGTCCTGGCCAGGATCGACCCGCACTTCCGGTCCCGCATCACCGGCGTGCTCGTGAGCGACGACCACTCGGCCGACGACACGTACGAGGTCGGGCTGGAGGTCCAGCGGGAGGAGGCCGGCCTGGCGATCACGGTCGTCCGCCAGCCCCGCAACCTCGGCTACGGCGGGAACCAGAAGTTCGGCTACCGCTGGGCCGTCGAGCACGGCCTCGACATCGTGGTGATGCTCCATGGCGACGGCCAATACGCGCCCGAGCTGCTCGCCGACGTGGTCGCCCCGATCGAGCGCGGCGAGGCCGATGTCGTCATGGGCTCGCGCATGATGGTGCCGGGGGCGGCCCGGGCGGGCGGCATGCCGCTCTACAAGTACGTCGGCAACCGCATCCTCACCCGCTTCCAGAACACCGTCAGCGGGCTACACCTCTCGGAGTGGCACTCCGGGTACCGGGCCTTCTCGGTGGCCGCGCTGGCCCGCATCCCGTTCGAGCAGAACTCCGACGGCTTCGACTTCGACACCGAGGTGCTGCTCCAGCTGCACGACTCTGGAGCCCGGGTGGTCGAGGTGCCGATCCCCACCTACTACGGAGACGAGATCTGCTACGTGGACGGCGTCGCCTACGCCCGCGACGTCGTGGCCGACGTGCTCCGCTACCGCCTGCAGCGGGTCGGCTTCGGCGATGACAGCCTGGCGGTGGCCAGCGAGGCCTACGAGCTCAAGTCCGACGCGGACTCCAGCCACGCCCGCCTCGTCACGTGGCTGGCGGGTCGGCCTGCGGCGCGGGTGCTCGACCTCGGTTGCGCCGACGGCTTCGTCGCCGAGCACCTGCGCGTCCAGGGCCACCACGTGACAGGCGTTGACGTGCTCGCCCGGTCCGGCGTCAAGGAACGGGTGGACGTCTTCGTGGAGGCCGACCTCGATTCCGGACTGCCCCCGTCGGTGGCCGAGGCCGAGCCCTTCGACGTGGTCCTCGCCGCCGACGTCCTCGAGCACGTCCGCGACCCCGAGGCCCTCCTGCGCGACGTGCGCGACGTGCTCGCGACCGACGGCCGGGTGCTCGTCTCCGTCCCCAACTTCGGTCACTGGTACCCCCGCTTCCGGGTGGCCTCAGGGCGCTTCGACTACGACCGGCGCGGCATCCTCGACCGGGGCCACGTGCGCTTCTTCACCCGGCGCAGCTTCGAGCGGGTCCTCCACCGGAGCGGCTGGCACATCCTGCGGCGCGACGTCACCGGCCTGCCCTTCGATGTCGCCGACCGCGGCGGTCCCGGTGGCCTCTCCGGCACCCTGCGCCGCACTGTGGGCCGGATCGACGCCCTCGGCGTCCGCCTCCGCCCCACGCTCTTCGGGTACCAGCTCCTCTACGAGCTCGAGCCCGCCCTGGGCCGCGTCTGAGCCGACCGCCCTGTCCGGACCGGCGGAACAGAGCAGGTCAAGGGCGGCAACGATGCGGCGGCGGGGTCGCGTCGCCGGGCGGGTACGCAGCGGTCGAGCTCGCCGACGGGAGGTTGGGGGCACCACGGTCCCTCCTGGGGACCGCCATGCCCCCAATCTCGGCTGGCTCACCTGGCGCCAGCCGCAAGCCGGCGCGGCGCTCGCCGACCACACCGCCGTCGCGCTCTTGACCTTGACCCGCTCTCCTTGGCCGATCGGGTCAGCGCAGGCGGGCTCGGAGGTCGTTGCAGAGCGGGGTCTCGGCCGGGCTGATGCTGACGCCCGGGCCGGGGCGGACGGGGCCCGTCAGGTCGACGAGCCACTCCACCAGCACGTCGTCGTCGCCCGAGCGAACCGTGAGCTCGTCGTTCACCCTGTCCATCAGCACGGTCAACGGGCGCCCCCCCTCTCCACCGACGAGCCAGCTCTGCCGCTCGACGCCGTCGTCGCTCGCGTAGGACAGCCGCACTTCGTCACCCGCCGGCTCCGCCCGCAGCTGCCAAGTCGGTGCGTCGAGGAGGACCGGGCCCTCGCCGGTCACCACGGCGCCGTCCTCGGCGCCCAGCTCGAGTGGCCACCAGCGCTGACCGTCGGACCAGTAGAGGCCGCGACAGCCCTCCAGGAGCACGACATCCCCGCGGCGCCCCGGGGTGGCGGGGGAGAGCGTCGCTGCCCGATGCACGCCGGGCGGCGTCCCTCCGCCCAGCGTCTCGTGGAGGTCGTACTGGAACGACACGAGGTCGTGTCGGGCGGCGGGGGAGGGGAGGATGAACAGGCGCTGGGCCTGGAGAGCCAGGGCCGCCGAGACCAGGCCGCCGCCCACCGCCAGCAGCACGAGCACGCCCGCTCCGATCCGACGGTGCCACTGCCGCTGCTGGCCCAGCCAGTCAGCCGTCGCCCACGCGCCGACGGCCGCCGGCAGGACGAGGGCCGGCGTGGCGTCGGCCAGGTAGCGGTGGGCGATGAAGGCGATGGTGACGGTGGAGACGAGGCCGGCAGCCGCGCCCACCGTCGCCGTCAGCCAGGGGTCGCGCCAGCCCCGACGCACCATCGACACCAGGCCCACGACCGCGAGCAGGAGGAACGCCGGCGCGACCACTGGCAGCGACCCGGAGCGGTCGACCGTGTCGAAGGTGGCATCGCCGATGACGTCTGTCGTCTCCCGGAACGTGATCCACGGGAACAGGCGCTGGATGTCGACGCCGTCGGGCCGCAGGTAGGTCACCACTGCGGTGGGCGCGAACTCCACGCCGAACAGGCCGCCGCCGGTGGCCGCCAGCGTGGCCTGCCGGTTCGGGTCGAACGAGCTGAGCACCTGGTCAGGGAAGGGGACCTCGGTCGGGTGGCCGAACCGGGCCTGGTTCACAGCCGCGTAGGCCAGCACCGGCAGCAGGGCGGCCAGCGCCAGGGCCGGAGCACGTCGCCACGGCACCCGGGCGGTGAGCAGCGCCAGGCCGCCGGTGAGGACCAGCGCCGCCACGGCGCCGCCGCCGACCGACGCCCGCGTGTTGAACGCGACGAGCGCGGCGAGCGACGCGACCGCCAGCCGGCCGCGGTCCGAGGGGCGCTCCCACCAGCGCAGCAGCGCGTCCAGCGCGACGAGGGTCGTGGCCGCGCCCCAGAGCTCGGTCTCGTGGTAGACGACCGGCCGCGCGGCGAGGAACAGCAGCGGTGATCCGAGCCCCACCGCGGCGGTGAAGCACCCGACCATCCACGGCTCCCAACGACCGACCGGGCGATCACCTGCGCGCCACTCGCGAGCCCGCCACAGGAGGCGAGAGGAGGCCCACGCGGCCACGGCGAGGGCGACGAGCATCGACACCTGGGTGAGGCGGCCGTCGAGCCCGTCGGTCACCGCGGCCAGTGGCAGGCGGAGGATGGCGGGCACCAGACCGAAGTAGAGCTGGGTACGGCCGTCGTGCACGAACCCCTCGATGCCGGCCACCTCGGGGTCGACGTCGAGCCGCCCGTCGAGCAGCGAGTGGGCCTGAGCGTCGAAGAAGTCGCTCGTGAAGGGACCCGGGGCGAGCAGGCCCGAGGGAGAGCCCTCGGTGACCAGCAGGCCGAAGAGCACGACGGCCACCAGGATTCCGATGCGGGCCGCGGACCGGATGCGGGCGGGCGACGGGCCGGTGCTGGGGGTCTCGTCCGCCATCGCGGCGAGCCTGTCACACGCCCGAGCGTGACCCGGGTGCTAGCAAGTCTCGATGGACATCCGAGAGCTGGCCAGCGGCCTCAAGTTCCCTGAGGGCCCGGTGGCGCTCGACGACGGTGACGTGGTGGTCGTGGAGATCGCCCGCGGCACGCTGACCAAGGTGGGCGCTGGCGGGCGCCTCGAGGTCATCGCCAACCTCGGTGGAGGGCCCAACGGGGCCGCTCTCGGCCCGGACGGCGCCATGTACGTCACCAACAACGGGGGTTGCTTCAGCTGGGACGAGGTCATGGGCCTCACCATCCCGGGGCCGGTGCCACCGACGTGGAAGGGCGGCTCCATCCAACGGGTCGACCTGGCCACCGGTGCCGTCTCCACCCTCTACACCGAGTCCTCGAGCGGTCCGCTCCGGGCCCCGAACGACCTGGTCTTCGACGCCCATGGCGGCTTCTGGTTCACCGACCACGGCGTCCGGCTCGATCGCACGAGCGACCGCACCGGGATCCACTACGCCAAGGCGGACGGGTCCAGCTGCGAGGAGGTCATCTTCCCGCTCGACGCCCCCAACGGCATCGGCCTCTCGCCCGACGGCACCCGGCTCTACGCGGCCGAGACGCACACCGGGCGGGTGTTCTGGTGGGCCATCTCCGGGCCCGGCGAGATCGAGCGCGACAACCCCATCGGCAACGGCGGCCACCTCCTCACCGGCCTGCCCGGGCTGCAGCTCCTCGACAGCCTGGCCGTCGACGGCGACGGGTGGGTCTGCGTCGGCACGCTCGTCAACGGCGGCGTCACCGCCATCTCGCCCGACGGAGAGAAGGTGGAGCACATCCCGCTTCCCGACCCGCTCGTCACCAACCTCTGCTTCGGCGGCCCCGACGGACGCACCGCGTACGTCACCCTCTCGGGCACAGGTGCCCTCGTCTCCTTCGAGTGGCCCCGCAAGGGCCTGCGGCTCAACCACGCCCGCTAGCGCCGACTCCCCGTGCGGCGGTGAGGGCCGCGCCGGGTGCCCCAGGTAGCCTGGACCGTCATGCCCGGGCCCCGCACCTTCTTCGTCGAGACCCTCGGGTGTCCGAAGAACCAGGTCGACTCGGACAAGCTGGTAGGGACGTTCCTGGCCGACGGCATGGTGGCCGTGGCCGACGCCGAGGTCGCGGACCTGGTCGTCGTGAACACCTGCGCCTTCATCGAGGACGCCCGTCAGGAGTCCATCGACGTCGTCCTCGCCCTGGCCGAGCGCAAGCAGCCCTCGGCCGAGCTCGTCGTCACGGGCTGCATGGCCGAGCGCTACGGCCCCGAGCTGGCGGCTGCCCTGCCCGAGGCGGACGCAGTGGCCGGCTTCGGCGTGCCCGTCACCCTGGGCCGCAAGCCGAGCGGCTCGGCCATCCCCAGCTTCGACCTCCTCAACCTGCCCCGGCCGGCCGCGTCAGCGCCGTGGGCCTACGTGAAGGTGGCCGAAGGCTGCGACAAGGCGTGCGGGTTCTGCGCCATCCCGAGCTTCCGAGGGCCGCAGCGGTCGCGCACGATCGATCAGGTCCTCGAGGAGGTCGACCAGCTCGTCGCCGGCGGCGCCCGCGAGGTCGTGCTCGTGGCGCAGGACCTGGCCAGCTTCGGCCGGGACCAGGGCGTGGGCACGAAGTCGATCGTGCCCCTCGTGGAGGCCGTCGCCGGCCGCGTGGACCGCGTGCGGTTGCTGTACCTCTACCCGTCGGACCTCACCGACCGGCTCGTCGACACGATCATCGCCACTGGCGTGCCCTACTTCGACCTGTCGCTGCAGCACGTCTCGCCTGCCCTCGTGCGGCGCATGCGCCGCTGGGGCGACGGCGCCCGCTTCCTGGACCGCATCGCAGCCATCCGGGCCCGAGCGCCCGAAGCTGCGTTCCGCTCGAACTTCATCGTCGGCTACCCGGGTGAGACCGAGGAGGACCACGACCAGCTCCTGGCCTTCGTCGCAGAGGCGCAGGTCGACTGGTGCGGCTTCTTCGCCTACTCCCGAGAGGACGGCACCTACGCCGCCGACCTCGACGGTGCCGTGCCTGTCGAGCTCATGCACGAGCGCCTGGCCGAGCTCCGCGAGCTGCAGGACTCCATCACCGCAGCCCGCCGCGACGCTCTGGTGGGCGACGTCGTCGACGTGCTCGTCGACGCTCCCGGCGTGGCTCGCAGCCACCGCGAGGCGCCCGAGATCGACGGGATCATCGCCGTCCCGCCCGACCTCGAGGTGGGTTCGATCCAGCCCGTTCGCATCACCGGCGCCGAGGGTCCGGATCTCGAGGCGGAGCCGCTCGTGCCCGCGGTGCTGGCGACGTGACGGAGCACTTCGGTCCGTCAGCGCTGGCCACGCCCGCCAACCTGATCACCATCGCCCGCCTGGTCCTGACCGTTCCGCTGCTCGTCATGATCGTCGACTCCGGTGCGACCTGGCCCGCCCTCGCGCTGTGGATCGCTCTGTGCGTCACCGACGGCATCGACGGCCACCTGGCTCGCCGACAGGGCACCACCCGATCCGGCGCCTTCCTCGACCCGCTCGCCGACAAGGTGCTCGTCCTCGGCGCGATGGTCGCCCTCGTCGCCAACGACACGTTCTGGTGGCTGCCCGTCGGGGTCATCGCCGTGCGCGAGCTCGGCATCCAGGTCTTCCGGTCGTACTGGGGCAAGAAGGGCCTCGCTGTCCCGGCCACCGCGCTGGCCAAGGCCAAGACGGTCACGCAGGAGGTGGCCGTCGGCTTCGGCCTGCTGCCGCTCACGGCCACCGACGCCACCTGGGTGGCCAACTGCGTGCTCTGGGTCGCGGTGGGCCTCACCGTGGTGACCGGCGTGCAGTACGTGAGCGCAGGCAGCCGCGCCGCCACGACCGCCGGCCACCGCTGAGCCGCCGTGCGCTGCGAGGTGGTGGCGGTGGGCACCGAGCTGCTGCTCGGGCAGATCGTCGACACGAACTCGGCCTGGATGGGCGAGCAGCTGGCGCTGCGGGGCATCGAGCACCTGCGCCAGACGAAGGTGGGTGACAACCAGGCCCGCATGGTCAGCGTCCTCCGCGAGGCGCTCAGCCGAGCCGATGCCGTCATCGTCTGCGGCGGCCTCGGCCCCACTCAGGACGACATCACCCGCGAGGCCATCGCCGAGCTGATGGGCGTGCCCATGGAGCGGCACGACGCAGCTGGTCGGGGTGATCCGCGACCTGTTCGCCCGACGCGGCCGGGCCATGCCGGAGAACAACCTGCGCCAGGCCGACGTGCCTGTCGGGGCCACACCGATCGAGCAGCGCACCGGCACCGCTCCCGGGCTCATCTGCCCGGTGGGTGACAAGGTCGTGTACGCCGTCCCCGGGGTGCCCTACGAGATGAGGGAGATGCTCGAGCGGGCGGTCCTTCCTGATCTGGAGGAGCGGAGCGGACAGCGGCAGATCTTCGTCAGCCGGATGCTTCGCACGTGGGGCGAGAGCGAGTCGCGCGTCGCCGAGCTGCTGGCGCCCCGCCTCGAAGCGCTCGACGAGACCGGCAACCCCACGATCGCCTTCCTGGCCAGCGGCATCGAGGGCATCAAGGTGCGGCTGACCGCCCGGGCCGACGACGCGCCCGGGGCCAACGCCCTCCTCGACGTCGAAGAGGCCGAGGTTCGAGCCATCCTCGGCGACCTCGTGTTCTCGGCCGCCGACGAGCCGATGGAAGCCGTCGTCGGACGGCTGCTGCTCGAGCGGGGGCTCACCCTGGCGGTGGCCGAGTCCCTCACGGGCGGGCTGGTGGCGTCGCGCATCGTCTCCGTCCCTAGGTCGAGCGCCTGGTTCCGCGGTGGGGTCGTGGCCTACGCGAGCGAGGTGAAGTACGACGTGCTCGGCGTGCCGGAGGGCCCCGTCGTGTCCGAGGAAGCGGCCACGGCGATGGCCGATGGCGTCCGCGAGCTGCTCGGCGCCGACGTCGGGCTGTCCACCACCGGGGTGGCCGGGCCGACCGAGCAGGAGGGGCACCCGCCGGGCACGGTCTGGTTGGGCATGGCGATCGGTGACGTGCGTCGACGCCGTGCAGATCCGGCTGCCCGGCGACCGCGACCGCGTGCGCCAGATGACCGTGATCTCCCTCCTCGACCGCCTCCGCCGTCGCCTCTCGGGCTGACCGTCAGCCAGCGCCGAAGCGGAAGGTGCCGGTTCGGTCCCGGACGACGTCGAGCGGGTCCCGACCGTCGTCGACGTAGCCCAGGGCGTAGGCACCACGCGCGTAGCCGAGCAGTCGCAGGAGGTCGTCATCCAGCGTGCGGGCGACCTCGAGCGGCACGCTCAGGTACTGGTTCTCCTCTTGGCGCAGCCACGAGCGGGCATAGGTCATGTTGATGCCGATGCGCGTCTCCTCCGCTGTGTCGGCGCCGCCGCCGTGGTGGACGCTGCCGCTGTAGACGAGGACCGAGCCGCGCGACATCTCGGCGGGCACGGAGTCGGCGGCGTGGAACGCCCCGAGACGGTCGACATCGCCCCGGTTGCTCCCGGGGACGACGCGGGTGGCACCGTTCGCCTCGGTGAAGTCGGTGAGGGCCCAGATCGTGTTCAGCTGCACGTCGTAGCCCTCAGGGAACGGGAAGAAGTCGAAGGCCCACTGGTCGCGGTGGATCGGCTGGGCGGGCTCACCGGGGCCGATGGCGATCGTCTGCGTGAGGTGGACGTGGAAGGTCGTGGCCCCGTCGAGCAACCCGGCGGTGGCGTCGAGGATGAGCGGATGCTGCAGCAGCTGGTGTGACGCAGGGCAGCGGGCGACGAGGGCGCCAGTGCGACGAGTGGCCAAGCCGGCGAACTCCTCCGACCCGAACGGCGTCGCCTCGAGCCACGGCGCCAGCTCCGACTCGAAGCGATCGAGCACGTCGCCCGGCGCGAGGTCGTCGACTATGACCCCGCCATCTGACCTCAGGGCCGCGACGACGTCATCAGAGGAGGTGGTCGGTGAGAGGTGCTGGAGCTGGCCCATGGGCAAACGGTGCCACAGGTGCGCCGGCGAGCAAACCGGCAAAGTGGACCACTCCGAGCTCTCGGGCTCGGGCGCGGTGAGGGTCCTTGATCGAACGACTGTTCGTAACTACAGTCGTGTCGTTCGCACCCGCCGGGTTGTCACACCCCCTGCGTAGGGTCGACGGCATCCCCCAGATCGAGAACCGCACGCACGCAGAGGAGACGCCAGGTGGAACAGGACAAGAACAAGCTGAAGGCGCTGGAGCTCAGCCTCGCCGGCATCGAGAAGCAGTTCGGCAAGGGCTCCGTCATGAAGATGGGCGAGAAGGGCTCGATGGAGATCGGCACGGTGCCCACCGGTGCCCTGGCCCTCGACCTCGCCCTCGGCATCGGTGGCCTGCCCCGCGGCCGCGTCACCGAGATCTACGGCCCGGAGTCCTCGGGCAAGTCCACCCTCGCCATGCACGTCGTGGCCGAGGCCCAGCGCACGGGCGGCATCTGCGCCTACATCGACGCTGAGCACGCCATGGACCCGATCTACGCCCGGGCCATCGGCGTCGACGTCGACGAGCTGCTCATCTCCCAGCCCGACACGGGCGAGCAGGCCCTCGAGATCTGCGACATGCTCGTGCGCTCCGGCGCCATCGACGTCGTGGTGATCGACTCGGTGGCCGCCCTCACGCCCCGGGCCGAGATCGAGGGCGACATGGGCGACAGCCACGTCGGCCTCCAGGCCCGCCTCATGTCCCAGGCCCTGCGCAAGCTCACGGCCAACCTGAACAAGACCGACACGATCTGCATCTTCATCAACCAGCTGCGAGAGAAGATCGGCGTGATGTTCGGCTCGCCCGAGACCACGCCGGGTGGTCGGGCGCTGAAGTTCTACAGCTCGGTCCGGCTCGACATCCGGCGCATCGAGTCCATCAAGGACGGCGTCGAGGTGGTCGGCAACCGCACCCGGGTCAAGGTCGTGAAGAACAAGTGCGCGCCGCCCTTCCGCCAGGCCGAGTTCGACATCATGTACGGCAAGGGCGTCAGCCGCGAGGGTGGCGTGCTCGACATCGGGGTCGACAACGACATCGTGAAGAAGTCGGGCGCCTGGTACACCTACGAAGGCGAGCAGCTCGGCCAGGGTCGGGAGAACGCCAAGCAGTTCCTGACCGACAACCCCGAGATCATGATCGAGATCTCCGAGCGGATCCGGCTGCAGATGGGCATCGGCGACGTCGAGGAGGCGCCCGACAGCCGCGACGAGCTCGAGGTCGATCCCGACGACCTGCCCATCTCTCTGGGCGACTAGATCCAGGCTGCTCAGACCCCCCAAACCCGCCGGAATCGGCGCTTCCGGCGGGAAGGGATCGCTTCCTGCCCTGTCGAACCACACGTCGATGGAGCAGCTCAAGGTCTCGACGAAGTCGAACCCGAACTCGGTGGCAGGCGCCATGGCGGGCGTGCTGCGCCAGTTCGGGGCCGTCGAGGTCCAGGTGGTGGGGGCCGGTGCGCTCAACCAGGCCATCAAGGCCGTGGCCATCGCCCGGGGCTACGTGGCATGCCGGGGGTCTCGACCTCGTCTGCGTGCCCAGCTTCGCCGACATCGAGATCGAGGGGGAGCGGCGCACCGCCATCCGCCTCGTCATCGAGGACCGCCAGCGCCGGCTCCTCGACCAGCCGATCGTCGTCCCCGCCACCGAGGAACCCGAGCCGGCCCTGGCCGAAGTGCAGCTCGAGGAGCTGGTGCGGCCCGAGGGCAACGGCCATCGCCTGAACTGATCGGGCTCGAGCGCCCGCATTGAGGCGCTGGTGAGGCTGCATGAGAGAATCACCTCGTGAGTGGTGAACCCGCACGGCGCTTCTTCGTCCGCACCTTCGGGTGCCAGATGAACGAGCACGACTCGGAGCGCATCGCCGGGCTCCTGCAGGCCGACGGCCTCGTGGAGACCGGCTCGGCGGAGGACGCGGATGTCGTCGTCCTCAACACGTGCTGCATCCGCGAGAACGCCGACAACAAGCTCTACGGCACGCTCGGTCACCTCAAGTCCGTGAAGGACCGCAAGCCGGGCATGCAGATCATGGTCGCCGGCTGCCTGGCCCAGAAGGACCGTGACGTCGTCACCACCAAGGCGCCCTACGTCGACGTGGTGCTCGGCACCCACAACGTGCACCGGGCCGCCGACCTCCTCGAGACCTCGCGCGTCGAGGGCCGCTCCATCGTGGAGATCCTCGAGGAGACGGTGGCCGACGATCACGACACGTTCCCGTCGGCCCTCCCCGTGCGTCGTGAGGTGCCGTGGGCGGGGTGGGTCACGATCCAGATCGGCTGCGACAACTCGTGCGCGTTCTGCATCGTGCCCGCCGTGCGGGGCAAGGAGATCAGCCGCCCCTTCACCGACATCGTGCGGGAGGTGGAGCTGGCCGCCGCGGATGGCGTCACCGAGGTCACGCTGCTGGGCCAGAACGTCAACAGCTACGGACGGGACCTCACCTTGGCCGCCCGCCAGTCCGGTGAGGCCACCCGGGTGCGGCCCATGTTCGCCGAGCTCCTCCGCGCCGTGGGCGCGGTCGATGGGCATCCGCCGCATCCGCTACACGAGCCCCCACCCGAAGGACCTTCGCCCCGAGACCATCGCGGCCATGGCCGAGACGCCCGAGATGTGCGAGCACCTCCACCTGCCCCTGCAGTCCGGCAGCGACCGGGTGCTCGCCGCCATGCACCGCGGCTACACGGCCGAGCGCTACCTCGAGCGCCTGGCGGCGGCACGGGCCGCCATCCCGGACCTCGCCGTCACCACCGACATCATCGTGGGCTTCCCGGGCGAGACCGACGACGACTTCGAGCGCACCCTCGAGGTCGTGGCCGAGGCCGCCTACGACAGCGCCTACACCTTCATCTACAGCCCCCGGCCGGGCACCGAGGCGGCCGAGCGGGTGGAGGAGTTCGTCGCCTCCGAGGTGGTGGCCGACCGCTTCGACCGGCTCAAGGTCGTGCTCGAGCGCTCCGGACTGGCTCGTCACGAGGCTCGTGTCGGGCTCATCGAGGAGGTGCTCGTCGAGGGGCCGTCGCGCAAGGACGACGCCGTCCTCAGTGGCCGCACGCGCCAGAACAAGCTCCTGCACTTCGCCGCCGGCCCGATCAAGGCCGGCAGCTATGCCACCGTCCGTGTGACCGGGGCCGCGCCGCACCACCTGCGCGGTGACCTCCTCGAGGTGACCGCACCGGCGGTGCACAAGACGCGGCTGCCCCTGCTCGTCGGGTGATCGAGCTCACCGAGGAGCCCTACGACGGGCCGATCGCCACTGACCTCGTGGCCGCTCTCCATCGGGAGATCACGGAGCGCTATGCGGGCGAGATGGAGGAGTGGACCGAGGCTGAGCTGGCCGAGGACACGGACGCCTACATGGAGGAGGTCACCCCTGAGCTCGTCGCCCCACCGCACGGGGCCTTCGTCGTGGCGTGGCTAGGTGGGAAGCCCGTCGGGTGCGGCGCCGTCAAGCCTGTCGTCGGAGGTGAGCAGCTGGGCGAGGTCAAGCGCATGTACACCGTGCCCGGGGCCCGCCGCAGAGGGGTGAGCCGGGCCGTGCTCGCCCGCCTGGAGGTGTTGGCGACGGGCCTCGGCTACCGGCGCCTGCAGCTGGAGACGGGCACGGAGCAGCCGGAGGCCGTTGCCCTCTACGAGGCGCAGGGCTGGCACCGGATCGAGCCCTACGGCCGCTACAAGGACGAGCCCAGCTCCGTCTGCTTCGGCAAGGACCTCTCCGGCGCCACGGACGCCCAAGCGTGCGCGAACTGTGTCTGACACAGTTCGCGCACCGGGGTCCTAGCGCTTCTTGAACTCCGGGTAGGTCGGGTAGCGGTCGCTCTCGGGGAGCTGGTCGTAGCTGGTGCGGGCCCCGGCCGGGTTGAACGCAGCCGGCTCGGTGGTGGGCCACTGGCCGGGGGCGTAGCGGCGTCCGCCGTCGACGAACTGGAACATCCCGGCGGCCGTGTTGCCGATCTCGTCCTGACCCCGCGCGCTCGGGTCCCACCACACCTCGGTGACTGAGTCCCACCCCGCGTAGTCGACGAAGGGCCACACCCCGTGCCGGCCCCAGGAGCGCTGCACGACCGCGACTCGTCCGCCACCCGACGGCGGGTACGCGAACAGGCCGTCGCGGAACGTGGCCGGGTTGAGGTTGGGGCCGGCCATGTGGACGGCCGTCGCGAGCAGCTGGATCTCCTGGTAGGTGACCTCGGGCGTGGCCGGGGCGGTCGGGGGCCGACCGAAGTACTGCTGGTGCTGGTAGTACGGCTCGGCCTGGCTGTTCGGCGGTCGGATCCAGAGCTGGGAGATCCCGAAGGCGTGCGCCCACTGGCGCTGGTCGTAGGTGCGGCCGAAGAAGTTCGTGTCGACCAGCGTGCCCCCCGGGATGACCCACTCGGGGAAGTACTGCTGCCGGGTGGCCTCCTGGGTGAGGAAGATCGGGGCGAGCGGGTCGCCGCTGAAGAGAATGGTCGTGACGCCCCTGTCCTTCAGGCGGGAGATCATCACCCGGGCCTGCTCCTGAGCCCGGCTGATCTCGGACTCGTAGCTGATCGAGTCGGTGAGGGCGGCGCCGTAGCGAGCCAGCTGCTGCTCGAGATAGGTGACGCCGGGTCGGTACACGCCCTCGGCCGTGTCCAGGTAGATGAGACCGAAGGCGCGGGTCCGGCCGGCCAGGCCTGGGTCGCCGGCATGGCGGGCCGGACGCCCGGCCAGGCGCTTGCCGATGTACTCGGCCAGGTGGGTGAAGGCCTGCGTGCTGCTCATCTGGGTCCCGAACACGAACGGGTCGCGCTCCTCGAAGAACTGGTTCGGGCGCTGCAGCTGGGTGATGACGACGATGCCCCGGCGGGCCAGCTCGTCGACGAACGCGGAGGGCCCGCCGATGACGAGGAACGGCTTCATCGAGGTGGCCACCTTGATGGCGTCGGCTCGGGCTGCAGCGTCGTCGGTGCTCTTGCCAGATCCCTGGATCACCTCGAGTCGGATGCGCCGGCCGTAGCTCTCGTAGGTGGACTGGAACATCTCGATCCAGTCCCGGTAGGTGGCGAGCACGTCCGCGGAGTCGTCCGACGCACCAGCGGCACGGAGCAGAGCGTCCACGGCCGGATCGGGCTGAGCCCGGTAGAGCACCACCTTGATCTCGCCCGCGGTGACCCCCTGGTAGGTGCTTCCGCCGTTGTCGGCCACCGACTGGACGCACGGCGGGGAGAAGACGGAGGGGAACTTGATGCGCCCCGTGGCCGGGTCGCAGTTGGCCGGCAGCACGGGGGCGGCACCCGGCCCGTTCGTGGGCCCGGGCCCGGCGACTCCGGGCCCGGCGGTGGCTCCAGGTGCGGTGGCCCCGGTGGTGACGGTGCCGTCGGCCGAGGGGTCAGCTCCGCCGTCGAGGACAGCGATGGTCGATGCGGTGGTCCGCCCGCCCGGGCCGCCAGTGCCGCCAGCCAGCTGGTTCGTGGCCGGGTCGCCCACGGTGGGGAACAGGGCGACCATGACCGCACCGACGAGGAGCGTGAGGGCGACGGCCCGGTAGCGGAGCAGCCCGGTCCCGATCCGGTGGGCGGCAGCTCGAGCGTCGTTCCCGCTCACGAGGCCCCCTCGTCGAACAAGGCGCAGAGGGACGTGGCCGGCCCGAGGAACTGGATGAGGTCGCTCTGTGAGAACGGGAGCGAGAAGGCCGGCGGAAGGACGACGAACACGAGGGCGATCGTGGCCAGGTTGGCGCACCCGTCGCGGATGGCCGGGGCCAGCGGAGCGAGGATCTCTGCCACCTCAGGACCGGCCGGGACGTCGAAGCCTGGGAGGTCGGGCAGGTCGATCGTGTCCAGCCCGGTGGGGGGCACGAAGGCGGCCACCTCGAGAGCCAGGTCGAGCACGGCGGTGGTCGGGCTGGCGTCGCTGCAGCCCGTGGCGATGGCGGCCAGCGTGCGCACGCTGGCCCCCGGAACGGGCTGGCCGAGAAGGTCGGTGAGCGGGCTCCGCACCTGGTCGAGCACGTCGGCGAAGGCATCGGTGCTGCACACGGGCGGGGGAGCGATCGGCTCCGCTGGTGGGAGCTCGAGCGGATCGACGAGTGCGGGGGGCTGGGGCGGCGCGGGGTCGATCGCCGAGGTGACGGGGGCGAACGAAGGCGGCGAGCCGACACCGAAGGAGGGAGAGGAGACGGGGAGGTCGGCCGCGGGAGCGACGACCGGGGCGGCTGATGGTGGGCCGCCGCTCACGATGTCCTGGATGAGGGACCGGGCCGGGCTGCCCGGAAAGCCGGCCAGGACCACGAGCAGCACCGCCAGCACGGACGCGAAGTGCTTGTTGGCCTTGGCCGCCGCGGCGAGGGCTTGGGGCTGGACGTCGGGGAGGTGCACGTTCACGACACGAGCTCCTTCTTGGGATCGGCGGCACCGGAGCGGGCCACTGCGCTCGGGTCGCCGCCGAGGTAGGACGACACGACATCTGGGTGCCGGACCACGACGTCGGGGAGGCCATCGGCGATGACACGTCCCTGGTCGAGGGCGATCATCCGGTCGGCGATCGAGGTGACGAGCGGCATGTCGTGCTCGATGACGAGAAGCGCCGCGCCGGTCTCGTCTCGCACCCGGGTGAGCAGCGGCCCGAGGGCCTCGGCCTCGCGCTGGGCGATCCCCGACGACGGCTCGTCGAAGAGGATGACCGACGGCTTCAGCCCGATGATGCAGGCCAGGTCGACGATCCGCCGTGACCCGGTCGACAGCTCGGCCACGAACTTGTCCCGGAAGGCGCCCAGGCCCATCCGCTCGATCAGCTCGTCGACCCGTTCCATCGTCTTGGTCTCCGACGCCGTCGCCGCGCTGACGGCCAGAGCGATGGCGATGGGGTCGTGCACGTCGACGTCCTGATCGAGGCCCACAGCGATGGCCTCGACGACGGTGAGGCCAGGGAAGAGCCGAGCATCCTGGAACGAGCGACCCAGGCCGGCCCGGGCCCGCATCTCCGGGGAGCGGGTGGTGATGTCATCGCCGTGGAGCAGGATGGCGCCCTCGTCAGCCACGAGGAAGCCCGACAGGAGGTCGAAGAGGGTGGTCTTGCCCGCCCCGTTCGGTCCGATGAGGCCCACGACCTCTCCGGGGGCGACGAGCAGGTCCACCTCGCTCACCGCCTGCAGGCCCCCGAACGACCGGCTGAGGCCGCGCACCTCGACGGCCGGCGGCTGCGCGGGATCGGCGTGACCGTTCGACCCGGCCCCGTTCTTCGACGCCTTGGCCCGGGCCGGGCCGGCGCTCGCGGGGGCTGTGCGAGATGCCGCCCCTTCGAGGAAGACCGAGCGCAGCACGTCGGGCCGATCGAGGAGGTCCGAGGTCGGGCCCTCGAACCGGACCTCCCCCTTCTCGAGGAAGTAGGCCCTCGTGGCGACGGTGAGGGCGACGTTGACGGACTGCTCGACGAGCACGATCGCGGTGCCCTGGTCGCGGATGGCTCGCACCACCTCGAGCAGCCGCCCGACGACGGCCGGGGCCAGCCCGAGCGACAGCTCGTCGATCATCAGGAGCCGAGGTCGGCCGATGAACGCCATGGCCAGGGTGAGCATCTGCTGCTGACCGCCTGACAGGTTGCCGGCCGCCTCGTCCTGGCGCTTCACCAGCTCGGGGAAGGACTCGAGAGCCCGGGCCGTGGCCGCGGCGGCCGCGGCCCGGTCGCCCCGCAGCAGCCACGCCGCGATGCGCAGGTTCTCCCGCACCGTCAACGACGGGAACACCCCGTGACCGCCCGGCGCCTGGATGAGCCCCTGGGCGGTGATGCGGTGGGCCGCCATCCCGGTCAGGTCGTCGCCGCCCAGGTGGATGGTGCCCGCGCTCGGGGCGACCAGGCCCGAGATGGCCTTGAGCACGGTCGACTTCCCGGCCCCGTTCGTGCCCAAGAGGGCGATGACCTCGCCCTCGGCCACGTCGAGGTCGACCCCGAAGAGCACCTGCACGCTGTCGTACCGAACCTCCAGGCCGCGCACCTCCAGCAGGTTGGCGCCCTCGGAGCTGCGCCGGGCCGAAGCCTCAGGTGCGGCGATGGCCGGCATGTCGGCGACGGCCGCGGTGGGCTCGGGGCCGTCAGCGACGAGGCTGGGCACGTGGATGCCGCGCCGGGCCGCGATCCGGCGCAGGGCCGCGTCCCTCACCCGGTAGAGGAGAGAGCCCAGGCCGCCGGGGAGCACCATCAGCACGAAGAGCAGGCCCACTCCGGTGCCCAGGAACGCCATGAGCGGACGCAGGTCGCTGGGCCACACGTTCTGGAACCACTCGCTCGACTGGACGTAGACGGCGCCGAGGAGGGCGCCGGGCAGCGACCCGAGGCCGCCGATCACGACCATGGTGAAGGCCCGGAGGCTCTCCTCGGGGGCGTAGGCGGTCACGCCCAGGCTCTGCTGGTGGTGGACGAACAGGCCCCCGGCCACCGCGGCGAAGAACCCGGAGAAGGCAAAGGCCGTGAGCTTCACCCGCGTCACGCTCACCCCGAAGGACTGGGCCGCCCGCTCGTTCTCCCGGGTGGCCACGAGGACGCGACCCGTGCGGCCGGACCGCAGGGCGCGAGCCATGGCGACGACGAGCAGGAAGACGGCGAAGCAGAGGTAGTAGTAGCGGGTCTCCGTCTCGATGACGATGCGGCCGAACAGCGGGGTGCGCGGCACCCGTCCCTCCGGGAGCCAGCTCTGGAAGTCTCGGTTGATGGCCCACGTCGACACGGCGAGCGAGAAGGCCAGGGTGGCGACAGCGAGGAGGAGGCCACGGACCCGGAGGGCGGGGAGCCCGATGACGAGCGACGAGACCGCGCCCACGAGGCCGGCGGCGAGGAGGGCGAGCGACAGGTCCCAGCCCCAGCTGGCGGTGGCGGCCCCGCCGACTGCCGCGCCGAGGCCCATGAAGCCGACCTGACCCAGGCTCACCTGTCCGGCCCAACCCGTCAGCACGACGAGCGATACGGCGACGATCCCGAAGATGAGCACGCCGGCGGCTCGGTTGATGTTGCCGTCGTCCACGGCCGCAGGCAGGGCCAGGGCCAGGGCGAGCAGCACCACCGCGATCACCCGGCGTCCCCACCGCACCTCGGGCAGGCCGGCCAGCTCGCGGGGCACGGGCCGCACCTCGGCCGCCGTGCGCCAGCTGCTGGCCTCGACGAAGCGGGAGATGCGGTCTCGGTGCTGCAGGCCGAGCGCCGCGAGCAGCACGAGGAAGATGATGGGCGACACGAGGAGGGCGTCGCTGCGGAAGACGATGGCCGACTCGAGGATCCCCAGCGCCACGGCGGCGGCGAAGATCGTGGGCAGGCGCTCCATGCGCCCGATGACCGCCGCAGCCAGAGCCCGCAAGAGGATCGCCGGTCCGAGCACGCTGCCGATCGGGAGGCCGACGATCCCGGCCCGCAGCAGCATGGCCACGGTGGCCAGCACGGTGGCGATCACCCACACGGCCACCCGCACCCGCCCTACGGGAACGCCGAGGAGGGACGCTCTGTCGCCGCTCTCCGCGCTGGCTCGGATGGCGATGCCGAGATCCGTGAACCGGAGCAGCGACCCGAGTCCGATGATGGCGATGGGGACGACGATCATGGCGAGGATGTCGTTGCCCGTGAACACGATGGGGTCGATCGAGAACGAGGCGTTGAAGGGCGACGGGTAGGACTGCGGTGGCACGGTGAGGTCGAAGAGCTGGGGGAGCACGAGGCCGATGCCGGCCAGCACCTGGGCCAGGCCGATGGTGGCCACGGTGAGGATCAGCCGCGGTGCCTTCGCGAACCGGCGGATGACGAGCAGCTCCACGGCGGCGCCCAGGGCGATGGCTGTCACGATGCCGGCCAGGGCGGCGAGCGGGAACGACCAGCCCGGCCCCACGATGAGCAGCACGGCCAGCACGGCGGGCACGGCCCCGAGGTCACCCTGGGCGAAGCTCACGATCCGGTTGGCCCGGTAGATGAGGGAGATCCCGAAGGCGATGAGCGCGGTCAGACCGCCGATCACCACCCCCTGCACGATGATGCCGGGCTTGAGCGGCCAGAAGAGGTGGACTGCGGCCAGGTAGGCACCGGCGCCCGCCACCCGCCTGGCCCACGGCGGCACGGCCGAGGAGGCACCGCGCATGCCGTTGTCGAGCGCTGCCCAAGCCTGCACGTCGTCCCCCAGTTCTGGCGCCGCCCCCAGCGGCCCCGATTGACCCGTGGGTCAATGCCGCGCAACATACACGAATCGGACATCGGTGCGGAGTACGGCTCGCGACCCGGCGGTACCCTCCCGGCGTGCCCGGGCCCCCCGCCGTCCTCGTCGGCGCGACGGCATCAGGGAAGTCAGCTCTCGCCCTCGCCGTGGCCCGCGCAGATCCGTCGTGGGAGCTGGTGTCCGTCGACTCGATGCAGGTCTACCGAGGCATGGACATCGGCACCGCCAAGCCGACGCCGGCCGAGCGAGCCGAGGTCCCGCACCACCTGCTCGATCTCCTGGACCCGTGGGAGGACGGCACGCTGGCCTGGTTCCAACGCCAGGCCCGGGCCGCCATCGCCGAGATCGAGGGGCGAGGTCGCAGGGCGCTGCTGGTCGGGGGGACCGGGCTGTACGTGCAGGCAGTCGTCGACGACCTCGACATCCCGGGCCGCTTCCCCGAGGTCAGAGCCGAGCTCGACGCCGCCCCGGACACGGCCGCCCTCTTCGAGCGCCTCCGGGGGCTCGACCCGAGAGCGGCGGCTCGCATGGAGCCCACCAACCGGCGTCGCATCGTGCGGGCGCTCGAGGTGACGCTCGGGAGCGGCCGCCCGTTCTCGAGCTTCGGCCCGGGAGTGAGCGCCCACCCACCCACGACCTTCCACCTCGTCGGGCTGGCCCGGACAGCCGAAGATCTCGCCGGGCGCATCGCCGCCCGCTACGACGCCCAGATGAAGGCGGGCTTCCTCGCCGAGGTCGAAGCCCTTCGGGCCCATCCCCGGGGGATGTCGCGCACAGCGGCCCAAGCCCTCGGGTACAAGGAGCTCTGGGCCCACCTGGAGGGCGAGCTCGAGGTGGACGAGGCGGTCGATCTGGCGGTGCGTCGCACCCGGCGCTTCGCTCGTCGTCAACGAGCCTGGTTCGGACGGGACCCCCGCATCTCCTGGCTCGATGCCGCCACCGAGCGTGACGCTCTGGTGGAGGCCCTGGCCCGACTCCTTAGGTGATCTGCGAACGATCCGACCGGCGCCCCCACCGCCCGCGAATCGCACACCGAGGTCGCGCCGCCCCCACCTAGGCTGAGCCGGACATGCGCCTCACGAAGCACCATGGCCTGGGCAACGACTTCCTCGTCCTGCTCGACCTCGACGGCACTCACCCGGTGGGGCCGGAGCAGGCTGTCGCGCTCTGTGACCGGCACACGGGCATCGGGGCCGACGGCATCCTGCGGGTCACCGCGGGGACGGGCGGGGCGGACGTCACGATGCGCCTCCTCAACGCCGACGGCTCCCGAGCCGAGATGAGCGGCAACGGCATCCGCTGCCTCGCCCAGGCCGTGTTCCAGTCCGGGCTGGCCGCGCCGCCGGTGCTCCGGGTCGCCACCGACGCCGGGTTGCGCACCGTCACCGTCTTGTCCCGCAGCGGCCCCCGCACCCACCGGCTGAGCGTGGAGATGGGTCAGGCCAAGGTGGGCGAGCCCGAGCCCGAGTGGGTCGACGGTGAGGTCCTGCGAGCCGTGCGCGTCGACATCGGGAACCCGCACATCGTCTTGCACTGGGCCGGGCCCGAGCTCCCCGGGATCGACGAGCTCGTCGCCATCGGCGCCCGCATCGACGGCGCCACGCCAGGCGGGGCCAACGTCGAGGTCGTCCGGCCCGGGTCCGACGGCAGGCTCGACATGGTCGTGTACGAGCGAGGCGTCGGCCCTACCCAGGCCTGCGGCACCGGGGCCTGCGCGGCCGCCGCCGCCGCCCACGACTGGGAGCTGGTGGGCGAGCGGGCCACGGTCGTGATGCCCGGTGGCGCCGTCGAGGTCATCCTCGGCGAGCCGGTGCTGCTCGTCGGCGACGCCACGTCGATCGCCATCCTCGACGCTCCCTGGCCCTAGGGAGGGCCCCACCGCATGTCGCTGATCGAACGCACCTTCCGGGAGAAGATCGTCCTCGTAGGCGTGACGCTCCCACCCAGCAGCACCGAGGAGACCGAGGCCGGGCTCGACGAGCTCTCGCTCCTGATCGAGACAGCGGGCGCCGACGAGGTGGGCCGCCTCATCCAGAAGCGCCGGGCTCCCGACCCGCCCACGTACCTGGGCAAGGGCAAGGCCGAGGAGCTGCGCGAGCTGGCCCTGGCCACCGACTGCGACACCGTCGTCTTCGACAACGAGCTGAGCCCCGCCCAGCAGCGGAACCTGGAGAAGCTGCTCGGGCGCACCGCCATCGACCGCACCGCGGTGATCCTCGACATCTTCGCTCAGAACGCCCACAGCCAGGAGGGCAAGGCCCAGGTCGAGCTGGCCCTGCTCCGGTACCGGCTGCCGCGCATCCGTGGCAAGGGAACCGCACTCTCCCAGCAGGGTGGCGGCATGTCGGCAGGCGGAGCCCGCATCGGCACTCGCGGCCCGGGCGAGACGCAGCTCGAGGTCGACCGGCGCCGCATCCAGCGCCGCATCCACAAGCTCGAGGGCGAGCTGCGTCAGATCGACAAGCACCGGGGCACGCAGCGCAAGGCCCAGCACCGCAGCCGCGTTCAGCGCGTCGCCATCGTCGGGTACACGAACGCCGGGAAGTCGACCCTGCTCAACCGGTTGACCGATGCCGGCGTCCTCGTCGAGGACCGGCTGTTCGCGACGCTCGACGCCACGACCCGCCGCCTCGACCTGCCGGGCGGTGAGGCGGTGCTCGTCACCGACACCGTGGGCTTCATCCGCAAGCTGCCCCACGACCTCGTCGAGGCCTTCAAGTCGACGCTGTCGGTCGTGAACGACGCCGACCTCCTGGTGCACGTGGTCGACTCCTCGGCCGTCGACGTCGAAGGCAACATCGACGCCGTGCGCGCCGTGCTGCGAGAGATCGGCGCCGACGACGTCCCCGAGCTGCTGGCCTTCAACAAGGCCGACCTCGCCCCGAGCGAGGCCACCCGCCTGGCCAAGTCGCACGATGGCGCAGTGTCCTTCAGCGCGGCCACCGGCGAGAGCGTCGACGATCTGCTCCGCACGGTCGCCGACCGCCTGCGCTCCCTGACCAACGTGGTCGAGCTCTCGGTGCCCTTCGACCGGGGCGACGTGCTGGCTGCCATCCACCGTGAAGGCGAGGTGCTCGTGGAGCTGTCGGATGACACGGCCATGCGGCTCCGGGTGCGGCTCGACGACGCCGCCCTCGGCCGCTTCGTGGAGTACGTCGTCGCCTGATGGCCACCGTCGCCCCGTTCGTCCCGCCGCCGTACCCCTACGACCGGCTCGATGACCTGAAGGTGCTCGCCGATGCCCTCCCCGGCGGCCTGGTCGACCTCTCCATCGGGACGCCCTGCGACCCGCCGCCCCGCCCGGTCCTCGACGCGATGGCGCGATCCGGGAGCGAGCGGGGCTATCCGCCCTCGATCGGCTCGGCCGCCTACCGCGAGGCCGCCGCGGCGTGGATGCACCGTCGCCTCGGCGTCGACGTGCCCGCAACCGACGTCGCCGCCTGCGTGGGCACGAAGGAGCTCGTCGCCGGCGTGCCCCAGTGGCTGCGCCTGCGCCGGCCCGACCGCGACACGGTCCTCTACCCGGCCATCAGCTACCCCACCTACGCCATGGGGGCCACGCTGGCCGGCTGCCGGGCCGTGCCGTACACCGAGCTGGGTGACATCGACGAGCAGGACGCGGCCCGAGCCCTGTGCCTCTGGGTGAACGTGCCCGCCAACCCCACCGGCGAGGGGGCCGACCTCGGCGCCGCCGCCGCGTGGGGTCGGGCGCGCGGGGTGCCGGTGCTGTCTGACGAGTGCTACGTCGAGTTCACCTGGGACGGGCCGCCGCGGACGATCCTCGAGCACGGCGCCGATGGCGTCCTCGCCGTCCACTCGCTCTCGAAGCGGTCGAACATGGCCGGCGTGCGGGCCGGGTTCTACGCCGGCGACGGCGACCTCGTGCACTACCTGTCCGAGGTCCGCAAGCACGCCGGCTTCATGGTGCCCGGCCCGGTTCAGGCGGCTGCCGTCGCAGCCTGGGCCGACGATCAGCACGTCACCGACCAGCGCCACCGCTACCGCACCCGACTCGAGGCCATGCGGGGGGCGCTGGCCTCGCTGGGGGTCGAGGCCCCGATGCCGTCAGGCGCCTTCTACCTGTGGGCGCCGGCACCCGATGGCGATGCCTGGGCCTTGGCCCGGCGCCTGGCCGAGCAGGGCGGCGCCCTCGTGTCCCCGGGGGAGTTCTACGGACCAGGCGGCGCCGGCCACGTGAGGGTCGCGGTCGTGCAGCCCGACGACCGCATAGCCCTGGTCGCCCAGCGCCTCACGTCCTAACCCCACCCGTTCTGGGGGCAGCACCTGGTCGCATGTGCCGACTGCTGCCCCCAGAAGTGGTTTTCGGCGGTCTGGCCTCCCCGCGCTCAAACCGTTCTGGGGGCAGCAGGTGGTCGCATGTGCCGACTGTTGCCCCCAGAACGGTTGGTGTTCGGCCTGCGACGGGATGACGGTCGGGGCCGGTCCGTGGTTCGGGGAGGCCTAGGAGGGGCCGGGGCCGAGGCTGCGGGGGCCGCCGCGGCGGTCGCGACGGCTGCGGCTGGCCTTCAGGACCGTCTCCTTGACGGTCGACGCCGCGCTGCGGAGCTGATCGCCCGTCACGACAGGACGGTTGGCGGCGGCCTCGGCGGTGGTCAGGGCCCGCTCGATCAGGGCGGCCATGGAGTGAAGCTGACGGCCCAGGTCATCGAACTCGGTGTCGATGCGCTGCTCCAGCCGGTTCCAGGCTGCTTGGGCCGCGCCCATCACGGCTCCGGCCTCGAAGCCCATGCCGGCTTGGTTGGCCCCGCCGTTGCCACCTGCACTCCCTCCCGAGCTCTCGCTGAGCGTCGTGAGGAGGGACGTGAGGCGTTCGTCGACCAGGCGCACCATGCCGGCCAGCGCGGTGTCGGTGTGGAGGGCGAGGTCCTCGGCCGCTGCGCTGACCGCGCCGGAGACGTCAGCCCCCTCCACCCGCTCCCGGAGGGCGGACACCTCCTGGGCTATCTCAGGGAGCTGCCAGCTGAGAGAACGGACGGCCTCGGCCAGCTCGTCGACGCGCTCGGTGACCCGATCGGCCATGGCGTGGATGCGAGCGTTGCCGTCGGCCTGAGCGCCGCCTTCGGAGGCGTCCGGGGCCGGGGCGGAGCCTTCGAGGGCGGCGGCCAGCTCGTTCAGCTGCGCGTCGGTGCGATCCGCCCGGGCCGTGAGGAGGGCTTGGAGGTCGGCGACGGGGATCGCGGCGGCGTCGCGCACGGCGGCCAGTCGGTCCTCGGTGCGGGCGTCGCTGCGCTCGAGGGACTCGGCCATGCGGGCCAGGACATCGAGGGCCAGGGCCAGGTCCTCGCGCTGCTGGGCTGCGCTGGCGGTGAGCTCGGCGACGCTCGCGTCCAGCGGCTCGAGCGAACCGCGGTCGGCGCTCCCTGCACCCGCCGTGGAGAGGGCCAGCACCTGGCGCTCCAGGGCGTCGAGGCGCTGGGCCACGTCGAGGGCGTCCCCACCCCGCCTGGCCTCGGATTCGGCGTTGCGGTCGAGCAGGTCCGTCTGGGTGCTCACCACCGCGGCGGTGGCTCCGGCGAGCGTGTCGATCTTCTTGTCGAGGGCCCGCAGCATCGCGGCCAGGTCACCCGCTGGCGCGTCGACCGGGGCCGGCGCGCCGGGGGGAGGTGGGACGACGGGGGGCACGGGGTCGGTCGGGGCCGGTGCATCGGCCCACGGCACTTCGTCCTCACCTGTCTGGGCATCGATCGGCGGCTCGTCGATCGATGTCTCCTCAGCCGGCGCTGCCTGGTCGTCGGCTTCGTCGTTGGGTCGGTCGTCGTCGCTCATCGCAGCCTCGTCAGCCGTCTCGCCCGGTGGACGGCCAGAGGGTACCCGCGGCGCTGGGGGTGTCCCGGGACGCTCAGTTCGCGTGGAGCGCGGCGTTCAGCTCGACTGTGCCGCCGGCGCGGGGTCGCACCTCGACGGCTCCCGTCTCGCTGTTGCGGATGAACAGGACGTTGGGCTGGCCGCTCAGCTCCTTGGCCTTGGCCACCTTGCCGTCGGGCAGCGTCACTCGGGTGCCGGCCGTGACGTAGAGCCCGGCTTCCACGACGCAGTCGTCGCCCAGCGAGATGCCGATGCCGGCGTTGGCGCCGAGCAGGCACCGCTCGCCGATGCGGACCCGCTCCTTGCCCCCGCCCGAGAGGGTGCCCTGGATCGATGCACCGCCGCCGATGTCCGAGCCGTCGCCCACGACGACCCCCTGGCTGATGCGGCCCTCGACCATCGACGTCCCCAACGTGCCTGCGTTGAAGTTGACGAAGCCCTCGTGCATGACCGTGGTGCCCTCGGCCAGGTGGGCACCGAGGCGCACCCGGCTGGCGTCGGCGACTCGCACGCCGGCCGGCACGACGTAGTCGGTCATGCGCGGGAACTTGTCGATCGAGTGGACGAGGAGCGGAGTCCCGGCCGCTCTGGCCCGACCGCGCACCTCGGTCACGGCGTCGGCCGCGACCGGACCCAGCTGCGTCCAGGCCACGTTCACGAGCAGGCCGAAGAGGCCGTCGAGGTTGATGCTGTTCGGCGGCACGAGGCAGTGGGACAGGAGCTGGAGGCGAAGCCAGGCGTCGTAGGTGTCGACGGGGGCGGCCGAGAGATCGGCGATGCTGGTCTGGACGGCGACGACCTCGATGTCGCGCACCGGGTCGGCGCCCAGCGACGCCACGGCCGACGCTCCGAGCAGGCTCTCAGCCGCCACCGGGTCCAGTCGGGAGGTGCCGGTGCCGGACCCGCCCTCCAGCGTCGGCGTCGGGTACCAGGCGTCGAGCACTCGACCGTCGGGGGTGAGGGTGGCCAGGCCGGCGGCGCTGGCCCCGCCGGTCACGAGCGGGGTATCGGTCACGTCGGTCACGGGAGGAACCGTATCGGCCCGTCGGAGGCCCCCACGTAGGCTCCCGGGATGGCTGCACCCGACCTCCTGGCTCGCACGGCGGCGCTGGTGGACATCCCTTCGGTGAGCCACGAGGAGGCGGCGATCGTCGAGCACATCGAGGCTGCGCTGCGGGCCCTGCCCCACCTCAGCGTGGACCGGGTGGGCGACAACCTGGTGGCCCGCACCGAGCTCGGGCGGCACCAGCGGGTCGTGCTGGCCGGTCACACCGACACGGTGCCGGTGAACGGCAACGCCGGCGCTCGCATCGATGGCGACGTCCTCTGGGGCCTGGGCAGCACCGACATGAAGGGCGGCCTGGCGGTGATGCTGACCCTGGCCGAGACCGTCAGCGAGCCGCTCGTCGACGTCACCTACGTCTTCTACGCGGGGGAGGAGGTGGCAGCCGAGCACAACGGGCTGCGCCACCTGATGGCTGAGCGGCCCGATCTGCTGGAGGGCGACGTCGCCATCCTCGGTGAGCCCACCGGCGGCCAGCTCGAGGCCGGGTGCCAGGGGACGATGCGCTTCGAGGTGACCGTGACGGGCGCCCGGGCCCACACGGCCCGCCCGTGGATGGGCCGCAACGCCATCCACCGACTCGGTGCGGTGCTGCGAGCGGTGGATGCCTTTCCTGAGCGCCGCCCGGTGATCGACGGCTGCGAGTACCGCGAGGCGCTCCAGGCCGTGCTCGTGAGCGGCGGCGTGGCAGGCAACGTGGTCCCCGACGCCGCCACCGTCACCCTCAACCACCGGTTCGCTCCCGACCGCACCCCGGAGGAGGCCGAGGCGGCTGTGCGGGCGCTGCTCGAGCCCGTGCTCGAGGACGGCGACGAGGCGCGGATGATCGACATGGCCCCCGCAGCCGCTCCGGGCCTGGGTCACCCGGTGCTGCGGTCGCTCATCGACGACCACCAGCTCGAGGTGTCGGCCAAGCTGGGCTGGACGGACGTGGCCCGCTTCGCGGCCGCTGGGATGCCCGCCTGCAACCTCGGGCCCGGTGACGCCACCCTCGCCCACACGGCCGAGGAGCGCGTCGATCGCGCCTCCCTGGACCGCAGCTACCAGGTCCTCCACGCCCTGCTGACTACCGCACCACGACCTGACGCGCCGCAGCCCGGTCCGGCAGAACAGGGCAGGTCAAGGGCGGCAACGATGTGGCGGCGGGGTCGCGTCGCCGGGCGGTACGCAGCGGTCGAGCTCGCCAACGGGACGTTCGGGGCACCAGGGTCCCTCCTGGGGACCGCCATGCCCCCAACCTCGGCTGGAGAGCAGGTTGGGGGCACCAGGGTCCCTCCCGGGGACCGCCGTGCCCCCAACCTCACCTGGCGCCGGTCGCTATGGGGTGGGCGTCGTCAGGCGCCAGGCCACCGCGGCTGCAGCCGCGGCGCTGGCCAGGAGGGCCGCCACCGCGGTGGCCACGAGCCAGCCGGGCGGGCCGTCGTCGTCGCCCGGCGCACCCGCGGTGAACGGGGCCGCGGTGGAGGTGTCGGGCGTCGAGATGGCCGACGGAGCGGTCGGGGGCGGGGCCGGGGGAGCGCTGGTCGGAGCGGCGGGCGCAGTGGTCGGCACGGGCGGCGGTGAGGTCGTGGCGCCCGTGGTCGGGGTCGCCGTGGTGGGCGTGGTGGTCGAGCCCGGCCCGGGGGCGACAGCTCGGGCCAGGTCGATGCGGCCGTAGCCGAACGCCGTGTCGCGGCCGGCCGGGCCGAGATCGGTCACCGTGGCCAGCAGCCGGTCCACCGCAGCCTGGGGGCGCAGGCCCGTGCCGAGCAGGACAGCCAGCGCGCCCGACACGTGCGGTGCGGCCATCGAGGTGCCGGCCAGGCAGGCGTACTGGTCGCGCAGGCCGGCCGACCAGTAGGACGAGAGCACGCCCTTGGGCGCGCCGCCGGTGCCGCAGTCGCGCGGGTTGGTCTCCGCCTCGCCGCCCGGGGCCGACACGGGCCAGCGGGCCTGGCGGAGTATCCCGGAGCTGGCGTTGGAGTACGACGCCCGCTGATCTTCCCGGGTCGTGGCCGTGACGATCAGGGCGGGCTCGTCTCCGAAGCCCGAGGGCAGGACCGAGTCGTTGCCGGCCGCGACCACGGCGATGGCGCCTTGTGACCACGCGTAGTCGATGGCGTCGCAGAACGCGCAGCCCAGCGAGGCCTGCAGCGTGCCGCCACCCAGAGACAGGTTGATCACGTCGGCGCCGTGGTCGACGGCCCAGCGGATGCCGGCCGACACGTCAGCCGCGGTGCCGCTGGCCGTGCAACCGCTGCCCCCGCACTCGTTGGCGAGGACCCGCACGGCGAGCAACCGGGCCCGGGGTGCCACACCCGCCATGCCCCGACCGTTGTCGGTCGTGGCCAGCGCGATGCCGGCCACGTGCGTGCCGTGGCCGTTGTCGTCCTGACCTGAACCGGTGCAGCCGTTCGGGTCGCCTCCGGAGCCGATGCAGCTGACGTGGCCCGCCAGCTGTCCACTCAGGTCCTCGTGCTGGAGGTCTACGCCCGAGTCGACGACGGCGATGGTCACTCCCTCGCCGGTGCTCCGATCCCACGCCTCTGCCGCGCCGATGCGGTCCAGACCCCACTGGAGCCCCTGGGCGAAGACGGGGTCGTCAGCGGTGGCCGCGCCCTGAGCTGCCGGTCCGCCCACCGCGAGGAGGCCGAGAGCGAACGCGGCGAGGAGACGGGACGAACGGGCCATGGGAGCCCATTCTCCGTCAGGGCGGCGGTGCGGTGGTAGTCGGCCTCAGAGGCGGCGCAAGACGGTGACGACCTTGCCGTAGATCGTCACCTCGCTGGCGTCGAACTCCATCGGCGAGAGCCGGGCGTTGGACGGCAGCAGCGTGATCGTGGAGCCCTTGCGGCGGAAGGTCTTCACCGTGGCTTCGTCGCCCGGGATGCCGGCCACCACGATGTCGCCGTTGTCGGCTGTGGTCTGGGCATGGCAGACGACGTAGTCGCCGTCGACGATGGCGGCCTCGATCATCGAGTCGCCCCGGACCCGGAGCATGAACAGGTCGCCCTCGCCCGTGAAGTCGGCCGGAAGGGGCAGCGTCTCCTCGATGTTCTCCTGGGCGAGCACGTCGGTGCCTGCGGCGACGTCGCCCACGAGGGGCACGTGGCGCACGGGGCGACGGTCGACGGGAGCGCCGGAGGTGGCGTCGAAGCGGACCTCGATGGCCCGGGGCTTCGTGGGGTCACGGCGCAGGAAGCCCAGCTTCTCCAGCGTGGCCAGGTGGGCGTGGACGGTCGAGGGCGATGTGAGCCCGACGGCCAGGCCGATCTCACGCACCGAGGGGGGGAAGCCACGGTCGCGCTGGTGCTGCTCGATGACCTCGAGGATCTCTCGTTGCCGGGGGGTCAGGGTCACATCAGCCATCGGGCCTCCAGGTGCATACAGGTGTTCGGACAGTACCGAACCGCGGCGACGATTACAAACACCCGTTCGGCGGACCTGTGTTCGACTTGCCTCTTGACTGCGAACGGGCGTTCGGGGGTAGGGTGACGAACAACGAACAAGCGTTCCCGGGCGGACGACCACCCGTGCGGACCCGCTGTCACACCCCCTGAGGAGAATCCAGGCCATGTCCTCCGCTGCCGCTCTCCAGCTCGCCCCCCGTCGCCAGCCCACCACGCCGCCGCCCGGCCCCGGCTCGTCGCGCCCCGCCCTGCGGGTGCTCGAGGGGGGCCGGGCGCCGGGTCGGGTGCGCCAGCAGGCGCTGTACCGCCGCCGGCGCGTCGTGGCCGGCGTCCTCGTCGTCCTGGTCACCCTCGTGACCCTCCTCCTGGCCAACGCTGTCTTGGCCAGGTCCGCCGGCGGCGGCACCCCCACCTCCGCCGCCGGCACCTCCTCGTCGGCCGTGCACGTCGTGCAGCCCGGCGACACGCTGTGGTCCGTCGCTGCCGAGCTGGCGCCCGGGCGCGACGTGCGGATCACCGTCGACCAGCTGCGCGAGCTGAACGGCGGGGCCCCGCTCGTCGTGGGCCAGAGGCTGCTGCTGCCGTAGCGACCGCGTCGCTCAGCGGGGCCAGCAGTAGCGTGCGGACATGCGCTGCCCGGCCTGCGGATCCTTCGACGACAAGGTCGTCGACTCGCGCCAGGCCGACGACGGCAGCTCCATTCGGAGGCGGCGGGCCTGCATCGGCTGCGGGCGTCGCTTCACCACCTTCGAGCGGGTGGAGGAGACATCGCTCCTCGTGCTGAAGCGCTCCGGTCACCGCGAAGCCTTCGACCGCGAGAAGGTCGCCTCGGGCATCCGCCTGGCCGCCAAGGGCCGACCGATCGAGGCCGACGGCGGTGCGTCGCTCGACGCGCTCGTGACGGCCATAGAGGACGCCCTCCGGGTCGAGGGGGGCGAGGTCACCTCTGAAGCGGTGGGCCGGGCCGTGCTCGAGCAGCTCCGTGAGGCCGATCAGGTGGCCGCCATCCGCTTCGCCAGCGTCTACCTCGGCTTCGACGACCTCGCCGACTTCGAGCGCGAGGTCACCCTGCTCGCCAAGCGCACCGCTCCGAAGCCCCGCTAGATCTCGTCTCGGCTCAGCGGGCTCGGAGCCAGCGGGTCAGCAGCAGGCCGTCGCCTTCGAGGACCCAGTCCAGCTCGAGAGCCCGAGGCTCAGGCGGGGCCGAACCGACGGAGGCTCGCCCCGCCTCGCCGCCCACGAGGAGGGGCGAGAGGGTGAGGGCCCACTCGTCGACGAGGTCGGCCGCCACGAGGTCGGCGTTCAGGTGCGGGCCCCCCTCGCAGACGACGGTGCCCACGCCGCGCTCGTGCAGGGCGGCCATGGCCGCGTCCAGGTCGACGGTGTCGTGGCCCAGCACGAGCACCTCGGCCACCTCGCTCAGCGCGGCCCGGCGCTCGGCAGGCGCCGCCTCGCAGGTGAGCACGACCGGTGGCGTCTCGGCCTCGGTGAACAGGGGGCCGGCGGCGTCGAGGTCGAGCGAGCGGCTGGCGATGGCCAGGCGCGGCACCTCGGCCTGGCCCCGTGCCCGCCGGGCCGAGCGGGTGGACGGGGGCGGCCGGGGCGGCCCGTAGCCCTCGGCCCGCACGGTGCCGGCGCCGGCCAGGACCACGTCGGAGACGGCCCGCAGGGCCGAGAACATCGCCTTGTCGGCCGGGCGGCCCAGGCCTCCGGAGCGGTCGTCCACGGCGATGGCGCCGTCGAGCGACGCGATCATGTTGACCAGCAGCCACGGCCGGCCCGCCGGTGCGGGGCGGGCGGCGGCCGCCACGAAGGCCGCCACGTCGTCGATGGCGACCGGATCGGGCCACAGGCGACGCATCGCAGTCACGCTACTTGGCGGCCTCGGGCTCGCCGGGCCGGCGGAAGAGGAGGGCAGCGTCATGGCGGGGACCGGGCCGAGGCGTCAGGCTGGGGTTCGTGACCTCCTCCGACGTCTCCCGCACGCGGCTCCCGCCGGACCACCACCACCACGCCGAGGACCACCGGTCGCCCCGGGCCGGATGGCTGCGGGCCGCCGTGCTCGGCGCCAACGACGGGATCGTGTCGACGGCTGCCCTCATCGTCGGGGTGGCAGGCAGCGGGGCGTCCTACTCCGCTGTGCGGGTGGCCGGCATCGCCGGCGTGGTCGCCGGGTCCATGTCGATGGCCGTAGGGGAGTACGTCTCGGTGTCGTCGCAGCGCGACCTGGAGGAAGCCGACCTGGCCATGGAGCGAGCGGCTCTGGAGGCCCACCCCCGGGCCGAGCTGGCGGAGCTCACCGAGATCTGGCGCAGCCGGGGCCTGGACCACGACCTAGCCGCCGAGGTGGCCCGCCAGCTGACCGAGAAGGACGCACTGGCCGCCCACGCGCGCGACGAGCTGGGCTTGTCGGAGGTGAGCGCGGCCCGCCCTGTGCAGGCCGCCCTGACCTCCGCGGTGGCGTTCGCTCTGGGCGCCCTGCTGCCGCTGCTCGCCTACCTCGTGGCCCCGGGGAGCGGCCGGTCGGCGCTCGTCATCTCCGTGGCCCTGATCACCCTTGCCGTCCTCGGAGCCACCGGAGCCGCGCTGGGTGGGGCGCCCCGCCTCCGGGCCACCCTGCGCGTCGGCGTGGGCGGGGCCGCAGCCATGGGCCTCACGATGCTGATCGGGGAGATGACGGGCGCCGTGCTGGGCTGAGCCCTGGGCTGGCAGGATGGCCCCAGCTCGACCAGGGGGACCGTGAATGACCATCGCCGAGGAGGCGCCGCCGGCGGACGCTGCCGCCGCCTCCACCCGCACCGCGCTGCGCACCTGCCCGCTCTGCGAGGCGGGCTGTGGTCTGGAGATCACCCTGCGCCCCACGGCCGCGGGCGGCGAGGAGGTGGTCCGCATCCGCGGCGACCAGGACGACGTGTTCAGCCGGGGCTACATCTGTCCCAAGGGCTCGACCCTGAAGCAGCTCCACGAGGACCCCGACCGCGTCCGCACCCCGTTGATCAAGCGCGACGGCGCCTTCGTCGAGGCCACGTGGGACGAAGCCTTCGCCGAGATCGAGACCCGTCTCCTGCCCCTCCTCGAGCGCCACGGCCGCGACGCGTGCGCCGTCTACCTGGGCAACCCGAGCGCCCACAGCCTGGCGGGGATGCTCTACGGGCGTGGCGTTCTCCGGGCCCTCGGCACCACGAACGTGTACTCCGCGTCGACCGTCGACCAGCGCCCCAAGGAGATCTCCGCCGCGCTCATGTTCGGCGGTGGCCTGACGGTGCCCGTGCCCGACGTCGACCGCACCGACCACCTCCTCATGCTGGGCGCCAACCCGTTCGCCTCCAACGGCAGCCTGGCCACGGCACCGGACTGGCCGGGCCGGCTCGAGCGCCTCGTCGAGCGGGGCCGGCTCGTGGTCGTCGATCCCCGCCGCTCCCGAACAGCCGAGATGGCGAGCGAGTGGGTGCCGATCCGCCCCGGCGCCGACGCCTACCTCCTCGCGGCCATGGTCCAGGTGCTGGACGCCGAGGGCCTCGTCGACCTGGGCCCGCTGGCCGACCTCGTCACCGGTCTCGACGAGGTCATCGCCGCCTGCGCGCCGTTCACCCCAGAGGTCGTCGCGGGCGCGTGCGGCCTGCCGGCCGAGGACATCCGCCGCCTGGCCCGGGAGCTGGCCGCCGCACCGACCGCCTGCGTCTATGGCCGCATCGGCACGACGACCGCCGAGTTCGGCACGATCGCGTCCTGGCTCGTCGACGTCCTCAACGTGCTGACCGGCAACCTCGACCGGCCCGGCGGGGCCATGTTCACCAAGGCCGCGGCCGGCGCCTCCAACACGCGGGGCACGCCCCGCGTCGGCCGGGGCCTGCGCCTCCATCGGCGTCGGAGCCGGGTGCGAGGGCTGCCCGAGACGATGGGTGAGCTCCCGGTCGTGGCCCTGGCCGAGGAGATCGACACCCCCGGCGAGGGCCAGGTGCGGGCGCTGATCACGATCGCCGGCAACCCGGTCCTCTCGACGCCCAACTCGGGGCGCCTCGACGCGGCCCTGGCCGGCCTGGACCTCATGGTCGCTGTCGACATCTACGTGAACGAGACCACCCGGCACGCGGACGTGATCCTGCCGTCGCCGTCGGCCCTGCAGAAGGGCCACTACGACATCGCCCTGCTCCAGCTCGCGCTGCGCAACGTGGCCAACTACAGCGAGCCGATCCTGCCCCTCGCCCCCGGCGAGCAGGACGAGTGGCGCACGCTGGCCCGTCTGGCCCTCGTCCTCCAGGGGATGGGCGCCGAGGCCGACCCGGCTCTCGTCGACGACCTCATGATCGGGTCGATGGTGCAGAGCAGCGTGGGCGACGAGACCAGCCCCGTGCACGGCTGGGAGCCCGAGGCAGTGCTCGCGGCCCTCGCGCCGCGCACCGGGCCCGAGCGCATCGTCGACTTCCTCCTTCGCACCGGCCCTTACGGCGAGGGCTTCGGTGCGAACCCAGAGGGCTTGTCGCTCGACCGGCTCCTCGCCAACCCCCACGGCATCGACATGGGCGCCCTCGAACCCCGGCTGCCCGACGTGCTGCGCACCCCTGACGGCATGATCGCCCTCGCTCCCGAGGTGCTGCTGGGCGACATGGCCCGCCTGCAGGAGGGCCTCGACGGCCGGCGAGACCACCCCTTCGTGCTGATCGGCCGGCGCCAGCTGCGCTCGAACAACTCGTGGATGCACAACGTCGCCGTGCTCGTGAAGGGCAAGCCCCGCTGCACGATGCACCTCCACCCCGACGACGCCGTCGCCCTGGGCCTGGCCGACGGTGACCCAGCGGTCGTGCGGTCCCGAGTGGGGGAGGTGACGGTGCCCGTCGAGGTGACCGACGCCATCCGTCCCGGCGTCGTGAGCATCCCCCACGGCTGGGGGCACGACCTCGCCGGCACGCAGCTGTCGGTGGCCTCGACGCACGCCGGCGTCAACAGCAACCTCCTGGCGGACGAGACCCTGTTCGACCCGGTGTCGGGCAACGCCGTCCTGAACGGGATCCCCGTGCAGGTCACCCGGCCGGACTAGAGCGCAGCCTCCTCCGGGATGCCGCCCGGTTCGCTGGCACACGCCGCGCCCGGGTTCAGCGCGTCGCGGACGCGGCGCAGCAGCTGCGCGAGGGCTCGCTTCTCCTCCGCGGAGAGGACGGCGCCCAGGACCTCTTCGAGGTGGGCCCGGTGCAGCGGAAGGGCGCTCTCGATGCGGGTCGCGCCGTCCTCGGTGAGAGCGGCGTAGGACACCCGTCGGTCGGCAGGGCACGCCTCCCGGCGCACCAGTCCGCCGCGCTCGAGCCGGTCCACGGCCCGGGTGAGGCCGCTAGCCGTGAGGGTCGTCTGGGCAGCCAGGTCGCTCATGCGGAGGCGGCGGTCCTCGCTGCGGACGAGACGCAGCAGGATCTCGAAGGACTGGCCCGTGACGGCCCCGTGCTCGAGCATCCGGCGCTCGAGGATCGAGGCCAGGCCGGCGTGGGCCTCGACGAGGAGCCCGATCGTGGTCAGGAGGTCGTCGTCGTCACCCGCAGCCGGGGTCGTCTGGATGCCCATGCCCGGATCCTACCGGAACTAGTTGCGCATGCAAAGACTTCTTGATAGGGTATTTGACATCGCAACGATTGCTTCGGCAATCACAACTGAGGAGACCCCCCAACATGAGCACCACCGAGACCGTCAACGTCCCGACCCGCACCCTCGATGGCGTCGAGCTTCCGGCCGCCGGCACCTACTCCCTCGACCTGGCGCACAGCAGCGTGAGCTTCAGCGTCCGGCACCTCATGGTCTCCAAGACCAAGGGCCGCTTCGGTGACGTGAGCGCCACCATCACCATCGCCGAGGACCCGCTGGCCTCGAGCGTCGAGGTCGAGATCGACCCCAGCACGGTGGACACCCGGGACGAGACCCGCGACGGGCACCTCCGCAGCGCCGACTTCCTCGACGTCGAGAACCACCCCAAGATCACCTACCGCTCCACCGCGGTCACCGCTGCCGGCAAGGACCGCTGGAACGTGGAGGGCGAGCTCACGGTGCGAGGAGTGACCGTCGCCGTGCCCATGGCCGTCACCTTCGAGGGGGGCGCCATCGACCCGTGGGGCGGCGCCCGCATCGGCTTCGAGGCCCACACCGAGCTCGACCGCGAGGCCTTCGGCCTCACCTGGAACCAGGCCCTGGAGGCCGGGGGCGTGCTCGTGGGCAAGATCGTGAAGATCGACATCGAGGCTGAGGCCGTCAAGCTGTAGGGCCTGTCCCCAGCCCTGTGGACCGGGGAGGGAGTAATCCACCTGCAATTCACAGGATGTCCCTCTATCGCTCCACAAGGCGACTTCTCTAGGTTCGTTCCTTGTGCATGGGGCCGCGGCGTGAGCTACCGGAACGGTGGCAGTCGATTCACGTCTGTGGTGGGCTGGACGACTCCTTGGGGGTACTCGAGCTTCGGGGCGCGCTGCGCGTTGCGTCCTGGAGGTGGGGCTTCCGACCTGGGAGCGATCGCCGTGGCCTCGCACGAAAAAGAGGTGCCCAGGCGTTGACACGCCTGTAGTTACAGTGCTGTAGTTCCTCCTACATCTTGTGGCTCGGGGGCGCCGAGGGGCGAAGCAGCCACAAGACCTAGTGGTCAGAGCCCGTTCTACCGCCAGCCGGCGGAGGGGTCCCGACCCCAGGCAGCAGCTCGAACCACCACCACATCGACTCCACTGGAGGGTCCACGCACGATGGCACTCGCACCTGAGCAGACCGGCATCGGCATCCGCCGGCACTTCACGACCGAAGGGGTCCACCCCTACGACGAGGTCACGTGGGAGCGGCGCGACGCCCGCATCACGAACTTCAAGGACGGCTCGGTCGCCTTCGAGCAGCTCGGGGTCGAGTTCCCCACCACCTGGTCGCTGAACGCCACGAACATCGTCGCCCAGAAGTACTTCCGCGGCACCCCCGGCACCTCGGAGCGCGAGTCCTCGCTGCGCCAGGTGATCGACCGGGTGGCCGACACCATCACCCAGTGGGGCCTCGAGGGCGGGTACTTCGTCGACGAGCACGAGGCCGACACCTACAACGCCGAGCTCAAGCACCTGCTCGTCACGCAGAAGGCGGCCTTCAACAGCCCGGTGTGGTTCAACATCGGCGTGCCCGGCGTGCCCCAGCAGGCCTCGGCCTGCTTCATCCTCTCGGTCGACGACCAGATGGACTCCATCCTCAACTGGTACGTCGAGGAGGGCACGATCTTCAAGGGCGGCTCGGGCTCGGGCATCAACCTGTCCAGGATCCGCTCGTCGGTCGAGCTCCTGAAGGGCGGCGGCACCGCCTCGGTCCCGGTCAGCTTCATGCGGGGCGCCGACGCGTCTGCCGGCACGATCAAGTCCGGCGGCAAGACCCGCCGGGCCGCCAAGATGGTCATCCTCAACGTCGACCACCCCGACGTGGAGGAGTTCATCTGGGTCAAGGCCCGCGAGGAGAAGAAGATCCGGGTCCTCGAGGAGGCCGGCTTCGACATGAGCCTCGACGGCAAGGACATGGCGTCGGTCCAGTACCAGAACGCCAACAACTCGGTGCGGGTCACCGACGAGTTCATGCAGGCCGTCGTCGACGACGCCGACTGGCACCTGCGGGCCGTCACCGCCGGCGAGGTCGTCCGCACCGTGCGGGCCCGCGACCTCATGCGCCAGATCGCCCAGGCCTCCTGGGAGTGCGCCGACCCCGGCATGCAGTTCGACACCACGATCAACCACTGGCACACCGCGGCCAACACCGGGCGCATCAACGGGTCGAACCCGTGCTCGGAGTACATGCACCTCGACAACTCGGCGTGCAACCTGGCCAGCCTCAACCTGCTGAAGTTCCTCGACCTGTCGGCCGACATCGGCGCGGGCACCACGACTCCTTCGACGTCGAGGGCTTCCGCCACGCCGTCGAGATCATGTTCACCGGCCAGGAGATCCTCGTGGGCCGGGCCGACTACCCGACCGACCCGATCGGCGAGACCTCCCGCCAGTTCCGCCAGCTCGGCCTCGGCTACGCCAACCTCGGCGCCATGCTCATGGCCCTCGGCCTGCCCTACGACAGCGACGAGGGCCGGGCCTACGCCGCCGCCATCACCGTCGCTGATGACCGGCCACGCCTACGCCACCTCGGCCCGCACCGCCGCCCGCATGGGCGCCTTCGCCGGCTACGACGACAACGGCGAGCACATGCTGCGCGTCCTGCGTCAGCACCAGGAGGCGGCCGCCCACATCGACGAGGAGCTCGTGCCCGCCGACCTGCTCGGCGCCGCCCAGGAGTGCTGGGACGAAGCCAACGAGCTGGCCGCCACGTCCGGCGTGCGCAACTCGCAGGCCTCGGTGCTGGCCCCCACCGGCACCATCGGCCTGATGATGGACTGCGACACCACCGGCATCGAGCCCGACCTCGGCCTGTGCAAGGTCAAGAAGCTCGTCGGCGGCGGCACGATGCAGATCGTCAACCAGACGGTGCCCCGGGCCCTGGCCCGCCTCGGCTACACGCCCGAGCAGGCCGCCGAGATCGTCGCCTACATCGACGAGAACAAGTCGATCCTCGGCGCCCCGCACCTGGCCGCCGAGCACGTGCCGGTGTTCGCCTGCTCGATGGGCGACAACACGATCCACTACTCCGGCCACGTGCGGATGATGGCGGCGGTCCAGCCGTTCATCTCCGGCGCCATCTCCAAGACCGTCAACATGCCCGCGGAGGCCACGGTCGAGGAGGTCGAGCAGCTCCACATCGACGCCTGGCAGCATCGGCGTGAAGGCCATCGCCATCTACCGCGACAACTGCAAGGTGGCCCAGCCCCTGTCCACGGCCAAGAAGGCCGAGGTGGCCGAGCCCATCGCCGAGGCGCTCAGCGCGGCCGGCGTCGAGCCGGTCGTCGTGGAGAAGATCGTCGAGCGCATCGTCGAGAAGGTCATCAAGGTCCCGACCCGCGAGAAGCTGCCCCGCCACCGCACGTCGCGCACCTTCGAGTTCCGGGTGGCCGACTGCAAGGGCTTCGTCACCGTCGGCGAGTACGACGACGGTCGCCCCGGCGAGATCTTCCTGCGCATCTCCAAGCAGGGCTCCACCCTCGCCGGCATCATGGACGCCTTCGCCATCTCGGTGAGCTACGGCCTCCAGTACGGCGTGCCGCTGCGGGTCTACGTCGAGACGCTCACCAACACCCGCTTCGAGCCGGCCGGCATGACCGACGACCCGGACCTGCGCATCGCCACCTCGATCCTCGACTACATCTTCCGCCGCCTGGCGGTCGACTACCTCTCCTTCGAGGAGCGGGCCGAGCTCAACATCCTCACCACCGGCGAGCGCACCCAGCCCACGCTGCCCGGCGTCGAGGAGACGGTCACCGAGACCCGCCAGGGCACCGACATCCAGGCCGACCCGCCCAGCATCGACGCCAGCAGCCCGCTGCTCGTCGGCCTCCGACGCGCCCAAGGAGCTCAGCCTCCTCGAGCGGGCCGGCGTCACCGACGAAGGCGCGCGCCCGGCCAAGCCGAACGCCGCCATCCCGCCCAAGGTCACCCACGCCGACGCCCCGTACTGCATGCAGTGCGGCGTCCAGATGCAGCGGGCCGGCTCCTGCCACGCCTGCCCCAGCTGCGGCAGCACCAGCGGCTGCAGCTGACCTGACCCTTCCTGCGAAGAGCGCCGCCGGTCCCGCCCGCCCGGCGGCGCCTTCGCGCTCGAGCTGTGTCAGACACAGCTCGAACAGGGCTCGAACGGTGACCTGGACGAGAACCGAGGAAAGCCCAGTCTGGCTCGCGTAGGGCCCAGCGCGAGCTTCGTCCGGGTACCGTTCGCCCATGACGGCCGGCGAAGCCTCGACATCCGACCTGACGGCGGAGCGCCTCGTCGGGCTCAGGCGCTGGAACCTCGGTCTCACCGTGCTCCACGTGGCCCAGGCCGTCGCCGTGCTGGTGCTGGCCAGCGATTTCGCTGTCACCGTCACCTCGACCTTCCCGCAGGGCCCTCCCGGAGCTGCGGCCCCCGCGCCCGAAGCGCTCTTCGACGTGCGCGTCGGGCTGGCCGTGGCGGTCTTCCTCGGCTTGGCCGCCGTCGACCACCTTCTCACCGCCACCGTGCTCCGCGGCCGCTACGAAGCGGACCTGCGCCACGGCATCAACCGCGCCCGCTGGATCGAGTACTCCTTCAGCGCCACGCTCATGGTCCTGCTGATCGCCAGCTACAGCGGCATCACCGAGGTGACTGCCCTCGTGGCGATCGCCGGGGCCAACGTCGCCATGATCCTCTTCGGCTGGCTCCAGGAGCGGGCCAACCCGCCGAGCAGGGAGACCACCACGATGGTGCCGTTCTGGTTCGGGACCGTCGCCGGTGCCGCCCCGTGGCTGGCCATCGCCGTCAACGTGGTCGGCAGCGACAGCGTGCCTGGGTTCGTCTACGGGATCGTGGTGGCCCAGCTGGTCTTCTTCTTCAGCTTCGGCGTCAACCAGTGGCTGCAGTACCGGGGCGTCGGCCCATGGGCCGAGTACGCCTACGGCGAGAAGGCGTACCTGGTCCTCAGCCTGGGGGCGAAGTCGGTGCTGGCCTGGCAGATCTACGGCGGCTCGCTCGCCTGAGGGAGGACAAGGGCGCCTGCGCTAGCAAACGGTGCCTGACACGGTTCGTTCGGTCACTCGGTGGCGCCGCCTGAGTAGCGGCCGAAGCTCCAGGCGTTGCCTTCCGGGTCACGCACCGAGAAGCCCATGCCACCGGGGTCGTAGTGGGGCTCCTCCGGTTCACGGATCACCTCGAGCCCGGCGGCCTGGCACCGCGCCCACACCGCGTGGGGGTCCTGGGTGATCACGTAGAGGCTGCTGTTCTTGCCCGGCTCGGTCAGGAACGGGTTGTCGGGGTCGGGGGAGGCCAGCTGCACGATGCCGCCTTCGGGCCACCGGTACTCGCTGTGACGGATCCGACCCTCAGGGTCGCGGACCATGACGAGCTCCTCGAAGCCGAGCACCTCGGTGAGGAAGCGGATCCCCGCATCGACGTCGGCGTAGGTCATGACGGACCAGATGCCGTCGATGTAGGCCTGGCCCGCACGGGGGCCGGTCTCGATCTGGAAGCCGACGGGGTCGTGGTCGGCATCTTGCTTGGTGGCGGGCATGGGCTTCCTCTCGGGAAGGTCGATGGTCGGGGGAGTGGTGAGCGGGTCGAGGTCGAGGGCCGCGACGAGCTGAGCCCGGAGGGCCCGGGCGAAGCTGGGGCGGGGCGTCTGGGCCTCGACGGGCTCGGTCAGCTGCTCGAAGGGGTCGGTCATGGTGCCATCCCGTTCTCGTAGCGGGTCCGGAAGGCGGCCTTGGCCCGAACCAGGAGCACCTCGGTGGCGCCCTCGGTGCGACCGAGGCAGGCCGCCACCTCGCGCACCGGCAGTCCGTCGAGGTAGCGCAGCGTCAGGGCGCTGCGATGGTGGGGCCCGAGTCGGGCCAACGTGGCGTGCGCGGTCAGCTGGTCGAGGTGGACGTCCCACTCGTCGACGGGCTGTTCGGTCGGGTGGTCAGCCTCCCGCTCGCGGCCGGTCCGGCGCCAGTGGTCGACCAGCTTGTGGCGGGCCACCCCGATCAGCCACGCCACGGTGAGGTCGGGCACCTTGTCCCGCTGGACGGCGTCCACGGCGGCCAGGAACGTCTCCGAGGTCAGGTCCTCGGCCACGGTCGCGGACCCGCACCGCGCCGCCAGGTACCCGTACACATCGGGCAGAGCGGAGTCGTAGAGCTCGATCAGTCGATGTCTCTGGTCGGGGGACGCGGTCGACGGGCTCACCACCTCTCCATCGCTCGACGACCTCGAAGTCCTACACCCCCGCTGTCACCTCGGGTCACGTCAAGAGCCGGTAGCGGTCGATGCGGAACTTGAAGAACGCCCCTGCCTCCCAACGGTCGGTGCCGTGGTGCCACCCGGCCCGGCCCGCCACCGGGATCGTCACCCCGCCGATCGAGGCAGTGGCGGTCACCTCGACCCCGAAGGGGTGGAGCGCCCACTTGCCGGTCTCGTCGGGATCGCCCCAGCGGAGCGTGCTCGACGCAACGAGCCGTCCGGCTTCGTCGATCTGGTGCTCCACCTCGAAGGATCGTCCGTCGACCTGGAGGGCGACAGCTATCCGATCGTCGGCAACGGCGTGCCAAGCCGCGCCCTGGTGGGGGAGTACGGCTGTCGGCACCCAGATCGACTCACCGGCGACCCGACCTGCGGCGCTGCGGCTGACGTCAGGACCGTCGGCGTGGACAAGCCGCTTGATCCCCAGGAGGCTCCAGTCCATGCCGCCCTCGCCGTCCACGTAGCGGTCGCTCCCTGCGATCACCCCGGCGACGCGGGCCTGCCACACCGTGCCGAATCGGGGAACGAGGAGCTGGTGGGCTCGGAACGGCAGCCAACGGCCGAGGCGGATGCTGCCGCGCATCCAGAGCTCGGCACCCGTGGCCGTGGCGGTCCCCGCCGGGATGGCGGCCATGAAGTACCGCCGCACCGGCTCCTCCAAGCTCGCGACGTGGTCCGCGCCGAACGCTGGCCCCTGGGACGGGCCTACGTGGGCGACCAGCTGGTCCCAGGGCGTCAACGCCGGTTCAGCTGCTTCGCGGGCTCGCCTGTGGAGGCGGGGAAGCATGCCGCCGCCGTGGCAAGGAACATCTGCACTCCTCTCGTCAGGTTCATGGAACGCCACGTCAGGGCGGGGAGGTAGGGCCAGAGGTCCTTCGCTGACCTGCCCTTCATCGTCGTCTGGCGGATGCGCAAGCCCTAGCCCTGAGCTCGGCGCCCATGTTCCGCTTCGCCGACGACCTTGGCGATGCGAGCTGCGGTCGTCTCGGGCTTGGCCGCGCTGATGATCCACCAGAGCATCTGCTTGCGAGCTGACGGCGGGAAGCCGTCCCACGCCGTCCGAGCCCCCGGGGAGCCGTCGAGCGCGGCCGCCAGCTCGGCGGGCTCGATCAGGTCTTCGACCGGGTCGTAGAGCATCCAGTAGCCGTTGGCCTGGGCCACCTCGACGGCCCGCCGGCCGGCGTCGGTCATCCGTCCGTCTGCCTCCATGGCCTCGACCCGTCGACGGTTGAGGCGGGTCCAGCTGCTCTTGGGCTTGCGGGGCGTCATCAGCTGCAGGGCTCGGTCGTCGTCGAGCGTGTTGACGGTGGAGTCGATCCAGCCGAAGCAGAGCGCCTCTTCGACGAGGTGCTCGTAGGGCACAGCGGTGCGACCCGATGCCCGTCGCCACGTGGCGACCCAGACGCCCTTGTCGCGGGTGTGATGGTGCTCGAGCCACGCCCGCCAGGCCGCAAGGTCGGCGGGATGGAAGATCGGCAGGTCGAACTTCCACGAAGCGGGGTGGTCAGATGCCGATGTCGGGTGCGGAGCCACACCCCCATGCTGCCCCGGGATGCTGCGCCCCTACGGGCAGACGATGCCCGCCGGCGCCTCGCCTCGTAGGGCCAGCACTCGGCGCACCGCGTCGTCGAGCCGCTCCTCGGAGAGTCGGCCCTCGCTTACGGCGGCGAGGAGCCCGTCGCGGAGAGTCAGCACCTGCTCGCCCTGGTTGACCAGCACGAGGTCGGCACCGGCGGCCACCGCCATGGCGGGAGCGAGATCGAACCCGAAGCGGGCGTGCACGGCGCCCATCCCCAACGCGTCGGTTATGGCGACGCCGTCGAAGCCCCGGGCTCGCAGGAGCTCGTAGGCGCCGGGAGCGAGGCTCGCCGGGAGATCGCCCCAGAGCGACGGGTAGGTCACGTGACCGACCATGGCCACCTCGGCCCCGAGGTCGAACAGGGCTTGGAAGGGGACCAGGTCGGTCGCCTCGAGCTGCTCGAGCGACGACGGGTCGACTGCCCCGCCGGTGTGCGGGTCGCCTTCGCCGCCGTGCCCGGGGAAGTGCTTGGCCGTGACCTTGACGCCCGTGGACCGCAGGCCGCGCGCGAAGGCGGTAGCCGTCTCGGCCACGGCGTTCGGGTCGGCGCCGAAGGACCGGTCGCCGATCAGGCCCAAGGCGGGCCCGTCATCGAGGTCGGCTACCGGCGCCATCACCCAGTCGACACCGATGGAGGTGGCGAGGCGTCCCAGCTCAGCACCGGCCTCCTCGGCCGCAGCCGCACCGGCTTGGCCCAGGCGGCGGGCCGAGGGCCCGCTCGGGGCGAGGGAGTCGAGAGCGGTGACCCGGCCCCCCTCCTCGTCGATCGACACGAGCAGGCCCTCGCCCATGCGGGCCCGCAGCCCCTCCACCAGTGCCCTGGCCTGATCGGCCGACTTGAGGTTGTCCTGGCGCAGCATGACGCCGGCCACGTTCGCCTCGGTGACGGCGTCGACGAGCGGGTCGCTGGCCTCGGTGACGCCCGGGATGGCCACGACGAGCGTGCGCCCCACCCGTTGGGCCACCGGTGCGGCCGTGCAGGCCGGCGCCTCGGGCGGCCCCACCGTCGTGGTGGTCTCCGCCGCCACCGTGCTCTCGACTTGGGGAGCGGCGTCGTCGCCCCCGCCACCGCAGGCGCCGAGCAGCGCGAGGGCGGCCAACAGGCCTACGGCGGGTCGCGACATGGTCGAGAGGCTGGCAGGCCGCAGGTGCATGCGGGCGGACCTACCCCGAGTGGACCGACCCGAGCCTCAGCCCGGCGGTCCGGCGCCGGGTTCGCCTCGCAGGTCGAGTCGCATCGTGGGGGAGCCGTCGTTGGCGCCCACGACCTCGAACCCGAGGCGCCGGTAGATCGACAGCGCCGGGTTGTCGGGTTCGACGCTGAGGCTGAGCGCGGGCAGCGCCCGCTGCCGCGCCTCCTCGATGAGCCCCTCGAGGAGGCGCGTTCCGACACCCCGTCCGCGCGCTCCGGCGACCACACCGATCGACACCTCCGGGGTGGCCTCGTCCACGAAGCCGTAGCCAGGGTCGGAGGCGGGGAAGAAGCGCCACCACGCGGCACCGACCGGCTCGTCCTCCTCGGCCAGCACGCCGCCGTCCCTCGCGTCCTGGCCGAAGCCCAGGACGTAGTGGGCGAGGGCCGGATCAGCGAGCACGGCCTCGGGCGGTCGCGCCACGGCGCCGGGTCGCCAGTCGACGGCTTCCGCCAGCATCTGCTGCAGGAACGGGAGGTCGGCCGCGGTCGCCGGGCGGATGCTGGCCATCCCGGAGTCTGGCCGACAGGCTGGGGCGATGAAGGTGCTCGTGCTGTCCGACACCCACCTCGGCCCCCACACGGTCGACCGACTGCCAGAGGAGGTGTGGGCGCTGGCCGCCGCCGCCGATGTCGTGCTCCACGCCGGCGATGTCACCGACTCCGCCCTCCTCGACGCGCTGGCGGCCCACGCCCCCGTTCACGCCGTGCTCGGCAACAACGACCGGGGCCTGGAGGATCGGCTGCCCGAGGTCCTAGAGCTCGACCTCTGCGGGGTGCCGGTGGCCATGCTGCACGACTCGGGGCCGCGGGCGGGTCGACCCGGGCGGATGGCGCGCCGGTTCCCTGACGCTCGGGTCGTGGTCTTCGGCCACAGCCACGACCCCCTCGTCGAGCAGGCCGATGGCGGACCGCTGCTCGTGAACCCGGGGTCGGCCACGCAGCGTCGTCGCCAACCGGTGCACACGGTGGCGTGGCTCGAGCTCGACGCCGGCGAGGTGCTCGCCGCCCGTCTCGTCGAGGTGGGGCCGAACCGCACCTAGACGTGCGAAAGCGGATGTTTGGGGACGTCGCCGCAGCGTTCGAGACCGTCGGCAGGGGCCCGGGCCAGGGGCGCCGAAACGAGTGGCCATGCTGCTCCGTCGCCTCCTGGCGCTCGCCCTCGCCGCCGCGGTGGTCCTCCTGGCCGCGGCCGGCGGGGCGCGGGCGCAGGCGGTGGGCGACGAGGACGGCTTCTTGCGCCACCTCTCCGTCGAGCGCTCCGAGCGAGGGCTGGCCGGGCTGGCCAGCGCGCCCGACCTGCAAGCTGTAGCCCGCCGTCACGCCCAGCGGATGGCGGACAGGGGCCAGCCGTACCACAACCCCGCCCTCACCTCGGAGGTCGAGGGGTGGTCGCTCGTGGGGGAGAACGTCGGCTTCGGGCCCAACGTCGACATGGTCCACGACGCCTTCATGGACTCCGCCCCCCACCGGGCCACGATCGTCGACGCGCGCTTCACCGAGGTAGGAGTGGGCGCTGTGCGCGACCCCAACGGCCGACTCTGGGTGGTCCAGGTCTTCCGGCGCCCCGCCGCCGCACCGGCTCCCGCTGCCGCCCCCGTTCCTGCCTCCCCGGAGCCGGCCGATCGCCCGGCTCCGCCCCCGGTGCCGGAACCCGCGCCTCGCCCGGCGCCCGCGACAGTCGCGGCGCCGGTCGATCTGACGCCGACGTCCGTCGCGTCCTCCCCGCCTTCCACCGCCACGACCCGACCCCCGCCCGCGGCCCGGGAACCGGTGCGACGCGAGGTCGAGGTCGCCGGCCTCGTGGTCGTCCGCGACGTCTCGCCGGCCGTCGAGGACCTGGTGCACGATGTGCCCACGGCGGCCTGGGGCGGCGCTCTGCTGCTGGCCGCAGTCGTCGCCCTCCAGGGCCAGGCCCTTCGCCGGCTGGGGCTCTTGGCCTAGGCGCGGAGACCTTCCACCCCGGGCCCGACCCGTCCGGACCAGCGCCAGCGGGTGCTCAGCTGTCGGTGTCGAGGGACGTCCGAGCCGCGGCCGCTTCGGTGGCAGCCTCGTCGGCCTTGGCCCGGGCCTCCTGGGCCGCGGTCTCCGCTGCGGCGGCCCGCTGGGCCAGGCGCTCAGCGCTGCGCTCCAGCCGCTCGACCTCGCGCTCCTGGTCGGCCCGGCGGCGTCGGGCCTGGAAGCGCTGCCGCTCCTCTTCAGCGACGCGCTCCCGCTCTGACCTCTCGGCCTCGGCCGCCGCCTCGCGCTCCTTGGCGGAGCGCTTCCCGGTCAGCTTGGGCTTGGCCGGCGCCTTGGGCCGGGTTGGGGGTTCCTCCACCTCCATCCCGGTGGCGAACCCGAAGGCCGGGGCTTCGTGGTCGGTGCTCAGCACGCCGCGGCGCAGCTCCTCGGCCACGGCGTCGTCCACCACGGCGGCGCGGAGCGTGCTGGCGAGGCGGGGCGACCCGGCCGGACCACCCGCCCCGAGGTGGGCGGTGGCGGCGGCGATGAACCGATCGCTTGCGGCGCGCTCCGCGGCGGAGGCGGACCGCAGCAGGGAGGCGTCGCCGCGCAGTGCCGCCTCGGTGGCGGCCCGAAGCTCCTGCCCGGCCACCAACGCCGCGTCCAGGAGGTCGGAGTTCTCGCGGGCGGCTCGGTTCAGGGCGACGGCCGTGGTGGACGGGCGGCGCAGCTTGGCGACGCGGGCGGCTTCGCTCTTGTCGCCCGCGGCCCTCAGCCGCTTGGCCAGCGCCGTGCGGGCCGCGACGAACTCGGCCGGGTCGAGGCCGTACAGGTCGTCGGCGGAGGTGATCTCGGTCGCCACGGGAGTGGTCTACCCGAGACGCGACGAGGCCCCGGCGGTGGGCACGGATCGTGATGATCCGCCTCCGCCGGGGCCCGGCCTCGAGAGGTCCGCACCGGTGGGTCGATCAGGCCGTTCACGGGTCCCGCGGAGGCAGCCGACGTAGCGTGCTGCATGCAGTGGGCGGGCCCGCCAGGTACGTCGACACCGACGTGGACGGGTCATCGATCGGGCGGAGACCGCTCCATCGTGAAAGGACCTCTGTGCATCTTCAGACCTCCCTTTCGGTGTCTGGTGCAAGGGCTCCCGAGCAGTGCCGGGAGCGTGATCCCACCGTCGCGCCGCGGCCCGGGCCGGTCAAGGGATCTCGGGCCGGCCAGCCAGATTGTCCTCTGACCAGCGCCTTCGCCGCTACACCCCGGGCTTGCCCTCGCCCTCGAGAGCTGCGCCCCGCTCGATGGCCTCCTTGTGCTTGCGGGCCACCTCCGGATCGAGGTCCTCGGACGTGTCGGCCAGACCCTCCTCCTCAGCGGTGGGCATGCGGTCCGACTCGTGCTCCTTGTCGTGCATCTTCCGGTCCTCCGCGATGGAGTCGCTGTTCGGGGTGGTCGGGGGTGCGAGGCGGTCCCCGACCTGACGCGCTTGGTCCTGGTCCGTCTTGTCGCCCATTGGGGCCTCCTTCAGGTGGTGAACGCTGAACGCTGCCCTCCTGCCCCAAGCAGCCCGATCCGATGCCTCTCGAGCCCAGGTGGCACCATTGCCGATCGTGGCCACCGACCCCACCGTGCTGGCGATCCCGTTCTACTTCGGGTCGATGGAGGCCGAGCGTCGCCACCTGCGCAAGCGGGCCGCGACCTCTGGGCCCACGGCGGCCGACTACACGCCGCGAGGACACCCAGGCCAGCCTGGCGATGGGGGTGGCCTCGCTCGTCGTACCGCTGGCCTCGCACCTGCTCGTCCGGCACGTCGTGCCCGGCAAGGGGCGCTACGGCAAGGTCCTCGTGGGCGCCGCCGTCGGCGCGGCCGCGGCCACAACGCGTCGCCGACCGCCTGGCCGGCCACGACGGCGACGAGCCCGCCGACCCTCGTGACCAGGTCGTGGACGACCACGACCCCGACCCGGGCGAGCGCCGCGCACCATCGGCCGCTGGGCGCGACGGGTCCGCCGGGTGACCGGGCCGGTCGCGGTGGCCACGGGCACGCTCGCCGTCACGTCCTGGACGTCGTCGCGCACGAACCCGCCCCGCATGTGGGAGAAGGGCCAGCGCCACGACCGCGGCGACGGGCACCGCTGGCCTGGGCGGCCGCCATCGTCGGCTGGGACTTCATCTACTACTGGAACCACCGGTTCATGCACGAGGTCCGGGGCATGTGGGCGATCCACGTCGTGCACCACTCGAGCGAGCGCTACAACCTGTCGACCGCGCTGCGGCAGCCGGTGGCCGACGTGCTCGGCGTGTGGGTGCCCTACGGGCTGCTGGCCCGGGTCGGCATCCGGCCCGACCTCATCGCGCAGGCCCGCGGCATCAACCTGCTCTACCAGTACTGGATCCACACCGACGACGATCCGGTCGATCGGCCCGGGCGAGGAGGTGCTCAACACGCCGTCGCACCACCGGGTGCACCACGGCAGCAACCGCGCAGTACATCGACCGCAACCACGGCAGCATCCTCATCATCTGGGACCGGCTGTTCGGCACGTTCCAGCGCGAGGACGAGCCGGTGGTCTACGGGCTCACGAAGAACATCGACACGTACAACCCGGTGCGCATCGCCACGCCACGAGTACCGCGACATCGTCCGCGACGTCGCCGCACTCGACGACCTGGCGCGACCGGCTGTCGTTCGTGCTGCGCGGCCCGGGCTGGGCCTACCAGCGCCACGCCGAGCGAGCCGCCGGGGGCGTCGGCTAGCAGCTGCGCGAACTGTGTCAGACACAGATCGCGCAGGCAGCTGCTCTCGAGCACCTCGGCCCCCAGCTCAGGGAAGACCTTGCCGACCTTGCCCAGCAGGTAGTCGCCGTAGGTGCCGTCGAAGGCGAAGACGTCCTCTCCGTCCCAGCGGGCTCGGGCCTGGCCCGCCGCCTCGTCGGCGAGCGGGACGGGCAGCACCTCGGCGTCCCAGCGACGGGTCGAGGAAGAACGGGAACGACAGGCGATCGGCGTCAGCTCGCGTTGCGCACCCGGTGCGGGGTCGACCGGTAGCGACCGCCGGTCATCCGCTCGAGCATGTCGCCCAGGTTGCACACGAACGTGCCCGGGATCGGCGGGGCGTCGACCCAGCCCGCCGGGGCGTGCACCTGCAGGCCGCCCACGTCGTCCTGGCGCGAGGATCGTGAGCAGGCCGTAGTCGGTGTGCTCCGCCACGCCCCAGGAGGCGTCGTCGGCCGCCGGCCCGGGCGGGTAGCGGAAGATCCGGAACAGGATGAGCGGGTCGGCCGTGAGGTGGGCGTCGAACCAACCTGCGTCCGAGGCCGAGACCCAGGGCCATGCCGCGCAGGACCGCGCTGCCCGAGGGCGGTCATGGCGTCGAGGTGCTCGAGGACGCGCAGGGCCCAGCCCTGGGACCTGCGCCGGGAACAGGTTCGGCCCGTGGAGCGGCGTGCCGGCCCGGACGAGCGGGTGGTCGGCGGGTAGCTCGGCGCCGAAGTAGTAGCCCTCCTTGCCGTCGGGGCGGCCCGACGTCAGCTCCCCGCCGAGCGGGAACCAGCCCCGCCAGGCCCGGCCCCCCTTGATCATGGCCATCTCGGCCTTGCTCGCCTCGGGCAGGGCGAAGAAGGCGCGAGCCTCGTGGTCGAGCCGCGTCTGGAGGTCCTCGGGGACGCCGTGGCCGCGGATGTAGAAGAAGCCCACGTCCCGGGCGGCCGCATCGATCTGGCGCGCTACGTCGGCCTGTCCGGGTCCGCCCTCGACGAGCGGGGCCACGTCGATCACCGGCAGCTCTTGCACGCCGGAAGGCTAGGGCCGCCGATGCTGTCGTGAGGTCTCTCGGAGCGTTACACTGGACGAACTCGGCATCCCGTCACGCGTGACGGTGGGGCGCAGCGGTCTGAGATCGCCCCGAGAGGCCGAGAGCGGACAGCATCTCCCCGGCGTGTGCCCGGGAAGGCGCGGGGCGACAAGGGATCGCCGCAGCATCGATGGACAACGCCGAACGAACGCTCGAGACCGCCGTCTACGCGATGGCCGAGGGCATCGCGACGCGCGACCAGATCGCGCTCCTCGAAGCCGACCACCGGGCCTGGCGCCTGATGCTCGAGCGCCTGATCGACGACACCGAGGACCAGCTCGACGAGGTGCGCCACATCTCGGGCCCCGAGCGCGACCAGGTCGTGGCCGACTTCCTGCAGGAGCTCCACCGGCTCGAGACGTCATACGACCTGCTCACCAAGGTCCCCGACCCCCACGCCGTCATCGCGGGAGCCGACCCCGGCGGGGAGGTGCGCCTCCAAGCCTCGTGGGAGGCCGGGAAGATCGTCGTCTGGGCCGCCGGTCCCGGCACCAAGCCGGAGGGCAACGACGAGCTGGCCGACCGCCTCGAAGCCATCGGTGGGCCCAAGCTGGGTTGGACCGTGCACGCCGACGTCCCGCTGCCCTCGGGTGCTCGGGCTGCGGCCGTCGCCATCCCGGTGCAGGAGAGCCTGGGGTGGCTCGTCGCGGTCGGCGGAGGTCTCGGCCGTGACGGGGTGGGCGCCAGCGTGGTGTGGCTGGGCCGGGTGGCGCTGTCCGCCGTCCGGATGGTCGCCCAAGGCGCCGTCGTGCCAGCGCTCCACGCGGACAAGCGCCCCAACGGTCGCTCGATGGACCTGGCCGTGCGCTGGTCGCCAGCCCTCCTCGACCCCGCTGTCGTCGACCAGCTCGCCGCGGCCATGCCCGGCCCGGTCATCGCGCTGAAGACCGGCACCCACCGCGCCGTCACCATCGAGGTCCTCAACGCGGTGGTCGACGCCATCGTGCGAGAGGCCGCAGGGCGCGTCGACGCTGAAGGCGCCCCCGCCCGTCACCCAGACCACCGCCGCGGTGGCCGAGGCCGTCGTGACCAGGCTCGACGGCTCCGCCTTCGACGCCCCCATCGGTCCGGCCACCGAGGTCTCGAAGCGCCTCGAGCGGTGGGCCAAGCCGGTGCTGAGCGGGGCCCGACCCACCCTCGCCGTCCAGCTCGACCCTCCTGACAAGGGCGACGCGTGGTTCCTCTCCGTGCTCGGCCCCGGTGCCGACGGCCACCTCCTGCCCATCGAGGTGGCCCTCACCGACAGCCGGGCCACCAAGCCCCTCGCCGACGAGCTGGCCCGCATCGAGCGCTTGCTGCCCGAGCTCCTGCGGGCCGGCGGTCAGCGCCGCGGCCAGGTGTACCTGAGCCAGCCCGAGGCGTGGGAGCTGATGACCTCGACGGGTGCCAGCCTGCGGGCGGCCGGCTTCGACGTGCGGGTGCCCGAGCTGTCCCGCCGCAAGGTCTCGCCCGGCCTGCGCCTCTTCACGGAGGCCGCGGGAGACAGCGTGGTCGGCGCCAACCAGCTGGCCAACGTGCGCTGGTCCGCCGTCTTCGACGACGTCGAGCTGACGGCGGCCGACGTGGCCCGTCTGGCCAACGAGGCCCGGCCCCTCGTGCGGTCGCGAGGGAAGTGGGTGGAGCTCGACCGGGTCGACCTCAAGGAGGCCGCCGCGGCACTGGCCGAGCGCTCCGCCAAGACGCAGCTCACCGGCGCTGAGATCCTCCGCCACGCCGTGGGGCTCGAGGGGTCGCCGCTCGGCTCGACGCTCGTGGTCGAGGGCACGGGCTGGGCCGCCGACCTCTTGGAGCGCGCCAACGACGTGCCGAAGGAGCCCATCACCAGCCCTGAGGGCTTCGTCGGTGAGCTGCGCAGCTACCAGGCCGAGGCCTTGGCGTGGCTGGGTTTCCTCGACGCGGCCGAGCTGGGCGGTTGCCTGGCCCTCGACATGGGCCTGGGCAAGACGCCGACCATGCTCGCCCACCTCGGGCGCACCGCTGGCGACGGTGCCGCCCTCGTCGTCGCTCCGCCTGCGGTCGTCGGCAACTGGGCCGCCGAGGCGGCCAAGTTCACCCCCGATCTGCGGGTCATCGTGCACCACGGCGCGTCACGAGCCTCGGCCGCCGAGCTCGAGGCGGAGATCGAAGGCGCGGACGTCGTCATCACCACCTATGGCACCGCGGTGCGCGACGTGGACGCTCTTGCTCAGCGCACTTGGACGCGCGTCGTGCTCGACGAGGCTCAGGCCATCAAGAACCCGGCCAACGAGACCGCCCAGCAGCTCCGCCGCATCCCGGCCCGGAGCCGCATCGCCCTCACGGGAACGCCGATCGAGAACGGCCTCGGCGACCTCTGGGCCATCCTCGACTTCACGAACCCGGGCCTGGTCGGCAGCCGACCCACGTTCATCGCTCAGCTCTCGGGAGAGGGCGAAGCGGCTCTACGGGCCCTCAACGGGCTGCTCGTCTTCCGGCGCACGAAGAGCGAGCCCGAGGTGGCAGCCGAGCTGCCGGACCGCATCGACGAGCTCGACCACTGCACGATGACCCCGGAGCAGATCGGTCTCTACCAGGCCGTGCTCGACGGCCTCGTGGTCGACTCCACGCAGGTGGGCGGGGAGCCCAAGCAGGGCGCCATCCTGGCCGCCATCACGGCCCTCAAGCAGATCTGCAACCACCCCGCCGCCTACCAGGACGACGGCCGACCGCTGGCCGGGCGATCCGGCAAGCTCACCCGCCTGGAGGAGATCGTGGACTCGGTGTTCGCGGCAGGCGAGCGCATCCTCGTGTTCACCCACTTCGCGGAGTGGGGCAAGCGCCTGGCCACCCACCTCACCGGGACCACCGGCGTGCCGATCGCCTGCTACCACGGCGGCCTGGCCCGCGGCGCCCGCGACAAGCTGGTCGCTGACTTCCAGGCGGGGGAGGGCCCCGGCGCCCTCGTGCTCTCGCTCAAGGCGGGGGGCACCGGCCTGAACCTCACCGCCGCCAGCCACGTGGTGCTGTACGACCGCTGGTGGAACCCGGCCGTGGAGGACCAGGCCCGTGACCGAGCCTGGCGCATCGGCCAGACCCGCACCGTCGTGTCGCACCGCCTGGTCTGCCCGGGCACCGTCGACGAACGCGTCGAGGAGGTGGTGGCCGGCAAGCGCCACATCGCCGACCTCGTGCTGCCGAAGTCGAGCTCCCTGTCGGACCTGTCGGTCGACCAGCTCCGGGTGGCCTTGGGTCTGCGGACCGACACGCTCCTCACCGAGGACGACACATGAGCCAGCAACCCCAGCAGCCTCGCAAGCAGGGCAACCGGCGTCGGAAGTCAGGCGGTGGCGGTGGCAACAAGGCCCGGCCCGTCGACCTGTGGCAGCCCGTACCGGCACTGCCCGATCCGTCTCCCATCGAGCCCGCCAACGACCCACGCGCCCTCCTGCGCTCCCTGGGCGACCCGCCCCTCGTAGGCCAGGGAGCGGTGGCTGAGCACTACCTCGGCGCCGTGATCGATCGGGCCGCCGGGCTGGCCACCGCACTTGCCGCGGCCGCCGGCCTGCTGGCCGAGCCCATCGACGACTAGGTCAGCCGCAGACCTAGACGTGGTCGAGGACAGCCGCCCAGCCACCGTCGGCCGCGGCGGGGATCACGTGATCGGCTAGGTCCAGCGCGGCCGGGTGGGCGACCGCGGGGACGAGGCGCACCGCGGCGCCCGTCAGGAGCTCGATGTCGTTCGGGCCGTCAGCCAGGGCCAGCACTCGCGAGCTGTCCAGGTCGCGAGCGGCGCAGAAGGCCAGGACGCCATCCCACTTCGACTGGCCCTTTGGGGCCACGGTGAACGAGGTGTAGCCGGCGTAGTCGAGCGAGCGGTCGAGGTGGACCTCGGCCAGGTCGCCCAGAGCCTCGCTGGCCGCCACAGCGTCGCCGTGGGGCACACCGATCATGCCGAAGCCCAGCACAGCCTCCTCGGCGCACACCCGGCCCAGGTCGTCGGTGCCGGCCGTGTCCCCCAGGGAGCGCACGTGCCCAGGGTGGGTCGAGGGGGTGGGGCCGAGGAAGGCGTCATAGCGGGGGTGGTCGACGTAGACGACCGGCGACAACCCCACCGATGCGAAGGCAGCGAGGGCCCGAGTCGCCTGCCCGGCGGAGTACGGAGCCCGGTGGAAGCGCTCGCCGGTGGCCAGGTCCACACCGAGGGCGCCGTTGAGCACGACAGCGGGCGGGGACTGGCCGATCCGGGCCAGCGGGGCCCGCGTCGACGCGGCCCGGCGGCCGGTGGCCACGAGGAGCGGAACGCCTCGTCGCTCGAGCTCGAGCATCGCCGCGAGCACCTCGGGAGCCACGTGGTCGTCGGTGTGCCAAAGCGTGCCGTCGAGGTCGGTGACCACGAGCTCGACGGGGGACATCGACGGATTCTCCCGGCGGCACCCCGGTCCGGGCAAGACGGTTGGCGAGTCAGAAGATCCCGGCGTCGACACCCGCGGCGAGGGTGGCGCCCCGCTCGCGGGCCGCGGCGAGGTGCTCGTCGGTGACCGACCCGCTGACCACCAGCGGCGGCAGAGCCTCCTTCCAGCGCAAGCCAGTGAGGATCCGCGTCACGTCTCGAACGGCGCCCGTGCCGTCGTTGCCCCCCTTGGCCACGAGCAGGTAGGGCATCCCCGGCCGGCGGTTCGGCACCTCCTCGAACCAGGGGTAGATCCGCTCCAGGAAGTCCTTCATGAGCCCGGAGACCATCCCGAAGTTCTCCGTCGTGAGCAGCACGGTGGCGGCCGCCCCCTCGACGTCATCGGCGTCGGCGTCGGGCGCGGCCCGCGACCGCACAGGCAGCTCGGTGCCGGCGTCGACGAAGCCGCTCAGCACTGCGTCGCGGAGGGCGGCGATCGACTGCGGCCGGGGGTGCCAGACCACGAGGAGGTGCTCGGGCATGGCGGGACCGTACCCTCGTCCTCGTGAGCACCTGGCTGCTGGCCGTGGAAGAGCCGTCCTCGCTCCTCGCCGCCCGCTGGCAGATGGCTCTGTCGCTCGGCTGGCACATCATCCTGGCCTGCTTCGGCGTGGCGTTCCCCGCCATGATCTGGGTGCTCCACCGACGCGGCATCCGCGACGGCGACGATGTCGCCCTCGGCCTGGCCAAGCGCTGGTCGAAGGTGGCGGCCGTCCTCTTCGCAGTCGGCGCCGTGTCCGGCACCATCCTCAGCTTCGAGATGGGACTGCTGTGGCCGGAGCTGATGCGGACCTACGGCGACGTGCTCGGCCTTCCCTTCGCCCTCGAGGGCATCGCCTTCTTCATCGAGGCCATCTTCATCGGCATCTACCTCTACGGGTGGGGCCACCTGCCACCCCGGGTGCACCTGTTCATGCTCGTCCCCATCGCCGTGTCGGGGGTGGTGGGCACGTTCTGCGTCATCGCCGTGAACGCCTGGATGAACACCCCTACCGGCTTCCGGCTCGTCGCGGGCCAGGTGACCGATGTCGACCCGTGGGGGGCCATGTTCAACCCCGGTGTGTGGGTGCAGTTCGCCCACATGTGGGTGGCCACGGTGATGGTGGCCGGCTTCGTGACAGCGGCCGTCTACGCCGCCGGCATCCTCCGCGGCCGCGACGACCGGCATCACCGCCTCGGGTTCGCCGTCCCGTTCGCGTTCGCGGCGGTGGCTGCGCTCGCCCAGCCGGTGGTGGGACACGTGGCCGGCATGCGGCTGCACAGCTACCAGCCCTCGAAGCTGGCCGCGATGGAGCTGGCCGTGGAGACCGAGCAGCCCGCCCCGCTGATCCTCGGAGGGGTGATCCTCGACGGTGAGCGACGCTTCGCCATCGAGATCCCGGTGCTGGGTTCGATCATCGCCCGGGCCGGCACTGACCGAGAGGTCGTGGGCTTCGACCAGATCCCTGAAGACGAGCGCCCTCGGGACGGGTTGGCCACCATGGTCCACTGGTCGTTCCAGGCCATGGTCGGCCTGGGCCTGGCGCTGGCCGGCCTCGGCGCCCTGTACTGGCTGAGCCGCCGCCGGGGCCGGGACCTGCTCGCATCGCGCTGGTTCCTGCGCCTTGCCGTCGTCGCCGGTCCCGCCGCGGTCGCCGCCCTGGAGCTGGGCTGGATCACGACCGAGGTGGGGCGCCAGCCGTGGGTCGTCTACCGGGTCATGCGGGTGGAGGAGGCGGTCACCCGTGGCTCGGGCGTGTGGATCACCCTGCTGGCGGTCGTCGCCATCTACACGGCGATGACCGTGGGCGCGGTCACGACGCTGCGGTCCATGGCCCGGCGCTGGCGGGCCGGCGACGCGCTCGACCTGCCCACGCCGTACTCCCCGGCCGCTCGTCGCCGCCGGTCCGCCCTCCGGTCGGGGCCCCGATGATCCTGGCCAGCGCCCTGGCTGCGGACCTGGTGGCTGCCGTCCTCTTCCTCGGAGTGGTCGCCTACGCCCTGTTCGCGGGGGCCGACTTCGGCACCGGGGTGTGGGACCTGACCGCGGGCGATGCTGAGCGAGGCGGACCCCTGCGCACGCTCATCGACCGCTCCATCGGGCCGGTCTGGGAGGCCAACCACGTCTGGCTCATCTTCGTGCTCGTCTACCTCTGGACCGGCTTCCCCGGGCCCTTCGCCTCCATCATGGAGACGCTGTTCGTGCCCTTCAGCCTGGCCGGCGCCGGCATCGTGGCCCGGGGGGCCGCCTTCGCCTACCGGAAGATGGCTCGGAGCGTCCCGCAGGCCCGCCTCTACGGCGCCCTGTTCGCCTCGTCGTCGGTGGTCACACCCTTCCTGTTCGGCACCATCGCTGGCGCGGTGGCGGCCGGGCGCGTCCCGGCCGATGGCGACGGCGACCGGTGGACGTCCTGGACCGGACCCACCTCGCTCGTCGGTGGCACCCTGGCCGTGCTCACCTGCGCCTTCCTCGCCGCGGTGTTCCTGACCGCTGAGGCCGGGCGAGGCGACGACCAGACGCTGACCGAGGCCTGCCGGCGCCGGGCCCTGATCGCAGGTGTGATCACCGGGGCCGCGGCGCTGGTGGGAATCCTCCCGCTGCGCTCTGACGCGCCGACCCTGTTCGACGGGCTCACGGGGCGGGCCCTGCCCCTCATCGCCATCTCGGCCGGGGCCGGGGTGACGGCGCTGTGGGCGCTGCTGAGACGTCGCCACGACCTGGCCCGCGCTGCTGCCGTGGCAGCCGTCGGGTCGGTCGTGCTCGGGTGGGGCGTGGGCCAGTGGCCCTGGCTTCTGGTCGACGAGGTGGAGGTCGAGGCGGGGGCCGGAGCATCGACGACGCTCTGGGCGCTCCTCGTCACCTTCGGGATCGCGGCTGTCCTCGTGGTGCCCTCGATCGCCTACCTGTACTGGCTGACCCAGCGGGTCGATCCGCCAGCAGGGGAGTGACTGTGACTGCTACCGCGAGGCCGGCCAGCCAGGGGGCGCGTCGATGAGCACGTCGCGCAGCGCCGGTTGCCAGCCCGGGCCCGGTTGGTAGCGGCGCACGACGACGGCGGGGATGCCGGCCAGCACCACGTGGTCCTCGAACTCGCCGCGGACCACGGCGCCTGCCCCGACGACCGTGTTGCGCCCCAGGCGGGTGCCGGGGAGCACCACCGCTCCGGCGCCCAGCCAGGAGCCGGCGCCGATGACGACGGGGTCGTCGGCGGGCCACTGCTGGCCGATCGGGGTCCCCGGATCGGCGTACACGTGGTTCTGGTCGGTGATGTAGCAGCCAGGGCCGGTGATGACGTCGTCGCCGATCTCGATCGATCGGTGGGCCACGACGTGGGTGCCCCGCCCGATGAGGCACCGGTCGCCGATGCGCAGCACCGGTGAGGTGGCACCCGACGGCAGGGGCTGACCGGGAGCCATCCCCACCGACATGGTGACGTTGGGCGCTACGAGCGTCGCCGCCCCGAGGGCGATGTGCTCCTCGCCCAGGTTGTCTCCGGGCGGGAAGCAGATGAGCGAGCCCTGGCCGAAGGCCGCGAAGCGTCGGCCGGCGCCGTGCTGGGGACCGATGCTGCCGGCCCAGCGCAGCCACGCCCACACGCGGTGGGCGAGGGGGGCCGAGACGGCGTGGACCCAGCGTTCGAACGGCACGGCGGAAGGATCGCCCACCGGCACCACCCACCGCCACCGCTAGGTTCCGTGCGATGGACGGACGCCAGCTCATCTCGTCGGGCTCCCCGTGGGAGCTCGTGGTCGGCTACAGCCGGGCGGTGCGGGTCGGGCGCCGGGTCGTGGTGGCGGGCACCGCGCCCCAGTGGCCCGACGAGCGAGTGGATCCAGATCCGGCTGTGCAGGCCCGACGCTGCTTCGAGATCATCGGTGAGGCCCTCGAATCGGCCGGCGCCTCCTTCGCTGACGTGGTCCGCACCCGCATCTACCTGATCGACGGGGCCGACTTCACCCCGATCTCCGAGGTGCACGGAGAGATCTTCCGCGACATCCGGCCCGCCAACACCACGCTCGTGGTGGCCGCCCTCCTCAACCCGGCCTGGAAGGTCGAGATCGAGGTCGAGGCGTTGCTCGACCACGACTCGACACCTCGGTAGCGACGGTGGCCGGGCCCCTGGAGCTGCTCGAAGCCCTGGCCCGCCAGGAGGTGGTGGTCCATCCCACGTTCCGCCACCTCGAGGTCTTCACCCTTCGTGGGCTGCTCACGGTGCTGTGGCACGGCGACCCCGACGCGGAGGCGGCCGTGGTGCTCGGGGGCGGGGCCATGGGCGGCCTGCTCGGCCCGGCTGACGGCCTCTACCACTGGCTGGGCGAGGAGCTGGGGGCGACGGGCAGCGGCATCGGCGTGCTGCGGGTGGGCTGGCGGCGGCCCAACGACCTCGATCTGTGCACGCTCGACCTGCTGGCGGCGGCCGACCTCGCAGCCCGGGCCGGGGCCAACCGGTTCGTGACCGGCGGGCACAGCTTCGGCGGAGCCATCGCCGTGCGGGGCGCCATGGCGATGGGGGAGTGGACTCGCGGCGTCGTCACCTTCGCCACGCAGTCAGCGGGCTGCGAGGAGGCCGGCGGCCTCCTCGCCCCGCTCCGGGCCTACCACGGCGACCGGGACGAGCTGCTCCCGATCTTCGCCAGCCAAGCCGTGTGCGAGCTGGCCGGGGGCCCGTCCGAGGTCGTGGTCTGCGAAGGCGCGGGCCACCTCCTCACCGAGGCCGGCGAGCGCCTTCGGGCCGAGGTGCCGGGCTGGGTGCGGGACCAGCTCGCCCGCTGAGCGCCGCAAACCGGCCGGCCGTCACGGGTTGATGTAGATGCGCTGCGGCGTGAGCAGCACGGCGACCCGTCGTTCGGCCGCGACCGTGCGGTCGAACTCGACCCAGTCGTCCTCGTGCGCGCTTCCCGCCGACGCGTGGATGGCCCGGAGCAGCTTCGTCAGGCCCGCCCCGTCGAAGGTCTCGAGGAGGTCGTCCGGACCGGCCAGCTCCACAGACCCCTCCGCCGCCACCCAAGCCCAGCCGGCCCGCCACAGCAGCGTGCCGAACGGGCGTCTGCGCAGGTGGGTCAGCTTGGCCGTGCCCGGGCGGGCCACGAAGCCGGCCACGGGTGCGCCCGTCAGCGGGTGATCGACCACCCCGGCGTTGACCACGACGGACTGCACGTGCCCGTCGGCCCGGAGCGTGGAGAGCGTCGCCAAGCCGTGATCGAGGGCCGCCACCCGCCGGATGTCGTCGAACGTGGCCATGCCTCAGGGTACGTCCCAGATGCGCAGCGACGCCCGGAGCCGGCGTGGACGCCGCAGGCGATCCGGCGTCGACTCAGTCCACCTCGACGCGGGTGTTGCCGAGCCAGCTCTCGTAGAGGTGGCCGTAGACCCCACCGGCGGCGACCAGATCGGCGTGGGTCCCGCGCTCCACGATGCAGCCTGCGTCCACCACGACGACGAGGTCGGCCCTCTCGGCGGTGGACAGACGGTGGGCGATGCTCACCAGAGTCCGCCCTTCCGCCAACCGGTCGAGGGCCTCGGTGAGCGCCTGCTCGGTCTCGGGGTCGACCGACGACGTGGCTTCGTCGAGGATGAGCAGGCCGGGGTCGCCCAGCTGAGCCCGGGCCAGTGCGACGAGCTGGCGCTCGCCGACCGAGAGGTTGCCGCCCCGCTCACCGACCGGGGCGTGCAGGCCGCCGGGAAGGTCGTCGAGCCACCAGGAGAGGCCGAGGGCGGCGAAGGCCTCCTGCACGTCGGCCTCTGAGGCCCCCACGTGGCCGATGGCGACGTTCTCGAACAGGGTGGCGTCGAAGAGGAAGCCGTCCTGGGGCACCATCCGGATCGAGCGGCGACGGCTCTCCGGGGCCACCTCGCGCAGGTCGATCGCGCCGACGCGGACGGCTCCCGCCGACGGGTCGGCCAGCCGGCACAGGAGCTTGGCGATCGTCGTCTTCCCCGAGCCGGTCTCGCCCACCACGGCCACGCTGGCACCGGCCGGGAGGTGCAGGTCGATCCCGCGCAGCACCTCGTCACCGGTGCGGTACGAGAAGCGCAGACCGTCGAGGTCGACGGGCAGGGCCCCGCTCGGCAGCGTCACACCGTCGGCCGGCTCTTCGACGTCGATCGGTGTGGCCAGGACACCGAGGATCTTGCGCCAGCCGGCGAGGGCGGTCTGGGTCTGGTCGAGGATCTCGGTCAGCTCGGAGACGGGGATCAGGAGCAGGTTGACCAGGAACAGGAAGGCGATGACCTCGCCCAGCCCCAACCCCCAGGTGGCGCCGTTGACGGCGCCGGCGACCACGACGCCCGACAGTGCGAGGGCCCCGAACAGGTCGGCCGTCGGGAACATGATCGAGAACCACTTGGCCGCCTTCATCTGGGCCCGGTACTGGCGCTGGATGGCCCCGACGAGACGACCTCGGGTGCGCTCCTCCAGTCCGTAGGCCTGCACGACAGGTGCGCCGGTGACGAGCTCGGACACCTCCGAAAGCGTCCCGCCGACGGCTTGGCGGACCTCGTCGTAGGCCGCCAGCTGGCGGCGCTGCAGGGCGCGCATCAACGGGAGGAGCGGAGCGAAGACCAACACCACCACGAGGGTGAGCTGCCACGAGTAGAGGGCCATCACGCCGAGGGTGGCCACGATGAGGACGCTGTCGACGATCCATGCCACTGCGCCCCACTCCGTGAACTGGGCCATCGTCTCGATGTCGCTCGTGACACGGGAGACGAGGGCGCCCCGTCGGCTCTCGACGTGCTCGGCCATGGACAGCCGGTGGATGTGGGCGAAGGCCCGCACCCGCAGGCCCAGGAGGCTGGCCTCCGCCGCTCGCACGAGGCGCAGGAAGGTGGCCCGGCTGACCCCGTAGAGCACGACGATGAGGACGGCCGCGGCCAGGCAGGCCAGGTTCACGAAGAGGGGCCGGTAGCCGGCGGCGCCGAGCACGCCGCGATCGAGGATCTGCTGGATGAGGACGGGGACGGCGAGGCGGCCCGCCGCGGTGGCCACGGCGAGCACGGCGGTGAGCACCAGGCCGTCTCGCAGCTCGGGGGTGACGGCCAGGCCGCGACGCAGGACGCTGATGGCGCCGGCACCCTGCAGGGCGTCCTCCTCGGGTGTCGACTCGCGGTGGGTGCGCTCACGGTCGTGGCTGCCGGGAGGGGCGCCGTCGGCCAGCACGTCGAGGGTGGCCTCGTGCCTGTCGACCTCGGGGGTGGTCGGCTCGGTCACGCCGCGTCCGCCTCGTAGGCCCGCACGAGCGCGGCATAGGACGGCACGGCCAGCAGCTCCCGGTGGGTGCCGTCGGCTGCGATGCGACCGTCCTCGAGGAGGAGCACCCGGTCAGCGAGAGCGATCGTCGACACCCGGTGGGCGACGACGACGGTGGTGGCGGCCACAGTGCCGCGGAGCCCGTCGAGGATGGCCCGTTCCACGCGGGCATCGACCGCTGAGGTGGCGTCGTCGAGCAGGAGCAGCCCGGGGCGGCGCAGGAGGGCGCGGGCCAGGGCCACCCGTTGGCGCTGGCCGCCCGAGAGGGTCACCCCCCGCTCACCGATGACCTCGTCGAGACCACCGGGCAGGCGCTCCACGAACGATCGGGCCCGGGCCACCTCGAGGGCGGCCCAGATCTCGGCGTCGCTGAGGTCCGCCCCCATGGCCAGGTTCTCCCGGACCGTGTCAGCGAAGAGGAAGCTCTCCTGGAAGACGAGCGAGACGGCCGCGTGCACCTGCTCGGGATCGGCGTCTCGCAGGTCCACGCCGCCGAGTCGGATCGCGCCGGCGTCGGGTTCGACGAGGTGGGCGAGGAGGGTGCAGAGCGTCGACTTGCCCGTCCCGGTAGACCCCACCAGGGCCACCACCTGGCCTGGGACGAGCCGGACGGACAAGTCGTCGAGGACGAGGTCGTCGTCGTACCCGTAGCCGACGTGATCGATCTCGACCTCCATGGGCCCCTCGGGGAGGGGCTGCGCCTGCTCGGGCCGGGTGCGCACAGGGGCGGCGAGCACGCGTGCGATCCGGTCGTTTGCGACAACGGCGCGAGGCAGCTCCTCCAGCAGGAAGCCCACGACCCGGAACGGGAAGGCGAGGATGCCGAAGAGGGTCATCACCTGCACGAGCTCGCCGACGGTGACGTCGCCGGTGGAGACCCGCCAGGAGCCCAGGCCGAGCACGAGGACCGTGCCGAGGTTGGGAAGGGCGTCGAGTCCAGGCTCGAAGGCGGCCCGGAGCCGCCCCACGACCAGCCGCTCGGTGCGGAGCCGGTCGGCGGCCGCGTGGAGGCGCTCGACCTCGCGCTGCTCGAGGCCGAGCGTCTTGACGATGAGGGCACCCTCGAAGCTCTCGTGGGCCACCGAGGACACGTCGCCCACCCGGGCTTGAGCGGCCGCAGCCGGGCGCTCGACCCGACGCGTGTAGAAGCGGTTGAGCACGGCCAGCCCGGGGAACAGGGCCAGCCCGACTGACATCAGCACGAGGTCGACAAGAGCCAGCTGCAACATCGACACGACGATGATGACGACGACGCCGAGCGAGAACGGGAGGGGCTGCATCACCATCGTGGAGCGCTCGCAGTCCGCGTCGGCGTGGGCGAGCAGCTCGCCAGCCGGGTGGGCGTCGAACCACCTCAGTGGGACGCTCAGGTAGCGATCGGTGACGGATCGGAACCAGTGCATCTGCATGCGGCGCTGGGCCATCTGTCCGTAGTAGCGGCGTAGGACGACGCCGAGCATGCGCAGCAGCGAGGCCATCACGATGGCGATCGCGCCGATCGCGATGGTGCTGCGCTGGACGCCTCCGTCGAAGGCCGGGGTGAGGATGTCGTCGGTCACGCGGCCGATGACGATCGTGCCGCCGACGGCCATCACCGCGAACAGGGCGGCCCCGGTCACGGAGACGATGAAGGGGCGGGGCTGGGTCCGCACTGACATCCACAGCAGGCGAATGCCACGGCGCGTCACCGAGTCGCGCGCCTCGTGCCTTGCCATCCCGCCGAACCTAACGGTGGTCAGGCTCTCCGCCACAGCTCGTTCGGCGTGCGGTCGCGGGGGCCGTCGAAGGGGAGCTCCACCCACGCGCCGCCGCTGGCTGCGGAGGCGTAGGCGGCGCACGTGACGTCGAGCACGGTCCGGCCGAACAAGGCCCCGAGCTCGGGTCGGCGCCCCTGCTGCAGGTCGACGGCGAACGACTCGATCTGGGGGAGGTAGCCCAGCTCCTCGAGCTGGGCGGGCACGCCCTCGGGAACGCCCGGGAGGGGCACCTCGACTCCGTTGCGCTCCAGCCGCACCTCGGGGAGCAGCTCGACCCGGACGACCCCGTCGGAGGCGGACACCTGCGCGTCCCAGGTGGGGGTGCCGGTCTCCCGCCAGCTGGTCACGATGCGGGCGACGAGGCCGCTGTCGAAGGCCAGGTGGACCTCGGCGTGCTCGTCGACCGGGTGATCGGTTGCTCCGTGGAGGGTGGCTCGCACCTCGACCGGCTCGGCCGGCGCGGCGAGGAGCAGGGCGATGGCAAGGGGATGGGCTCCGAGGTCGAACAGGACGCCGCCGCCCCAGCCCTCGGACAGGAAGTCGCCCCAGGTCGGACGGGCCTGGAGGGCCCGCACCTCGAGCAGATCGATCCCGTCGAGCTGGGCTGCGTGCTGGCGGGCCAGCCGGATCACCGGGGCGTGGGCCAGGTTCTCGGCGTAGGCGATGCAGGCCCCGCGCTCCTCAGCGGCCACAAGCCGGTCGGCATCGGCCAGCGTGGTGCAGAGCGGCTTCTCGACGAGGGCTCCGACGCCCGCCGCCACCGCGGTGAGCGTGTGGGCCGCGTGCAGTGCGGGCGGTGTGCAGACGACGACGCCATCTGCCCCGGCCGGAAGCTCCTCGTAGGTGCACGTCGCGGCACCGAGGTGCTCGGCGGACTGGGCCGCCCGGGCCGGGTCGCGCGACGCCACCGCGGTCACGGCGAGCCCGGCAACGTGCTGCACCGCGAACCCGTGTACCGACGCGATCCATCCGGTGCCAGCGAAGGCCAGGGACACCTCGGGCTCGGAGCTCATCGGGCTCAGGTGTCGCGCAGCGCCGCGACGACCGGGGCCAGCGGCTCCATGGTGTCGCCCTGGAACACGAAGTACGACATGTCCCACCGCTCCCGGCGGGCCCGCAGGTCGTCGCAGATCTCCTCGACGGTGCCGATGCACGTGTGCGGGTACGTCTCGAGGGCCTCGGGAGGCAGGCCGAAGAGCGGCGCCATCATCTCGGCCGTCCCCTTCCGGTCGTCGGTGACGATCCCCGCGAACTGGAGGACGTTGATCTCGAGCTCGTCGTAGCGATCGCCGGCCGCGGCGCGCACCCAGGCCAGCTTCTGGTCGGTCTCCTCGGCTGCGCCGTTGCGGGCCGCGTCGGCGTCCACCTGGCCGCTGTGGATCGACGGGTTGATGCCGACGATGTCGGCCTCGCGCCCGGCGATGGACAGCACCCGCTTGGCCCCGCCGCCGATGATCAGGGGCGGAGGGGATTGCACGGGCTTGGGCTTCCCGTCGTAGCTGGTGATCTCGTAGTGCTCGCCCTTGAAGCTGAACGGCCCCGATCCGAAGCAGCCCTTGAGAACGGCGATCCCCTCCTCCATCCGGCTGACCCTGACCCCGGGAGACTCCATCGGGATGCCGGACTGGTCGTAGTCGCTCTTCATCCATCCCGCTCCGAGGCCGACCTCGAGTCGGCCACCCGAGAGGAGGTCGACCGTGGCCAGCTCCTTGGCCAGCACCACCGGGTGCTTGTAGTCGTTGTCGTGCACGAGCGTGCCGACCCGCAGCTCTGTGGTGGCATCGGCAGCCGCGACCATGGCGGGGAGGGGGGCCAGCTGGTCGCCGAAGTGGTCGGGGAGGAAGAGGGTCGAGTAGCCGAGGTCCTCGGCCTTTCGGGCCGAGGCCGCCCAGTCCTCGCCGGACGAGGCGGTAGAGAGCTGGATGCCGAAGCGGAAGCGTCGTGGGTGAGCCATGGCGCGGCACGCTATCGCCGCGGGTATCGTCTGCGTCCCCCTCACCCCCGTCCCGTGCCGGACGGGGGTGTCGCCGCGCGTCTCCGGGAGCTCATCGATGTCCACGCACCCCGACCTCGCCCTGGAGCAGGCATACCTCGACCGGGCCTACGAGCACCTGGCTCGGATGCGGGACCGCACGCGCGGCAGCTGCGTCCCTCGGAGACTCCGCCGCCCAGGCCAGCGACTGGGAGGTGGCCCGGGCCCACCTCGAGCGGCGGCTGAGCAGCCTCGACACGGACGTCGACGGCCTCAGCTTCGGCCGCCTCGACGCCGAGACGGGCGAGACCTGGTACGTCGGCCGTCGCCACGTGGAGGACGAGCGGGGTGACCCCGTCGTCGTCGACTGGAGGGCACCGGTGTCGACTCCCTTCTACCGGGCCACGGCGGCCGACCCCATGGAGCTGTCCCGGCGCCGGCGCTTCGTGATGACCAAGCGCCTGGTGAACGACCTCTTCGACGAGGTGTTCGACGATCCCGACAGCGTGGACGCGGCCCACCACGGTGGCATCCCCGACCCGCTGCTGGCCGAGCTCGAGCGTTCCCGCACAGGCGAGATGCGCGACATCGTGGCCACGATCGCGGCGGAGCAGGACGTCGTCATCCGGGCTGAGCTGGACACGTGCCTCGTCGTGCAGGGAGGCCCGGGCACTGGCAAGACCGCTGTGGGCCTCCATCGGGCCGCGTTCCTCCTCTTCGAGCACCGCGCCGTCCTCGACCGCGAGGGCGTGCTCGTGGTCGGCCCCAACCCGCTGTTCCTGCGCTACATCGCTCAGGTGCTGCCCTCCCTCGGGGAGGCGGCCACAAGGCAGACCACGATCGAGCGCCTCGTGGGTGGGCGCGTCCGAGCCGCGGACCCCGCCCCAGTCGCCCGGTTGAAGGGCGACCCTCGCATGGCTGAGGTGCTCCTGCGAGGCGCTCGGCAGCACCTGCGCCCGCCCTCTGAGGACCTCGGCATCTCCACGCCGTGGGGCCCGGTGCGCCTCGCAGCGGTTGACGTCACCGAGGCCGTGGACGAGATCGTGGCCCGCGGCACGGCCTTCGCCGTGGGACGAACGGCTCTGCGGAGCCGGCTGCGGCGCATGGCCTGGCTGGCTCACCAGGACGCACGTGGCGACGCCGCCGCGCCGGCCGACGCCTGGGAGTCGGCCATGCGCTCGAACGCCGACCTGAACGCGGCGGTCGCCCGCATCTGGCCTTCTCTGTCGGCGCCGGTGCTCGTGCGCCGGCTGCTGTCCCAGAAGCGGGCGCTGGCCGCGGCGGCTGACGGCCTCCTCGACCGGGAGGAGCAGGCGGTGCTCCTCCGCCGCGGCGCCCCGAAGGTGGACGACGAGCCATGGACCGTCGCTGAGCTCGTGCTGGTGGACGAAGCCGAGGCTGTCCTCAACGGGGTGGGCCGGACGTACGGGCACGTCGTGGTGGACGAGGCCCAGGACCTCTCGGCCATGGAGCTGAGAGCTGTCGCCCGGCGTTGCCCGAGCCGGTCGATGACCGTCCTGGGCGACCTGGCCCAGGCGACCGCGCCTGGCGCCCAGACCCACTGGCAGGACGCAGTCGTGCACCTCGGCTCACCACCCACCGCATCCATCGAGGAGCTCGAGCTCGGCTACCGAGTGCCCAAGCCCATCCTCGATGTGGCCAACCGGCTGCTCCCGACCGTGGCGCCCGGGATCCGGGCCGCCCGTTCCGTCCGCCTCGACGGACCGGCGCCGCTCATCGTGGAAGCGACCCCGGATGATCTGGCGGTCCGCGTCGCCGAGGTGGCCGAGGCCGCTGCCACGCGGTGGGCGTCGGTCGGCATCGTCGTGCCCGAGGAGCTCGTGAGCGCAGTGGAGGGGGCGCTCCAGGGGCTGCAGGTGGAGTTCGGCGACAGCCGGCTCGGCGCCATGGGCGACGTCGTGACCGTCCTCGAGCCCCCGGCGGCCAAGGGCCTCGAGTTCGACTCCGTGGTCGTCGTCGAGCCGGCCCGGTTCCTCGCCGAGGGCGCCCTGGGCGGTCGGCTCCTCTACATCGCCCTCACCCGGGCCGTGCAGGAGCTCACGATCGTGCACGCCGGCGATCTCCCTGACGTCCTGGCCGGCTGACTCTGAGGGTGCCGCAACCCAGGAGTACGATTGGGCGGCGGCGACGCCCTCGCGCCGTGCTGACCCCCGTGCGCACCCTCCTCCGTCTCCTCCGCATCGTCGCCCTCTCCGGTCTCGGCCTGGCCCTCGCCGGGGTGGCGCTCATCCCTGCTGCCCAGCAGCTGGGTCGAGCAGGGGAGTCCACCGAAGGGATCATCGACCTCGGACCGCTCGACCAGCGCTCGTACGTGTACGCATCCGACGGCTCTCTGCTGGCCACCCTGAGAGCCGACGTCGACCGTCAGCCCGTCGCCTTGTCAGCCATCCCGGTCCACACCGTCGACGCCGTCCTCGCCGTCGAGGACGCCGAGTTCTACGCCCATGAGGGCGTGAACCTACGAGCCACGATCCGCGCCCTGATCGCCAACGTCGACGAGGGCGCCACGGTCCAGGGCGGCTCGACGATCACCCAGCAGGTCGTGAAGACCGAGCTGGTCGGTGCCGAGCAGACGATCGATCGGAAGGCCCGGGAGGCGGTCCTGGCCCGCCGCCTCGAGGACCTGATGACGAAGGACCAGATCCTCGAGCGCTACCTGAACACGGTCTACGTGGGGAACGGCGCCTACGGCCTGCAGGCTGGGGCCGAGACGTACTTCGGCATCGGCGTGGGTGATCTCGACATCCCCCAGTCCGCCTTCTTGGCGGGCATGATCGCCAACCCGTCCGCGTTCGATCCGATCCGGCACCCCGAGGAGTCCAAGCAGAGGCGCGATCTGGCCGTGCGGCGCCTGGTGGCCTACGGCCGAATCACCCAGGACGAAGCGAGCATCTACGCCACGGTGCCCCTGCCCGACCAGATCAACCAGGTCTTCCCCCGGCCCCAGGACTACTTCGTGGAGGAGGTCAAGCAGCTCCTGCTCGACGACCCCCGCCTCGGGGCCACGCCGGAGGAGCGCTACTACTCCGTCTTCCGGGGCGGACTGCAGATCCGCACGACGCTCGACCCCCGGGCCCAGTCCATGGCCCTGACGGCTCGCAACGACGTCCTCGCCGAGCTCGCGCCGGAGGATGCGGCTCCCGCCACGGTGCCGATCGCGGCCAACCCCCAGACCGGCGAGCCTCGGTTTGCGACCGGCGCGGTGGTCTCGGTCGAGCCCGGGTCGGGTGCGGTGCGGGCCATGGTCGGGGGCAGCGGCTTCGAAGAGGAGAAGTACAACGTCACGACCCAGGGCCTGCGCTCGGGCGGATCCACGTTCAAGGTGTTCGTGCTCATGGCCCTCCTGGAGCACGGGTACGTCCCAAACGACACGGTGAACGGCCGGGGTCCGTGCTCGTTCACAGGGATCCCGGGCCTGAACCCTGACCCTTACGAGGTGGAGAACTTCGGGGGCAGCGGCGGGGGCAGCGGCACGATCACCCAACAGACCCTGCGCTCGTCGAACTGCGCCTATGTGCGGCTGGGTCAGATCGTGGGCAACGAGAACGTGGCCGACCAGGCCCGCCGGATGGGCATCACGACGCCGCTCGTGCCGGTCGTGAGCATGCCCCTCGGCACCCAGGAGGTGTTCCCGATCGACATGGCGGCCGCGTTCGCGTCGATCCCTGCCGATGGCATCTTCAACCCGCCGTACTACATCGAGCGGGTCGAGGACCGGGACGGCGACCTCATCTTCAAGCACACCCCGAACCCGCGCCGGGCCTCGTCGCCCGAGAGCGCCCGTCTCGCCGCCGACGTCCTCGAGAAGAACGTCCAGGGCGGCACCGGCGGCCGGGCCCGCATTCCAGGTCAGCACGCAGCGGGGAAGACGGGTACGGCCCAGAACAGCGGCAACGGCTGGTTCGTCGGGTTCACGCCGTACCTGGCCACGGCCGTGTGGATCGGCTCGCCGGCCGACAACTTCGAAGTGCGCATCCGGGGCACAGGGATCACCGGCGGCTCGTACCCCGCAGAGATCTGGGGTCGGTTCATGCGCGCCTGGCACGAGGGCCTCGATGAGGTGGACTACGAGGACCCGCCGCGCACCCGGAGCGGTCGCTCGCTGCAGCTCGACCGCAACATCGACAGGGCTGGTGGGGGCGGGTCCGGCTCGACCTCGCGCCGTTCGACCACCACGCGCCGACGGACCACGACCACCACGGGGCGCGACTCCGGTGGGGGAACCGGCGGCACCGACGGCGGCGACTCCGATGGCGACACCGGGGGAACCGACGGCGGCAGCACAGACGGCACCGGCACCGACGGCACCGGCGGAACCGGCGGGACAGACGGCACTGGGGGCACTGGCGGAGGCGGCACCGGAGGTGGGACCGGCGGTGGCACCGGCGGTGGCACGGGCGGGGCCACGGCCACGACCGCCATCCCACCGTGACGTGAGAGGATGGTCGGCGATGAGCACGCTGCCGTTGACGCCCGCATGAGCCGATGGGATGCCCTCCTGGCTGTCCAGGAGCACGACACCACGATCGATCAGCTCACCCACAAGCGCCGGACGTTGCCATCCCGAGCCGAGCTCGAGGCGACCATGGCCGAGCTGACCAAGCTCGAGCGGCGCTCCGGCGAGGTGGCGGCGAGCCGTCACGAGCTGGGCCGGGCCCAGCAACGGCTCGAGGACGAGATCGCCGCGTTCAGCGACAAGGCGACAGCCCACGACAAGGCTCTCTACAGCGGCTCGGTCAGCAACCCGCGCGAGCTCCAGGCCATGCAGGACGAGATCGCAGCGTTGAAGCGGCGCATCTCCCAGCTGGAGGACCAGGAGCTCGAGCTCATGGAGCAGATCGAGCCCCTCGACGCCGACCTGGCCCGTCTCGAAGCGGAGCGGGCAGCTCTTGACGACCGGGGCGCCGCGCTACGGGGTCAGATCGCCGAGGACGAGGTGTCCATCGATGAGCAGCTGGCCCACGTCAGGGCCGAGCGCGAGCAGCTCGTGGCCGATGTCGAACCTGAGCTCGTGGCGGAGTACGACCAGCTGCGAAAGCAAGCGGGGGGCATCGCCATCGCCCGCCTCGTCGGGGGCTCCTGTGGCGGGTGCCACCTCTCTCTGTCTGCGGTCGAAGTGGACCGGATCAAGAAGCTCCCCCTCGACGTGCCCGTGAACTGCGAGGAGTGCGGTCGCCTCCTCGCCCGGTGAGGCGGCGTGCTGCTCTGGTTCGTCGGCCCTTCGGTCCTGCTCGTGTGGTCGGTGTTCCGCAGCCCCGCGGCCGACTACCGCATCGTTGCCGTCGGCGCTCTCCTTCCCCTCGTCGAGCTGCCGTTCGGGGAGCCGCGACTGTTCCACAGCCTGGTCGGCGCCGCCCTGCTCCTCGGGGCGATCATGATCGGCGCCCGCGGCCAGCGGCTCGTCCAGCGTCGACTCCTCGGCCTCCCCATCGGGGTGCTCATGCACCTCGTGCTGGATGGGGCCTGGACCGACACCCATGGCTTCTGGTGGCCCGTGTTCGGCACGTCTTGGTCCACCTCTGAGCTCCCCGAGCTCGGTCGGGGCGCCTTCGGCGTCGTGCTCGAGCTAGCGGGAGCAGTGGCCTGCTGGTGGGGGTGGCGCCGGTTCCGCCTCGGCGAGCCGGCTCGCCGGCAGCTCTTCGTGCAGACGGGGCGCGTCGGTCGGGACATCGTGCCGTGAGCCTGATCATCGTCCGTCACGGGCGCACGGAGGCCAACGCCTCCGGCCTGCTGCTCGGACGGCGCCTCGACCCCGGCCTCGACTCGCTCGGAGTGCGCCAAGCCGAGGCCCTGGCTGCCGTCGTCGGTGGGGCCGATCGGGTCGTCTGCAGCCCGCTGCGCCGAACGCGGGAGACGGCCGCCGCCCTGGGCCTGCCTGTCAGCATCGATGAGCGCTGGATCGAGATCGACTACGGCACCTTCGACGGCACGCCCATGCTCGAGGTGCCCGCTGCCATGTGGACGGAGTGGCGGGCCGACATCGACTTCGTGCCCGGGGGCGGGGAGTCGCTCTCTGCCCTGGGCGCTCGGATCCGGGCGGCCGCCGACGATCTCGTCGAGGAGTCACGGACGAGCGACATCGTGGTCGTCACGCACGTCTCGCCCATCAAGGCCGCGGCTGCGTGGGCCCTTGGCGTGGGCGACGAGGTGGTGTGGCGCATGTGGTGCGCACCCGCTTCGATCACCGAGATCGGAACCACGGGATCCTCCCCGTCGCTCCACAGCTACAACGTCACGGCTCACCTGGTCGGCCTCACCTGACGGATTCGAAATTTGCGGTTTGACCGTGCCGAGGCGGGGGTACGTGGCGGGGCAACGTCCCCGTCCTCCCGGAGCCCACCATGCGCATCGCCGTCGGCATCCTCGCCACCGCCACAGCCCTGTTCACCTTCGGCGCCCTCGGCGTGCTGGGCACTTGGTCGCTCGCCGCGGCCACCGTGGTCGGCCTCGTCGGGGCCATCGCCACGGTGACGATCATGGAGGAGCGCGAGCACTCCCAGGCCCTCGTCATCTCCCTCTCGGATCGTCGCCGTCCCCTCGAGATCGACGATGTCGAGGGTCTCGAAGCCCTCACCTCGGCGTAGGCCCTAGCCCGCCAGGGTCTGACCACCGTCGAGCACGGTGAGGTGGCCCCGCCGACGGGGCGGGGGAGCAGGATCAGGGTCGTCCACCTCGGGCTCGACGGCCTCGTAGCCCCACGACGCTCGCGGCCCCGGGTCGTCGTACCAGATCGGCTCGACGACCGTGGGGAGGCTGGCCCGCCACAGGGCGGCCTGGATGTCGATCGGCGTGAACCGGCCGTAGCTCTTGGCGTTGGGGGTGCGGGTGAACCTGTAGGCCTGGCCCGTGGCGTCGAGATAGATCTCGCCCCGGGACTCGATGTGCTTGTACACCCAGATGTCGGGCCGGGCCCCCCGGTCGACGCGACCCATGAGCATCACGTCGTCGATGTGCAGCAGCCACGGGAAGCGTTCGAGGCGGGCGTTGCGGGCGGCCAGCACGACCGGGCGCCACCACTCGAAGAGGTGCGGAGCGTCCTTGGGCGGGTACCAGAGATCCATGCTCCGATCATGACGAGGGGGTGTGACAGTCCATCGGAGCCGCTCGGGCTAGAACCGGCGCATGGCAGGCGGACGGCGACGGTTCTTCGGGGGGCTGGCCCTGGTGGCGACGGCACTGGTCGGCTGCCGCGACCCCATGGCCGTGCCGCGTCAGAGCCGGCTCGAAGGGATCGAGCTCCGCGCCCTGGTGGCGCCGGATGGGTCGGTGCGGGTGGAGCAGCAGGTCCGGTTCGTCGACGCCAGCGGTGGTCTCGTGCGGGTGCCGTTGCGCTCCGGTGTCAGCCAGCTGTCCGATCTCACGATGGACGGCCTGCCGCTCCCTCCCGGGCCGTACGACACGGAGGTGAGGGTGGGGGCCCGAACGGCCACGCTGGCCTACACGGTCCGGCGGGCGGTCAGTGCCTGGTCGGACGTGGCCGTGCTCGAGCTGGCGGTCCACGCCGACGCCTCCGACTCCTCCCGGCAGGACCCGCCGGTCTCGTTCCGAGGCACGATCACGTTCCCCGAGGGGACCGAGGCGGGCGACCTCTTCGCCCACTGGCAGACGGCGCTCGACCGGGAGGTCCTGGTCAGCGGGCGCACCGTGACGTTGGCCGGGGAGGTGCCGGCCTGGACCGGGTCGGAGGTCGCGATCGGGTTCTCGCCCCAGGTCGTGAGCCTGAGCCCCGACGCTGCGGTGCAGGCCCACGAGGGTCCGCATCTCGCCGACTTCGAGGCGCTCCAGGCCCAGCGCGACGCGGCCACCGCAGCCCTCGAGGCCACCCTCGACGAGCAGGACCGTCTGGCGGCCCTCGTGCGGCCGGCCTTCCTCGGCCTGGCCGGGTTCGTGCTCCTCTTCGTCGTGATCAGCACCCAGCGGATCCGTGTGGCCGAGCGCCGGCGCCGGGCCAAGCTCGACGACGATGTGCCCGACCGCGTGACCGATCCGCCCGGCTCGGAGTCACCCGCTGTGGTCGCCCTCCTCGCCGCCGACGGGCAGCGCGTCGGCCAGGGCGCAGTGGCGGGCACGGTCCTGGCCCTGGCCCAGCGCGGCGTCCTGCGGCTGGAGGGGATCACGTCCCGGGAGGTGGTCCTGCACCTGCCTAGCCGGCGCCCCGAGGTGAGCGGCGCCGAGGCGGTGGTGCTCGACTCACTCGCCGCCATCGGGCGGGAGCCCGTACCAGACGAGCTGCGGGGCCCGCCGCTGTGGCCCGGGCGGGACGACGGGCTCTGGAGGCGCTTCCGCAAGGCCGTGGTCACCGATGCCCAGGCCGCCGGGCTCGTGGATCGGGCCTACAAGGGCTCTCTCTTCGTCACCTACGCCACCATCTTCGTGGGCTGCAGCTGGCCGGTGTGGATCGACCTGCGCGCCGTCTACCTGCTGCCCGTCGTGACCATCGCCGGGCTGATCCTGTCCATCCCGGTCCTCAGCCACGTGACCCTGACGGACCAGGGCATTCGGCGCCGGGCCCGCTGGCTGGCCTACGGACGGCACCTCCGGGAGGATCACCCCGAGCTCCGGGACATCGGGGCTCCCGGGCTCGTCGTGTGGGGTGACCGACTGACCTACGGGGCGGCGCTCGGCGTGGCCGCCGCCGCTGTAGCCGACCTCTCGCCACCTCGGGGCGACGAAGCCGTGGACGTGCGGCAGGACACCGACGACCCGGTCGAGCCCGGGGTGAGCTAGCTGCCGCCGAGCGCGCGACGGCCCCCGCCAGAGGCGGGGGCCGTCAAGCGCGTGCGGAGGTCAGACCACGTCGCGGCGCCGCGTCTCCACGACCGTCCCGCCGTCGCCCACGTCCCGGCGGCGAGGGCCGAACACGGCCAGCGTGACGAGCAGACCGAGAGCGCCGACCACCATCAGGATGATCCCGACGGTGTTGATGTTGATGCCCTCGGCGTTGTCGACCTCGACGGCGAAAGCCATGATCGCGCCGGCGGCGATGAGGAAAGCGCTGACTCCGATGCCCATGTGGACCGCTCCTTCGTGCACGCCGCGTTGCGGCGTGGTCGCCCGGGATGGGCGGCCAAGTGCCAGGAGGTATGCCCACCCGCCGAACGTGTAAACCTCGCCGAGGGGCGAGGAGGTTGGGGGCATGGGGGTGCCCCGCAGGAAGGCTGTTGCCCCGAACCTCGAGCACCTGGTGAGGGTGGGGTGACGGTGAGCTGGCTTGTAGGCGGGATTCTGTCCCTCGGTTCGCTTGCGCTGGCCGAGTGGGTGGCCATCCATCTTTGCGGTCTACCTGGGGACGTCGACCGGGCCGGTCGTCCCACGTTTGACCTTGCTCCGGGTGGGGGTTGCCGAGCCGCCGGGGTCGCCCCCGACGCTGGTGCGCTCTTACCGCACCGTTTCACCCTTGCCTGTGCCCGAAGGCCATCGGCGGTCTGCTCTCTGTTGCCCTGAACCGACAGGTCACCCCGTCCTGGCTCTCACCAGCACCCTGCCCTGTGGAGTCCCGACCTTCCTCGACGTGGTCGAGCCACGCCGCGGCCACCAGGCCAGCTCACCGTCGCCGCTCAGCATAGGGGCACAACAGGACGAGCCGGCCCCGAAGGACCGGCTCGTCTTGCCATGGGGAGGTCTGCTTGGGTTAGGCGGACAGCACCGCGCCGTCGATGCCGGCGAGGGGGTTGTCACCCGGGAAGAAGGCCCGGCCGTCGGGGAAGACCTCGAGCGGCGAAGCGGCCTGGGCGGCCACCTGGAGCACGGCTGCGTGCCGCGCCTCGATGCCGCCGATGGTCATGATCGTCGAGCGCAGCGCCGGGGCGCTCAGAGCTCCGCCGGCAAAGGCGTAGGTCTGGGCTGCAGCCAGCTCGAGGTCGAGGGCGATCTTGACGATGTCGGCCTCGGCCTTGGCTGCACTGACTGCCGGCGCCACCAGGGCGTCGAAGACAGCCTGGTTCTGCTCGGTGACCTCTTCGCCGCCGGCGCCGCTGATGGCCCCGTTGAGTGCGTCGAGGTGGGCCTGGTGGTGCTCCTGGAAGAGCATCGCGGCCTGGCCGATGGCGGCCGTGGTCACGAGGCCGGAGTCGATGCCCACCTGGTAGGTGTCGACGGCCAGCTTCTCGAGCGATGCGGCAGTCCGGGCCAGAGCCAGGTCCATCGAGCCGTCACCGGTGGCGTCGCCGCCGCCCATGGTGGTCGTGCTGCCGGCGGTGTCTCCGTCGTCATCGCTGCCGCAGGCGGCGAGCACGGCGGCGCCCATGATGGTGACTCCGCCGACCTTGAAGAACTGCCGGCGACCCGGGGCGGGGACGCCCAAGAGGGCGGCCTTCTCGTCGGTCGACATCTTCGTGCCGCCTCCGACGATCTGGCGGAGGGCGTCGTACCACTTCGGCATGATCGCCTTGTTGTCAGCGTCGATCGCTCGTAGCTCTCGACGCATCTCGTCACGGTTCAGATCCATGTGAGTCGTAGTCCTTTCGTGTGGGTGCGTCGCGCTCAGGCGAAGACAGCGGGGTCGAAGCCGGCCTTGGGATCGGTTCCGTCGCCGAGGGCAGCGGACTCGAAGGCGCCGGTGGGGAACCACTCGTCGGGTCCCTCGCCGAGGGCGAGGGCGATGACGGTGGCGTGCTGGGCCTCGATCGGGAGGATCGTCGAGGTGGCCGCGGCGTACGCCGGGTCGGTCAGCAGCGTCAGGGCGGCGGCGTAGGTGTACGCCGCCTGGTTCTCGACCGTCTTGGCGAACTGGAGGACGTCGCCGGTCATGTCCTTGCCGTCGGCGACGCCAGCGGCGACAGCCTCGAGCGTGGGTGTGACGGCAGCGACGAGCTTGGCGTTGGCCTCGGGCTGCGCATCATCGCCAGCGACGGCGCCGAAGGCATCGGCGTGGTCCTGGTGGTGGCTGAGGAAGAGCTGCGCCACCGCGAGGGGGGCATCCTTCAGGGCCGGTGCGGCAGCGGCGTAGGCGGCCACTGCGGCCAGCTCCACGCCCTGGGCGTAGCCGGCGATCTGGGTGTCGGTGAGCCCGCCGTCCTGCGCTGCGGCCAGGCCGCCGAGCCGGGTGAACGGGGCCAGACCGCCGCCGAGGGTGAGCAGCGTGCCGCCCACTCCGGCCAGACCGGCCTTCTTGACGAACGAGCGGCGGGATCCGCGGGAGGCGCTCAGGTGGAGCTCGCCCGCTTCCTCCTTGAACGTCCGCATCGCCTCGTGGTGCATGTCGTCTACTTCGCTCGCCATGTGGCGGAGCTCCTTGGCGCTGATCTGCACGCCGTACCTCCTGTGGTCGGTGTTCGGTGGTTGTGGGTGTGGTGGGGGGTGATCGCGTTGGGCCGGAGGTCAGGAGACCTCGACGGTTCCCGTCATGAAGGGGTGGAGAGCGCAGATGTAGGCAAAGGACCCGGACTCGTCGAAGAGGACGGGCTCGGCGGCGGACCCGGCGGCGATGTTGTCCGTGGACCACGCCTTGTCGCCCTTGCCCGTCGAGGTGTGGGCCTGGGAGTGGGTGTTCTCCCAGACCACGGAGTCGCAAGCGCTGATCTCGACGGGGTCCGGGGAGAAGGCGAACTCGGGGATCTCGACGGTGATCGTCTCGCCCGGGCTGGCCTCGCAGTCGGCCGCGACCGCGTCCCCGCCGTCTACGGCGCTGGCGTCCTCGGTCGGTTCGTCGCTGTCACCGCAGGCGGTCAGGCCAACGAGGCCGAAGAGTGCAGTGCCGAGCAGGAGGGTGGTGGGGCGTCTCACGCCCACACTTCGGAGCCGGGCGCCCTGCCGGATGACCTCAGCTCGAGATCAGGTCAGAAGCTGAGCGAGCTGAGCTCCGGGAACCATCCCGAGGCGCGGTCCAACGCCGCCTTCCATCGCTCCCGATCGAGCACGCCGGAGGGCTCCACCGTCTGCCGGGGCCGCCACGTGGCCTCGATGTCGTCCCACGAGCCCCAGGTGCCCACGGCCAGCCCGGCGAGGAAGGCGGCTCCGAGCGTCGTCGCCTCCCGGACGGGTGACACCTCGACGGGGCGCTGGGTGGCGTTGGCCACGGCCTGGACGAACGTCGGGTTGTCGCTCATGCCGCCGTCGACGCGCAGGCTCGGGATGGCGAGGCCCGTGTCGGCCTCGGCCGCGTCGACGAGGTCGGCCCCCCGCTGGGCCACTCCCTCCAGGACGGCTCGGACGATCTGCGGCCGCTCGCTGCCCCGGGTCAGGCCGAGGAGCGTGCCCCGGGCGCCGTAGTCCCAGCGGGGTGTGCCGAGGCCGAGGAGCGCGGGCACGTACACCACGCCGTCCGCCGTCTCGCAACGGCTGGCCACATCGTGGCTGGCTGCCGCGCTCTCGATGAGGCCGAGGTCGTCGCGCAGCCACTCCACGTTCGTCCCGGCCGAGAGCATGATCGCCTCGACGCCCCACGCCGTGACGCCGTTGCGCCGCCAGGCCACGATCGGGAAGCACCCGCCGTCTCCCTGGCGCTCGAAGCGCGGGCGGGCCTCGCCGAGGTGCAGGTCGAGCATGCCGCCGGTTCCGAAGGTGATCTTGGCCATCCCGGACCGCACGCACCCCTGGCCGACCAGGCTCGACTGCTGGTCGCCCACGAGGCTGGCGATCGGCGGGGCGCCCTCGAGGGCTGTCGCCGGGCCGACGATGCCCGACGTGTCGACGACAGTGGGCAAGCACGTGACGGGGACGCGCAGAGCGGCGAGGACCTTGTCGTGCCACCCGGAGGCGTCGCCGGTCAGCATCCCGGTCACGGCTGCGTTGGAGGCGTCGGTGACGTGCAGTGCACCCTCGGAGAGGTGCCACGCCAGCCATGTGTCGACAGTGCCGAAGCACAGGTCGCGGCTGCGATCGGGGTCCGCCTCGTCGAGCAGGTAGCCGAGCTTGGTGGCCGAGGCGTTGGGGGCCAGGTGGATGCCGTCGGCCTGCAGCACGAGACAGGTCCCGACCGTGCGGAGGTCCTGCCAGCCGATGCCGGGCCCGACGGGCTCGCCCGTGGCCCGGTCCCACACGATCGTCGACGCCCGCTGGTTCGTGATGCCCACGGCGTCGACCGGACCGCCCTCGGCGAGCACGCGTCGGGCCAGGTCGAGCGCGGTGGTGGCCATGAGGGCAGCGTCGAACTCGACGAGCCCGGGCTCGGGGGAGGACGGCAGCAGGTGTTGGTGCTCCTCGACCGCGATCGTGGCATCGGGGCGGACCACCGCGGCCCGCATGCCACTCGTGCCGACGTCGAGGACGAGGATGCTCATGGCCGCGTTCTAGCAGCCAGCCGGGTGCCGACAGCGGCTCCGCCCAGGCCGAGCAGCGCGCCGACGACGGTGAGGGCGGGGAGCACGGCCACCTCGACGGGCTCGTCAGCCACGGCCTGTCGGAGGAGCCCAAGGCCAGTGATGAGGCTGATCACGAGCGCACCGACGAGCGCGCCCGCGCTGAGGCGGGAGGTCCCGGCGGGCTGGCCCCGCCGGCCCACGAGCCATCCGCCGACAGCCGAGCCGGCGAGCGCCATCATCGCGAGGGGGACCGTGACGGCGAGCGGGAGCTTGTCCTCGATGAGCGCGTCGAGCACCTGAGCGACCAGCGCCGCGGGCAAGCTCACGGCCAGTCCGCCGGCGATGGCCTCGACCGACGGGCGCACCCGCCGACCTGGATGCAGGTCAGTAGCCGGTTGCACCGAAAGGGGAGGGGAGGCCGAGCTTTCCCGGGTTGAGGATGCCGTTCGGGTCGAGGGCCGCCTTGGTTGCCGCCAGGACGTCGAACGCGGGACCGAGTGCGTCGGCGACGAAGCGGCTCCGGTTGAGGCCCACGCCGTGGTGGTGCGACAGGGCTCCGCCCGCGCCCAGGACGGCACGAGACCCGGCGTCCCACACGGCGCGGTAGTAGCGGTCGCGCTCGTCGGGCTCCACCTTCGCCGCGAACGTGAAGTACAGGCAGCCGCCGTCGACATAGCTGTGGGACTGGTGGGCCGAGGCGGCGATCGTGCCCTCGACTCCGTTCAGCGCGGCGAGGGTGGCCGCGTAGATGGCGGGCAGGTCGCGCCAGCGCCCCACCACCTCCATCGTGTCGACGACGTAGCCCCGTGAGATGAGCGCCTCGAGCGCAGCGACGTCGTTGCGGTGCTCGAGCCAGTGCTCGACGTGGGCATCATCCTCGGGGTGGCCCTCCCGGCACACCTCGGCCACGAGCTCCATCGTCGTGTCCACCACGGCGCCGTCTCCCTGGTCGAGGACGAGCAGGAGCGCCCGGTCGCCGGTGTGGTAGGTCCGGTCCGCCTCGGTCGGGTCGTAGAGGCGGAGCACGGCGGGTGTGGCGCCCCGCTGCAGGATGCGGCGCATGGCATCGATCCCGGCCTCGAACGACTCGAAGCCGTAGGCGCTCCGGCGCTCGGAGGTGGGCGCCGGGTGCAGTCGGAGGCGGGCGCCCGTGATGATCCCGAGCGTGCCCTCCGATCCGACGAAGAGCTGGTTGAGGTCGGGGCCGACCGCGGCCCGGGGCGCACCGCCGGTGGTGATGCGGCGTCCGTCGGCCAGGGCCACGTCGAGGCCCAGCACCATGTCCTCGATCTTGCCGTAGCGGGTGGAGAGCTGGCCGGCCGAGCGGCAGGCCAGCCACCCGCCGACGGTGGACAGGGCCACCGACTGGGGCCAGTGCCCGAGGGTCAGGCCGTGCTCGGTGCGCAGGGCGCTCTCGAGGTGGTCGCCGAAGGTGCCGCAGGCCACGTCGAGCACGAGGGACTCGGCGTCGACGTCGACGATGCCGGTCAGTCCGCAGAGATCCAGCACGACGCCACCGTGGACGGGCACGGACGCGCCGCAGACGCCGCTGCGACCGGCGGCCGCCGTCACCGGTATGCGGGCCTCGTTGCAGACGGCGAGGACCGCCGCGACCTGCTCCGCGCTGGTCGGCGACGCCACGGCGGCAGCCTTGGCCGCGACCTGGCCCTCCGTGGCCCAGATCATGGCCTGTGGCCACCAGTCCCGGCTGGCCTCGCCGAGCAGGTCGCCGTCGGTGGCCACGGGGCAGATGGCCTGAAGCCTCGGCAACGACATCGTCGGGCACGGCGACCTGTGCCCCGTCGAGCCGAGCTGTGGCCGCGGCCCCGCCGTCCCGAAGGGCGATCGGTGGAGTCGGCGCTCCGGGCCCGGGCGCGGGCAGGTCGTGCGGCGTCGTCATGGGGAGCTCCTAGCGGACGGGGTCGGTCTGGGGCAGGGCCGGTGCGGCCCGCTCGGCCTCCACGAGTGCGACGTAGGCGTTGGCCTGGCGGACCTGCTCCTCAGCGGACCAACCCAGGTCGTCGGCGATGAGCGCCGCCACGTCGGTTGCGGCGGCGGCGCTGGCGTCGCGTGCCTGCAGACGGGCCCGGGTGCGGCGGGCCAGCACGTCGTCGACGGAGCCCGCCATCTCGTGGCGCACGGCGTAGAGGGCCTCGGCCCGGATGTAGGGGAGGCCTGCGACGAGCGGCTCGGCGAGCGTGCGGTCGGCGTCGACCATCGCGGCGAGGACGCGGGCCTCGCTGCCGTAGCGCTCGGCCAGGTGAGCGCTGGTGCCATCAGGGGGAGCGCCATCGCCACCGCGGAGCACGAGCTTGCGGGTGCGGCACCGCTTGGCGGAGCGGGGCGCGTCGCCCATCTGCTCGAGGGCCACCTCGACGGTGTCCTCGGCCATCTCGCGGTACGTCGTGAGCTTGCCGCCGGTGATCGACACGACGCCGCTCTCGGACACGTGGACCTTGTGGCGTCGGGACAGGTCCGCGGTGCGACCGCTGCTGGCCGCTTTGACGAGCGGGCGCAGACCGGCCCACGTGCCGACGACGTCGCTCTCCCCGAGCGGCTCGCGCACGGAGAAGTTGATGGCCTTCAGCAGGTAGGCGACATCGTCAGGCGTGCACTGGGGGTCGTCGACGGGGCCGTCGTAGTCGGTGTCGGTGGTGCCGATGTAGGTGAGCTCGAAGGTGCCGTCGTCCTTGGGGAGCCACGGCACGACGAAGACCGAGCGCTTGTCCTTCGGCACGGGCACGACGACGGCGATGTCGTTGCGGACCTTGTCCCAGGGCACGGTGATGTGGATGCCCTTGGCCGGGCGGATCGTGTCGGGGTTGCCGCCCTCGTCGAGCGCCCGCACGTCGTCTGACCAGACGCCGGCGGCGTTGACGACGCTGCGGGCCGCCACCTCGATGCGGCGCCCGTCGGCCTCCAGGGTGGCTCCGCACACTCGACCCGCAGTCGTCATGGCGCAGACCGACGACGTTCGTGTGGTTGGCGATGACGGCGCCGTGGTCGAGGGCTGCGGTGCGGGCCAGCGTGAGCGTCAGGCGGGCGTCGTCAGCCGCGGCGTCGTAGTAGAGGTAGGCGCCGGCCAGCCGCTCCTCTGGGAGGGTGGGCATGTGGGCGACGGCCTTGTCCTTCTTGAGGCGCTTGTGGAGCTTGCCTATGCGGGCTCCACCAGTGAGGTCGTACATCCACATCGCGCTGCCGAGAGCCCGGGCCACCTTCGGGTTGATGAGCCCGTCCTTCGAGAAGATCGGGATGAGGAAGGGCAGCAGGCGCACGAGGTGGGGCGCGTTGTGGCGCAGGCGCTGACGCTCGCGCAGGGCCTCGTACACGAGTCGGATGTCGCCGTTCTGCAGGTAGCGGAGGCCGCCGTGCACGAGCTTGGAGCTCTTCGACGACGTGCCGCTGGCGAAGTCGTCCCGCTCCACGAGCGCGGTGCGCAGGCCCCGGCTGGCCGCGTCGAGAGCCACGCCGCAGCCGGTGATCCCCCCGCCGACCACGAGGACGTCGAAGGTCGTGTCCTCTAGGGCGGCGAGCGAGCGGGCTCGGTCGAAGGCGCCGAGGGTCACCGTGTCAACCGCAACCGCAGGCGCCGCCGCAGCACCCGCCACCAGCCATGCTCGGCCCGCTGGGCGCCGGCGCGGAGGAGCTCCCCGACGTGGCTGCGAACACAGATAGGAGCCTTGTGGTGTCGCGATGGCCGTCGGGGCACATGGCGGGCGCGTCGGCATCGGCCATGGCTCGCCGCTCCTCGAAGGTCGCCCCACAGGCCCGGCACCGGAACTCGTACGTCGCCATGGCCCGAACTCTAGGGTCCGGGCCATGACGACGTTCAGCCGGGCCGAGCTCGAGCGCGAGTTCGAGGCCTACCAGGAGCGGGGCCGGGTGGCCGGGGAGACCGGGGACTGGAATGCCTGGGCCGACCAGTTCACCGACGACGCGGTGTACGTGGAGCACCTCTTCGGTCGCTTCGAGGGCCAGGCGGCCATCCGCAGGTGGATCACCACGACGATGGCCGAGTTCCCGAACAACCAGTTCGTGCTCTTCCCGATCGAGTGGGCCATGTTCGACGAGGAGCGGGGGTGGATCGTGTGCGAGATCCAGAACCGTCTGGCCGATCCGGGCGACGGCAGCGTCTTCCAGGCCGCCAACCTCACCCGTCTCGTCTACGCCGGCGGGGGGCGCTGGAGCTACGAGGAGGACGCCTACAACCCTCAGGCCATGGCCGATGTGGTGTCGGCCTGGCTCCAGCGCCGCCGCGAGCTCAAGGCGGGCTGATCGGTCGATGGTCCGGGGCGCCGGTCGGCGCCGAACACCTGGCATGCCCAATCGCCACCGTCAGCCCCTCGTGCTTGCCGCAGCCGCGTTCACCCTCGCTGGCGGCGCGGCCCACCTCCGCGAATGGCTCGACAGCTACCGCGACGTGCCTGCAGATGCGCCCGGCGCCTTCGTGGTCCGCATCGGCTTCCCTGCCAGCGCGGCCGCCGCCCTGGTGATCGCAGTGGCGCTGGTGGCCACGATCTGGGTCGCTCGCCGCTTCGCTCCGTACGTGGTGGGGGCCGCGATCGCCTTCAACGCCGCATCGCTGGGCACGCTCATCGCCACCCGGACGGGGTCCGTGCTCGGCTGGACCGAGCCGGTGTGGACGCCAGGCGCCGATCAGATCCGAGCCCTCGAGATCGGCGCCCTCGTCGTTCTCGCGGCCAGCGTCCTCGTGGCCCGGGTGGCCCGACCCGTACCGGTTCCCGTCACCAGCCACTGACCCTCGTCGGCATTCCGGGGCATTCCGCGTGCCGAACTCGGCCCTGAGCGCCCAGTTCCGCACACGGAATGCCTCCGCGCTCGGTGTGCGAGGGTGAGGCATGCCGATTGCCGGGGACTACGAGCCCGCGACCTGGAAGGTCGCGGCCGATCAGGTGGCCGAGTACGAGGCCAGCGGGGGCACGCGCGGCACGATGCGGGGTGGGGCAGAGTGCGTCATCCTGTGGACCCGCGGCCGCAAGAGCGGAAAGGTCCGCAAGTCGCCTCTGATCCGCGTCACCGACGGCCAGCGCTACGCCGCCATCGCGTCGATGGGCGGACAGCCCCAGCACCCCGACTGGTACGGCAACCTCCTCGCCGACCCCCTCGTCACGCTGCAGGACGGGCCCACGGTCCGGGACTACACGGCCCGCGTGCTCGAGGGCGACGAGAAGGCCGAGTGGTGGCGAAGGGCCACCGAGGTCTGGCCCGCCTACGACGAGTACCAAGGCCGCACCGAGCGCGTCATCCCGCTCGTCTTGCTCGAACCCCGCGAAGCCTGATCAACAACAGTTGTTGATGAGCAGCCCATGCGACTAGGGTCGCGGCCGTGAAGTCGGCCGACGTGCTCACCGCGCAGTTCCGGGCCCAGGGGCTCAAGGTCACGCCGCAGCGGCAGTCGATCTTCCGGGCTCTGGCCAGCACGACTGCTCACCCGACGGCCGAGGCGGTCTACGCCACGGTGTCGGCTGAGATGCCCACCATCTCTCTGCGCACCGTGTACCAGACCCTCAACGACCTCACGGCCATGGGGGAGCTGAGCGCCCTCGACGTCGGCACGGGCTCGACCCGCTTCGACCCGAACATCGAGCCGCACCACCACCTCGTGTGCGACGCGTGCGGTCGCATCACCGACCTCCACGCCGACTTCCCAGGGGTCGCCGTACCGACCCGGGGCGAGGCCGAGGGGTTCCAGGTCCTCGCCACCGAGATCGTCTTCCGCGGTCGCTGCGCCGACTGCGCCCCATCTACCAGTTCCCACCAACCAACAGGAGAGCAACATGCCTGACATCAAGGGCAGCAAGACCGAGCAGAACCTCAAGGAGGCCTTCGCCGGCGAGAGCCAGGCCAACCGCCGTTACCTGTACTTCGCCCAGAAGGCCGACGTCGAGGGCTACCCCGACGTGGCCGCCCTCTTCCGCAGCGTCGCCGAGGGCGAGACCGGTCATGCGTTCGGCCACTTCGACTTCCTCGCCCCTGCGGGTGACCCCGTGACCGGCGAGGCCGTCGGTTCCACCGAGGACAACCTCAGGTCCGCCATCGCGGGCGAGACCTACGAGTACACCGAGATGTACCCCGGGTTCGCCAAGACGGCGCGCGACGAGGGCTTCGAAGAGGTCGCCGAGTGGCTCGAGACCCTCGCCCGGGCCGAGAAGAGCCACGCCGGACGCTTCACCCAGGGCCTGCAGAACGTCTCCTGACTCTGCTGCTGACCGGCTCCGCGTGACGTGAAGGGGGGTGCGGGAACGCACCCCCCTGCCGCGTCCAACCCTGAGGAGGGACCATGGCTTCGACCAAGGGCAAGCTCACGCTCGCTGACATCAGCGATCTGCGGGCCTACGAGCGGGAGCGGATCGACTTCCGCGCCCACGTCATCGCGCTGAAGAAGCGCCGCCGCGTCCACGTGGGGCCTGTCGTCACGCTGGTCTTCGAGAACCGCGACACGATCCGGTTCCAGATCCAGGAGATGGCTCGGGTCGAGAAGCTCATCACCGACGAGGCCATCCAGGGCGAGCTCGACACCTACAACTCGCTCGTCCCCGAGGCCGGCCATCTCTGCGCCACGGTCTTCATCGAGCTGACCGAGGACGCTCAGATGCGGGAGTGGCTTCCCCGGCTGGTGGGCATCGAGCGCTCGATCGGCCTCCGGGTCGGGTCCGGCCCTGACGCCCTCTTGTTGAGGGCCAGGCCGGAGGCGGCCCATGAGGAGCAGCTGACGCGCGACGAGATGACCGCATCGGTGCACTACGTGTTCTGGGACCTCAGCCCGGAGCAGGTGGATGCCGTGACGGCCAGCCCCGTCACGCTCGTGGTCGACCACCTGGCGTACTCCGAGGAGACCGAGCTGGGCTCGGAGACCCTGCAGGAGCTTCGGGCCGACCTGGCCGGCTGACCCTCGCAAGATGGGGCGTTCGCCCTGGTAGAGACCTATTTCGACGGCAACGTCCCGTTGCTCGTCGGTCGCTCGTCAGGCACACTCCGATCACGGACGGCGATCACGGGGGCCACCCCGCTGACACACCGCCGAGGAGGCACACGGTGGAGCGGGTACAGAGCCGGGAGGCACTGCTGGAGGAGCTGGCGGGCGACGGCGACCTGCCCGGAGCGCTCGCCGGTCGACTGCTTCGCACCCGTGAGGTGGCCCTTCTGTTCCAGGTGTCGGAGCGGGCAGTCACGGACTGGGCCCGGCGGGGACGGATCCCGTCGGTGCGCACGCCAGGGGGTCATCGGCGCTATCCGGCCGACGACGTGTGGGCTCTCCTGCGCCGCAGCGGCTCGGCGGGCTGACTCGCCAAGCCGGTTTGCATCGGCCGGGTCGACGCGCGGAGACTGCGCTCGAACTCCCCCGCCCCCGTCACGAGAGCCCCCCGAACCATGGACCTCGCCTGGCGCCGTCATTCGGCCTGCCGCGGACTGGACCCGAGCATCTTCTACCCGGCCACCGATGAGGAGGCCGAGCCCGCGAAGGCCGTCTGCGAGGAGTGCTCGGTACGGGAGACCTGCCTCGAGTTCGCCCTCCAGGGCCGCGAGAAGGAAGGCGTCTGGGGCGGCGCCACGGAGAAGGAGCGGCGCCGCATCCACCGGCAGCGCCGCCGAGCGTCCTGACCCCTCCAGGTAGCGTTCGGCCCATGGCCGACCTCACCTTTGCCGAGCACGGCGGCTGGCCAGTGGTGCTCGGCCACCTGATGGAGGGCTCGGCCCTCAGCCGTGACGCGTCCCGGGCCGCGATGACCGAGATCCTCGACGGGGCCGCGTCCCCGGCCCAGATCGCGGCGTTCATCGTCAGCCTGCGCATGAAGGGCGAGACGGTCGACGAGCTCGTCGGGATGGTCGACGCCATGCTGGCCGCGTCAACCCGGGTCGACATCGACGTGGACGGGCCGGTCATAGACATCGTGGGGACCGGCGGCGATCGGGCCCACACCATCAACGTCTCCACCATCTCTGCCCTCGTCGTGGCGGGCGCCGGCGGCCGGGTGTGCAAGCACGGCAACCGGGCCGCCTCCTCGGCCTGCGGTTCGGCCGACCTGCTCGAGGCGCTCGGAGTCGCCATCGAGCTCGGGCCCGAGGGCGTGGCGGCCTGCGTGCACGAGGCCGGCATCGGGTTCTGCTTCGCCCCCCGCTACCACCCGGCCATGCGACACGCCGGTCCCTCCCGGCGCGATCTGGGGATCCCCACGGCCTTCAACATCCTGGGGCCCATGTCCAACCCGGGCCGGGTGCGGCGCTACGTCATCGGCGTGGCCGACGAGCGGGTCGCCACCCGCATGGCCGAGGTCCTCCACGTCAACGGGGCGGAGCGGGCCCTCATCGTCCACGGCGGCGACGGGCTCGACGAGCTCACGACCACGGGCCCGTCGAGCGTCGTCGAGCTGCGCGATGGAGCGGTGTCGGAGTGGACTGTCGACCCCCTCGCGCTGGGCCTGTCCCGCGTCGACCGCGAGGACCTCGTGGGCGGCGACGCCAACGTGAACGCCGACCTGGCCCGGCGCGTCCTGGCGGGGGAGCACGGTCCGCACCGCGACATCGTCAGCCTGAACGCGGGTGCCGGCATGCTCGCGTCCGGCCTGGTCGACGACCTGGAGGCCGGGATCGCGGCCGCCCGCACCTCGATCGACGGCGGCCACGCGGTCGGGGCGCTGGCAACGCTCGTCGAGGTCTCCCAGCGCGAATCGGCCGCCGAGCAGATCTGAGGCGCTGTCGTCACGCGCTGGAGGCCGCCGCTGGCGGGAAGCTGCCGATCACCGGCTCGACGGCGCCGAACATCACAGGGATCCGGGCGGCGAGGATCAGATCGCCCTCGACCAGGACGCGCTCCCCGACCACGGCCTGGGCCAGGGTCAGCTCACCGGAGCAGAGGCGGATGAAGTCGGGCAGGGTGGTGTGCACCGTGAGCGCTGCGGCGTCGGGGCGGCCGCCGCGGACCCTCGCAGCCGTGGCGTCGATGTCGATCGTCCACCAGTCCGGCGGGACGGCCTCCATGCCGTCATCGGGGGGTCGCAGCTCGATCGCGATGACGCCGATGAAGCCGTGGGTCCGCAGGGGCTGGAAGGCTCGGCTCATCGCACCAAAGAGCGTCCGCTGGGCACGCACCGTCCCGAAGCGGCGCAGCAGCTCCTCGTCGCTTTCGCCCCGGGTCCACCAGGCCACCGCGGCGCGGCCTTTCGTCGTGATCGCGGCCCGGGCCCGGTCTCGACGGCGAACGGCTACGGGCTCGGCGGCCGGCCGTGGGGGCGTGCCGTCGAGCAGTGCGCGCAGGGCGACCCCGTCTCGCACGAGCCCGGCCAGGTCCAGGTGCTCTGCGAGCGCTAAGCCCTCCGCCAGGGCAGCTCGCGCCGGGATCTCGTCCTCGGGGCCGCGGCGGGCGGTCAGCACGGCTGCTCGTCGTAGCAGCACCTCGGCGCGCACCGCGGCCCAGCCATGGCGGTCCGCGATCTCGGCGGCAATGTCGAGGTGGGCCTCGGCCTCGGCGTAGCGCCCCGTTGTGGCGGCGCAGAGGGCCAGGCCAACCCGGAGGGGGCCGAGGCCGATGGTGGCGATCCCTGCGAAGTGGTCGGCGTACGGCAGCATCAGCCGGCCCAGCTCCTCTGCTCGCGGTGCGTCGCCGATCCTCCAGTACGCACGGGCCAGGCACTGGGCGGCGAAGGTCCAGAAGGGGTCACGAGGGAGGGCGCTGGGTTCGGCGCGTTGGAGCATGGCCTGGCACTCCTGCCCGAGGCCGAGCTCGGCGAGGAGCGCGGCTTCGATGGCGGCCGCGCACTGCCGCAGCGTGGGGTAGAGGTCGTGCACTTGGAAGACGAGGTCGAGCAGCTCGCTTCCGCGGCCGGCGTAGAAGTACGTCCCGAGGGTGCCGCCTCCGAAGACGATGATGGCGTTGGGGTCACCCCGTTCGTGGCCCCGACTGAACCCGTCGGCGGTGAGCGCTGCGGCATCGTCGAGTCGGCCCTCGAGCTGCGCCAACCCGCCGAGGTAGGTCGGGATGAGGTACTCGGCGCTCGGATCGCGCAGCGCCATGAGGAGTTCGGTGGCGCGGTCCAGGTGGACGAGTGCCCCGTCGAGGCGCCCGGCCTCGGCCTCCGCGTGGAACCTGTGCAGGGCAGCATGGCCCTCCAGCAGACGGTCCCCGAGAGCGATGGCCAGCGCCGCCGCCTCGGTGGCCATGTCCGACCGCTGACGGACCGTGTGGGGGCCGTAGATGGCCAGGCAGGCGTCGAGGAGGGCGCTGGCGATCGTGGCCGAGTCGCCAACTCGCCGGGCCATGGCGATCGCCTCCGCCGCGAGCCCGGCCTGTTCCTCGGCCGACCCAGGCACGCGGCTGAGCTCACGTCCGAGGCATGCGAGCAGGCGCGCCCGCAGCGAGCTGTCGCCGTCGCTCAGGCGATCCAGCCCCTCTCGCAGCATGCTGATCGTGCGTTCCTTGGTGAGGGCCAGCTCCACCCACACGCTGCGCTGGTGGTCGCCGGCGTGACCCAGCACCGCCTGTGCGTTGCGCTCCGGGTCGGTCTCACCCACGAGTGCGGACGCGCGGGCGAACGCCTCCCGGGCCGCTGCCGCCGCGCCGGTCGACCAGTGGAGGCCGCCGATCTCCAGGAGCAGGTCGGCTTGCTCCGCAGTGGGCGCGCCGGCATCCTCGGCCACTTCGAGGACGACGGTCAGGTGGCGGACGCCCTCCTCGTAGGCAGCCAGCGTGGCCGCGTGGCGGGCGGCTCGTCGCCCGTAGTCGACGGCCTTGGCGGCGTGCCCGGCTACCGCCGCCTGGGCGAAGTGATGAGCCAGCTCGGCCAGATGCGGCCCGTCGGGCGTTCCGCCGGTGATCCGCTCGAGCGCCTCTCCGATCCGCTGATGGAGGCGAACCCGGCGGGTGAGGCTGAGCTCCTCGTAGAGCGCAGAGCGCACGAGGGCGTGGGTGAACGCGTACCGGCCGGGAGCGCCCGGCACCTCGTCGAGGACGCCCGCCCCGGTTGCCTCCTCGAACGCATCCAGAAGCTGGTCAGCGGTGAGATCGGTGGCCCTTTCCAGGACGTCGATCCGCACCTCCCGGCCGAGGACCGAACCGGCTCGCAGCGCCGCGTTCGTCGTGTCGGTCAGCCGCATGAGCCGACGCCCGATGACCTCCCTCACGCCCTCGGGGATGCCGAGCTGGTCGATGCGCCTCAGGGCCTGCCAGCCGCCAGCGGGATCGGCCTCGATCGCTCCCGTCTCGGCCAGGTGGCGCAGGCTCTCGCGGAGGAACAGCGGGTTGCCCTCCGTCTCCTGCCACAGAGATATGCCGAACTCCCTGCGACTTGGGTCGGTCTCGGGATTGCCCCCGACGAGCTCGACGATGTCCGCTTGCAGCAGGCCCCGCACCGGCAAGCGGGTGCTCAGGTTTGTCCGGCGCAGCTCGCCCAACGTGTCGGCCAGCGGATGGCTGCGTACGAGATCCGTGTCACGGTACGTCCCGATGACGAGCAGGCCCGACGACCCGGTGCCGCGGAGCAGGTGCTGGAGTAGCTGCAGGGTCGGTCGGTCGGCCCAGTGCAGGTCATCGAGCAGCAGCAGGACGGGTGCCTCTTGACTCGCAGCCTCGAAGAGCGCGCGCACGGCCTCGAAGATCCGGTAGCGCTCGGTCTCGGAGCTCTTCGGAGCCACGTCAGCCACCTCGGGGAAGCGCCTCCCGATCTCCGGAACGAGCAGGGCGAGGTCGGCAAGGTGCGGCCCGAGCGCAAGCCGGAGGGCGCTCGGGTCGCTCTCCGCCACGTGGTGGGAGAGGGCCTCGACGATGGGCTGGAAGGGCACCAGGCTCTCCTCGTCGCACCGGCCGAACAGGACGGTGCCTCCCCCGCACGCCGCGGCGGCGGCTTGCTCGACCGCGAGGGTCGTCTTGCCGATGCCGGGCTCCCCGGCCAGGAAGACGACCTCGATGGCCCCCAGGCGGGCTGACTCCCACGCGGTCGCCAGGGCCGACAGCTCGGCCCGCCGGCCGACGAACCGGGCCTGGCGCATGCGCTCCACGGTGGGGGGGAGCCGGCGCCCAGACGGGGCGTCGACGGTGTGCGGAGATGGGCCGAGGCGTGGGTCCTGGGCCAGGATCTGCTGCTCCAGCCGCAGCAGCGCAGGGTTGGGGTCGAGACCGGAATCCTCCAGCAAGATCTCGCGCACCTCGTGCAGCGCGCGCAGAGCGTCCGTCTGTCGCCCGGTGCGGTAGAGACCGGTGATGCGCAGCTCCCAGAACCTCTCCCGCGTGGGGTGGGAGCGGCAGAGGGCTTCGAGCTCCTCGATCGCTGCGCCGCTGCGCCCGAGGGCCAGCTCCGCCGTGAGGCGTTCCTCGAGCAGGTGCAGACGCAGCTCCGCGAGTCGCGCCTGCTGCGCCTGTGCCCACGGCAGGTGAGCGAGGCCGCCGAGGGCCTCGCCCCGCCAGAGGTGGAGCGCTTCCCGGAACGCCAGGGCGGCAGTGACGTGGTCGCCCGCCTCGGCCGCCCGCCGGCCTTCGGCGCCGAGGCGCTCGACCTCGTGGACGTCCAGGCCTCCGGCGGGCACCTGCAAGCGCCAGCCTCCCGGCGAAGCGTCGAGCGCCCAGCCGGCCTGTCCCGCAATGGCCTTGCGCAGCCGCGAGACGTAGGCCTGCACCGTGCGGTGCGCCGTGCGCGGCGGATCCTCCGGCCAGAGAGCGTCGACAGTCGCGTCGACCGACACGCTCCGGCCCTCGTGGAACGCGAGGTAGGCGACGAGCGCCCGCTCCTTCGGGCCTCCCAGCCCCCCTTCGGCGCCCGCGCCCTCCAGCTCGAGCGGCCCCAACAACAGCAGCTGCACGGGAAGGACGCTACGGCGCACGGGACAGCGGTGTGTTGCAACCAGCTGCAACGGTCGGCCAACCGACGCGCAACGCCCCTGCAGCGCCGTCGGGGGACAGTGCCACCATGGAGCGCGAGGGCGGAGCAGGGGTGGTGGGGTGGGCGGTGCGACCGCTGTCAGTGGATGCCGTCCGCTACCTCGGACGGCTGGGGGCGACCCTCTACCTGGTGACTGGCGCAAGCGTGCTGCAGATCGATCTGTCCGCCGCCGAGCACCTCGGCCGCCCAGGCCTGTTCCTCGCCGTGAGCCTTACGGCAATCGCGATGGGCATCCTCACCTTGGTCGTGATGACGGTCGCGACTGATCCCTGGGTGGAGCGCCTGTATGCCGGACAAGCGCTAGTCCTGTTGTTCGGCGCATCCGCGCTGGTGACGATCGGCCTGCTGGCAGCCGGCCCAGCCCTCTGGAGCACAGGGAGCGCGGCGTACCTGTTGGGGCCCATCTTCGGGTTCTACGTGCTGCGACCATGGGCTGCGACGCTGCTCGTGGTGTCCACCGCGGTGGGCTACGGCGTGGTGCTCGCGACCGGCCCCGCGTTGACGGCACCGGTTTCGCAGTGGTGGTTCCTCGTGAGCATCCTCGTGACGGTGTCGGTCCTCCTGGCACGGTTCGTGGAGCGCAGCGACCGCCTGGCGACCATCGCCGAGGAGGCCACCGAACGCCTCGGTGAGGTCAACGCGCAGCTGGCCGATGCCAACGATGCGCTGGCTGCGCGCGTCGCTGAGCAGGGCGAGGAGGTCGCGCGGCTGGGTCGGCTCCGGCCCTTCCTGTCCGCCCCCGTCGCCGACGCCCTCCTGGCGGCGGGCTCACCTGCACTGCTGCAGCCGCACCGGCGCCTCATCGCAACCATGTGCTGCGACCTTCGGGGGTTCACCCGATTCGCGGCCGCAGCCGAACCCGAGGACGTGGTCGAGCTGATCGAGGCCTACTACGACGCGGTGGGCGATCTCCTCGCCGAAGCGGGTGCCACAGTCGGTGCGTTCGCGGGCGACGGCATCATGGCCTTCTTCGGCGACCCACTGCCCTGCGCCGACCCGGTCGGGAGCGCAGCCGCCCTCGCCGACCGGCTGGCCGCCCCCATGGCCGACCTTCTCGAGCCCTGGATCCGGCGAGGCCACGAGCTCGGGTATGGGGTGGGCATCGCGTACGGCCATGCCACGATCGGCGTGCTCGGCGCATCGGGACGAAGCGACTACACCGCCCTCGGATCGGTCGTGAACCTCGCTTCGCGCTTGTGCGCGGAGGCCGCCAGCGGCGAGATCATCATCGATCAACGGGCTCATGACGCACTCCGCGGCCGGGGGGCGACCGAGGCACGGTCGATGCAGCTGAAGGGCCTCGACGCTCCGGTACGGGCTTACCGGCTCACCGGAGGAATAGCGGCCCTCGACGGTGTCGCCTGAGCGGCCGTCGCTAGACAACTCGAATAACGACCGTTATCGTGGGGGGCGATGACCGATGCCGTCGACGCGCTCGTGCCCACCGCCGGGGATGACCCGATCCGGGCCAAGCTGATCGCGGCCGCCGGCGAGGTGTTTGCCGAGAAGGGGTACGACGGCGCCGGCGTGGCCGAGATCGCCCGCCGGGCCGGGTACACGACCGGCGCCATCTACGGTCGCTTCACCGGCAAGGCCGAGCTGCTCCTCGCGGCCATCGAGTCCCGCTCCGAGCCCGAGCTCGACGTGCTGTTCAACGAGCACCGCTTCGAGGGCAAGGTCACCGACATCCTCACCACCGTCGGCTCCCACCTGGTGACCGACGAGATGGGCCCCGAGAGCGCGCTGCTCCTCGAAGCGTTCGTTGCCGCCCGCCGCGATCCCGAGGTGCGCCGCCTGATGCAGGAGGCGCTCGACCTCCGCGGAGATCGCCTCGCCGACCTCGTCGCCGAGGCCCAGGCCACAGGCGCCATCGATCCTGCCCTCGACGCCGAGGCCGTGGTGCGCTTCTGCCACGCCGTCGGCTTCGGCTTCCTGCTCTTCCGCGCCGTCGAGCTCGACCTGCCCGATCCCGGTCCGTGGGAGGACCTGATCGCCCGGCTCGTCGACGCCCTCGATGCCAACCCGACCACCGACTGACATCCCGACACACCAAGGGGAGACCCCAGCAATGACCACCAACGAAGAGATGCTCGGCCGGGCCGACGTCAACGACCTCGAGGCCATCCTGTCGATCACGGCCAAGGACGTGGACGAGATGGTCCACGCCGTGAAGGACAACGCCGACGCGCTGTTCACCTGGAACTACGAGAAGGGCGAGCGTCCGGCCCTCAACAAGCTCTACGAGAAGGCCAAGGGCGCCCAGTGGAACGGTGAGACCGACCTCCCGTGGGACACGCCTGTCGACATCGAGAAGGTGGTGGCCAGCGCGCCGCGCGACCACGAGACCGACCCGGTGTTCGTGGCGGCCCAGCGCGCCGGTCAGCCCCTGCACAACTGGGGCCAGAAGGAGTGGGACAAGCTCATCATCGAGTCCCAGAACTGGACGATGAGCCAGTTCATGCACGGCGAGCAGGGCGCACTGGTGTGCACGGCCAAGATCGTGGAGACGGTGCCGTGGATCGACGCCAAGTACTACGCGGCCACCCAGGTGATGGATGAAGCCCGCCACGTCGAGGTCTTCGCCAAGTACCTCGACACGAAGATGAACGGGCACTACCCGCTCAACGCCCATCTCGGCATGCTGCTCGACGACATCATCGCCGACAGCCGGTGGGACATGACCTACCTCGGCATGCAGATCATGGTGGAGGGCCTGGCCCTGGCCGCCTTCGGCTTCATGCACCAGCTCACCGAGGAGCCGCTCCTCAAGCAGCTGCTGCGCTACGTGATGAGCGACGAGGCCCGTCACGTGGCCTTCGGGGTGCTCTCGCTGAAGGAGTACTACGCCGAGCTGACCGACGCCGAGATGCTCGAGCGCCAGCAGTTCGCCTTCGAGGCGGCCGTGCGCATGCGTGACCGGTTCCTCCAGCAGGAGGTGTGGGAGCGCATGGGTGTCGATGTCCGCACGATGGTGAAGCTGCAGCTCGAGAACCAGGGCGACAAGAACGAGGACCCGTTCCAGCAGCTGCTCTTCTCCAAGATCGTGCCCAACTGCAAGAAGCTCGGCCTGCTCGACCGCAACGGCGGCTGGCTGCGGACCAAGTTCGGAGAGATGGGCGTGATCCAGTTCGAGGACTGGGCTGACACCGGCGAGGAGTACGACACCATGAGCCTCGAGGCGATGGCGTCAGAATCCGCGTAGTATCTCGAACAGCTCGGAACTCTCGAGCGGCGTAGAGCCCGGCACTTCGGGGGGAGTGCCGGGCTCTAGCGCGCTGGGCGCGCCGGTACGCTCGCCCTCGTGACCGACCGCTACCGCTGCACGTCGTGTGGAAACCTGACTCGCTTCGACGTGACCGTTGCGACGCGTGCTCGCTCGTTCCACCACTACACGGTGGGCGGTGAGCTGTCCGTCGAGGACACCGAGGTGCTCGACGAGCGCATCGAAGAGGTGCTCTGCCGGTGGTGTGGGCCCTCCGGCAAGGTCGTCGCGGAGGCTGTCACACCCTCTGCGTAGGTTCTCTCGCATGGGAGAGAGCTCGCTGTACATCAGCTGTGACGAGTGCGTCATGGAGGGCACCTCGGCGTGCGCGGACTGCGTCGTGACGTTCCTCTGCGAGCGGGAGCCGGGCGACGCGGTGGTCATCGACGTGGCCGAGGTCCGCGCCTTGCGCCTGCTCGAGGCGGGGGGCCTGGCTCCGGCGCTCCGCCACGAGCCTCGCCGCACCGGCTGAGCCGCGGCCAACCCGGCATATCGGGCGCCACGGGTCGCGGGTGGGGTCTGGAGCGGCTGCTACCGTCAGCCGCCGGAGGTGGCAGGAACGGGGAGCCGTCCCCCGAGCCGAACGCGTGCAGAAGCTTCATCTCGTTGGCTTCACGAAAGATCACGAGGGCCTGATCCTCAGCGCCCGTCGTGGCGCGCGCTCCGGCGGCTACCTGCTCACGATCGATGGCGCCCTCGAGGAGGCCGTCGACGATCTCCGGGTCCGCCGAGCCGAGGAGATCGAGGAGGGCGGCGTCGAGGTCGAAGCTCCTCGTCGTCCCCGTGTCGAGAGCGCTCTGTCCGTGCGCGAGATCCAGGCCCGCCTGCGCCAAGGTCGCACGGTGGCCGAGGTGGCCCGCGCTGCCGGTGTGGACACCGAGTGGGTCGAGCGCTTTGCTCCGCCCGTGCTGGCCGAGCGGGCCCAGGTGATCGCCAAGGTGCTCGGCGTCCCGCTGCGCCGCGCTCGCCTCGGGCCCTCGGCCCTGCCCATCGGCGATGCCGTCCGCCGCAACCTGGCCGACCGGGGCGTGGCCATGACGGCCGAGGAGCTCGGCGAGGCCTGGACGGCACGACAGGTCGGCGAGGGTCGGTGGGCGGTGCGCTGCTCCTTCCGCTACCGCGGCCGCGACCAGACGCTGCGCTTCGATCTCGACGAGAGCACCGGTGAGGTGTCGACCGCCGACCGCCAGAGCGGTCAGCTCGGCTACGTCACCCCACCGCCCCGGCCGGCCCCGAAGCCGGAGCGTCCACGCGTCTCGACCGACGACGCCGAGGAGCGCCCGACCGCCAAGCGGGCGGTTGTGAGCACCGGCTTCCGGCCCGATCCAGTCGTGAAGCCCGTGTCCCGGTCGGCCAAGGAGCGCGAGCGGGCGGCGGCGGCCATGCGCAAGGCGGCGGCTCAGCGAGCCGTCGAGGGGGAGCGGGCTGCGGCCCGCAAGCTCAAGGAGCGACGGGCGGAGGAGGCCCGTCGCCTCCGTGCTGAGGAGGTCGCAGCCGCCCGAGCCGAGCGCGAGGCCCAGGCAGCAGCCCGACGAGCGGAGATGGAGAGGGCCAAGGCCGACAAGGCCCGCGCCGCCGAACGGGCCTCGGCCCGCAAGGAGGCAGCGACGAAGCGCGCAGCGGCTGCGAAGTCCGCCTCGGCGACCAAGAAGGCGACCGCGGCGGCCAAGGCGACCAAGAAGGCGGCGGCCAAGCGGACCGCGGCGACCAAGGTGACCGCAAAGGCGAAGACCAAGAAGACGGCGGCGGCGGCCAGGGCGACCAAGAAGGCGGCGGCGAAGCGGACCACGCCGGCCAAGACGACGAAGAAGGCGACCAGGGCCACCGCGGCGCCCAAGAAGGCGCCCAAGAAGGTCGCTCAGCCCACCAAGGGCAAGGCACCGACGCCAGCGACCCCGAAGCGAGCGGCTCCTGCGAAGAGCCCTGCGACCAGGTCCGCCAGTCGTCCGGCCCCCGCGTCGGCTCCCGCGACGCGAGCTGCGAGCACGCCTGCCGCACCGACCCGCACCGGGTCGACCTCGCCCGCGGCCACGGCGTACCGGTCGACGACCACCTCGGCTGCGCCGCGTCGACCCGTGACCCCGGCCGCGATCGACCGGCCCGCTCCGACCGCAGCTCCACGGGCTGCGGGGCCCGATCCCCGATCGGAAGGGCGCTCGAACGGACCAGACACGCCGACCCGGACCCTTCGGGGCTCGGAGACCCGGCCCGATCCGGCACCCCGACCGGCGCCTCGGCCCACCGGTCCCGATCGCTGGACGCCGCCGATCCCCGCACTGCACCCGACGCCGGGCCGAAGCTCGGATCGTGGCCCGGACCCGACACCGGACATCCGCGTCTTCCGGGCTGAGCCGTCCGAGGACGGCGCGGGCAACGGGGTTCGCATCACGGGCCCGGCTGCCAACGTCTACGGCACCGAGTCGGCGCGGGCCCAGTTCCGCCGTGGCCTCGTCGAGCAGGCCAGCGGCGAGCTGCCCGCGGCCCGGGCACCAGAGCCTCCGGCCAACGTCGAGGTTCCGGGCCGGGCGCCCGTGGCTCGGCCTCGCCGCACGCGTCCGCTCCGCGCCAACTGAGCGGGTGCCGTCGGTCCCCGACGTCGAGGGCCTCCGGTCGGTCGGCCGCGCGGCCGGGCTCGACGTGGTCGAGGTGGCCGGCGCGGAGCCCTTCGTCGCCGTCCGCACGACCCTCGAGCAGCGCAAGGCCGATGGACTGCACGGCGGAATGCAGTTCACGTACCGCAACCCGAGCCGATCGACCGATCCGAGTCGGGCTCTCGAGGGCGCGCGGTCCCTCGTCGTCGGAGCCCGCAGCTACCTGACCGAGGATCCGGGCCCATCCCGTGAGCACGCGCCCGCCGGGCGGGTGGCCCGGTATGCATGGGATGACCACTACGCCGCGCTGAGGGCCGGTCTGACCGCAGTGCAGCACGTCCTCCAGGAGCACGGCTGGAAGGCGCGCGTCCTGGCCGACGACAACGCGCTCGTCGACCGGGCTGCGGCCCACAGAGCCGGCATCGGCTGGTGGGGCAAGAACGCGAACCTGCTCCTGCCCGGCCTCGGCAGCTGGTACGTGCTCGGCTCGGTCGTCACCGACGCACCGATGGCGGCGTCCGCCGGGGAGGCGGTCGACCGCTGCGGATCGTGCACGAAGTGCATCGATCGGTGCCCCACCGGCGCCATCACCGCGCCCGGGGTCGTCGATGCCCGCCGCTGCCTCTCGTGGCTCCTGCAGGCCGAAGGAGTCTTCCCTGCCGAGCACCGCGCCGCGCTCGGCGACCGCATCTACGGCTGCGACGTCTGCCAGGACGTCTGCCCGCCCAACCGCAGGGCGCCGATCGCTGACGGGACGGGGCAGGAGCGGCCGGAGGCGCCGTTGCTCGCCCTGCTCGACGACGACGACGCTGTCGTGCTGGCCTGGGCCGAGCGCTGGTACATCCCGCGCCGTGAGGTGCGCTACGTGCGCCGCAACGCCCTCGTCGTCCTGGGCAACGTCGGTGATCCCGCGGATGCCGCCGTCGAGTCCGCGCTGGGCCGCTACCTGCACCACGACGATCCGCTCCTGCGGGCCCACGCCGTCTGGGCGGCGCGCCGCCTGGGACGCGAGGATCTGGTCTCGCCTCTGGCGGCTGACGGCGACCCGCTGGTACGGGCCGAGCTGGCCTCCGTCGTAGCCCGTCGATGATCCCGCCATGACCCACCTCTTCGTGACGAACGACTTCCCGCCCAAGGTGGGTGGGATCCAGACGATGCTCTGGGAGCTGTGGCGGCGCCTCGACCCGACGTCTTTCACCGTGCTCACCACGCCCCACCCCGAGGCCGCGACGTGGGACGCCGAACAGGCCTTCCGAGTCGTCCGCACCGACGAGCGGGTCCTGCTGCCGACCCCCAGCCTCGTGCGCCGCATCGACGCCCTCGCCTCGGAGATCGGCGCCACAGGTGTGGTGCTAGATCCGGCTCTTCCCGTCGGCCTGGTCGGTCCGCAGCTCCGACTCCCGTACGCCGTGGTGCTCCACGGCGCCGAGATCACGGTCCCGGGTCGACTGCCCGGCAGCTCCCAGGTCCTCCGGCGGGTGCTGCGGCGGGCTGACCTCGTGGTCGCCGCGGGCGGCTACCCCCTCGCGGAGGCCGAGCGAGCCGCGGGACGAGCCCTGCCGAGCGTGCTCGTCCCCCCAGGCGTGGACACGGACCGGTTCGTGCCGCTCGACGACGCGGCCAAGGCGGCGACCCGCGCCAGGCTCGGCCTGCCCGCCGAGGGTCGTCTCGTCGTCTCGGTGAGCAGGCTTGTGCCCCGGAAGGGCATGGACGTGCTCGTGAAGGCATCCGTGCTGCTGGCCCGCAGCCATCCCGACGTCACCGTGGCCATCGGCGGGGGTGGACGGGACCACGACCGCATCCAGCGCCTGATCGACGAGACCGGCGCACCGGCGCGGCTCCTCGGCCGAATAGCGCACGAGGACCTCCCCGCTCTCTACGGCTGCGGCGACGTCTTCGCCATGCTGTGCCGGAACCGGTGGGCGGGCCTGGAGCAGGAGGGCTTCGGCATCGTGTTCGTCGAGGCGGCGGCGGCCGGAGTGCCCCAGGTCGCGGGGGACAGCGGCGGAGCCGCCGAGGCCGTCCTCGACGGCGGGACAGGTCTCGTCGTGCGCCGCCCCGACGACCCGCGGTCGGTGGCCGACGCGCTGGACGAGCTGCTGGGCGACCCGACCCGGCTCCGCCAGATGGCGGGTGCCGGAAGGACCCGGGCCTTGGAGGAGTTCTCCTACGACGTGCTCGCCGGTCGCCTCGGCGCGGCCCTGCAGGCATGGGAGGCTGCGCCGCGTGGATGACGAGCCGGAGGCGCCCTCTCTCGGTGCGGGCCTCGTCAACGTCACCTTCGCGGGCACGGGCCTGCTCGTGGGCACCAGCGCAGCCGCGGCCGCGCTCCCCGACACCTTCGGCCTCGTCCACGCCGTGCTCGCGTGCGTGCTGTTCGCAGTCGGCACAGGCGGGCTCCTGTGGGCCTACGCCCTCGGCGTCTCTCGGAGCCGCACTGACGCGGTGACCCTGGTCGGGCTCTTCTTCCTCGGTGGCGGCGCCGCCCCGCCGGAGGTCCGCCGGCCGTTCCGGATCGCTCTGGGCGTCGAGGTGCTGGTGGTCGTGGCCGCTGCCGCCGTGCGCCCCTACTCCGAGGTGGCCTTCGGCATCCTGGCCCCGATGTTCGCCTTGGGCCTCATGGCCACCTGGGGCGGTCGGCACGGCTCGTTCCCGCCCCGCCCGGCGAAGGAGGCGGCGTGATCCCGCCTTGGCCCCTCCTCGTGCTCATGCTCGAGTTCCCGGTGATCATGGCCCTGCTCGACTGCTGGCAACGTCCGGTCGACCACTTCGCCGAAGGGGCCGCTGACCGCACCGCTTGGCTGCGCTGGCTCGCTGTCGCCGTCGTCACCGTTCCTGTGCTCCTCGGCTACGGGATCGTGCTCGGCTACTACTACGCCGTGGTCCGCCGGAACTCGCCCGCCTCCCCGCACTGAGCCCCGGGGGCAGCGGAGGTCGCGCTGCAGGCGCGATCTACGCCAGAATGCATGCCCGGACGGACCAGATGAGGAGTGGCACGAACGATGGCCGATCAGGCGACGCAGACGATGGTGATCGCCGCGCCGGCCGAGCGCATCCTCGATGTGCTCCTCGACTTCGGGGCCTACCCGACGTGGGCGCGGGACCTCAAGGGCGTCACCGTCGAGTCGACTGACGACGCGGGTCGGGGCCGAGAGGTCACGTTCCGGGCCGCCGCCATGGGCCGCAGCACGAGCTACACGCTCCAGTACGAGTACGGGCCCGACCAGCTGCGCTGGGAGCTCGTCAGGGGCGACATCATGCGGAGGCTCGACGGGTCCTATGTCCTCGAGCCTGTCGACGGGCCGGCGGGCGCCACGATGGTCACCTATCACCTCGCGGTCGATCTCGTCGTGCCGCTGCCCGGGTTCGTGAAGCGCCGGGCCGAGGCGAAGATCATCCACACGGCGCTCCGCGAGCTCCGCGCCCACGTCGAGTCGTAGCGCCTCGTGACGCGGATCCTGCTCTTCACGGGCAAGGGGGGCGTGGGCAAGACGACCACGGCCGCCGCCACTGCGCTGCGCTGTGCTGATGCGGGGCTGCGCACGATCGTGCTGTCCACCGACCCGGCCCACTCGCTGGCCGACGCCTTCGACCTCGAGCTGGGCCCGCTGGCCAGCCCGATCACCGACCATCTGTGGGGCCAGCAGCTCGATGCCCAGGAGCGCATGGAGGACTCCTGGCACGACATCCAGGGCTGGCTGCGCGAGGTCTTCGCCTGGGCCGGTGTGGACGGCCTGGAGGCCGAGGAGCTCTCCGTGATCCCAGGGCTCGACGAGATCTTCGCCCTCGCCGACATCAAGCAGTACGCCGAGTCGGGGGAGTGGGACGTCGTCGTCGTCGACTGCGCCCCGACGGCCGAGACGATCCGCTTCTTGTCGCTCCCCGACATCCTGTCTCGCTACATGGAGCGGCTCTTCCCGGTGGGTCGACGGGTCAACAAGATGATGGCTCCCGTGCTGTCGCGCGTCACGAACCTGCCCGTCGCCGGGGACGACGTGTTCGCGGCGACGAGCCGCTTCTACGAGCGCCTGGACGGCGTGCGCGAGATCCTCATGGACCCAGAGCGGACGAGCGTGCGCCTGGTCGTCAACCCCGAGCGCATCGTCATCGCCGAAGCGCGTCGCACCTACACGTACCTGTCGCTGTTCGGGTACCGAGTGGACGCCGTCATCGCCAACCGCCTGCTGCCCGACGAGGTCGCCGACCCATGGTTCGAGCGTTGGAAGGAGCTCCACACCGAGCACCTGCGAACCATCGAGGATGGCTTCGCGCCGCTGCCGGTGCTCAAGGTGGAGCTGGCGCCGACCGAGCTCGTCGGCGTCGAGGCCCTCCGCGGGTTCGGCTACGCGCGTCTACGGCGACCTCGACCCGGCCGGTCGGCTCCACGAGGGCCAACCCCTGCGCATCACGCGTCGCGGCGGACGCACGACCCTCGCCCTCGACCTGCCCTTCGCGGACCGGGACGACCTCGAGCTCGGTCGTCGGGGTGAGGAGCTGCTCGTGCGGGTCGGGCCCTACCGGCGAGCCATCACGCTGCCCGACTCCCTCCGCAACCGACCAGTCGTCGACGCCTCGCTCAAGCAGGGCAAACTGAAGGTGATCTTCGAGGGGAGCGCGGATGACAGGTGAACGCCCGGAGGACATGGCGAGAGCCGGCCTGGAGCACCTGCAGGCGGCGGCGCGCGAGGTGATCCAGGCCACCCGCAGCCTTCTCGACGCGGCTGAGGAGCTGGTCGAGGACCCCTCGGCGGTACAGGACATCGTCACCACGTTCGCCTCGGTGGCGGCCGCCGCGGCGGGTCGCCTCCGCGGCGACTCTGGTGGCTCGCCCGACCAGGACGACCGCAGCCCTGATGACGATGACGACGGTCGGGTGCAGCGGATCCGCGTGTCCTGATCTGATGCGCCTCCTGCAGCTGGCTCTGGACCGGGACGAGCTCCTCGACCTGCACCCCAACATGACCGTGGTGCAGGGGCTGGACGAAGCGGCCCACCGCGTGCTGGTGGAGACCGTCCGCGGCCTGACCCGCGACGAGGCCCACCTGGGTGGTGGACTCGTCGAGGCGCACGGCGTGCTCTTCGAGCTGCGGCGCGACCTCCTCGAGGTCCTCGAGCTCTCTGCCGCCGACATCGACCCGGTCGTGCGGCCCGGTGACCTCCCCACTCAGCCGCTGACTGTCGACGCCCGCGAGCTGAAGGCCAGCGAGCAGGAGTTCTCCGAGCTCCTCGAGCAGGTCACGGCCCAGGCCGAGCGCCTGTCTCGCGCCCGCGACGTCGTGGCGGCCGCGGACTCGGCGGTCCGGGATGCCCATCACGCCCTCGACGACTGCAGGGCCGCGGGTCAGCGCCGGCGCCAGCAGGTCGAGGAGCTGGCACAGCGCCTCGCGGAGATGGCGGAGCGCCGGGGCCAGATCGAGCAGGAGAGGGCGGACCTGGGCCCGTCCTCGGCCGCTGCGGACCGGGCCCTGGCTGAGGTCGAGGCCAGGACGGAGACGATCCGGACTCGAGCGCTCGACGCCAGCGCGCTCCACTCGGAGCTCGAGGCCGAGCGCGACGGCCTGGCCGTCGACCTGCCCGACGACGACGCGGAGGGTCTCGACCGGGCCCGTCGCGCTCTCGACGAGGTGACGACTGCCGTGGAGGCGGAGCGAGCGGCGGCCACCGACTCCGCCTCCCGCCCGAGGCTGTTCGAGGCCCGGTCCCCCGAGGCAGAGCCGCCAGCCGTCCTCCTGGAGCAGCTCGGGGCCCGGCTGGGCGAGATCGATCGCCGCTTGGCGGCCATGGCTAGCGGGGACACCGACGACGTGGTCGAGGCCCTGGATGCCATGCGGGCGGGTGGTGCGGGCGACCTGATCCCGTCGGTCGAGGCGGCGGCTCTGGCCGACGACCTCAGATCCCTTGCCTTCGAGATCGGGGCGGACGACGCTGAGCTCGTCGTGGATGGCTCGCTGGCTGAGGCCCGCGAGCGCCTCGACGACTCTCGCCAGGCCCTCCTCGAGGCGGAGCAAGCCGCCCGCAACCCCGAGCTCGACCGGGCCGAGGTGAACCGCCTCGAGGAGGCGCACGAGGCGTTGCTGGAGGCCAAGGAGAAGGCCGATGGCCGCCTCGCCGGCGGACGGGCACGGAGCCGCGTCGGACGGCTTCGAGAGCTGGAGCAGGAGGTCTTGGACCGCCTCGGGTTCACCTCCTACTCGGCCTACATGATGGGCACCTCGCTGCAGCCCACCGACCCGGCCAAGGAGGTGGCGCTCGACGCGGCCCGAGCCGCTCTGGCGAAGGCCGAGGACGAGTGGCATCGCCTGCAGCAGGACACTGAGGCGGCGCTGACCCGGGCCGCCCTGCTCGACCGGCGGCGGGCCCTCGTCGCCGCTGCTGCCCGGTTCATCGACCCGGTGCCCCCCATCGATGACCTGGCCGCGGAGCTCAGGCTCGTTCGGGTCAGGGCTGTCTCGGCGGAGCAGGCCGCGGAGCTGCTCCGCGAAGCGCTGCAGCGCCAGGGGTTGGACCTGGGGGACGAGGAGCTCGACGTCGAGGATGTGGCGATGTTCGCCGAGGCGTGGCTGGCCGAGGCCTCCGCCGCGGACGAGCGGGTCCGGGCTCTCGTCCAGGAGCGAGCTGCCCTGCTGGCTGAGGAGCCGGGGCTGCGGGCTGCGGTCGAGGCCGGTTCCACCGAGGGCTACACGTTGAGCACCCTGGCCGCCTCGGCCCCGGCGGAGGAGACCGGCGACCCGGCCGAGACGGAGCGGCGGGCGCGCCTGGATGCCGCGTCGGCCGCCCTGTCCGAGGCCGAGGACCGCTGGCTGAGCCGCGAGGTCGCCCTCGAGCAGCTGGCCGCACTCGAACCCCGCCTGGCCGCGGCCGCTGAGGGAGCCATGACCGCCGGTGCCGCCGCCGCAGGGGCTGAGCAGGAGGTCGCTCTGGCGAGGGCCGAGGCCTCTGCGCTCCGGAGCGCGATCGCTCAGCTCGACGAGGAGCTGACCCGCATGGGGCTCGACGAGGGCGAGGTTCGGGCCGCGCTGGACGCGGCCGACGGCGAGGGCTCCGAGCCGGCCCAGTTGGAGGCGGCCCTCCGGGAGGCGGAGGCCCAGCAGCGCGACGCCGAGATGCTGCTCGACACCGAGACCCGCCTCCTCGCCACCCTCGATTCCAGCGGCCTGGCCCTGGCCATGGAGATCGAGAGGCTGCAGGACATCGTCGCCTCCCAGGCTGGTGGGGGCGGGGCCAGCCCCGCCGAAGAGCTCGAGTGGTACCTGCTCGCTCGCCTGGCCGCCCAGCGGTCGGTGTCGGTCGCCGGTGCCGTGCCCCTGCTCCTCGACGACGCCCTGCGGGGACTCGATGAGGCCGGCGTGCACCACCTGCTCGGCCGCCTGGAGCCCATGACCGAGGCCGTGCAGATCATCCTCGTGTCCGAGGATCCGGTGGTCGCCACGTGGGCGAGGGAAGCAGGCTCGGCCCGGGCGGCCGTCGTACGCCCCACCGCAGCCTGAAGGCCAGGTCGGTCAGCAATGGCCTGGGCACGCGCCTACGATCGCCTGATCCGCGATGTGGAGGTGCTGTGGCCGTCCTTACCGAAGCCGCCATCCGTGAGCTCGCAGGGATCAGAGGGGATTCCGCTCCGATCACGTCTTGTTACCTGGACGTGGACGGGCGCCGACTGACCCGCCACCAAGACGTCGAGCACGAGCTCGACACCATGCTCCGAGAAGCGCGACAGCGGGCCAACGGGCACAGATCGGTGCACGACGACCTGGCCAAGATCGAGGCCTACGTGCGGGCCGGACTCGACCGGAGCGAGACCAGGGGCCTTGCCTTCTTCGCCTGCGCAGCCTCGGACCTCTGGGAGGTCATCGAGCTTCCAGTGCCGGTGCGCTCGCAGGTGGTGATCAACCACGCGCCCGCGGTCGGCCAGCTCGAATCGGTCGTGCAGGAGCACGAGTCGATCGGCGTGCTGCTGGCTGACAAGCAGCTGGCCCGGCTGTTCGTGTTCGAGATGGGGCGCCTCGTCGAGCGCTCGGAGCTCATCGACGAGCTGCCCCGGGACTACGACGTCCGGGGTCTGAAGGAGCGAGGCACGCCTGAGCAGCCACGTCGAGGAGCTGGCCCACCAGCACCTGCGCCACGCGGCCCGGGCCGCGTTCGACCTGTGGCAAGCCCACCCCTTCGCCCACCTCGCAGTCGGCGCACCCGACGCCATCGGGAGCGATCTCGAGGCCGCCCTCCACCCGTACCTCCGGGAGCGGCTGTGCGGTCGCGTCCACGTGGCGGTCGGGGCCAGCCACGCCGAGGTGCGTGCAGGCCGCGGAGGCCATCGAGGCCGAGGTGGAGCGGCACCGCGAGGCCACCCTCGTGGCCAAGCTCAAGGAGGCGGCCGCCACCGGGCGACGAGGAGTGGCCGGGCTGGCCGACACGCTGGGCGCCCTCAACGAGCATCGAGTCGAGCGGCTCGTCGTGTCCAAGGGCTTCGCCCAGGCGGGCTGGCGCTGCCCCGAGACCGGCGCGCTGGCCAGCGTCGGGCCCACCAACCCGCTGAACGGGGTGACGATGCAGCGCGTCGACGACGTCGTCGAGGACTCCATCGAGGAGGCCCTCACCCAGGGCCTCTCCGTCACCATCTGCATCGGCAACGCCGATCTCGACGTGCTCGGGCAGATCGGCGCGCTCCTGCGGTACTGACATGATGCGCCCGATGCTCGACGGGCATGCGGGGATGATCTGATCGTCGGTGGCACGAAGGTCCTCGGCGTGGCCGTCGACACCGATGACCCGACCACGGTGCTCGCCGAGCTACGCGGTGCCCACCCCCGAGGGGGGCGCCGGACTGACCGACGCTCGTCGTCGAGCTGGTCCGAGCGCTCGACGCCCAGGTCGGCGCGCCCGCCGGGCTGGGCGTGGGCGTCCCGGGGCTGGTCGATCGCCAAGGCGTCCTGCACATCGGTCCTCATCTGCGACACCTGGCCGAGGTGCCGCTCGCCGACGCTGCTGCACCGCGCCTCGGGGCTGCCGACCGCGGTCGACAACGACGCCAACTGCCACGCGGTGGCCGAGCACGTCGGCGGGGCCGCCGCCGGCGCCCAGGAGGCGCTCGTCGTCACGCTCGGCACGGGGATCGGCGCCGGGATCATCACGGGCGGGACGCTGCTGCACGGAGCCAACGGGTTCGCCGGGGAGCCGGGCCACATGATCGTCGATCCCGGCGGGCCGCCCTGTCCCTGCGGGAAGCGGGGCTGCTGGGAGCGGTTCGCGTCAGGGACGGGCCTCGGGCGGCTGGCCCGCGACGCCGCTCAGCGGGACCCGGCTCGAGCGCGGTGGTGGCGCAGGTCGGTGGCGATCCCGAGGCGGTGCGAGGAGAGCACGTCACCACTGCGGCTCGGAACGGCGACCCCGAGGCGGTGGCCGTGCTCGCGGAGTTCGCCCAGTGGATCGCGCTGGGCCTGGCCAACCTGGCCAACATCCTCGACCCGGAGGTCATCGTGATCGGCGGCGGCCTCGTCGAGGCGGCCGACGTGCTGCTGCCGGAGGTGCGGAGCCGGTTCGCGGGGCTCGTGATGGCCGGCGAGCTGCGCCCGCGCTGCCGATCCTCCCGGCCGCGCTCGGGGGCCGGGCCGGCGCCATCGGCGCCGCCGTCCTGGCCGACGGCGCCGACCGGCTAGCGCCCCCGTCGGTCAGTGCGGCGGCGCGGAAGCGCTCCCGGCACGCCTCGATCTCGGTCAGAGCGGCCGCGGCCCCCTCCCAGCCCTCGGATGTCGGAGTACTTGTCGGGCTCGAGGGCCTTGTACACGTCGAAGAAGTGGCTGATCTCGTCGGTGAGGTGCTCGGGGAGGCCGTCGAGGTCGTCGACGTGGTCCCAGCGGGCGTCGCCGGCGGGCACGCAGAGGATCTTGGCGTCGGGGCCGGCGTCGTCGGTCATCCAGAACACGCCGACGGGTCGCGCCGTCACCCAGCACCCGGGAAACGTCGGGTCGTCGAGCAGCACGAGGGCGTCGAGCGGGTCGGTGTCCTCCGAGAGGGTGTCGGGGATGAAGCCGTAGTCGGCGGGATACACGGTGGCGGTGAAGAGGCGGCGATCGAGGCGCATCACGTGCTGTTCGTGGTCGTACTCGTACTTGTTGCGGCTGCCCTTGGGGATCTCGATGACGACGTCGATCTCGATGGTCATGACCGCGATCTTCCCACCCGAGACCGAAGTGGTTCCGGACCGCGATGCGGCCCGGGAGTACCGTGGACCGGATGGAGTTCCGCCGCATCACCGGCATGCCGCCCTACGTCTTCACCATCATCGACGGCCTGAAGATCGAGGCTCGGCGAGCCGGGCGCCGACGTGATCGACCTCGGGTTCGGCAACCCGGACCTCCCCTCGCCGGAGATCGCCGTCGAGAAGCTGGCCGAGGCGGCCCACAACACCCGCAACCATCGCTACTCCTCGAGTCGTGGCATCCCGAAGCTGCGCCAGGCCGTGGCCGACCTCTACAAGCGCCGGTTCGACGTCGACCTCGACCCCGACACCGAGGTCATCTCCACGATCGGCGCCAAGGAGGGCTTCAGCCACCTCATGTGGGTGCTGCTCGAGCCCGGCGACGCCGCCATCGTCCCGTCGCCGTCGTACCCGATCCACATCTGGGGCCCGCTCTTCGCCGGGGCCGCCGTGCGCGAGGTGCCGATGACCACCGACGTCAACGACGACGGGCAGTTCCTCGACCGCATCCGGCACGCCTTCGAGCACTCGTGGCCTCGACCCAAGGTCATCGTCTGCTCGTTCCCGCACAACCCCACGACCGCCTGCGTCGACCTCGACTTCTTCCAGGAGCTCGTCGACTTCGCCCGCGAGAAGGACGTCATCGTCGTCCACGACAACGCCTACGCCGAGCTGGGGTTCGACGGCTGGGACCCGCCCTCGATCCTGCAGGCCGACGGGGCCAAGGAGTGCGCGGTCGAGCTCTACTCGATGACGAAGTCGTTCTCGATGGCGGGCTGGCGCATGGCCTTCCTCGTCGGGAACAGCGAGGTGGTGCAGGCCCTCGCCAAGCTGAAGTCCTACCTCGACTACGGCGCCTTCCAGCCGATCCAGATCGCAGCCACCGTCACGCTCAACGAGGCGATCGACTTCCCACGCGAGGTGGGCGCCGTCTACCAGCGCCGGCGCGACGCGCTGTGCGAGGGGCTCGACCGGATGGGCTGGGCCATGCCCCGCCCCAAGGGGACGATGTTCGCCTGGGCCCCGATCCCGGAGCCCTACCGCGGAGATGGGCTCGATCGAGTTCGCCTCGATGCTCGTGCGAGAGGCCCAGGTGGCCACCTCGCCGGGCGTCGGGTTCGGCCCCGGCGGCGACGGCTTCGTCCGCTTCGCCCTCATCGAGAACGAGCAGCGCATCTCCCAGGGGATGCGCAACCTCAAGAAGGCCCTGACGAAGCTCGGTTAGCGCCTGCGCGAACTGTGTCTGACACAGTTCGCGCAGGGTCAGGAACCGCCGAGGACGCCGTGGAGGCAGAAGGCCACGGTCGGCGTCGGCCACTGCTCCTGCCGTCTCGCCCCGCTCGTAGATGAACGTGCGGGTGAGGTGCCCGGCCACGCCGACCATGGCGTGGGCGAGCGACGTCGGGGTCGGCGTCGTCTCGGATGCGGCCCTGGGCGATGGCCTCCTTGACGTGCTTGACCACGTCGGCCACGGCGATGTCCTGTCCTCGCCGCAGGGCGCCGGCGAAGGTGGCCTCGGTGGCCGCGAACTGGATCAGCTTGTTGTGGTCCCGATGAGCCTCGGCCCACGTCGAGGGACGCCCGCAGGCCGAGCTCGATCCGGCCGATGGGGTCGTCCTCGTCGCCGATCGCCTGCTGCTGGCGCCGGCGGAGGTCGGTCTGCGCGTCCCGCAGGATCTCGAGGAAGAGCTGCTCCTTCGAGTCGAAGTACCAGTAGAAGACGCCCTTGCCCACGCCGAGGCCGGCCACGATCTCCGAGACGGAGGTGGGGTGGTAGCCCTGGTCGGCGAAGCGGGTGGTGGCGAAGGCCATCAGCTGGTCGCGCCGGTCCTTGCCCCGCTGGGTGAGTCTCCGTGGCCACGGGCGAACCGTACGGTCACTTGACCGAGCGGTCAAGAACGCTCCGCTCCGTTGTTCTCCCCCTCGTGCTCCAGGGGTAACACCGCGTTCACATGCCCTCCGTAGCGTCCCGGCCATGGAGACCTACGTCGTGCGCATGTGGCTGCCCGACCGCCCCGGCGCGCTGGGCCAGGTGGCCAGCCGCATCGGCGCCGTCCGGGGCGAGATCGTCGGCATCGACATCCTCGAGCGGGGCGCCGGTCGGGCCATCGACGAGCTGGTGGTCGAGCTGCCCGACGGGGCCCTGACCGACCTCCTCGTGCACGAGGTCGAGCAGGTCGACGGCGTCGACGTCGAGGAGGTGCGTCCGGTGGCCGACGCGCTCCACGACCCGCGCCTCGACGCGCTGGAGACGGCGGCGATGCTCGTCGGCGCCACGGACCGCGGACGAGCTGCTCGACGCGCCTCGTCACCCACGCCAGGCGCGTGATCGGCGCGGCCTGGGCTGCGGTCGTGTCGACTCGACGACGAGGACGTCGCCGCGGCCGGCGGGCCCGATCCCCGAGGTCGGATGGCTCCTCGCCTTCGTGGCCGGCAGCCAGGAGTCGGCTCGCGTGGCGGCCGGGGAGTCGGGCGCCGACGACCTCGTGTGGGCGCCGCTGCCCGCGGCCGGCCTGGCCCTCGTGCTGGGTCGCGACGGCGCGGCCTACCGGGCCCGGGAGCGGCGGCAGGCCGCGGCGCTGGCTCGCATCGCCGACACTCGGTTTCGCGAGATCTCCCGGGCTCGGGCGCGCCTGACCCACCCGAGCCTGGGCTAGGGCTCGGTCGCTGGCCCAGCCGCGCGAGCGATCGACAGCCCGCATCCAGGTGGCGTGCTGGGCATCGGCCGCCTCGGCGTCGAGCTGCGGCTCGAACGTCGACGTCGAGCTGCCAGTTGGCAGTGATCTCGTCGGGCGAGGACCAGACCCCCTCGGCCAGACCGGCCAGGTAGGCAGCGCCCAGAGCCGTCGTCTCCTGGATGACCGGCCGCGACACCGGCACCTGCAGGTGGTCGGCCTGGAGCTGGAGCAGGAGGTCGTTGGCCGCCGCTCCGCCGTCGGCCTTGAGCGCCCGGACAGGGTGACCCGACGCCTCGCTCATGGCCGCGACGACGTCGCGCGTCTGCAGGCACATCGACTCCAGCACGGCCCGGGCCAGGTGCGCCGCGGTTGGTGCCACGGGTGATGCCGGTGATCGTGCCCCGCGCGTACGGGTCCCACCACGGGCTGCCCAGCCCGGTGAAGGCGGGGACGAGCACGCACCCGTTGGCGTCGGGCACGGTCGCCGCCAGCTCGGCCACCTCGGCCGCCTCGCTGATGATGCCGAGGCCGTCGCGCAGCCACTGCACGGCCGCGCCGGTCACGAAGATGGCGCCCTCGAGGGCGTAGGTGCACGAGCCATCGGCGAGGGTCCAGGCCACCGTGGTCAGCAGGCCCTCGACGGGTGCCGGGCACGCCGCCCCCACGTTCATGAGGACGAAGCTGCCCGTGCCGTAGGTGTTCTTCGTCATGCCGGCCTCGAGGCAGGCCTGGCCGAAGAGCGCAGCCTGCTGGTCGCCGGCGATGCCCGACACGGGAAGGCCGGCCGGGAGCCCGCTGCTCGCCGCGGTCATGCCGAAGCGGCCGCTGGACGGCAGCACCTCGGGCAGAGCCGCGGCCGGCACACCGAACAGGTCGAGCAGCTCGTCGGACCAGGCCAGGCGGCGGATGTCGAAGAGCATCGTGCGGCTGGCGTTGGAGGGCTCGGTGGCGAAGGTGCCGCCGTCCACGCCGCCGGTGAGGTTCCAGAGCACCCAGGCGTCGACGGTGCCGAGGGCCAGGTCGGGCGACTCCGCCACCCCTCCCTGGGTCAGCAGCCACTCGGCCTTGGTGGCCGTGAAGTACGGGTCGAGCACGAGGCCGGTCGCCTCTCGGATGAGCGGCTCGTGCCCCGCCTCCCGCAGCTCGTCGCAGCGGGCGGCCGTGCGCCGGTCCTGCCACACGATGGCTCGGTGCAGCGGGCGGCCCGTGCGGCGGTCCCACGCCACGATGGTCTCGCGCTGGTCGGTGATCCCGACCGCCGCTATCGGGTTGGTCGAGGCGTCGGCTCAGCTGGCCCACTGTGGCCTGCACGGTCGTCCAGATGTCGTCGGCGTCGTGCTCCACCCAACCCGGGCGGGGGAAGTGCTGCGGGAACTCGCGGTACTCGTAGTCGACTGCACCTCCGTCCTCGCCGAGCGCGAAGGCGCGCACGCCGGTGGTGCCGGCATCGATCGCGATCACCACGGACATGGCCGCCGACGCTATCGGTAGCGTGGGGTGGTCCCGTCCCTCCGACCCCCAGGAGAACGATGAAGGTTGCCATGCTCACCGGCGGCGGCGACTGCCCCGGTCTCAACGCGGTCATGCGGGCTGTAGCCCGGAAGGGCGAGCGCTCCTACGGCGACGAGCTGATCGGGTTCGAGGACGGGTGGAAGGGCGTGCTCGAGCGGCGCACGGTGCCGATGAGCGTGGAGATGATGCGAGGCACGCTTCCGCGGGGTGGCACGGTGCTCGGATCGTCCCGCACGAACCCGTACAAGGTCGACGGGGGCTCTGAGCAGGTGAAGGCCACCCTGGCCGCCCTCGGCATCGACGCTCTCATAGCCATCGGCGGGGAGGACACGCTGGGGGTGGCGCACAAGCTCGCCGGTGAGGGCGTGCAGGTCGTCGGCGTGCCGAAGACGATCGACAACGACCTGTCGGCCACCGAGCTCACCTTCGGCTTCAACACCGCTGTGCAGATCTGCGTCGATGCCATCGACCGCCTGCACACCACGGCCGAGAGCCATGACCGGGTGATGGTGGTCGAGGTCATGGGCCGCCACGCCGGGCACATCGCGGCGTGGGCCGGGATCGCCGGGGGCGCCACGATCACGCTCATCCCGGAGCAGCCCTTCGACGTCGAGGCGGTGTGCGACGCCATCCGCCACCGCCACACCGAGGGCAAGCGGCTCGCTTCGATCGTCGTGGTGTCCGAGGGAGCCACCCCCAAGGAAGGCACCATGGAGCTCCAGACGGGCGAGCTGGACGCCTTCGGGCACGTCCGCCTCGGCGGGGTGGGCAGCCGGCTGGCCGAGCAGATCGAGGAGCGCACGGGCTACGAGACCCGCGTCACCACGCTCGGCCACGTGCAGCGCGGAGGTACGCCGACGGCCTTCGACCGGGTGCTCGCCACTCGCTTCGGCGTGGCGGCCATCGACGCAGTGCACGACGGAGGCCTGGGGCACGATGGTCGCCCTCCAGGCCGGCTCGGTGGTGCGGGTGCCCCTCGAGGAGGCCGTGGGCAAGCTGAAGCTCGTCGACCCGGAGCTCTACGAGGTGGCCCAGGTCTTCTTCGAGTAGCGGGTCGCCGGGTCAGCGGGGGGCCAGGGCGGCGTAGTCGGCGCGCGTGACTGCACCGGGCTGCTCCGTGCCCTCCGCGTTCGGCGCTCGAGCTGACTCGCCGTCGATGCGGAAGCGGACCTGGCTCACGCCGTCCAGCTCGGTGACCGTCCACACGATCTGGGCGAAGGCGTTGGCCAGCTCGCTGCCCTCGATGTCGAAGAGGTCGCGGCTCAGATCGATCACGAGCTGTTCGTTGGAGTCGGCTGGCTCGGTGTCGAGCAGCGCGGTGTCGGCCGGGATGGACGAGATGAGGCCCAGCGCCTGCTCCTCGCGTGACGGTGGAGCGAGGAGGGCGTTGATGACGTCGCGGCTGCTCACCTCCTCGACCTCGCGCTCCACCGGAGTCAGGCGGGTGGTGTTCCCGGTGCGGACCAGGAGGTACACGGTCACCGACGTGGTGGGGGAGCCCGACAGGGTGGTGCTGGTCGGGGGGTTCGGGTCGAGCAGGTCGGGCGGGAGGTCCTCGACAGGTATGGCCACCGGGTCGTCGTCTGCGTTCAGCCCGCAGCTGGCGACGCCGGTCGCCAGGCCGAGGACGAGCAGCACCGCCAGAAGTCGGCGCAAGGCGGGGGTTCGGCGCTCCATCACTCGTGCTCCTGAACGGGAAGCTCCACCACGAACCGGGCGCCCTCCGCCCCGTCGGATCGGTCCTCCACCCAGACGCGTCCGCCGTGCAGGTTGACGTGCTCGGCGACCAGGGCCAGGCCGAGCCCGACCCCGTCGCTGCTGCCCCGTCGCCCGGCGACCGCGCCTCGAGAGAAGCGCTCGAAGATGCGGCCGCGGTCGTCCTCGGGCACGCCCGCGCCGTGGTCCTCGACCGCGATCTGCACCCCGTGCTCGGTCCGGCGCAAGCCGACGCGGCTGGCCCCGCCGCCGTACTTCGCCGCGTTGTCCAGCAGGTTGGCGATGACGCGCACGATGCGGCGCTTGTCGGCCTGCACGACGACGCCGGCCAGGTCGGCGTCCAGCTCGACGGGCACGTCGGCCTCGGAGGAGTGGCTGACCGCTTGCATCACCAGCTCGGCCAGGTGCACCTCCTCGAGCTCGAGCTGCACGACGCCCGGCGTCGAAGCGGGAGATCTCGAGCAGGTCCTCTACGAGCTGCTGGAACCGGTCGATGTCGCCGACCATCAGGTCGAGGGCCGACCGGGCCCGATCGGGGAGGTCGGCGCGCTGGTTGTTCATCACCTCGATCGAAGCGGCGAGCGTCATGAGCGGGGACCGCAGCTCATGGCTGACGTCGGACGCAAAGCGGGCGTCGCGCTCGATGCGGTCCTGGAGCGTCTGGGCCATGGCGTTGAACGAGGCCGAGATGGGGCGCAGGTCGCGGTCGTCGCTGGCCTCGAGGCGGGTGTCGAGCCGCCCCTCGGCGAGGGCCAGCGCGGCCGTGGACACGCCCGAGAGGGGGCGCAGCGCTCGGCGGCTGGCCCACGAGCCCAGCGCCGCGCCGGCCAAGGTCGTGAGCAGGGACGCCCCGACGAGGGAGACCCCCAGGGCCTCGAGCGTGGACTGCACGTCGTCGAGTCCGATGATCTCGAAGTAGGCCGCTTCCACCGACGGGATGGGGATGCCGATGACGAGCTGCATGTCGCCGCGCAGCTCGTAGCGCATCCGCACCGGGCGCCCGTCGAGCACTGCGTTGCGCACTGCCACCGGGAGGGCGTCCTGCCCGAACTCGGGGGTGAGGGGGACGAACTCCTCGTCGGCGTAGAGGATCGGACGTGACCCGAGGGGTGTCGACAGGGAGCTGACGAGGGCCTGCTTGTCCGTGCCCGGCGTGACGCGGTTCCGCACGATGCGGGCGTTCTGGTACACGATCACCGTGGCTGAGTCCTCGCGCTGGTTGAGCAGGTTCTCGCGGGTCAGAGCCCAGGTGGTGGCGGCGAGCAGGGTGGAGAGAAGCAGCGCTCCGATGGCGAACGCGAGGGTGATCCGGGCCCGCAGGCCGAGTCGGCGGGTGAGGTCGGGAAGGCGCACGAGCGCGCGTCAGACCTGGAGCTTGTAGCCCAGCCCCCGCACGGTGACCACGTGGCGGGGGTTGGCCGGGTCCGCTTCGATCTTCGTGCGCAAGCGGCGCACGTGGACGTCGACGAGACGGCCATCGCCGAAGTACCCGTGCTCCCAGATGCGCTCCAGCAGCACCTCCCGGCTGAAGACGCGGCCCGGGCTCTGGGCCAGCTCGACCAGCACGCGGAACTCTGTCTTGGTGAGATGGACGTCGCGCCCGTTGCGACGAACGACTCCCTCCTCGGGAACGATCTCGAGGTCGCCGAAGCGCAGGTGCGGGGAGCTGACGTCAGCGGTGCGCGCCCGTCGCAGCAGGGCCCGGATGCGAGCCGACAGCTCCTTGGGGGCGAACGGCTTGGTGAGGTAGTCGTCGGCGCCGGCCTCGAGCCCGGCGACGACATCGTGCGTGTCGGCCCGGGCCGTGACCATCACGATCGGCACGTCGGAGTTGCGACGGATGGACCGGCACACCTCGAAGCCGTCGATGCCGGGAAGCATGATGTCGATCAGGACGACGTCGGCTGGCTCCTGCTGGAACTGAGTCAGGGCGTCCTCACCGGTGGCCGCCTCGGCCACGGTCCACCCCTCGTCCTCGAGCGCGAGCTTGACGGCGGTGCGGATCCGCTCGTCGTCCTCTACGGCCAGGATGCGGGTTCCCATCTCCCCCAGCATGACTGATGGGACCGCACTCCGGGCGAATGGACGGGGAGCAGGCGCGGACGGTCAGGCGTAGGCGGCCAGCAGAGCCTCGCGACCTGGGCCTCGACCGGTGCGGTAGTGCAGCCCGTCGGGCAGGTCGCGGCACAGCTCGCGGCAGCGGACCAGGGAGCGAGCGCCCTCTTCGGTCCACTCCGTTATCGATCGCAGATCGATGTCGACCCGTTGGGGAGACGTGGCCACCGCGGATGCCACCGCGTCGACGAGGACGCGGCCCACGAGGGGATCAAGGGCGGAGGAGAGCTCGAGGACCACTGCAGCACCATCGCTGCGAACGGTCACGGGCGCTCGTCGGGCGGCGACGGGCGTCATGGCCATCCAGCCTGGCCTGCCCGACCGGCGGTCCGGTGCCGTTCCCGTTGCAATCCCGTTACAGAACTCGCCCGCATTCGGTGTGAGCGATGGACGCCATCTCCGAAAGTGACAGGTGGGGTGGCAAAACCCTCGATTCAGGCCTCAGCGGCACCGGCCGCGACCAGCAGGTCGAGCAGGGCCTTGGCGATCCCGGGGGCGGCGGCCACCACTGCGCCGGCGACGGCTGGCCCTCCGTCGAAGCCCGTCACCACCGCCCCCGCCTCCGCCGCGATGAGGCCTCCTGCGGCCAGATCCCACGGGGCCAGCCCCCGCTCGTAGTACCCGTCCACCCTGCCGCACGCCACGTAGCAGAGGTCCACGGCCGCGGCGCCGAAGCGCCTGATGTCCCGGATCCGGGGCAAGACCTCGACGAGCACCGCGGCCTGGCGGGCTCGGCGCCCGGACTCGTAGGAGAACCCGGTGGCCACGAGGGCCGTGGCCAGGTCGGCGGCCGCCGAAGCCCTGATGGGCCGGCCGTCGAGGGTCGCCCCGCCGCCTCGGGTGGCGGCGTAGAGCTCGCCCCGGACGACGTCGAGCACGGCGCCGGCCACCACCACACCCTCGTGCTCGGCCGCGATGGACACCCCGAAGCCGGGCAGCCCGTAGAGGTAGCTGGTGGTGCCGTCGAGCGGGTCGACGATCCAGCGCACGCCGCTGGTGCCGGTCCGGTCTGTGCCCTCCTCGCCGACCATCCCGTCGTCGGGCCGGGCGCCGAGCAGTGCGTCGACGATCAGCGCTTCGGCGGCCCGGTCCATCTCCGAGACCATGTCGGTGCCGGTCGACTTGGTCTGCACGTCGGTGCGGACCTGGTCGAGGCCGTCCAGCAGGAGGGCCCCGGCTGAGCGGGCCGCGTCCTCCGCGAGGCGGCGGAGCTCGACGGGGTCGACCATCGGGGCGACGCTACAGGGCCCCCGGATGGCGCCAGTAGGGTCCGAGCGATGCGGGACGCGCTGCGGTGATCGAGACGTTCGTGCCGGCACGCGCCCTGGCTGTGTTCGCTCACCCCGATGATCCCGAGGTGGGCTGCGGGGGCACGCTGGCCCGCTGGGCCCTGGCGGGCACGGACATCCACCTCGTGATCGCCAACCTCGGTGACAAGGGGAGCGCCGATCCCGACGTCGATCCCGCCGCCCTGGCCGAGCACCGGGCCGAGGAGGTGGCTCGGGCCGCCGAGGTCCTGGGCATCGCCAGCGTGGAGCACCTCGGACACCCCGACGGCGAGATCGACAACGACGTCGACCTGCGGGCCCGGATCACCTCCATCATCCGAGAGCGTCGTCCGGAGGCTCTCGTCGCACCCGATCCCACCGCGGTGTTCTTCGGGAACAGCTACGTGAACCACCGCGATCACCGTCAGCTCGGGTGGGCGGTGCTCGACTCGCTCGTCCCGGCGGCCAGCCCGCTCTACGTGCCCGACGCTGGCCCGGCCCACCAGGTCGGGCTCGTGCTCCTCTCGGGCACGCTCGAGGCTGACGCCTGGATCGACATCTCCGACGTGCTCGACCGGAAGGTGGCGGCGGTGGCCTGCCACGCCAGTCGCCTCGGCGAGGACCCGGCCCTGGTGGCCGAGCTGCTCGAGGTGCGGGCGGCCGAGGAGGGCCACCGCTCCGGGCTGGCCCACGCCGAGGCCTTCCGCCGCCTCCGCCTCGGCCCGTAGCGGCCCGCAGCCCGATCCGCGAATCGGGGTGCGAAAGGGCCCGTTCCTGGGCCCTTTCGCACCCCGGTTCGGTTGGAAGGGGTCAGACGGCGCCGCCGTAGAGGTCGAGGGTCCGGGCCATGCCGCCGTCGGCCGAGATCGTCTCGCCCGTGACGAACCGGGCCGCGTCCGAGGCGAGGAACACGATGACGTCGGCGATGTCCTCGGGCGTGGCCCACCGCCGCAGCGGCGTCTGGTCCTCGACCGTCTCGACCACGCCGGGGACCGTCTTGTTCTTGGCCCACAGCGCCGTGTCGACGACCCCCGGCGCGACTGAGTTCACGCGGATGCCAGCCGGGCCCAGCTCCATGGCGAGCGAGCGCGTCGCACCGTCGAGCGCCGCCTTCGAGGCCGCGTAGGCGGCCCGTCGGGGCGTGCCCACGAGCGCTGACACCGAGGACAGGTTGACGATCGAGCCTCGCCCGTTGGCCTGCATCGACGGCAGGAGGGCAGCGATCAGCAGCAACGGTGCTCGCACGTTGACGGCGTGCAGCCCGTCGATGAGCTCGGCGTCGGTGTCGACGGTGTCGAGCCGGGCGGCCGCGGCGGCGTTGTTCACGAGCACGTCGACCGAACCGAGGGCGTCAAGCGCCTGCTCGGCGATGGCGGCGGGCGCATCGACCTCGGCCAGGTCGGCGACGATCACGACCGGGTCGCGCACAAGGCCGGCCGCCACTGCCGTGAGGCCGGCCTCGCTCCGGGCGACCAGGGCGACCCGTGCGCCCGCCGCGTCCAGCGCTCGCGCCGTGGCGGCGCCGATGCCACGGGAGGCGCCGGTGACGAGCGCGGTCCTACCACCCAACGAGAACAGCTCCATGCCTCGACCCTACGAGCGGAGCTCGGTGGCTACGTGACCGCTTTCTGGGAGGATGCAGCCCGCGGCCGGTCCGCGTGCAGCCGCATCCTCTGCCGGAGAAGGCGCGCCCTCGAGTCGTAGCCACTCGAACCCGTGACCCAGAACGGGCCTTGGGTACCCAGCCTTGGCGCGGCGGTGAGGCTGGCGGAGGCACGAAGTCTCGGGCACTTCGTGGGGCTGGCAAACGGCGTAGCGTCCGCTCATCGCATCGTCGGTGGAGCGAAGGAGGTCCATGATGACGTTCAGCCCTCGGGCGCTTGTCGTGCTCAACGGCGAAGGCGAGGTGGTCAACGCCCTCGGCAGCCGTTACCGATACAAGGCCGTCGGTGAGTCCACCAATGGTGCGTACTCGCTGGTGGAAGAGACCTTGCTCGACGACGAGGGTCCTCCGCTCCACGTGCACGACAACGAGGAGGAGGCGTTCTACGTCCTGGAGGGACGCGGGGTGTTCGTGGTGGGTGAGGAGCGCAGGGATCTCGGCCCCGGCGACTTCGTGATCGTTCCGAGGGGCGCTGCTCATGGGCTCGCACGGGCAGGCGGCGAGGACCTACGGATGTTGGTGGTCACCTCACCTGCGGGCTTGGAGCAGTTCTTCGTCGAAGTGCAGAAGCGGGAAGCTGCGGCAGGGCTACCGATGAACGAGGAGGACGTGATGGCTCTGGCCGCTGAGTTCGGAACTCGGATCGTCGGGCCACCGATCGGCCCGTGCTGATCGCAGCCGAAGCGCGGTTCTGTTAGCGAGACGGTGGAGAGGTCGACGATTGCACCTCCCATTCCCTCTTCCGTTCCGACGGGATGCCCGATCCTGGCGGCGTACGAGGTGAGGTTGTTCTGGGATCCCGTCCTTCGGGCCTGATGGTTACCGATCGATGCGCATGAGGACGGAGCGCAGACCTGGCCCACCGGGGTCATCGAACTCGACCACGCGATCGAATCCGAGATGACGGTAGAACGACTCACGAGTCGTGAGGCATTCGAGCACGGCACATCGGGCGTCGGCCTGCCAGAGGCGGTCGAGGAGACCCGCCACGACGAGCCGGCCAACTCCCGCACCTTGAATTGATGGATCTGTGGCCACGGTTGCGAGGTGGCCGTGCGGCGGGAGGCCCGAGTCGAGATGCGTTTGGCGACAAGCCAGCTGGAACGAGTGCTCGATCCGCGCGGCGGGTGTCGCGTCTGGTCGCAAGGTCTCGTCGAACCCGTCGCACAGGTGGCACTCGCCTGGTCGTGTTGCCGAGCCAACCCCTATGAGCAGTCCGGCGACCTCGGCGGCCAGGACGATGGGGTTCGACGTCTCGGGCCACGAGCTGTACTCGTTCGTCATGCCAACGAGGCGTGCCAGTGGCGATTCACCGAACATGCCGACAGCGAACGCCTCCCCTGCGAAGGCGGTCGCGACGATGCGCCGTGCGTCGACAAGATCGGCGGGCACAAGATCTCGGAGAACAACCGAGGGGGTCGATTCCATCAGGAGGGGATCCTGACCCATCCGGTTAGGCCTCGCCCATCGCTACAGGCTCGACTGGCCGATGGAGTGAAGGCCGTCGCCTCGAGTTGGTGGCCTTGCGTCCACGGTTCGTGGGATCGTTCGCCATGCGCGTCGGGATCGCTCACCACTACGGGTGGGCCGTCGCCGTCACGGCCGATGACGGTCACTGCGTCGTGGACCGGCGGCGGATCGAGCTCGATCGAGCCCGAGCTGCCTGCAGCACCGATCCACCACGAGGGCGGCGCCGCACCCATTGCACACGTCGGGCGAGCCGCTCAGCGACGAGGCGCTCGCCCTGCTGGTCGGCGAGGTCCGTGCATCGGTGCGTCGAGCCACGTCGGCTGCGTTCGACGACCTGGCACGATCGCGCTGGCCCACCCGGTCACCTCGCTGTCGGTCCGCGCCTGGCCGCCGGGCTTCCCCGAGGACATCGCGACCCAGCGGCGAGTCCCGCACGAGAGCCGGGCCGACTCGGTGATGTACTGCCAGGTGCTGGCCGAGGTGGCGACCGAGCGGGGGTGGGAGGTCCACCGCTACGACGCCAAGACCGTGGAGGCCGAGGCGTCGTCAATCCTGGGGGACCGGGCCCACGACGTCCTGCACGGCCCCCGCGCCACGCTCGGTCCACCCTGGGCCAAGGACCACCGCACCGCCCTGGCGGCGACGGTCCTCGCTGCCGGCTAGCCCCTTGCGGGTGCCGGGCCGTAGAGGAGGCGCTTGTGCTCGGCGATCACTGCGCGGTCCTTGCCGGCCTGGGCTGCGGCCAGCTCGACGGCCCGCTCGAGCACAGCCGCCTCGGACGCCAGCTCGGTGACCATGCCGAGGGCCAGGGCCTCGGCGCCGTCGAAGCGGGCGCCGGTCAGCGCGGCCCGAGCGAGCGCTGGCTTCGGGATGTGAGCCGCCAGCACGTCGTACATGTCCTGGGTCAGCGGGAGGCCGAGGTCGACCTCCGGGAGGCACCAGTAGCCGCGGTCCTCCCGCATGACGCAGACGTCGTGGGCCGCGGCGAGCATGGCTCCGCCGGCGAAGGCGTGGCCGTTGATGGCGGCCACGGTGACCATGTCGAGCCGGAGCACGCGGTGCAGCATGGTGTGCACGTCGTCGATGAAGGTGGCGTCGGACGAGCCTTCGCCCATCAGCCACTCGAGGTCCAGGCCGTTGGAGAAGTACTTGCCCTCGCCGACGGTGACGAGCGCGACAGGGCCCTCGGCGGCCGCCACCTCGTCGAGGGCGGCGTGGATGGCATCGACGCTCGTGCGGTTGAACCGGTTCTCCCCGGCCTGCATGTGCAGCACCCGCACGTCGCCCACTCGCTCTAGCTCGATCATCCCCGCCCCTTCGTTCGAACGCCGGTCAGCTGCCGTCGCGGTGTCGGACCGTGCGCCACTCGCCCATGGCCCGCAGGGCGAGCACGGCGACCACCCCGACCCCGGCGGCTCCCAGCACGGCTCCGAGGAGCCCGATGCCACCGGCCAGCCCGGTGCAGTCGTCGGTGCACTGGAGGTCGGTGAACCCGTATCCGATCAGTCCGCCGCACAGGCCGCCGACGAGGATCGCGACGAAGGCCAGCACGCGGGCCCCGGTCGATGGGAGGGAGGTGGGGGCGTACTCGGTGGGGGCGATCTCGGGGGGACGATCCATGACTGCCCCAGCGTAGGGAGGCGACGTCGGTTGGGGCGAGTGGGCGCTCGGTGCATAGCGTGACCGCCGATGACGGACGCGGCCTGGCCCGGCTACCGGACCTTCCACCGCGACGAGTGGGCGAGGCTGCGGGACAGCACGCCGCTGTCGCTCGCGGCCCAGGATCTGGCCGCCCTGCGAGGCCTGAACGAGCGGCTCGACCTCGACGAGGTCACCGACGTGTACCTCCCGCTCTCTCGCCTGCTGAACCTGAGGGTGGCCGCCACCCAAGCGCTGGCCCGCACGACCGACACCTTCCTCGGTCGACCCGAGCAGCGGGTGCCGTTCATCATCGGTCTCGGAGGCAGCGTGGCCGTCGGGAAGAGCACGACGGCCCGCGTGCTGCAGGCCCTCCTCGGGCGCTGGCCCGACCACCCGCGCGTCGACCTCGTGACCACCGACGGCTTCCTCCGCCCGAACCATGTGCTCGAGGAGCGCGGGATCATGGACCGCAAGGGCTTCCCTGAGAGCTACGACGTCCGCCGCCTCATCCAGTTCCTCGAAGAGGTCAAGCGGGGCGAGGTCGAGGTGCGGGCGCCGGTGTACTCGCATGTCGTCTACGACATCGTGGAGGGGGAGGAGCAGGTGCTGCGCCAACCCGACATCGTCATCCTGGAGGGCCTCAACGTCCTCCAGACCGGTGTCGATGCCGGCGACGACGCACGCTTCGTGTCGGACTGGTTCGACTTCTCGATATACGTCGACGCCAACGAGTCCGACATCGAGCGCTGGTACGTGGAGCGCTTCTTTGCCCTGCGCCAGACCGCCTTCAACGACGAGACGTCCTTCTTCCGCCACTTCGCCGCCCTCTCCGACGACGAGCTGCGGGCCACTGCCAGGCAGATCTGGGCGTCCATCAACGGTCCCAACCTGCGTCAGAACATCCTCCCCAGTCGCTCTCGGGCCGACCTCGTCCTGCAGAAGGGCGGCGACCACGAGGTGCAGCTGGTGCGCCTGCGCTGAGCGCCGACGAGCGTCGCACCCGTCGCGCGAAGATTGGGCCATGCGGAGCTGGGTCGTCGGAGGGGCGCTCATCCTGAGCGACGAAGGCGTGCTCCTCGTGCAGAACCGGCGCCGCAACGGCAGCCACGACTGGACTCCGCCGGGGGGCGTGATCGACGAGGGCGAGACACTGCTCGCCGGCCTCACCCGCGAGGTCGAGGAGGAGACGGGCCTGCGGGTCACCGAGTGGTCCGGTCCCGTCTACGAGGTGCGCTGCGAGGCCCCCGACCTGGGTTGGAGCCTCCGCGTCGAGGCTCACGTCGCCGTGGCCTACGAAGGCGAGCTCCGCATCGATGATCCCGACGGCATAGTGGTCGACGCCCGCTTCGTGTCAGTCGAGGCCTGCAGCGGCCTGGTCGCCGGCGGCCACCCCTGGGTGTGCGAGCCGCTGGGGGAGTGGCTGGCCGAGCAGTGGTCCCACGAGCAGCCGCGGCCCTACGGCTTCCACGTGGCCGGCGCGGCCCCCGACAAGGTGGTCGTCACCCGGTCGGACCGGTGACAGCGGGCCGCACGATCCTGCACGTGGACATGGACGCGTTCTACGCGTCCGTCGAGCAGCGGCGACGGCCCGAGCTGCGAGGCAAGCCGGTCATCGTCGGAGCGGCGGGCGCACGCGGCGTGGTGGCTGCGGCCAGCTACGAGGCTCGCGTCTTCGGCGTGCACTCCGCCATGTCGTCGGTCCAGGCCCAGCGCCTGTGCCCGCACGCCATCTTCGTGGGCGGGGACCACGACCACTACGCCGAGGTCAGCAAGGCCATCATGACGATCTTCGGGTCGTTCACCCCGCTCGTGGAGGCTCTGTCGCTCGACGAGGCCTTCCTCGACGTCACCGGCTCCCGGCGGCTCCACGGCGACGGTCCCACGATCGCGGCAGCCATCCGCCAGACCATCCTCGACCAGGAGGGGCTGGCATGCGCGGTGGGCGTGGCCCCGTCGAAGTTCGTGGCCAAGCTGGCGTCGCAGGCAGCCAAGCCCAAGGTGGGTCGGCACGGTCCCGAACCAGGCCTCGGCGTGAAGGTCGTGGACCCGGGGGAGGAGCTGGCCTTCTTGCACCCGCTGCCCGTCCAGGCTCTCTGGGGCGTGGGGCCCAAGACGCTGGAGAAGCTGCACCGCCTCGGCATCGACACCATCGCCGACCTGGCCGACACGGCTGAGCACTCCATCGTCGCGGCCCTCGGGCCGGCCAGCGGCACCCACCTCCGGCGCCTGGCTCACGGCATCGATGACCGGGACGTCGTGCCCGACCAGCGGCCCAAGTCGATCGGTCACGAGGAGACCTTCGCCCGCGACCTCCGCAGCTTCGACGCGCTGCACCACGAGCTGGTGCGCCTCGGGGACTCGGTCGCCAGCCGCCTGCGGGGGGCCGGCGTGGCCGGCCGCACCGTGTCGATCAAGGTCCGGTTCCACGACTTCCGCACGATCACCCGGTCGGTGACCCTCCCGTCCGCTGTGGACACCGGTCCCGACGTCGTGCGGGCCGCCACCGAGCTGCTCCGTCGGGTCGACCCCACGTCGGGGGTGCGGCTGCTCGGCATCCACGTCAGCCAGCTGGCCGACGGCGCGGCCCGTCAGCTGAGCCTGGACGACATCGAGGCCCCCTCGTGGGACGACGCCACCGGGGCCATCGACGCCATTCGGGCCCGCTTCGGGTCGAGTGCCATCGTGCCTGCCTCGCTCGCCGGCCCCGAGGGCATCCGGGTCAAGCGGCGCGGCGATCAGCAGTGGGGGCCGACGGACATCAAGGGCCGCTGAACCGGCGCCCTCGCGTTGTTCCCCGGGAGGGGCTGTGGGAAGATGGCCCCGTTCCAGGGCAGAGGGGAAGGCTCCGTGCCGCTTTCCGAAGACGAAGAACGCATCCTCAGCGAGATCGCCCAGCAGTTCTACGCGGACGACCCTGAGTTCGCCCGTGGCGTCGGTGAGACCACGCTCTTCACCCACACCGTCCGGCGCATGAAGTGGTCGGGCTTCGGGTTCGTCGTCGGCGTCGTGTTCCTCGTGGCCACGCTCTCCACCAGCTACCTCCTGGCCTTCGGCGGCTTTCTCCTCATGCTGGCCTGCGCCCTCTACTTCGAGCGCAACCTGCGCAAGCTGGGCAAGGCAGGGCTCGAGCAGATCACCGGCTCGATGAAGGCCACCGGCCTGCGCGATGCCCTGGGCGGAGCCAAGGGCAAGATGCGCGACCGCTTTCGCCGCGCCGACGACGACCAGTAGCCGCGGCCGCTCAGTCCCGGTCGGCCGAGCCCACCAGCTGGCGCTCGGCTTCGAGGTCGCCGCGCACGGTCGTGGTGATGCGCCGCTGGCGCAGGGCCCGCTCCGTGCGCCAAGTGCGGGCGACCGGTCGCGGGTCGAGCCAGCGCCGGATGCGGTCGGGTCGGGTGGCGGCAGCCCGGGCCGCGGCACCAATGGCGACTGCTGCCTCCTCGGCCAGCTCGGCTGAGAGCTCGTCGGCCCCGTGAGGAGAGTAGGTCGCCTCCTCCAGCTGCCGGGTCAGGCACAGGGCGTCGTCGGCCACGGTCTCGCCGGGCACTGCGGCCGAGAGGCGTCGGGCTCGCTCGTCGAAGGTGTCGCTGCGCACCTCGGTGAAGCCGACCAGGGCGGCCTCCTCGACGGCTTCGGTCCAGGCCAGCGCGATCCGGTCCTCCGGCCCGTCGACCCGACGTCGACGCAGGTGGCGGTGCACGAGGATGGCGAGGGGGAAGAGGAGCATGTAGGCGAGCAGGACCAGCGCCACGATGGGGAGGACCCGGGCAGCCGGCCGCAGGAGGAACCTGGTCAGGAGGGACGGCTCCTTCTCTCCAGTCCCCTCGCCAGCCCCGCTTCCGGGTGCCGGCGACCTCGGGGTCGCGGAAGGACGGTGAGGTCGTGGGGAGGGTGGGGATCGTGGCGTCTGCCGTCGTGGGGGTGCCTACGTCGCTGCCCCCGGGCTGGCCCGCGGTGGCCTGGGCGAACGGCACGCCCGTGTAGCTCTCGGCGAACGGCTGGCCCCGGCCGGGAGTTGGCTCGAAGCTCACCCAGCCGGCACCGGCGAGGAACACCTCGGGCCAGGCGTGGGCGTGCTCGCCGCGCACCGTGTAGAGGTCCGGGTTGGCCGGGTCCTCAGCGACGCCGGTCGTGAAGCCGACGGCGACTCGGGCGGGCAGGCCGATCGCTCGGGCCATCGCCGCGAACGAACCGGCGAACTGCTCGCAGTAGCCCCGCTGCACGTCGAACAGGAAGCTCTCCAGCACGTTCGAGCTGTGGCCGGCGCTCACGCTCAGGTCGTAGACGAAGGTCCGGAGGTGGTCTTGCAGGGCGAGGGCCTGCGCGTACGGGGTGTCGGCGCCGGCGGTGAGCTGCGCAGCCAGCTCGCGCACCCGCGGGCTGAAGTCCTCGGGCAGGTCGAGGTAGGTGTCGCTGATGTCGCCGGGCACGTCGCCGCCTGCGCCCGCCAGCGCGTCTGCGCGTGAGCCGCGGCGCGGCGGAGGACACGCTGTAGGAGATGCCATCGCTCGAGTCGATGCCCCTGTCGACGATGAGCGTGGCCGACTCCTCGTCGTACAGGACCTCGACGCCCTCCGCCTCGAGCGTGCGGGGTTCGTAGGCGCTCGGGAGCCAGATGGCGGACAGGGCGCGGATGTCGAAGGCCTGGGTGAAGGTGGAGGAGGCGATCGGAGCGGAGAGGGCGGTGGGAAGGGCGCCGTCGGCCTCGCTGTAGCTGCCGCTGGAGGACCAGATGCGGCCGTCGAACTCCTCCAGGGAGGTCAGCCGCCAGTAGGCGGGCTCCGGAGATCGGACCCCGAAGACCTCGACGTCGGCCTGGTTCACGATTCGCGACCTGATGTCGACGAGGGGGCTGATCGTCACCCGGGAGTCGTCGCCTTCGCGCAGCGACCGCGGGTCGAGCACGCCGGGGGAGCCGGCCCCGGGCAGGGCGGGGCCGAAGACCACGCCGGTGACCACGGCCAGCGCGGCCAAGGCGGCGCCAACGGTCAGGAGCGAGCGGTGACCCTGCTCGCGTCGCTCAGCCACCCAGTGGCTCGTTCCGTCCTGGCGGGCCAGGCGGTGCAGGAGCAAGAAGCCGAGCAGCGAGGCGGCATAGATGCCGACGGCCCAGCTCCGGCCCCGGGGCGTGCCGAGCAGGGCGGTGAAGAGGAAGAGGGTTCCCGCCGGCAGCGTGGCCTCGAAGGGAACCCAGAGGCGGAAGGCGGCCCAGTCGGCCACGTAGGCCACGCACCAGAGGGCCACCGCGCTGGCCAGCACGAAGCCGGTCTCGACGGGTGCCGGGGCGATGACGTCTTGGTAGAGCGTCCAAGCCGCGCTCAGATCGTCCGACATCGTCGCCCACGTCTCGCCGGTCGGGACGCCAAGGACCGTTGTCGACCAGTAGGACGTCCATGTCGCCACGCACGCCGCTCCGGCGACCATGACCGCGGCCGTCACTGAGAGGGCCAGGCCGCGCCGCCGGCAGATGGTCACGGTGATGTGGGCTGCGACGGAGTTGACGACGAGCGGCAGAAGCCAGCTCGAGCCCTCGAAGAGGCGGCTCATACCGAGCACCGCCGACAGCGTGACGGCGGCGAGGGCGATCTCCGCCGCGGTGACGAGGGAGTGGTCGCGCCTCACCGGATGGCTCCGACCCGGTTCGAGACGCCGCGGCCCGAGCTGCGGGCCACCTGCTTCCAAGCCGTGACGAACGGAGCGTCCCGGGTCACGCGCAGGACCGGACCGCCTGGGCTCGTCACCGATCGGGGCGCTCGGGTCCCACGCCGACCGGTCGATCTGGACGATCGTGAGCGACCCGTAGCGAGGCCGGAGGCCGCTGGCCGCCTTCAGGTCCTCCGGGCTGACCTCGGCCAGGAGCACGACGAGGGATCCACCGCTCGAGTGGCGGTTCAGCAGCTCGACTGACCGGCGCAGGCTGCCCCCGGCGCGGCGGGCACCACGGCGAGGTGCTCCATGATCGCCTCGACGTGGTCCGAGCCGGGCGCGAAGTCGGAGTCGGAGCCGGCCGTCGTGACGAGGCGGATGAGGTCGTGTCGGCGTGCCGTCGCAGCCACGATGCTGGCTGCCGCCGACACGGCCACCTCGAGCGAGTCGCCTGAGTGGGCCGACTTGCGCACGTCGAGCAGAACGGTGGTGCGACCCTGCCAGGGGAGCTCGTTCTGGCGGACGAGCAGCTCGTCGTGGCGGGCCGAGGAGGGCCAGTGGATGCGGCGCAGGTCGTCGCCGACCACGTAGGGCCGCAGGGCGTAGAAGTCCTCTCCGGTTCGGCCCAGCGAGTTGGGCTGGCGAGCGCCGGCGAGCGGGTCGTGCCCGGTCGTGTAGGGCAGCGGCTCGATCTGGTCGATGTGCGGGTAGACGGTGACCTCGACGGCCGGGGCGGCGACCGTGGCCACGGTCGTGAGCCCGAACGGATCGCCGATCACCACCTCGAGCGGCCCGACCTGCGATGAGGCCGCGACGATCGGTGGGCAGGCGGTAGGCGGCGACGGTGCGCTCCGCTCGGCCCAGCGGCGACACGAGCAGGTCTGCGCCGCGGGTGCCGGAGACGGGGTCGAGGAGGCGCGAGCACCGGGGTGCGGGCGGCCCGGCGGTTGCGCATCGTGAGCTCGACCCGGGTCGGGGTGCCGACGTGGACGCGGGCGGGGTGCACGGCCCTCGCCCACCTCGAGCTCGAGGCGCGACGCCCCGACCGCGAGCACGAGCGTCACGAGCAGCACCGCGCACGACCAGGCCGAGCGCGAACAGCTCGGAGAGCCCGAACAGGCGACCCGCGAGCGAGGAGCACGACGGCGCCGAGGGCGACGAGCCAGCCCTGGCGGGTGAGCATCAGCGCCCCGCCACGGGCTAGCGGGGCTTGCCGGCCGGGACGGGCACGGCCCGCAGGACCTCGTCCAGCGCGTCGGCCGGCGGTGATGCCCTGGAGCTGGGCCTCGGGGGTCACGAGCAGGCGATGGGCGAGCACCGGCTCGGCCAGTGCCTTGAGGTCGTCGGGCATCACGTAGCTGCGGCCCTGGGCCGCGGCCCGCGCCCGGGCCACGCGCTGGAGGGCGAGCGTGGCTCGAGGCGACATGCCGAGGGCCAGGTGCGGGTGACGGCGGGACGCTTCGGCCAGGTCGACGAGGTAGCGCCTTCAGGGCGGGGGCCACGTGGACCGCCGCGCGGCCGCGGTGGCCAGCCGCTCGATCTCGCGCGGCCGTGACGACCGGACCGATGTCGTCGAGGGCGTCGTGGTCGCCGTGCGTGTCGAGGATCTGCAGCTCGGCTCAGGTGACGGGTAGCCCGACCGACACGCGCATCAGGAACCGGTCGAGCTGCGACTCGGGCAGGGGATAGGTGCCCTCGTGCTCGATCGGGTTCTGCGTGGCGATCACCATGAACGGGTTGGCCAGGTGGTACGTGGTGCCGTCGACGGTGACCTGTGCCTCGGCCATCGCCTCGAGCAGGGCGGACTGCGTCTTGGGCGAGGCCCGGTTGATCTCGTCGGCGAGCACGATGTTGCTGAAGACCGGACCGGGGCGGAACTCGAACTCGCTGGTGTTCCGGTTCCACACCGTCAGGCCCACCACGTCGGTCGGCAGCAGGTCGGGCGTGAACTGCAGGCGCCCGAAGGTCGCCGTCGATCGATGCGGCCAGGGCCTTGGCCAGGCTCGTCTTGCCCGACGCCCGGCACGTCCTCGATGAGCAGGTGGCCCTCCGAGACCAGGCACAGCAGCACGAGCTCGATCACGTCGGGCTTGCCCTGGATCACCTGCTCGATGTTGGCGACGACGTCGCCGTAGCGGTCGGCGAAGGTCGCTCCGTCGAGCGGGGGTCTGCTGCCTCGTGGCCACCAGGTGCGCTCCTCAGCGTCGTTGCGCGGCCTGGCAAGGCTAGGCCGCTCCACCACCCGTGTGACGCCGCGCCCACCTGAGTAGGTTCCGGCCGCCGATGGCGACCGTTCTGGCCGTCGACATCGGCGGCACGAAGCTGGCCGCCGGCACGGGTGGCTGTCGACGGCGACCCTGCTCGCTCGGGCGGCCCGACGCCACCCCGACCGATGGCGCCGCCGAGGACGCTGCTCGCGGCTCTGCTCGCCGTGGTCGGACGAGGTGCGCACGGGCGACGAGGTCGCCGTGCGGCGTGGGGTGCGGCGGCCCGATGACGGCCGGCGGGGCGCGACGTGTCGCCGCTGAACATCCCTGCCTGGCGGGACTTCCCGCTGCCGGCCCGACTGCGAGGCGAGCTCGGCCTGCCCGTCACCGTCGACAACGACGCCAAGGCCCTGGCCCTGGGCGAGGGGTGGGTGGGCGCGGCGCGCGGGCGAGCGGGACTTCCTCGCCATGGTCGTGTCGACCGGCGTCGGCGGTGGGCATCGTGCTCGACGGCCGCCTGCTCGACGGCGCCGACGGCAACGCCGGCCACATCGGCCACGTCATCGTCGAGCCCGAGGGCCGGGCGTGCGCGTGCGGGGCTCGCGGGTGCCTCGAGGCCGAGGCGTCGGGCACGGCGATCGCGGCCCGCACGGGGCGCGCCGCCTGCCGAGGCCCCGCTCGAGGAGCGCGAGCGGGCCGGCCGGCTCGTCGGGCCGGGCCGTGGCATCGGTCGCCAACCTGCTCGACCTGCGCCTGGCGGTGGTCGCCGGCTCGGTGGCGCTCGGCTTCGGCGACGCCGTTCTTCGCCGCCGCCACCGGCCGAGCTCGAGCGCTCGGCTCGCCTCGAGCTTCTCGTCGGGCGCCCGCATCGTGCCCGCCGGCCTGGGCGACGACGGGCCGCTGGTCGGGGCGGCCGCGCGTGGCCTGGCGGGCCCGCGGCATCGACGTCGGCGTCGGCCTGAGGCGCAGGACTACCGTCGGCGGCGATGGACCCGACCTACCCGCCCGAAGCCGACGTCGTACCGGGAGAAGGTGCAGGCCTTCCTCGCCGAGCACCTGCCCGCCGACTGGCACGGGCATCGGCGCCCTGCGCCCACGACGCAGGTCCGCCGCGTTCATCGACACGTGGCGGGCCACCCTGGCCGAGCACGGCTACCTGGCCTCGTCGTGGCCCACGGAGTACGGCGGCCCGGGCCTGACCGCCCTCGAGCAGGTGATCCTGGCCGAGGAGTTCGCCCGGGCCGGCGTGCCCACCGGCGGGACGAACGACGTGTTCTCGATCCAGATGGTCGGCAACACGATCCTCCAGTGGGGCACCGAGGAGCAGAAGCGCCACTTCCTCCCCCGGATCCTCTCGCGGCGAGGACATCTGGTGCCAGGGCTACTCCGAGCCCAACGCCGGCTCCGACCTCGGGAACCTCGGCTGCCGGGCCGACCCTCGACGGCGACGAGTGGGTCATCAACGGTCAGAAGATCTGGACCTCGGCCGGCCACCTGGCCAACTGGATCTTCGTGCTGACCCGCACCGACCCCGACGCGCCGAAGCACAAGGGCATCACGTTCCTGCTCTGCCCGATGGACCAGCCCGGCGTCGAGGTGCGACCGATCAAGATGATGTCGGGCGACTCGGAGTTCAACGAGGTCTTCTTCACCGACGCCCGCTGTCCCGAAGGAGAACGTCATCGGCGAGGTCAACGGCGGGTGGGCCGTGGCCATGACGCTGCTCGGCTACGAGCGGGGCGAGGCGGCCGCCACGTTCCCGCTGATGTTCCGCACCGAGCTCGACCGGCTCGTGGCCCTGGCCACGCGAGCGGGGAGCCACCGACGACGCCCAGATCCGCCAGCGCCTGGCCTGGTGCCCACACGAAGGTCGAGGTCATGCGCTACCTCGGGCTGCGGTCGCTCACCAGTTCCTCGCGCGGCCACCAGCCCGGCCCGGAGTCGGGCATCTTCAAGCTCTACTGGAGCGAGTACCACCGCGAGCGTGACCGAGCTGGCCGTCGACATCCTCGGCGCCCGAGGCGATGGCACCGAGCGGTCGGTGGCCCGCGTCGTCGTTCCAGACCGACGACCCGGGTGCGCCCAACGACAGCGCCAGCTGGGTCGGCACGTTCTTCAACGCCCGGGCCGGCACGATCTACGCCGGCTCCAGCGAGATCCAGCGCAACATCCTCGGCGAGATGGTGCTCGGCCTCCCGAAGGAGCCGCGGGGCTCCACGCCGGTGTCCTGGCGCGACGACCAGGCCGCTCGCTCCTGAGCTGCGACCTGGGCGGTGCGGGCCATCGTTGCCGTCCTGCCCCATCCCGTCTCTGTGGCCACCGGCGCTGCGCCAGGCCCTCCGCCTGGCTGGCCGCGGGTGGTGGCGCCGCCCGCCGTTCCTGCCCCTGCCCGACCCGGACGTACCTGCGCTTCCGGCTGGAGACGGCCTACGGCGGCGCCGGCGACCAGCAACCCCGCCCGGAGGATCTCGTCACGTACCTGCGGTGGTGTCGAGACTTCCCTGCGTAGATGCCGGCTCCGGGCGTCGCTGGCGCCTGACCGGCTGCCTCTACGGGCGCGAACTGCAGCCCAGCGGGCACCGGCCGGGTAGCGTTCCGGCGATGTCGCGCGCACTCGTGCTCAACGCCACCTACGAGCCGCTGTGCGTGGTGCCCAGCCGCCGAGCCGTCGTGCTCGTCCTCGCCCACAAGGCGGAGGTGCTCCACGACACGGGCGAGGCCCTGCACTCCGAGCACCTCGCGGTGCCCGTCCCGTCGGTCATCCGGCTGCGCACGTTCGTGAAGGTGCCGTACCGGCGCCGGGCCCCGCTCAACCGGCGCGGGATCTTCGCCCGCGACGGCCACCGCTGCCAGTACTGCGGCGCCGCGGCCGAGAGCATCGACCACGTGGTGCCCCGCAGCAAGGGGGGCGAGCACGCGTGGGAGAACGTGGTGGCCGCGTGCCGCCCGTGCAACGTGCGCAAGGGCGACCGACTGCTCGCACGACGACCGCCATGGAGCTCCGGCGTCGGCCCGCGCGCACCCCGTGAGCTCACCTGGGTGATCGTCGCCGTGGGCGCCGTGCCCGAGCACTGGGAGCCCTACCTCCACCCCGCCACCCTGTCGGCCTAGTGCCGGCTTGGGAGGTCGTGCGGCGGCGCGAGTCGGCCCGCACCTTTCACGAGCGGGCCCTGCCCGAGCCGGCGGGCAGGGCCGTGTGGGTGTGCGAGCCGACCGGTCCGGCGCTCGTGCTGGGCAGCGCCCAGCGCGACGACGTCGTCGACCACGCCGCGTGCGCCGAGGCCGGCGCCGAGGTGGTGCGTCGGCGCAGCGGGGGAGGAGCAGTGCTCGTCGGGCCCGGCGACCTGCTCTGGCTCGACGTGATCCTCCCGGTGGGCGACGACCTGTGGGACGACGACGTAGGTCGGGCATCGCACTGGCTGGGCGCGGCATGGGCAGCAGCCCTGGCCGAGGTCGACGTGGCCGCGAACGTGCACCGCGGCGCGATGCGGCGGCCCGAGTGGTCGGAGCTCGTCTGCTTCGCCGGCCTGGGTCCGGGCGAGGTGACCGACGCCCGAGGGGCCAAGCTCGTGGGCATCTCCCAGCGTCGCACCCGCGCCGCGGCCCGCTTCCAGTGCGCCGCACTGGCCCGCTGGGAGCCGACGGACCTGGTGCTGCTGCTGGCGCTGTCACCGGCTGATCGCGAGCGGGCCGCCGCCGACCTGGCGGGCGCCGCCGCGGGCGTGGACGCGCCGCTCGACGACCTTCTCGCCGCCTTCCTGCGCAACCTCCCGTAGCCGCCCGTCCCCAACAGCCAACAACCCAGACCGAGGTTGGGGGCATGGCGGTGCCTGCGGGGGACCGTGGTGCCCCGAACCTGTGGCCAGGTCGGGGTTGGGGGCACGGCGGTCCCTGTGGGGGACCTTGGTGCCCCCAACCTCACCTGGGGGTGGACCTGGGGTCCGATGGCACTGACGCGCCGTCGCGAGGCAGCCTGAGGAGGTCAATGGCAGGAGATGGTTGACCATGGAGGGTCGAAGGCATAGGTTGGCAGCCAGCGGAGGCCAGGAGGGGGTCCTGGGCGCCGCTGTCCCGACGACACCACCAAGGCAGCGACATGGCAGACGGCACCTTCATCGGGACCCACGAGCACGGGCTCGACGAGAAGGGCCGCATGGTCCTGCCGGCCAAGATCCGGGCCAACCTCGGCGAGACCGGTGTCATCGCCAAGCTCGACGGCTGCCTCGGGCTGTGGACCCACCAGGGCTTCCTCGACGTGGCGGCCGTCTTCGAGGACGCCGTCGAGGACGCCGAGAGCGACGACGACCGGGAAGAGGCCCTCGACGCCATGCGCCAGTTCGTGGGCGACGCGGTCGAGATCACCCCCGACCAGCAGGGTCGCATCGTCATCAACTCCACGCTGCGCGACTACGCCCACCTCGGCTCGGAGGTGGTCATCAAGGGCCTGATCCGCCGCGCGGAGATCTGGGACCGAGCCGCATGGCTGGCCAAGGCCGAGCGCGGCGACACGGCCGTCAAGAAGAAGGTGCGCCAGTACGGGATCACCGGTCGGCGCACCCCCCGAACCACGGACTCGGCCCCCTCGGCCGTCCCCCGTTGATCGATCCCACCCACCCACGAGAGAGGAGCGAGACGACAACCGAAGACGTGCGAGGGGCGTCGCTCCCCTCCAGCCCCCCGGGCAGCGCGATGGAAGGCCCCTTCTCCGCCCGCTTCCCATCGAGCTCGTACCGGGGAGACATCCCGGCGAGCGCCAGCTCTCCGGGGGGCTGCAGGTGAGCGACGCCGGGTCAGGCGGGCGCGACGGGTTCCGGCACCAGCCGGTGCTCCTGGAGCGGATCGTCGAGCTGTTCGCCCCGGTGCCACCCGGATGGGTGGTCGATGCCACCGTCGGTGGTGCGGGACACGCCAGCGCCCTGCTCGAGCACCACCCGCACCTCCGGGTGCTGGGCCTCGATCAGGACACCCAAGCCCTCGAGGCTGCGGCCGAACGGCTCCGACCCTTCGGAGACCGAGTCCGCCTCCACCACGTCCGGTTCGACGCCTTGGACCACACCGTGCAGCAGCTGAGGACGACACCGGTGAGCGGAGTGCTCTTCGACCTGGGGGTGAGCTCCCCCAGCTCGATCGAGCCGAGCGCGGCTTCAGCTATCGGCACGAGGCGCCCCTCGACATGCGCATGGACCAGGCGCAGGCCGGCTCCGCCGCCGATGTCGTCAACGACACCGACGAGGCCCAGCTGGCCGAGATCCTCCACGTCTATGGAGACGAGCGCTTCGCCCGGCGCATCGCCAAGGCCGTGGTCGCCGCTCGCCCGGTCGCCACCACCACCGAGCTGGCCGAGATCGTCGCGCGACGCCATCCCCGCACCGGCCCGCCGCACGGGCGGCCATCCCGCCAAGCGCACGTTCCAGGCGATCCGCATCGCCGTGAACGCCGAGCTCGACATCCTTCCCGGGGCGATCGACAGCGCCCTCGACGTGCTCGCCCCCGGGGGGCGCTGCGCAGTGCTGTCGTACCACTCCGGCGAGGACCGCATCGTGAAGGCCCGTCTCCGCCATGCCGCCACCGGCGGCTGGACCGGGCCCTCGCACCTACCTCCGCCCAGCGGCGTCCACCCCACGATCCGGCTCCTCAAGGCCGGATCGTGGAAGCCGTCGCTGGCGGAGTCCACCGACAACCCCAGGGCCTCGAGCGCCCGCCTCCGGGCCGCCGAGAAGCTCGACCCGCCCCCGACCCCGGAAGACAACCAGTGAGCATCGTCGAAGCCCCGCTCAGCGCAGCGGCCCCGGTCCGGCGCCCCAGCCCGCGGCCCATGCCCCTCCCGGCCCCCGAGGTCCGGCCCCGTCACCTCCGGGTCGTGCCGGCCACGGCCCGCGTCCGCCGCCGCCTCACCCCTGCCACGGGCGTGCTCCTCACGGTGGGCCTGTTCGTCACCCTGTTCCTCGTGGCCATAGCGCACACCGTGCTGGTGCAAGGCCAGATCCGGCTCGACGGCCTCGACGCCCAGCTCACCACCGAGCAGGCGCGCTACCAGGAGCTGCGGACCGAGGTGGCCGAGATGGAGTCGCCCGCCCGCGTGGTCTCGGCCGCCGAGGCGCTCGGCATGGTGGCCCCCCAGGACCTCGTCTACCTCCAGCCGGGTGCAGCCGACCCCCGGCCCGCGGAGCCCGCCGCCTCGTCGTCGGACGAACCGGCTGGCGCCGAGACGGTGGCCGGATCGGACAGCACATGGGCAGCCATGAAGCCGCTGCTCGAGACCACCGCCCCATGACACCCGTCGGGCCCCACCGGGCCCCGCCTCGCCGGCGTCGCCCGGCCGACCCCCGCCCCGCCCCCCGCTCGCGGGGCGGGATCGCGCCGGACCGCCGACCGCAGACCGCCCGCCCCCGTCGGCAGCCGACCCCGGTCCGCCCTTCCTCGGGGCGTCGGCGCGGCGGCCGACCGCGCTTGCGGCTGGCGGCCACCCTCGTCGTGCTCCTCGTGGGCTTCGGCGCCATCGTCGTCCGCCTCGTCGACGTGCAGGTCGTCGGGGGCCAGGAGTACGCGGCCTTCGGTGTCTCGCAGCGCTTCCAGGAGATCGACCTCCCCGCGGATCGAGGCTCGATCTTCGATCGCAACGGGAACGACCTCGCCGTCAGCATCCCGCAGCGCACGGTCTGGGCCGACCCTCGGCTCGTCGAGGACCCGACCGCCGCTGCTCAGGCCCTCACCCCGCTCCTCGGCCTCGACGCGGACGGCACCCTGGCCCTGGCCACGCGGCTCGGCCGCGACGCCAAGTTCACCTACGTCGCCCGGCGCGTCGACGACGAGGTGGCCTCGGCCATCGAGGACCTCGAGCTGCCCGGCCTGTTCTTCCTCGACGAGCCGGAGCGCTTCAAGCCGGCGGGCGAGCTCGGCCGGTCCGTGCTCGGCGAGGTGGGCATCGACAACGAGGGGCTCTCCGGTCTCGAGCTCCAGTTCGACGAGCTGCTCACTGGTGACCCCGGCGAGCTCATCATCGAGAAGGACCCCGACGGCCGCACGATCCCCGGCGGCGAGCGCGAGCTGGAGCCGGCCCACCGGGGCGACGACCTCGTCCTCTCCCTCGACCGCTCGATGCAGTACGAGACCGAGCGCGCGCTCGGCGCCCAGATCCAGGCCAAGGGGGCCAAGGGCGGCATCGCCATCGTGTCCCGTCCCGGCACCGGAGAGATCCTGGCCCTGGCCAACCTCGGCACCGACCCGGACACCGGAGAGCTCGTGGCCATCGGCAACAACATGGCGGCCACCGCCGTGTTCGAGCCGGGGTCGGTCAACAAGGTGATCACCGTGGCAGCGGCCATGGAGGAGGGGCTCGTGTCTCCCTCCACAGAGCTCGTCGTGCCCGACCACCGGCAGGTCAGCGACCACCTCTACACAGACCACGACCCGCACCCGACCGAGAGCTACTCCGTCACCCGCATCCTCACCGAGTCCTCGAACGTGGGCACGATCATGCTCGCCGACATGCTGGGGAAGAAGCGCTTCGACGGCTACCTCCGCAAGTTCGGGTTCGGCACGAAGACCGCGCTCGGCTTCCCCAACGAGGCGGCTGGCATCCTCCTCGAACCCGAGGACTACAACGGCACGTCGATGGGATCCATCCCCATCGGGCAGGGCATCGCCGTGACCGCGCTCCAGATGCTCCAGGCCTACAACGTGCTCGCCAACGACGGCGTCTACGTGCCCCCGAAGCTCGTGCTCGAGACAGTGGACCGCAGCGGCACCAGCCACGCCGTCGACGCCGGTGAGCCCCGACGGGTCGTGTCCGAGGCCACCGCCGCCCGCATGCGCGACATGCTGGCCAACGTGGTCGCAGAGGGCACCGGCACCCGAGGCGGGATCACCGGCTACACGGTGGCCGGCAAGACCGGCACGGCCCGCAAGCCCCTCGCCACGGGGGGCTACGAGGACGCATCTGGCTACCACTACGTCGCCACCTTCGCCGGGTTCGTGCCCGCCGAGCGCCCTGAGCTGTCGATCATCGTCGTGATCGACGAGCCCTCGGGAGACATCTTCGGTGGCACCGTCGCCGCGCCGGTCTTCGCTGACCTGGCTCAGTACGGGCTGCGCCTCTTCCGCATCCCGCCGCCGCTCGTCACCCGCGGACCTGCGCCGGACACGGCCCTCGCCGAGGCCGTGGCCGCCGACCCGAGCGCGGGCCGAGAGCCCGAGAGGCGCCGGGCCGCACCGGCCACCTCCACCACCTCGACGTCGACGACACGGCCACCAGCGACCACGTCGACGACGGGCCGGTGACCCGTGCGGCTCGACGCCCTGCTCGACCGCGTCTCTGACGAGGCGCCGATGCTCGTTCCCGAGGGGGCGGGCGAGGTCGAGGTCAACACCGTGGTCCACGACACCCGCGCCGTCCGCCCCGGTGCCCTCTTCTGCTGCGTCCCCGGCTCCCACGTCGACGGCCACGACCTGGCAGCCGACGCGGTGGCCGCAGGGGCCACCGCGCTGCTGGTGGAGCGCGCCGTCGGTGCAGGCGTTCCCGAGCTGCGGGTGCCGTCGGTCCGGGCCGCACTGGGTCCGGTGGCCGCTGCCTTCTGGGACCATCCGTCCACTGCCATGCGGGTCGTGGGCGTCACGGGCACCAGCGGGCAAGACCACCACCACCCACCTCCTGGGCGCCGTGACCGAGGCCGCCGGATGGCCCACCGCGGTCATCGGAACGCTGACCGGACCTCGCACCACGCCTGAGGCTCCTGAGCTGCAGGCCCTCTTGGCCGGGGAGCGAGATGCCGGTCGGGCCGCGATCGCCATGGAGGTCTCGTCCCACGCTCTGGCGCTGGGCCGGGTTCGGGCCACCCGCTTCGCCGTGGCCGTCTTCACCAACCTGTCCCACGACCACCTCGACTTCCACCGCGACCTCGACGACTACTTCGAGGCCAAGGCCCAGCTCTTCACGCCGGGCTACTCAGACGCCGCGGTCGTGAACCTCGACGACGAGCGCGGCCGCGCTCTCGCCGGGCGCGGCTTGATCCCGACGGCGGGCTACTCGCTCGAGGACGCCGTCGATCTGGTGGTGGGCTCGACGACGAGCCGGTTCCGATGGCGAGGGGTCGACATCGAGCTCCCTCTGGGCGGACGGTTCAACGTCAGCAACGCGCTCGCCGCGGCCACCGCAGCGGCTCACCTCGGCGTCGATCCGGAGACCGTGGCCGCCGGGCTCCGCTCGGCGTCTCCCGTGCCGGGGAGGTTCGAACCCGTCGACGAAGGGCAACCGTTCGCGGTGCTCGTCGACTTCGCCCACAAGCCCGGAGCCCTGGCCGGGGCGCTCGAGGCGGCACGCGACGCGGCGGACGGCGGACGAGTCATCCTCGTCGTCGGCGCGGGCGGCGACCGTGACCCGAGCAAGCGACCCGAGATGGGGGAGGTGGCGGCCCGCCTGGCCGACCGTGTCTTCCTCACCTCGGACAACCCCAGGAACGAGGATCCGCTGGCCATCATCGAGGCCATCCGAGGCGGCATCGCGCGACCAGTCGACCACGACGGTCGAGCCGGACCGGACGACCGCGATAGCCCTCGCCATCGGCGATGCTGTCCGGGGCGATGTCGTGGTGCTCGCGGGAAAGGGACATGAGGCCGTGCAGATCGTGGGAGAGCGCACCGTGCCGTTCGACGACCGCGAGGTCGCCCGGCAGGCCCTGCGGGCCCGGCGGGACGGTCGCGGGTGGTAGCCCTCCTCCTCGCCGCGGGCTTGGCGGGCCTCGCGTCGATCGTGGGCACGAAGCTGCTCATCGACTGGCTGGTGGCCCGGAACGTGGGGCAGCCCATCCACGAGGACGTGCCCGAGGGGCACACGATCAAGGCCGGTACGCCCCCCATGGGCGGCCTCGCCATCGTGGGCGCCTGCGTCGTCGGGTACCTGGCCGCCCACGTGCGCAGCGGCCTCGTCTTCACGCGGACGGGCGTGCTCGTGATGTCCTGCATCGTGGGCGCGGGGCTCGTCGGTCTCCTCGACGACTGGATCAAGGTCCGCGACGAGCGCAACCTCGGCTTGAGCAAGCGGGCCAAGACGGCCGGCCTGCTCGTGGTAGCCGTCGCCTTCTCGGTGGCCACCGTGCTCTGGACCGACGTGGAGACCACGCTGTCGTTCACGCGTTGGAACACCCCGGGCTGGGAGCTGGGCGACGTCGGCTGGTGCGTGTGGGCCGTGCTGCTGATCTATGCCACGACGAACGGGGTCAACCTGAGCGACGGCCTCGACGGCCTCGCGGCCGGGTCGGCCATCTTCGCCTTCTCCTTCCTGGTCGTCGTGGGCTTCTGGGCCCTGCGCCACTTCGACACGTACCAGATCAACCACGCCCTCGACCTGGCCGTGGTGGCCGCCGCCATGATGGGCGCCTGCGCCGGGTTCCTGTGGTGGAACGCGGCGCCCGCCCGCATATTCATGGGGGACACAGGTGCCCTCGCCATCGGCGCCGGGGTGGCCGCGCTCGTCCTCACGCTCAACGTGCAGCTCCTGCTGCCCGTCTTCGGCGCCCTGTACGTGGCCGAGTCCCTGTCGGTGATCCTGCAGGTCGGCAGCTTCCGGATCTTCAAGCGGCGCATCTTCCGCATGGCGCCCATCCACCACCACTTCGAGCTCGGAGGCTGGCCCGAGACCACGATCATCATCCGCTTCTGGCTCCTCGCCGGTGCCACCGCGGCCCTCGCCCTCGGCCTCTTCTACGCCGACTTCATCGGCACCGGCGGGCTGGATTGACGACGACCCACCTCGTGCTCGGGCTGGGCGTGACGGGTCGCGCCGTGCTCCGGGCCCTCGCCTCCCACGGCGAGACGGCCGTCGCAATCGATGACAAGCCATCCGCCGCCGGCCGAGCCCTGGCCGAGGAGCTGGGCGTCGAGCTGGTCGAGGCCCCCGACCCCAGCAGCCTGGCCGCCCTCGTCCGAGGGGCCGGCGCGGTCGTCCCGAGCCCCGGCGTGCCCGACCATCACCCCGTGTTCGCAGCCGCGGCGGCCGCCGGCGTGCCGATCCTGTCGGAGTTCGACCTGGCCGGGCAGTGGGACTCCCGGCCCCACGTGGCCATCACGGGCACGAACGGCAAGACCACCGTCACCGAGCTGACCAGGTCCATGCTCGAGGCCTCTGGGCGACGGGCCGTCGCCGTGGGCAACACCGAGGTGCCCCTCGTGGCGGCCATCGAGGACCCGTCGGTGGACGTGTTCGTCGTCGAGGCGTCGTCGTTCCGACTGCTCCACTCCAGCCGCTACGCGCCGGCGGTGGGAGTCTGGCTGAACCTGGCCCCGGACCACCTCGACAACCACGCGTCGATCGAGGCCTACACCGCGGCCAAGGCGCGACTGTGGGCGGACCAGGAGCCCTCCCAGGTCGCGATCGGCAACGCAGACGACCCCGTCGTCGCGGCCCACCTCGCGGCCGCCCCGGCCCGCCACGTCACCTTTGGCGTGGATGCCCCGGCCGAGCACCACGTCGCCGGCGATCGCCTGGTGCTGGCCGACGGCACCACCCTGGCCACGGTCGACGAGCTGCACCGGGCCTTTCCGCACGACCTGGCCAACGCCCTCGCCTCGGCCGCGGGCACGGTCGAGGGTGGTGGCACGGCCGAGGGCGCGCGCGCTGCGCTGCTCGGGTTCCGGGGGCTCCCCCACCGGGTGGCGCTGGTCGGCGAGGCTGGAGGGGTGCGCTGGTTCGACGACTCCAAGGCCACGGCCCCGCACGCCACCCTGGCCGCGCTGCGCGGCTTCGACTCGGTCGTGCTCATCGCGGGCGGGCGGAACAAGGGCCTCGACCTGAGCGAGCTGGCCGGGGCGACCGACCGCATCCGGGCTGTGGTGGCCATCGGCGAGGCAGCCGAAGACGTCGCCGCCGCGTTCGACGGCCGCCTCCCAGTTCGCACGGCCGAATCGATGGACGCGGCTGTGGACGCAGCTGGAGCGCTGGCCCAGCCCGGCGATGCCGTGCTCCTCTCCCCGGCCTGCGCGTCCTTCGACTGGTACGGCTCCTACGCCGAGCGAGGCGATGACTTCGTGCGGGCCGTGCGGTCCCATCTGGCGGCAGGGTCCCGGGCATGAGCCGCGACGACTCCGACGACCTCTGGGCGTCGCGGCGCCGCCACCCCACGGCCCAGCCCGTGGCCCCTCCCCGACGCTCGCGCACGTTCGTCGGCCTGCTGGCGGTCGTCGCCATCCTCAACCTGGTCGGCCTCGTGATGGTGCTCTCGGCGTCGTCGGTGAGCGCCCTCGACGACTACGGCTCCACCTGGTACGTCGCCATGCGCCAGGCCGCCTGGCTCTCCATCGGAGCGGTCCTGTGCGTGATCGTCATGCGCATCGACTACCACCGGTGGCGCCGCTGGGCCACGCCGGTGCTCGCCGGGTCCGTCCTGCTGCTCATGCTCGTGCTCGTCCCGGGCGTGGGGATGAACGTCAACGGCGCCTCCCGCTGGCTGGGCTACGGGCCTCTGTCGCTGCAGCCCTCGGAGCTGGCGAAGCTCGCCGTGCTGCTCTTCGTCGCTGACCTGCTCGCCCGCAGGGCCGCGTGGATCGGCGACATCCGCCTCACCCTCGTGCCGGCCACGATCGTGCTCGGCGGCATCTCCGTGCTCCTGATGCTCCAGCCCAACCTGGGCACCACCCTCGTGATGGGGTCCATCGTCATCACGGTCCTGTACGTCGCCGGCACCCCCGTGCTGCCCCTCGCCGCGCTCAGCACGCTGGGCGGCCTGGTGGCCCTCGCCCTCGCCCTCGCCGCGCCCTACCGACGGGCCCGCGTCCTGGCCTTCCTCGACCCGTGGGCGGACTACCAGGACACCGGCTACCAGAACATCCAGTCGCTGGTCGGCATCGCCTCGGGGGGCCTGACCGGCACCGGCCTGGGTCAGAGCCGGGCCAAGTGGGGGTTCCTGCCCTACGCCCACACGGACTTCATCTTCGCCATCATCGGCGAGGAGCTGGGCCTGGTCGGAGCGCTCGTCGTCGTCGGCCTCTTCGTGGCCATCTGCGTGCTCGGCGCCCGAGCCGCCCTCCTGGCCCCGGACCGGTTCGGCATGCTCATCGCGGCCGGTGTCACGGTGTGGTTCGGCGTGCAGGCCTTCGTGAACATCGGCGCCGTCATCGGCATCCTGCCCATCACCGGCGTGCCCCTGCCCTTCGTCTCCTACGGCGGTTCGTCCCTCGTGTTCAGCATGATCGGTGCCGGCCTGCTGCTGAACGTGGCCCGCCAGGGTCAGCGCTCCGCCGCCCTTCGCCGCGCCCCCGCCCGGCGGGCCGAGCTCGCCCGAAGTTGAACGCTCCCGCCGACCACACCTTCGCCATCGTCACCGGAGGAGGCACAGCAGGTCACGTCCTGCCTGCCCTGGCCATCGCCGACGCCCTCGTGGCCGCCGGCCACCCCCGCTCATCGGTGCACTACGCCGGCAGCGAGCGGGGCATCGAGGCTCGACTCGTCCCGCCCACGGGCTACCCGATGACCCTCCTGCCCGGGCGCGGCATCCAACGCCGCATGACGGCAGCCAACGTGGGCGCAGTCTGGGGGCTGCTCATCGCCGCCGTGCGGGCCGTGCGGCTCGTCGGCCGGCTCCGACCGTCGGTGGTCGTGGCCGTCGGCGGCTACGCCAGCGTGGCGGTGGGCCTGGCCGCCGTGGTCCGTCGCGTGCCCCTCGTGGTGGCGGAGCAGAACGCCGCACCCGGGGCAGCCAACCGCCTCCTGGCCCGGTTCGCCAAGCACTGCGCCGTCAGCTTCGAAGGCACGCCGCTGCCCAATGCCGTGGTGACCGGCAACCCCATCCGGCCGGACATCGTGGCCATCGACCCCAAGCGGGACCGAGCTGCGGCCCGCAGGGCCCGAGATGTGGGGGAGGGGCGCTACCTCCTCCTCGTGTTCGGCGGTTCCCTCGGAGCTCTCCGCATCAACCAGGCCGTGCTCGCCGCGCTGCCCGCCTGGCGGGGACGCAACGACCTGACGGTGCACCACGTGATCGGGAACCGCGACTGGGACGTCGTGGCCGCCGCGGCTCCGGACGACACGGGGAGCCTCGAGTACCGACCCATCCGCTACGAGGACGACATGCCCGCGGCCCTCGCCGCCGCCGACCTCGCCGTCTGCCGGTCGGGCTCGAGCACCTGCTTCGAGCTGGCCGCAGTCGGGCTGCCCTCGGTGCTCGTCCCGTCGCCGCACGTGACCGCCGACCAGCAGACGCAGAACGCCCGCCGCCTGGTGGAGGCCGGAGCGGCCGTGCTCGTGCCCGACGCCGAGCTCGACGGCCCCCGACTGGTGGCTGAGGTGGACGCCCTCCTGCGCGACGAGCGGCGGCGCCAGTCGATGGCTGCCGCGGCCCGGGCCTGGGCGCGACCCGACGCGGCGGGCGCCATCGCCGCCCTCGTCGAGGCGGCCGCCCATGGCTGACGCCCCGCTCATCGACCTTGCCGTGCCGCGTCGAATCCACGTCACCAACGTGGGCGGGGCGGGCATGAGCGCGGTGGCCACCCTGCTGGCCCAGATGGGCCACACCGTCACCGGTCACGACCCGGCCGGCTCCACGCCGTTCCTCGGGCCGCTGCAGGCGCTGGGCGTGTCGGTCACGACCGGCGTCCCGGCTGCCGACCTGCCCCCCGGCACCGAGGCGGTGATCGTGTCCACGGCCACCCCCCGCGATCACCCTGCGGTCGTGGCGGCCTCCGCCCGCGGGGTACCAGTCCTGCACCGGTCGTCGGCCCTCACCGCTGTCTGCGCGCACAGAGACGTGGCCGCCGTCGCCGGCACCCACGGCAAGACCACCACCTCCGCGCTCCTCGCCACCGTCCTGGCCGAGGTCGGCGCGGTCCCGGGCTGGATCGTGGGGGCGGGAGTCCCCGGCTTGGGCGCCAACGCGGCGTGGGGCGGTGAGGGCCCCCTCGTCGTCGAAGCCGACGAGAGCGACGGCACGTTCCTCGCCCTCGGTGCAGCCCGCGCCATCGTCACGAACGTCGAGCCCGACCACCTCGAGCACTGGGGCGGAGAGGCGGCCCTGCGGCAGGCCTTCGTCGACTTCGTCGCCGCCCTGCCCGGACCGGCCGTCCTCTGCCTCGACGACCCAGGCTCGGCCGCTCTCGTGCCCCACGCCCGCACGCCGGTCACCTATGGCACGGATCCGGCCAGCGACTACCGGCTCGACGCCGTCGTGGCCCAAGGCACCGGGGTGGCCTTCGAGCTCCACCATGGCGAGGAGAGCGTGGCCGTCACGCTGCCTGCCGCACCGGGCATCCACAACGCCAGGAACGCGGCTGCGGCGCTCGCCCTGGCCGACTCCCTCGGCGTGCCCCTCGTGGCCGGGGCGGCCGCGCTGGAAGCGTTCCGCGGCGTGGCCCGGCGCTTCGAGGTCCGCGGGGAGGCGGCCGGGGTGGTCCTCGTCGACAGCTACGACCACCTGCCCACGGAGGTGACGGCCGCCATCACCGCAGCTCGGGCCGGGGGCTGGCGCCGGGTCGTGTGCTGCTTCCAACCTCATCGGTACAGCCGCACCGAGGCCGTGTGGCGCTCGTTCGCCTCCGCCTTCGAGGGCTCCGACGTGCTCATCGTGACCGACGTGTACGCGGCGGGGGAGGTGCCCCGCCCCGGCGTCACCGGGAAGCTCGTCGTGGACGCCGTCCTCGACGCCCACCCCCGTCAGCCCGTCGTGTGGCTGCCCACCCTCGACGATGTCACGACTTACCTGGCCGCCACGCTCCGAGAGGGCGATCTGTGCCTCACCCTGGGGGCGGGCGACCTCACGACGGTGCCCGACCGCGTGCTGCGCCTCCTCGAAGGACGCAAGTGAGCGACCAGGCCGTGATCGACGCGGCCGCAGCCCTCCTCGGGCCCCTCGCCGTCCGTGACGCGCCGCTCGGCTCCCGCACCACCTACCGGGTGGGCGGCCCCGCCTCGCTCCTCGTCGAGGTGGCGGACGACGCCGCCGTCGCTGCGGTGGCCTCGGCCGTGTCCAGCACCGGGGTGGACGTGGTGGTCGTGGGGAAGGGCTCGAACCTCCTCGTCGCCGACGCCGGCTTCCCGGGGCTGGCCCTCGTGCTGGGTGAGCCCTTCGCCGGCGTGGAGATCACCGGTCCGCGCGTGCGAGCCGGGGCCGGGGCCGCACTCCCCGTGGTGGCTCGCCGGAGCGTGGCTGCCGGTCTCACCGGGTTCGAGTGGGCGGTCGGAGTTCCCGGGTCGATCGGCGGTGCGGTTCGGATGAACGCGGGCGGGCACGGCTCGGACATGGCTGCCTGCCTCGCCGGGGTCCGCGTCGTCGACCTGCGAACCGGGGAGGATGGGGTCATGCCCGCGTCGGCGCTGCACCTCGGCTACCGCCGCTCCGCCCTCGAGGCCCACCACCTCGTGCTCCACGCCGACCTCGACCTGGCGCCCGGCGATGCCGACGCCGGGGCAGCCGAGCTGGCCGAGATCGTGGCCTGGCGCCGGGCCAACCAGCCCGGAGGCCCCAACGCGGGCTCGGTGTTCACGAACCCCGAGGGCGATTCGGCCGGGCGCCTCATCGATGCAGCCGGGGCCAAGGGCCTCCGGCTGGGCACCGCCGCCGTCTCGGAGAAGCACGGCAACTTCATCCAGGCCGACGACGGCGGCCGGGCCGACGACGTCCGCGGCCTGATGGACCTCGTGGTCGCCCGGGTTCGCGACGCCACCGGCGTGACCCTCCACCCCGAGACCCACCTCGTAGGGTTCGTTCCAGACCCTCGACCTGAGGTCGAGGGTTGAGGCGATGAGCACCACGTCGACGCCCACCATGGAGCCGGCCGCCCCCGCGCCCATCGACCCTCGTATCCGGGCCCGCCGCATCGAGGTGCGTCGCGACGCCGGGCGCCGGCGCCTCCAGCGCCTCGTCGACGTCGGCGCCGTGCTGATGGTGGCCGCCGTGTTCGTGGGGGCGCTGTGGACGCCGCTCCTCGACGTCGACGAGGTGACCATCACAGGGGGCGAGCGCACCGGCGCCGACGCCATCGCCGAGGCGATGGGCGTGCAGGCCGGCGACCCCCTCATCAGCGTCGACCTCTCCGACGCTGGCGACCGGGTGGCCGCGCTTCCCTGGGTGGCCGAGGTGCGGCTGCGCCGAGGCCTGGACGGCCTCGTCTCGATCGAGGTCAGCGAGCGCACGCCGGTCGCTGTCGTCGGGTCCGGCGCGCCCGTCGTCGTGGACGCCGAGGGCCGTGTCCTCGGGGCCCAGGCCGAGGCCGGCCTGACCGGCCCCCTGCTCGCCCTTCGCGGCGCCAGCTCCGTGCCTGCTCCCGGCGAGTACCTGCCCGCCAGTGCCGATGACGCCCTCGCCCTCGCCGCCCACCTGGCCCGCGCCGCTCCAGAAGCCCTCACTTCCCTGGCCCTCGAGGGCCTGACCGGCACGCTGGCCGTCGGCGGTGAGGTGCGCTTCGGGGACGGCCGCCAGCTCGACGCGAAGGTGCGCTCGCTGCGGGCCGCCCTCGAGCAGGTGGACCTGACCTGCCTGGCCGTGCTCGACCTGCGCCTGCCGGGCAGTCCGGTATTGACCCGGGAGGAAGGGTGCTCGTAGCCTTCTCCACCCAAGCAAGAGGTGGAGCCCTGTCTCTACCTCGACTCGACCTTCAGGCCGGGCCCCACCGTGGCGCCCGGCCTCTCGCGCTTCTAGTCGTGCACCCCTCGTGGAGGTAACCCCACCCATGGTCGGCAACCCGCAGAACTACCTGGCGGTCATCAAGGTCGTCGGCATCGGGGGCGGTGGCGTGAACGCGGTGAACCGCATGATCGACGCCGGCCTCAAGGGCGTCGAGTTCATCGCCATCAACACCGACGCGCAGGCGCTGCTCATGAGCGACGCCGACGTGAAGCTCGACATCGGTCGTGAGCTGACCCGAGGCCTCGGCGCCGGATCCGACCCAGAGGTGGGCCGGCAGGCGGCCGAGGAGCACCGCGAGGAGATCGAGGAGGTGCTCAAGGGCGCCGACATGGTCTTCATCACCGCGGGCAAGGGCGGTGGCACGGGCACCGGCGGTGCGCCCGTCGTGGCCGAGATGGCCAAGAGCCTCGGAGCTCTCACCATCGGCGTGGTCACCCGTCCGTTCGCCTTCGAGGGTCGGCGGCGCTCGGTCCAGGCCGAGCAGGGCATCCAGCGCCTCAAGGAGAAGGTCGACACCCTCATCGTCATCCCGAACGACCGGCTCATCACCGTGTCGAACGACAAGACGTCGATGCTGAACGCGTTCAAGATGGCCGACGAGGTGCTCCTCCAGGGCGTCCAGGGCATCACCGACCTCATCACCACCCCCGGCCTGATCAACACCGACTTCGCCGACGTGAAGATGATCATGAGCAACGCCGGTTCCGCCCTGATGGGCATCGGCTACGCCAGCGGAGAGGGCCGGGCCCTCAACGCCGCCCGGGGCGCCATCTCCAGCCCGCTGCTCGAGGCCTCCATCGAGGGAGCACGGGGCATCCTGCTCACCATCGCCGGTGGCAGCGACCTCGGCCTCTACGAGGTCAACGAGGCAGCCGAGGTCATCCACGGCGTGGCCCACCCCGACGCCAACATCATCTTCGGCACGGTCATCGACGACGACATGGGCGATGAGGTTCGCGTCACCGTCATCGCGGCCGGGTTCGACCGATGGGACGACAAGAAGCCCGGTGGCGGTCGCACGAGCGTCGACACCTCGAGCGTGTTCGGCGACGACGCCGACGACGACCTCGACATCGAGGGCGACGACGACTTCGACGTCCCGTCGTTCCTCAAGTAGCCGTCGACGCCGCCCCCACCTTCGCCTGGACGAGCCGGGCCGACGGCGACCTGTCCGGCCCGCTCCCGTCCGTTCCCGACTCGGTGCTGCCCCACGCGCCGCGCCCGTGGACGACCCTGCACCAGGTGCACGGTCGCGACGTCGTGGTCGTGACCCGTCCGGGCGAGCACGCCGGGGCCGAGGCCGACGCGGCTGTGACCGCCACCCCGGGCTGCGCCCTCGCCGTGCGCACAGCGGACTGCGCCCCGATCGTCTTGCTGGGCACCCGTTCGGTCGGCGTGGTGCACGCAGGCTGGCGCGGCCTCCGAGCCGGCGTCATAGAGGCCGCTGTGGACGCCCTGAGGGCGCTGGACGACCACGTGGTGGCGGCCCACCTCGGGCCGTGCATCCGGGCCGGGTGCTACGAGTTCGCCGGTCCTGAGCGCGGCGAGCTCGTAGCCCGGTTCGGCCCCGACGCCGCGGCCACCACCGGGTGGGGCACCCCGGCGCTCGATCTCGCGGCGGCGGCCACCGTCGCCTTGGCCGAAGCCGGCGTGTCGTCGGTCGAGGACGGTGCCGGCTGCACGGCGTGCGACCGGCGTTGGTTCAGCCACCGGGCCCGGGCCGAGCCCGGGCGCTTCGCCACGGTCGCATGGGTCCCCGGCCCGTGAGCCCCACCCCCGACGAGCTGGCCCGGGCTGCGGACCGGGTGCGCGACCGAATCGTGGCGGCCGGCGGAGATCCCGCGACGGTCCGATTGCTCGCGGTGAGCAAGGGCCATCCCGCCGCGACGGCGGCCGCAGCCGTGGAAGCCGGCCTGGTGGACTTGGGGGAGAGCCGTGTGCAGGAGCTCGACGCCAAGGCCGACGCTCTCGCCGACCTCGACGTGCACCCCCGCTGGCACCTCATCGGCCGCCTGCAGCGCAACAAGGTCCGCCAGGCCGCCCCTCACGTGCACCTCTGGCAGTCGGTCGACCGCCTCTCGCTGGCCGCCGAGGTCGCGGCCCGGGCCCCCGGGGCTGCTGTGCTCGTGCAGGTGAACCTGACCGGGTCCGAGCAGCAGGGCGGGTGCCCGTCGGCGCGCGTGCCCGCCGTCGTCGCCGGCTGCACCGATCTCGGGCTCGAGGTGCGAGGCCTCATGGCCATCGGTGTCCTCGGACCCGACGCCGAGGTCCGGGCCGGGTTCCGCGTCGTGCGGGAGCTGGCCGACCGTCTCGGCCTGCCTGAGCGATCCATGGGCATGAGCGGCGACCTCGAGGCCGCCGTGGCCGAGGGCTCGACGATGGTGCGGGTGGGTACGGCGCTCTTCGGTCCCCGTGGCGAAGCGTCGCCCGTGGGAAACTAGGGTTCGACGTCTCAGGAGGAGATCGGATGACTTCCATGTTGCGTCGGGCGATGCTGTACCTCGGGCTCGGACCAGATGACGAGTACGACGAGTACGACACCGTCGACGAGCCGCGGTCGGCACCCGTCCGCTCTGCTCCTCAGCAGGCCAGCCGCTACCCGGCCACGCCCGCCCCCTCTCGCGAGTACGAGCGAGAGCCCGAGCCCGGGCCGAGCAGCTCGGTCCGCACCATCGGCGGGCAGCCCGTCCGACCCCAGCCCTCCGGCGACGGCGGCGATCCGTCGGCCCGTCCTCGCACCGCTGTGGTGCGGCCGCTGCAGCCGGTCGCGTCGGCCAAGCCGCACGTCGTGGCGCCCACCTCGTTCAACCACGCCCAGGAGGTGGCGGACAAGCTCAAGGTGAGCCAGCCCGTCATCGTCAACCTGCAGAACGTCGACCGCGACCTGTCCCGTCGCATCATCGACTTCGCCTCGGGCCTCTGCTACGGCATCGGGGGCCAGATGGAGCGGGTGGCGAACCAGGTCTTCCTGCTCACGCCCACCAACGTCGAGGTGTCGGCCGAGGAGCGCCGCCGCCTCCAGGAGCACGGCTACGAAGGCTGATTGCGCTCCTTGGACCTGATCTGCACCCTCCTCAACATCTACCTGCTCCTCATCTTCGCCCGGATCCTCTTCTCCTGGATCAGGGTCGAGCCGGGCACCGCCGTGGCCAGCATCTACTCGGTGGTGTTCAACCTCACCGAGCCCGTGCTCGGCCCGCTGCGCCAGCTCATCCCGCCCGTGCGGATGGGCATGGCCGCCCTCGACCTGTCGCCGATCATCCTGCTCGTCGTCATCCGCCTCATCTGCTGAGCGGAGCGCGCCCCGCTCCCAAGAGCCACCCGCGGCGGTGGCTACCATCGGCTCCATGGACGTGACACCGCAGCTCCTGCACGACGTCGAGTTCCGCGAGGCCAAGCGAGGCGGGTACAACACGCAGGACGTCGACGACTTCCTCGAGCGCTTGGCGGTCGGCCTCGAGCGCCAGGACGCCGCGGTGAAGGAGGCCCGGAGTCGAATCGAGGCGGCCGAGGCGCGCGTCGCCGAGGCCGAACGCCGGGCGGCCTTGGCCGAGGAGCGGGCGTCGGAGACGACCGACTCCGACGAGACGCTCAAGCGCACCCTCGTGCTGGCCCAGCGGACCGCCGACGCCGCCATCCGCGAGGCCGAGGAGCAGGCGGCCAAGACGCTGAGCAGCGCCCAGGACCAAGCGGCCCGCCTCCTCGCCGACGCCCAGGAGTCCTCGGTTCGGGCCCGGTCCGATGCCGAGGAGGAGGCCCGTCGCGCCCAGAAGGAGGCCCGGGCCATGGTCCAGGCCGAGATGCACGAGCTCGAGGCGGCGCGCGACCAGCTCCACGACGACGTCGACGTGCTCGAGCGCCACCTCGAGGAGCAGCGCGACCGCCTCCGTCACACGGTTCGCGAGCTGCAGCTGCTGCTGGACGACCCATCTGCCCTCCGCCACGTGGAGCTTCCCGTCGTCAGCGGCGTCCGGGCTCCTGAGATGGAGGCCGACCCCATGGACATGTGGACCGACGACGAGGAGGAGGAGGTGGAGGAGCCTGTGCGACCGACTCCTCCGCGCTCCCCGGCCTACGCCGACCTTCCCGAGGACGCCATCGACGAGGGCCCGCCGACGGAGGCTGTCGATGTCCTGGCCGAGCGCGACGCAGGCGACGACGCGTACCTGGCCGAGCTGCGCAAGGCGATGACCGATGACACGCCCCTCGGCCCGCGTGACGACGAAGCCGGCGACGCCCTCTTCGAGGAAGCGGTGGAGACCGGGCGTTCTCGCTTCGGCCGGCGGCGCTGACGCCCGGTCCGATCCCGGTCAAACCGCCACGTTCTGACCATTCGACTCCGGGTCGCGCCAGGTGCCTAGGATGGCCGCTCCTGTCGACCTCCCCTCAAAGGTGACTATCTCGTGCTCGTGTTGTTGAGCTTCGCTCTCGTCCTCGTGGCAACGGTCCTGCTGGTGCTCGGGCTGTTGAACGATGATGGCCTCACCCTCATCTACCTATCGATCGCCAGCAGCGTCGCCGCAGCCGTCGTGCTGCTGGTAGCCCTGCGCCTCAACAAGCCGAAGGCCGAGCACCGCGCTTCGGGTCCTTCGCCCCTTCCCGACCGGCTCGAGCCCGTCACCGCTGGCGGCGACGCCGATGGCACGGAGGAGGAGACCAGCGAGTGGCTGGCCTCCGAGCAGGAGAGCTGGCCCGCCGATGTCGCCGATGGCGAAGAGGTCGAGTTCCCGATCGCCGACTACGACACGCTCACAGTCGGGCAGATCCTGCCGCTCCTGCCGCAGCTCTATGCGGACGAGATCGGCGTGGTCGAGGAGCGCGAGCGCCTCACCAAGGCCCGGCCCCAGGTCCTGGCCAAGCTGGCCGAGCTGTCCACGAGCCCCGAGGTCACCGCCGCGGCCGCCGCGCCGGCAGAGCCCGCCGGCGCGTCCAGCGCCTCGGACCCGTTGGCCAGCTACACCGAGACCTCCGCCCCGGCGTGGGACGACGATGACGACTGGTTCCCCATCGAGGACTACGAGTCGCTCTCGGCCGCCCAGATCCGACCGCTGCTCCCCGAGCTCGACGACGAGGAGCTCGAGCTCGTCCGCACCCGCGAGATGTCGCTGGGCCGTCGCCGCAGCCTGCTCGACGAGATCGAGCGCCGCCTCGGCAAGACCGAGCCGGCCGCCGCGCCATCTGCGGCCAGCAGCCGCAGGAGTGCGACCACCCGTTCGACCGGCGCGAAGTCCACTCCCAGCAAGCGCTCGGCTCCGGCCAAGAAGACCACCGCCGGCAAGAAGGCCGCTCCGGCCAAGAAGACCGCGGGCTCGGCCCGGTCTGCGGCCACCAAGAAGGCTGCTCCGGCCAAGAAGTCGGCGGCGGCCGCGAAGGCTGCTCCGGCCAAGAAGACGGCGGCCAAGAAGTCGGCTCCGGCCAAGAAGACCGCAGCCAAGAAGGCCACTCCGGCGAAGAAGACGGCGGCCAAGAAGTCGGCTCCGGCCAAGAAGGCCACACCGGCCAAGAAGGCCACCAAGAAGCGCTGAGCTCCGGTGGGCCCCGCAGGGGCCCACCGACCCTCACGCCTTTGTGAGGGTCACCCGCACGGCGTGGTCGTCGATGGCCACGGCGTGCCCTTCGGGCTCGGCGTCGGTGACGGCCAGGTCGGTGGCCAGCACCTCGCCCGCGATCCAGGCCTGGTGGGCGGTGACGGCACTGCGTGACGGGCGCTGGACCGGCCAGCCGCACCACGATGCGGTCAGCGATGTCGAGTCCGATCTCCTTGCGGAGGTCGTTCAGGGCCCGCACCAGCTCGCGGGCGGTGCCCTCGGCCCGGAGCGTCGTCGGTCGAGCTCGAGGTCGAGGGCCACGGCCCAGCCGCCGTCCTCGGCCAGCGCGAAGGCCTCGTGGCGGGTGGCCCGCACCTCGACCTCGTCGGCCGTGAGCCGCTCGCCCGCCACCTCGATGGAGCCGTCGGCCTCGAGCTGGCGCTGGAGGGCCGACCCGTCGGCCGCGGCGAGCGCCTGCTTGACCTCGTTGACCCGCGGCCCGAGGCGGGGGCCGAGGGCGCGGAAGTTCGGGATCACGGTCCAGGACAGCAGGCCCGACAGGGTGTCGACGTCCTCGAGCTCCTTCACGTTGAGCTCGGTGGCGATCTCGTCGAGCACGTCGGCGGCGAGGGCGGCACCCGGGTGGAGGAGCAGGGCCCGCGAGAGCGGCTGGCGCACCCGGACCTTGGCGTCGGTGCGGGCGGCGCGGCCGAGGGCGACCAGCCGGCGGGCCGACGCCATCGACGCGGCCAGCTCGTCGTCGCGCCAGCCGCCCGGCGTCGGGCCAGTCGGCCAGGTGCACCGACGTCGCTCGCCGGTGAGCGTGGTGTGCAGCTCGTCGGCCAGGAAGGGGCAGAACGGGGCGAGCAGCTCGGCCACGGTGCACCAGGCAGTGGTGGAGGGTGGCGTGGGCGGCGGGCTCGGAGGCCTTCCAGAACCGGGGCCGGCTGCGGCGGACGTACCAGTTCGACAGGTCGTCGATGAACCGGGCCAGCCGCGTGGCGCCGCCCAGGGCGTCGAAGCCCTCGAGCGCGTCGGTGACGCCGACGACGGTGTCGTCGAGCTCGGAGAGGATCCAGCGGTCGAGCACGTGCGTCGGGCTCGACGCGGTCGAGCCGTCGGGCGTCCAGCCGTCGAGGTCGGCGTAGGTGCCGTGGAAGGAGAAGACGTTCCACAGCGTGACGAGCGTCTGGCGGGTCGTCTCGCGGATGCCGTCCTCGGACACCCGGCGCGGCGTCCACGGCTGACCGGCGGAGAAGAAGTACCAGCGCAGGGCGTCGGCGCCGAAGGTCGAGAAGATGTGCCACGGGTCGATGACGTTGCCCTTCGACTTCGACATCTTGGCGCCGTGCTCGTCGACGATGTGCCCGAGGCAGACGACGTTGCGGTAGGGCGTCTCGCCGAACACGAGCGTGTTCACGGCGAGCAGCGAGTAGAACCAGCCGCGGGTCTGGTCGATGGCCTCGCAGATGAAGTCGGCCGGGAAGGCGCGCCTCGAAGCTGCCGTCGTCGGCGAACGGGTGGTGGTGCTGGGCCGACGGCATCGAGCCGGAGTCGAACCAGGCGTCGAGCACGGGGGCCAGTCGCCGGGCCGTGCCCGCCGCAGCCGGCACACGGCACGGTGATGTCGTCGACGTAGGGGCGATGCAGGTCGAGGTCGGTGAGGTCTCGGCCGGCGAGCGTCGGACAGCTCGGCCACGGAGCCGATGCAGGTGTCGACCTGGCAGTCGCCGCAGCGCCAGATCGGCAGCGGAGTGCCCCAGTAGCGGTCGCGGGAGAGGGCCCAGTCGATGTTGCCCTCGAGCCACTTGCCGAAGCGGCCGTGCTTGATGTGCTCGGGGTGCCAGCCGATGCGCTCGTTCTGGGCGCAGCAGCTCGTCGCGCCGCTCTGACGTGCGGGCGAACCACGAGGTCTTGGCCCAGTAGATGAGGGGCGTGCCGCACCGCCAGCAGTGGGGGTAGGAGTGCTCGTAGGCCTCCTCGGCCACGAGCAGGCCGCGCGCGTCGAGGTCGTCGATGATGTCGCGGTCGGCGTCCTTCACGAACCGCCCGCTGGAACGGCGGCACCCGGGCGTCGAACGCGCCGTCGGCGCCCGACCGGGTTCAGCGTCGGCAGGCCCTCGGCCCGACCCACGGCTGCGTCCTCCTCGCCGAAGGCCGGTGCGATGTGGACGATCCCGGAGCCGTCGCCGTCGGTGACGTAGTCCGCGGCGACGACCCGCCACGGTGCGCCTTCCCCCGCCTCGAGGACGTGGAACGGACGGTCGTAGTGCCAGCCCACCAGGTCGGTGCCCGTCCAGGAGGCGATGGCGGGCAGCCGTCGGGGTAGCGCCGGGCGGCGGCGGCGGCGCCCAGGACGAGGTCGGCCCACCGTCGGGGTCCGCGATCTGGACGTAGGCGAGCTCGGGCCCGACGGCGGCGGCCACGTTGGAGATGAGCGTCCACGGTGTCGTCGTCCACACGAGCAGGTCGGCGCCGGCGGCGGGTCCGGTGGTGAGCGGGAAGCGGACGTAGATCGAGGGGTCGACGACGTCCTTGTAGCCCTGGGCCACCTCGTGGGAGGACAGGGCGGTGCCGCACCGGGCGCAGTACGGGCGTCACCTGGTGGCCCTCGTAGAGCAGGTCGTGGTCCCAGAGCTGCTTGACCAGCCACCAGACGGACTCGATGTACTCGTTGGTGAGGGTCCAGTAGGCGTCGGCCGTGTCGATCCACACGCCTGAGCGGGTGGTGAGGGCGGACCAGTCCTCCACGTAGCGCTGCACCGACGAGCGGCAGCGGTCGTTGAACGCCTCGATGCCGTAGGCCTCGATCTCGCCCTTGGTGGCCAGGCCCAGCTCCTTCTCGACCTCGAGCTCGACCGGGAGGCCGTGGCAGTCCCACCCTCCCTTGCGGGGCACGTCGTGGCCCCGCATGGTCTGGAAGCGGGGGTAGAGGTCCTTGAAGGCACGGGCCCACACGTGGTGGAGGCCGGGCTTGCCGTTGGCGGTGGGCGGCCCCTCGTAGAAGATCCAGGGCTCGGCGCCCTTCCGGGACCGCTGCACGGCCTCGATGACGTCGCGGTCGCGCCAGCGATCGAGCACGCGCTCCTCGAGCGCGACGAGGTCGAGGGAGGGATCGACGGGGCCGAACGGCATCTGGACAGGCTACGGCACCGCCCCATGGACCCCGACAGCCGGTTGGGCCCAGAAGGTTGCCGTTCGGGGGACGCATGCCTAGAATGCCGCACCCTTCGCGGGGATCCCGCAGGGTCGAGAGGACGACAGAGCACATGGCACCCACGACCAAGGCGGCCTCCAAGGCCACCAAGGCCCCGGCCAAGACGGCGGCGAAGAAGGCTTCGAGCGCGGCCGCCGCCGCCAAGAAGCCCGCGGCCAAGGCGGCCACGAAGAAGGCCGCACCGGCCAAGGCGGCCAAGGCGGCCAAGGCGCCGGCCAAGGCCCCGGCCAAGAAGGCCCCCGCGAAGGCGGAGGTCAAGGCGGCCGCGCCGCCCCGCCGGCGGACGATCCCGGCCCTGGCCAAGCGCAGCGCGGCGGACGAGAACCGCAAGCCGCCGGCCAAGCGGAAGGGCCCGCTCGACAAGTTCCTCCTGGGTCAGCTCGAGACGCTGAAGGAGGAGCGCACCACCTACACCCGGCAGGCCGCCTCCCTGAAGGCCGAGGCCGACCTGCTCGTGTTCGAGCGGGAGCCCGGCGACGTGCAGTTCGACGAGGAGTCCGGCGAGGGCGACACGATCGCCGTCGAGCGCGAGCGCGACCTCACCCTCAGCGCCCAGGCCAGCGCGGCTGTCGAGGAGATCGACCGGGCCATCGCCAAGATCGAGGACGGCACCTACGGGGTGTGCGAGCAGTGCTACGGCACGATCCCCAAGGAGCGGCTGAAGGCCCTTCCGTTCGCGTCGCTGTGCGTGCAGTGCAAGAGCGCCGGGTTCTCGCGTCGTTGAGGTGACCGACAGCGAGACGGCGAAGGCGGCCGGCCGCCACCGGGCCGCCTTCGCAGGGGTTGCTGCCGTGGTGGTCGCGCTCGACCAGGCGACCAAGCACTGGGCCCTCCAGGCTCTCGCCGACGGCCCCATCGACCTCGTCGGATCCCTCCGTCTCAAGCTCACCTTCAACGACGGCGCAGCCTTCAGCGTCGGCGGTGGGCGCACGACTCTCATCGCCGTAGCCGCCCTCGTCGTGTCAGTGGTCCTCGTGGGGCTCGGCATGAGGGCCGAGAAGCGCTTGTGGGCCCTCGGGCTCGGGGTCGTCCTAGGCGGCGCTCTGGGCAACCTCGCGGACCGGGCCTTCCGGGCCGGCGGGGGCGTTCTGGGCGGCCACGTCGTCGACTTCGTGGACGTGGGCTGGTGGCCCGTGTTCAACGTGGCGGATGCCGCCCTCTGGGTCGGGATCGGCCTGCTGCTCCTGTCATCGTGGCGGGAGCCGGCCGCATGAGGATCGTCGAGGTCATCCCCGAGGGCCTGGCCGGCGAGCGCGTCGACCGCGTCGTGGCGATGCTCAGCAGCTGCAGCCGGGCCGAGGCGGTCGAGCTGATCGAGGCCGGCGAGGTGCTCGTCGGCGGCGCCCCTGTGCCCAGCCGGTCGGCCAAGGTGAGGCTCGGCGACGAGATCCAGATCGAGGTGCCCGACCGAGAGGCGCTCGCTCGGCTCGTGCCCGAGCCCGACGTGGAGCTGCCCGTCGTCCACGAGGACGAGCATCTCCTCGTCATCGACAAGCCCGAGGGCCTCGTCGTCCACCCCGGCGCGGGTCAGCGCACCGGAACCCTCGTCCACGGTCTCCTGGCTCGCTACCCCGAGGTCGCGGGGCATCGGACCGGACCCGAGCCGGCCAGGCATCGTCCACCGCCTCGACAAGGGCACCTCGGGCCTGCTCCTCGTGGCTCGCACACAGGTGGCCTACGAGGCACTGGTCGGTGCTCTGGCCTCGCGGACGGTGCACCGGCGCTACCGGGCGCTGGTCTGGGGGCACCTGACCGCAGCCACAGGTCTCATCGACGCTCCGATCGGCCGGTCGCCCCGCGAGCCAACCCGCATGGCCATCGCCGTGCGGGGCAAGGAGGCCCGCACCCGCTACGAGGTGCTCGCCACCTATGCCGACCCCGTCGAGGTCACGCAGCTGGCGTGCACGCTGGAGACCGGGCGCACCCACCAGATCCGCGTCCACCTGCGCTCCATCGGCCACCCCGTGGTGGGCGACGTGCGCTACGACGGGGCCCGCCAGTCGTTGCCGATGAGCCGCCCCTTCCTGCACGCCGAGCTGCTCGAGCTGGACCACCCGGTCACCGAGGAGGCGCTCCGCTTCGAGTCGTCCCTCCCGGCCGACCTCAGGGCCGTGCTGGAGACGCTGGCCTGAGCGGTCGCTAGCGTCGGGAGCCATGCCCGACCTCGAGACCTTCCCGGAGGACTGGGAGCGCGGCCTTGCCGTCGTAGCCCACCCCGACGACATGGAGTACGGCGCCGCGGCTGCGGTCGCCCGTTGGACCGGGCAGGGCAAGCGCATCGCCTACGTGCTCGTCTCCGACGGGGAGGCGGGCATCCAGTCCATGGCGCCCGACGACGTGCGCCCGCTCCGGCAGGCCGAGCAGCGGGCCAGCTGTGAGGTGGTCGGGGTCACCGACGTGGAGTTCCTCGGCCATCCCGACGGGCTGATCATCGAGTCGCGCGAGCTCCGAGCCGACCTCGCGGCGGCGATCAGGCGCCACCGACCCGAGGTGGTGCTGTCGATCAACTTCCGGGACTCCTGGGGCGGGCCGAGCTGGAACCACGCCGACCACCGAGCGGTGGGCCGGGCCCTCCTGGACGCCGTGCGCGACGCCGGCAACCCCTGGATCTTCACGGACCGAGGCCCGGCGTGGGACGGATGCCGGTTCGTCGCCTTCAGCGGCAGCCCTCAGCCCACGCACGCCGTCGACACCGCCGACACCTTCGAGCTCGGCGTGCGCTCGCTGGAGGCCCACCGGACCTACCTCGACAACCTGGGCGGTGACATGGCCGAGCCGGCGGAGTTCCTGCGGGGTGCAGCCGAGTCGGCGGGTCGGGCCCTCGGCGTGCCGCTGGCGGCCGCCTTCGAGCTCGTGGGCTGATCTAGACGGTGGGCTCGGGCCAGTCGCTGCTGGCCCCGGGACATGGCCGCGATGTCGGCCAGCGTGAAGCTGTCGAGGTGGACCCGGATCTGGCTGCTGATCCCGGCCCAGACGGCGAGGAGCACGCACTGGCCCTCGTGGTCGCAGGCCCCGTCCTCGTGGGGCTCGCCGAAGTCGCCCACCGCTATCGGGCCGTCGACAGCCGAGACGATCTCGCCCAAGGTGATCTGAGCCGGATCCCGGGCGAGGGTGTACCCGCCGCCCACGCCCCGCTTGGAGCGGACGATGCCCGCCCCCTTCAAGGCCAGGAGGATCTGCTCCAAGTAGGGCTGGGGGAGCGCCGTGCGCTCGGCGATGTCGCGCACCGAGGTGGGCCCGGACTCCTCGGCGTGGAGGGCCAGCGAGAGCAGGGCCCGACTCGCGTAGTCACCCCTGGTCGAGACCTTCACGGGGCGCACTGTACGGCTGCGGGTTCGAGCGGGCGAGATGGGGCCGTCGGGCTCATTCCAGCCGACCCTGCAGGACCGATACGGTGCAGGGAGCTCACCATGTCCGACGAACCCCTGCTCCCTGACTACGAAGGAGCGTGCATCACGAACGTGGTGCCCGCCCTCCTCCACCTCGGAGCACCTGCGCCGTCCTGGCTGCCGGCGTTCGCGTCAGACGCCGAGCGGGTCGTGCTGCTGGTGATCGACGGGCTGGGCTGGAACCAGCTGGCCAGCCGCCGCCGTCTCGCTCCCACCCTGGCCGGTCTCGATGGAGGCGCGATCACCACCGTGGCGCCCTCGACCACAGCCACCGCGCTCGACGTCGATCAGCACGGGCCTGCCGCCGGGCGAGCACGGGGTGATGGGCTACCGGATCGCCGTGCACGGTGAGGTGCTCAACGTCCTGCGCTGGACCACCGCCTCGGGTGACGCCCGCCAGACCATCCCGCCCCAGAAGCTCCAGATGCAGGCTGTGTTCGGAGGCCAGCGTCCGCCCGTCGTGACGCGAGCCGAGTTCGAGCGCACCGGCTTCACGATGGCCCACCTCGACGAGACCCGGTTCACGGGGTATCGCACCCTGGGCACGCTGGCTGCGGAGGTGGTGCGCCTGGCCCGGGCCGGCGAGCCGTTCGTGTACGCCTACTACGAGGGCCTCGACAAGGTGTCGCACGAGTACGGCCTCGGTGCCCACTACGACGAGGAGCTGCGCTGGATCGACCATCTCGTGGCCACGCTCCTCGACCGGCTCCCTGCGGGCACCGTGCTCGTCGTCACCGCCGACCACGGCCAGGTCGAGGTGCCCCAGAGCGATGTGGTGGAGCTTCCCGGGGACGTCCAGGCCCACGTGGCCAGCCAGTCGGGCGAGGGTCGCTTCCGATGGCTTCACGCCCGCCCCGGCCGGGCCGGCGCCCTGCTCGAAGCAGCCCGTGGCGCCCTGGGCGACCACGCCTGGGTCCGCACCCGTGAGGAGGCCATCGCCGAGGGCTGGTACGGCCCGATCGTCACCGAGGCCGCGGCCGGCCGGCTGGGCGACGTCCTGCTCGCCGCGAAGGGGTCCGTCGCCTTCTTCGACCCGAACGACACCGGTCCCTATGTGCTCGTCGGCCGGCACGGCTCGCTGACCGAGGACGAGATGCTCGTGCCTCTCCTCGCCGGGGTGGCCGGCTAGCGCTCCGCCGGTAGGTTGTCGATCATGTCTGATCCGGCCCCTGACGTAGATCCGCAGGTCCTCGTGCCCTCCGTGGTGCCCTCCGAGGAGGAGGCGGCTCAGGAGTCCGTCGAGTCGCCCGGCAAGGTCATGCGCATCGGGTCGATGATCAAGCAGCTCCTCGAAGAGGTGCGCCAGTCCGAGCTCGACGAGCCCAGCCGCGAGCGCCTGCGAGAGATCTACGAGACGTCGATCTCCGAGCTGTCGTCAGCCCTGTCACCCGACCTGCAGGACGAGCTGAAGCGCCTGGCGCATCCCGTTCGAGGACGGCACCGTCCCGTCCGGGCCCGAGCTGCGCATCGCCAAGGCCCAGCTCGTGGGCTGGCTCGAGGGGCTCTTCCACGGCATCCAGGCCACGCTGTTCGCTCAGCAGATGGCCGCCCGCCAGCAGCTCGAGCAGATGCAGCGTGGGCTGCCGCCGGGAGCGGCCATGGGCCCTCAGGGCGCAGCTCCGCCGCAGGAGGGCGAAGACGCCCGCCCGGGCACCTACCTCTAGGTCCTAGGGGCCTACGAGCAGCGAGCCGGCGATGTCGTAGCGGCGGCCGCTGTCGAGGCGGAGCTCGAAGGTGTCCTCGGCCGTGCCGTGGGCTGGGATCGCACCGATGTCGATCGGGATCGAGGTGCCGCCGAGCTGCAGCTGGACCGAGCCCCGCCAGCCGAACTGGCTGTTGTTGGTGATGACGAGGGTGACGTCGGTTCGGTTCTCGACCCGGCTTCCCATGACGAGGTCGAGGACGAGACCGCCGCAGACCTCGTCGGTGACGACGTCGCCGTCGGGCTCGCGCTCGATCACGGTCGAGGACGAGATGGTGGGCGGACCGTCGGTGGGCACGTCGACGCTGAAGGGCGTGGCGCTGCGGTCGCGGCACGTGAGGATGTGCGTGAGCCCGCGGAGCGACGAGGTGCCGATCGGGATGAGGAGCACGGCCAAGCAGGCCGATGAGCGCGACCTGGGCTCGCAGGGCCGACGGCATGGGGCCATTGTAAACCCGTTCCTGCTCGTCAGCCGGTGGTTACGCTGCGGCCGTGGGCGTCACGTTCTCAGACCGGCTGTTCGCAGCTCGGCTACACCAGGGCTCGACGGCTGCTGGTGGTCACCGGGCTGGCCGTGCTCACCGTGGTCGTCCTCGTCATGTACGCGCGCCGCGTCGACGGCATCGAGGTGGTGGCCACGATCTTGTTCGTGCCCATCTTCCTGGCCTTCGTGTTCCGCGGCGTGCTCGGCGGGGTCATCGCCGCGGCGGCGGCCGTGGGCGTCTACGCCGCCATGCGAGACCCGGCCATCGATGCCGTGGGCGTGGGCGAGTTCACCGGGCTCATCGCATCCCGCGCTGCGGCCTACCTCATCTTCGGCGCCGTCGGCGGCTGGTCGACGCAGGTGCTCGAGGGGTCGCTCACCAAGCTCGAGCTGTACGACGAGATCGACGACGAGACCGGCCTCTTCAACGCCCGCCACCTCCTCAACCAGACCGATCTGGAGACGGCGCGGGCTCGCCGCTACCAGACGCTCTTCTCCGTCGTGACCATCGATCTGCCCGCAGCGCCGTTCGCGGCGCTCAAGGGGCGCGAGCGGCGAGCAGTGCTTCGCGACCTGGGCCGCCTCGTGCGGGAGGGGGTGCGCAACGTCGACCACGTGGTGCACGCCCGAGACGGCGAGCGCGCCACCGTTTGGCAGCGATCCTGCCCGAGACGGCCCACGAAGGCGCCGAGATCTTCCGGGCCCGCTTCGACGAGCGGGTCCTCGCCTACCTCGCTGACCGCGGCGTGGCCATCGACCCCGACCAGGTGCCGGCCCAGGCCCTCACCTTCCCGGGCGACGACGAGGCGCTGGCCCAGGTCCGGGTCGACTTCGAGCGCATCGACGCCGCCTCCCACCGCTGACGGACCGGCGGCCGGGAGTGCCGGCCCGTGGCCGGGCCAGAGCGGTGGTGCTACCGTCGAATTCACACCGATGTAGTTCTCCACAGCCTGTGGATGACAGCCTGTGGACAGCCTGTGGACGACGAGGGGAGGTGTGCCCGGCGTGGCTGACAGCTTCACGCACCTCCATGTGCACACCGAGTACTCGATGCTCGACGGCGCGGCCCGGATCAAGGACGTCGTCGGGGCCGCGGTGGCCGACGGACAGCCTGCGCTGGGCATCACCGACCACGGCAACATGTACGGGATCCTGGACTTCTACAAGGAGTGCAAGGCCCAGGGCGATCAAGCCGGTCCTCGGCTCCGAGCTCTACATGGCCCACGAGAGCCGCACCGAGCGCCCGTCGCGCCGGGGCCGACTCGACGATGGCGGCGGTGACGCCGAGGGCGGCACGAAGCTCTACTACCACCTGACGGCGCTGGCCGAGAACGACGCCGGCTACAAGAACCTCATCCAGCTCTCCAGCCGAGCGTTCCTCGAGGGCTACTACTACAAGCCCCAAGTGCGATTGGGAGCTGCTGACGGAGCACAGCGAGGGGCTGATCGTCACGTCGGGGTGCCTCGGCGGGCACGTGCTGCAGCACCTGCTGCGGGACGACTACGAGGGCGCCGTGAAGGCGGCCGGACGGCTGCAGGACATCTTCGGCCGGGACAGCTTCTTCATCGAGCTGCAGGACCACGGCATCCCCGACCAGCACCGCACCAACCCGCATGCTGCTCGAGCTGGCCGAGCACATGCAGGCCCCGCTGCTGGCCACCAACGACAGCCACTACGTCGCACCGCGAGGACGCCGTGGCCCACGACGCTCTGCTCTGCGTGCAGACCGGCTCGCAGATGAGCGACCCTGATCGCTTCAAGTTCTCCGGCGACGACCACTACCTGAAGTCGTCGGCACGAGATGCGCCGGCTCTTCGACGAGCTGCCTCAGGCGTGCGACAACACGCTCTGGATCGCGGAGCGGGCCGACGTCACCATCGAGTTCGGCAAGCCTCAGCTCCCCAACTTCCCGCTGCCCGAGGGCTTCGCCACGTCGCCCGACTACCTCCGCCACCTCACGATGGAGGGGGCGAAGAAGCGGTGGGGCTCGCAGATCCCCGACCACATCGTCGAACGCCTGGCCTACGAGCTGCAGGTGATCGAGTCGATGGGGTTCTCGTCGTACTTCCTCATCACCTGGGACCTCATCAAGCACGCCCGTGACAACGGCATCCGGGTCGGCCCCGGCCGCGGCTCGGCCGCCGGGTGCGCCGTCGCCTACAGCCTCTGGATCACCGACCTCGACCCCATCAAGTACGACCTCCTCTTCGAGCGCTTCCTCAACCCCAGCCGCATCTCGATGCCCGACATCGACATGGACTTCGACTCCCGCTACCGCGACGAGATGATCCGCTACGCGGCCGAGCGCTACGGGCGCGACCACGTGGCCCAGATCGTGACGTTCTCCACCATCAAGGCCCGGGCCGCGGTGCGCGACGCCGCCCGGGTGCTCGGCTACCCGTACATCGTCGGCGACAAGGTGGCCAAGGCCATGCCGCCGCTCGTCATGGGGCGGGACACGCCGCTCTACGCCTGCCTCGAGCCGCACCCGAAGTACGAGGACGGCTACAAGATGGCCGGCGACCTGCGGAAGATGCGGGACGAAGACCCCGACGCCGCCAAGGTCATCGAGGTGGCCAAGGGCCTCGAGGGCCTGCGCCGCCAGGACGGCATCCACGCGGCCGCGGTGGTGATCACCAAGGAGCCGCTCACCACCTACCTGCCGATCCAGCGCAAGCCGGAGGCGGGGAAGGACATCGAGGACGCGCCGATCGTCACGCAGTACGAGATGCACGGCGTCGAGGAGCTCGGGCCTCCTCAAGATGGACTTCCTCGGTCTGCGGAACCTCGACGTCATCAGCGATGCCCTCGATGATCATCGAGCAGACCCGCGGCGATCGAGCTCGACATCGACGCCGTCCCGCTCGACGACCAGCCCACGCTCGACCTGCTGTGCCGGGGCGACTCCATCGGCGTGTTCCAGCTCGAGGGCGGTCCGATGCGGGCCCTGATGCGCTCGCTCGCCCCGTCGAGCTTCGAAGACGTCGCCGCCCTCGTGGCGCTGTACCGGCCCGGGCCGATGGCGGCCAACATGCACAACGACTACGCCGACCGGAAGAACGGTCGGAAGCCGGTCGAGTACTTCCACCCAGACGCCGAGGCGCTGCTCGCCGACACGTACGGCCTGATGATCTACCAAGAGGCCGTCATGCGGGTGGCCCAGAAGTTCGCCGGCTACTCGCTCGCCCAAGCCGACAGCCTCCGCAAGGCGATGGGCAAGAAGTCCCGCGAGGTCATGGCCAAGGAGCGGGAAGCCTTCGTGAGCGGTGTCGCGGCCACCGGCTACGACGCCGCCCTCGGCCAGTCGCTCTTCGAGACGATCGCCCAGTTCGCCGACTACGCGTTCAACAAGTCGCACTCCTTCGGCTACGGCTACATCGCCTACCAGACGGCCTTCCTGAAGGCGCACCACCCGGCCGAGTACTTCTCGGCCCTGCTGACCAGCGTGAAGTCGAACCTCGACAAGGCGGCCATCTACCTCGCCGAGTGCCGCACGATGGGCATCCCGGTGCTGGTGCCCGACGTCAACCGGTCCGAGTCGGACTTCATCCCGCTCATCGAGACGGGGGCCGACGGCACGAGCGACCTCTTCGATCGTGTTCGGCCTGTCCGCGGTCCGCAACGTGGGCGTCGGGCTCGTCTGCATCCTGCTTGCCGAGCGGGCCGAGAACGGCCCCTTCGTCGACTTCTACGACTTCGTGGAGCGGGTCGACTTCCAGGTCCTCAACAAGAAGACGCTCGAGTCACTGATCAAGGCGGGCGGCTTCGACAGCCTGGGCCACCCGAGGCAGGGCCTGCTGAGGGCCTTCGAGCACATCGTCGACTCGACCGTGGCCCGCCGCCGCGAGCGCGACATGGGCGTGATGTCGTTGTTCGGCGAGGTCGAGGACGCCGGGCCGATGTTCGACGAGCGGCCGCCCATCCCCGAGGTGGAGTTCGCCAAGCGGGAGCGGCTCCGCTTCGAGAAGGAGATGCTCGGCCTCTACGTCAGCGACCACCCGCTGATGGGGGCGGAGGCATCGCTGCGGCGCAAGTGCGACGGCGCCCTGACCGACCTCGCCGACATGGACGACGGCACCATCCGCAGCTTCGGTGGCGTCATAACCGGCCTGCAGCGGAAGTGGACGAAGAAGGGCGACCTGATGGCCGTCTTCATGCTGGAGGACCTGCAGACCGCGGTCGAGGTGATGGTCTTCCCGCGGACGATGCAGGAGCACGGTCACAAGCTCGAGGACGACGCCGTAGTCGTGCTCCGAGCCCGGGTGGACGCCCGCGACGACCAGCCCAAGCTGATCGCCATGGACGTCGAGCCCTTCGAGCCGATGTCGGGCGAGGCGTTCCCCCTCCGTCTGCGCATCGCGCCAGCGGCGCTGTCCGAGCGGCTCATCGAGGACCTCAAGGCGCTCCTCGTCCAGTACCCGGGTGACTCCCCGGTGCTGCTCCAGCTGGGGGAGAAGAAGGTGCTGCGCCTGCCTGCCGCGTGGACCGTCGACGTCGTCCCCGCTCTGCTGGCCGAGCTGCGCGTGCTCCTCGGCCCCACGGCCATCCAGGGCTGATCGGCGCCTTGACCCGCGGGTCACGCCCGTTGAGCAGCGGGTTCGCGATGGGCCCTCGAGATGCCGAGTTGCGCCGAGCGGCCGCGTCTACTGGACTGGTGAGGCCAAACCACGAGTGATCCGGGGGCTGGAAAGCGAATGTCGATCCAGGTCGAGACCAAGGACTGCACCGCACTGGGTGACGCTGAGCTGGCCGAGCTGGCCGACCTCTGCGCCGAAGGACCCGTCCCCTACGAGGTAGGGCTGCTCTCGAAGCAGGCCGAGGCCTGGGTGCTGATCACCCAGGCCACCGAGAACGGCAAGCTCAAGGGCTTCGCCTTCTCCACGCTCGAGCGCATCGGCGGCACGCCGTCTGTGCTGATCGGGCTGGCTTCGGTGAAGCGCACCGCCAAGCGCGACACCGTGCTGCGAGCGATCGTTCACGACCAGCTGCGGCGCGCCGTTCTCGCCTTCCCCGACGAGGACGTCCTCTTCGGCACCCGCTTCGCATCGCCCTGCGGGTTCGACGCGTTCCGCACGTTGAACGACATCGTGCCCCGCCCCGACCACAAGGCGAGCGGCGAGGAGCGGGCCTGGGGCCGGCGCCTGGCCAAGCGCTTCGGCATCGAGGCGTCCGCCTACGACGACCGCTCCTTCGTGGCCACCGGCACCGGCTCCCACCCCGAGGTGTTCGACCACGAGAGCCTGAAGCCCGAGGCCATCCCGGCCGACGTGGCCGCCTTCTTCAAGGGCATCGACGCCAAGCGGGGCGATTCCCTCGTCGCGTTCGGCTGGGCCATGGCCGAAGACCTCGCCAAGCTCGCGTAGCGACCTGACAGCTTCTGTGCGCACGGAGCACCGCAGAGCGGTGCTGGGTGCGCACAGATCGGGCGGGCCATGGACCTGAGCGGGGCTGTTCGCCGGCGGCGGATGGTGCGGGCCTTCACCGCGGAGCCCGTCAGCCCGTCGGTGGTCGACGGGCTGATCGACCTGGCCAGACGGGCACCGTCGGCGGGGAACAGCCAGGGCGTGGCCTACGTCGTGCTGAGCGGCGCCGACGAGACGGCGCAGTACTGGGACGTGACGCTGCCGGCGGCGCGCCGCGAGGCGTTCCGCTGGCCAGGGCTGGTGGCGGCCCCCGTGCTGATCGTCGTCCTCGTTCGCCCCGAGGCGTGGGTCGAGCGCTACGGCGAGGCCGACAAGGCGGCGACGGGCCTGGGCGACGGCCCGGGGCAGTGGCCGGTTCCCTACTGGTGGGTCGATGCAGGGATGGCCGCCGAGCACCTGCTCCTCGGGGCCGTCGAGGCTGGCCTGGGCGGGTGCTTCTTCGGGTTGTTCGACCACGAGGCACCGGTGCTGGCCGCGCTTGGCGTGCCCGCCGGGTGGCGGGCCGTCGGCGCGATCGCCGTCGGTCACCCCGCCCCAGACGAGCCCGGTCGCTCGGCGAGCCGCGGCCGCCCACCCCTGAACGAGGTAATCCACCGCGGCCGCTGGTGACGGCACCGCCCCCCACCACCCCCCCCAACCCCCCCCCAAACCCCCCCCACCCCTCGAACTTGTGAGCGACGACTAGAAAAATCCTTGCTGTCGCTCACAAGTTCGGGTGGTGGGGCTCGAGGACGGGTCGGGACCGGTACCTGACGGGTCGTCAGATACAGTCCCGGCCGTGCCCGACCTGAACCACCGCGTGCTGCTGGAATCGCGTCCGGACGGGCTGGTGCAGGAGGGCGACTTCAGCCACGACGCCCAGCCCATCCCGGAGCCCGGTGAGGGCGAGGTGCTCGTGCGCGTCGAGTGGCTGGGCATCGATGCCACGGTGCGGACGTGGCTGTCGAAGGCCGAGGGCTACATCGAGCCGGTCGAGATCGGTGATGTCGTGCGGGGCAGCGGCATCGGTCGCGTCATCGCCTCCCGCAGCGCCAAGATCGCCGAGGGCCAGCTCGTCGCCACGCTGACCGGCTGGCAGGAGTACGCCGTGGTCGGCGATGACCCGATGCTCACCACGCCCTTGGCCGAGGGCGTCGACCCACAGGCCGCGCTGGGCGTGTTCGGGGCCAACGGGCTCACTGCCTACGTCGGGCTGACCGAGGTGGGCAAGGTGAAGGAGGGCGAGACGGTGGTCGTGTCGGCCGCGGCAGGAGCCACCGGGTCCATCGCCGTGCAGATCGCCAAGATCCTCGGTTGCCGGGTGATCGGCATCGCCGGCACCGACGAGAAGTGCGCCTGGCTCGTGGACGAGCTGGGCCTCGACGGTGCCATCAACCACCGCACCGACGACGTCCCCAGCAAGCTCCGCGAGCTCTGCCCGAAGCGAGTCGACGTGTTCTTCGACAACACCGGCGGGCCCATCCTCGACGCCGTCCTCGGCCGGCTGGCCGACCGGGCCCGCGTCGTGCTCTGCGGGGCCATCTCGTCCTACAACGACCATCACAAGCCGCCCGGGCCCGCCGAACTACCTCAACCTCATCTCCCGGCGGGCTCGCATGGAGGGCTTCATCTCATGGGACCACTGGGGACGCTGGGGGGAGATAACCGAGACGCTCGCGGGGTGGGTGGCCGACGGTCGCCTGCGGCACCGGAGCCACGTCTTCGAGGGCCTCGAGTCGGCGCCCCAGGCCTTGAACGCCATGTTCACCGGCGAGAACATCGGCAAGATCGTGATCCGCGTCGGCGCCTGAGCGTTCTCGGGCGATCTACCGCGCTGGTGGTCCAGTAGATCGCCCGAGAACGGGAGGCGGGTCACCAGTCGGCGGCTACGAACGGACCCTCGGCGATCACTCGCTCGCCGTCGCCGCCTCGCGCGAGGAGACGTCCGTCGTCGGTGACGACCAGGATCCACGTGCCGGTCTCGTCGATGTTGGCGTCACGGAGCCGCTCGCCCGGCGCGGGCGCACTCGCCAGAGAGCCGTCCCCGACGAAGAGGGGGATGAACCGGCCCTCCGTGGCGTCGTGCTCCTCGTAGGTGCCGTCGGCGAGCGCTGTGGTGCGGGCATCGCTTCGGAGCACCGCGCCGTCGTCGGCCCGCTCCAGAGCCCGCTCGATGGCGAGGATCGAGCCGTCGTGGTCGAGCGCCGCCTGCACCCAGTCGTGGGTTCCGTCGCCGCTCTCGGCCGTGTGGACGACCTGACCGCTGTCGAGGTCCAGCACCGAGACGACCGGGCCGCTGACATAGGCCAAGCGTCGGCCGTCGGCGCTGATGTCGATGCCGTATCCGTAGGCGACGGAGATGGGCTCGGCGCCCGGCGCCGTCAGGTCGACCCGGAAGATCTGGCCCGCGGCGGGCTCGCAGCACGTCTCGAAGTACACCTCGCTCGTGCCTGGTCGGACCGCCACACCGGTGATCGACGTCGGGGCGGGGTCGTCCTCGGACGCCTCGCCTGTCCCCATGTCGGCCAGCTCGGTCAGCTCGACGCCGTCGCTGGTGCGCAGGACGACCAGACGGCCGTCCTCGGTGACGGCGAGAACGGCGTCAGGGGCGGGTGCGGGGATGTCCGGCTGAGAGCCCGGGTCGCACGTGGTGCTGGTGATCCCCACGACTCCGGGCCGATCGGCGATCTCGCTGCGGAGGCCCACGTCGTCGGCGCCGGGCCGCATGGTGGCCAGGAGGTAGCTGGGCACGTCGTCGGCGACCACGCCGGGCGGCACGTCGACCAGCGCTTCGAAGCCCTCTTCTTCCGACACGTACCGGACCGAATCGACGCGCTCGTCCTGGGTCAGGCGAGCATCGATGGCCCGGAGCTCCTCCACGGGGATGTCGGGATGGAGGTAGACGGCGACGCCGATGGCGGGGCACACGTCCTCGGGCGGGGGCCGGAGCCCGTCGCGAGCACCAGGCCGCACTGGGCCGTTGGGGTCGTCGACGACGTCGACGGTCTGCTCGGCATCACCCTGGTCGAGGACGACGGCCACGCCCACGACGAGCACCATCGCGGCGGCCGCCAGCAGCAGCGGCACACGTCGCCGCCAGGTGTCCTCAGCTGGCGAGGCGGCGCGGATCCGCTCGAGCAGCTCGTCCTCGGCCCGGACGTCCTCGGCCTCGGCGCGGAGGGCCTCCCGGATCTGGTCGTCGAAGTGGTCGCTCATCGGAGGGCCTCCAAGCGGTTGGCGAGCACGGCACGCGCCCGGTGGAGGTGGGTCTTCACCGAGCCGGGGCTGATGGCCAGCGCGTCGGCGATCTCTGTGTCGGTCATCTCGGCGTAGAAGCGGAGCACGATGCAGTCCCGCTGGCGGCGGGGGAGCGCCCGGATGGCGGCTGCGATCTGGCGCTGTCCGTCCCGCCGCACGGCGTCGACCTCGGCCGCCTCACCGTCTCGCTGGGGGTCGGTGGGTCGAGAGCGCACGACGCGCAGGTGGCGGTGGTGGCCGTGGGAGAGGTTGATGACCGTGCGCCGCAGGTAGGCCAGCTCGGCGCCGGGCACGGGCGCGGATCTCGTCCGCGGCAGCCGTACGAAGGCTTCCTGCACCAGCTCCTCGGCCAGCTGCCGGTCGCCGGTCAGGACGACGGCCAGGCGCAGGAGGGGCGTGGCGTGGGCTCGGAAGAGCCCGTCGAGGTCCACTGCCTGGTCCGGAGGTCGCACCGCCATCGCTGTCACGACCCCCTAGACGCGCCGACCGGCCCAACGGTTGACACGAACGTACCGCTGGCGCTCCGGCGGGCTCAGGGAGTGAGCTGGGTCTCGAGCGTGGCCACGTCGGTGGCCGGCAGCTGGCAGGCGTAGCTGCGGCAGACGTAGGCCCGGCCGTCGTCGCGGCCCTCCCAGAGCGGGCTGTCGTAGCGCTCGCCCCAGGCCAGCACGACGCCAGGCAGGAAGCGCTGGTGCACAGCAGCCACGAGATCCGGCCGCTCGCCGGTCACCACGATCTCGGTCGTCCCCCGCGCCACGAGATCGACTGCCGCCAGCACATGGCCGAACGCGGTCGGGTGCTGGACAGCCAGCGGCGCGAGGAGGCGCACGAGGGCCTCGCCGGCCTCCCGGTACCGGGTCGAGTCGGTGAGGGCGGCCAGGCGCAGGAGCCCGACCGCGGCCAGGCCGTTGGCGCCGGGGGTGGCGTTGTCCATGAGGTCCTTCGGGCGGGCGATGAGCGCCTCGGCGTCGTGGCCGGTCGTGAACACACCGCCCCGGTCGTCGTCCCAGAAGAGGTCGAGCAGCGCGTCGGCGGTGGCTGCGGGCCTCGGTTATCCAGCGGGCCTCGCCGGTCGCCTCGGCCAGCCTGGTGAAGGCGTCGACGAGAGCGCCGTGATCGGTGGCGTAGGCGAGGTGCTTGGCCCCGGCCTCGGCCTGCCAGGCGCGGAGCCAGCGGCCATCGGAACGGCGCAGGTTGGCCAGCAGGAAGTCGGCGATCTCCACGGCCGCCTGGACCCAGCCCGGCTCCTGCGCCGCGGCCCCGGCCTCGGCCAGCGCCGCGACGAGGTAGGCGTTCCACTCGGTGAGCACCTTGTCGTCGAGCCCTGGGCGCACCCGTTGGCTGCGGACGTCGAACAGCGTCTGGCGAGCGGCCTCGATGTCGTCGGGCCGAGCCAGGTTGCCCACGGCGTGCAGGCGGTTCGGGATCGTGGTGCCGTGCTCGAAGTTGCCCCCGGGTCGGAACCCGTACCAGTGGCGAGCGCGCGTCGGCGTCGTCGCCGAGCGCCGAGCGCACGTCCGCATCGGACCACACGTAGAACTTCCCCTCTTCGCCCTCGCTGTCGGCGTCTTCGGCGGACGACACCCCGCCGCTCGGCTGACGGAGGTCGCGGAGCACGTAGTCGATGGTCTCGGTGAGGACCTGGCGGAAGCGGTCCTCACCTGTGAGCTGCCAGCCGTGCAGGTACAGGCGGATCAGGAGCGCGTTGTCGTAGAGCATCTTCTCGAAGTGGGGGACGAGCCAGATGCCGTCCACCGCATAGCGAGAGAAGCCTCCGCCGATGTGGTCGTAGATGCCGCCAGCGGCCATGTGGTCGAGCGTCGTCACCAGAGCGACCCGCGCCGCCTCGTCGCCGCGGGCGGCGGCCGTGGCGAGGGCCTCCTGCGCCATGGGCTGCGGGAACTTGGGCGCGCTGCCCAGGCCGCCGTGGGAGAGGTCCGACGCGGCGACGAGGGCGGCGATGGCCTCGTCGACCTCGGCCGGGGTGGGCAGGTCCGTGCCCCCGTCCGAGCAGCGCCGAGCGACCGAGCGAGCCGGTGAGCTGGTCGGCCTGCTCGAGGAGCTCGTCGCGCCGCGTGCGCCACAGCTCCTCGATCCGCTCGCACAGCTCGACGAACCCGATCATCCCGCCCCGCCGCTCCTTCGGGAAGTAGGTCCCGGCGAAGAAGGGCCGGCCGTCGGGCGTGCAGACGACCGTCATGGGCCAGCCGCCCTGGCCTGTCATGGCCTGGGTCGCCTCCATGTAGATGTCGTCGACGTCGGGCCGCTCCTCGCGGTCGACCTTCACGTTCACGAACACCCGGTTCATCACGGCCGCCACGTCGGGGTCCTCGAAGGACTCGTGGGCCATCACGTGGCACCAGTGGCAGGCCGAGTAGCCGACCGACAGCAGGATCGGTACGTCTCGCTCCCTGGCCGCGGCGAAGGCATCGTCGCCCCACGGGTACCAGTCGACCGGGTTGTCGGCGTGCTGGCGCAGGTAGGGGCTCGTCTCCCGAGCGAGGCGGTTCACACGGACAGCCTCGCAGCATCGGAGCCCGGTTCCGCACTGCCATGCGGTGGCGATCTGGGGACCTTCGGCCCTGTTCGGCCCCCGCATCCCCGGCCCACGCTGACGGCATGATGATCGACAACGGCCTCGAGCTGCTGACGGAGGACGAAGCCCGGACGCTCCTGACGTCGGCCGAGGTGGGCCGCGTCGGGGTGACCATCGGTGGCCTCCCCGCCATCTTCCCGGTCAACTACCGGGTCATCGACGACGCCATCGTGTTCCGGACGTCACCCGGGTCGAAGCTGTCGGCCGCTCTGGAGGGCTCTGTCGTGGCCTTCGAGGTGGACGACTACGACCTGGCTGACCAGACCGGGTGGAGCGTGCTGGCCGTCGGTGTCGCTGAGGTGGTGCACGATCTCGACATGACCGGCAAGGTGCTGGCCGCCGGGCTGGTGCCCCTCGCCGACGGGCGCCGGAAGTTCATCGTCCGCATGGAGCCCACCTTCCTCTCGGGCCGCCGGATCGTGCACTAGGGCGGTTGATCGACATCGTCCCCGTGTCGGCGCCCGCCCTCCGGCGCCGAGGAGTACCGTCCGCTCGATGGAGATCTCGCTGGCGGGGAGGGTGGCGCTGGTCACCGGCGCATCGAAGGGGATCGGGAAGGCCATCGCCCAGGCCTACGCAGACGCCGGGGCCTCGGTCCTCCTGTCGTCCCGCAAGCAGGACGCCCTCGAAGCTGCGGCGGCCGAGATCGGCGGGGACGTCGAGGTCTTCGCCGCCCACGCCGGCGACCCGGAGCAGGCTGCCGCCGCAGTGGCCTACTGCGTGGAGCGGTTCGGCTCCGTCGACATCCTCGTCAACAACGCCGCCACCAACCCGTACTTCGGACCGACCATGGACATCGACCTCGTCCGGTACGACAAGACGTGGGAGGTCAACCTGCGGGGTGCGCTCGTGTGGACGCAGGAGGCCTGGAAGCGGTCGCTGGCCGAACGGGGCGGGTCGGTCATCAACATCGCCTCAGTGGGCGGGTTGTCGGTCGAGCCGGGGATCGGCATCTACAACACCACCAAGGCTGCGCTGATCCACCTCACCAAGACGCTGGCCGCCGAGCTGGCGCCGACCGTGCGGGTCAACGCCATCGCGCCCGGGCTGGTGAAGACCGACATGGCCCGGGCTCTGTGGGAGCCGGCCGAGGAGCGCATGGCGGCGGTCGACGCCGCTGGGCCGGCTGGGCGAGCCGGGCGACATCGCCAACGCAGCCCTCTACCTGGCCAGCGACCTCGCCTCCTGGGTCACCGGGCACACGCTGGTGGTCGACGGCGGCGCCCTCCTCGGTCCGGCGGTCCGACGACCGGCGAGCGGGTGACCGATGGGTCGCCGCGGCGACCCTGACCCTCGGCCCGAGGTCGAGGTGCTCGGCGTCGGAACGGCGCCCCCAGCCACGCAGCGGGTGGAGGTGGCGGTCGCCCCCCGGAGCCGTCGACGCGGGGTGCTGATCGCTCTCGCCGTCGCCGGCGCGCTCGGCGTCGGCGCCACGCTCGGCGATGCGGGCGACGCCCCCGGAGGGGGAGGCCCGACCGGGCGAGGGCGTCACCACGACGACCCTTCCCGCCCGGGCCACGACCACCCGACCCCGAGGGGCGACGACCTCCGTTCTGGCCCAGCCCGGCCCGCTGCTCGGCCAGCTCACTGGCGGCTCGATCCTGGTGCTGGCCGATGTCGGACGTTGGACCTGGATCGATCTCGACACCGGCACGCGTGGCGAGATGGACATCCGGGGTGTCGGGGATCCGCACGGCGCGGTGCCGGTGGCCGGAGGTCTCGTGGTGGTGGAGGAGTCCGGGCAGGCTGCGCTGCGACGCATCCCTGAGGGCGAGACCCAGGTCCTCGGCGAGGCCGTACAGGTCCTGAGCAGCGGCCGGCCTGATCGGGTGTGGCTCCTCCGATGGGCGTCGAGCACCAACTCCACGTCGGCCCACCTGGTGGACCTCACCGGCAGAGAGGTGCTCGCCTTCGACGTGCCAGTCCTCTGGTCCGATGCGGGCGGACGACCAGATGGCCTGCCGTTCTCAGCCGGCGGTCGGAGCTTCTTCCTCGACGAGGACGGTGTCCGGCCCCTGGCCGACGGCGAGCTGCTCGGCTCGGTCGCCAACGGCGTCGTGGTGCTGACCTGTGACGATGAGGCGCAGTGCGCGCCGGAGCTGGTGGAGCCCGAGACAGGGCGCGCCGTGCGGCTCGGGGAGCCCGACACCACGACGCGGGGTCACGTCGTCGTCCCGGGCGGCCAAGGGGACATCGCCATCGTGAGCTTCAGCAACGTGGCCTCGCTGGCCTGGTACAGCCCGGATGGCCGTTTCCTCGGGAACCTCGAGCTCCCGATGCTCGCCCGCCGAGCGAGCTCACCTGGCTGCCGGATGACCTCGGCCTCCTCATGTCGACCCCAGGTGGGTTCCGGCGAGCCCGCCTCGACGGCCGCGGGGGTGTGTCGCTGGAGACCATCCCGGGCCTGGACGCGCCCTACGCGGACTACGTGTTCCTGATCAGCCGGTGAGGTCAGCCCGTCGGATCTTGCCGCTCGCCGTTCGCGGAAGGGTCGGAACCACCTCCAGCACGGTCGGGGCGGCGTAGGCGGGGAGCACCTGCTTGACGTGGTCACGGAGCTCGGCGAGGCGGGGCGGACTGACCGTGTCGAGTGGGACGATGAGCGCGACCACGCACTGGCCCCACTCGGGATCGGGACGGCCCACCACCGCGACCTCCGCCACGTCTGGATGCGTGGCCAACGCCCGCTCGACTGCCGTGGGCCACACGTTCTCGCCGCCTGTGATGATGAGGTCGCCGCGCCGCCCGTGCACGTGGAGGCGGCCGTCGGCCAGGAGCTCGCCCAGGTCGCCGGTGGGGAACCAACCGTCGGGGAGCTTCGGGTCGGTGCCGTCGCGGTAGCAGCGCAGGAGCATCGGGGCCCGCAGCGTGGATCTCGCCATCGGGCTCGATGCGCACCTCGACGCCGTCGAGGGGCACGCCCGTCGTAGGCGACGCCGCTGCCCGTCTCGGTCATGCCGTAGGTGGCGATGCACGTTCGGGGGCCGCTCGGGCGGCGGCGCCTGGCCGCCTACGAGGATGGCCCGGAACCGGCTCGGGTCGATGCGGGCCAGCGCGGTGGGCACGAGCGACGTGAGCGTGCAGCCGTCGCCGGCCGCCTGCTCGACCGCCGCGGCGTCGAAGCCCGGGTGCACCGTCAGGGGCGTGCCCGTGCGCAGCGCCCGGGTGACGACGGACAGGCCGCCGACGTGGGCGAGGGGCAGGCAGGCCAGCCAGCGGTCACGGTCCGGGTCGACGCCGAGCGCAGTGCTCGACGCCAGGGCGGACGCTGTCACGGCCTCGTGCGTGAGCACCACGGCCTTGGGCTCGCCGGTGGTGCCGCTGCTGGCCACGACGAGAGCGTCACCCTCCGCCACGGGTTCGTCGGGGCGGGCTGCGGCGAGGACGGCGTCCCGCGCGGCGGCAGGGAGGCGGGGGTCGATCGGGAGCACGGCGTCGCCGTCGTCCCAGGCCCGCTGGAGCGCGTCGACGAAGCTCGTCGCCGCTCGCCTCGAGCACCACCAGTCGGCCGGTCACGCTGGCAGCGTACGAGCGCGACGGGCGAGACTCGGCGCCGCCATGACGACCCGCTGCCCCTGCGCCTGCGCCTGCCCCGCCCCCGGTCGGCTGGCGCTCGTGGGTGGCCGGGGCCCGGCCCCGCACGCTGCCCGCCGCGATCGTGCCGGTGCTCGTGGGCACGGCCTGCGCGGCCGGGGTGGCGGACGTGTCGGCCTGGCGGGCCATCGCGGCGGGCGTCGTCGCGCTGTGTTCTTGCAGGTCGGCACGAACTTCGCCAACGACTACAGCGACGGCGTGCGCGGCACCGACGCCCCCGGCCTGCGGGTCGGGCCCGTGCGCCTCGTCGGATGGGGCCTCCAGCCCCCAGGCGCGGTGAAGAAGGCGGCGCTGCTGTCCTTCCTCGTCGCCGGGGTGGCGGGCTTGGCCCTGGCGGTGGCGGTCGGCCCCGAGCTGGTCGTGGTCGGTGCAGCTGCGTTCGCGGCCGGCTGGTTCTACACGGGCGGCTCGCACCCCTACGGCTACTACGGCTTCGGCGAGCTGTTCGTGTTCGTGTTCTTCGGCCTGGTGGCCACGATCGGCTCGACGTACGTGCAGACCGAGTCGGTGACGGCGCTGTCTGCCGTCGCCGCGGTGCCCGTGGGGCTGCTCGCCACCGCGCTGCTCGTCATCAACAACCTGCGCGACATCCCGGGTGACACCGTGTCGGGCAAGAAGACGCTCGCCGTCCGCCTCGGCGACGCCCGCACCCGCGCCCTCTACGTCGGCATGCTCGTGTCGGCCTTCGTCGCCGTCCCCGTGGTGGCCGGCGGCTTCGACCGGGCCCCGGCGGCTGTCGCCCTCGTCGGCGTCGTGCTGGCCCGCACCCCCGTCCTCCGCGTCCTCGAGGGCGCCCGCGGCCCCGCCCTCATCCCCGTCCTGGGTGCCACCGGTCGGGTGCAGCTCGTCACCGGCGCCCTGCTGGCCGCCGGCATCACCCTCGCCGCCCCCTAGCAGCGGGCCCGGACGGGTTCTGCGCGAACTGTGTCAGACACAGTTCGCGCGAGTCGTGGCGCGCTGCCCCTGGCCCGGACGGGTTCCGTGTGCAGAGCTCGGCGTCGGGGCCCGAGTTCTGCACGCGAAAGCCTGGCGACTCGGTGTGTCCGCCTACAGGTCGTGCTGGGCCAGCCAGGGGCGGAGGATGGCGAGGAAGGCGTCGGGTTGCTCGAGGTGGGCGGTGTGGCCGGCGCCGGGGACCAGGGCGACGGTGGCGTTGGAGCCGATCTCGGCGTCCGAGGCGCTGGGCCAGGGCGGCGAACTTGCTGTCCTGCTCGCCGGCCATCACGAGGACGGGCATCGTCGAGTCCGGCCAGGCGGTGCCAGGACGGGTCCTGGGAGCCGGTGCCGGCCTGCTCCAGGCTCGACATCAGGCCGCCGACGGTGTTCTCGAGCCGCTCGGCCCGGAAGGCCCGCGTCGGCAGCGAGGCCGGCGAACAGCGGTTGGGCCAGCCAGGCGTCGAGGAACGCCTCGAGCCCGTCGCGCTCGATGCGAGCCGCGTCGGCCAGGTCCTGCTCCCGGCGGGCGGCCCGCTCGGCTGGGTCCTCGATGCCGGCCGTGCCGCCGATGAGCACGAGGCCCCGTACGAGCTCGGGGTTGGACAGCGCCAGGTGCAGGCAGAACCGAGCGCCCATCGAGTAGCCGAGGTAGGTGGCCTCGCCACCCTGGTCGGCGATGAGGCGGCCGCCGGTGCGCAGACCGGCCAGGACGTCGGCGGACCGGCCGTGCCCCGGGGCGTCGACCCGGATCACCTCGTGGTCGCGCGCCAGGTCGGTCGCCTCGGGCCCCCAGCAGCGCCGGGTCTGCGTGAAGCCGTGGACCAGGACGATCGGCGGGCCCTCGCCCTCCCGGTCGGCGTGCAGGAGCATCCTCGGATCCTGACAGACGCCACCTCGGTCGACGGGCGCGTGCCCGCTCCGATGTGCTCGGATGGCTGCCGATGGCGTCGCGTCCCGAAGACCTCCAGGCCACCTTCTGCGCCACGCTCGTCGACGAGTGGGTCCGTTGCGGGGTCGAGCACGCCGTGCTCTGCCCTGGCTCGCGTTCCACGCCCCTCGCCCTGGCCCTGGCCGCCCAGACGCCCGCATCGAGCTGCACGTCCACCACGACGAGCGCAGCGCCGGCTTCCTCGCCCTCGGCCTGGCTCTCGCCGGCGTGGGAGCCGACGGTGTCCTGACGACGAGCGGCACGGCCGCGGTCGAGCTCCACCCGGCCGTGGTCGAGGCCGACCTGGCTGCCGTGCCGCTTCTCGTGTGCACCGCCGATCGTCCGCCCGAGCTCCTCGACGTGGGTGCGCCCCAGGCGATCGACCAGACCCACCTCTTCGGCCGGTCCGTGCGCTGGTTCCATGCCCCCGGGCGTGGCCGACTCTGCCGGCGCGGGCCCGCTGGCGCGCCACCGCCGCGCGCGCCTACGCCGAGGCCACCGGCGCTCGCCAGGGTCCGGTGCACCTCAACCTGGCGTTCCGCGAGCCGCTCCTCGGGGTGCCCGGCAAGCTGCCCGCGCCGCGCACCGTCGAGGGGGCGGCGTGGGCGTGGCGTCCTCCCGTGCAGGCGCCGGCCGACCCGGTGATCAGCGTGGCCGAGGACTTCGCCGGCCGCCGCGGCGTGATCGTGGCCGGAGCCGGCTCGGGCGACGGGGAGTCGCTCGCCCAGGTGGCTGCCGCCCTGGGCTGGCCCGTCCTGGCCGCGCCGCAAGCGCCCGTGTGGGGCATCGCCGGCGCGACGATCCCCGCGCGCTGACGCCTTCCTCCGCCTCGACGCCTTGGCCCGAGACCTGCGCCCCGACGTCGTCCTTCGCCTGGGCGGCCCGCTGGCCTCGCGGATCGTCGGTGAGTGGCTGGCCGCCACCGGCGCCGTCGAGATCGCCGCTGCGGGCTCCGGCGCCTGGATCGACCCGGCGGGCACGCGCGTCCGTCATCCTGCCCGCGGACCCCGGCCAGCTGGTTGCCGTGTGGGCTCAAGGGCTGGCGGACGTGGAGCCGGTGGACGGCGGTGCTTGGCTCCTGAGGTGGCAGGAAGCGGGCACCACCGCCCAGGCGGCCATCGATGCCGTCCTCGATGACGAGGTGGCACCGAACGAGCCCGCCACAGCGCGGGCCCTGGCCGAGGCGCTGCCCGAAGGCGGGCAGCTCGTGGTGTCGTCGTCGATGCCCATCCGGGATCTCGAGTGGTACGCCGCGCTCGGCCCGGCCGCTCACGGTGCACGCCAACCGCGGCGCCAACGGCATCGACGGCGTCGTGTCGACGGCGGTCGGTGTGGCTGTCGGCGTCCGGTCGGCCGACGGCGCTGCTCATCGGCGACATCGCCTTCCTCCACGACTCCAACGGCCTGCTCGGCGCCCCGGCCCGTCAGATCGACCTCGTCGTCGTCGTGGTCGACAACGATGGCGGCGGCATCTTCTCGTTCCTGCCCCAGGCCGGCGCCGTCGACGACGAGGTGTTCGAGCTCATCTACGGCACGCCGCACGGCCTCGACCTCGTGGCCCTGGCCGCGGCGTACGGCGTGACGGCGCAGGCGGTCGACCGACGTCGCCAGCGCTCTGCGCGAGGCCCTCGATGCGGGCGGAGTGCACGTGCTCGTCGTCCGCACCGACCGCACGGCCAACATGGACCTGCACCGCCGTCTCAACGCCGCGGTGGCCGACGCAGTCACCCCCACCTGACCCCAACCTCAACCGTTCTGGGGGCAGCTGTCGGCACATGTGACCAGGTGCTGCCCCCAGAACGCTGTGGTCTGGGGCGGCGGACGACGGGGCGTAGCGTGGGGGCATGCCCCGCCGGACGAAGATCGTCGCCACCATCGGCCCGGCATCGGACCCGCCCGACGTGCTGAAGGCCCTGTTCGAGGCGGGAGCCGACGTGGCCCGACTGGGCCTGGCCCACGGTCCGATCGAAGCCAGCATCGACCGCATCGCCCGCGTGCGCGCGGCCGCGGCCGAGAGTCGGCCGGTCGGTGGGCGTGCTCGTCGACCTGCCCGGCCCGAAGGTTCGCAGCGCTCCCTTCCCGGCCGACGGCGTGCGCCTCGAGGCCGGGTGCATCGTGCGCCTCACCGAGGCGGTCGAGGGCGACGAGAGCAGCGCCGAGGTGGTGGCCGTGGACCTCGCCGGCGCCGTCGACGCCCTCGGGCCCGGTGACAGGGTCGCTCTCGGCGACGGCGGGGTGGCGCTGATGGTGGAGGAGAGCGCCATCGACGGCGTCATCGCCCGGGTGCTGAGCAGCGGCATCGTGCGCGGCCGGCCCGGCGTCTCGCTTCCCGAGGACCGGGTGCCGCTCGTGTCTCCCACCGAGGACGATCTGCGCATGCTCGAGGTGGTCCTCGAGGCTGGGGTGGACGCGGTTGCCGTCTCCTTCGTGCAGACGGCCGACGACGTGGCCACGATCCGCCGGGCCGTGGGTCCCGACGGGCCGATGGTCGTGGCCAAGATCGAGACGGGCAAGGCCGTGGCCAACCTGGCCGACATCGTCCACGTGTCCGACGGCGTGATGGTCGCCCGTGGGGACCTCGGTGTGCGCCTGCCGCTCGAGGACGTGCCCCACATCCAGAAGGAGATCATCCGCACTGGCGTGGCCTACGGGAAGCCGGTCATCACGGCCACGCAGATGCTCGAGTCGATGATCACGGCGCCCACACCCACCCGGGCCGAGGTCACCGACGTCGCCAACGCCGTGTTCGACGGGACGAGCGCCGTGATGCTGTCGGCCGAGACCGCCATCGGCGTCGACCCCGTCGCGGTGATCGAGGCCATGTCTCGCATCACGACGCGGGCTGAGCGGGAGTTCGACTACCACGCCTGGGGCCGCCGCCTCGGCGAGCAGCAGATCATCGGCCTGCACAACGCGCCCAACACCGTGCGCATCACAGCCGCCATCACCGCTGCGGCCTGGCGGGCGTCGGTCGACGCCGAGCTGGCCGCCATCATCGCCTGCACCGACTCGGGTCGCACGGCTCGCATGATCAGCCGGTTCCGTCCCACCTGCCCGATCCTGGCCATGACGCCTTCCATCAAGACCGCCCACCAGCTGTCGATGGCGTGGGGCATCAAGCCCATCGTCATGGACACGCACGGCACGACCGACGAGATCGTCTGGCACTCCGTCGAGAAGGCCACCCAGCTCGGCTACCTCCGCTCGGGCGACGTCGTCGGCGTCCTCGTCGGCGCACCCCACGAGAGCGACCCCACCACCGACGTCCTGCGTCTGGTCCGGGTCCGCTGAGCCCACCCGGACGGGCGTCGCTTCGCGCTTGACCGCCCGGTCAAGTACGTTGCAGCGCATGTCGCTCGCCATCTCCGATGACCACCGCGCCCTGTCCGAGACAGCCGCAGACTTCCTGACCAAGCGGGAGGCCCGCGGCGCCGCACGCGCCCTCCTCGAAGCCGACACCGAGGAGCTCCCCCCGTTCTGGGGGAACCTCGTGCAGCTGGGCTGGCTCGGCCTGCACCTCCCCGAGGAGCACGGCGGCTCCGGGTACGGGCTGGAGGAGCTGGCCGTGGTCGTCGAAGCGCTGGGCCGGGCTGTCGCGCCGGGCCCCTTCGTGCCGACCGTTATCGCCAGCGCCACCCTCGCGGCGGCAGCCGACGACGCCACGAAGGCGGCTCTCCTCCCGGGCCTGGCCGACGGCTCGCGCGCCGGCGCCGTGGCCCTCGGCGGTTCGGTCGAGGTCGCCGGAGGCAAGGCCAGCGGCAGTGCGGGCGTGGTGCTCGGCGGCGGGTTCGCGGATGTGCTCCTCGTGCTCGTCGGCGACGACGTGGCGGTCGTGGAGAAGGGCGATGGGTTCACCGTCGACACCCCGAAGAACCTCGATCCCTCGCGCCGCTCCGCTCGCATCACCCTCGACGGCGCGCCGTGCACGGTCATCCCGGGGGCCCGCCAGGCCCTCGTCGACCACAACCGGATCATCCTCTCGGCCGAGGCCATGGGCCTGGCGCTCGAGTGCACCGAGATGGCCGCCGCCTACGCCAAGGAGCGGATCCAGTTCGGTCGGCCGATCGCGATGTACCAAGCGGTCAAGCACCACTGCGCCAACATGTCGGTCGCCACGGAGCTGACGACGAGCGCCGTGTGGGATGCAGCCATGGCCGCGTCGATCAACCCCGAGCAGCGGGCCTACGCAGCTGCGGTGGCCGCCACCCTCGCCGCCCCGGCCGCCGACCTGTGCGCCAACCTGAACACACAGGTGCACGGAGGAATCGCCATCACCTGGGAGCACGACGCCCACCTCTTCATGCGCCGGGCCACCACGCTCCTCCACTTCCTCGACTGGGAGCAGGCCGCCACCGACCTCGTCGACCTCACCCGGGACGGCATCGTGCGCACCAGGGACATCAAGCTCCCGCCCGAGGCCGAGGCCATCCGAGCGGAGGTGCGAGCCTTCGCCGAGTCGATCTCGGGCCTCTCGGCGGAAGAGCAGCGCTCACAGCTGATCGAGACGGGCTACGTCATGCCGTCCTGGCCCAAGCCCTATGGCCGCGGGGCCGGCGCCGTCGAGCAGCTCGTGATCGAGCAGGAGTTCACGGCCGCTGGCGTGCAGCGTCCCGGCTACGGCATCACAGCGTGGAACATCCTCACGATCATCCAGCACGGCAACCAGGACCAGAAGGACCGCTGGGTTCGTCCCGCCCTCGATCAGGAGGTCGTCTGGTGCCAGCTGTTCAGCGAGCCCGACGCTGGCTCGGATGCAGCCGGTGTGAAGACGAAGGCCACGCGGGTCGACGGCGGTTGGCTGGTCAACGGTCAGAAGGTGTGGACCTCGGGCGCCCACTACTCGGGCATGGGCTTCGCCACGGTCCGGACCGACCCGGACGTCCCGAAGCACGACGGCATCACGATGATGGCCATCGACATGCACGCCGAGGGCGTGGAGGTCCGACCGTTGAAGATGACGACGGGGAACTCCGAGTTCAACGAGGTGTTCTTCAGCGACGTGTTCGTCCCTGACGACGACGTCGTCGGTCCCGTCGATGGTGGCTGGACGGTCGCCCGGGCGACGCTCGGAAACGAGAGCGTCAGCATCGGCGGCGGTGGAGGCGGCATGTCGATGCCCGGCTCGGGGATGGTGCCGCCGTTCGACGCCGCCCCCGATCGCCTGGCCGGCGGAGCCGCTCGCCTCGGTCGCTACATCGCCGAGCAGCACACCATCGGCCTGCTCAACCTGCGGGCCGCCAACCGGGCCGTGTCGGGCACCGGTCCCGGCCCGGAGGGGGCCATGACGAAGCTCGTCCTCTCCGAGGTGGGCCACGAAGCGGCGGCCATCCTCACCGAGCTGAACGGTGAGGACAGCGTCTTCATGGACGGCCCGGGTGGGATGAGCAACATGCTCGTCCTCATGCACCGGGGCATGTCCATCGCCGGCGGCACGAGCGAGATCAAGCGCAACCAGATCGGCGAGCGCATCCTCGGCCTGCCGCGCGACCCGCTGATCAAGTAGACCACCACCGACATCGAACCAGGAGATCAGCCATGGCGTGGGATTTCTCCACGGATCCGGAGTTCCAGGCAAAGCTCGACTGGGTCGAGCAGTTCTGCAAGGAGAAGGTCGAGCCGCTCGACTACGTCTTCCCCTACGCCGTGCGGTCACCCGACCCGGTGGTGAAGGCGTACGTCCGCGAGCTCCAGCAGGAGGTCAAGGACCAGGGCCTCTGGGCCATCTTCCTCGACGAGGAGCTGGGCGGTCCCGGCTTCGGTCAGCTCAAGCTCGGGCTGCTCAACGAGGTGATCGGGCGCTACGGCTCCGCGCCGCAGCTGTTCGGCGCGGCCGCGCCCGACACCGGCAACATGGAGATGCTCGCCGCCTACGGCACGGAGGAGCAGAAGAAGCGTTGGCTGGAGCCCCTGCTCAACCAGGAGATGTTCTCGGCCTACTCCATGACCGAGCCCCAGGGCGGCTCCGATCCGAACCTGTTCAGGACGGCCGCCGTCAAGGACGGTGAGGAGTGGGTGATCAACGGGGAGAAGTGGTTCACCAGCGCCGGCCGGGTGGCCGACATCCTCTTCGTGATGTGCACGAACGGCATGTTCGTGGTGCCGCGTGAGACGCCAGGGGTGGAGATCCAGCCCGAGCCCCGCAACCACAACCACATCATCTACAACGACGTCCGGGTGCCTCTCGACCACCTCCTCGGCCCTGAGGATGGCGCCAAGGTGCTGGCCCAGCGCCGTCTGGGCGGTGGGCGCATCCACCACGCCATGCGCACGATCGCCCAGTGCAACCTGGCCTTCGACATGATGTGCGAGCGGGCGCTCAGCCGTGAGTCGCACGGCAAGATCATCGGCGAGCACCAGATGGTGCAGGAGAAGATCGCCGAGTCCTACGCCGCCATCCGGATGTTGCGCCTCTTCGTGCTCGAGACGGCGTGGCGGATGGACCAGACGTCGGGGCAGGAGACCCGCACCGAGATCGCGGCCGTGAAGTTCACCATGGCCAAGGTGCTGCGGGAGGTGTCGTTCAACGCCCTGCACATCATGGGCTCGCTCGGCACGACCGACCTCACGCCCCTGCAGGCCATGTATGCCGCGGCCCCCACCATGGGCTTGGCCGACGGCGCCGACGAGGTGCACAAGGCCACCGTCGCCCGCCGCGTGCTGAAGGACTACCGCCCGCACCCGCACCCGTACTTCCCGACGGAGTTCATCCCGTTCAAGCGGGAGCAGGCCTACGAGAAGATGCAGCCCATCCTCGCCGCCCGCCCCGACCTGGCCGCATCAGCCGAGAGCTACAAGAAGTACTTCTCCGGCCGCCGTTAGCGCTGGCCGGCCAGCTCAGACGCGGGTGAGGGCCCCGAGGATGGCCTGCAGCTTGGCCTGGGTCTCGGCCAGCTCGGTGGGCGGGTCGGAGTCGGCGACGATGCCGTTCCCGGCGCACAGGCGGGCGGTCGACCCCTCGACGTCGGCGCAGCGGATGCTCACAGCCCACGTGCCGTTGCCACGAGCGTCCACCCATCCCACGGCGCCCGCGTAGCGGCCCCGGTCGAAGCCCTCGTGCTCGGCGATCCAGTCGTAGGCCAGGTCCCGGGGCCAGCCGTTGACGGCCGGCGTCGGGTGCAGCGCCGTGACCAGCTCGAGGATCGACGGGGCGGGCTGGGAGAGTCGGCCCTCGACCAGCGTGGCCAGGTGCTGCACGTTGGCCACACCGACGACGGACGGCTCGGCCTCGTAGTCGAGGTAGGAGCACCACGGCAGGAGCGTGTCGTGGACCATGTCGATGGTGATCTGGTGCTCGTGCCGGTAGGTGGCAGAGGCGAGCAGCGCCGCACCCAGGCGGGCATCGGTCGTCGGGTCGCCGCCGCGGGGCACGGTGCCGGCCATCGGCTGGGCCCTGACGACATCACCGCTGCGGCCGACGAGCAGCTCGGGACTGGCGCCGAGGAACCCGTCGACGTGGAACAGGAAGCAACCGGGATAGGCGGCCCGCAGCCGGCTCAGGATGGCGGCCCGGTCGAAGGGTCGGTCGGCGTCCACCACGAGCTCGCGCGCCAGCACCACCTTGCGCAGGCCCTCGGGCCCGGCCTCGCTCATGGCCTTCGTGGCTGAGGCGACGAGCTCGCACCACCAGTCCGCAGAACGAACCGGAGCCACCGACACGCGCCCGGGCGGGAGCGCATGCGCAGGTGGTGGGGCCACGCACAGGGCGGCCAGATCCGTGTCCGGCTGCGGCTCGGAAGCGGGCCTGATCGTGGTCACCCAGCGGGTGCCGTCCTCGGCCCGCCCCCATGCCACTTCGGGCACGACCAGAGGCGCGGTCGAGTCATGGCGGAAGGGGAGGGCCCCGAATGCCACCGGCCCGGTGCCCGGGACGCCCACCTCGTCGTCGACGGCCACGGCGGCCAGCACCGCGTCGGCCTCGGCCACCGTGGTGCGCAGCGCGCTCCCACGACCGGCCAGGCCGACGCGGCCGCGCTCGAGGAGCACGCCGTCGCGCGCCGGCCAGGGCGAGCAGATCGAGGTCGTGATCGACCCGCCGGGTGCGGGCGAGAGAGATCCGACGCCTCGGTCACACGCGCGTCGCGGTCACGAGCTGGGCGATGCCCACCGAGAGAAGGCGCCGGTCGACGTCGGCGAAGCCGGCGCGATGCGAGCTGGCCCAGCATGACGGCGGGCTCGGGCAGGTAGGCGACCGACCTCGGCAGGTACCGGTAGGCGGCCGGGTCGGACAGCAGGCCACCGACGAGGGGCACGACCTTGCCGAAGTAGATGCCGTGCCCGAAGCGCAGCAGGCGGTTCGGCGGCTCGGCCACCTCGAGCAGGGCGATCCGGCCGCCGGGTCGGACCACGCGCGCCAGCTCGGCGAAGAAGGGGGGCAGGCTGGCGAAGTTCCGCAGAGCGAACCCACACGTGACCGCGTCGGCCGAACCGTCGGGGAGCGGGCAGGCGCAGCGCGTCGCCTTGCAGCAGCGGGAGCGTCGGTGCGAGCGGCGGCCAGCATGCCGAAGGACAGGTCCACGCCGATCGGCCGCGCGCCCTGGGCCGCGAGCTCACGGCACAGGTCTCCGGTACCGCAGGCCAGGTCGACGACGACCGCGCCGGGCGTCAGACCAAGGGACCGGACGGTGCGGCGGCGCCACCTCACGTCCATCCGGAACGTCATGATGCGGTTCACGAGGTCGTAGCGGGGCGCGATGGCATCGAACATCCCTCGAACCGCGGCCACCTTCTCCTCGCCCTCGGGGAGGGTCTCGGGCATGGTGAAGCGGGCCATCCACGGCATGGTAGGAACCGCCGGTGCCGAACCCCCAACCCTTGATCCTCCTCCCGCCTTCGGAGGGCAAGGCAGCTGGCGGGACCGGGCCACCGTGGGCCACGGGACGGACCGCGGACGCCGCCCTCGACGTGCACCGCCGGGCCGTGCTGCGGCAGGCGGCCCAGGCCGGGGCCGTGCGCCGGCGGGGACCCACACGGCCCGCCATGGAGCGCTACACCGGCGTGCTGTACCGAGAGCTCGCCTGGGCCACTCTCCCTGCAGCGGCCCGCCGACGCGGGGCCGACCAGGTCCGGATCGTGTCCGGCCTCTGGGGCCTCGTGGCCCCCGGGGACCCGATCCCGCGAGTACCGGCTCAAGATGTCGGCTCGCCTCGACGAGCTGGGCCGGCTGTCCACCTGGTGGCGGCCTCGGCTGGCGCCCACGCTGGCTGCTCGTGTGGACGGCGCCGTCGTCTGGGACCTCCTGCCCCAGGAGCACGAGGCCGCGATGGACTGGCCCGTCTGCCGGCCGAGCCAGCGGGTGACCGTGCGCTTCGTCGACGCCGAGGGCCGCACCGTCAGCCACTGGAACAAGCTGCTGAAGGGATCGCTGGTGCGGTGGATCTTGCGCGAGCAGCCGCCCGGTCCGGCGGCGCTCGCCGACTTCGAGCACCCGCTCGGCTACCGCTTCGACGCTGACGCGTCGTCCCTGACGACCGACCCCGCCACCGTCGTGCTCTGCGCCAGGGCTCGTAGGCTGCCCTCCGTGTCGGCCCGAGCTCACTTCAAGGTTGCCGGCATCCCGGTCCACGTCCAGCCGGTGTTCTTCGTGATCTCGGGCCTGTTCGGGCTGCGCTACCTGGACTTCGGGCTCGACGTCGTCCTCGTCTGGATCGCCACGTCAGCTTCGTGTCGATCCTCGTCCACGAGCTGGGCCACGGCGTGGCGCTGAAGGTCTTCGGGTCGCCGTCGGCGATCGTGCTCCACGGCTTCGGGGGCGTGACGATCAGCCCTCGCCGCCAGCACATGAGCAAGGCCCGCGAGCATCGTCGTCAGCCTGGCCGGGTCGCTGACGGCGCTCGTGCTGCTCTGGCTGCCCATGCGCCAGCTGCTGGCTTCGACGCGGCCAACGAGGAGTCCTGCGCTACGTGATCCGGCGAGGAGGGGATCACCTGGTGGTGGTCCCGAACTTCCTCGCCTTCCAGAACCTGTGGTGGTCGATCGCCAACCTGCTGCCGATCCGGCCTCTCGACGGCGGCAACGTGACGGCCGAGCTGTTCGGCATGTCGTCGCGCACGCCGCATCTCGATCGTGGCCGCCATCGCCGGGGCCATCTGGGCCTTCACCCACGACCAGTCCTACGCCGGCTTCTTCGCCCTGTTCCTGGCCTTCAACAACTGGCAGGAGATCCGGGCCGAGCAGGCCGGCTCGAGCATCGACGTGTTCGACGTGGAGGCGCCAGATCCCGGAGCAGGTCGGCGCCGCGGAGGGGCTGGCCGGGGCCGGGCCCGCCTCACGTCGATGCCCACCGGCCCGAGCCCGGCGATGGGCGCCCCATCGCTGACTCCGTCGGATCCTGGCCGCCAGGAGCAGCTGGCGTGGAGCGCGCTGCAGGTCGGGCGACGGGGCCACGGCCAAGTCGCTCGTCGATCGCCTCGGGCCGAGCGCCAACCCGTTCCTGCGGGCCAGCACAGCCCTGGCCACCGGAGCGCCGGAGGCCTTCGAGCTGTTCGAGGCCGCCTACGTGGCCGAGCCCAGCGGCCCGCCGAACATGGTCGCCACCGACATCCTCGCCCGGTCGGGCGCCGCCACCGCTGTGGCCCGACGCCTCGTCGACCGGGCCGACGGTCACGGGCCGCGAGGGGGCGGCCACGCTGCAGACCCACCTCCACTACGGCGACCGGTTCCGCGAGGCCGCCGAGGTGGGGGAGGCGGTGTTCGCGGCCGAGCCCGCCAGCCCGGCCCAGACCGCGTTCGAGGTGGCCTGCAGCTGGGCCCGCAGCCGACGAGATCGATCTCGCGCTGCACTGGCTGGAGAGGGCCGGTGAGGCCGGCTTCCGCGCCGCGTCCCTCGTCGACGGCGAGCCGGACCTCGCCGGCCTGCGCGACGACCCCCGGTGGCCGCTCGTGCGAGCCGGACTGGTCTGATGCCCAAGCCCTTCCTGCTCGGGGTGGCTGGCGGGAGCGGCAGCGGCAAGACGACGGTGGCCGAGCGCCTGGCCGGTCTGATCGGCGGCACGGACCTGGCCCTGCTGCGCCTGGACGCCTACTACCGCGATCGCAACCACCTGCCCTTCGAAGAGCGGGAGGCGGACAACTACGACCACCCTGACGCCTTCGACTGGCCGCTGCTGCTCGACCACGTGGCCGCCCTGCAGGACGGCCTCGAGGTCCAGGTGCCGGTGTACGACTTCGCCACCTACCAGCGGCTGCCCGAGCGCCAGATCGTGGCCCCGGCCCGCATCGTCGTGGTCGAGGGCATCCTCGTGCTGTACGACCCGGAGCTGCGCGAGCGGTTCGACCTGCGGGTGTTCGTGGACACCGACGCCGACGTGCGCTTCATCCGCCGACTCGAGCGCGACGTCGCCGAGCGCGAGCGCACGCCTGAGAGCGTCATCGAGCAGTACCTGGCCACGGTGCGGCCCAGTCACCTGCAGTTCATCGAGCCTTCGAAGCGCTACGCGGACGTCATCGTCCCCCACGGAGGCATGAACGCCCCCGCTCTCGACGTGCTCATGGCCCGCGTCCGCGAGCTCCTCGCTCAGGCCCCGTGAGCTGCCGCGAACTGTGTCAGACACAGTTCGCGCAGCTGGGGCGGATCACAGGAGCCGCGGCCGGCTCGACTCGAGCCGGGCCCGCTGGTGGGCCCGATCGAGGCCGGACACGTCGATCCGGGTGCGCTTCGGACGCTGGTCCGAGCGCGGTCGCTTCAGGGAAAGTCGCACGTCTGTCACCTCCTTCGAGGCAGAGCGTCAGGCGCGGCGAGCGCGCACTTGACTACAACGGCAGGGCCGGGCGCGCCGTGAGATCAGGCGGGCCGAGCCGCGACGGGGATCCCGGACGAGCCGAGAGCGTCGCGTGTGCGGTTCAGCATGGGGATCCTCCTCTCGTCGCCGTGTGCAGGTGCGAGCGCATCCTGGTGGGACGGGGAAGGCGTGTCGAGCGAATTGCGGCGGAGCTACGTCAGCTCGGCGGCCGCCTGCTCCTTGGCCCACCGGTAGTCGGCCTTGCCGGCCGGGGAGCGGACGATGGAGGGCACGAAGCGGAACGACTTGGGCAGCTTGTAGCGGGCCACGTGGGTGGCGGCCTCGGTGAGCAGCGCCTCGTGGTCGGGCGTGGCGCCCTCGCGCAGCTGCACGATGGCGACCACCTCCTGACCCCAGCGCTCGCTCGGACGGCCGGCCACGACGACGTCGTAGACGTCGGGGTGGTGGGCGATGGCCTGCTCCACCTCCTCGGCGAAGATCTTCTCGCCGCCCGAGTTGATCGTGACCGAGTCCCGGCCGTACAGCTCGATGACTCCTTCCGCCGTGAGGCGGGCCCGGTCGCCGGGCACGGAGAAGCGGATGCCGTCGATGACGGGAAAGGTGCGGGCGGTCTTCTCGGCGTCGCCGAGGTAGCCGAGCGGGACGCGGCCCCGCTGAGCCAGCCAACCGACCTCGGCGTGGCCGGCTTCGAGCGCGGTGGAGAGGTCCTCGCTGACGATCGCCGCGCCAGGTCCAGGCGTGAAGGTGCCGGTGCTGGCGGACTGGCCCGCCGCGCTCATGTGCGACATCTGGCTGCCCGTCTCTGATGCCCCCACGGCATCCATGACCATCACGGTCGGGAGCTGAGCCAGGAAGCGGTCCTTCAGCGTCGAGTTCAACGCCGCTCCGCCGGACACGATCATGAGCATCGACGAGAGGTCATAGGGCGACCCCGCCTCGGCGGCCCGCTCCAGCTCGTCGACGAGGGGACGGCCGAAGGCGTCACCCACGATCAGCAGGATGTTGACCTGCTCGCGCACGACGGTGCTCCACACGTCGGCTGCGGCGAACCCGACGGTGTCGTCCTGGATGCACACGGTGCTCCCGCCGTTCATGGCGTTGAAGGCCAGCCAGTGGCCGGCGCCGTGCATGAACGGAGGCGCCGGGAAGCAGACGGGCGCCTCCGTTGGCGGCGGCTTCGACGATGGCGTCCAGCGACGGCCACTCGTCGCCAGTGGCGAGCGATCGGCCGCCCATGGCGCCCACGAAGATGTCGGCCTGGCGCCAGAGCACACCCTTGGGCATGCCGGTCGTGCCACCCGTGTAGAGGATGTAGAGATCGTCAGGGCTCCAGCTCCACGGCGGGCCGCTCGGCGCTGGCCGCCGCGAGTGCTTCCTCGTACCAATCGGCCCCGGGCAGGAGGTCGGCGCCGGAGCCGTCGTCCACCTGGAGGAGCACGGTCAGCCGGGGCAGGTCGGGCAGCACCTCGGCCAGCCGTTCGGCGAACGCGGAGTGGAAGACGATGGCCTCTGCTCCGGCGTCGTGGAGCAGGTACCGCAGCTCCTCGGCTACGTAGCGGTAGTTGACGTTGAACGGGGCGACGCGAGCCTTGTAGGCCCCGAGCATGGCCTCGACGTACTCGTTGCCGTTGTGCAGGTAGCAGGCCAGGTGGGCCTGGCCCGACTCGTGGCCGTCGAGCTCGGCGCGCTCTTCCCGGACGCCGAGGCCCCGGCTCAGGAGGTGGTTGGCGAGTCGTCGGGTGCGTTCCGAGACCTGCGCATAGGTGAGGCGGCGGTCGCGCCACACGATGCACTCGCGATCGGGCACCGCGGCCGCCACGGCCTCGTGGATCTGCGCGAGGTTGAACTCCATCTGCCGAATCTCCCTGGTGCTCCGAGCTGTGGGCTCGGAACCTACGTGTCGGGCTCGGGAGGAGGCGAACCGGCCCACAGGGTCGGCTCCTAGCAGCGGGCGTCGGGACCGGGGAGGGTCAGGTCGACCAGGAACCGGGTGGCCGCGCTCGGTGGCGCAGGCCGAGTCGCCCAGCGCGACGTGGCCCGCTATGTCGACTGTGAGGAGCGTGCCGGATTCGAGGTCTCGGGCCACGTGGCGGGCCTGGTCGATGGGAGTCGCCGCGTCGCCGGTGCTGCCGATGACGAGCACGGGCGGCCCATCCGGCGCCGTGACCGGGTGGGGCTCGTAGGTGGCCTTCGGCCAGAACGCACAGGGCAGCAGCTCGTTGGCGGCCACACGACCGAACCGGGGTGACGTCGCCACGGCCCGCTCGGCCGCCTCCTGCCACGCCGCGAAGCCGACCGGGTGGGGAGCGTCGAGGCACGTGACGAGAGCGAACGGCGCGTAGTCGACGAGGCGGGTGAACCAGCGCGCCATCTCGGCGACCCCTGCCAGGTCGCCGGAGAGCCCGTCGGCTACGGCGTGCCAGAGCAGGGGCCAGCGCTCGTCGCCGTAGGTGGCCGAGAACGCGGCGTACGCCAGCTGGGTCGGGCCCACTCCCGGTGCGCCGATCTCGCCGGCGTCGAGGCGCCGGGCCAGCTCGTCGTACGCCGGCAGCAAGCCGCCCTCAGGGCAGGCAGGGTCAGCGGCGCACGCGGCGTGCATCGCGTCCAGCGTGAGGTCGATGGCTGCGACCTGGGCGGCGGCCGCGACATCACCGGCTGCAGCCGGGTCCACCACCCCGTCGAGCACGAGGGCTCGCAGGGACCCGGGGTAGGCCTCGGCCCACAGCAGACCGAGGAGCGTGCCGTAGGACAGGCCGACGAAGCTCACCTCGGGCTCGCCGATGGACCGGCGGATGACCTCGAGGTCATGCACCACCTCGCGTGTGCCGAGGTGGCCCAGGCGGGGTCCCTCCGTGGCTGCGCACTCGTCGGCCACGGCGCGGGCTGCGGCCTCGAGGGCCGCCGACTCCCGCGGGTCGTCGGGGGCCAGGTCGTGGGCTCGGAAGGCGGCGACCGACGTGCCGCACTGAACCGGCGTGCTGTCGCCCACGCCCCGAGGGTCGAAGCCCACGATGTCGAAGCGGGCCGCCACCTCGGGGCTGAGCGTGAAGCCCCGGCGGACTCGCCGCACTCCGGACGCGCCAGGCCCGCCCGGGTTCATGAGCAGCGTCCCGATGCGCTCGTCCGGGTTCCCAGCCGGCCGGCGGATCAGAGCCAGGTCGAGCGTCGGTCCGGCGGGTGACGCGTAGTCGACGGGCGCGGTGACGGTTGCGCAGTCAAAGCCTCCGCCGCAGCTCTGCCACTCGATCGGCACGGGGGGCGGGAGGACAACCGTGGTGGTGGTGGTGGACGCAACCGTGGGGGCGGTGGTGGCCTCGGTGGCCGAAGGAGCCGAGGTGGTCGGCGACGTCGTCTCGCCGCCGTCCGAGGAGCACGCGGCGGCGATGAGCGCGACGAGCGCGAGGACGGCCAGGCCGCGATGCTGAGGCACGGCCAGCACGCTACGGCCGGACCGGCCGCGCCTACTCGTAGTAGCGGAAGAGGTTCTCGCTGACGCAGCTCGGCTTGGGCGAGCCCTCGCACTCGAAGGTGAACTTCATCTGCACCTGGCAGCCGCCGGGGATGTCGGTGACGTCCGTCAGCTCCACGCCGACCCGCAGCTTGGCGCCCACCGGTACCGGCGACGGGAAGCGCACCTTCTCGCAGCCGTAGTTCACGCCCATCTTGATGCCCTCGACGCGCACGACCTGGGGCACGAGGACCGGACCGAGCGAGAGGGTGAGGTACCCATGGGCGATGGGCCCGCCGAAGGGGCTCTCGGCCGTGGCCCGCTCGACGTCGACGTGGATCCACTGGTGGTCGCCCGTGGCGTCGGCGAAGAGGTTCACCCGCTCCTGGGTGATGTCGAGGTAGTCGCTGTAGCCGAGGTGCTGCCCCACCAGCTCCTTCAGCCCGCCGATGCCTTGCACGATGGTCGTCATCTCCCGATCATGCCTGACCGGCCCGCGCGCCGCCCACTGCGGTGAGAGGATGCCGCCCATGAGAGACGGCCTGGCGGGCGTGGTCCTCGCGGCCGGGGCAGGCACGCGGTTGCGTCCCCTCACGGCCCTGCTCCCGAAGCCGCTCTGCCCGGTGGCGAACGTCGCCCTGCTCGACCTGGCGTTGGCTCGGGTCCGCCCAGCGGTGGACGAGGTGGCGGTCAACGTGCACCACGGTCGCGACCAGATCGAGGCCCACCTGACCGGGTCCGATGTCCACCTCTCCATCGAGCCCGATGTGGCTCTCGGGACGGCTGGGGCCCTTGGCCACCTGCGCGACTGGCTCGACGGGCGGGGCGCGCTGGTCGTCAACGCCGACGCTTGGAGCCCTGGATCGTTGGCCGGGTTCGCGTCGGCGTGGGACGGTGATCGGGTCTGCTTGCTGCTGGTCGGCGACGACGAGCTCACGCCGACGAGCGCCGTGGCCGCCGCTCTGATGCCGTGGTCCGAGATCTCAGGGCTTCGGGCCGAGCCGACCGGGCTCTACGAGCGGTCGTGGCGGGCGGCTCAGACCGAAGGTCGGCTCGAGGTCGTGCGCCATGACGGCCCGTTCGTCGACTGCGGCACCCCCGCTCAGTACCTGGCCGCCAACCTGGCCGCCAGCGGTGGCGAGAGCGTGGTGGGGGAGGGCGCGGTCGTCGCCGGCACGCTCGACCGGTGCGTCGTCTGGCCCGGCGCCGTGGTCTGCGAGGGCGAGCACCTCTCTCAGGCCATCCGCGCCGACGAGTCCACGACCGTCCTGGTCCGCTGAGCTTCCAGCCTGGCCCGAGGCCTGGCTCGCCATCGTCCTTGGGACACGGCGCGCCCGCAATCGGACGTCGGCCGTCCCAGGCTGGCTCAGCGCCTTTGGGGCTGACCTCGACCCATGCGCTGCTGCCGACGGGTGGAGTCAGCTGCGCCGGCGGATGGTGACGGGCTCGTGGGTGGCGCGGAGCTGGCCGCAGGCCGCGTCGATCTCGGTGCCGCGGGTCTGGCGGACCGTGGCGTTGACGCCCCCGGCGCGCAGGCGGTCGCGGAACTCGCGCACCCGGCGCATGGGCGTGCCGAGCACGGCGTAGCCCGGCGTCGGGTTCAAGCGGGATGAGGTTGACGTGGGCGGGCAGCGGCAGGCTGCGCGAGCGCTCGACGAGGAGGTCAGCGTCGATGTCGCGGTCGTTCACGCCGTCGATCAGGGCCCACTCGAAGGAGAGGCGGCGGCCCTTGGCCTGCAGGTACCCGGCGCAGGCGTCCATGAGCATCGACAGCGGGTAGCGCTTGTTGATGGGGACGAGCTCGTCGCGCAGGGCGTCGTCGGCCGCGTGGAGCGACACGGCGAGGTTCACCGGCAGGGCTTCGGTGGCCAGTCGGCGGATGCCGGGCACGATGCCGACGGTGGACACCGTGAGGTGTCGCGCCGAGAGGCCGAGGTCGGCGTGGAAGCGCTCCACCGCGGCCCAGGTCGCGTCGTAGTTGGCGAGCGGCTCGCCCATGCCCATGAACACGACGTTGGACAGGCGTCGTCCGTCGTCTCGCGCCCGGCGGCTGGCTCGCACGACCTGCTCCACGATCTCGCCCGAGGTCAGCTGGCGGTCGAAGCCGGCCTGCCCGGTGGCGCAGAACGTGCACCCCATGGCGCAGCCGGCCTGGCTCGACACGCACACGGTGGACCGGTCGGCGTAGTGCATGAGGACGGTCTCGACCGAGCGTGCCGTCGTGCAGCGACCACAGCCACTTCACCGTCTCGCCGCCGTCGCTCATCGACTCGGTGACGGGCTCGAGGGCGAGGGGGAGGCGCTCCTCGAGCTCGGCCCGGAGCGCCTTCGGCAGGTTGGTGAGCTCGGCGGGGGCGGCCAGGTGCTCGTACAGGCCCGACCAGACCTGGTCGACCCGGTAGCGGGGTTGCCCGGCGAGGAGGGCGCCGAGATCCGCCCGGTCCAGGCCGTATCGGGTCGCGGTCAACAGGCGCTCGCTCATCGGTTCGACACATCCAGCGTGTAGGCCCGATCGGTGCAGTGCACCGTGAAGCCGAGGTCGTAGTAGAGGCTCACGGCCGGCGCGTTGTCCGACTCGACGTAGAGCATCCCGGTGCCCAGCCCTCTGCGGTGCAGGTGGTCGAGGCCGGCGAGCACGAGCTTGCGCCCGAGGCCCCGCTTGTGGGCGGCCGGGTCGACGGCGATCACGTAGATCTCGCCGAGCGGAGGGTCTGCGCCGGCGTGCACCTTCGTCCAGCAGAACCCGAGGAGCTGCCCGTCGACCTCGTGGAGCAGGAAGCCGGCTGGGTCGAACCAAGGCTCCTGCTCGCGCTCGGCCAGCTCGGCGAGGGTCATGTCGCTCTGATCGGGGTGCCACGCGAACGCCCGGTTGTTGACCGCCAACCAGGCCTCTTCGTCCTGACCGACGGCGAACGGTCGCACGTCGAGGTGCCAGGCCTCCTCGACCGGCAGGGGGCGCCGCATCTGGAACAGCTCGCGACCCACGGCCATGCCCGCAGCCTCGGCGGCCGCGGTCGCAGCTGCGTCCGGGCCGCGCACCCAGAGGCGCAGCCGTCCGCCGCCTCGCTGCCCGAGGGCGTCCACAGCCGCAGTCACCCGCGCCTGAGCCGCGACGACGGCGGCCGCTTCGTGCTCGGGGACCGGGCCCAGGTCGATCTCCCACGCCCCCTCGACGGGCAGCAGCCAGGCCCCGCCCTCGTCGGATGACAGGGGGATGGCGCCCGAGGGGTGGGTGAGCTCGGGGCCGTGCATGGCGGTCAGGGTACCGGCGCCCCTCTGGCCCTCCCCGGGACGACTCGTCGGGCCGGCCCGATGGCCGAGACCGGTACCCTCCCGGCACGATGCCCGCCGACGCGCCCCCCGCCCCCGAACGACGGCCCCGCACCCCGGCGGGGCGGGCCCGTCGCACGAACGAGCGCCTGGCTGTCGAGTACCCCGGTACCGCGGCCGAGCTGTGCGCGCTGCGACCACCGAACCCCTTCGAGCTGCTCGGCGGCCACGATCCTCTCGGCCCAGACCACCGACGAGCGGGTCAACATGGTGACGCCGCACCTCTTCGCCCGGTACCCGACGCCCCAGGACCTCGCCGCGGCCGACCCTGCCGAGGTCGAGGAGATCATCCGCTCGACCGGCTTCTACAAGAACAAGACGAAGAGCCTCATCGGGATGGCCACGGCCCTCGTCGAGCGCTTCGGCGGCGAGGTGCCGAGCCGCATGGCCGACCTCGTGACCCTGCCCGGTGTCGGTCGCAAGACGGCCAACGTGCTCCGCAGCGTGGCCATGGACCTGCCCGGCCTGCCCGTCGACACCCACGTGGGCCGCTTGGCCCGCCGCCTCGGGCTCACCGCCGAGACCGACCCGGTGAAGGCCGAGCTGGCCCTCAACGCCGATGGTGCCGGCCGGCGAGCGGGGCGTCTTCAGCCTCCGCCTGATCCTCCACGGCCGGGCCGTCTGCGTGGCCCGCAAGCCCCGCTGCGGCGACTGCGTGCTGGCCGACTTCTGCCCCAGCGCCTTCCGGGCCTGACCCACCCGCTCTGGGGCAGCAGCGGCCCATGGGCCAGCTGCTGCCCCCAGAAGCGTCGGGGTCGGGCCCGGACGGCCACTCCGGGTGTGGTCGCCGACGCTTCCAGCGGCCGATTCGGGGGATGGCGGGCCGTCGGCGGGCTTGTCGTATCCAACTCGACGGATCAGGCGATCACCGAGTTGCGAGCACGGGTCCCGCCACCCGTGCTCTGTCGCGACGTCGGGATCCGCCGCCTGACGTCGCCCACGAGGGCGCCCCGCAAGGGGCGTCCTCGTCGTCGCTCAGAGCTTGTTGACGAGCGACCGCAGGCGCCGCCCGGCGGCCTGGAGGTGGCGCTCGACGTCGAAGAGGTCGGCGGCCACGTCCTCCCGGGGCGACTCCTGGTAGCCGTTGGCCAGCGCCGTGATGCGCTCGGTCAGGTCCTCGAGGGCCGTCGAGAGCGACGACAGGTGGGCGGCGTCGAGCTGCTGCATGCCGCCAGCATGGTCGGAACCGGTTGGGGGGTGCATCCGGGGCCCACCTAACCTCAGCCGTCGTGCTCCAGCGACTCGACCTCCGTGGCGTGAGCGGCGACCTGCGTGGTCGCCTGCCTCGCCCACAGGCCCAGGTCGAACCGCCCATCGACGAGGTCCGGGCCCTGCTGGCCGACGTTCGCGAGCGCGGCGACGCGGCCCTGCGCGAGCTGACCGAGCGCTACGACGGCGCTCGCGTCGACGACCTGCGAGTGCCGGCCGAGGACGTGCAGACGGCACTGGCCGAGATCGACCCGGCCCTGCGGGCCGCCCTCGAGGTGGCCCGCCGCAACATCACCGCCTACCACGAGGCCCAGCGCCACGCCGACGGCGAGCACCGCAACGGCGCCATCACCATCCGCGAGCTCCAGCGCCCGGTCGACCGGGCCGCCTGCTACGTGCCGTCGGCGCTCGCCCCTCTCGTGTCCACCGTGCTCATGACCGCCATCCCGGCCAAGGTCGCCGGCGTGCCCGAGGTCGTCCTCGTCACCTCCCCGCAGCCGGACGGCACGGTCGCGCCGGCATCCTGGCCGCCGCCGCGCTCGCCGGGGTCGACGAGGTGTACCGGGTCGGCGGTCCCGCGGCCATCGGCGCCCTCGCCTACGGCACCGAGTCCATCCGCGCCGGTCGACGTGATCGTCGGTCCCGGCAGCGCCCGCGTGGCGCAGGCCAAGCGGGAGGTCGCCTCGGCCGGACTCGTCGGCGTGCCGTCGGCCTTCGCCGGCCCGTCCGAGGTCGTGGTGATCGCCGACGCATCCACGCCGGTCGACTTCGCCGCCATCGACGTCGTCCTCCAGGCCGAGCACGGCCCCGACGGCCTGGCCTGGCTGATCACCTGGGACGAGGCGACGGCCGATGCCGTGGCCGCGGCGGTGGCCGAGATCGTGCCCCGCTCGCCCCGCCGCCAGCACCTCGAGGCCACCCTGGCCGAGGGCGGGTACGTCGTGCTGTGCGACGGTCCCGAGCAGGCGATCGAGATCGCCAACGCCATCGCCCCCGAGCACCTCGAGCTGCTCGTCGACGACGCCGAGGCGCTGCTCCCGCTCGTCCGCCACGCCGGCGCCGTCTTCTGCGGCCCGTTCGCGCCGGCGTCGGTGGGCGACTACCTGGCCGGCCCGAACCACGTGCTGCCCACCTACGGCTCGGCCCGCTTCTCCGGCGCGCTCCGGGTCGACGACTTCCTCAAGCACGTGCACGTCGTCTCGCTCGGCCGGCCGACGGCCTGGCCGAGGTGGCCGCGCACGTCGAGCCGCCCTCGCCGCCTCCGAGGGCCTCGACGCCCACGCCGAGTCCGTCCGCCTCCGTCGGACTGCGCCGTGATCGCGCCTCGCGACGACCTCGCCCTGATGGCCGGCTACCACTCGCCCCAGGTCGACGTCGCCGTCCGCCTCAACACGAACGAGGCGCCCGAGCCGCCCCCGGCCGGCTTCGCCGACGCGCTGGCCGCGCGAGCTGGCCGCCGTCGACTGGCACCGCTACCCCGACCGCGTCGTACACCGCGCTGCGCGAGGCCATCGCCGCGCCACCACGGCGTCGACCCGGCCCAGGTGTTCGCCGCCAACGGCTCCAACGAGGTGCTCCAGACGCTGTGCCTGGCCTACGGCGGCCCGGGCCGCTCGGTCGCCGTCTTCGAGCCGACCTACGCGCTGCACAGCCACATCGCCCGGATCACCGGCACCGGGGTGGCGACCGGGGAGCGCACGGGCGACCTCGCCCTCGACCTCGACGAGGTGCGCCGCGTCCTGGCCGCAGTCCGAGCCGGCGCATCACCTTCCTGTGCTCGCCCAACAACCCCACCGGCATGGTCGAGGCCGAGGCCGACTGTCCGCCAGGTCCTCGACCTGGCGCCCGGGCTGCTCGTGGTCGACGAGGCCTACGGCCAGTTCGCGCCGTGGTCGGCCCTCGACCTCGTCGACGACGACGTGCCCCTCGTCGTCACCCGCACCTACTCGAAGACGTGGTCGATGGCCGCGGCCCGCCTCGGCTACCTCGTCGGGCCCACGCTCGCTGGTCGCCCAGCTCGACCAGGTCGTGCTGCCGTACCACCTCGACGCGGTCAAGCAGGCGGCCGGCCGCATCGCCCTCGACTTCGCGGACGAGATGCGCGGCCGGGTCGCGCGTCTGGTCGAGGAGCGGGGCCGCCTCGTCGCCGGCTTGGCCGACCTGCCCGTCGACGTGTGGCCGTCGGGCGCCAACTTCGTGCTGTTCCGGCCCCGCGAGCGCGACGGGTCGCGACGGTGTGGCAGGGCCTGCTCGACCGCTCGGTGCTCGTGCGCGACTGCTCCTCGTGGCCTCGCCTCGACGGCTGCCTCCGTGTCACGATCGGCACCCCCGCCGAGGACGACGCCTTCCTCGCCGCCCTGCGAGGAGGCACTCAGATGAGCGACGGGCCAGCCGTGCCGCAGCCAAGGAGCGCACCACCAAGGAGACGAGCATCTCCGTGCGGATCGACCTCGACGGCCGACCGGCGAGGTGCGGGCCAGCACCGGGCTGCCGTTCTTCGACCACATGCTCGACCAGCTCGGCCGCCACGGCGGCTTCGACCTCGGTCGTGGACGCCGACGGCGACCTGCACGTCGACGGCCACCACACCGTCGAGGACGTCGCCATCACGGTGGGCGAGTGCTTCCGCGAGGCGCTCGGCGACAAGGCCGGCATCCGCCGCTTCGCCAGCGGCCTGTACCCGCTCGACGAGGCGCTGGTGGAGGTGGCCCTCGACCTGTCCGGCCGCCCGTTCACCGCCTACGACGTGCCCTTCGGCGAGGTGCTGCCGCTCGGCGACCCGCCCTTCAACCCCGAGATGGCCGAGCACTTCTGGCAGTCGTTCGCCACGTCGGCGGGCATCACGCTGCACGTTCGCCTGCGCGAGGGCCGCAACACCCACCACATCGTCGAGGCCTGCTTCAAGGGCGTGGCCCGCTGCCTGCGCGACGCCGTGCGGGTCGAGGGCGGCGGCGTGCCCGTCCACCAAGGGCGTCATCTGACGATGACGCCTGCTGATCGCCGTCCTCGACTACGAGATCGGCAACCTGCGCTCGGCCCAGAAGGCGCTGCAGCACGTCGGCGCCGACGCCCGCCTGACCGCCGACCCCGGCCTCGTGCGCGACGCGGCCGCGGTCGTGCTCCCCGGCGTCGGGCGCCTTCGGTCGCTGCATGGAGGCCCTCAGGCGCACGGGCCTCGACGCGCTCGCCCACGAGGCCGTCGAGCGCGGGGCCCCGTTCCTCGGCATCTGCGTCGGCATGCAGATGCTCTTCGAGGGCTCCGAGGAGTCGCCCGGCGAACCCGGCCTCGGCATCCTGCCCGGGACCGTTCGCCTGCTGCCCGAGCGACGTGAAGCGCCCGCAGATGCAGTGGAACGTGCTCGAGCGCAGGGGCGACCCGGCCCTGCTGGCCGGCGTGCCCGATCCCGCCTGGGCCTACTTCGTCCACTCCTTCGCCGCCGACACCGACGACGCCATCGTCACGGCGACGTGCGACTACGGCGGCCCCGTCGTCGCCGCGGTCGAGCAGGGCTCGGTCTGGGCCACGCAGTTCCACCCCGAGAAGTCGGGCCGCACCGGCCTGGCCGCCCTGCGGGCCTTCGTGGCCGCGGCCGCCGCCGTGCCGGTCTGATGGACCTCTACCCGGCGATCGACCTGCGGGGCGGTCAGGTCGTGCAGCTCGCCCAGGGCGACTTCGACCGCGAGCGCATCCACGGCGACGACCCGGTCGCCGTGGCCCAGGCCTTCGTCGCCGCCGGGGCGCCGTGGATCCACACCGTCGACCTCGACGCCGCCCGCACCGGCGAGCCGCTCAACCGGCACCTGATCGCGGCCATCGCGGCCGCCGTCGACGTGCCCGTGCAGGCCGGCGGAGGCGTGCGCAGCCTCGACGCCGCGATCGCTCTGGCCGACGCCGGCGTGGCCCGCGTCGTGATGGGCACCGCCGCCCTCGAGGACCCCGCGCTCGTCGCCCAGGTGGCCGCCCGGCAGCCGGTCGCCCTGGGTCTCGACGTCAACGGTCGCGAGGTGGCCGTGCGGGGCTGGGCGGAGGGCTCCGGCGTCGACGTCGACGACGCGCTGCGCCGCCTCGCCGACGCCGGGGCCAGCGCGGTCGTCGTCACCCAGATCGACGTCGAGGGGCTCATGGGCGGCGCCGACACGGCGGGCCTGGCCGAGGTGCTGGCCGCCACCGGGCTCGACGTGATCGCCTCGGGTGGCGTCGGCGCCCTGGCCGACCTGCTCGCCCTCGACGCGGTCGAGGTGGGCGGCCGCCGCCTGGCCGGCGCCATCGTGGGCACCGCGATCTACGAGGGCCACGTCGACGTCGCCGCGGCCGTCGCCGCGCTGGCGGGGAGTCGGGCGTGAAGACGGCCCGCATCATCCCGTGCCTCGACGTCGACGGCGGCCGGGTCGTGAAGGGCGTGAACTTCGTCGACCTCGTCGACGCCGGCGACCCGGTCGAGCTGGCGGCGCGCTACGACGCCGAAGGCGCCGACGAGCTCGTCTTCCTCGACATCACCGCGTCCTCGGACGCTCGCGAGACCACCGTCGAGATGGCGGCCCGCGTCGCCGAGCAGGTGTTCATCCCGTTCACGATCGGCGGCGGCATCCGCAGCGTCGACGACGCCCGCCGACTGCTCCGAGCCGGCGCCGACAAGGTGTCCGTCAACACGTCGGCCGTCGACCGGCCCGAGCTCATCACCGAGATCGCCGACGAGTTCGGCAGCCAGTGCGTCGTCGTCGCCATCGACGCCCGCCGCAGCGAAGGTGGCCGGCCGAGGTGTTCACCCACGGCGGCCGCACCCCGACCGGGCACGACGCGCTCGAGTGGGCGCGCCAGGCCGAGGCGCTCGGCGCCGGCGAGATCCTCCTCACCTCGATGGACCGGGACGGCACGAAGGCCGGCTTCGACTTCGAGCTCACGGCCGAGGTCAGCGACGCCGTCGGCATCCCCGTCATCGCGTCAGGCGGCGTCGGCACGCTGGAGCACCTCGTCGAGGGCGTCACCGAGGGTCATGCCGACGCGGTGCTCGCCGCGTCGATCTTCCACTTCGGCGAGCACACGATCGCCGAGGCCAAGGCCGCCATGACGGCTGCCGGCATCGTGGTCCGGCCGGTCTGACCGTATCGTTGGCCCGATGGCGAAGACCGAGGTCAGCGACAAGCTCCCGATCAAGATGCTGAACGATCGCATCCTCGTGAAGCTCACGGCGGAGGGCGAGCGGCAGAGCTCCGGCGGGATCCTGATCCCCGCCACCGCGGAGATGAAGAAGCGGCTGATCTGGGCCGAGGTGTTCGCCGCCGGCCCGAACGTCCGCACGATGGAGATCGGCGACCAGGTGCTGTTCAGCCCCGAGGACCGCTACGAGGTCGAGGTCCGGGGCGACGACTACATCATCCTGCGCGAGCGCGACATCCACGCGGTGGCGGCGAAGCGGCTCGAGGAGAGCAGCACCGGCCTCTACCTGTAGCCCCCCGCCTGCGGCTCAGGTGGGGAGGAGCCCCTTCACCTGACCGATGGCGCAGTACAACCCGGCCGGGGCCGCGGCGGGCAGAGCCAGGCGGGTGGAGGGCGGACGGGGAGGAGCCCCGTCCGGATGGCGGGCCGGCATGGCAGGCAGGCCGAGGGCCCTCCGCAGCTGGGGTTGCAGCTCGAGCACCCAGAAGCCGCCCGAGCGGGTGGCCAGCCAGATGTGGCCGGTCTCGGGGACGTACCGGCTGTGGGCCCACGCCTGGTCGAGCTCGCCTGTGCTCTGAAGGCCGTTCAGCGCTTCGACATCCGAGGCGCCGGCTGTGTCCTCCACCTGGAAGCGCCCGGGGTTGAAGTAGGCCACCTCCTTGGGGCCGAGGGGGTTGCGCACGTCGATGACGCGCACGCCCACGTTCCACATCGACGCCATCACGAAGGTCGTGTCGGCCGGGTCGTCGACGTCCTGGTAGTGCACGGATGCGTTGGACTGGGCCGCGACCTGGTCCAAGCAGTTCGCCGGCTCGTTGATCGGGAGGCGGAACTGGCTGACGGGCACGGGGTGCGTCTCGTCGGAGATGTCCGTGAGGATGGGCTGCGACGCCCCACCCACCGGGGTCAGGAGATCAGGGACGCAGCCCTTGGCCGTGAGGTTGACGATGCTCTCGTCGGAGTTGACGAGGAAGGGCCGACCGTCGATGGTCGCCGGCCGGATCGAGTGGCCGGGCGTGCGGGCTCGGCCCACGACGCGAGGCGGCTCCTCGGGCCAGCGCTCGACGTCGAGCACGAGCAGCTCCTCGTCGCCGCCCATCTGGCCGCCGACGTAGATCCGCTTGCCGTCCGGCGACGGCCACACCTCGTGCGAGTACATGAGCTTGAAGTCGCCCTGGGCCCGGAGCTGGTCCTCGAGGCTGCCGAGGTATCGGGGGTGGCGCAGATCCGTGAGGTCGACCGCCTCGAGGGGCAGCGTGTTCCACAGCCGCTTCCCGTCGGCGCTGAGCGTCAGGTTGTGGGCGTTCCACGGCAGCTCGAAGGTGGTGATGAGCTTGGGGCTCCGGCAGTTCCGGATGTCCCAGATGTCCACGGGAGCGGGGCCACCGAGGCCGGTCTGGCCATACACCCCGTACCGGCCCGTCACGAGGACGGCCCGCTCCGGCGTGACCACGGCGTGGAGCGTCTCCACCGTGGCATCCGCGCCTGCGCCCCGCAGCGTCTTGATGTGCCGCGGCTTGGTCGGGTCGGTGACGTCGACCACCGCCACGCCATCGCCGGAGATGTAGGCGCACGGACCGGCCCAGGCCATGTTCGCGTTGCCGCCCCGGTCGTGGAGCGAGTTGTAGCCCGACGAGCGACAGGCCGCAGTTGTAGCCCTCGTCGGCCCGGCCCGACGCCTGGTCCTCGGCCGACACGTTGCCGGCGATGCCGGTCTCCGGGCGGTCGTGCTTCCCGCACGGCCCGGCGGCCTCCGCCTGACGGGACACCCCGAAGGCGCCGAAGAGGCTGGCTGCGAGGGCCATCACGACGAGGATGCGCTTCATGTCGTGCAGGTTCGTGGTCGAACCGGTTTCGGCCTGCCTCGGGCCCCCTCGTACGATGGCCCGATGCCCGTACCCACCCCGATCGACGCCACCGACGAGCAGCTGGCGCGGGTGAAGTACGACGACACCGGCCTCGTGCCCGCCATCGTGCAGGAGGAGGGCACGGGGGACGTGCTGATGATGGCGTGGATGAACGCCGAGACGCTGCGCATGAGCCTCGAGGAAGGGCGCACCGTCTTCTGGTCCCGCAGCCGCAAGGAGGTGTGGCGCAAGGGCGACACCTCCGGCGACCGGCAGTTCGTGCGCCAGGCCTTCTACGACTGCGACGGTGACACGCTCCTGTTCGTCGTCGAGCAGGAGGGCAAGGGCGCCTGCCACACCGGTGAGCGCTCCTGCTTCTACCGGGCCTTCGGGTGACTGCGGCTTGACCCTTCGCCCCACGCGGGACGAGTTCCGCCGGCTGGCCCGCGCCCACACGGTGATCCCCGTGTGGCGCGAGGTCCTGGCCGATCTGACGACGCCGGTCGCCGCCTTCGCCCGCCTCGTGGGCGACGACGACGGCTTCCTCCTCGAGTCGGTCGAGCACGGCGAGCGCTGGAGCCGCTGGTCGTTCATCGGTCGCAACCCGCTGGCCACGCTGACCGCCCGTGGCGCCGTGGTGGAGGCCACCGGCACGCCTTCCTGTCGGCGTGCCGCTCGACCGGGGGATCCTGGCCGCCATCGAGCACCTGCTCGACGTGTGGCGAGCCCCAGTGCTGGAGGACCTTCCGCCGCTCCACGGCGGGATCATGGGCTACCTGGGCTACGACGTCGTGCGCGAGGTCGAGCACCTGCCCGATGGTCCCGACGACGACCTCGGCCACCCCGACGCCATGGTGTCGGTCATCGGCCAGCTGGCCGCCTACGACCACTGGCGCCAGCGGGTCACCCTCATCGAGAACGTCCTCGTCGAGCCCGGGCTGTCCGACGACGAGCTCGACGCCCGCTACGACGCGGCCGTCGACCGTCTCGACAGGCTGGCCGTCGACGGCGCCCGTCCCCTCGACGAACCGCTGGTCGAGCCCCCCGACCCGGACGACCCGCTCCCTGACGTGAAGGCGACGTTCGGGAGCGAGGGCTATCGCCGGGCCGTCGACGTGGCCAAGGAGCACATCCTGGCGGGCGACGTCTTCCAGGTCGTCCTCTCCCAGCGCTTCGACCTCGACCTCGACGCCCACCCCTTCGACGTCTACCGGGTCCTCCGCCAGGTGAACCCGAGCCCGTACATGTACTTCGTGCGCCAGCCCGGGGTGACGCTCGTCGGGTCCTCACCCGAGCCGATGGTGCAGCTGCTCGACGGCACCGTCATCTCCCGGCCCATCGCCGGCACCCGCCGCCGGGGCCGCACCGACGAGGAGGACCGGCGCCTCGGCGGCCGAGCTCCTGGAGCACCCCAAGGAGAGGGCCGAGCACGTCATGCTCATCGACTTGGCCCGCAACGACGTGGGCCGGGTCGTGGAGTACGGCTCCGAGAAGGTCGACGAGATGATGACGCTGGAGCGCTACAGCCACGTCATGCACATGACCTCGCAGGTCTCCGGCCGGCTCCGTGCCGGGAAGAGCGCCATCGACGTGCTCCGAGCCACGCTGCCCGCGGGGACCGTGTCGGGCGCGCCCAAGGTGCGGGCCATGGAGATCATCGACGCCCTCGAGCCGACCAAGCGCGGGCCCTACGCCGGAGTGGTGGGGTACCTCGACTTCTCCGGCAACATCGACACGGCCATAGCCATCCGCACGATGGTCATCGGCGACGACGGACGGGCCTCTGTGCAAGCGGGCGCCGGGATCGTCGTCGACAGCGTCCCCGAGCACGAGGACCTCGAGTGCCACAACAAGGCCCGAGCCCTTCTCGCCGCGGTGCCCGCGGCCCGGCGCATGACGGCCAAGCGCCGGGCCCACGTCGCCGGAGCGCGCCGTCGGCCAGTGAGCCGACCCCGCCCGGCTGACCCACCCGACCCCCCGCGAACCGGGGTGCGAAAGGGCCCGTTCCTGGGCCCTTTCGCACCCCGGTTCGGATGGGTGGGGAGAGGTTTGGCGTGCCCCCGGTAGGGTCGGCCCGTGGCCGAGCCGACCGATCTGCGCACCACCCTTGGGGCGGTCCCGCTGCAACGGGACGTCGTGCGGGTGCACGGCCCGGAGGCCGTCGAGTTCCTGCAGGGCCAGCTCAGCCAGGACGTCGCCGCGCTGGCCGTGGGGGAGTCGGCCCCGGCCCTTCTCCTTCAGCCGACGGGCAAGGTCGAGGCCTGGCTCCGGGCCACCCGTCTGGGCGCCGACGATGTGGCCCTCGACGTCGAAGCAGGCTTCGGTGACGCCGTCCATGCCCGGCTCCGGCGGTTCAAGCTGCGCACCAAGGCCGAGCTGGAGCAGGCCCGCTGGTGGGGCTTCGCCATCCGTGGGCCCGGCGCCCACGACGTCGTCACCCCGACCGGCGCGCACGCGCTGGCTGCATCGTGGCCTGGCGTCCCGGGCGTCGACCTCCTGAGCGATGGTGAGGTGGCCCTGGCTGGCGTGACCCTCGTGGACGAGGCCGCGCTCGAGGCCCTGCGCATCGAGTGCGGCGTGCCGGCCATGGGCGCTGAGCTGACCGACGCCACCATCCCGGCCGAGGGGGGCCAGTGGCTCATCGACGAGCTCCGTGAGCTTCACGAAGGGCTGCTACACAGGCCAGGAGCTCGTGGCCCGCATCGACAGCCGAGGCGGCAACGTGCCCCGGCCCGTCCGCGGGCCTCCTCGTCACCGGCGCGGTGCCCGCCCGCGATTCCGTGGTCGAGCTCGACGGGGCCGAGGTGGGCCGCGTCACCTCGGCCGCCCAGTCGGCTGCGCTCGGCCCTGTCGCCCTCGCCGTGCTCGGGCGGGCCGTGGCCGTGGGCCAGATCGTCACCGTCGGGCGCGGAGATGACCGGCTCGACGCCACCGTGGCCGAGCTGCCCCTGCGGTGAGGCGCATCCTCGCCTGCGGAGCTGTGGTGGCGATCCTGGCCGGCGCCTGCTCCGGCGGCGACGACGACGCTGAGCCCAGCCCCACCACCGACCCCACCAGCTCCACCACAGAGGTCGACCGCAGCGGCATCGTCCTCGCCGGCGTTCCCGGCGCGACGACCTCGACGGTCGTGGAGCGCGGCACGGCGTCGCTCACCGGAACGGTGCAGGGCCCGAGCGGCCTCGTCCCCGGAGCGGTCGTGCGGATCGAGCGCCTGCTGGCCGGGCGGGAGATCCGCACCGACGTCGTCACCGGGCGCGGACGGGCGCTTCCTCCTGGCCGGCGTTCCGGGCGGGCGCTACCGGGTGCGTGCCTTCCTCGCTCCGACCCTGGCCCAGGTCCAGCCCGAGGTTCGCTTCTTCGAGGACGGCGCGGTCCACGAGCTCGACCTCACGGTGGAGCAGCAGGGCGGGCTCGTGGTCCGGTCCGACGTATCCCCGGACATCCCGGTCCTGGGCCGGGCCGTGAACCTGGCTGTGGTGGTGAGCACGAGGTCGGTCGACGCGGACGGGATCGTCCGCTCGACCCCGGTCGTGGGGGCCAGCGTGGAGCTGGCCGGGCTCGGTCGCTGGGTGCTCCGCGCCGACGGGAGCACGACCTCCACGACCTCCGACTTCGGCCTGACCACCACGACGACCTCGTTCAGGTCCCCCAGCGCCGTGGCTCGCACCGACTCCGGCGGGCGCGTCGAGTACGAGCTCGAGTGCGTGGACGACGGGGCTCCGGCCCTCTTCCTGCGAGTGCCGGTGCGCCAGTCAGCGCCGGGGAGCAGCGACCCGACGGCCGCGACCACGACCACCCTGGCGCCGCAGGTGACGCTGCAGTCCATCGACCTCGACCTGCCCGCCTGCGTCGACGCCCGGACGCTGGCCACCACCACCACCACCACGACGGCGCCTCCCGCCTCGGGCTGACGGAAGCGCGACCGGAGCAGTGAGCCACTACGACGTGCTCGGCGTCGGGCCCTCCGCGGACGAGGTGACCTTGCACAAGGCGTATGTGGCCCTGGCCCGCCGGCACCACCCGGACCGCCCCGGCGGCGATGCCCCACGCATGCAGGAGATCAACGAGGCGTGGGCCACGCTCGGCGACCCCGCCCGCCGGGCCCGCTACGACCTCGCCCTCCGGGCTGCCGCGGCCCCGGCGTGGCCGCCCTCGGTTCCCGACGTCGACGAGGCCGACGACGTCGACGAGGACCTGGACGACCTCGACGACCGTCCTGTGCGGATCACGGTCCGCCTGCCGCGCTGGATGAGCCTCTTGCCGGTCGCCCTGTTCGCCGTGGCCGTGGTCGCCTTCTTCTTCGGCCTCATGAGCTCGTCCCAGGCCCTCATCGCTCTGGCTCTCATGGCCTTCGCCCTCAGCTGCCTGCTCTTCCTCGCCGCTCCCTTCATCGCCCTCTTCGCCTCCCGCCGCCGCTGACGGCGCCGCTCCGGGCCGGAGCCGTGGACCCTCGAGGGGCGCCGGTAGGGTCCGCCCATGGCGCCCGCCACCTACCTCGACCGAATCCTGGCCGCGCACCGCGCGGCCGCCGCGGCCGACGGCCGGTCGCTCGATGATCTCGTCTCGGAGGCGGTCGCGATGCCCTCGACCCGGGGGTTCGCGCGACGCGCTTCGCGCCGCCGACGGGCTGGCCGTGATCGCCGAGGTGAAGCGCCGGTCGCCCTCGAAGGGGACGCTGGCCGAGGACCTCGATCCGGCCGCGACCGCCGACCGAGTACGCGGCGGGCGGGGCCACCTGCCTCTCGGTGCTGACCGACGTCGACCACTTCGGGGGGTCGGTCGCCGACCTACGAGCGGCCCGAGCAGCGGTCGACATCCCCGTCCTCCGCAAGGACTTCACCGTCGACCCGCGCGACGTGTGCGATGCCCGCATCATGGGCGCGGACGCGGTGCTGCTCATCGTGGCCGCCCTCGACGACGCCGAGCTGCGCGCCCTTCACCAGCTGGCTGGCGATGTGGGCATCGACGTGCTCGTGGAGGTGCACGACGAAGCGGAGCTGGAGCGGGCCCTCGACGTGGGGGCCACCGTCGTCGGTGTGAACCAGCGGGACCTCGTCACCTTCGAGGTCGACCAGCAGCGAGCCGTGCGGGTGGCAACAGCCATGCCGGAGGGCATCGTGCGGGTCGCCGAGTCCGGCATCCGCGGGCCCGACGACGCCCGGGCGCTGGCGGACGCGGGCTTCCACGCCGTGCTGGTGGGGGAGTCGATCGTCACCGCGGGGGACCGGGCCGCGATCGGTCGCCGATCTCCGGGCCGTCGCTCGGTAGGTTGAGCCCGTGTTCGTGAAGATCTGCGGCATCACCACCGAGGAGGACGCCCTGCTGGCCGTGGCCATGGGCGCCGACGCGGTCGGGTTCAACTTCGTGCCGTCGTCCCCCCGCTTCCTCGCTGCGTCGCGGGCGTCCGACATCGCCAAGCGGCTGCCGCCCGAGATCCTCACCGTCGGGATCTTCCGTGACGAGGCGCCGTCCCGCGTGGTCGAGCTCACCAACCAGGCCGGCCTCCGCGCCGCTCAGCTCCACGGCCACGAGACCGCCGAGGAGACGCAGTGGGTCCGGGAGCGGGTGCCGGTGGTGATCAAGGTCTTCCCGGGGGGCGACCCCGAGCTGGCCAAGGCGCCCGACCTACGGCGCCGACATCGTCATGCTCGACTCGGCCAGCCCCGGATCGGGCCAGGTGTTCGACTGGTCGCTGGCCGAGGGCGCGCCGTCGGGTCTGCGGATCCTGCTGGCCGGCGGCCTGACCCCGCAGAACGTGGGCGAGGCCATCGAAACGGTTCGGCCGTGGGGTGTCGACGTGGCCTCCGGCGTCGAGTCGGCCCCCGGGGTCAAGGACCCGACCCTCGTTCGCCGCTTCATCCGGGCCGCTCGCGACGCCGAACCGGCCGACTACCACGGCAGCGAGGACACCAAGCCCTTCGACTGGCAGCTCGACGCGTAGCCCGGGTCTATCGACTGGCGCGGGTCGTCGCGGACGGCCGATCCTCTACGGGTGACTGACGCCGCCGACCTCGTCATGGGCGACCCCGGGGCGACGGGGCGCTTCGGCGAGTTCGGCGGGCGATACATCCCCGAGACGCTCGTCGGTGCGTGCGCCGAGCTGGACGCCGCCTTCCGGGACGCCTGGGCTGATGACGCGTTCCGGGCCGAGCTCGCACCGCCTGCTCACCGACTACGCCGGTCGTCCGTCGCTGCTCTACGAGGCCCGCCGCCTGTCCGAGGAGCTGGGCTGCACTCTGCTGCTCAAGCGCGAGGACCTGAACCACACCGGTTCGCACAAGATCAACAACGTGCTCGGCCAGGCCCTCCTGGCCAAGCGCATGGGCAAGCGCGCGGATCATCGCCGAGACCGGGGCCGGCCAGCACGGTGTGGCTGCGGCCACCGCCGCCGCCCTCCTCGGGCTGGAGTGCGTCGTCTTCATGGGCGAGGTCGACATGGAGCGCCAGGCCCTGAACGTGTTCCGCATGCGGCTCCTCGGCGCCGAGGTGCGCCCGGCCCTGTCCGGCAGTCGCACGCTGAAGGACGCCGTCAACGAGGCCATGCGCGACTGGGTGGCCACGGTCGAGACCAGCCACTACCTGCTCGGCTCGGTGATGGGTCCCCACCCGTACCCGTGGATGGTGCGCGAGCTCCACCGGGTGATCGGTGACGAAGCCCGCGAGCAGTGCCGCGCCCTGCTCGGCCGCGACCCCGACGTCGTCACCGCGTGCGTGGGCGGTGGCTCGAACGCCATCGGCCTCTTCTCCGGCTTCGCCGAGCTGCCGGCCGTGGAGCTGGTCGGCGTCGAGCCCGCCGGCGGCGCCGCGGTCGGGCCACGGCGTGCCCGGCATCGTGCACGGATCGAAGTCCTACCTGCTGCAGGACGAGCACGGGCAGGTGCAGGAGGCCGCAGTCGATCTCGGCCGGCCTCGACTACCCCGGCATCGGCCCTGAGCACGCCCACCTGGCCGCGCACGGGCCGGGCCCGTTACGAGAAGGTCACCGACGACGAGGTGCTCGACGCCTTCGCCGTGCTGGCCCGCACCGAGGGCATCATCGCCGCCCTCGAGTCGGCCCACGCCCTGGCCTGGGTGCTCCGGGCGCGCGACGAGCTGGCCGGCAAGGTGGTCATCCTCAACCTCTCCGGACGGGGCGACAAGGACGTGGCCCAGGTGGCCGAGATCCTGGAGCGACGCGGTGGCTGAGGTGATCGCCCTCGAGGCGCACCTGCGGGCTCAGCGCGACGCAGGCCGAAAGCTGCTCGTGCCCTACATCACGGGCGGGCTGGGCGCCGACTGGCTCGACGTGGTCCGGGCCTGCGCCGCCGCCGGAGCGGACGCCATCGAGGTCGGCATCGCCTTCTCCGACCCGGTGATGGACGGTCCGACCATCCAGGCTGCCTCGGAGGCCGCACTGGCCCAGGGCACCGACCTCGACCAGATCCTGCACCAGCTCCGCGACGTCGACGCCGGGATCCCGCTCGTCGTCATGACCTACGCCAACCTGGCCTTCCACAAGGGCTACCAGCGATTCGCGTCCGAGGCCGTGGCGTCGGGCGTGTCCGGCGTGATCCTGCCCGACCTCCCGCTCGAGGAGATGGGGGAGTGGGAGCCCCACGCTCTCGAGGCCGGGATGGAGACCGTTCTCCTCGCCTCGCCCCTCACTCCCGACGAGCGCCTGGTCGTCCTGTGCGAGCGGTCGAAGGGCTACATCTACGGGGTGAACCTGCTCGGGGTGACCGGGGAGCGCAGCGCCCTGTCCGACGCCTCGACGGTGCTGGCCAAGCGGCTCAAGGCCGTCACCGACCTGCCTGTGATCATGGGCTTCGGCATCTCGACCCCCGACCAGGCCCGGACCGTGGCCGAGCACTCCGACGGGGTCGTCGTGGCCTCCGCTCTCATGCGGGCCCGCCTGGACGGCGCCACGCCCGAGCAGATGGGCGCCCTGGTGGCCGACCTCCGAGCCGGCCTCGACCAAGGCTGACCCGCCAACCCCGTCAGCCCGACTGAGACGGGTCGGTGGGCACAGGCTGGGGCTGGAGGTGGTGGCGGAAGAACTCGAGCGTGCGGCGCCACGCCAGCGCCGCGGCGTCGGCGTCGTGCTCGGGGCGGTCGGGCTCGGCGAACCAGTGGGCCGTGCCGGGGTAGCGGTGGAACTCGACCTCGCAGCCCGTCGAGGTGCAGCTCGGACTCGAGCAGGACGAGCCCGTCCTCGTCGACGTACGGGTCCGACTCCGCGTAGTGACCGAGGAACGCACCGCGGGCGTCTGCCATGTCGATGTCCTGGCCGCCGTAGTACACGGTGGTGGCCGCCACGTCGTCGGGCACCCGGGCCGCCAGCCAAAGCGCCATCGACGCGCCCATCGACCAGCCCAGCAGGCCAACCGGTCCGTCCGGCGTCTGGGGCAGGGCTCGGAGGGTGGCCAGGCTCGACCGGGTGCGGTGGGCCAGCAGGTTGGCGTCCGCCGATGCGAGCCGGGCCTCGGCGGCCGGCAGGTCGACGATGGGATCAGCGTCGAAGAGATCGGGGGCCAGCACGACGTAGCCCTCGGAGGCCAGGGCGTCGCACGCGGCCTGCACGTGGTCGGTCAGTCCCCACCAGGCGTGGAGCACGAGGACGCCCGGGCCCGTGCCGGCCTCGGGGATGGCCAGGTAGCCGGTGCCGGCCTTCTCACGGTCCATCGGGGCCACGGTAGCGGCGCGAGAATGCGGCCATGCAAGGCATGAAGGCGAACGACTGCGATCTCTGCGAAGCGGCCCGGATCACGCACTGGTTCCACGAGGACGACGTGTGCTGGATCGCCGAGTGCGAGATCTGCGACACCCCGATGGTCGTGTGGCGCTGGCACGGCATCGAGCCCGGTCGAGGTCGACCTGGCCCACATGCACTCCCATCTGGCTCGGGTGGCCGGTGAGGTGTTCGACGGTCACTACGTCGACGACAACATGCGCAACATCCCCGACCACTACCACGCCCACGCCCGGCCCCAGGGCGGCTTCTTCGGCCACGGCCATCGCAAGGACCGCGGATGACCGAGCCGGTCAGCGTGTTCGAGGCCGTGGGGGGCGAGGAGTTCTTCGTCGACCTCGTCGAGCGCTTCTACGCCTCTGTCGCCATGGATCCGCTGCTGCGTCCGCTCTACCCGGACGACCTCACGGACTCGACCCGGCACATGGTCCTCTTCCTCCAGCAGTACTGGGGCGGTCCCGGCACCTACAGCGAGGAACGGGGCCACCCTCGCCTGCGGGGAAGGCACATGCCCTTCGTCATCGGCGAGCCCGAGCGCGACGCCTGGTTCGGCCACATGGCCAAGGCCCTCGCCGCGGTGACCGAGGAGCGGGGCACCCCGCCCGAGCTGGAGACCCAGATGCTCGAGTACTTCGCCCACACCGCCGACTTCATGGTGAACGCCCGCTGACCCCCACCGTTCTGGGGGCAGCAGATGGCACATCTGACCAGTAGCTGCCCCCAGAAGCGGTGGGGTTGGGGTCGCGTCGCCGTCTTGGCGAATTACGACTAACTCGATAGGGTTTGTTGTAATGAGCGATCTCGCCCTTGTGGGCCTGGCCGGGTTCGTCGCTTCGCTGGTTGACGGCTCCCTTGGCATGGGCTTCGGTCCCACGTCGTCGAGCATCCTCCTGGCCAGCGGGATCAGCCCGGCCGCCGCCTCCACCACGGTCAACCTGGCCAAGGTCGCAACCGGGTTCGTGTCCGGCGTCTCGCACTGGCGCTTCGGCAACGTCGACCGGGCACTCGTGCTGCGCCTCGCCATCCCAGGAGCAGTCGGTGCCCTCGTCGGGACCACGGTGCTCGTGAACGTCGACGGCGATGACCTGCGCCCCGTGCTCGCCGTGGTGCTGCTGGTCATGGGCCTGCGCATCCTCGTGCGGTTCAGCCGCCCGCTGCCGATGCAAGCCCGACTCGGTGGCCGCCGTTGAGTCCGAGGGCCTGGATGCCTTCGACCTCCACGGCGTGGAGGTGGCGGCGGGAACGGGGGGCATCACCAACGGCCTCGTCGGCGCGTGGGGCCCGGTCGTCACGCCGTACCTCCTGCACAAGGGCCTGCCCCCGCGGTACGCGGTGGGGTCGGTCAACACAGCCGAGGTGGCGGTGGCCATCGTGTCGGCCGGGTCGCTCATGACCTCGCTCGGCGGAAGCGGCCTCGAGGTGGGCGTCGTCCTCGCCATGCTCGCCGGCGGCATGGTCGCGGCGCCTCTCGCCGCTTACGTGGTGCGATTCCTCCCGCCCCGGGCGCTGGGCCTCGGCGTGGCCGGCCTGCTCCTCGCCACCCAGGTGCGCGAGCTCGCAGGGGCGCTCGACGCCGGCGTCGTTCGCTGGGCCGTCTATGCGGTAATCCCCGCCGCCCTGGCCCTGGCCGCCCTGCGCCCCCGCCTGCTGACGGGACGGGCCGCGCACAAGGGGGCCGCTGCGACCCAGGTAGCCGTCCACCCGATCGGCTGACCCTCCGGCCCCCCGCACGCCGTCCGTGGATCGGCTCAGAGAATTTGCGGTTCACGTGCAGGCACATCGGTGACCTGCGTCGAAAGGCGTCCGGACTGGCTCCAAGACCTGGAGCGGCTTTGGAAAGGGCGGATAGGCGTGGAGCACACATCGAGGGTTCGGACACGCGCGATCAAGGCCATGGCGGCCCTGATCGTGGTCGGGGTGACGAGCGTCTGCACGGCCATGGTGGGCGCCCAGCTCACCTCGCCCACCGCCGGCGCCGTGTACCGCGACGGCGCCGTGCCGATCAACGAGGACACCGGCGGCCGGTTCGTGAAGGCGGACGGCGTCACACCGATGTCGTCCGCCGAGATGCTCTCGTGCACGTTCCGGTCATCGAGCAACCCGAACGGTAGGACGGCCCGTGGCCTCGTGACCGTCACCCGTGACAGCGACGACGTGGTGGTCTTCTCGGCCCAGAGCCCGAACAAGTCCTCGCTCCCGACGGCCCTCAACGACCAGTCCGGCGCCTGGGCGACGTCGTGGGTGATCCCGGCCGACGCACCGGCGGGCACGTACACGATCCGGAGCTCGGCGGAGAACCGCCGCCGGGTGAGCCTGTTCAACCCGTGCCAGCTCGAGAACGTGACCTTCCCGGCCGTGACCATCGAGTACCGGCCGTGGCAGCAGACGTTCCGCGACCTCTTCGGCGGCGGTTCGGTCAGCATGAACCTCGACCCTGCGGAGTTCCAGGTCAAGGTGGGCAGCAACAGCGGCGCCATCACCCCCGGCGCCGGAAAGATGACCTTCTTCGCCGTCCCCGGTGCGGACACCGTGCTCCTGCCTGCCGATCCGGCGGCCTGCGCGACCGACCCGAACCTCTGCCTCCCCGCTGGAGCGCTCAGCTGCAACCCGGCCGCCGGGTGCGACCCGCGCCTCGTGCTGATCAGCCACGACGCCGGCTCTGAGGCCCTCCACGGCTTCTTCGACATCGACACCGGGGCGTTCGTGGCGCTGGCCAAGGTCAACAACGTGCAGCGACTCATGCTCTCGTTGGGACGCGAGCAGGACGCCGCCTACGGCCAGCTGCTCGCCGACCTGGCGGTCTCGGCCGCCCAGAACGGCGTCGACCTGCCCTCGCTCCTGGCCACCACGGTCCTGGTCAACACCGGCACCGACGAGCTGAGCCTGAGCCTGCTGAACGGCCTGCAGATCACGCCGTCCAGCACGCCCCTCGGCGTCCAGATCAGCACGGCGCCCACCGTGCAGGCCGGCTTGGTGCTCGACATCTACGCCAGCCTGTCGTCCTCGACCTGTGCCACCCAGTCCGGCGACTCGGACCCGGCCACGCCGGCTCCGGACCGCTTCGCGCACACGGCCGACGTCGGCTACACGGTCCGCAAGTCCGACCTGCTGCCGGAGGTGCCCCGAGTGGGCGCCGTCGGTGCCCTCGTGGGCGGGCCGATCTACCACATCACCGGCGACTTCGTCGGTGCCAGCGCCCCGATCCTCAACACGGCCACCGCCGTGATCGGCGCCGACACCGCCGCCGGCGAGCCGAACGGCCTGCCGGTGCGGGTCCAGCCGTTCCTCAGCTCACCGCCCCACATCGCCAGCCCGCGGACGATGCAGTTCCTCGGCACCGCCACGTGGTCGGCGTCGGAGACGTCCCTGGGCGCCCTCGGCTGCCTGTCGGTGAACTTCATGCTCGGGGCCGGCGTGGCCGTGTTCGACAGCCCGATCCCGCTCGACCTCGGCGCCCTGCCCATCTGGGACCCGGCCGATCCGGCCGTGGCGGCCCTCGTCGACTCGATCGACGCCGCCATCGCCGAGGCCCTCGGAGGCGTGACGTCGGATCCGACCGTCAGTGCCCTGCTCGAGCAGATCACCGGGGCTCTGCCCGTCGTCCCCGGCGTCCCGCTCTGACCTGAGCGACGGTGGGGCGGCGGGCGACCGCCGCCCCACCCGCAGCTCCGCCGGTCATGCGTCGCCGCCGCGAAGCGGTCAGCCGTGTGCCGGTGGGGTCGCCTGGCAGCAGCGAGAGGTCACCCACCACCGCGCAACGTGTTGGGCACCGGTCCTGGGATCTGGTGACTACGTTCAGGGCATGGCTCCAACCCCTGGCGACAAGGCCCCGGCGATCAAGCTCCTCGACCAGTCGGGCAGCACGGTCCAGCTGAAGGACTTCAAGGGCCGGAAGGTCCTCGTGTTCTTCTACCCGAAGGCCGACACCCCTGGCTGCACCACGCAGGCCTGCGGGATGCGGGACATCCTCAGCGACATCGGCGAGACAGCCGTCCTCGGGGTCAGCCCCGACAAGCCGGCCAAGCAGGCCAAGTTCGACGAGAAGTACGGGCTCGGGTTCCCCCTGCTGTCCGACGAGGACCACGTCGTGGCCGAGGCGTACGGCGCATGGGGCGAGAAGTCGATGTACGGCAAGAAGTACATGGGCATCATCCGCTCCGCCTTCCTCGTCGACGAGGAAGGCAAGATCGAGCAGGCCTGGCCCAAGGTCAGCCCGAAGGACACGCCGGCCAACCTGCTCAAGTCGCTGGCCGGTTGACCGGGCTCCCACACCCGGCCGACATCCTCCCGCATCGGCCGCCGTTCCTGTTCGTCGACGAGCTCGTCGCTGTCGAGCCGGGCCAGCTGGCCGTCGGGCGCTGGCACCTGACCGGTGACGAGAGCTTCTTCGCCGGCCACTTCCCGGGCCGGCCCACGCTTCCGGGCGTGCTCATGGTCGAGGCGTTGGCCCAGGTGGGAGCGATCGCCGTCCTCCAGGAGCCGCGGTACGCCGGCAAGCTGCCCCTGTTCGGTGGCATCGACGGCGTGCGCTTCCGGCGGCAGGTCGAGCCGGGCGAGACGCTCGAGCTGCGGGTCGAGATGGGCCGCCTGTCGGCCCGGGCCGGGAAGGGTCGCGGAGTGGCGTCGGTCGAGGGCGAGCTGGCCTGCGAGGTCGACCTGCTGTTCGTCATCGTCGACGCCTGATCTCACGCCGGTGCCCTCCCGTTCGTTGAACCGGGCAGTGGACCTGCCTCCGTTCCAGCACCTGCTCGACGCCCACGGCGCCGCGCTGCAGCGCTTCTGCCTCGTGCAAGCCGGACCCCATCACGGGCCCGACGTGTTCCAGGAGACGGTGCTCGCCGCGCTGAGGGCCTACCCGGACCTCCGAGACGGGTCGAACCTGCGCGGCTGGCTGTTCACGATCGCCGCTCGGAAGGCCATCGACCACCACCGGGCCACCGGTCGCCGCCCCATCCCCACCGACGAGCTCCCCGAACAGGGGACCGACCTCGGAGCGGGCGACGGCGACCTGTGGGCTGCGGTGGCCGCGTTGCCCGACAAGCAGCGGGGCGCCATCGCCCTGCGCTTCCTCGGTGATCTGCCCTATGCCGAGATCGCCGCCGCCTTGGACTGCTCCGAGGCGGCGGCCCGTCAGAACGTGCGGGCCGGCCTGGCCAGCCTGCGCCTGGAGGTGTCCCGATGACCACCGATTCCGTCGAGCGCGAGCTCCGCAACGCGCCTCCTACCGACCCCTCGGTCGAGATCGCTGCCGCTCTGGCCCGGGCCGAGGCCGAGGGTCTCATCGACGTCGCCTACGCCACCGCTGACAGCCCCATCGGCCCCCTGCTCGTGGCTGCGACCGCCGCCGGCCTGGTCCGGGTCGGGTTCGCCCGCGAGGACGATGACGTCATCCTGCAGGAGCTCGCCACCCGCGTCGCTCCCCGGGTGGTGGCCCTGCCGCAGCGACTCGACCCTGTCCGCCGCCAGCTCGACGAGTACTTCGAGGGTCGCCGAGACCGGTTCGACGTCGCTCTCGACTGGCAGCTGTCCCGGGGCTTCCGCCGCACCGTGCTCGAGCACCTGTGCGCCGACGTGCCCTACGGCCGCACCGTCAGCTACCTGGAGCTGGCCACGATCGCGGGCAACCCGAAGGCGTCGAGGGCCGTGGGCTCGGCCATGGCCACCAACCCCATCCCGATCGTCGTGCCCTGCCACCGGGTGCTGCGCACCGGCGGCCAGCTCGGCGGCTACGGCGGCGGCCTCGAGACCAAGGTCAAGCTCCTGGCCCTGGAGGCCGGCGAGACCAGCCTGTTCTGACCCACCCCCACCCCACCCCCACCCCAAGCGAACTTGTGAGCCGGAGCAAGGATTTCTCGGGCTCTCGCTCACAAGTTCGCTGGGGTGGGTCCCGTGAAGCGCTGGGCGCGGGGTGTCGAGGAGCGGTCGTGGGCGGTGGGTAACGACCGTTATCGGGAGCCGGTAGGGTGCTGCGCCATGGCTGAGACCGTCACCCGCCCCCAGATCGACCTGCTCTCGCCCGCCTTCTACGGCGACCTCGACAGCATGCACGCCGCCTTCACCTGGCTGCGGGCCAACGATCCCGTCCACCGCTGCGAGCACAGTGGCTTCGTAGGGATCACCCGCCACGCGGACGTGCTCGACGTCGAGCGCCGCGACGACGTCTTCTCCAGCCAGGGCAGCTACCGCTCGGTCAGCAACCCTGACGAAGACAACATGATCGCCCAGGACGACCCCGCAGCACCTGGCCCAGCGTCGGCTCGTCTCGAGGCGCTTCACGCCCAAGGCCGTGCGCGAGCTCGAGCCCGTGCTGAGCCGGATGATCGGCGGCCTGCTGACGGCAGCGACGGCCGGCGTCGAGCCTGGGGGCACAGGACGCATCGAGGCCGTCCACGGCCTGGCCGCGGCCCTCCCCGCTCAGCTCACGGCCCACCTGCTCGGCTTCCCCGAGGAGCGCTGGCCCGACATCAAGAGCTGGTCGGAGCGGCTCATGCGCTACGACGCGGTGCCGAACGACCCTGACGCGTTCAGCGGGTTCCTGGCCGCCATCGGCGAGTTCGTCGAGCTGCTGCAGGCCACCGCCTCGGCCCGGCGGGAGTGCCCGGCTGAGGACCTCGTCACCACGTGGGTCCAGGGCGAGGCCAACGGGTGCCCGATGGACGACAGCAAGCTCGTGAACGAGACCGGGCTCGTCATCTCCGGCGGGGCTGAGACCACCCGCACGGTCATCGCCCGCTCGCTCGTCGCCTTCGCCGAGCACCCCGACCAGTGGGAGGCGATGCACGCCGACCCGTCACTGATCCCGGGGGCCATCGAGGAGATGATCCGTTGGGTCACCCCGCTCAACAACATGTTCCGCATCGCCACCGCCGACAGCACCGTCGACGGTCACGAGATCCGCAAGGGCGACCGCATCGCCTTGCTGTACCCGTCGGCCAACCGGGACGAGCTGGTCTTCGACGATCCGTTCCAGTTCGACATCCGCCGCAGCCCGAACCCGCAGATCGCGTTCGGGTTCGGCACCCACTTCTGCCTCGGCGCCTCGCTGGCTCGGTTCGAGCTGCGACTGCTCATGGAGCAGCTCGTGTCATCGATCACCGACCTCGAGGTCCTCAGCCCGCCCGACATCGAGGACAACATCTTCGTGGGCGCCGTCCGCTCGCTCGACCTCGGCTTCCGCCGCCGCCCGTAGACCCGACCCGGGGTCAGATCGGGATCCGGCCACCAGCTCAGGCGGGGGCGAGCACCAGGCTGCCGTTGTGGCCGCCGAAGCCGAAGCTGTTGCTGATCGTCGGGCCCGGCTCCCACGGGCGAGCCTCGCCGAGGACCAGGTCGATCGGCGGCAGCTCCGGATCGACCTGTGTGGTGATGGCCGTCGGCGGGATGAGTCGGCGGCGCATCGACTCGATGACGGACACGGCCTCGATGGCTCCCGCTGCGCCGAGCGAGTGCCCGGTGACGCCCTTGATGGACGTGACCGGCGGACCGGGCAGGCCGAACAGCTTGGCCATGGCCTCGGCTTCCGCTGCGTCGTTGAGCGGCGTGGACGTGCCGTGGGCGTTCACCTGAGCGATGTCGGCCGTCTCGACGCCAGCAGTGGCCAGCGCGATCTCCATGCACGACAGCGCGCCCCGGCCGCCGGGGGCGGGGGCGGTGATGTGGTGGGCGTCAGCGGTCGATGCCCCACCCAGCACCTCGCCCAGGATCGTGGCGCCCCGGGCCTCGGCCACGTCCCACGCCTCCAGGATGAGCACGGCCGCGCCCTCCGCGATGACGAAGCCGTCACGCGTGGCCGCGAACGGCTCCGACACGTTCCGGGACGACATGGCCGTCATGTTCGTGAAGCCGGCCAGCCCCACCGGGGTCATGGCGGCCTCGCTGCCGCCGGCGGCCACGACGTCGCAGCGGCCGCTGGCCACCCACATGGCCGCGTCCACGAGGGCGTGCGTGCCGGCCGCACAGGCGGTGCTCACCGTCTGGCACGGCCCCTGCCAGCCCCAGCGCATCGAGACCGTGGCGCTGGCTGCGTTCGGCATCATCATCGGGACGAGGAACGGAGACACTCGCCGGGCGCCCTTCTGGGCGTAGTTGGTGATCTGCTCCTCGAGCGTGCCGATGCCACCGATGCCGGTGGCGATGAGGACCCCTCGACGCAGCGGGTCGCCGGTGATCTCGCCCGCCTGGGCGAGGGCCTGCTCGGCCGCACCCAGCGCCAGCTGGGTGAAGCGGTCGGCCCGCCGGGCCTCCTTCGGGTTGTCGAAGAGAGAGTCGGCATCGAAGTCGTGGATGCGCCGCTCGCCCTCGGGCGGGGCGCTGTTGAGCCCGTTCCAGAACGCGTCGAGCCCCGTCCCGCAGGACGCGATGACCCCCATGCCCGTGACGGCGACCCGACGTCCGGTCATCGTCAGCCGATCTTGCCGGCGACGAGGTCGAGGGCGTGCTGCACGGTGCTGATGCCTTCCAGCTCCTCTTCCTCGACGGTGATGTCGAACTCGTCCTCGAGCGCCATGACGAGCTCGGCGAGGTCGAGGCTGTCGGCGTCGAGGTCGTCGGCGAAGCTGGCCTCAGGGGTGACCTTGTCGACATCGACGGCCAGGACCTGCACGGCGAGGGGCTTGAACCGCTCGAAGACGTCGCTCATTTGGGAGTTCTCCTTGGGAGGGGGGTGGTCGGGGGAACGCTAGAGGCCGGGGCGGTCAGAAGCCCATGCCGATGCCGCCGTCCACGGGGAGGACGGCGCCGGTGATGAAGCTGGCGTCTTCGGAGGCGAGGAAGGCGACGGCGGCCGCCACCTCATCGGATGTGCCGATGCGACCGACTGGCACCTGGCCCGCCAGGAGGTGGCGCTTGTCCTCGGGCATCGAGGCCAGCATGTCGGTGTCGATCGGGCCAGGCGCGACGACGTTGGCGGTGATGCCCCGGGGCCCGTACTCACGGGCGATGGCGCGGGTGAGGCCGATGAGCCCGGCCTTGGACGCGGCGTAGTTCGACTGCCCCGGAGCGCCCATGTAGGCGCCCACGGAGGACACTGCGATGAAGCGGCCCCAACGGGCCTTCATCATCTTGGGCAGCGTGACCTTGGCCAGGCGCCAGGTGGCGGTGAGGTTCGTGTCGAGCACGGCGGCGAAGTCGGCCTCGGACATGCGCACGAGCAGGCCGTCCCGGTTGATCCCGGCGTTGGCGACGAGCACCTCGATCGGCCCGAGCTTCTCCTCGACCTCGGCGACGGCCGCCTCGACCTGCTCGGCGTCGGTGACGTCGCACTTCACGGCGAGGAGCCTGGGCTCGTCGACGGCGGTGGCCGAGAACGTCACCGCCACCCGGTGCCCCGCGGCGGCGAGGGTCTGCGCGCAGGCCAGCCCGATGCCCCTGCTCCCGCCGGTCACGAGCACTGTTCGATCGGTCATGACAGCCCCAGGGCGTCGCCGGTCGGCAAGGCGGTGCCCGTCGACAGGCGTCCGATGATGCCGTGCACTGTTCGATCGGTCACGTGGCCCATTCGATCACGGCGGAGGCCCAGGACATGCCCGCGCCGAAGCCGATGAGGAGCACGAGGTCTCCGGGGGCGAGCCGGCCGGCGTCGGCGGCCTCGGCCAGCACGAGCGGGATGGACGCAGCGGAGGTGTTGCCCACCGAGGCCAGGTTGTTCCCGGTCTTCTCGGTCGGGATGCCGAGGCGACGCCCGGCGGCGTCGATGATGCGGGTGTTGGCCTGGTGGGGCACGAACAACGCCAGGTCGTCGACGGTGACGCCCGCGTTCTCGAGAGCCCGGGTGGCGGAGTCGACCATGACGCGCACGGCCCGGCGGAACACCTCGGGGCCGTCCATCTCGATGGTGCCGCCGAGGTCGGCATGGAGGATGTGGCGCAAGGACCCGTCCGAGCCGAGGTCGAACCCGAGGACGCGCCCCGGTCCGGCGCCCCGCTCCAGCACCACGGCACCTGCGCCGTCGCCGAAGAGGATGGCGGTGCCCCGGTCGTCCCAGTCCACGATGCGGGACATGGTCTCGGCCCCGATGAGCAGCACCCGATCGAGGCCGGCCCGGAGGAAGCCATCCGCAGCCACCAGGCCGTAGACGAACCCCGAGCAGGCCGCGTTGAGGTCGACGGCGCCGCCCCGCACGTCGAGGGCCTGCTGGATCACCGACGCACTGGCCGGCATCGTCTCGTCGGGCGTGGACGTGCACAGCACCACGAGGTCGACGTCGGCCCCCGTCACACCCGCCCGCTCCATCGCCTGGCGACCGGCGTCGATGCCGAGGCCGGTGGTCGAGCCGCCAACACGACGCTCCCGGATCCCGGTGCGCTCGACGATCCACTCGTCGCTCGTGTCGAGCGTCGTCTCGAGGTCGGCGTTGGTGACGATCTTCTCGGGCAGCGCCGCACCCCAACCGGTGATGCGGGCGCTGGAGGGCGAGGTCACACCACCCATTGTGGAGCCCCGACCTCGAAGACCGTCGCATCTGGGGGCGGCAGTTGGCAGATGTGACCGGTTGCTGCCCCCAGAACGGTCGGGGTCGGCCGGTAGACCGTCGCTTCTGGGGGCGGCAGTTGGCAGATGTGACCGGTTGCTGCCCCCAGAACGGTCGGGGTCGGCCGGTAGATCGTCGCTTCTGGGGGCGGCAGTTGGCAGATGTGACCGGTTGCTGCCCCCAGAACGGACGGGGTCGGCCGGAAGACCGTCGCTTCTGGGGGCGGCAGTTGGCAGATGTGACCGGTTGCTGCCCCCAGAACGGAAGGGGTCACGCCGTGTGGAGCCAGGCGACGGGCTGGCGGTGAGTGAGGCGCTCGCCGGCCACGGCCATCAGGCCCTTCACGGTGCCCCGGAAGTTGGAGCGCACCTCGTGCCCGGCCACGTGGCCCAGCACCCGACCCTTCTCGATGTGCTGGCCTTCGGCCACGTCGCCGATGGGCGTGAACACGCCGGCGGCGGGGCTGACGACGAGGCGCTCGGCCGCGAACAGGTGCTCGCCTTCGTGGTGGTCGACGGCTCCGGCCGCGGTGGCGGCCTCGACGATCGCGTCCAGCCCGGCGGGGTCGGCAGCCGACCGGGCGGTCCCGTCGGGGGCGGAGCGCTTGGCCACGCCGGTCAGGACGGACCCGGGGCCCAGCTCGAGGAACGTGGTCACGCCGTCGGCCACCATGCGCTCGATGGTCTGGCGCCAGCGGACCTGGGAGGTGAGCTGGGCTGCGAGCAGGTCCGCCCACTGGTCGGCGTGCTGGTGGGCGAGGGCGTCCACGTTGGCGATCACCGGCACCGAGGAGTTGGCGAACGTCGTGGCCGAGATGGCGGCCTGCAGGCGTTCCGCCGCGGGGGCCATGAACGGCGTGTGGAAGGCGCCTCCGACGGGCAGCGGCATGACCTTCCGGGCGCCGAGCTCCTTGGCCAGGGCGCCGGCTTCAGCGATGGCGGCGGCGTCGCCTGCGATGACGACCTGGCCGGCGCCGTTCGTGTTGGCCACCCACACGTCGCCGGACGCCTTGGCGCATGCCTCGGCCACCAGATCGTCGTCGGCGCCCAGGACGGCGGCCATGGTGCCGGGACGGGCGTCGGCTGCCGCCTGCATGGCCGCGCCGCGCTCGGTGACGAGCCGCACGCCGTCCTCCAGCGCGAGTGCGCCCGTGGCCGTCAGGGCTGTGTACTCGCCCAGGCTGTGGCCGGCGGCGACGGTGCAGCGCACGCCGAGCGACCGCACGGCGTCGTGCACCACGAGGCTGAGCACGTAGGTGGACAGCTGGGCGTTCTCGGTGCGGCGCAGCTCCTCGGCGTCGGCGTCGAGCAGCAGCGAGGCCACGTCCCGGCCGCTGGCCTCGGAGGCTGAGCCCACGATCGCCCACGAGGGATGATCGACCCAGGCGCGGCCCATGCCGGGCTGCTGGGATCCTTGGCCGGGGAACGTGAAGGCGAGCATCGGCGCTTCGACAGGCCCGCCTTGCTCCAGGTTTCACAATCGCGGCAAGTTCCGCCCTGGTAATGCCATGCCCGCTCGTGAAGCTCCCTGCCCCAGACCCGGCGATACGATCAGGGCCACTTGCCCCTCCCGACCCCGCGCCGTGGAGGACCCGCAGTGACGCTCAGCACGAAGCACCGCAGCTCGACCTACCGCACGCTCAGTGAGGTGATCGGCGAAGAGGAGGCCGAAGCCTTGCTCGCAGAGTTCCCGACCCGCGACGGCGAAGAGGTCGTGACGAAGGACTTCTTGCGCGCCGAGCTGTCCGAGTTCCGGACGGAGATGGCCGACTTCCGGGCCGAGGTCAACGACCGGTTCCGCCAGCAGACCGTGTGGATGTCGTCGCTGATGACCGCTCTCGTCGGCATCGTGGCGCTGGTCAGCTAGGCCCGGCGGTACGCTCGCTCGGCTCGCCCGGGTGGTGGAACGGCAGACACGGCGCACTCAAAATGCGCTGCTCGTAAGAGCGTGCGGGTTCAAGTCCCGCCCCGGGCACCGACTGACTCAGCCCACCAGGCGCACGGAGTTCTCGTCGCACTCCATCCACTGGGGGGTGATGTCGCCACCGCCGAGGTTGAGGCCGAGGAGCCTGGACACCTCGCTCACCACGATCTGATCGACCTGGTTGACGATGCTGTTCAGGGTGGGCTGGACGAGGTTCTTGGCGATGAGGCCCAGGGCCGGGAGGTTGGCGTTCAGCACCGTCACGTTCAGGCCGTTCAGCTGCATGAGGTTCGACAGGCCCAGGTTGGGGGAGCCCACCCGAGCCGTCGGGCCACCGAGGCTGCCGTTGGGGAACTTCTGGGCGAAGGCCACGTGGCGGGGCCCTGCGTCGGTCGGCACGAAGGAGACCGTGCCGGGGCTCGTGGTCGTCTGGAGCGGGGTGCTCGGAGGCACGGTGACCCCGAGCAGGGTCAGGGGCTTCCCGCCGAAGGTGACGTTGGCGGCCACCGAGGCGTTGGTGACCCGAACGGTGGCCGGGTTGGATCCGTAGGCCACGTCGAGCTGCGGCACGTCGCACTTGATGGCCTGGGTGCCGGTGAGAGCGCTCGCTGTGATGTCGAGGTCGATGCTGCCCGTCAGGTCGACGTCGAGAAGGGCCGTCGTCAGTGGGGCCAGCAGGCAGTTCAGGAGCTGGAACACGCCGCCGAGCAGCGCACCCAGGATCGAGCGCTCGCCGGAGGGGAGCTGGCAGAGGCGCTGGCTCTTGTCTCCGGAGATGCCCAGATCGATCGTCACGCCCAGGTCGACCTGCTTGGTCGTCCCGGAGGCGCCGTCGAAGGTCCCGACGCGGATGGCGCCTTCGATGACGCTCAGCTCGAGGGTCACGCTGGCCAGGCCGGGGATGTTGAGGGCACTGGACGGGATCGTGATCGTGTGCTGGCCGTCGGCCACACCCACGCCGGCGAGGAGGAGCTGGGGGATGCTGACGCGTCCGTCGAGCCCGGCGTCGGAGCTCATGTTGCTCGCTCCGAGGAGCTCACCCATCTGCACGTCGAAGTCCTGCACCCCGAGACCGACCAGCTGGTTGAGCGCCGTGACGCCAGCCGCGTTCCCGCCGGAGGCCTGAAGCGCGTCCGCGGAGGCGATGACCAGCTGCTCGTAGGTGACGGTGCTGGCCATCAGCTCGTCGACGGACCCGACGCCGAGGGCGAAGGCCAGATCGCCGAGGGTCACCTGGGCGTTGGCCAGGCCGCCGTACCCGATCAGGTCGGCCCCCGGGATGACGCTGCTCAGCACCTGGCCCATGATCGTGCTCGACGTCGGGTTGACCGACACGAGGGTGGAGCCCATTAGGAACTCGGCTGAGGGCTCGTCTCCGAGCGATGCGATGGCGCTGCGGGTGGCCCGGCCCGAACCGGGCTGGAAGAAGTAGTCGATCTCGTCGCTGAGGGTGACCCGCACGGCGTTGACCGGCACCGTCCCAGCCGCGAAGCAGTCGGGCGGGGCGGTGACGATCGTGCGCGGGCACTGGTCGCCTGTGGTGGGCGGTGTCCAGGTGCCCCACTGCACCCGCACGCCGTCGGTCACCTCGTCGGCGAACCCGGAGACGGTGGCGTAGCCGTTGCGGGTGAGGCTGGCGTTGAGGGCCGACAGGGTCTCCGCGGCCGTCGGCGCCGTCTGGGCGACCGGGATGATCCTCGACAGGTCGAGGGCGACGACGTCGGCACCCGCCTGCATGTCTCGCCGCAGGGAGCGCTGCCGGCCGAGGTCCACGGCGAAGGCCGTCATCAGGATGAGCACGGGGAGCACCAGGGCCACGATGGGCAGCACGGCCCCGCGATCTCGACGGGGAGCGGTCATTCGTTCAACCTCACGACCGAGCTCGCCTTCAGCGAGCTCGGGAGGAACGGGGCGATCATCGGGAGCTTGGCGAGGAGCGGGTGCTCGTCGTGGTCGTAGACCAGGCGCACCGTGATGCAGTCGGGCTGGGCGTTGTTGTCGTATCCGTTGCTGTCGGGGGCCGGGTCGACGCTTCCCTCGGCGGGGGTGAAGTCGCAGTCGTGGATCTGCACGGCGCAGGTCATCCCGTCGTCGGCGGCGCAGGCCGCGATCCATCTCGCTGACCGCCTCTTCAGTGGCGGCTTGGGCGGAGAGGCGGCGTGAGTCGCTGGCGCCCACCGCCGTGGACGGCAGTGCCACCGCGCCGGCGCGGGCCCCCTCGGCGGCAGCCCTGGTCATGTCCTGCTTGAAGCTGAGGATCAGCCCGAAGTTGATGATGCCGAAGATCAGGGTGAAGAGGAGGACGGCGACCAACGTGAACTCGAGGATGGCCGTCCCGTCGTCACCGTGAGCCCTGGGGGGCTGCTCCGCCTGCGCTCGTCTGCTTCCGCTCATTCGTGCTCCCGCTCGTCCCGCGAACCGTCTGTTCGGGGTGGTTCGCTCGCCCGCGCCCCAATGGGTGGGTTCGTCCCAAACAGGTATCGGCCATAACGCCGCCCGACACCATGGCCATCTGGGGTGGTTTTCGACCGACCCGAATGGACTAGTTCGCCGGCCCCAATGTGCCCAGATGGGCCGAGACGGTGGGGTCCTGGACCAGCTCTTCCACCGTCTTGGGCAGCGGGATGGACCAGTTGGGCCTCTCATCGTCGGTCGTCCCGGGCACGTTCGGCCGGAGCTCGACCTCGCAGAGGTCCTCGAGGGTGGCCATCGTGATCGCGGCGGGCGACTGGCTGAGAGCGCGGTGCACGCCGTCGACGACGTCGCCCACCGGAGCGGACCGGGGCAGGTCGATGAGGGCTTCGAGCCGCCGGGTCATCTCGGCCCGGCTCTCGACCGGGGCGGGGCGTCCGAGCGCTTCGAGCTCGTCGTCGTCCGCGCCGGTCCACGCTCCCGCGATCGTGGGGAGGTCGTGGGTGGTGACCATGGCGAGCGCCTCGTGCGGGTAGGTCGAAGGCGGCTGGTCCTCGAACCACACGAGGCGAGTCGAGAGCACGGCCGTGCGCTGCAGCTCGGTGCGGAAGGCGGGCTCGACGGTGCCGAGGTCCTCGCCGACCACGATGGCGCCGGTCCGGGCGCTCTCCAGGGCCACGACGTCGAGCAGCTCGCGACCCGGGAAGCGGACGTACGTGCCGTCCGAGGGCTGGCCGCCGGCGGGGATCCAGAAGAGGCGGGAGAGGCCCATGACGTGGTCGATGCGCAGGCCCCCGCCCGGGACCATCGAGGCCCGCAGCAGGTCGGCGAGGGGGCGGTAGCCGGCGTCGCGCAGGCGCCAGGGGATGAACGGAGGGAGGCCCCAGCCCTGCCCGTCGGGGGCGAAGTCATCCGGCGGGGCGCCCACGCTCATGTCGAGGGCCAGCAGGTCCTGGAGCGACCAGGCGTCGGCCCCGTCGGGGTCCACGCCGATGGCCAGGTCCTGGATGAGGCGGACGTCGCCCACGTTGGCTGCGGCCAGCTGCTGCTCGACGAGCTGCTGCAGCCACGCGTGGAAGGAGACCTGGTCGGCGAGCGGGGCGACGGCCTCGGTCACGGCCGGGCCGTCGGGGTGGCGGAGCTCCGCCGGCCAGCGAGACCAGCGGGGGCCGTGGACCTCGGCCAGGGCGCAGTACCGGGCCCAGGTCTCCAGCGACGGCCCCTGTTCCGCGCGCCAGCGGGCCAGCGCGTCGGAGGTCCGGTCCGACCGACCCCGCCAGAGGATCTGCAGCGCCTCGCGCTGCAGCCCCCACACCCGGTCCCGGTCCACCAGGTCGACCGACCTATTGCCTCGCGCTCGGTCGGCTAGGTGACGGACTTCGGGGGACTCGGCTGCGCCGGGGACCTCGTCGACGCGGAGGAGGAGCGGGCTCTTCCAGCGTCGGCTGGACGGGTAGTACGGGCTCCGGCTGATCGGCACCACGGGCGTCGGCGCGTGCAGGGGGCTGAGCCCCAGCACCGTGGCTCCCTGTCCGGCCAGCCAGGTGGCCACGGTGCGCACGTCGCTCAGGTCGCCGATGCCCCAGCCCTCTGCCGACCGGGTGGTGGGCACCTGCATGGCCGCACCCCAGGCCCGCAGATCAGGTGGGAGGTGGCAGCGGCCGGGGCTGACGATGAGCGTCGTGCCCGGTGACCCGTCCACGGGCCGCAACCAGTGCAGGCCCAGCGGCAGGTCGGGCGGGAGCTCCTCGAGCTCGCCCAGGTCGGTGCCGTCCTCCAGCTCGACCTGGGAGCGGGCCGCCAGCGGCGCCGCCGAACCAGGCCGCACCACCAAAACGCCCCGTTCGCCCGATCTGTGCGCACCCAGCCCCGCCTGGCGGGGCTGGGTGCGCACAGAAGCAGTCATTGCGGCGCGGATGGCCTCCAACGTCTCGGGCGGGGCTGGGTGCCAGCGGTCGGCGGTGTCGGCCCAGCCGTCGTCGATGCCCCACTCGTCGGTGATCCCCGTCACTCGGGGCCCTTGCCGGCCCGTTCCTCGACGAACTCCTGCAGCGCCGCGGCGTCCACCGCGTCGCAGGTCAGCTTGTAGGTCCACGCCGTGGCCACCACGGGGGCCGGGAGATCCGGGTTGGGGGCGATCACGACCCCCTCCCTACCCAGCTCGACCAGATCTTGCGAGGTGACGTCGGGTCGGTGCTGGATGAGCACGTCACCCCGCTCCAGGATCCCGACCTGGATGGGCCGGGTGATGGGCTCGTCGACCACGCCGCTCACGGGCGGTCCGGGCTGGTGGGGGCCCGAGGTGGGCGGGTCGGAGGTGTACTCGACGGCGGTCTCGGTGCCCAGGACGTGCACCAGATAGGCCGAGTCGAGCGCTTCGCGCTGGATCGGGCCGCAGGCCCCGTCGGAGCCGCCGTCGTCGCCGCAGGCCGCCACGGTCAGGACGAGGACCGCGCTGAGGAGGGGCCGGATCGGGGGGCGGGGCACGTCTGCATCGTCGCGCGTCGGGCTCGGGTCCCGGTCCGGCCCCGACGTAGACTGCTCGCCGCATGTCCAGGTCCCTCGTCGAACGCCGCCTCGCGGAGCTCTCCAGCCGCCTGCGGCAGCTCAAAGAGGACCTTGCAGTGTCCGAGGAGCAGCTCGGGCACCTGGCCGAGGCGGCCGACGATGCCCGCCTGCGCTCGCTGGTGTCGGAGACGCCCCTGGCCGACCGCGAGCACCACGACGCCCAGCGCCACGCCGACGCCATGCAACGCCACCGAACCGAGCTGCTCGAGGGCATCGCCCGTCTCGAGCAGACCCAGGACGAGCTCCTCGACCGCCTTCTGGCCGAGTCGAAGCCTTGATCGTCCGCCTCATCGAAGAAAGGACCCCACGGTGAGCACCCGTGTCGTCATCGCCGAAGACGAAGCCATCATCCGCCTGGACCTGAAGGAGACCCTCGAAGAGGAGGGCTACGAGGTCGTGGGGGAGACAGGCCGCGGCGACGAAGCCGTGCGCCTCGTCCGCGAGCTGTCACCTGATCTCGCCATCCTCGACATCAAGATGCCGGGCCTCGACGGCCTCGCCGCGGCCCGGGAGATCTCGAGCGACAGGCAGGCAGCCGTCCTGATCCTGACGGCCTTCTCCCAGCGCGACCTGATCGAGCAGGCCCGTGACGCCGGCGCCCTCGCCTACCTCGTCAAGCCCTTCCAGCGCTCCGAGCTGATCCCGGCCGTCGAGGTGGCGCTGGGCCGGTTCCGGGAGCTGCAGGCTCTGTTCGACCAGAACTCCAGCCTCGAGGACCAGCTCGAGACGCGGAAGGTCGTCGATCGGGCCAAGGGCCTGCTGATGGACGACCACGGGCTCAACGAGTCCGACGCCTTCTCCTGGATCCAGAAGCGGGCCATGCAGGACCGTCGCACGATGCGGGCCATCGCCGAGCAGGTCATCGCCGGCGAGCTCACGCCCGACAGCTGACCGAGGTGCCTCGCACCGTCCTGCTCATCGACGGCAACTCGCTCACCTACCGCGCCTTCTTCGCCCTCCCGGCCGACCTGGCCACCGCGTCAGGGCAGGTCACGAACGCGGTGTTCGGCTTCACGTCGATGCTCACGAACCTGATCCGCGACCACAAGCCCGACGGCATCGCGGTGTGCTTCGACCGGCCCGAGCCCACCTTCCGCCACGAGCGGGTGGCCACCTACAAGGCCAACCGGGAGGCGGCGCCCGACATCCTGCGCCAGCAGATGGGCCTCGTCCGCCAGGTGGTGGAGTCGCTGCGCATCCCGATCGTCGAGGTGCCCGGCTTCGAGGCCGACGACATCATCGCCACGCTCGCCACCCAGGGGCGCGACGCCAAGGACGACGTCATCGTGGTCACCGGCGACCGGGACAGCTACCAGCTGGTCGAGGACCCGCACATCAAGGTCCTCTACAACAAGCGCGGCGTGTCGGACTACGCGATGTACGACGAAGCCGGCATCGCCGAGCGCACCGGCGTGCCGCCCACGCTCTACCCGCAGTACGCCGCCCTCCGCGGCGACCCGTCCGACAACCTGCCCGGCGTGCCCGGGGTGGGGGAGAAGACGGCCGCCAAGCTGATCATGAACTACGGCGGCATCGACGGGATCTTCGAGAACCTCGACGCCCAGACGCCGAAGCTGCGGGAGAACCTGGCCGCTCACGAGGCCAACGTGCGCTCCAACGTCGGGATGATGGTGCTCGTGCGAGACGTGCCCCTCGACGTCGGCATCGACGACCTCGCCTTCGACCCGAGCGCCATCGATGTCGACGAGGTGCGCAAGCTCTTCGAGTTCCTCGAGTTCAACACCATCTTCGATCGCCTGGCCGTCGCCATCGACACCGACCTCGGCCCGTCCGCGTCGGAGGCCACCGTCCTCGAAGCCGAGATGTCCACCGCTGACACGGTCGAGGAGGCCGTCGAGGCTCTGAGCCAGCTCCGCACCGGCGACACCCCGCTCGCCGTGGCCGCGGGCTGGGCGGGGGTCGAGGGTCGCTCCGAGCTGGAGGGCATGGCGCTGGTCACCGACGGTCCCCGCGGCGCTGTGCTCTGGATCCCCGGCTCCCTCCTCGCAGAGGATCCGGTGCGGGTGGCGCTGGGTCAGCTGATGGGCCTCGGCGGCCGACCCCTCGCCGCCCACCAGGCCAAGCCGCTCGTCCGGGCTCTGACCGGCCTCGACGTCGACGTCCGCAGCCTGGCGATCGACACGGCCCTGGCCGCCTACCTGATCGACCCAGCCGAGAGCCGCTACCTGCTCGAGGAGCTGGTGATCCGCTACGCCGGGGCCCAGATCCCCGAGGGCGACTCCGCGGCCGAGGGCCAGCTCGACCTCGACGGCAGCGCCAACCCGTCGTCGCTCATCGCCGGGCGCCGGGCCCTCGCCGTCGACCGCCTCTGCGCTCCGCTGTTCGCGGCCCTCGACGCCCGGGGTCTGCGGGCCCTGCACGACGACATCGAGGTGCCGCTCGTCGGCGTCCTGGCCCGCATGGAGGACGTCGGCGTCGGCGTCGACCGGGCCGAGCTGCAGCGCCTGCGCGACCGCCTCGTCGACGACGTCGAGCGCCACCGCCTGGCGATAGTCGAGGCGGCGGGGCACGACTTCAACGTGAACTCCACCCCGCAGCTGCGTCAGGTGCTCTTCGACGAGCTGGGCCTCGTGCCCCAGAAGAAGACCAAGACCGGCTTCTCCACCGACGCAGCCAGCCTCGAGAAGCTGGCCGGCCAGCACCCGATCATCGAGCACCTCCTGGCCTACCGGGAGGTGGAGAAGCTGCGCTCGACCTACGGCGACGGCCTCCTCCAGGAGGTCGGCCCCGACGGCCGGATCCACGCCACGTTCAACCAGACCGTGGCCCGCACCGGCCGCCTCTCCTCGGACCAGCCGAACCTGCACAACATCCCCGTGCGATCCGAGCTGGGCCGGGAGTTCCGCAAGGCGTTCGTGCCGGCCGAGGGCTATCAGCTGCTCGTGGCCGACTACAACCAGATCGAGCTGCGCTGCATCGCCCACCTGGCCGAGGACCCAGGCCTCATCGACAGCTTCGAGTCGGGCCGTGACATCCACACCGAGACGGCGGCCCGCATCTTCGCGGTCGAGGCCGGCGAGGTGACGATGGAGATGAGGTCGAAGGCCAAGATGGTGTCGTACGGCCTGGCCTACGGCATGGAGTCCTACGGGCTGGCCTCGCGCCTCAACATCCCCGTCGACGAGGCGAGCCAGATCCTCGACGCCTACTTCGTGGCCTTCCCCTCGGTGAAGGCGTACATGGAGCGCACCGTGGCCGAGGCCCGGGAGCGGGGGTACACCGAGACGCTCTTCGGCCGCCGGCGCCAGATCCCCGAGCTGGCCGCCTCCAACTTCCGCATCCGCCAGGCAGGGGAGCGGCAGGCCATGAACGCCGGCATCCAGGGCCTGGCCGCCGACATCTTCAAGGTGGCGCTCGTGCGCCTCGACGAGGCCCTGGTCACGGAATCCCTTGACAGCCGCATCACCCTCCAGGTTCATGATGAGGTCATCCTCGAGGTCCGGCCCGAGGATCACGAGCGGGTCGGCACCCTGGTGGTAGACGTGATGGCGGGCGCGGCCGATCTGAGGGTCCCGCTCGAGGTGAACCTGTCAGGCGGCTCGAGCTGGGCCGCCGCGAAGGGTTGAGGAGGCGGACATGGCCAAGATGAGGCTGGACAGAAGGGGTGGCAATGCCTGGTTCATCGCCGCGCTGATCGCCCTCGTGTTCGCCGCCTACTCCCTGGTCATGGCGGCCACAACCGCGAACGACTGCGGTGACGGGCCCAAGCACTGGCAGTACCTTCCGCCCGAGTGGGAGTGCACGGGGATCCGCGGATTCGGTTGAGCGAGCCGGACCACTGGTTCGAGCCTGTCGCTGAGCACCTCGGCTCGGCCTACCTGCGCTACTCGTTCACGAAGGGCACCGACCAGGAGGTCCGCTTCCTCGTCGACGCTCTCGACCTCCGCCCGGGCATGCGGGTGCTCGACGTGGGCTGCGGCCCCGGTCGTCACGCCCACGCACTGGCCCGGCTCGGCATCGAGGTCGTCGGCGTGGACATCAGCCAGCGCTTCGTCGACCTGGCCACCGCCGACGCGCCGCCCGGCGCCACCTTCCAGCGGGCCGACGCTCGGACCCTGACCTTCGACGGCGAGTTCGATGCGGCGATCTCGCTCTGCCAAGGCGCGTTCGGCCTCACAGGCGGCCCGGGCGCCCCGCTCGACGGTGACGGCGCCGTGCTGGCCGGCATGGCCCGAGCCCTCCGACCCGGTGGCTTGCTCGCCGTCTCGGCCTTCTCCAGCTACTTCATGCTCCGCTTCCTGGAGCACCAGGACACCTTCGACGCCGACGCAGGCGTCAACCACGAGCGCACCGTCGTGAAGGACGAAGCCGGCGCCGAGGTCGAGGTCGACCTGTGGACCACCTGCTTCACGCCGCGCGAGCTGCGGCTGCTCGCCGTCGGAGCCGGCCTCGAGGTGCGTCACATCTGGTCCGTGACGCCGGGCGCCTACGCCGCCGACCCGCCGTCCACCGACTCGCCGGAGTACCTCCTGATCGGTCGAACGGGTCGAATGGTGTCTGACACCTTGTGAGCATCGGTAGGCGCCAGCACGCTCGACGGCGCCTCACAAGGTGTCAGACACCATTCGACATCGCCGCGGCGTGTGTCTGACACCGTTCGACATCGCTGCGGCGGGCGGCCCCGGTGTACCCTGCTCGACGCGCTATTGGCGTCTGCCTGGCGCGCATCCTCAACCCCTGTCCCCTATCCCTGAAGGCCTACTCCCTTGTCCGACGACACCATGACCTACGAGCCCAACCCCGAAGCAACCGACGCCCCCAACGCCAACATGGGGACCTTCGCCGAAGACGGCACCTATACGCCGCGTGAGATCGTCTCCGACGACCTGGGCGGCAGCTTCGGAGACTTCATCGACGGGACCATGGTCACCGTCGACGACGGACAGCTCGTGGAGGGCACGGTCGTCAAGGTCGACCGGGACGAGGTGCTGCTCGACATCGGCTACAAGTCCGAGGGCGTGATCCCCAGCCGTGAGCTGTCGATCCGCAACGACGTCGACCCGAACGAGATCGTGTCGCTGGGCGACAAGATCGAGGCCCTCGTCCTCACCAAGGAGGACAAGGAAGGGCGCCTGATCCTCTCCAAGAAGCGGGCTCAGTACGAGCGGGCCTGGGGCGACATCGAGCGCATCAAGGAAGAGGACGGCGTGGTCACCGGCCCCGTCATCGAGGTCGTCAAGGGCGGCCTGATCCTCGACATCGGCCTGCGCGGCTTCCTGCCCGCCAGCCTCGTCGAGCTGCGCCGGGTGCGCGACCTGCAGCCCTACGTCGGACGCAACATCGAAGCCAAGATCATCGAGCTCGACAAGAACCGCAACAACGTCGTGCTCTCCCGCCGGGCCTGGCTCGAGGAGACGCAGAAGGAGCAGCGCGAGGACTTCCTCGCCAACCTGAAGCCGGGCGAGGTCCGCAGCGGTGTGGTGTCGAGCGTCGTGAACTTCGGCGCCTTCGTGGACCTGGGCGGCATGGACGGCCTCATCCACGTTTCGGAGCTGTCCTGGAAGCACGTCGACCACCCCGGCTCCGTCGTGGCCGTGGGCGACGAGGTCACCGTGCAGGTGCTCGACGTCGACCTCGACCGGGAGCGCATCAGCCTCTCGCTCAAGGCCACCCAGCAGGATCCGTGGCAGGAGTTCGCCACCAGCCACCGCGTGGGCGAGCTGGTCTACGGCCGGGTCACCAAGCTCGTGCCGTTCGGCTCGTTCGTGCAGGTGGGCGAGGGCATCGAGGGCCTGGTCCACATCTCGGAGATGTCGGCCCACCACGTCGACCTCCCCGAGCAGGTCGTCACCCCCGGCGAGGAGCTGTGGGTGAAGATCATCGACCTCGACCTGCAGCGTCGGCGGATCAGCCTGTCGATCAAGCAGGCGGCCGAGGGTGGCGTCGTGGCGGCCGAGTACCAGGAGCACTTCGGCGAGCACCAGTACGACGCCGAGGGCAACTACATCGGCCCGGCCATCGAGCACGACGAAGCCGCCGAGGCCGCCTGGGCCGAGTACTTCGAGGCGCCGGCTGCAGGTGAGGCACCTGCCGCTGCTGAGGCCGAGACCACCGAAGCACCCGACGCGGCGGAAGCGCCCGACGCGCCCGAAGCTGAGTCGAGCGAGGCCCCCGAGGCTGACGAAACCGCTTGAGGGGTGGGTCCATCCGGCCGATAGGCCGTATGGACCCTCCTCCCTGCATCCCCTTTTCGTGGCTGTGGGTCGGGGTAAGGTTCGCCCCGGTCTGACGAAGGCCCGAGTCGAGAAGAGGTGGGTGTGAGCTCTCGTCGTACGTTGATCCTGATCGCCGCTGTGCTGGTCGGTGCCATTGCCGCCTACGCGCTCTACACGTATGTGGGCGGCATCGAAGACGAAGCCAATGACAACGCCGAGCGGGTGACGATCTTCAAGATCGTGCAGGACATCCCGAAGGGCACCTTCGGCGACGAAGCGTTCGCGCAAGGTCTCATCGAGGAGGACGTCATCGCCCGGGAGTACCGCCCGGCGACGGCCATCACCACCCCGGCCCAGATCGACGGCCTCGTCTCCATCTCCGACCTGCCGGCCAACCAGGTCGTGGTCAGCAACCAGTTCGTGTCGCAGGCCGAGTCGCTCTCGACGTTCTCCAGCCTGCTGAAGAACAACGAGGTGGCCATCTCGATCTCGATCGACCAGGTGCGAGGCGTGGCCGGCCTGCTGGTGCCAGGTGACTTCGTGAACATGCTCGTGACGGCGCCGCCAGCGGCAGGAGCGCACCCCGGCGGGCGAGGGCCAGGGCTCGGCGGACGTCTTCACCACGCCGTCGCGCTACCTGTTCCAGAAGGTGCAGATCCTGGCCATCGGCCAGTCCCGCAAGCTCGAGCCGGGCGAGACGGCAGCCACCAACCCCGACGGCACGCCCGTCACGAGCTCGTCGTCGGGCCTGCTCACCTTCGCCCTGCCCGCCCTCGCCGCCCAGCAGATCGCATCGGTGGCGGCCGGCTCCTTCTACCTCACGCTCGTGCCGAAGGACTACCAGCCCACCCCGCTGCCGGCGCTCGACGTGAACGCTCCGCTGCCCGGCGAGACCGCCGATCAGCTGACTCCGTACGGTCCAGAGGGCCGGCCGGAGTCGTAGTACCTGCGGCTGGCGGGCCGTCTCCCTGAACCCCCAGTGCTGAGACAAGGATCTGCTCCCATCGCTACACAACCCTCGAACCCGGTCCCGGTGGCCGTAGTCGACGCCGACGAGGCCGTTCGAGGCCAGCTCGCCGTCGCAGGTCGGCCCGCAGGCCGAGGCCCTGGCCTCGATCTCCGCGCTGACTCCGCTGCTCGGCACCGGCCCCTTCGTGCTCGTCCTCGGCCCGTCCTGCGCCAACGGCGCGGGGCTGGCCGAGCTGGCCGAGGTCGTGGCCGGCCGGTCCGAGGTGGGGACGATCCTGATCACCGAGGCCCTCTCGACCGACCTGCTCCAGACGGCCCTGCGGGCTGGCGTGAAGGACGTTCTGGCCGCTCCGGTGAGCGACGAGCACCTCGCCGCGGCCGTCGACCGTGTGTCCGAGGGGATGGGCGCCAGCGCCCGCGCCGATGGTGGTGCGCCCGCGGCCGAGGGCGGCGAGCTGGGCCGTGTCGTCACCGTGTTCTCCACCAAGGGTGGTGCGGGCAAGTCGTTCCTGGCCGCCAACCTGGCCGTGGTCCTGGCCCGCCGCAGCAGCAAGCCGGTCGTGCTCGTGGATGCCGACCTGCAGTTCGGCGACGTCGCCGTGATGCTCAAGCTGGCTCCGCAGCACACGATCGTCGACGCGGTGGGGTCGGCGCGACCGACTCGATGCCACGCTGCTGCAGCAGTTCCTGATGCGCCACGAGCCATCTGGGCTGCTCATCCTCCCGGCGCCCCTGGAGCCGTCGTTCGCCGACCAGATCAGCGCGCGCGAGATGGTCAACATCATCGAGCTGCTGCGCACCTTCTGCGAGTACGTCGTGATCGACACGCCGGCGTACTTCAACGAGGTCGTGCTGGGCCTGATCGAGGAGAGCGACGACGTCCTGCTCATCGCAGGGATGGACATCCCGAACATCAAGAACGTCAAGATCGGGCTGCAGACCCTTCGCCTGCTCAACGTGCCGATGACCAAGCTCCACCTGGTGCTCAACCGGGCCAACTCGAAGGTGAAGCTCGACGTGAGCGAGGTCGAGCGCACGTTGCAGATCAAGGCCGAGTCGCTCATACCGAGCGACATCGCCGTGCCCCAGTCGGTCAACAAGGGCACCCCGGTGGTGCTCGACGCACCGAAGTCGGGCGTGGCCAAGTCCATCGAGCAGCTGGCCAGCATGTTCGCCCCCGATGACGGCGGCCGTCGTCGCCGCTGAGCGACCGACACCATGCTGCGCGACACTGCTTCGAGCGTGAGGAAGGGAATGGCGGGATGAGCCTCTACAAGCGCTTGCACGAGGTCCAGCAGGGGAGCGCAGCTCCGGGAGCGAAGCGTCGCGACCCCGTGCTCGACGAGCTCCGCCAGCGGATCCACCACCATCTCATCGACGAGCTGGGCCCGATCCTCTACGACAAGCGGCTCTCGGAGGACGACCTCCGCCGTCGCGTCCACGAGCAGCTCCACGCCGCACTGGCCCAGGAGCGGGCGCCGCTCTCGGCCGCCGACAAGGCCCAGCTCATCCAGGACGTCTCCGACGACATCCTCGGCTACGGCCCGATCGACCGCCTCCTCAAGGACGAAGAGGTCTCCGAGGTCATGGTGAACGGCCCGGAGATGGTCTACGTCGAGCGGGCCGGGCGCATCGAGCGCACGCCGGCCAGCTTCGTCGACGAGACCCACCTGCGCCGCATCATCGACAAGATCGTGAGCCAGGTCGGTCGTCGCATCGACGAAGCCGTCCCCATGGTCGACGCCCGCCTGCCTGACGGCTCCCGCGTCAACGCCGTGATCCACCCGCTCGCCGTCGGCGGCCCCTTCCTCACCATCCGGAAGTTCTCCAAGGAGCCGTTCCAGATCGACGACCTGATCCGGTTCGGCACGCTGAACGCCCATTCGGCCCGCTTCCTGCAGGCCTGCGTGGTCGGCCGGCTGAACGTGATCGTCTCGGGCGGCACCGGCACCGGCAAGACCACCACGCTCAACGTGCTGTCCTCGTTCATCCCCTCCGACGAGCGCATCGTCACCGTCGAGGACGCCAAGGAGCTCCAGCTCCACCAGGACCACGTGCTGGCCATGGAGGCCCGCCCGCCGAACATCGAGGGCAAGGGCCAGGTCACGATCCGCGACCTCGTGCGCAACTGCCTCCGGATGCGGCCCGACCGCGTCGTGGTGGGGGAGTGCCGTGGCGGCGAGGCCCTCGACATGCTCCAGGCCATGAACACGGGCCACGACGGGTCGATCACCACGATCCACTCGAACAGCCCGCGCGACACGCTGGCCCGCATCGAGACGATGACCCTCATGGCCGGCTTCGACCTGCCGGTGCGGGCCATCCGCGAGCAGATGGCCTCGGCGCTCGACCTGATCGTGCACCTCACCCGCCTGCGTGACGGCACCCGTCGCATCACCCACGTCACCGAGGTGCAGGGCATGGAGGGCGACGTCATCACCCTGCAGGACGTCTTCCTGTTCGACTTCGGCATGGGCATCGACGAGCACGGCAAGTTCAAGGGCCACCTCAAGGCCACCGGCGTGCGCCCGAAGTTCACCGAGAAGCTGGCCGACCTCGGCATCCGCCTCGGACCAGAGGTGTTCCAGCCCGAGGCGTTCGCCCGGCGGAACACGGGGGCCGGTTGATGCGTCGCCTGGGCGGGTCCGCACTGGCGCTCGTCGTGGTCCTCGGCGCCCTCCTGGCCGGGCTCGGCACCGCGTCCGCGCAGGACGACGACAGCGCGCTGTCCGTGCGCGAGGTCGACGCCACCGATCCGGCCGCGGTGCAGATCACGTTCTCCTACGCCGGTGACCGCAACGACCTGACCGATCTCGCCGTCCGGGAGGCGGGCAACCTCGTCGACACCACGACCGCGGTGCCGCTCGACGACCAGCAGTCCCTCGGCATCGTGCTCGCCATCGACGCCTCGGGCTCGATGCAGGAGGGAGCGCTGATCGAGCGGGTGCTCGAGGCGGCCGCGGCCTTCATCGACCAGAAGGCGGCCTCGGACCAGATCGCCATCGTCACCTTCAACAACGAGACCCGTGTCGTGCAGGGCTTCACCACGGACAAGGCGGTCCTCACGGACGCCCTCGACGACATCGCCCTGGAGGCCGAGACGGCCCTGTACGACGGGATCGTGCGGTCAGCGGCGCTCTTCGCCGACTCCGAGCTGCAGCCCAACATCGTCGTCTTCTCCGACGGCGAGGACTCCATCTCTGCCTCTTCCGCAGAGCAGGGCCCGGGCCTCGGTGGTGAACGTCGGCGGGGCTCTCTTCGCCCTGGGCGTGGAGAACTCAGGCTTCGACGTCCTGGCCGACATCGCCGTCTGACACCGGTGGCACCTCTGCGATCGCCAGCGATCCGGCTGGCGTGGGCACGCTCTTCGACAGCGTGCAGGCCACCCTGCGCAAGCAGTACGTCGTGACCTACGCGTCCAACGCCGTCGGCACCACCGTGCCTCTGACGCTTGTCGGTGGGGAACGATCAGGCGGTGGCCGAGTTCGTCTCGGGCAGCAACCAGCAGGGCACGGCCACCCTCGAACCGGAGGTCGTGGACAAGCCCTCAGGCCCCAGCTTCCTCCGCGAGAGGTCTGGTCTCCTGCTGGGCTTGGGCCTGGTGCTCGTCGCTGCCACCGTGGCGGTCGTTGAGCCTCGGGAGCACGTTCCTCAGCCCCGACACGAACCTCAAGCAGGCCCTCCAGCCGTACTCGGAGGGCTACGTCGCAGGCGGCGACGGTACGACACCGACGACGGCGGGGACGGCAAGGGGCAGCAGCTGGCCCAGACCCAGCTGCTGCAGCGGGCGGTGCAGGCCACCGGCGACTTCGCCGAGCGGCAAGGGTTCCTGGTCAAGGTCGAGGGCATGCTCGAGAGGGCCAACGTCCCGCTGCGTCCTGCGGAGATGATCTTCTTCTACGCCGTTGGTGTGGTCGTGGTCGCGCTGCTGCTCGCTGGTGATCACCGGCCAGCCCGTTCATGACGCTCGTCGGCACGCTGATCGCCGCCCTGATCCCACCCGCGACGCTGTCGTTCCTCGCCAACCGACGCCGCAAGCAGTTCGACGCGCTGCTCCCCGACACGCTGCAGCTCCTCGCCAGCACGCTGCGGGCGGGCTACTCGCTTGATGCAGGGAGTGGAGGCGGTGTCGCAGGAGGTGTCCGAGCCCGTCGGTCGCGAGCTCCGACGGGTCGTCACCGAGGCCCGCCTCGGCCGGCCGCTCGAGGAGTCGCTCGACGGGGTGGCCGAGCGCATGGACTCCGGCGACTTCGCCTGGGCCGTCATGGCCATCCGGATCCAGCGCGAGGTCGGTGGCAACCTGTCCGAGCTGCTCGTCACCGTGGCTGACACGATGACCGAGCGCGAGCGGCTCCGCCGCGACGTGAACGCGCTGACGGCCGAGGGCAAGATCAGCGCCATCGTGCTGGGGATCCTCCCGCTCGGCATCGGCTTGTTCATCATGGGGGCCAACCCGGGGTACATGGATCCCCTCTTCGAGGACACGCTCGGGCAGTTCCTGCTGGGTGGAGCGCTGGTCGCGATGCTCGGCGGCTTCTACTGGATGAAGAAGACGATCGAGATCGAGATCTGATGTTGGCGACGCTGCTGGAGAGGCAAGCACCATGTTGACCATCGGCGTGATCGGTGTCGGGGCTGCGTTGGCGCTCGTGCTCTTCGCCATGCTGAGCCAGGCCGACGAGAAGGCCGTCGTGCGGGCCTCGCTGCGCCAGCTGGACGACTACGAGGTCGAGTCCGTGCGCGAGCGGGAGCTGCTCGTCCCCCTCCGCGAGCGGGCCGTCTCTCCGCTGGTGACCGGGCTCACCGACCTCGGCAAGCGCTTCACGCCGCAGGGCTACGTGGACCAGGTGCGAGGAAAGCTCGTGTCAGCAGGCGAAGGTGACCAGGAGTCGCTCGACCGCTTCCTCGCCATCCGGGTGGTGACGGTGGCCGCTGCCCCCATCGCAGCCTTCCTGGCCTATCAAGTACAGCCCGGTCGACGGCATCGGACAGCTCGTGCTCACCCTGGTCGTGGGCGCCCTCTTCATCATGGGTCCCGACTCGATCCTCGACCGCAAGGTCGCCGACCGTCAGTACGAGATCCGTCGCAAGCTCCCGGACGTGATGGATCTCCTCGTCATCAGCGTCGAGGCCGGACTCGGCTTCGAGCAGGCGCTCGACCGGACCGTGTCGTCGGTGCCTGGCCCGCTCTCCGACGAGTTCGCCCGCATGCTCGGTGAGACGCGCGCCGGTGCGACCCGGGCAGACGCCATGCGGGCCATGGACACGCGCACCAACGTCCCGGAGATCCGGTCGTTCGTGCTCGCCATCCTCCAGGCCGACACGTTCGGTGTGTCCATCGGTCGAGTCCTCCGAGCCCAGGCCGACGAGATGCGCATCAAGCGCCGCCAGCTTGCTCAGGAGCGGGCTGCGAAGGCCCCTGTGAAGATGCTCATCCCGATGGTGTTCTGCATCTTCCCGGCGCTCTTCGTGGTCGTGCTCGGCCCGGCGGCCATCAACATCACCGAAGTCTTCTGACCGAGACGCAACCTCACGAGCCAGCCCTCGATGCTCGGATGGCGACCGAGCCTCGGCACGCTGTTCGGCGTGCTGGTCGTGACCAGCAGCGTCCTGGTCGAGCTCCAAGCCGCTTCGCGACAACTCGTTCCTCACTCACCTGGCCACGGGCCGGGTGATCCTCGACACGGGCTCGGTGCCGTCGGTCGACCCCTACACGTTCTCGGCCGCAGGTGAGCCGTGGGTGGTGCAGAGCTGGCTCGTCTCGCTCGGGCTGGCTCTCAACGGAGGCACTCGGCGGGCATCGGGGCCGTCCGGCTGCTCGCTGGTCTCGCGGCCGGGGCGGTGACGGCGCTTGGGTGGCGGCTGCTCCGACCCGTGGAGGGCTGGTGGTGCGGCTCGGCCTCGCTGTCCTCGTGGTCACGACAGCGGTCGCAGGCTGTGGGCCGAGCGGCCGCTCATGGTCGGGCTTGGTCGCCTTCGGCCTGACCGTGTCTGGCCGCGGAACGGGGCCTGGATCCGCGTTGGCTGCTTCCCGCTTGGGTGGGTCTGGGTGAACTCTCACGGGTCGTTCCCGCTGGGCCTCGTCTACCTCGTCGTCGCGGCCCTGGGTGCTCGGCTCGACGAGGACGACGCCCGGCGTAGAGCTGCGGTGCCTGCGCTGGGCGGTCCTCGGAACGCTGCTCGGAGCGGTCGGACCGCTCGGGCTGAAGGTGCTGATCTTTCCCGTCGAGCTGCTGCAGCGCCAGGAGCTGTTGAGCAACGTGATCGAGTGGCAGGCGCCTTCGTTCACCGACTTCAGCCAGCGAGCGTTCCTCGTTCAGATCGTGTTGGCGATCGTCCTGCTGGTGCGGCGGCCGAGCTATCGGGCCGGACTCGTCGACGGCGACGTTCGTTGCCGCCGCACTGCTCGGCTCAAGGAACATCACTGTCGCGTCGCTCGCTCTGCTCCCCGGGATGGCGGCCGCGGCTTCGGGGGTCGGGTCCCTGCGTCTCCACCGCCGCGACCGAGGCGGATCGCGGCGATGGTCGGGCCTGGCCGCCGTGTGCTGCGGTGCTGCTTCGTCGCGCAGAGTGCCCAGGGGCCGCCGCTTGCGCCTGAACGGCCTACCCGTCGACGCTCTCGCTTACCTGGAGGAGCACGAGGTCGACACCGAGGACGTCAGGATGGCCACCCCCGAGGTGGTCGGGAACCTGATGACCTACGTCTACGGACCTGGGCAGCGCGTGTTCTACGACGATCGCTTCGACATGTTCCCGGAGGAGGTGTCCTTGGCGGCTCTCGGCGTCTGGCGAGCGCATCACCGTCAGCCTTCTCCGCACTCGACGACTTCGACATCGTCGCTCGTGACCACCCGTCGAACCTGCCCCGATGGCGTCTGGCTCTTGCCGAGATCCGGCACTGGCGGGTGCTCTACTCGGATGAGGGCTGGCAGCTGCACGTGCCGACGGGGTGCTGAGCTCGCCACGGAGTCGTCGTCGTGCTGACTCCGAGCGCGACGAAGGGCGGGCCCTGGAGGGCCCGCCCTTCGTCGACGACCGGCAGAGTCTTAGTTGACGCTGCTGCCGATGGAGTCGAACTTGGAGTTGGCCTCGCCACCGAGGAACCCGATGGCGACGATGCACACCACGGCGATGAGGGCGAGGAGGAGTGCGTACTCCACGAGGGAGGCGCCACGCTCGGAGTCCGCGAAGCGGGCCCGCATCCAGGTGGCGAGGAACTCGTAGGTGCTGATCATGATTGGTGCTCCCTAAGGGGTGATGCCCCCGGTCACCCGGGTGCTGGCTTCCTGTCCCCGAAAGTATCGGCGGCTCGACCCCAACCTTGAATAGGTCATGCGGACCATTCTGTGCACCACCCTCGGTGGTGGGCTCAGGTCAGGTGGACGATGCCCATCCGGACCGCCTGGAGCACGGCCTGCGTCCGGTCTCGCGCGTCGAGCTTCTGGTAGATGGAGGCCAGGTGGTTCTTCACCGTCTTCTGGCTGATGTAGAGCTTCTCTGCGACCTCGGGCGTCGAGCACCCGTCGGCGATCAGCTGCAGGACCTCCTCCTCACGCTTGGTGATCACGCGGTCCTCGTCGGCCGGACCAGGCACCTCTAGCCGCCGCACCTCGTCGAGCATCGTGGCCGCCAGCTGAGGTGAGAGGGCGGTGTCACCGTTGGCGGCCATGCGCACCGCAGCGGCCACCTCATCAGTGGAGCAGTCCTTCACGAGGTAGCCCGAGGCACCGGCGCGGATGGCGTCGGCGAGCACGTCGGCGTCGGCGTGCATCGTGAGCATCAGCACCCGAGTCTCGGTGCCGGTGGCTCGAATGATCCGCGTGGCTTCCACTCCGTCCATCTCGGGCATCGACACGTCCATGATCACGACGTCGGGCTGGAGCTCGGCGGCCAGGCGGACCGCCTCCTCGCCGTTGTCGGCCTCGCCGACGACCTCGAACCCCTCCTCGACCATCGAGCGGCGCAGGCCCTCGCGGAACATGCGATGGTCATCGGCCAACAGCACTCGGATCGTCACGCAGCCTCCTGGATCGCGGGCCCGTCGCCGGTCAAGCCCCAGTGAGGGCGCAGCGTACCCGCGTGCCCTTCCCGGGCCGGGAGTCGATGGTCAGGGTGGCCCCGATGCTCGCGGCCCGTTCTCGCATCCCGAGGATCCCGTAGGAGTCGAGGCGCCCCGCAGTGCCGACGGGGAAGCCGATCCCGTCGTCGGCCACCTCGAGGGTCGCCTGACGTCCGTCAGCAGCGCCACGTGATGGTCACCTGAGTGGCCTTTGCGTGACGCTCGACGTTCGTGATCGCCTCCTGCGCTACCCGCCAGAGCTCGCGCTCCTGTGGCATCGGGAGCCGCTTGGTCTCCTGGGAGCGCATGCTCACGATGAGTCCGCTGCGATCTCGTACGCGGTTCAGGAAGACCTCGAGGGTGGCCGGCAGGCTGGAGGTGTCGTTGACGTCGGTGCGCAGGTCGTAGAGGGTGTCTCGAACCTCTCCGATGACCCCCCGCACGTCGCCGCGGAGCTGGTCGAGGGCGTGCGTGTCGGCCTCGTTGCGACCGCCGGCTGTTCTTCACGATGCGGTCGAGCTCGAAGGCGAGGTAGGCCAGCGACTGACCGATGCGGTCGTGAAGGTCTCGAGCGATGCGCGTGCGCTCCTCGTCGGCTCCGACCGTGCGCAGCCGGGCGAACCACCGAGCGTTGTCGATGGCGAGCGCAGCCGGCTCGGCGAAGCCGGCCAGGAGGTCGACGTCGCGGGATGAGTACTGGTGCGGCTTCGGGTGCTCGATCGAGAGGACGCCGATGATCGAGCCGCGGGCCGGAAGAGCGGCGTAGATGCCCGAGCCCGCGCTGCCGGACAGCCCCGGGCCACCCGACGCGAGCAGGTTGGGCTCGTTGACGAGCCAGCCCTGGTGGATGGCCCGAGCCAGGGGTGCGGGAAGCTCGCGTCGTCGGCGAGGACGGTGGGCGGGCGCACGCCCTCCCGACGCGACCGTGTGCCACCGGCCGTCCACCTCGTCGTACAGCAGGATGGCCCGAGCCTCGGCTTCGAACAGCTCGGACATGCGACCCATCGTCTCGTCGAGGACCTCGTCGAGGTCGAGCGAGGCGGGTAGCGACTGCGCGACCTGATGGAGCTGGAAGAGCAGGGCGTTGGCATCGCTGAGCCTGCTCAGCCGGTCCAGGGCGAGGCTCTGGCGTTGTTCGGCCTCGCCTGAGATTCGGCGGGCGTAGCCGGCCACGATGCCGACCAGGAGGACCTCTACCGCCCACTGGAACGCGATCCGGGCGTCGTCGCGTCGCGAACGTCGGCTCGAAGGCCCACGGGATCGTGACCGCCAGCGATCGAGGCAAGCGCGATCCTCGTCGCGAACCCGAAACCTCGCGGCGAAGCCGGCAACTGCGACCGCGGTGAGGAGCGTGAAGGCCAGCGGCGAGGCCCAGTAGCCCGTCGCGCTCACGGCGAGCACGCTGCCGCCGACCTCGGCCAGCACGGCGAGCAGGCTGCTCAGGTCGCGTCGTAGCGCGAGCGGCCTGATGGTTCGGAAGGCCGTGTACGCGAGCGAGCGCCGTCGAGGCGAGGATCGACCGCAGCTCGCCGTCCTGGATCTCAGGACTGGCGAGAGCCAGCGACACGGCGAGGGTGCCCCACCGGATGACGAGGATGGCCTGCCCGAAGGTGCTGAGGCTGTCCGCCGGGAGGATGCTGGCAGGTCCGGCGGATGCGCCGGCTAGAACGCGCCTTTGATGTCGGATGCGGCCGGCCCCAGCAGGATCACGAAGATCGCCGGGAAGATGAACAGCACCAGCGGGAACAGGATCTTGACCGGCAGCTTCGCCGCGTTCTCCCGGGCCCACGCCTGGCGCTTCTTGCGCATCTCCCCGGCTGCCGTCTTCAGCACGCGCCCCACGGGCATCCCGAGAGCGTCGGCTTGAGTCAGCGTCAGCACGAAGTTCGATAGCTCCGGCACCTCCGTGCGCTTCTTGAGGTTGTGCAGGGCTTCCCGGCGGGGGAGGCCCAGCTCCATCTCCCTCAGCGTACGCGCGAACTCGTCGGCCAACGGGGAGGTGAAGTTGTCGCAGACGACGCCGAGGGCGCCTTCGAACCCGACCCCCGCCTCGACGGAGATGGCGAGCAGGTCGAGGGTGTCGGGCAGGTCGCGGCGGATGGCGTTGCGGCGCTCTTCGACCTTGCGGTCGAGCCACGACTTGGCCAGCTGGGCACCCAGGACCGGGAGCAGGATGAGCAGGAGGAGGCCCATGCCGCCTCCGACGGTGGCGGTGCCGATGTTCAGGACGCCGAGCACCAGCCCGACGGCCGCACCGAGGACTCGAAGGGCGATGATCTCCTCGGCCCTGTACTGCCCGGCCAGCCCCGCGTGGACGAGCTGAGAGTGCACCCGCTCTCGGTAGTTGCTCGGGAGCAGCGAACCGAACATGGAGGCCACGGATCCGGCAATCGGTCGCACGACACGGGAGAGGAACGGCTGGGCCAGCAGGCGCTCGAACTCGTCGGTCTCCTCGTCGTCGAGATCGAGGCTGCGCAGGTAGTCGCTGGCGTCGGGCGTCAGGTCGCGTTCCCGGTCGATCTGGTACAGGCCCAGGAGGGCCAGCCCCAGCGCCGAGCACGAGCAGGAGAACACCGAGCGTGGTTCCCATCAGACCTCCACCTTCACCATGCGCAGGATGATGGCCATGCCGGCAGCGATGGAGGCTGCGGCACCGCCGAGGAAGAACCAGCCCCATCCCTGGAACATGGGGTCGAGGTAGCCAGGGTTCGTGACCTGGATGAACAACCCGAGGAACGGAGGCAGAGCCCCGAGGACGTACGCCGAGATCTTGCCCTCGGCGGTGAGCACGTCGATCTCTCGCCGGATCTCCTCCCGGGCCCGGATGAAGTCGGCGAGCGTGTGGAGGAGGTCGGCGAGCTTGCCGCCCACGCTCTGCTGGATCCGGATGGCCTGGACCACCCAGTCGACGTCACGGATGTCGAGTCGCTCGGCCATCCTGGCCAGAGCGTCGACGAGCGGATCGCCGAGCTGCGTCTCTGACACGACGCGGGCGAACTCCTCGGCGATCGGGCCCTTCCGCCTCCTCGCACATCATCTGGATGGAGCGGAGGAAGGTGTGCCCGGCCGACAGGGACGAGGCGATGAGGGTCAGGGCGTCGGGGAACTGCGACTCGAACTTCTTCGTGCGGCCCGCGATGCGCCGGTTCAGGTAGGCGATCCCCGAGGAAGGGGCTGGCGATCGCGGCTGCGAGCCCGAAGGGAACGCTCGAGGTGGTCGCGGCCACGAGGGCCGCCAGGACGACCGCACCAGATACCACGAAGAGCACGAACTCGCCGGGCCGGATCGGGCAGCCGGGCTCGCTCGAGCAGGGTGAGCAGGTTGCCCTTGGCGTCGACCTGGTCGATGAGCTTCCCAGCTGCGCCGATCGTGTTCTCGACCAGGCTGGAGTGCTGCTCGACGGCCGCGCTGAGGTCGACGTCCTTCTCGCCCCAGGGCAGGTCGAGGATGTCGGCGAGCTGCTCCTCGCGCTCGTAGACCCGGCTCAGCACGCCGATGGCGAGGAGCGCCGAGGCCTCCCCCGACGAAGAGCATCGCCGCCATCTGGGAACCGCTCATCGCAGCCGCTCCTGGTCCGCGACCTCGCGTGCCGTGGGGACCCGCACCTTGCGGTTCCGACCGCTGGTCGGCGTCATCCGCCCGCCGGGCTGCACACCAGGAGGAGCCTTGAAGGCCGCCGCTGGCACCTCGACGTTGTTCTCGTTGAGCTTGTCGATGAACTTCGGGCGCAGGCCCGTGGCCACGAGCTCGCCGGACATCTTGCCCGGCTGGCCCGGCAGCGTGCGGTACTTGAAGATGTCCTGGAGGAGGATCATGTCGCCCTCCAGGCCCTGCACCTCGGTGACGGCGGTGATGACGCGTCGGCCGTCGGGCATGCGGGACACCTGGAGGATCAGGTCGATGGCCGACGCGATCTGCTCGCGGATGGCCCGCACCGGCAGGTCGAACCCGGCCATGAGCACCATCGTCTCGAGACGGCTGATGGCGTCGCGCGAGGCGTTGGCGTGCACGGTGGTCATCGAGCCCTCGTGGCCGGTGTTCATGGCCTGGAGCATGTCGAGGGCCTCAGCGGCACGACACTCACCGACGATGATGCGGTCGGGCCGCATGCGCAGGGCGTTCTTGACCAGGTCGCGGATCGTGACCGCTCCCGTGCCCTCTGCTGACATCGGCCGGGTCTCGAGGTTGATGATGTGGGGCTGCTGGAGCTGGAGCTCGGCGGAGTCCTCGATCGTGATGATCCGCTCGCCCTCGGGGATGAAGGCGGAGAGCACGTTGAGGTTGGTGGTCTTGCCGGTGCCGGTTCCGCCCGAGACGAGGATGTTGAGCTTCCCTCGGACGCACGCCTCCATGACGGTGACGAGGTCCAACGTCCAGGTGCCGAAGTTGATGAGGTCCTTGGCCGTGTACGGGTCCTTGGAGAACTTCCGGATCGTGAGCACGGATCCGTGGAGGGCCAGCGGCGGGATGATGGCGTTCACCCGGGAGCCGTCGGGGAGACGGGCGTCGACCATGGGGGACGCCTCGTCGACGCGCCGGCCGACGGCCGACACGATCTTGTCGATGACGGCGCGGTACTGCGTGTCGTCGGTGAACGAGAGGCTGGTGCGCTCGATGAGGCCCTCGCGCTCCACCCAGATGTCGTCGTAGGCGTTGCACATCACCTCGGTGATGGTGGCGTCGGCGAGCAGCGGGTCGAGCGGTCCGTACCCGAGGGTGTCGGACATCATCTCCTGCACGAAGCGGCGTCGTTCGAGCGGCGTGACCTCGACGTCCTCGCGCTGGAGGATGTTGTCGAGCGCCGTCTTCACCTCGGCGGCCAGCTCCTCGGCGGAGAGGCCCTGCATCTTCGGGGCCACCTCCTCGAGGACGAGCTCGCGCACCTTCTTCTTGGTGGCGTCCCACGAGCTGGTGGTCTTGGCCTTGGCCGGACGGCGCTTGGCCACCACTCCGGCGGCAGGGGCAGCGGGGCGCGCAGCGGCTCTGCTCGGCGTCGCGGTCGGACTCCTCCTGCTCGAGGGCAGCGAGCTTCTCGGAGAGCTTCATCGGGCGCCTCCTGGGCGGATCTGCGGGCGGGCGGGCATCGTCACTTGGACCAGCGGCGGAACAGGCCGGTCTTCTTCTGGGCCGTCTCGACGTCGACCCGGGCCTGGACGGCCTCGGGGAGCACGAGCTTCATGCCGGCGGCCATGAGGCTGCTGATCTCGGCCGTGGGGGAGGCGGCCATGACGGGCATGCCCAGGTTGATGGACCGGCTCACCTCCTTGGCGTAGGGCAGCACGGACTCGAAGCCCTGGGGGAAGAGCTTGGTGACCTGCTCGATGTCGATGCCGACATCGGTCTCGGCCTTGTTCAGGATGAGGCGGATGTTCTCGGTCGGCACCTTCAGGCGCTCGAGCGTGCTCAGGAACACGCTCATGTTGCGCACGCTCGGCAGGTCGAGCGTGGCCATCACGTAGAGCATGTCGGACATGTCGAAGGCCACGAGCACCGTCTCGGCCAGCGCCGGCGGGGTGTCGACGATCACGTAGTCGAAGCGGTTGCGCACGGCCTCGAGGATGCGGGTGACGTCCGGCGGGCTGATGCGGTCGGCCTCGGAGGGCTCACGAGGGGCGGCCAGCACGCTGCACGCCGGTCTCGTGGACGACGCAGTACTCCTCGATGTGGGCCTGCAGGTCGGCCTCGTCGGTGTCCTCGCGCTGCAGGGCATCGAAGATCGTGTACTTGGGCCGCAGCCGCAGGGCCGTGGACACCTCACCGAACTGCAGGTCGAGGTCGACGATGCAGACCCGCTTCTGGGTGTAGCGGGTGAGGAAGTAGGCCAGGTTGGTGGCGTAGAAGGTCTTGCCGCAGCCGCCGGTGGCGGAGGAGATCGTGTAGACGATGCCCGGCCCGTCGGTGCTCTGCACGGCCGGTGGCGGTGGCCGGTGCGGCGCTGAGCGGCGACGGCGGCGGGGGCCGTCGAGAGCTCGATGGCCCGCTCGATGGCCTCGGCCAGCTCCTTGTCCTCGACCGGGAGCTGCAGCAGGTCGACGGCTCCCGTGCGGACGATGTCGCGCAGGCTGGCGTCGGGCCGGCGGCTGAAGGCCAGGACCAGGCTCATGGCCGGGAGCTCCTCGTGGATCAGGCGCAGCCGGGCCAGGCCGGAGCGGGTGCCGAGGCTGGGCCCGGCGACGAGCACGTCGAACGGGCCCTCGCTCTCGAGCACCTCGGCCACCGAGCCCACCCGGAGGCAGGAGGTGATCTCGGGGCGCTCGAGGCGAGTCGGCCAGCGCGGCCCGCACCTGGTCGGCGAGGGCCTCGCTGCGGTCGAGGACGAGGATCTTGCGGGTGAGCCATCTGCAGTCCCTACGGGTTGACGGCGACGTTGGGCTCTTCGGCCAGGATGTTGCGCCGTCACGACCCGGGGTGGGCCCGGCCGGGGGCGGCGTCGTCAGCCGTGAGGGAGGCGTACAGGCTCTCGAACTCGGTGGTGTAGATGACCTTCTCGGCGTCGTCGGCCCGCAGGGCGAGGAGGTAGGTGACCGCCGTGCTGCTGGCCCTCTGGGCCGCGCGGCTGGCTCGGGTCGACCGGTGCGGTGCCGCGGCGGGGCGGGATCGTGAGGTCCACGTCGAGCACCTCGACGTTGGTGAGGAGCAGCTCGGCCCGGGGCACGGCCACATCCCCGGTGACGGTGCTGAAGACGCCGTAGAGGTTGATGGGTCGCCGGCGGTCACGTAGCCGGCACCGCCGGGCACGAAGTCGATCTGCACGGCGACGGCCTCGAAGCCCTCGGGCACCTCGAAGGTGCGGTTCTGGAGCTGCACGCCGCCGCTGGTGATCTGCTGGTTGGCGGCGAAGCCCTGGATGAACGTGGCGCCCTGCGAGCTGGTTGACGCTCTGGACGGCGCCGGGCGTCACCTGGGCGGCATCGACCTCGACGGCCTTGAGGCGTCCGGCCTCGATGAGGTCGTCGGCGAGGGTGCCGGCCGGGATGTCCTCGGTGCCGACGATCACGGTGACCGGGCCACCGGCCTCGGTCCCGGCATCGTCGTCGTCGTTCGTGAGCAGGAAGACGATCACCCCGCCGACCACGAAGAACGCGATTCCCAGCAGGACCAGCAGGTTCGAGCGACGGCGCACGGGGCCTCCAAGGTTGCGTGCCCGAATCGGGCACGTTCGATGTTCTGTCCCGCCGGTGCGTTACCGCGCTGTACGGGTGTGGGGTGATTGTCGGCATCTGCCGACTTCGAGAACATCCCCCCAATGGGTCATTGGTGATGACCCGAAGGAACTAGTCCCCGGTTGTCACGCCGGCTCTCAGCGCGGGCGGGGGGCCCGCTGAAGCCACCGGGACAGGTCCTCGGCCCGGTACAGCCGGTGCATCGTGGGGTGCTGCGGGGCCTTGCCCACGACCGCGCCATCGGCGGTCGTGCCCCACCAGCCCTCGTAGATCTGGCCCTCCCGGTGCGGGTCGGGGATGGCGAGCGCCGTGGTGGCCACGTCGAGGTCGGCTGACTGCCAGGCCGGCTCGTCGAGGAACACGGTCATCCGGGGCCGGCAGGTGTGCTGGGCCAGGCCGAGGGACTGGGGCTCCTCGCCGACGTGGACGAGGGTCGTGAGGGCCAGGCTCTCGGCCGTGCTCCACGTGGGCTCGTGCTGGCGGAGGAGCTCGATCGACCAGCGCCGCACCTCGGTCCAGAACCCGATCGGGTCGGGGTAGAGGAAGCCGTCGTGGGGCTCACCGAGCGTCAGCGGGCCGTCGGGCCAGGCCAGCAGCTTGTCCCGCCAGCTCGGCGGCTTCGTCGTCACGAAGAGCAGCCAGGCGTTCAGGGCGCCGGGGGAGTCGGTCGGGCCACGCCGGCACCGAGGCCAGGGCCTTGCGCCGGGCCCGCGCGCGACAGCGACCGGGCTGCGACCAGGCGGGCCGCAGGTGTCGCCGCGAAGAGGTCGTCGTCGCCCGCCACGCCCGCACCCTAGGCTCCCCGTCCGTGCTCCTCATCGGCCTCACCGGCGGGATCGGGTCCGGCAAGTCGACCGTCTCGGCCCTCCTCGCCGAGCGGGGCGCCGTGGTCATCGACGCCGACGCCATCACCCGCGAGCTCCAGCAGCCCGGCACCCCGGTCTTCGCGGCCATGGTCGAGCGCTTCGGGCCGGGGATCGTGGCCGGCGACGGCACGCTCGACCGCCAGGCCGTGGCCGACATCGTCTTCAACGACGCCGACGCCCTCTCCGATCTGGGCAAGATCGTCCACCCCGCCGTGGGGGCCGAGATCGCCCGCCGCCTGATCGAGGAGGCGGAGACGGACCACCTCGTCGTGCTCGACGTGCCCCTCCTGGTGGAGTCGGGCCGAGACGACATGGCCGGCCTCGTCGTGGTCGACGTGGACCCCGAGGTGGCCCTGGCGTCGCCTCGTCGAGCACCGGGGCATGCGAGAGGACGACGTCCGGGCCCGCATGGCCAGCCAGGCCAGCCGGGAGGACCGTCGAGCCAGGGCCGACATCGTGATCGACAACTCGGGCACGTTCGAGGAGCTCGAGCAGGCGGTGGCCGAGGCCTGGCCCCGCATCGTGGCTCTCGGCACCGACGCGGTCGACCAGGGCTAGTGGCGTCCGAGCCCCTCGTGGGGCGATCGGCGAGCCGCGCCGGTCTCGAGGACACGCTGGCCCTGTTCTCCGTGCTGTGGGCCCTGGCGGCCGTGTGGCACCTGCTCGGCAACACCCTCACCGCCCCCGCTTGGGCCCAGGCCCTTCTCGCCGCCGGCGTCGGCTTGGTGCTCCTGCGCCCGGGCCGGCCGCTGCCGCTTGGCCTCCTGGCCCTGGGTGGTGTTCTCACCGCGTGGGAGGAGGCGCCCGTCCTCGGCAACCACTGGCTGCTGGCCGGGTTCGTGAACCTCGGGATCCTGATGGCCGTGGCCACCGGGATCGCCCGCCGGCGCCCCCACGATCGCATCGACCTGGCCAACCGGGTCTTCCCGGTCGGCTCGTCTGTGCCTGCTCGGCTTCTACGTCTTCGCCGCCTTCGCCAAGCTCAACTCGGCCTTCTTCGACCGAACCGTCGAGCTGCGCCATCTTCTACTTCCGGGAGTCGACCGACTCGCTCGGGCTGTCCTCGCCTCCAGCTCGGCGGCGCGGCGTGGCTGGAGCGGGCCGTGATCATTCGGCACGGTGGCCGTCGAGCTGTCCATCCCGGTGCTGCTGCTCGTGCGCCGCACCCGTCGCCTCGGCGTGGTCGTCGGCCTGGGCTTCCACGCCCTGCTGGCCCTCGACCACACCCACCAGTTCTTCGACTTCTCGTCGGTGCTCTTCGCCCTGTTCGTGCTGTTCCTCCCGGCCGACGATCGGCTCGTGGGTGGGGGAGCGCATCGGCTCGATCCGGGCCCGGCTGGCCCTGCGCGACGAGCGCCTGCCCGCAGCGGGCCCACCTCGCGGCCGGTCGCCGTGCCCACGACCGCCGGCGCTCCTCGTGGCCATCGATGCCCTCACCCCGCGCTGGCGCTCGAGGTGGGGTGGTGGCCCTGGCAGCTCTTCGCCGTCTCGGTGCTCGTCGTGACCGTCGCGGTTCCTCCGCCAGCACCGGGCCCCGGCTGCTGCTCGCCTGGCGCCGCACCACGCGCTGTTCGCCCTGGTGCCCCTCCTCGTGGTCGTCAACGGGCTCACGCCGTACCTCGAGCTGAAGACCGGCTACGGCTGGAACATGTACTCCAACCTCCGCACGGTGGACGGGGAGACGAACCACCTGCTCGTGCCCCGCACGCTCCCGCTCACCGACGAGCAGGACGATCTGGTGGAGATCGTCGACACCGTCCTCGTCCGCCTTGGGGTACTACGCTGTCCCGGGCTACGCCCTCACCTACCGGCAGCTGCGCACCTACCTGTCGGAGCACCCGGACGTGCGCATCACCTACAAGCGGGGCGGCGAGACGGTCGCCCTGCAACGGGCCGACGACCGCCCGGAGCTGGTCGAGCCGGTGCCCGGGTGGCGGGAGAAGGTCCAGCTGTTCCGCGCCGTCGACCTCCAGCGACCCGGAGCGCTGCGTGCCCGCCTTCGGGGCCGCTCGCTGACACTCGGTGTCAGGGGTCGTCGGTAGCCTCGACCGAGGTGCCCCCCTTCCGGATGGTGTCCGACTTCGCGCCCGCCGGCGACCAGCCCAAGGCCATCGCCGCCCTGACCGAGGGCATCGAGCGGGGCGAGCGGTTCCAGACGCTGCTCGGCATCACCGGCTCGGGCAAGAGCGCCACCATCGCCTGGACGATCGAGCAGGTCCAGCGGCCCACGCTGGTGCTCGCCCCCAACAAGTCGCTGGCCGCCCAGCTGGCCAACGAGTTCCGGGAGTTCTTCCCCGACAACCGGGTCGAGTACTTCGTCTCCTACTACGACTACTACCAGCCCGAGGCCTACATCGCCTCGAGCGACACCTACATCGAGAAGGACTCGTCGGTGAACGACGAGATCGACCGGCTGCGCCACTCCGCCACCTCGGCCCTGCTCACCCGGCGCGACGTCATCGTGGTGGCCTCGGTGTCGTGCATCTACGGCCTCGGCTCGCCCGAGGAGTACAGGGACAACCTCCTCCACGTGCAGGTGGGCGAGGAGATCGACCAGCGGGCCATGCTGCGCAAGCTCGTCGACATGCGGTACGAGCGCAACGACATGAACCTGGTGCGGGGCAAGTTCCGGGTGCGGGGCGACACCATCGAGGTGCACCCGGCCTACGACGAGACGGCGGTGCGCATCGAGCTGTTCGGCGACGAGATCGAGCGCATCCAGCGTGGTCGACACCGCTCACCGGCGAGCAGGTGGCCGTGCTCGACGAGCTCGTCGTCTTCCCGGCCACGCACTACGTCACCGGCGAGGAGCGGATGCAGAAGGCCATCGTGCGCATCGAGCACGAGCTCCAGGAGCGGCTGGCCCACTTCGAGAAGGAGGGCAAGCTGCTCGAGGCCCAGCGCCTCCGCATGCGCACCCAGTACGACCTCGAGATGATGCAGGAGGTCGGCTACTGCAACGGCATCGAGAACTACTCGGCCCCCATCGACGGCCGGGGCCCGGGCGAGGCGCCGAACACGCTGCTCGACTTCTTCCCCGACGACTTCCTGATGGTCATCGACGAGAGCCACGTGACCGTGCCCCAGCTGCACGGCCAGTACGAGGGCGACCGCTCCCGCAAGTCGCAGCTCATCGAGCACGGCTTCCGGCTGCCCGTCGGCGGCCGACAACCGGCCGCTGCGCTTCGAGGAGTTCATGGAGCGGCTCAACCAGGTCGTGTTCCTGTCGGCCACGCCCGGGCCGTTCGAGCTGCGAGCACTCGACGCAGGTGGTCGAGCAGATCGTGCGCCCCACCGGCCTGGTCGACCCCGAGGTGATCGTGAAGCCCACCAAGGGCCAGATCGACGACCTCATCGAGCAGATCAACCAGCGCATCGACCGAGGACGCCCGCGTGCTCGTCACCACGCTCACCAAGAAGATGGCCGAGGACCTCACCGACTACCTGCTCGAGCAGGGCGTGCGGGTGCGCTACCTGCACTCCAACGTCGACACGATCCAGCGCATCGAGATCCTGCGCGACCTGCGCCTCGGCGAGTTCGACGTGCTCGTCGGCATCAACCTGCTGCGGGAGGGCCTCGACCTGCCCGAGGTGTCGCTGGTGGCCATCCTCGACGCCGACAAGGAGGGCTTCCTCCGCTCGCGAGACGTCGCTCATCCAGACGATCGGCCGGGCCGCCCGCAACGTCGACGGCCAGGTGATCATGTACGCCGACACGGTCACCGACTCGATGCAGCGGGCCATCTCCGAGACCCAGCGCCGCCGCAAGCTGCAGCTGGCGTACAACGAGGAGCACGGCATCGACCCGCAGACGATCCGCAAGGCCGTCACCGACATCCTCGCCATCCTGCGCCCGGCCGAGACGGCGCCGGTGCCGGGCAAGGACCAGCGCGAACCGCAGCCGCGACACAGATGCAGACCGGAGCTCGCCAACCTCGCCGGCGACGACCTCCGCCGCCTCATCCTCACGCTCGAGGAGGAGATGCACGAGGCGTCCACCGAGCTGCGCTTCGAGTACGCCGCCCGCCTGCGCGACGAGATCAAGGACCTCAAGCGCGAGCTGCGCGACGTCGGCTGACACCGACTGCGGCGTCGCTGCCAGACGCGCTGCGTGGTCCGCTCGCCCGGCGACCGCCGGTCGCGGCTCGCTGCGCCGCTGGTCGCCCGTGGCGCTGCTCGGCGCTTGCTGCTGGCGCTCTCGCGCTCATGAACCCCGGCGGGCTACCTCGGCACCGACACCGGGGCCAAGGTGGCCACCCTCGAGGTCGATGGACAGCGGGCGACACGGCTCGACCCGGGCTCGGGTACTGGGCCGAGGACGTCGGGACCCCGACGGCGTGCTCCACCCGCTCTACCGACGCGCACGCCGCGTCGACGGCGACTGGGTGCACGTCACCACGCTGCCCGATGCTCGAGGCTGGCCCGTCCGCTGTACGCGCTCGGTGGGCTACCGGGCTGACGCTGCTCCTGCCCGATGCTCGGCGCCGTGGCGGCGGCGCTTCGCGGCGCGCTCGCTCGGCCGGCGCGCTCGGCGCGGACGACGACGGGTGGCAGCGCGTTCTGGGTCGTCGGGCCTGGCCTCGCCGCTGCGTCGTCTACGCCCTCGACTTCTGGGAGCACGCGCTCGGCGTGGCCTGCGTGGTCGGCGCCGTGGCCCTGCTCGCCGACGGCCGTGCGACGGCGCCGCGCCGCTGGCGCCGGTCTCGGCGCCGGTGCGCTGCTCGGCGCTGGCGGCCACGCTGCGCACCGAGGCGCTTCGTCTACGCCGTCGTCGCGGTCGGCGCGGCTGCGCGCTGTGCTGCTGCGCCGGCGACCGGTCGCTGCGCCGGCCGCTGCGCTCGGCGGCGCTCGGCGGTGGCCGGCTTCGCGGGGCCGTGGCTCGCTCAACGTGGCGCTCGAGCGCGGCGGTCGGGGGCGACCGGCACGGCGCACCGAGCGGCGCGTCCGGCGAGCCGGGTCGGCGATCGCGACCTCGGCGATCGCGTCGCGCGAGGCGGCTCGACGCTCCTCGCCGTGCGCCCGGCGAGCTCGGCGGCGTCGCGTGGCTGCTCGGCGTGCGCCGTCGGTCGCCGTGGTCCTGGTCGCCGTCGCGGCCGAGCGCCGCGGCGACCGCCGGTCGCGCGGTCGCCTCGCGCTGGCCGGCTGGCCGGTGCGCCTGCCGTCGGCGCGCTGGGCTCGGCCTCGGCTTCGTCGCCGGCCTGCTCGCTCGCCGTCCCGCTGGCGGTCGCTGGCTCGGCCAGGCGGCCGGCCGCCGGCGTACCGCCGGTCGCTGGCCTCGCCGTGGCTCGCGCGCTGCCCGCTCGTCTGTGGCGTCGTCCAGTTCGTCGGCGGCGCGCGGCCCGCAGTGGGGCGGCCGCTACACGCTCGCCTCGGCCGTCCTGCTCGGCGTCGTCGGCGTCGTCGGCGCTCAGCGGCACGCTCGCGACGCTGCGCGCGGGTGCTGGTCGCCGTCGCCGGTGGTCACCGCGCATCGGCGTGCCTGGCTCGGCGATCGGTCGCACGCGCGTCGATCGCCGTGCTTCGACGAGCCGTGCGCGCCGGCCCGAGCCGACGTGCTCGATCGCCCGCAACGGCGTTCGCTCCTCCGGGAGGGCGGCGCGCGTCTCGGCCGGACGGCGCTGGCTGAGCGTCGCCGACGAGGACGACCGTTGCTCGGCCGCGGTCGACGTCGCCGTGCGCCGTCGGCGAGCGATCGTTCGCGTCGCTGGACGTCGCGCGGCCGAGCTCCGCCGGCGACGCGGTGCCCGACGACGCTCCGTGAGGCGGACCGGTCGACGCTCGACGCTCGGTCGGGACGTGCCGTCGGCCTGGTCACCTGCGAGTTCGCCCGACCGTCGATCGAACATGCAGTTCGTGAGGTTGTCGCGGCCTGTAGCCTGTTCGCGGTGTCTGATTCGCTCGTCGTCCGGGGTGCCCGCGAGCACAACCTGAAGAACGTCGCCATCGAGCTGCCGCGCGACAAGCTCATCGTCTTCACCGGCCTGTCGGGCTCGGGCAAGTCGTCGCTGGCCTTCGACACGATCTACGCCGAGGGCCAGCGCCGCTACGTCGAGTCGCTGTCGTCCTACGCCCGCCAGTTCCTCGGCCAGATGGACAAGCCCGACGTCGACTTCATCGAGGGCCTGTCGCCGGCCATCTCGATCGACCAGAAGTCGGCCTCCCGCAACCCCCGCTCCACGGTCGGCACGATCACCGAGGTCTACGACTACCTGCGGCTGCTCTACGCCCGCATCGGCGTGCCCCACTGCCCCGAGTGCGGCGCGTCGATCACCCGCCAGACCCCGCAGCAGATCGTCGACCGCATCCTCGAGCTGCCCGAGGGCACCCGCTTCCAGGTGCTGGCCCCGGTCGTCCGCGGCCGCAAGGGCACCTACGAGACGCTCCTCGCCGACCTGGCCGCCCAGGGCTTCGCCCGGGCCCGCATCGACGGCGAGGTCCACGAGCTCACCGACAAGGTCGACCTGGCCCGCTACGAGCAGCACACCATCGAGGTCGTCGTCGACCGCCTCGTGGTGCGGGAGGGCATCGAGCGCCGCCTCACCGACTCGCTGGAGACGGCCCTGCGGCTGGCCGACGGCGTGGCCGAGGTCCAGATCGTGCGCCGCGACGGCGAGGCGGTCGGCGAGGCCGAGGACGGCGAGGCCGACGACACCCTCACCTTCTCCCAGCACCTGGCCTGCCCGAACGGGCACGGCTCCTTCGAGGAGCTGGCCCCCCGGAACTTCTCGTTCAACTCGCCCTACGGCGCCTGCGCGCACCTGCGACGGCCTCGGCACCCGCTTCGAGGTCGACCCCGAGCTCATCGTCCCCAACCCCGACCTCATCGCTCGACGAGGGCGCCATCGCCCCGTGGGCCGGCGGGCAGCAGCCAGTACTTCAAGCGCCTCGTCGAGTCGGTGGCCGAGGAGCTCGGCGCCGACGCCGACGCTCCCGTGGTCGAAGCTGACCAAGAAGCAGCAGCAGGCCTTCCTGCTACGGCACCGGCGTCGGCAAGGTGCAGGTCCGCTACAAGAACCGCTACGGCCGCGCCCGCTCCTACACGGCCAACTTCGAGGGCATCGTCCCGTACCTGCAGCGCCGCCACAGCGAGGCCGAGAGCGACACGCCAGCGCGAGCAGATCGAGGGCTACATGCGGGAGGTGCCCTGCCCCGACGTGCGACGGCGCCCGCCTCAAGCCCGCTGTCGCTCGCCGTCACCATCGACGGCCACACGCATCTCCGAGATCTGCGCCATGTCGATCGGCGAGGCGGCCAAGGCCCTGGCCGGCCTCGAGCCTGTCCGAGCGCGACCGCATGATCGCCGAGCGGGTGGTCAAGGAGGTCAACGCCCGCATGGGCTTCCTCCTCGACGTCGGCCTCGACTACCTCTCGCCTGTCCCGCTCGGCGGCCACCCTGGCCGGCGGCGAGGCCCAGCGCATCCGCCTGGCCTCCCAGATCGGCTCCGGCCTCGTCGGCGTGCTCTACGTGCTCGACGAGCCGTCGATCGGCCTGCACCAGCGCGACAACCACCGCCTCATCGAGACGCTCATCCGCCTCCGCGACCTCGGCAACACCGTGATCGTGGTCGAGCACGACGAGGACACCATCTCGGTGGCCGACCACGTCGTCGACATCGGCCCCGGCGCCGGGGAGCACGGCGGCGAGGTCGTGCACTCCGGCACGGTCAAGGCGCCTGCTCAAGAACAAGGCGTCGATCACCGGCCAGTACCTGTCCGGCAAGCGCACGCATCCCGGTGCCCGCGAAGCGCCGCCCGCCGGGCGACGGACCGCCTCGTGGTGCAGGGCGCCCGCGAGCACAACCTCAAGAACCTCGACGTCGAGTTCCCGCTCGGGCTGTTCGTGGCCGTCACCGGCGTGTCGGGCTCGGGCAAGTCCACGCTCGTCAACGACATCCTCTACCGCTCGCTGATGCAGCGGATCTACAAGTCGAAGACCCCGCCGGGCCTGCACAAGACGGTCGAGGGCCTCGAGCACCTCGACAAGGTCATCAACATCGACCAGTCAGCCCATCGGCCGCACGCCCCGGTCCAACCCGGCCACCTACACCGGCGTGTTGGACCACGTCCGCAAGCTGTTCGCCGCAGACCCAGGAGGCCAAGGTCCGCGGCTACCTGCCCGGGCCGGTTCACTTCAACGTGAACGGCGGCCGCTGCGAGGCCTGCGCCGGCGACGGCACGATCAAGATCGAGATGCACTTCCTGCCCGACGTGTACGTGCCGTGCGAGGTGTGCAAGGGCAAGCGCTACAACCGCGACACGCTCGACATCACGTTCAAGGACAAGAACATCTCCGACGTGCTCGACCTGTCCTGCGAGGAGGCGCTCGAGTTCTTCGCCAACCAGCCCGCCATCGCCCGCCACATGCAGACGCTCGTCGACGTCGGCCTCGGCTACGTGCGCCTCGGCCAGCCGGCCACCACGCTGTCCGGCGGCGAGGCCCAGCGGGTGAAGCTGGCCAGCGAGCTGGCCAAGCGCTCCACCGGCCACACCATCTACATCCTCGACGAGCCCACCACCGGCCTGCACTTCGAGGACATCCGCAAGCTGCTCACCGTGCTGTCGCCGCCTGGTCGACCAGGGCAACACCGTGCTGGTCATCGAGCACAACCTCGACGTGATCAAGACGGCCGACTGGCTCATCGACCTCGGCCCCGAGGGCGGCAACGGGGGCGGCACCGCTCGTGTGCGAGGGCACCGCCCGAGCAGGTGGCCGAGGTCGCCGGGCAGCTGGACCGGCCAGTTCCTGAGCCCGCTGCTCGGCCGCGGGGTGCTTGAGTCACCCGGCCCGCAGCCGGCCGATGCTTGACCCGATGCGATCGGACGGTGGACCGTCGGATGAGGCGCGCCGCCCGGCCCGCTGCTGTACGTCGGGCGTCGCTCGTCGTCGTCTTCGGCCTGGCCCAGGTCCACGCCGCGTCGCTCGGCGACTACTACGTTCACCGGCATCGAGCCGGTTCGGGTGGACGATCGCCTACGCCGGCATCCTGCTGCGTCGTCGGCCTACGGCTTCGGGCTGCCCGACGTGCCCCGCACGCCGGCAAGGCGGCGCTCGGCGTCGGCCGTCGGCGCCGCGTTCCTCGGGCGCCGGCGCGATCTCGCTCGTCCAGCTCTTCGTCGGCGACGCCCTGCTGCCCCGCTTCGTCGTGTTCGGCTCCGCGCTGCTCCTGCCCGACTGGTACCGGATCTGCGTCGGCCTGGCCGTCGGCGGCCGCTCCCGGGCCGAGGCCCGGGACCGCGTGCGTGGTCGTCGGCCGACCCGGACGAGGTCGGCCGCCCTCGAGCTCGAGCTGCACGGCTCGCCCGAGCGCCCGGCCGTCGATCGTGGCCAGCCTGTCGCTCGACGAGGCCGCGGCCGACGGCGACCGGGTCGCGTCCGCTGCGAGGCGCTCGCCGACCGACCGGCGCCGACCGTGCTCGTGCTCGACCGCGCCGCCCAGGACGATGCCCGGCGATCGTCGCCCAGGCCGGCGCTGCTCCACGAGCCAGGGCGTGCGGGTCCGCACGCTGACGCTGTTCTACGAGGAGTGGCTCGGCAAGCTGCCCGATCTCCGAGCTCGAGCGGGCCTCGCTGCTCTTCGACATCGGCGAGGTGCACCGCGCCGGCTACGGCCGGGCCAAGCGGCTGGTCGACGTGCCGCTGGCGCTGCGTCGGGCTGCGTGGCGCTCGCGCGTCGCTGGTCCCGTTCGTGCTGGCTGGGCAACCTGGTCGGCAACCGGGGCCCGCTGTTCTACCGCCAGGAGCGGGTCGGCAAGGGCGGCGCGACCGTTCACGATCCTCAAGTTCCGCACGATGGCGCCCGCGCCGATCGGGCGAGCTCGGCGGACGAGTGGACCACCGAGGACGACCCGCGGATCACGCCGTTCGGGCGCGTGCTGCGCCGGACCCACCTCGACGAGCTGCCCGCAGGTGGTCAACATCCTGCGGGGCGACCTCGGCGTGGTCGGGCCCCGCCCCGAGCAGCCCGCACTACGTCGCCGAGCTCGCCGAGAAGCTGCCCGTTCTACGCGCTGCGCCACCTCGTGCGGCCCGGCCTCACCGGCTGGGCGCAGGTGAAGTACGGCTACGCCGGCAACGAGAGCGACGCCCTCGAGAAGCTGCAGTACGAGTTCTGGTACCTGCGCCACCAGAGCCTGCGCACCGACGCTCCGCATCATCGGCCGCACGCATCCGGTCGCGTGCTGCGGCAGGCGAGAGGCGCACGGGCCGCAGTGACGACGTCCGCCTCGACGCCTCCGCTGGTGTCGGTGGTGATCCCGATGCTCGAACGAGCTCGACCACATCGACGCCGTGCCTCGACGGCGTTCGCTGGCGCAGACCTACCCGCTCGACCGACTCGAGGTGCTGGTGGTCGACGGTGGCTCCACCGACGGCAGCCGCGAGATCGTGCGAGGCGCTGGCCGTCGACCGACCCCGTGGATCCGGCTGCGTCGACAACCCCGCGGCGCCGGGCGTCGGCGGCCTCCAACGTCGGCGTCGAGGCCGCCTCGGGCGAGGTCGCTCTGCCTCTTCTCGGCCCACGGCGTGGCCGGCGCCGGACTACGTCGAGCATTCGGTCGCGCGCTGCTCGAGGAGACCGGCGCCGCCGGCGTCGGCGGCCGCTACCACCACGTCGGCACCGACCGGCCGTCGCAGCGCCATCGGCCGGGCCATGGTCTCGCCGTTCGGCATGGCGTCGCCCCACCGTTCGCCGCACGAGCGGCGTCGACGTCGACACGATCAGCCACCCGGCCTTCCGCCAGGGCCCGATGCGTGGCCGCCGGGCCCTTCGACGAGACGCTCGCTGCGCAACTCGGACTACGAGTTCAACTACCGCATGCGCCAGAACGGCGGCCACGGCTGGTCTTCGACCCGACGATCTCGTCGGTCTACCGGCCACGGCGATCGCTGCGGCGCGCTCGGCCGCCAGTTCTGGCGCTACGGCCGGTGGAAGGCGCGGGTGATCCGCCGCCACCCCGGCTCGATCCGGCCCCGCCACCTCGTCGCCCCGGCGGCCGTGGCGCTCGCCACGGCGCCGCCGGCGCTGGTCGCTCAGCCGCCCGGGCCGGCGCGCTGGTCGTCCGTCGGCGTGGCCTGGCCTACGGCGCTGGCGACGGCCGCCGCGGTGCGGCCAGGCGCGGCCCCGCGACCATGGCGCCGAGCCCGTGGTGCTCGCAGCTAGCTTCCCCGTGATGCACGGCGCGTGGGGAGCCGGGTTCCTCGCGTCGGTCGCTCGAGGACCTCGGTCGCGAGGAGCGACGGCATGACCGTCGGCGTCGCCGTCGCTCGGCTACGGCTACTGGGGCGCCAACCTGGCCCGCAACGTCGCGGCCGCGTCGACGACTGCGACCTCGTCGGCGTCGCCGATCCTGACGAGGGCCAGCAGCGGGCGGCCGCCGGCCAGCCACCCGGGGTCGACGATGGTCGACGTCCTCGACGACGCTGCTCGCCGACGACGCGCGTCGAGGCCGTCGTCGTGGCCACCCCGGCGTCGACCCACGTCGACGTCGGCCGTCAAGGCCCTCGAGGCCGGCCGTCACGTGCTGGTCGAGAAGCCGCTGGCGATGACCGTCGCCGACGCCGAGCGCGTGGTCGCAGCCGTGGCCGAGGTCGCCGGGCGGATCGCTGATGGTCGGCCACACGTTCCTGTACTCGCCGCCGGTGCGCGAGCTCCGCGAAGGATCATCGAGCGGGCGACCTCGGCGCGGTGCAGTACCTCTACTCGCAGCGCCTGAGCCTCGGTCGCATCCGCCGCGACTGCAACGCCCTGTGGAACTTCGCGCCGCACGACATCTCGATCATGCTGCACCTCCTCGACGAGCCGCGTGGTGGAGGTGTCGGCCAAGGGCTTCTCGTTCATCCAGCCGGGCATCGACGACGTCTGCTTCGCCAGCCTCACGTTCGCCGTCGGGCGTCGGCGCCAACCTGCACGTGAGCTGGATCGACCCCCGCAAGACCCGGCTGATGACGGTCGTCGGCGATCAGAAGATGGCGATCTACAACGACGTGTCGGCCGACCAGAAGCTCTGGATCGTCGACGCCGGCGTGGCCCGCGACCGCGGCGACTTCGGCGACGTACGAGTCGCTGGGCGACTTCCAGTGGCGCACCCGCGCCGGCGACATCGTCATCCCGCAGATCACGATGACCGAGCCCCTGCTCGTCGAGATCGAGGCCTTCGGCAGCGCCTGCGCCACCGGGGTGCCGCCCGGTCACCGACGGGCGCCACGGCGTCGAGGTGGTCCGCGTCCTCGACGCCATCGATCGACTCGGCCCGCGGCGGCGGCGCGCCGGTCGCGGTCGCGTCGTGACCGTCGCACGCTCGCAGCCTGGTCGCCGACGACCGCATCGCTGGCCGACGACGTCGAGATCGGACCGTTCTGCGTGGTCGGCATGGACGGCGACGGGCGACGCCGCTCGCATCGGCCCGGGCGCGATCGTCTGCGCAGCCACGTCGTGGTCTACCGCGGCACGCGGCTCGGCGGCGGCTTCCACGCCGGCCACCACGTGCTGGTGCGGGAGGCACACCACCATCGGCGACCGGCGTCTCGATCGGCAGCCGGCACCATCGTCGAGCACCACGTGACGCTCGGCGACGGCGTGCGGCTGCACTCGCGGCTGCTTCGTCCCCGAGCACTCGGTGCTCGAGGCGGGCGCGTGGCTCGGACCCGGCGTGACGCTCACGAACGCCCGCTACCCGAATCGCCCCGACACGAAGGCCAACCTCGAGGGGGTGCACCGTCGAGGCGGGAGGCCGTCCTCGGCGCCGGCGTCGTGGTGCTCCCCGGCGTGACGATCGGGCGCGGCGCGCTGGTGGGCGCCGGGCGCGGTGGTCGTCCGCGACGTCCCGCCCGGTGCCACCGTCGTCGGCAACCCGGCGAGGGTCCGGTGCGATGAGCGTTCCCGTTCCTCGACCTCGGCTCGGCTGCACGACTCGATCCGAGCCGAGCTCGACGCCGCGTTCGACGCGCGTCGTGCGGCGACAGCGCGTTCATCGGCGGCGCCGGCGCGTCACGCTTCGAGGCGGCGTTCGCGGCGGCTCACGGCGCGCCGGCCGCGGCCGGCTGCGCCTCGGGCACCGATGCGCTCTCGCTCTGGCGCTGCGGGCCGCTCGGGCGTCGGCTCCGGGCGACGAGGTCGTCGTGCCCGTCGATGACCTTCGTCGCGACCGCCGAGGCGGTCGTGCACGTCGGCGCCACGCCGGTGGTCGCCGACGTGGATCCCGTCACGCTGCTGCTCACTCCGGCCACGGTCGACGCCGTCCGCACCGCCCGGACGCGCGGCGGTCCTGCCGGTGCACCTCTACGGCCACGTGGTGCCGTTCGATCGACCTGCAGCACTGGCGCGACGACGGGCTCGCTCGTGGTCGAGGACGCGGCCCAGGCCCACCTCGCGCACGTGGGACGGCGAGTCGCGTGGGCACGGTGGGCCACGCGGCCTGCTTCAGCTTCTACCCGGGCAAGAACCTCGGGGCGCTCGGCGACGGCGGCGCTGGTCATCGCGACGACGCCGCGACTCGTGGCCGAGGTCGCAAGCGCTGCGCGACCACGGGCGCACCGACAAGTACCTCCACGACGAGATCGGCTGGTGCTCGCGCCTCGACGGGCTGCAGGCCGCCGTGCTGCGCGTGAAGCTCCCGCACCTGCCGGCGTGGACCGAGCGCCGGCGGGCGCTGGCCGAGCGCTACCGACGAGCGGCTCGGCGAGCCTCCTCGTGCCGTGGGAGGCCGGCGCCGTGCACCACCTGCTCTGGTCGCGCGCGGCGTGGACCGATCGCGAGCCGTGCTGCGGGGCCTGGCTCGAGGCGCGGGGATCGACACCGGCATCCACTACCCGGTGCCGCTGTCGCACCAGCCGTCGCCGGCCGGGCTCGGCCGACCTGCCCCGTCGGCCGAGCAGGCCGCCGACGAGGTCCTGTCGCTGCCGATGGACCCGCTCATGACACGACGACGAGGTCGGCGAGGTGGCTGGCCACCTTCCGGGAGGTGACCGGGCATGAGACCGTCCCGATGCTCGACCTGCCGCGCAGCGGGACCGCCCTCGGACCGTCGCTGCGGGAGGCCATGGACGCGGTCGTGGCCCACGGGCAGTTCGTGCTCGGCCCGGAGGTGGCCGAGCTCGAGCCGGCGCTGGCGGCCCGATCCGGTGCGGCCGATGTCGTCACCTGCGCGAACGGCACCGACGCGCTCGTGCTCGCGCTCCGAGCGCTGGGCCTGGAGCCGGGCGACCGCGTCGTGGTGCCGGCCTTCACGTTCGCCGCCACCGCGGAGGCCGTTGTGCTCGCCGGCGGCATCCCGGTCTTCGCCGACATCCGCGCCGACACGTTCAACCTCGACGTCGATGCGGTCGGAGCGCCTGCCGTCAGTCGCCGCTCCCGCTGGTGGGCGTGATCGCCTGTCGACCTCTTCGGCCATCCCGCCGACTCACGACGCCCTCGGCAAGCTGGCCGCCGAGCGCGGGTTGGTGGTGCTCGCCGACGCGGCGCAGAGCTTCGGCGCCTCCCTCGACGGCCGGGCCGCGGGGTCGCTCGGTTCGCTCGCGACCACCAGCTTCTTCCCGTCCAAGCCCCTCGGGCTGCTTCGGTGATGGCGGCGCCGTGTTCTGCCCCGACGGCGCGAGCGGCGAACTGCTTCGGTCCCTTCGCAACCACGGCGCCGGCGCCGATCGTTACGAGAACGTGCGCATCGGCACCAACAGCCGCCTCGACACTCTCCAGGCCGCGGTTCTGCTCGCCAAGCTCGGAGTCGCTCGACGAGGAGCACGCCCGCCGGACCGAGCTCGCCGCGCGCTACGACGAGGCGTTCGCCGGGTCGCGGTCGTGCGCCCCGTCGGTCGCACGGGCAGCGACGTTCGGCGTGGGCGCAGTACACGGTGCGCGTCCCTCGACGCGGGACGAGGTGGTCGCGCCGCTGACGGCCGCGGGCATCGGTCGACCGTCTACTACCGCCCGACGCTGGCCGACCAGGCCGCGTTCGCCGGCGCACCATGCCTCGGCGACCTGCCCGTGGCCCGCGCCGCCTGCGCGGACGTGCTAAGCCTCCCGGTGCACCCGTACCTCTCCGACGCGGACCAGGATCGCTGCATCGACGCGGTGCTGCCGCCGCCGGAGCGGCCTGATGGCGTGACCACCTTCATCCACCCCACCGCGGAGGTCGACCCGTCAGCCTCCCTCGGCGAGGGCTGCTCGGTGTGGAACTGGACCAAGGTCCGTGAGGGTGCCGTGCTCGGCGACGGCACGAGCCTCGGCCAAGGTGTCTACATCGACCACGACGTTCGGCTGGGCGTGGGGTGCAAGGTGCAGAACGCGCATCGATCTGTGCCACGGCGTTACGTGTCGGCGACTACGTGTTCATCGGGCCCAACGTCACGTTCACCAACGACCTGTGCCCCGCGGGCCGCGCTCGGGCGACGACTGGACGGTCGTGCCCACGCTCGTCGAGGACCACGTCAGCATCGGCGCCAACGCGACGATCGTGTGCGGCGTCGACGCTTGGTCGCGGGCTGCATGGTCGGCGCCGGCGCGGTGGTTACGCGCGACGTGCCGGCGTTCGCGCTCGTCGTCGGCAACCCGGCCCGCGTCGTCGTGGGCCACGTCGACCTCGAAGGCCGGCGGACCGGACCGCGATGGCTGACGTCCGCGTCGCGGTCGTCGGCGCCGGTGGGATGGGCACCAACCACGCCCGCGTCCTCGCCGACCACGAAGGGTGCCGTGCTGGCCGGCGTGCTCGACCCCGACGCGGCCCGCGCGCGCGGCGGTAGCCGATGCCTTCGGGTGTCCGGTGCTGCCGAGCCTCGACGACGGTGATCGAGGCGGCCGACGCCGCCAGCGTCGTTGTCCCGTCGTCGCTGCACGCCGAGGTCGCGGTGCCGCTCCTCGACGCCGGGCTCCACTGCCTGATCGAGAAGCCGTTCGTCACGACCGAGGCCGACGGCCTGCGCGGTGCTCGACGCCGCCGCGTCATCCGGCGCCCGCGTGCTCGTCGGCCACATCGAGCGGTTCAACCCCGCGGTGCGCCAGCTACGCGAGATCCTGGCGGAGGACCACGACGTCCTCGCCGTCGACGCCCGGCGGATGAGCGCGGTCAGCAGCCGGATCACCGACGTCGACGTGGTGACCGACCTCATGGTCCACGACCTCGACATCGCCGTCGACCTCGTGCGCCGGCCCGTCGTCGACCTCGTCGCACGAGCCGTTCACGGCCCCGCGAGGCACCGGCGACGACTACGTCAGCGTGCTGCTCACCTTCGAAGGCGGTGCGATCGCGTCGTTCACCGCCAGCCGCATCACCCAGAACCAGAGTCCGCGAGCTGCAGGTCACGACGGACTCGCGCTTCTTCACCGTCGACTACGCGAACCAGGAACTGCTCGATCTACCGACAGGGCCGCATCGGCGGGCTCGGGCGCGCAGGACGACACGAGCCGATACGTGCTCGACGTGGGCACCGAGCGGGTCTTCGTCCCGCGGGTCGAGCCGCTCGTGGCGGAGATCGCGCACTTCGTCGAGGTCGGCGCGCGGCGAGGCTGACCCCGAGGTCAGTGGCGCGCACGGCCTTGCCGTGATGCGGCTCGTCTGGGACATCCATGCGGCGTTGGGCAAGGGGGCGGTCGATGGCTGAAGGCAGCGCGTCGTCGTGACCGGAGGCGCGGGCTTCATCGGCAGCCACCTCGTCGAGGCGCTGCTCGAAGGCGGCGCCGCGAGAGTCGCGGTCGTCGACAACTTGTTCCTTGGGTTCGACCGACAACCTCGCCGATCCGTGATCGACGACGAGCGGGTCGACCCTCTATCGCGAGGACGCGGGCGACCGCGGATGCGATGCGCGCCGTCATCGAGCGGGAGCAACCGGACGTGGTGTTCAACCTGGCCACGAAGGCGCTCCTGTACTCGTTCTTCAACCCTGCCGGGGCCTGCCGGGTCAACCTCGACATCGCCCTCGCGCTGTGCGAGCTCCAGCGCCATGGCGCCTTCGGCAAGCTCGTGCACGTGTCGAGCTCCGAGGTCTACGGCACCGCGCGCTCGGTCCCCATGGACGAGGACCACCCGCTCCTCGCCGAGACCACCTACGCCGCGGGCAAGGCCGCCGCCGATCTCGCCGTGGCGTCCTACGTGCGCATGTTCGGCATCGACGCCGTCACCGTGCGGCCCTTCAACAACTACGGCCCGCGTCAGAACGCCGGTGACGTTCGCGGCGGTCATCCCCGTCACGGTGCAAGCGGGTCCTCGCCGGGTTGCCACCGATCGTCGACGGCGACGGATCTGCAGACGCGCGACTTCATCTTCGTCGCGGACACGGTCGACGCGATGCTGCGCATCGCGGCCGCTCGACGGAGCGCAAGGTGCAGTCCTCAACGTCGCCAGTGGCACCGAGACCGCCATCGGCGACCTCGTGCAACGAGTGGCGGCGCTGGCCGGGTGGGACGGCGAGCGTCGAGCGTCACCCGGAACGGACCGCCGATGTGCGTCGCCACTGGGCCGACGTCACCGCAGCCGAGAAGCTGATCGGACCGGTGGCCCGCACGCCGCTGGACGACGGCCTGGCCGACACCGTCGACTGGTACGTGCAGCGCGCCGGGCGAGCGGGGCCATGAGAATTCCGATCATCCGACCGTCGGTGCGCTTCGACGACGTCGCCGCCGATATGCGCGCTGTGCTCGACTCCGGCACCCTCACCAACGGGCCGTTCCTGGCGCGAGTTCGAGACCGAGCTGGCCTCCGCAGTCGGGCGTCCGCCACGCGGTGGCCACGACGTCGGCCACTACGGCGATGCACCTCGTGCTCGCCGCGGCCGGCGATCGGTCCGGGCGACGAGGTCCTGGTGTCGGACTTCACCTTCCCCGCCACCGGCAACGTGGTCGTCGAGCGCGGCGCGGTGCCGGTGCTCGTCGATTGCGAGCCCGGCGGCTTCGGCTTCGACATCGACGACGCCGACCGGCGCGTCACGCCCAAGACCAAGGCAGCGCATGGTGGTCGACCCGTTCGGCCAACCGGCCATGTCGACCGCGCTCGTCGAGTGGGCTGCCAGCACGGGGTCTGATGGTGATCGAGGACGCGGCGTGCGCGCTCGGGTCCTCCCGCGACGGAGTGGCCGTGCGGCGCGTGGCCAGGTGCGCCCGGCTGCTTCAGCTTCCACCCGCGCAAGGTCGTCACGACCGGCGAGGGCGGCGCAGTAACCACCGATGACGACGACCTCGCCGCCCGGCTCCGGCTGCTGCGATCGCACGGCGGCGTCGTTGGACCGCCCGTCGGTCTGTCGTTCGTCGCGCACGGCTTCAACTACCGCATGAGCGAGATTCAGGCTGTGCTCGGACTCGACCAGCTTCGGCGCCTCGACGCCATCCGGGCCGACCGCCAAGCCACCGCGAAGCGATACGAGGAGCGCTTGGCCGATCTGGCCTCGGTCGATCTGGTCACGCCCGCCGGCGGGCGACGAGTGGTCGTACCAGAGCTTCGTGGTGATGATCGACGACGCGTGATGCGATCGTCGCCGACGCTCCGTGAGCGGGGGATCGAGACCACGCTGGGTACCTACGCCCTCCACGCCCAGCCGGTGTTCGCCCGTCTCGGGCTACCGGCCGGCGATCTGCCGAAGAGCTATGACCGCCAGCAGCGGTCGCTCACCTTGCCCCTCTTGCCGGAGATGTCCGAGGCCGACGTCGACCGCGTGGTGGCGGCGCTGGCGGCGTGCGCCGGGGGCGGGCGGTGAGGGTCGTCCTCTTCGGCACCACTCGCATGGCACGGCGCGCTCCGCCGAGCTCCTGCTCACCACGGAAGGGGTGGAGCTGGCCGGTGTGGTGCACGCACCGGAGGCCTTCACCGTGTCCTTCGCCCCCGACGGCTTCGAGAACCGGCAGTTCGTCCCCATGGCCGACTGGGCGATGGAGCACGCGATCCCGGAATGCCGCCGCGAACCCGACGTCGACCTCGCTGCCTTCGTCCGCGAGGTGGGGGGCGAGGTCGGTCTCGTCGTCGGCTGGCACCACAACCTCCCGCCGTCGCTCCTCGCCGCGCTGCCCCGAGGGGCGATGGGCGTGCACGCCTCGCGGCTGCCGGACCTGCGCGGCCACGCCCCGCTTTCGTGGGCCATCATCACGGGCCGCTCGGAGACCGGTGTGTCGCTGTTCGCGATCGATGCCACCAGCGGGGTCGACGAGGGCTTGGTGTACGGGCAGGTGACCGTTCCCGTGGCGGAGCGCGCCACCATCGCCCACCTCCTGGCGGCGGCGGAGGACGCGACGGTTCAGGTGCTCGCCGAGTGCCTCCCGGGGATCGTGGCAGGGACGCTCGCGCCGCACGCGCAGGTCGGCGATCCCACCTACGGGCTGCGGCGGGGACCCGACGACGGATGGATCGACTGGCGTCGCTCGGCGGAGGAGGTCGATCGACTGGTGCGGGCGGTCACGCGGCCGTACCCCGGGGCGCGTACGAGCGCCGCCGACGAGGTTTGGTTCGTGTGGGCGGTGAGGCCGGGACGCACCCCGGCGGTCAACGGGGCGCCCGGTCAGGTCGCGCTCGTCGAGGGGGTGGCCCACCCCGTCGTCGTGACGGGGGACGGCTGGGTGGAGCTTCTCGACGTCAGCACGTCCGAGGGTGAGGACCGAATGGCCGCGGCCCGCCGCTGGAACCACCTACGCCTCATTGGCGACCAGCGGTGAGCGTCGTCGTCGTCGACACCGCCGTCGCCAACGTGGGCTCGGTGGCGAACATGCTCCACCGCATCGGCGTCACGCCCGAGGTGAGCAGCGATCCGGACGTCGTGGCCCGTGCCTCGCGGGTGATCCTGCCCGGGCGTGGGGACCTTCGACGTCGGCATGCAACACCTCCGCCGCTCCGGCACGGCGGAGGCCCTCGACGACGCTGTGCGAGGTCGCGGCGTGCCGATCCTCGGCCTGTGCCTCGGCATGCAGCTCCTGGCCGACGGCCAGCGAGGAGGGCACGTCCAGCCCGGGCTCGGGCTGGATCCCCGGCCGGGTGCGTCGGCTGCCCGCCCGTGGTCGACGGCGAGCTCCGGCCGGTGCCGCACATGGGCTGGAACACGGTGTCGGCGATCGGGCCGAGCCCGCTCGCCGCACTGGCCGCCGAGGAGGGCCGCGCTTCTACTTCGTGCACTCCTACGCCTACGCAGCCCGACGACCCGGCCGACGTCCTCGGCACCACGCGACTACGGCGCCCCGTTCACCTCGGCCGTCGAGCAGCGACAACGTCACCGGCGTGCAGTTCCACCCCGAGAAGAGCCACCGCCACGGCATGGCCCTCCTCGCCGGCTGGCTGGGAGGTCTGACGTGCAGCTGGAGCCGCGGGTGATCCCGTGCCTGCTGCTCGACGGCGGCACGCTCGTGAAGACGCGCCAGTTCGGCGAGCGCGACGTACGTCGGCGATCCCGTCAACGTGCTCAGCATCTTCAACGACTTCGAGGTCGACGAGATCGTCCTGCTCGACATCTCGGCGGCACGGACCCGCCGTCCGACGCCGACGCCGGTCCTCGCGCACCTGGCCGAGGAGTGCTTCATCCCGCTCGCCTACGGCGGTGGGCTCACGACCGTCGACGCACATGGCGCGCCGTGCTGCGCGTCGGCGTCGAGAAGGTCGTCCTGAACTCGCGTGCTCGCCGATGACCCCGAGCGTCGTGCGAGCGGCGGCCGAGCCGCTTCGGGAGCCAGGCCGTGGTCGCCTCGATCGACGTGCGCGGCGGCGCCGACAGGGCACGCGTGTTCGTCCACGGCGGCGCGACGCGACACGGGCGTCGATCCCGGTGACGTGGGCGCGTCGGGCCGAGGACCTCGGGCGTCGGCGAGGTGCTGATCACCTCGGTCGATCGCGAAGGGACGATGGAGGGCTTCGACCTCGACCTCGTCGCGGCGGTGACGGCCGCGACGTCGGCGTGCCCGTCATCGCCCACGGCGGCGCCGGCAAGCGCCGGGACCTGGCCGAGCCGGTCGCGCGGTGCCGGGCGGCCGCGGTGGCCGCCGGTAGCCTCTTCGTGTTCCAGGGCTCCGCGGCGCGGCGTCCTGATCAACTACCCGCCGCGGTCCCAGATCATCGCGCTGATGGCGACTGGCAGGACCAGGACCTGCGCCGAGCCGACCATCGACCGGCGCCCGGCTCGCGCCGACGTCCGCCGTGCGAGTGCACTCGTTGCCTCTACGCACGACGACATCCCCGGCATCACCTTCGACGACGCACGGGCAGTGCAACTACTGCAACCTCCACGACGAGATGGACGCGCAGTACCCCACGGGCGCGGACGGGCGAGCGGGCCCTCGAGCGGCATGGCCGACGAGCTCCGGAAGGCCGGGCGGGGCAAGGAGTTCGACTGCATCGTCGGCGTCAGCGGCGGCTGCGACTCGTCGCTACCTGGTCCACAAGATGGTCGAGCTGGGCGCTGCGCCCGCTGGCCGTCCACTTCGACAACACGTGGAACTCGCCGATCGCCACGAGCAACATCTACTGCGTCCTCGAGGAGCTCGACGTCGCCGCTCGAGACGCTACGTCGTCGACAACACGGAGTACGACGACATCTACCGGTCGTTCATGCTGGCCGGCGTGCAAGGACGTCGAGGCGCCCACCGACATCGGCTTCATGGGCGTGCTGTACCGGGCCGCCGAGAAGCACGGCATCAAGCACATCGTCGAGGGCCACTCGTTCCGGACCGAGGGCGTGTCGCCGCTCGGGTGGCTGTACATGGACGGCGGCTACATCCAGGGCGTCCACGACCGGTTCGGCACGGTCCCGATGAAGACCTACCCGAACATGGCCTTCCGGGACTTCGTGCGCTGGTCGGCGTTCTCGCGGGATCCGGCGGCTGCGCCCGCTGTACCACCTCGACTACCGACAAGGAGCCGACGAAGCAGTTCCTCGCCGACGACGTACGGCTGGCAGTGGTACGGCGGCCACCACCTCGAGAACCGCTTCACGGCCTTCTACCACTCGTACCTGCTGCCGCAGCGCTTCGGCATCGACATGCGGATCCTCGGGCTACTCCGGCCTGATCCGCTCCGGGCAGATGACGCGGGACGAGGGCCTGCGCCAGCTGATGGCCGAGCCGCCCGACCTGCGACCCCGACATCGTCGGCCTCGTGAAGAAGCGGCTCGGCTTCGACGACGAGCGAGTTCGAGCGGGTGATGACCGCGCCCGAGGCCGCACCTACCGCGACTTCCCGACCTACAAGAAGCGCTTCGAGCGCCTGCGCCCGTTCTTCTGGCTGCTCTACAAGCTCGATCGGGTCCCCAAGAGCTTCTACGTGAAGTTCTGCACGCCGTCGGGCCCGTGACCGACGCCCTTGCGGGCGTCCGCATCGCCCTCCTCGGCAACACGGCGAACTGCCTCGTGCCGCTGGCGCTGGCCCTGCGGGAGGCCGGCTCGGCGCCGACCTGTTCGTCGACGAGGGTGCGCCGCTCACCGGGCGCCCGGAGGCGGCCGACCCGACGCTCGCTGGGGCGCCGTGGGTGCGCATCGGTCCGTGGCTGCGTCCCTGGTCGGTGCTGGCGCCGTGGCGCTCGGCCGTGGTCCGCGAGCTGCGCGCGCTACGACGTGGTCATCGTGAGCGGGCCCGGGCCCGGTGTACGCCCAGTGGGCCGGGCGGCCGTTCCTCTGGTGGGCGAGCGGCCACGACCTCACGACCGCGCCCTTCCCGTTCGCGTTCCGGCGGCAGTACGCGTCCCGAGCCGCGCCGGTGGGCCGCCTACCCGCTGGCCCTCTGGCAGCGCCGGGCCGCCCGCCGGGCCACGCGAGATCTGGGTGCAGCCCTTCGCGCCGTTCCAGGACGCCGTGCATCGACTCCGACTGGCATCGCCTCCCGTGTCGGCGGGCTACCTGCCGCTCATCGTCGACGTCGGCGCCGCGGATGTCCCGGCCCTCGACGAGCTCCCCGCCGAGGTGGTCTCGGTGGCAGCCCGCATGCGAGCGGCGGAGCTCGCCGTGTTCCACCCCTCCAGCCTCCGCTTCCGGGTGAGCGACGCTCAGCGGCGGGCGGGGCAGTGGAAGGGCAACGACCGGCTCATCGAGGGCTTCGCCGCCTTCGTCCACGGCCGGTCCACCGACGCCGTCCTGGTGATGCCGGAGATCCTGTCCGCCGCCGACCTCCCGCTCGCCCGCGAGATCGTCGCCCAGCTGGGCATAGAGGACCACGTCCTCTGGGCGCTTCCGCCGCGCCCCGAGGGCTTCACCCGGCCGGAGATGCTGGCCCTCTACGACGCCTGTGACGTGGTGGCCGACGAGTTCGCAGCGGGGTGGTTCGGGTACGTCGCCCTCGAGGGACTGGCCGTGGGGCGCCCGGTCATCACGCACCTCGACGCGGGCGGCATGGCGCAGCTGTACCCGGACGGCCATCCGTTCGTCACGTGCGGGGAGCCTGCGAGATCGCGGCCTGCCTGGTCGACCTCCTCGACGGCGATCGGCGGAGCACGCTGGGCGACGAGGGCCAGGCGTGGATCGCCGAGCACCACACACCGCGACGCGGCGCGTGCGCGCTACGTGGCCGAGGTGTCGCGGGCCCTGCGGCCTCGCTGAACGACCCACCGGATGCCGGTGCGGAGCAGCGTGCGCTCCACCCCGCCGGCGACGACGAGGAAGGCGAGCAGCAGGCCGGCGCGCGCCGGGCCCGACGGCGTCGTGCCAGGCACGGTGACGGCCAGCACGAGAACCACGGCGACCGTGGGCAACCACAGGCCTCGAACGCCCAGGTAGCCCTCCAGCCGCTGGCGGCGCGCCAGCCCCGAGCCCACCGCCGCCCCGACCAGCTGGCCCAGCGCGAGCGCCGCGGTGGTGCCGGCTGCGCCGAAGGGCTCCGCCAGGGCCAGGGTGAGCACCACAGTGGTGATCGCGGCCGCCGCGGTGGCGGCGCCGATCGGCCCCATGCGGTTGGCCATCGCGAAGGGCAGGGTGGTGATGAGCAGACGCGCCCGCGCCGAGGGGGACGATCAGGCCCCAGCCGATGGCCGGCAGGGCGCCGCCGTACCGATCGCCGGCGAGGAGGCGGAGCAGCTCGGGCCCGGCGGCCGCCACCACCACGGCCAGCACCGTCAGCGTGGCGACGAGCGCCCGGGCGTCCTCTCGCAGGCGAGCCGCAGCTCCCCGGTGGCCGGCCATGGCGTACGCCCGCGGGTGCCAGGCCAGCTGGACGCCGGACACCACCAGGAGCCCGATGGCGGCGAAGCGCACGGCGATCGACAGGAACCCCACCTGGCGGGCGCCGGCGGCGTCGAGGAGCACGAAGCGCGTCACCACCTCGCTGCCCCAAGCGAGTACCAGCCCGGGCACGAGGGGCAGTGCACCGATGAGCAGGGTGGCGGCCTCGGCCCCCTGGGGTCGACCCAGGGTGACTGACCGGGTGAGGCCGAGGGCGATCGCGGCGGCTGTGCCGGTCGCCAACGCGCCGGCGAGCACCACCGAGGCTTCGTCGGCGTTGACCTGCACGAGGGCGACCACCAGGATGCCGTTGAACACCGCTGTAGCGGACGCGATGCCTGCGTAGGCCCGGGCGCGTTCCTGGTTGCGGAGGGCCGTGAGCGCGAGCACGTGCAGCAGGTTGACGAGGGCGACGACGCCGGTGAGGCGGATCGCGGTCTGTACGCCCGCATCGTCGAACAAGAGGGCATCGAGAGCATCGGCGCCGACGGCGAGGGCGAGCAACACCATCCCGCCCACCGTCAGCGCTATCCACAACCACGTGGTGAACGAGGTGCGCCTCTGCGCACCGTCGGCGTCGGCCCACCGGCGCGTGACGACCACATCAAGGCCGAGGATGCCAATGCTGGTCAGAGACGTGCTCGTGGCCGACAGCACCTCGAGGCGTCCGAACTCGGACGGGGATAGAGCCCTTGCCAGGACCGGCACGAGGATGATGCCGACGGCCTTCTGCGCCAGCCCGCCAAAGGAATAGAGGACCGACCGCCCCGCCAGCTGCCGCAGTCCTGGCAGGCTGGTCAGAGGAGGACCGCTACCACGCTCCGTACGGGGTGGACGATCTCCAGCATCCGCTGCAGTGCCACCCGTGCCTCCCCCGTGCTGTCCCAGTCCACCGTGGTCCGGTTGACGATTCTGCCCTCGACGAGGTGCGCGAGCCCCCAGCACAGGTGCGGAGTGTCGATCCGGAACATCGTCGAGCACGGGCACACCAATGGGTCGAGGGAGACGACGGTCTTGTCCGGAGTCTCGTCGTTGAGTCCGTCGACGAGGTGGATCTCGGTGCCACAGGCGATGACCGAGCCGACCGGGGCCTCCTTGACGGTGCGGATGATGAAGTCGGTGGAGCCGACGTGATCGGCTAGCCGGCAGGTGTAGTCACGTTGATCGGAGTGGGTGACCACGATGCCGTCCGGGAGGGATCCGGTTGGCGGACGGCGGGGACAGCCCGGTCGCCTCTCCCGCGGGGATGTCGTCCCCGGAACTCGATATGTCGCCGGATACCGCGCCCGCACGCGTAGGGTCGGCGCATAACGCACGGCCGGGATGCACCTACAGTCGACTATGCCACGAAGCCGATCATTCGACGGGATGACGAAGGAGGCCGGGTGAGCCGACGAGTGCTGGTACTTGAGCTCAACGAGCTGTGCCCGTCGCTTCTCGAGCGGTTCATCGCCTCTGGCGACCTCCCGAACTTCGAACGATTGAGGGCCGACTCACTCGTCTACGTGACGACCGCAGATGAGCCTCAGGGACGCTTGAACCCGTGGATCCAGTGGGTCACCGCCCACACGGGAGTCGGGTTCGATGAGCACGGGGTGTTCAAGCTTGGCGAAGGGTCCAACCTGGGTATCCCAACGGTGGCTGACGCGGTCGGTGACGACGCCGGCAAGGTATGGCTTTGCGGCCCGATGAACGTGGTCCCCACCAAACCGGTGAATGGGAGGTGGTTGCCCGATCCGTGGAATCCCTCGGACTACGCCGGCGCATCTGATATGGCACCGTTCATCGATTTCGTGCGAGCGAACGTCCAAGAGCACACCAACGATTCGCGTCGCCTATCTGCGGGGGCCGTATCTGCGCTTCTTCGGTTCATGGGGGGTCACGGGCTCTCACGATCGACTGTTGGCGCCACAATGCGCCAGATGGTGGGCGAGCGAAGAGGCCGTTAGATCGCTGGCGACGGGCCGCGCTCTGGACCGGTTCCAGTGGGACCTGTTTCGTCACGAGTTTGAGAGAGAGCGGCCGAGATTCGCCACGTACTTCTCGAACACGACCGCCCACTACCAGCATCTGTACTGGCGGTATATGGATCCGGAGCCGTTCGAGCTCAAGCCAACCGGGGGGGAAATCGAGCGCTTCGGGGGGGCGGTCCGCTTTGGTTATCAGGAGATGGACCGGCTTGTGGGGAAGGCGCTTGACCTTGCCGAGGACGACACGGCGCTCGTCCTCTGCACTGCCATCAGCCAGCAGCCGTATGTCCAGAAAGATGTTGACGGCGGCAGCCGCTTCTACCGTCCGCACGACATTGCGGCGTTCGTGCGGCAGCTCGGGTCTGCATGGTGTGAGCAAGGTCGCACCTGTGATGTCTGGGTCAGTTCCACGTCCCTGTTTGGCGCCGAGACCGACGCCGCCGAGGCTGAAGCCTCGCGCTGCTCGGAGCAACAGTGGGCGGTCGGCCGGCGTTCGATGTGCGACGAGTTGGCAGCGACGTGTTCACTGGCTTTGCGATAACGGACGACCTTGACTCACATGCGGTTATCGAGATGACTGCGACTGGGATGCAGGTTGGCGTGCATCAGGCGCTCTACCGTGCCGAGACGGCCAAGAGCGGATACCACCACCCAGACGGAGCATTCTGGATCCGAACGCCCGAGCGCGTCGGAGTCACGGCTGCGAGCAGGGTGTCGCTGCGTTCGGTGGCGCCAACGCTCCTCGAACTGCTCGGTCTCGAGGCGCCAGTCACGATCCGCGTCCCCGCCGTTGAGCTGGACCCCGCACTCGTTGCTGTCCGCTGACGAGTCATCGCATGGGTCATGTGCCGGGGGTGGCTTCCTCGGCACGATGACGCTGCTCACACGATCTCCAGCATCCGCTGGAGCGCCACCCGCGCCCACTCGTCTCGGTGGTGTCGGGGTCGACGGTGATCTGGTTCACGACGTTGCCCTCGACGAGGTTCTCGAGCACCCAGCACAGGTGGGGGGCGTCGACGCGGAACATCGTGGAGCACGGGCAGATCAGCGGGTCGAGCGAGACGACGGTCTTGTCGGGCGTCTCGTCGTTGAGGCGGTTCACGAGGTGGATCTCGGTGCCGACGGCGATGACCGAGCCGGCCGGGGCCTCGTTGACGGTGCGGATGATGAAGTCGGTGGAGCCCACGTGGTCGGCCATCTGGCAGGTGTCGTGGCGGCACTCGGGGTGGGTGACGACGATGCCGTCGGGGTGCTCGGCCCGGAAGGCCTCGACGTGGGCCGGCAGGAAGCGCTGGTGGACCGAGCAGTGGCCCTTCCAGAGCAGGAGGGTGGCGTCCTTGCACCTCGGCCTCGGTGAGCCCGCCGCGCTCCTGGCGCGGGTTCCACACCCGCATGTCGTCGAGCTCGTAGCCCATCTGCAGGCCGGTGTTGCGGCCCAGGTGCTGGTCGGGGAAGAACAGCACCTTGTCGCCGCCGCCGGTGGCGCCGACGGACTCCTTGCCGGCTCGCAGGCCCTGGCCCAGGGCCCAGTCGAGGATGGCCCGGGCGTTGGTGGAGGTGCACACGGCGCCGCCGTTGCGGCCCACGAAGGCCTTCAGGGCGGCGCTCGAGTTCATGTAGGTGATCGGGATCACCCGGCTGATGTCGGTGGTGGCGGCGAGGGCCTCCCAGGCCTCCTCCACCTCGTCGATGTCGGCCATGTCGGCCATCGAGCAGCCGGCGTTCAGGTCCGGGAGGATCACCTTCTGGTGGTCGCCGGTGAGGATGTCGGCCGACTCGGCCATGAAGTGCACGCCGCAGAACACGATGTACTCGGCCTTGTCCTGCTCCTGGGCCAGGACGGACAGGCGGTAGCTGTCGCCGCGGGCGTCGGCCCAGCGGATGACCTCGTCGCGCTGGTAGTGGTGCCCGAGGATGAAGACCTTCTCGCCGAGCGCTTCCTTGGCGGCGGCGATCCGGGCGTCGAGCTCTTCGGGGGTGGCCTGGGCGTAGCGCTCGTCGAGCTGTGACTGGAGCCTCAACATGTTGTGGTGTCCTTCCACGTGAGGGTTCCGGTTGGCGGACGGCGGGGACAGCCCGGTCGCCTCTCCCGCGGGGATGTCGTCCCCGGAACTCGATATGTCGCCGGATACCGGGCCGGCACCTGCATGCTAGCTGGCTCGCCAGCTCAGTCGGCGACCTTGGCGGCGAGGATCGCCTGCCGGGCGGTTGTCGCTTGCGGTCGCTGCTCAGCTCGCCATCGCAGCAGGCCCGACGCTCCCAGCGCCACGGACGGGAGGGCCAGGCGGGGGAGCGACGTCATCGTGAACGAGTAGCGCTCGTAGAGCGGGATCCAGGCCGCGAACGCGAAGGCCAGCCACCGCAGCGGGGGGACGTCCCGCCAAGCGAGCACCGACACCACCGATGCACCCGAACACGAGGATCGACGCCGCGATGTGAGGGGCCCACTGGTCGGGTAGGTGCACGATGCCAAGCACCCCAGCGGGACGCGCGATCGCTCCGTGATCGATTGCACGTAGGCCCACCAGGCGGCCGTGGGCAGAGCGGCGACGGCGATGACCCCGACGGCGGGGACGCGCCGCTGCCGCAACAGAAGCAGGACGCCTGCCGCAACCGCGAACGTGAGAGCTGTCTCGCGGCCGAGGCCCGCCAAGGCGAGCAGCGCGGTGCCGGCGAGGAGGCGATGGCGGTCGACCAGCGCCAAGCCGGCCATGCCCAGGCCGAAGGCGAGAGGCTCGCTCGTGGTCAGGACGAGCGAGCACGCACATGCCACCGTCCCACCCCAGGCCCAGACCGCAGGGAAGCCGTAGCGCTGCAGAACGTCGGCCAGGGCCCACACGAACAACCCGACTCCCAGCACGTTCCACAGCTGCAAGCAGGAGGATGGTTGCGTTCCCGGCCGGCGCTGGGCTGGCCAGCAGCGGATGCAGGATCCGCACGAGCCGGAAGTCGGACTCGTAGAGCTGGTCGGCGATGGCATCGAGGTCGGGCAGGAGTCTCGCCGTCACGTAGATGTACTGACCGTCGAACGGCGAGCCAGCGCGGATTCCGTCGGGACCGAAGTCGGCGAGGACGACCTCACTGCCCTGACCCGACCGGGCAGGGGAGAGCAGGTCGACGGGGCGGACCAGCCCTGAGGCCTGGACCACCGCGAGCGCGCCGGCGACCAGCAGCATCGACCGCACGGCCACCGACACGGGGGTGTGCAGGCGCGGCGCACGACCGAATCGTGAGATCTGGAGTGCCCGTGCGGAGGGCGGCCAGGCCGTAGGTTCGCGGGCGTGGACGGGCGTGAGGATCGGGTGGAGACCGCGGCTGGCTCAGCGCCGCCCCGCAGGCGTGGGCCTCCTCTCGGGCCACGCGCCGGCGCTGGCTGGGCTCGCCGTGCTGACCGCCTGGGCGATGTGGCCGGCGGTCCAGGGCTTCCGCACCCGCGCCGTCGTCGACGACGCGGACGGCGCCATGTTCACCTGGCTGTGGGGGGAGATGCCGGCCGCCGATCGCCGACGGGCGCAACCCCTTCCACACCGACCTGATGTTCCACCCGCTCGGCACCGACCTGCGGATGACGACCACCTCCCCTGCTCGTCGCCGCGCTCGACGTGGCCGGTGCGTGCGGCGCTCGGACCGGCCGCCCAGGTCAACACGCGTGCAGCTGGCGTCGATGTTCCTCGCCGGAGTGGCCGACCTACTTCCTCGCCCTGCGGATCAGCCGACACCGAGGCGCGGCATTCGTGGCGGGGTTGGGCTTCGCCTCCTGCCGAACCGCTTCGTGCACGTGATCGACGGCCACCTCAACCTGGTCGAGACGGCGAATCATCCCGTTCGGGTTGCTCCTCTTCCTGCGGTTCACGGATGCGCCGACCCAGGGGCGGCGAGCCGCTGCGCTGGGCGCGGCCGTGGGGGCTGCGTTCCTCATCGACCCGCAGCTCACGATCCTGCTCGCGATCGGTCTCGTGGCCCTCGCGTCGTGCATCGACGAGCGGTCGCCGAGCACGCTCGCCGGCTCCTCTGGCGGCGGAGCGCTAGCCCTCCTCGTCGCCGCGCCGTCTGCTGGTACCGATGGCGATGGCGATGGCCACCGGGCAGGTGGGGGAGCCTCAGCCGACGAGCTCGACGGTCGTCTACTCGTCGTCACCGTTCTCGTGGGTCGTCCCCCCGACGGATTGGCTCTGGCTTGGCCGCTTCTGGGAGATCGAGCCCCTGACGCCCAGCCGGCGACGGTGTGGTCTACCCGGGCCTGGTGATCCTCGGTCTGGCCGTCGCGGGCGTGTCGCTCAGCGACCGCGAAGCGGCGGCGGGGCTGGGTGGCTCGATGGCGCTCGTGTCCGTCGTCTTGTCCTTCGGCCCGTACCTGTTCGTTCGCAACACGCTCATCGACGTGCCGCTTCCCTTCTTCCTCCTGCGCGTGATGCCCGGTCTCGATGCCATGCGGGTGCCCGGGCGCTTCGGGCTCCTGGGGGCCTTGGGGATCGCGGTGCTCGCTGCCGTCGCGCTCGGGGAGCTCGTCCGTCGCTGGCCGGCGCGGGCCAACCTGCTCGTGGGGCTCGTGGCCGTGGTCACCGTCTTCGAGCTGTTCCCTCGAACGCTTCCCCGAGCAGCGATGCCAAGGTCTCCGACGTCTACGACGTGATCGCGGACGATCCGGCGACGGGGGCGGTGCTCGAGGTCCCGCTCAAGTGGTCCACCGACGCAGGAGTACTTCGGCTTCGACGGCCACGACCAGGACTTCAAGTTCCTGCTGTACCAGCTGGAGCACGAGCGGCCCATCGTGTCCGGGGCGGTGTCCCGCGTTCCCCGACGACGACCTAGATCGGCTGCCGAGCACGCCGCTCTACCGCCAGATCCTGTCCCTCGGCGGCGAAGACGGCTTCGACGACCGGGCCACGTTCGATCGGGACGATCTGGTGGCCCACGGCATCGACTTCGTCGTCTACCACCGGGACGACCCGGCCCCTGACGCCCTGCGCTACATCGAGGCCCTCGACCTGCCCGTCCTGGCTGATGACGGCACGGTGATCGTGTGGAAGGTCGCCCCCTAGGCCGCCGAGTCGGTGGCAGGGCTCCCTATCCTCGGCGCTGATGGTGCACCGTCCGCCGGCCGGCTCGATCCCCGATGCTCCTGGGTCCTACCAGTTCAAGGACCGGGACGGTCGCGTCATCTACGTCGGCAAGGCCAAGTCGCTTCGCTCGCGGCTCTCCAACTACTTCGTGAAGGCGTCGAGCCTGCCGCCGCGCACGGCGGCCGATGGTGGCGGCGGCCGAGACGGTCGAGTGGATCCAGGTCGACACGAACGTCGACGCCCTGCTCCTCGAGAACGACGCTCATCAAGCAGCACCAGCCCCGGTTCAACGTGCGCCTGCGGGACGACAAGAGCTACCCGTACCTGGCCGTGACGCTCGACGCCGAGTGGCCCCGGCCCATGGTGATGCGGGGCAAGAAGCGCAAGGGCGTGCGCTACTACGGGCCCTACGGGCAGGCCTACGCCATCCGGGAGACCCTCGACCTCCTGCTGCGCACCTTCCCGCTGCGCACCTGCTCGGACAACAAGTTCAGCTCGCACCAGAAGCTCGGCCGGCCGTGCCTGCTCTTCCACATCGAGAAGTGCTCGGGGCCCTGCGTCGGTGCGGTGATCCAAGGAGGAGTACGACGGCCACGTCCAGCGCCTGCTCGACTTCCTCGACGGCGACACCGACACGGTCGTCAAGGAGCTCGAGACCCGCATGGCCGAGGCCGCCGTCGGAGCTCGAGTTCGAGCAGGCCGCCCGCCTGCGCGACCGGCTGTCGGCGGTGCGCAAGGCCATCGAGAAGCAGCAGATGGTGGCCGAGCGCTCGGAGGACTTCGACGTGATCGGCCTCGTCGACGACGAGCTCGAAGCGGCCGTGCAGGTGTTCTTCGTGCGGGCGGGCGGATGGTGGGGCGCAAGGGCTTCATCGTCGACAAGGTGGAGGACCTCACCCCCGAGCGAGCTCATCGGCGACATCGTGGAGCGCCTCTACGACGACCCGCCCCAGGGCATCCCCAAGCTGGTGCTCGTGCCCACCCTCACCGACGACGACGAGCTCTACGAGGAGTGGCTCAGCTCCCTGCGGGGCTCCAGGGTACGCATCCGGGTGCCGCAGCGGGGCGAGCAAGCGGGAGCTCCAGGAGACGGTGATGCCGCAACGCCAAGGAGGAGTTCGTCCGCCATCGGCTGCGCCGGGCGTCGGACCACAACAGCCGGGCCCGGGCCCTCAACGAGCTGCAGGACCACCTCGGCCTGCCCGACGCCCCGCTGCGCATCGAGTGCTACGACATGAGCCACATCCAGGGCAGCGACTACGTCGGCTCCATGGTGGTCATGGAGGACGGCCTGCCCAAGAAGTCCGAGTACCGCCGCTTCAAGATCAAGGGCGACCAGGGCAACGACGACTTCGCGGCCATGGAGCAGGTGCTCACCCGACGGTTCACCGCCTACCTGATCGAGCGGCGCCAGGCCCAGACCGAGGTGCCGGGCAAGTTCTCCTACCCGCCGCAGCTGCTCCTCGTCGACGGCGGCAAGGGCCAGCTCAGCGTGGCCATCCGGGTGCTGGAGGAGCTGGGCCTGGCCGAGGAGATCCCCGTGGCGTCGCTGGCCAAGCAGTTCGAGGAGGTCTACGTGCCCGGCCAGGCCGACCCGATCGCGCTGCCCCGCCAGTCCGAGGCCCTGTTCCTGCTCCAGCGCATCCGCGACGAGGCCCACCGGTTCGCCATCACGTTCCACCGCGAGCTGCGGGGCAAGCGGATGACGGTGTCCGTGCTCGACGGCATCCCCGGGCTCGGGCGCCGACGCGCAAGAAGCGCCTCACCAAGGAGCTGGGCGGGGTGAGCGCGGTGAAGCGGGCGTCACTCGAGGAGCTGCAGGCACTGCCGTGGCTGCCCGATGTCGTGGCGCAGGCCGTGCACGACAAGGTCCACAAGCCCGTCCTAGATCAGTTGGCGCGGCCAGGCTGCTTCCGCCCGACCGGCTCGACCTTGGAGAGGCTGCTTCCCGTGGTCGCGTACCTGCTCGTCGTCTCGCCCCCGACGAACTCGACGGCCACGAAGCACACCATGGCGATCAGGGCCAGCAGCAGCGCGTACTCAACGAGAGAGGCACCCCGCTCGTCGTCCCTCTGCAGCCGCACGGACGATGCCAGCCACATCTTGATGTTCAGCAGGGCATCCGCCATCGGTTACCTCGGTTCACTCGTCGCCCGGAGTTCTGTGTATCGGGCAACCGTACGATCCTCTTGACCGGTGAAACATGGTCCCAATGGCCCCTTTTCTGGGCGTTGGGCCCCTAATTGTGAGCATCTAGCCTGCCCCCGGTGACTGAAGACCTGTGGGAAGCGAACGCCGGGTGGTGGCAGGACGGCTTCACCGACGGCGCCGACCCGGAGTACGAGGAGCAGATCCTGCCGCTGGCCGCCCAGCACCTGGCCGGCGCGCGCCGGGTGCTCGACGTCGGTTGCGGCGAGGGCCAGATCTCCCGGCTCGCGCTCGCCGGCGGGGCCGAGGTGGCGATCGGGGTCGATCCCACGTGGGCCCAGGTGGAGGTGGCAGCCCAGCGGGGCGGGGGAGCGCGCTACTCGCGCGCCGGCGCAGGGGCGCTGCCGTTCGCGACCGGCGCCTTCGACGCTGCCGTGGCCTGCCTCGTGTTCGAGCACATCCGCGACGTCGACGACGCGATCGCCGAGGTGGCCCGGGTGCTCGAGCCGGGCGGGCGGTTCCTGTTCTTCCTGAACCACCCGTTGCTGCAGACCCCCAACAGCGGCTGGATCGACGACCAGATCCTCGACCCGCCCGAGCAGTACTGGCGCATCGGGGAGTACCTCACCGAGGACGAGTCGCTCGAGGAGGTGGAGAAGGACGTGTTCATCCCGTTCATCCACCGCCCCCTGTCCCGCTACGTCAACGCCCTGGCCGACAACGGGCTCGTGCTCACCCGCATGGAGGAGCCGGCCCCGCCTCCCGGCTTCCTGGCCCGAGCCGAGGAGTACGAGGCCGCCGCCACCATCCCCAGGCTCCTCCTGCTCCGCACCGAGAAGCGCTGAGCCTCAGCTTCTACCGGCGGCGGGAGCCCGCCAGCAGCACGAGCGCCACGCACAGCCCCCCGTAGACGCCGACGACGCCGAGCACGAGCGGATCGCTCAGGTCGTCGAGGTAGCGCAGGTACAGCCGCCCGCAGGCGATGCCCAGCGGCAGGGTGACGGCGATCAGGCGGGCGGCGTGGGGGCGCAGGATCCCGAGCTGCTCGCCGGCCAGCTCGGCCACCGCGGGGAGCGGCAGCAGCCAGAGCAGCCACGGGTCGAGGCGCTCCGGCCACGAGAGCCAGAAGCCGAAGGCGGCCACCACGAGCAGCGCCGTCGGGTAGAGCACCAGGCAACGCCGGCACACCTTGCGCCCTCGCACCGTGACGCACCGGTGGTGGTCCTCGGGCCAGTGGTGGCTGAGCCACATCGGGGCGTCGTCACCATCGAGCTCGTCCAGATCAGGGTCGTGGCTCGGCCCGGGCACGACGGCGACAGTAGGTCGCGGCGCGGAGGGGGCGGGTGCGCTCAGCGACCGGGGCGGAGCCGGGCCAGGAGCGGCGAGTAGCGGACGATGGCCACGAGCGCGTGCACGCCGTCGCGCCAGCCGATCTTCTTGCCCTCGGCGTAGGTGCGGCCGCTGTAGGAGATGCCGACCTCGTAGATGCGCCAGCCCCCGCCGCGGCCTTGGCCGTGATCTCGGGCTCGATGCCGAAGCGGTCCTCGGTGAGGTCCAGAGCGTCGAGCACCTCCTTGCGGAACACCTTGTAGCCCGTCTCCATGTCCGTGAGGTTCAGGTTGGTGAAGGCGTTCGACATGAGCGTCAGCATCTTGTTGCCGAGGCTGTGCCAGAAGTAGAGCACCCGGTGCGGGCGGCCGGACTGGAAGCGCGACCCGTAGACCACGTCAGCCAGGTCGTCGAGGAGGGGCCGCACGAGCAGCTCGTAGTCGGCCGGGTCGTACTCGAGGTCGGCGTCCTGCACGATCACGAACGGGCCGCTGGCCTTGGCGAAGCCGGTGCGCAGAGCCGCGCCCTTGCCCCGGTTCGCGTCGTGGCGGAGCGTGACCAGCCGGTCGTCGTCGAGATCGGCGACCTGGGCCAGCGAGCCGTCGGTGGAGGCGTCGTCCACCACGATCAGCTCCCGGCAGAACGGGGACTCGAGCACCCGCAGGCAGGCGTCGCGGACCGTGGCCACCTCGTTGAAGCAGGGCATGACCACCGAGAGGGTCCGAGAGCCGGAGATGTCGTCGTCCACGGGCGATGACGCTACCGATCCGGCGGCGACCGCCGGAGCACCACCTCGCTAGCCTCGGGCGGACATGAGCGAGTTCGTGGTGATCACGGGTCTGTCGGGGGCGGGGCGCTCGCAGGCGGCCGACGAGCTCGAGGACCTCGGCTGGTTCGTCATCGACAACCTGCCCACCGAGCTCATCCCGAAGGTGGTCGAGCTGGTGCAGGCCCCCGGGCTCCTCCACGCCCCGGGTGGCGCTCGTGGTCGGTCTCGGCGCCCACCAGGGCGACCTCCTCCACGCCCTGCGCGACCTCCGCTCCACCGGGGCCCGCGTGCGCCAGCTCTTCCTCGACGCCGCCACCGACGTGCTGGTCCGCCGCTACGAGGGCACCCGGCGCCGCCACCCGCTGGCCGACGCGGGCGAGGGCCTGGCCGACGCCATCGAGCGCGAGCGCGCCCTGCTCGAGCCCGTGAAGGCCGAGGCCGACGTCGTCGTCGACACCTCGGCGCTCAACGTCCACGAGCTCCACGCCCGCATGCGTCGGCCTCTTCGGCGAGGACGACGCCGACCTCGGCCATGCAGACCCGGGTCGTGTCCTTCGGGTACAAGCACGGCCTGCCCCTCGACGTCGACATCGTGCTCGACTGCCGCTTCCTGCCCAACCCTCACTGGGTCGACGAGCTGCGCCCGCTTCACCGGCCTCGACGAGCCCGTGCGCCGCTACGTGCTCGACCAGGAGGCGGCCCGAGACCTGCTGACCCGCCTCGACGACCTGCTCGGCATGCTCCTGCCCGCCTACGTCGCCGAGGGCAAGAGCTACCTCACCCTGGCCTTCGGCTGCACCGGCGGCCGCCACCGCTCCGTCGCCATCGCCGAGGAGGTGGCCCGCCTCCTCGAGCGCCGCGCCTTCGCCCCGACGGTGGTCCACCGGGACATCGCGAAGTGACCGGGCCGTGCGTGGTGGCCATCGGGGGCGGGCACGGGCTGGCCGTGACGCTGCGGGCGGCGGCGCCGTGGGCCGAGCACGTCACCGCCGTCGTGTCGACCGCCGACGACGGGGGCTCGACGCGGGCGCCTGCGCGAGTCATGGGACGTGCCCGCACTGGGCGACGTCCGCCGCTGCCTCACCGCCCTGGCCGACCCCGAGTCGGCCTGGACCCGGGTTCTCGAGCGCCGCTTCGACGCCGGCGAGCTGAACGGCCACGCCACCGGCAACCTGCTGCTGCTGGCGCTCACCGAGGAGCTGGGCGACCTCCAAGGGGCCTCCGACGAGGTCGCCCGCACCCTCGGGATCGACGTGGCCCGCTCACGGGTGGTGCCCGTGACCGACGACGCCGTCGTGCTCCACGGCCTGACCCGGGACCACCACGAGGTGGTGGGCCAGGTCGCCGTGGCCGAGACGCCCGGCCTCACCGACGTGTGGGTCAACCCCGAGTCCACCGCCGCCTCGCCCATCGCCGTCGCGGCCATCGCCGCCGCCGACCTCGTCGTCCTCGGACCCGGGTCGCTGTACACGAGCGTGCTCGCAGCCGCGGTGGTGGGCGACATCCGCAAGGCCCTTGCGGCCACGCCGGCCCGCATCGTCTACGTGGCCAACCTGCGGGCCGACCAAGCCGAGTCCAAGGGCTACGACCTGGGCCGCCACGTCGCGGCGCTGCACCGCCACAGCGTCCACCCCCAGCTCGTCCTCAGCGACCCGGCCGGCCTACCCGCGGGCCAGCTCGACACCGAGCTCGTGCTGGCCGACGTGGTCGACGACCGCGGCCTGCTGCACGACCCGGCCAAGCTCGGGCCGGCGTTGTCCGGCCTCGTCGGCTGAACCGGCAGACTGGAACCCCCCGGCCCGATCTGCTCGGATGGCCGGTAGCTGTCGCCCACGACCCCAGGAGCACTTCGCGATGACCATCCGTGTCGGCATCAACGGATTCGGCCGCATCGGCCGCAACTTCTTCCGGGCCGCCAAGCAGCGGGGCGCCGACATCGACTTCGTGGCCGCCAACGACCTCGGCTCCAAGGAGCTCATGGCCCACCTGCTGCGCTACGACTCGGTGCTCGGCACCTGGGACGCCGACATCAAGGCCACCGACGGCGGCATCACGGTCAACGGCGACGAGCTCAAGATCCTCGCCGAGCGCGACCCGAAGGCCCTGCCGTGGGCTGACCTCGGCGTCGACATGGTCATCGAGTCGACCGGCTTCTTCTCCAGCAAGGAGCAGGCGTCGATGCACCTCGACGCCGGCGCCCCGTTCGTCATCGTGTCCGCCCCGTCGGCCGGTGCCGACGCCACCTTCGTGGTCGGCGTCAACGACGACACCTTCGACCCGGCCCAGCACAAGGTCGTGTCCAACGCCTCCTGCACCACGAACTGCTTCGTGCCCGATGGTCAAGGTCCTCGACGACGCCTTCGGCGTCGAGAAGGGCCTCATGACCACGGTGCACGCCTACACCGGCACCCAGTCGCTCGTCGACGGCCCCTCCAAGGACCTCCGCGAGGCCCGGGCCGCCGCCGTCAACATCATCCCGAGCAGCACCGGCGCCGCCCGGGCCACCGGCCTCGTGCTGGAGTCGATGAAGGGCAAGCTCGACGGCACCTCGCTCCGGGTGCCCGTGCCCGACGGCTCCATCACCGACTTCACCGGCGTGCTCGACCAGGACGTCACCGTCGACGAGGTCAACGAGGCCTTCCAGGCCGCGGCCGACGTCCGGCCCGCTCTCGCAAGGTGCTCGTCTACAACGAGGCGCCCATCGTGAGCAGCGACATCGTCGGCTCGCCGGCCTCGCTGCACCTTCGACGCCCCCATCACCATGGCCATCGGCAACCTGGTCAAGGTCATGGGCTGGTACGACAACGAGTGGGGCTACTCGAACCGCCTCGTCGACCTCATCGAGATCACCGGCACCAAGCTCAAGGCCTGAGCGGCCGATGCCCCGGGTCCCCAGCCTGGAGGACCTGCCGCCCCTCGAGGGCAAGCGGGTCCTGCTGCGCGCCGACTTCAACGTCCCCGTCCACGACGGCCAGATCACCGACGACCTGCGCATCCGGGCCGCCCTGCCCACCATCGAGTGGCTGCAGGGCCAGGGCGCCACGGTCGTGGCCTGCACCCACTTCGGCCGCCCCAAGGGCGAGCCCAACCCGAAGTACTCGGTCGAGCCCCGTCCGGGCCCGGCTGGCCGAGCTGGCCCCGGGCGTCGAGCTGCTCGAGAACCTGCGCTTCGACGCCGGGGAGGAGGGCAACGACCCCGCCTTCGTGGCCCAGCTCATCGAGGGCTTCGACGCCTACGTGAACGACGCCTTCGGCGCCTCCCACCGGGCCCACGCCTCGATCGTCGGCCCGCCCCAGCACCTGCCCAGCGCCGCCGGCCGGCTCCTGGCCAAGGAGGTCGAGGTGCTGCTCGGCATGCGCGAGCACCCCAACCGCCCGTTCGTGGCCGTGCTCGGCGGCTCGAAGGTGAGCGACAAGCTCAAGGTCATCGACGCCCTGCTCGGCGTGGCCGACGAGCTGCTCATCGGCGGCGGCATGTGCTTCACGTTCCTCAAGGCCCAGGGCCACCCGGTGGGCGACTCGCTCTGCGAGGACGACATGGTCGCCGCGTGCAAGCGCCTGCTCGACAGCGGGGCGGCCATCCGCCTGCCCTCCGACGTCACCGCCCTCGGCCCCGGCGGCGAGATCGGCGACCCGACCGCCGGCGGCGACGTGCGCCAGCTGGGCGCCTCGGTGCCCGACGGCTGGATGGGCCTCGACATCGGCCCCGGCACGGCCGCCGAGTTCAGCGACGTCATCCTCGACGCCCGCACCGTGTTCTGGAACGGCCCGATGGGCGTGTTCGAGGACCCCCGCTTCGAGGCCGGCACCCGCACGGTGGCCGAGGCCGTGGCCGAGTCGACGCGGCTTCACGGTGGTCGGCGGCGGCGACTCCGCCGCCGCGGTGGCCCAGTTCGGCCTGGCCGACCGCATCGACCACATCAGCACCGGCGGGGGAGCCTCGCCTCGAGCTCCTCGAGCACGGGCGACCTCCCGGGCCTGGCCGCCCTCCGCGGCGAGGTTTCCTAGTTCTGTGCGCACGGGGCCCCGCATGGCGGGGCTCCGTGCGCACAGAAGCAGTGGCCTAGCCTCCGGGCCATGGCCAAGGCTCCTGCGCGCAAGCCGCTGATCAGCGGCAACTGGAAGATGCACCACAACCACTTCGAGGCGCTGCAGCTGGTGCAGAAGCTGAGCTACCTCATCACGACGGAGGACCACGACGCCGTCGACGTGTCGGTGCACCCGCCGTTCACCGACCTGCGCACCGTGCAGACCTACTTCATGAGCGAGAAGGAGCCCGATGCCGATCGCCCTGGGCGCCCAGCACTGCCACTGGGAGGAGAAGGGCGCCTTCACCGGCGAGGTGTCGCCGGCGATGCTGGCCAAGCTCGACGTCCAGTACGTGATCGCCGGGCACTCCGAGCGCCGCGAGCTGTTCGGGGAGACCGACGAGATGGTCAACCAGAAGGTGCAAGGCCATCCTCAAGGCCGGGCATGACCCCGATCCTCTGCTGCGGCGAGACGCTCGAGGAGCGGGAGGCCGACACCACCGAGGCCAAGGTGCGCGGGCCAGGTCGAGGCCGGGCTGGCCGGGCTGAAGCCGGACCAGGTGGGCGGCCTGGTCATCGCCTACGAGCCGATCTGGGCCATCGGCACCGGGTCGCACGGCCAGCAGCGAGGACGCCCAGGCCGTGTGCGAGCTCGTGCGCCAGGTCGTGGCCGAGCTGGCGGGGGCCGAGGCGGCCGACGTCGGTGCGCATCCAGTACGGCGGCTCGGTGAAGCCCACCAACGCCGCCGAGCTGATGGCGCAGCCCGACATCGACGGTGCCCTGGTGGGCGGAGCGAGCCTCGAGGCCGACGACTTCGCCCGGATCGTCCAGTATCGCCTCTGACCTCGCGCGCGCCGTGCCGATCTGAACGGCCAGCGCAGCGCGAGTCGTGCAGCGAAGCGGCCCGCAGCCACCCGATTCGCGCACGACTTCGTCGCCCGACCAGCACCGATGTGCACCTGCGACACCGCAGATCCTGGTAGCGTCGTCGAGCCGTTCCCCGCACGGTGACCGTTAAGTCAGGGTCGCCACCCGGGGACAGGCACCGGCGCACCGCGCCCGGATCGCCGCCCAGCACCATCCAACCCATCGGGAGAGATCCACCATGCGAGACCAAGCGTTGAGAGTGCTGGCGGTCCTTGCTCGCCCTCGGCCTGTCGTTCGCCGCCTGCTGGCAGCGACGACGATGACGATCCGGGTGCCAGCGACGAAGGTCCCGACGGCACAGAGGAGCCCGATGGTGACGGCGTCGCCGGCGGCGACTTCATCGACCTCGGCACCATCGTCGGCGACCCGCTCGAGCACATCGACCCGGCGCTGAACTCCACGCTCGACGGCTTCCAGGTCATCAACGCCATCTACGACGGCCTGACCGACATCGACTCCACCGATCCGGCCGACCCGCAGATCGTGCCCCACGTGGCCGAGTCCTTCGAGGCCAACGACGACGCCACCGTGTGGACCTTCACGATCCGCGAGGGCCAGGCCTTCGCCGGTGGCGAGGAGATCCTCCCGAGCACCTTCCAGAACTCCTGGGAGCGCGCCGCTGACCTCGCCGGTGACTACAGCTACCTGCTGGGCTTCATCGACGGTGGCTCCGAGCGCCTCGACGGCGACCGCCGACACGATCAGCGGCATCGAGGCCGACGACGAGGCCATGACCCTCACGGTCACCCTCGACGCGCCGTACTCGAACTTCCCGGCCGTCGCTGGCTTCCAGCTGTTCATGCCCGTCCCGCAGGAGGCCATCGACGCCGGTGCGGACTGGGAGAACGAGCGTCATGTTCGGCAACGGCCCCTACAAGATGGAGTCGGCTCGCACCGACGAGGAGATCAAGCTCGTGAAGAACGACGAGTGGAACGGCGACTTCAACCAGGAGACCTGGGACGACCGGCTCGACACGATCGACGTTCCGCACCAGCGCCGACCCGGACACCTCGTACAACTCGTTCGAGGCCGGTGAGGGCCGACAACGCCAACATCCCGCCCGCTCGCGTCGCCGACGCCGAGGCCAGCTACGGCACCACGCTCGACGTCTCGATCCTCGGCTCCTACCACTGGGTGCTCGAGACCGAGGACGGCGCGCTCGCCGGCGACGAGAACATCAAGCTCCGCCAGGCCATCTCGGCCGCCATCAACCGTGACGAGATCAACGACGGCCGTCTACAACGACAGCCGCACGACCTCGACCGGCGTGACGCCTGGAGGGCATCCCGGGCTTCAGGTCCGGACATGTGCGAGTACTGCGGCTACGACGCCGAGCAGGCCCAGACCCTGTTCGACGAGTGGAAGGCCGAGGGCGGAACGCTCACCGAGCCCATCCCGCTCCAGTTCAACGCTGACGCCGGGCACGAGCCCGTCGCGGCGATCGTCATCGACAACCTGGCGGCCGTCGGCATCGAGGCCGTCGCCGAGCCGATGACCGGCGAGACGTACTTCTCGGACCTCGCCGACGGAGCCTGCAAGGCCATGTGCCGCGCCGGCTGGTTCGCCGACTACCCGACGTACGACAACTTCATGTACGACCTGTTCCACTCCGACTCGATCGGTGGCAACAACCTCGGGTACGTTCCAGAACGAGGAGTTCGACGCTCTCATCGACGAGGCCAAGCCGACCGCCGACCCCGACGAGCAGGCCGACGCTCTTCCAGGAGGCCGAGAAGATCCTGCTGAACGACGACACTGGCGTCGTGCCGATGAACTGGTACCGAGGCGACTACGTCTACAGCAGACGAGATCGTCAGCCTTCCCGCAGACCAACTTCGGTCTGATCATCTGGGAGCAGGTCCGGTTCGCCGAGTAGCAGACCTCCACTGAGGTGACTTCGGTCGGGGGGCGCTTCGGCGCCCCCCGATCCACCTCCGGATCCACGACACACATGACCAGCATACATCATCCGCCGCCTCCTGCTGATCGTCCCGACGGTCTTCTTCGCGCTCTCGTTCCTCTTCTTCTTGTTCTTCACCCTCCCTGGCGACCCGGTGAACCTCATCGCCGGCGGCGCCGATCGCGTGCCCGAACCCGATCCAGATCGCAGCAGATCACCGAGCGCTACGGCTTCGACGATCCGCTGATCGTGCAGTTCGGCGACTACTGGCAGCGCACCCTGCAGTGGGACCTCGGCGAGTCGTTCCAGACCAGCCGCAGCGTCAACGACATCCTCGGCGAGCAAGGCCGTGAACAGCCTCCGCCTGGCCATCTGGGCCATCATCATCGAGGTCATCGTCGGCATCTCGGTCGGCCTCGTGTCGGCCATCAAGCGGTACTCCATCGCCGACCGGATGACCACGATCGTGACGGCCGGCGCGTCGGCCATCCCGGTCTTCGTGCTCGGCTTCGTCCTGCAGTACGGCTTCGCCGTGCTCCGCCGAACAAGCAGGACTGGCCCGACGTGGGCCGCGCCTGCGCACGTCGCGCATCGGCCCCGACACGTGGTCGTTCTTCTTCATCCCCACCGGCGAGCAGTGGCGCTACCTGATCCTGCCCGCCGTCACGCTGGCTTCGGTGTCCACGGCGCTGGCCGCCCGCATGACCCGCGGCTCGATGCTCGAGGTGCTGCGGGCCGACTACATGCGCACGGCCCGGGCCAAGGGCCTGCGCGAGCGCGACGTCGTGGCCCGCCACGGCCTGCGCAACGCCATGCTGCCGGTCATCACGCTCATCGGGATCGACTTCGGCACCGTCATCGGCGCCGCCGTGCTCACCGAGACGGTGTTCTCCTGGCCAGGGCTGGGCTCGGCGATCGCCGAGTCGGTCCAGTCGCGCGACCTGCCCATCACGCTCGGCCTCACGCTCGCCGTGGTGGTCGCCTACTCGTTCATCAACCTGGTGGTCGACCTGTCCTACGCCTGGTTCGACCCCCGCATCCGCCTCTCGAACGGGGACGCCACATGACGACCATCGAGACCAGCAGCGGGCCCAGCTCCTTCGAGGGCTCCGAAGGTGGCCACAACCTCGCCGACGTCGGCGACCTCGCCGCGGCCCGCCCCCTCCGCAAGGACGTCTGGCGGCGCTTCAAGCGCAACCGGCTGGCCATGCTCGGCCTCGTCCTGCTCGTGATCCTCGTCCTGACCGCCCTGTTCGCCCCGCTGATCGCCCCGTTCTCCATCACCGAGCGCGACCCCGGGCCAGTTCCGCAAGGGCCCGTCGGGCGACCACTGGTTCGGCACCGACACCATCGGGCGCGACGTGTTCAGCCGGGTCGTCTACGGCGCCCGCGTGTCGCTGAAGATCGGCATCGGCGCCACCGCCATCGCGCTGACGATCGGGCTGCTGCTCGGTGCCGTGGCCGGCTTCTTCGGCGGGTTCATCGACACGATGATCATGCGGATCACCGACATCTTCCTGGCCATCCCCTACATCGTCCTGGCCGTCGCCGTCGCGTCGGTGCTCGGGACGCAGCGAGAACACCGTGATCTTCGTCCTCGGCTTCACCGGCTGGCTGGGCATCTGTCGCATCGTGCGGTCGAGCTTCCTGTCGCTGAAGCAGCTCGAGTACGTCGAGGCGGCCCAGGCCCTCGGGCTACTCGCGACGGCGGATCATGTTCCGCCACATCCTGCCCAACGCCCTCCAGCCGATCATCGTGTACGGCACGATCGCCGTCGGCACGGTGATCCTCTCCGAGGCGGCGCTGTCCTTCCTCGGCGTCGGCCCCACCGACCCCACGCCGGCTTGGGGCCTCATGGTGTCCGACGGCAAGAGCCTGCTGTCCGTCGCCCCGCACCTGCTGTTCTTCCCTGGCATGGCCATCTTCCTCACCGTCCTCGCCTTCGTGTTCGTCGGCGACGGCCTCCGCGACGCACTGGACCCGAAGCTCAAGTGACCCTCACGCACGCGCTTCGACACCGAGGTGCTCCTCTCCGTCCGCGACCTCCGCGCCGAGCTTCGACACCGACGACGGCGTCGTGCGCGCCGTCGACGGCGTCTCCTTCGACGTGCACCGCGGCGAGGTGTTCGCCATCGTCGGCGAGTCCGGCTCGGGCAAGTCCGTCACCGCCATGACGATCCTCGGCCTCATCCCCACCGTCGAGGTCGAGCAGCGGCGAGATCCTCTGGCAGGGACCGCGACCTGCTCGGCGTGAGCGAGGAGGAGCGGCGCAAGGTGCGGGGCGGGGAGATCGCCATGATCTTCCAGGACCCGCTGACGGCTCTGAACCCCGTGCACACGGTCGGCCGCCAGATCGGCGAGATGGCCCGCGTCCACGAGGGCCTCAACAAGAAGCAGGCCATGGAGCGGGCCATCGAGATGCTCGACCTGGTCGGCATCCCCGAGGCCCGCAAGCGGGCCAAGATGTACCCGCACGAGTTCTCCGGCGGCATGCGCCAGCGGGCCATGATCGCCATGGCGATCACCTGCAAGCCCGACCTGCTGATCGCCGACGAGCCCACCACCGCCCTCGACGTCACCGTCCAGGCCCAGGTGCTCGAGGTGCTCATCGACATCAAGGACGAGATCGACTCCGCCATCATCCTCATCACCCACGACCTCGGCGTGGTGGCCGGCCTGGCCGACCAGGTGATGGTCATGTACGCCGGCGACCAGGTCGAGATGGGCACGACCGACGAGATCTTCTACGAGACGCGCCACCCCTACACGCTCGGCCTGCTGGCCAGCCTGCCCCGCCTCGACGACGTCGGCGACGAGCCGCTCGTGCCGATCAAGGGGTCGCCCCCGTCGCTGATCCGGCGTCCCGGCGGGCTGCGCGTTCCACCCCCGGTGCCGGTTCGCCCGCGTGCCGGGCCTGTGCAACGAGTCGGAGCCTGAGCTGCGCCTGGTGACCGGCGACAACCACCGCGCCGCCTGCCACTACGCCGAAGAGCTGGCCGACCTCGACGTCGAGGCCCTCCGGGCGTCGGTCGACGACGCCGAGCTGGTCGAGGCCGACCTCGGGAGCGACGCATGACCGAGGTCTCCGAAAGCCCGCGCCCGAGACAGCGCCGGCTCGCACCGGCCCCCTCCTCGTGGCCACCGACCTCGTCAAGGACTTCCCGATCCGCGGCGGCCTGCTCGGCCGCACGCGTGGGCAACGTGTCGGCGGTCGCCGGCGTGTCGCTGCAGGTCGACGCCGGGCGAGACCCTCGGCCTGGTGGGGGAGTCGGGCTGCGGGAAGTCCACCACCGGTCGGCTGCTGCTCAACCTGCTCACGCCCACCGTCGGGCGACGTCGCTTCGACGGCAAGTCGCCTGCCCGACCTGAAGGGCGCAGAGCTGGCCACGCATGCGGCGCCGGTTCCAGATCGTCTTCCAGGACCCGTACGCCTCGCTGAACCCCCGCATGACGGTCGGCGCCACGCTGGCCGAGCCGCTCAAGGTGCACTTCGGCTGGAAGGACGAGCGGATCATCGAGCGCATCCAGGAGCTGCTCACGATCGTCGGCCTCTCGCCCGAGCACGCCAACCGCTTCCCGCACGAGTTCTCCGGCGGCCAGCGCCAGCGCGTCGGCATCGCCCGGGCCCTGGCCCTCGAGCCCGAGCTGATCGTGCTCGACGAGCCCGTGTCGGCGCTCGACGTGTCGATCCAGGCCGGCGTCGTCAACCTGCTCGAGATGCTCCAGGACGAGCTCGGCCTGGCCTACGTCTTCATCGCCCACGACCTGTCGGTCGTGCGCCACATCTCGGACCGGGTGGCGGTGATGTACCTCGGCAAGATCGTCGAGGAGGGCACCCGCGACGAGATCTACGGCGCAGCCGGGCCACCCGTACACGCAGGCCCTGCTGTCGGCCGTGCCGCTGCCCGACCCCCAGCGGGAGAAGGCTCGCACCCGCATCCTGCTCCAGGGCGACGTGCCCGTCACCGGCCGACCCGCCGTCGGGCTGCCGCTTCCGCACCCGCTGCTGGCAGAAGCTGAAGCTCGAGGCAGGCCGGCATCGACACGTCGCCCTGCATCGAGCAGGAGCCGGCTCTCGAGCCCCGCGACATCGGCCACCCCGCGGCCTGCCACTTCGCGCAGATCCGCGAGGTCGTCTGACCGTCCCCGTCTTCGAACCGCCCGCCGGCCCCTGGTAGCGTTGCTCGGCCAGCCGGGCCGCGTCACCGAGGAGTTTCCCCCCGTGCTCACCAACATCGTCATCGGCATCCACCTCATCGTCGTCAGGCCTCCTGATCGGCCTCGTGCTGCTCCACAGCGGCAAGGGCGGCGGCCTGTCCGACATGTTCGGCGGCAGCGTGGGCGGCCACAGCCCTGGGCTCGGCGGCCGCCGAGCGCAACCTCGACCGCATCACGGTCGTCGTGGCCCTGTCCTTCGTCTTCACCACCACGGGCCTCGCCTTCCTGCTCGACTGACCCGGTGCGCGAACTGTGTCAGACACAGTTCGCGCAGCAGCGGTCGTGCCTCCTCCCCGTGCCTCCGGCTCCGCTAGAACCTTCTTGATGGGCTTCCGGTGGGCGACGCGACCGATGGCAGCGCTGCTCGTGGTCGCCACGCTGGCCGGCGGCCTGCACGGGTGACGACGGCGGCGACGAGCCGCTCGGGCGGTCCGCCGACACGACCCGCCGCCGGCGGGATCGTCGAGGGTGGCAGCGCCCGCCTCGGCCCTGGCCGGGCCCGTGGTGGCCGACCCCGTCGACGCCAACCTGGCCTCGCCGAGCGACCTCATGGTCCTCGACCTGCTCCACGACGGTCTCACCCGCCTCGACCCCGACGGTGTGCCCGAGGCCGCGCTGGCCGCCTCGTGGCGCTCCAACCAGAGCCTCACGGCCTGGCGCTTCGAGCTCGATCCCGACGCCACCTTCGCCAGCGGCGCGCCGGTCACCGCCGAGCGACGTCGTCGCCTCGCTCGAGCGGGTGGCCACGGCGGGCGACACCTCGCTCGCCGCCCTGCGCCTGGAGACGATCACCGGCTTCCGGGCCTTCGTCGGCGGCACGGCCGAGCACCTCGACGGCCTGACCGTCCCCGAGCCCGGCGTCGTCCGCATCGCCGTCGACACACCGCTGTCGGTCCTGCCCACGATCCTGGCCAGCCCCGTCTTCGGCGTGGTCGACGCAGCCTCCCTGGAGTCGGCCACCGTCGACGGGGGCGACCTGGGGGAGCTCGACCTGTCGGGCGCGTGGGAGGTGGCCGAAGCCGGGGAGGACTCCGTGCGCCTCGATCGCCGCCAGGGCACCGACGGGCACCTCGACGCCGTCGAGCTGCGCACCTACGCCGACGCAGACGCCGCCTACGACGCCTTCGACGACGGAGACGTGGACTGGGCTCTCGTGCCGCCGAGCGCTTCGGCGACGCCGTGGATGCCTACGGTGACGACGACTTCGTGCCGTTCCACGCCGAGCTGTTCTTCGGCCTCAACCTGCAGAGCCCCGCACTCGGCAACTCGTTCCTGCGCAAGGCCATCGCCGTGGCCATCGACCGGGACGCCATCGTGGAGGCCGTCTACTGCCGACCTGGCCGACCCCCTGACCGCCGTCGTGCCTGCGGGCGTGCCCGGCCACGACCCAGACCGCTGCGACGACTGCGCGCCACGACCCCGATCTGGCCGAGTCGATCCTGGCCGCAGGCCTTCCCCGACGGGCAGATCCCGCCCGTTCGCATCGACTTCGACGAGTCGCCGGCGCAGGAGGCCATGGCCCGCCTCGTGGCCGACGACCTCCAGGCCGTCGGCATCCGCAGCCGAGCTGCGGCCGCAGCCCCTCGAGGACTACAAGCGCTTCGTGGTGTCCGGCGGCCAGGAGCTGTTCAGCTTCGGGTGGATCGGCGGCTACGTCTCGCCCGACGCCTACCTGGCGCCCCTGTTCACTCTCGACGGCCAGCGACAACCTGACGGGCTACGCGTCGCCCGCCGTCGACGCCTCGGTGGGAGCAGCCCGCACGAACCCCGACGCCGACTCGGCCGCCACCCAGTGGGCTGAAGCCGAGGCCCAGGTGCTCGCTGACGCCGTCGTGGTGCCCATCGCCCAGTTCCGCACCCAGGCGGTCGTGGCCGGCCGTCTGCGGGGCCTCACGCACGCCGTGGACGGCACCGTCGACTGGGCTGCGGTCTGGCTCGCCGACGGCGACTGAACCAGCGGGCACTGGTTCGCCGTCACAGGGAGGCACCGGTACACTGCCGGACTCCACGAGCGGTCGTGGCGGAACTGGCAGACGCGCAGCGTTGAGGTCGCTGTGGGAGTAATCCCGTGGAGGTTCAAGTCCTCTCGACCGCACACAGGAAGCTCGAGGGTCGGTCCGCAAGGGCCGGCCCTCTGTGCATTTCCTGGGCACAAGTTGTCCCGTTCTGGGGACAACCGAAAAGGTTGGTGGACAACCCTGTGGATCTCGCGAACGCCTCTTGACCGTGCGTGCGGCAGGGTCCAGAGTCGCCTCTACCGCAACGGAACGGAGCGGTGAGGGAAGCGGGGGATGACCTGAGGCTTCGGCCGGAGGAGACCCGCCAGGACCACCACCGAGACCACCGGAGCGGGAGGACGAGATGATCTACCGTCCGCTCGAGACGGGGAGCGAGAGCCCCCCGAGGACAGCGGCCCGCCATGGTGGTTGGGGGGAACCCCAAAGAACCAGCGGGAGGTGGCCAGCGCTTCGGCACCGGTCACCAACGGGCATCGCCCGCCAGAGCTTCGGCTCCGACGGGCGATGGAAGTGATCACGATGAGGCTAACGCCTCGCCTTGATCGCTAGGTGGATCCCTCGGCCGTCTGGTGGCCCCGGCCGCCGATCGGCTTCGGCTGATCCGGCGCCGGGGTCGCCCTCGTTTTCCGGTGCTTCTGTGCGCACCCAGCACCGCCATGCGGTGCTGGGTGCGCACAGAACCGAGGAACCTCTAGGCCGCGTCCAGCTCGGAGAAGCGGGCGAGGACGTCCTTGCCGTTGGGGCGCTGCAGGCACCAGTGCTCGACCTCTCTGAGCACGGCGGCGCGGGTGAGGTCCCGGCCCGCACCGAGGCGAGTTGTCGAGGCTGCGCTCCCAGAGCTGGCCGATCATGTCGGCGCCGACGTGCTTCTTGCCCGTGGTGCCGATCCAGGTGCGGTCGCGCATCTCGGTCAGCGCCGTCTTGAGGTACCCGACGTGCGGCGTCTCGTCGGCCCGGATGTAGGACACCAGGTCGGCGGCCTTGCCGTCGCCGGCGACGAGGTCGGGGTCGGAGAGCCAGGCGTCGGCCCAGGCGAAGGTGTGGAAGGCCTGGACCTCGATGAGCAGCACCCGGATCATCAGGTTGGCGATGAGCTCGAGGTTCACGTCGATGTCGTCGGGCAGCAGGCGGTCGAGCAGGTTCGCCGCCGGGCGGGCCGGCCTGACCGAAGCCCATGCGCTCGAGCATGGCGTCGATGTCGACCTTGGCCGTGGGGTTCTCGAAGGCGAGGTCCCGGGCCGCGAACCACATGTCCTTGTGGCCGGCCTCCTCCTCCCAGCCCGCTTCGTCGCGCCCGTGGGCCTCGAAGAGCCCCGCGCCGAGGTGGTCGATGGCCGTGCCGCGGATGTCCTCGTCGAAGTGCGCCTGCATGTCGCCCGGCTGCGAGGAAGCGGATGTTGGCGCCGAAGCCCTCGACGGTGCCGATGCGGGTCAGCGTGGCGATGAGCGGCTCGGGGACGCCGCTCGTCGATCAGGTGGCGGGCCTGGGCCACGTTCGGGAAGTGCTCGGGCCACGTGTCGAGCGGCACGTGGAGGACCTCGGTGCCGAAGGTGGCCACGTGCTGGGCCTGCCAGGCCTCGATGGCCGGCACCCGGTGGAGCGTGCGGGGCGACACGTAGGTGCCGTCGTCGTCGAAGCCGCCGTGGCAGCGCACGCCGCCGGCGATCAGCGGCTCGGCCACGTCGTGCGTGCGCAGCAGCTCGGCCTCGGTGAAGGTGACCTGGTCGGTCGTCATGCGCGGCACCGTATCTGCACTGTTACTGCAGGTAAAGGTCCGAGCCGCACCCCCGCCGTCGAACCGGGGTGCGAAAGGGCCCGTTCCTGGCTCCTTTCGCACCCCGGTTCGGCTGGGGTTGGCTCGGCTCGATAGCAGGGTGCGGGTCGTGACCCTCGTAGGATGTCTCGCCCCCCGTTTTGGAAGCAGGATCCCTCTTGGCAGTGCGCAACGACCTCCGCAACGTGGCCATCGTGGCCCACGTCGACCACGGCAAGACCACCCTCGTCGACAAGATGCTCTGGCAGTCCGGCGCCTTCCGCGCCAACCAGGACGTCAACGAGCGGGTCATGGACTCGATGGACCTCGAGCGGGAGAAGGGCATCACGATCCTCGCCAAGAACACGTCGGTGGCCTACGGCGACGTGAAGATCAACATCATCGACACCCCCGGCCACGCCGACTTCGGCGGCGAGGTGGAGCGGGGCCTGTCGATGGTCGACGGCGTGCTGCTGCTCGTCGACGCCTCCGAGGGGCCGCTGCCCCAGACCCGCTTCGTGCTGCGCAAGGCGCTCGAGGCCAAGCTGCCGGTGGTCCTCGTCGTCAACAAGGTCGACCGGGCCGACGCCCGCATCGCCGAGGTCGTGCACGAGGTGGAGGAGCTGTTCCTCGACCTCGACGCCGACATCGACCAGCTCGACTTCCCGATCGTCTACTGCGTGTCCCGCGAGGGCAAGGCGTCGCTGGACCGGCCCGCCGACGGCGCCGGCCTGCCCGACGGCGCCACCCTCAAGCCGCTGCTCGACCTGCTCCTCGAGCGCATCCCGGCGCCGTCCTACGACCCCGAGGCGCCGCTGCAGGCGCTCGTCACGAACCTCGACTCGTCGCCGTACCTCGGCCGGGTGGCGCTGTGCCGGGTCGTGAACGGGCACATCAAGAAGGGCGAGACCGTCGCCTGGTGCCGGGCCGACGGCACCACCGAGAAGGCCAAGATCACCGAGCTGTTCATCACCGAGGAGCTCGACCGGGTGCCGGCCGACGAGGTCGGCCCCGGCGAGATCATCGCCATCGCCGGCATCCCGGAGATCACGATCGGCGAGACCCTCACCGACCTCGACGACCCGCGGCCGCTGCCGGTCATCCACATCGACGAGCCGAGCCTGTCGATGACGATCGGCATCAACACGTCGCCGCTGGCCGGCAAGGAGGGCACGCAGCTCACCGCCCGCCTCGTGAAGGGCCGCCTCGACCGGGAGCTGGTCGGCAACGTCAGCATCCACGTGCTGCCCACCGAGCGCCCCGACACCTGGGAGGTGCAGGGCCGCGGCGAGCTGCAGCTGGCCGTGCTCGTCGAGATGATGCGCCGGGAGGGCTTCGAGCTCACCGTCGGCAAGCCGCAGGTGCTCACCAAGGAGATCGACGGCAAGGTCCACGAGCCGGTCGACCGCCTCACCATCGACGTGCCCGAGGACTTCCTCGGCGTCGTCACCCAGCTCCTCGCCCTGCGCAAGGGCCGCATGGAGCAGATCATCAACCACGGCACCGGCTGGGTGCGCATGGAGTACCTCGTGCCCGGCCCGGGGCCTGATCGGCTTCCGCACCGAGTTCATCACCGAGACCCGCGGCACCGGCCTGCTCCACCACGTGTTCGAGCGCATGGAGCCGTGGGCCGGCGAGATCAAGGGGCGGCCCAACGGCTCGCTCGTGGCCGACCGCACCGGGCCCACCACCGGCTTCGCGCTCATGGCGCTGCAGGACCGCGGCGTGATGTTCGTCGGGCCCGGGCGTGCCGGTCTACGAGGGGATGATCGTCGGCGAGAACTCCCGCGCCGACGACATGGACATCAACCCCACCAAGGAGAAGAAGCTCAACAACATCCGGTCGTCCACGGCCGAGGCGTTCGAGAAGCTGATCCCGCCCCGCCCGCTGTCGCTCGAGCAGGCCCTCGAGCTGATCGCCGAGGACGAGTGCGTCGAGGTCACGCCCACCTCGCGTGCGCCTCCGCAAGGTCATCCTCGACCAGACGATCCGGGCCCGCACCGCCAAGCGAGCCAAGACCGCCGACCGAGCTCGGTCGACCGAGCGCTCGCAGGTCCACCGCGATGCGGCAGCTCGACACAGGCGGACGTCCGGTCAGTAGTGCCAGGGGTACGTCGGACCAGTCGGGGTCGCGCTTCTCGAGGAAGGCGTCGCGGCCCTCCGGCGGCCTCGTCGGTCATGTAGGCCAGGCGGGTGGCCTCGCCGGCGAAGACCTGCTGGCCGACGAGGCCGTCGTCGATCAGGTTGAACGAGAACTTGAGCATGCGCTGGGCGGTCGGGCTCTTGCCGTTGATCTTGGCGCCCCACTCGAGCGCGACCCGCTCGAGGTCGGCGTGGGGGACGACCGCGTTGACCATGCCCATGCGGTGGGCGTCGTCGGCCGAGTACTCGTCGCCGAGGAAGAAGATCTCGCGGGCGAACTTCTGGCCGACCTGGCGGGCCAGGTAGGCCGAGCCGAAGCCGCCGTCGAAGCTGGCGACGTCGGCGTCGGTCTGCTTGAAGCGGGCGTGCTCGCGGCTGGCCAGGGTGAGGTCGCACACGACGTGGAGGCTGTGGCCGCCGCCGGCCGCCCAGCCGGGCACCACGCAGATCACGACCTTGGGCATGAAGCGGATGAGGCGCTGCACCTCGAGGATGTGGAGGCGCCCGGTGCGGCCGGGGTCGATCGACTCGGCGGTGTCGCCCTCGGCGTAGCGGTAGCCGTCCTTGCCCCGGATGCGCTGGTCGCCGCCGGAGCAGAACGCCCAGCCGCCGTCCTTGGGGGACGGGCCGTTGCCGGTGAGCAGCACGCAGCCCGACGTCGGTGGTCTGCCGGGCGTGGTCGAGCACCCGGTAGAGCTCGTCGACGGTGCCGGGCGGAAGGCGTTGCGGACCTCGGGCCGGTCGAAGGCGATCCGCACCGTGCCGTGGTCCTCGGCCCGGTGGTAGGTGATGTCGGTGAGGTCGAAGCCCGGGACGGGCGTCCCAGGCGTCGGCGTCGAAGAGCTCGGAGACCATGGCCGCGGCAGCGTAAGGCGGTAGACAGGGACGCATGGAACATCGACGACTGGGCCGGTCCGGCCTCAAGGTGAGCGTGCTGTCCTTCGGGTCCTGGGTGACCTTCGGCACCCAGCTCGACGTCGGGCCTGGCCCGCGACTGCCTCGAGGCCGCCCACGACGCCGGCGTGAACTTCTTCGACAACGCCGAGGCCTACGCCGGCGGCGAGTCCGAGCGGATCATGGGCGAGGCCATCGCCGAGCTGGGCTGGGCGCGGGAGACCTACGTCGTCTCCACGAAGCTCTTCTGGGGCCTCACCGAGGGCGTGAACACGAAGAACACGCTCAACCGCAAGTACCTGCTGCACGCCATCGACGGCTCGCTGCGAGCGCTTCGGCCTCGACTTCGTCGACCTGCGTCTTCTGCCACCGCCCCGACCCGGAGACGCCCGATCGAGGAGACGGTGTGGGCGATGTCCGACATCATCGACCGCGGGCAAGGCCCTCTACTGGGGCACCTCGGAGTGGTCGGCCGACGAGATCCGCGCCGCGTGGGAGATCGCCGACCGCGCACCACCTGCACAAGCCGGTGATGGAGCAGCCGCAGTACAACATCTTCGAGCGGCGCCGGGTCGAGCGGGAGTACGCCCGCCTCTACGAGGACATCGGCCTCGGGCTCACCACCTGGAGCCCGCTGGCCTCGGGCCTGCTCACGCGGCAAGTACATCGACGGCATCCCCGAGGGCAGCCGGGCCACCCTGCCCGGCTACGAGTGGCTGCAAGGACCTCCTCACCGACGAGGGCCGCAACGCCAAGGTGAAGGCAGCTGGCCGGCGATCGCCGACGAGCTCGACTGCACCCTGTCGCAGCTGGCCATCGCCTGGTGCGCCACGAACCCCAACGTCTCGACCGTCATCACCGGCGCCAGCCGCGTCGAGCAGGTGCAGGAGAACATGGGCGCCCTCGACGTGCTCCCGAAGCTCGACCGACGACGTGATGGCGCGGATCAAGGCAGCTCAGTCGCTAGCGGCTAGAACTGGCGGCCGTGGACGCCGTCGTCATCTACGAGAGCCTCACCGGGAACACGGCCAAGGCGGGCCGAGGCCATCGCCGCCGGGCTGACGCGCCGAGGGCATGCCCACGCGGGCCTTCCCGATCACCGCCATCGACTACCAGGCCCTGGCCGAGGCCGACCTCGTCATCGTCGGGCAGCTGGGTCGACGGCCTGCTCGTCGTCGGCCAGCGACCGGGCCGGCTCGGGCGCATCACGGCCATGCCGGCGCTGGCCGGCAAGCAGGCCGTCGTCTACCTCACCTACGCCATCGACCCGGGCAAGGCGCTGCAGAAGCTGTCCGACGCGGTCGCGGCCCGAGGCGCCGAGGTGCTCGGCGGTCAGACGATCCGCCGGGACAAGCTCGACGACGGGCGTGGCCGACCTCGTCGACCGCATCCTCGCCGTGACGCTCGCCTAGGCGCCTGACGCGCCGTCGAGCGCTCGCGCCTCAGCTCCGGTCCAGGGGCCGACGCCGCTGATGCTTGTCGACGGTGATGCGCACGATGCGAGCCCGGGGGCGGGTCGTCCATCGGGCGGGAACCTCACGTCGGGGCCGACGTAGACGTGGGCCAGCTCCTGCAGCAGCTCGGGCGCGCCGCCGGGCTCGACCCGAGCGGTGCCCTGCAGCACGAGGTACTCCCGCATGCCGATGCGTGCCGACCGTGTCCGACTCGACCGACAGCGCGATGCGGGGTCGCGCTCGAGGTTGCGCAGCTTCCGCCACGGCCCGAGCGAGCCGAACACCACCTCGTCGCCGTCGAGCCCGACCCAGACGCAGCTGACCTGGGGACCGCCGTCGGGGTCGATCGTGACGACGTGGGCCAGGTTCGGGCCGGCGAGGACGTCGCGGGCGCTGTCGGGGAGGCGGACCATCGGCGCAGCGTACGGGCTAGTCCGGCGGACACGACACGCCCCGGTAGCGTCCGCCTCCGTGCCTGACCAACCCCTCGAGTGCGGTGCGCCGGGGCCCGCACTGCAGGCCGGACTGGACCGCATCCGCGAGGAGTTCGACGTGCCCGGCCCTCACGGGCCCGAAGCCGTCGCCGAGGCTGAGCAGGCCGCTCGCGCGGTGCTGTCGGGGCTCGACGGCTCGGCGGGAGCGGGACGGCGTGACGCCCGCGACCTGGACCTGGTCACGATCGACCCGCCCGGCAGCCGGGACCTCGACCAGGCGCTGCACATCGGGCGCCTCCGAGCAGGCTGGCGGGTGCACTACGCGATCGCCGACGTGCCGGCCTTCGTCCGCCCCGGGGGAGCACTGGCCGCCGAGGTGCAGGAGCGGGGCGTCACCTTCTACCTGCCCGACGCCCGGGCGCCCGCTGCACCCGCGGGTGATCGGCGAGGACGCCGGCAGCCTCGCTCCCGGGCCAGGACCGCCCGGCAGTGCTCTGGACGATCGACCTCGACGCCGACGGTGCCGTCGCGAGCGTCCTCGCTCGAGCGGGCCATCGTGCGCAGCCGGGCCCAGCTGACCTACGCGGAGGTGCAGGTCGACGTGGACTCGGGCCGAGCCGCCGAGTCGCTCGCTCTGCTGGCCGAGGTGGGCACGCAAGCGCCAGGAGGCGGAAGCGGCGCGGGACGGCGTCAGCCTCGACCTGCCCTCGCAGCGCATCATCTGCGAGGGCGACGAGCTACCTCCTCGAGCTGGAGGCGCCGGTCGCGGCCATGGCCTGGAACGCCCAGATCTCCCTGCTCACCGGCATGGTGGCGGCCCAGGCCATGCTCGAAGCCGGCGTGGGCCTGCTGCGCACCCTCCCACCGCCCGACGACGAGGTCGTGCAGGTCGTGCGGCGCACCGCCGACGCGCGCTGCGGGTGGCGTGGCCCGACGGTGCGACCTACGCCGCCTTCGTGCGCAGCCTCGACGGCGCCCACCCCGACCACGCCGCCCTCCTGGCCCTGGCGGCGCGGGGCCTGCGCGGCGCCAGCTACCTGCCGCTCCTCCCCGGGCAGGAGGTGCCGTCAGGATCCCGACGCACGACCCGGCACGCAGCGGTGGCCGCGCCGTACGCCCATGTCACGGCGCCCCTGCGCCGCCTGTGCGACCGGGCCACGATCGAGGTGCTGCTCGCCGTCCATGCCGGCCAGCCAGTGCCCGACGAGGTCCTGGCCGAGCTGCCCGGCCTGCCCAAGGCCATGGCGTCGGCCGGCTCGAGGGAGAGCGGCGCCGCCCGGGCTGCCGTCGACCTCGTCGAGACGCTGCTGCTGCGTCCCCACATCGGCCAGACGGTCGAGGCGGCGGTCGTGTCGTCCGACGACAAGCGGTCCACGGTCGTGCTGGGCCGTCTCGCCATACAGGTGCCGGTCGACGCGCCCGGCCTCCCCCTGGGCGAGACCGTCCAGCTCCGAGTCGACGACGCCGACCCCACCACCCGGCAGGTCCGTCTCACCCCCGTCTGAGGTCCACCCACCCCAGCGAGGCGGCACCTCGCGCGAACTGTGTCTGACACAGTTCGCGCACTCCGGGGCGGGGTCGGGGCTTAGTAGGGTCCCGCCGTGCGCCGACTCGTGGCCGTGGGCCTGTTGGCGGCCCTCATGGCCTGCTCCGGGCCCAGGTCCGACTCGACGGTGACGGTGCTGGCGGCGACCTCGCTCACCGATGCCCTCACGGAGATCGCCGACGCCTTCGAAGCCGAGCACGAGGACGTCGCCGTGGCGCTCACCTTCGAGGGTTCGGCCCGAGCTGGCGACCTCCATCGTCGAGGGGGCACCGGCCGATGTGTTCGCGTCGGCCGACCAGGCCAACCTCGACAAGGTGGCGGCCGCTGACCTCGTCGACGGCGAGCAGTCGGTGTTCGCCACCAACCACCTGCAGATCGTCGTCCCCGCCGGCAACCCGCTGGGCATCACGGGGCTCGACGATCTGACGGACGAGATCGTGGTGTCGCTCTGCGCCGTCGAGGTGCCATGCGGCGCCTACGCGGCGACGGCATTCGAGCGGGCCGGCCTCCCTGTTCCAGCAGCCGGCGCAGGAGGAGAACGTGCGCGGCGTCCTCAGCCGGGTGCAGCTCGGCGAGGCGGACGCCGGGATCGTCTACGTCACCGACGTGCTCGCCGCCGAGGCGTCGAGGGCATCGACCTCGCCGCCGAGGAGGGGTCGAGGCGTCGTATCCGGCCGCCGTGCATCATCGGAGCGTCCGAACAGGGACGCGGCGGCGGCGTTCGTCGCCTTCCTCAGCGGCGCCGACGGCTCGGGCGATCCTCGCCGAGCACGGCTTCGGTGCGCCATGAGGTCGCGATGGCCGCCGCTGCTCCTGGGCGGGGTGGGCGCCCTCGGACTCGGAGCGCTGATCGTGCTGCCGCTGGCCGCCCTCATCGTGCGGGCGCCATGGTCGGACGCGCTCGACCTGCTCGGCGACGACCAGCAACCGCACGGCTCTGCGGCCTGTCGCTGCAGGTGTCGCGTCGGCGCGCTGGTGCTGTCGGTCGCCATCGGCTTCCCGATCGCCTGGCTGCTGGCCCGGTGCGAGTTCCCCGGCCGGTCGCTGCTCCGGGCTCTCGTGACGCTGCCCATGGTGGTGCCGCCGGTGGTCGGGGGCGTGGCTCTTCTCGTGGCCTTCGGCCGTCGCGGTCTGATCGGTCAGCGCCTCGACCAGTGGTTCGACGTGCAGCTCGCCTACACGACCACCGCCGCCGTGCTCGCCGCCACCTTCGTCAGCCTCCCGTTCTTCGTCGTCACCGTCGAGGCCGCCCTGCGGGGGGTCGACCGACGCTACGAGGACGCCGCTCGCACGCTGGGCGCGTCGCCCATCGCGTCGTGCTGCGCCGGGTGACGCTGCCGTCGATCCGGGGGGCCATCGGCGCGGGTGGAGCGCTGGCGTGGGCCCGGGCGCTGGGGGAGTTCGGCGCCACCATCACCTTCGCCGGCAGCTTCGAGGGCCGCACCCAGACGATGCCGCTGGCCATCAACCGAGCCCTCGAGCAGGACGTCCGGGCCGCCATCCTCCTCAGCCTCGTGCTGCTCGCCGTGTCTGTTGCCGTCCTCGCCGCCCTGCGCGACCGGTGGCTGGGCGCATGACCCGCCTCGCGCTGTGCGGGCCGAGCGCGCGTCGGGCCGGCGACCTGCTCGGCTCGACGTGCGGCTCGACGTGGCCGCCGGCGAGACGCTCGCCGTGCTCGGGCCCAACGGGGCCGGCAAGACGACCCTGCTGCGGGTCCTGGCCGGCCTGCACGCCGCTCGACGCGGGCGAGGTGCGCCTCGACGACCGCACGCTCGAGGCTCCCGCCACAGGCGTGCGCGTGCCGCCGCGAGGACGCGCTCGATCGGCGTCGTGTTCCAGGACCTCCTCCTGTTCGGCCACCTCGACGCCGCTGACAACGTGGCCTTCGGCCTGCGGGCCGCAGGCCGGTCGAAGGCCGACGCCCGTCGCGAGGCCGGGGCCTGGCTCGACCGGATCGGCCTCGCCCGCCAGGCGGCCGCCCGGCCCGAGGCGCTGTCGGGCGGCGAGGCCCAGCGGGTGGCACTGGCCCGGGCCCTCGCCCCCGGCCCGGCCGCTCTGCTGCTCGACGAGCCGCTCTCGTCGCTCGATGTCGGAGGTGCGCGACGACGTGCGCCGCCAGCTGCGCGACCACCTCCGTGCGCACCATCGCGGCCCGTGCATCGTCGTCACCCACGACCCGCTCGATGCCGCTGTGCTCGCCGACCGCGTCGTCGTGCTCGAGGCGGGCCGTGTCACCGCCGAGGGCACGCTCGCCGACCTGGTGGCCCGCCCCCGCACAGCGTGGGCGGCCGAGCTCGCCGGCACGAACCTGCTGCGCCGCCACGGCCAGCAGTCGACGGGCTGCGCCTCGAGGGAGGCGGCGTCCTCGTCGTGGCCGGCGCCGGCGGCCGACGGGCCCGTGCTGGTCGCCATCCGGCCCGGCCGCCGTCGCGCTGCACCGCACCCACCCCGAGGGCAGCCCGCGCAACGTCTGGGCGGCGACGGTGGCTGAGGTGGAGGGCTACGGCGAGCGGGTGCGGGTGCGCCTCGACCGGGGCAGTCCCGCTCGTCGCCGAGGTGACCGCGGCGGCGGTGGCCGAGCTGGATCTGCGACCCGGGAGCACGGTGTGGGCGAGCGTCAAGGCCACCGAGGTGGCCGTCTACCCAGCCTGATCCGGGTTCCGGCCCGGGAGCGTGGGACTCCATCCCGGCCGAGCCGCACACCGACTCGGCGCGGTCAGCGGAACTGGGCGAGGGCCGCTTGGCTGTCGGGGTCGACGAGGAAGAGGACCGAGCCGGCGCTGTTGCTCCCGATCCGAGTGGGCAGCTCGACGGGCTCGGGGTCGAGCGAGCGGAGGCGCCAGGCGAGGCGGATGGCGTCGACGAGGCCCATCGTGTCGTCGACCCGCAGGCCCTCGCTGGCCGACGACGCGGCCTTGGCCAGCGTGATCGGGTTCGCGGCGTCGCCGAGCTTGCCGAACACGGCCGACAGGAACTTCTGCTGGCGCTGGACGCGACCCAGGTCGGCGGTGCGGTCGGGCTGGTTCTGGCCGTTGACGACCTCGACGAGGTGGCGGGAGCGGACGTAGGCGAGGGCCTGCGGGCCGTTGAGCTCGACCGCGCCGGCCTGCTGCACGTCGAGACCGCTGTTCGTGTCGAAGGCCGGGTTGGGGAAGTCGATCGTGATCCCGCCGAGCGAGTCGACGAGGCCGGCGAAGCTCACGAAGTCCACCTCGAGGTAGTGGTGGATCGGGATGCCGAGCGACTGCTGCACGGTGAGCACGAGCCGGCGCGGGCCGCCGTTGTAGGCCGCGTTGATCTTGCTGGAGCCGCCGGTCTCGGCGATCGGCAGGTAGAGGTCGCGGGGGATCGACATCATCTTGCGCCTCGCCGCCTTCGAAGCGGAGGAGCAGCATCGTGTCGGAGCGCTGTCCGCCGCCGTCCTCGAAGGCCTCGGGGTTGAGCCCGGCGTCGACGAGGTCCTCCACGTTGCGGGAGTCGGACCCGACGAGCAGGTAGTTCGTGCCGCCCCCGCCGCCGGTGGTGAGCACGTCGGCCAGCGGGATCTTCTCGACCGAGTTGTAGACGGAGCGGGCGTAGAGCCAGCCGCCCAGGAGCCCGAGCACGAGCAGGACGGGCAGCAGCATCGACGTCAGCAGGAGGACGCGCCGAAGCTTCGGCCGCCGCGGGAGCAGACGACGCCCGCTCTTCGCCTTGGGGCGGGCGGCGGGCGGCGTCGACCGCGGCTTGGACTTCGGCGGCTGGACGACGGGGCGGGGGCGAGCCGGCGCCGCAGGGGCGGCCGGCGCTGCCGCCCGGGGCTGAGGGGCGGGGCGCGGAGGCAGCGACGAGCCGTCCCCGGGCGCCGGGACGTGGATCTTGCGGGAGTCGCGCGGGGCGTCCGGTTGCTCACAGGAGGGGAAACGCTACGCAACGGGCCAGGCCAGGAGCGAGCCCGTCCTGTGCGCACTGGCCCCCGCCCGGCGGGGCGTGGGTGCGCACAGAAGCCGTCAGGTCAGGAGGCCGGCGAGGAAGTCGTCGACCTCGATCGCGGCCGGGGCGCGGGGGATGTCGACGTCGAGGTCGACGCCGGTGGGGGTGGCGGCGACCTCCTCGTCGCAGTGGGCGGCGACGGCGGGGGAGAGGAACCGGGAGCGCTGGGCGTAGCCGTGGGCGTCGCGACCCCGGCTGTTCTGGCGGTGGTGGTGGTAGCGCAGCGGCACGTGCAGCCACAGGTCGTCCCGGGCCCGGGTCATGGCCACGTGGAGCAGGCGGCGCTCCTCCTCGATCTCCTCGGGCCGACCGGTGGCCATGTCCGAGGGCAGGCAGCCGTCGGCCAGGTGGATGAGGTGCACGACGTCCCACTCCGCGCCCTTGGCCGAGTGGATCGTCGAGAGGGTGAGGTAGTCGTCGTCGAGGTGGGGCGGACCGGCCAGCTCGCCCGTGGACGACGGCGGGTCGAGCGTCAGGTCGGTGAGGAAGCGCTCCAGGCTCGGGGCCGCGGAAGCGGCCGCTTCGAGGCGGTCGAGGTCGGCCCGGCGGGCGTCGCCGTTGCGGTGGCGGCGCTCGACTCGACGGTCGAGCCAGCGCCGGACCACGGCGATCTGGGCGCCGGGTTGGTCCCGCAGCTCGGGCGCTCGGGCCTCGAGCAGGCAGGCGTCGAGCGCTGACGCGGACGCGACGATGGCTGGCTTGGCTCCGGCCACGTCCGCCGCACGGGCCAGCGCCGCGGCGGGGCCGCGTCGTCCGCGGCGCGGCCTCGTCATCGATGGAGGCGGGAGGCGGGCCACCACTTCGCAGGGCCGCGGTCATGCGGCGAGCCAGGGCCGGCCCGACGCCGTCGATGAGCTGCAGGATGCGGAACCAGGCCAGGTCGTCGCTCGGGTTCTCGACGATCCGGAGCGTGCAGACGAGGTCCTTCACGTGGGCCGCCTCGAGGAAGCGCAGGCCGCCGTAGAGCACGAACGGGATCTTGCGGACCGTCAGCTCGACCTGCAGCACCTCGCTGTGGTGCGTGGTGCGGAACAGGACGGCCTGGTGGCGCAGCGCCCCGCCGGCCTCGACCTGCGCCAGCACGGCCTCGCACACGGCGACGGCCTGCGCGTGCTCGTCGTGGGCGGTCACGAGGTGGGGACGGGGGCCGGCGCCGCGCTCGGCTCGCAGGTCCTTCGGGTGGCGCTCCGCCGCCTCGGCCATGACGGCGTTGGCGGCAGCCAGCACCTCGGGCGTCGAGCGGTGGTTGCGGGTGAGGGTCACGACGTCGGCCCCGAAGCGGGCCGGGAAGTCGAGGATGTTGCGGACGTCGGCGGCCCGGAAGCCGTAGATGGCCTGGGCGTCGTCGCCGACCGCCGTGAGCGTGGCGCCCGCGCCCGGCCAGCTCGGCCAGCAGGTCGCCCTGCAGGGCGTTGGTGTCCTGCACCTCGTCGACGAGCACGTGGTCGACCTGCTCGGCGATCAGCTCGGCCACCGACGGCGTGCGCAGCAGGGCCCACCACTGGAGGAGGAGGTCGTCGTAGTCGAGCACCTGGTCGCGACGCTTGCGCTCGACGTAGGCGGCGTAGACGGCTCGCAGCTCGTCGAGGTCGTCCCGGCACCACGGGTACCAGCGCTCGAGCACCTCGGCGAGGGGCGGCGGGTGTTGACGCAGCGGCTCCAGATGCCGGCCAGGAGGTCCTTGTTGGTGCGCCGCCGGCTGGGCTCGCCGGCCGGGCGCAGCTCGTCGCGCAGGAGGGCGAGGAGGTCGGCCGCGTCGGCCTGGTCGAGCACGGTGAAGCTGGGCTCGAGGCCGATGGCCCGGCCGTAGCGGCGCAGGAAGCGGTTGGCCACGGCGTGGAACGTGCCGGCCCAGCACGCGGCGGCCACCCGATGCCCGGTGGTGGCCTCGGCCCGCGCCACCAGCTCGGCCGCAGCCCGGCGGCTGAACGTGAGGAGCAGGATGCGCTCGGGCGGCACGCCAGCCTCGACGAGGTGGGCCAGGCGAGCGGCGAGCGTGGTCGTCTTGCCGGTGCCGGCCCCGGCCACGATGAGCAGGTGCCCGCCCTCGTGGCTGGCGGCCGCGCTCTGCTCGTCGGTGAGAGCGGTACTGTCGAACATGCGTTCGACAGTACCGCAGGCGCTCGGCGAGGACAGTGTCCCCTGGCAACGACGCCGTCAGCCAGGGGACACGCACCCGCGTTCGTCAGGGCAGGAGTGGCGTCAGCAGATCGTCCACCGCGTCCTCGAGGGGGACGACGAGCTGGCAGTTCAGGTCGTGAACCGGAGCCTCGAGCTCAGGAAGGATCTGGGCGACCAGCGGCTCGACTGCGGTGTGGACGGTGCCCGATGCGACCCCGCCGGCGTCGATGACGTTGAGGCCGTCCTCCATGCAGCCGGGCGGCGGTGGCGGCTCAGAGAGGTCGGTCAGTCCTGGGTCAGGTTGAGGCTGGCCGAGTTCATGCAGTAGCGCTCGCCGGTGGGGCCGGGACCGTCGGGGAAGACGTGGCCGAGGTGGGCGTCGCAGCGGGCACAGCGCACCTCGGTGCGGACCATGCCGTGGCTGGAGTCGTCGAGGAGGCGGACCCGGTCGTTGGCCAGCGGCTCGGTGAAGCTGGGCCAGCCGCTGCCGGAGTCGTACTTCGTGTCGGACCGGAACAGCTCGGTCGTCGCAGACGATGCAGCGGTAGGTGCCCGGGTCCTTCGTGTCGACGTAGGCGCCGCGTGAAGGCACGCTCGGTGCCGCCCTTCTGGGTGACCTCGTACTGCACCGGGGTCAGGCGCTGGCGCGAGCTCGTCGTCGGTGGGGAGGGGTTGCTCGGTCATGCCCTCCAGTGTGCCGCCGTCGGCGCTGGCGTTACAGCGCGGCGACCAGCGCTTCGGCGACGTGGCGGACCGGCGGCGAGGCCACGTGCTCGATGGCCTCCAGCGTGCAGAAGGCGTCCGTGCCGTGCGCCCGGCCCTGGAAGCGTGACGACGAGGCTGCACGCGCCCTCGCCCTCGACCGCCACCAGGGCCTCGAAGATGGCGCACGAGCGGTCGACGTAGGTGACGTCGCCGATGCGGTCGGCGGCTTCGAGCAGGCGGATGAAGGCCTCGTCGGGCGGCACGCTGAGCCGGATCGTGTCGCCCTCGAGCACCTCGGGCGGCTCGCCCATCGCCTCTCGGGCCGGCGGGTTCGAGGCGGCGGGCGGCGGCGGGGGCGTGTGGAGGTCGCCCGAGCGCTCGGGCCCGGACGAGCATCGCGTACGCGGCGTTGAGGGCGGCGGCCTGGTGCGGTGTCCCCACCGGCCCGGTCCGGGTGGGCGGTCGGCGATCCGCGCTCGGTAGGCGGCCCGCACCTCGTCCCACGTCGGGGTCGCCCCAAGCCCAGCACGTCGCGAGCGGCGGCAACGTCCACTCGTGGCCCACCACAGGACGTCAGCCTGGGGACGTCGAGCCAGCGGCCCGGTGCGGCCGAACGAACTGGGTCTGGCACCGCTTCGTTCGGGCTGCGACAGCGTTGGGTGCGGGACGGCGTGGCCGGCTGCCGATGGTGGGTGGCGGGTCACTCGTCAGGCTGGGGCGAGGAAGGCGGCCATGGCGGCGGTGTAGTGCGCTGGGTCGGCGGAGCCGCAGAGCTCCCGGGCCGAGTGCATGGCCAGCTGCGGCGCCCCGACGTCGAAGGTCGAGATGCCGAGGCGCGACGCCGTGATCGGGCCGATGGTCGAGCCGCACGGGAGGTCGCTGCGGTGGGCGTAGCGCTGGTAGGGCACGCCGGCCTGCTCGCAGGCGTCGACGAAGCACGACCGCACTGGTGGCGTCGGTGGCGTAGCGCACGTTGCTGTTCACCTTGAGGACGGGTCCGCCGTTGAGGGCGATGTGATGGCCGGGCTCGTGGCGGTCGGCGTAGTTGGGGTGGGTGGCGTGGGCGTTGTCGGCGCTGCAGCACACCGACGCGGCCAGGGCGCGCAGCACGTCCTCGCGGCCGCCGCCGAGTCCGAGCACGATGCGCTCGGTCAACGCGGGGAGCAGGTTGGAGTCGGCGCCTCGGTCCGAGGACGAGCCGATCTCCTCGTGGTCGAACAGCACGAGCAGCGGGACCTGGGTCGGCTCGGCGCCGTCGGCCGTGGCCGCCACGAGGGCCTCGACGCCGGCCCACGACGAGCACAGGTTGTCGAGCCGGGGGGCGCTGACGAGCTCGTCCGACGACGCCGGCCAGCGTGCTGGGCGTGAGGTCGTGGGTCATGAGGTCCCAGCCCACGATGGCAGCCGGGTCGACACCGAGTGGCTGGCGACGAGCTCGGCGAAGGCGCCCGGGGTCGGGATCACCCAGCCCCCAGATGGGGCTGAGGTGCTGCTGGGGGTTGAGGGAGAGCCCGTTGGCGGAGATCTCGCGGTCGAGGTGGATGGCCAGCTGGGGCACGCGCAGGAGTGGGTCGGTCGATGAGCAGCAGGTGCTCCTCGGGGCCGCCCGGGGCCCGCGTGACGACCCGGCCGGACAGCCCGAGGTCGCGGTCGAGCCAGGAGTTGAGCAGAGCGCCGCCGTAGACCTCGACGGCCAGCTGGCGGTAGCCGACCCGGCCCGCGTCGGGGCGCGGCTTCACCCGCAGGTTCGGGCTGTCGGTGTGGGCGCCGATGATGCGGAACCCTGCCGTCGGTGGGTGGTGGGCACCTGTCGACCAGGCCACGAGGCTGCCACCCCGGCGGACGTAGAAGGCCCCCGGTTCGGCCGGCCAGGCGTCGACCTCGGACAGCGCGCGGAACCCGGCGGCCTCCAACCTGCTCGGCCGCCTGCGCGCAGGCGTGGAACGGGGACGGGGCGGCGTCGATGAAGGCCATCATCCGGCGGGCCGGGTCGAGGTCGGGACGGGTGACGGCCTCGGTGGTCGGTTCGCTCATCCCCCCAGCGTGCCCTACGGCGGCCCGGGCCTGCGCGAACTGTGTCTGACACAGTTCGCGCAGGCTCAAGTTCGGCCATCTGTGGGCCGACAAACCCGGGAGGGGACAGACCGCGCGCCACCGACGCGGACCGGGAGGAGCTGGGACATGCTGCGCAGGCTGAAGGTGCGAACCCGGCTCGTCGCAGTGATCGCCGTTCCTCTCGTGCTGCTCCTGGCCGTGGCCGTCCCCGAGGTGGTCCAGCGGCGCAACGAGGCGACCGACGCCGACCGAGCAGCCGCGATGGCCACTGACGCAGCCGCCGTAGCGGCCGCCGTCGACGCCCTGCAGGGCGAGCGCACGCTCTCCTCAGCCCAGCGGGCCGGAGCCGACCCGGCCATCAGCACCTCTCTCGAGAGCCTGCGGTCCAACACCGACGGCACCGTGGAGCGGGCCCGGACCGCCCTTGGCCGCCTGGTCGACCGGGCCCCCGACATGGAGCCAACCGCGGCCGCCGCGGTGGCTGCCCTCGATTCGCTGAAGTCGATCCGCGACGAGACCGACGCAGCCCGCTCGATCGTCACCTGGCGTGATCCGTTCCTCGCTGTCATCGACCTGCTCCTCACCGTGCAGGAGGAGGTCGGCGACGTCGTCGCCGATGCGGGCGTCTCCGACCAGCTCACCCAGGTGGGCGCTGCTGGCTCGGTCCAAGGACGCCGCCGCGGCCCAGGCTGCTCAGATGGCCGCCGCGGCCACGTGGGGCGAGCTGCGCGGCGACCAGGCGGGCATCCTGGCCGGCTTCCGAGCCGACGAGCTGGCCTATCGCACGGCCTACCTGGCCGCCACGCCGGCCGCCGACCGAGTCGACCGGCGGGCCGAGGTGCAGCAGGGAAGTGCCACGACCGCGGGCCGGCTCGTCGATCAGGTCGTCGAAGCGGGCGCACTCACGTCGACGGGCCTGGCCGGCTGGCTCGAGGTGGGCACCGAGCGGCAGATCGTCCTCCGCGATGCCGAGGCGGCCCGGGCCGCCGAGAGCGTCCAGCGAGCCGAGGAGGTGGGCGACAGCGCCCGCCGGGCCAGCACCGCCTACGCCGCCCTCGCCGGGGCTGGCCTCCTGCTCGCCCTCGGGCTGGCCCTGATGGCGGCCCGGTCCATCACCGGCCCCCTCCGCCGTCTCACCATCGCCGCCGACGACTTGGCCGAGGAGCGCCTGCCCCGCCTCGTCGACGCCCTTCGCAACCCTGGCGACGAGGAAGAGGATCGCTTCCTGGCCGCCACCATGGAGCCCATCGAGATCCGCTCGGACGACGAGCTGGCCCACCTCGGACGGGCCCTCAACGCTGTGCAAGCCGTGGCCGTCGACGTGGCCGCCGAGCAGGCTGACCTCCTCCGCAAGGGCATCAGCGACCTCTACGTGAACCTGGCCCGCCGCAACCAGGCCCTGATCGAGCGCCAGATCCAGCTGCTCGACCAGCTCGAGCAGGGCGAGCAGGACCCGGAGCACGCTCGAGCACCTCTACCTCCTCGACCACCTCGCCACCCGCATGCGTCGAAACGCCGAGAGCCTGCTGGTGCTGGCCGGGGCCGAGACCGGTCCTCGGCGGGTCCGGTCGATCGACGTCGTGGACGTCGTGCGGGCCGCCCTCAGCGAGGTCGAGGACTACGAGCGCATCGACCTCGGCACCCTCGCCGACGCCACCCTGCACGGTCCGGCGGTCAGCGACGTGGCCCACATCCTGGCCGAGCTGCTCGAGAACGCCACCCACTTCTCGCCGCCGCACACGACCGTGCGGGTCGACGGGGCTCGCAGCGGTGGCAGCTACCAGATCGTCATCAACGACCGCGGCGTGGGCATGCAGCCCGATCAGCTCGATGCGCTGAACACCGTCCTGCGCGATCCCCCCGTGACCGGCCTCGCGCTCGGTCGTTCCCTTGGCTGCCTCGTGGCAGCCCGCCTGGCCGCTCGCCACGGGATCACCGTGCGCCTGCGGGCGGGCGAGCACGAAGGAGTCTCCGCTTACGTGATCCTGCCCCGAAACCTCATGGTCACCGAGGCGACCGATGCCCGAGGCTCCGGCCTCGACGTCACCGGCAACGAGCCGCCCGCGCACCTTCGCGACGTGCTTGCTGCACCGGGCGCCTTCGATGCCAGCCTCCAAGCCCTCCTGGACGGCGCCGCCCCGCCTGCCCTCGTCGAACCCGCCATCGCCCCTCGCGACGGCGACGCCGCCTTTCGACCGCCGGTCCCGACGCCTCCGGGCGGGCCCTCCGCAGAGCCTGATGGCGACGCCACGCTCTCGACCTTGGGATCGCCCGCCAACGGGTTCGAGCCCTTCGCGCCCGTCGACCGCGGTGCGCTGCCTGCCGCGGCGAGCCCGTCTGACCAGCTGCCTGCGGCTGAGCTCGTTCGGCGCGTGCCTGGTGCGCAGACCCCGACCGAGACCACCGTCTCCACCGAGGACCGGGTGCGGCGATCGCCCGACGAGGTGCGCGCCCTGCTGTCCCGCTATCGGTCAGGTCTGCGGGCCGGGCGGAGCGAGCAGGCGGACCAGGAGGAGCAGGCGTGAGCGACAGAACCGACGGGCTGAGCCACGAAGCCCAGAACCTGAGCTGGCTGCTGAACGGATTCGTGCGCCGGGTGCCCGGGGTCAAGCAGGCCGTGGTGCTGTCGGCCGACGGGCTGCCCATGGCGGTCTCAGAGGACACCGACCGGGAGAGCGCTGAGCGCTTCGCGGCCGTCGCCTCGGGCCTGATCGGTCTGGCGTACGGCGCGGCCGGCCGGTTCGGCGGCGGACGGGTCAACGAGGTGATCGTCGAGATGGAGCACCTCTTCCTGCTCGTCACCGGCATCAGCGACGGGTCTGCCCTTGCGGCGGTGGCCGACGGGGCCTGCGACATCGGCCTGGTGGGCTACGAGATGGCCGTGTTCGGCGAGCGGGCTGGTGCCGTGCTCACGCCTGAGCTCCGAGCCGAGCTCCAGGGCGCCCTCCTGCGGTGAGCCCCCGCCTCCCCGAGCCACCGCCGGGCGACGAGGGCGCTTCCCTCGTCCGGCCCTACGCGCTCGTGCGGGGGCGCACCCGGACCGCCGACGCGGCCGTCCTCCCCGTCGAGGCCATCGTCGAGACGACTGGAGCGGGCGCTGGAAGCCACCTCCCCCTCGAGCAGGGGGCCATCGTCGACCGTTGCACCGAGCCGTGCAGCGTGGCCGAGCTCGCCGCCCACCTCCGCGTGCCCGTCGGCGTCACGCGAGTCCTCGTGGGCGACCTGGTGCGCGCCGGTGTGGTTCGGATCCACCTCCCGGCCGCGGCCCGCACTGGTGACGCCACGGTCGACCGCGTCCTCCTCGAGCGCGTCCTGGCCGGCCTCGAAGCGCTCTGATTCGGTTCGGCCTGCTCCGGTCGCGCTCGTGGTTGGTCAGCAACCAGGAGCGCGGCCAGATGGGGCCGCGCTGCCTCGGGCTCGTTGCCGGTCTGCTGCACCGGCCAGGATGAGCGGGTGCTGCCCGTCGTCATCCTCCACTGGAACCGGCCCGGCCGGTGCGTGCCGACGGTGCGCCGCTTCCTCGACCAGGACGTGCCCGGAGGAGTGCGGGTCGTCGTCGTCGACAACGGGTCCGAGCCCGACGGCCCTGGCCGAGGTGCGCGCCGGGCTGCCGCCCGAGGTGGAGCTGATCGAGCTGCCCCGCAACCGAGGCTTCGGCCCCGGGGCCAACGCCGGCTTCCGGCACATCCTCGCCCACCCGCACCCCGATGACGCCGAGTGGATCGGGCTGGCCCCTCAGGACGCCGAGCCTGCGGCGGACTGCCTGGCCCGCATGCTCGACACCGTCGCAGCCCGGCCTCGTGCCGGGCTGGCCTGCGCCGACTTCGGCGACGGTGCCACGCCGATCGTCGACCCGTACTTCGGCGGCATCCTGGCGCCGGCCACGGTCACCGAGGGATGGGAGCCGGCCGGCCACCCCCATGGCACCCTGATGCTCGCCCGGCGCCGACTGCTCGAGGAGGTGGGCCTCTTCGACGAGCGCTACTTCGCCTACTGCGAGGAGGCCGACCTGGCCCTCCGGGCCCTGGCCGAGGGCTGGGAGACGGGCCTCGTGCGCGGCGCCATGGTCGTCAACCCGGACCTGGGGACGCGCATCGCCGTCATCGACTACCTCCAGCTTCGCAACACGCTGCTGCTGGTACGAGAGCACTCGGGGCGCTACCACGCAACGATCCGCGGCCTGCTCGCCATCGGGCAGCTGGTGAGCGGTCTCGTGTCGCCATCGCGCCGCGGCCCCTACTGGGACCCCGGTGCTCGGGTGAGGGCCCTCGTCGATCACGCCCGGGGCCGCTACGGCCCCCCGCCTGCAGTGCTCCTCGACCCGTCGCGCTAGCTCGCCTCCACCGGAGACCCGCGGGCCTCGGCGAACCGGGGTGCGAAGTAGGCCAGGAACCGACGCTCTCGCACCCCGGTTGATCAGAAGCGGCCGTCTTCGGCCGCCTCGATCTCGTGGCGGACCTTGGCCAGGTACCAGCTGGAGACGATCACTCCGCCGAGGACCGTGAGGGCCGCGAACATGATCCCGGCCATCCACACCACCTGTCGACGCCCGGCCAGGGCCCAGGCCCACTGGGGACGGCGGGCCGCGTCGAGCAGGGCCCAGACGGTGAGGCTCAGCGGGATGGCGGCGAAGGCCGCGAGCAGCACGGCCACGCCCAGCTCCGAGAGGTCCACGCCCCGGTTCTACCCGCGGCGGTACCGTCGCCCATGCCTCGACTCAGCCAGCTCAGCCGCTCCGTCGCCGGGAAGGTCGCCGTGGTGACCGGGGCGGCCAGCGGGATGGGCCGGGCCACCGCCCACCTCCTGGCCGACGAGGGCGCGCTCGTCGCCGTCCTCGACCGCCACGCGGAGGGCACGGCCACCGTCACAGCGGAGATCACAGGAGCCGGCGGGCGGGCCGTCGCCATCGCCGTCGACCTGAGCGACGGCGAGGCCACCGACGCCGCCATCGCCGCGGCCCGGGCCGAGCTGGGTCCGATCGACCTGCTCGTGAACAACGCCGGTGTCAGCCTCCCGGCCCCCGATCGACCAGGAGGGCTTCGAGGACGCCTGGACCACGACCCTGGCCGTCAACCTCACCGCGTACACCCGCACGATCCGAGCCGCTCTCGCCGACCTGCAGCGCGACGGCGCGGGGCGCATCGTCAACGTGGCGTCCACCGAGGGGCTCGGGGCCACGGCGTACATGGCGCCCTACACGGCGGCCAAGCACGGTGTCGTCGGCCTGACCCGGTCGCTGGCGGTCGAGCTGGGCCGCACCGGCGTGACGGTGAACTGCGTCTGTCCCGGGCCCATCCGCACCGGCATGACGGCCGCCATACCTGACGAGGCGAAGACGAAGTTCGCTCGCCGCCGGGTGCCGCTGCGCCGCTACGGCGACCCCGAGGAGGTGGCCCAGATCACGCTCGGCCTGCTCCTCCCGGCCGCGTCGTTCATCACCGGCGCGATCATCCCGGTCGACGGCGGCCTCACCGTCCAGAACACGTAGGAGGCTGGCAGCCATGACCGTTCGGATCGGGTTCCTCGGAGCGGGCCTGATCGCCACCTACCACGGCAAGAGCCTGCGCCGCTCCGGGGCCGACCACGTGATCGCCGCCGTCTACGACGCCGACCCCGACCGCACGGCCGCCTTCGCGCAGGCCTCTGGGGCCACTGCGATGGCGAGTGAGGACGACGTGCTCGATGCGGTGGACGCCGTCTACGTGTGCACGTGGACGAGCGAGCACCCCCGCCTGGTGGCCAAGGTGGTCGACGCGGGGCCTGCCCGTGTTCTGCGAGAAGCCGCTGGCGACGTCGCTCGAGGGGGCTCGGGAGATGACCGAGGTGGTGGCGGCCGCGGGTGTCGTCAACCAGGTGGGCCTCGTGCTGCGCAGCAGCCCGTCGTTCCTCGAGCTGCAGCACCAGCTGGCCGATCCCCGCAACGGTCGGGTGCAGGCCGTCGTGCTGCGGGACGACCAGTTCCTGCCCGTTCAGGGCATGTACGGCTCGACCTGGCGGGGCGACGTGGCCCGGGCCGGCGCGGGCACGATGCTCGAGCACTCGATCCACGACATCGACGTCCTGGAGTGGCTGCTCGGACCGATGGCGTCGGTGAGCGCCCGTTCGTCGTCGTTCCACGGCCACCCGGGCATCGAGGACACGGTGGTCGTCGGCATGGGCTTCGAGAACGAGGCCCAGGGCAGCCTGACCAGCGTGTGGCACCAGCTGCTGGAGCGACCCAGCCTGCGTCGCCTCGAGGTGATCTGCGAGCAGGCGTTCCTCACCCTCGAGCACGACGTCGCGGGGCCTGTGACGTGGACCCGGCCCGACGGCGATGTCGGCGCCGTCGAGGGCGAGGAGCTGTTCGCGGCGGTGGCCGAACGTCACGACGGGCGCCTGCCCGAACCAGGACCGCGGCTTCGTCGAGGCGGTCGCCGCCGGCGTCCCCGGGCCGCGACCCCGATCTGCGGAACGGCCCTCCGCGCCCACGAGGTCGTCGACGCCGTCTACCGCTCCGCCGCCGCCGGGGGCACCGCAATCGCCGTCTGACCGTCGGCTGCACGGGTGGGCCGGAGCACTGCGCACTTCGGCGGCGGCCGCCCGAGCGGACCGCGCGGATCCCGCCGGGACGCAGGGCTCGGGCAGACTGCGTCGGTGCCTGTCCTCAGGATCGACCACGTGCAGCTGGCCATGCCGGCCGGCGGTGAGGCGGAGGCCGTGGCCTTCTACGAGGACCTGCTCGGGCTGGCGCAGGTGCCGAAGCCCCTCGTGCTGGCCGGCCGGGGTGGCTGCTGGTTCGAGCGCGATGAGGTGCGCGTCCACCTCGGCGTGGAGGAGCCGTTCAAGCCGGCCCGAAAGGCCCACCCGGCGCTGGTGGTGACCGGGCTGCGCTCGCTCGTCGCCCGACTCGAGGCAGCCGGCGTCGCCGCGAGCGAGACGGACCCGCTGGAGGGGGTCGACCGCGTCCACGTGCACGACCCCTTCGGGAACCGCGTCGAGCTCGTGGAGCCGCAGCCCTCGACGACCGTGCTCGACGGCGAGCGGGTGCGGCTGCGGCCACCATCCACCGTCGACATCGACGAGCTCGTCCGCATCCGTCGCACCCCCGAGGTGTTCGCCCGGTGGCGGCAGCGAGGCGACCTGGCCGACGAGGTCGCTGAGGACGTCCTCGACCCCGACCACAGGGGCTTCGTGATCGAGCTGGAGGGCCGGCTCGTCGGCTGGATCGCCTGGTACGAGGAGGACGAGGACGACTACCGCCACGCCGGCATGGACCTCTTCCTCGAGCCCATGGCCTCGGGCCAGGGCCTCGGCACCGACGCCGTCCGCACGATGGTCCGGCACCTCGTCGAGGACAGGGGCCACCACCGCCTCGTCATCGACCCGGCGGCGGACAACGTGGCCGCGATCCGCTGCTACGAGAAGGCCGGGTTCCGACCTGTCGGCGTGCTTCGCCGCTATGAGCGCGGTCCTGACGGAACCTTCCACGACGGCCTGCTGATGGACCTGCTGGCCGAGGATCTCTAGAGCTGTGCGCACGCAGCACCGCATGGCGGTGCTGCGTGCGCACAGAAGCTGTTTGGGCTAGGGGCGGTCCTGGACGCGGCGGGTCAGGCGGTCGGCGCCTGCGTCGAGGCCCGGGAGCGGCGCTTGGAGCGGGTGGCCGAGGCTCAGGATCGTGCTCCTCGACGAGCTGCTCGACCTCGGCCCAGGAGCGGGCGCGGGGACCGTCGACGTCCTGGTTGTACGGCGCGTCGAACACGATGACGTGGTTGCCCGCCTCTCGCAGGGCCACCACGTTGTGGGCGGCGTCGTCGACGTAGCAGTCGGCCTGAACCTCGGGCTTGGCACCGAGGAAGCAGATGTCGCGGTAGGGGATCCCGATCGTGTCGAGCCAGTCCACGGTGTCGGCGACAGCGATGGCGTGACCCCAGTTCACGCACAGGCGGTGGGTGATGATGCGGATCCACACGCCGGCGTCGGACAGCCGCCACAGCGACTCGGCGACTCCATCCATCGGCGGCATGTCGCGGAACATCCGGTGGTCGAGCACGGCCTTGCGGTGGAGGCGGTCGAACTCGTCGGGACCGTCGACGCCCCACTCGGCGAAGTCCCACGACCGGGCGTCGCCGAGCGTGTCGGGGTCGACGCCCGGTCGGCGGCCACGACGGCCCGGAAGGCGGCTGTGTAGTCGCCGCACACGCCGTCGAGGTCGACGCCCAGGATGAAGCTCGCGATCGCTCACGCTGCGCTCACAGAGCGGCCCCGAGGAAGTCGAGGGCGGCGTCGATGGTGCCGAAGTCCTTCGGGCGTGGCGAAGTGGTCGACGTTGCGGAGCGTGACGAGCTCGGCTTGCGGGAGGGCGTCGGCCAGCGGCTCGCCCGGGCCGGCGAAGTCCTTGTCGCCGATGACGACGAGGACAGGCAGGTCGACCCGAGCCAGCCGCTCGGGCGTGAGCGGCGGACGCGGTGAGCGCAGGCAGGCCGCGAGGGCGACCCGGTCGACGTCGGGATGCTGGGCCAGGCCGGCGAAGTACTGCACGACCGGGTTGGTGGGGTCGCCGTCGCCCTCGATGGCCTTGAGGATGACGTCGCTGCCCTCGGTGCGGAACAGGTTGGCGCCCACACCGGTGAGCACGAGGCGGCCGAAGCGCTCGGGGTGGTCGGTGGCGAGCGTGAGCAGGACGCGGGCGCCGAGCGAGAAGCCGATGCCGTCGACGGGCTCGTCGGGGAGCTGGGCCAGCACGAGCTCCTCCATCTGCTCGTAGGCGGCGGGGTCGTGCGGCTTGTCGGCCGTGCCGTGCCCGAGCAGGTCGATGGGGATGGTCGGTGCGGCCGCTGTCGCCGAGCAGGTCGAGCCAGCCGTTGTCGCCCCAGGTGCGGGCGCTGGAGGTGGCGAAGCCGTGGACGAGGACGATCGGCGTGGTCATCGGCGCGGACCCTATCGGCGGGACCGGCCCCGTACGCCCCCACTACGACGTCGGCGAGGAGGGCGAGGACGGCGAACCAGGCGATCGGGTGGGCCCGGTGCAGCTCGGCCGGCCACTCGAGGCCGGGCAGCGTGCCCCGCCGCCAGACGGTGAGGACGACGTACCCGGCGCTGGCGGCCATGGCGCCCGGCGCGACCGCCGCCGTCAGCCGCTCGAGGCACGAGCCCCAGCGCGGCCACGAGGGTGAGCAGCCCCACGGCGACGGCGACCGGCAGCGTGGCCACGAGGGCGGCGACGGTCGCCATCCCCAGCCCCAGCCCGACGGCCGGCAGCAGCCGCAGCGGCGCTCCGGCGTCGGTGTAGAGGGCGACGTCGCCCGCAGCCGCGCCGCCAACCTGCGGCAGATGCGAAGGGTCTTTGTCGTTGTCTGCCGCAGGTCCGTGGGCGGGGTCGGTGGCTTCGCGTACCTGCGGCAGCTGCGAGGGGTCTTTGTCGTCAGGTGCCGCAGGTTTGTGGGTGCGGGGGACCGGGTCTCCGGCTAGGACGGGGCGGGGGCGGCGGAGGGCCAGCGCGAGGGCCACGACGGCGGCGGCGAGCGAGGCCCAGAGGGCGATGGTGACGCGGCGTTGCGGGCGCGAAGCGGAGCTGGATCTCGAACGTGTCCTCGGTGGGGGTCACGAGCCAGCCGTTGGCGAACCCGTCGACGAGGACGGGCGAGCCGAGCGCCTCGCCCTCGACGGTGGCCTCCCAGCCGTCGTTCCAGCCCTGGCCGAAGACGAGCCAGAAGGGCACACCCGGCTCGGCGGCGGACACCCTGCAGCGACACAGAGTCCATGCCCTGGTCGAGCACCTCGGTCGTCGGTGCGCCGGCAGCGTCGATCGGCGAGCGGACCGGTAGCCGTGGCTGCCGCGCCATCCGCATCGGAGCGCAGCACGACCCGGTCGACGTCGAGGCCGGTGGTGGCACCCGCGAGCGGTGCGCAGCTCGTGCGCGCCCGCGGCGAGGGCGACCGGCGCGCCGTCGCACGCCCGCAGGGCCAGCGGCGCGCCGGCGACGGCGTCCTCGACCGTGCCGCTGATCTCGACGGCCGACGGGGGCGCCGTCCAGCGTGAGGAGGTCGGTTCGGCAGCCGGAGGCGAAGGGGCCCGTCGGGGCGGGGGCGCGTCAGGCCGGGGATGCCGAGCTCGGCGACGCCCACCGGCATGGTGCGGATGCTTCCGGGTGCCCCAGTCCGTCGTCTCGATGCGCCGCACGTCCTCCACCACGAGGCGCAGGTGGGTGGCCGTGACGGGTGCGGGGAGCGGCGACCGAGACCGTCGTGGTGGCGCCGGGCTGACCGCCGTCGGCGACGGCGGGGACCGCGAGCGAGGCCACGACGCTGGCCGTCAGCTTCGAGACGCGACCCGGGTCGGGCACGGAGTGACGTCCGTCGGCGACGAGCGTCGAGGTCGAGACGGTCGATCGGCTGCGGCGCGGCCTCGGCCACGACGTCGATCCACTGACCGACCTGGTCGCCGTAGGCCGCCACCCACGCCGTCGCCGGGTCGCCGTCGACCGCGGCCGAGGCCCTCGCCGCGGTGCCGGCCAGGCGGGAGGACGACGTCGCCGTGAGCACGGGGACGGAGCCGGGCCGGCCGAGCACTGCGTCGAGCGAGGTGCGTCGGCGGCCCGGGGCGACAGCCGGGCCGTGCCGGCGAGGGCGAAGGCCGCGGGCCGTGGGAAGGTCGAGGAGGCGGACGAGGCTGCGCTCCTCGTCGAGGCGCTCGACGTCGGTGGCGGCCGAGCGGAGCCGGGTGAGGACGAAGGCCAGCGGATGCGCGGCGCTGTCCGCGCCGGCCCGCCGCAGCAGGTCGACCGGTGGGCGGACGGCCTCGTCGAGACGCAGGTCGCCTATCGCCACCTCGGCGAAGCCGGTGCTCGTGAGGCCGCCGTAGCGACCCTGCGGACCGGCGGTGTCGCCGAGCACCTCGATGTCGACCGTGGAGAAGGTGCGCGGTGCCGATGTCCACCGTCTGGCCGGGCGCAGCGTGCGAGCGCTCGTCGAGGCTCGACGACGACGGGCTCGCGGCGCCGTCGAAGCGCAGCGCCACCCGGGTCACCCACCGGTTGATGGGAGGCGGCGCGGCGAGGAAGGTCAGCGTGCTGGTGGTGACCGGCTCGTCGAGCGTGAGGACCGAGGCGCTCGCCGACGACCGGGTCGTCGCGGGACGTGCGCCAGGCGGTGGTGGGGTCGCCGTCGACCGCGCGTCGCGGGCCGGTCCTCGGGCAGGTACTCGTTGCGGCCCCCGTAGGAGGTGGCGTTGGCCGTGATGCCACCCCGGTGCACGGCCACGGTGCGGGCATCGTCGTCGGCGTCGGGGAACACGGGGAGGCGGGCGTCGCTGCGGTCGACGACGAGCGGCTCGAGCCCGGCCGGCTCGGTGTAGCCCGAGGTGAAGCGGATGGTTCCCCAGCGCTCGGCCCGGCGCCGGTTGCTGTCGGTGACGACGAGCACCGCCCCCGTCGTCGAGGGCCGCCGGTCAGCTCGTCGTCGGTCATCGCCGCGCTGTAGCGGAGCAGCTCGGTGCCGCCGATGAGGCCGGCGGCGGCGCGTCGACGAGCCCGTCGCCGTCGCCGGCCACGATGACCGGCGCGGCCGGTGGGCTTGGCCGTGACGATCGGCAGGGCGCCGTCGACGGGCAGGACGGCCACCGGCGGGGGATCGGCCAGCGTCGGGTCGAGGCTCAGCGTCCAGCTCGTCGAGCATCGGGACGGGCAGGCCGGGCCTCGTTGGGCGTCGGGCGTACCGAACGCGCACGGGCTCGCCGAGACCGGGCGCGCCGAGCAGGAAGCGCCAGAGGTCGCGCGGCCGGGGCGTGTCGTAGTGCTCGTACTCGAGGTCGGATCGCACGAGGATCTGACCGGCCCGCATCAGTGCGAGCGATCGGGGCGACGCTCGGCCGGCCTCGGCGATGTGCGCCTGGAGCCGTCCGTCGAAGGCCTTCAGCAGGTTCCACGCCGCCGCCGAGCCCTGCGGGACCAGCTCGCGGGCGACGATCGGCCGGTCGGTGAGCCCGGGCGTGACGGGATCGATCGTGGTGCCCCAGCGGTAGGACGTGAAGTCCGAGCCGGGCAGCTCGAGCACGCGGGTGCCGTCGTCGGTCGCGTCGAGGTGGGCGCCAGCCTGCCGTCCCAGTAGGCCGGGATCTCCTCGGGCCGACTGAGGTTCGGCGGGGCCAGGTCGCGCTGCCACAGCGGCGGCAGGCTGAGGACGACGAGGCCGAGCGACGAGGCCCGTGGCCGGCACGTGGCCACGCGGCAGCCGGCCCGACACGGCGCGTGCACGCCGGCGCCCAGCATGACGGCGAGCGCGAGCACGACGAGCGGCGCAGCCCGGGGCATGCTGCGCATCGCCATCCCGACGTCGCTGTGCAGGAACGACTTCAGGCGCCGAGCCGAACGGGGACGGGTCGTCGTACGGGTAGACGCCGACGGCCAGGGCCAGGCCCACGAGCCGCCAGCAGCACGAAGAACGACCGCTCCCGCCACCGGCGCGACGGCCCCGCCGGCCAGGGCCAGGACCGGAACCGCGAAGGTGACGGCGAGCAGCCAGCAGCGACGACTGGTACGGCCGGCTGGGCCCGATCCACGGACCGATCGGGTCGTCGCCGTAGAAGAACCAGTAGCCGAGCCCTCGCAGCACCTCCGGGGCCGATGACGCGGCGGCTGTGACCTCGACCGACTCGGTGTACCGGAGGACGTCGACGCCGTTGGTGGCCTGCACCGACAGGCCGACGATCCACCACGCGTTCGTGGCCAGAGTCAGCGCGCCGATGCGCCCGACCGCGGCGCGCGACGCGCCCGCAGCGTCTGCTCGCGGGTGGCGAGCGGCCCACAGGACCCACAGGGCCGGACCGACGCCGACGAGCAGGATCGACGGTGGCGTTGCTCGTGCCGACGGTGGCCACGATGAGCGCGAAGGCCGCGGGGTGGCGCCAGCTCGCCGGTGCGCAGGGCCCGGACGGTGAGGGCGAGCAGCCAGGGCAGGGCGGCGTAGGGCAGGAGGATGGCCGAGATCCGCGGGGCGATCGTGAGCAGGTACGGGGTCAGCGCGTAGGCGACCATGGCCACGGCGACGGCCGGCCCCTGCCAGGCGAACGTGCGCAGCAGGTAGCGCACACCGAGGCCGGCGACGAACATGATCGAGCCCGAGCCAGAGGCGCTGAGCCACCCAGTCGGGCGAGCCCGAGGTGCTCCATGGCCCAGTAGTAGGGGCCCATCGGCCAGAGGAACCCGATGTTCTGGTGGGTGACCGTGCCCATGCCGACGTGCGGGTCCCACATCGACCAGGCCCGGGACAGCAGCCGGTCCGGGTCGAGGTAGAGGTACGACTTGGTGTCGGCCACGACCTGACCCCGCGCCGTGGCGAGCAGCGGCAGGTAGATCGAGCGCGGCGAGGGCGAGGAGCGGGCCGGTCCGCCGGAGGCGCTCGCTCAACGGCGGGAGCGGGCGGCGGCCTGCCCGGCGAGCGTGCGCATCACGCCGAGGGCGGTCGCCTCCCACGACAGGGTGGACGCTCGCTCGACGGCGCCGGCCGCGAGGCGAGCCCGCAGGTCGGCGTCGGACGAGCACGCGCGCCAACGTGCGCCCCGAGGGCGGCGGCCGTACCGTCGGTGAGCAGCCCGCTGATGCCGTCGCGCACGGCGTCGGTGTGGCCGGCGATGCGGGTGGCGACGGCAGGCGTGCCGCACGCGGCGGCCTCGGTGAGCGACAGGCCCCAGCCCTCGCGGGCCGAGGCCGACGCGGCCACCCAGGCCTGCTGGTAGAGCGCGCACCAGCTGCGTCGCCCGTGCACCCGGCCGGTGAGCTGGACCCAGTCCTCGGCGTCGAGCTCGGCGATCACCGCGTCGAGCCGCTCGCGCTCGTAGCCCTCGCCGACGATCGTGAGGGTGAGGTCGGGCACGGTCTCGCGGGCCACGGCCGCGGCCCGGATGAGCAGGTCGTGGCGCTTGACGGGCACGAGGCGGGCCGACGGCCACGATGCTCGGGTGGGCGGTCTTCGGTGCCGCCGGCGCGGAAGGCGGGGTCGAGCCCGTTGTGCACGACATCGATCTGGCGGGCCGGGATGCCGAGCAGCGAGACGATCTCGTCGCGGGCCGACTCGGAGGGCGTCACGATGCGCGACCGGCGGTAGACAGGGCGGCGCGATGCGCCGCTCGATGGTGTCACCGAGCCGGGCCAGCATCGGGTTGTCCGTCGCCGAGCACCATCTGCCACATCTCGGCGTGCACGTGGTGGAGCATCACGGCGCGGGGGCCGCGGTACCAGAGGGGCGAGAAGAACGGCATGCCGTTCCAGATCTCGAGCAGGGCGTCGGAGGGCCCGTGGCGTCCGGTCAGCTCCGCGAGGGCGGCCCGGGGGAACACGAGGTAGCGGCCGGCCCGGCGGATGACGCGGTATCCGTCGCGCACGCACCGTGGTCGGGTGACCCGACGCGAACGAGGACCGCCACGTGACCTCGAGCCCGGCCGCGGCCCAGTGGCGAGCCAGCTCGGCGGCGTGGACCTCGGAGCCGCCGGCCTCGACGTCCTCGAGGTCGCGCCAGGACAGCAGGTGGATCCGGCGCAGCCCGGCGCTCGGCGGCGAGGTCACCGATCTTGGCGAGCGCGTCGGAGCTCGGAGACGACGCAGCCATCAGCGTCGACGTTACTCGCAGCGCTCCCTGGCCTCCGGAGGCTCAGGAGGCCTTCGGGCTGCGGCCGAGCAGCTTGCGGGCCCGGTCGCGGAAGCCCCACCAGGTGACGAGGCCCAGCTCCTCGACCATGACCGCGAGCGACATCTTCGACTCGCCGCGCACCCGGTCGGTGAAGCTGATCGGCACCTCGGCGAGCGACCGGCCCGGCTGCGAGACCCGGTAGGCCGTCTCGATCTGGAAGCCGTAGCCCTTGGCCCGGGTGGAGAAGACGTCGATGTCCTTCAGGGTGGCCACGTCGTAGGCCCGGTAGCCGGCGGTGGCGTCGTGGACGGACATGCCGAGCACCGACGCAGGCGTAGCGGTTGCCCCACCGGGACAGCGCCCGCCGGTGCCAGGGCCAGTGGGGGATCGAGCCGCCGGGCACGTAGCGGGAGCCGATGACGGCGGCCGAGCCGGCGTCGAGCTTGGCGAGGAGCGAGGGCAGGGCGGCGGGGTCGTGGGACAGGTCGGCGTCCATCTGGACGAGCCGGTCGTAGCCACGGTCGATGCCCGACCCGGAACCCGTGGCCGGTAGGCGTTGCCGAGGCCGTCCTTCTTGGGTCGCACGAGCACGTCGACCTGGCCCAGCTCGGCGCCGGCGGCCCGGGCCAGCTGCGCCGTGCCGTCGGGGCTGTTGTCGTCGACGACGAGCACGTCCACGTCGGGCGCGGCGGCGCGCACGCGGGTGAGGACCTCGACGATGTTGGGGGCCTCCTCGTAGGTCGGCATCACGACCAGGGTGCGCACGGCGGCGACACTACTCAGGGCCCGCCCCGCCTCCCGGCACCCAAACCCAGCCGTTCTGGGGGCAGCAGCTGGTCAGATGGGCCAGCTGCTGCCCCCAGAAGCGACGGGGTTGGGGTCAGCAGCGGGTGTAGACCTCGTAGAGGCCGCGATCGGCGTAGAACGGGCTGATCGCCGAAGCTTGCCGCCGCAGGCAGAAGTCGCGGGCGAGCACCCGGGTCGGCTCGTCGGGGCCGAACAGGAGCGAGTCGTTGGGCTCGTTCCAGTCGTCGCGGATCGTGGAGAGGATCACGACGTCGGCCGCCGCGATCTCGTCGGCCAGGCCCGAGTCCTCGGCGTTGGCGACGCCTGGGTCCATCTCGATGTAGCGGGTGCCGGGCACGAGGTCGGGCAGCAGGTAGTAGAGGAAGGCCTCGCTGTAGGGGGTCTTGCGGAGGTCGCCGGGGCCGACGATCAGCCGGTCGCCGGGCTCGGTGAGCTCGTCGACGACGGGCAGCATCTCGTTGACGGCGTCGACCGCGTCGTGGCGCTTGTACGGGAAGTAGCGACCTTCGTGCTCGATGGTGCGCTCCCGGACGCGGTGCCCGAAGGTCTGGGCCGTGGCCTCTGCGTAGCTGCGGTAGGTGAAGAACGGGGCCACGACGAGCACGAGCCCGAACGCGGCGCCGAGGGCGACCGCTCCCGAGCGAAGGCTGGCCTGCCCGTAGCCCCGCACGCTGGCCGCCCGGCCCCGCCACAGCTCGATCAGAGCGGCCGGGAGCACGGCGAAGGCCACGCAGCTGACCCAGGCCAGGTGGGTGGAGTCCGGGCGCTGGAGGGCCTGCGGGAAGAGCCCGACGCTGAAGGCCGCGATGGCGAGGAGGCGGAGCTGGCCCGTGCGGCGACGGGTCGACGACGCCGGCCACCACCAGCACCAGACCCGACGGCGAGGAGGGCGAAGAACCAGAGCCACAGCTGGCGGGGCCCGCTCGGCGCGGGCAGCGGCCACGGCGGCTGGTCGAGGGCGCCCGCCCCCTGGAGGAAGCCGTCGAAGCGGTCCGGTGCTCGGTGGGATGGGCAGGTGGCGACCGCCGCGCAGGTCGAAGACGGGTTCGAGCACCAGGCCCTCGACGACGTTGCCGGGACCGGCCATGACGAGGTGGACGAGGTAGGGCGAGCAGCCCGCCGCGAGCGCCGAGGAGGAGGCGCCGGCGGCCGGCCCGGTCCAGGCCCCACCACACGACGGCCCCGCCGCCGCCGACGGCCAGGACCAGGTCGAGCCGGTAGAGGAGGGCGGCGCCGGCGAGCAGCCCGGCCGCGGTCAGGCAGCCGGCGCCGCGAGCCCGTGACCCGGCCGCCGCCTCCTGGGCGTCGATGGCGAAGCTGAGCGCCCAGAGGCCCAGGCGCCAGCCCGCCCACCCAGGCCATGGCGCTGAGCCCGCTCGGGGTCAGCACGATGATGGCGGCCAGCGATCCCGCCGCCGCCCGCGACCCACGGGCCCCACGGGCGCAGGAGTCGGCACACGCCGAAGCCCGACGCCGAGGTGCTGCAGGTAGCCCGACCACCCGCTCGGCCGCCAGGCTCACGCCGAACACGGCGAAGACGGCGGCCAGCACCCACAGGCTCCCGGGTCCGTAGAGGTGGAGGAAGTCCCGGTTCGGGACCTTGCCGTCGAGGACCATCTCGGGGAAGACGAGCATGAAGCCCTCCTCCATCGGCGTGCCCTGCGAGCGCCACAGGCCGTAGAGCGGCGGGAGCGTGACGAGCAGGATGGCGAGCGGCGGCGGCCCACCGGGCCGACACCGGTGCCTCGCTCGCTGGTCACCGGGCCCGACATCGGGCAGGAGGGTAGTCAAGGGCTGCGGGTGCCCCTGGCTACCATCGCCGCGTGACGGAACAGGTCAGCACCGCCGCCCCTGCCCGGGCCGACGAGCTCGGCGCGCTGGCCGCTCGTGCGGCTGATCCGCCCGCGGCAGTGGATCAAGAACGGCCTCGTGCTCGCCGCGCCCGCCGCCGCCGGGGTGCTCGACGAGGGCTACTACCTCGGGCGGGCGCTGATCGTGGCCGTGTCGTTCTGCTTCGCGGCCAGCGGCACCTACTGCCTCAACGACGCGGCCGACGCCGATGCGGATCGCGCTCCACCCCACCAAGCGGTTCCGCCCGGTCGCGTCGGGTGAGGTGATCGTGTCGGCAGGCCCGCACGCTGGGTGTCGTGCTGCTCGTGCTCGGGGTCGGGCTCGGGCTGGCCACCGGGTCGTGGGAGGCGAGCGCGGTGACCGCCCTGTACGTGGCCCTCTCCACCGCGTACACGTTCTGGCTGAAGCACGTGGCGGTGGTCGACATCGCCATGATCACGTCGTTCTTCGTGATCCGGGCCGTGGCCGGCGTGGTCGGCACCGACATCCCGCTGTCGGACTGGTACCTGATCGTGGCGTCGTTCGGCGCCCTGTTCATCGTGGCCGGCAAGCGCACCGTCGAGCTGCGCCTGGAGGACGCCGTCGACCACCGAGCCGCGCTGGCCGGCGTACACGCCGGGCTTCCTGCTCTTCGTGCGCTCGGTGGCCTCCGGCGTGCGCCCTGCTCGCCTACTGCCTGTGGGCGTTCGAGAAGGCCGACCTGGCCGACACGAGCTTCCCGTGGTTCCAGCTGTCGATCGTGCCCTTCGTGCTCATCATCCTGCGCTACGCGCTCATCCTCGAGACCGAGGACGCGCCGGGGCCCCGAGGAGATCGTCCTCGAGGACCGCCTGCTCCAGGTCCTCGGGCTCCTCTGGGCCGCCACCTTCGCGGCGGCGTCTACCTCGGCCACGCTCCGCCGCTGGTCGACCTGACGCGACGCCCGTCGGTAGGATCGCCCGTCATGCTGACGCTCGAGCGCCGCGTCGTGGCCGACCTCACCACCACCGCCGACCCGGCGCTGCGCCAGCAGGTGGAGGCGCTGGGTGGACGGCACGCTTGCGCGACATGTCCGACCTGCTGCGCCTCGGCGTGGCCTGGCCGAGTCGGTGCTGTTCACGGCGTGGGCTGCGGTCGCCCGCCCGGCCGACCTGCACGGCCTGCTGCGCGTGGCTCGACCGCAGCCCGATCTCGCTGCTGCGGTCCTACCCGCGGCTGTTCCGCTCGCTCGTGCTGTTCGGCGAGCTCGAGCTGGCCGGCTGCCGCAGCGATGACGGCGCTCGACACCGAGGTGCTCGTCGTCGGCTCGGGCGCCGGTGGCGCCACGACGGCGATGGTGCTGGCCGAGGCCGGCCGCTCCGTGCTCGTGGTCGAGGAGGGGCCCGAGGCGTCGAGCCGGGCACGCTCGCCCCGTTCAGCCTCGAGGAGATGGAGCGCGCCTACCGCCACCACGGGGCGTCAGCCGCGCTGGGCACGCCGCTCGATCGCCTACGCCGAGGGGCGCTGCGTGGGCGGGAGCACCGAGGTGAACAGCGGGCTCTGGCACCGGCTGCCGGCCGCGCTGGCCGAGGAGTGGCGGGTCGGCCTTCGGCCTCGACGAGTTCACCGCCGAGGCGCTCGACCGCTACGCCGGCGCGCATCGAGGCGCTCGTGCCCGTCCACCCCGTGCCCGGAGCGCCGCCGCGGTCGTCGGCGATCATCGAGGAGGGCGCGACGAAGCTGGGCTGGCGCTCGGTCGAGTTCCCCCGGGCCTTCGCCTACGACGAGCAAGGGGCGCGGCACGAAGCAGTCGATGACCCGCACGCTGCTGCCCCGGGCGCGCGCCGCCGGGGCGCAGCGTGCTGGCCGACACGGCGGTGCCGCAAGCTGCGCATCGAGCGGCGGCCGGGTGGTCGGCGCGCTGTGCCGCCAGCGCCGGCCCGACGGGACGCTCGAGGACGTCGAGGTCCGGGCCGACCACGTCGTCGTGTGCGGCGGCGCCGTGCAGAGCCCGGCCCTCCTGCAGCGCAGCGGGATCCGGCGGGGGATCGGCGTCGGGCTGAAGATGCACCCGACGATCAAGATCGCGGCCCGCTTCCCCGGGCCGGTCGACCACGACGACGTGCCGATGCACCGCATCACCGAGTTCTCGCCCCACCTCGCCATCGGCGGCTCGGCCAGCCGACGGGGCCACGTGGCCCTGGCCCTCGCCGACAGCGGCGCCGACACCGCCGATGCGCTCGACGACTGGGAGAACGTCTTCGTCTACTACGCGGCGATCCGCAGCGACCTCGGTGGCCGGGTCCTCGCCGTGCCCGGGGTGCCAGGCTCCGCTCGTCACCTACCAGCTCACCGACGCCGACCTCAGCCGTCTCGCTCGGGGGCTCGTGCACCTCGGCGAGGCGCTGCTCGCGGCCGGCGCCACCGAGCTGTACCCGTCGATCGAGGGGGCGCCGTCGTCCGTCGACCCGAGGAGCTCGTGAGCTGGTGGGATGCCGTCGACCGGGCCCACACCAACCTCATGACCGTCCACCTCACGTCCAGCATCCGCATGAGCAGCGATCGGTCGAAGGCGGGCACCGACGGGTACGGGCGGGTGTGGGACGTCGCCAACCTCCACGTCAACGACGCCTCGCTGCTCGCCGACGCCCCCGGCGTCAACCCTCAGGCCGCCATCATGACGATCGCCCTCCGCAACGCCGAGCACCTCCTCGCCACGTCTGACGGCACTGCACACGTAGGTTCCAGCGAGCAGCCGATGACCGACGCCGGACCGTGAGCGACCACCGACGTCGCCCCGACACCATCGTCATCACCGGGGCCGCCGGCTGGCTGGGCCAGAACCTCGTGCGGGCGGTCGCCCCGGCAGCGCTCCGCGGTGCGCTGCCTCGTGCAGACCGACGAGGAGGCGACGCTGCTGTCGCTCGTCGTCGCCGACCGTGCCGACGGTCGTGGGCGACGTGCGCGACCCGACGGCGCTCGACGCGCTCTTCGACGGCGCCGGCGGCGCCACGGTCGTCCACGCGGCGGCGATCATCCACCCGCGCGAAGCGCGTCCAGGAGCTCCACGACGTGAACGTGGGCGGCACCGCAGCTCGTGCTCGACCGGGCCCGCCGGGCCGGCGCGGGGCGCGTCGTGCACATCTCGTCGAACTCGCCGTTCGGCGCCAACCCGACCGCTGACCACCGCTTCACCGAGACGTCGCCGATGAACCCGTACCTCGGCTACGGACGCTCGAAGGCCGACGGCGAGGCGCTCGTGCGCACGGCGCACGAGCGCGGCGACCTCGAGACGGTGGTCCTGCGTCCGCCCGTGGTTCTACGGACCCTTCCAGCCCGAGCGGCAGACCCAGTGGTTCCGTGCCGTCCGCAAGGGCCGCTTCCCGCTCGTCGGCGACGGCACGCAACCGGCGCTCGATGGTCTTCACCGGCAACCTCGTCCACGGCGTGCTGCGGGCCGAGGTGGCGGCCGAAGGCCCCGGGCAACGCGTACTGGATCGCCGACGGCGACCCGCTCGAGATGCGCACGATCCTCGCCACGGTGCGCGAGGCGCTCGACGGCCGAGGGCCTCGCCGTGTCCGGGCGGTCAGCCCCGCCTGCCCCGGCTGGCCGGCGTCGTGGCCGAGCACGTCGACACGTTCCTCCAGGGCCGGGGCCGCTACGTCCAGGCCGTGCACGTGCTCGGCGAGCTGAAGGACACGATCGCCTGCGACATCTCCCTCGCCCGCGAGCGAGCTCGGGCTACGACCCGCCCACCGACCTGCTGGCCGGGATGCGGGCGAGCATCCGCTGGTGCCTCGAGCGAGGGCAGGCGCTCTGATGGCCCGCACCGTCCTGGTCACCGGTGGCAGCGGCTACTTCGGGTCGATCCTCGTCGACCGGGCGCTGGCCCGGGGCGACGACGTCCGCATCCTCGACCTCAACCCGCCCGATCCACGGTCCGGGTGCCGACGTCGAGGCCATCGTGGGCGACGTCCGTGACCTCGACGTCGGTGCGGCGCGGCGAGCGAGGGCGTCGACGTCGTGCTGCACAACGTGGCCCAGGTGCCGCTGGCCAAGGACCGCGAGCTGTTCTGGTCGGTCAACGTCGTCGGCACCGCCAACGTGCTGCTCGCCGCCCGCGCAGGCCGGGCGTGGGCAAGGTGGTGTCCACCTCGTCGAGCGCCATCTTCGGCATCCCCGAGCAGCAACCCCGTGCACGAGGACACGCCCGCCCAAGCCGCTGGAGGCCTACGGGCGGGCCAAGCTCGAGGCCGAGGTGCTGTGCCGCGAGGCGGCCGCCACCGGCCTCGACGTGTCGATCGTCCGGCCCCGCACGATCCTCGGCCACGGCCGGCTCGGCATCATGGCCATCCTCTTCGAGTTCGTGGCCGAGGGGGCGCCGGTCTTCGTGCTCGACGGCGGCCACAACCGCTACCAGTTCGTGCACGCCGAGGACCTGGCCGACGCCTGCCTCCTCGCCGGCGACCGACCGGGCTGCCGAGACGTACAACATCGGCGCGACCGAGTTCGGCACGATGCGCGAGACGCTCCAGGCGCTCGTCGACCACGCCGGCACCGGCTCCCGGGTGCGGTCGCTGCCGTCGGCGCCGGCCAGCCTCGGCATGCAGGTCGTCTCCCGGCTCGGGCCAGGCGCCGTTCGCGCCGTACCACTGGCTGCTCTACGGCGAGTCGCTCTGGTTCGACACCACCAAGGCCCAGGACGAGCTGGGCTGGACGGCCACGCACTCCAACGCGTCGATGGTCATCGAGTCCTACGAGTGGTTCCTCGCCCACCGCAGCCGAGCTGGGCGCCGAGGGCAAGTCGCACCACCAGTCACCGGCTCGGCTCGGGCTCCTCAAGCTCCTGAAGCGCCTGCCCTAGAGTCGACCCGTGGCGCTCTCCTCGGTGCACGGGATGCCGCGCGCCGACCGGCCTGACGAGGTGGACGACCACCACGACGCCACCCCGGTCGCGCCCGGCCACGGCTGGCTGATCGCCGGCTGCCTCGCCGTCCTCTGCCTGCCCCTCGTCGTGGCCCTGGCCGGCTTCCGGCGCCCGACCTGGACCCCGGTGCTCGACCTGGCCATGACCGAGCTGCGCGTGCGCGACGTGGGCGGCGGCCACACCCCGCTCATCGGCCTGCCGGGTCGCATCGGCTCGCTGGCCGAGCAGGGCAGCCATCCCGGGCCGCTCAGCTTCTACGCCCTCGCACCCACCTACCGGCTCCTCGGTTCGACGCGCCTGGGCTCTCCAGGTGGCCACCTTCGCTCATCCACGCCGTGGCCATGGGGATGGCGCTGTGGATCGGGGCCCGCCGCGGGGGCGCCCGCATGGTGCTCGTGGTCGCCGCCGCTCCTCGCCGTGCTCACCGCCGGCTACGGCGGGCGGAGCGCTGACCGAGCCGTGGAACCCGTACCTGCCGCTGCTGTGGTGGGTGGTCGTGCTGCTGGCCGTGTGGTCCGTGCTCTGCGGCGACCTGCTCCATGCTCCCCGTCGCCGTCCTGGCCGCCTCGTTCTGCGCCCAGACCCACGTGCCCTACCTGGGCCTGACCCTGGGCATCGGCGCGCTGGCCACGGTCGCCGCGCGTCCTGGCCGCTGGCGATCCGACCCTGACGAGCGTGCGTCCGGTGGTGCGCTGGGTCGCGGTCGAGCCTCGGCGTGGGAGTGCTGCTCTGGCTGCCGCCCACGATCGACCAGGTCCGCCACGATCCGGGCAACTACCAGCCGCTCATCGACCACTTCGCGGATCCCCGAGGAGGAGGCGCGGGGCCTGGGCGAGGGCGTCGACGTGGGCCTCCGCTACCTCGACCTGACCCACCTCGTGCGAGGCGACATCGTCGACCCCGGCTGGCTCGTCACCAACGCTGACGGCAACCGGGCCACCGTCCGGACGGGGCGTCGTGCTGCTCGCTGTGTGGGCGGCGAGCGCTGCGGTGACGGTGCGCCGGCGCTCCAACCCGCCCCTCGCTCGCGCCTGCACGCCGTCGTCGGCACCGGCATCGTGCTCATGGTGCTGGCCGATCAGCCGCATCTTCGGGACGGTCTGGTACTACCTCACGCTGTGGGGCTGGGCGGTCGGCCTCCTCGCCCTGGTCGCCACGGCGTGGACGGCGGCCGATGTGGTGGGGGAGCGGTGGAGCGCCGAGCGGCGGGCCCGCACCGGCAAGCGGGCGATGGCGGCCGTCGTCGGGGTCGCTCTCCTCGCCACGTTGCGCTTCACGGTCGACGCATGGAACAGCCCGCATGCGGACGCCACCGTGGCCCGCGACCTGGCCGCTGTCGTCGACGACGCGGCCGCCGGTCTCGACGCGGACGGAGGGGCTGGCCACGGGTGACGACGGGCGCTACCTCGTCACGTGGAGCGACGCCTTCCACATCGGGTCACAGGGCTACGGGCTGCTCAGCGAGCTGGAGCGACGAGGCTTCGACGTCGGCATCGAGCCGGGACGGGCCGTGCCCGGCACGGCCCACCGGGTGCTGGAGCCGGCCCAGGCCACGGCGCGCGTCCACCTGGCCACGGGCGCCTTCGTGGCCCGCTGGCGGGCGGTGCCGGACGCGGTCGAGATCGCCTCCGTCGACCCGCGCACGCCAGGCCGAGCTGGAGGAGCTGGACGACCTGCGGGCCGAGGTGACCGCCACCTTGCGGGAGCTGGGGCTGGACGAGCTGGTGCCCGAGCTGGAGGACAACCTCTTCGGCGCTGCCATCGACGAGCGGGTGCCCGACGCCACCCAGGAGCAGATGGGCCGGATGCTCGAGATCGGCGGCCCGCTCGCCGTGTTCGTCGTCCCAGTGGACACCCCCGAGCCGTGACCGGCACCGCTACCGGCACCGCTACCGCCCCGCGTCGGCCTCGTCCCAGACGGACCTGTCCGGCGACCGCACCGCCCGGGCCCGCTGGCGGCCGCGCTGCTCCTGCCGCGGTGCTCGTCGGGGTGCTGGCCCCGCTCGCCGTGGCCGTGATCGCCCAGCGCAACGCCCACTGGCACCCGGTGTTCGACCTGGCCATGACCGAGCTGCGCGTGCGTGACGTGGGGGGCTCGCACACGCCGCTCATCGGGCTCCAGGGCCGGATCGGTCCCACCGGCAGCCACCCCGGGCCGCTCTCCTTCTACCTCCTGGCTCCCGTGTACCGGCTCCTCGGGCTCGTCGGCCTTCGCCCTCCAGGCCGCCACCGGCGGTGTTCCACGCCGCGGCCGCCGTGACCGCGCTGCTCGTGGTTCGTCGCCGCCGCGAGCGGCTGGGCCCTCGTCGGGGTCGGCGTCGTGCTGCTGCTCCTCATGCAGGGCTACGGGCTCGGGAGCGCTGACCGAGCCCTGGAACCCTCACCTGCCCGATGCTCTGGTTCGTGGCCTTCCTCGTGGCCGCGTGGGCCGTCGTCGACGGTGACCTGCCTGTGCTCGTGCCGGCTGTGCTCGCCGCCTCGATCTGCGCCCAGACCCACGTGCCGTACCTCGCCGTGACGCTGGGCATCGCCGGCTTCGTCACCTTGGCGGCCGGAGTGCACGCCTGGCGTCGGAGGGCCGAGGCCGACGAGCAGGCGGGGGACTGGCGCTGGCTGCTGGTCGCAGCCGGTGCTGGGGCTGGTGCTGTGGGTCCCACCCTTGATCGACGAAGCCATGCAACGAGCCCGGCAACCTCAGCCAGATCGTCGACCACCTGGGCAGTCCCGCCGAGGAGCCCATCGGCATCCGCGCCGGAGTCGACTACGTGCTTCTCGCACCTCGACTCGTGGCAGCTCGTCGTCGGCGAGACGCAGCATCCCGGCACCTTCGTCCGCGTCCTGAGCGGCCCGGGACCGTCGAAGGACCGGGGCCTGGCCACGTTGGCGGTCTGGGCCGCGTGCGTCGGCATCGCGGCTGTCCTGCGGCACCGGCGCCTCCTCGCTCTGCACGCCCTCGTGGCCGTGAGCGCCGCTCGTGGCCACTGGTGGCCATCTCCCGGATCTACGGGGTCGCCTGGCCCTACCTCATGCTCTGGGCCTACGGGATCGGGGCGCTGATGCTCCTTGCGATCGGGGCCACGTTGGTCCTCGCCGCGGTCAGATGGCGGCCGGAGCTGTCCCGGCCGCGGGCGACCACCGCACTCAGCGGGGCTGGGCTGCTGATGGTCGCGGCCCTCTCGGTCCGCCTTCTCGTCGTGGCCCCAGACGCCAGCACCGAGACGCCGGACCAGACCGAGCAGCTGGGTCGGCTCGTGCCCGACACCGTGGCTGCCCTGGAGGACGGCACCGGCGCCTCGGACGGGCGGGGTGGTCGCTACCTCGTCACCTGGTCCGACGCCACCAACGGCGGATCAGAGGGCATCGGACTGGTCAACGAGCTCATCCGCCGGGGGTTCGACGTCGGGGTGGAGGCGGACGAGGGCGTGAAGATGGGCGCGCCACCGCGTTCTCGCCCAGGACGACGCCACGGCGCGGATCGTGCTCGCCAGCGGCGGCTGGATCGAGCGGTGGGCGTCAGAGCCCGGAGCGGTGCGCATCGCCTACGACGACCCCGCCACCGACGCCGAACGAGCGGAGTTCGCCGAGGTGCGAGCCGAAGCCATCGCGGCCCTGCGAGCTCAGGGTCGGGAGGACCTCGTCGAGCGGATCGACACAGACCTGTTCGGCGTGGCCCTCAACGAGGGCGTCGGTGGAGACGCCAGCCTGCTGCTTCGGGCGTCTCCTCGACATCGGCGTGCCGGTCGCGGTGTTCGTGCTCCCGGCCGAGGCACCGTGACCCTCCGCGATCGTCGGCTCCTGTGGGCGCATCGTCGTCGGTGGGCTTCGCCCTCCGCCTGGGCTGGGCGCTGTACGCCCGGGGCGAGCCGCCCGCCGACTGGCGCGAGTCAGGCGACCAGTTCTCCTACTGGCACTACGGCAACGAGATCGCCAGAGGGCGCGGCTACATCAGCTACGTCACCGGGGACGGCCACGGCCTACTACCCGATCGGGTACCCGGCCCTGCTCGCGCTCGGTCTACTTCGTCGTGCTCCACACGCCCCATCCCCGACAACCTCATGCTGGCGACCGCTCTGCTCCACGTGGCGCTCGGCACGGCATCGATCTGGCTCACGTTCGTCGTGGGACGTGCGGTCGCCGGCGTGCGCGTCGGACTTCTCGCCGCCGGCGCTCCTCGCGGTGTTCCCCAACATCGTCTACCAGGTGGCGACGGTGCAGCTGGAGACGGCGTTCATCTTCTGTCCTGCTCGCGTCTCTGGCTGTGATCGTCACCCACGACTGGACCTCGGGTCCGCCGAGCGCACGACCGCATGCTCGTGTTCGGAGGCGTCCTCGGGCTCACGGTGCTGATCCGGCCCTTCGCCGCGGTGCTGCTCGTCGGCTTGGCGGGCGCTCTCGTCGTCCTGCGAGTGGGCTGGCGTCGGGGTGCACTCGCTCGTGGCCCTGCCCGCGGCGGTGGTCGTGGCCCTCTCTGTGCCCTGGACGATCCGCAACGCTGTGCAGCTGGACGCGTTCGTGCCGTCCTCCACGAACATGGGCGACACCGCTCTGCATCGACCGGAACCTCGACGCCAAGGGGGGCTTCCGGTTCGCAGACCACGACGGGTGCGTCGACCCTGGCCTGTCCGAGGTCGAACGCAACCGCGGCAACACGAAGAAGGCCATCGAGTTCGTGCTCGAGCACCCCGACCGGGAGCTGCTGCAGATCGTGCGCCGGGCCCGCATCATGTTCGGGAGCGACCACGACGGCGTCGAGGTGGTCCAGCAGCTCGGGGCCGGCCCGTTCCTGCCCCAGAGCGGTCGTCGACGTGGCCGAACCGATCGCCGACTGGTACTTCTTCGGGCTCCTCGCCCTGGCCGTCGTGGGCCTCCCCGCCTTCGCTCGGAGGGAACGGAGGCCCGAGCTGTTGGTGGTCGGTTCAGGGTTCGCCGGCCTGCTCGTGATCCCGCTCCTGCTGTGGGGCAACCCGCGCTTCCACATCCCGCTCGCTCCATTCCTCGTCCTGTCCGCCGCCTTGGCGCTCGACGCCGGCTGGCGACGGGCCCGGCCGATCGTCGCCTCCTCACCCGACGCGGCGTGATGCGGCCCGGCCGAGGCTGGTTGCGGCCGGGCGCCGCCCTGGTCCTGGTGGCGGTGCTGGCCCCGGCCATCCCGATCGTGGTGGCCGTCCTGGCCCGGCGAACCCCTGGGTGGGTGCCTGACCTCGACCTGGCCCTGACCGAGCTGCGGGTCCGCGACGTGGGTGGGTCCGACTCTCCGCTGATCGGCCTCCCTGGTCGGATAGGCAGCCTCCAGCGCCAGGGCAGCCACCCCGGGCCGCTCAGCTTCTACCTGCTCGCCGGGCCGTACCGGCTGCTCGGCTCGACCGCGTTCGCGCTCCAGGCGGCCACGGTGCTGGTCCACCTGACGGCGATCGTGGTCGCGGTGGGCCTGGTGGCGCGGCAGGCGGGGGCCCGGTGGGCGCTGGCGGCCGGCGGTGCTCTGGCGCTGCTCGTCTCGGGCTTGGGGCCCGGGCCTGTTCACGGAGCCCTGGAACCCGCACCTTCCCCTCCTCTGGTGGGCTGCGTTCCTGGTCGCCGCCTGGTGCGCGCTGTGCGGCGACGTCGTCGCCCTCCCGGTGCTGGTGGGGGCTGGAGCCTTCTGCGCGCAGACCCATGTGTCCTACCTGGGTGCGGCCGTCATCCTCACTGCGCTGGCCGGAGGAGCCTGCCTCCGGTGGCCCCGACAGGACGGTCCGCGACGGCTCTGGTGGGCGGTAGGTGCCGCTGCGCTAGGCGCGCTCCTGTGGTCGCCGGTCGTCATCGACCAGGTGACCGAGGCCCCGGGCAACCTCACCCTCTTGGGCGAGCACCTGCTCGACGGGGACGAGGCCCCGCTCGGATGGCGCGACGGCACCCACCTCGTCCTGGAGCGCCTCGACCTGACCCATCTGGCGGGCGCCGCCCTCATCGATCCGGGCCGACTGGCGGACCGGTACCCAGAGGGAGCCAGCCCCTGGTGGGGAGGGGTCCTCGTCGTCGCCTTCGCAGCCGCCGCGGTCAGCGGCTGGCGGCACGCATCTCGCCGGGTGCGAGCGGGACAGGTGCTGGCCGGGCTGGGCCTCGGGCTCGCGGTCGTCTCCGTGAGCCGCGTCGTGGGCTTCCCGTGGAGCTATCTCATGCTCTGGGTGTGGACGATCGCCCTCCTGATGGCCCTGACCGCCATCGCCGGCTTGGTCGCCCACCGGCGGGTGCCTGCCCCGCTCGCCGCGGCCCTCCTCCTCGTCGGGGCAGCAGCCGTGGCTGCCAGTGCCGGTCGGGCCACGATCGAGGCCACCGAGGCCGAGGCGACCAACCCCGTGGTCAGCCGCACCGTTCGAGCCCTCATGGTCGAGCTCTTGCCCGAGCTCGACCGTGACGAGCGCTACCTGGTGACGTGGAGCGACGCGGTGCACCTCGGCAGCCACGGCTACGGAGTGATCGACGAGCTCGAGCGGCGCGGGGTGGCCGTCGCCGTCCCGGCGAGCCTGGCCCGACAGTTCGGACAGCACCGATCCGCGGACGAGCACCTGATCAGCCACCGCCTCGTGGTGGCCAGCGGCGCCGCCATCACCGACTGGGAACAAGTAGCCGGGGCCGAGGTGCTCGCCGACGTGGACGCCCGCACCCCCTCGGAGCGCGGTGAGGCCCGACGAACCCGGACCGCGCTGGTGGAGGCGCTCAGGGCTGCGGGCCTCGATGATCTCGTGCCCGTCGTCGAGGAGAACCTCCTCGCTGTGGCCTTCGACCCCCGCACCACCCCCAGGATCCGGGCGCTGGTGGACCGGCTCGACGGGCTCGGTGCCCGAGCCGCAGTGCTGGCCGTACCGGTGGACGCCGAGCTCTAGCGGGTGGCCTTCGGGAGGATGGGAGCGTCGCGCCCGGTGCCCTTGGTCCCGCTGTCGGAGGACGACGACTCCTCGTGGTACTCCTCCTCGACGTTGACCTCCCAGATGTCGTGGGTGGCGCCGTAGAGGTTCTCCACGGTCAGCATGGCCGTGAACATCGAGTGGTCCTGGTTGTTGTACCGGTGCATGCCGTTGCGCCCGATCGGGTGCACGTTCGGCGTGTGCTGGGCCAGCCAGGCCCGGAGGACGTCGACGTTGGCCTTGTAGGCCTCGTCGTAGATCGGGATACGCCTTCGGCATCCGCACGACGTAGCCCGCCTCGACGTCCTCGACGTGCATCAGGCCGAGCGACGCCAGCTCGGCCGTGCCCTTGGCGATGAGGTCGTCGTCGCTCGGCCGTCCACCACTCGTCGCCCTCGAGCACCGTGTACTCGAGGCCGAGCACGTTGCGGCCGTCCTTCACCATGTGGGGCGACCACGACCCGAAGTTCTGCACCCGCATCGTCTTCACGCCCGGATCGTGGATGTAGATCCAGTTGTCGTCCCACGCCACCTTCTCCTCGGGCACGACGAGGGCGACCGACAGGAAGTCACGGAACGTGAGGTCGTCGGCGGCCGCGAGCACACCGGCCGGCGGGGGCGGGTCCATGGCCCGCAGCAGGGCGGGGAACGGCATCGACGAGATGACGTGGTCGGCAGGGATGGTGGTGTCGCGCCGGACGCGTCGGTGGTGGTGACCGAGGTGGCCCGCCCGTCGGCGTGGGCGATCCGAGAGACCTTCGACCTGAACACGACCTTCGAGCCCTGGGCCTCGACCAGCTCGTGGCAGCGCTCCCACATCATCCCGGGCCCGTGCTTCGGGTACTGGAACTGCTCGATGAGGCTGGTGACCTGCTTGGACTTGTCCCGCGTCGCCCCGCGCCAGCTTGGCCCGCATCGGCTCCCACACCGCCCCCCACAGCGTCATGCCCTTGATGCGCTGGGCGCCCCAGTCGGCCGAGATCGACGACGTGGGAACGCCCCACACCTTCTCGCTGTAGGTCTTGAAGAAGTGCCGGTAGAGCCGCCAGCCGTAGTTCTTGACGACGTAGCCCTCGAGGGTGGACTGGTCGCTTCGGCGGGCGGATCCGCACCCAGAGGAACGAGAGCCCGCAGCGAACGGCCTCGAGCAGCCCGAGGTTCTTCAGGGCGTTCACGACGTTGATCGGGTAGTCGTAGAACTTGCCCTGGTAGTAGATGCGACTCGACCGCGGCCGCAGCATGAAGTCCTCGTCGGGGAGGATCTCGTGCCACAGGGCCTCGACCTCGGGCACCTTCGTGAAGAAGCGGTGGCCGCCGATGTCGAAGCGGTAGCCGTCGGCCACGACGGTGCGGCTGATGCCGCCGACGACGTCGTCGGCCTCCAGCACGGTGGCCGTGTCCCCCCGCTTGCCGAGCTCGTAGGCCGCGGTGAGGCCGGCGGGGCCGGCGCCGATGACGACGACGTCGCCAGGGCCTCCAGCGGGGTGTGCGGCGGGGTGGGGCCACCGTCTGCGGCGGGACGGTCGGTGCGGCGGTCATGCGAGGAGCAGGGCTTTCGGGCGGTCGGGAGCGGGGTCCGGTCGAGTGTAGGGACGGCCCGGGGTGCGGCCAGGGATCAGCGGGCGCCCTCGGTGCTCCCGCTACGGTGACCCGTCGTGCGCCTCCGGAGCAAGATGGAGCTCACGGCCCTGGCGGCGCTGGCCTACGTGCCGTTCCTGCTGTCGTCACCGGGGAAGGTGAGCGCCGACAGCAAGCAGGCCCTGTACCTCGATCCCGGGCGGTTCCTCGCCCGGGCGGCCGACCTGTGGGACCCGCACGTCGGGGGCGGGCACGGTGCCCCACCAGAACCTGGGCTACCTGTTCCCGACGGGCCCGTGGTTCTGGGTGCTGCGACCAGCTCGGGGTGCCCGACTGGGTCGCCCAGCGGCTCTGGTGGGGCACGATCTCGCTGGCCGCGGTGCTCGGCGCCCGCTGGCTCTTCCGTCAGCTCGGCACGGGCCCGACCGGCGCCCTGGCCGGGGCGCTCGTGTACGTGCTGACCCCGTACCAGCTCGCCTTCACGGCCCGGATCTCGGTGCTGCTGCTGCCCTGGGCCGCGCTGCCGTGGCTGGTCGGCCTCACGATGCGGGCCACCCGCAGCCGGGGGCTGGCGGCCGCCCGCCCTCATCGCCGGCGTCCTGCTGCTGGCCGGGGGCATGAACGCCTCCTCCCTGCTCCTCGTCGCGGTCGGACCGCTGCTGTGGCTGGCGCTGGAGCTGGCTCGACGCACGGGAAGCCGGCTCAGGTGGTGGCTGCCGCGGCGCGCGTCGCCCTCCTCAGCGTCGGGCGTCTCGGTCTGGTGGCTGGTCGGGGTGCGCATCCAGGCCCGATACGGCCTGCCGGTGCTGCAGCTCACCGAGAACGTGCGCGACGGTCGCCGACGCGTCGAGCCCGGGCGACGTGCTGCGCGGCATCGGCAACTGGTTCTTCTACGGCCGCGACCGCACGGGCTACTCGCATCGACCAGGCCGCGGACTACGCCGTCCAACAGCATCGTCGTGGCCCTCAGCTACGCGGTGCCGGTCGTGGCCCTGGCGGCCGGGCTGCTCGTGCGCTGGACCCACCGGGCCTACTTCGGGCTGCTCGTGGTCGTGGGCACCGTCATCGCTGTCGGCGCCTGGCCGGTCGACGACTCCGAGCCCCTACGGCTCGTTGTGGGAGCGCTTCACCAGCGACACGTCGCTCGGGCTGGCGTTCCGCAACAGCCCCCGGGTCGTGCCCCTCGTCGTCCTCGGCCTGGCCGGTCTGCTGGCCGCGGCGGTCGGCGCGCTGCCGCCCGCTGCCGTGGCGGCGCCTGGGCGGGGCAGCCGTCGCCGTGCTGGCCGCTCGGGGCCCTGCTTCCGGTGGGGCAGGGCGGGTACCTCTCCGACGGCGTGGCCCGACCCGAGGAGCTCCCCGAGTACTGGACGAGGCCACGGCGGAGGCCATGGACGCGGGCGACCACTCGACCCGGGTCCTCGAGATCCCCGGCTCGAGCTTCGCCGCCTACCGGTGGGGCAACACGGTCGACCCGATCACCCCGAGCCTCATCGACCGGCCCTACCTGGCCCGCGAGGTGCTGCCGTCGGGCACCGCCGGCACCGCCGACCTGCTCGCCGCCCTCGACCGCCGGATGCAGCTCGGCGTGTTCGAACCGGCCGCGCTGGCACCGATCGCCCGCCTGCTTCGGGGTCGGCACCGTCGCCCTGCGGGCCGACCTCGAGCAGGAGGGGCGCTTCGACACGCCACCGCCGTTCGGGCTGTGGCACGACCTCACCTCACCGGTGCCCGCCGACCTCGAGCCGCCGCCCACGTTCGGGCCCCCAGGAGGCGACGGCGAGGAGCCCGACCTGCCCTCGGTGGCGTTGTTCGACGTGCGGCGGGCCTCGGTCCATCGTGCGGACGGCGCCGGCGACTGGGCCGGTGGTGCTGGCCGGCGACGGCGACGGCATCGTCGACGCGGCAGCCGCGGGACTCGCTCGACGGCTCGGTCGCTCGTGCTCTCCGCGCCGGCCGCTCGACGACGACGCCCTCGCTGGTGCGCTCGACGCCGGGCGCCCACCTCGTGCTCACCGACACCTACCGCCGTCGCATCCAGACCTGGTTCTACTCGCTGCGCGACACCCGGGGGCCGACGGAGCAGGCGGGGGAGATCGCGCCCGATCCCACCGGCTACGACTTCCGTCTCGACCCGTTCCCCGGGGCCACCGACGACGCCCGGACGGTCGTCGAGCAGGTCGGCGGTCGGGCCACGGCGTCCATGGCCGGCGGCCCCGAGCGCCCGGAGGACCGTGCCGCTCACGCCGTGGACGACGACGTCACCACGGCCTGGCGCGTGGGCGGGGCCGACCCGAGCGGGCAAACCCTGACGATCGTCGTTGGATCAGCCGGCCGAGACCGACGAGCTGCGCCTCGTCCAAGCCGCCGGCCCCGACGGGGGCCGCACCCTGGCCCGGGTGGCCGTACGGGTCGACGGCGGCGAGCCGATCCTCGTCGACCTGGGTCCCGAGTCCTTCACGGCCGAGGGCCAGGTCGTGCCGCTGCCGGCGGGCCCGGTGGGCGAGGTGGAGGTCGAGGTGCTCGTGACGGCACCAGGGACGACACGGCGCCACCGGTCCTCACCGGTCGGCCTGGCCGAGGTGCGCCTCGGGTCCTTCACGCTGGACGAGCGGGTGCGGCTGCCCGTCGACCTGCTGGCGCGGGTCGGTGCCGACCTGGCCGGCCACGGCCTCGACATCGTCCTCACCCGGCAGCGCCTGTACCTGCCCAGGCCAAGACCGCCGGGACGACGAGACCCACCTCGACCGCCGCTTCGACCTGCCGATCGCCCGCACGTTCGCCCTCACAGCAGTGGCCGGCCCTGTCGGCGGCGGCGAGGACGTGACGCCGGGTCAGGAGCAGCCTCGGGCGCCGGCGGCGACGGGTCGGCGAACGCCGCGTGTCGGGATGACCTGATCACGTTGGACGGATCGCCGCTGCCGGTGCGGCTCGTGCCGGACGGGCTGCGGTTCGTGGTCGAGCACTGCGCTCCGGTGGTCCTGGCTGCGGGCAGCCACGTGCTCGAGGTGGCGCCCGGCTCGGTCAGCGGCATCAACGTGGACCGCCTCGTCCTGTCGTCGGGCCCCGACGATGGCCCGGCTCCGATCGCTCCGCGCGGCACGCCGGCTGACGACGTGGGCGCCGAGGTCGTCGTGCAGCGAGAGGGCTCCAGCGAGATCGACCTGAAGGTGGAGACCGACGGCGAGCCGTTCTGGCTCGTGCTCGGCTCAGAGCCACAGCGACGGCTGGGAGGCGACGATCGACGGCGCCACGGTGGGCGAGCGCACGCTCGTCGACGGCTACGCCAACGGCTGGCTGGTCACCCCGAAGGGCCCGGGGACGCTCGCCGTCGACCTCCGCTGGCAACCGCAGCGCCTCGTGTGGGCCGGCCTGGCCGTGAGCGGCATCACGCTCGTCGCCATCGCCCTGCTGCTGCTCAGATCTCGTCGGGAGACCGCTGGGCTCGAGTCGCCTCCGACCCTGGAGTGGGCCTCAGACCGTCCTGGTCTCATGCGGGCTGGGCTCGTCGCGGCCACCGTCGGGGTCGGCACCTACGCGGTGGCGACGAGGAACGTGGCTGCGCTCGCCGGGCTGCTCACGCTCGCAGCCGGCGTGGTCCCTCGCGGCCGCCTGCTCCTGGTGGCCGCGGCACCGGCGGCGCTCATCGTCAGCCGCTCGGACGGCCGTCCGGCCCTCGCCTGGCTGGCCGTGGCGGCCCTCGCCGCCGACCTCCTCCTCGAGGCGACGAGCAGTGCCCAACCCGACCCGTGATCCAGCCCCTCGGGCAGGATCACGAGAGGTCGACCCCAAGGGCGCGAAGGACAGCGGCGACCGGGGAACCGAGGGGCGGCCACCCACCGCACGCAGTTCGAGCCCGCAAGCGACGACGAGGCGACGGTCCCTGGCCCTTCCCTGCTGAGGTTCGGGGCACCAGGGTCCCCCATGTGGACCGTCATGCCCCCAACCTCCATCCGGGGACGGGTTCGGGGCACCACGGTCCCTCGCAGGGACTGTCATGCCCCCAACCTCGACGGGGCGGCTCACGGGCACCTGCTAGCGGAGAGTGGCGCGGAGCTCTACGAACCCGACGGCGTGGCGCCACTGGCGGTCGCGTGCCGACCCGCTCGTTGCGGTAGGCCTGAGCGGGCAGGAGGGCCTCGATCTGCCGCTCGCAACCCGGTAGTGGATCTGCTGGCGGACGAGGGGGGAGCCGGCGGCCTCCTGGCTCGTGCGGCCGTAGCCGACCGTGACCGTGATCGTCCCGCTGGTCGTCGTCGAGGCGGAGCGTGCCGGCTGTGTCGTCCTCATCGAGCTTGAAGGTCTCCACGACGCTGCCCCGCAGGTCGGTGAGCGGCCGGCTGTAGACGACGTCGGACTTCCCCGTCTGGATGCGCACCGAGGCGTACCTGGCGTCCTCGGGCGGGATGATCGTCACCTCCAGGTCGAGCTCGCCGGCCCGCCGGACCTCCATGGGCGTGACCTCGACCAGGAGGTCGTACGGGTCCTCCCGCGGCCCGAGCTCCTGTGACGCCACGGACCCTCGCTGGAGGTACGGCGTGCGCTCGGGCATCGTCGGCGATCAGGTCGAGCATCCGGTAGCCGGCGTCGGCCGCGTACAGCGATCCGGTCGTCCAGCTCCGGGCCGTTGGAGGCGAACGGGTTCAGGTAGAGCAGGTAGGGCGACGTGTCCGACACGAAGACCAGCGCCTGGCCCTCGATGCCGTCGACGCTCGTGCGCCACGGCTCCTGGCGGACGCTGATGTCGCGGTTCACCTCGAAGCGGCTGATGGCCGCGGGCACGGTGCCGACGACGAGAAGGGCGAGCAGGCCGAGGGCCAGCCGGCGCCGGTCCGCCCACCAGCGCACCAGGACGGTGGCGATCAGCAGGCAGATCGGTGCGTAGAGGGGCACGAAGTAGATGGGTCCGCTGATCCGTGACGCGAGGGAGGACAGGTAGTTGCCCCAGAACACGAAGTAGCCGAGCGGGGAACACCAGGGTCATGAGCAGGAGGGCGAGCGTGGTCCCCTCCTCGCGTCGCTGCCACAGCCCGACGAGGGCGGCGAGCAGGCCCACGTAGCTGCCGACGAGGAACCACGGGAGCACGAACGCGTTCTTGGCCGTGCCCCGGACGGCCTTGCCGAGGCCGTAGTCCACGGTCCCGAAGGTGGGCATCAGGCGCTTGCGGCCGAAGCCGAAGGAGTCGAGCGGGTCGGCGGCGGTGATCGGGAACTCGAGCAGCTTGCCGGTGACGTAGCGGTTGTAGACGAGCGTGGCGACGACGAGCGGCAGCAGCGCCGCGCCGCACACGAGGAACGGGCGCAACAGGTCGCGCAGCCGATGGCGGTCCCGGATGGCGGCGTAGCCGGCGAAGGCGGTGCCCCACAGGACGGCGTCGTACGGGCGGGTCATGAAGATCCAGCCCAGCAGCAGGCCGGCGACCACGACCCGGGGCGTCGACCCGAGGCGGGTGCCCGACAGGAGCAGCGCGCCGAAGAGCAAGCCCAGACCCAGCGTGAACAGGTAGCTCAGATAGGCCCCGCCCTGGATGGCGAGGATCGGCGATGCGACCATCAGCGCGGCACCCACCGTGGCCACCCGGCGGTCGTGCCAGAGCTCGTACGCGATGGCGTAGACGCCGATCACGCAGACGGCCGCGCCGAGCAGCAGGGCGTTGCCCGCCGACCCGGTGAGCACAGCCGCGGCGAGGAGCACGAGCGGCCACCCGAGGGTGTACTGGCTGAAGAAGACGCCGTCACCACGGGCCGAGAGCCACGGCTGGAACAGCGTCGGGAAGCCGCCGTCGGGGGGCGTGAGGTGCCCGGCCCGGAGGGCAGTCGACGTGCCAGAGGTAGACGGGCTCGTCCCGGTTCCAGGAGTAGGCAGGGAACAGGCGGTGACGGGCCCAGAGGGCAACCAGGGCGGCCACCACCGCCACGACGGCGGCCGGCCAGTGGTCCCGCCAGCGGACGGCTCGAGTCGACGGCTGGTCGGGCATGGCTGACGAACCTACCTGTGGCGTGCGAGCCTGGACCGCATGCCGTTCACCTGCCCCCGCTGCAACGAACCCGTCGACGAGCGGTTCTACGGGCCCTGCCCACCCTGCCGCGACCAGCTCCGGGCCACCCTCGGCGGTGAGGCACGCGACGTCGAGAGGACGAGCCTTCGAGCCCGCCATGCACGTCACGCCCAACGCCGTCGCCCTCAAGGACGACTGAGCAGCTGCGACCGAGGCCCCGAGCTGCCGGTCAGCGCTCGGCGATGGGCTGGATGCGCTGGCGCGGCCCGTACCTGGGTGCGGTGAGACCGGACGACTCGAGCAGCGTGCAGACCCGGCCCCGGTGGCCCCGGTAGGGCTCGAGCAGCTCGAGCATGCGGTCGTCGGTGCCGCGGGGCTCCTCGGCCAGCGCCCAGGCCACGAGGTGCTTGAGGTGGTAGTCGCCCACGCTGACGGCGTCGGCGTCGCCCAGGGCCACGCGAGCCACCTCGGCGGAGGTCCACCGTCCGATCCCGGCCAGCGCCTCCAGTCGGTCGCGGAGCTGCTCGGGTGCGTGGACGACGACCTGCTCCAGGCGGTTGGCGTGGGCGCAGACGCGCTGGAGGGCGTCGGCCCGCTTCTTCTCCACCCCGATGACGTGCAGGTCGTAGTAGCCGAGCTCGGCGACGGTCCCGGGCTGGGGGGCGAGGAGCAGGCCCGTCGGCCCCGGCGCCGGCTCTCCCCAGCGCTCGATCAGGAGCCGGAAGGACCGCTTGGCCTCGAAGCCGGTGACCCGCTGGCTGAGCACAGCCGGGATCAGCGCGTCCAGGACTCGGCCGGTGCGCGGGAGCCGGAGGCCGTCGCCCTCCCTGTGCATCCGGCGCACCACCGGGTCCTGGGGATCGAACCCAGATCGGTCGTCGAGGCAGCCGAGCAGGCCCGGTGCCGACTCGGCGGCCCAATCGGCGCCATCGCCCCAGGTCTCGACCTCGAACCGATCGCCGGAGACCTGGGCGCGCAGGGACGCGGGGCCCTCAGGCGTGCGCATGGCGACGCTGACGGCGGTGGGCGCCAGATGGATCGTCGGGTCGTGCTTGCCGAGGCGCAGGCTCTTGAGGGATCGACGCAGGTCGATGGCGAACGGGATGATGATCGTGCGCCGCGCCATGGGGGCACGACGCTACGAGGCACCTCGATCGGCGGACAAACCCCAGGCCGGCCCGGCGGCGGTCAGACCTCGGCGGCGACGGCGGCGGCCCAGCGGTAGTCGGGCTTGCCGCTCGGGCTGCGCTCGACCTCGGGCACACGCACGAACGCCTTCGGAAGCTTGTACCGGGCCAGGTGTGGCGCGGCGGCGGCGCGCAGGTCGTCGTCGCTCGGGTCGGCGTTGTCCGGCCGGAGCTGGACGACCCCGACGACCTCCTGGCCCCAGCGCTCGCTGGGCCGCCCCACCACGACGGCGTCGAACACGGCGGGGTGGCGCTTGAGGGCCTCCTCCACCTCCTCGGCGAACACCTTCTCGCCGCCGGTGTTGATCGTGACGGAGTCGCGACCGTGCAGCTCGATCCCCCCGTCGGCTTGGAGCCGGGCCCGGTCACCGGCCACGGCATGGCGAACGCCGTCCGACGATCGGGAAGGTGCGCGCCGTCTTGTCCGGGTCACCCAGGTAGCCGAGCGGCACCCGCCCCGTCTGGGCCAGCCACCCGAGCGCCGCGTCGCCGGGCTCGAGGAGGTGGGTGAGGTCCTCCGAGAGCACGTACGGCGGTGGGCGAACGGACGAAGCCGGCCGTCGCTCTCCCGACTGCGGTCCGACCGCTGCACGCCCTGGCGCCCGGTCTCGGAGGAGCCGAGCACGTCGACGATCGCAGCTGAGGCAGCGAGGTCGAGCAGCTCGTCCTTCACGCAGCCGACAGCACCGCCCCGCCGGTGAGCAGGAAGCGCAGGCCGCTGGCGTCGTGGCCGCCCTGCCGGAGCGCGTCGACGAGCGGCCGGGCGAAGGCGTCGCCCACGATGAGCAGCGACGTCACCTGCTCCCGCTCGATCGTGGCGAGCAGGTCGGCCGGGTCGAGTCGGGTCGGGTCGTCCTGGATGACCACCGTGCCGCCGGCCAGCCACGCGCTGAGGGCGTTCCAGTGGGCGGCGCCGTGCATGAACGGGGGGGCGGCGAGGGCGCGCAGCGTCGACGCTGGGCGCGGCTCCGACGAGCTCGTCGGTGGTCGCCGCGATGCCGAGACAGGCTGCGAGGAAGTCGGCCTGCCGCCAGAGCACGCCCTTCGGGCATGCCCGTCGTGCCGCCGGTGTAGAGGATGTAGAGATCGTCCGGCGACAGCCCGGTCGGCGCCACCGGGCTCGCCGCGGCCAGCGCCTCCTCGTAGGCGACGGCCCCGGGAAGGAGCTCGGTGCCTGTGCCGTCGTCGACCTGGAGGAGCAGACGCAGCTCCGGGAGCGACGGGAGCACCTCGGCCGAGCGTCGCCGCGAAGGCGCCGTGGTACACGATCGCCCGCGCCGCCGCTGTCGGCCAGCACGTAGCGCGAGCTCCTCGGCGACGTACCGGTAGTTGATGTTGACGCCGACGCAACGGGCCTTCGCCGCGCCGAGCAGGCCCTCGAGGTACTCGTTGCCGTTGTGGAGGTACAGGGCGACGTGGTCGTGCGGTGACTCCCACGGTGCGCAGCCGCTCGAGCGGGCCGTGGATGCCCAGCCCTGCTCCACCCAGGACCGCAGCCAGGCGGCGGCTGCGGTCGGTGACCTCGGCCCAGGTGAGGCGTCGGTCGCGCCAGACGATGCACTCGCGGTCGGGGACGACGGCCGCGATGGCTTCGTGGACCGCGGCGAGGTTCAGGTCCTCGGGGACCTCCAGGACGGCCATGGGCAGCGGGGCGGCCCGATCAGCCAGCCGGCTCCTCGGTGACGGTGACCGTGTTCATCTTGTCGCCCACGGCGATGGCCTGGGCGACCTCGATGCCGGAGGTGACGTAGCCGAAGAGGTTGTAGAGCGGCTGCAGCTTGTCCTGGCAGTCCTCGATGCAGATGAAGAACTGGGAGCCGTTGGTGTCGGGGCCGGCGTTGGCCATGGCCACCGCACCGAGCGTGTAGGCGCCCTGCACGGGCTCGTCGGCGAACTTGTAGCCGGGGCCGCCTCGCCCGCTGCCCTCGGGGTCGCCGCCCTGGATCACGAAGCCGGGCACGACCCGGTGGAAGGTGAGGCCGTCGTAGAACCCCTTGCGGGCCTGGACCACGAAGTTGTTGACGGTGTTCGGGGCCAGCCGGCGTCGAGGAGCATGACGATGTCGCCCTTGTCGGTGCCGATGGTGACCTCGAAGCGTGGCGGCGGGATCGATCTCGAAGGGGGTGGGGTCGCGGATGCCATGGGGTCCTACGCTACCCGTCGTGCCCGAACCCCTTGACGCCCGTGAGCGCCGCGAGCTGTGCGACCTGTTCGAGGAGCTCGGCCCCGACGCTCCCACCCTGTGCGAGGGGTGGACCACCGTCGACCTGGCCGCCCACCTCGTGGTGCGGGAGCGCGACCCGCGCTCTGCGCCCGGCATCGTGCTCGGAGGCCGCTTCGAGGGCCTGCCTCGACCGGGCTCACGACCAAGGCCATGGACCGGGGCTACGACACGCTCGTCGAGCAGGTGCGCAACGGTCCGCCGCTCGGGCCCTTCGCCGTCCCCGGCGTGCGCACGTACCTGAACCTGAACGAGTACGTCGTCCACCACGAGGACGTGCGCCGGGCCAACGGCCTCGGGCCCCGCACCGACCGGCCCGACCTCCAGGACGAGCTGTGGGGCCTGCTCCGCGCCGCGGCCCGCCTCATGCTCCGCAAGGTCACGGGCGCCCGCGGTGCAGCCTCGCAGCGCTCCGACGGCGCAGAGATCACCGTCGGCAAGGGCCCGGAGGCCACGATCGTCGGGCGATCCCGCTCGAGCTGGTCCTCTACCTGCAGGGCCGTCGGGACGCCGCCCAGGTCGAGCTCACGGGGCACCCGAGCGCCATCGAGGCCGTCTCCACCGCCGACCTCGGCATCTAGAGCGCCCTCGTCTGTGCGCACCCAGCACCGGATGCCGGTGCTGGGTGCGCACAGAGCTGGGAGGTCTGGACGCGACGAGGATGCCGCGCTCGCGCAGGCCTGAGAGGCCCTGCCAGAGGACGGCGAGGAGCACGTCGGTGGCCCGCTCGAGGCCACAGTCGCGGTAGTCGACCCAGTCCTGGGCGCCGGCCTCGAGGAGCCCGACGACGGCCCGGGCGATGAGGCGGGCCGCGGGCTCGTCGCGCCCACGCGCTGGCGATGCGCTCGATGCGGGCCCGGCGAGCACCCTGGATGGCGGGGTGCTGGAGGGCCCCGGCCGCGGCCATGAGGTTCCAGGACGCCTGGTTGTCCCGGGCGAACACGCAGGTAGCGGCGGATGATGCGGCGGAGGCGCACCTCGTCGGGGAGCCGCTCGTCGAGGGCCCGGCCCAGCTCCGCGTCGAGCTGCTCGAGGTTGTGCAGGTACACGGCGGCGATGAGCCCGCCCCGGTCACCGAAGTAGGCGTAGACGAGCGAGCGGGAGACGCCGGCGGCGTCGGCGACCTCCTCGAAGGTGACCTCGCCCGGGTCGCGGCCTCGGAACACCTCGGCGGCCGCCTCGACGAGCAGCGCGCGGCGGGTGACCGGATCGAGGCGCAGCTGGGACTTGCTGGCCTGTCACCGTCCGCCGGCTCATCGGGGCGGTCAGCCGATGGCGCCGGCGACGGCGACAGGAACGTCGGACGGGTGGCGCCGGGGGACCCGGTCGACGGGGAAGTGGCAGGCCACGAAGTGGCCGTCGCCGACGGCCCGCACCTGCGGCTCCTCGATGCGCGCAGCGCTCCTGCGGCGCCGCGGGCAGCGGGTGCGGAACCGGCACCCGCTGGGCGGGTCGACCGGCGACGGGAGCTCGCCCGCCAGCAGCCCGGTCGCGCACCGGCGGCGACCGTCGGGTCGGGCACCGGGATCGAGCGCAGCAGCGCCGCGGTGTACGGGTGCGCCGGGCGTGGCGTAGAGGTCGTCGGGCGGCCGACCTCGCAGATCTTGCCGAGGTACATCACCGCCACCCGGTCGCTGACGTTCTTCACCACGGCGAGGTCGTGGGCGATGAACACAGCGTGAGCCCGTAGCGGGCCTTCATGTCCTCGAGCAGGTTGAGGATCTGGGCCTGCACCGACACGTCGAGGGCCGAGACCGGCTCGTCGCAGATGATCAGCTTCGGGTCGAGCACGAGCGACCCGGGCGATGCGAGATGCGCTGGCACTGGCCACCGGAGAACTGGTGGGGGCGCTTGTCCGCGGCCACCGTCGGGGTCGAGGCCGACGGCGTCGAGCACCTCGTCGACCCGGGCCTTGCTGCTCGTCCTCGGTGCCGCGCTTCCAGATGCGGAGCGGCTCGGCGACGATGTCCTCGACCTTGCGGCGCGGGTTCAGCGACGAGATCGGGTCCTGGAAGATCATCTGCAGCCGGGTGCGGACCTCGCGCAGCTCGCTGGCCGCTCAGCGACGGTGAGGTCGTGCGCCCTCGAACAGCACCCGGCCCGCTGGTGGGCGGCGGGAGCTGCATGATCGCCCGGCCGGTCGTCGACTTGCCGCAGCCCGACTCGCCGACGAGGCCGAGCGTCTCGCCCTCGCGGACGTCGAGGCTGATGCCGGAGACGGCGTGGACCGTCCGGCCGCCGACCGGCGGGAACTCGACCACGAGGTCCTCGACGCGCAGCAGGACGTCGTCGCTGCGTCGCGCAGGTGGGCGGTGCCGGTGCCGGCCATCAGGCGTCGCTCCCGGCGTCGGCTGAGCGCAGCGGCTCGACCGCGGCGGCGGCGCTCGAGTCGCCGGTCACGGCGGCCTCGGCGGCGGGCACGTGGCGGGCCAGGTTGCGGTCGAGGGCCTCGCGGCCGGCCTCGGTGCCGACCGGGAACCAGCAGCGGTAGTGGTGCCCGGGCGTCTCGGCCTCGACGAGCGGCGGCTCCTCCGTCGAGGCACTTCGGCTGGGCGTACGGGCAGCGGGGCGCGAAGCGGCAGCCCGTGCGGCGGGTTGACGAGGTCCGGCGGGCGGCCGCCGATGATCTGCGAGCCGGGTGTGGCTCGGCTGCTCGAGCTTCGGGATCGACTGGAGCAGCGCCTCGGTGTAGGGCATGCGCACGTCGGCGAACAGCGACCGGGTCGGCGCCTTCTCGACGATCTGGCCGGCGTACATCACGGCGATCTCGTCGGCCCGGCCGGCCACGACGCCGAGGTCGTGGGTGACGAGGATCATGGCCATGTGCCGCTCGCGCTGCTGCGCGTCGAGCAGGTCGAGGATCTGGGCCTGCACGGTGACGTCGAGGGCGGTGGTGGGCTCGTCGGCGAAGAGCAGCTTGGGGCCGCAGGCCAGGGCGATGGCGATCGTGACGCGCTGGCGCATGCCGCCCGAGAGCTCGTGGGGGTACTGCTTCGAGCCGGCGCTCGGGCTCGGGGATGCCGACCGAGTCGAGCAGCTGCGAGCGCCGTGCTGCTCGGCCTCGTCCTTCGGCATGTCGAGGTGGTAGCGCAGCGACTCGGTGATCTGGCGGCCGATCTTCATGACCGGGTTGAGCGAGGTCATCGGGTCCTGGAAGACCATCGCCATCTCGGTGCCCCAGAGCGCCGCGCATGGCTGCTTGGCCGAGCGCCGACGAGCTCGCTGGCCCTCGTAGCGGACGCTGACCCGGCGCGCACGACGTTGCGGGCGGGGAGCAGGCCCATGATCGAGCGGGACAGCACGGTCTTGCCCGAGCCCGACTCGCCGACGATGCCGAGGGTCTGGCCCCGCTCGAGGGTGAAGCGACACGCCGTCGACGGCCCGCACCGCGCCCGCCGGCGGTGCGGAAGTGGGTGCGGAGGTCCTCGACCTCGAGCAGCGGCGCCTGTCGTGGGCGGCCGGGGTGAGGACCCGACGGGCCGTGCGAGGCTGCGCTCACAGCGCAGCCTCCTTGACGTCGAAGGCTGCTCGGAAGCGGTCGCCGAGGAAGTTGACGCGACAGGACGGTGAGGAACATCACGAAGGCCGGGATCATGGCGACGTGGGCGACGTTCGTCCTGCTGGAGGCGGTCGGCGACCGCCGTTGATCATGCCGCCCCAGCTGATCGTCTCCTGCGACGTGAGGCCGAGGAAGGCCAGGCTGCCCTCGGCCACGATGGCGATGGCCGACCACGAGCAGCCCGAACGGCGAGCAGCGGGCAGCACCACGTTGGGCAGGATCTCGCGGACGAGGATGCGGCCGTTGCTGGCCCCGGCGGCCCGGGCCGCGAGCGACGAACTCGCGCTGGGAGAAGGTGAGCGTGGTGGCCCGGGCGATCCGGGCGAACGCGGGGATCGACACGAGCGCGATGCCGATGACGACGTTCTTCAGGTCGGCGCCGAGGAAGGCGACGATGGCGATGAGCAGGATGAGCGCGGGGAAGGCCAGGAAGATGTCGACGATGGCCATGAGGACGCGTCTCGACCCGGCCCCGGAAGAAGCCGGCGAGCAGGCCGATGCGGCCGCCCGACGATCATGCCGATGGCGAGCACGCCGACGGCGACGACGAGCGACACCCGCCCGCCCCAGATGAGCCGGGAGAAGATGTCGAAGCCGTTCTGATCGGTGCCGAGGAGGTGCCCGCCGGTGCCCGGCGGAGCGTTGTTGGTGAGGACCGCGAAGTCGGTCATGCCGGGGTCGTCGATCGGGAGCCAGGGCGCCAGGAGCGCGGCCGGCTGATCACGATCACCAGCCAGACGAGCGCAGAGCCAGCCGCCGATCCCGAGCTTGCCGCCGCAGACGCCTCGCGCCGTTGGTCTCAGGAGCATCTTCCGCGGCCGGCAACGGGTCGGTGCGCAGTGGCCACGAGTCGGCGTCGCTCATCGGGCCCCTGCCCGCCGGACCCGCGGGTCGAGCACGGAGTAGAGGATGTCGACCAGGAAGTTGACGACCACGAAGGCGATGGCGATCACGAGCACCACGCCCTGCACGGCGAGGTAGTCGCGCTTGCCGATCGACTCGACGGCCAGGCCGCCCACGCCCGGGGATCGACGAAGAAGTACTCGACGATGACGGAGCCTCCGATGAGCGTGCCGAAGTTGATGCCGAACACGGTGAGCAGCGAGAACGATGACGGGCGCAGGGCGTGGCGCAGGAGGATGTGCCAGGTGGGCAGGCCCTTCGAGCGGGCCATGAGGATGAAGTCCTCCTGCAGGGTGGCGATCAGGTCGCTGCGCAGGACTCGCGTGTAGACGGCGGTCAGGCCGGCGACGAGCACCGTCACGGGCAGCGCGATCGACTTCAGGTTGGCTCCGACCCCGTCGGGCCCGGTGAGCCGGTCGTAGCCGACGGCGGGGAACCAGCCCAGCTGCAACGAGAACAGGTAGACGAGGAACACGGCCATGGCGAAGCTCGGGAGCGAGATGAGCCCGAAGGCGCTCGCGGTGATGGCCTTGTCGGCCGTCGAGTTGGCCCGGTAGGCGCTGAACATGGCCAGGGGCACCGAGATGAGCAGCGAGATGAGCTGGGCCAGGAGCATCAGCTCGATCGTGGCCGGCAGGCGGCTGCCGAGCAGCTCCTTCACCTCGAAGTTGCTGGAGTAGGCCCGCCCCAGGTCGAAGTCGGTGACGACCCCGCCGATGTAGCTGAGGTACTGCTCGAAGAACGGCTTGTCGAGGCCGAGCTCACGCTCGACGGCCGCGCAGGACTCGGGGTTCGAGGCCTCCGGGCCGAGGATCACGTTGACGGGGTTGCCGGGCAGGAGCTTCGTGAGCAGGAACGTGAGGAAGCTCACGATCAGCACCACGCCGAGCAGCTTGGACAGCCGCTCCAGCACCGTTCGGACGGTCCGCATCTAGGTGATCCCCGACCCTTCGGTCTCGATCAGTTGACGGCCGGAGCCGTCAGCCGCCGGCCGCGTAGAGGAAGCCGGGCTTGATGGCGCCGAGCGAGTTGGCCTCGCCGGGAGGCGGCGGGCCCACCTTGTCGGCGTCGTAGACGTTGCCGAACAGGTCGTAGAGCGTGGTGATCAGCGGCACCTCTTCGCCGGTGATCTTCTGGACCTCGTCGTAGATCGCCTTGCGCTCGTCGACGTCGGCGGTCTGGCGGGCCTGGTCGAGCAGCTCGTCCACCTCGGGGTTGCTGTAGAAGACGAGGTTGCCCGGGTCGTCGGTGGTGAGGCCGGGACGGATGGCGTCGGGCTCGATGAAGTGGCTGCTCCGGAAGCAGGCGCCGGTGTAGTCGCCCGACTTCGAGAACATGCGGTTCACGAACGCGCCCTGCTCCTGGGTCTCGAGCGTGATCTCCATGCCGACCTGCTCGCCCATCTGCTTGACGAGCTGCAGGATGCGCGTCGGCCTCCGGGGTCGGGATGCAGACGATGCTGAACTTCAGCCCGCCCAGCTCCTCGACCAGAGCGGCCGCCTTGTCCGGGTCGTACTGTGGGCGTGCCGGCGTCCGGGTTGTAGTACTGCGAGTCGGGGGCGAAGCCCGAGTAGGACGGCACGCGCACGCCGTCGTAGACGCGCTCGTTGATGACGTCCTTGTTGATGGCGTAGGCCACGGCCTGGCGGGCCCGCACGTCGTCGAACGGGGGCTTGGCGTTGTTCATCAGCAGGATGGTGGAGCTCGACCCGCTGATCTTCTGGACGGCGAAGCCCTGCTCCTCGGACGGTCGCGACAGTGGCCGAGTCGGCGGTCTGGAAGATGTCGATGTCGCCAGACTCGAGCGCGGCGACGCGCTGGCCGCTGTCGGGGATCGGCACGACGGTCAGCTTGTCGAGGTAGGGCAGCTGGATGCCGTTCTCGTCCTGTCTGCCAGTAGCCCTCGTAGGCCTCGAGCACGACGCGCTCGCCGGGGGTGAACTCGGTGAGGCGGAACGGGCCGGTGCCGACGGGCTGGTTCTTGAAGTCGGCGCCGAGCCGCGGCGACAGCGGTGGGGGACGGGATGTAGCCGAGGGAGCCAGCGATGTCGTTCGGGAAGGCGACGCTCGGCGTGGCCAGGTTGAACACGAGGGTGAGGCCCTCCGGACCGTCAGGCGTGTCGATGCTCTCGACGTTGTTCGCCGTGGCCTGGCACGGGCAGCCCGTGGCCGGGTCCTTCATGCGGTCGAAGTGCTTGACGACCGAGTCGGCGTTCAGGGGGGTGCCGTCGTGGAACGTGACGCCCGAGCGGAGCGTCATCGTCGTAGGTGGCGAGGTCGTCGCTGGACTCGACGGACTCGGCCAGGTAGGGCACGAGCTCGCCGTCCGTCCAGGTGGTCAGCGGGTCGTAGACGCCGAGCGTGATGACCTTGTCCGAGGGCTGGGCGGCGGCGCCCACGTCGAGCGTGGCGACGTCGGACTCCGTGCCGAAGATGAGCTCGCCGCCCTTGACGGGGGTGCCCTCCGGAGCGGCCGTGGTGGTGGTCTCGTCGGCGTCGTCGGTGCCGCCGGCGTTGGGCTCCTCGTCGTCACTGCCGCAGGCCGCGGCGGTGAGGGCGAGGCCCAGGAAGAGAGCCAGGAATCGATACCAGTGTGTGCGGACGTGCTTGTCCTTCACGGTGTCCCCCGTCTCGGCGTGGTGGTGGACGACTTCGACAGGAAGTCAGGCCCGGTGACGCCGGTCACACCGGTTCCGGGCGACCGTAGGAGCGCTGTTGTCACCCTGTCAACAACCTCCGGCACATTTCTTGACCCACGGGTCAGGACGTTCCCGGCCATATGCCGCGAACCGCCCGGGCCAGGCCGGCCCCGGGGTCAATCAGCCCGGTCGGGGACCTCGACGGCGTGCTCGTAGAGGCGGGCGAAGGACAGCACTCGCTCCACGTAGTCCAGGGAGTGGTTGTAGGAGAAGTAGGCCGTGCGAAGGCCCGGCTCGTCCTGCAGCCCCTTGCTGGCCCGGCAGAGGTAGCGGGCTGCAGCGAGGGTGGCGTCATAGAGGTTGAAGGGGGTGGCCGTGCCGTCGCCGTTGCCGTCGGCCGCGAACCGCGACCACGTCTGCGGTATGAACTGCATCGGGCCGACGGCACGGTCGTAGACGGGGTCGCCGTCGAGAGCGCCACCGTCGGAGTCGCCGATGGCACGCGTGTGTAGCGCGTGCCGTTGAGCTGGATCCCGATGATGCGCTTCGTGGCGTCCCCCTTGGCGTCGAGGGCGGCACCGCCGTAGGTGCCGTGGTGCCCCTCGACCCGGGAGATCCCGGCGATGGCCCACCAGCGCACGCCGCAGGCCGGATCCTCTCGCTCGCTGGAGCGGGCGGCTCGGTAGTACGCGTCGAGGGCGACGAGAGGGAACTCGACGCCCGTCACGGGAGCGAGCACGCGGGCCTCCTCGTAGGCCACCCGCTCCTCGGCCACGTCGGGGGCGCTGATGGCCTCGGCGTGGGCCGCCTCGGGACGCGCCGCCCTGAGGTCGGCCTGTCGGGCCTCGAGCTCGGCCAGGAGGGCGACCGCCTCGTCGATCCGAGCCTGGGCGTCGTCGAAGCGGATCTTGTAGGCCCGTTGCTCGGCCAGGAGCACGTCGAGCGACGCGTCGCCGAGCACGTGACGGCGGTCGGTGTCGTTGATCGAGGGCTGGTCAGCGGTGAGGGCGGCATCGATCCGGGCCGCGCCGCCGCCCGACAGGAAGAGAGCCACCCCGAGGTCGGCGATGGCGTCGGACACGTCGTCGAGTCGGGCGGCCACGCTGGCCCGGCGGGCTCGAGCCGCGGTGAGCTCAGCCTGGACCCGGGCGACCTGGCCGCGGACCTCGGTCAGGGATCGATCGAGGGCGACGCGCTGGGCCTGGCGCTCGGCCAAGGCCCCGGCTGCTCCCTCGTAGCTGGCCCGGGCCCGGCGGAAGGCGGCGCTGTCGACTGCGACCGTCGCCAGCTCGACGGAGACCGACGGCAGACCGGGCAGAGCCGGGGAGGGCTGGGCCAGGGCAAGGGTGGCGGCCACTGCTGTCGCCGCGGTCGGGCCCTCGGGCCGGGGTGCCGCGCCCGCCGGGGTGAGCACGGCCAGCGAGCAGGCGAGGGCGAGCGGGCCCGCGAGGGCGCGCCGTCGGAGGCGGATGCGGAGGGTCGGTTGCACAGCGGTGTGGTGGTGGTTCGCCCGCCCCGGCTGTCCCGGCGCGTGGGGGCACAAGTGTGCCCCGCAGCCACCACCGCAGGGAACCCCCTGCCATGCTGGGCCGATGTCTGACCGCATCTCCATCGCCATCAACAACGGCATCGCCGACGTCCGACTCAACCGACCCGACAAGATCAACGCCCTCGACGGCGCCATGTTCAGGGCCATCGTCGGACGCCGGGGAGGCACTGAAGGGCGATCGCTCGGTGCCGCGTCGTGGTGCTGTCGGGAGAGGGGCGCGGCTTCTGCGCCGGGCTCGACTTCAGCAGCTTCCAGGCCATGGCCGGAGGGACCGAGGCGGGCGAGTCGGCCTCTCCGGCGGAGGATGGCGGGTCACTCGGCGCCATCGGGCAGACCGACGGCCGCATCACCCATCTGGGTCAGCAGGCGTGCTGGGTGTGGCAGGAGCTCGAGGTCCCCGTGATCGCCGCCATCCACGGGCCGGCCCTGGGCGGAGGCCTGCAGATCGCCCTCGGGGCGGACATCCGCATCGTGGCGCCCGACGCCAAGCTCTCGGTCCTCGAGGTCGCGCTGGGGCCTGATCCCCGACATGACGGGCACCGTGATGCTCCCGAAGCTCGTCGGCCTCGACGTGGCCAAGGAGCTGACCTTCACCGGCCGCATGGTCTCGGGCACCGAGGCCGTGGCCCTGGGACTGGCCACTCGGGTGGCCGACGACCCACGTGCGGCGGCGATGGAGCTGGCCGCCGACCTGGCCGGCAAGAGCCCCGACGCACTGCGGGAGGGCAAGCGCCTCCTCAACCTGTCCGGCACCCGCCCGGTGGCCGAGCAGCTCCTGGACGAGAGGGTGACGATGGGCTCGCTCATCGGCAGCCCCAACCAGGTCGAGGCCACCATGGCCTACTTCGAGAAGCGCGCTCCCGAGTTCAGCTGACCCGCCGTCCGGTCTGGTCGCGCTTTTGGTTGCTCAGCAACCACTGGCGCGACCGGAATCGCGGACGCAGCTCAGGTGAGGGCCTTGGTGGACTGCCAGGCCTTCTCGACCTGATCGAGGCGCCGGGCGGCGGGCCGGCGGATCTGGCGGGCCACTCCTGACGCGAGGGCGTTGACGAGGGCGAGGGTGCCCACGTGGCTGTCGAAGGGGCCGGCCCCTTCGGCGGTGACGACGAAGCTGGCGGACGCCTGCTGGGCCAAGGGTGAGAGCACCGAGTCGGTGACTGCGATCACGGTCGCTCCGGCATCGAGCCGCCAGGCTGGCGGCATCGAGGACCCAGCGCTCGTAGCGGCGCAGGTCGACGGCGACGACGACGTCCCCCCGCCGGGTGTGAGCGAGACGCCGGGCCACCTCGGTGGGGGAGCCGCTCACCCGCGACACACCGGGACGAAGGAGGTCGAGGGCGTCGGCAAGGAACAGGCCGATGCCGGCCTCGGCGTCGCCAGCCAGCACGAAGACGGCGCGCTTCGGGTCGGCCACCTGGCTCACAGCTGCATCGAAGGCGGCCCGGTCGACGGCGGCCAAGGTGCGGTGGACGTTGTCCGCCTCTCGGGCCGCCGTCTGCTCCAGCACGTCGCCGGCGGCCCACCTCTCGGATGCGCTCGGTGGCCGGGCGCAGCTGCTCGTCGAGCTCGGCCCGGGCCACGGCCTGCAGACCGACCCAGCCGTCGTACCCCAGCCGGTCGGCCAGGCGCACGACGGTGGCGCCGCTGGTGCCGGCCCGCCGTCCGAGCTCGGCCACCGTGGCGAAGCTGGCCAGGCCGGGGTCGGCCAGCCACGATCTCGGCCACGCGGCGCTCGGCGGGCGGGAGGGCAGCGGCGTGGGCCTCGATGCGGGGCACCAGATGAGTCATGCAACGGATGGTACGGTGCGCGGAGCAGATGCAACAGGCGTTGCAGCCTTCGACCGGGAGCGCGATGTCCAACTTCACCTCGACCAACCCAGCCCGACCCGCTGACGTCGTGGCCGAGCTGCCAGCCCACACGGCGGCTCATGTCGATGCGGCGGTGGCCACGGCCGCTGCGGCCCAACGGGCCTGGGCCCTGCGGCCGGTACCAGAGCGTGCTGAGGCCATCGCCGCGGTGGGCGCGGTGCTCGCGGCCCGCAAGGCCGAGCTGGCTGACCTCGTCAGCCGCGAGGCCGGCAAGATCCGGATCGAGGCGGGGGGCGAGGTGCAGGAGGCCATCGACATGGCGGCCTTCGTGGCCGGACAAGGTCGAGCCGCCATGGGCGAGGTCGTGCCGTCGGAGCTCCAGGACAAGCTGGCCTGGACCACGCGGATCCCGATCGGGGTGATCGGGATGATCACCCCCTGGAACTTCCCGGTGGCCATCCCGTCCTGGAAGATCTTCCCCGCCCTGCTGGCCGGGAACGCGATCGTGATGAAGCCCTCCGAGCTGGCTCCGGCCTGCGGCGTGGCCTTCGTGGACGCCTGCATCGAGGCCGGCATCCCGTCCGACCTCCTCCAGGTCGTGCACGGCGGAGCCGAGCCCGCCTCGGCCCTCGCCATCCACCCCGGTGTGGGCGCCGTCTCCTTCACCGGCTCCGTGCCGACCGGTCGCAAGGTCGCGGCGGCGGCGATGGAGGCAGGACCGAAGGTCGTCAGCCTCGAGCTGGGCGGCAAGAACGCCATGGTCGTGCTCGACGACGCCGACCTCGAGCTCGTGCTCGACGGCGCCCTGTTCGGCGCCTTCGGCTCGGCCGGGCAGCGCTGCACGTCGACGTCGCGCCTGGTCGTGCAGCGGGGGATCGCGGCGGCCGTCGTCGACCGGCTGTCCGAGCGGGCCGCGGCGCTCCGCCTCGGCGATCCCCTGGACAGCGCGACCGATGTCGGCCCGGTGATCGACAGGCAGTCGGGCGACCGCATCCTGGCCATGGTCACCGCCGCGGTGGGCGAGGGGGCCAAGGCTGTCACCGGCGGTGGCCTCCGAACCGATGTCGAGGGCTGCGCCGGCGGGACCTTCGTGGAGCCGACCATCCTCACGGGGGTCGAGCGGCACCATCGGGTGGCTCGAGAAGAGGTGTTCGGGCCCGTGCTGTCGGTGATCGAGGTCGACGACCTCGCCGACGCCATCGAGGTCGTCAACGGCGTCGAGTTCGGCCTGTCGGCCGCGGTCTACACCCGGGACATCAACTCCGCTCTCCGGGCGGTGGCCGCCATCGACACCGGCATCACCTACGTCAACGCCCCCACGATCGGCGCCGAGATACCCCTGCCGTTCGGCGGCACCAAGCACACCGGCAACGGCTTCCGTGAGGCGGGCTCTCGCGGCATCGAGCAGTTCAGCCAGGTCAAGACCGTCTACGTCGACTACTCGGGCCGGCTCCAACGGGCCCAGATCGACAACAGGAGCGACAAGTGACCACGACCGACACGACGCTCACCACCGACTGGCTGGCCCGCTACGACGCCGTCGTGGCCCCTGTGCTGCCGTCGTACTTCGCCGGTGGTCGCGGACCGGGCCAGCGGCTCGTGGGTGTGGGACGTCGACGGGCACCGCTACCTGGACCTCGGCTCGGGCATCGCGGTGACGAACACCGGGCACCGCCACCCCCACGTCGTGCAGGCCATCCACGCCCAGGTCGACCGCCTGCTGCACACCTCGGTGGTGCTTCGGCACCAGCCCTACATCGAGGCGTGCGAGGCGATCGCCGGCTTGGCTCCGTTCCTGACTGATCCCCAGGTCTTCCTCTGCAACAGCGGTGCGGAGGCCGTGGACGGAGCGTTGAAGCTGGCCCGCCGAGCCACGGCGAAGTCGGGGAGTGATCGCGTTCCGCCGGGCCTTCCACGGCCGCACGCTGGCCGCCACCACCCTCACCACGGCCAAGGCCTCCTACCAGGAGGGGTACGCCCCCCTGCTGTCAGGCGTGCACATCGCTCCGTACTGCATCAGCGGTGCCACCAGCGGCCATCCCGATGACGAAGCGGCGGTAAGGGGCGCGCTCGACGACCTCGACCGCCTGCTGGCCACCGTCGCCGCGCCAGAGACGATCGGGGCGATGGTGGTGGAGCCCGTGCTCGGTGAGGGCGGGTACATCGTCCCGCCGAGGGCCTGGCTCGCGGGCCTGCGCGAGCGGTGCGACGACCACGGGATCCTGCTCGTGTTCGACGAGGTCCAGTGCGGCTTCGGCCGCACCGGCCGCCCGTTCGCGGCAGAGACCTTCGGTGTGACGCCCGACGTTCTCCTCTTCGCCAAGGGCGTGGCGTCGGGGCTCCCGCTGGCGGGGATCATGGCCGGGGCAGACCTGATGGCCCGGTGGCCCAACGGGGCCCACGGCTCCACCTTCGGAGGCAACCCCGTCTCGTGTGCGGCTGCGGTCGCCACGATCGAGGTCCTGCGAGCCGAGGGCTGCTACGAGCGGGCCACGGAGATCGGCACGGTCACGATGGCGCGCCTGCGGGCGCTGCCTGCCGGTGCGGTCGTCGAGGTTCGCGGCATCGGGGCCATGATCGGCGTGGAGCTGGCGGACAAGGCGACGGCGGAGCAGGTGCAGGACCGCTGCCTGCGCGACGGCGTGCTCGTCCTGACGTGCGGACCCGACGGCAACGTGCTGCGGCTCATCCCGCCGCTCACCATCACCGACGACGAGCTCGACCACGGTCTCTCGATCCTCGAGCGGGCCCTCCTCGCGACCTGAGCCCAGTCGGACACCGCAACCGGCGAAGTGCGCGAACTGTGTCAGACACAGTTCGCGCAGGTGTGCGTGCTGGCGGCGCGGCCCTCGGTCAGACCCAGGTGCGAAGGGTCTGCTTCTGGATCTTGCCGGTGCCGCCCTTGGGCAGCTCGTCGAGGATGACGATCGAGCGGGGCACCTTGAAGCCGGCCAGGCGGTCCCGCACCCATGCCACCAGCTCGGCCTCGTCGGCAGCTGCGCCGCTCTACGAGCGACACGAACGCGCGCGGCACCTCGCCCCAGCGGTCGTCGGGCATGCCGATGACGGCCACCTCGCGGACCGCCGGGTGGGCCGCGAGGGCGTGCTCGACCTCCACCGACGACACGTTCTCGCCGCCCGACACGATGACGTCCTTGGCCCGGTCCACGATCGTCAGGTAGCCGTCGGCGTCGACGACTGCGAGGTCACCGGTGCGCAGCCATCCGCCCCGCAGCACCTCGGCGGTGGCCTCGGGCTGGTCCAGGTAGCCGATCATCACGTGGTTGGAGCGGGCGCAGACCTCGCCGACGGTGGCGCCGTCCCAGGGCACCTCGACGTCGTCGGGGCCGAGCACGCGGGCGTCCACGCCGAGGATGGGGATGCCCGTGGTGGCCCGCTGGGTCGCATTGGTCGTGGAGCCGGGCTTGGGCAGGCTGCGGGTGAGCGTGGGGGAGGACTCCGTCATCCCGTAGCCGCAGATCACGTCGCAGGCGAACGCCCTCTCCAGCTCGTCGAGCAGGGCCGGGCTGGACGGCGCGCCGCCGACCGAGATCTGCACGACGCTGCTGAGGTCGCGCTGGGCCCGGGTGGGGTGGTCGAGAACGAGTCGCGCCATGGCGGGCACGAGGAACAGGCGCGTCACGCGTCGGGCTTCGACGAGGCGAAGGACCTCGCTCGCGTCGAAGCGCGGGAGCATCACGTGGACGCCGCCGAGACCGGTCACGTAGTGCGGCGTGCCCCACCCGTTCACGTGGAAGAGGGGGATCGTGTGGAGGAACACGTCGTCGCCGGTGAGGCCCATCGTGAGCGCGCTGTGGATGGCGTGGAGGTAGAGGCCGCGGTGGCTCAGCAGCGCCCCCTTGGGCATCCCGGTCGAGCCCGACGTGTAGAAGAGCTCGGCTGCGGAGCGCTCGTCGACGGGCGGCGTCACGGGAGGCGCCGCCGCGTGGCGGGCGAGCAGGGCCTCGTGCTCATCGCCGAGCAGCACGGTGGCGCACGTCGTGGGCCGGGTCGACCTGGTCGGGATGGCGGAACAGCACGACGGCGCCGCTGTCGTCCAGGATCGTGCGCAGCTCAGCCGGGGCGAGGCGGATGTTGAGGGGCAGAAGCACCCCACCCGCCAGCAGCACGCCGTAGTAGGCCTCGAGCAGCTCGTGGGTGTTCCCGCACAGCCAGGCCACGACGTCGCCCGGGTCGGACGCCCAGCTCCTCCTGGAGAGCGGACGCCAGCTGGTCGCACCGGGTGGCGAGCTCCCCGTAGGTCCAGGAGCGCTCCCCGTCGTGCACGCCGACGCGGTCGGGGAAGACCCGCCGGGCCCGGGCCAGGAGGTCGAGCGGAGTGAGCGGCAGCTCCATCAGCGCTCGCCTACTCGTGCCACTGGCCCCGCTCGACGAGGACGTCCTTCAGGACCTGCGGGCGGTCCGTCATGATCCCGTCGACGCCGAGGTCGAGGAGGCGCTCCATCTCGGCCCGGTCGTCGATGGTCCACACGTGCACCTGCACGCCCCGCCGGTGGGAGGCGGCGACGAAGCGCTCGGTGACCAGGTCGATCCTCCCCTGGTGGGTGGGCACCTGCGCGCAGGGCGCGCTGAGGTTGGCGCCGCCGGGCAGACCGCGAGACGCGGCCACCAGGCTGGCGACCTGGCGCGGACCCATGGATCGGCACAGCGCGCCCCCGACGAGCAGCTGCAGGCGGGCCAGGCGCTTGTCCGAGAAGGCGCCCACGCACACCCGGTCGACGGCGTCGGTGCGTTGCAGCACCTCGGCCAGCGGCTCGACCGCGGCGTCGTGCTTCGGGTCGACGTTGACGCGCAGGTCGGGCCAGGCGCCGAGGAGCGTCCTCGAACCGTGGGATCGGCTCGCGTCCGTCGACGCGCGCCTCCTGCACCTTCGACCAGGGAAGCTCGGCGATGATTCCGGTGGCGTCGGTGACTCGGTCGAGCCGGTCGTCGTGGAAGGCGAGCAGCACGCCGTCAGCGGTGACGTGCACGTCGGTCTCGACGTAGCGATAGCCGAGCCCGACGGCGTGCTCGAAGGCCGGCATCGTGTTCTCGGGCGCCTCGCTGGCGCCGCCCCGGTGGGCAAAGGGGATGGGCCCCGGCCAGTCGAGGAACGGGAAGGCGGCGTTGGGGGGCACGAGGCGAGGGTAGATCAGCTCCGAGCTGGGAAGGCTGGGCCGATGCCGACGCTCGACCCTCGCCACCTAGGCCGCTACGCCGGGATCGGCGCGCTGCTGCTGAAGCACCGCGGCGACCTCATCACGGCCGACGGGCTGCCCGATGCCCTCGTGAACGCGGAGGACTCGGTGGCCACGGCCGAGGACGCGGCCAAGCTCGTCGACGACCTCGAGTCGATGGGGCCCACGTTCGTGAAGCTGGGCCAGCTCCTCTCCACCCGGGCCGACCTGCTGCCTCCGGTGTACCTCGACGCCCTCGCCCGCCTGCAGGACGGGGTGGAGCCCTTCAGCTTCGCCGAGGTCGAGCCGATCGTGGAGACCGAGATCGGCGCTCGCATGTCCAACGCCTTCGAGTCCTTCGACCACGAACCGATGGCCGCGGCGTCCCTGGGCCAGGTGCACAAGGCCGTGCTTCGTGACGGACGACCGGTGGCGGTCAAGGTGCAGCGGCCCGGGGTGCGCGCCCAGGTGGTGCAGGACATGGACGTCATCGAGGAGCTGGCCGCCTTCGTCGACGCCCACACCCGAACCGGTGACCAGCTCCGCTTCGCGGCGATGGCGGCCGAGTTCCGGCGCTCGATCCTCGCCGAGCTCGACTACCGCAAGGAGGCCGAGAACCTCCGCACCCTCGGCTCTCTCCTGGCCGACCACGACCGGATCGTCGTACCGCAGCCGATCGAGGACTACACGACCTCGACGGTGCTCACGATGGATCTGGTCGACGGCCGGAACGTGGGCACGATCGGTCCGCTCGGCCAGATGGAGCTCGACGGCACGGCGTTGGCCGAGCAGCTGTTCCGGGCCTACCTCGACCAGATCCTCGTCCACGGCTTCGTCCACGCCGACCCGCACCCAGGCAACGTGCTCATGACCGCCGACGGTGACCTCGCGCTCATCGACCTGGGCATGGTGGTGCGGGTGAGCCCGGCCCTCCAGGACGACCTGGTCCGCCTCCTGGCCGCTGTGAGCGAGAGCCGAGCCGACGAAGCGGCCGAGGTCCTCGTGCGCATGGGCGAGCGGACGCCTGACTTCGACCGGGACCGCTACCGCCAGCTCGTGACCCGTCTCGTCGTCGAGAACCAGACCGCCACCGTCGGCAGCCTCCAGGCGGGGGTGGTCGTGGGCGAGCTGGCCCGCGCCGCGGCGGCATCGGGCCTTCGGCCCCCGCCCGAGATGACGATGATCGGCAAGGCCCTGCTCAACCTCGACGAGGTGGCCCGGATCCTCGACCCCGACTTCGATCCCAACGCCGCGATCCGGTCCCACACGGCCGACATCGTGCGTCGCAAGCTCCTCGCCAGCGCCTCGCCCGGTGCGGTGCTCCACGCGGCGATGGACGCCAAGGAGTTCGCCGAGCGTCTGCCCGGGCGGGTGAACAAGCTCATGGACGCCCTGGCCGACGGTGACCTGACCGTGAAGGTGGACGCCCTCGACGAAGCAGAGCTGATGCGCGGCATCCAGAAGCTGGCCAACCGGGTGACGACCGGGCTGGTCGTGGCCGCGCTGATCATCGGCGCCGCGATGCTCATGCGCATCGAGACCGACGCCGAGCTGTTCGGCTACCCGGCGCTAGCCATCCTGCTCTTCCTCGTCGCCTTCGTGGCGGGGATGTGGCTCGTCGTCACATCCCTCCTCAACGACCTCCCTCAACGCCGCGGCCGACGCCGGCAGAACCGCCTGAGCGGGCGCTAGATGGTGCGACCTGCGTCGGCCCAGTACTCGTCCTTCAGGAGCCGCTTGTAGAGCTTGCCGGTGGGGTGGCGAGGGAGCTCGGGGCGGAAGTCGACGGAGCGGGGGCACTTCACGTCGGCCAGGTGCTCCTTGCAGTAGGCGATGAGCTCCCGCTCCAGCTCGGGTCCTGCGTCGTCCATGGACGCGGGCTCGACGACGGCCTTGACCTCCTCGCCGAAGTCTTCGTTGGGCACGCCGAACACGGCGACGTCGTTGACCTTGGGGTGCATGGCGAGAACGTTCTCGGCTTCCTGCGGGTACACGTTCACGCCACCGGTGATGATCATGTACGCCTTGCGGTCGGTCAGGTAGAGGAAGCCGTCCGTCGTCGAGGTAGCCGACGTCACCGAGCGTCGACCAGCCCCGGCCCTTCGGGTCGCGGGAGCTCTCGGTCTTCTCCTTGTCGTTGTGGTACTCGAAGGTCGAGGCCACCTCGCCCTCGAAGTACACCGTGCCCGACTCACCGGTCGGCACCTCCGTCGCCGTCGTCGCCCACGATGTGGATCGTTCCGACGAGGGCTCGGCCCACCGAGCCGCGGTGCTCCAGCCAGTCGGTGCTGTTCGTGTAGACGAAGCCGTTGCCCTCGGTGCCTGCGTAGTACTCGTGGATGATCGGGCCCCACCACTCGATCATCTTCTCCTTCACCTCGACCGGGCACGGCGCGGCGGCGTGGACCGCGACCTGCGAGGGAGGACACGTCGTAGCGGGAGCGGACCTCCTCGGGCAGCTTCAGGAGCCGGATGAACATCGTGGGGACGACCTGGGTGAAGGTGGCCTGGTGCCGCTCCACGAGCTGGAGGTACTGCTCAGGGTCGAAGTGCTCCATCACCAGCACGGTGCCACCGAGCCGGTGCACGCCCCGGCAGAAGCGCAGCGGCGCAGCGTGGTACAGCGGGGCAGGGGACAGGTACATCGTGTCGGCGCTGGTGCCGAACAGCATCTGGCCGAGGGCGGTCACCGAGTCCGGGTGATCCCCGAGGCTGGTGCCAGGGAGCGGGATCTTCACGCCCTTGGGCCGGCCGGTGGTGCCGGAGCTGTAGAGCATGTCCTGGCCCTCGACCCGCTCCTCGTCGAGCGGTGCGGCCGGCGCGGCCTCGATGGCGGCCTCGTAGCTGTCGTACCCGTCGACGGCTCCGTCGATCATCAGCCGGAGCTTGACGCCGGGCATCTGAGCGACGAGGTCGGCCGCCTGCTCGGCCTTGTAGCTCGTGGTCACGAACGCCTGGGCGCCGCAGTCCTCGAGGATGTACGCCATCTCCTCGGTGGTCAGCCGGGAGCTCATGGCCGTGTAGTAGAGGCCGGCGTAGTGAGCGCCCCAGATCATCGACAGGAACCGGGGGTGGTTCTCCATGCAGAGCGCCATGTGGTCACCGGGTTGCAGGCCTGCGGCCCGGAAGACGTGCGAGAGCCGGTTGGCTTCTGCGTCGAGCTGGGCGTAGGTGATGACCTCGCCCGTCGTCGCCATGATGACGGCAGGCTTGTCGGGCGTGGAGGGGCGAAGGTCCCGGGAAACGGCATGGCCGGGACCGTAGCGCCGGCGCCTGTCGCCCGAGGCCGCTGCCGACCCGCGATCGGGTGCAGCGAGGACGTGACGGGTGCAGACTGTGGTCTCGGGCGCACACCTGTGCGCGGGTGATGGGGGGCAGCATGGCAGCACCGGCAATGCCAGCGATCGCGCACGTCGCGGTCACGGTCACGGATCTAGAGGCGAGCGAGGCCTGGTACTCCCGGCTTCTCGACGCCAGTCCCGTGCTCGACGAGGACACTGGGCCGTTCCGCCACATCGTGTACTCGGTCGGCGGCACCCTGCTCGGCCTGCACGGCTTCCCCGACCTCAAGAGCACGGACGCCTTCGACGAGCGTCGGCCGGGGCTCGATCACATCGCCTTCGGCTGTGCGAGCCGGGACGACCTGGTGCAGTGGAGCGCGCGCCTCGACGAGCTCGGCATCGCGCACGGCGGGGTGGTGGATGCCGGATACGGCAGCGGGCTCTCGTTCCGCGACCCGGACAACATCGCTCTCGAGCTCTTCGCGCCGCCCGGCTCCTGAGAGCGGGGCAGCACCCGTCGTCGGGTCACAGGCGACCGGTACCGTGGACCTGTGGCCGACGACCCGACCGCCCGGTTCGACGAGCTCCTGCTTCGCACCGGGGCTGACGTTCCGCTCGACGAGGCGGCTCTTCTCGTCGCGGCCCATGCCATGCCCGACCTCGACGTGGCCATGCAGGTGTCGCGCCTCGACGAGCTGGCGGCGGGCATCCCGACGCCGTCCGTGCAGGCCCTGCGCGCCCATCTCGTCGACCGGCTCGGCTTCCGGGGAGACGAAGAGACCTACCACGACGTCCGCAACTCGCTGCTGCCGGAGGTGCTCGACCGTCGCCTCGGACTGCCCCTGACCCTCGCCGTGGTCGGCATCGAGGTCGGGCGTCGGGCCGGCGTCGGGCTGACCGGGATCGGCATGCCCGGGCACTTCCTCCTCCGCATCGACGACAGCGAGGACCGGTACCTCGACCTGTACCACGCGGGGAACGTGATCGATCGGAGCGGCTGCCAAGCGGTCTTCGCCCGGCTGCACCCCGAAGGCGACTGGGACGACGCCTTCCTGGCCCCGGTGGACGGGCGGACGATCGTGACCCGGATGCTGGCCAACCTGGCTGACTCCTATCGCCGGTCCGGTGACCGCACCGGCCTGGCTTGGGCCCTCGACCTGCGCCTCCGTCTGCCCGGGGCCACCGACGCCCAGCGGCGCGAGGTGGCGCTCGTGCTGGGCGCAGCCGGCCGCTATGCCGAGGCCGCCGACGCCCTCGAGGCCACCGGAGCCGAGCGCGACCACCGGGCTGCGGCTCGCATGCGGGCCCGCCTCAACTGACGAGCGTCTCCTTGACCGATGGGTCAAGTTAGAGTTCGCGACCATGACGGTCATCGACGCACCCGCCTCCGGACTCTCGCCCGACGAGGAGGAGATCCGCGGCCTCTGCCAGCAGCTCCTCGAGGAGCTGCCCCCGAAGGAGACGCCTCCCGAGGTGTTCCTGGGCCGGCAGTTCGACCTCGGGCTGGCGTGGGTGCACTTCTCGGAGGGCAACGGCGGCCTGGGCCGGTCTCCGAGGCTCCAGAAGATCGTCAACGAGACCCTCGTCGGCGCCGGCGCCCCGATCGCCGCGTACCGGAACGTGATCGGCCACGGCATGGGTGCCCCCACGATCGTCACCCACGGCACCGACGCCCAGAAGGCCCGATACCTCCGACCCGCTCTTCACGGGCGAGGAGATCTGGTGCCAGCTGTTCTCCGAGCCGGGCGCGGGCTCCGACGTGGCCGGCCTGGCCACCAAGGCCGTGCTCGACGGCGAGGAGTGGGTCGTCAACGGCCAGAAGGTGTGGACGACCCTGGCCCACCTGGCCAAGTGGGGGATGCTCGTCGCCCGCACGGACCCTGATCAGCCCAAGCACAAGGGGATGACGTACTTCGTCGTCGACATGGAGGCGCCCGGGGTCGAGGTGCGGCCGCTGTACCAGATCACCGGCGAGGCTGAGTTCAACGAGGTGTACTTCACCGACGTCCGCATCCCTGACGAGGAGCGCCTCGGGGACGTGGGCGAGGGCTGGCGGGTCACGCTCACCACCCTCATGAACGAGCGGGTCGCCATCGGAGGCGGCATCCCGGCCAAGGGGTCCGGGTTCATCGCCGAGGCCGTGAAGGCCTGGACCGATCGGGGCGAGGGGGAGGCGGAGAAGGACGAGCTCATGCGCCTCTGGGTCCGCGCCGAGGTGCTGCGCCTCACGAACATCCGGGCCAGCCAGATGCGCATGGTCGGCAACCCGGGACCGGAGGGCTCGATCGGCAAGGCCGTGTCGGCCGACCTCAACAAGGACATCACCGCGTTCACGGTGGGCCTGCTCGGGCCCGAGGGGATGCTGTTCCCGAGCGGCTACACGATGGAGCGACCGAAGCACGCGATGCAGTTCGCCAACCCGCAGCAGGCCTTCCTTCGCACCCGGGCCAACTCGATCGAGGGCGGCACCACCGAGATCGCCAAGAACATCTTCGGCGAGCGAGTGCTCGGCCTGCCGGGCGACGTGCGCAACGACAAGGACGTCCCCTGGACGCAGGTGCCCCGCTCCTGAGGTAGAAACTGGGGCAGTCGTCGAGGAGGTCGGTTCGGGGGGACCGACCTCCTCCTCGCGTCACAGGTGGCGGATGTGGCCGGCCTCGTTCAGCGTGTTGATGCTGCGGATGCCGGTGCTGCTGGCGAAGACGCGCGTGATGCTCGTGTAGGCCGGCAGGAAGAACAGCGGGTCGTCGACCTGAGGACGTGGCCGGCGTACGCGTTGACGACCCCGCCGTGACAGACCACCGCGACGCGCTGGCCCGGGTGGCCATCGACGATGCGCTCCACGGCAGCCACGACCTCGGCTCGGAACGGCCTCGGGCTGCTCGGGGATCTCCTGCCAGCGGGGGTCGTTGGCTGCCTTGAGCTCTTCGATGGGGATGTAGCTGGCGAGTGCCGGTCGTACTCCGCCAGTCCCTCGTCGACACGGATCTCGCGCCCGAGCCGCTGGGACAGCGGAGTCGCCGTCTCGAGGGCCCGGCGCATCGGGCTCGACCACACGGCGTCGATCGGCTCGTCGGCCAGCCAGGCGGCGAGAGCCTCGGCCTGGGCCAACCCCAGCGGCGCGAGCTGGGGGTCGGCGGGGCCCTCGACGTGCCCTCGTCGACACGGACAGGCAGGGCGTGGCGAATGAGGAGGAGCTCCATCGGGTCAGAGAGAGGTCCGGGTCGCAGGTCGGCACAGTGACGTGCTGGCCCGCGATGTCGCACTCGCACGTCCTGGCGCAGCGCTCCAGGGACGTGCGGTTGGCGTAGACGAACACCGCCAGAGCGGCGATCAGACCGAGCAGGACGGCCCGGGTGGTGGCCTTCTGGATCATGCGCAGGACGAGCGCGTGAGCACGAGCAGGGTCACGGCTGCGATCTGGGCCACGTTGTCAGCGAACCAGGCGGGTGCGGCAGCGAGCATCGGGGCGCGACGCTACCGCCGTGCTGTTCGGGGCCACGGGTACCCTCCGGCCATGTCCGACGTGCACCTCACCCGATCCGGCCCGCCCGAGACCGTCCTCGACCCGGAGCCCGCTGAGGCCCGTGCCGCCCTCGAGGCGGCGCTTCGCCGGCCCCGCAGACGCAGCGGCGGGCCGCGATCGCCGCCGCTGTGGCGCGGTGGCCCCGCTTCCTCGACGGCTGGGCCCGGCTCGGCGACCACGGGCGCGACGTGATGGAGCGCTACGCGGCGTACCGGGTCGGGCTACCACCGTGGCCTCGATCGGCTGCGGGCCAACGGCTGGCGGGGCAGCGGCTACGTCCGCTGGGAGCACGAGGTCAACCGCGGCTTCCTGCGCGCGCTCGGCCGGGCTGCAGGCCGCCGCCGCCGAGATCGGCGAGGACGACGAGGCCGAGCGGTGCGCTCACTTCCTCCGCCAGCTCGACCCAGCCTGGCCGCCGGCCGACCTCGCGTCGGGGCTCGGTAGCGTTCCCGGCATGGACGCTCGACCCTTCCCGACGGACGGCCGCGCCGGTCGACGACCTCCTCGCCGAGATCCGAGGCGGGACGGGGCGACGACGCCGACTGGCGCGGCGGCCGCACGTTCAGCCTCGTCTACAACCCCGCCGATCCCGAGCTGGAGCGCCTGCAGGAGGCGGTGGCGCAGCGAGTACCTGCACGAGAACTACCTGAACCCGTTCGCCTTCCCGAGCCTGCTGCGATGGAGCAGGAGGTCGTGGCGATGGCCGCGGACCTCTTCAGCGCCCCCGACGCCGGCGGCAAGCTCACCGAGCGGCGGCACCGAGAGCATCTTCCTCGCGGTCCAGGTGGCCCGGGAGCACGCCCGCTCGAGCCGCGGCATCGCCGAACCGCAGCTCCTCACGGGCTCGCACGGCCCACCCCGCCTTCGCCAAGGCGGCCCACTACCTGGACGTCGAGCACGTGCTCGTCCCCGTGGGCGCCGACGGCCGCCTCGACCCGGCCGCGGCGGACGGCCGCGGTCACCGATCGCACCGCGCTGCTCGTCGGTTCCGCGCCGTGCTACCCGTACGGCGTCATCGACCCCATCCCCGAGCTGGCCGCGCTGGCGGCCGAGCGCGAACCTGCTCTGCCACGTCGACGCCTGCCTCGGCGGCTGGCTGCTCCCGTTCTGGGAGCGCCTCGGCGAGCCCGTGCCGCCGTGGGACCTGTCCGTGGCCGGGGTCACCTCGCTGTCGGCGGACATCCACAAGTACGGGTGGTGCTTCAAGGGCGTGTCGGTGCTGCTGCACCGCGACCCGGACGATGGTCCGGCACCAGTACTTCCTCTACGACGACTGGCCCGGCGGGCTGTACGGCTCCGCCACGACGGCCGGCACCCGTCCGGCGGCGCCCGATCGCAGCTGCGTGGGCCACGATCAGCCACCTCGGCGAGGCGGGCTACCTGCGCCTGGCCGACGCAGGTCCGCGACGCCACCCGCCGCTTCCGCTCCGGCATCGAGGCCATCGACGGGCTCCAGATCACGGGCGACCCCGTCATGGGCGTGATGGAGATCGCGTCGACGTGCACGACCTCAACGCCGTCGGCGACGTCATGGACGACCGGGGCTGGCACCTCGACCGCCAGCAGGGCGGCCTCCACCTGATGCTCTCGCCGTACCACCTCGACGGTCGTCGACGAGTTCCTCGACCGACCTCACCGCGGCCGTGGCCGAGCACGGCCAGAGCCGGGGCGTGGCGGCGACCTACGGCGGCGTCGCCGAGTAGCGCGGTGCCCGAACGCCCCCGGTTCGCCGGTGCGATCCTCTGTGGCGGAGCCAGCCGGCGCATGGGGCACGACAAGGCGCTGCTGCCCATCGACGGCCGGCCGATGGCGGCCCGGGTCTGCCGACGCCCTCTGGGCCGCAGGAGCGGCGGAGGTGGTCGCCATCGGCGGCGACGGAGCGGCGCTCGACCGCGCTCGGCTTCGACGCACCGGCTCGACGACCACCCCGGCGACGGGCCGCTGCCGGCCACGATCACCGCCCTGCTCGCCACCGCCGAGGTCCACGTCCTCGTCGTGTCGTGCGATCTCGTGGCCCCTGACCCGGCGGCCATGGCCGCCACGGTGCACGCGCTCGCGAGCCACCCCGGCGCGGTCGGCGCGGTGCCCGTCGACGCCGGTCACCGGCAGTGGACCCACGCCGCCTGGCGAGCCGACGCGGCTCGGCCGCTCGCTGCTGCGCACGCAGCCGGTGCGCGATCGCTGCGGCGGGCCGGCGCCGACCTCCTCTTGTTCGAGGTGCACGACCTCGACCCCGCCGCGCTGGCCGATGCTGACGAGCCCTCTGACCTGCCGGGTAGCCTCCCGAGAGATGCCTGACGTCTCTGAGATCAACAGCGAGTGGATCGACGACGACGCCGGGTTCGAGACCCTGATCGACCGGCTCCTCGGTGTCGACGTGTACGGCCTCGACACCGAGTTCCATCGCGAGAAGACCTACCACGCCCGTCTGGCCCTGCTGCAGCTCTCCTGGCCCGGCGGCGTGGCTGTGGTCGATCCACTGACCGTGGACGTGGCGCCGCTGGCCAAGGTGCTCGACGGGCCCGGCCTCTGCGTGATGCACGCGGCCAGCCAGGATCTCGAGATCCTCGACCGGGTCTGCGGCACCGTGCCCACGCCGGCTGTTCGACACGCAGGTGGCGGCGGGCTTCGTCGGCTACAGCAGCGTGGGGCTCGGCGGCCTCGTCCAGGGCGAGCTGGGCATCAAGCTCCCCAAGGCCGACCGCCTCACTGACTGGCTGTCCCGACCGCTGGCCGTCCGACGCCATCGAGTACGCCGCGTCCGACGTGGCCCACCTCCACGAGCTGCTACGACCGCCTGATCGCCAAGCTCGAGGCTCGGGGCCGCCGCCAGTGGGCGGAGGACGAGTGCGAGGTGCACCGCACCCGCTCGGCATCTCGGCCCTCCCGCCCGAGCGAGCCTGGTGGAAGATCAAGGAGGCCCGGTCGCTCCGGGGCCGGGCGGCAGCCGTGGCCCAGGCGATGGCGGCGTGGCGGGAGCGCAAGGCGTCCGACGTCGATCGCCCGGTGCGCTTCCTGCTCTCGGACCTGGCCCTGGTGGCGATGGCCCAGCGCCCGCCCGACGACGAGGACGACCTGCGGCGCGTGCGGGGCCTCGACGAAGGCAAGCGCAAGGGCGGGTCGGCCAAGGAGCTGCTCGACGTCGTGGCGGAGGGCATGGCCCTCGACCTCGAGGCGGTCGCAGGTGCCCGCCGAGCGACGGCGTCGACCGATCCCGCCGCGCCGCCGCGTCGCTCGTCAGCGCCTGGGCGGCCCAGCGGGCCCGAGACCTCGACATCGACGCCGCCATCCTCGCCACCCGGTCCGACATCGAGACGTTCCTCATGGACGGCGGTGGCCGCCTGGCCCTCGGCTGGCGCAACGACGTGGTCGGCGAGCCGATCCGGGCCCTCGCCGCGGGCGAGGCCTCCCTGGCCGTGGACGAGGGCGGCCGCCTCGTGCTCGAGACCCGCTCCGGCGTGGCGCTGGTCGAGTAGCTGCTCCCCCTAGGGGCGGAGCAGGACGGCCGTGTCCGGGGCGAGCAGGCCGGTGAAGGGCTCGCCCTCGCCGGTGCCGTCGCTGGCCACCTCGACGGCACCCGTGAGGTCGACCTCCACCGGCGTCGTCGGTCATGTTCAGCACCGACGATGCGCTCATCGGGGCCCTCGGTGCGGCGCCAGGCCAGCGGTGTCCAGCGGGGTGTCGAGCAGCTCGAGCGGCACCCAGCCGCAGAGCGGGTGACGCCCGTCCGCGCCGACGAGCAGGCGCCGGTAGAGGTGGAGGATCGAGCGTCGGGTCCTCCCGCAGGGCCTCGGCCGAGCGCTCCGACGCCTCGGGCGGGAACGGCAGCCACGGCTCGGGACCCCACCCGTGATCGGGCGCCCGGGTCCAGGGCACCGGAGCCCGGCAGCCGTCGCGGCCCCCCGGGTCGACGACGCGGTCGGGCGGCACCACGGCGTCCTCGAGCCCGAGCTCCTCGCCGGCGTAGAGGAAGGGCGTGCCCCGCAGCGTGAGCAGGGCGACCGCGGCGGCCCGGGCCCGGGCCTCGCCGCCGCCGTAGCGGGTGCGGTGGCGGGGCGATGTCGTGGTTCGACAGGACCCACGTCGGCCAGGCGTCCCGTGGGTCGAGCTCCTCGGCGATCCGCTCGAGCCGGCGACGCCAGGCCGTGGCATCCCACGGCGCGTGGGTGGCGGCGAAGTTGAAGGCCAGGTGCAGCTCGTCGCCGTCGCCGTAGTACGGCGCCACCCAGCGGGTGCCGGGCAGGGCCGTCTCCCCGACGAGCACCCGGTCGCCGTCGTAGCTGTCAGCCAGCCGACGCATGGCCCGGATGTGCTCGTGGGTGCTCGCGTGCTCGTTGAAGGCGCAGTGCGGGATCCCCGCCCACGGCGGCGCGTCGTCTGGGAAGAGCGGGTCGCGCCCGATGGCGTGGACGACGTCGATGCGGAACCCGTCGACACCCCGGTCGAGCCAGAAGCGCATGACCCCGTGCATGGCGTCGACCACCTCGGGGTTGTCCCAGTTCAGGTCGGGCTGCTGGGGCAGGAACTGGTGCAGGTACCACTGCTCGGTGGCCGTCGTCCCAGGTCCAGGCCCGACCCCCTTCGATGAAGGCGCCCGACCCAGTTGTTGGGCGGCTCGTCGGGCCCGCCGCCGTCGCGCCACACGTACCAGTCCCGCTTGGGGTCGTCCCGGCTGCTGCCGGGACGGCCTGGAACCACGGGTGCTGGTCGGAGCTGTGGTTGGGCACGAGGTCCACCAGGATCCTGATGCCGAGGGCGTGGGCGTCGGCCACGAGGCGGTCGAAGGTGGCGAGGTCGCCGAAGAGCGGGTCGACGTCGCAGAAGTCGGCCACGTCGTAGCCGAAGTCGGCCATGGGGGAGCGGTAGAACGGCGACAGCCAGACGGCGTCGACCCCCAGCCAGGCCAGGTGGTCGAGCCGCTGGCGCACGCCCTCGAGGTCGCCGACGCCGTCGCCGTCGGCGTCGGCGAAGGACCGGGGGTAGACCTGGTAGACGACGCCGGATCGCCACCAGGGAGCGGCGGAGGAGGCGGGCACGGACGGCAAACCTACCGGCCGCCCGAGGTGCGCGACGTTCGAGGGTCGCCGCGCTATGGTGACGGTCCACCTTCACCCCTGCGAGCCTCGGGAGCCGTTCCGTGAAGAAGGGACGCCATCGCCGCTTCGAAGAAGCGCGCAAGCTCAAGCAGTCGGGTCCGGAGTTCTTGTTCAGCAATGACGTGAGCCGGCCGCCCGACGACACGAAACGGACAGCGATGTCGAGGACGACGACTACGCGGCCTTCGCCCGCAAGTACGGCGCCCTCGACGACGAGCCGCCGACGAGCCGACGAGGACTGAGCTCGGCTAGAGATCGCCGGCTGACCGGTGATCAGCCGGTCCGTCGACGGTGACGCCACCGAGGTGGTCGTAGCTCAGCGGACCGCCCACCAGCGCGCCCTGCGAGGTGCGAAGCACGACGGGCGAGCCGCCGCGCGCCTCGACGGCGTCGATGGCCGCGGCCATGCAGGGCCAGCTGAGCCCGCGTCGGCGTCGTCGGCGTAGGCCTCGCAGGTGCGCGGCCTGCATCGGGTCCGCGGCGCGGCGCAGCACCTCCACCGCCGGTCGGTAGGTGGCTGCGGCGGCTTCCGGCCCGCGTCCGCGTCAGGGCCCGCCCGACGACCCGGGTCACGGGCACCGCGGACAGGGTGCGGTGCTCGAGGAGGTGCGCGGCCCGCTGCCCGTTCTGCCGGGCCCGGCGCAGGACAGGCGTCCTGCTGCACGTCGACCGTGGTCGGCGTCGGCGCCCGCTCGGCGGATGACGTCGAGGGCCGCCTTGAGCACCCGGTTCTCGTCGGTGTCGTAGGCCTTGGTCGTGGTGGCGCACACGAACATGCCCGGGTCGCCGGCCGACGCCGACCGGGCCGACATCGTCTCGGACCACAGCACCGGGCCCCGCAGCTCGCCGTAGCAGCGCTCGGGCTTGTCCGTGGTGGCGATGGCCATCGACTGCGCACGATGTTGGGCATGGCGTCGAGGAGGTCCTCGGCCTCGTCGGATGTGGCCAGGATCGCCCCGACCAGCTGGCGGGCCACACGGGGCGGCAGGCCGAGCAGCGGCGCCGTGACCTTGACCGGGTCGTACGGGCGAGCCAGGCGGGCCAGCACCGTCTCGGTGCCGCGCCGAGCTCGCGTCCATCGGGCCGGCCGGCTCAGACCGGGAGGGCCATGCCGAGGACCTCGCCGATGGTGCGGCGGGCCTCGGCCTGCTCGGTCGGGTCGAGGAGAGCGGCCGACGGTCTGGTACAGCTCGATGGCCTGCTCGTCGTCGATGCCCTCGAACTGCGGCAGGAAGTAGGCGTAGAAGATCTCGTAGATCAGGCGGCGAGCGGGTGGGCTGATCCTCCATGCGGCGCACGGCGAACTTGGCGGCGTCGAGGTACACGGCCGGGCCGAGGTCGCGGAAGCGGCGCAGGGGCAGGAGCTCCCGCACGATGTCGCCCGGGCCCTCGAGGAGGGCGTGGTAGGCCTCCTCGGACGGGCACGTGACCTCGACGAACGCGAACCGCCGCATGAGGGCGTAGGACATCTCGAAGAGCAGGTTCTTGTCGAAGACGTTCATCGTGGCGATGATCCGCCAGGAGGCCGGCAGCTTGATGGCATCGGTGTCGTCCGGCGCGTCGACGCCCGGCGGCACGAGGGAGATGGGCTGCACCCGCCCGCCCCGCTTGAACGGGCAGCACCACCGCCTGGCCGGACAGCACGGTGAAGAGCTGGCCGAAGGCCCGATCGAAGTTCGAGCGGTTCAGCTCGTCGATGACCAGCCAGCGCCCGGACTCGATGGCGTCGACGAACATGCCGGGCCGGAAGATGAGGCCCTCGGCGGTGGGCTGGAAGCCGCCGATCGTCTCGAAGGTCGTCCACTCCGTGGTGGCCGTGGTGGGCAGGTAGCCGGTGCACAGCATCGACTTCTGGGCCACCTCGGCGGTGAGGTAGGCGAGGGTGGTCTTGCCGGTGCCGGGCGGGCCCGGTGAGGACGACGTGCTTGCCAGCGTCGATGGCGGCGACGAGCTGGTCGAGCACGTGCTCGGGGAAGTACAGCCCGTTGCGCTTGGCGGCGAAGCCCAGCTCCTCAGCCGTGAAGTTCATGTCGATCGTCCCGCTCTCGTCGGCCCGTCACCTGCGTCGCAGCGCAGGATGGGGAAGGTACTGCGTCGGGCCGCCTCGCGCGCCGAGGTGCTGCGACGAGCAGGTCGTAGGCGGTGCTGGCCGACCATCTCGACGATCTCGTCGCGCATCGTGGTCGTAGACGGGCTCCCGGTCGACGAAGGCCTCGGGGTCGTCGGTGCACCACCAGTGGAACTCGACGCCGCCCGCGCCCCAGTCGCGTCGCTTCCACTCCCGCAGGGTCGAGGTGACGTGGCCGTCGTCGTCGGTCTGGTCCTCGAGGCGCAGCGGGAGCTGCCAGCACACGTCGGGCTTCCAGTCGAGCGGTCGCTCGCCGGCGTCGAGCGCGCCCTTGTGGAGCGCGCACCCGATGCCGCCCTCGAAGCCGGGGCGGTTGAGGAAGATGCAGGCGCCGTCGACGAGCCGGGTCTTGATCTCACCCGCCTTGTTGCGCTTCGTCGGTGCCGCCCTTGCGCCGGGCCGCGCCGTGGAACTGCCACTGCTCGGCGCGTGAGCCGCTCGGCGTAGGCGAGCATGGTGGCTTCGTCGTCCTCGTCGACGAAGTGGGCGCCGTAGCTGCAGCAGCCCTGCTCGAGCTCCTCGGCCGGCCCGGTGAGCACGCCCTGGCAGCCGCGGCCGAAGATGCAGGTCCAGGGGCTCGTGAGGAACGTGACGTCGAAGACCCAGGTGCGGTCCTCGTCGGGATCGTCGAAGGACACCCACTCGTGGAGATCTTCGGGCACAGCTGCTCCTGGTCGGGGACTACGGCATCGTAGTCACCTAGCGGTGCGGGCGATGGCAGGGGAGTTCGACGACATCCGCGGCCGGCTCGAGGGCATCTCCGAGGAGCTGGCCGACCTCGCCATCGAGCGCCTGAAGGAGTCGATCGACGCCGGCGGCGACGAGCTGCCGGTCGACGAGCGGCGCCTCGCCCGGGCTCGTCGGGCGGTCGAGAAGGCGATCGGCATCCTCCGCGAGCCCGACGACCTGGACTGATCGCGGCGGGAGTCCGCTCGGTCAGGTCGGCGGGGTCGTGGCGCTGTCGACGGCACGGCCTCGCGGCGCTCGGCAGGTCGTTCACGGCGTCGATGCAGAGCCCGCAGCCGTCCGGCCCTCCGAGGGTCGTAGCGCATGACGAGGCGCGGGAGCTCGAGGTGGTCCTTGTCGCTGACCTCGGCGGGCAAGGGGCTCGCGTGCCTCGATCGATCCGTCGACGAGCAGGTCGGCGAAGGTGTCGTTGAGCTGGCCGACCTCGTCGTCGGTGGGCGCGTGGCGGAGGCGGATGACGAGGCGGTCGCCGACCCAGCGGATCGAGTGGTAGTTGCGCCAGAAGCGGTCGATCTCGGCGACGGCCTCGTCGACGTCGTCGGTGATCAGGTAGAGCTCGTGGTCGTCGGGCGACACGAGCCCGGCGCTGACCAGCTCGGCCTCGCACGTAGTCGACCCAGCGCGTCCAGTAGCTGCCGCCGGGCACGTCGAGCAGCACGACGGGGGCGGGGCTGGCCTTGCCCGTCTGCAGCAGCGTGAACAGCTCGAAGGTCTCGTCGAGGGTGCCGAAGCCGCCGGGCAGGCACACGAAGGCCGACGACTCCTTGATGAGCATGAGCTTGCGGGTGAAGAAGTACTTCATCGCCACGACCTGCGCGTCGTCGGCGAGGACGTCGCTCGGCGCCTCCTCGAACGGGAGCCGGATGCTGACGCCGATGGCCTGCTCCGGTCCCGGCCCCCTCGGCGCCGGCCGCCATGATCCCGGGCCCGGCACCGGTGACGACCATCCAGCCGTCGCCGGCCAGGCGGCGGCCAGGTCGCGGGCCTGGTCGTAGAGCGGGTCGTTCGGCAGCGGTGCGGGCCGAGCCGAAGATCGTGACCTTCGGCGTCCCTTCGAGCGGGAGCGAACATCTCGAAGGCGGCCCGCATCTCCTTGAGGGCGGACGCGGTGATCTTGAGGTCGAGGCGGTCGGCGTCGTCGCCGGCCAGGCCGGCCGCCGTGCGCAGGATGTCGCGGAGGACGTCGCGGTTGGCGGTGGCGCCCGTCGCGTCGAGGAGCTGCTGGACGAGGGCGCCGACGTCGGGTCGGGGTCTCGGAGTCGGAGTCGGCCATGGCGCCCTCAGCCTGGCACGGCTCCAGGGCTACGGTCCGCCTCGTGGCCAGCACCTGCAGCCGCTGCGGCGCGTCGAGCGACGACGACGGCGGCGGCGAAGGGCTGCCGCCGGGATGGTCGCTGTCGACGTCGCGCGCGGGGCGTGGACCGGCTGTGCGCGACCTGCACCCGCGAGCACGTCCGCGACATCGAGGCCAAGCTCGACGAGGACTGGTGGAGCTGACGCCCGGTCAGCCGACGGGCTCGGAGGCGGGCCGGCCGTAGAGCGTGGTGCGCTGCTCGAGCGTGCGGCCGAGCGGCTCGACCCAGGCCCGGAAGCCGTCCTCGTCCATCATCGTGCCGTGGGTCGCGCCGGCGGCCCGGGAGATGTTCTCGTCCATGAGCGTGCCGCCGAGGTCGTTGGCGCCGGCCTGCAGGATCTGGGCGGCGCCGCCGTCGCCCATCTTCACCCACGACACCTGGATGTTGTCGATCCAGCCCGCGGTAGGCGATGCGGCCGACGGCGTGCATGAGCAGCGCCTCGCGGAAGGTCGGGCCGCGCCGGGCCTTGTGCTGCAGGTAGATCGGCGCCGCCATGTGCACGAACGGGCAGCGGCACGAACTCGGTGAAGCCGCCCGTCTCCTTCTGGAGGGCGCGGGTGCGCACGAGGTGGCGGGCCCAGGAGCGGGCTGCTCGACGGCGCCGAACATGATCGTGACGTTCGAGCGCAGGCCGACGCGAGTGCGCGGTGCGGTGCGCCTCGAGCCACTCCTCGGTGTTGATCTTGTCGGGGCAGAGGAGCTGCGCGGACCTCGTCGTCGAGGATCTCGGCCGCCGTGCCGGGCAGCGTCCGGAGCCCGGCGTCCATGCAGCGACGCAGGTAGTCGGCGAGCGGCTCGCCGAGGCGCTTGGCGCCCTCGGTGACCTCGAGGGCGGTGAAGCCGTGGATGTGGATGTCGGGCGCCACCTCGTGCACCGCCCGGGCGACGTCGATGTAGTAGTCGCCGTCGAAGTCGGGGTGGATGCCGCCCTGCAGGCAGACCTCGGTGGCGCCCGATGCTCGACGGCCTCGCGCACCCGCTCCTGGATGTCCTCGAGCGTGAGCAGGTAGGGCGTGCCGCGCAGGTTGAGCGACAGCGGGCCCTTCGAGAACCCGCAGAACCGGCACTTGAACGTGCAGACGTTCGTGTAGTTGATGTTGCGGTTGCGGACGTAGGTGACGACGTCGCCGATCGACTGGCCCGGCGCAGCTCGTCGGCCACCTCGGCCACGGCCGCCACCTCGGCGCCGCGGGCCGCGAACAGGGTGACGATCTCGTCCTCGCCCACCTCCTGGCCGGCGAGCACGCCGTCGAGCACCTCGCCGACCGGACCGTGCCAGCCGTCGCTCGGGCGGCCCGGGCACCAGCTGCACCGGGTCGACCGGCGCGCCGGAGTACCAGGCCGTGTTGCGCCGCCCGATCTGCACGACCTCGGCGCCGGTGCCCGCCTCGACTGCGGCCTTGATCTGCTCGGGGAACACGCCACCGGGGTCGTCGCGGCCGAGGCCCTCGGCGTCGCTGCGGTCGAGCACCGGGAAGCGCAGCGCCGGGTCGAGCCAGCGGTCGGCGTCGAGCGCGTAGCTCGGGGTAGATCGTGAGCCGGGGCGCGAGCGCGAAGCCGCGCGGCCTCGGTGACCGCGCGGAGGCGGTCGAGCGCCGGCCAGGGGCGCTCGGGGTTCACGTGGTCGGCGGTGACCGGGGAGACGCCGCCCCAGTCGTCGATGCCGGCGTCGAGCAGGTCGCCGAAGTCGTCGGACAGGTTCGGCGGCGCCTGCAGGTGGACCTCTCGGCGGCAGGATGAGCCGGGCCAGGGCGATGGCCTGCGAGGTAGTCGTCGGGCGGGCACGGCGGCGCGGCGTGCATCGCCGTGCCCGCCTTGGGCAGGAAGTTCTGGACGATCACCTCCTGCACGTGGCCGTGGCGGCGGTGGGAGGCGGCGATGGCCTCGAGCGCCTCGACCCGGTCGGCGACGTCCTCGCCGATGCCGACGAGGATGCCGGTGGTGAACGGGATGCCGCAGCTCGCCGGCCGCCTCGAGCGTGGCCAGGCGCCGGGCCGGGACCTTGTCGGGCGCGCCCCGGTGGCAGTCGAGGTCGTCCCGGAGCGACTCGATCATCATCCCCTGGCTGGGCGCGACCGCCCGGAGCGTGGCCAGCTCGTCGCGGTCGAGAGCGCGCCGGCGTTGGCGTGGGGGAGCAGGCCGGTCTCGTCGAGCACGAGCTGGCACATGGCGGCGAGGTAGTCGACGGTCGAGGCGTAGCCGTGCTCGGCCAGCCACTCGGCGGCCACGGGGTAGCGGTCCTCGGGCCGCTCGCCGAGGGTGAAGAGCGCCTCGTGGCAGCCGGCCGGCGGCGCCGGCGCGGGCGATGGCGAGCACCTGCTCGGGCGTCAGGTACGGCGACTCGAGGCGGGCCGGCGGCTGGGCGAACGTGCAGTAGCCGCAGCGGTCGCGGCACAGCATCGTGAGCGGGATGAACACCTTCGGCGAGAAGGTGACCCGGCGGCCGTGGGCGTCGTCCCGGACGGTCGCTCGCCCGCGCCATGCAGCGTCGGCGAGGGGGAGGTCCGTGACGGACATGGCGGCACCCTATCGTCGCCCTTCGTGGGATCGGCGGTGGCGGTCGAGGAGGTGACGGGGGGCAAGGCGCTCGTCCGGTTCGCCGAGCTGCCCGCCGCCTTGCACGGCGAGGACCGCTCGGTTCGCCCCGCTGGTCATGGCCTGGGAGCGCTACCGCCTCGACGTGCACCGCAACCCGTACTTCGAGACCGGCGATGCCGCCTTCTTCCTGGCTCGTCGGCTGGGCCGCCCGGTCGGACGCATCGCGGCCCACGTCGCCGGGCCCGGCCCCGAGGGAGCGTTCGGCTTCTGGTGGCTCGACGACGACGCGGCCGTCGCCGGCTGCGCTGATCGAAGCGGCCCGGTCGTGGCTGACCGAGCAGGGCTGCCACGTCCATGGTCGGGCCCCTGTCGTTCACCGCTGACGAGGAGCCCGGCGTGCAGGTCACGGGCCACGACGTCGCCGGGCGTGACCGGCCGCCCCTGGCACCCGCCCCACCTGGCCGCGCCTGCTGGAGGGGCGCAGGCTTCGAGGCGGTCGAGGACCATCGGACGTGGCGGCTCCCGCGCCGTGGGTCCGGGACCGCAGCGGCCGCCCGGCGAGGACCTTCCCGGCCAAGCCGCGGCCTACGCTGGACCGCCGCCTCGTGCTGGCGGGCATCGCCGCCGTCCCCGATGTGTCCGAGGCTCTCCGCACGACGGGCCTCCGGGGCGCCTGGTCGCTCGCCAAGCGAGCCAAGGCCGCAGACTGGGACACGTGCACCGGTCGTCCGCTGCCGCGCCGACCCGGCCGTGGCCGTCCCGGCTCTGCAGGCCGCGGCAGGCGAGGCCGGCTACCGCGCGGTCATCGCGCCGTGGTCACCCGACCCAGCCGCCCTCCCGGAGACGGTCCACCGCACCTACCGCCTCACCTGGTGACGACCCCCGATCTGTGCGCACAGAGCACCGCATGCCGGTGCTGGGTGCGCACAGAAGCAGTGACCTACTGGCCGGCGGCGGCGGGGTCGGCGATCCAGACGACGCGGTCGGCGGTGACGTGGCTGCCCGGGCAGCGGTGTCGTCGCCGGCGCACGACCCGGGCCAGCGCCTCCCGCTTCGCCTCGCCGATCACGGTGACGAGCACGAGGCGGGCCCGCGCGATGCCGGCGAGGGTGAGGGTCATCCGCGGGTGCGGGTTGGCGCCGCGTCGGGTCCTCGTTCATGACGACGAGGCGACCGGGGTCGGCGTCGAGGCCCTCGCGAGCCGGGGAACAGCGAGGCCACGTGGCCGTCGGCGCCCAGGCCGAGGTGGACGACGTCGAGCCGGCCGAGCTCGCCGAGGCGGAGCTGGTACGGGTCGGCGCCCTCGTCGCAGAACATCGGGTAGTTGGCGTTGACCGCGCCCGACCCGCTCGAGCAGCGCCTCGCGCACGAGGTGGTAGTTCGAGTCCGGGTGAGTCGTGGGGCACGCAGCGCTCGTCGCCCCAGTAGACGTCGACCTTCCACCAGTCGATCTGGGTGCCGGCGTCGTCGGCCAGGCGCTCGTAGCAGGCCCGGGCGGTGGCGCCGCCGGAGACGGCGAGGGAGAACCCGTCGTTGGGTCGGGCGTGGAACGCCTCGATCGACCCGCTCGGCGAACTCGCCGGGGACGTCGTCGACGACGACGAGCTCGCCGTGCACGTGGGGCTCAGCCCGCCGCGCCGAGCTCGGCGGCCTTGGCGTCGAGGGCGCCGAGCAGCTCGTCGAACGACTTGGCGAAGGCCGCCACGCCCTGCTCCTCGAGCACCCGGCCGACGTCGTCGAGGTCGACGCCCGACCTCGGCGAGCGCGGCCAGCACGGCCTCGGCGCGCGCCGGGTCGGCGTCGACGGTGCGGGCCACGGTGCCGTGGTCGACGAACGCCTCGAGGGTCTCCTCGGGCATCGTGTTGACGGTGTCGGGGCCGATGAGGAGGTCGACGTAGAGGGTGTCGGGGTAGGCCGGGTTCTTGGTCGACGTCGACGCCCACAGCGGCCGCTGCACCCGGGCGCCTCGGGCCACGAGCGCCTCCCAGCGCGGCCCGCTGAAGGTCTCCGGGAACCGCGCGTAGGCGACCTGGCCCTGGGCCACCGCCGCCTTGCCCCGCAGGGCGAGGGCCGCGTCGGTGCCGATCTCGTCGAGCCGCCGGTCGACCTCGGTGTCGACCCGGCAGATGAAGAAGCTGGCCACGCTCGAGATGCGGCGAGAGGTCGCCCTCGTGCGCCTCGAGGCCGCTCAGGTAGGCCTCCATCACCTCGGCGTAGCGCTCGAGGCTGAAGATCAGCGTGACGTTGATGCTGCGCCCCTCGGCGATCATCGCCTGGATCGGCGCCAGGCCCTCGGCCGTGCCCGGGATCTTCACGTAGAGGTTGGGCTCGTCGATCGGCGCGTGCAGGTGCCCGGGCCGCGGCCTCGGTGCCGGCGGTGTCGCGGGCCAGGTCGGGCGCCACCTCGACCGACACGTAGCCGTCGACGCCGTCGCTGCTGTCGTAGACCGGGCGCAGCAGGGCGAGGGCGCCCTCGATGTCCGATGACGACGAGGTCCCAGTAGGCGTCGTCGACCGGCGTGCCGCCGGCGATCAGCTCGCCGAACTGCTCGTCGTAGTCGGTGCCGGCGCTGATGGCCTTCTGGAAGATCGACGGGTTGGAGGTGAGCCCCGGATGCCCCGCTCGACCCACGCCGGCCAGCTCGCCGCCGGTGAGCCAGCCGCGCCGGAGGTTGTCGAGCCACGGGCTCTGGCCCGGCGTCGTGCAGCTGCGTGCGAGGCGGTTCGGGTCGGTCATGTCGAGCTCCTCGAGGTCGTCGATCAGCTGGCGGGCCCGGTCGGCGACGTTCTCGGCGGTGAAGCCGAGCTCGGCGAGCACGCGGTCGCCGGGGGCCGAGGCGCCGAAGCGGTCGATGCCGACGACGTCGTCGGCCCAGCGGTCCCAGCCGAAGCGTGACGCCGGCCTCGACGGCGAGGGTGGGCACGTCGGGCGGCAGCACGCTGTCCTGGTAGCTCGTCGGCCTGCTCGTCGAACAGGTCCCACGACGGGCAGCGACACCACCTGGACCGCGATGCCGTCCGGCCGGCCAGCAGCTCGGCGGCCTCGACGCAGACCGCAGACCTCGCTGCCGGTGCCGACGAGGACGACGTCGGGGTCCTCGGCCGGGACGCAGCGACGTAGCCGCCGCGGTCGACCGCGCCGTCGGCGGTGCCCTCGAGCACGGGGAGGTCCTGGCGGGACAGGATCAGCGCGGTGGGCCCGTCGTGCTCGACGGCGACGCGCCAGGCGCGCGGCCGTCTCGTTGGCGTCGGCCGGGCGGATGACCCGCAGGCCGGGGATGGCCCGCAGCGCCGCGACGTGCTCGACGGGCTGGTGGGTCGGACCGTCCTCGCCGACGCCGACGGAGTCGTGGGTGAAGGAGTAGATGACCTTGGCCCGCGACAGCGCGGCCAGGCGGACCGACGGGCGGCAGTAGTCGCTGAACACGAGGAACGTGCCGCCGACGGGGAGCACGCCGCCGTGGAGGGCCATGCCGTTCATGGCGGCGGCCATGGCGTGCTCGCGGATGCCGAAGTAGATCTGGCGGCCCGCCGGGCTCCGTCGGCCGACTGCACGCCGTGGTCCTTCAGCACCGTGCCGGTGTTGCCGGTGAGGTCGGCGCCGCCGCCGACGAGGCCGGGCACGACGTCGGCGATGGCCTGCACGCACTTGCCGCTGGCGACGCGGGTGGCGACCTTCTCGCCCGGCTCCCACGTGGGGAGGGCGTCGGCCCAGCCCGGCAGGCCCTGCCGCGCCGAGGCAGGCGTCGAGCGCGGCCCGGTCGCCGTCGAAGGCGTCGAGCCGCTTGTCCCAGGCCTCGCGCTCGGCCCTGCCACGGGCACCGGCGGCCCGGTAGAGCTCGCGCACGTCGTCGGGCACGTAGAACGTCTCGTCCTCGGGCAGGCCGAGGACCGCCTTGGTCGCCCGCGATCTCGTCGTCCTTGAGGGCGTAGCCGTGGGCCGCCGGGTCGTCGGTCTTGGTGGGCGACGGGTAGGCGATGTGGCTGCGCAGGATGACGCAGCGACGGCCGGTCCTCGACCTCCATGGCCCGGCGCAGCCCGGCCTCGAGGGCGTCGAGGTCCTCGGCCACCTCGCCCAGGTCCTCGACGTGCCAGCCGTAGGCCTCGAAGCGGCGGGCCGGCGTCGTCGCTCGAGGGCCAGCTCGGTGGGGCCGTCGATCGAGATGTGGTTGTCGTCGTAGACGCAGACGAGGCGGCCGAGCCCGAGGTGGCCGGCGAGCGAGGCCGCCTCGTGGCGTGAGGCCCTCGGACAGGTCGCCGTCGCCGGCGATGCAGAAGGTGCGGTGGTCGACGACGTCGGCGCCGAAGCGGGCCCGCAGCGATGCGCTCGGCGATGGCCATGCCGACGGCGTTGGCGAGGCCCTGGCCGAGCGGGCCGGTGGTGACCTCGACGCCGTCGGTGTGGCCGCGCTCGGGGTGGCCCGGCGTCTCGCTGCCCCACTGGCGGAAGGCCTTGAGGTCGTCGAGCGTGAGGTCGTACCCGGTGAGGTGGAGCATCGAGTAGAGGAGGATCGAGGCGTGCCCGGCCGAGAGCACGAAGCGGTCGCGGTCGGGCCAGTCCGGGTCGGCGGCGTCGTAGCGCATGATCCGCGTCCACAGGACGTGGGCCAGCGGCGCCAGCGCCATCGCCGTGCCCTGGTGGCCCGAGCGGGCGGCGTGGGGGGCGTCCATGGCGAGGCCCCGGATGACGTTGATGGCTCGCTGCTCGAGCTCTGGCACGGTCACCTCGACCACCCTACAAGAGCCCCCCGGGTACCCTCCGCAGCGTGACCGCACCCGAAGCGTCCGCTCTCGACGCGCGACGCGATCCTCGCCGAGGCCCGGCGCTGCTTCGCCGAGCAGGGCTTCGACGGCACGTCGCTGAACGACATCGCGGCGGGCGTCGGGCATCCGCAAGCCGAGCCTCCTCCACCACTTCCCGTCGAAGGAGGCGATCTACCGCGAGGTGTTCGAGACCTCCCTCTCGGACTGGGTCGCTCCGGGTCGAGGACGCCGTCGAGGTGCAGGACCAGGAGGGCTGGTCGCAAGCTCGACCACGTCGTCACCACGGCGTTCGAGTTCTTCCGCGAGAACCCCGACTTCGTGCGCATCATGCGGCGCGAGGCGCTCGACGGCCAGGGTCACCTCGGCGTCGACCTCGGCACCGTGCTGAAGCCGTTCTTCGACCGAGCGTGGCCTTCTTCGACACGCGAGATGGGGGAGGGGCGCTTCCGCAAGCACGACGCCGAGCAGCATCCTCATCACCGGCACGAGCGCCATCCTCGGCTACTTCTCCGACGTGGTCTTCTGGCGGGGCGTGCTCGGCCGCGACCCGCTTGTCCGACGAGATGCTCGAGGCCCACCTCGACCACCTCCGCGAGTTCTTCCGGGCCGCCCTCGAGCCCTAACCTCCCGCCGCATGCCGACCCTCTCCGAGGCCGATTCGAAGCGGCTGCTCGCCGGCCACGGGGTGGCCTTCCCCGACGAGCGGCAGGTCACCACCGCCGCCGACAGCCGCGGTCGCGGCCGCCGCCGAGATCGGCCACCCGGTCGTGCTCAAGCTCGGCGGCGACGCCATCGCCCACAAGACCGAGCGGGGCCTCGTCCGCCTCGGCCTGGGCGACGCCGCCGCCGTGGCCGAGGCGGCCGCCGAGCTGCTCGCCGCCGCCCGACCCGAGGACGGCGAGGTGCACCTGCTCGTGGCGCCGATGCTGCAGGGCAACCGCGAGCTGATCGCCGGGCTGCACCACGACCCGCAGTTCGGGATGACGGTGATGCTCGGCGTGGGCGGGATCCTCGCCGAGGCCGTGGCCGACGTGGCCTTCCGGCTCGTGCCCATCACCCGCCTCGACGCCGAGGAGATGATCGACGACCTGGCCACGCAGCGGCTGCTCGGCGAGTTCCGCGGCGAGCCGGCGGTCGACCGGGCGGCGCTGGTCGACGTGCTCGTCGGGCTGTCGCGCCGCGGCCGAGGCCGACCCGACCATCGTCGGCGGCCGACCTCAACCCGCTGATCGTCGTCGACGGCCGCCCGGTCGCCGTCGACGCCCTGGTGGAGGTGTCGGCGATGACCGTGTCGCGGCGGGCTTCGACGCCCTCTTCGACCCGAAGGGCGTGCTCGTCGCCGGGCGTGTCGACCCACCCGGGCAAGTTCGGGTTCGTGAGCCTCCACAACATCCTCGCCTCGGGCTACGCGGGCAAGGTCTTCGGCACCAGCCGCGAGGCGGGCGAGGTGCTCGGCGTGCCGATCGTCGACTCGATCGACGACCTGCCCGACGGCGAGATCGACCTCGTGTTCGTGTGCACGCCGGCCGCGGCCAACCCGGAGCTGCTCCGGGCCTGCGCGAAGAAGGGCATCCGCGCCGCCTTCCTCGCCTCGGCCGGCTACGGCGAGGCCGGGCGACGAGGGCGAGCAGATGCAGGCCGAGCTGGTCGCGCTGGCCGACGAGCTGGGCATGCTCGTCGCCGGGCCCAACGGCCAGGGCGTCGTCTCCACCCCGGCGCAGCTGTGCGCCCAGATCGTGGCGCCGTACCCGCCGGCCGGCGGGATCGGCATCGCCAGCCAGTCGGGCAACTTCGTCTCGTCGTTCATGAACTACGCCGTGCAGACCGGGGTCGGCGTGAGCCGGGCGTGTCGGCCGGCAACGCCGCGGCCGTCACGATCCCCGACTACCTCGACTTCTACGCCGAGGACCCCGCCACCGCAGGTGGCCCTCGCCTACGTCGAGGGCGTCCCCGACGGGCGGGCCTTCTTCGAGCGCACCCGGGCCGTGGCCGCAGCGCAAGCCGCTCGTGCTCGTGAAGGGCGGCGCCACCGCCGGCGGGCAGAAGGCGGCCGCCTCGCCACACCGGGTCGCTGGCCAGCGACGACCGGGTCTTCGACGGCATGTGCCGCCAGGCCGGGATCACCCGGGCCGCCACCATCGAGGAGGCGTTCGAGGCCGCCGCCACCTTCGCCACCCAGCCCCTGCCCCGCGGGCCACCGCGCCGTCGTCCTGACGACCGCCGGCGGCTGGGGCGTGGTGACCGCCGACGCCATCACCCGCTCGTCCCTCGAGCTGACCGCCGCTGCCCGACGACCTCCGGGCCGCCCTCGACGGCAAGCTGCCGCCGCGCTGGAGCCGCAACAACCCGGTCGACCTGGCCGGCGCCGAGACCCGCGACACCATCCCGGAGGTGATGGAGCTCATCATCGGCCACCCCGACGTCGACGCCGTCATCTACCTCGGGCTCGGGATCCAGTCGAACCAGGCGGCCCTGCATGCGGAGCGGGCCGCTTCTACCCCGACCACGGACTCGAGCGCATCGTCGACTACCACGAGCGCCAGGACGCCCGCTTCGCGCAGGCCGCCGCCGAGCTCGTCCGACCGGTACGACAAGCCCGTCCTGACCGCCACCGAGCTGGCCGTCACCCACCCCGACAACGCCGGGCCGGCGGCCGTCCGGGCCTCGGGCCGGCTCTGCTACCCGTCGGCCAACCGCGCCGTCACCGCCCTCGAGCACCTCTGGCGACGCGCCCGCCACCTCCAGGCCCGACAGGGCTGAGCGAGCCCTGCGTCGTCTCGCCGCCCGCCGGTGGCTCCTCGCCGCGCTCGCGGTCCTGGCTCTCGGGTGCGGGGCTGGCGCCGCGGTCCTGGAGGCTGCGGTGCCCGACCCACCCGGCTCCACCACGGAGCCGAGCCTGGCCACGCCGGTTCTGTCCGCCCGTCGGGCCCCGACCGTGGTGGCCGCGCCAGTAGCCGACCGGCGCCTGCGCTCCGATCTGGCGGCTTGGGCCATGGAGGCTCCCGGCCCGTTCTGCGCTGTGGTGGCCGACCCCGCCGGCGAGATGGTGCTCGCGCACGGCACCGAGGAGCCGGTGGTACCCGCGTCGACGCTGAAGCTGCTCACCGCAGCCGCTGTCCTGGCCGATCTCGGCCCCGACTACAGGTTCCGCACTCGCGCCCTCGCGCCGGCGCCCGAGGCAGGCGTGATCCGAGGCGACCTCTTCCTCGTCGGTGGAGGCGATCCCATCCTGGCGACGGCCGACTACACGTCCCGGTTCCGCCGCCAACCACAGGTCTTCACCGACCTGGAGGACCTGGCTGTCTCGGTGGCCGAGGCTGGGGTCACCCGCATAGAAGGGGCCGTGGTGGGCGACGAGACCCGCTACGACGGAGAGCGATACCGACCAGATTGGCCGCCGCGCTACCTCAGCGGCGGGGACGTCGGGCCGCTGTCGGCTCTGTCGGTCAACGACGGGTGGGCGGCGTACCCCACCAACGAGGTGCGTGGCTCGCTCGTCCCGGCCCCGGATCCTGCGGTCTCAGCGGCCGGGGTCCTGTCCTTCCTGTTGCAGGCCCATGGTGTCGCCGTCGTCGGGCCCCCGCGCTCCGGCCAAGCCGGGCCGGACGCTCACTGAGGTGGCGGTCCTCGAATCGCCGCCCCTCGACGAGGTGGTGACCCAGCTCCTCCAGGAGAGCGACAACAACACGGCCGAGCTGCTCTTGAAGGAGCTGGGCCGGGCCGCCGGCTCGCCCACCACGGTCGGGGGTCTGGCCCGGGCATCTGACGCTCTGGAGGCGGAGGGCTTCGACCTGGACGGCACCGTGCTCGCCGACGGCTCCGGCCTCTCCCTCGACAACCGACTGACCTGTGACCTCCTCGTCGAGGTGCTCCAGCATCCGACGACGGGCGCCCGCTCTGCGGGCCGCCCTGCCCGTGGCAGGGCGGACGGGCACGCTCACGACGGCCTTCGTGGGAACTCCTCTCGAGGGAACCCTGGCCGCCAAGACAGGCTCGCTGAACTCGGTCACGGCGCTGGCGGGCGTGGTCGACGACGACGACGACGCCCTCGCGTTCGCCTACGTCGCCAACGCGCCGGCGGGCCAGGTCGTGGACGCTCGGGCCGTCGTCGCGGCCCAGCTCCGCCTCGGCGAGATCCTGGTCGCGTGGCCGCGGGTTCCTGACCTCGCCACGCTGCGGCCGCGGCCCGTCAGCGATCGGTAGGTTCCGGCCGTGGCCCCCCTGCCGATGTTCCCCCTCGGCGCGGTGCTCGTGCCCTCCGCGGGGCTGCCCGCTCCACGTCTTCGAGCCGCGCTACCGGGCGCTGGTCAGGGACTGCCTGGCCGGGGTCCCCGAGTTCGGAGTCGTCCTCATCGCCCGGGGGAGCGAGGTCGGCGGCGGCGAGGTGCGCACCGACATCGGCACCGTGGCGCGCATCGTCGAGTCGGCCGAGATGCCCGACGGGCGGTGGGCACTCGTCGCCGTCGGCGTGCGCCGCATCCGCGTCCAGGCCTGGCTGCCCGACGATCCGTACCCGCGGGCCGACGTCGAGGACTGGCCCGATCCCGCGCCTGGCCCCGAGCACGCCGAGATGCTCGACCACACGGTGGCCACGCTGCGGCGGGCCCTGGCCCTCACCGCAGAGGTGGGGGAGCAGGCCGCGCCGGCCACCATCGAGCTGGCCGAGGACCCGACGCTGGCCGGCTACCAGGCCCTGGCCGTGGCCCCGATCGGGCCGCTGGACCGGCACGCCCTCCTCGTAGCCGAGTCGCCGGAGGCTCGCCTGGCCGGGCTCCAGGTGCTGCTGCAGGAGGCCATCGAGGTGCTCCAGCTTCGCCTGGCGGGGGGCTGAGCCCTCCAACGCCGGGTAGTAGGGTCCACAGCCCGTGGCTCCGCGAACCGACCTCCCCCGCGCCCCGTCGGCCGACGGCGACGCCAAGTCGATCCCCCAGGTCGCGACCGAGCTCTGGGAGCTGGGCCGTCGCGTACGCCAAGCAGGAGACGATCGACCCGCTCAAGGGCCTGGGCCGCTTCATCGGCTACGGCGTGGCGGGTGCCCTGGCCCTCGGCCTCGGTGTCATCCTGCTCATGCTGGCGGGCCTGCGGGCTCTGCAGACCGAGACGAGCACGACCTTCACCGGCAACTGGTCGTGGGCGCCGTACCTGATCGTCGTGGCCGCCGGCCTCGTGCTCATCGGACTCGCCCTGTGGCGGATCACCAAGCGGAAGGGACCCGGCGCATGACGCCCGCGCACGCACGCGAACCGATCACCCGCGGCCACCTCGAGGCCAAGCTCCGGGAGCTCCAGGGCGAGGTGACCGAGACGAAGGAGTCGGCCACGTCGACCCTCGTCACGGTCGGCGCCGTCGTGGCCGTGGCGGTGATCGCCGTCGCCTTCCTCGCCGGACGGCGCAAGGGCAAGAAGCGCACGACGGTGGTCGAGGTCCGTCGGATCTGATGCTGCTGCGCGCTGCTCGAGATGATCTGCCCGGCGGCGCCGGGTCGAGCGGCCGCTCGTCCGGGCTCTGGACGGGCCGTCAGCCTCGCCGTCTTCCTCCTCCGCACCTACCAGCGGCGGGCGGCCCGCGACACCATCGTCGCTGCGCGAGGAGCTCAAGCCGGGCCAGTCGCTGCTGATCTCGCACACCGATCAGCCCCGAGGCTGAGGTGAAGGTCCTCCTCCGCAACCCCAAGCGCGAGCTCGAGGTCGACGGACCGGTCCGCGTCCACGCGCTCCTCGAGCGCCTCGAGCTCAACCGCGAGTCGGTGCTCGTCATCCGCGGCGACACGCTCGTGCCCGGCGACGTGCTCGCTCGACGACAGCGACGTCGTCGAGATCCGCCCCGTCATCTCCGGCGGCGCGGCGTGAAGTGCACGCGTCTGCAAGGCGCCGGCGGTCATCGACATCCGCCGCCACAACGCCAACTTCTGCGCCGAGCACTTCCTGCGCCTCTGCCGCGACCAGGTGGCCAAGGCGATCAAGGACTTCTCGATGATCGAGCCCGGCGACCGGGTGCTCGTGGCCGTGTCCGGCGGCAAGGACTCCCTCGCCGTGTGGGACATCCTCGTCGAGCTCGGCTACGAGGCCGACGGCCTCTACCTCGGGCTCGGCATCGGCGAGTACAGCGACGCCTCGGGCGGACGACGCCCGGGCCTTCGCCGCGCCAGCGGGGGCTGCAAGCTGATCGAGGTCGACCTCCCCACCGAGCACGGCTTCGACATCCCCACCGGGGCCAAGGCGGCCCGGCGAGCGCCGTGCTCGGCGTGCGGCCTGTCCAAGCGCCACCTGTTCGACGAGGCGGCCCTCGACGGCGGCTACGACGTCGCTCGTCACCGGCCACAACCTCGACGACGAGGCCGCCGTGCTGTTCGGCAACGTCCTGCACTGGCAGACCGACTACCTCGGCCGCCAGCTGCCCGGTGCTGCCGGCCCGCAACGGCTTCCCCCGCAAGGTGAAGCCGCTCGTGCGGCTGGGCGAGCGGGAGATGGCCGCCTACTGCGTGCTGCGGGGCATCGACTACATCGTCGAGGAGTGCCCGATGGCCGCCGGCAACAAGCACCTCGGCTACAAGGAGGCGCTGAACGCCATCGAGGCGCAGTCGCCGGGCACCAAGCACGACTTCTACTTCGGCTTCCTCGCCCGGGCGTCCGAGCGCTTCTCGGCCGACGTGGCCGACGGAGCAGGCCGCCCTGCAGGCGTGCGAGCGCTGCGGCGCCCCGACGCCCGGCGAGGTCTGCGCCTTCTGCCGCCTCGTGGAGCGAGCGGCCGGGGCCGACGCCGTGCCGGTCACGCTCGGGCGGCGACCTCGATGACTCGACCCCTGCCGCGAGGGCGAGCAGGTCCTGCTCATCGACACGAAGAAGCGCCGCTACCTGATCACCCTCGTGGCCGGCAAGGAGTTCCACTCGCACTCGGGCACCGTGGGCCACGACGCCGTCATCGGCTCGCCCGAGGGCACGACCTTCCGGTCCAGCCACGGGATGTACTACACGGTCATCCGGCCGACGCTGTCGGAGTTCATCCTCAAGATGCCCCGCGGCGCCCAGGTCATCTATCCGAAGGACCTCGGGCCGATCCTGCTGCTGGCCGACATCTTCCCCGGCTGCCCGGGTGCTCGAGTCCGGCGTCGGCTCAGGCGCGCTGTCGATGGCCATGCTCCGCGCCGGGGCCGACATCGTCGGCTACGAGCTGCGCGAGGACTTCGCCGTCCCGGGCCGTGAAGAACGTCACCGGCTTCCTCGGCGAGGAGGTCCTGCCCCGCTACCGCGTCGAGATCCGCGACAGCTACGAGGGGATCGACGAGACCGACCTCGACCGGGTCGTGCTCGACCTGCCCGAGCCGTGGCAGGTCGTGAAGCACGCCGAGCGGGCGCTGCACCCCGGCGGGATCCTGCTCGCCTACACGCCGCAGATCACCCAGGCCGCCCAGCTGCGAGAGACGCTGGCTGACAGCGCCTTCGGCATGGCCGAGACGGTCGAGGTGCTGCAGCGGGGCTGGCACATCGAGGGCCAGTCGGTGCGGCCCGACCACCGCATGGTCGCCCACACCGGGTTCCTCACGTCCGCCCGCCTGCTCGGCCCACCTGCCGACGGCTAGCTGAGCCTCGGGCGGCGTGAACGCACTCGACCTGCTCGTGGTGGTCGCCGCCGTGGGCGCAGCCTTCGGTGGCTACCGGCTCGGCCTCGTGGCCCGCGTCGACGTCCTGGATCGGCATGGCCCTCGGTGCGGTGCTCGGCGCGCTCATGCTGCCGCCGGTCCTGCGGGCCGTGGAGGACGCCTCGGACGCGCAGCTCCTCTTCATCACGATCGGCGTGCTCGTGGGCATGGCGTTCCTCGGCCAGGCCCTGGGGCTCTTCGTCGGGAGCCCGCCTCCACGTGTGCCTGCCCGGCGACGAGCATCCGGGCCGCCGACCGCAGCGCCGGCGCGGGCGCCGGTGTGGTCGGGGTGTTCATCGCGCTGTGGCTGCTCCTGCCGATCATGGCCGACGTGCCGGGCTGGTTCGCGGTGCAGGCCCGCACCTCGACGGTGGCCGAGTTCGTCGACGAGCGCTTCCCCGAGGCGCCCGACGCCGTGGCGCACGCTCCGACGGCTCGTGGGCGGCGACCAGTTCCCGCGGGTGTTCGACGCCCTCGAGCCGGCACCCGACCTCGGTCCGCCGCCGTCGTCAGCCAACATCCCTCAGCCGGTCGTCGACGCAGTGGTGCCCTCCACCGTGAAGGTCCACGGCGTGGCCTGTCGCCGGATCCAGGAGGGAAGCGGCTTCGTCGCCGGCCCCGGGCTCATCGTGACCAACGCTCACGTGGTGGCGGGGGAGACCGAGACCGTCGTGCAGCGCAGCGACGGCTCCGAGGTGCGGGCCGTCGTCGTGGCCTTCGACCCACGGCGGGACCTCGCCGTGCTCAGCGCTCCGGACATCGACCGCCCGGCCCTGCCGCGCGTCGACGTCGAGGAGGGGGCGACGGGGGCCGTGTTCGGACATCCCGGCGGGGGCCCGCTGCGCGCCGCGCCGTTCTCGGTGGGGCGCACGGTCAACGCCACCGGAACCGACATCTACGACCGGGAGCGCATCGAGCGCAAGGTCCTGATCCTGGCGTCGAACCTGGCTCCCGGCGACTCCGGCGCGGCGCTGGTCGACGCCAGCGGACGCGTCGTCGGCGTGGCCTTCGCCATCGCTCCCGACCGGCCCGGCGTCGCCTACGCCCTCGACATCGAGGAGCTCGAGGCCGTCCTCGCCACCCCCACGACCCAGCAGGTCGACACCGGCCCCTGCCTCCAGTAGCCGCCGGCCAACAGCGCTCTCCGGCAGAACAGTGCACGTGCGCGAACTGTGTCAGACACAGTTCGCGCCGGCCGAGGACCAGCCCAAGGGCGCAACGATGCGGCGGCGGAGTCGCGCCGAAGGTCGGTACGCAGCGGCGACACCGTCGCGCCCTTGACCGTCCCCGAACCGGGGTGCGAAAGGGCCCGGTAACGGGCCCTTTCGCACCCCGGTTCGCAGAAGGACGGTGCGCTGTCTGGCCGGTGTCCGCCCCGGCCGAGATCAGGTCAGGCCGAGGACCGTGATGGCGACGATGAGGGTGAGGGCGCCCACGAGGTCGACCGTGGAGCTGACCAGGGGGATGCCGTAGGTGTCGGGGTCGATGTCGGAGCGGACTGCGGCGATCGTGCCGTAGTACGCGATCACGAGGACGACCAGCATGGCCGCCAACCCGCCGAGCAGCGACGCGCCGATGAGATGCGCCGAGACCAGGTGAGCTCTGTCCGAGGGCTCGGGCCACGTAGTGAGCGCCGGCGCCGTTGGCGAGGAAGACGGGAACGCTGAGGCCGGCGACGAAGCTCAGGTCGTCGCGGGCCGCCCGGGAGGGCATCGCCGTGGGCGGCGCCAGGCCGAGGAGCAGCTTGCTGGACAGCCGGCCCGAGAGGATCCCGCCTAGGGCCCCAGCACTCGAGAGGTGGGCGGGCACGAGGATGAGGAGCGCGGGCAGTGCGGTGAACGTGTCCAGGCGGCGCTCGAGGGCCACCCCAGCCATGCTGCTGACGAGGCCGGCCAGCACGAGCACCGGCAGGGACGTGCGCACGATGCGACGCAGCTGGGGGAGCGACGAGACCATCCCTGCCACCAGGGCGCCGACCGCCGCCAGCCCCAGCACCCATCCCAGCCCTGATGAGACCAGACCGAAGCCGAGGAGGCCGGTGGCCAGCCAGAGGGCCGGGAGGGTCAGGACGTCACCGAGGGTGGAGACCAGCGGGGCGTTCACGTTGTCGAGGTCCCATCCGAAGCGCACCGCCCCCGCGGCCAGGCCCAGGGTCGCGGCCAGCACGGGGAGCGAGGCGACCAACCCTCCGCCGACCGACACGAGGGTGAGATCCGCCAGGCCGATGGTGTCTCCCAGCCCGAGCCCGACGGACACCAGCGCGCCGATGAGGACGAGCACCACGGACATGCCGAGCGTCAGCGCGCCGGCAGCCAGCACGTTCTGGCCCAGGACCGTGGAGCGGCGCAGCCGCAGCTGCAGCTCACCGGCGTGGATGGCGGTCGACACCCGGTTGCCCAACGAGCCGAACACGTTGCCGCGCAGCCCGATGGCGGCGGGGACCAGGAGGAGCAGACCGGGTCGACGCTCGAAGGTGCCCGTGAGCGAGCCCAGTACGGCGCCGGCGACGAAGCTCGTGGACGAGTTCAGTGCGAGCGCGACGAGGCCCTGCCGCGCGTCGGCGCCAGGCAGGAAGCGACGGGCGGAGGCCATGGGGGCCGCCCGGCGGGGGAGGAGGAGGTCGTCACCGGCACGGCGAGCACGCTACAGGCCGCGCTCCGTGGGCCTGATCCCCGGCTCGGCTCCGGACGCGACGATGGGGCCCCGGAGGACCCCATCAGACCGGCGGACGCCTCAGCGTGCGGCTACTCGACCTCGATGAAGATGCACTCGCCGGGGCACTCTTCAGCCGACTCGATGGTGGCCTCTTCCTGCCCGGCGGGGATGGGCGCGATGCCCTCGGCGCCGCCCGGGTCGGAGAGCACCTTGTCGCCGTCCTTGACGTAGGCCAAGCCGTCGTCGAGAAGGGTGAAGACGACCGGCGCGATCTCCTCGCAAAGTCCGTCGCCGGTGCACAGATCCTGATCGATCCAGACCTTCATGTGGGTGCTACCTCGTGTCGGGAGGGGGTGTGCAGCCACCCTATCCCACCGGCTAATAAACGCGGCAACTCTCGGGGAAACCGTCGCGCCGCAAGCCCGGAGGGCGGGTGTAGGGTCCGCGCACACACACTTCCAGGGAGGTGGTCGCGGTCGACGAGCCCGAGGATCTGGCGGCAGGACGAGCCGAGCTGGCGGAGCTCCACGAGCACGCGCGCACCCTCGAAGAGGAGGTCCTCACCCTCCGCCGCAGGCTCCAGGACGCGCCCAAGCGCGTCCGCACCCTCGAGGAGCGCCTGCTCGAGACGAAGGGCCAGCTGGCCCAGGCCGTGTCGCAGAACGAGAAGCTCACCTACACGCTGCGGGAGGCTCGCGACCACATCGCCGCCCTGCGCGAAGAGGTCGACAAGCTCACCCAGCCTCCGTCCGCCTACGGCACGCTCGTCGGCCACAACGACGACGGCACCGTCGACGTGTTCACCGGGGGCCGCAAGGTCCGGGTCGCCGTCCACCCCGAGCTGGGCGACGAGCCCCTCGAGCGGGGCGCCGAGGTCGTGCTGAACGAGTCCCTCAACGTGGTGCTGTCCCGGGGGGCCGACCTGACCGGCGAAGTCGTCGTCTTCAAGGAGCGGCTGGACGACGGCCGAGCCCTCATCGTGGGCCGAGCCGACGAGGAGCGGGTCGTCGAGCTCCTCGACGAGCTGCGGGACGTCAAGCTGCGCAACGGCGACACCGTCCTGCTGGATCCCCGGTCGGGCCTCGTGCTCGAGAAGCTGCCCCGCCCCGAGGTGGAGGACCTGGCCCTCGAGGAGGTGCCCGACATCGCCTACGAGGACATCGGTGGCCTCGATGACCAGATCGAGCAGATCGCCGACGCCGTGGAGCTGCCCTTCCTCCACCAGGACCTCTTCGCCGAGCACCAGCTGCCGGCGCCGAAGGGCATCCTCCTCTACGGCCCTCCGGGCTGCGGCAAGACCCTCATCGCCAAGGCCGTCGCCAACAGCCTGGCCAAGAAGGTGGCGGCGGCCACGGGCAACGAGACCGCCAAGTCGTACTTCTTCAACATCAAGGGCCCGGAGCTCCTGAACAAGTACGTCGGCGAGACCGAGCGCCAGATCCGGCTGGTGTTCCAGAGGGCGCGGGAGAAGTCCGAAGAGGGCTGGCCCGTGATCATCTTCTTCGACGAGATGGACTCGATGTTCCGCACCCGCGGCACGGGCATCAGCTCCGACATGGAGAGCACGATCGTGCCCCAGCTGCTCGTCGAGATCGACGGCGTCGAGACGCTGAAGAACGTCATCATCATCGGCGCCTCCAACCGTGAGGACCTGATCGACCCCGCCATCCTCCGGCCTGGGCGCCTCGACGTGAAGATCAAGATCGAACGCCCCACCGAGGAGGCGGCAGCCCAGATCTTCGCCCGGTACCTGACGGCCGACCTCCCGCTCGACGCGGACACCGTCGCCACCCTCGGCGGGGGCGACGCGGCCAAGGCCGTGCAATCGATGATCGAGACCACGGCCGCTGAGATGTACCGCACCGACGAGGCCAACCAGTTCCTCGAGGTCACGTACCAGAACGGCGACAAGGAGATCATGTACTTCAAGGACTTCTCGTCCGGAGCCATGATCGAGAACATCGTGCGCCGGGCCAAGAAGCTGGCCATCAAGCGCCTCCTGGGCGGTGGCGAGAAGGGCATCCGGGTGGATGACCTCCTCGAGTCCATCCACCAGGAGTACAAGGAGCACGAGGACCTGCCCAACACCACGAACCCCGACGACTGGGCCAAGATCTCGGGCAAGAAGGGCGAGCGGATCATCTACGTCCGCACGATCGTCCAGCACGACTCCGACTCCGAGCCCCAGGGCGGGCGCTCCATCGAGCGCGTCGCTACGGGTCAGTACCTCTAGGTTTCGATCTCGACAAAGGGCGTCGAGATCGAGCTCTGAGCTGTGCGGCCTTCGGCCGCGCTGAGGGCTTGTGCCTCGGCACAGCAAGCTGCACCTCGGCGGTGGGGGGCTCCGGCGGAGCCTCTGCCCCCCACACCCCCCGCCGGCTACTCGCTGCCCCCGCCCTCAGCCGACTGGTAGACGTTCGCCCTGTGGATCTTCAAGAGCCCGAGCGGGTGCTCGACGTGGAGCTGAACCGGACCTCGTTGCGGCTCTGGTGCTGGGGGGACCCTGCGGCCCCGCCGGTGGTCTTCGTCCACGGCGCCTACGACCACGGCCGCATGTTCGACGAGCTGGCCCCGATGGTTGCCGCGCTCGGGTACCACGCGGTAGCCGTCGACCTGCGCGGGCACGGCGACAGCGGCCCGCTGGACACGGGCTTCGCCTGGACGCTCCTGCACCTCGACCTGGCCCTCCTGGCCCGCCACCTCGGTCCGCCCGTCGGGTTCGTGGCCCACAGCTTCGGCGGCGGCCAGGCGGCCGGGGTGGCCGGGATCTTCCCGGAGCTCGTGCGCTGGATCGTCAACATCGACGGGCTCGGCCCGCCGGGGGCGGCGTTCGCGCTGTCCGACGACGTCGGGGCGTCGGTGCAGAACGCCTTCGCCACCATCGACCGCGTGCAGCTCGACCCCCCGCGACCCTGGGCCTCGCTCGAGGAGATGGCCGAGCGACGGGGCCGCAACAACCCGCGCCTCGGCACGGACTGGGCCCTCCACCTGGCCCGGCACGGCGCCCGGGCGGTCGAGGAGGGCTGGGTGTGGAAGGCGGACCGCATGTTCGGCACCGGGGTGCCGAGCGAGTTCAACGCGGCCATGCTCGAGGCCGAGCTGCGAGCCGTCACCTGCCCGGTGCTAGTGCTCACCGGCGACCAGCCGGACACCTGGCGCGACCTCAGCGACGAGGAGGTGGCGGTGCGGGTCGGGTCGTACCGCGACGGGCGCCACGCCGTCGTGCCGGGCACCGGCCACTACGTCCACCTCGAGGCTCCGGACGCCGTCCTCGCCCACATCGAGGCGTTCGTCGGCGAGGTGGGCCCGTGAGGTCCGGGCTCCTGCTGCACGACCTCGGGGATCCTGAGGGCGGGGCGGTGTGGCGCGGCGTGCTGCCCGACGAGCGGTGGTCGGCACCGGACCTGCCGGGTCACGGCACGTGCCCCGCCCCTCGCAACGGCGCCTACGACCCCATGGCGGTGGTGACGCTGGCTCGACGCTGGTTCGCGGACCAGGCCGACGTCGGCCGGGTGCTCGTCGGCGTCGGGCAGAACGCGCACGGCGCCGCGGTGCTCGCATCGGGCGGAGGGTGCGACGCCCTCGTCGTCGTCGACGGGCTCCATGGCCGGTTCGAGACGCCCGCCGGGGAGGTGGCCGCCATGTACGCCATGGTGCGGGCGATCGCCGACGACCCCGCGGCCACGGCCCCGGCTCCGCCGCAGGGCCTCGATCCACGGGCGACCTACGGCTACGGGATGACCGTGTCGGCCGGGTTCCTCCAGCGCTTCTGGGCCGCGATCAGGGTGCCGGTGCTCGTCCTGGAGAGCCCCGGCTCGCCGACGCCGGCCGGCGAGCGGTCCGAGCGCGCCTCATGGTTCGCCGGCCCCGTCACCGTCGTCGAGGTGGCCGACGCCGGCCCGGGTGCCGCGCTCGCCGCGATCCTCCCGTGGGTGGGGTCGCTGAGGCTCTGAGGCGTGGTCGGGGCCCGGGGGTAGGGTCGATCCGTGGCGATCCCGAAGGTCCTCGGCATCGAGACGGAGTTCGGCATCCTCATCCGAGGCGGTGAGTCGAACCCCATCGCCGCCTCTTCGATCCTCATCAACGCCTACGTCCAGGAGCTGGCTCGGGCGGGCAAGGCTGCGGGCTCGGCCCGCGTGGGCTGGGACTTCGAGGACGAGCAGCCGGGCAACGACGCTCGGGGCTTCAACACCGATGGCTCACTGCCGCCGGAGGTGGAGACGCACCTGGTGAACGCCGTGCTCACCAACGGGGCCCGGTACTACGTCGACCACGCCCATCCCGAGCTGTCCACACCGGAGTGCGCCGACCCCCGCTCGATCGTGGTGTTCGACCGGGCGGCCGAGGTGATCCTCCAGCGCTCGATGGCCGCCGCCAACGCCCTCCTGCCCGAGGGCCAGGAGATCACCGTCTACAAGAACAACTCGGACCGCAAGGGCAACAGCTACGGGTGCCACGAGAACTACCTGATGGACCGCCAGGTCCCGTTCTCGACCATCGTGGCCCACGTGATGCCGCACTTCATCACCCGGCAGATCTACACGGGGGCCGGAAAGGTCGGCACTGAGGCGGCCGGGCTCACCAGCGCCGAGGTGCCGTTCCAGATCACGCAGCGGGCCGACTTCTTCGAAGAGGAGGTCGGGCTCGAGACGACGCTGAAGCGGCCGATCGTCAACACGCGCGACGAGCCTCACGCCGACGCCCAGAAGTATCGGCGCCTCCACGTCATCGTGGGCGACGCCAACCTCTCCGAGGTGGCCACCTTCCTCAAGGTCGGCACCACCGCGCTCGTCCTGTCGATGATCGAGGACGACTGGCTCACCCGCGACCTCCTGCCGGCCCGCCCGGTCCAGGCCCTGCGCCACGTCTCCTACGACCTGACCCTCGCCCGGCCGATCGAGCTGGCCGACGGCTCCACCATCACGGCGCTCGACGCCCAGTGGGAGCTGCTGCGTCGAGCCCGCAAGTTCGCGGACGAGCGTGGCTTGGAGTGCATCGGAGGCGAGGAGGTGGGCGAGGAGGTGCTCCGCCGCTGGGAGTCCGTCCTCACCGCCCTCGGCACCGACCCGTCGCAGGTGGCCGACCAGATCGACTGGGTGGCCAAGCACCGCGTCATCGACGGCTACCGCGCTCGACACGACCTGCGCTGGGACGACGCCCGTCTGGCCGCGATGGACCTGCAGTACCACGACCTCCGGGCGTCCAAGTCGCTCGCGGCCCGAGTCGGCCTGGAGCGCATCTGCAGCGACGCAGAGGTCGAGGCGGCCATCACGGAGCCGCCGCCCGACACCCGGGCCTACTTCCGGGGCCGCTGCCTCCAGCGCTGGCCCGAGAGCATCGTGGCCGCCAACTGGGACTCGCTGGTGTTCGACGTGGGCGGTGACCCGCTGCGCCGGGTGCCCATGATGGAACCGCTGCGTGGAACCAAGGCCCACGTGGGTAGCCTCATCGATGGGTGCGAGAGCGCCGCCGATCTGCTCCAGAAGCTGGGGCAATAGACCGAGGATCAACACATGGCCGAACGTGAGCAGAAGAAGAAGCAAGCGCCGACCAAGTCCGACGAGGTCGTCGAGGACGTCCCCGCCAAGTCCGAATCGGGCGAGAAGATCAAGGCCGAGCTCGACGATCTCCTCGACGAGATCGACGAGGTGCTCGAGAGCAATGCCGAGGATTTTGTGAAAAGCTATGTCCAGAAGGGAGGGGAGTGACCGCAGTCATCGCTTCTGCAGATGACCGTCACACCCCACCTCTAACCTGATCCGCAGGTCCCTTACCGGGAGGCTGCGTTGATCGAGAAGCTGTGTCGCAAATGCGGCGAGACGAAGTCGCTCAACGAGTTCCATCGCGCTGGCTGGCATGCGAGACGGCCACCGGAACGAGTGCCGAGACTGCTACCGAGGCGTTGGCGCGCGCTCGCTACCAGCGTGATCCCGCCAAGGCGATCGCGGCGGCTAAGCGATGGCAGCAGGAGAACGCTGAGCGGTTGAACGCGTATCGGCGCACTCGAAACAAGCTGCCCGAGGTGCAGCGCCGGCAGCGGGACGCCTACTACCGGCGAACGTACGGGCTGTCTGCTGATGAAGCCGACGAGATCCTGGCGGCGCAGAACGGCCGATGCGCGATCTGTTGTCGCCCTGCGCCGGATCGGCTGGGCTCGATGCACCTCGACCATGATCATCGCACCGGGGCGATACGAGGCTTCCTGTGCGTCGACTGCAACCACGGCCTCGGGAAGCTCCGTGACAGCCCTGACCTGCTGTTGCGAGCACTCGTCTACCTCCGTCAGCGCCGTTTCGACGTCGCCGGTTGATCAGTCGTCGGGGAGGACGCCGATCTGGAGGTCCTCCAGCTGGTCCTCGGCATCGTCGCTGTGGCCCTCGCCGCTGCCGACCCCTGAGCCGTCGCGCCGCTCGCGGTCCTCGAAGAGCTCGGTGGCGTCGACGCCACACGCCTCGGTGATGACCTGGCCACCCGGGTGCGACCCGACGTAGGTGGTGATGTCGAAGACCTCGTCGTCGACGATCGTCCAGCAGTCCTCGGTCGTCGCGTGGTCCGCGACCTGGTCGACCGTCAGGACGACGTCGTCAGGGTCCTCGGGTGCGGGCTGGCCCTCGACGGCCGGGGCCGGCACCGGATCGTCGTCCTCGGCCAACGTCCAGGCGCCGTAGCCCACCAGCGCGGCCACCGTTACTGTCAGCGCCATGCCGGCGAGCCGCTTGTCGTCCACGGTCCGATCCTCCCAGCGCCCGGCCTGTGGCTCAACCGACTGCCGCTGAGGCGCGCACCACGACGGCGGTCGCCTGGCTGCTCTTCTGCGTCGTGGTGATCGTGCCCTTCGTCCACTGGGCCGACACGCTGGCGCCGGGCAAGCCGCTGAACGCCTACACCGTGTTCCCCCTGCTCGGCGTGTGGGCGTGGAGCCTCATGTGGACCCACTACGCCCACGGCACCCTGACGATGGTGAGCGGCCGGTTCGTGCGCAGCCCGCGCTACGGCCGGGTGACCGGTGTGCTCGTGCTCATGCTGCTCATCGCCCACCCCGGCCTGCTCCTCACGGGGCTCCTGGTCGACACCGGCGAGCACGCGCCGGGCACCGTGCTCCTCTTCGGCGGCGAGGGCGAGGCCGCGTTCGTGGTGCTCGGGATGGCCGGGCTCGTCGCCTTCCTCCTCTACGACGTGCTCGACCGGCTCGACCTGAAGGCCCGGATGGGGCGCGGCTGGCGCTGGGTCGGGCTGGCCCAGATCGCGGCGATGACGGCGGTGTTCGTGCACAGCCTGGCCATCGGTCGCCACCTCGACGAGGCCGGCTGGTTCCGCCACTACTGGATCGTGCTCGGGGCACTGCTGCTCCCGTGCTTCGCCGTCATCGGCCGGGCCGACTGGCGGAGCGGGAGGGATCCGGTCGGGCCGTGACCTCGCTAGCCTCGGCCTCGCCATGACCCTTCCCATCTTCTCGGCCTCCGACGACCCGGGGCCCTCCTTCGCCGACCTGCTCAAGCGGGTGCGCCCGAACGACCCGCTGCCCGCGGGTGCGCCCCTCGAGGTCACCCACGGCACCACCGTCGTGGCCGTCCGCTACGCCGACGGCGTGGTCATGGCCGGCGACCGGCGAGCCACCTCGGGCCACCTCATCTCGCACCGCACGATGGAGAAGGTGTTCCCCGCCGACCGCTTCAGCGGGGTCGCCATCGCCGGGGCAGCGGGGCCGGCCATGGAGATGGTCAAGCTCTTCCAGCTGCAGCTCGAGCACTACGAGAAGGTCGAGGGCCAGGTCCTCAGCCTCGAGGGCAAGGCCAACCAGCTGGGCACGATGGTGCGCAGCCACCTGCCTGCGGCCATGCAGGGGATGGCCGTCGTCCCCCTCTTCGCCGGGTACGACCTCCGTCGGCAGGTCGGCCGTCTCTTCCAGTACGACGTCACCGGGGGCCGCTACGAGGAGCAGGACCACACGGCCACGGGTTCGGGCAGCCTCCACGCAGGCACCGTGGTGAAGCTCGGGTTCCGCGACGGGATGGCTGAGGCCGAGGTGCTCGACCTCGCCCTCCACGCCCTCTGGCAGGCGGCCGACGCCGACTCCGCCACCGGTGGCCCGGACCTCATCCGGGGCATCTTCCCCGTGGTCGCCACGATCACAGCGGCCGGGTTCGCCCGGGTGCCCGACAGCGACATACGCCAGCGCTTCGAGGCCCTCGTCTCGACGATGGCCGCCCAGCAGGTCGGAGGCACCGAGCCGTCATGAGCATGCCCTTCTACGTCGCACCCGAGCAGGTGATGAAGGACCGGGCCGACTACGCCCGCAAGGGGATCGCCCGAGGCCGCACGGCAGCCGCCGTCGTCTACGCCGACGGGATCCTGATCGCAGCCGAGAACACCTCCGCCACGCTCCACAAGGTCAGCGAGATCTACGACCGCATCGCCTTCGCCGGGGTCGGCAAGTACAACGAGTTCGACCAGCTCCGCATCGCAGGCGTGCGCCACGCCGACCTCAAGGGCTTCAGCTACAGCCGCGAGGACGTCGACGCCCGCAGCCTGGCCAACGCCTACGCCCAGATGCTCGGGCAGATCTTCACCCACGAGATGAAGCCCATGGAGGTGGAGATCCTCGTGGCCGAGGTCGGGGGCTCGAGCGAGGGCGACCAGATCTTCCACATCCTCTACGACGGCTCGGTGGTGGACGAGGAGCGGTTCAGCGTGATCGGCGGAGACGCCGAAGCGATCGGCGCCCGCCTCGAGTCGGCCTACGAGGACGGCCTCGACCTCGGCGGCGCCCTCAACGCGGCCGTATCCGCCCTGTCTGGCCCCGACCGCGTCCTCGCCCCGACCGATCTGGAGGTGGCGGTGCTCTCCCGCACCAACGGCCGCCGGGCCTTCCGTCGCATCGAGGACGCCGAGCTGGCCGGCCTGCTGCCCGCCACCTGACGGGCGCTTCGGGCCGGCTGGAGGCCCTGCACTACGAGCGAGCGCCCCGGCGATAGGTTGCCTCGCATGGAGCGTCGGATCTTCGGACTCGAGAACGAGTACGGCGTCACGTGCACGCTCCGGGGCCAGCGCCGCCTGAGCCCGGACGAGGTGGCCCGCTACCTGTTCCGCCGGGTCGTCTCCTGGGGCCGGAGCAGCAACGTGTTCCTGGCCAACGGGGCCCGCCTCTACCTCGACGTCGGCTCGCACCCCGAGTACGCCACACCGGAGTGCGACTCGATCCTCGACCTCGTCACCCACGACAAGGCGGGGGAGAGGATCCTCGAGCAGCTCCTCGGCTCAGCCGAGCAGCGCCTCCGCGAGGAGGGCATCCGCGGCGTCATCTACCTCTTCAAGAACAACACCGACTCCGCCGGCAACAGCTACGGCTGCCACGAGAACTACCTGACCTCCCGGCGCGACGACTTCGGCCACTACGCCGAGGTGCTCATCCCGTTCTTCGTGTCCCGCCAGATCTACGCCGGTGCTGGCAAGGTGCTCCAGACGGCACGGGGGGCCATGTACTGCATCTCCCAGCGGGCCGAGCACATCTGGGAGGGCGTCAGCTCGGCCACCACCCGCAGTCGACCCATCATCAACACGCGCGACGAGCCCCACGCCGACGCCGAGCGCTACCGCCGCCTCCACGTGATCGTGGGCGACTCGAACATGAGCGAGTACTCGACCTTCCTCAAGGTCGGGGCCACCTCGATCCTGCTTCGGATGCTCGAGGACCCGACCCAGGTGCTGCGCGACCTCACCCTCGAGAACCCCATCCGGGCCATCCGGGAGATCAGCCACGACACGACCTGCCGGCGCAAGGTGCGGCTGGCCAACGGCCGCGAGCTGTCGGCTCTCGACATCCAGGCCGAGTACCTGGCCAAGGCCATGAAGTACGCCGAGACCAAGGGCGTCAGCCCGCTCGAGAAGCAGGCCCTCGGGATGTGGGAGCACTGCCTCAGCACCATCGAGCGTGACCCGATGGACCTCGACAAGGAGTGCGACTGGGTCATCAAGCACAAGCTCATCGAGGGCTACCGGGCCAAGCACGACCTCCCGCTCACCCACCCGAAGGTCGCCTTGATCGACCTGCAGTACCACGACATCAGCCGCCAGCGGGGCCTGTTCTACAAGATGCAGGACGCCGGTCTGGTCGAGCGCACGTGCACCGACGCCGACATCGACGAAGCCGTCGAGACGCCGCCGCAGACCACCCGGGCCCGGCTGCGGGGCGAGTTCATCCGACGGGCCAAGGAGCGCAAGCGGGATTACACGGTCGACTGGGTCCATCTGAAGCTGAACGACCAGGCTCAGCGCACCGTGCTCTGCAAGGACCCGTTCCGCTCGCGTGACGAGCGGGTCGAGAAGCTCATCGCGTCCCTCTAGGCGATGCCGCAGCTTCCGCACCGGCACGGTCAGCGAGGTGCTGGCGGAGCGCCCCGGCCTCCAGAGGGTGGCCACCGACGTGGGCCGGGCCTACGTCCTGACCCAGCTCACAGGCCCCGTGGCGATCGGCGACGAGGTGGTCGTCAACACGACCGCGGTGGATCTCGGGCTGGGCACCGGCGGCTGGCACATCGTGCACTGGAACCTGAGCCGCCGAGAGTGGAGCGAGCCCGGGCCGGGCCACATCATGAAGGTGCGCTACACGAGCCTGCAGGCCGACACGGGGGCAGCCGAGGAGGCCCACCCTGACCTCCCCACGGACCTGGCTGGCCTGCCTGTGGTGGCGTGCAGCCTTCACAGCCAGGTGCCCGCTGTCGCCGCGGCCCTCCTCGCCACGGTGCCCACGGCGTCGATCGCCTACGTGATGACCGACGGAGCGGCGCTCCCGCTGGCCCTGTCCGACCTCGTCGTCGACATGGTCACGGCCGGCCTCGTGTCCTGCACGATCACAGCCGGTCACGCGTTCGGTGGCGACCTGGAGGCGGTCTCTGTCGCGTCGGCGCTCGTCCTGGCCCGGCACGTGGCCGCAGCCGACGCCGTCATCGTCGCCATGGGCCCGGGCGTGGTGGGGACGGGCACTGCGCTGGGCACGTCATCGGTGGAGGTGGCTGCCGTCCTCGACACGGCTGCGGCCCTCGGCGGGCGGCCCATCGCCGCTCTGCGGATGTCGAGCGGCGATGCCCGCCCGCGGCATCACGGCGTGAGCCACCACAGCCGCACTGCCCTCGCCCTCACCCGGTCGCGAGTGCTCGTCGCCGCGCCGCGGGCGGGAGTGTTCGAGGACCCTCGGCACGACGTGCAGGTCGTCCACCCGCCGCCGATGGCGGAGCTGCTCGCCGATGCCGGGCTGCGCGTCACGACGATGGGACGAGGGCCCGACGAGGACCCTGACTTCTTCGCCGCGGCGGGCGCCGCCGGCGCCCTCGCGGCAACGCTCCTGCCGTAGGGTCGGCGCCGTGTCGGCCGCCAAGCTCGAGCGCCTCCTGAACCTCACAGCCCTGCTGCTCGACACCCCGCGCCCCATCACGGCCGAGGCCATCCAGAACCAGCTCGAGGTCTACCCCCGGGACCAGGCTGCGTTCCGGCGGGCCTTCGAGCGGGACAAGGACGAGCTGCGCTCGATGGGGATCCCGCTGCGCGTGGAGAAGGTGCCCGGCGTGCTGCCCGAGGTCGACGGCTACCGGATCCCGCGCGACGAGTACGCCCTGCGCGACCCGGGCCTCACCACCGAGGAGCTCGCCGCGCTGCACCTCGCCGCGTCGGCCGTTCAGGTCGAGGGCCTTCCCGTCACCGAGGGCTTGCTGAAGCTCGGGGGCCTCGTCACAGACCCGGGCGGCGGCGACCTCGGCGTCCACGTGGCGCCGCTCCCGGCTGACCCCAACCTGGCGACCCTCTTCGGGGCCGTGGCGGCGCGCGCCTCCGTCACGGTCAGCTATCACGACGAGGAGCGGGTGATCGACCCGTACCGGCTCGAGTTCCAGCGCGGCCGCTGGTACCTGACCGGCTACGACCACCTGCGCGACGAGGAGCGGAACTACCGCCTCGATCGCATCGAGGGGTCGGTGGCCCTGGTCGATGGTCCCGGCTTCGAGCCGCCGGCCACCGCCGTGCCCGGTCGGTCCCTCGGGGCGTGGGAGCTCGGCGCCGAGGACCCGGTCCGCGCCGTCGTGCGGGTCGACGGGCCTCAGGCCCGCTGGGTGGTGCAGCACGTGGGGCCTGACCACGTCGTCGCCGACGAGGACGACGGAGTGGTCGTGGAGCTGCCCGTCACCAACCGAGCCGCGTTCCGGTCCTTCGTGCTGTCCTTCCTCGAGCACGCCGAGGTGCTCGAACCCCCTGAGCTGCGCGACGACCTGCAGGCGTGGCTGGATCGGGTCCCATGAGCTCCGAGACCTCCAGCGCCCGCCTCCAGCGCCTGCTGGCCATGGTCCCGTGGATCGCCGCGAACGACGGCCCGTCGATGGCCGAGGTGGGGGACCGGTTCGGGATCACCCCGGCCCAGCTGGCCGCCGACCTCGAGGTCGTCTGGCTCGTCGGCCTCCCGCCCTACACCCCTGACGCCCTGATCGACGTCGTGCAGGAAGGCGACCGGGTGTGGATCCACTACGCCGACGTCTTCGCGACCGCCCAGCGCCTGACCCCGGACCAGGCCGTGGGCCTCCTCACCGCGGGTGCGTCGGTGCTCGCCCTGCCCGGCGCCGACCCTGACGGAGCGCTGGCCCGCGGCGTGCAGAAGCTGGCGGCCGTGCTGGGCGTCGAGACCGACCAGGTGCTCGAAGTCCACCTCGGCGGGGCCCGGGTGGAGGTGCTCGAGGTGCTGCGGAGCGCCGTGCGCGAGCACCGCCGGGTCCACCTCGACTACTACTCCTACGGTCGGGACACGCGCACCGAGCGCGACGTCGACCCGTATCTCGTCCACGCCGAGGACGGCAGCCTCTACCTCCTCGGGCACTGCCACCTCGCCGGGGCGGAGCGCCGCTTCCGGGTCGACCGGGTGGCCTCGGCCACCCTGCTCGACGACGTGTTCGAGCCACCCGCCGTCGGTCGCCCGACGGGCGTGTTCCAGCCGGCGGCCGACGACCCTCGCGTCGTCCTGCGCCTGGCTCCGCAGGCGGCGTGGGTGGCCGAGACCTACCCCGTGGAAGACGTGCAAGAGGAGCCCGACGGCGGACTGGTGGTCACCCTCGTCGTAGCCGCCGAGCCATGGCTGGAGCGGCTCCTCGTGAACCTCGGTCCACAGGCGGTCGTGGTGTCCGCACCCGAACCCCTCGCCGGAGCGGGTAGGCGCGCCGCCGAGCGCATCCTCGCCCGCTACCGTTGACCGGGCCGTGACCGACGCCACCGAAGCCACCGACGCCACGGACGAGGGCCCCGACACCGTCGACCGCGACACCGATCGACCCCGACGCCAAGGCCAACGCACGCGTGCGCTCCCTCGTCGAGTGGGTGGCCGTGATCGTGGGCGCCCTGGTCGTCGCCTTGGTCGTGAAGACCTTCCTGTTCCAGGCCTTCTTCATCCCGTCGGCCTCGATGGAGCCCACGCTCGAGGAGGGAGACCGGGTCCTCGTGAACAAGCTCAGCTACGACGTCCACGACATCAACCGGGGTGACGTGGTCGTGTTCGAGCTGCCGTCCGACAAGGTCGGCCCGGACGGCATCAAGGACCTCATCAAGCGGGTCATCGCCCTGCCCGGCGACGTGATCGAGACCCGCGACGGGATCGTCTACATCAACGATCGCCGCCTGTCGGAGCCCTACCTGCCCGAGGGCACCCTCACGGGTGATCCCAGCAACGGCAGCAACCCCGCCATAGACCGCCAGACGATCCCCGAGGGCACCGTCTTCGTGATGGGCGACAACCGCGACAACTCCCACGACAGTCGCTACCCGGACCGCGGCCCCATCCCCATCGCCAGCGTGGTGGGTCGAGCCTTCGTGCTGGTCTGGCCTCTCGGCGACGTCGGGGCCCTCTAGCTCAGACCGCGGGGCGGAGGGCCAGCGGCGGTGGATGGCGTCGACCATGCGGTCGACGTGGTCGCTGTAGACGGCGTCGAGGCCAGCGTCGAGCAGCCCGTCCAGGATGCGCTCGTGCTGGGCGTCCCACCCGAAGCAGAGCACCTCGAAGCGGTGGAACAGGGCGGTGAGGCCGCCACTCCACTCGCTGTGGTGCAGGTTCACGGCGTCGACCCCGGCTTCGGCCAGCTCAGATGCTCGCCGCTCGGGCCCGAGGGGCATGTGGCCGAGGAACGTCGAGTCCACGAGATGGACCTCAGCGCTGGTCTGACGCCACTCCGCCAGCAGCTCCCAGTCGTGGTGGCACAGCCACAGCCGGTCGAGCGCGCCGAGCACCGCGGGCGACCTCGATCGTCCGGTCGAAGGCCGCCGCGTCCTTGACGTCGAGGGACAGCTCGAGGTCTGCGCCGACCTGGTCGTAGAGCTCCTGCAGGGTGGGGATGTGGTCGGGTAGGTCGGCACGCGAGCAGCCGCTGATGGGGCGCCGGCGCAGGCCCTGGCGGACGAGTCCGTCGTGGTCGAGGACCGCCTCGCCGTCGGAGGTCAGCCACACGTCGCTCTCGAGGCCCGTCGCCCCCAACCGAACGGCCAGTCCGAAGGCCTCCAGGGTGTTCTCGGGGGCGTGCGCTCGAGCGCCGCGGTGGGCGAACCCGATCGGGGGACGTCGCAGGGAGGGGAGCCGAGTAGGCACGACGGCCCATTGTGCCAGAAGGATCTCAAGCGTCATGGTGGACGAGCCGACAACCAACAAGGAACCCAGCACTCGGGAGGGTCGGGCGGAATGGCAACGGTCATCAAGGCGAGCTGCCACGAATGTGGCGATGTCGAGCTGGCCGTCCGGGACCTCAGCGTGCGGGTCTGCACGGAGGCCGAGCACGGCAGCTACGTCTTCCGCTGCCCGACCTGCCAGATGTCGGTGGTCAAGCCGGCCGAGCAGCGCATCGTCGACCTCCTGGTCGCATCCGGCGTCGAGCTCGTCACGTGGCGGCTCCCCGCCGAGCTCTTCGAGCTCCACGACGGCGCGCCGATCACCCACGACGATCTCATCGACTTCCACCACCTCCTCGCCTCGGAGGACTGGTTCGCCCAGATCCTCGCCCTCGGGTCGCCCGGGCTCCGGGGCTAGGTTTCGGCCATGTCGCTCCTGTGGTCGGTGCCCCCGGTGGCCGTGGCGGTCGCCATGGTCGTGCTGCTCGTCCAGCTCCGCACCATGGCCGAGGCGACCGCCGACCTGGCCGTGGAGCTCAACCGACTCGACGAGGTCCGCATGGCGGTGGCCGAGGTGCGCTCGGAGTCGGCCCGCACCCGGGACGTTCTCCGTGGCCTGCGTTCGCAACCGCTGATCTGACCCGCCGGTACACTCCGGCCCATGTTCAACATCGGCGGGGGCGAGTTCCTCGTCATAGCCCTCATCGCCCTGATCGTGCTGGGCCCGCAGCGCCTCCCCGACGCGGCCCGCCAGGTCGGCAAGGTGATGGGCGACCTGCGACGTGTCTCGAGCGGGTTCCAGGCTGAGCTGAAGGGCGCCATCAACGAAGCCGACCCGCCGGCCACGACGCCACGCCGCGACGTCCTCGGCACGAAGGCGGCCGAAGAGGTCCCGGCGGACACCAAGCCGACCCCAGCCCGGGCGGCACGGAAGGCCCCTCTCAAGGCCTCACCCGTCCCGAAGGCCGCTCGGCCCCGTAGCAAGGGTTCATGAGCGCGGCCACCATCGCCATGCCCGACGACGACAACAAGATGTCGCTGATCGAGCACCTCACCGAGCTGCGAGATCGCCTGATCAAGATCGCCATCGCGGTCGTGGTCGGCATGGTGATCTCGTTCTTCCTCTACCCCCAGATCTTCGACTTCCTGCTGGGCCCCTACAAGGACGTCGCCTCGTCCAACCCCGATTCCACCCTGGGTGACGGGCGGCTGCTGCAGATCGACCCCCTCGAGGGGTTCGGCGTGCGCATGAAGCTGGCTGCCTACGGCGGCATCGCCATCGCGATGCCGGTGATCCTCTGGCAGATCTGGCAGTTCGTCACGCCGGGGCTCTACCCCCACGAGCGCCGGTACGCCGTGCCGTTCGTGGTCAGCGCCCTGATGCTCTTCGTCCTGGGCGCCGGGCTGGCGTACTACACGCTGCCCAGAGCGCTCGACTTCCTCGTCGAGATCGGGGGCACGGACAACTTCGTCACCGCGTTCGCGCCAGGGAAGTACTTCACCCTGATCACCTACATGATGCTGGCCTTCGGCATCGGCTTCGAGTTCCCGATCCTGCTCATCTTCCTGCAGATGGCGGGTCTGCTCAGCGTCGGCACGCTGAGGAAGGGCCGGCGCTACGCGATCGTCGGCATCTGCGTCATGGTGGCCGTCATCACCCCGTCGGGCGACCCGATCAGCATGCTCATGCTGTCGGTCCCGATGGCCGTGTTCTACGAGGTGTCGATCGTCGTGGGGCGGATCCTCGAGCGGAGGCGGGCGCGGGCCGAACCGGCTCGATGAGCAGTCGGGCCGACCTGCTCGCCGCCTACGACTTCCCGCTCGACGACTTCCAGCTCCGGGCCGTGGCGGCCCTCGACGAGGGGCGTTCGGTTCTCGTCGCCGCTCCGACCGGGTCGGGCAAGACGGTCGTGGCCGAGTACGCCGTGGCCCGAGCCCTGGCCGACGGCGGAAAGGCGTTCTACACCGCGCCGATCAAGGCCCTGTCGAACCAGAAGTACACCGATCTGGCCCGCCGCCACGGCACCGAGCAGGTCGGTCTGCTCACGGGGGACAACTCCATCAACGGCGACGCTCGCGTGGTGGTGATGACCACCGAGGTCCTGCGCAACATGATCTACGCCGGCTCGGACTCCCTCGACGGCCTCCAGTACGTGGTGCTCGACGAGGTGCACTTCCTGCAGGACGCGTATCGAGGGCCCGTCTGGGAGGAGGTCATCATCCACCTGCCGGCCCACGTCCGCCTCGTGTGCCTGTCGGCCACCGTCTCCAACGCCGAAGAGCTGGCCGAGTGGATCTCTACGGTGCGAGGCCCCACCGAGGCGATCATCGAGGAGCGCCGGCCGGTCGAGCTGCAGAACCTCTACCTCGTGGGCGACAAGGCCACGCAGGAGATGCACCTGCTGCCCACCCTGGTCGACGATCAGCCAAATCCCGAAGCCAGCCGCCTCGACGACGAAGCCGTGCACCAGCGAGGCTCGCCGTCGCGAGGTCGCCCCCGCCGGCGGTTCTTCACTCCCCGTCGGGTCGAGGTCATCGAGCTCCTGCAGGACGAGGGGATGCTCCCTGCCATCACCTTCATCTTCAGTCGCAAGGCGTGCGACGAGGCCCGCGACGTCTGCCTCGATGCCGGCCTGCGCCTGACCACTCCATCCGAACGGGCCCGGGTCCGGGCCATCGTCGAGGAGCGCACATCGAAGCTGGCCGATGCTGACCTGGCCGTGCTGGGGTTCGATCGCTTCCTCGCGGGGCTGGAGGCCGGTGTGGGCGCCCACCACGCAGGCATGGTGCCGCCCTTCAAGGAAGCGGTCGAGGCGTGCTTCACCGAGGGGCTGACCAAGGCGGTGTTCGCCACGGAGACGCTGGCCCTCGGCGTGAACATGCCGGCCCGGTCGGTGGTGATCGAGCGGCTGACGAAGTTCACCGGTGAGCGGCGCGAGCTGCTCACGCCGGGCGAGTACACGCAGCTCACGGGTCGGGCAGGACGGCGGGGCATCGACGAGGTGGGTCACGCCATCGTCCTCTGGTCGCCCTTCGTGCCCTTCGAGCAGGTGGCTGCTCTGGCCAGCAGCCGCACCTACGCGCTTCGGTCGGCCTTCCGGCCCACGTACAACATGGCCGCCAACTTGGTCCGCCGGTACGAGCCGGCCCAGGCCCATCACCTCCTCAACCTGTCCTTCGCCCAGTACCAGGCCGACCGTGCCGTGGTCCGGATGGAGACGCGAATCGATCGGCAGCAGGTGCGCCTCGAGCGACTGCAGGCCGAGGCCCGGTGCGAGCGGGGCGACGTGGAGCAGTACCGCAGCCTGCGGGCCGCCGTGCAGGAAGCCCGCAGGGAGACGCGAGCAGCCGGCGGACCGGCGGACCGCGACCGCACCTACGCGGCGCTGTCACGGCTGGCGCCGGGCGACGTCGTGGTCATCGACGGCACCCGGCTGGCCGTGCTCAGCGTGGCCGTGCGCAAGGGGGTGCCGAGGATCAGCGCCGTGGACGACCGCAGCAAGCTGGGAACGATCCGGGCCGACGAGCTGGTCGACCCGCCCCGAGCGGTCGGCACCGTGGAGCTGCCCGAGCCGTACAACCCGAACAACCGGGCCTTCCAGCACCAGGTCGGTGACGCCCTGCGCCGGGTCCGGGTCGGGGCCCCCGCCGACGATGGAGACGCCGAGCGACCGGTCACCGACGACGCCTTCCTGGCCGCCGAGGCCCACCCTGTGGCCGACTGCCCTGACCGCGATGCCCATGTCCGATCCGCCGTGCAGGCCGAGCGGGTGGAGCGCGACCTGCACGAGCTGCGCCGACAGGTGCGGGGCCGCACGGGATCGCTGGCCCGCCGCTTCGACCGCGTCCTGCGTCTGCTGGAGGCCTGGGGCTACCTCGAGGACTGGGCCCTGACCGAGTCGGGCGAGGTGCTGGCCCGGACGTACCACGAGGCCGACCTGCTCGTGGCCGAGGCCATGACCACCGGCCTGCTCGACGACCTGGACGTGGCGTCGCTCGCCGCCCTGGCGTCTTGCTTCACCTACGAGCACCGTGGTCGGGACCAGCCTCCTGCCGCCGCAGTTCCCGTCCTCCACGGTGCGGGAGCGGTTCGGCGAGCTGGAGCGCTTGTGGGATGAGCTGAGCGCCGACGAGGAGCAGGCGGGGCTGCCGGTCACCCGCGCCCCCGATCCGGGGTTCGTGCACCTGGCCCACGCGTGGGCCGCAGGTGGCGGGCTGGCCAGCGTGCTCGAGGACCAGCAGCTGTCCGGCGGCGACTTCGTGCGCAACGTGAAGCAGCTCATCGACCTGCTCCGGGGCATCGGCGACGTGGCCCCGGTCGTCGCCACCGCGGCCCGGGCCCGCCAGGCCGCCGACGCCCTGCAGCGCGGCGTCGTCACCGCCACGTCCTCGCTCGAGGTCGACCGAGAGCCCGAGGGCGGGTCAGGCGGGGATCGCGAGGCGCAGCGATGACGATCCGCAAGGGCGAGGTCTGGGGCGAGCCGTCGCTGATGCCCGCGGACGCTGTCGTCGTGCGCACAGACGCCGAGGCCCGGGCCGTCGTCACGGCGGCGCGGCGGGCCCGCGAGCCCGTCCCGCCGCTGGGGTTGCTCGGCGGCGATCTCTGCCGGACGCTCGGCGGCTCCGGCGATGAAGCCCGGCTGCGGTCGGACCAGGCGGTGCGTCTGCCCGTCGACCTCGGCGCGGTGCTCGTAGACGGACGACTCCACTGGTTCGTCGCTCACCTCGTGGTCCGGAGCGGCTGGTGGCGAGGACGGGTGGTCGCCGTGATGAACGCCCAGTACCTCGGCCGGTGGGACGTCGCCCCGAAGGGCCACCCCAACGACGGCCGCCTCGATCTGCTCGACGGCGACCTGTCCGTGGGCCAACGATGGCAGGCCCGCGCCCGGTTGACCGCCGGCACCCACGTGCCCCACCCCGGCATCGAGCAGCGTCGCGTCGCCGCAGCTCAGATCGACTTGGCCCGCCCCACCGCCGTCCGCCTCGACGGCGAGCTGATCGGCCCCGCCACGACCCTCTCCATCCGCACCGAGCCCGACGCCATCACCTGCTACATCTGAGCACCGGGTCACCTCCGCGTGCGGAAGTGGGTCCCCAGAGCCCACTTCGGCACACAGAAGCGGCGCCGGAGTCGGTCGCCGCGCTGCGGCGTCCTACCTTGGACCGATGGACGCATGGATCCTCGACGAGTCGCCCGGCACCTATCGATGGGGTTCGGTGCCCGACCCGGAGGTGGGCCCCGACGACGTCGCCGTGGCGCCGGTGGCCAGCGCCCTCAACCACATGGACCTCTGGCTGACACGCGGCCTGCCGAGGCCCGAGCTGCCCCATGTCCCGGGGTGCGACGTCGCGGGCGTGGTGACGAGCACCGGCAGCGCGGTCACCAGCGTGGCGGTGGGCGACGAGGTCGTGTGCAACCCGGCCGTGTCGCCGATCGAGGCTGTCGTGGCGCTCGGCAACGACGCCCCCCTCGGCCGCGGGTTCCAGATCCTCGGCGAGCAGCGTTGGGGTGGGCACGGCGGGCTCGTCGTCCTGCCGGCCCGCAACGTCATCGCCCGGCCCGCCGGACGGAGCTGGGAGGAGTGCGCGGCGTACCCCCTCGCCACTCTCACCGCCTGGCGGATGCTGCGTCGCGCCCGCCTGCGGGCCGGGGAGCGCTGCCTGATCGTCGGCGTGGGCGGTGGCGTCAGCGCGGCGGCTCTGCACCTTGCCGTGCGGATGGGTGCTGAGGTGCACGTGACGTCCCGCGACGCGGCCAAGCGCGAGGCGGCCCTCCAGCTCGGAGCGATCGGAGCCCACGACTCAGCCTCGGACTGGCCTGTGAAGGCCGACGTCGTCGTGGAGAGCGTCGGTCCGGCGACGTGGGAGCGCTCGGTGCGCGCCCTCGTGCCTGGGGGGCGGCTCGTGGTGTGCGGCGGCACCTCGGGCCAGAAGGTCGAGCTCGACCTCCCGAAGCTGTTCTTCAAGCAGATCGAGGTCATCGGCTCCACGATGGGCTCCTACGAGGAGTTCGCGGAGGTGACCCGGCTCGTGGAGCAGGGGCTGCCCGTCTCGGTCGACGCCACCTTCGCCCTCGACGACTACCCGCGCGCCCTCGAGCGCCTCGAGGCCGCCGCCCAGCTCGGAAAGGTGGTGCTGTCCCACCAGTAGCGTGGCGCCATGGACCTCGGCGCCCTGAAGGACCGGCTGACGGCGGAGGTGGAGGCGCGCTCTGCCCTGCTGGTCGACGCATCTCACCAGATCCACGAGCACCCTGAGACCAACTACCAGGAGCGCTTCGCTCACGACCTCCTCACCGGGGTGCTCGAAGATGCGGGGCTGCCGGTGGACCGGTCGGCGTTCGGGCTGGAGACGGCCTTCGTGGCCCGCGCCGGTGCGGCGGGCCCGACCGTCGCGGTGCTGCTCGAGTACGACGCCCTGCCGGGCATCGGACACGCCTGCGGGCACAACGTCATCGCCACAGCCGGCCTCGGTGCGGGCTTGGCCGCAGCCGCACTCGCCGAAGAGGCAGGCGGGCGCGTCGTCATCCTGGGCACGCCGGCCGAGGAAGGAGGCGGGGGGAAGATCCGGATGATCCAAGCCGGTGCCCTGGAGGGCGTCGACGCGGCCCTCATGGTCCATCCGGCCGGGATCGAGCTCACCCGCATGAGCACCATCGCCGTCCAGGAGCTGACTGCCACCTACACGGGCACCGCAGCCCACGCCGCGGCCGCCCCGCACGAGGGGCGCAACGCCCTCGACGCTGCGGTCCTCGGCTACCTGAACGTGGCCACGCTCCGGCAGCACATCCGGTCCGACGAGAGGGTTCACGGCATCGTCACCGCCGGGGGCGACAAGCCGAACATCGTGCCCGCCCTGGCCCGCACGGAGTGGATGGTGCGCTCGCCGACCATCGCCAGCCTGGCTCCCCTCAAGCAGAGGGTGGAGACGGCCCTGCGGGCTGGCGCGACGGCCGCAGGATGCGAAGTCGAGATCCACTGGAACGACATCGTGTACGCCGACATGCTCGACAACGAGGTCATGATCGGGCTCTACACCGCCAACGCCGCGGCTCGGGGCCGCACCGTGACCGAGCCCGCCCCGGGGGAGGGGGTGGTGGGCAGCACGGACATGGGCAACGTGAGCTACGTGGTGCCGTCCATCCACCCGATGGTCCAGGCGGCCCCGCTGGGCGTCCCCATCCACACGACCGACTTCGCCGACCATGCCAGGGGCGAGCCGGGGGACAGGGCCGTGGTCGACGGGGCCGTCGCCATGGCCTGCACGATCGCGGACCTGTGGCTCGCCGACGGCGTTCTGGGGGCGGTCCAGGCCGAGTTCTCGGCCACCATGGAGCGGGTTGGGCCCGAAGCCCGACGGTCCGCGATCGGTGGGGACCCGCGGACGTAGCATCTGGATCCCGTCACCCCCTCTGGACCGCCCGAATGACCGTCTACATCGCCGAGGAGTTCACGCCCGACGAGGCAGACGTCCTGCGTCGGTACTTCACGAACCTCGACGGCCCGGTCTTCGCGCTGGTGAACCTGCCCGAGGTGGTGAAGGGGGCGCTCTTCGCTCGGTACTCCCGCAGCTCGAAGAGCCTTCGCCGTCTCTTCCTCGACGAGTTCGTGGGCGATCTCGACATCAGCGGCGACACGTCGATCGACGCCACGATCGGCCTCCGGCGGGCCGAGGAGCTCTACGACCGGGTCTTCTTCGAGTACGGCGACGACTCCGTGGCCCAGCTCGGCGGGGTCCACCTGGCCTGCGAGCAGGCCTCCAACCTCCTGACGAAGGTGCTCGAGTGGGGGCGCCTCATGGCCTACCTCGAGCAGTCGACGCGCTACATCGCCTACGACACGCGGATCGGTGGCCGGTACCGCTACTACCGCGACCCCGAGGTGCTCGGCTCGAGCCTCGGCCTCCGCTACATCGGCGACATGGACCGCCTGTTCGACTCGTACGCGGAGCTCGTGCCGGTGATGGCCGACTTCTTCCGCGGCCAGTTCCCCAAGGATGCCTCGGACTCGGACTTCGTGTACCGACAGGCGATCCGGGCCAAGGCGTTCGACGCCGTCCGGGGCGTGCTGCCTGCGGCGTCCATCTCCAACGTCGGCATCTACGGCACCGGCCAGGGCTACGAGGCCCTGCTCCTGCGGATGCGCTCTCACGCCCTCCCGGAGGCTCGGGCCTACGCCGACCTCATGCTCACCGAGCTGCGCAAGGTCATCCCCAGCTTCCTGAAGCGGGTCGACCTCGACGACCGCGGCGTGGCCTGGAGCACCTACCTCGCCTCCACCCGCACGGCGGTCGACGAGATCGCCGGCCGGCTGTTCCCCGAGGCACCCGTCGAGCCCGAGGGCCCCGAGGTGCAGCTGCTCGACTGGGACCCCGACGGTGAGGTGAAGCTCGTCACCAACATCCTCTACTCGCACACCCACGCCAGCGAGACCGTGCTCGAGCAGCGGGTGCGGGCGATGACCACCGAGGAGCGGTTGGAGGTCATCCGGGCCTACGTCGGTGACCGGGCCAACCGTCGCCACAAGCCGGGTCGGGCCTTCGAGCGCCTCACCTACAGGTTCGACATCCTGGCCGACTACGGCGCCTTCCGAGACCTGCAACGGCACCGGATGCTGTCGATCGAGTGGCAGCAGCTGAGCCCCCGTCACGGGTTCACCCGCCCGGAGGCGGTCGACCTGGCCGGATGTGGGGAGCGCTTCGACGAGGCCATGGAGCGCTCGGCCGAGCTGCACGACGCCCTCGTCGACCGCTTCCCGGCCCAGGCCGCCTACGCCGTGTCCCTGGCCTACAAGATCCGGTTCTACTTCCACCTCAACGCCCGTGAGGCGATGCACATGCTGGAGCTGCGCACGACCCCGCAGGGCCATCCGGCGTACCGGACGGTCGGGCAGGACATGCACCGCCTCATCGCCGAGCAGGCCGGCCACCGAGCCGTGGCCGAGGCGATGCGCTTCGTCGACCACTCTCCCGAGCCCGGCCTGGAGCGCCTCGACGCCGAGCGCAGAGCCGAATCGAGGCGTCAGAGCCGCTGACGCCCACGGTGCGGCTCGTGTTGCGCATGGTGAGGTTGGGGGTTGTGGGGCTGGTGGGGCGTCGGTAGGTTCAGCGCCACGGCGGGCGGGGACCCCGGAGGACCTCATGCGCGTCCAACGAAACCTCTCCTCGACGGCCGCCGTCGTCGCCCTGGCCTTCCTCGCGCTGCTCAGCACTGGCACCCACACCGTCGCCCGGGGGGAGACGCTGAGCGGGATCGCCGCCAGGTACGGCACGTCCGCGTCGACCCTGGCGTCTCTCAACGGCCTGGCCAACCCGAACCGGATCGTGGCCGGATCCCGCCTGACGGTGCCCAGCGGCGCGTCGAAGCCCGCCGCGACCAGCTACCGCGTGCGAAGCGGCGACACCCTCGGAAGCATCGCGTCGAGGGCGGGCACGACGATCGCGGCCCTCGTGGCGGCCAACGGTCTGAAGAACCCGAACCTCGTGCGCATCGGCCAGGTGCTCGTGCTCCCCGGCGCGGGTGCCGCGCCGACCGCCGTCACCGCTCCGGCGGGCGGCGCTCAGCACCACGTCGTGCGGGCGGGTGAGACCATCAGCGGCATAGCCGGTCGATACGGCATCACGCAGCGCCAGCTCATCGACGCCAACGGCCTCACCGGTGGTGTGATCTACGCGGGGCAGAGGCTCAGCCTCGTCCCCGCTGTCAGCGCCCCCGCCGCCAGCGCGAGCGCCACCACCCACAAGGTGGCACCGGGGCAGACGCTCTCCGCCATCGCCCAGCGCTACGGCACCACGGTTCGGGCCATCCAGCAGGCCAACGCCATCAGTGACCCCAACCGGGTGGTCGCGGGCAAGGTGCTCACCATCCCCCTGGCCACAGGAGGCCCCACGAGCCTGCGCTGCCCGATCCAGGGTCGGGTCACGTTCATGAACGACTGGGGCTTCCCCCGCTCGGGTGGACGCTTCCACGAGGGCAACGACCTGTTCGCCGCTCGGGGCACGCCCGCGGTGGCGGTCGTCGGCGGCACGGCCACGCAGAAGACGGGTCGGATCGGCGGCCACCAGGTCACCCTCCTCGGCGACGACGGGGCCACCTACCACTACACCCACCTGGACGGGTTCGGTACGGCCGGGCGGGTCGCGGCGGGAACCGTGATCGGCTACGTCGGGAGCTCGGGCAACGCCGCCGGCAGCCCACCGCACGTGCACTTCGAGATGCACCCCCGAGGCGGAGCGGCCACCAACCCGTACCCGCTCCTGCGCCCCGCCTGCTGAACCGCGGCCGTCGCGTCTGCCGCGTTCCTCCCGATTGCGCCCAACCGCTAGGTTGACGTGTCGTACGTCACGCGCCGGCAGGTCAGTCGGGGGCGAGCGACGAAGCACTGAGCACATCAGCCGCACGCTTCACAGGGAGGGACCCCACTGGACGCCGTCATCTCGATGCGAGGCGTGACCAAGTCCTTCGGCGCTCACACCGTGCTGCGGGACATCACCTTCGACATCCCCCGCGGTCAGATCACCGCCGTGATGGGCCCGTCGGGCACCGGCAAGTCCGTCCTCCTGAAGAACATCATCGGCCTGCTCCGTCCTGACTCGGGCGAGATCTGGGTCGAGGGCGAGGAGACGGTCTCGATGGGGGAGCGCGACCTCTACCGGGTCCGACGCAAGTTCGGCGTGCTGTTCCAGGACGGCGCCCTGTTCGGGTCCATGACCATGTTCGACAACATGGCCTTCCCGCTGCGCGAGCACACCCGGAAGTCCGAGAAGGAGATCCGGGAGATCGTCCTGGAGAAGGCCGACATGGTCGGCATGCTCGACCACATGAAGAAGTACCCCGGGGAGGTGTCGGGCGGCATGAAGAAGCGGGCCGGCCTGGCCCGGGCCCTGGCCATGGACCCCGAGATCATCCTGTTCGACGAGCCCGACTCGGGCCTCGACCCGGTCAGGGTGTCCTACCTGGACGAGCTGGTGAAGAAGATCCAGGAGGAGACGGGCGCCACCTTCCTGATCATCACCCACAACATCGCCTCGGTGATGCGCACGTCTGACTACATCGCCGTCCTCTACCGGTCCGAGCTGGTCAAGTTCGCCTCCAAGGCGGACATGCGGACCTCCGACGACCCCCTGATCCGCCAGTTCCTCTCCGGTCGGGCCCTCGGCCCGATCGGCATGGACGAGATGGCCACAGAGCAGAGCGACATCGAGCGCGACCTGGTCGCCCGCGAGGTGGCCCGGATGGGCGAGGACGCCAGCACTGAGATCCTCACCGTCTGATGGGCGGTAGGCCCGAGTGATCGGCAAGGTCCAGTTCGTCATCCGGGAGACCGGCAACCTCTTCGCGATCTCCCTCGAGGGGCTGCGCAAGACGCCTGACGTGCGGATGTGGTGGAAGGAGTACCTGCGGCAGTGCTGGTTCATCGCCAAGGTGACCAGCATCCCCGTGGTCCTGATCTCGATCCCGTTCGGGGCGGTCATCGCCCTGCACGTCGGGGCCTTCTCCCGTCAGCTGGGGGCTGAGTCGACGACTGGCGCGGCCATGGTGCTGGCCATCGTCCGTGAGGCGGCCCCCGTCGCCACCGCCCTGCTCATCGCAGGCGCAGGCGGGTCGGCCATGACCGCAGACCTCGGTGCTCGCAAGATCCGGGACGAGCTGGCGGCCATGGAGGTCATGTCGGTCAACCCCGTGCACCGCCTCGTCACGCCCCGGCTCTGGGCCGCGAGCACCGTCGGGCTCTTCCTCGTGTCCCTGGTGTCGGTGTCGGGCATCGCCGGTGGCTACTTCTTCAACGTCGTAATCCAGAAGGTGACCCCTGGCGCCTACTTCCAGGGCTTCACCTCCCTCGTCCAGCTCCCCGACCTCTACTCCTCCCTGGCCAAGGCCTGGGTGTTCGGGTTCATCGCCGCCATGGTCGCCTGCTACAAGGGCATCTACGCCAAGGGCGGCCCCAAGGGCGTGGGTGACGCGGTCAACCAGGCCGTCGTGATCACGTTCATCCTCATCTTCTTCGCCAACTTCGTGATGACGTCCCTGTACTTCGCGCTGGTGCCGCAGAAGTTCTGATGACCGCCGTCGCCCGCCTCACCCGCCCCGTGCGCAAGACCGGCACCGCGATCGGTGACCTGCTCGAGGACATCGGCAAGCAGCTCGTCTTCTACGCCCAGGTCTTCTACGAGATCGCGACCCAGATCGTGATGCGGCTCAAGTACCGCCACGTGATCTTCAACCTCGTGTCGGACATCACCATCGGCGCCGGGGCGCTGATCGTGGGCGGCGGGATGATCTTCGTCATCTTCTCCATGTCGTTCTTCACCGGCACGGAGGTCGGCCTCCAGGGCTTCAAGGGCTTGGAGCAGATCGGCGCCGAGGCGTTCACCGGCCTCATCGGCAGCTTCGCCAACACGCGCGAGGTCACCCCCCTCATCGCGGGCGTGGCCTTCGCAGCCCAGGTCGGGGCCGGCTTCACAGCCGAGCTCGGAGCCATGCGCATCTCCGAGGAGATCGACGCCCTCGAGGTCATGTCGGTGCCCTCGAAGGCCTACCTCGTCGCCACCCGGGTGGTGGCCGCGCTCCTCGCGATCATCCCTCTGTACCTGATCTCGCTCTTCGCCAGCTTCTTCGCCACGAAGGTCGTCTCGACGCAGTTCTTCGGACTGTCGAGCGGCGTCTACGACTACTACTTCAGGCTCTACCTGCCGCCCATCGACATCCTCTTCAGCCTCATCAAGGCCTGCCTCTTCGCCGTGGTCGTGGCCCTCATCCACTGCTACTACGGCTACCACGCCACCGGCGGTCCGGCCGGGGTGGGCGTGGCCGTGGGCCGCGCCATCCGGCTGTCGATCGTGTCGGTCGTCGTCCTCAACCTGGTCCTGTCCCTCATCTTCTGGGGCGGCGGCAACACCGTCAGCCTCACCGGATGAGCATGAAGACGACCCCCCGCCGCCAGCACGTCCTGACCGGTGCCATCGCGATCCTGCTGCTGATCGGCGTGATCACGGTGGGCATCAAGGGCGCGTTCGGGGCCTTCGACGGCGGCTACGAGCTCGTCGGACGCTTCGACGCAGCGGGGCAGGGGCTCCTCCCCGGGTCCGATGTGAAGGTGCGCGGCGTCAACATCGGCGAGGTGGCCAGCATCCAGCTCGACGACGGTGCCGCCCTGGTCAAGCTCCGGATCAACGACGGGGAGGACGTGCCCACTGACGCCACCGCCATCATCCGGCCCAAGACGCTCTTCGGTGAGAAGTTCGTCGACATCGACCCCGGCCCGACCGAGGCCGACGGCCCGTACCTCGATGACGGGGATGCCATCGAGGACACGCAGGGCGGCTTCGAGCTCGAGACCGTCCTCACCGACATCTACCCGCTGCTCCAGGCCATCGACCCCACCGAGCTCATGACCGTGCTGGGCGAGCTGGCCGACGCGCGGCGACGGGCTGGGCGAGACGATCAACCGCTCGATCGTGAACAGCGAGGAGCTGACGACCCTCTTCGCCGACAACGCCGACCTCACGTCGCAGTTCCTTCGGGACTTCGCCGCCGTCTCGGATCAGCTCGCCCTCACGGCCGACGACCTGCTGGGCTTGGCCGACGCCGCCAACGAGGCCCTGCCCACGCTCAACGAAGACGAGGAAGCCCTCGTCGACCTGCTCCAGCAGACCGGGCGGCTGTCCAACGACGTCGCTGACCTCCTCGAGGGGAACCGACCCTTCGTGGAAGCGTCGCTCGGCGACGGCTCCCGGGCCGTGCAGCTCCTCTTCGACCGGCGTGACCAGGTCATCCCGCTCGTCCACGGGCTCCGTCAGTACGTCGAGACGCTTGCCTCATCGATTCGCATAGACGTCGGCGACGGCACGCTCATGGCAGCCGTGAAGGCGGTGCTCGGCGGCGAGGCGTGCGCACTGCTCCCGTGCCCGGGCACTGCGCCAGCCGCGGTGGCCGCCCCCTCGGCTCCCATCGCCGCCCCGGCTCCGCCGGTGACCGTGCCCGGCCTCCTCGGGCTGCCTCTCGAGGACCTCAGGACCGGCGACGGCGGGCTCTTCGGCTTCCTCAGCAAGGTGCTGGGCGGATGATCCGCACCGCCCTCAAGTTCGGCGCCTTCGTCGCTGTGTGCCTCTTCTTCACGGGGTACCTGGCGTTCACGATCGGCAACCTCGACGTGCGCGACCCCCTCGGGCGCAACACCTACCGCGTGACGGCCGCCTTCGACGACGCCAACGGGCTGCTCGTGAACGACAACGTGAAGGTGGCAGGCGTCGTGGTGGGCAAGGTCACCAGCGTCCGCACCGAGGCGGGCCGGGCGGTCGTGAGCTTCGACGTCGACAACGACCACGCCGGCCTCCCCAAGGACTCCAGCGCGGCCATCCGGTGGCGCAACCTGATCGGCCAGCGATACGTCTACCTCTACCCGGGCGACTCGCCCGAGGCCCTCCAGGACGGGGACGTCATCGAGGACACCGCGTCGGTCGTGGACCTCGGCGAGCTCTTCAACCGGCTCGGGCCCATCGTCGGTGCCATCGACCCGGCCCAGGTCAACGAGTTCCTCGAGACCGTCACGGCAGCCCTCGACGGGCGCGAGGACAAGGTGGGCCAGGCGCTCGACGACCTCGCGGCCCTCACCACGGGCTTGGCCAGCCGGGACGACGCGATCCAGCGCCTCATCGGGAACCTCGACACCGTGGCATCGACGGTCAACCAGCGGGACGCCCAGATCGAGGTGATGCTCCAGAACCTCATCACCCTGTCCGACACCTTCGGCGACAACACGGCAACCCTCGACGCCGCGCTGGTCGAGCTGGGCTCGTTCGGCTCGGAGCTGGATCGCCTCCTCGACTCCAACAGCACCGAGATCGACCGCCTCCTCGGCAACCTGGCCCTGGTGACCGACACGGTCCACGGTCGACTTCCCCAGCTCGACACGGCCCTGGCCAACCTGGCCGAGGCGAGCGCGGCCGTGTTCCGGGCCGGCAACCGGGGCGAGTTCCTCAACCAGAAGATCATCTGCGCCTTCGTCGCCCCGCCCTCGACCAGCGAAGCAGGCTGCCCCACCGGCGACCCTCTCGGACCTGGGCTGCTCGGCCTGTCCTCCTCCGCCGCCCCGTACCGGTCGAACGCCACCACCGGCGCCCCGGCCATCACCTCCCTTCTCACGCGGGCGGCCCGGCGATGAGGTCCTTCCGCGACCGCAACCCGTACGCCGTGGGCATCATCAGCGTGCTCGTCATCGGGGCCATCACCGGCGCGGCCTTCATGGTCGGCCTGCTCCACCTCCTCGAGGACACCTACGAGATGGAGGGCACCTTCACCGACGCGGCGGGCCTGCGGAGCGGCGACGACGTGAAGGTCGCCGGCGTGAAGGTCGGGCGGGTCACCGGCATACACGCCGACGAGGAGCGCGGCCTCGTCAACGTCGAGTGGGTCATCAACACCGGAGTCGACATCGGGTCAGAGGCAGGGGCCGACATCGCCCTCGAGACCCTCCTCGGCTCAAAGTTCATCCGCATCACCAACCCCGCCGAGGGCGACGTCCTCTTCGCTGACCTGCCCCGCGAGGAGCGGATGATCGGCCACGAGACCTGCGACGACGACGGCACGTGCCAGCCTCGCACCACGACCCCCGTCGACGTCTTCGACCTGACGCGCGACGCCACCGAGCGCATCGAGGCCACGGACAACCAGAAGCTGAACCAGCTCATCAACCAGCTGGCCGACATCACCGAAGGCAAGCGGGGAACGGTCACCGACCTGATCCAGGGGATCGACACCGTGGCCGGTGCGATCAACGAGCGGGAGGCCCAGCTCGACGCCCTGCTCGACGAAGCCGACGACCTGGCCGCCAACCTGGCGGCCAAGGACACCACCCTCGTGGAGCTCATCGACAGCTCCCGCACAGTCCTCGACTTCCTCGTGCAGCGGAGGGAGCAGCTGGCCGCCGCCCTGGGCGCAGGAAGCGACGCCGTCCGCGCGCTCTCCGTCCTGATCGACACCAACCGGGCCCAGCTCGATGCCATCCTCGACGACCTCCACCCGACGTTGGCCACGGTGCGCTCGAACCTGCCCGACCTGAACCGGGCTCTGGCCCTCACCGGCCCGGCGTTCGCCGGCCAAGCCCTGGCTGGTAGCCACGGCCCCTGGCTCGACATCTACGTCGCGGCCCTCGGGCCCGACATCCTCGGCCTCCTCGAAGAGGCGCTGCCGTGAGGCGCCTCCCCGTCGTGGCTGCGCTGGCTGCAATCGTGGTCGCCACCCTCCCGGCCTGTGGGCTCACGGGCGGGGGCGACACCTACACGCTCACGGCCTACTTCGACCGGGCCGTCTCGGTCTTCCCGTCCTCCGACGTCAGGGTCCTCGGCCTGCCGGCCGGCTCCGTCTCCGAGGTCGAGATCTCCGGAGACCAGGTCCGCGTCGAGATGAACATCCCCGAGGACATCAGCATCCCCTCCGACGCCACGGCCCAGATCGTCCCCCAGTCGCTCATCGGCGAGCGCTACATCCAGATCTCCCCCGCCTTCCAGGACGGCATGGCTGCAGCCGAAGACGGCGACGTCATCGAGAAGACGATCATCCCCGTCGAGCCCGACGAGGCCCTCGCAGCCCTCAAGGAGTTCCTCGACAGCCTCGACCCGGAGGGCATCGGAGAGCTCGTCACGAACCTGGACGAGGACCTGCGGGGCAACGGCGCTCAGCTGGGGGATGCGCTGGGCGGCCTGTCGCAGCTCGTCGAGACCTTCGCCGAGAACGACGACGTCCTGCTCCGGATCGTGGACAGCTTCGACCGGCTCAGCGCCACCCTCGTCACGAGGGAGCAGCAGCTGGGGGAGGTGCTCGACGCCTTCGCCGAGGCCAGCCAGGTCTTGGCCGACGAGCGAGAGAGCATCGAGAGCCTGGTGAGCGGTCTGGCTGACCTCTCACGCAACGGGCTGGCTCTCATCGGTGCGCACTCGACTGAGCTGCGGGCCGACATCGAGACCCTCGCCGGCGCGGCCGCCACCATCGACGCCAACCTCACGTCTGTCACTCAGCTCCTCGCCGCCGGGCCCGACCTCACGAGCGGCATCATCGGGGCCTACAACCCGCAGCTTCGAGCCCTCAACCTGCGCAACAACTTCTCACCTCTGACGAGCGAGATCCTCCGCCTCTTCGGCGCCGAGCTCTGCCTGCCTGTGCTGCAGGACTGCCCAGTGGCCGGCCTGAGCGCCGCGGCGGCCACGCCGGCAGACCTGGCGCCGACCACTCCGGTTGCCTCCCTGGTCGACCTGCTCGCGGCGCCTGCCGCGGCGGTGCCCGACAGCGGTCGGTCGGCGGCGGAGCGAGCCGGAGGCTTCCTCCGAGACTCCCTGTCCACGCTCCTGGGGGTGGAGCGGTGATGCGCCTGCGCATCGCCGCGACGCTGCTCGTGGCCGCGGTCGGGGCCAGCAGCTGCACCCTGCCCGGACGGGTCGAGGGCCCGGTCGAGCTGACCGCCACCTTCGACGACGTCGGCGACCTCGTCTCTGGCCACTCCGTCCAGGTGGCTGACGTGCGGGTGGGCTCGATCACCGGGATCGAGCTGACCGACGACTACCGGGCCCGGGTCACGATGAGCGTCAAGGACGGGCTCCAGCTCCCGTCGGACTCCGAGGCGGTGCTGCGGACGACGTCGCTGCTCGGCGAGAAGTTCGTTGAGCTCCGTGCCCCCCAAGAGCCCTCGGGTGCGGAGATCCTCGTCGATGGCAGCGAGGTGACCAAGGCGACGGAAGCTCCGGAGCTCGAGTTCGTGGCCGAGGAGCTGGTCAACGTGCTCGCCGGTGTGGCGACCAACGACCTCTCCACTCTCATCCAGACCGGCGCCGTCGGCTTCGGCGGGCGCGCCGCCGAGCTGGGCAGCCTCATAGACAGCCTCGCCGTGGTCAGCAGCACGCTCGCCGACCAGACCGGCGACATCGTCGCCATCATCGACAGCCTCGACCAGGCCACGGCCACTCTGGCCGGAGGGTCTTCGAGGGTCGACCAGCTGCTCGTGAACCTGGCCGACACGACCCAGGCTGCTGGCGGACAACCGCGACCTGACGCTGCAGACGCTCCGAGACCTGACCCGCCTGGCGTCGAGCCAGAACGAGATCGTGTTCCGTCCCTTCCGGGACGACCTCGACCGTCAGATCGGCCAGCTCGATGCCATCCTGCAGATCGTGGCCTCGCAGCGCGAGGAGGTGGGCGTGCTCGTCGACTGGCTGGCGGCCTTCACGCTGAAGGCCCCCAAGGGCATCCCCGAGGACTTCGCCCAGGTCTACGGCTGGCTGCAACCCTCGTTCCTGGACGACGCCCAATGAGCCGCCGAGTCCTCATCAACCTGATCTTCTTCAACGCCGTCTTCGTGCTGATGCTCTTCTGGGCCGTCAACAACATCATCACGATCGACCGCCTCGAACGCCCGTACACGATCACGGGCGAGTTCGCCCAGGCCGCGGGCGTGAAGTCCAATGCCGAGGTGACGTACCTGGGCGTGCACTACGGCCGGGTCTCCGGGGTCGAGCGAACGCCGGGCGGGGTCTCGGTCACCATGAAGATCGACCGCGACAAGGACATCCCGAAGGGCGCCATAGCCCGCATCTTCCGCAAGTCCGCCATCGGGGAGCCCTACGTCGACTTCGTGCCGCCCGAGTCCTACACCGAGGCGAGCGGAGACCGGATCGAGCCGGGCGAGAACGTGCCCATGGACAGGACCACCGTCCCTCTCGAGTTCTCCGAGCTCCTGCGCTCGGCCAGCGCCGTCATCTCCAGCGTCGACCCTGAGGCCGCCGGCGGCCTGGTGCACGAGCTGTCGCTCGCCCTGCAGGGCCGGAGCGATGCCCTGCGGACCCTCACCACCTCCGCCGACCGGCTCACAGCCAGCTTCGTCGAGAAGTCCGACCAGCTCGACCGCCTGGCCGAGAACAGCACCCGGATCACGAGCGTGCTGGCCGAGCACCGCCTCAGCTTCGGCCGGTCGATCACGAACCTGCGCGCTGTGGCCGAGACCCTCAGGGCGGCCGACGGAGACACCCGCGCCCTGCTCGACATCGGCCCGGACTTCCTGCGCACCACGGCCGACCTCGTAGCCGACCAGAAGCAGAACCTCGACTGCCTCCTCACCGATCTGGCGCCCGTGCTGCGCACGCTCGCCGGCCCCGAGCAGCTCGACGATCTCGCCACCATGCTCCAGCAGGGCCCTCTCGCCTTCGGGTACGCAGCCGCCGCGGTGGACCAGGAAGCGGACGGCCCCTGGGTCCGCGTCAACCTGCTCGTTCCCATCGAGGGCCAGAACGCTGAGGCCTACGTGCCACCCCGCAGCCTCCCCGTCGTCCCGTCCGTACCGGCCTGCGCCTCGCCGCTGCGGCCCGTGCCGGTGGCCGAGTCGGGCTCGGGCGCGACGGGGAGCTCGCCGGAGCGAAGCGCTCGGTCCGGCGTCTCCGCGGCTCCCGGCACCCCGTCGGCGTCGACCTCCGATACCTCCGGCTCCTCGCCGCTGGAGGGCTCCCTGGCCCGCACCGGAGGCGAGCCGGTCCTGGCCCTGGGCCTGTTCCTCCTCGCCGGCGCCATCGCGACGTGGCACAGCCGCCGGGCCCCGGCCCGTCGCGGCCCAGACGGCTCCGGCCGCTAGACATCCACGGATGGACGACCTCGCGGACGGCGACGCACTGCGCCTCGACCAGGCGGAGCCCGCAGCCCCGATCAGCGCCGGCCCTGAGCGTCGGGGCGGCCCCGGGTACGTCGTCGCCGTCAGCCTGGCGGTCCTGTTCGGTCTGGCGGCCGTGGTGCTCGGCGTACTCCTGGCGTCAGAGGATGCCGACGATGGCGGCCTCGGCGAGCTGCGGTCGGCCGCGGGCAGGTTCGGCGAGGCCCTCGTCACCTACGACTTCCACGATCCCGAGGCGCACCGGGACGGCGTGCTGGAGCTGGCCACAGGCTCGTTCCGCCAGGACTACGAAGACGCCTTCGACCAGGGACTGGGCCAGATCATCACGCAGGTCCAGGCTGTCTCCGTCGGATCTGTCAACGACGTGTTCGTCTCATCTGTCGACGACGACCAGGCCCAGGCCGTCGTGTCCCTCGACATCGAGGTGTCCGGCACGAGCGGCGAGCGCACGCTCACCGACCAGTACGTCCTCCTCACCTTGATCCGCCTCGATGCGGGCTGGCGGGTGGACCAGGTGACCGATCTCAGCTTTCCCGACGCCGGAGCCGCAGCGCGGGCGGGCGACGGCTCCGCCACCACGACGACCGCTCCGGCCGAGACCTCGATACCCTGAGCGCCCCCATCGGGCGCCCTGAGGGTTCCGGCTTGCCTGGTCGTGAGAGGCCGGGCGTATGATCCCGGCCCAAGCGCCCCCCGAAACCCCCGCTGCGAGGACTGGCATGGCAGACGAAGACGTCATCGACGACGACGAGATCGATGACCCGGAGGACCTCGAGGAGGAGCCGGGTGACCTCGAGGAGGACCTCGAAGACGACGACATCGTGGCTGATGACGTCCTGCTGGCCGACGACATCGAGACGGACGACGACGACGTCGTGGCCGAGGACGAGTCAGAGGAGGACGACGAGCCCGTCGTCGCCCCCGTCAAGGCCAAGCGCGACGAGCGCGAGGAAGAGGACGAGGACGAGGAGGAGGCCGATCCCGACGACGTCGAGGCGGACCTCGACGCGATCCTGAAGGACCGCATCGCCGCGGCCGAGGAGGAAGAGGACGACGAAGAGGAGGAGGCCCCCGAGCCCGAGGAGCGAGGGGCCGACGGCAGCGGCCGGATCCAGCCGAAGCGCCCGGGGGAGTTCGTGTGCCAGTCCTGCTTCCTCGTCAAGCACCCGAGCCAGCTGGCCGACGCCAAGCACCAGCTCTGCGCGGACTGCGTGTAGGGGGCGTGAGGAGTCGACGCACCTGTCGGCTCGGCTCCCATCTCGCCTCCGCTAGCGTTCGTCGCCCGGAGCACACATCGAGCCTGGGGGCAGGATGACGTACACGAGCATCGTGGTGGGCACAGACGGCTCGGTGACGGCGACACGTGCTGTGGCCCAAGCCGCCACGCTCGCCGCAGCCGACGGCGCCCGTCTCGTGATCGTCACCGCCTACACGCCCGGGAAGGGTGGAGCGGCGGGCGTGGACCCTGACAGGGTGCCCGAGGACCTCCGCTTCGTGCTCACGGACCGAGTGCAGGCCGAAGAGCTGGGCGCGTCGGGTCGGGCGGTCGCCAAGGAGGCCGGGGTGGCGAAGGTGGTCGTGCAGGCCAGCGCCGGCGATCCGGCTCAGGTGCTGCTCGAGGCGGCCAAGGACTTCGACGCCGGCCTGATCGTCGTCGGGTCACGGGGCCTGGGCAGCTCCGCCCACTTCATCCTGGGCAGCGTGGCCTCCTCTGTGGCCCACCACGCCCCCTGTGACGTGCTGGTGGCCCACACCACCGGCTGACCGCGGCCCCGGGATTCCTCGGAATGGGCGCCATGCACCAGAATGGGCCGATGAGCGATCAGAGCAGCAACGGCAGCGCCAACGACAAGACGCCGGTCGAGACCGCCGTCGAGCACGCCGTCGAGGCTCTCGTGTACGCGCCCATCGGCCTGCTCTTCGAGGGGGCTTCGCTGCTCCCGCAGCTCGTCGAGAAGGGCAAGGCCCAGGTCACGATGGCCCGGATGCTGGGCAAGTTCGCCGTCGAGCAGGGGCGGGACGAGGCCACCAAGGCCGCGAGCCGCCTGCAAGACCAGGCCGCGGGCCTGCTCGACTTCGTCGGCGGGACCGTCACGCCGATCCCGACCGAGCCCCCGGCCCCTGAAGCGGCCAAGGCCACGGCACGGGCAGCAGCCAACAAGGCGCAGGTCCGCAAGACCACAGCGCCCACCGGCGTGGCCCGCCAGGCCGCCCGCAAGGTGGCGGGCGTCGTCGACGGCGTGGTGCACGACGTCACCGCCCTCGCCATCCCCGACTACGACGGCCTGTCCGCCTCTCACGTCGTCAACCGCCTGGCCAGCCTGTCGAGGCCCGAGCTCGAGTCGGTGCGCCTCTACGAAGCCGCCAACCGTGGCCGCAAGACGATCCTCTCCAAGATCGCCCAGCTCCAGTCGACCTGATGGCGCCTGCCCCCGAGGAGGCCTGCCGCCCGGCCACGCCGGCTGACCTTCCGCGCTTGGCAGAGATGGCCGAGAGCGCCGTGCTGGACCTGCGCGGGGACGCGGCGGTGAGGTCTGGGCCCGCCAGGCGGCCCGGCAGGCCCCGTTCGAGCCCACCTTGGCGGAGCAGATCGTGGACACCTCCCACCTCCTCGTGGTGGGGACCCTCGACGGCACCGTCATGGGCTACGGGGTGGCCCACTTCGAGCAGCTCCGCGACGGTGGCCTGCTCGGCGTGGTCGACGACCTCTACACCGAGCCGGGGTGCCGGGAGCTCGGCATCGGTGAGCTCATGATGCAGCACCTCGTGGACTGGTGCGCCGGGCAGGGCTGCTTCGGCGTCGACAGCCTGGCCCTCCCTGGTGACCGGCACACGAAGAACTTCTTCGAGTCCTTCGGCCTCGTGGCCCGTGCCATCGTGGTCCACCGCTCCCTGTCATGACCACCGAGCGGCCACTGGTGGCGGTCGGCGCAGTCGTCGTCGACCACGACCGCCTGCTCCTCGTGAGGCGCGGCCGGGGCCCCGCCCAGGGCCTCTGGTCCGTCCCCGGCGGACGCGTGGAGGCGGGGGAGACCCTGGCCGAGGCTGTGACGCGCGAGCTCCGCGAGGAGACCGGTCTGGAGGGCGTGTGCGGCCCTCTGCTGGGGTGGACCGAGCAGATGGCCGAGGACCACCACTACGTCATCCTCGACTTCGAGGCGACGCTGGTGGGTGGGGATCAGCCCGTGGCGGGCGATGATGCCGCGGAGGCGACCTGGGTCGACCTCCCCGACGTGGCCGAGCTCGACCTGGCCGAAGGCGTGGCCGAGCTCCTCCACGACAACGGCATCATCGCCACGTTCACCTGACGATCAGCGGCCCTTCCACACCGGGGGCCGCTTCTCGATGAAGGCCGTGAGGCCCTCGCTGAAGTCCTCCGACGTCATGGCCACGCCCATGCCCTCGGCCGACATGCGCCAGCCCACGTCGTCGGGGGCGTTGGTGGCCTCGAGCACGATCTTGCGGGATTCGCGCACGGCCACGGGAGCGTTGGCACAGATCTGCTCCGCCAGCTTGATGGCCTCGTCGAGGGCCTGACCGGGCTCCACGAGGCGGTTCACGAGGCCGAAGTGGTGGGCCCGGGCGGCGTCGATCGGATCACCGGTGAGCGTGAGCTCCATGGCCACGTTGAGCGGGATCTTGCGGCCCAGGCGGAAGAGCCCGCCGGCCGCAGCCACGAGCGACCGCTTCACCTCGGGGATCCCGAAGGTGGCGGTGGCGGAGGCCACGACGAGGTCCGAGGCCAGCACGATCTCGGTGCCGCCAGCCAGGGCGGGGCCGTCGACCGCGGCGATGATCGGCTTGGTCCGCTCCCGCTGCACGAAGCCCGCGAACCCGCCCTTCTTGGTGGCCAGCCCCGCAGCGTTGCCGGAGTTGATCTCCTTCAGGTCGGCCCCAGCGCAGAAGACCGGGGGCTCGCCGGTGAGGATCCCGACCCAGATGGAGTCGTCGGCCTCGATCCGGTCGATGGCCTCCTCGATTCCGGTGGCCACAGCCGCGTTCACCGCGTTGCGGGCCTCGGGACGGTTGATCTTGATGACCGCAAAGGGTCCTCGTTGTTCGAAGTCGACAGACATGGCGGGCACGTTAGCCAGAGGGGGGTATCCTTCCGCCACTGCGAGAACCGATTGCGAGCGGGCTGTTGGCATGAACGAGCGAGCCGGGCACATGCAGTGCCCGTTCTGTGAGGCCTACGAAGTCGACCGCCTCTACCTGGCGTCGCTCCGCCTCGACTCGTGCGCATGCGCCTCGTGCGGAGCCCGCTGGGACGAGGACTCCGTGACCGGCGACTACAGGGGCCGAGCCCCCCGCCAGTCCGTGGTCACCCCCCGCACGTCCCGCCCCCAGTAGCCCCGACCCCGGGAGATGGCTGGGGCTATCGGGCGTCGTCCCCGGGGAGCTCGCCCGGTCCGTCCGCGGCCTCTGTGACCGCTGCGGGTGAGTCAGGCTCCGCACCGGGAGCGGCGTCCGGCGCTGGTGCTGACGGCGTCTCTTCGGAGTCCTCTGCCGGCGGCGCAGCGGTCGGCTCGTTCGGCTCGGGCGCCTCGACGGCTGGCGCGGCTTCGTCGGCTGCCTCGCGGGGCTCGCTGACCTCGGCTGCGGTCGAGCTCGTCGCCTCTGCTGCTTCAGGAGAGGCTTCCCCTTCGGCTGGCGCGGTCTCGACTGCGAGGGCGCTGGTCACGGCGGGCTCGCTGGCGTCGGTGGACGCAACGGCGGGCTCGGTCACCTCGGTCGTGGGCACCGCTTCGTCGGTCGCCTGGGGCTCGGACCCCTCGGCTGCCGGCACGCTCGCGTCGGTGGACGCAACGGCGGGCTCGGTCACCTCGGTCGTGGGCGCCGCTTCGTCGGTCGCCTGGGGCTCGGACCCCTCGGCTGCCGGCGCGGCGTCCTTCGGGGGACCGGAGCGGGGCTTGCCCCCCTCGCGCTTGCCTTCGCCCTTCGGGCCCTCACCGGGCTTCTTGGGCTTGGGCGGACGCCGTCGCTCGGCCTTGGGCCGAGGCGCGTTGCGATCCGGGGTGATCTCGAAGATGTGGGCGATCTTCGGGATGCGGGTGGCCAGCCGGGCGATCGTGGCCTGCACGTCGGCGTGGAGCTCCTTGGGGAGCGAGGTGGGGATGACCTTGTCGCGGACGGGCGCAAAGGCCAGGGCGTCGAGGACCGCGACCCATCGCTCGGGGGCAGCCTCGGTGGTCAGCGCCTCGCCGGCCATCGTGGTCAGGCGGGTGGCCACGTCCTTCGGGAGGGGGGAGCCCGCCTTGGGCGGACGGGAGCTGAGGCGCAGGGCCCGCACGATGCGACCCACGTCGAGCGTGGCGTTCAGCTCGGTCAGCCAGGCCGTGTGCTCGGCGTCGACGCGGGCGACGAGGCCCTCCTTGAGGGTGTGGGCCAGGGCCCGCGCCTCTTCGTCCTTGCCGCCTGCATCGGCGGCTGAGACCACCGAGCGCAGGTCGCGCAGGTCGATGACGTCGAGGTCCTTCTGCGCCGCCTCGGCCCGGTCCCGCCACTCGGCGGCCCGGACCTTGGGCACGAGCTTCTCGGCCATCTCGAGCAGAGGGCCGGCCGCGATCGCCGTCTCGCCGGCCGCGGCGCGCTCCGCGTTCTGCTTCTCGATGGCCTGGCGGACCGCGGGCAGGCCGCCCAGCACGACCTGCTCGGCGATGGGGCGCTGCTCCTCGGGCAGAGACTCGAGCAGGGCTCCTCTGTGGACCTTGCCGGCCCGCAGGCGCTTGGCCTTCGGACGCTCGACGGCGGGCATGGGCGGCGGCTCGGGCCGAGTCCGACGGGGCGGACGGCTGGCGCCCTCCTTGCGGGGCGGGCGCCCGCCCTCGCGACGCTCGCCCTCGCGGCCGGCGGGCTCCTGGCGGTCGCCCTCGCGGGCCGGGCCACGACGGGCGCCACTGCGCTCGCCCTCGCGGCGCGGGCCGCCCTCACGGTCGCCACGCGGGCCGCCATCACGGCGCGGTCCGTCCCGCCGAGGACCGTCTCGCCGAGGACCACGGTCGTCCCGACCTCGGGAGGCGAGGGTGGTGGTCACCAGGGGCTCTTCCTTGGTGGGCGCGATCAGCTCGAGGAGCTCGGGCTCCTTGCGGGCCCGGCTGGAGGTGACCACGCCGGTGATGGAGATCCCGTCGACGAAGAACTCGGCGTCCACCTTCAGGACGTCCCCGACCTTGGCTCCTTCCGGAACGACCGTGGCGGGCATCGAGCCCTTGGGGGCCTTGGCGCCGGCTGCTCGCCAGGTCCAGGTGCCGTCGTCGCGCGAGCTTGTCAGCTCGATGTCGATCCTGCGGGGCATGAGGAAGCGCTCCAGAGGCACTTGTCGATGGGCCCGCCAAGCTGCGGGGCATCTGGGGTCAACAACCGTACTCGCGCCCCGCGAAGCGCCCGCAATGCCCCAGGTCGGTCAGCGGCGCAGCCACGCATCGGGCCGATCGGCCAGCGCGCCCACCGAGGGCGGCAGCTTGGCACCGGCGATGTCGGACAGGGTGGTCAGCTCCAGCACCTCCCGGAGGGCGACCCGGGTCGCCACCCACACCCGCTGCAGCTCGGCGGCTGGGCCGCGGTAGTCGGCCTCCTCGGGCGGGACGCCGTGGACATCGGCCAGCGGGCCCTCCACGGCGCGGATCACATCGGCCACGCTCACATCGGACGCCGGACGGGCCAGCCAGTAGCCGCCCTCAGAACCTCGCTGGCTGCCGATGATCGACGCTCGCCGCAGCTCGGCCAGGATGCCCTCCAGGAAGCGGAGGGGGATCGCCTGGGCGGTGGCGATGGCCTCTCCCTTCATGAGCTGGCGTCGGTCACCTCCCGCGGCCTGAGCCGCGGCCAGCTCGGCCCCGGCCCGGACGGCGTAGTCGACCTTGGCCGTGATCCTCACGCGCTCAGCGAGCGCACACGGCAGCCAGGCTGGCCAGGGCCGTGGTGCGCCGGTGCTCCCGCAGGAAGTGCTGGTCGCGCCCGTTCGTCAGGTAGGCGAAGGACAGGCCCGTCGCCGGGTCGGCCCAGGCGATCTGCCCTGCGGCGCCGTTGTGGCCGAACGCTCCAGGCGACACGGTGCGCCCCAGGCCGCGGAGGTGGGACCGGCCGTCGTCGCCGGCCAGGACGAGTCCGCGGGTGCGGTTGGCAGGAACGCCGAGCATCGGATCGGGGAAGGTGTTGCGCACGACGGTGGTCGCGTCCTCGCGGATGGCCGGGTCCCAGAGCCCCTTCGGGTCGTGGAGCACGGCCTGGTAGAAGCGCGTGAGGTCGGCCGCGTTGGAGATGCCGCCGCCCCCCGGCAGACCTACCTCCCGAGCAGGGGGCCGGCTGAGGCTGAGGAGCGCCTCGTCGGTGACCTCGCCCACATCGATCGAACGGACCCCGATGGCTGCCTCGAGCTCGTCGGGGGTGGCCGGCTCGCCGGTGAGCACGACGTCGACGATGTCGCCCTGGTCGGCGGCGGGAACGCCGACGGCCAGCTTCTCCAGGCCCAGCGGGTCGATGACGCGTCGCCGGATGGCGTCCCGATGGTCCTCACCTGTCACGGCGTGGATGACGTCGGCGAGCACCCAGTGGGCCGACGTGGGGTGGTACTCGTACCGGGTGCCGACGTCCCAGCTCAGGTGCCACGACGCGTAGGCCTCCCGACGCCCCTCGTGGGTGTCCCAGCGCGGCGGGCCGAGGGGCCCTCGCGGGAAGCCGGATGTGTGGAGCAGGACGTGGTCGAGGGTGACGACGTCCTTGCCGTGGCTGCCGAACTCGGGGATCAGATCGGCGATGCGGGTCTCGGGCTGCACCAGGCCCTCGCCGAGGAGCTGCCACACGACGCTGGCCACGATGGGCTTGGTGGCCGAGAACATCGTGTAGCGGGTGTCGACGGTGGCATCACCGAAGGCTTCCTCCAGCACGACCTCGCCGTCGCAGGCGAGGGCCAGCTGGCAAGAGGGGAGGAGGCCGTCGTCCACCTCCCGGCGGGCACGGGCGAGCAGGGCGTCGACGGCGGCGGGATCGAGGTTGGTCATCGAGGGCGGAGCCTAGGCGGGGGTGCGTCGGCGGATCTGACGGTGTGTCATAGATTGGCGGGATGACGGTCACCGAGCTCGAGCCCGGCCCGCCCCTGCCTCTGGGGGAGCGCATCGAGCTGCCTGGGCGGGGCACCACGTTCGTCCGGCGCATCGATGGCCCGCCGGGCGCACCAACCGTTGTCCTCTTGCACGGCTGGATCGCCAGCGGCGGCCTGAACTGGTTCAACGCCCTCGAGCCGCTGTCGCGCCGCTACACCGTGATCGCTCCTGACCTTCGCGGTCACGGTCGGGGCATCCGCAGCCGGCGCCGCTTCCGGCTGGCGGACTGCGCCGACGACGTCGCGGCGCTCATCGACCACCTCGGCAGCGGCCCGGTCATCGCAGTCGGGTACTCCATGGGCGGTCCGGTCGCCCAGCTGCTCTGGCACCGCCACCCCGAGCTCGTCGCCGGCCTCGTGCTCTGTGCCACGTCGGACCAGTTCGTGGTCGGGGCGCGCGAGCGCATGGTGTTCAGCTCGGTGATGGCCACCGCTGTGGGCACGACCCGGACCGGCGCATGGGTCGGGCAGTGGCCGGGCGTGAGGTCATGGGCCCCCAAGGGCTCCGCCGTCCGGCCGACGAACCTGCGAGCCTGGGCCGCGGGGGAGATGCGTCGCCACGACATGGTCAAGGTCATGGAGGCGGGTCAAGCCATCGGCAGCTACAACGCCCGGCGCTGGATCCGCTTCGTCGACGTGCCCACCACCGTGATGGTCACCGACCGCGACCGGGCCGTGCGCCCGGTCGACCAGCTGCGGATGGCCGAGGCCATCCCGGGCGCGGTCGTGCAGCACATCGACGACGGGCACGTGGTCTGCGCCAAGCCGCAGTTCGGGCGGATGGTGGTGCGGGCCGTCGACTCCGTCGCCGAGCGCTTGCCCTCACCGCTCCGCGTCGCTCGCTGACCGCGGTGGGTCCGCTCTCCGGCGTGCGCGTGGTCGAGGTGGCCGGCATCGGTCCGGGACCGTTCTGCGCCATGGTGCTGGCCGACCTCGGGGCCGACGTGGTCAGGGTCGACCGGGTCGGCGCAGTGGGGGCGGCGCCGGGCTCAGCGGGGTACGACGTGCTCGGGCGAGGCCGGCGCTCGGTGGCCGTCGACCTGAAGGCGCCCGACGGCCCCGACGTGGTGCTCCGCCTCGTGGAGCGGGCCGACGCCGTCCTGGAGGGCTTCCGGCCCGGCGTGGCCGAGCGGCTCGGCATCGGTCCGGCCGAGTGCTTGGCCCGCAACGAGCACCTCGTCTACGGGCGCATGACGGGGTGGGGCCAGGACGGTCCGCTCGCGCGACGCGGCCGGTCACGACATCACCTACGCGTCAGTGGCCGGGGCCCTCGCTCACATCGGGCGAGCCGGCCAGCTGCCGACGCCACCGCTCAACCTCGTGGCCGACTTCGGTGGGGGAGGCATGCTGCTCGCCCTCGGCGTGGTCGCCGCCCTGCTCCATGTGGCCCGCACCGGCCAGGGGCAGGTGGTCGATGCAGCGATGGTGGACGGCACTGCTCTGCTCATGGCTCCGTTCTTCGGGGCCAGCGCAATGGGCTTCTGGTCCGACGAGCGGGGCACGAACATGCTCGACTCCGGCGCCCCCTACTACGACGTCTACCGGTGCGGCGACGGGCTCGAGCTGGCCGTCGGGGCCATCGAACCGCAGTTCTTCGCGGCCCTGCTGGAGGTGTTGGGCCTGGACCCGGTGGAGCTGCCGGCCCAGGACGATCGTGACCGCTGGCCCGAGCTGCGGGCCGCCATCGAGGGCGCCCTGGCGTCCAGGCCCCGAGCGGACTGGCTCGAGCAGGCCGAGGGTCGCGACGCCTGCATCGCCCCGGTGCTCACGATGTCCGAGGCCGCGTCGCACCCGCACGTGGTGGCCCGGCAGACCATCGTCCAGGTCGACGGCGTGCCCCAGCCCGCACCGGCCCCAAGGTTCTCAGCGACCCAGGCCGAGCTCAGCAGGCGCCCGTCGGTCCCCGGCGAGCACACCGACGAGGTCCTCGAGGAGGCGGGCTTCAGCGCCGAGGAGAGGGCCCTCCTGCACGAGGCCGGCACGATCGCCTGAGGCCTCGGCCATGTGCCTCCCGATCCAGCGGGCGGTCTGCGCGAACTGTGTCTGACACAGTTCGCGCAGGCTCGGCCTGAAGCTGGGACGTTGCCTAGTAGGGCTCGCAGAGCTTGCAGGAGGTGAGGCCGTCGGCCTCGCTGACGGTTCGGAGCCTCGACTTGCCGGCCACGACCACGCAGTCGGGGCGGTGGGCCATCGTGCCCGAGACGGTGGCGACGAGGACGTCGGCGGTCCGGGTGCCGTTCGTGGAAACCGGCACCGCCGGGGGGGCGGCCTGGCGGGTCACCTCGTCCTGGAGGCGCTGGAGGGCCTCGATCACGGCCACGGATTGAACCCGGTGCTCCTTCACGAGCTGGGTCACCCAGTGCGTGAAGTAGAAGAACGAGCCGAGGAAGACGAGGCCGATGCCGAGCAGGCCACCGGAGATGAGGTACGGCACCTGCTCGAACACGTACGGCGTCTGGGACGCGCCGTACCACCCGAGCAGCACGACGAGGATGCCGAGCGGGGCGAGGATCCCGCCCACGACCATGAGGAGTGCGCTCCTCGAGCCGGAGCGTCGCCCCACCGACGCGCAGCGTTCGCACGCCGTCGGCGAACCGCTCGTCACGCTCGGCTACCTCCTGCGGGGGCGCCGTCGGGGGCTCGGAGATGTCGTCGGGCGCGTCGATCCGCGCTCGTGTGGGCGCCTCGAGCGGCTCGGTTCGCTTCGGGGTGATCGCTGTCACGGGGTCCTCGTGGGCGCTGGGGGCTGGTCGAGCCCGGTCGGACAGGAGGTGGCTACAGAAGCCAGGACGTTGTCAGCCAGCCGGGAGGAGCCGAGGCCGAACAGGGGGGAGGCCAAGAGGGCCAGCGCCACCAGGATGGCCGGCACAGCCCCCGCGAGGGCGTTGGCGATGGGCTCGGTCGGCACCGCAGCCGGGCCGGCGTCGGGCCCCGTCGGTGTCGGCAGCGGGGCGGGCGGTGTGGCGAAGCCAGGGCTGCCGAGGTCGAATGACCCACCCGGGTCGAGGGGGACACCGCCGACAGGGATGTCGACGACCGGGGTGTCGATGGCGGGGAAGGGCGGCGTGGCCAGCGAGCTGACCGAAGCCGGGGCCAGAGCCATGCCGACGATGTGGTTCTGGATGAGGAACTCGACGGGGTTCGGGATGGGTCCGAGCCCCGGCTTGAGGTCCGGGGGGAGGCTGTTGACGAGGTCCACGAGCCCCTGCTGCTCCCGGCCCTCGTAGGTGAAGCTGAGGGACAAGCCCGAGGTGATCCGGGTCGCGGCCCCGGCCTCGACCTGCACCTCCTCCGGGCTCAGGAGCTCGATCTCGATCCCCGCCGCCGCCAGCACCTCGTCGAGCTGGGGGACGGCCTGGTCGAGCACCTCGGCGAGCAGGTCCTGCACCGGCTGGGTCAGCTCGCTCAGCGGCCCAGCCAGGTCACCGAGCACGCCACCGAGCGGTTCGCCGGGACCTTCGACGGCAGGCGCCTTCTGCAGGGTGAGGCCGTTCTCGTCGAGGGTCGCCGCCAGACCGAGGAACCTCACGCCCGTGGCGATCGTGCCGCCGTTGGTGGAGCCCGACTCGCCGTCGTGCACGGCGACCATGTCGGTGACGAGCGAGTCGATGTGGATGACGCCCCCCAGGATGTCGACCCCGCCGAGGACGACGCGCGTGCGGCTGGTTGCCAGCTCGCCCTCGATGGCGGTCCGGGTGGCAGACGAGATGGCGTCGACGTCGACGACCGGGGGCGAGGCGATCGGCGGGAACGAAGCGTTCACCTGCACGCCGAGGTCTCCGGTGACGACCTTCTGGACGGCGGGCCCGAAGGACGTGTCGGTCTCGGTGGGGCCGGTCGGGAAGAACGCCTCCGCGACGATGGGGTAGGGCGGGATCTGGCTGCCGTCGCCTCCGGCTTGGCTGACGAGCGACCCGAGCCCGGCGATCAGCGGCCCGGGGTAGGCGAGCGAGGCCAGCCCGTAGCCCGAGGGACCCGACGAGAAGCGGGCCAGCGTCTCGGGGACGGTGATGTCGAGCACCGGTGAGCTGCCGGGCAGGAGCCCCGGGATCTCGTAGCGGGCCTGGATGCCCGAGCCGCGGGCCTCGAGCTGGTAGGCGCCGAAGAGCTGCTCCCCTGTGACGGCTGGGCTCGGCTCGGCGTCTTGGGCCCGGACGGGCTGGCCGCCAGCCAGACCGAGCAGCGAGGCGGCGGCCACGAGGAGGGCCAGTCGGCGCCGGCGCCGCCCGAGGTGGTTGCGATCAGACGAGCGCATCGACAACCTCAGGGGTGGGGCCTGGGTCAGGAGCGGGGGCGGAGGACCGGCGGGCCAGGTGCTCGGCCGCCACGGCTCGGGTTCGGGCCGTGAAGAGGATGCCAGCCAGGCCGTTGGGCTGCTTGCCGAGAGCCAGGGCCACGACGGCGATGAAGGCGAAGACGAGGCCCGCGAGCTGCGGCTGCTCGGACTGCACCAGCGGGAGCAAGGCGAAGAGGAACCCACCGAGCAGGGCGCCGGTGATCGTCGTGATCCCGCCGACGAAGGCGAACAGGAAGAGGAGGACGTTGTAGAGGGGCTCGAAGTCGAGCTGGCCAGCGGTGAAGCCGAGGCCGCCGTAGAGGGCACCGGCCAGACCCGCGATGGCCGACGACAAGGCGAAGACCGTGAGCTTGGTGCGCCTCACATCCATCCCCAGGGTGGCGCAGGCGGCCTGGCTGTCACGCATCGCGGCGAGCCGGCGCCCGAACGACCCCCGTCGCAGGGCGAGGACCCCGACGGCGACGAGGGCGAACACGATGGCGCAGAGGGCAGCGAAGGCCTCGTCGCTCTCGAAGGAGACACCGAAGATCTCGAGTCGGCCCACCGTGACGCCACCCAGCCCGTAGATGCGGGAGTCCTGGAAGATGACGTCACGGGACACCTGGGCCAGGGCGAAGGTGACCAGGGCGAGGTAGAGACCCTGCAGCCGCAAGGCGGGGAGGGCGACGGCGACTCCGAAGGGCACCGCGATGGCGGCCGCTGCGCCCATGCCGAGGATGCTGTCGCCGCCGGCGACCTTGCCCATGGCGAAGGCCCCCAGGCCGAAGAAGACGTACTGGGCGAGCGAGATCTGGCCGGAGTAGCCGGTGAGGAGCACGAGGGACAGGAGCAGGGTGCCGTAGATCAGGGCCCGGTTGAGATCGAGGATGTTGTCTCCGGCCACGTTGGCCAAGAGGACGATGGCGGCCACGAAGACAGCGGCGCGCACGAGGGTGGCGGGAAGCTTGGGGACGGCCGGGGTGTCGCGACTCACGAGGCGCCCCACCGACAGCTTGGCGTCGGGCAGGGCGAGGAGCACGAGGAAGAGGAAGACCCCGGGCACGCCGACCTGCAGGTGGTTCCACAGCTCGGTGGACGGGAACGCGATCGGTGCGTAGCCCTGCACGAGCCCGAGGACGATGGCCCCCAAGAAGGTGAGGGGGAGGCTGCGAAGCCGGCCGAACACTGCCGCCCCGTAGGCGCTGAGGACGAAGAAGGTCAGGTTGATGGCGTCGAGGGCGCCCGCGGTGGGGGCGTAGAGCACGCCGGCTAGCGAGGCGAGCACGGCCCCCAGGATCCAGCTCGTCCGCGCGATGGTGAGCGGGGGAGCGCCCGTGAGCCCGGCCAGCTCGGGGTCGTCGACCACGGCGCGCATGGCCACGCCGGTGCGGGTCGCCTTCAGGAGGTACCGCAGCCCGACCGCCACCGCGAGGGCAGTGAGGAAGAACGCCACCTCGTCCCAGCGGATGCGGGCTCCGACTATGGAGACGACCCGGTCCCCGAACAGGTAGGTGGTCGTCCTCTGCACACCGTCGGACTGGTACACGTACTGGATCAGGCCGATGAGGAGGATCGTGAGCGCGATCGTGACCGTCAGCGTCGTGCCAGGAGGGGCGTTCCGGAAGCTGCGCATGATGCGCTCGAGCAGGAGACCCATCAGCGGGGCCAGCACGCCGAGCACGATCAGGAGGGCGACCGGCACCGGCAGTCCGAGGTCCACCTTGAGCTGGTAGTAGACGAACGCAGCCACCATCCCGATGCCACCGTGGGCGAAGTTGAACACGCCGGTCGTCGTGTACGTGAGGACCAGCCCGCTCGCCGCGATGGCGAACACGCAGCCGGCGCTGATGCCGATGAGCGTGAACTGGAGGAACGACGCCATCGACCCGGCACCGTCGTAGGCGCGGTAGACGAGGAGGAGGGCAGCGAGGGCCCCGACGGCCGAGGAGATGGCGAGCTGACGGTCGGCCTTCAGGCGACCGAGCAGATCGCTCAGCACTCGAAGCCCCTGGCCGGGAAGGTCTTGACCCACCTGCCGCCCTTCACGGCGATCATGTGGAAGCAGCCCACCGCCCGCTTCTCGGCCGGGTTGATGTTGGCCACGAGCCCGTTGCCGTTGTAGGAGGTGAACTTTGACAGCTCGCTCAGGATCTTGGCCTGGGTGGGGTCGGGCCCTGCGCTGCGCAGCGCGGTGACGAACATGTCGGCCGCCACCCATCCGTTCAGGGCGAAGAAGTCGAGATCGGCCCCGGGGGCGGTGCGGGCGTACCAGGTGCTGAGCTGGGTGATGGCGGGGTTGGCCGCCCCCTCCTCGGGGATGGCGAAGATGAGCCCGACCTTCGTGCCCTCAGCCGCGGCCCCCGCGAGCTGCAGGAACTTCTTGCCGTACACCTGGGCGCCGTAGAAGGGCACCTTCGGGAAGTAGCCCACGCTCTCGAAGGCCTTGGCCAGGTTGGCCATGGCGTTGACCTCGGCCACCGTGATCACGAAGTCGATGCCCTTCTGCTTCATGTCGTTGGCCTGCGTGTTGAAGTTCGTGGCCGTGGGAGCGACCGGGTAGGTGGCCACCACTGGGATGCCGGCCTTCTCGAAGTCGATCTTGTAGGAGTTCGTCTGGTTCACCCCGGTGGCGACGTCCTGGTAGAAGATCGCCGGCTTGCTGATCCCCTCGGTCGACTTCAGGTAGCTCAGGATGGGCGCCAGCCCGTTGCCCGCGTTGGGCCGCGGGTCGATGGGGTTGGGGGAGTAGTTGTTCTTGGCCGCAGCGCGGGGCTTGGTCGTGGCAAGGGACACGTCGGGCAGGCCCTTGGCGTCGATCACCGGCGCCCCGCCGTCGTCGACCACCGAGACGTTGCCCACGAGGGCGATGACCTGGCCTGCCATCTTCTCGGTCTCGGAGCGGTTGGTGGCGGCCTGGAAGCGGTCGTCGGCGGTGATGAACTTGATCTGGCGCCCACACACGCCGCCGCTGTTGTTGACCATGGCGAAGTAGGCCTTGGCCCCGTTGATCCCCGTCTGGCCGAACCCGGGAACCAGGCCGCTCAGCTGGCTGACGTTGCCCACCCGGATCTCAGTCGGGGTGACGCCCGTCGCCGTGGCCGTCCCGGGCTTGCAGGCCTCCGGCACGGCAGGTCCGGTGGTGCCCCCCGTGTCCCCGCCGGTGGCGCCTTCGCCGCCCGTCGTGCCCCCGGAGTCGCCAGGCACTGCGCTGCCGTCGGTCGCGACGGCACCGTCAGTGGCATCCGCCCCGTCGGTGGTCACCTCGCCCGCCGGGTCTTCGCCCGGGGTCACCCCGGGCTCCGCGCCCGAGCCGCCCCCAGAGGACAGGGCCAGTGCCCGTTCGTCCTCGCTCAGGCGGGATCCGCACGCCGCCGACGTAGCGGCGAGCACGAGGGACAGGAGCAGCGCGACAGACCTCTTCGACCTCATGAGAAAACCCCTCCGCATTCTCGTCCTAGAACCTCTTCGCCGTCCGCGCGAGCCCATCCTGCCCCTGTGGCACGGAATCTGACGGTGTGTTAGAAGAAACTGGAACGTGTTCTACTTTGCTGTGAAGGGTCCTGTCGATGCACCTCGCGTACTCACCTGAGCAGGAGGCGCTGCGGCAGGAGCTGCGGCTCTACTTCAAAGACCTCATGACCCCAGAGGTCGAGGCCGAGGTGGCCCAGGGCGAGACGGGTGGCCCGGCGTGCCTCGAAGCCGTCCGCAAGATGGGCCGCGACGGGTGGCTCGGCATCGGCTGGCCCGAGGAGTACGGCGGGCAGGGGCGCACCGACGTCGAGCAGTTCATCTTCTTCAACGAGGCCTGGCGGGTGGGCGCGCCGATCCCATTCCTGTCCATCAACACCGTCGGTCGCACGATCATGGAGTACGGCTCGGAGGAGCAGAAGCAGTTCTTCCTGCCCAAGATCCTGGCCGGCGAGCTCCACTTCGCCATCGGCTACACCGAGCCCAACGCCGGCACCGACCTGGCCTCCCTCACCACCCGGGCCGTGAAGGACGGCGAGGAGTGGGTCATCAACGGCCAGAAGATCTTCACCTCGCTCGCCAGCTACGCCGACTACATCTGGCTGGCCGCCCGCACCGACCCCGACGCCCCGAAGCACAAGGGCATCTCGGTCTTCCTGGTGCCGACGAGCGACCCCGGCTTCACGTACTCCAAGATCGGGACGATGGTGAACGCCAGCACGTTCAACACGTTCTACGACGACGTTCGAGTGGGCGAGGACGCCGTGGTCTACGGGGTGAACCGCGGCTGGGACCTCATCATCAACCAGCTCAACTACGAGCGCGTCTCGCTGGGTCCGCCCGGCATGGTGGAGCGGGCCTTCGAGGAGGTCATCGCCTGGACCCAGGAGACGAAGCTTCCTGACGGACGCCGCGTCGCCGACCAGGAGTGGGTGCAGCTGAACCTGGCTCGCGTCCACGCCCGACTCGAGTTCGTCAAGCTGATCAACTGGAAGGTGGCGGCCTCGGGCGGGGCCAACGTGGCCGACGCGAGCGCCACCAAGGTCTTCGCCACCGAGTTCTACACCGAGGCGTACCGCCTGCTCATGGAGGTGCTCGGACCGTCGTCCTACCTCACACGAGGCTCGCCCGGGGCAGCCCTCGCCGGCCGCCTGGAGCGCTCGTTCCAGGGAACGCTCATCCTCACCTTCGGAGGTGGCGTCAACGAGGTCCAGCGCGACCTCATCGCCCTGTTCGGCGCCGGCCTGCCTCGCGTACCCAGGACCTAGGAACGACCATGGACTTCACCCTCACCGAAGAGCAAGAGGCCATCCGCGACCTGGCCGCCCGGATCCTGGGCGAGCGCCTGCCACCCGAACGGCTGCGGGAGCTGGAGGAAGCAGGCACCTGGTACGACGACGAAGTGTGGAGCGAGCTGGCCAAGGCGGGGCTCCTCGGCATCTGCCTGCCCGAGGCGGACGGCGGCGGAGGCTTCGGCCTCATCGAAGCCTGCCTCATCGCCGAGCAGGTCGGTCGCACCGTCGCACCAGTCCCTTACCTATGGGCCATCGTGGGCGCCGGCCTGCCCCTCGCCCGGTTCGGCACCGATGCTCAGCGGATCGCCCACCTCCCGGGCCTCATCGACGGAAGCACGTGGCTGAGCCTGGCCGTCCACGAGCGAAACGAGGTCCAGGTCCCCAGCGTGCCGACCACCACCGCGACGCGGACCGACGCAGGCTGGCGCCTCGACGGCGAGAAGACGGTGGTCCCGGCCGCCGGCCGCGCCGCGGCCATCCTCGTGCCCGCCCGCACCGGCGAGGCGACGTCGGCGGTGTTCCTCGTCGACCCGACCGCGGCAGGCGTCACCCTCGTCGCCGAGGAGGCAGTCCACGGCGAGCCCCAGGCCACCATGCTCCTCGCCGGAGTCGAGGTGAGCGACGACGCCGTCCTGGGTGGGCCCGAGCAGGGTGCCGAGATCGTGGCCTGGATCACCGACCGGCTGATGGCGGCGCTGTGCGCCGCTCAGACCGGCGTGTGCGAGGAGGCCGTGGCCATCACGGCCCGCTACGTCAACACGCGCGAGCAGTTCGGGTCCCGCCTCGGCACGTTCCAGGCCGTGGGGCACAGGGTCGCTGATGCCTACATCGACACGGAGGGCATCCGACTCACCGCGCTCCAGGCCGTCTGGCGCCTGGCCGAGGGGATGGATGCCACCCAGGAGCTCATGGTGGCGAAGTTCTGGGCGGCCGAGGGGGCGCAGCGCGTCGTGCACGCCGCCCAGCACCTGCACGGCGGCATCGGCGTGGACCTCGACTACCCGATCCACCGCTACTTCCGCTGGGCCAAGGTCCTCGAGCTGACGCTCGGCGGAGCCACGCCATCGCTGCTCCGGCTGGGCGCGAGCCTCGTCAGCGCACCGTCACCAGGCTGAACCACAGCAGTACGATCCGCACCACTTCAACCCAGGGGGGACAACAGCACTGTGAAGCGCTTCCGCACCACCACATCGATCTTCGTGCTTCTTCTGCTCGTCACCGCGGCCTGCTCGCGCGGCGACGACACCACCGAGTCGGGCGACACCACGACCACCGTGGCCGCAACTGACCAAGGCGACGGAGGGGACGACGACGCCACCTCGCTGGCGGCCGGCGGCTTCGGCGACCTAGAGGGGGTGTGCCAGGAAGGCGACGCGTCCGGCGCCACTGCCCCGGGTGTGACCGACACGTCGATCACCGTGGGCACGATGACCGACAAGGGCGGAGTCGTCCCGGGCCTCAACGAGGAGATGTACGACACGGCCGTCGCCTTCACCAAGTGGTGCAACGAGCACGGCGGCATCAACGGGCGTGAGCTCGTCCTCTCCGACGTCGACGTGAAGCTCTTCGAGTACGAGCCGGCCCTCACAGAAGCATGCGGGCGTGACTTCGCCCTGGTCGGGGGCGGGGCGGTCTTCGACGAGGACCCGAACGGGGTGCGCGTCGGCTGCGACCTCCCCAACCTCGCCGGATACGTCGTGTCGGCCCGGGCTCGCGTGGCCGACCTCCAGGTGCAGCCCATCCCCAACCCTGTCCACGAGATCGCCATGGGCCGCTACAACGCCGTCAAGCGTGACTTCCCCGACTCCATCGACCGCTACGCGATCTTGGCGTCGGCGATCGACTCGGTGCTCCTCGTGAAGGCGCAGTCGATCGAGGTGGCCGAGTCGCTCGGCTTCGAGGTCGACTATCAGATCGACTACCAGACGCAAGGTGAGACGGGCTGGGGGAACTTCGTCCGGGAGATGCAGCAGAAGGACATCCGCATCCTCGAGTTCATCGGTCAGCCCCAGAACCTCATCGAGCTCGTCGACGAGATGGCGATCGCCGACTGGCACCCCGATGCCATCCTCCTGAGCGGCAACTTCTACGACGACCTGTACCGGCAGGGCGCCACCAACACGGAGGAGAACCTCTACATCCAGTCCGTGTTCACACCGCTCGAGATGGCCGACGACAGCAAGGCCACCCAGGACTACCTGGATCTGATGGAGCAGTACAACCCGACTGGCAAGACGGCCCTGCTGGGCATGCAAGGCCTCTCCTCCTGGCTCCTGTTCGCCCGAGCCGCGGCGGCCTGCGGCTCCGATCTCACCGGTGAGTGCCTCCTGGCCGAGGCCGAGGCCCAGACCGACTGGACCGCGGGTGGGCTGCACGCCCGGCAGAGCCCGGGCAACTCGGTGCCCAGCCCGTGCATGCTCCTGCTCGGCCTGGACGACACCGGGTTCTCCTACAAGGAGGACGACACGGCGCCGACTGACGGCGACGGACTGTTCAACTGCGACCCTGAGAACGCCTTCACCCTGACGGACGACTACGGCGTGGCCCGCCCGGAGGCCTGATCGCGCCGGGACCTGGCGCCATGGAGAACCTCCTCAGCAACACCGTCCTCGGGCTGTCGACAGCGGCGATCTTCGCGCTGGCCGCCAGCGGCCTCGTGCTGACCTACACCACCACGGGCATCTTCAACTTCGCCCACGGGGCCGTCGGCATGCTCGGGGCGTTCACGTACTGGCAGCTGCACGTGGCGTGGGGCTGGCCCATCCCGCTGGCCCTGGGTGGCGTGCTGCTCGTGGCGGCCCCCCTGCTCGGGCTGGGCATCGAGCGAGTGATCATGCGGGGGCTCCACGACGCGCCGGAGACGATCCGGATCGTCGTCACGGTCAGCCTGCTCGTCGCCCTGCTCGGCCTGGGCATGTGGGTCTGGAGCCCTCAGAAGGTCTACCGGGTGCCGCTCCTCTTCCCGGGGGAGCGGGTGCGGATCTTCGACGTGAACGTGACGTGGCACCAGGTGGCAGCGTTCCTCGTGGCCATCGGCGTCGCCGTGGGCCTGCGGCTCCTGCTGTACCGGACCCGCGTCGGGCTCGACATGCGAGCAACCGTCGACAGTCGACCTCTCGCCATGCTGCACGGTGCTCGGCCCCACCGGTCCGCCGCCATCGCCTGGGCCATCGGCTGCTCGCTCGCCGCCCTGGCCGGCATCCTCATCGGGCCCCTCAGCGGACAGCTCTCGCACACGAACCTGACGTTGCTCATCGTCAGCGCCTATGCGGCGGCCATGATCGGCCGGCTCCGAAGCCTGCCCATGACCTTCGTGGGCGCGGTGTTCCTCGGCCTGGCCGATTCGTATGCCATCGGCTACCTCCCAGCCGACAACGCCTACCTGACCACCTTCCGGTTCGTGATCCCTGTGGTGGTGCTCTTCGTGGTGCTGCTCGTGCTGCCCAACCCCCAGCTCCGCACCCGCTCCCTGTCCGCTTCACGCGAAGTGATCCCGCTGCCGTCGTGGCGGACGGCGCTGATCACGGCGGGCGTGCTCGTGCTGACGACGGGCGTGCTGGCCGGCATGCTCACCGAAGCCGACATCCTCCGCACGACCCGGGTGTTCGGGATCGCGCTCATCGCCCTGTCCCTCGTGCCGCTGACGGGGTTCGGCGGCCAGGTGTCGCTGTGCCAGATGAGCTTCGCCGCAGTGGGGGCGGTGGTGATGGCCCACCACGGCGACGGTGGCAACCCTCTGGCCCTCGTCGCGGTGGCGATCGTGTGCGCCATGGTCGGCGCTCTCGTGGCCCTGCCCGCGCTGCGCCTCTCCGGGATCTACCTGGCTCTGGCGACGGCGGCCTTCGCCGTGTTCCTCGACCGATGGGTGTGGCTCCTTCGCTCCTTCGAGGTGGGACCCTGGCGCATCAAGGGGTTCGAGGGCGGAGTCATCGCGGTCGACCCCCTCGACCTCCCCGGCCTCGACTCCCACCACCGACCCACGCAGCTCATGGTGCTGGGCGTGATCACCGCCCTCGGCTACCTGTTCATCGTGGCCATCCGGCGCAGCACCTTCGGCCAGCGCCTGCTCGCCATGAAGGACAGCCCGGCGGCCTGCGCCACCCTCGGCATGGACGTCACCCGACTCAAGCTCGCGGTCTTCGCCCTCTCGGCCGCCATGGCCGGAGTGGGCGGCGCCCTCTACGCAGGCACGCTCGGATCGGTCAATCCCGAGCGCTTCTCGCTCTTCGAGAGCCTGCCCCTGCTCCTGCTCACGGTGGTGGGTGGCATCACCACCGCCTCCGGGGCCCTCTTCACCGGCGTGGTGCTCGGCGGCTTCCCGATGTTCATCGCCGCGCTGCCGTTCCTGGAGAACCTCAACCGGCTCCTGCCCGGGACCATGGGCGTGGCCCTGGGCCGGAACCCCAACGGCGCCGTGCACGACATCGCCGACGGCTACCGCATCCTCACCGACGTGCCGGTCGCCCTGGCCGGGCTGACGATCACCCTCACGGCGGGAGCCGGCCTGGCCCTGGCCGACGTGCTCAACGGGTGGCACCTCTTCTTCGTCGTCCTGGGTTCCCTGCTCGTGTGGCCCGGGGTGGCGACCGCGCTGGCCCGGGAGCCCGAGGCCGACGGCGCGGCCCCGCTGGAGTGGGCCGGGCTCGACGGGCCCCTCCCGGCAGCACGCCTGGCCGAGATCGACGCTGCCCTCGGCATCGACACGATCGATGCAGGCGTCGGCGGAGTGCGGGCATGACCGCCCTCGAGGTTCGAGAGGTGACCGTCTCCTTCGGCGGGCGCAGGGCCGTCGACGCAGTGTCGTTGGGGGCCGAGGCGGGCGCCATCACCGGTCTCATAGGACCGAACGGGGCAGGCAAGACCACGCTCTTCAACGTGATCAGCGGTCTGCAGCAGCCCGACCACGGCGTCGTCCTCCTAGATGGAGCGAACGTGACGAGGCTGGCCCCCTTCAAGCGGGCCCGACGGGGCATGGCTCGCACGTTCCAGCGCCTCGAGCTCTTCGGTCTCCTCAGCGTGCGGGAGAACGTGCGCTTGGCCGCCCACGTGGCCCGACGCCCCGATCCCGACGCAGTCGCCGACCAGCTCCTGGCCCGGCTGGGAGTCACGGAGCTGGGCCCGGTGCGCGCCGACCGCCTCCCAACCGGTCAAGCGCGCGTCGTGGAGCTGGCCCGGGCTCTGGCCACCGACCCCAAGGTGCTGCTCCTCGACGAGCCGGCCAGCGGCCAGGACGAAAGGGAGACAGCCGCCTTCGCCGAGGTCCTCCGGGAGGCCGCCGACACCGGGCTGGCCGTGGTCCTCGTGGAGCACGACGTGCCCCTCGTGATGGAGGTGTGCTCGACCGTCCACGTCCTCGACCTCGGTCGCCTCCTCGCATCGGGCACCCCGGCCCAGGTGCAGCGCGACGAAGCGGTGCTGGCCGCGTACCTGGGGCAGGTCAAGTGACGCCCGTGCTGTCGTTGCGCGGACTGCGGGCCGGCTACGGGCCCATCGAGGTGCTCCACGGCATCGACCTGGACCTCGACCCGGGCCGGGTGCTCGCTGTGCTGGGCCCGAACGGGGCGGGGAAGTCCACGCTCCTCAGCACCATCGCCGGCCTTCACCCGCTGACCGCGGGCTCGATCACCATGGGCGGGCGCCGCGTGAACGGCGCCCGAGCCGACGACCTGGCTCGGGCCGGTCTGTGCCTGATCCCCGAGGGACGGGGCATCTTCGCCAACCTCACAGTGCAGGAGCACCTGCGCATGGCCACCCACAGCGGCCGCCGCCTGACCGACATCGAGGCGGAGACCTACGCCCGGTTCCCCCGACTCGCCGATCGCCGCCACCAGGTCGCGGGGACGATGTCCGGCGGCGAGCAGCAGATGCTGGCTCTCGCCCGGGGCCTGGCCACCAACCCGGCCCTCCTCCTGCTCGACGAGCTCTCCATGGGCCTGGCCCCTCTCATCGTCGAGGAGCTCTACGGCGAGGTGGCGGCCATCGCCTCGTCGGGCGTCTCCATCGTGGTCGTCGAGCAGTTCGCCCAGGCCGTGCTCGGAGTCGCCGACCTCGCGGCCGTGCTCGCCTCTGGCCGCATCTCTGCCCTCGGACCACCGGCCGAGATCGAAGCCCAGCTCTCGACCGCCTACCTCGGCGCTGTCCTCCCCCCATCCACCGACTGACCCACGGAGCCCTCATGCCCGGACAACCCGATCGCGTCGAGCAGTTCAAGGCCGACCTGGCCGAGCTGCGCATCACCGACCCGTCCACCAGCCGCGACCAGCTGGCGGTCCGGCTCGGGCTGGGCGGGCTGCTCCTCGGCGTGACCCTGCCCGTCGTGGCGTACTTCATGTCCCACGGCACGCGCGATGCCCTCGTGCAACGAGACGCGGTCGTGCTCGCGCTGATCGGGGTGGCGTGTGCCGTGGTCGGGAGCGCTGTGTACCTCAAGGGCGCGCTGACCGGCTTCCTGCGCTTCTGGCTGGTGCGCGACCTGCACGAGCGACGGGCCCAGACAGACCGGCTCCTCGACCACCTCGGCGGAGGGGATCGACTGGGCGAGAGCGAACTCCACTGACATGGCGCTGCTCGAGGTGCGAGGGGCCACCGTCCGGTTCGGCGGCCACACAGCGGTCCGCGACGTCGACCTCGACGTGGAGGCAGGTCGGATCACCGGCCTGATCGGACCCAACGGGGCCGGCAAGACCACCACGTTCAACGTCATCACCGGTCTGCAGGACGTCGTACGTGGACGCGTCCTCCTCGACGGACGCGACCTGACCGACACCAAGGCCCACGTACGGGCTAGGGCCGGAGTCGCCCGCACGTTCCAGCGCCTCGAGGTCTTCGGGTCTCTCACGGCGAGGGAGAACGTGCTCACGGCGGCCGAGATCCGCCGGTCCTGGTCCCGCGACCGCCGCATCGACCCCGAGGTGGAGGCCGATCGCCTGCTCGAGAGGGTCGGCATCAGCGGCGTCGCCCACGAGCGGGTCGACGCGATGCCGACAGGGCTGGCCCGCCTCGTCGAGCTGGCCCGGGCTCTGGCCACGCAGCCCAAGGTGCTGCTCCTCGACGAGCCGGCGTCAGGTCTGGACGAAGGCGAGTCGGAGAGCTTCGCCCAGCTCCTGCTCGAGCTGGCCGCGGACGGGATGGCGATCCTGCTGGTGGAGCACGATGTGCAGCTCGTGATGCAGGTGTGCACGCTCATCAACGTCCTCGACTTCGGCGCCATCCTCGCCGTGGGCACGCCGGAGGAGATCCAGCAGGACGCAGCGGTCCTCGACGCCTACCTGGGCGCCCCCGCCGAGGAGTCCGCATGACCGACCACGTGCAGGAGCAGGAAGCCTCGGTGCCCATGTTGGAGCTCGTGGGGCTGCGAGCCGCCTACGGCCGCATCGAGGTCCTCCACGGCGTGGACCTCGTGGTGCCCAAGGGCAGCGTCGTAGCCCTCTTGGGCCCCAACGGTGGCGGCAAGACGACGACGCTGAAGGTGGCCAGCGGCCAGATGCCGGCGACGGCCGGCTGCGTTCACATCGGTGGCCGTCACGTGAACGGCGTGTCGCCCGACGCGCTGGCCCGCATAGGCGTGTGCACCATCCCGGAGGGCCGGGGGATCTTCCCCAACCTCACTGTGCGGGAGAACCTGCGCATGGCGACCTATGCCGGGGTCAGCCAGAACGACGTGGAGGAGCGGGCCTTCGCCCAGTTCCCCCGGCTGGCCGAACGGCGAAGCCAGCTGGCCGGCACCATGTCCGGTGGCGAGCAGCAGATGCTGGCGATGGCCCGAGGCCTGGCCGTGAACCCGACGGTGCTCTTCCTCGACGAGCTGTCGATGGGCCTGGCCCCGCTCATCGTCGAGGAGCTGTACGCGATCGTGGGCCAGATCGCCAAGACCGGGGTCTCGATCCTCGTGGTGGAGCAGTTCGCCCGCACGGTCCTCGGCGTAGCGGACTACGCCGCCATCATGCTCCACGGGGCCATCACCTCAGTGGGCCAGCCCGAAGACATCGCGCCCGAGCTCGAGGCGGCCTACCTCGGCGTCGCGCACTGAGCCAGCACATGCGCCGTCACCTGCTCGCCCTCTTCGTAGCGCTGATCGCCGGCGTACTCGTCGCACCGCCCGCGGCCGCCTTCCCGGTGCCCGACGACATGGCCGCCTACGAGCAGTGCGGCCGGGTGTTCCCGGACCCGCACGCGTTCTGGCCCGCGCCCGCGCCGCTTCCGCTGCAGTCGCCGTTCGCCAAGGGCTCCGTCGGCTGCCGCGCCCTCGACTTCCTCGGCTGGGAGGAGACGATCAGTGGGCTCCACCTCCTCGAGGAGCTGCTGCCTGGCTACGTCGAGGTGTACGACCTGTCGGATCCTGACGGGCCCCTGGCCGATGCCCTCGATCTGGAGGGGGGCGAGGGGCGCTCGGCCGGGCTGCCCACCCTCGACCTCGGTCGCGAGCGCGTCCCGATGCACCTCGTCCGCATCACCGACGAGGCGTCCACCGAGATCCGCATGGAAGACCGCGAGCACTTCGTCTTCGGGCTGTCCATCCACGGCATCGAGAGGGCGGGGGTCGAGGGCGGCATCCGGGCTGCGGAGGACCTGGCCACGTGGGCGGCGTGCGAGGCCGACCCCGACGTCCTGCCCACCTGCCGGGTCAACGGCCCATACCCGCACCCCATCCTCGAGACGCTGCCCGAGGACAGCACGACCGCCGGCGACGCGCTCCGCCGCTCCAGCGTGTGGTTCGCGCTGCTCAACCCGGACGGCTGGCGCCGCGGCGACAAGCAGGCGGGTGGGTTCTTCTTCCAGCGCTACAACGGCAACGGCATGGACCTCAACCGGGACTGGTCCAACCAGGGGTTCACGTACCGGCCCTTCACGCCCTTCTCCGAGCCCGAGACCCGGGGCGTGGCCAAGGCCCTCCGGGCGGTGAAGGAGAAGTGGACCGGGGGCATCGACCTGCACGGCCAGCTGATCGACCGGGCCTTCAGCTTCACCCTCATAGGCGGCAACCAACGGCCCTACGACAAGGACCGCCGGGTGCTCCAGTTCGTGAAGGGGGCGTGGGCAGACGCGGAGCAGCGACTGTCGTGGTCGCCGATCATCAAGGCCAACGACGAGCCCGAGGCGTGCGTGCCTCCGACCACATCCGGCACCGTCAACCCGCCGCCCTGCGACCCGCTGCCCCGGCTCTACGGAGTGCAGTGGGGAACGATCTGGGACACGATCGCCTACACGACCCCAGGGGCGTTCGGGGACTGGGTCGACTCGCCCCTGGGCCTCGACGCCGATGGCATCGACAACGAGATGTCCCTCTCGCACCTGTCGAACTGCGGCGTGGGCACCTGCTACCTGACCGAGTTCGAGCAGCTCCACGTCGACGGCAACAAGAGCCTCATCTACTCGATGATCCACTACTCCCTGGAGCCGGAGGACACGACGTTCCGGTTCGACGGGAGGGCCGCCTGGCTGGATCACGACCGGCGGATCACCTCGTCGGGATCACCGCTCTCGACCGCCGTGCCCACCGGGCTGCCGGTGCAGGCTCCGATCTCGGCGACGATCACCCAACCCCTCGAGACCACCTACGAGTTCGACGTGCTCGGTCCCGCCGACGGCGTGGACAACGGCGGCCTGCGGGTCGGGATCACCGGGCTCAACGTGGCCGGCGTGTCGCCTCTAGCGGTGCAGAGCCTGTCCGTCGACCGCTTCGTCGACGGGCAGTGGGAGGTCGTGAACAGCTACTACAACCAGGCTCCGACCTACCTGCAAGCCGGGGCCCGGATCGACGTGAACCTGCCCGAGCCCGGGCGCTACCGGGTGGCCACGAGCGGGGAGGGCGTCGGCCAAGTGCGCCTGGAGATCACCTTCACCGACGAGGAGGCCTGGCCTGACCCCGGGCAGCGGGCCTACGACGTGTCCAACCTCGACTTCTTCAGGGACCTCCAGCCCTTCGCGGGCGAGGGCCAGATGGTGCCTGCATCGGTCGAGGACATCAGCAGCGGCCGGGTGGACCTGCACGACCTTGACTCCCTCGTCGTCGCTGATGGCTCCCTCGTGCCCGATGAGGGCCTGATGGCTGCCCTGAGAGCCTTCGTGGAGGGGGGCGGGAACCTCGTGCTGACCGACGACGGCGTGCGCGCTCTCGAGCTCCTCGACGTCGTGCCCGACGGCGCCGTGGCCATGCAGCGGGTGTACGCCGGCCACGTGGAGTTCTCGACCGACGCCGGGGCCACTGACACCTACGCCCATCCTCTGGCGGCCGACGTGGACCAGCCTGGCGCGGCGGAGGGCCCCGGCCACCGCCATCAGATGAGCGAGCCCGTGCCGACCGGCTTCGCCATCCTCGACGCCGACGGGGCCAACCTCGACTCGATGCCGGAGTGGGTCGTCGACCGGGCCTCCTTCGAGGCCGCGGGTGGCGAGGTCGTGGGCATGGCCGCCGGGGGCGTGGCTCTGGGCCAGGTGCCGCTGGGGGAGGGGCGCATCACCGTGCTCGGGTCGCTGCTGCCGACGCCCACCACGGCGTTCGACCACCCGTTCGGGCTCAGCTCCTACGGCGTGACCTACAGCGGGTACGAGGTGCTCCAGAACCTCCTCGAGTGGACGAACCCGACCCGACCCGCGGCGCCCGCTGCGCCGGCGGCTCCGCCGTCTCGCCCGAACGGCCCGACCCGGCTCCCAGCGACGGGCGATGCGCACCTGGTGCTGCCCGCCGCCCTGGCGCTGCTCGCCGCTCTCGTGGTCCGCGGCCTGACCCGCACCCGCACCTGACCGACCCTCACCCCACCCAACCCCAACCCCAACCCCGACGCTTCTGGGGGCAGCAGCTGGCCCCATGGGCCAGCTGCTGCCCCCAGAAGGCACGGGGTTCTAGTCTCCGCCGGTGAGCGAACCCCACCTCCTCTTCGAGCGCGACGGCCACGTCGCCACGGTGACCCTCAACCGGCCCGAGGCCCGCAACGCCCTCTCGGGCGAGATGCTGGTCCGGATGGAGCAAGCCTGGGTCGAGATCGACGAGGACCCCGAGATCCGGGTTGCCATCGTCACCGGTGCGGGGGGCCACTTCTGCGCCGGGGCCGACCTGAAGGCCATGGCCGCGGGTCATCCGGACGACGAGTGGACGCCCCGGTTCGCAGCCGACCCCGACCTCCACTGGCGAGCCCTGCTCCGCCACTTCCAGCCTCGCAAGCCGCTCATCGCCGCGGTCGAGGGCTACGCGGTGGCGGGCGGCACCGAGATCCTTCAGGCCATGGACCTCCGGGTGGCGGGGGAGGGGGCGATCTTCGGTGTGGCCGAGGTGCGCCGGGGTCTGTTCCCGCTAGGGGGGTCCACCGTGCGGCTGCGCCGGCAGATCCCGTACGCGATCGCGGCCGAGCTCCTCCTCACCGGGCGGCAGATGTCGGCGGCCGAGGCCAAGGACGTCGGCCTGATCGGACACGTCGTCCCCGACGGGGAGGCGCTGGACAAGGCGAGGGAGCTGGCCGACCAGATCGCGGCCAACGGCCCCCTGGCCGTCCAGGCCGTCCTGCGCAGCCTCCGCGAGTCGGCCAACCTGACCGAGGCCGAGGGGCTGGCCCGCGAGCTCGAGCTGGGATGGCCGGTGTTCGCCAGCCAGGACGCCAAAGAAGGCCCGAAGGCGTTCGCGGAGAAGCGAGCGCCCCGCTTCACCGGCACCTGAACCCGGGCGGTCAGCCGGGGATGATCGTCTTCAGCTCGAGGTAGTGCTCGAGGCCCTCACGGCCGAACTCGCGCCCGATGCCGCTGGCCTTGAAGCCGCCGAAGGGGGCGACGAAGTCCATCGTGTACTGGTTGACGCCGTAGGTGCCGGTACGGACCCGGCGGGCCACGTCCATCCCGACACCACCCGGATCGCCCGTCCAGACGGAGCCGGCCAGGCCGAACTCGCTGTCGTTGGCGATGCGAACGGCGTCGTCGACGTCGTCGAACGGGATCACGGTCAGCACCGGGCCGAAGATCTCCTCCTGGGCGATGCGCATCGAGTTGTCGACGTCGGCGAAGACGGTCGGCTGCACGTACCAGCCCTTCGAGATCCCGTCGGGCCGGCCGTTGCCGCCCACCACGAGGCGTGCGCCCTCCTCTTGACCCAGGGCGATGTACTTCTCGACCCGCTCCTGCTGGCGCTCGGCCACGAGCGGGCCGATCTCGGTGGTGGGGTCGTCCGGGTCGCCGACCGACATCCCGCGAACCATCTCGCCCAGCGCGTCCACGACCGCGGCGTAGTTCTTGCGCGAGGCCAGGATGCGGGTCTGGGCCACGCACGCCTGTCCGTTGTTCATGAGCGACGCGAACTTCAGGCCCTCCATCGTGGCGGCCAGATCGGCATCGTCCAGGACGATGGCCGCCGACTTGCCGCCCAGCTCGAGGCTGACCCGCTTGAGCTGCTCGCCGCAGATCGAGGCGATCGTGCGCCCGGCCGCGGTGGACCCGGTGAAGGCGATCTTGTCGACGTCCCGGTGGCGCACGAGGTGCTCACCCACCTCGCGGCCCGCGGGGATCACGCTGACGACGCCCTTGGGGATGCCCGCCTCTTCGAGGAGCTCGGCCATGAGCATGGCGTCGAGCGGGGTCTCGGGTGAGGGCTTGATGACGATGGTGGAGCCCGACAGGAGGGCGGGGGCCAGCTTCGACATGGTCACGAACTGGGGCACGTTCCAGGGGACGATGGCGCCGACGACGCCGACGCCCTCGCTGCGCACGATGACGGGGGAGCCGAGCACGCCGTTGCGCTCCTCCTCCCAGTCGTGGTCCTTGGCCGTCTGGATGAAGCTGTTGAGCATCATCCAGGGGGCGGGCGACTGGGCCAGCTGCGAGAAGCTGATCGGCGAGCCCATCTCGGTGGTGATGACCTGCGCCATGTCCATCATGCGGGCCGCGTAGATGTCGCTGAACCGCTGGACGGCCGCGATGCGGTCCTCCGGGCTCATGCGTGGCCATTCGCCTTCGTCGAAGGCGGCGCGAGCCGCGGCGACGGCCCGGTCGATGTCGGCGGTCGTGCCCTCGGGCACCCGGCCCACGACCTCTTCGGTGTGGGGAGAGATGACCTCGATGACGTCACTGCCGGCGGGGTCGACCCACTCGCCACCGATGAAGAGCTTCTCGTGGACCTGCATGGTGTTCTCCTGTGCTGGAGGGTTGATCGGTCTGGTTCAGAGGGTCTCGCCGCGGGCCACCTTGGCCGCCCACGGGTAGTCAGGCTTGCCGCTGGGGGAGCGGAGCACCTCTGCGACGAGGTGCAGCTCGCGGGGGACCTTGTACCCGGCAACGTAGCCACGGCAGTGGGCGGCGAGGTCGTCGAGAGTGGGGGTGGCGCCGTCGCGAGCCTGGACGACTGCAGCCACGCGCTGTCCCCACCGGTCGTCAGGCACGCCGACCACGATGGCGTCGAAGACGCCGGGGTGGGCCTTGAGCGCCGACTCCACCTCCTCGGGGAAGATCTTCTCGCCCCCCGAGTTGATGCACTGCGAACCGCGGCCGAGCAGCGTGATCGTGCCGTCGGCTTCGAGGATCGCCATGTCGCCGGCCACGGCGTAGCGGTCACCGCTGGGCCCCACCAGGAACGTGGCCGCCGACTTCTCCGGGTCCTTGTAGTAGGCGACGGGAACGTTTCCGCGCCGGGCCAGGCGCCCGGCCTTGCCACTCCCGGCCGGCAGCTCGTTGAGGTCCTCGTCGAGCACCACTGCGTCGCGCGCGGCCTGGACAGTCGGACCGCCGCCCTTGTTCTGGGTGTCGCCCTTGCCCACCACCCGCATGCCGTTGGCGCCGGTCTCGGAGGATCCGATGGCGTCGACGATCACGAGGTCCGGGAAGACCTCGAGGTAGCGATCCTTCACCGTCGGCGAGAAGATCGCGGCGGTGGAAGCGAGCACGAAGAGCGAGGACAGGTCGATGCTGTCGGGCCCGCCCAGCTCCTCGAGGGCCTCGATCATGGGCCGGGCCATGGCGTCGCCGGTGATGGACAGGCTGTTGATGCCCTCCCGCTCCACCGTGCGCCAGACATCGTGCGGGTCGAACCGGCGCAGCATCACGACGAGGTTCCCCTCGAAGGCGAAGCGCAGGAAGCCCCACTGGGCCGCGCCGTGCATGAGCGGTGGGAGGTTGAGCGAGCGCAGGGGCGCCTCGACGGCCTTGGCCTTCTCGGCCAGGGTCCACTCGTCGGCCACCCGCTCGTTCGTGTAGGCGTCGATGCCGCCGCCGAGGGCGAAGAACACGTCCTCCTGGCGCCATACGACGCCCTTGGGCATCCCTGTGGTGCCCCCCGTGTAGAGGACGTACCGGTCGTCGGGGGACCGCTCGGGGAAGCTCCGCTCCGCCGAGCCTGATGCCATGGCCTCCTCGAAGGGCACCGAGCCCAGCTTCGTGAGGATGTCGTCGACGTCGGCCTCGCTGCCGTCCTCGATGTGGATCAGGTGCTGGAGGAGGGGCAGGGCGTCGCGCACCGCGAGGAGACGGGGAGCCAGCTCGCGGTCGTAGACCACTGCCTTCAGGTCGGCGTTGTCGAAGAGGTACCGGAGCTCCTCGGCTACGTACCGGTAGTTCACGTTCACCGGTACGGCCCGCACCTTGTAGGCCGCCAGCGCGGCCTCGATCCACCCGATGCTGTTCGAGCCGTACACGCCGATGTGGTCGCCGGCTCCGATGCCCTGGGCCATGAGGTGGTGGCCGAGCTGGTTGGCCCGACCCTCGAGCTGGCCGTAGCTGCGCCGCTCGTCCCCTACGACCAGGACCTCGCGATCGGCCACCGAGTCCACGGTGTGCTCGAAGAGGTCGGCGATGTTGAACGCCATGGACCGACGTTAGGCCAGGATCTGATGGTCCGTCAGATCAGGACGCAGCGGCAGCCTTCCGAGCTCGGGCCGGCTTCTTGGCTGCCGCCTTCTTCGCGACCGCCTTCTTGGCCACGGGCCTCTTCTTGGCTGCCTGCTTCTTGGGGGTGGGCTCCTCGATGGCGGCCAGGAGCTCGGCCATGGCGTCCTGCACGTGATCGGCCAGGTCCCACACGTCAGGTACGAGCTCGGTGCAGGCCATGAACCCGATGTCGACGTTGTCCATGTACGAGAGGACGGTGATGTTGAGCCCCGCACCCTCCATGACCGGACCCATCGGCAGCGTGTACTTGAGCTCGGCCCCTGCGTAGTAGAGCGGGAAGGGCGGGCCCGGCACGTTGGAGATGACCACGTTGTGGATGGGTCGGTGCCCGGCCAGGTTCAGGCTCGAGTAGAGGCGAGCGGCCAGCGCGAAGGTGGTGGGGGCGGCGTGCTCGGCCCAGTCCTGCAGCAGGTTGGCGCCCAGCGCGTTGTGGTCCTCCTTCGCCCCGCGCGTGACGTGGTTGATGCGACGAAGGCGCTCGAGAGGATCGTCGACGTTGGTGGCGAGGGACGTGAACATGGCCGAGACCTTGTTGTTCAGCTCTCCTCGCTGGTCCTCGGAGCGGACCGAGACGGGGCACACCGCGATGAGCGGCTCCTTCGGCACGCCGCCGTGCTGGGCCAGGTACCTGCGCAGCGTGCCCCCCATGAGGCCGAGCACGACGTCGTTCACCGTGCAGCCGACCGCGTTCTTCACCTTCTTCACGTCGTCGAGCGACACCCGGGTGAAGGCCAGCCGACGATGAGCCGTGATCGGTGCGTTCCACGGGGTGTTCGGGGCCGTGAGGGGGACGGCGCCCACGATGGCATCGGGGTCGCGGTGTCGGGACACGAGGGTGCCCACCGTGCGGGCCGTCGTGCCCAGCAGGGGGAGGAGCCCAACCTGTCGCCGCGCCCGGGAGGCGAGGGCGTGACCGACGAGCTCGAGGTCCGACGGGATGGGCTCGGGCGTGCGCGGCTCGGGGATGTCGAGGTCTCGTCCGCCCGGCTCCAGGTCGAACAGGTTGACCATGAGCTCGGCGCCGGAGACGCCGTCGACGGCGCAGTGGTGCATCTTGGTGACCACCCCGATGTTGCCGCCCTCGAGCCCCTCGACGACGTAGAGCTCCCAGAGGGGCCGGCTCCGGTCGAGCGGGGTGCTGGCGATGCTGCTGGCCATCTCGGCCAGCTCGCGATGACCGCCAGGGGCGGGGGCTCCGATGCGACGGATGTGGTAGTCGAGGTCGAAGTCAGGATCCTCGACCCAGATCGGGTGGTTGAGCCGGAACGGCACCGACACCACCCGGCGGCGGAAGGGCGGCACGAGGTGGAGGCGTGACGCGATGAAGTCCTTGATGGCCTGGAACGAGTAGCCGCCCTCCATCGTCGACGGATCGAAGATGGCCGTCATGGCGACGTGCATGTGCATGCTCGGCGTCTCGAAGTAGAGGAAGGAGGCATCGAGCCCCGAGAGTCTTTCCATGGAGCGGACGTTAGGCGGAAGTGGACGCGAGCCGTCGGGGTGACGGCACACTGGGGCATGGCCTGGGTCCTCTTCCTCCTCGGTGCGCTCGCCCTCCTGCACGCCGTCAACGCGCTCGCCCCTCGTCGGCGGCCGCCGGCGCTGATGGCCTGGAGCTTCTTCGCGTCCTGGTTCACGATCGAGCTGGCCTGGCACCACCTGGTGATCGGGAGCGCCCTCACCGCACTGCTGGTGGCCGGCGGGGCGCTCGACAGCACGATCGGTGTGGTGGGCCTGGTGCTCCACCTGGCGGCGTTCGGCATCCTGGGCTGGATCGTGTGGACGACCCGCCGCACCGTCGTCTCGATGCGGGGGGCGCTGGTCGACCTCGAGCCCGGCCCGGAGGCGCCCCGCTTCCCCCGCAGCCGAGTCGTCTTCCCGTTCCTCGTCGGGCGCCGCAAAGGCGTCCGACTGCAGCGGAACGTCACCTTCGCCAGCGTGGCGGGCAAGCACCTGAAGCTCGACGTCACGATCCCCTCCGCGCCTGTCCCCGGCGGCGGCCCGCTGCGACCGGCGATCATGCAGGTGCACGGTGGCGCGTGGGTGATCGGCGACAAGCGCGAGCAGGGGCTCCCCCTGCTCGGCCACATGGCCGCCCAGGGGTGGGTGGGCTTCAACGTGAACTACCGGCTCAGCCCCGGCGCCACGTTTCCCGACCACCTGGTCGACCTCAAGCGGGGAGTGGCATGGATCCGGGAGCACGCTGAGGAGTACGGCGTGGACCCCTCGTTCATCTGCGTGACGGGCGGTTCGGCCGGCGGGCACCTCACGGCGCTCCTCGGCCTCACTGAGAACGATCCCCGGTACCAGCCCGGCTTCGAGGAGACCGACACGAGCTTCGCGGCAGCCGTACCGTTCTACGGGATCTACGACTTCACCGATCAGGGGGCCTTCGGAGCCGACCGCGCGCTGTTCAGGAAGTTCTTGGAGCCGATCGTGATGAAGGCGTTCCTCGCCGAGGAGCCGGAGCGGTTCCGAGACGCTTCACCGGTTCACCTCGTCCACCCGGATGCTCCGCCGTTCCTGATCATCCACGGTGACCTCGACACGCTCGCTCCCGTCGCCGATGCTCGTGCCTTCGCCGAGCGCCTGCGAGCCGTGTCGACCTCGCCCGTGCTCTACGCCGAGATGCAGGGGGCCCAGCACGCCTTCGAGATCCTGCCCTCGCCGCGGGCGGCCAAGGTCATCGAGGGGGTGGAGCGCTTCCTCTCCACGCTCTGGGAGCGCCACGAGCAGCCGGGACCCGAGGCCAGCGAGCCCGAGCTCGAAGAAGCTCTCACGGACTGACCGGCCCCGAGACGACGAGAGCGGCCTTCCCGGACGCGCTTCGCTCGAGGGCCCCGACCTCCTGGACCACCACTGGCTGCGCGGTGGCCCCGGCCGCCGACAGGGCGCCGCCGAGGGCGGCTGCGGTCGCCGCGGCGTCGAACGTGGCGGCCGGCTGCACGACCAGGACTCGGGTGCGGGTGGGCTCGAGCACGACCTGCCAGGCCTGCACCGGCGCAGAGTCGAGCACAGCCGTGATGGCCACCGGATGGATCGTCACCTCGCCCCCTGTGGCGGCGGGCAGGCGCAGGAGGGGGCGGACGGGTCCGGCCACGCTCGCCAGACGGGGCGATCGGCGGCCACACGGGCAGGGTCCTTCGGCCAGGGTCGCGACGTCGGTCAGCTCGTAGCGGATCAGGGGCAGGGTCCTGCTCCCGAGCACTGACAGCAGCACCCGAGCGCCTGCCTCACCAGGCGGCACCCGCACGCCCTGCTCGTCCACGACCTCCACCACTGAGTGGTCGTCGAGCAGGTGCAGCCCCGAGTGGGCCGGGCACTCGATGGCGACGAAGCCGGCCTCGGTGGTGAGGTACTGGTCGAAGGGCTGCACCGCCCACGCCGCCTCGATGGCGACCCGAGCTGCAGGCGACAGTGGCTCTCCGCCGCTGAAGACCTGGGTGGGCTCGATCCGGAGGTGGCCGGCCACCTGCGCGGCGGCGAGGGCGCCCAGCACGGACGGGTAGCCGCTGAGCACGCCGGGCTGCCATGCCTGCAGCGCCTCTACGAGGTGGTCGATGTCTTCGGCCGCGCTCAGGGCGAGGGTGGGCTTGCGGGGGTCGCTGAGGGTGGCCGCCACCTGGTGCGAGAGGTGCCATGGCGAGGGGGACCCGACCTTGGCCGAGCGCACCCGGCCGGACACGGCGGCTGGGCCGGGGACGGTGCGGGCCCGAGCGGCGTTGGCGAGGAGGCCCACCCACTCCGCCGGGGCGAACGGGAAGAGCCCCGGCCGCCCAGAGCTGCCACTCGAGGCGCCGACCCGGTAGCGGCCCAGAGCGCGGGCCTCGGGGTCGCCGCTGTCGACCACGGCGCGCAGGGTGTCGAGGCTCAGCAGGGGATCGGTGACGATCTCCTCGAACCGCTCGACGACGTCGGCCTTGGTCACCACCGGCAGCTCGTGGAGCGGCGCGCCTTCGAGGCCGCGGTGGAGCCGGGCGTAGAGCGGCGACCGGGCCACTGCGTGGCTCCGCAGCGCTGCCACCTGGGCATCGCGCCACTCCGCCCGCGCCGGACCATCGAGGGCATCGACCCGAGCCCGTGCCGCCAGGACCCGTCGGAGGGCGACCGCGGTGCGGAGCTGGCCGAGTCGCGTCACCGCTGCTCGTAGGTGCGGACGGCGATGCCGCCGGCGAGCGCCTCGGTCCGCAGGAGGAAGTGCCGCTCGCGCCACGTCACATAGGCCGGGTCCAGCGGGGCCAGGCCGCCCACTGCGGATTGGCTCTGGATCTCCACGAGGTGTCTGGCGGAGGGAGGCTCGTCCGGCGCCCAGCGCAGCACGGGCCGGGGCTCCTGGTCGAACCTCTCCTCGTAGTAGCGCACCGCGAAGATGCCCCCCCAGGGCTCGACCAGCACTGGGGCCCCGGCCGGAGCGTCAGAGATCAGGCGGGTGGCCCCCCGCCAGTCCTCGTGGCTTCCGGCGTCGTACCAGCGCTGCACGCCGCCACCCGACAGGGCGAGGAGAGCGATGGCGAGCGCTGCGCCAGCACGAGGACCGAGGCGACACAGGCCCATGGCAGCCACGAGCGCGAGGGCGGGCACGACCACGATCAAGAAGCGAGCTTCGAGAAGGGGCTTGACCGTGACCGTGGAGAGCGTGACGAAGGCCACTGGCGCGAGGAGCCAGATGCCCGGAAGTGCCGGCCGCCACCGGGCGACCTCCTCGCCATCGGAGCTCTGCGCCCGGACGGCGATGGCGGCCGCCCACAGCCCGGCGGCGACCGCGGCGGAGTACGCCAGCACGTTCCAGCGCGTGCCACCGGTCAGGCCGTTGGCGGCGTCGACGATGGCTGAGCCGGTACGGCTGCTGACCCAGTGCAGGGGGTCGCCGTCGCGCGTCAGGAGGAACCAGCCGAGGGGAGCGACGAGCACGCCGTAGGTCGCCCCAGCCGTGACGAGCAGACGACGGGGGACCGGTCGGTGCAGGAGCAGCCAGAGTCCGTGGCTGGCAACGACCAGGCCGGCGAAGAAGTGGGCGTAGGTCGCCAGGGCGGCCACGGCTGCGTAGGCCAGCGCGGCACTCGCGTCATCCGGGGCTTCGGTGGCGCGGAGGAGCAGGCTCGTCGCGACGATGACGAGAAGGAGCACGAGGGAGTACGCACGGAGCTGCTGGCCCCACTGCAGGGCGAGGGGGTGCACGGCGAGCAGGAGGGCAGCCACCGCACCTACGCGGGCGTCGGCGATGCGCCGCCCGAGGGCGAAGAGAGCGGGCACCGCCATGACGAAGCTCGCCGCGGAGAGCAGCCGGAGGAAGGTCTCACCGTGCCCCAACCGCCACCAGCCGGCGAGGGCCAGGTAGAAGGGCGACTGGTTGACCTCCCAGTGGGCCATGCGCCACAGAGCATCGCCGAAGGGACGGTCGACGATGCCGATGCTGAACGCTTCGTCGAACCAGAGGCTCTTCTCGCCGAGGTCGTGCAGCACGAGACATCCGGCCACCAGCGTGGCCGCCACGACCAGCCCGGTCGGCCACCGTGGGGTCGCGGCGGCGGAGGGCCGTTGTGATCTGGTGAGCGAGGTCATGCCGCCGCCGCGAGCGGTCGGGGTGGCACGGGCAGGCCGGTACCCTCCCGACCGTGCCTGGAGCCGCCGACGATCGCGCCTACTGGGACACCATCGCGAGTCAGGAGGACGGCCTTCCCGGAGGATGGCGCCGTCGGGCCCGGGTCGAGCACCTCGAGCTCCTCGACCGCTGGGTGGGCCCACCGCTCGGCCGCTGGCTGAAGACCGACCTGTTCGAGGAGCGCGACCCGAACCGGGCCCTGCTCCCGCACCTCGGCACCGCGGGCTGGGTCGGCACTGACATCTCGCCGGAGGTGGCCCAGCGGGGCGGTGCCATCGCGGCGGCGGCCGATGTGCGTCGGCTGCCGTTCGCCTCCGGAGCCTTCGACGGGGTGCTGTCCACGTCCACCCTCGACCACTTCGAGGACGGCGCCGACATCGCCCGCTCCCTCGTCGAGCTGCACCGGGTCCTGCGCCCGGGCGGCGTGCTCGTCCTCACCCTCGACAACCCCCGCAACCCGCTCATCCGGCTGCGCAACGCTCTGCCCGACGGGCTGGCCCGCCGGACGGGGCTCGTGCCGTTCTCGGTGGGCGCCACGCTCGACGAGGCCGCCGGGCGCGAGGCGCTGGGCGCGGCCGGGTTCGACGTGACCGACTCGGTTCACCTGCTCCACGTCCCCCACGTCGTGGGCACTCGCCTGGCCTCGTGGCCCTGGTACGAACGTCGGGTGCTGCCCCGCTTCGCCCGTCTGGCTGGCACTCGGGCGGCCCCCTGGACCGGGCACTTCGCCGCCTTCCTCGCTCACAGCTAGACCTCCTTGGCCAGGTCGACCGACAGGCGGCTGAAGGCGGCCAGGGCCCCGACGAACAGCAGGCCGCAGGCCAGGAGCGTGAGGACCGGGGCGACGGGATCGTCCCAGCGACCGTGGTACAGGACGTCGCGGAACTGCTCGATGATCCACCGCATCGGGTCGATGGCCGTGACGGCCCGCACCCGGTCGCTGACCATCCGCTGGTGGTACACGATCGGCACGAGGAAGAACCACACCGTGAACAGGTTGTGGAGCAGGTAGCGCAGGTCCCGGTTGAAGACGTCGAGCAGGGCCAGGAGCACCGACAGGGCACCCACGAGCAGGAGCAGAGAGGCGATGGGAAGGGCCAGCGCGGGTAGCACCGACAGGTTCAGCCCGCGGTCGTCGAAGAGGGCGAGGTAGACGACGAAGGCCGCGAGGAGGGAGAGGAACGGCACGGCCATCACGACGACGCGGCTCAGGGGCAGGAGGTGGTGTGGGAACGGAGCCCGGCGCACGAGGTCCAGCTCGAAGGAGATGCTCTGGAGCGCGTCGTGCACCGTCTGCAGGAGGAAGGTCCACGGGAGGAGGCCCGCGAACAGGTAGGCGCCGTAGTCCTCGACCGGGGCCCGGAAGATGGAGCCGAACACGAACCGGTAGAGGGCGAACAGGAACAGCGGTGCGAGCACAGGCCACAGGACGCCCATGAACGAACGCTTGGCTCGAAGGCGGACCTGGCGCTCCACGAGGGTGAGGAGCAGCTCGCGGCTGCCGACGAGCTGGCCGAGCGCGACCATCGCGCCGGGCCGGCCCGCCTCGCGGTGGACGACCTCCATCACGCGCCCCGCTTCCGACGGGCGGCCATCGTCTTGCCCCGAGCTCGGTAGAGGCGCTGCTCGGCCCGGGCCGACTCGGGCCGGCCACCCACCTCGAGATACCTGGCGACGACCTCATCCGGAGGCCCGCTGCTCACGACGCGCCCCTGCTCGAGCAGGGCCACCTCCTGGCAGTGCTCGCGCACCAGCTCCATGTCGTGCGACACGAGGACGACCGCGCAGCCTTCGCCGCGCAGCGCGTCGACGCGGTCGAGGCACTGGGCCTGGAAGCCCGCGTCGCCGACGGCGAGCACCTCGTCCACGAGGAGGACGTCGGGTCGGGTGTGGGCCACGAGCGAGAACCCGAGGCGGAGCCCCATACCGGCGGAGTAGGCCGCCAGCGGCCAGTCGAGAGCCTCCGTCGGAAGGCCGCTGAAGGCCACGATCTCGTCGTATCGATCCCGGACCTCCTGACGGGACAGACCGAGCAGCACCCCACCCACGAGCACGTTCTCGTGGCCCGTGAGGTCACGGTGGAACCCGGCCGACAGGTCGACGAGGGAGGACACCCGGCCCCGCACCGACACGCGCCCCGCGGTGGGGCGGAGCACGCCGGCGATGACCTGCAGCAGCGTCGTCTTCCCCGACCCGTTGCCGCCGATGACCCCGAGGCACTGCCCGGGCCCGACCACGAGGTCTACGTCCTGCAGGGCCCACTGGCGGTCGCTCCGACGCCATCCGAGCCGGCCGCGGGGGCGGTACGCCTCCCACAGACCCTCGACGCTGACGGCCGACGGTCTCATGCTCGCCTCGTGTCGAGGACGACGTCGCCCGCGCTGTCCGAACGCGGGGGGTCGCTGGTGGAGTCGTCCACTGACCTCGAACCCGTGACAGGACCCAGCCACCCCCGGGCCACCGGAGCAGCCACGGGCCGGCGGCGCTCCAGCACCCCGCGCAGCACGCCGGTGCCGTAGGAGGCATGGAGGACGACGAGGAGCCAGGCGGCGAGCGGCAGGGCGATGCCGCGACGCAGCGTCTTGGCGATCCACGCCGCGCAGGCGCCGACCGCGCCGAGGTAGGCGACGAACGGGAGCAGGGCCAGAGGTCCGGCCCAGCGGATCAACAGGGGGGTGGTGACGAGGTAGAGCAGGAGCGCGGTCGGCGTGAGGTACGAGGGTCGCACCGTGCGCGGCTCGCGCGCGAGGAGCTGGCCCCGACCTCGGCCGTACTTGTGCATCTGGCGGGCGAAGCCCCCGAGGGTGGCTCGACGCTCGTGGTAGACGACGAGATCGGGGTCGTAGAACATGCGGACGTGCTCGGAGGCCAGCTCGGCCAGCACCGCGTTCTCCTCCGCGCACACGAGCTCCGGGGGGAAGGCCACCATGACGTCGCGCCGCACGGCCAGGTTGCAGAGGATGAAGAACCGCTCGTCGGCCTCGCCCGGAGGGTGGGCGCCGTAGCGGCGACGGACAGGACCTGATCCCACGATCGAGGCCAGCACCGCGCCCTGGGTCATCTGGAACGGCGTGCTGTCCGCGGGCGTGTCGTTCGGGCCGCCGAACACGCCGCACTCCGGGTGGGCGGCGGCCAGGGTGCTCAGGCGCACGAGCAGGTCGGGAGCCACCGTGACGTCGTCGTCGAGGAAGAGCAGGAGCTCGCCGCGCGCCTGCTCGACGAGGAGGTTGCGGGCCGCCCCGGGCAGAGCACCGCGGTCGACCGAGCAGACCCGCGCCTCGGGCAGCCGCCGCTGCACGGCGTCGGGCACGCGCGGATCGCCCTCGGCGCACACCAGGAGCTCCCAGGAGGGAGCACCCACCTGGTCCTGCAGGCTTCGGAGACAAGCGTCGAGCACGGCGTCACGGCGGCCGGTCACGATGCAGATGCTGATCTTCGGCGGCTCTCGCACGTACACCCTTCTGCTCACGAGGACGGCAGGGGCACGCGGCGGTAGGCCCCCGCTGCGAGGTCTGTGGTCCCGCTGCATGTCTATTATCGCCGCCTTCGCGGCGAGAAGGTGGGCTTCGGGGTGCAGACGATCGGGATGGCGCGACGAGGCCTGGGTGTGGCGCGCGGCTTGCGGCGGCTCGTTCGGCAACCTGCAACGCTCGACGGGGCCCGCGAGGTCATCGCCGAGGAGGTCCGGGCCCGCCCGCAGCGCTTCCTCGCCGCCCTCGACCGGCTGGTTTGGCCCCATCCCGCGAGCCCGACCCGCCGCCTCCTCGAGGCTGCTGGGCTCGAAGCGGGGGACGTCGCCGCCCTCATCGCCGAGCGAGGGCTGACGGGAGCGCTGGAGGGGATGCGGGACCTCGGGGTGTACGTCTCCCACGAGGAGTACCAGGGCCGGACCGAGGTGCGCCGGGGCTCCACGACCTTCGCCGTCGGACCCGCGGACTTCTTCAACCCGATCACCCGAGCCGACTACATGGCGGCCACTGGCGGCACGAGCGGGGGCGGGACGCCGATGGAGGTGTCCTTCGCCTGGCAGCGCCGCCAAGGGCGGCAGCGCCCCGTGCAGCTGGAGCTGGCGGGCGTGCGAGGCCGCCCGAGCGCGGTCTGGCTCCCAGTCTTCCCGTCAGCCGCTGGGTTCGGCGCAGTGATGAAGAACGCGGCGGGCGGCAGCGTCCCCGAGCGCTGGTTCTCCCAGATCCCGACCGATCTGGGAGGCATCGCCGGCCACAAGCAGGTCGCCAACCGCTTCCTACCGACCCTGAACGCTCTGGCCCGCACCGGTCTCCCGTCGCCCGAGCACTGCCCCAGCGATCAGCCCGAGCCGGTGGTGGCGTGGCTGGTCGACGCGGTGGGCCGAACCGGTGGCGCCGCCCTCACGGGCTACGCCAGCTCGATCACCGCTGCCGCTCGATGGGCGATCGAGAACCGAGTCGACCTGAGCGGCGTTGCCGCCTTCCCGGCCAGCGAGCCGGTGACCGAGGGGAAGCTGGCCGTGATGCGCGAGGCGGGGATGCGCCCGCACCCGATGTACGCCTTCACGCCCGAGGGCACCGTCGGTCTCCAGTGCGAGCACTGCGAGGGCGAGGAGTACCACGTCTGGGACCAGGACGTGGCCGTGGTGACCCGGCGCCGCACCCGAGGTGACGACACCGAGGTCGACGCCTTGCTGTGGACGAGCCTGGCCGAGGAGGCGCCGCGCGTCCTGGTCAACGTGGAGAACGACGACTACGGCACCCTCCGCTCCGACGTGGACTGCCCGTGCCCACTGGGCGATCTGGGATTGCGCACCCGTGTGGCCGACATCCGCGGGATGAGCAAGGTGGTGTCCGCGGGCATCAGCCTGGACGGTGAGCTCTTCGACGAGCTGGCCGAGATCGTGCTGCCGGCCCGCCTCGGAGGGTCACCCGGGGACTACCAGTTCGTCGAGGCCGAGACCCCGTCGGGAACCGTCGTGGGCTTGCGCGTCCACCCTCGTGTGGGCGCCATCGACGAGGGGGCTGCGGTGCGTGCCCTCCAGGCCGCGTTGGCGGGCTCGGACAACGGCGCCCTCGCTGCGTCGGTGTGGGAGTCCCAGGGCGGCCTCCTCATCGAGCGGGCCGCCCCGCTGGTCACCCCGGCGGGCAAGACCCTCTCGTTCGACCGTCTGCGAACGGCCCCCGTCACCCCCTGATCCCTGCACCGCTGGCCCCGCCGGGAGCCAGGGCCTGGCAGCCCTCGGCAGCGGGATACCCTCGGCCGATGCTCCGCCATGCCGCCGTGTTCCGCTGGATCGAGGGCACCACGCCCGAGCAGGTCGAAGAGCTGGCGGCCGCGCTGCGAGCCCTGCCGGCGCAGGTGCCGGCCATTCGGAGCTACGAGGTGGGCTCGGACCTCGGGCTGGGGGAGGGACGGTGGGACTTCGCCGTCGTGGCGTCGTTCGACGATGCCGACGGCTACCAGGACTACGTCGACCACCCGGCCCACCAGGCGATCGCCACCGACCTCATCCCGCCCATCCGGGCCGACCGCGTCCACATCCAGCTCGAGGTCTGAGGCCTGAGCGCCCCGAGGTCAGCGCCGCGTGGCGACGACCTCGACGTACTCGGAGTCGATCGTCAGGGCGGTCGTCCTCCGGTTGGCGCCGTTCATGAGCGCGACCAGCTGATCTCGGAACGAGGTCCGCCCGGCTGCGTCGAGGGCGGCCCAAGCCTTGTGGGTCGGCCCGTAGTAGGCGATGAAGGTCTCGAACATGTCCTCGGCGGAGCGATACCGGAACGTGAAGTGCTTCCGGGTGATGGCCAGCTCGGCGTCGGCGCCGAACATCTCCTCGAGCCGGGCATCGACGCCCCACTGCAGAGGGGACGCCACGCCCGCTGGCGGCGGGACGTGGGCACCGACGATCTTGAACATCTGGCCCACGAACCCCTCGGGCGTCCAGTTGGCCAGGCCGATGCGACCGCCGGGCCGGCAGACCCGCAGCATCTCGGCGCTGGAGCGGTCAGAGCTCGGGGTGAACATCACGCCGAACGTGGAGAGCACGGCGTCGAAGCTGGCGTCCTCGAACGGGAGGGCCTCGGCGTCGGCGACCTGGGTCGTCAGGGGCAGGCTCTCGGCCTGGGCTCGGATCGCGGCCTTGTCGAGGAGGTGCTCGACGTAGTCCGTGGCGACCACGTTGGCGCCGCGGCGGGCCGCGGCGAGCGAAGCGTTTCCGTTGCCGGCCGCCACGTCGAGGACATCGGAGCCCGCGGTGAGGTCGACGGCCTCGCAGAGCGACTCGCCGACGATCTGCAGCGTGGTGCCGATCACGGCGTAGTCGCCGGATGTCCAGGTCACCTGCTGCTTGGTCTTGACCGCATCGAGGTCGTTGGGGGTGAGGGTCGTGCTCATCTCAGTGGGTCTCCTTCTGTCTGTCTGTCCTTGCGGTGATGGTGCTCCCGACCCCGGCTGAGGTCAGGGGCGCCGGCGGCCGGTGTAGGCGGCCAGCCGCTCGATGGGTGTGGCGTCGGAAGCCGGCTCGACCTCGGCGCCGAAGGTCTGCCCGTCCCTGAGCGGGTCGAGGGCCTGGCGGGCGAACGCGTCGACAGCGGCCACCAGCTCATCGGGCGGGTTGTAGTCCTGGCCGGTGGCCACGGCCATGTCCCACCCGTGCACGATGCCGTCCAGGACGACGAAGCGAGCGAACGTGTCGCCGGAGACCTCACCGAAGGGGGCGGCGATCGTGCGGTCGAGGGCGCCGGGGGCGGAGATGGCGGCGAACAGATCGGTGAGCGCCGGGCCGAGCCCGCCCAGAGGGTCGCTCAGGTCGGGCTCCGCTGGGGTCTCGCCGCGGAAGGCCGCGGCGAAGGCGGTGGCCCCACCGATCATGTGCTCGAGGACTCCCCGAACTGCGAAGTCGGCGCACGGCGTCGGGTGATCGAGCTGGTCCGCGGTGATGCTCGCCACCACTCCACCCAGGTGCGGGTCGAGCTGCTCGAGCTGGGTGAGGGGTTCCATGGTTCCTCCAGGAGGGGTCAAGGGTCGTCCGACGCCGACGTTGGCCGCTTCGCGGTCACGTCCGGCGTCGATGAGGTCGAGCACGTCGCTAGGGCTGTCGTCAGGGGCCATGAGGCGATCATGACGTGCGCACCGTCTCGGTGCGTCGGCCATGCGTCCCATCGTGGCGGACGCCCACGCCGCCTCGATGGGACGAACACCCCACCCACCCGAGACGACCCTCGGCGCGGTTGGTGCGGGCGACCGATGCCGTCGGGCCCGCTCGAGGAGCACGCTCGGCACAGCTCCGAGATCCGCTCGGACGAGCACAGGAGGCAGCCATGCGAAAGACCGCCAGCGAGATGACCACCGAGCTCGAGGTCGGCGACATCCACACCAAGGGCGAAGAGTGGGGCGACCAGTCCGTCCGTCACTGCGAGCTCCCGGCCGGGGCCGACCTCCGCCCCCTGCTCGCCGGCCTGCCCGGGGATCGGTGCGACTGCCCGCACTGGGGCTACATCGTCGAAGGCTCGATCACCCTGGAGTACGCCGACGGGACCAGGGACGTGAACCGGGCCGGCGACCTGTACTACTGGCCCGGCGGTCACACCGCATGGACCGACGAAGGCGTGGTGTTCGTCGAGTTCAGCCCGGCCGAGGGGATCCGCCCCGTCCTCGCCCACCTCGGCGCTCAGCTGGCGCCGTCCGCATGACCGAGGGGCGACCCGCGACGAGAGCGCTGGCGTAGCGTCGTGACCATGCAGCAGGCGGGGGACGACCTGATGCCGGCCCGAGACGCGCTGGCCCAGCACGACTGGCAAGGCGCCCTCGATGCGGCGCGGGCGGTCTCCAGCGACGATCCCGCCACGGAGGCGCGGCGGCTCGACCTGGAGGCCGAGGCGGCCTGGTGGCTCGGGCGGTTGGAGGACTGCATCGTGGCGAGGGAGCACGCCTATCGCCTGTTCGACGAGCTGGGCGATCACCGCCAGGCCGGCCAGTGCGCCGTGTGGCTGTGGGAGCACCACGCCATCTACGCCCGCCCCGCGATCGCCAGCGGCTGGCTGCGTCGGGCTCGACGGTCGCTCGGGGATGACACTGATTGCGTCGAGCACGGCAGCCTGCTCCTCCGCGAGGCGGAGACGGCCCACGGCGGGGGTGAGCTCGACCAAGCCCTGGAGCTCGTCGATCGGGCCCTCGATCTCGGCCGGCGCCTCCGCTCGGAGGACCTGGAGGCGGAGGCGCTGCAGACCAAGGGCCGCGTCCTCATCGACCAGGGTCAGGTGCAGGACGGCCTCGGGCACCTGGACGAGGCGATGCTGTTCGCCGTCGAGGGCCGGCTACGCCCCTTCAGCACCGGCAAGGTGTACTGCAGCCTGATCAGCGCATGCGAGGACGTCGGAGACTTCGACCGGGCCGCCGAGTGGACCGAGGCCACGCTGCGCTGGGCCGAGACCAACCACCCCTTCGCCATCTTCCCGGGGATCTGCCGGGTGCACCGAGCCATCGTGCTGAAGCGGAAGGGGTCGCTGGTCGAGGCCGAGCGGGAAGCGGCCCGGGCCTGCGACGAGCTGCGCCAGAGCCACGTCGCCAACAGCGCGGCGGCCTACGCCGAGGTGGGCGACATCCGTCGGCGCCTGGGCGACCTCGACGAGGCCGAGCGGGCCTTCGCCCGGTACCAGGAGATCAGCGGCGGGACCTGCGGTGGGTTGGCCTTGCTGCGCCTGGCCCAGGGCCGGGTGGACGAGGCCATGAAGGTCATCACCGCGTGCGTGGACGGCGCCACCAACCGCCTGGCCCGCGCCGGGCTGCTTCCGATGCTCGTCCACGTGGCCATCGCGGCGCAGCGACCTCGACGCAGCCGCCGAGGCCGCCGGTGAGCTGGACGAGATCGCCGACACCTTCGACACGCCGACCCTGCGGGCCAGCCGGCTTTCCACTCGGGGGCGCCTGGAGCTCGCCCTGCACGAACCGGCCGCCGTGGACCACCTGCGCCAGGCCGCGGACGCGTGGCGGGCCCTCGAGGTGCCCTACGAGGAGGCCACGGCCCGCACCCTGTTGGGACTGGCCCTGAGAGAGCGGGGAGACGAGGGCGGCGCGACCGACGCCTTCGCGGCAGCAGCGACATCGTTCGACCACATCGGAGCCCACCTCGACGCCCGCCTCGTCTACGACGACACGCCACCTCGGACCTGGCCCGCCGGCCTGACCAAGCGAGAGGTCGAGGTGCTGCGCCTCATCGCGGCCGGGCTCACCAACAACGAGATCGCCAGCGAGCTGTTCCTCAGCGCCAAGACCATCTCCCGACACCTCTCCAACATCTTCACCAAGATCGGAGTGTCCTCGCGCGCCGGAGCGACGGCCTTCGCGTTCGAGCGGCGACTCGTGGAACCCAGCCGCCCAGCCTGACCGCAACTAGAACGTGTTCTAGTCTGAGGGCGTGGACTTCGATGACACCCCCGCCGAGGCGGCCTTTCGGGCCGAGGCGCGGGCGTGGCTGGAGGACAACGCAATACCGAAGGCCCACCCGGAGGACTTCTCGGCCGGCATCTGGACCACGGCCTACACCGAGGACGTGTACGTCAAGCGGTGCCGAGAGTGGCAGGGGCGGCTGGCCGAGGGGGGTTGGGCCGGCATCACCTGGCCCCAGGCGGTGGGCGGACGAGGCGGGCGGCCCATCGAGGCCGCCATCTTCAACCAGGAGCAGGCCCGCTTCGGCGTGTCGAACGGTGTGTTCGCCATCGCCATCGGCATGGTGGGCCCGACGCTCCTCGCCCACGGCACGGACGAGCAGAAGGCCCGCCACCTGCCCGCGATGCTCCGGGGCGACGAGGTGTGGTGCCAGCTCTTCAGCGAGCCCGAGGCCGGTTCGGATCTGGCCAACCTGGCGACGCGTGCCGTGCTCGACGGCGACGAGTGGGTCGTGAGCGGCCAGAAGGTGTGGACCTCGACGGCCGAGCGCGCCGAGTGGGGCATCCTCTTGGCCCGCACCGATCTCGATGCGCCCAAGCACCGAGGCATCACGTACCTGCTCGTCGACATGGCCTCGCCCGGCATCGAGATCCGACCCCTTCGCCAGATGACCGGCGATGCCCACTTCAGCGAGGTGTTCCTCGATGAGGTGCGCGTGCCCTCGGGCAACGTGGTGGGGGCGGTGGGGGAGGGCTGGAAGGTGGCCCAGACCACCTTGGCCAGCGAGCGCACCGCCATCGCCGGGGGCTCGGGTGGCGCCGACCCGCCGGGCCTGGCCGCGCTGGCTCGTGCCTTCGGCCGGGCCGATGACCCCCTCGTGCGTCAGGCCGTGGTCGAGGCTCACCTCCAGGGCGAGCTGCTCCGCTTCCTCCGCCTTCGCGCCCAGACCGCCCTGTCGAAGGGCACCCGCCCGGGAGCCGAGACGTCGGTGATGAAGCTCGTCTACGCCCGGTTCATGCAGCACATGACCACCGCGGCAATCCATGTGCAGGGCCCCACCGGCATGCTCGCCGGGGCCGAGCTGCCCGCAGGCGGGGTCTGGACGACCAAGTTCCTCCACGCTCCGTCCTTGCGCATCGCAGGCGGCTCCGACCAGGTGCAGGCGAACATCATCGGCGAGCGCGTCCTCGGGCTGCCCTCGGAGGCCCGGCTCGACAAGGACATCCCGTTCCGCCACCTCGGTCGGGCCGGACGGTAGGTTCCGCGCATGTCCACCACGGCGGAGGCGCTGACCAAGAGCCAGGCGGCCCGCCGTCAGCGCGTCCTCGTGGCCGCCCTCCGCCTGGGCTCGGAAGGCGGGTACGACGCAGTCCAGATGCGCGACGTAGCGGCCACCGCCGAGGTGGCCCTGGGCACGATCTACCGCTACTTCCCGTCGAAGGACGCGCTGCTCGCGGCCGCCATGGTCGAGTGGATGGAGGACCTCGAGCGTCGGGTCTCTCAACGGGCGCCGCTGGGAGACACCACGACCGAGCGCGTCTACGACGTGCTGCGCCGGGCCATCGGGACGATGGAGCGCCAGCCCAAGCTGGCCGAGGCCGTCATCACCGCTCTCACCTCTGACGACCGGGAGGCGGGCAGCGCCTCGGCGGCCACCACCGACGTGATGCTCCGCGTCCTGCTGCGGGCGTTCCCCGACGATGTAGATCCTCAGACCGAGGCCGCCATCGCCAAGGTCCTGGGCCACGTGTGGTTCTCCTGCCTCATCGCATGGAGCAACGGAGTGGGTGACCTCGGCTGGGTGGCGAGCGAGCTCGAGACGGCCTGCCACGTGCTCTGCGACCACCTGGGGTAGCCCGATCAGCCCACCCCCGACGCCTACGCTGCTGCAGTGGATGCGGGGGATGTTTACCGGGCCTACGCGCAGGGCGTGCTCGGCTACCTCCGGGGCCAGGGGGTGGGCGATCCCGAGGACGTCCTCGGGGAGGTGTTCCTCAACGTGGCCACCTCGCTCCACCGCTTCCACGGCGACGACGACCAGCTCCGCCGCTGGGTCTTCACCCTGGCCCATCACCGGATCATCGACGACCGGCGGCGCCGGGCCAGGCGGCCTCTGCTCGCCGACGCCGAGGTGCCCGACCGACCTGCACCGCCACACGAGGAGGCCATCGACCCAGAGCTCGTCGCGGCCCTGGGACAGCTCACTCCTGAGCAGCGCGAGGTCATCCTCCTGCGCTTCGTGGCCGACCTGCCCATCGAGGTCGTCGCCGACCTGACCGAGCGCTCCCAGGGCGCGGTGCGCTCGCTCCAGCACCGCGCCGTGGGCCAGCTGGCTCGGATCATCGCCCACCCTGAAGGCGGGATCACCGAGCCTGGTGAAGCCGAGGGTCGAGAGGCGGAGGACGGCTAGCGGGCGAGGCCGACGACGAGGGCGCTGCCGCCTCCCCCTCGCTTCACCGAGTACAGGGCCTCATCGGCCCGAGCGAGCAAGGAGTCGGCCGTGGCGTCGGGACCGGCGAGGGCGATGCCGATGGAGATGCCCAGCTGGACCTCGTCGCCCTCGACGGTGAACGGGTCGCGGAGCGCGGCGAGGAGCCGGTCCACGACGTGGTTGGCTCCCTCAGGGTCCGACACGTTGCGGAGCAGCACTGTGAACTCGTCGCCCCCCATGCGGGCCAGGTCGTCGCCGATGCGGAGGCTCGTCCGCAGGCGAGTGGCGACCTCGACGAGGACGGCGTCGCCGCGGGTGTGACCGTAGGTGTCGTTCACCGCCTTGAAGCCGTCGACATCGCAGAAGGCGACTGCCAGGTCGCGCTCGCCGATGGCCAGGGCCCCGGCCAGCCGCTTGCGAAACTCCGTCCGGTTGGCGACGCCGGTGAGGGCGTCATGCCCGGCCATGTGCCTGAGGCGCTGGTGCTCGGCGTTGCGCACCAGAGCCAGCTGCACGTAGGTGCGGGACCGGTCGAGCACCTGCTGGTGGCCGCTCAGCATGGTCCCCGGATCGGACCGCCAGACGGTGAGAGACGCCGGGGCCAGGCCCTCCGTCCGCGGGATGGGCACGCTCCAGCACGTGGCCAGACCCGCGGCTCGCGCCGCCTCGGCCACCTCGGATGGCAGGACCTCGAGCCCGCTGTCGGTGGTGACGCCATGGGAGGCGGCGGCCAGCCAGGGGCCGTCGTCCCCGAGGCAGGCAGCGGGCAGATCGCTGCCGGTGGCCGCTGCGAACCCCTCTCCGTCGAAGCCGTGGTGGACAGCCGCGCCCTGGCCCTGGAGGGAAGACGCGATGGAGCGGCAGAGGAGGGTCAGCACCTCAGGGAGCGGGTCGTCGGCCAGGAGCGAGGCGACGAAGGCGTCGAACTGGGCCTGGCCGTCCCAGGGTCGGAGGCGCAGCGCGATCCCGTCGACCTCTGGGACATCGAGCAGCGGGATGGCGCCGATCTCGACCCAGCTGGTCGACCCGTCGGGCCGTAGGAGCTCGAACACCATGGGCACGCCAGCACCGGTCCGGTCCGTGGCGTCGATCTCGGCCACCGTCCGCACCGCGGCTTCGACGCCGGCCGGGGTGAGGAACTCGACCATGTTCCGACCTACGAGCTCCTGGGGTGTCCACCCGATGGCCTCCGCGATCGAGCCCCCGACGTAGCGGAACGTCCCATCAGCACCTATGACGACGAAGGGGTGCGCGGTGAGGTCGACGATGGCCCTGAAGCCCTCGTCAGCCAGGTCGCCGGCGCCAGTCACGTGGACCGGAGCAGGTGGATCGGCGCTGCTGTCGCCCACAGCGGCAGCCTGCCAGACGGCGGGCGGTAGCGCTCCGATCCTCAGATGGCGCGGTCGCGCCCCTCCCAGTAGGGATCCCGCAGCTGGCGCTTGAGGAGCTTGCCGGTGGGCTCGCGGGGCAGCTCGTCGACGAAGTCGATCGACTTCGGCCACTTGAACTTGGCCAGGCGCCCGGACAGGTGCTCCATGATCGATGCGGCCAGCTCGTCGCCAGGCCGCTGGCCCGAAGCCGGCTCGACCACAGCCTTGATCTGCTCGCCCATGTCGTCGTCGGGGATCCCGAACACGGCGACGTCGCCCACGGCGGGGTGGGCGAGGATCTCTCCCTCGATCTCGGCCGGGTAGATGTTGACTCCGCCGGCGATGATCATGTCGCTCTTGCGGTCGCAGAGGAACAGGAAGCCGTCCTCGTTCAGATAGCCGACGTCGCCGACGGTGAAGAACCCGTCGGCGTCATGGTTGTCGTCGGTCTTGGCCCGATCGCCCTTGTACTCGAAGTCCTGGCCACCCATCTTCATCCACACGGTGCCGGGCACCCCGGTGCCGACGGGGCGGCCGTCGTCGTCGGTGATCTTGAGCTCTGAGATGGGCCACGGAGATCCGACGGTGCCGGGGTACCTGAGCCAGTCCTCGGGTGTGGCGGTGGTGCCGCCTCCCTCGGTGGCGCCGTAGTACTCCCAGATCACAGGGCCCCACCAGTCGAGCATCTTCTGCTTCACGTCGATCGGGCAGGGGGCCGCGGCGTGGATGGCCCACCGCATGGAGGACACGTCGTACCTGCCCTTCACCTCCTCGGGGAGCTGCAGCATCCGATGGAACTGCGTGGGGACCATGTGGGTGTGGGTGACGCGGTGCTGTTCGATCCTGGCGAGCGTCTCCTCCGGGTCCCACTTGTCCATGAACACGACGCAGTGCCCGGAGTGGAGGGCGTTGCCGGCGAAGGTCGTCACTGCGGTGTGGTAGTTCGGCGAGGTGCACAGGTGGACCTGACCGTCGCGGTGGGGGATCCCGAACAGGCCGAAGAAGCCGGTGAACAGCTCGGCGGTGTCGTCGGCGCTGAACTCGGAGAGCTTGCGACGCACTCCCTTGGGCTTGCCGGTCGTGCCGGACGTGTAGTGCATCGCCGCCCCCGCCGACCTGTCCTCGGGGAGCGAGTCGGGCTGTTCGGCCAGCGCCTGCTCGACGTCCCCGAAGCCGGGCACGTCTCCGTGAGCCAGGAGGGCCTCGGCCGGGAGGCCGGTCTCGTCGGCTGCTGCGGCCACCACCCGGGCGTAGCGCTCGTGGCTGATGAGCGCCTTGGCTCCCGAGTCCTTGACGATGTACGCGATCTCGGGGGCCGACAGCCTGTAGTTGATCGGCACGTAGTACCAGCCGGCCTGCAGAGCGGCGAGGTACACCTCGATGGGGTGAGCGCCGTTGGGAAGGACCGCGGCCACGGCATCGCCCCGCTTCAGGCCGAGAGCCCGCAGGAGGTGGACGTACCGGTTCGCTCGAGCCAGGAGGGCGCCCGCCGTGTGCTCGGCGCCGTCCGGATCCACGACGGCCACCACATCAGGATCGGCCTGCGCATAGCGATAGAAACCTGACATCGTGCTGGTGCTCCCCGGCTTCGCTTCTGACGGTCCGTCAGACTAGAACGGGCTCCGGTACCGCTCCAACAGCCACGATCAGGGGGATCAAATGCGTGCAGCGCTGCTCCGCAACATGGGCGACGACGCCCTCGAGGTGCGAGACGACATCGAGCTGGTGCCCGTCGGCGCCGGCGAGGTGAAGGTCAAGATCGAAGCGACCGGCGTCTGCCACTCGGATCTCTCCTGCCTGAACGGCACGATCCCCCAGCCCGCCCCGGCCGTCCTCGGCCACGAGGGCGCCGGCATCATCGCCGAGGTGGGGGAGGGGGTCACCGACGTGCAGGTGGGCGACCACGTGATCGTCGCTTGGAGCCCTCCTTGCGGCGCGTGCGACTACTGCGGGCCGCGGCACCAGCCCAACCTGTGCTCGAACATCCAGATGGTGATGGGCGGCACCCCCCACTTCCTTCTCGACGGCACGCCCGTGTTCGGCATGGCCGGCACAGGCACGTTCGCCGAGGAGATGATCATCCCGCACCAGGGCGTCGTGAAGATCGACGCCGACATCCCCCTCGAGATCGGCAGCCTCGTGGGGTGCGGCGTGATGACCGGCGTCGGCGCCGCCATCAACACGGCCAAGGTCACGCCGGGCTCGTCGGTCGTCGTCTACGGCTGCGGCGGAGTCGGCATCTCCTGCATCATGGGGGCCAAGGTGGCCGGCGCATCGGTGATCGTCGCGGTCGACCTGAACGACGGCAAGCTCGAGGACGCCAAGCGCTTCGGAGCCACCCACGCCTGCAAGCCCGACGAGGTGGACAGCCTCAAGGCCAGCCTCACCGGCGGCGACGGCTTCGACTTCTCCTTCGAGGCCATCGGTCTGCCGACCACCATGCGAGCCGCATACGACGCCATCCGCCGGGGCGGCACGGCGTGCATCGTGGGCGTCGGCAAGCTCGACGAGTTCGTGAGCTTCTCAGCCTTCGAGCTGTTCTTCTCCGAGAAGAACCTGATCGGCTCCTACTACGGCTCGGCCGACGTCCGCACCGACTTCCACAAGCTTCTCGGGTTCTGGCGCGATGGCTTGCTCGACCTCGACGGCATGATCACCCGCCGCATCAAGCTCGACGAGATCAACGACGCCTTCGCCGCCATGCAGCGCGGCGAGGTCATCCGCCAGGTCATCAGCTTCTGACCTGATGGCCCACCGTCGCGGCCGCCGGTGGGAGCGGGTGGCGCTCGTGGTGGCTCTGGCCGTCGCCGCGGCCTGCGCCGCCGTGCTCGTGACCACGATGGACGACGGCGAGGACCAGACCGCGGATCCGGTCCCCACCTCCGAGACGACCACCACGACCGCCGTGCTGGCCCCCGGGTGCTCGGCCATGGCCGAGCTGGCCGCCTCTCAGGAGGCAGCCGAGCGCCTCACCGACCTCCTCGTCCAGGTGTACCAAGACCCGGCCGAGCCGGCGGCGGTGCAGGCAACCGTCGACGCGCTCGATGAATACACCGCGGACCAGCTACCGCGGCTGGCCGACACCCTGAACGAGCTGGCGTCGGTCCTGACCGAGCACCGCGAGGGCACTGTCGCCTTGCAGCGGTTCGTGGTCGAGGTGATCCGGGCCCTCGAGTCGTCGACGACAGGCGAGGACCTCGTCGTCGTGCTCGAGGGCATCTACGCACGGGAGGACGCGTCGGTGGCCCTCTCGGCGATCGGGCCCCTCGTGGCCTACGCCTACGAGCACTGCCCCCAACAGGTCTCCTGACAAGTGCCAAACGATCGTTTGACCGCGACCGGTCGACGTCTGCTAGAACCGCTTGGAACTAGAACGTGTTCCAGTCTGGCGAAGGAGCTGCGGTGACGGACGTACCCGACGGGACGGGAGGGGGCGACGGCGTGTTCCGGGCCCCGATGATCATCGAGTACCCGTTCACCCGGACGACGGGCCCCGTCATCGGTGCCTTCCTCACCGGTCTGCGTGAGCGCGTCCTGCTGGGGATCAAGGGCGCCGACGGGCGGGTGCTCATCCCGCCGACCGAGTACGACCCGAACACGGGGGAGGACCTCACCGAGCTCGTCGAGGTCGGGCCTGGGGGTGTCGTGGACACCTGGGCGTGGGTCCGCACGCCGATGCCCAAGCACCCGCTTTCGCACCCCTTCGCCTGGGCCCTGGTGCGGCCCGACGGCGCGGGCGTCGGCTTCCTCCAGGCTGTCGACGCCGGTTCGATCGACAAGATGGCCACAGGGATGCGCGTCGTGCCCCGCTGGGCAGACGAGCGCGAAGGCACCATCCACGACCTCGAGTGCTGGGAGCCAGAAGCCTGATGGCCGACCCCGTCCCCCCGACCATCGTGCTGCCCGCCAAGCTGACCGGCGTCGAGCCGGTGCGCAGCGTGCGCACGCCCGCTGCCCTCGAGTACGAGTTCACCGCCGGTCTCGCCACCACCCGCTTCCTCACAGGCATAACCCAGAAGCGCATCCTGGGGGAGCGGGCGCCGGGTGGGAAGGTCTACGTGCCCTCCCGAGGGGCCGATCCGCAGCTCGGAGTTCCCACCACCGAGCAGGTCGAGGTGGCCCACATCGGCACCCTCACCAGCTTCTGCGTCGTCAACGTGGCCTTCTACGGCCAAGGCATGGAGATCCCCTACACCTCGGGCCTGATCCTCCTCGACGGCTCGGACCTGCCGATCATGCACCTCATCCAGGAGTGTCCTGTCGCCGACGTGCACATCGGCATGCGGGTCGAGGCGGTGTGGGTCGACGACGCAGACATCAAGCCAACCCTCGAGAGCATTCGCTACTTCCGACCCAACGGCGAGCCTGACGTCACGGTCGTTCAGCCGGGAGCGGGGGTGACCTGGTGAGGGACATCGCAGTGATCGCGACGGCCCAGATGCCGAACGTGCGCGCTGAGGTCCGCCTCAACGAGGTGGAGATGCTCATGCCCGTCCTGCAAGAGGTCCGGGCCAGAGCGGGCCTCGATCAGACCGAGATCGGCTTCACCTGCTCGGGGTCCACGGACTACCTCTCCGGGCAGGCCTTCAGCTTCGTGTCGACGCTCGACGGCGTCGGGCCCTGGCCGCCCATCCAGGAGAGCCACGTCGAGATGGACGGGGCTTGGGCGCTGTACGAGGCGTGGGTGAAGCTGCAGATCGGGGAGATCGACACCGCCCTCGTCTACTGCTACGGAAAGTCGTCGCCGGGCCCGCTCCACGAGGTGCTGTCCCGCCAGCTCGACCCGTACAGCGTCGGCCCGCTGTGGCCCGATGCCATCAGCCTGGCCGCCCTCCAGGCCCGGGCCCTGATCGACGCCGGCAAGGCCACGGAGGCCGACTTCGCCGAGGTGGCCGCCCGCAGCCGCAAGGCAGCCCTGAGCAACCCCAACGCCCAGCTGGCCTGGGACAGGACCGCCGCAGACCTCCTCGCCGAGGAGCCGCTCGTCGACCCGCTGCGCAAGCACGACTGCCCCCCGATCAGCGATGGCGCCTGCGCCGTCATCCTGGCCGCCGACGACCGAGCCCGGGCCCTGCGCGAGCGTCCGGCCTGGATCCGAGGCATCGACCACCGCGTCGAGCCCATGGCGCTCGGTGTGCGGGACCTCACCACCTCCACCTCGACCCGGCTGGCCGGCGAGAAGGCGGGGATCGGCGCAGCGCCCGTGGACGTGGCCGAGCTGCACGCCCCCTTCTCCCCCCAAGAGCTGATCCTCCGGGACGCCCTGGGCCTGGCTGACCACCCCAACGTGAACCCCTCAGGCGGGGCCCTGGCCGCCAACCCGGTGATGGTGGCCGGCCTCACCCGCATCAGCGAGGTGGCTGAGCGGATCATGGCGGGCGATGCCGGCCGGGGCGTGGCCACCGCCACGTCCGGCCCGTGCCTGCAGCAGAACCTCGTGTGCGTGATGGAAGGGGAGGGCTGATGACCAAGCAGCGGGTTGCCGTCATCGGTGTCGGCCAGACCAAGCACCAGGCGACACGGGGCGACGTCTCGATGGCGGGCCTCGTTCGCGAGGCCGCCCTGCGAGCGCTCGCCGATGCCGAGATGACTTGGGCCGACATCGACGCCGTCGTGATCGGCAAGGCGCCGGACTTCTTCGAGGGCGTGATGATGCCCGAGCTGTACCTGGCCGACGCCCTCGGTTGCGCCGGCAAGCCGCTGTTCCGGGTCCACACGGCCGGCTCCGTAGGTGGGTCGACGAGCATCGTGGCCACCCAGCTCGTGGAGGCCGGCATCCACGAGCGCGTGCTCACGGTCGCCTTCGAGAAGCAGTCCGAGAGCGAGGCCATGTGGGCCCTGTCGCTCCCGATGCCGTTCACCCCGCCTCTCCACGCCGGCGCCGGCGGCTACTTCGCGCCCCACGTCCGCTCCTACATGGCTCGCTCGGGCGCACCCGACCACATCGGCATCCTCGTCGCCCTCAAGGACCGCCTGAACGCGCTGAAGAACCCGTACGCCCACCTGCACGAGCCCGAGATCACGTTCGACTCCATCCAGGACTCGATGATGCTCTGGGACCCGATCCGATACGCCGAGACGTGCCCGTCCAGCGATGGTGCCTGCGCCATGGTGCTGGCCTCGGAGGCCGTGGCCGGACGGGCGACCGGCCCGGTGGCGTGGGTCCGGGGGACCGCCATGCGCTCCGAGCCGACGATGTCCGCCGACCGCGACACCGTCCTGCCCCGAGGTGGAGCCGACTGTGCCGCCGACGTCTACCGGCAGGCCGGCATCACCGATCCTCGCCGGGAGGTGGACTGCGTCGAGATGTACGTGCCCTTCTCCTGGTTCGAGCCCATGTGGCTCGAGAACCTCGGCTTCGCCGGGCCCGGGGAGGGTTGGCGGATGGTCGAGGAGGGCGCGACCCAGCTCGACGGCGACCTGCCCGTGAACATGTCGGGTGGTGTGCTGTCGTCGAACCCCATCGGGGCCTCCGGCATGCTGCGCTTCGCAGAGGCCGCCAACCAGGTGCGCGGCAGAGCCGGCGAGCACCAGGTCGACGGCGCCCGCACCGCCGTGGGCCACGCCTACGGCGGCGGGTCGCAGTTCTTCGCCATGTGGGTGGTCGGGGCAGAGAGGCCGTGACCGGTCGGCTCGAGGGCAAGGTGGCCCTCATCACTGGGGCGGCTCGAGGCCAAGGAGCCGCGGAGGCCAGTCGGTTCGTGGCCGAGGGCGCGCAGGTGCTCCTCACCGACGTGCTCGACGCTGACGGCGAGGCCGTAGCGGCGTCGCTCGGCGAGGCGGCGTCCTACCGGCGCCTCGACGTCACCTCGGAGGAGGACTGGGAGGCCGCGGTGATCCACGCCGAGGAGCGCTTCGGGCCGCTCACGGTCCTCGTCAACAACGCCGGCATCCTCGACATGGCGCCCGTGCACAAGCAGGACATCGCCCGCTTCCGGCAGGTCATCGAGATCAACCTGGTGGGCACGGTGATCGGCATAAAGGTCGGGGCCGCGTCGATGCGGAAGGCCGGCGGCGGGTCGATCATCAACATCTCGTCGAACGCCGGCATCGTCGGCCTGCCTCAGGCGGCGGCGTACGTGTCGAGCAAGTGGGCCGTGCGGGGCCTCTCGAAGTCGGCCGCCCAGGACCTGGGTCGGTTCGGCATCCGAGTGAACTCCGTCCACCCCGGCGGCATCGTCACCCCGATGACCGCGGGCGACGACGGCGACCCGCCCGAGTCGGGCTGGACGAAGAAGCTCCCGATCGCCCGGTGGGGCCGACCCGAGGAGGTCGCGAACGTCGTCACCTTCCTCGCCTCGGACGAGGCCAGCTACGTGACCGGTTCCGAGTGGTCGGTCGACGGGGGCGCCACCTCGGGCGACCGCGGCATCTTCGACTGAGCTGGTTCCGCTACCTGATCATGAGGACGGCAGAGGGCGGCGGGCTTCGTCGTCCTTGAGCCGGTCGAACACCTCGGCTGCGCTCTCGCCGGCGCTCACCGTGATGGCGGCCACCGAGCTCCCGTCCGGCAAGAGGTGGGCCTCGGCGAGGCGCTGGAGGAACGACTCGATGGCCACCTCCGCGCCCCCGGGCAGGAAGACCCGCACCGCGGTGCGGGTGGCCAGCAGGCGGTCGGTCCCGCGCATGAGGGCGAGCAGGTCGCCGGCGAGGACATCGGCGGCGACCGCGTCCGGCACGTCGATCGACACGAGCGCATCACCCTCGGCGACGTCCTGAAGGGCCGAGTAGAAGGCGGCGGCATCGGTGGGACCGGTGGGCGCATCGCCGCTCGCGGCGCGCCCTGGACGCTGCCGGCGATCCTGCTCGACCACCGCGCCGGGGTCGTCGTCGTCGTCGTCGATCTCGAGCCGACTCAAGACCTGCTCGAGGACGGCCAGGTCGGGCTTCTCCACGACGGTGGGCCGAGGGACGTACTGGCTGAGGATGGCGTCGTCTGCGGTGTGCGAGAAGACGATCGTGCGGACCCCCGCGTCGGAGGCGGCCCGAAGCACGTCGAAGTCGGTGTTGTAGCCCAGGGCCATGTCGAACACGACGAGGTCGGGGCGGGCCGTGTCGATCAGGGCCACCCCCGCGGCTGTGGTGTCGCTGATGCCGACGATGTCGTGGCCCAAGCGGGCCAAGAGGGACTCGACCATCTCGCGCAGCAACGTGTCCTCGTCGCACAGCACCACCCGCATGGTGGGAGTATCGCGCCCGCCGAGGTCAGGGTGCCGGGATCAGCCGCTGGATCCCGGCGCTCGTCAGGACGACCAGCTCCCCGTCGTCGAGCTCCCCGAAGCTGATCACGTTGCCGACGTCTGTGGCGAGCACCTCCGGCTCGCCGGTGGGATCGTCAGCCGGCACTGCCCGGATGAAGCCGGTGCAGTAGTCGCTGTACAGGTACCAGCCGTAGAGGCCCGGGTTGCCAGGGCCGCGGTAGACGTAGCCACCGGTGATCGAGCACCCGTCGTCGTGGTCGTAGGTGACGACCGGAGCGGTGAACTCGGGCGACGGTTCACCTTCGTAGTCGTTGGCGCCCTCCACGGTGTCCCACCCGAAGTTCGGTCGCTCCGCGTCGGGGTCGACCAAGGACACCTCTTCGATCGTGTTCTGGCCGACGTCGGCGATCCACAGCCGGTTCGTCGCACGATCGAAGGAGTAGCGCCACGGGTTGCGCAGCCCGATGCCCCAGACCTCGGGACGTTCCCAGCTGCCGTTCGACCTGGGAGCGAGCACCCCGCCTTCTGGGTCCGGGGTCACGCGGAGCATCTTCCCGAGCAGGTAGCTGTCGTCCTGCGCGACCTCGCCGCGGTCACCGGCGCCGCCACCGTCGCCGGTGCCGATCCAGAGGGCGCCATCCGGCCCGAAGACGAGGTTGCCTCCGTTGTGGTTCTCGAACGGCTGTCCGATCTCCAGGTGGAGCGTGCCCTCACCAGCCTCGGGAAGACCGTTCGCGCCCAGCGGCCAGGACCGGATCTCGGTGTCACCCCGTCGGTTCGTGAAGTCGAGGTACATCCGCTCGCCCTCAGGATCGATGGCGATCCCGAGGAGGCCCCGCTCACCACCGTCCGACACCCGGTCGCTGATGTCCAGCACCACGCTGGTGGTGCCCGTCTCGAGGTCCACCGCGTGCACCCGGCCGTCGAGGCTGGTCACCAGGACCGGACCCGGACCCGCGCTGTCGGCCAGTGCCGACGCTCCGGCGAGGGGGAGGCCCGTACCCAGCGTGATCGCTGGTGCTGTCCCCGTGGGCCCCGCTGCCGGCCGGACAGCGGGCAGGTCGACGTCCGGCCCTCGATCGGCCGGGCCGGAGGTGCGGTCGGTCGCGGCCGAGTAGGCGGGGCCCGGCACCGCCAGCTTGGCGAAGAACGACAGCTCGTCCCGACGCGCCCACGCGGCCACGAGGATGGCCAGGAGCAGGACGACTGCGATGGTGCGGCTGCGCCGCGATCGGGGAAGGACGTTCACGCCCACATCTTCGTGGGCAGCAGGGCTCCCGGATGGTCGGTCCGAGAGTACGAGAGGGGAGGGTCCCGGGGTGATGGCCCGGAGGGGACGCCGCGCCTCAGGGCTGCGCGTGCTTGGCGCTCGCCGTGGCCTTGGCCGGAGCCTCGTCGGCCCGCTCGGGCCACCACGGCGGCGGGAACACCGTCCGCTCGTCGCTGAGCGGCTCGGCGTAGAACTGGGCCGCCCACTTCCGGAACTTCATGAACGGACCGTCGTTGTCGGCCAGCGCCGGGCGAACCAGGTGAGCCTTGTGCTCCCAGATGGGCTTGTCCTCCAGGAACTGCTTGTCGACCTCCCGAACGAACGCCTGCCCCACGTTGCGGGTCGTCGCCTCGTCACCCATCGTCTTGAAGCGGAAGTTGAACCGGGTGATGCACTGGTCGACGCCTGATCGGCGTGGTGACGGCAAGGCTCATCGTGTCGACGATCCCGCTGAACTCCACGACGGACACGCCCGGGCCGATCATCCGGGAGTCGATGCGGCCTTCCATGACGCCCCGGGGGGTCGGGAACTTCTGGCAGGAGCGCATCTGCGACTCAGGGAAGCCGCACTCGTAGCTCTCCAGCTCGGGCACCTCGGCCGTGTTGTGCACGAACGCGGAAGTGGGCCGAGTCGACGCCGTTCTCGGCCATCTCCTGCCACGGGGCCTCGACGGTGTGGCTCGTGCGGATGACCGTGGACCAGTCCGGGTCGCCGTTGAACTCTGGGAGCTCGGGGCAGCTCCCACTGGGGGCCGACCTCGGCGTCTGGGTGGTACCAGACCATCGTCAGCCCGTTGACCTCAGCGACCGGGTAGGTGCGAAGCGTGCCCTTGCGGTTCGTGCGCTCGGAGTACGGGATGTCGGTGTTGGCTGCCCTCGGCGTCGAACTTCCACCCGTGGAAGGGGCAGACCAGCTCGCAGCCCTCGACCGTGCCACCGTGCCCGAGGTGGGCGCCGAGGTGGGGACAGAAGGCGTCCTGCACGTGGAGGTCGCCGTCGTCGTCGCGCCACGCCACGAGGTGGCGATCGAAGTAGTAGATGGCCGCGGCCCGCCCGCCGGGGAAGTCCTCGGGGTAGCCCACGCAGAACCATCCGAAGGGCACGGGAAAGGGGGAGCGGGCGACAGACATCTCAGCCCTCCAGCTTGAAGACGCGCTGCGCGTTCTCGCGCAGGAACTTGGGCCACACGTCGATCCTTGAAGCCGACGTGGGGCAGCTCGGAGAAGATGCGCTCGAGCGACAGTCCCATCGGGAAGTAGCCGGCGTACATGATCTTGTCGGCGCCCCGGGTGTTGGCGTAGTCGATGATGGCCTGGGGGTAGTACTTCGGCGCGAAGGCCGAGGTCGAGTAGTAGAGGTTCGGCCACTTCAGCATCAGCTTCACCGCCAGCTCCTCCCACGGCTCGGCGCCGTGGCGCATCACGATCTTCAGCTCCGGGAAGAACCAGCACACCTCGTCGAGCAGCTCGGTCTTCTGGCACAGCATCGGCACGCGGGGGCCGGGCACGCCGGTGGTGATGCAGATGGGGATGTCCAGCTCCACGCACTTGGCGTAGAGCGGGTAGTAGCGCTTGTCGTTGATCGGCACCTGCGGGCGTCGTGCCAGCGGGGAAGGTGCTGGCCGCCTTGACCCCGTACTCCTCGTAGGCCCGTACGAGGTCGCGGACGCCCTGCATGCCCAGGTTGGGGTTCACCTCGTAGGAGGCGAAGAAGCGGTCCGGGTGCTCCTTCACGGCCCGCACGGAGATGCTGCGCTCGTGGCCGATGCCGACCATGGCCCGGTCGATGCCGAAGTGGTCCATCTCGCCGATCACCACGGCGATGGGGTCGGCCTCGGGGTCGACGTCCTCGGGCACGTCCTTGAACATGTACTGGACCGGGAACTCCATCTCCTTGGACTCGTCGTCCATGAAGCCCGCCCGGAGGAAGCCGTACCAGCTCTTCTTGGACCCCTCGGGGATCCCGAGCATCAGGTCGATGACGCCGACGTCGGTGGGGTAGGTCATGGCACCAGACTAGAACACGTTCTAGTTCTGAGCGAGCCAGCCGGATAGGGTCCCCAGCCATGGACCTCGGGTTGATCATCGGCTACTGGCCTTCGTCGGGACCACCGCCCGACGCCGCGGAGCAGATCGCCACGGCCGAGCGGCTGGGCTTCAAGAGCGTGTGGATGTCCGAGGCCTACGGCTCGGACTGCTTCACCCCGCTGGCCTGGTGGGGGAGCGCCACCGAGCGGGTGCAGCTGGGCACCGCCATCACGCAGATCTCGGCCCGCACTCCGGCCTCGACGGCCATGACGGCGATCACGCTCGACCACCTGACGGGCGGTCGCTTCATCCTCGGGCTCGGCGTGAGCGGTCCGCAGGTGGTGGAGGGCTGGTACTCCCAGGAGTACGCCAAGCCCCTGGCCCGCACCCGGGAGTACATCGACATCGTCCGGGCCATCGTGGCCCGGGACAGGCCCGTCGAGTACGTGGGCGAGCACTACCAGATGCCCCTGGTGGGCGGCACGGGGTTCGGCAAGCCGCTCAAGTCGATCGTGCGCCCGCTCCGCAACGACATCCCGATCTACCTCGGCGCCGAAGGCCCGAAGAACGTGGCCCTGGCCGCGGAGATTGCCGACGGCTGGTTGCCGATGTTCTTCTCGCCCAAGGCCGACGCCTTCTACCGCGGGGCCCTGGCGGAGGGCTTCGCCCGACCCGGCGCCCGCCGCACCGCGGAGGACTTCGAGGTGGCCTGTGTCGTGCCGACGATCGTGGGCGCCGACGTCGAGGCGTGCGCTGATCTCCTCCGGCCCACGCTGGCCCTCTACGTCGGCGGGATGGGGGCCAAGGACCGCAACTTCCACAAGGACGTCTTCGCTCGTCTCGGCTACGAAGCGGAGTGCGAGAAGATCCAGGAGGCCTACCTAGCCGGCCGCAAGGACGAAGCAGCCTCCTACGTCCCCACCTCGATGGTCGAGGACGTCTACCTCGTGGGGCCCAAGGAGAAGATCCGCGACGACCTGGAGGCCTGGCGGGAGACATGCGTCACCACCCTGCTCGTCAGCGGGCCTCCGTTCCTCCTCGAGGAGATCGCTGGCATCGTCAACGGCTGAACCATCGGTGGTGGGGTAATGGTTGCGGCGTGATGGAGGATGGAGCGCAGGTCCACGTCGAAGTCGAGCCCGACCTTGCCGGTCGGATCGTGGTGCGGGTGGGCGGTGCGCTCGACCTGCCCGAGGTGGCCGACCTGCGCACGATCCTCGACCGCGGTGCGACGGCGACTGCCCTGACGTGGTGGTCGACCTGGCCGAGGTGACCTTCATCGGGTCGTCCGGCATGGGCCTGCTGCTGCAGACGAGCAACGAGCTGGCCGACCACGGCCGCTCGATGGTGCTCCGTGGCGCAGCACCGTCGATCCGTCGGGCCTTTGCCATCACCCACCTCGACCAGGTGCTCGTCTTCGAGGATGCCGACGCGTCGGCCATCGGCGGCGACACCAGCGAGACGGTCAGCTCTGGAACGCCTCCGGCGGCGGACACGAGCACATGAGGTTGCGGTCGCCGTAGCCCCCGTCGATGCGGCTCACAGGCGGCCAGTACTTGTCCCGTCGGAGTCCCGGCACGGGGTAGGCCGCTTCCTCTCGCGTGTAGGGGTGGGGCCACTCGGCCACGAGCAGGTCCTCTGCGGTGTGAGGAGCATGGGCCAGCGCGCTGTCGGCGTGGGCCACGGAGCCCCGCTCGATGGCGGCGATCTCCTCCCGGATGGCCAGCATCGCCTCGATGAAGCGGTCGAGCTCGGCCCGTGACTCGGACTCTGTCGGCTCGACCATGAGGGTGCCGGCCACTGGGAAGCTCATCGTCGGGGCGTGGAACCCGAAGTCGACGAGACGCTTGGCCACGTCGTCGACGGTGACGCCGCTGACCCGGGTGATCTCCCGCAGGTCGAGGATGCACTCGTGGGCCACTCGATCGTGGTCACCCGTGTAGAGGACGGGGTAGGCCCGGGCCAGCCGAGCGGCGACGTAGTTGGCGTTGAGGATCGCCACCTCTGTGGCCCGGCGCAGCCCGTCGGGCCCCATGAGCGCGATGTAGGCCCAGGAGATGGGCAGGATCGACGCCGACCCCCACGGGGCGCCCGAGACGGGGCCGGGCCCGGAGGCCGGACCGGCCTCGGGGGTCAGCGGGTGGTTGGGGAGGAAGGGGGCCAGATGGGCACGGGCCGCGACGGGCCCGACACCGGGACCACCGCCGCCGTGCGGGATGCAGAACGTCTTGTGCAGGTTCAGGTGGCTGACGTCGCCGCCGAACCAGCCCGGTCGGGCCACCCCCACGAGGGCGTTGAGGTTCGCCCCGTCGACGTACACCTGGCCGCCGGCCTGGTGCACGAGGTCGCAGATCTCGGTGATGCGCTCCTCGAACACGCCGTGGGTCGAGGGGTAGGTCACCATGAGGGCGGCCAGGTCGGTGGCGTGGGCTGTCACCTGGGCTTCGAGGTCGGCCACGTCGACGTTGCCTTCGTCATCGCAGGCCACCACCACGACGCGCATCCCGGCCATGACGGCCGAGGCCGCGTTCGTGCCGTGGGCTGACGACGGGATGAGGCAGACGTCCCGCTCGGCCTGCCCGTTGGAGACGTGGTACCCGCGGATGGCGAGGAGGCCGGCCAGCTCGCCCTGCGAGCCCGCGTTGGGCTGGAGCGAGACGGCGTCGTAGCCGGTGATCTCGGCCAGCCACCGCTCGAGGGACTGGATGAGCTCTCGGTAGCCCTCGGCCTGGTCGAGGGGCACGAAGGGGTGCAGGGCCGCGAACTCGGGCCAGGTGACGGCCGCCATCTCGGTGGTGGCGTTGAGCTTCATCGTGCAGCTGCCCAGGGGGATCATCGAACGGTCGAGGGCCACGTCCTTGTCCGACAGGGACCGGAGGTAGCGCAGCATCTCCGTCTCGGACCGGTGGGCCGAGAACACGGGGTGGGTGAGGTAGTCAGACGTGCGCCCCAGCGCGGGCGGGATGGCGCTCGACTCCCCGGCAGGCAGCGTGGCCCCGAAGGCGGCAGCCACCCGGACGAGGACATCGTCGTCGGTGGTCTCGTCGAGGGCTATGCCCACCGTGCTGTCGTCGACGCGACGCAGGTTGATGCCGGCGGCGAGGGCTGCGGCCATCACCTCGTCGGCCCGGCCCGGAGCTCGGGCCGTGAGGGTGTCGAAGAAGCTGTCGTTCACGATCTCGACGCCGGCCGAGCGCAGGCCGCTGGAGAGCCGGGCGGCGTGGCGGTGCACGCGCTCGGCGATGGCCCGGAGGCCCTCGGGGCCGTGGTACACGGCGTACATCGACGCGATCACGGCGAGCAGCACCTGGGCCGTGCAGATGTTCGAGGTGGCCTTCTCTCGACGGATGTGCTGCTCGCGGGTCTGGAGGGCGAGGCGGTGGGCAGGCCGACCGGCGGCGTCCACGGACACGCCAACCAGGCGGCCGGGCATGGACCGCCGAAGGCCATCGCGGGTGGCGAGGAACCCGGCGTGAGGTCCGCCGTATCCGAGGGGCACTCCGAAGCGCTGGGAGGAGCCGACCACCACGTCGGCCCCCTGCTCGCCCGGAGGCACCAGGACGGTGCAGGCCAAGAGGTCCGTGGCCACGGCCGCGAGGCCGCCTGCCTCGTGCACGGCGGCGATGGTGGGGGAGAGGTCACGGACCACCCCGCTCGTGCCCGGGTGCTGCAGCAGGACCCCGAAGACAGCGGTCGGGTCGAGGTCGGCCAAGGCGCCCACGACCACCGGGATCCCGAGCGGTTCGGCCCGGGTGGCGACGACAGCGATCGTCTGTGGGTGGGTCTCTGCGTCCACGAAGAAGGCGGCGGCCGGGTGGTTCGTGGAGCGGCGGATGAGGGTCATGGCCTCGGCCGCGGCCGTCGACTCGTCGAGCATCGATGCCCCGGCGATGTCCATCCCGGTGAGGTCGGTGACCATCGTCTGGAAGTTCAGGAGGGCCTCGAGCCGGCCCTGGCTGATCTCGGGCTGGTACGGCGTGTAGGCGGTGTACCAGGCCGGGTCCTCGAGGACGTTGCGCAAGATGACGCCTGGGGTGTGCGTGCCGGAGTACCCGGCTCCGATCAGCGAGGTCAGCACCTGGTTGCGTCCGGCGAGGGTGCGGAGCACGGCCAAGACCTCGGGCTCGGACATGGCGTCGGGGAGCGCGAGGGGCGTCGGTGCGGATGGTCTTCGGGACGGCCTGCTCGATCAGCTCGTCGAGGGTGGCCACGCCGAGCGTGGCGAGCATCGCCTCGATGTCCTCGGGGCGGGGCCCGAGGTGGCGGTCGGCGAAGGTGGTGGCGGGCGTGGGCATGGTGACCTCAGGGGAGCAGGTGGTCAGGTCGGTCTGACCCCCGCTGTCGCCATGGGCTCCAGCGTTGCCTCCCCCGTGCGGTCCTTGGGCCTGAGAGGTTCCGGGGCGGTTGCACCTTCGGCGCCCGGCCACCGCCCTCCGAGGAGGGTGACGCCGGGACTCTCCCACACGGGTTCGTCAGCCCCAGCACCTTACCGGTCCCCATGCGCGCACCGGGGGTTGCCCGGGCGGTGGGCCGGGAAGTGAGGTCCGCGTGACAACGCTGACGACGACGCGCCCAACAGACGCGCCCGCTCCGGCACCGCCCCGACCGTTCCGCTGGCACTCGCTCGACGTGCTGAAGGGGATCGCCCTCTGGGCGATGGTGGCCCACCACTTCGCCCGTTGGACCGGAGGCCACGTCGAGGAGCGCTTTCTCGGGTTCGAGTACTTCCTCGTCACCGAGCTGGCTGCCCCGGTGTTCGCCGTCGGGCTGGGTGCGGCAGCCGTGGTGGTCGGCGTCCGAGTCGCATCGTGGTCCGACCTGCGCGGCCCGATGGCGCGCTGGGGTCAGATCCTGCTTCTCGGGATCGCCATCGACGTGGCGACGCATCACGGCCAGCTCGAGGGCCGAGGCGTGCTCCCGACGCTGGCCGTGTTGGGCGCCCTGGTCACGGCCGCCGCCGCGGCCAGGGTCCGCTCGCCATGGGTGTGGTGGGCCGTGTCCGGCGCCTGCGTGCTGGCCGCCGTGCCGGCCGTCGAGTCGGGCGGCGACGGCGTGCTGGGCCGACTCGTCAGCGGCCCGTTCGCCCTCCCGGTCTACGGCGTCTTCGCCGCCGCCGGCGCCGCTGTCGCCTGCCACGGCCTGGGTCGGGCCGAGCGCTCACTGCCCCTCGTGCGCTCTGCCGCCGGCGTGCTGCTCGTCGGTCTCGTCGCAGCCGGGGTCGCTGGGGGAGCGGTGGCCCCCGAGGGGATCTGGCCCCCTGCCCGCTACCCCGGCCACCTCAGCTTCACGCTCTGGGGCCTCGTCGCCTCGCTGCTCATCTGGGCGGCAGTGCGCCGCCTGCTGCCCGCCGGGACGCTCTTGGGCGAAGGGGCGGCCCGGGCGGGAAGGCGCACGCTCCTCGTCTTCGGCGCCCACTTCGCCGTGAAGATCATCTTCCAGCTCTTCGACCTCACCGGCGACCTCGACACGTGGAGGTGGGGCCTCGTGACCTGGGCGGCCGTCGTCGCCGTCGCCGTGGCCTCCGCCTGGCCAAGACCGACCAAGGGCCGAGATCGGCGCTAATATCATCAAGTGACAGAATCACCGATGAGCCGCCGGTGCCGGTGGTGCGGTCGGAGGTTCGAGGTCCGGCCCGGTCCGGGCCGACCGAGGCTGTTCTGCAAGGCCGGCTGCCGCCAATCCGACTACGCCGCCCGCCGACGCAGCGCAGAGCTGGGGATGAGCGAGTCGGAGCTCGTCGTGACCCGGGAGGCGCTGGAGGAGCTGCAGGACCAGCTCTACGTCTTGGAAGCCGCAGTCGATGACGTCGGACGCGACATCGACGCTTCCTCCGGTGTCGGGGAGCTGCGGGATGCCCTGGACTGGATCCTCGCCGCGGCGCGCCCGCTGGCCCAGAGGACCACCAACTTGACGTAACCAGCATTATGGGCGTTAGGGACGGGATATCGGGGGCTCCAAGTCGACGTCTCCCCGGTGTCCACGATGTCGCCGTTGTACGGTTGGGGGGTGGGATCTGATCTTCGCCGGGGCGGCGTCGAGCGCTCCGGGCGCGACCTGCGTCGCGAGGAGCAGCGGGCCGAGCGCCGCAACGGGCTGCTCGAGGCGGCCATCCTCCAGATCCGCACCACCGGCCCCGGCGCCACCATGGAGGAGCTGGCCAAGGCGGGCGGGGTCACCAAGCCGATCCTCTACCGTCACTTCGGCGACCGCGACGGCCTGATCGCCGCCATCGCCGAGCGCTTCTCCGCTGAGCTGCTCACATCGGTGGCCGAGCCCCTGAAGGCCGCCAGCTATCCGCGCGAGCTCCTTGACTCCACGATCGCGGCCTACGTCGGGTTCCTCGAGGCGGACCCCTACCTCTATGGGTTCCTCGTCCAGCAGTCCGTCACCCGTCGCGGTCCGCGGGCGCCGATCAGCTCGCTCGTCGAGCAGGTCGCCCGCCAGATCGCATCCGTGGCCGGCGAGCAGCTGCAAGCGGCGGGTCGAGACACCGGAGCTGCCGTCCCGTGGGCCTACGGCATCGTGGGGCTGGTCCACTCGGCCACCAACTGGTGGCTGCAGGAGCAGACCATGAGCCGCGAGCGCTTCCTCTCCTACATCAGCGACCTGCTCTGGGACGGCCTCACCGGCGCTCCCACCGCGGACGGATCGGGCTCCGACGCGTAGGATCCGGGGCCTGAGCCCGTAGGAGGCACCGTCGTGATCCGACCCACTCAACCCCACCAGCTCCCCACGTTCTCCTCCCCCGAGGAGGAGCGCACGCACATCAAGCAGCGCATGGCCGCCGCTTTCCGCTTGTTCGACCGCTTCGGGTTCAACGAGGGCATCGCCGGCCACCTGACCGCACGCGACCCGGAGCGGACCGACTGCTTCTGGGTCAACCCGTTCGGGCTCTCCTTCGGGCTGATCCGGGCCTCGGACCTGATCCTGGTCAGCCACGACGGCGTCGTCGTCGAGGGCGACTGGCCCGTGAACGGCGCCGCGTTCGCCATCCACTCGCAGGTGCACGCGGCCCGTCCCGACGTCATCTCGGCGGCCCACACCCACTCGAAGGCCGGTCGGGCCTGGTCCACCCTGGGCCGCCTGCTCGACCCGATCACGCAGGACGCCTGCTCGTTCTTCGAGGACCACGGGCTCTTCGACGACTACACGGGCGTGGTGCTCGACGTCGAGGAGGGGAAGCGCATCGCTCACGCCCTCGGGGAAGGCAAGGCGGCCATCCTCCGCAACCACGGCATCCTCACTGTGGGTCACTCGGTGGACGAGGCAGCCTGGCTCTACATCACGATGGAGCGGACCTGCGAGGTCCAGCTGCTCGCCGAGGCCGCCGGCACGCCAGTGTCGATCGACCCCGAGATGGCCCGCCTCACCCGATCCCAGGTCGGCAGCCACTTCGCGGGCTGGTTCAGCTTCCAGCCCCTGTACGACAAGATCGTGGCCGAGCAGCCCGACCTCCTGGAGTAGCGCCTGGCAACTTGACCACGCGGTCAAGTTGGGGCGTAGGGTGCGGGCATGGACTGGCCCCTTCGCTTCGGCATCTTCCTCGCTCCCTTCCATCCGGTCGGACAGAACCCCACCCTCGCCCTCGAGCGAGACCTCGATCTCCTCGAGCACCTCGACAGCCTCGGCTTCGACGAGGCCTGGATCGGCGAGCACCACTCGGCGGGCTACGAGATCATCGCCAGCCCCGAGGTGTTCATCGCCGCCGCTTCGCAGCGCACCAAGCACATGAAGCTGGGGACGGGCGTGTCGTCGCTCCCCTACCACCAGCCCCTGATGCTGGCCGACCGCATGGTGCTGCTCGACCACCTCACGCGGGGCCGGGTCATGTTCGGCGTGGGCCCGGGCGCGCTGCCCTCCGACGCCTTCATGATGGGCATCGAGGTGGCCCGCCAGCGGGACATGATGGAGGAGTCCTTCGAGGCCATCCTCGAGCTCCTCGCCGGTGACGAGCCGGTGAACCGCACCACCGACTGGTTCACGCTCCGCGACGCCCGCCTGCAGCTGCGCCCGTACTCCGATCCCTGCTTCGAGATCGCCGTGGCGGCCCAGGTCTCGCCCTCCGGGCCGCGCCTGGCGGGCAAGTTCGGCAAGTCGCTCCTGTCCATCGGGGCGACGAGCACGGGGGGCTTCGACATCCTCGGCAGCCACTGGTCGGTCATGGAGGAGCGAGCCGAGGAGTTCGGCACCACCGTGGACCGGCGGGGCTGGCGCCTCGTGGGCCCCATGCACATCGCCGACACCAAGGAGCAGGCTTACAAGGACGTGCAGTTCGGCCTCCCCCAGTGGGTCGACTACTTCCAGCGCGTGGCCGCCCTCCCCCTCGGTCCAGACACCACCGACGTCAACGAGATGGCCGACGCCATGAACGCGTCCGGGTTCGCCGTGATCGGCACCGTCGAGGACGCCATCGCACAGATCCAGCGCCTCGTGGACCAGTCAGGCGGCTTCGGCACGTTCCTCAACATGGCCCAGGAGTGGGCGGACCGGCCCGCCATGTGGCGCAGCTACGAGCTGCTCTCCCGCTACGTGTTCCCCCACTTCCAGGGCTCCTCGGCTCCCACAACGGCCAGCAGGGACTGGGCGGCCGAGAACCGACCCGAGTTCATCAGCGCCGCCACCAGCGCCGTGATGACCGCCGTCCAGAGCCACCACCAGGAGAAGGCGGAGAAGGCCACCAAGGCCTGACCCTTCAGCGCCTACCCCCGCGAGACGAACGGGGTGGAGACGACCTGGGCCGGGACAGCCTCGCCCCTCACGTCGATGGCGACCTCCGCCCCCTCTTCGACCTCAGGTGGCAGGAAGGCCAGGGCGATGCCGTGGCCCAGAACGGGAGAGAAGTTCCCGCTCGTGACCACGCCCGCAGGCTCCCCGCCGACGAGGACGACCTGGTCGGCCCTCGGCGGGCGGCGTCCCTCGGTGGTCAGGCCCCGCAACCTCCGTGCCACTCCCCTCTCCCGCTCGGCCACCAGCGCGTCCCGGCCCCGGAAGCCGCCGGGCTTGTCCCAGGCCACCACCCAGCCCAGCCCCGCCTGTAGCGGTGTGATCCCAGGGCCCAGCTCGTGGCCGTGCAGTGGCAGGCCGGCCTCCAGGCGCAGCGTGTCCCGGGCTCCCAGACCGGCCGGCACGATGCCGGCTGCCCATGACCGCCTCCCACACGAGCGGGGCTGCCTCGGCGGGCACCGCCAGCTCGACGCCGTCCTCCCCCGTGTAGCCCGTCCCGGCCACTGTGCAGACGGTGCCGGCTATGGCCGCCTGGCCGACGCGGAACCGGCCGATGGCCGCCAGGTCGGGGGCGATCGGGGCCAGGAGCGCACGGGCGGTCGGGCCCTGCACGGCGATGATCGCCCGGCTCTCGGTGACGTCCTCGCCCCCGATGGCGGCCACCACGCCATCGGTGTTGGAGGCGTTGGGCATGACGTCGTAGGTGTCGTCGTCGACCCACCAGACGATGATGTCGTCGAGCACAGAAGCGTCGGCCTCGTCGAGCAGGTGGGTGTACTGGGCCCGGCCCGGGCCGATCTTGGCGAGGTCGTTGGTGAGCGCAGCCTGGAGGCGACCGAGAGCGCCGGCACCGGCAACGCGGACGGTGCCGAGGTGGCTGACGTCGAAGGCGACCGCTCCAGTGCGGCAGGCCTTGTGCTCGGCCAGCGTGCCCTCGCTGTAGGAGAGCGGCATGTCCCAGCCACCGAAGGGCACCATCTTGGCGCCCGAGGCGCGATGGGCGGCGTCGAGCGGGGAGGTGCGAAGGGTCACCCCTCCGAACCTACCGGGCTGCGGCGGACGGCCGACCGGCGGCGGTGGGGTCGGCTGCGTCTGTGACCGGACGAAACTCGACGATGGCTGCGTCTACCTGTTCCACCACGCCGTCGAGGGCGAGCAGGTTGAGCACGCCCTGCCCCTGGTACCGGTTGACGACGTCGATGAGGTCCTCACCGTCGCGCACGAGCACGACGCTGTCGCCGGCGATGACCAGCTGCACCGAGGCGAGATCGTCACCGAGGTCTCGTAGGTAGTCGAAGGCCTTGCGCACCCGGTCGAGGCGCTGCCCGGCGTCGAGCAGCGTCTTGATCATCTTGAGCTCGATGAGGTCGCGGTAGGAGTAGCGCCTACGGCTGCCGCTCCCCTTTGCGTCGGCGAGGGAGGGCCGGATGAGGTCGGTCCGGGCCCAGTAGTCGAGCTGTCGGTACGTGATGCCGACGATGTCGGCCGCCTCTCGGCCGCTGAACCCGTCCATGCTCATGCGCGTGCTCCCTGCCCAGTTCGATCGAGTGGTGGGTCTCGATGGGTGACACCGGTGGAGTTACACCGATGTCGTGAGGAGTCCGAGGGTACGACCACCCCCGCGCGCCGTCAACGGGGACGTGCGTTCGACTCGACGGCCCTCCGCTAGGACGCGAAGTCTTCGGGGTTCACCTGATCGATGAACTCCTTGAACTGCTCCACGACCGCCTCGGGGACGCCGTCGTCGGCGTTGCGGCCGGCCATCTCGAGGACGCCCTCCTCTGCGAACACCGGCGCGCCGTAGCGGACGGCGAGGGCGACGGCATCGGAGGGGCGGGCCGAGACGGAGTGCACCTGGCCCGCGATGCTCAGGATTATCTCGGCGTAGAAGGTGGCCTCACGGAGCTCGGTCACCACGATGCGCTCGATTCGTGCTCCGACCTCGTCGAGCAGGTCCTTCATCAGGTCGTGGGTCATGGGCCGGGGCGTCTCGACCTCTTCGAGGGCAAAGGCGATCGCCGTGGCCTCCGGACCGCCGATGAAGATGGGCAGCACTCGACCCGCCCCCTCGGCCTCGCGCAGAACGAGGCACGGGATGTTCGGGGGTCGCTCGAGCTCGATCCCGACCAGCTCCATCTCGATGGCCATTGCTCTGCACGCTACCCAACCGATGTGACGATCGCGCCGCGCTCCCCACCCGGATCGCGGTGATCGGGCCGTCAGCGTCCGGGGTCGGTGTGGTCCTTCAGCGCGGCTCGCAGGAGGGCTGTGCGGAGCTGCTCGCCGAGGCGGGCCATCTCCCCGAGGTTCTCGGCCGCCTGCTGGCGGGCGGTCGGGTTGCGCTGCTTGAGCAGCGGCATCACGACCTGCTCCATGAACCCGGCTTCGCGCTCGGCCGCCACCTTGTACATGCGCAGGTGGCGGGCCTCGATCCCGAAGCGCATGAAGCCGGCGGCGGTGCGGGCGACCACGAGGGCATCGCCGTCGTAGAACGTGTCCCCGCCCACCTGGTAGCCGGCCAGCAGACCGAAGCGGGTCAGCTCCCCCAGCTCGCGGTGGGTGAGACCCGACGCCTCGACCAGCTCGTCGAGCGTGAAGCTCACCCCGGTGGGCCCGGCGTCGAGCGGGCCCGACGACGACGTCGCGACCGACAGCGGGGGCATGCTCGGCGCCGGGCGGGACGGTCGTGATGCGGGTGGGTCGGCGGTCGGGACCGGCTTCGCTGGAGGCGGCGCGGGAGCCTCTATGAGGGCGGTGACCGGCGACGCCGAGCCCGACTGCGCCGAGCCGCGCTCGGCCGGTGGGCGGGCTGGCCCCTTCGGCACTGACTCGTCCTGCTCGAACAGCGAGGGCACCGAGGGCTGCCCGGGCGCGGCCGGCTCGTCGGGCGGCACCGTGAGGCCGGCGGCCGCGCTCTCCTCGAGCCGGTCCTTGATCACCTTCAGGGGCAGGAAGTGGTCGCGCTGGTGGCGCAGGATCCAGCGCAGGCGCTCGATGTCGGGCTCGTAGAACTTCCGATAGCCCGAGGGGGTGCGCTCCGGGTCGAGGAGCCCTTGGCTCTCGAGGAACCGGATCTTCGAGATGGTGACGTCAGGGAAGTCGTCTTGCAGCAGGCTCAGGACCTCGCCGATGGACAGGTGCGAGCGGTCCGTCATCACGCGCTGCGGCGACCGGCGAGGAAGAGCAGCTTGAACGTGCCGATCTGCAGCTCGTCCCCGTCGCGCAGCTCAGCCTCTTCGACCCGCTGGCGGTTGAGGTACGTGCCGTTGAGAGAGCCCACGTCGGCCACGACGTAGCCGGCGTCGGTCTTGCGCACCTCGGCATGGCGTCGGGAGACGGTGATGTCGTCGAGGAAGATGACGCTGTCGGGGTGGCGACCGGCGGTGATGAGCAGCTCGTCGAGAGCGAAGCGGGAGCCTGTGTTGGGCCCACGGGTCACGACGAGCATGCCGACGCCGACCGGCAGGTCATCGAGCTCGACGCGCACGTCGTCGCCGCCCCCCTCGACCTGGACGGCGACGGTTGCGGTCGTGTTGTGATCGGCGTTCTTCTCGAGGTCTGATCCGCACGATGAGCAGAAGTTGGCGCTCAGGGGGTTCTGGTGCCCGCACTGGGGACAGCTGACGGTGGCCATCGGGCTATCCCTCGACGAGGGCTCGATAGGCGGCTGCGTCGAGCAGGCCATCCACCTGCGCGCCATCGGTGACGGCCACCACGAAGATCCAGCCCTCGCCGTAGGGATCCTCGTTGAGGCGCTCGGGGGCGTCGGCCAGGTCGGCGTTGACGTCGGCGATCGTTCCCGCCACCGGTGCGTAGATCTCCGAGACCGACTTCGTGGACTCCACCTCGCTGATCGACTCCCCCGCCTTCACGGTGGCTCCGACTTCGGGCAGGTCCACGAACACGACATCACCGAGGGCGTCTTGGGCGTAGTCGGTGATCCCGACCCGGGCTCGCCCGTCCTCGAGGCGCACCCACTCGTGGTCCGAGGAGTACCGGAGATCGTCGGGGATCTGCATGAGGCGGAGGCTATCGGACTGGCTGAACCCTCGACGCCTGGTCGAGGGTTCAGGTCAACGCAGGAGCTGCCGGATGCGCAGGGCGTACTCCTTGACGAGGGCCCGGGCCTCAGCGTCGGTACCGGACTCGGCCCAGACATGGGTGACGGGCTCCTCCGGGTCGGGCAGGGCAAGAGCCCATCCCCCATCGTGGCGGACCTTCACGCCGTCGATCAGCTGAACGTCGCGGTCCTTGCTCATCTCTACGAGCGAGCGCATGACCATGCCCTTCTGCTCCCAGGGGGTCACGACGGTCTCATGGGCCATGTGCGTGCGGGGCAGGCGCCCGACGACCGTGGACAGCCGCTCGCCGGTGCGGGCCAGGAGCTCGAGCACCTTCACCAGGTTCGCGGCCGCGTCGAAGGCGTGGAGGAAGCCGGGGAGGATGAACCCACCATCGGTGCTCGCCGAGAACCCGACCCCGGGCTCGGATGCCGCGTCCATGAGGGCCGAGGTGGCCATCTTCGTGCGGCGCACCCGCACGCCGTGCTCCGACGCGATCGCCTCGGCGTGGCTCGTGACGGTGACGGGCACGGCGATCGTGTCGCCCAGGAGGTGGCCGCTCACGAGCGTCAGCAGGGCGAGCAGGGCCTCCTCGTTCGTGAGGACGTGGCCGGCGTCGTCGATGAGGGTGAGGTGCTCCCCGTCCGGGTCCAGCACCGCTCCCACATGAGCCCCAGAGGCCCGCACGAGAGCGCCGACCTCCTCGCCGTGATGCCGGGCGTCGAACTCGACGGCGCCCAGCGTCGACGCGTAGGGGTTGACCCCCAGCACGTCCGCGCCCAGCTTGGCCAGGACGTTCGGCATGACGAAGGCGCTCGACCCGTAGGAGTAGTCGACGACGATCTTGAACCGGGCCGCCCGGATCGCGGCCACGTCGACTGTGCCTTCCAGAGCAGCGGTGTACTGCTCGAGGGCACGAGGGGGGAACCCGATGTCGCCGATCTCGGCGGGGAACACGCGGCGGAAGTCCTCACGGAGGAAGAGACGCTCGATCTTGCGCTGAGCGTCTTCGGTGAGGTCCGATCCGTCGTTGTCGAAGAAGCGGATGACACAGCTCTGAGGATCGCCCTCGACGAGCCGGATGGTGACACCGCCCGAGCTCTCGGGTCGGCGGGTCAGGAACCTGGTGACCGGCACGGAGGCCACCTCGAGGTCGAGCACGTTCACGCCGGCTGCGTTCAGGCCGGCCATGAACGCCCGCTTCAACATCCGAGCCGACCGGCTGGAGTCGCGCGAGATGATCACCGTCGAGTTCTTCTTGAGAGTCGTGGCGTACGCCATTGCGACCCGGCTGGCCAGCTCGGGTGTGATGTCGACGTTGGCCAGCCCGGCCACGCCCACCCGTCCGAACAGCGAGCGCGACCCGCGCGACTCCCAGACGATCGAGGAGTTGATGACGGCGCCGGCCTCGACCGTCTTGAACGGGTACACCTTGACGCCCGACGCCAGAACGGCGTGCTCGCCGACGAAGCACTCGTCACCGAGGACCACCCCCTCCTCACCCCGGACGCCGCTCCGGAGGTCGCAGGACCGCCCCACGGTCGTGCCCCGGAGGCGAACGCCCTCACCCAGGTAGGAGTTGTCGTGGATCACGACCCGCTCCAGGTCGGTGTTGGCGCGGACGCGGACGTTCGTGCCGAGCACCGTGTACGGCCCGAGCCGGACGCCGGCCTCGACGCGGCAGTTCTCGCCGATGACGGCTGGGCCGTCGACCTTGGCGTCAGGATGGATCTCGGCCCCCTCGCCGATGTGCACGCCCTCACCCACCTCGAAGCCGGGGATGTCGAGGTGGACGCGCCCGTCGAGGATGTCCTTGTGGGCTCGGAGGTAGGCCTCGAGGGTGCCCACGTCCTCCCAGTAGCCCTCGCCCACGAAGCCGAAGATCGGCGCGCCAGCGTCGAGAAGCGCGGGAAAGACCTCACCCGAGAAGTCCACCGGCCGGCCCGCCTCGATGTGGTCGAAGATCTCGGGCTCGAGCACGAAGATGCCGGAGTTGATCGTGTCGCTGAACACCTGACCCCACGAGGGCTTCTCGAGGAAGCGCTCGATCGAGCCGTCCTCACGGGTGATGACGATGCCGAACTCGAGAGGGTTGTCCACCCGGACGAGGCCGATGGTGGCCAGGGCCTTGTTGCGGTCGTGGGCCTCCACCAGCGCAGACAGGTCGAGGTCGGTGAGGACGTCGCCGGAGATCACGAGGAACCGCTCGTCGAGCTCGTCCATGGCGTTGCGGACCGAGCCGGCGGTGCCGAGCGGAGACTCCTCGGTGGCATAGACCATGCGGACTCCGAGGTCTGACCCGTCGCCGAAGTAGGTGCGGATGTGGTTGGCCATGAACGCGACCGTCACCACGATCTCGTCGAACCCGTGGCGCTTCAGGAGCTTGACGATGTGCTCCATCATCGGCTCGTTGACGAGCGGGAGCATGGGCTTGGGAGAGTTGGAGGTGAGCGGGCGAAGGCGGGTGCCTTCGCCGCCCGCCATGATCACGGCCTTCACGTGGGAGCTCCGATCGGGGTGTCGTTGCGCTCCAGCAGAGCCTTCCGGGCCATGGGCACGTACAGCGCCGCGGAGTACCAGCACAGGACGAGTCCGGGGAGACCGAACGCCCACGCGGCGGTGCGAGCACCGTCGTGCCAGCCGAGGGTGCTGTGCGAGGCGAGGAAGAGCGGGAACGCGATCATCAGCAGCAGTGTGTAAGCCTTCCCGAACCAGGTGACGTCGATACGCCTCACGCCGACGGCGGCCAGCCCGATCGTGGCCCCGGCCACGAGGACCTCTCGGACTAGGACCGCGATCGCGAACCAGGCCGGTACGGAGCCGTCGATGACGATGCCGCCCACACCGACGAAGAAGAGGAGGCGGTCGGCGACCGGATCGAGGATCTTGCCGAGGTTGCTGACCTGGTTGAAGCGGCGAGCGATGTAGCCGTCGAAGAAGTCGGTGGTGCCCAGGGCCGCCAGGAGCCAAGCGGCCGACGCCCGGTCCTCCCGGCCGAACAGGAGCCAGACGAACACCGGCAGCAGGCAGAGCCGGATGATGGTGATGATGTTGGGAACGGTGAGGATGCGGTCGTCTCCCCCACCCTGGTCGTCGGCTCCTCGGTCCACGACCTCACCCTACGATGCCGACGTGAGCACCCTCTTCACGAAGATCATCGACGGCGAGATCCCGGGTCGGTTCGTCTGGCGCGACGACGACGTCGTCGCCTTCCTCACGATCAACCCCATCACGCCGGGCCACACGCTCGTCGTGCCCCGAGTGGAGGTCGACCACTGGCTCGACCTGCCGGCCTCCGTGGCGGCCCGGTGCTTCGTCGTCGCCTCGGCCATCGGACAGGCCCAGATGGCCGCCTTCTCCCCCGCCCGCGTCGGCCTGATGATCGCGGGCCTCGAGGTGCCCCACGCCCACCTGCACCTCCTCCCGATCGACACCGAGGGCGACCTGAGCTTCAGCCAGGCAGACCCGTCCCCGGATCCCGTCGCCCTCGACGACGCGGCCGAGCGCCTCCGATCCGCGCTGCGCACGGCAGGCCACGCCGAGGTGCCCGAAGCCTGAGCTGCGCGAACTGTGTCAGACACAGTTCGCGCAGCTGACCATCGATCACCCGCCTATGTGGGCGGGGCGATCGGCGGGGCCTTCTCGATCAGGTGGGGGCCGTCGTTGCGGACGTTGTTGACCTCCGTGGAGATCGTGTGGAGCACCGTCAGCTCAGGCGGGGCCGGCACGAGGAGCCGGCCCAGCATCTCGAGGTCGTCGACATCCCGGTCGAGCCACGCGTCCCACGCAGACTCGGGGAGGATGACCGGCATCCGGTCGTGGATCTCGGCCATCGTCGGGTTCGGGTCCGTGGTGACGATGGTGCAGGAGCGCAGGGGCTCCTGGTCGCGGTCCGGGCCTCGCCACACCTCCCAGAGGCCGGCGAAGGCGTACGGCTCCCCGTCGGGACGGTGGATGAAGTAGGGCTGCTTCTTGGTCTTCGGCGGCGCGGCGGGGTCCTTGCGCCACTCGTAGAACCCGTCGGCCGGGATGAGGCACCGGCGCCTCTTGAAGGCTGACTTGAACGCGTTCTTCTCGGCCAACGTGTCGGCACGGGCGTTGATCATCCGGGACCCGATCTTGGCGTCCTTGGCCCAGAGCGGGATGAGGCCCCAGTGGAAGGCGTCCACCACGCGGGCGGTCCCGTCGGAGAGAACGGCGTAGACGTCCTTCGTGGGCGCCACGTTGTAGGACGGCTCGAGGAGGGCCTCGGGCGCCTCCGCGTCGAAGTAGGCCGCGATCTGGTCCGGCGGGGTGGCAGAGACGAAGCGACCGCACATGGCCCTGAACCTACCGACGTCGAGATGGCGTGGGTCGTACGCTGCGGCGATGGGTGACGGGGCGGTTCGCTGGACGTTCGGGGCCATCGAGATCAAGCGGGTCAGTGACCCGGGCTTCGAGCTCGTCCTCCCCTCCGACGAGGCGACGGCGGCTGCCCTCCGGGCCACCGACTGGCTCCATCCCGACTTCGTCACCGACGACATGGCGCTCCGCATCGGCTCGTCGGCTGTCGCCGTGCGCACCCCGTCCGCGCTGATCTTGATCGACCCGTTCCTCGCCTTCGACGACCCGGCCCGCCTCGCACCCAGGATGGCGGCCCTACGAGCCGCCGGCATCGGTCGGGACGACGTGGATCTGGTGGTCCTGTCCCACATCGACGGCATCGGCGCCTGCGTCGCAGCCGACGGCTCCCCCAGCTTCCCCAAGGCCCGCTATCTCGTGCCCGCGGCCGAGCTGGCCGACGCCCGTCTCGGCACGCACGGCGACGGCGGCCAGGCGCTGATCGCGCTCCTCGACAAGGGCGTGGTCGAGCCGATCGAGCAGGCCGGCCAGCTGGTGCCCGGCGTGCACGTGGAGGATGCCCCGGGCCACAACCCCGGGCACGTGGTGACGTGGATCGAGTCAGGCGGGAGCACGGCCGTGATCGCCGGTCATCTCTTCCTCCACCCTGCCCAGGTCGCCGACCCCGCCGTCGAGCGCGGCGACCTCGACCCGATCGCGCTCGCCGCAACCAGGCGGACGCTGCTCCAGCGCTGCGTCGATCAGGACGCTCTGCTCGTAGCGCCTCTCTTCGCGCCACCCGGCGGCGGGTACGTCGAGGCCGACGGAACGACGTGGCGGCTGCGACCGGGCTGACGGCGCAGGTCCTCCTGTGTGTGGGCGGCAGGAGGTACAGCAACGCGGGGTTCGCGAGCTGCACAGCGGGGTAACGCCGTTCCATGACGACGCTCTCCCCCCGGGCGGACCTGGACGCGATCACCGCGGTCACCCTTCCGTCCCCACGCGGACCCTTGACGGACTGGCTCCTCGACCACCTGCGACGCCCGCCCCACGAGCTCGTCTGCATGCCCACGCCGGGTGACGACCCGATCACCGGTGACGACAGCGGGCTCGCCCTCTACCTCTGCTACGAGCAGCACTACCAGGGCCTCCCCGACGTGGACGAGGGCTGGGAGTGGGAGCCGTCCCTCCTTGCCGTGCGCCGCCAGCTGGAGCGGGCTTTCGAGCGCCGCCTCGTCGAGCTCGTGGGCCACGTGCCGATAGGGGTGTCGGCGGACGTGGCCGTCGCCACCCTGCGCGACCTCGCCCGGCCCGGGGACGGTCGCTCGCTCTCGGAGCACATGGCCGAGGCGGGCACCGTCGAGCAGCTGCGCGAGCTGGCCGTCCACCGCTCCGCCTACCAGCTCAAGGAGGCCGACCCGCACACGTGGGGCATCCCCCGCCTCACCGGGCGACCCAAGGCGGCGCTCGTCGACATCCAGTGGGGCGAGTACGGCGAGGGCGACCCTGCTGGCCTCCACGCCCAGCTGTTCGCCGACACCATCGACGAGCTCAGCCTCGACTCCCGCTACGGCGCCTACCTCGACCTCATCCCGGGCGTCACTCTCAGCACCTGCAACCTCATCTCGCTGTTCGGTCTGCACCGCGCCTGGCGGGGAGCCCTCGTCGGCCACCTGGCCCTGTTCGAGATGTGCTCCGTCCAACCGATGGGTCGCTACCTGACCTGCCTCCAGCGCCTCGGCTTCGGCGCTCGGGCCACTCGCTTCTACGAGGAGCACATCGTGGCCGACGAGCGCCACGAGCGGGTAGCCATCGACGACATGGTCATCCCCCTCGTGCAGGCGGAGCCCTTCCTCGGCGGCGAGGTCGTTCACGGCGCCCGGTGCCTCACCGCCATCGAGGGGCTGTTCGCGTCGCACGTCATGGGCGCATGGGACGCCGGGACGACGTCCCTGCGGCGACCCCTGACCTAGGCGCCCTCAGGCGGTGTGGCGCCGGCGAAGGCGACGAACGCCTCCTCGAGCGCGTTGAGGATGCGGGCCACCCCGGCCACGACGAGGTCGTCACCGCTCACGCCGCTGGCGGCCGTGGTCGACCAGTCGGCCCGGTGCTCCTGGAACATCTCGCTGATGTAGGCGTCGAGCTGCATGTCAGCACGGTAGGCACAGCCGTCCCCACCGTGCGGCCAGGCGCAGGCCGCTCGTCAGGTCGGGCAACGTCCCCCGGTGATGACGCCACGCGACCCTGGCTCGCCCACGTGGCCGTTCATGTGGAACTTGTCGAACTGGATGCTCATCCCGTTCTCGCACGCGTTCGGACCCACCGGCACGAGGTCTCCATCGGCTGTCACGACGTAGTGCTGGTGCCTTGGGACCACGGGCTGCGGCGGTGACGCCGATGCGGCCGCGACGAGGACCGCCAGCCCTCCTGCTGCAGTCACCGCGCTCACGACGATGGCCTTCCCCATCTGGTTCTTCATCGGTCCCCCTCCTCGCCGGCCCAGCGCCGACGCTCCGTTCACAACGTGCGCCCTGGGGCCTGCGTGAGACAAGGCCGCTGAGGTGGTCAGAAGTCACCGAACCTCGAGACGAACGCGGGCAGCGCCGGCGCGGCTACGCCAGGGGGTGCCTGCATCGGATTCTCCCCACCTGCACCGCCGTGCTGTTGGTCCCCGCATCGAAAGCAGAAGGGGCCGCTCGTATGAGCAGCCCCTTCGCTACATCCAGTCGGGCCGAGAGGATTCGAACCTCCGACCTCTTGACCCCCAGTCAAGCGCGCTAACCAAACTGCGCCACGGCCCGGGATGGGTCAGTGACCGTACCAGACCGCTCCGGCCGGCCTGCCATCTACGGACCGGCGGGGATCAGCCTGCTTCCGCCGAGGCTGGCGGGGCCTCCTCGGAGTCCACGTCCACGTCGGGGGCGTTGACGTCCAGGTCGACCTCGGGGACCTCGAGGTCGCCCTCGGTGTCCACGTCTGCGTCGCCGCCGAGGAGGAAGAAGCCACCGATGGCCAGCGCGGCGATGACCAGGAGGGCAAGGATCCACTTGCCCGCCCCACCGCGACGCTCCTCGACGTACCGCTCCTCGATGACCCGCTCGTCGTCGTCCACGTACCGTCTTGCCATCTCGTGCCTCTCCTCTGCTCGGTCGCCCGACCGGTCCTTCCCCTCCCGTTCCGGAGCAAACCCTGCGTCCGGGGTCGGGGCGCGCAGCTCGCGCAGATCGGCGAGCCGCCCGCGGTCGTCGGCAGACCGGCCGGCCACCAGCTCGAACCAGACGGTCGCTCCCCCACCGGGCTCTGGATCAGATCCCCACCGCGCTGCGATCGCATCCACCATGCCGAGCCCGGTGAACAGCGTCGCGTCGGCCGCGCGCAGGTCGAGCACTCCCGCTCCCGCCTGGCCCGCCAGAACGTCAGGATCGGGCTGCGCGGAGAGTCCTCTCGGCGCGTGGTCCGTCACCTCCACCCGCACCCCGGAATCGATGCGCTCGATCAGCACGGAGAACTTCCCGCCGTCGAGCACGGCCTTGGTGGCCAGCTCGCTCGTCAGCAAGGCGCCGCTCTCGACGAGGTCGTCGAAGTGCCACTCCTGCAGCCGGTCGACCACGAACAGGCGAGCGGCGCGGACGCTCATCGGTTCGGGCGCGAGCTCGAGCACGTCACGGAGCACGGCCTCTCCCCTACCCGAGCGCGAGTCGGCCGAACCGGGCCTACCGGGCGAAGCGGTCGAGCCCGGCGCTCAGAGAGCGTGGGCGACCCAGGACACGCCCTGGAGGAGTCGCCATGCCAGGTAGAGCGCCGTGATCGCCACGAGCAGCTTGAAGTGCCACGGCGCGCCGGCGACCTCGACCTCGACCGGGGCCGCCACCGTCCGCCCGCACGTCGGGCAGGTGCCGTCGGGACGGAGCGAGTTCGGGTTGTAGAAGCGGTCGCAGGCCTCGCACCAGGGCACGGGGTCAGTGTCCCGCGTCGGCGGCCGGCCCGGCCAAGCGGGTGCGAGGACCCACGGCCGCCACAGGGCTCGGGAGCGGCCGCCCGACCAGCTCTCCGGCCAGCTCGGCCGCGGCGATCAGGGCCTCCACGTCGATCCCGGTGTGCACACCGATGTCGTCGAGCATGGCCACGAGCCCCTCTGTGGCCAGGTTCCCCGCCGATCCGTGGGCGAACGGGGACCCCCCGAGGCCCCCGACAGACGTGTCGAACCGGGTCACCCCGAGCTGGAGGGCCGCGTAAGCGCAGACGAGGGCGGTGCCTCGGGTCTCGTGCAGGTGCAAGCCCACGTCTGTGCCCACGGCGCTCAGCACCTCGCCGATCCCCCGGGGTGTGGCCATCCCGGTGGTGTCAGCCAGGGTGACCGCCGCGCATCCGTCGCCGCGGAGGCGGGCCGTCAGGGCGGCCACGTCGTCCGGATCGACCTCGCCCTCGTAAGGCGACCCGAAGGCGCAGCTGATCACGGCGTCGACAGGGGTCGTTCCCGCCAGCGCGCAGATGGAAGCGATGACCTTCGCTGACTCCTCGGTGGACATCTTCACGTTGCGCTGGTTGTACGTCTCGCTGAGGCTGATCGTGACGGTGATCTCGTCCGCCTCCGAAGCGAGGGCCATCTCGGCGCCCCGTTCGTTGGGGACGAGGGCGGCATAGGTGAGGTCGGGTCGGTGGGGGGCGGCGGCGAGCACCTCGGCTGCGCCGGCCATTGCAGGCACGGCCGTGGGGGACACGAAGGCGACGGCTTCGATGCGACGCACCCCTGCCACGACGAGCGCCTCGATCAGCCTGACCCGGTCGGCCGGATCGACGGGTGCTTCAGGCTGCAACCCATCGCGCGGGCCGACATCACGGATGACGACGGCGTCGGGCAGCCTCGGCAGGACGGTCAAACCGGGGGGACCCCGTGGCGGCGGTCCGAGAACGTGCGGTCCTTGCCCTCGGCCATGGTCAGGCGGCGAACGAGCTCGCTGCGCAGGTCCCCGAAGTCCACGATGGCATCGATGACGAGCTCCGACGCAAGGCGATAGAGGTCGACGTCCTCCTCGTAGAGCTTGCGCTGCTCGGCGACGAAGGCGGCCTGCTCGTCAGGGTCCGCGATGGCGGCGATCTTGTTGGCGAACACGGCGTTCACCGCCGCTTCGGGGCCCATGACGGCGATCTTGGCTGTGGGCAGGGCGATCGTGGCCTCGGGCTCGAACGCCGGGCCGGACATGGCGTAGAGCCCGGCGCCGTATGCCTTGCGCACGATCACCGAGATCTTGGGCACGGTGGCCTCGCTCACCGCGGTCACCATCTTGGCGCCGTGGCGGATGATGCCTTGGCGCTCGACCTGCGTTCCGATCATGAACCCGGGCACGTCGGCGAGGAAGAGCAGCGGCACGTTGAAGGCGTCGCACCACCAGATGAACCGGGCGGCCTTGTCGGCCGAGTCGACGAACAGGGCACCACCGAGCTGCATCGGGTTGTTGGCCACGATGCCGAGCGGCTTGCCGTCGAGGAGGCCGAACCCGACGATGAGCTCGGGAGCGAAGAGGGGCTTCACCTCGAAGAAGCTCTCCGCGTCGACGATGGCGTCGACGAGGTCGTGCATGTCGTAGCCCTGGGTGTCGATGGTGGGCACCATGTCCGCAGTCAGGTCCCGCACCGGGGGCACGGGCTCATATGCGGGCGGGGCCTCCTTCCATGTGCCCGGCAGGTAGGAGAGCACAGCCCGGGCCTGCTCGATGGCGTCAGCATCGTCCACGGCCAGGTTGTCGCCGCACCCCGACACGGTGGCGTGCATGCGAGCGCCGCCCATCTCCTCCAGCGTGGCCTGCTCGCCGATGACCATCTCGGCCATCCGGGGTGAGCCGAGGTACATGGAGGCGTTGCCCTCCACCATGATCACGATGTCGCAGAAGGACGGGATGTAGGCCCCGCCGGCGGCGGAAGGCCCGAAGAGGCAGCAGATCTGCGGAACCCGGCCCGACAGCTTCACCTGGTTGTAGAAGATCCGGCCCGCGCCCCGTCGCCCGGGGAACAGCTCGACCTGGTCGGTGATGCGGGCACCAGCCGAGTCGACGAGCCAGAACACCGGCAGCTCGTGGCGAAGGGCGTGCTCGGTGAGGCGGACGATCTTCTCCACCGTGCGGGCGCCCCAGGAGCCCGCCTTCACGGTCGGGTCGTTGGCCATCACGCAGACCGGGCGGCCGTCGACCCGGCCGACGCCGGTCACGACGCCGTCGGCAGGCAGGTCCTCTGCGGCCGAGTTGGCCAAGAGGGCGTCCTCTACGAACGACCCCGGGTCGAGCAGCAGGTCGAGGCGGTCGCGGACGAACAGCTTGCCCTGGCGTTCGAGCTTCTCCCGCTCCTTGTGCAGGTTCCCAGAGCGGGCTCGGGAGACCTTCTCGGACAGCTCGCTGTCGCCGTCGCCCACGCTCGTCTCAGCTCCGTCGGATGGCGAGGATGGCCACGTCGTCGGTCATCGGCTCGGTGGCAAAGTCACGCGCAGCTTCGAGGAGGGACTTGCACAGGACGTCGGGCGAGACGCCCGGATCGCGGCGCAGGGTGTTGGCCACCCGGTCCTCACCGAAGAGCTGGTCGCCGGCCCGGGCTTCGGCCAGACCGTCCGTGTAGAGCAGCAGGAGGTCGCCGGTGTCGAGCGGGATCTCCCGGCTCGTGTACCCGCCGTCGGGGTCGAGCATCAGGAGGGGTCCCGTGGCCCGCAGCCCACGGACCTCGCGGTCGTGCCAGAGCCAGGCCGCGGGGTGACCGGCCGACGCCACCCGCAGGGTGGCCGCCTCCGTGTCGAACACCACGACGCAGATCGAGATGAACTCCTCTGTCCGCTCGAGGGAGGACATCTGCCGGTTCAGCTCCTCGAGGGCCTGGGCCGGGTCGCGGAACTGCCGGAGGAAGACGCGCAGCAGGTACTTGGCCTGGAAGGCCGTGATCGAGGGCTCGATGCCGTGGCCGGTCACGTCGCCGATGACCGCCGCTATGCGGGTGGGGGCCACTCGGAACACGTCGTAGAAGTCGCCAGCCATGAGGCCGGTGCCGGCCTGGTACACCCGGCCCAGCTCGAAGCCGGCGAAGTCGGGCAGGTCCTCAGGGGCCAGGCGGGCCGCCCAGCGGCGCGGCGCCAGCTCCTCCTGCGAGAGCACCTCCTCGGCCCGGCGCTCCAGCATGATCCGATCCTCGGCCAGGCGGGCCTCCCGGCGGAAGTCCTTGCCGAACAGCACGGACAGCCCCACCGGGATGAGGATGAAGACGAAGGCGAAGTTGGCCTCCTGGATCTCCAGGACGGCCGCCACGGCTGAGGCCACGGCGATCACGGCGTAGAGCGTGACGGTGTGCAGCTCCTTGCGGTAGGCCGAGCGGGCCAGCACCGTGGCATCAGCGTGCTCGCCGAGCTCCCCTTCGATGCGATGCCAGACGCGCTGGAAGCGCTGGGCGGATCGGCCCCACACCAGGGCAGCCACGAGCGCGGCGATGGCGACGACGGCCAGGATGGGCTTGTCCATGTGTGCGCAGAGGATACCGGTCTGTCCCGCCACGGTGTGCGGCTCGGCTCGGCAACCTGGTTGGGACCCATCACCGAACGGGTAGGGAGCGCCAACACCAACGAGGATGGCGGGCGGCGCATGGTCGATGAGGACCTGGATGGATTCGACCGGCTGGCGCGCCCGCTACTTGCCCTGATCCAGCGCTTGACGGGCTTGGAGACGAGCTTCGTCTCCGAGATCGACTGGACCGCGCAACGTCAGGACGTCCTGGTCGCGCTGAACTCAGGAGACCTCGAGGTGGCCGAGGGATCCATCCTCCCTTGGTCCGACTCGATGTGCCGATGGTCCTTCCTCAGCGGCAAGCCTCACTCGTCGGCCGTGGCCAGGGACTTCCCCGGCAGCCTCGGTGCCGAGCGGCTCGGGATGCAGACGTTCGTCGCCCTGCCCATCCGGGACGGTTCGGTCATCCTCGGCACGGTCTGCGGCGCCAGTCGGGACGCGGTGGACCTGGAACCTGAGGTGCTGGTCAGCCTCGAGCTGATAGCGGAGGCGCTCTCCTTCCAGCTCGGGACCCTCGTCGAACGCCACCAGCTGCAGCGCCGCGCCGAGGATGCCGAGGCGCTGGCCCTCGTGGATCCGCTCACCGGCCTGTTCAACCGCCGGGGCTTCCACGCTCGCTTCGAGGAGGAGCTGGCCCGATCGGGACGCCAGGGCACCCCGCTCGCCCTGCTGGCCCTGGACCTCGACGACTTCAAGGTCGTGAACGACAACCACGGCCATGCCGCCGGGGATGCTGTTCTGGTCGCCCTCGGCGATGTCGTCCGTCGGTGCGCACGGCTGGAGGACGTCGCTGGTCGCCTCGGCGGCGACGAGTTCGTCGTCCTCCTGAACCCGGGCGACCCTGTGGTCGCCGAGCAGGTGGCGGCCCGCATCGCAGAGGAGTTCCGGATGGCCTGCGAGCTCCTGGCTGTGCCCTGCACCCTCAGCACCGGCTACAGCATCAGCGGATCCACACCGCTCCGCTCGCTCCTCGTCGCGGCGGACGAAGCGCTCTACCGAGCGAAGGCGATCCGGCGGTGATCGTCTCCCGATCCGAGAACCCAGACCGCCCGCGCCCTCACGCTCCTGGGCGGACGAACCAGTAGACGCCGGCACGCATGCGGCCCATCGGGAAGGGCACGTCGAACTCGGTCTCGTCGTAGGCCCGAAGCTCGTAGGGAGCGAAGAGAGCGACCGCGTCCTCACGCGTCATGTGCCTCGGACCCATGGGGATCCACCACACCCGGGGCCGATTGACGAAGTGGACGAGCAGGTAGTCGCCACCCGGCTCGATCCACCGGTCGAGCTGGGCGCGATACCGGACCGCCTTGGCCTTGGGCAGGTGGTGCAGGCAACCGGAGTCGAGCACCAGCTGGAAGGGCGCCGGTGCCTCGTACTCGACGACGTCTCCCTCCCGGAGCTCGACCTCCACGCCAGCTTCCTCGGCCCGGGCTCGGGCCGCGGCGAGCGCGGCAGGGACGAAGTCGATCCCGACGGTGGAGAACCCCTGTTGCGCCAGGTAGACCGCGTTGACGCCTTCCCCGCAGCCGAGATCGAGGGCCCGTCCGCGCTCGGTCCGCTCGGCGACGGCGCGCTCCAGGAGCGGGGGTGGCTCCTCACGGTGCCACGGGAGGGCTTCGACGCTCGGCGTGCGGCGGTACAGCCGAGAGAACACGGTGCGTTGGATGCCCACTCCACGATTCTCGCGTAGCCCACCGACCGGCCTCGGTCTAGCGTCGCCTCCATGACCCCCGAGGAAGTCCTCGTGCTCTACGGGCGAGCCTGGTTCGAGCGGGCGCGGGATCAGCGCATCGAGGCGCTGCAGCGCGCTTGTACCGAGGACATCCTGTTCATGGATCCTCAGCTCGGACGCCTCGAGGGCTTGGAGGCCGTGGCCGACATGATCGGCAGCTACATGAGCGCCCCGATGGAGGGCCACGAGGCCGACCCCCGCGAGGAGCACGGTCGTGGGATGTCCGGGTCCGGTGTCTCCGTCGAGGTCGTCACGCCGATCGAGTCGTTCCACCAGTTCTACCGGTACTCGTACATCTGGCACTTTCCCGACGGCTCCAGCTCAGGCGGCACTTCCTTCTGCGAGCAGGCACCCGATGGTCGGATCCGTCTCATCACCGTGTGGCCGGGGTCGGATCACTTCCCCATCCCACCCTCCCGGCGGACCGAGCAGAGCTCGGGCTGATCCGGCTCCGGCTGCGTCAGCTCACGGGATGCTCACGAAGGCGCGCACCGGACGGTGTGGCTGACGTCGATCAGGCGCATCGAGTTGTGATGGCCGAGCTCTCAGTGCCAGTGCTGTCCGTTGCACTGGGGGGATGCGGCGGCCCTGCGGGCCCTGAGCGGGGTGTGGGGCCAGATCGCTCGCGATCGGGTGTTGCCTTGCGAACACCAGTTCGATATGATTGGGGTGCTTCCCCTTCGGGACCTGGGTCGTTGGTCCCCGACTTCTGAGCGTGATCACCCCGCCGAAGGAGGACGCATGGCTGCACTCGACGATGATCTCGTCACCGCCACCACCGTCCTTGGCGGCGCTGGTCGAAGCGGACCTTGACGGGTGCACGACTGACGATCTGAACGGTGCGGTGCTGGCCATGCAGCGCTTGCGCTGTCAGGTCGAGGTGGCCGAAGCGAAGCTGTTGTCGAGGTGGGACGCGAAGCGGTGCTGGCAGGCCGACGGGGCCAAGACCGGCGCGGCGTGGCTGGCCTGGAAGCAGCACCTCCCGCTCGAGCGAGGCCCGGCTACGGCTGCGCCACGCCCGCGCCCTACGCGACCTCCCCGACCGTCGAGTCGGCCTGGGGAGCGGGGGAGATCGACCGCACGCACCTGGCCACGATGCTCAGCAAGCGCACCCCCCGCACCGCCGTGGCGTTCGGGCGGGATCACAAGGTCCTGCTCGACGCGGCCCGCACCCAGGGGTTCGTCGAGTTCAAGCGGCGCTGTGACCGCTGGGAGATCACCGTCGACCCCGACGGCGCCGAACAAGGCGCCGACTGCCGACCACCAGGCCCGTGAGGTCCACCTGTCCCAGTCGTTCGGGGGCATGTGGTTCGGAAAGATGACCTTCGACCCGGTCTCCGGGGCGATCATCGACACCACCCTGCGCATCATCGAACGCGAGCTCTTCGACCAAGACTGGGCCCAGGCCAAGGAAGCGTTGGGTCGGGACCCGCTCGTCACCGACCTGGCCCGGACACCCGCCCAACGCCGGGCCGACGCACTCGTGGAGATGGCCACCCGGGCCCGCACCGCCCCCAACGACGGCCGCCGCCCGGTGCCGCTGTTCAGCATCGTGTGCGGCCTGGAGACCTTCACCGGGCCGGTGCTGGAGCTCTTCAACCGCACAGTGCTGACTCCCGGTGTCGCGGCCCGGTGGCTGACCGAAGCGGACTTCGAACGGATCGTGTTCGCCAACCCGTCGAGGATCATCGACGTCAGCCACACCACCCGCTTCTTCCGCGGCGCCCTACGCCGGGCCATCGAGATCCGCGACCGCACCTGCTACCACCCCACCTGCGACGAGATCCCCGACCGCCAGCACATCGACCACGCCCACGAAGCCTCGAAGGGCGGCCCCACCACCCAGACCAACGGCCGCCCCGCCTGCAGCTTCCACAACCTCCAACGCAACCACCACCCCGACCCCACCGACGACGACCCCGACCCAGATCGATGAGGCGCGCCAGGAGGCCGACTGGTCAGAGGATCAGGGCGTCGGCTTCTCCCAGACGGAGACGTGCTTGGTGCTCTCTCCCGTGAACGGCGCGCCATCCCAGCCCGCCCAGCGCTGCCGGAGGAACAGGCCGGCCAGCTGGGCCATCAGATCGAGCTCGGAGGGCCACACGTAGCGGAACGGCGTGCGGAGCTCACGGGCCCCGGAGGCGTCGGCCTGGAAGTGGTGCGACGTGGCCTGCTGGGCCACCAGATCGGTGTAGCGGTCGTAGCCCACGTAGCCGGGTGCATGGGAGAAGACGACCGCATCCCTGCCGGGCGGCAGAAGTCGGAGGTCCGGCACGCCGACCTCGAGAACGAAGCACCCACCGGGCTCGAGGTGGGCGGCAGCGTTGGCGAAGCAGGCCACCTGCCGCTCCTGGGTGCACAGGTTCCCGATCGTGTTGAACACGAGGTACACGAGCCGGAAGCGACCCGGCACCTGTGCCGTGCTGATGTCGCCGATGGTGACGTCGATGGATCCGGCACCCGGCTTGGCCTTCAGACGCTCGACCATCGCTGTCGACAGGTCGATGCCGGACACCGGCACGCCTCGAGCCGCCAGCGGCAGCGCCACCCTCCCCGTGCCGATGGCCAGCTCGAGCGCCGCTCCGTCGCCGGCCAGATCGGCCAGCACGTCGACGGTCGGCCCCAGGACCTCGGGCGCGAACATCTCCGGAGACCCGTCGTCGTAGCGCGCTGCGACGTCCTCGCCGAAGTGGTCCTCGAGCATGGACCGACGTTCGCACCCGCCCATCGTCCACGCCAACGGGTTTGGCGGGCAGAGTGTCCGCATGTGCACGCAGGTCCGACGATGAAGCTCGCGCTGCTCGCCCTCGCTGGCGCGGCCGGCGCCGCCGCCCGCTACGGCGTCGGGCTGGCCGTCGGGACGAGAGACCTCCCGTGGGCCACGCTGGGCATCAACCTCTGCGGGTCCTTCGCCCTCGGGCTCCTCCTGCGGATCGGCGAGCTCCGCGGATGGTCCGAGCTCGTGACGGTCCCCCTCGGCCTCGGGTTCCTCGGCGCCTTCACCACCTTCTCGGCCTTCTCAGCCGAGACCCAGACCCTGCTCCGCGACGGGCGCACCGGGGCGGCTGCGGCGTACGTCTGTGCGTCGCTCGTCGGAGGCGTCGCTCTGGCGGCCGCCGGGTACGCGCTGGCCACGGCTCGGGCCTAGAGCAGCAGGCGGATCGCACCGATCGCCAGGATCAGCAGGAAGGCCACGGCGACCGCGCCGACGGTCCGGTCCACCGACCCGGCCAGCCCCCGCCACGGCCGCTGCCCTTCCCGGCGCTGTCGGGTCAGGTGAGCCCCGACCGCGACGAATGCCACGAGGAGTACGAAGCCCAGGGCGGCGCGCAGCAGCATGGGGTCAGGTCCCCGGGATCGGGCTTCGCTCCCCCGTCCACGCCGACACGTCTGCCCCCAGCTGCTTCAACCCGTAGATGACAGCCTTGGGGTTGAGCGTGGCCGGGGCCCAGTCGTGGTCCCACATGCGAGCGTCGCCGGTGGCCTTCACGAAGGCAGCCGTCTGCTCGATGGTGAGCAGCACGCCCCGTCGGCTGACGATGCGCTCGAAGCGGTCGGCGTGGTCCTGCCCGAGCACGAAGTTCATCGAGTCGCACTGGTGCACGATGTCGTTGTTGTTCCAGTCCCACGGGCTGGTGCTGATGTGGACCAGGACGCCCTCAGGTGCCGTGACCACCCCGTCGACAGCCGACAGGTCGATCGCACTCAGGCAGCACGCGCAATAGCTCTTCAGCGTGAGGGTGCGGCCCTGGAAGGGCGGCATCTTGGAGATGGCCACCGACTCGAGTGCGCAGCCGGCGAAGGAGTGGAACTGGCCGTCGACCCACACCTCGACCTGACTGGGATAGCTGGAGAAGGGCTGGAACTTGAGCAGGTTGACGTTCTGGGCGTCCTGGTCGACGACGCAGATGATGCCGAGCTGGAGCTCCTTGTAGGCCTGCACGATCTGGCGCCGGTCCAGGCCAGTGGCTCCGTGCACGGTGCGGAGGTTGGGCCCGCGCCCGTTGGCGCACCAGTGCTCGTAGACGAAGGCGCGAAGGCGCTTGGCCTCGTCGGAGAACTCGAAGGCGGGGACGTCCTGGGGCATGCCCCGAGTCTGACACCGGCCCTGACGGACCGTCAGATCGTCTCCGTCAGCGCTTGCGGACCCTCATCTTGATGGGGGTGGCGCCGAGGTCGAAGTCCTCGCGGAGCTTGCGCTCGAGGTAGCGCAGGTAGGTGGAGGGCACCTCGCGGTTGGCGAAGAGGGTGAAGGTGGGCGGATCGGTGGCGGCCTGCGTGGCGTAGAGGACCTTCACGCCGTGCGGGCCGGGCTGCGCCTGCTGGGCGGCTCGGATCACCTCGTTCACCTTCCTGGTCGGCACCCGCCGGTGGTAGTCCTCGATGCTCATCGACAAGGCCGGCAGCAGCTTGTGCACGCCCTTGCCCGAGAGAGCCGAGATCTTCAGCACCGGAGCCTCGCCGATGAACCGGAGCCGCTCTGAGACCTGCCAGTCGAGGTCGGCCCGCGCCTCCGCATCAGCCAGCAGCTCGTGCTTGTTGAGGAGGACCACGAGGGGGCTCCCCGCTGCGTCGATGCGCTCGGCCAGGCGCTGGTCCTGGGCGGTCACTCCGACGGTCGAGTCGATTATGAGCAGGGCCACGTCGGACTGGTCGACGGCCTGGAGGGCCCGCACCAACGAGTAGTACTCGGTGCCCTCGTCGATCTTGGCCTTGCGCCGCATCCCGGCTGTGTCGACGAACCGGATGGGCCCGTCGGGCGTCTCAACGATCGTGTCGACGGTGTCGCGCGTCGTGCCGGGCATGTCGTGGACGACGGCCCGCTCGTAGCCGATGAGACGGTTGAACAGCGTCGACTTGCCGACGTTGGGGCGGCCGATGAGGGCCACGGAGAAGACGCGCTCCTCGGGCTCCTCCTCCTCGTCCTCGTCGATCTCCTCGACGGGCTCAGGTGTGGGCAGCAGCTCGACCAGGCGGTCGAGCACCTCTCCGGACCCTCGGCCGTGCAGGGCGCTGATGCCCATGGGCTCTCCGAGCCCGAGCGACATGGCCTCCCAGATCAGGCCCTCGCGGCCCGCGTCGTCCACCTTGTTGACGACGAGCAGGACCTTGCCCGGTGCGGCCAGCTGGCGCACGACCTCGGCCACACGGGCGTCGTCCTCGGTGACGCCGGTGACGGCGTCCAGGAGGAGCAGCACGGCGTCGGCCTCGCGGATGGCCTGCTCGCTCTGGCGGCTGACCTTGGCGTCGAGCTCGCTACCGCCAGGCATCCAGCCGCCGGTGTCGATGAGCCGGAAGGGCACGCCCAACCAGTCCGCCTCCACCTCCTTGCGATCGCGGGTGACGCCTGGCTTCTCCTCCACGATGGCCACCCGCTTGCCCACGATGCGGTTCAGCAGCGTGGACTTGCCGACGTTGGGGCGGCCGACGATGGCAACGGTGGGCAGGGCGGCGCGCTCGCTCATCGCACGCCTTCGAGGGTCCGGTCGCCGAGCCCGAGAGCAGTGCGCAGCGCGTGCCCGTCGGTGGGGACCACCTCGACGGGCCGGGGCAGCTCGGCCGGGGAGCCACCATCGAGGAAGCGCCCGTTGGACAGGCACACGTCGGGCAGCAGGTAGCGGTGGCCGCTGGGTTCGGCGGCCAAGGTGCGAGCCAGGTCCTCCCCCACCATCAGTCCGGTGACGCCGGTGGTCCCCCCGAAGAACTGGTTCTCGACGGTGACCAGGCGCACGTCGTCGCGGCCCAGCCGCTCGAGGAGCGGAGCGAGCACGAGGGCGCCGTAGGGCGCCGTGAGGATGCCGATCGGAGCGGAGCGCGAAGGGCGGATCTGCAGGAGCTGGTCGGCGGTGGCCCGCTGGCCCCGGTAGGGCTCGTAGTCGGCGCCGGTGGAGCCCGAGACGTCAACCGGCGCAGCGTCGCCTCCGTCGGCCCACGCGAAGAAGCCTTCCTGCTTGCCGGTGGCGTCGGCCTTCTCGCCGAAGAGCTCCAGCTCGAGCGTGCGGGCCATGCCGATGCCGTCCTCGTGCATGGGGAAGCCCTCGTAGGCGTCCGCCTCGGGGAAGGGCCGCTGAGCGAGGAGGTAGTACTCGTCGCCCGCGAACACGAGGCGCCGGCCGAGGACGGTGTTGAAGATGTCCTGCCAGTCCTCCACGGTGTCGACGACCGTGGCCGCCTCCTCCACCGTGTGGGGGCGCATGCGCCCCTCAGCGTTGAACTTGCTGATGCCGAGGGGCACCACGCAGAGCGACGCCAGCTCGGGGAAGCGGTCGAGCACCCCGGCCAGGGTGTCGGCGAGCACGGCGCCGTCGTTGATGCCCGGGCACACCACGACCTGGCCGTGGACCTCGATGTCGTGATCGAGCAGGGCCCGCAGCCAGCGCAGGCTGGTGGCGCCCCGCCGGTTGCGGAGCATCTCCACCCGCACGTCGGGGTCGGTGGCGTGGATGGACACGTGGAGGGGGCTGAGCCGCTCGCTCACCACTCGCTCGAGGTCGGCTTCGGTGAACCGGGTCAGGGTGGTGAAGTTCCCGTAGAGGAAGCTGAGGCGATAGTCGTCGTCCTTCAGGTACAGGCTCTTCCGCAGCCCCGGCGGCAGCTGGTAGATGAAGCAGAACTCGCAGTGGTTGTCGCACGTGCGCACCTGGTCGAAGAGCGCCGAGTGCACGTCGACGCCGAGCGGCTCCCCGGCCCGCTTGTCCACCTCGAGGGTCAGCTCGAGCCCGCCGCGCTCCAGCTCCAGCACCGGGTCGGGCTCGTCGACGAGGAAGCGCCACTCGATGATGTCTCGTGGCACCTGCCCGTCTATGGCGCGAACCTCGTCGCCCACCTCCACCCCGGCGCGGGCGGCCGGAGAACCGGGCGCGACAGCGACGACTCGGGGGAAGGACATCGGTCCAGGCTACGGCGGTGCGGGCCCGCACCCGCAGTCCGGGGCGCCGCCGACCGCCGGTACCCTGACCGGCGATGGCTGTCGACAAGGTTCTGCTCGCTGCCCCCCGCGGCTTCTGCGCGGGTGTGGAGATGGCCATCAAGGCGCTGGCCTGGATGGTCCGAGCCTTCGAGCCGCCGGTGTACTGCTACCACGAGATCGTCCACAACCAGCTCGTGGTCGACCGCTTCCGCGACCTCGGCGTGGTGTTCGTCGACGACATCGCGGAGGTGCCGCCCGGGCGCCCGATCATGCTCTCGGCCCACGGTTCGGCCCCTGAGGTCGTGGCCGCGGCCCGGGCCAGCGGCGGATACGTCGTCGACGCCGTGTGCCCGCTCGTCACGAAGGTGCACCACGAGGTGAAGACCCGGGCCGGCAAGGGCTACCAGATCGTCTACGTGGGCCACGAGGGGCACGAGGAGGCGGTGGGCACGATGGCCGTGGCCCCCGACTCGATCCACCGGGTCGAGTCGGTCGAGGAGGTCGACCTCCTGCCCAGCTTCGAGCAGCCGGTCGCCCTCCTGGCCCAGACCACGCTCTCCCACCGTGACTGGGCGGCCGTGGCCGAGCGCACGGCGGAGCGCTTCCCCGAGGTCTGGCGTCCGGGGCGCAGCGACCTGTGCTTCGCCACCACCAACCGCCAGTCCGCGCTGGGCGAGATCGCCGAGCGCTGCGACGCGGTGGTGGTGATCGGCTCGGCCAACTCGTCCAACACCCGGGCCTTGGAGCGGTTGGCCAAGGAGTCGGGCGCCACGCAGGTCTTCCGGGTCAACGGGCCCGACGAGCTCCCGCCAGGGCTGCACGGCATCGTCGGCGTCACCGCCGGGGCATCCGCCCCCGAGCAGGTGGTGCAAGCCGTGCTCGACCATCTGGCGCCCACCCAGGGCGTGGAGGAGGTTCGCATCACCGAAGAGGACGAGTACTTCCCGCCGCCCCGCGAGCTGCGTGACCTGCTGGCCGCGGTCGATGTCCTGGCCACGTTCAGCCTCGGTGGCTCGGTGACGGACCGGCCCGGACTGCTCGACCGCACCCTCAGAGCCAGCGACGTCCTGGCCAGCCTCACGTAAGATCAGGACATGACCAGCTTCACCTCCATGGACACATCGACCGCCGACCAGTGGGCGGTCATCGGCGTGGAGACGGCGAAGAACCAGACCCGGGTCGCCGAGCGCGTCCTCGGCATGCTGCGCTCCCTCGCCGACATCACCGACGGGTTCTCCACCGACCAGCTCACCCACTGCCTGCAGACGGCCACGTTGGCCGAGCGGGCGGGCGCGGACGACGAGGTGGTGGTGGCCAGCCTCTGCCATGACATCGGCAAGGCGGTGAGCGTCCCTGGTCACCCGGAGATCGCAGCCGCCATCCTCAAGCCCTACGTGAGCCCTGAGGTGCACAAGATGATCCTCGTGCACCAGGACTTCCAGGGTCGGCACTACTACGGCCACTTCGGCGGCGACCCCGACGCCCGCGACAAGCACCGCGACTCGATGACCGACGACGAGTGGCGCCTGGCTGAGCAGTTCGCCGACGAGTGGGACCAGAAGGCGTTCGACCCGGACTACGACACGCTGCCCCTCGAGCACTTCGAGCCCAAGGTCCGGCAGGTGTTCGCCGCAGCCAAGATGTTCCCGACCGCCAGCGCGGGTGCCCGCTACAGCGAGGCGGCCAGCTCCTAGCGCTGCTGCGATCGGCGCTCGGCCTCGTCGAACAAGGCCTGCAGCTCGCCGTGAAGTCGCTCGGTGATCTGTCCCACCGCGCTGCGGGGCATGCGTCCCCGCTCGGTGGGCGCGGGCGGCTCGATCGGGTCACCGACGATGAGCACGAGCTTCGAGCGGTGAGGGCGCTTCGCTCCCTTCGGCAGCATGGCCTCGCTGCCACCGATCCCAACCGGGATGATCGGCACCTGGGTCTTGGCGGCCACGTAGGCCGTGCCGTCGAACAGCTCCTGCACGACGGGCCCGCTCTGGCGGGTGCCCTCGGGGAACATCACGAGCGGGCTGCCCCCTCCGACGATCTCGGTGCACGCCTTCAGGGCATCGCGGTCGGCGGTGCCCCGGTGCACCGGGAAGGCGCCGAGCATCGAGACGAAGCGACCGAGCAGCTTCGACTTCCAGATGGAGTCCTTGCCCATGTACCGCATCGGCCGCTTCGTCACGAGGCTGGTGAGGGCGAAGTCGACGTTGCTGCGGTGGACCGGGGCGAGCACGTATGCGCCCTCGGCGGGGACCTTCTCGCCCCCGATGACCTCTACCCGGCCGAGAAGGCGGAACACGACCGCGAAGAGGCCGCGCACGAAGCCGTAGGACATGCGGGTGCCGCGGGTGGGCTCGCCCGTCCAGATCTCGACATCGTCACCGGGCCGGGGATCAGCCATCGGAGGTCACCCGGCCTGCGATCACGTCGATGATCTCCTCGACGGCCAGGCCCGTCGTGTCGACCAGGAAGGCGTCGTGGGCCTCGGTCAGCGGAGACACGTCCCGGGTCGAGTCAAGAGCGTCGCGCCGAGCCAGATCGGCTGCGACCGTCTCGTAGTCCAGGTCGGCTACCTCCTTGGAGCGGCGCTGGGCCCGCACTTCCGGGTCGGCGGTCAGGTACACCTTCAGGTCGGCGTCGGGGAACACGACGGTGCCGATGTCGCGGCCCTCGAGCACGCCGCCTTCACGCGTCGCCACCCACTCGCGCTGGCGGCGGACCATCTCTGTCCGAACGATCGGGTTGGCGGCCACGATGCTCACGGCCCGGCTCACCTGCGGGCCTCTGATCTCGATGGTGGCGTCGACGCCGTCGACGGTCACGCCGTCGGGGCGGACATCGAGGACGACCTCCTCGGCCAGGCGCCCGACGAGCTCGGCCTCGGCCGGGTCGATGCCACGACGGAGAGCGGCGAAGGTGACGGCCCGGTACATGGCGCCCGTGTCGAGGTACTCGAGGCCGAGCCGGGCGGCGAGCGCCTTGGCCACGGTGGACTTGCCCGAGCCGGCGGGCCCGTCGATGGCGATGACCCTCACAGCGCGCTCCTCACGAGCCGAGCACCCTACTCGGCTCCTTCACGCAGGCCGGCGAGCATGGACCAATAGCCCGGAAAGGTCTTGCCGACACAGCTCGGGTCGGCGATGGCGATGCCGGGGGCGGCTGCGCCGAGGAGGGCGAACGCCATGGCCATGCGGTGGTCGTCGTAGGTCTCGATGGTGGCGGGCCGGATCGGTGCCGGCCGGATGAGAACCCCATCTGACTCCTCGACCGCGTCGATCCCCGCCCGCTGCAGCTCGGTGACCATGGCCCGGATGCGATCGGTCTCCTTCTTGCGGATGAAGCCGATCCCTGTGATCCGGGTGGGGCCCTCGGCGAAGGCGGCCACTGCTGCGAGCGTCTGGGCCGTGTCGGACAGAGCCGAGAGGTCCGCCTCGATGCCGCGCAGCACCCCGGTGCCGTGGACGGTGGTGGTCGTAGCCGTCTGCTCGACTCGGGCGCCCATGCGGGCCAGCAGGTCCACGAAGGCCACGTCGCCCTGCAACGAGGCGGACCCGAGACCCTCCACCCGCACGGTGCCGCCCACGATGGCCGGAAGCGCGAAGGCGTAGGAGGCGGCGCTGGCGTCGGGTTCGATCTCGTAGGCCGTGGCGGCGTACACCTGCGGCTCGATGCGCCAGGTCTGCTCGTCGGGGCGGTGCACCGCGACCCCGAAGGCGGCCATCACGGCCACGGTCATGTCGACGTACGGACGGGAGACCAGCGCCCCCTCGACCCGGACCGTGAGCCCGGTGCGCATGGCCGGACCGGCGAGGAGGAGGCCGGACAGGAACTGGCTCGACGACGTCACCGGGGACGGTGACCGTCCCGCCGGCCACCGGGCCTCCGGTGACGTCCACGGGAAGGTGCCCCGGAGCACCCACCTCGGTGAGGGTGGCGCCGAGGGCCCGGAGGGCCTCGATCGACGGCGCCATGGGCCGGGCCCGCAGGGGCAGGGCCCCGTCGATCCGCACCGTGCCCGCGGCCAGCGCGGCGACGGGCAGGAGGAAGCGGCTCGTCGTGCCCGAGAGCTGGGCGTCGGCCATGGCCACCGAAGCGGGCGGCCGGCCCGCGCAGCCGACGACTCGAACGACGTCGCGGGCGCCGTCGGTCTCAACCGTGACCCCAAGGGCCACGAGGCCCTCGACCATGGCGTTCGTGTCGTCGGCCGCCAGCGCGTGGCGAAGCGTGCTCTCCCCCTCGGCGAGGGCCGCGCACACGAGAGCCCGGTTGGTGAGGCTCTTCGAGCCCGGGCAGCGCGACGGTGGCATCGACCGGGCCGGCGAACGGCTCGATGCGGAGTGGGTCGGGAAGCGCCATCTACTCGAGGGGCTGGACGGCGGGCCGGTAGCCGAGGTCGACGAGCCCGGTCCGGAGGCGCTCGGCCGCCACGGCATCGACGAGCAGGATGAGCACGCCCTGGTCACCCTCGCTGGAGTGGGCGATCTCGAGATCGGCGATGTTGACGTCGAGGGCACCGGCCAGGGTCGTCACCTCGGCCAGGACTCCGGCCCGGTCGGGAACGGGTACGCGCACCTCGCACAGGTCGCCCGCCCGGGCCACGCGGGTCGGCAGGTTGGCCCGAGCCGACCGGGCCCGCTCCAACACGGCGAGGAGGCCCGTGCGGTCGTCGGTGGCCACGACCTCGCGGACGGACTGCAGCGACGACACGAGGCCGTCGAGCACCTCGATGATGGCGTCCCGGTTCTCGGCGCAGATGTCGGGCCAGATCCCGGGGTGACCGGCTGCGATGCGAGTCATGTCGCGGAAGCCACCCGCGGCCAGGCGCAGCAGGGCGCGGTGCTCAGTCGAGCGCTCGTCGGCCAGGTGCATCAGGGAGGCCGCCGTGAGGTGAGGCACGTGGGAGACCACGGCCACGAGGGCGTCGTGGTGCTCGGGTGCCAGGGCGACCACCTCCGCGCCCAGGTCCACGACCACGGACCGGACGAGCGCGTAGGCCCGGTCGTCGGTGTGGGGCGTGGGCGTGAGGACCCAGACGGCCCCGGCGAACAGGTCGGGGTCGGCGCCGTCGACGCCCTCCTGCTCGGAGCCGGCCATGGGGTGGCCGCCCACGAAGCGAGGGTCGGACACGGCAGCCACGATCGACGCCTTGACGCTGCCCACGTCGCTGACGACGCCGGCCCCGGCCCCCAGAGCGGCACGGGCTGCCTCGGCCACGGACTGCACGGGCGTGGCCAGGAAGGTGACCTCCGCGTCGGGATCTGTGCCCACGGAGTCGAGCGCGCCCAGCTCCATGGCCCGGGCGGCGCGGGCCGGGTCCTGGTCATGGCCCGTCACGTGCCAGCCGCGACGGCGGAGGGCCAGGCCGATGGACCCGCCGATGAGCCCGGTGCCGACCACCCCGGCGCGACGTGGAGCCGTCACCGACGACCGCCGAAGGCGATCCGGCTCTGGCGGACGCCGTGAGGCACGCATGAACGGGGTGCGGCGACGCCCGGAGCACGCATCAGGGCAGGTCGTCGCGGAGCCCGGTGGCCCCTTCGAGGTACACGTGGCGGAGCTCGGCCCGGCTGAGCTCGCTGGTGAGGTGCATGAGCACCCTGATGCAGCGCGGCGTGGCGCCGGTGACGTCCAGCTCTCGGGCGCAGATCAGCGGCACGTCACCCAGGCCCAGCTTCCGGGCCCCGGTGGCCGGGAACGTCGAGTGGATGTCGTCGGTGGCCGTGAAGAGGATGCTCACGATGTCGTCGTGGTGCACACCGTTGCGCTCGCACATGGCCTCGAGCAGTGCGACCACCCGCTCGTGGACGTGGGCCTCCTCGTCCACGTCGACTGTGGTGGCGCCGCGGAGGGCTCGGAGGGCAGCAGGCACAGCGGTCGACGTTACCCGCGGCCGTGCTGGCCGACGGTGGCCCGTTCCAAGCTGCGCACCTCGTCCTGGGTGAGGGCCCGCCACTCCCCCGGCTTGAGGGTGCGGTCCGACAAGGGTCCGATGCGGGTGCGGACGAGTCGGACGACAGGCGTTCCGACGGCTTCGCACATGCGCCGGACCTGACGGTTGCGACCCTCGTGGATGGTGATGCGCAGGAGTTGGTCGCCCAGCACGGCCACCTTGGCTGGAGCGGTCACGCCATCGTCGAGCTCCACCCCCTCCCGCAGGCGGCGCACGACGCCGCGGTGGGGGTTGCCCTCCACCTCGACCAGGTACTCCTTGTCGACCCCGTAGGACGGATGGGTCAGCCGGTGGGCCAGGTCGCCGTCGTTGGTGAGGAGCAGCAGCCCTTCGGTCTCCCCGTCGAGGCGCCCCACAGGGAAGACCCGGGGCTCCTCGGGAACGAGCTCGACCACAGTGGGGCGGCCATGGGTGTCCGACGCCGTCGTGATCACCCCGGCCGGCTTGTTCAGCAGGTAGTGCACGAGCCCGGGCCTCACACCGATCTGGGCCCCGTTGACCTCCACCACATCGGTCTCGGGGTGGACGCGCCGGCCGAGCACGGCTCGCTCGCCGTTGACTCGGACTCGACCCCGTTCGATGAGGTCCTCGCACACCCGGCGGCTGCCGATCCCGGCCTGGGCCAGCACCTTCTGGAGGCGAACGCCGTCCTCGTGGTCGGGGCCGACCTCGGCGTCGTCGTCCCCCTCGGGGGGCACGGCTACTCGTCCTCGGCGTCGAGGTCGAGGTCCGGCTGGCTGGCGCCGTCGCCGGGACGGGTCGCGTTGCTCGCCTCGATCTCGTCCAACCGCTCGCTCAAGGACGGTCCCGGAGGCGGTCGCAAGCCGGCCTCCAGGTGCTCGACCACGTCGGCGCCGGGCACGAAGTCGGCCAGGGGCGGGAGGTCGTCGAGCGAGTTCACGCCGATGCGCTCGAGGAAGAGCCCAGTGGTGCCGAACAGGACGGCCTGGCCCGGACCCGGGTCCTTGCCGACCTCGGCGATGAAGCCCCGCTGCTGCAGCGTGCGCATCACGCCGTCCACGTTCACGCCCCGGATGGCGGCCACCTGGGCCCGCGACACGGGCTGCTTGTAGGCCACGATGGCGAGCGTCTCCAGCGCCGCCCCCGAGAGCCGAGCTGACTGGCCCTCGAGCACGAACCGCTCGACGTAGGGGGCGAGGTCGGCAGCGCTCTGGAAGCGCCAGCCCCCGGCCACCTGGACCAGCGTGAAGCCCCGGTCGGTGGCTTCGTACTCGGCGGCCAGCTCGGAGCAGATCTCGCTGACCCGGGCTACGGGCACCTCCAGGAGCTGGGCGAGCAGCTGAGCCTCGACCGGCATCTCGGCCACCATGAGCACGGCCTCGGTGGCCCTGCGGGCCTCGATGTCAGCCGCGCTCGATTCCCGCGGCTCGGAGGGCTCGGAGGGCTCGGCGGCGTCGGTCATCGGGTCAGCCATCGTAGGCGTCGACGCCGGCCAGCTCCTCCAGCTCGGAGCGGTCGCGACCGAGCCACACGATCTGGATGTCGCCGAAGGAGCGGGGCTGGTCGAGGTCGACGAAGCCCTGCTTGAACAGCTCGAGCACGGCGAGGAAGCGGACGACCACGTCCAGGCGCTCGACCAGGTCGCCGGTGAGGGCCCGGAAGGAGATCGTGCCCACGTAGGGCAGCTCCTCCAGCAGCTCGGTGACGGCGTCGGCCACCGAGGCCCGGATGGGCGCCACGTGGGTGAGGTCGATGTGGGCCTGGGGCTTGGGCGTGACCGCCCGCAGGAACGCCCGACGGAGGTCCTCTCCCGTGATGCCGGCGAGCAGGTCAGGGGTGAGCTCGAGGAAGCGGTCATCGGGCCCGGCGACCCGCGGGTACGAGCGGCTGGCGTCGTCGGAGAGCCGGTGCAGCGCCACCGCGGCGTCCTTGAAGGTCTTGCACTCGACGAGCCGGGTGAGGAGGAGGTCGCGCTCAGACCACAGCGACAGCTCGTCGTCCAGGTCGAGCTCGTCGTCGCCAGGGAGCAGGCGCCGGGTCTTCAGCTCGATGAGCGTGGCCGCGATGAGGAGGAACTCCGTGGCGACGTCGAGGTTGAAGCGCTCGAGCTTGTCCAGCTCGGCCAGGTAGGCGTCGACGAGCTTCGTGAGCGAGATGTCGTAGAGCTCCACCTGCTCACGGAGGATGAGGTGGAGCAGCAGATCGAAGGGCCCCTCGAACACCGGGGTGGTCACCTCGTACGACATCGTCCCCATGCTAATCACACCGGTGTGGTTTCCCGTACCGGTTCGGGAGCGGGGCACCCCGGGGCCTACCATCGCCCGCTGTGGCCCGCGTCTTCTCCGGCATCCAGCCATCGGGCGAGCTGACCCTCGGCACGTACCTCGGGGCCCTGCGCCGCTTCGTCGCCGACCAGGTCTCCGAGCGACTCCTGCTTCTGCATCGTCGACCTGCACGCCGTCACGGTCCCCCAGGACCCAGCGACCCTGCGCCGGCGCACCACCGAGACGGCTGCCCTCTACCTGGCCAGCGGCCTGGACCCAGACGCGTGCACCCTGTTCGTGCAGAGCCACGTCGCCGAGCACCCGCAGCTGGCCTGGCTGCTCGAGTGCACGGTCTCGATGGGCGAGCTGCGGCGAATGACGCAGTTCAAGGAGAAGTCCGATCGCCATGAGTTCGTCTCCGCCGGGCTGTTCACCTACCCGGCGCTGATGGCGGCCGACATCCTGCTGTACGACACCGACCGCGTGCCGGTGGGCGACGACCAGCGCCAGCACCTGGAGCTGACCCGCGACGTCGCCGAGCGCTTCAACAGCCGCTACGGCCCGACCTTCACCGTGCCGGCTGCCGACATCCCACGGGTCGCAGCCCGAGTGATGGACCTGCAGGAGCCCACCCGCAAGATGTCCAAGTCGATCGACTCACCCCAGGGCACGGTCCTGATGCTCGACGACCCGGCGGTCATCGAGAAGAAGTTCAAGCGGGCCGTCACCGATGGCGACGGCGAGGTCCGCTACGACCCCGAGACCAAGCCGGGCGTGTCCAACCTCCTCGGCATCCTGGCCGCGGCCACAGACGGCGACCCGGCGGCGCTGGCCGCGCAGTACGCCCAGTACGGGCCCTTGAAGGCCGACGCCGCGGCCGCGGTGATCGAGGCGCTGCGCCCGGTCCAGGACCGCTACCGCGATCTGGTGGCTGACCCCGCGGCGGTGTCGGAGATCGTGGCCAAGGGGGCCGACAAGGCGCGGGCCGTGGCCTCGGTGACCCTCACTCGGGCCCACGAGGCCATCGGCTTCCTCACTCGGTGAGGGTCAGCTCGGCTGCGTCGGACGCCACCCGACCCGTCTCGCCCCGGAGCCAGTGCCGCCGGCAGAGGAGCTCGTAGACGACCTGAGCGTCGCCGCCCGTGTCGCCCACCAGCACGACGTCGCCGTCGTAGACCTGACGGCCGTCGACGAGGCGAGCGTTCTGGGTGGCCCGGGCTCCGCACCAGCAGCGGGCCTCGACCTGGAGCTCCTGGCGCTCGTCGGCCAGCTCGAGGAAGCGGGCCGAGCCCTCGAAGAGCCGCCCCCGGAAGTCGGTGAGCAGGCCTAGCGCGTGCACGTCGGCACCCAGCTCGTCGACCACCCGGGCCAGCTGCTCCACCTGGGCGGGTGCGTAGAACTGAGCTTCGTCGCACACGAGGTACTCGAGCCCACCGTTGGTCGCGGCGCACTTGGACGCCAGCGAGAAGAGGTCGAGCTTGGGCCCGACGTCGACCGCCGCAGCCGACACGCCGAGGCGAGACGACACCCGTGCGCCGTCACGGTCGAGCTGCGTGCACAGGAGCCCCCGCAGGCCACGGGTGGAGAGGTTGTGGTGGATCTGCAGGGCGAGCGTGCTCTTCCCCGAGCCCATCGTGCCGTAGGAGAAGCGCAGCACTGCCATGCCCGCAAGTTACACCCCTGTCGTTTCCGGGGCGGTCAGTCGTCGTCGGCGGCCTTGAGGACCCGACCCAGATCGACCTCGAGCGTCCACTCGTCCTCTGGGCGGTGGTGCTCTCGCGCCCAGGCCACGGTCAACGGGTCGCTGCCGGCCAGCTCGAGCAGGTCGCCGCCGAGCTCGGCGTGGCGCAAGTACAGCCCCACCCTTCGGGCCACTCCGCGCTGGCGGGACCACGTGTGCGCCATCTCCGGGCCGGCCACCTTGGCCGAGAGGGTGGCGATCACCCGGCCGTAGGTGCGCAGTCCCGACTCCACCTTTCCCACGTCGTGGAGGAGGGCTGCGGCCAGCACCGTCGGGCTGGCCTCGTGGCCGAGCGCCCGCTGCACGTCCCGCGCCACGCCTGTGGCGTGCCGGCGGTCCGGACCGGACATGCGGCGCCACAGGACCTGCTCCGCCGGCAGGAGCTGCTCGTCGACCCAGGCCTGGTCAGCCGCCGACGGCCCCCCGGGGCGCAGCGAGCCGACGAACCGCCGGACCAGGTGCCCAGAGGTGGCCACCGGAGCTCAGCCCGCGCTCGGGCCCGGGAGACGGCGGCCGAGGGCCGCGACGTCCGGGCCGCAACCCACATCAGGCACGACGATCAGGCGTGTTCGATGCAGAACCGCGCGGCCGGCATGGCTTCGAGGCGGGCCGGCGCGATGGGCTCGCCACAGGTCTCGCAGCGCCCGTAGGTGCCGTCGTCGAGCTTCTGGAGGGCCCGTTCGACCTCCGCCAGCTCGTTGCGGAGCTGACCGGCCAGGGCCTGGTTCTCACCCTGCTCGGCCGCCACCTGACCCAGGTCGGCGAAGTTGTCGTCGACCCGGCTCTCGCTCGTGCTCGGCTCGAGCTGGTCGATCTGGGCAGCCAAGCGGTCGCGCTCGGTGGTCAGGTCGGCGCGCACGCTGGAGGGGATCGTCTGGTCAGGCACCCTGAGCAGGTTAGTGGGGTGCGGACGCTCTCGGGTGCGCCGCCCGATAGACCTCCCACAGCCGCTCTGTGGAGACGAGGGTGTAGAGCTGCGTCGTGCTGATCGAGGCATGGCCCAGCAGCTCCTGCACGGCCCGGATGTCGGCTCCGTGGTCGAGCATGTGGGTGGCGCACGAGTGGCGCAGCACGTGCGGGCTGAGACGGCCGACCAGCCCGACCCTCCCGCCGTGGCGACGCAGCACGTCCCATGCCCCCTGCCGGGTGAGGCGGCCACCCCGGGCGCCGAGGAAGACCGCCTCGGCATCGCCGCGCCGACGCCACTGAGCAGGTACGAGCCCCGGGCGGCCCCCCTCCCCCAGCCAGGCCACGAGGGCCCGGGTGGCGTGGCCCCCGATGGGGACGATGCGCTCCTTGCTCCCCTTTCCGAAGGCCCGGAGCAGGGATGCGTCCAGGTCGACGTCGCCCAACGACAGGCCCACGAGCTCGGACACGCGCACGCCGGTGCCGTAGAGCACCTCGAGCATCGCCCGGTCGCGTCGGGCGATCGGCGTGTCACCGGTGGGAGCGGCCAGCAGCCGGGCCACCTCCTCCTCGCTCAGGGCCTTGGGCAGGCCACGAGGCACCCGGGGCCGTTCGACGTGGGCACCGGGGTCGACCTCCGCTCGGCCCTCGGCCGCCAGGAACCGGTGGAGGGCCCGCACGGGGACGAGCGACCGGGCCACCGACGCTGGGGCCAGGCCCCGCTCCCGCAGGGCGCCCACATAGGCGACGATGTCGTCCTCGGTCACCTCGGGGACGGCCAGACCCTGATCGCGCAGCCACCCTGCGTACGAGCGCAGGTCTCGCCGGTAGGCCGTGAGCGTGCTCGGGGCTCGACCCCGCTCGGCGGCCAGCCAGAGGAGCAGGTCCTCGGCCTCGACCGGCAGGGCGGCCGGATCCTCCGTCGGGTCGGGCGGCGAGGCCGTGTTCACCCCGGGCGGCGGGCCACGAGGGCGAGGCCGATGATCGTCTTGGCGTCGGTGATGCGACCGTCGTCGACCATGGCCAGCGCCTCGTCGAGGGCGATGCGCTCGACCTCCATCGCCATCTCCTCCACGCCCTGGCGATCGTCGTCCACCTGCCGCAACCCCTGCGCCAGGTAGATCGTCACCGCCTCGTCGGACATCCCGGGCGCGTTGTGCATGGTGACGAGGTGGACGATCGAGGTGGCTGCCAGCCCGGCCTCCTCGATCAGCTCCCGCTCGGCCGTCAGCGCCTCGGACTCCCCGGAGACATCGCGGGTGCCAGCCGGGAGCTCGAGCAGATCGTGCTCGAGAGCGGCCCGGTACTGCCGGACGAGGGTGACCGTGCCGTCGTCGTGCAAGGGCACGACCGCCACCGCGCCGGGGTGGTGGATGACGTGGCGCTCGAACTCGTCGCCGTCGGGGCCGCGGAAGCGGGCTCGCACCACGCTGAACACGTGACCCTGGAGGAGCTCCTCCTCCCCCAGCTTCTCGAAGCCCGCCAACTCGTCGAGCTAGGAGACCGCGGCGCTCGACGGCTCGGCGTCGAGGTCGAAGAGGTGCGGCGAGCGGCCCTCGGCCCGAGCCAGGGCGGCGCCGACGAGGTCGCGGAAGAGCGGGGCGGGCCGGTTCGGGCGGCTCTTCAGCTCGGGGTGGGCCTGGGTGCCGACCCAGAACGGGTGGTCCCGCAGCTCGATGAACTCCACGAGGCGTCCGTCGGGCGATGTTCCCGAGCACCAGAAGGGGCTGTCGTCGAACCGGGCCCGGTACCGGGGGTTGAACTCGTATCGGTGCCGGTGTCGCTCGGACACGACTGTGGTGCCGTAGGCCTGAGCGACCTGTGAGCCCTCGGCCAGCTGGGCCACGTATGCGCCGAGCCGCATGGTGCCGCCCATGTCCGTGACGCCTCGCTGGGTCTCCATGAGATCGATGACCGGGTGGGGCGTGGTGGGATCGAGCTCGCTCGAGTTGGCTCCGGCCAGCCCGAGCACGTTGCGGGCGTAGTCGATCGTCATCATCTGGAGGCCGAGGCACAGGCCGAGGCACGGGATGCCCTGCTCCCGGGCGTAGGTGGCCGCGGCGATCTTGCCCTCGGTGCCTCGCTCGCCGAAGCCGCCGGGGATCACGATGCCGTCGAGGTCGCGCAGTCGGCCCTCGGCCATCATGCCCTCGACCTCCTCGGCCTGGATCCACTCGACGTCGATGTTGGCCCCGTGGTGGAAGCCGCCGTGCTTGAGCGCCTCGACCACCGACAGGTAGGCGTCCTGGAGGCTGACGTACTTTCCGATGATGCCGATGCGCACCTCGCGGTCGGCCGACTCGATGCGGTCCACGAGGATCTCCCACTCCGAGAGGTCGGGGTCGGTGTCGCCCAGGGCGAGGAGCCGGCACACGACGTCGTCGAGCCCCTCCTCGTGCAGCACGAGCGGGATCTCGTACAGGTTCCGGGCGTCGACCGCGTTCACGACCGCGTCGATCGGCACGTCGCAGAGGTTGGAGATCTTGCGCTTCAGCCCTTCAGCCAGCGCCTCCTGGCTGCGCACGACGATGGCGTCGGGCTGGATGCCGCGACCCCGCAGCTCGGTGACGGAGTGCTGCGTGGGCTTGGTCTTCTGCTCGTTGACGATCAACGGCGCCAAGGTCACGTGCACGTAGCAGACGTTGTCCCGTCCCACGTCGAGCCGGAACTGCCGGATCGCCTCCAGGAACGGAAGGATCTCGATGTCACCCACCGTGCCACCCACCTCGGTGATCACGACGTCGACGGCGTCGCCGGCCAGGCGGGTGATGCGGCGCTTGATCTCGTCGGTGATGTGCGGGATCACCTGCACCGTCTTGCCGAGGTAGTCCCCCCTGCGCTCGGCCGCCAGCACCGACGAGTAGATCGACCCGGTGGTGGCGTTGGAGTCGCGCGTCAGGTTCTCGTCGATGAACCGCTCGTAGTGGCCCAGGTCGAGGTCGGTCTCGCCGCCGTCGTCGGTGACGAACACCTCTCCGTGCTCGAAGGGGTTCATCGTCCCTGGATCGACGTTGATGTACGGGTCGAGCTTCTGCATGGTCACGCGCAGGCCACGCGACTTGAGCAGGCGTCCGAGCGACGAGGCGGTGATCCCCTTGCCGAGGGAAGACGCCACTCCCCCCGTGACGAAGATGTGCTTGGTCATCGGGGGCCTCCCGTGAGCGAAATGATCGACGCAGTCACGGGAGAGCACCCTAACCCGGTGCGGACCGCTCGCCGTGCACCATCAGCAGATGCACGAGGGAAGCGGCTATGACCATGGCCGCTACGCCGCCCACGATGGCCCCCGAGTCGTTCAGGAGGCTGCCCAGGATCGCGGCGACGACGGCGGCGGCCAGACCGGCGCCCAGGGTCGGCAGGTCGGCCCGCAGCGCGTCGAGGGGTCGGGACGGGTGGCGGGTGATCAACGCCCACAGGGCCAGGGCGATCGGCACGGCGGCCACCCACAGGGAGGAGGTCGACACCTCCAGGTTGGCGAGGAGCTTGCGCTGGACGATCGAGAGCAGCGGCCCGATGCCTTCGTCGCCCACCCGCTCGAAGAGGCGACCGAGGTGGGCCCGTTGGTTGGCCGGCCGGGCCAGGTCGAGCAGCCCGAAGGCGATGATGGCCAGGGCGGTGGCGACCGCTCCCGCCACGAGGGTGGTGAGGCGGATGCGCCGGTGCAGGACGAGGGCGCCGAACACCAGGATCGTGGGAGTGAAGGCCAGGACGCCGCCCACATCCGCGCCCCAGGTGGGGGCGCCGAGCACCACGAGGGTGCCGCCGAGCAGACCGAGCGCTACGAGCCGCCCCCGCCGGACAGGCTCCCGGGCGGCGGCGAAGGCGGCGAGCAGGCAGACGGCCGAGGCCACCTGCCCGTACGAGTAGTTGCTGATGCCGTAGAGCCGGGAGTTCCCGGTGGGTGAGTATCCGAAGGCCGCGTTGAGGCTGAGGCGTGAGCCCGTGGTCACGTCGCCGACCAAGACCAGGGCGACGAGGGCGAGGACGAGCACCAGGGCCAGGCTCGGCCGCCCGGTGCGACGGGCCACGACGGTGGCTCCACCCGCGGCGACCGCCGACACCCCCACCACCACCGCCCAGTACACGCCGACGCCCATCTCCTCGAGGGGCAGCCCACGAGCGAGGTACGACGCGGGCAGGACCGCCAGGTCGACCAGCGCGCCATAGGCGAGCGCTCGGCGCCAGCGTCGGCTGCGGCCACCGGCGACCACGATGGCCGCTCCGGCCGCCACGACGACGAGCAGGAGGACCACCACGAGCGTGGTCGGCGTGAGCAGGCGCTCTCGGAAGCGGGAGGCCTCGTTCAAGCTGATGAGGTGGTCGACCCGGCTGCTCAGGCCGGCTCCCGAGGCCACGATCTCGGCCGGCCGGCCCTCCATGGCGGTCGGGCGCACGATCCCGAACCGGTCGAGGATGGTTGGCCCGAGGTCGACGAGGGTCAGGAAGCCCGACCTCTGTGTCGATGCCGACATCAGGTACCCGGGCTTCGATGTGGGCGTGCGGAGGGCCACCGCAGTCAGGTCGCGGTCCCCCGGGAGGTTGTAGGGCGCGACGACGAGCACCGAGTCGCGGTCGGGGTTCACGTTGTCGAGCACGTCGGCGAGGAGGTCGTCGGTGTCGCGGAGGGCCTGCCGGCGCAGGACGTCGTAGCGCCGAGCCGACACGAGCGGCCGGTACCGCATCACCCGGGCCAGGTCCGATGCCTCGAGGAGCACGACCCCGCCCGCCCCCTCTGCGGCCCGGGTCCACGCGGCGCGGAACTGGTCGAGCACGACTGGGGGGTCGAAGCGCTGGCCGAAGGGCCTCGACGCGTCCGACACGATGAGGTTCTTGGCCAGGGCGCCGTCGTCCACGACGCCGTCAGGAGACGCCAGGGCCAGACCGACCTGGCGCTCGTAGGACGCTCCGATGGAGTCCGTGCCATCGGCGTTGCCGATCACGCTCGTGCGAATCCCGGCTTCGGTCAGGGTCTCAGCCAGCAGACCCAGCTCGGCGTCGTAGGGCCGGGCCGCGTTGCTTCGGACGAGGGCGGGCCAGCTCAGCGACACGTAGGGCCCCGACGGGGTGAGCCCGGTGCGGCGGGTGAAGATCTCGCCTGCCGCTGACCCCGAGCTCTGCTCCTCCAGGGCGAGCACCTGACCGTCGACGACCCGCTGGGTCGTTGCCCGGGTGCCGGCCGAGATGGTGAGGTAGGCGTCGCCGGGGCCCGAACGGGCGAGAACGCCGCGCGGCGCCAGGTCGGCCAGGGCAGCGCCCTCGAGCACCGACTCGAGGGCGGGCAGGTCGTGCTCGGCCACCTCGGTCCAGGTGACGCCGGGCAGGGACACCACGAGGAGCCGGCCCCCGGTCGTGTCCCCTGCCTGCGAAGGTGACCCGCCGGCAGGGCCGACCACCGCGAGGCCGGCGACGACGACAGCCACCAGGACGGCCATCGCGCGCGCCGTCGCCCTCATGCCGGCTCCTCGGGAGTGCGCCGACCCAGCTGGTCGAAGAGGCGGAGGGGGGCGACAGCGTCGATGATGCGGCTGAAGGACACCACCTCCGAGAGGAGCGTGAGAGCGAGCAGAACAAGCGGCCAGGATGTCGCGGACACCTGCGCCGAAGACGAGCACGGCCCCGCAGCCGAGAGCCGCACCGAGCGCGTTGGCTCCGGTGTCGCCGAGCATGAACTGCTCCCGCAGGTCGCCGACGAGCAGGGCCGCTGCGGCCCCGGCCACCACGGCGAGCGCCACGCCGGGCGCAGCTGTGCCGGCCACGACGGCGAGCGGCAGGTAGCAGAGGAGCGACCACTTCACGGTGCGGCCGGGGGCCCGGTCGAGGAGGTTGGCGAGGTTGGCGGCCAGCGCGATGAGGGCCCCGTCGAGCAGGACCCGGGCCGGCCGGTCGCCGTCGACGGCACCGGCCAGGACCAGCGCCACGGCTGCGCCCCCACCGAGCTTCACGAAACCGGTCGTGACTCGGCCGCCCAGGGCGGCGGTCGACGTGGCCGCGCAGCCCACGGTCGCCAGGGTCGCCGAGGAGGTCGTCGACCAGCCCGAGGAACCCGAACATCACGACTGCCCCGAGGACGAGCAGGCGGGCGGGGGCCGTGTCGGCGTCGCCGACCCCCACCACGCCGAGGAGCGCTCGACCCCCGTCGACGGCTATCACGGCCGCCACGAGAAGGGCTCCGACGGCGGTGGGCAGGACATGACCGCGGTAGTTCTCCCGCTCGAGGAGAGGCGACGAGAGCACCTGGCGGGTCGTGGCGAGAAGGACCGCGGCCGCGGCCAGTCCGGCGGCGAAGGCGAGGATGACCGTCATGTGGGCCCCATTTCTATGCGGGCGCCGGGTCCTGGATCGGCGATGGCCCTGAGGACGAGGACGGGAACGACCACGATCAGCATCGTGGCCGGAACGGCGATCGACGAGTCGTTGGCGACGAGGCCGACCGACGCCAGGACGGCCAGCCCGGCCGCCGCGGCCGTCGTCGGCGGGTGACGCTGGCTGAGCAGAGCGTTGGGGTCCACGACGCCGCGGGCGACGAGCACGACGTAGGCGGTCACGACGACGAGCAGGCCGAAGATGGCCGCCCAGACGGCCAGCTCGGCCCCGCCGAAGCTGGCTTGGAGGCGGCGGGACAAGCTGTCGAAGAAGGGACCCCACCGGCCGTCGACGAGGTGCTCCGCCAGCCGGGCCAGGTGGGTGCGGGAGCCAGCCGGGCGGGCCACGTCGACGAAGGCGAAGGCCAGGACGACTGCGCCGGCCGCCGCCGCCAACCCAGCCAGCTCGAGGAGCCGAACCCGTCGTCCGGCCAGCACGAGAGCGGTGACGCCGAAGGCGGGGACCATCGAGAGGACGCCGCCGACGTCGGCGCCGAGCATGGGAAGGCCCTCGACGAGCACGACTGCGACGAGCAGGGCGACTGCGAGCGGGGAGGGCCCGCCGACCGAAGCGATCGACGATCAGCGCGGACAGGACGATCGTGGCCGACCCGAAGAGCGCGAAGGCCAGGTTGCCGAGGCCGGCGAACCGGCCGGCCACCGCTACGGAGTACCCGAACACGGCGTTGACCTGGAGGGGGGCGCCCACCAGGACGTCGCCCGCGATGAGAGCCACGACCACACCGGTGCCCGCCAGCGCACCGGTGCCGGGCCAGCGGCGCTCGACGAGCCAGGTGAGGGCTCCCACCGCGGCAGCCACAGCGAGCAGGGCCGTCAGATAGGCGGCCACGTTGCCGACCAGGGCCGGTACCCGCCCGAGGAGGAACGTGGCCGGGACCACACCGAGGGCGGCCAGCGCCGCCCGGCCCGAGGAGCGGCTCCCAGCCCGCTGAACGGCGTCGGGCCACGAAGGCGGCGATGGCGAGGACGAGCGAGCGCACCGATGACAGCTGGGACCACGATCGGCATGAGGTCGTCCCGGAACCCCGCGGCCGCGGCTCCGTCGTCGAGCCTGGCGATGCGACCGGCCCCCGCCGCCGGGACGGACCTCGAACGGACGGCCCTCGATCTCGTCGGGCTGCTCCTCGCCGAGCAGGGCCAGGACGGTCGGAGCCACATCGGCCAGCTGCACGTAGCCGTCGCGGCGGGTGGTGGCCGAGCGGAGCAGACCTCCGTCGACCCCGGGAGCCCGGAGCAGGGCGACGGCCAGCTCGGGCGACGACGAGGGAGCGACGGGTGACACGACGAGCACGGCGTCGCGGTCGGGGTCGGCACGGGAGAGGAGCTGGGCGAGGAGGGCGTCGCTGCTCGCCATGGCGGCGGCCCGGAGGTCTGCCGCCTGGGACCCGGTGGCGCGAGCGGCGTAGCCGGCGGCCCGGCTGAGGTCCGAGGCCTCCACGAGGACCACGGCGCGGTCGACGGAGGTGGCCCACTCGGCATCGAAGGCGGCCAGCACGGCCTCGTGGTCGAGGCGCCGGCCGTAGGGCGCCGCCGGATCCTCCAGCAGGAGGCCTCTGCCCACAGTGCCGCCAGGGACGATGCCGTCGGAGCCCATCAGCGCGGTGGCCGCCCCGCGGGCGTAGGCGCCGTCGGGAGGGGGCTCGTCGCTGACGAACCCCTCTGCGGCGTCGGCGTTGGCGATGACGGCGCGGTCCGACACCCGCAGCTTCGAGGAGGTCTCCGAGTCGGCCCGGCTCGGCGCCGAAGGACGACGCCGCGTTGCGGTTCAGGGCCGCGCCCATCGGGAGGTAGGCGACGCCGCTGGGAACGCGACCCGAGCGCGGCGGCGCAGGATCTCGGCCGCTGGCACGCCGGCATAGACCTCGTCGGGATCCAGCGCCACGGCCACGTCCACGGTCGGGGCGAGGGCCCGGGTGCCGGCTCCGATCGACAGGTAGGCGTCGGTCGTCGACGCGCCCCGCCGACCGATGCGAGTCGAGATGTCGCCGACTGCGGACTCGTCGGCCAGCGCTCGGAGGGTCGGCAGCTCACCCTCGCGCACGTCGGCCCAGGTGACGCCAGGGAGGGACACGAGGAGGACCCGCCCCACCGGAGAGCTGCCCACAGGTTCGCCGGACGCACAGCCGGCGAGGGCGACGAGGCCCGCGACTGCGGCCAGCACGAGCCGGGCGCGGCGAGCCCTCGGCGCGGTCACGCCACCGCCTCGGGTGCAGCCAACCGTCGGGTTAGGCCGTCGGACAGCCCGAGGACCCGGTAGGCCGCGAGTGTGGCTGCTGCGCCGGCCAGCGAGATGGCGGTCACGGCGATGGCCGTGGTGGCCCGTCCCGACCCTTGGTCGAGGAGCTCCCGAGCGCTGAGCCATGCGGCTCCGCCGACTGCACCCGCGATGGCGACCATGCGCCCCAAGGCGTGAGGCCGCAGCGACCCGCCGACTCGACGGGCGAGGTGGCGACCCAGGACCACCGCGCCCAGGCCGTAAGCGGTCGAGTGGCCCAGGCCGAGCACGGCGACCCGTGCCGCGCCGGAGGTGGTGACCGCTCCGACGACCATCATGGCCACGCCCACGACTGCGACGGCGAGCGACACGAGGCCCGGCGTGCGGCTGTCCCCGAGGGCGTAGGACGCCCGAGCCAGGAGCAGGAAGGCGCCGTAGGGGAGCAGGCCCACGCCCAAGGTGACGAGCGCCGCAGCGAGGAGGCCGGGACCCTCGGCGCTGACCTCGCCGAAGGAGACCACCTGCATCGCGGGCAGGGCCAGGGCCATGAGCCCGGCCGTGACCGGCACCACGAGCAGGGCCATGCGCTCGAGCGACCAGCGCACCGAGGCGCGGAAGCGGGCCCGATCGTCGTCGCGGGCCTCGGTGACGAGCTCGGGGAGGATCGCGGTGTGGATCGGCTGGGCCAGGATGGCGTACGGGGCGAGGAAGAAGACCCACGCCACCTGGTAGGCGACCACGCCGCCTTCGACGGCGCTGCCTGCTACCACTGCTCCGCCGAGGAGCAGCCCGGCGCCGGTGTGGAGCACCACGCCCCACCCGGAGTGGCGGAGCACGGCCATCACCCGCGGATCGCGCCCCGGCCAACGGGGCCGGAGGCGGAAGCCGGCGGCGCGGCATGCGAGCAGGAGAGACCCGACGAAGGCCACGACGCCCCCGGTGCCGGCCAGCACGAGCAGCCACCGCTGCCCGCTCGTCAGGTCGAACCCGGGCTGCGGGCCCACGGCGGCCCGAAAGGCCAGGAGGCTGGCCACCATCACCACCGTGTTGCCGATGGGCGCAGCCGCGGTGATGGCAAAGCGGCGCTTCGCGTAGAGCACGGCGGTGGCGATCGTCCCCGCCGCGTAGAGGACGACCTGGGGCACGAAGAAGCGCAGGAGGTAGGTGACGAGGTCACGCTGGGCAGCGCCTTCCGGCTCCGGGACGCCGAGCGTGAGCAGCCGGGCGAGCAGGGGCGCTCCCGCGATTCCGATCAGGGACACGACGCCGAGGACAGCCAGGGCGACCCCGAGCACGCCGCCCGCCACCTCCTCTGCGCCGGCGTCGTCGCCTGCGTCGAGCAGGTCGACGAACGCGGGTACGAGCACGGCAGACAGGGCCCCGGCCGCCAGGAGCTCGAAGAGGATGTTGGAGACCGAGTTCGCGGCCTGGAACGCGTTTCCGAGGTAGGTCGTACCGAGGACGGCTGCCACGACGAGGACGCGCACGAACCCGACGGCGCGAGACACGGCCGCGATGGCGCCCATGCCGACCGCGGCACGGGAGGTCCGAGCGACGTCGGTCACGTGTCGGGGTTGGGTCCGGGCAGCAGCCGGGTCGCGCCGGGCGCTACGCCGTAGTGGCCGGTGCGGGGCACGGCCAGGTCCTCGATGGCCAGCGCCACCGCCATCAGGCCGGCGGCTGTGTCCAGGTCGTCCACCGTGCTGATGCGATCCCGGGTCAGCTCGCCCGAGCGGAGGGGACCCACGAAGGAGGTGCGACGCGCCCCTTCGGTGGCGGGCTGGCCGTCGGCACCGCGCAGGTCAGCCGCGCCCTGGGCGGCGACCACAGGAGCGACGGCCTCTGCCGTCATCTCGTCGAGGAGGGCGGTGGCGAACAGGGCCGGTCCCGTCTCGGGAAGGGCCTCGGAGATCACGAGGTAGCGAACGCCGGCGGACGGCAGGAGGACCCGCTCGTCACCAGAGCCGGCGAGGGCCTGGTAGGCGAGGAACCCGGCGTCTTCGAGGGCGCCGATGAGCTGGGGCTCAGTCGGCGGAGCGGGCGGCTCCTCGACGGGTTCCGGCGCGGTGGTGGTCGGCACGGCGGGGTCGACGGGCACGGCCGGGTCCGCGGGCAAGGCAGGCGGCGCGGGCGCGGGCGCAGGCTCGCTGGCGTCCTGGAGAGCGGCGGCGACGCGGATGGCCGTGTTGCGGCGGAGCCGGTCGACGTCGTCGGTCCTCAGCTCGAGCACGTCGGCCAGCTCCGTCACCTCGCCGGCGTCGTCGAGCAGCCAGCGGTCGGTCAGCCACCACGTCCCGGCCACGGTGGCGCCTGAGGCGGAGAGAGCGTCGATCGTCCGGTCGACCAGCGCGTCGTCGGTGCCCTCAGTGGCCAGGACGAGGACGGGCACCTCGTCGAGACGGCCGTTCAGCATGCGCTCGGGAAGCATGTCGGCCAGCGCGTCGTCCCGTTCCTCGAGCGAACCGAGTCGCGAGGTGAGGTCGTCGTTGGTGGCGCTCGTCTCCCCCACCTCCTGCTCGAGCGTGTCGAGCTGGTTCTTGAGGGTGTCGACGGTGACCCGATCGAGGAACGTCGACCCGAGGGTGAGACCGATCCCGAGGGCGAGGAACACGGCCGTGATGGAGACGATGTGATAGCGGAGGTTGACCACGCAGGCGACCTAGGAGGTGAGGGTGAGCCAGTAGCCGCGCAGGACGAGGCGGACGGGCTCGCTGATGAGGGTGATCACGACGAGCGTGAAGATGGCGGAGAGCACGAGCAGGGCGAGGTCACCCTTGCGGACCGTGTGGTGGTAGAGCCGGCTCACGCCCTTGGCGTCGACGAGGATCGGGCCCACCTTCATCCGCACGAGGAACGTCGAGGCCATGCCGGCCCGGCCCTTGTCGAAGAACTCGACCATCGAGCTGTGCGTGCCGACGGCCACGATGAGCTCGGCCCCCTTCTGGTAGGCGAGCAGCATGGCGATGTCCTCGCTGGTGCCGGCAGCCGCGTAGACGACGTGCTCGAGGCCCAGGGCGTTCAGGCGCTCGGAGCCCGGCGCCCTCCCGTCCTGGTAGCCGTGGACCACGAGGACGGCGCCGCAGCGCAAGGCGCGCTCCGACACGGAGTCCATGTCCCCGATGATGAGATCGGGTGTGTGGCCGATCTCGAGGAGCGCGTCGGCCCCACCGTCGACGCCGATCAGCAAGGGCCGCATCTCAGCCAGGTATCCGCTGCGACGAAGGGTGTGGAGATCGTCCTTGTACTCGGCTCCCCGAACGACGATGAGGACGTGACGGTCCTTCATCTCGAGGTCGATCTCGGGGATGTCGGGCTCGTCGAGGAGGAGGTGCCGCTCCGTGCTGAGGTAGGACAGCGTGTTCTCGGCGAAGCGCTCGAGCTCCTCCCCCATCGACTGGCGGGCCGTCTCGATGCGGTCCTCGAGCATCTGCATGCTCTGACGGGTGCCGCTGGCCACCACCTTGCCGTCGACGATGACGTCGCCGTCGCTCACGGTGACGACCTGACCGTCGCCGATCGCCGACAGGACGTCGCTGCCGACGCCGTCGATCAGGGGGATTCCGGCGGCGCAGACGAGCAGAGGACCGAGGTTCGGGTAGCGGCCGCTGATGGAGTCCGCTGCGTTGACGACCGCGCCGGCCTGGGCCTCGACGATCGTCTCGGCCGCGACCCGATCCAGGTCGGCGTGGTCGATGACCATGATCTCGCCGGGCTGAACGCGCTTCACGAGCCGCTTCGTCTGGGTGTCGACGCGAGCGATCGCAGTGTGGGCGTCGGGCTCTCGGGACGTCCGCGCCATCAGTCGCCGCCCCGCTCGCGGGTGGCCGAGGCGAGGAGCTCTTCGGCGTGGTCGCGGGCCGCGGGGCTGTCGGGGAGGCCCGACAGCATGCGAGACAGCTCTGTCACGCGGGACGCTTCGTCGAGCGCTTCGATGTGGGCCACGGTGTGATCCTCGCCGGTCTCCTTGGCCACGCGCACATGGGCGGAGGCAAAGGCCGCCACCTGGGGCAGGTGCGTCACCACGAGCACCTGCTGGCCGGCCCCAAGCGTGGCCAGCGAGCGACCGACGGCCACCGCAGCCTCCCCGCCGATGCCGGCGTCGACCTCGTCGAAGACGAGCGTCGGTGGCCCGGCCGTCAGGACGAGGCGAAGGGCGAGCATGGTCCGGGCCAGCTCGCCTCCAGATGCCACCTTCGCGAGGGGCAGCGGGGGCGTGCCCGGGTTGGCCGCCAGGAGGAAGGTCACGTCGTCGGCTGGGTCCTCACCGCCGACCTCCACTGCGACCTGCGCCTTGGGCATGGCCAGCACCTGCAGGTGTCCCTCGACCGCGGTGGCCAGATCAGGAGCAGACGACCGGCGCTGGGTGGCGACCGCCTGGGCCGCAGCGGCGACGGCGGCCAGCGCTGCGGTGCGGGACGCCGTCGATCTCGGCCGCCCGCTTGTCGTGCTGCTCCAGCTCAGCCAGCCGGGCCCCGGCCTCCTCCGCGAAGGCCAAGACGTCGCCCAGCGTCTCGCCGTACTTCCGACGCAGGTCATGGAGCAGCTGCCGACGGTTCCGCACGGCCTCGAGGCGCTCCGGGTCGTCAGCGATGGCCTCGGCGGCGGCCCGGACCTCGCCGGCCACGTCGGCCAGCTCGGTGGATGCAGCCCTCAGCCGCGCCTCGTGCTCGGCGAACGGCAGACGTCCGGCCAGGGCTGCGATGGCTCGCCCGATCGCATCGGTGGCCCCGCCGTCGCCGGTGAGGGCCTCGCCGGCCGTCGCGCCCCCTCCTGATGGTGGACGGCGTCGGCCAGCACGCTCTCTTCGGCATCGAGGTGCTCGTCCTCGTCGGGGCCGCTGAGCGCGGCCCGGTGGAGCTCCTCGACCTGGAAGCGGAGCAGATCGATCTCGCGGGCCCGCATGCGCTCGTCGCCGCCGAGGGCGGCCAGCTGCCGGTCCAAGTCGTGCACGCGAGCCCGAGCGGCTGCCAGGTCGCCCAGGTCGATCCCGGCGAAGCGGTCGAGGGCGGCGCGCTGGACTGACGGGGTGAGCAGGGACTGGTGGGCGTGCTGGCCGTGCAGGTCGACGAGCCGATGACCCCACTCGGTCAGGTTGGCGATGGTGGCCAGCCGGCCGTCGACGTAGGCCCGGCTTCTCCCCGAGGCCGGGATGGCCCGGGCCAGCACGACCTCGTCGGCTTCGTCGACCCGCGGGTCGGGCACGATGAAACGGCCCTCGACCCAGGCCTCGGTGGCGCCCTGGCGCACCATCACGGGATCGGCCCGGCCCCCCACGAGCAGCTCGATGGCGTCGACGACGAGCGTCTTGCCCGCGCCCGTCTCACCGGTGAGGACGGTCATGCCGGGGCCCAGCACGAGCCGCAGCTCGTCGATCACCCCTAGGTCCGCGCACGGCCAGCTCCACCAGCATCGATCGTCGTCCTACCGGTCGTTCAGACCGAACTTGGTCTTCAGGATCTGAAGGAAGTCGCGCGGACCGAACGTGACGAGCCGGGCCGAACGAGGCGCCGCCGTGCAGGTGATGGCGTCGCCTTCGACGAGGTCGCCGAGGTTGCGTCCGTCCACGCTCAGGGTCGCCGGTCGGTGGCCCCGCACGGTGAGGCGCAGAAGGGCGTCAGGCTCGAGCACGAGCGTGCGGTCGAAGAGCATGTGAGGCGAGACGGGAGTGAGCAGCTGGGCCCGGTGGCGCGGGGCGACGATCGGACCCCGGGCCGAGAACGCGTACGCAGTGGAGCCCGTGGGGGTGGCGACGATCAGGCCGTCCGCCGCGTACGTCGTGAAGAACTCGCCGTCGACCTCGACGGCCAGACGGACGGTGTGGCCCATCGGCGTCTTCTCGAGGACGGCCTCGTTGAAGGCCAGGTGCTCGACAGGCTCACCGTCAGCGGGTTCGTGCCGAACGGCGAGGAGCATGCGCTCCTCGATGCCGAACTCGCCGGCGAGGAAGCGCTCCAGGGCGAGGCGGGTGTCGGTCGGCTCCACGTCGGTGAGGTAGCCGAGCTGGCCCACGTTGACGCCCAGGATGGGAACGCCCGCGCCGGCCACGAGATCGACGGTCCGGAGCATCGTGCCGTCGCCGCCGAGGCTGAGAGCGACGTCGAGGCCGGGGGCCATCTCGTGCTCCTCGCATCCGTGGCGGGAGAGTCCGGCGAGGTCGGCATCGGGCTGAGGCAGCCGCACCTCGTGGCCGGCCGCCAGGAGCCACTCGGCCGACTCCACGGCCAGTGCCGCAGCCTGCTCGCGCTGGTGGTGGAGCACCATCCCGACCGCGCTCATGCCAGGTCCTCTGCCCGGGGCGGTGTCGTCACGAGCGGTTCTCCGCCTCGAGCAGGGCGCCCTGGAGGAGCCCCTCCGGCGCGACGATCGGCGCCGCCGGGGCGGTGCGGGCGTGCAGGAGGAACTCGACGTTGCCGTCGGCGCCGGTGAGCGGTGACGCCATGGCCCCCATGATGGCGGCTCGGAGGTCCACGAGCGCGGCAGAGACCTCTTCGAGGACGCGGTGCCACACGACGGGATCGGTGATGACGCCCTTGCCGCGGGATGCCTCCCGGCGACCGGCTTCGAACTGGGGCTTCACCAAGAGCACGACGTCGGCCTCGGGGGCGGCCAGCGGGAGCACGACGGGCAGCACGGTGCGCAGGGAGATGAAGGAGAGGTCAGCGACGAGCACGTCGGCGGGGCGGGCCGACGTCGCCGGGCGTCAGGTCGCGCACGTTGGTCCGCTCCCGCACGTCGACTCGAGGATCGACGCGGAGCCGCTCGTGGAGCTGGCCGTAGCCCACGTCCACGGCCACCACCGACGCCGCCCCGCGCTGCAGCAGGCAGTCCGTGAAGCCACCGGTCGACGCGCCGAGGTCGGCGGCCCGGGCGCCGGTGACGTCGATCTGGAAGCGATCCAGGGCGGCGTCGAGCTTCTCCCCGCCGCGGCCGACGAAGCGGGGCGGCGGTCCGAGCAGGACGACCGGTTCATCGGGTGCGACGAGCCGAGCCGGCTTGTCAGCCGGAGCGCCTCCGACGGTCACCCGGCCGGCGGCGATGTCGGCCTGGGCCTGCTGACCGGCTGGACGCCAGCCCCCGGCGGACCAGCTCGGCGTCGAGCCGACGACGAGCCAGCGGCTCAGGCCCGCTTCTTGGCGGGCGCCTTCTTGGCCGCGGGCGCCTTCTTGGCCGGAGCCTTCTTCGCCGCCGCCTTCTTGGCCGGAGCCTTCTTGGCGGTGGCGGACTTCGTGGCCTTCTTGGCCGTGGCGCTGGACTTGTTGGCCGCCGCCTTGGCTGCGGTCGTCGTCCGCTTGGCTGCCGACTTGGCTGGGGCCGTGGCCGTGCCGAACAGGCCGGCCAGACGGGCCTCGAGCTTGTCGAGGTCGCCCTTGTCGGCCAGGCCGAGGTTGGTGATCTGAGCTCGGACCTCCTGGCGGATCGTCTCGATCAGTCGCTCGGTGTTCTTGCGGCTGCGCTCGACGAGCTCGGTGACCGCCTCACGGGCCTGCTCGGCCTGCACCTCACCGGCGCTCACGAGGTCCTTCACGAGAGCTTCGGCTCGGGACTGGGTGAGGGCCGTGAAGGCCAGCCCGGCATCGAGGTACCGCTTGAGGATGTCGTTCTGCGCCATGGCGCGAGCCTACGGGCCGAGTCCAGTGCTTGCAAAAGTTCGCAGTAGCGTCTGGCGGGCGTGATCCCCCTCAAGGACGAGAACCCCACCCGGCACCGGCCCGTCGTCACACTGCTCCTCCTCGGGGCGTGCGCCGTCATCTACCTGCTCTGGCAGCCCACCCCCTTCGGGGACACCGCCGAGGACGTCGTCTTCAACTACGAGCGCGCCGCCATCCCGTGCGAGGTGCGCGAGGGCCGCCCACTGACCCAGGACGAGCTGCGGGCCCGCTCGGACCTCCGCGGCGCCGACACCTGTCGGGTGGGCTCGACCGAGAGCGACCCGCTGTTCCCGGAGAAGTCGATCTGGGAGTCCGTGCTGCTGTCGATGTTCCTCCACGGCAGCCTCCTCCACCTGGGCGGCAACCTGCTGTTCCTGTGGATCTTCGGCAACAACATCGAGGATCACCTCGGCCCGATCCGCTTCCTCCTCTTCTACGTGGCCGGCGGGGTGGTGGCCACCCTGACCCACGTCGCGCTCAACCTGGACTCGACCGTCCCGATGGTGGGCGCGTCGGGTGCCATCGCCGCCGTCATGGGCGCGTACGTGGTGTGGTTCCCCGACGCGCCCGTGCGCACCCTGCTCACCTTCTTCTTCATCCTCGTGGTGCGCATCCGGGCCAAGTGGGTGCTCGGCTTCTGGTTCGTGCTGCAGTTCTTCACGAGCCCCAACAGCGGGGTGGCGTGGGCTGCCCACGTGGGCGGGTTCGTCTTCGGCGTGCTGGTCGGCCTGGCCGTGCGGGCCAGTCCGGGTCTGCGTCGGCTCCTGTGGCGACGCAGCGCCCGTCCCGCGGCGGCCCGGCCGTGGGACCCGACCGGCGGCGCCGGCTACGGCTACTACACCCGAAGCTGACCGCACCCGAAGGCCCCCACCCCTTCCGTCTCGGCGGCCGCAAGCTCGCCGGTCAGGGGGCCGGGGGCGGCGCGAGGAGCTGGTCCACGAGCGCCGGGAGGTTCGGGGCGACGAGGTCCGGAGCTGGGTCCATGCCCTCGGCGGTGGTGCTGACCCCGGTGAGGACGAGGGCGAACCGGTAGCCGAGGGCCACGGCGAAGCGACCATCGGTCTCGGGGCGATCACCGACCATCGTGCCCTCCTCGCCGAGGACGGCCCGCACGAGGTCGGCCATCGGTGCGTAGGGCTTGCCGGCGATCGCGGCTCGCACACCCGTGGCCGTCTCGACGGCGGCCAGGATCGCTCCGCCGCCCGGGATGGGACCGTCGGGGGTGGGGTACGTGGCGTCGTCGTTGGTGGCCAGCAGGCGGGCCCCGCCGTGCACAGCCACCGCCGCGACCCGCAGCCGTTCGTAGTCGAAGTCGAGGTGGAGCCCGACGAGCACGGCGTCGGCCGGACCGTGCCGCACTGGCACCGCGCCCCTCCGCTCGACCGCCTCGACCACGCCGGGCCCGGCACAGATGAGCACCCGCTCGCCCGGCTCGACCAGGGTGGCCGCCGCCATCGCTGATGTCACCACGCCACCGCCGGGCGGTATGCCATGGCGCTCGAGCTTGGCCTCCACTGCGGCGACGGGACGGTTCGAGTTGTTGGTGCAGAACACGATCTCGTGCCCCGCCGCCCGGAGACGGGCCACCGCGTCGGCCGCGCCCGGGATCGGGTCCTCGCCCAGCCACAGGACGCCGTCGAGGTCGAGTGCCAGCCCCATCGGCCCAGCCTGGCAGACTCGGCTCGTGGCCCGTTTCGAGCCGTTCCCCGGCATCCGCTATGACCTTGCCCGCTCCGACCTGGGTCAGGTGATCGCCCCGCCGTACGACGTGATCGACGCCGACCTTCGGGCCGAGCTGGTCGGGCGCGACCCGCACAACGCCGTGCAGATCGACCTGCCCGACGAAGCCGACGGAGACGGGCGCTACACCCTTGCCGCTGAGGTCCTCGAGCGCTGGCAGGCGGAGGGGGTCCTCGTGTCCGACGACCGGCCGTCGTTCACCGTGTACCGGATGACGGCCACCGACGACGCCGGAGTCGAGCGCCGCACGACCGGCGTCATCGGCGCCCTCGAGCTCACGGCCCCGGGGACCGACATCCTTCCCCACGAGCACACGACGCCGAAGGCCAAGAGCGACCGGCTCGATCTCCTCCGGTCCTGTCGGGCCAACCTCTCGGCCATCTGGGGTCTGTCGCTGGCCAAGGGCCTGACCGACCTGCTGCCCACCGACGTCGAGCCGCTCGCTGACCTCGTCGACGACGATGGCGTGCGCCACACCATCTGGAAGGTGGACGACGACACCACGTGCGCGGCCATCTCCGAGGCCGTGGCTGACCACCCGGTGGTCGTCGCCGACGGCCACCACCGCTACGAGACCTCCCTCGCGTACAAGCGCGAGCGGGAAGATGCCGAGGGAGATGCCGGCCCGGCCGGCTCGACCATGGCCTACGTGGTGGAGCTGGTCGAGGACGAGCTGACCGTGCACGCCATCCACCGCCTCCTCGCCGGACTGCCCGAGGACCTCGACCTGGTCGCCGCCCTCGACCCGTGGTTCGAGGCGGTCGGCGCACCGCCCTCAGACCAGCCCGTGACCTTGGCCATGGAGGACGCCGGCTGCCTCACGCTCGTGCTGGCCGACCGCGAGGTCCTGCTGCGCCCCCGGTCCGAGGCCCTCGAAGGGGTGCGCGACCTCGACTCCAGCCGTCTCGACGTGGGCCTGGCCGCCCTGCCCGAGCACGACCTCTCGTTCCAGCACGGCGTGGCCAACGTCCGCCGCGCCGTGGCATCGGGCCGGGCCTCGGCCGGCGTCCTGCTCCGACCGGCCACCGTGGCCCAGATCGAGGCCACCGCGCACGGCGGCGAGCGGATGCCGCCCAAGACGACGTTCTTCTCCCCGAAGCCCAAGACCGGCCTCGTCTTCCGCAAGCTGGGCTGACCGAGGAGCTACGGGGCCGGCGCTGTCGTGGTCGTCGTGGTCGTGGTCGTGGCCATCGGGCGGTCCATGGCATCGGCGCTGCGCGGCGTGCTGACCGCCGGCGCCTCTGCCTCGTGGTCGACCAGCCGCCGCTCCAGCGTGAAGGCACCGTCGATGCCGGACACCGTGAGGTGGTCGATGGCCACGAGCTCGCCGTCGAAGAAGCGCAGGACCTGCGCCTCGTAGGGGCGCGTCGTCTCCACCGCGAACGAGCCCAGGCCGGTGGCGCCCGTCGAGCCGACGGTCAGCACGAGGGTCCCGTCCACGACCCGCTCGCTCCGGCGGTGGAGGTGGCCGGCGGCCACCACTGGGACAGCTCCGGTGCTCGAGGCGGCCTGGGCCGGGTCGTGAACCGCCAGCAGGTCCGGGTCGGTGCTCTCAACCAGGCGCCGAACCGTCCCTGCGAGGTTCGCCTTGCGGGTGTTGGCCTCCTCCGTGGACACCTCGTTGCTGGCTGTGAACGTGGGGTCGGCGACGCCGAGGATCCTCACGGACCCGACCTCGACCACCTCGCTGTCGAGCACCTGGATGCCTTCGATCGCGCCCATCTGCCGACGGTTCGCCGACGAGTCGTGGTTGCCGGGCACGAGGAGGTACGGGACGGTCGACGCGGCGAGGATGCGACCGAAGCGGGCCTCCACCGGCAGGCCGAAGCTGGTCACGTCACCGGTGTCGAGCACGGCATCGACCTGGAGGTCACGTGCCAGCCGGACGACGAGCTCGGCGCCCAGCGGGTTGAGGTGCAGGTCGCTCACGTGGAGGATCGCCGTCTCACCGGGCGCTCCACCCGGCAGCTCCCCGACGCTTGCTGCGTACAGGTCGGCCAGCCGGCTGGACAGCACTTCGACGCGGTCGCGCACCTGCCCGATCCCCTCCAGGTTCCGCTCCGCAGCCACGAGCAGGCCGGGCACCCGTTCGAGCTCGCCCGCCAGCTGCGGCTCGGCGAAGGCGTCGATGTCGTACGGGGCCCAGGTCGCGACCAGGAGCCCGCCGACCGTGACGAGACCGCCGACCGCGCCGGCGGCCGCGTACCACCAGTGACGGCCGGGCAGGGCGAGGGCGACAAGAGCCCCGGCCACCGCAGCCGCGATGAGCGACCGGAGCACGAAGGTCCTCAGCACCCCCGGGAGGGCGGCGTCCACCTCGGTCCGGAGCTGAGCCACAGGGTCCGCGCCTTGGGTGGCCCGTTGCGCCTCGTCGATGTCGACGGCCAGCACCCGAGCGGTGAGGGCGATCGGCGCCCAGTGGGTGGCCGCCTGCATGCGGCCGAGCGGGGGAAGCTCCACGACGGTCGCGCCGGATCGGGCCGGCGACGCCGACACCTCCACCCGACCCGGTCCCACGTCGGCCTCGGTCCGGCCGAGCGGACCGAGCACGATCAGGCCCGCGACCGCGCCAGATGCGCCAGCCAGCAGCATCCGGGCCAGGCGTGCTCGGGTCAGCCTGTCCGCCCCCGCCCCCGCCGTCGCTCGCTGAGTGGGGTGCTCACGACGGCCCGACCTCCCACGTCGCGCCCGATCGCAGCAGCGCGGCGAGATCGCCCGGACCCTTCGACTGCTCGGCCTCGGCCAGCTGACGCTCGACCTCGCTGCCGTACTCGAGCCTCTCGACGGCCCGGAAGACTCCGATCGGGGTGGGTTCGTACGGACCCCGGGCCAGTCGCGACAGCATGAAGGCCACACTGGGATCGGTGCGGGCTTCGTCGTGCACGAGCAGGGCTTCCACACCCACGTCGGCCACCTCGACGATGCGGGCTCCGTTCTGGGCGTCGAGCACCACGCCGTGCTGGCCCTCGGCGCCGAACCGGATGGGCTCTCCGTGGCGCAGCGGGATGAGCATGTCGTCGCGCACCGTCTTGGCCGTCACGCCCTCGAAGGCCGCGTCGTTGAAGACGTTGCAGTTCTGGAAGACCTCGACGAACGCCGCGCCGCGGTGGTCGTGGGCCCTCCGGAAGGTCTCCAGCATGTGAGCCCGGTCCATGTCGTGGGTGCGGGCGACGAAGCTGGCCTCGGCGCCGATGGCTACCGAGAGCGGGTTGAACGGGTGGTCGAGGCTCCCGAAGGGAGTCGACTTCGTGACCTTGCCCATCTCGCTCGTGGGCGAGTACTGGCCCTTCGTGAGGCCGTAGATCTGGTTGTTGAACATCAAGATGGTGATGTTGATGTTGCGGCGCAGCGCGTGGATGAGGTGGTTGCCGCCGATCGACAGGGAGTCTCCGTCACCGGTGACCACCCACACGTGGAGGTCGGGTCGGGCCATGGCCAGACCGGTGGCGATGGCCGGGGCCCGGCCGTGGATGGAGTGCATCCCGTAGGTGTTCATGTAGTACGGGAACCGCGCCGCACAGCCGATGCCGGACACGAACACGGTGTCCTCGCGGCGCACCCCGAGGTCGGGCATGAGGAGCTGCACGGCGGAGAGGATCGAGTAGTCGCCGCACCCCGGGCACCAGCGCACCTCTTGGTCGCTCGACCAGTCCCTCCGAGAGGTCACGGGGATGAGGTCGGTCATCGAAGGCCTCCGAGCGTGTCGAGGACGGCCTGCTCGAGCTCCCCGGCGGTGAAGGGCACGCCCCGGACCTTTGTGACCGAGCGCACGTCGACGAGGAACTCGGCTCGCAGCAGCCGGGAGAGCTGACCCAGGTTCATCTCCGGCACGAGCACCTTCGGGTACCGGTGCAGGACCTCCCCCAGGTTCTTCGGGAACGGGTTGAGGTGGGCGAGGTGGGCGATGGCCACACGCCGGCCGCGAGCACGGACCCGACCCATGGCCCCGTCGATGGCGCCCCACGTGGAGCCCCACCCGAGCACGAGGATCTCGGCGTCGTCCACGTCACCGTCGACGGTCAGGAGCGGGATGTCCTCAGCGATGCCGGCCACCTTGGCCGCTCGCACCAGGACCATTCGCTCGTGGTTGTCGGAGTCGTAGCTGACGTTGCCCGAGCCGTCCTCCTTCTCCAACCCCCCGATCCGGTGCATCAGGTCGGGGGTGCCGGGAAGGGCCCACGCCCGGGCCAGGGTGTCCGGGTCGCGCAGGTAGGGCCAGAACGACTCCGTGCCGTCAGGCGCGGTGTGGTTGGGCTCGGTGGCGAACGTGGTCGAGATGTCGGGTAGGTCGGCCACGTCAGGAAGGCGCCAAGGCTCGGTGCCGTTGGCGAGGTACCCGTCCGAGAGGAGGATCACGGGCGTGCGGTACTTGAGCGCGATCCGGGCTGCCTCGATGGCGGCGAAGAAGCAGCCGCTCGGGCTCGCAGCGGCCACGATCGGCACCGGCGACTCCCCGTGGCGGCCGTAGTACGCCATCAGCAGGTCGGCCGCCTCGGTCTTGGTCGGCAGGCCGGTGGAAGGGCCGCCGCGCTGGATGTCGATTATGAGCAGCGGCAGCTCGAGGCTGACGGCCAGCCCCATCGCCTCCGCCTTCAGGGCCATGCCCGGTCCGCTCGTCGTGGTGACGGCCAGGTGGCCGCCGTACGCGGCCCCGATGGCCGCGCCGATGCCGGCGATCTCGTCCTCGGCCTGCAGGGTGCGCACGCCGAAGCTCTTGTGCTTCGAGAGCTCGTGGAGGATGTCCGACGCCGGTGTGATCGGGTAGGAGCCAAGGAACAGGGGCAGCGCCGACAGCTTCGATGCTGCGATGAGCCCCCAAGCCAGGGCCGTGTTGCCGTTGATGTTGGTGTAGGTGCCGGGCGCCAGCTTCGCGGGGTCCACCTCGTAGGGGTGGTCGAACAGCTCGGCTGTCTCGCCGAAGGCGTGGCCGGCCTTGAACGCGGCCAGGTTGGCGTCGCGGACCTGAGGCTTGGCCGAGAAGCGCTCCTCGATCCAGGTGAGCGTGGCCGCGGTCGGTCGCGTGTACATCCACGACACGAGCCCGAGGGCGAAGAAGTTCTTCGACCGCTCGGCATCTCGAGGCTTCACCCCGATCGGCTCCACTGCCCGCTGGGTGAGGCTCGTCATGGGCACCTCGAAGACCGTGAAGCCGTCGAGGCTTCCGTCGGTGAGGGGGTTGTCGGAGTAGCCGGCCTTGGTGAGGTTGCGGTCCTCGAAGGCGTCGACGTTGACGATGACCGTGCCTCCCGCCTCGAGACGCGGCAGCTCGTTGCGCAGGGCGGCCGGGTTCATGGCGACGAGCACGCTCGGCGCGTCACCGGGCGTGGTGATGTCGTGGTCGGAGATGTGGACCTGGAACGCCGACACCCCCGCGAGCGTTCCGGCCGGGGCCCGGATCTCCGCTGGGAAGTCGGGCAGCGTGGCCAGGTCGTTGCCGAACATCGCGCTGGCGCTCGTGAACCGGTCGCCGGTGAGCTGCATCCCGTCGCCCGAGTCACCCGCGAAGCGGATGATGACGCGGTCGAGGCGCTCTGGTGCTGGCGGAGCGCCGGTGCGCTCGGCGGTGTCGGACAACGCTGTCCACCCCCCGGGTTGACAGTCCGTCGCCCCTTTGCGACGGATCGATCTCCGGTCGACCCTACCGCTGGGGCGCGAGCGTTCCGTGCACGCTGGTCTGCGCTAGCTGATCGACGCGTCGTAGATGGCTTGGATGGCCGAGTCGAGGGCGGCGTCGAAGTCGGCGTCGGACTGGTCGGCCGAAAGCCCCTCGGTGAGCGCTCGAGAGAAGCTGGCCACGACTCCCTTGCAGCGGCCGAGGCGCTCGTTGGCCTCCTCCCGGCTGTAGCCACCGGACAGGGCGACGACCCGCAGCACCTTCGGGTGCTCGACGAGCTCGGTGTAGATCCCGTCGTCCTCGGGGAGCGTGAGCTTCAGCATCACGAGGTCGTCGGAGCCGAGTCGGTCGAGCTGAGCCAGGATCGCGGCCTTGAGCATCCCCTCGGCCTCGGCCTTGTCCGGGCTGTGGATGTCGACCTCGGGCTCGATGATCGGCACCAGGCCAGCAGCCAGGATCTGACGGCCGACCTCGAACTGCTGGTCGACGACGGCGTCGACGCCGGCCTGGTCGGCGCGCTTGATCACCGAGCGCATCTTCGTGCCGAACACGCCCTTCTCGACGGCCCGGGCCAGCAGAGCGTCGAGGTCGGGCATCGGCTTCATGACCTGGGCCCCGTCTGCCTCGTCGGCCAGGCCCTTGTCGACCTTCAGGAAGGGCACCACGCCCTTGACGTCCCAGAGGTAGTCGGCGGTGTCGCGACCCTCCACCTGTCGGTCCATGGTGGCCTCGAAGAGGATCGCTCCCAGGACGCGCTCACCGGTGAAGCCGGAGCTGGTGATGATCCGACTGCGCATCTCGTGGATCCGGTCGAACATCTCGGCGTCGTTCGAGTAGGCGTCCTCGCCGATGCCGTAGAGCTGCAGAGCCTTGGGCGTGCTGCCCCCGCTCTGGTCGAGGGCGGCGATGAAGCCCTTGCCGTCGCGAACCTTCTCGAGCTGCGCCTGGTGCATGGGGCCTACCGATCCGTCTCGTTGCCTGTGCGAACGGTCCCATCATGGCGGAGCGGGACCGGGCCGTCACAACGAAGCGTCGGCCGCCAGCGGGTCGAGCGCGGCCCGGAGCGCCTTGCGCGCCGTGCTCCCCCGGCGGGTGGGCACCGCGGAGCTGGCTACGACCTCGGTGCGGCTCTGGGTGCCGCCGCCGGCCCGGAAGAACCGGCGGCGGGTGCGACCCAGGACGAGCAGCTCCTCGCCCGCCTTCCAGCCGAGCGCGGCGGGCGGTGGCGCGAACCAGGCGACCGGCACGGACTCGGCGGGCGAGCCCTCGGTGCGGACGGTCACGTCGAAGGTGAGGACGTCGTCACCCGAGGGCAGGGGTCGGAGCTCCGGAGGTCGGCTCAGGGTGCCGACGAGGACGGTGAGGTTGATCCCCGAGGGGACGGTGGTGAGCATTGAGGCCTCCGACGTGCGAAGAGCGGCGTGGAGGGGGAAGGCACGCCACCGTAGGCCCCGGGGTGTGACAGCGCGATCAGCGAAGGCCGCGGAGGCGGGCCTGGACGTCACCCAGCTCGGGATCCGCAGCGGCCACGATGCCGAAGAGCTGGCGGGCCCTCGGCACGTCACCGGCCCGCTCGTGCAGGTCGGCCAGGGCGTAGGTCACCCGCAGGTGGTGGTCCTGAGGCTTCCGGGTGGGCGGCTTGGACGCTTCGAGGGCCTCGATGGCGCCGCTCAGCTGCCCCTGGTCGGCCAGCGAACCCGCGTAGACGATGCGACCCTCGGCCACCAGGGCAGCGCTGGGCGACGCGGCCCGCAGCTCCTCCCACAGCTCGACCACCTTGGCATGGCGGCCCAGAGCTCGATAGCAGTCGGCCAGCACGGGGTGCTGCTCCGTGCTCCCGGACAGATCTCGGAAGGCCTCCAGCTCGGTGACGGCCATCTTCCACTTGCCCAGCCGGTAGTAGGTGAGCCCGAGCAGCTCCCGCACCGACTCGGCGGTGGGAGCGGCGTCGGCCAGAGGCCGGAGCATGCGGCGTGCCTCGTCGTAGCGCTCCCGACGGAACGCACGACTGGCGTCCTTCAGACGCTGCTCGAGGCGCTCGACCTTGGCCGGGCCGACCGCTCGCTTCAGGGACGGGTCCGGTGCCAGCTCCTCGTCAGGCTCAGGGCGGGCGCCTCGGCGGGACGACCGGCCCCGACCGACGGCCTCGGTGGCCTCGCCCCGCACTGCACCCTCGTCGATCCAGACCTCAGGGGCCCACTCCTCACGACCGGCCGCCTCGCGGAACGCTTGGGACGCTCCGCTCGAGCTGCCTTCGTCGCGCAGGCGACCCGCGCCCTTGCGAGCCACGCCGCCCCAGCCGGCCTGCTTGCCCCGCTCGTCATCTCCGGCCCTCGCGTCGGCCCGCCGCTTCCACGCGGGGCCCTCGCTGGGCTTGTCGCCTCGGCCCCGGGCCGGTCGGCCACGGCGAGAGGGGTCGTTGGATGAGGGCGACGGCATGGGAGGGCGAGCCTATCGGGGGTCGGAAAATGGAGACGGAAAACGACGAAGGACCCCCGTCTCCGGGGGTCCTTCGCAAATGAGAGCTCGGCGGCGTCCTACTCTCCCAGGGCCTCTCGACCCAAGTACCATCGGCGCTGGAGGGCTTAACTTCCGTGTTCGGAATGGGAACGGGTGTGACCCCTCCGCCATGGCCACCGAAATCTGTTGCCAACAGGGAGCGCAGCCATCTGGCGGCGCAGCTCCTTGGGAACTCCATAGCGAGCACGAACTTCATTGTCGATCCAAGCCCTCGGCCGATTAGTACCGGTCGGCTGAACACATTGCTGTGCGTACACCTCCGGCCTATCAACGTGATGGTCTGTCACGGGCCTTACCTGGTTGACCCAGTGGGAAACCTCATCTTGGAACGGGCTTCGTACTTAGATGCTTTCAGCACTTATCCCTTCCGCAGGTCGCTAACCAGCAGTGCCCTTGGCAGGACAACTGGCACACGAGAGCTGCGTCCATCCCGGTCCTCTCGTACTAGGGATAGCCTTCCTCAAGTTTCCTCCGGCTGCAGCGGATAGGGACCGAACTGTCTCACGACGTTCTAAACCCAGCTCGCGTACCGCTTTAATGGGCGAACAGCCCAACCCTTGGGACCTGCTTCAGCCCCAGGATGCGATGAGCCGACATCGAGGTGCCAAACCTTCCCGTCGATATGGACTCTTGGGGAAGATGAGCCTGTTATCCCCGGGGTACCTTTTATCCGTTGAGCGACGGCCCTTCCACAAGGAGCCGCCGGATCACTATGGCCTGCTTTCGCACCTGCTCGACTTGTAGGTCTCACAGTCAAGCTCCCTTGTGCCATTGCACTCGACGCCTGATTGCCAACCAGGCTGAGGGAACCTTTGCGCGCCTCCGTTACGATTTAGGAGGCGACCGCCCCAGTCAAACTACCCGCCTGGCACTGTCCCCCATCCGGATCACGGACGAAGGTTAGAGTCCCGGCATACGCAGGGTGGTATTTCAAGGTTGACTCCACACTGGCTGGCGCCAATGCTTCCAAGTCTCCCACCTATCCTACACAACGCATACCAAAACCCAATACCAAGTTGTAGTAAAGGTCCACGGGGTCTTTCCGTCCTGCTGCAGCTAACGAGCATCTTTACTCGTACTTCAATTTCGCCGGGTCTGTGGTTGAGACAGTAGGAAAGTCGTTACGCCATTCGTGCAGGTCGGAACTTACCCGACAAGGAATTTCGCTACCTTAGGACGGTTATAGTTACCGCCGCCGTTTACCGGGGCTTAGGTTCAAAGCTTCGCCTTACGGCTAACCTTTCCCCGTAACCTTCCGGCACCGGGCAGGCGTCACAGCGTATACATCGTCTTACGACTTCGCACGCTGCTGTGTTTTTAGTAAACAGTCGCTTTCCCCTGGTCTCTGCGGCCCCCTCGAGCTCAGGACGCGAAGTCCATCACCCTAATGAGGCCCTCCTTCTCCCGAAGTTACGGAGGTATTTTGCCGAGTTCCTTAACCACAGTTCTCCCGATCACCTTGGTATTCTCTACCTGCCCACCTGTGTTGGTTTGGGGTACGGGCGCTGTGCCAACTAGCTAGCGGCTTTTCTCGGCAGCATAGGATCAATCACTTCGCCTGTAACGGCTCGGTATCACGTCTCAGACTTCATGGGGCCCGGATTTACCTGGTCCCCGTCCTACACGCTTACCCCAGGACAACCATCGCCTGGGTTGATCTACCTTTCTGCGTCCCCGCATCGCTTGCGTCCTTCGAGTGGGTCGGTTCGTCCGAAGACAGCCCCTTAGCAACTCGAGATCAGCATTGGCGCGGGCACAGCGGTACCGGAATATCAACCGGTTGTGCATCGACTACGCCTCTCGGCCTCGTCTTAGCTCCCGACTCACCCTGGGCGGATTAGCCTTCCCCAGGAACCCTTGGGCTTTCGGCGGAGGGGTTTCTCACCCCTCTTTCGCTACTCATGCCTGCATTCTCACTCGACCTCGCTCCACGACGGTTCACACCGCCGCTTCGCTGCAAGATCGACGCTCCCCTACCACTCCAGTCTTACGACTGAAATCCGCGGCTTCGGCTCTGGACTTGAGCCCCGTTACATTGTCCGCGCAGGATCACTCGACCAGTGAGCTGTTACGCACTCTTTCAAGGGTGGCTGCTTCTAAGCCAACCTCCTGGCTGTCTGTGCAATCCCACATCGTTTACCACTTAGTCCAGAATTTGGGGCCTTAGCCGGCGGTCTGGGCTGTTTCCCTTTCGACCAACGAAGCTCATCCCCCGTGGTCTCACTGCAGAGCTCTGGAGTCATGGCATTCGGAGTTTGGCTGGGTTCGGTAAGCTTGTTGGCCCCCTAGCCCATCCAGTGCTCTACCTCCATGACTGAACACTCCACGCTGCACCTAAATGCATTTCGGGGAGAACCAGCTATCACCGAGTTTGCTTGGCCTTTCACCCCTACCCACAGGTCATCCCCCATGTTTTCAACCATGGTGGGTTCGGTCCTCCACGGGGTCTTACCCCCGCTTCAACCTGCCCATGGGTAGATCACTCGGCTTCGGGTCTACAACATGCGACTGAACGCCCTATTCAGACTCGCTTTCGCTCCGGCTCCCCATCACTGGTTAACCTTGCCACACATCGTAACTCGCAGGCTCATTCTTCAAAAGGCACGCCATCGAGGCCCAGCACAAGTGCTGGACGACTCTTTGACTGATTGTAAACCAACGGTTTCAGGTACTATTTCACTCCCCTCCCGGGGTACTTTTCACCATTCCCTCACGGTACTATTCACTATCGGTCGCCTAGACATACTTAGCCTTACGAGGTGGTCCTCGCAGATTCACGCCGACTTTCACGGTTCCGGCGCTACTCGGGAGACATGACCTGAGGCTGAGTGCGTTTCGTGTACAGGACTCTTACCTTCTGTGGCGGGCCGTTCCTGAACGCTTCCACTACGCATCAGCTTGGTAACTCAGTGCCGGATCTGGTGCTCCAGCTGTCAGTTCCCACAACCCCGAAGTGGCAACGCCACCAGGCTTTGACACCACTTCGGTTTAGGCTCTTCCCTTTTCGCTCGCCGCTACTGGGGGAGTCGCTGTTGCTTTCTTTTCCTCAGGGTACTGAGATGTTTCAATTCCCCTGGTTCCCTCTACCCGCCCTATGTGTTCAGGCGGGAGTGACACCCCATGACGGGTGCCGGGTTTCCCCATTCGGACATCCACGGATCAAAGCTTGGTCGGCAGCTCCCCGTGGCTTTTCGCAGCCACCCACGTCCTTCATCGGTGCTAGGCGCCAAGGCATCCACCGTTGGCTTTTTGTAGCTTGGAAGAACAAAGATGCTCGTGCTCGCTATGCAATTCTCAAGGAGCCTGACGACAAGGTCGTAGACGCAAGGATGCCGACCCACATGGGGCCGGCGGAGCCTTGCAGGGCTCGAGGGATTCGCTCCCTCAAAACAGAAGAGAGGACGTAGGGCCGTTCCATCGGCGTGCGGAAGAGCCGAAGCTCAATTCCGTCGTCTGACATGGAGGACCGAGTAGCGAGTGATCAACTCGGGAGTCTGCTCGTGATGAGCAGATGACTCCTTAGAAAGGAGGTGATCCAGCCGCACCTTCCGGTACGGCTACCTTGTTACGACTTCACCCCAATCGCCGATCCCACCTTCGACAGCTCCCCCCCTTGCGGGTTGGGCCACTGGCTTCGGGTGTTACCGACTTTCGTGGTGTGACGGGCGGTGTGTACAAGGCCCGGGAACGTATTCACCCCGGCGTTGCTGATCCGGGATTACTAGCAACTCCAGCTTCACGGAGTCGAGTTGCAGACTCCGATCCGAACTGAGACTGGCTTTGTGGGATTCGCTCGACCTCGCGGTTTCGCAGCCCTTTGTACCAGCCATTGTAGCATGTTTGCAGCCCTGGACATAAGGGGCATGATGACTTGACGTCGTCCCCACCTTCCTCCGAGTTGACCCCGGCAGTCTCCTACGAGTCCCCACCATTACGTGCTGGCAACATAGGACAAGGGTTGCGCTCGTTGCGGGACTTAACCCAACATCTCACGACACGAGCTGACGACAGCCATGCACCACCTGTGTAGGGCCCAAAAGGACACCGTATCTCTACGGCTTTTCCCTACATGTCAAACCCAGGTAAGGTTCTTCGCGTTGCCTCGAATTAAGCAACATGCTCCGCTGCTTGTGCGGGCCCCCGTCAATTCCTTTGAGTTTTAGCCTTGCGGCCGTACTCCCCAGGCGGGGTACTTAATGCGTTAGCTGCGGCACGGAATCCGTTGATAAGACCCCACACCTAGTACCCAACGTTTACGGCGTGGACTACCAGGGTATCTAATCCTGTTTGCTCCCCACGCTTTCGCTCCTCAGTGTCAGTTCCAGCCCAGAGCACCGCCTTCGCCACTGGTGTTCCTCCTGATATCTGCGCATTTCACCGCTACACCAGGAATTCCATGCTCCCCTACTGGACTCTAGTCACAGCAGTATCAGGTGGCGTCTCCAGGTTGAGCCTGGAGGTTTCACACCCGACTTACTGAACCACCTACGAGCTCTTTACGCCCAATAAATCCGGACAACGCTTGCCCCCTACGTGTTACCGCGGCTGCTGGCACGTAGTTGGCCGGGGCTTCTTCTGTGGGTACCGTCTTGGTTCGTCCCCACTGAAAGCGGTTTACAACCCGAAGGCCTTCATCCCGCACGCGGCGTTGCTGCGTCAGGCTTTCGCCCATTGCGCAAGATTCCCCACTGCTGCCTCCCGTAGGAGTCTGGGCCGTGTCTCAGTCCCAGTGTGGCTGATCGTCCTCTCAGACCAGCTACCCGTCGACGCCTTGGTGGGCCGTTACCCCACCAACTAGCTGATAGGCCGCGAGGCTCTCCCGGAGCGGAATCCATTTCCTCACCAAACCATGCGATTCGGTGAGGACATCCGGTATTAGCTCTCCTTTCGGAGAGTTATCCCGGTCTCCGGGGCAAGTTCCTCACGTGTTACTCACCCGTTCGCCACTAGGTCTTCCGCAGTGTTGCCACTACATGGACCTCGTTCGACTTGCATGTGTTAGGCACGCCGCCAGCGTTCGTCCTGAGCCAGGATCAAACTCTCCATCGAGATCTCGAGCCCGCCACCGAGGTGGTGGACCCTTCGATCGGTTAGAAGAGCCGGCGATCCCGAGGGCCGAAGCCCTCGTTCTTTGCCGACTGGCACCAGAACGGCCAACGTTGAAAGTTGTCCGTATCAAGTGCATTTCATTCTTTGAACGGCCACATCGGCGCCCCGAAGGGTGCCGGTGCGGTCGCCCGCACTCGCTTTTTCGTCCTCTCTTCTGTTTTCAAGGAGCGACGACCACTCGAGAGCGGTGCGCTGCTGGCAGTCGGGTCCGATGGACTCGGTGGTGCCAGGTGGCCCTTCCGGTGGCGCTCCGGGACTTCCCGGGGCCCCCGTGGGGCGGAGGAGCAATCTATGGGCAACCCGGAGGGGTGTCAACTTGGCGGGGGCCGATTTGCTGTGGCTCCCGTCACACTCCCGATCCGGTGGCGCCGTCGAGCATCGCCCAGTCCCTCTTGCCCTTGCGGACCAGGACCCAGCGACCGTGCAGGACGTCGTCGATCCCCAGCATACGGCCCGGTTCAGCCTTCGCGCCGTTGACGCTGATCCCTCGCTGCTCGAGCTGTCGGCGGGCCTCCCCGTTGGAGGCAGCCAGACCACTGCGCACGAGCACGGCCACGAGGTCCACCCCCTCAGAGAGGGACTCCCCCGCTTCCAGCGCCGTCTGGGGCACCTCGCGCGGCCACGGCGGCCAGGGCCTCGGGCGACGCCGTGCGTGGGTCTCCTCCGAAGAGCACCGAGGCGGCCCCCTCCGCCGCAGCAGCCGCCTCCGGGCCGTGGACCAGCTCGGTGACGGCCGCGGCCAGGGCCCGCTGCCCCACCCGCCGGGCGGGGTCGGTCTCGTGGGCGGCCACCAGGTCATCGACCTCGGGCATGGGAAGGAGCGTGAACTGGGCCAGCATGCGACGCAGGCCGGTGTCGTCGGTGGCCATCCAGTGCTGGAAGAACGCGTAAGGGCTGGTCAGCTCGGGATCGAGCCACACCCGGGCACCGGTGGTCTTGCCCAGCTTGCTGCCGTCGGCCCCCGTGAGCAGGGGCCAGCACAGGCCGTGCACCGATGCGCCGTGGCGGCGCCGGATGAGGTCGACCCCAGAGAGGATGTTCCCCCACTGGTCCGAGCCGCCGACCTGGAGCTCGCAGCCCTCGTGCTCGTGCAGCCAGGCGTAGTCGTTGGCCTGGAGGAGCATGTAGCTGAACTCCGTGTAGGAGATCCCGTGCTCGCCGCCCATTCGGGCCTTGACGCTCTCCCGGGCCACCATCTGGTTGACGGTGACGTGCTTTCCGACCTCGCGCAGGAAGTCGAGCACCTTGAGCTCGGCCGTCCACGTCATGTTGTCGACCAGCTGCCAAGGCCCCTCGGGCCCGAGGATGCGGGCGATCTGGCCCTTGATGGAGGCCACGTTGGCCTGCAGCGTGGCCAGGTCGAGGAGGTTGCGCTCCTCGGACCGGCCCCCGGGGTCACCGATCATCCCCGTGGCCCCGCCGGCGAGGGCGAGGGGCCGATGGCCGGCCTCTTGGAAGCGGCGCAGCATGATCAGACCGATCAGGTTGCCGTGGTGGAGGCTGGGAGCCGTCGGGTCGCAGCCGTAGTAGAGCGTGATGGGGCCCTCGGCCAGGCGGCCAGCCAGCGCACCGCGGTCGGTGCTGTCGTGGACCAGGCCACGCTGGTCGAGGTCGTCGAGGAGGTCAGCCACGGCGCCATCGTCCCTGGCCGGTGTGGCGCCGGTCCAGCCCGAAAGGGCATGCCCGTGATGAGGCCCGGCGTTGCGGGAGGATGGTGGCGGCCATGTCCACCTCCCCGCCCCGATCCTCGCGCCTCCGAACACGCACCCGGTCTCGGGCCCTGCTCACGGGGCTGGCCGTCGCCGCCCTGGCCGGAGCCTGCACCTACGAGTCCCGTGCCGTGCAGCCTCTCGTGCCCCGCGAGGTGGAGTCATCCACGGTGTTCGCGGCCGACGGGACCCTGATCTACACGTTCCACGCCGAGGAGAACCGCACTGTCGTCGCCCTGGAGGACATCCCCGGCTACGTGCTCGACGCCGTCGTAGCCGTGGAGGACGAGCGCTTCTACCGCCACAACGGCGTGGACCTGAGGGCCGTCCTCCGAGCCCTGCGGGCCAACACCGAGGCCGGCTCGGTCGAGGAGGGCGGCTCGACGATCACCCAGCAGTACGTGAAGAAGGTCCTGCTGCAGGACGAGTCCCAGACGCTCAGCCGCAAGATCGAGGAGGCCTCGATGGCGGTGCAGCTCGAGCGCCGCTACAGCAAGGATCGCATCCTCGAGCTGTACCTGAACGCCATCTACTTCGGCAACGGCGCCTACGGCATCGAGGCCGCGTCCGCGGCAGTACTTCGGCAAGTCGGTCGGGGACATCACCCTGGCCGAGGGAGCGCTGCTGGCCGGGATGATCCAGCGCCCTGGGACCACCGATCCCTACGACGCGCCCGAGCAGGCCATCGAGCGCCGCAACGTCGTGCTCGAGCAGATGCGGGCCAACCGCTTCGCGGCCGACCCGGTGGTCGACGCAGCCCGGGCCGAGCCGCTCACCCTCGCCTCGTCCACCACGCCGGCCGGCGAGCGCTACGCGGCGGCCTACTTCGTCGAGGAGGTGAAGCAGTGGGTCCTCGACGACCCCCGCTTCGGGTCCACCGCCCAGGATCGGCGCGACCTCCTGTTCGGCGGAGGGCTCCGCATCCAGACGACGGTCGACCTGGCCGCCCAGGCCGAGGCCGAGGCAGCAGTGGCCGAGGTCCTCCCCAACCCCGAGGGCCCGTCGGCCAGCCTGGTGGCTGTCGAGCCGACCACGGGGTTCGTCCGCGCCATGGTGGGCGGGCGTGACTTCTTCGGGCCGGGAGCGAGCGCCAAGCTGAACCTGGCCACGCAGGGCCCACGACAGGCCGGGTCGGCCTTCAAGCCCCTCGTGCTGGCCGAGGCCCTGAGCCAGGGGATCGACCCCGAGCGACAGATCCCGGCCCCCTCGTGCATCGACATCCGCCTGGACCACGGCGAGATCTGGCGCCCGTGCAACTACGGCGGCGGTGGGGGCGGGACGGTGAGCATCGTCGAGGGGACGGTGCGGTCCTACAACACGCTCTACGCCCAGCTCATCATGGAGGTGGGCGCCCTCGAGGCCATGGAGGCGGCGGCGACCTACGGGATCCGCACCCCGCTTCGCACCAACCCGGCGGCCGTGCTGGGCACGAACGAGGTCACCGCGCTCGACATGGCCTCCGCCTATGCCACCTTCGCCAACCGGGGCATCTACGTGCCTCCGGTGCTCGTCACCCGCATCACGAGAGCCGACGGCACCGTGCTCTTCCAGCACCGCCACACCCAGGACAAGGTCCTGGACGCCGATGTGGCCGACACCTTGACGAGCATCCTCGAGCAGGTGATCACGCGGGGAACGGGCACGTCGGCGGCCATCGGTCGACCGGCGGCCGGGAAGACGGGCACGGCTCAGGAGTGGCGTGACGCGTGGTTCGCCGGGTACACGCCCGAGCTCGCCACCGCGGTGTGGGTGGGCTTCCCGCGTGCGCAGATCTCCATGGAGCCGCCGGTCACCCGCATCCGCGTCACCGGCGGCTCCTATCCCGCCGAGGTGTGGCAGCAGTTCATGCGGGCCGCGCTCGAGGGCCGGGAGCCAGTGGCCTTCCACGCCCCGCCCACCACGACCACCACCACCACCACCACGGCCCCGCCGGCGCAGGCCCGGCCCTCCACGACCACGACGCTGGGCCGCCGGGTCGAGGTCCCCGACGTGGTCGGTTCGCGCATGGCGATCGCCGTGCGCGACCTGCAGGAGGCAGGGTTCGTCGTCGAGCGCATCCAGTCCAGCTCCACGACCGGGCCACCGGGGCGCGTCGTAGCCCAATCCCCCGCTGGTGGTGCTGAGGCGCCGATCGGTTCGACGGTGCGCATCGAGGTCACCCGGGCCTCCGACGAGGCGTAGCCGTCTGGACAGCCGGGCTGGGGCGTGGCGAGGCTGAGCCGATGGCCTCTCCCACCAGCGCACCACCGGCCCGCCGCAGGCGCATCAGCCGCGGCCTGCTCGCAGTCGTGGTGATGGCCATGGTCGCCATGTGGGCGTACGTGGTCTACCTGGCCTTCGGTCCGGGCCGGCAGGATCCGCCTGACCGCCTGGATGACCCGGCGTTCGCCGCCGCGGCCCAGGCTCGCTGCGACGAGGCCCTGGACCTGGTGGCCGCTCTCCCCCGCGCCGTCGAGGCCCGTACCACCGACGACCGAGCCGACGCGGTGGAAGACGCCAACCAGGCCTTCGCGACGATGGTCGATGACCTCGAGGCGATCGTTCCCGCAGGCGAGGACGGCCGGATCGTCGGGGCCTGGCTGGCTGACTGGCGCACCTACCTGGGCGATCGGACGGACTACGCAGAGGCCGTGCGCCAAGACCCCGAGGCCCGCCTGTTCGTGTCCGCCCGAGACAGCCAGCAGGTCACCGAGTACATCGAGGCGTTCGCCGCGGACAACCACATGCCCGCCTGCGCCCCGCCCAACGACGTCTGACCGCCCCCGCCCCACGCACCTCCTGCGTACCGGGGTGCGAAGCTGTCGGTCTCTGGCCTACTTCGCACCCCGGCTGGCGCGGTATGGGCGGGGTCAGGCGCGGCGGAGCCGCTCCAGGGTGCGGAGGCCGGCGGCGACGAGCCGGATCGTGCCGTCGTCGAGGTCGTAGGCCGGCAGGTCCTCGGGGGCCACCCACCGGATTCGCTCGGACTCGTGGTTGCCGACGGGCGATGCACCAGGTGGAGCAAGCACCAGATGGCGCACGTCGAGGTGCAGGTGATCGGGCTCGACGCCGGCGGCGTGGCGGAACGTGTGCACGTCGAGGTCCACGGCCGGCGTCACCGCCCGCAGGCCCGCGATGCCGGTCTCCTCCTGCGCCTCGCGCAGCGCCACGTGGGCCAGGTTGGCGTCGCCGTCGGCGTGGCCCCCGGGCTGGAGCCAGCGCTGCACCTTGGTGTGGAAGAGCAGGAGGACGTGGCGGGTGACCGGGTCCACCACCAAGGCTGACCCGGTGAGGTGACCCTCGTGGCAGCTCCGGTGCAGCGCATCGGGATGAGCGTCGAGGAACTCGAGGATGCGCGAGCGGGCGACCTCGTGGGCAGGGACGCCCGGCAGTGCACCTGATACGGCCGCCCGGGCCAGGGACAGGTCCGTCGCCGGGCGCAGGACGCCGGCGTCGTGCACGAGGAGATCGGTCACGCGGGCTTGGAGAGGTGGGGATCGCCGGGGACGCACCAGCGCCATGGGAGGTCGACGCCTGCGCTCAGGCCGATGCGCACCCCGACGGCGGGATCGGCAGGCGGGGGCGTGCCGTCGTCCACGATCGTGACCCCGCGGTCGGCAGTCGGGAGGTCGGCACCGTCCATGGCCTTGTCGATGCCGAAGGCCGAGCACAGGCGGGCCGGGCCGCGGCAGAGGTCGCGGTCGGACTTGGCCGCTGGGCGACGAGCCCGCATCTCTTCGAGCCCCGTCAGCGGGACGGCAGCGCGAAGGAGCACCGCCACCCCCTCCCCCTCGTCGCCGCACACGGCGTTGGCGCACCAGTGCATCCCATAGGTGAAGTAGACGTACAGGCCACCGGCAGGACCGAACATCGTGGCGTTGCGATTCGTCCTCCCTCGGTAGGTGTGGCTGCCGGGGTCATCCTCGCCGCAGTAGGCCTCCACCTCGACGATGCGCGCCGAGAGGCGGCCACGGACCAGGACCTTGCCGAGCAGCTCCGGTGCCACGAGCAGGGAGCTCCGTCGGTAGAACGAGCGCGGCAGCCGCCGCCGGCGGGCCATCAGACCAGCGACGCGCCGGCGCCGCCGGTCCCGGGGCCGACGAGGCAGGCCTGCTCCCAGCTCGCCGACCCGAGCCGTCGTCGTGCGTTCGCGTTCGTCACCGCCAGCCGCCTGCTCACGACGGCGCACCGTATCCGACCCGCTTGGGTGCTGTTACGAACACGCGTTCGCTATGGTGCCGATGTGTTCACGTCGGCCGTTGGTCACCGCTTCGGCTCGGAGCGAGCTTGGACCGAGCACCTCGCCACCGGGGGCGGCGCCCTGGAGCTGCTGGCGGCGGTTCGCCTCGCGCCGCTCCCCGAACGGCTCCTCGAGACGATCGACGAGATCTGCCGCGCGCTCACCTCCGAGGGGGCCGGCAGCCAGAGGGCCGTGCTGACCCACCAGGTCAAGCACCAGCTGCACCTCGACGGCCGCTTCCCCGACATCGCCGTCTACGACGTCCGCGACCGGCTCTTCGCCGTCATCGAGGCCCAGCGCCGCCTCGCCGACGACAAGCACATCGCCAAGCTGGCGGCCCACTACGTGCCCCACAGCGGAGCCCGGCTCGGGGTGCTCGTGGCGGAAGGATGGAGCAGGTCCAGCGCCCTCCACCCGGCCTGGGCTGCGTGCCCGGCCCCCGTGGTCGTCGTGGTGGCCATCGACGCGCTGCACGAGGTCGACTACCGGGTGGCGTGGGTGCACCACCCGGCGACCACCGACACCGACTAGGGATGGCTGCACCGAGGATCGACCTCGGCCTCCTCGACGAGCACCGGTTCGCCAACGGCGTCGTGCACCTCCGCCACCGCGTGCGCTAGGGAGCCACTGGCCCTTCGGTGGCGAGGCGGGCCTCGTCGATGGCGAGGCGCTCGGCGAACCGGGTTCGCTGCACGGCGACCGGCACAGGGCCGGCGCCGCCCGGGGTGGTGCGGCGACGCACAGCCACTCCGGGCTCGAGCAGCGCGACCGCATCGGGGCCCAGGGCGGGGTGGGCGGCCACCAGGTCGGCGAGGGGCGTCCCACCGTCGAGCGACTCGCGCACCAGGGCGCCGACGATGGCATGGGCGTCACGGAACGGGGTGCCGGCCACGACCAGGTGCTCCGCGAGGTCGGTCGCGGCCGAGGCGGGGCCGTCGGCCGCCGCCTGCATGCGATCGTGGTCGAAGCGGAGGGTGGCCATCATCCCGGTCACAGCCGAGAGGCCGAGCGACACCTGGTCGACGGCATCGAACAGTGGCTCCTTGTCCTCTTGGAGGTCGCGGTTGTAGGCCAGCGGCAGCCCCTTGAGCGTGGCCAGGAGCCCGGTCAGGTTCCCGATGAGGCGACCCGCCTTGCCGCGGGCCAGCTCGGCGATGTCGGGGTTCTTCTTCTGGGGCAGCATCGAGCTACCGGTCGAGTAGCCGTCGTCGAGGCGGGCGAAGCCGAACTCCTCGCTCGACCAGAGCACCACCTCTTCGCCGATCCGGGACAGGTGCACCCCGACGAGGGTCAGGGCGAAGAGGGCCTCGGCCACGAAGTCGCGGTCCGAGACAGCGTCGAGGCTGTTCTCGAAGCGGGCTGCGAAGCCCAGGTCGGCCGCCACGCCGTCGGGGTCGAGCGGGATCGACGATCCGGCCAGCGCACCCGCGCCCAGCGGCGACACGTCGAGCCGGCGCCGGCAGTCGAGCAGGCGGTCGACGTCACGGGCCAGGGCCCAGGCGTGGGCGAGGAGGTGGTGGGCCAGCAGCACCGGCTGGGCCCGTTGCAGGTGCGTGTACCCGGGGAGGTAGGCGTCGCCGGCGGCCTCGGCTTGTTCCAGCAGGACGCGCTGCAGGGCGGTGATGCGGGAGGCGACGTCGATGATGGTCCGCTTGGCGTAAAGCCGGAGGTCGGTGGCGACCTGGTCGTTGCGGCTGCGACCTGAGTGCAGCTTGGCCCCTGCCGCGCCTGCGACCTCGGTGACGCGCCTCTCGACCGCGGTGTGGATGTCCTCGTCGGAGGGCGCGAACGCAAAGGTGCCCCCGGCCAGCTCGTTGGCCACGAGGTCGAGCGCGGCGAGCACGGACTCGGCCTCGGCGTCGGTCAGCACCCCGGCCCGGACCAAGCCCCGCACGTGGGCGCGCGATCCGGCCACATCGTCGGGGGCGAGGCGCTGGTCGAACGGGAGGCTGACGGTGTACGCGAGGAGCTCGTCGGCTGGACCGCCCTCGAACCGACCGTGCCAGAGGGTCGCCATCAGAGCTCGTCGGGGCCCTGCGGCGGGCTGTTGGTGTGGGTTCCGAGGCGGCCCTGCGTTCCGGCCCAGGTCTCGACCGAGAGGCCCCACAGGCGCACGAACCCGGCCGAGTCCTCGTGCCGGAAGCTGTCCCCGGCGTCGTAGGTGGCCAGGGCGTAGTCATAGAGGCTGTGGGGGCTGCGCCGTCCTGTGACCTCGCAGGAGCCCGGCGACAGGTGGAGGCGGACGTCGCCCGTCACGAACCGCTGGCTCTCGGCCATGAAGGCGTCGAGGGCCTGCTTCAGGGGGCTGAACCAGAGACCGTCGTAGACGAGCTCGGCGTAGCGGGGCTCGAGCCGGGCCTTCTCCCTCTGGAGGTCGCGCTCGATGCAGATCCCCTCGAGGTCCCGGTGGGCGAGGATCAGGGCCAGGCTCCCCGGGCACTCGTAGGTCTCCCGGCTCTTGATGCCGACCCGCCGGTTCTCGACGATGTCGACCCGGCCCCAGCCGAAGGACCCCACCAGGTCGTTGAGACGCTGGATGACACCGAGCGGGGTGAGCGGCTCGCCGTCGACGGCCACCGGCACGCCGGAGTCGAAGCTGATCTCCACGTCGACGGGCTCGCTGGCCGTGGGCTTGGTCAGCAGCCAGACACCCTGCGGCGGGCGCGTCCAGGGGTCCTCCATCTCGCCGCACTCGATCGCCCGGCCCCAGATGTTGTCGTCGATGGAGTACACCTTCTCCTTCGTCGCCACGATCGGGATGTCGTGGTCGTACGCGTAGAGGATGCTGTCCTCCCGGGTCATGCCCCAGCTGCGAACGGGAGCGATGACCTCGAGATCGGGGTTCAGGGCTCTCGTCGACACCTCGAAGCGGACCTGGTCGTTGCCCTTGCCCGTGCAGCCGTGGGCGACCGCGTCGGCGCCGTGGAACTTGGCTGCCTCCACGAGGTGCTTGACGATGACGGGCCGGGACAGCGCCGAGACGAGCGGGTAGCGCTGCTCGTAGAGGGCGTTGGCGGCGAGCGCGGGCATGCAGTACTCGGCCGCGTACTCCTCCTTGGCGTCCACGACTATGGCTTCGACGGCCCCGGCGGCCCGGGCCCGCTCCTTCACCACCTCGTAGTCCTCGGCTGCCTGACCGACGTCGACGGCGAGGGCGATGACCTCCACGCCGAGGTTGTCGATCATCCAGCGCACCGCGACAGAGGTGTCGAGGCCGCCGCTGTAGGCGAGGACGACGCGCTTGGCCATGGGGTGTGGTTCCTTTGCTTCGGGTCAGAGTGGACGAGAGGACTTACAGGCCGGCGAGCTCGGCCAGCTGCTTGGCCACCTGGGCGCCGCCGGCGCCCTCGGCCACCACGACGATCAACGTGTCGTCGCCGGCGACGGTGCCGAGCACCTCGGGCAGGCCCGAGCGGTCGAGGGCGGAGCCGACCACGTGGGCCGATCCTGGTGGAGTGCGGAGGACGACGAGGTTCCCGCTGGAGGCGACCTCGACGACCCAGTCGCCGAACACCCGCCTCAGGTGGTCCTCGGGGGCCCGCTGCTCGGCGGGCATCTCAGGGATGGCGTAGACGGTCTCGCCTCCCGCCACCCGCACCTTGATGGCCCCCAGGTCCTCCAGGTCGCGCGACACGGTGGCCTGGGTGGCGGTGACGCCATCGGAGGCCAGGAGCTCGACCAGGTGGGTCTGGCTGGCGACGGCGTTCTCTGCGAGGAGCTTGACGATGCGGTGCTGGCGCTGCGGCTTCATCACGTGCCGGACTCCTCGAGGAGGAAGCGCAAGAGGCCCCGGAAGGCGTGCAGGCGGTTGTGGGCCTGGGGGAAGACGACGCTCTGGGCCCCGTCCACGACCGAGGCCGCCACCTCCTCGCCCCGGTGGGCGGGCAGGCAGTGCATGAAGAGCGCACCCTCGTCGGCCGCGGCCATGACGTCGTCACCGACCGTGAAGCCCTCGAATGCCCGCCGCCTCGCCTCGGCTTCGGCCTCGTGGCCCATCGATGCCCACACGTCGGTGTGGACGGCATCGGCCCCCTTGGCGGCCTCGGCCGGCCGAGTGGTGAGGAACGGAGCGTCGGCCAGGCCGGCGCTGAGGAGGCGCTCGACGTCCGTGTCGGTGGGTCCATAGCCCGGCGGGCTGGCGATGCGCAGGCCCATCCCGGTGCGGGCCGCTCCGAGGCTCAGGCTGCGAGCAACGTTGTTGTAGTCGCCCACCCAGCAGACGGTGCGGCCCGCCAGCGCGCCCCACTGCTGGTGCATCGTCAGCAGGTCGGCCAGGGCCTGGCAGGGGTGGCCGGCGTCGGAGAGGAGGTTTATGACTGGGATGGTGGCTGCGGCGGCCAGGGCTTCGAGGGTCCCGTGGGAGTAGACGCGGCCGGCGAGGGCCGCGTGGTAGCCGCTGAGGACGCGCGCGATGTCGGCGGGGGGCTCGCGATCGGCCGGCCCGACCTCCTCGGTGCGGAAGGTGAGCGGGTGCCCGCCCAGCTGCACGACTGCCACCTCGCTGGAGTGGCGGGTTCGCAGCGAGGGCTTCTCGAAGTACAGGCCGACGGACCGGCCGGCCAGGAGCTGCGGGCGGGCGGTGTCGGCAGCCAGCCCGAGGACGCGCTGGACGTCGTCGGCCGACAGGTCGTCGATCTCGAGGAGGTGGCGCACGGTCACGCCAGGGCCTCGGCGATCAGGGTGACTGCGAGGTCGAGCTCGTCCTCGCTGATGAGCAGTGACGGGGCCAGGCGCAAGGCCGTGGGGGTGACGGCGTTGACGATCACGCCCAGCTCGGCCAGACGGCCAGCGACGACCTTGGCGTCGTGCCCGGCCAGCTCCACTGCGAGGAGGAGGCCCAGGCCCCGGACCGAGGCCACGCCATCGAGCGCGAGGAGGGCGTCGGTGAGCCGCCGCCCCGCCTCGCGGGCCCGAGCGGGGACGTCCTCGGCCTCCATCACGGCGAGCACGGCCCGCGCCGCAGAGGTGGCGAGCGGCTGACCCCCGTAGGTCGTGGCGTGATCACCCGGCTCGAAGGCCCCGGCCACCTCGGTGCGGGCCCAGCAAGCCCCGATGGGCACGCCGTTGCCAAGGGCCTTGGCCATGGTGACGACGTCGGGCACGACGCCCATCTGCTGATGGGCGAACCAGGACCCGCAGCGGCCGAGACCGGTCTGCACCTCGTCGACCATGAAGAGGATGCCGCGCTCATCGCAGAGCTGACGCACGCCCTGGAAGTACTCGGGCGGGGCCGGGTTCACTCCCCCCTCCCCCTGCACGGGCTCCAGCAGGACGGCGGCAACCGTCGGATCCAGAGCGCCCTCGAGGGCGTCGAGGTCGCACCAGGCCACGTGCCGGAAGCCTTCGGGCAGGGGCTGGAACACCTCGTGCTTGGCGGGCTGGCCGGTGGCGTGGAGGGTGGCGAGGGTGCGCCCGTGGAAGGACCCGAAGGCCGAGACCACGACGTGCCGACCCCGACCACCGAACCGGCGAGCCAGCTTCAGGGCGCACTCGTTGGCCTCGGCACCGGAGTTGGCGAAGAACACCTGGCCCCGTGTGCCTTCCTCGGGCCAGCCGGGCTGGCCCACTCCGAGGAGGCGGTCGAGCGTCGTGGCGACCTGCGGACCCACCTCGGTGCCGAACAGGTTCGACACGTGCAGCAGCGTGGCGGCCTGGTCGGTCAAGGCGGCCGCCACGGCCGGGTGGCTGTGCCCGAGGCTGGTCACGGCCAGGCCCGACAGGAGGTCGAGGTGGCGCTTGCCGGTGTCGTCCCAGAGCCAGGATCCCTCGCCCCGCACGAAGGTGACCGACGGGGCCGGGTACGTGGGCATGAGGGGGCTGCTCACGTTGCCTCCGCAGTGATCATGGTGCCGACGCCGGCATCGCTGAAGAGCTCGAGGAGCACGACGTGAGGGAGACGACCGTCGAGGAGGTGGGCCGAGCCAACGCCGTTCGCCACGGCGTGGAGACAGGCCGCCACCTTTGGGATCATGCCCCCCGTGAGGGTGCCGTCGTCGACCAGGGCCTGGAGCTCGGAGGCCGAGATGTGACCGATCAGGCTGGCAGGATCGCTCACGTCGGCGAGCAGGCCCTCGACGTCTGAGAGGTAGATGACCTTCTCGGCGCCGAGGCTCTCGGCCAGCGCGCCGGCTACCGCGTCGGCGTTGATGTTGTAGGCCTGACCAGTGGCGTCGGCTCCGATCGTCGAGACCACCGGGATGAGCTCCTCCGCCAGGAGGCGCTCGAGGAGGGCGGGGTTCACGGCGTGCACGTCGCCCACGAAGCCGAGGTCGGGATGACGGGCCTCGGCCAGGATGAGGCCGGCGTCCTCGCCGCTCACGCCGACGGCCAGCGGGCCGTGCACGTTGATGTCGCTGACGATCTCGCGGTTGACCTTGCCGACCAGCACCATGCGAGCGATGTCGACGGTCTCGGCGTCGGTGACGCGGTGCCCGTCGCGGAACTCCGGGACCTTCCCGAGGCGCTCCATGAGCGCGCTGATCTGGGGACCGCCGCCGTGGACCACGACCGGGCGGAGCCCGACCGAGTGCATGAGCACGATGTCCTCGGCGAAGGTGCCGGCCAGCGCGTCCCCGCCCATGGCGTTCCCGCCGAGCTTCACCACGACGACGCGGCCCCTGAAGCGTTGGATGTACGGAAGGGCCTCGACGAGGACGGCCGCCCGCTCCATCGCGGCTGTCTGGGTGGTGGCCGTCACGACGTCCCCATGTTCTCGTCGATGTAGGCGTGCGTCAGGTCGTTGGTGAGGACGCGGGCCGTGCCGCTCCCCAGCCCCAGATCAGCGGTGACCACGAGCGTGGGCTGCTCCATGTAGGCGGCGAGCGCGATCGGGTCGACCGGCACGTCCACGCCACCCGCTGCGATGGTGAGGTCGCCGTAGCGCACGGTCAGCCGGCCTGGCTCGAACTCGATGCCCGCGCTCCCCAGCTCGCTGGCCACCCGGCCCCAGTAAGGGTCCTTGCCGTACCACGAGCACTTCACGAGCTGGCTCTCGGCCACCTTCCGCGCGCCCGTCCGGGCCTCGTCGTCGGAGGCTGCGCCGATGACCTTCACGTGCACGACCTTGGTGTGGCCCTCGGCGTCGCCGACCATCTGGCCGGCCAGGTCGAGGCAGACCTCGGCCACGGCCGCCGCGAAGGCGTCGAGGTCGGCGGGAGGTCCGGTCGATCCCGAGGCGAGGAGTATGACGGTGTCGTTGGTCGAGGTGCATCCGTCGACGGTCATGGCGTTGAAGCTGTCTGCCACCCCGGCCCGGAGCACCGCGGTGAGGGTCGCCGGCTCGACGGCGGCGTCGGTGGTCAGGACGGCGAGCATCGTCGCCATGTTCGGGGCCAGCATCGCCGCGCCCTTGGCCATGCCTCCGACCGTGAAGCCCTCACCTGCGACCGTGGCCTCCTTGCGGGCGGTGTCGGTCGTGCGCATGGCTTCGGCCGCGGCTGCCGCTGCGTCGGTGGTGTCGGCCCGGCCGGCGACGAGCGGACCCACGCCGGCTGTGATGGCCTGCATGGGCAGCCGGTAGCCGATGAGCCCGGTGGAGCAGACGAGGACCTCGTCGGTCGTGCACCCGACGGCCTCGGCGACGGCTGCGCACATGGCTTCGGCATCGGCTTCGCCCGGCCCACCGGTGGCTGCGTTGGCGCAGCCGCTGTTGACGATCACAGCGGCGGCCCGGCCACCGGTGGCCGCGAGGTGTCTGGCTGTGGTGACCACGGGCGCCGCGGTCATCTTGTTCTGGGTGAAGACCGCCGCCGCGGCTACAGGCGCGCCGTCGGTCGTGACGACCAGGCTGAGGTCGGGGTCGCCCGATGGCTTGATCCCACACGCCAGGCCGTTGGCCGTGAACCCCCTCGCCGCGGTGACGGACATCAGGGGTACATCCCAGCCACCGGAAGGCCGGCGGCCTCGGGGAGGTCGAGCAGGATGTTGGCGCACTGCACGGCGGCCCCCGAGGCCCCCTTGGTGAGGTTGTCGATGGCCGCGATGGCGACCACCCAACCGGTTCGCTCGTCGAACCGGGCCGTCACGTGGGCGCAGTTCGAGCCCAGCGTGGCCTTGGTGGAGGGCGACCCATCGGTGACCACGACGAAGGGCTCGTCGGCGTAGGCCTGGCGCTGGAGGTCGAGCAGCGCGGCCGTGCTCGTCGGCCCGGACGGTCGGGCGTAGCAGGTGGCCAGGATGCCCCGGCTCATCGGAGCCAGGTGGGGCGTGAAGAGCACCGACGCGCCGAGCACCTGCTCCATCTCCGGAGTGTGGCGGTGGTCGAGCAGGCCGTAGGCCGTGAAGTCCTCGTCGACCGCGCAGAACGTGGTGGTCGGCTTCGGTGGCCGGCCCGCCCCCGACACGCCCGATGCGGCGTCGACGACGATCCCGGACGCCTCGATGGCCCCCGCCCGGGCGAGGGGAGCGAGCGCCAGGACCGCAGCCGTCGGGTAGCAACCGGGCGTGGCGACGTGGGCCTTGGCCCGGATGTCATCCCGGAAGAGCTCGGGCAGGCCGTAGGCGAAGTCGGGCAGGAGCTCGGGGGCTGTGTGGGCCGCTCCGTACCACTGTGGGTACAGAGCCGGGTCCTGCAGGCGGAAGTCGGCGGCCAGGTCGATCAGGTGGGTGACCTTTCCGGTCAGCTCGGGGACGATGGCCTGGCTGGCCCCGTGAGGCAGACCGAGGAAGACGAGGTCGAGGCCGGCCATGGCGTCGGCCGCGTACGGGGTGAAGGCGAGCGACGGGTAGGCGGCCGACAGGCTGGGATAGAGGACGGCGACCGAGGTGCCGGCCTGGGTGTCTCCCGTCGCCAGGACCACCTCGATGTCCGGGTGGCCAGCGAGGAGGCGGAGCAGCTCAGCGCCCGTGTACCCCGATGCGCCAACGATGCCGACCTGGATCATCGGCTGATCATTCACCATTCTGCATGATCATGCAAACGAGATGCGGGTACGGTTGCGGCGTGGCCGTGCCGTCCGTCGCTCCCCTGCGCACCGCAACCCCGGACCTCGACCAGCGCACCGACGAGCGCACGGAGACAGGCCGGCCCAAGGTGGCCCACATCGTGAAGGTCGACCCGGGCGAATCAGCCCTGGCCAAGGTCACCGAGGCCCGGATCTACGGGTACCCGATCGAGGCCCTGTGCGGCGAGCGCTTCGTGCCCCAGCAGGACCCGAAGAAGCTCCCGATGTGCGGCACGTGCAAGGAGATCTACGACCTCTACCGCTCGATGGGCGACGGCGGGCTGAACGAGACGCCCGGCACCTAGCCCCTCAGTCGTCGTCGTCGTCCTTCTTGCTGCGGCCTTCGCCCTTGCCCCTCTCCTCCTTCGGCGGCGGAGGGGGCGTCGTCGTCACGGTGGTGGGTGGAGGGGGCGGCGCAGTGGTCACCACAGGTGATGTGGCATCGGTAGGCGGAGCGGTCGTGTAGGTGGTGGGCAGGTCGAGGCCGTTTCCGGCCTGCCCGGCCAGGAGCAGCACGGCCAGGACAGCGGCAGCCAGGGCCAACCAGCCCCAGCTCCCCCGTTGGTTCGACACCCCAGCCGGGGGGACGACGTCGGCGGGACGGAGCACGGCGGGCATGACCGTGGTGCCACCGGCCACAGGCACCACCGTGGTGGCTGCGGCGGGGTCCGACGACGATGCATCGCCTGCAACCACGACCGGCACGGCGACCCGGGAGGCAGCCGCGGGGGCGGCGGGCGAGGTCAGCCCGCGCAGACGGGTCGCCGCCTCAGCCGCCGTGGGGCGGTCACCGGGGTCGCGGGCCGTCATGGCGCCGAGCAAGGCCCCCCACCCGGCGGGATCGTCGTCCCCGAGATCGGGCTCGCGCACGAGGCGGGCCAGTGCCACCTCGTGACCCGCTCCGGTGAAGGCCGGCCGGCCGCTGCGGGCCTCGCCCAGCACGAGGCCCAGCGAGTAGACGTCAGCCGCCGGGGTGACGTCGGACCCTTCGAGCTGCTCGGGGGCCATGTACGCCGCCGTGCCCACCGCGGTGGCCAGGGCAGTGACACGCGTCGTGTCGAGGAGCCGGGCGATGCCGAAGTCGGCCAGGCGGGGACGCCCGTCGGGCCCGCAGAGCACGTTCGACGGGGTGACGTCGCGGTGGACGACGCCGGCGTCGTGCACGTAGGCCAGAGCATCGGCGAGCGTGGCGCCGAGGTCGGCTACCTCCTCCGCCGGCAATGGGCCCCGGTCGCCCAAGATCGAGCGCAGCGTCGGTCCGTCGACCAGCTCCAGGATCACGAAGCCGTCACCGTGGTGCTCTCCGGCGTCGTACACGGGCACGAGCCCGGGGTGGTTGAGGCTGGCCAGGGTGGTGACCTCGGCATCGAAGCGGGATCGATCGGTCGGCGCGGTGGCCCGGAAGACCTTCGCCGCCACAGGCCGCTGGAGGAGCGTGTCGAGGGCTTCGTACACGTCGCTCGTGCCACCCCGGGCCAGGTGCCGAACCAGCTCGTAGCGATCGCCGAGCACGGCGCCGAGGAGGGGCGCGCTCATGGAGGTCACCGGCCCTGCGTACCCTGACAGCCCACCGGGCAACCGGACTGACGCCGTGAGCCGGGGTCGGGCGTCAGCTGCGCAGCGTGGCCGGCAGGGCCGACTCGACGGCGTCGATGACCTTGGTGCGGACCTGAGCCACGTCTCCATCGGTCAGGGTGCGGTCGAGGGCCTGGAGGCGAAGTGTGAACGCCAGGCTGCGCCGACCCTCCGCCACCGAGCCGCCGCGGAAGACGTCGAAGAGGCGAACAGACCACAGCAGGTCGCCGCTCGCAGCTCGGATGGAGTCCTCCACCGCCGAGGCGGGCACCTCCTCGTCAACCTCGAAGGCCAGATCGATGTCACTGGAGGGGTACAGGCTGAACGGGCGGTAGGTGTGCTCACCGTGGGGTTGGGCCAGGAGCACATCCAGATCGACCTCGACGTACCCGACGCGCTCCCCGATCCCGTGACCGTCGAGCACGCCGGGGTCCACCTCACCCACGGCGCCGACCACGAGGTCACCGATCTGCAGGCGGGCAGCCCGGGTCGGGTGCAGGCCCGGGACCTCAGCGTTGACGATCGTCACATCGGTGAAGCCGAGCACGTCGGCCACCACCCGCCAGAGGTGCACGGCCGCAGAGGCGTCACCGCCGGCCAGGACCGCGCCCAGCACCTCACGCTCGTCAGGCAGGTCGGCATCGGGCGATGCGGGCCGGTTGAAGGTGTGCCCCACCTCGAACAGCTGCACGCCGTGGTTGCGATGCGACCAGTTGTAGGCGACCGCCCCGACGAGGCCGGGGAGCAGCGACGTGCGCAGCACCGACTGCTCGGCCACCAGAGGGTTGGCGATGGTGATGCCGTCGTCGGGCAGGCCGCAGCGAGCCAGCTCGCCGGGCGCCAGGAAGGGCATCGGCATGGCCTCGGACAGCCCCCGGCCCACGAGGGCGGACCGGAGCCGGCGCCGCTCCCGCTGCCGCTCGGTGAGGGAGCCCGTGGTGGCGGCTCGGGGCAGCGTGCGCCCGAGTGCGGTGTACCCGTGGTGGCGAGCCACCTCCTCGATCACGTCGATCTCAGTGGCCGAGTCGTACCGCCATGACGGGATGGTGACATCGAGGTCATCCCCCGCGGGCGTGGTGGCGAAGCCGATCGGCTCGAGCAGCTCGGCGATGCGCCCGGTGCTCAGGTCTGAGCCGAGCAGGCGGGCCACCCTGGTCGTGCGCACCCGGACCGGCGGGCGATCCGGCAGGACGCCCGTGGCCGCGGCGGCGCCGTCCTCGACAGAGGCGCCGAGAAGGCTGGCGAACCGGCGCATCGCGAGGTCGATCACCTCGGGATCTGTGCCCTTCTCGAATCGGGCCGAGGCCTCGGAGCGCAGCTTGTGGCGGCGTGAGCTCTTCACGATGCCGATGGGGTGGAACCAGGCCATCTCGAGGAGGACGTCGGTGGTGGCGCTGTCGATCTCGCTCGAGGCGCCACCCATGATCCCGGCCAGACCGATCGGCGCGTCGGCGCGGTCACAGATGAGGAGGTCTTCGGCGGTGAGGGCTCGCTCCACCCCGTCGAGAGTCGTGAGGCGCTCGCCGTCGGCCGCCACGCGGATGCGGAAGCCCGGGCCCGACACCTTGGCCAGGTCATAGGGGTGGTTGGGCTGACCCAGCTCGAGCATCACGTAGTTGGAGACATCGACCACGTTGCTGATCGAGCGCATCCCCAGAAGGGCCAGGCGCGTGGCCAGCTTCGGATCGCCGGGGCCGACCGTGACGCCGCGCAGGACGCGGGCCTCGAAGTGCCCGCACCGCTCCACGTCGAGGATCTCGACCGAGACGGAGCCCACCAGGTCGGCCGGGACGCCAGCCGGCTCCGGGGAAGGCAGCGCGAACGGCAGGCCCATGCGGGCGGCGAGGTCGCGGGCCACCCCGGCCACGGACATGGCGTCGGGTCGGTTGGGGTTGATCTCGAGGTCGTACAGCACGTCCCGCCCGATGCCCATCGCCTCGGTGAACGGCGTGCCCGGCGTCAGGTGCTCGGGGAGGATGAAGATGCCGGCGTGGTCGTCGCCCAAGCCCAGCTCGCGGGAGGAGCAGAGCATCCCGTTCGACCACACGCCCGCCATCTTGCGGCGCCCGATCTCCATGCCGTTGGGCATCGTCGTGCCGATCGTGGCGAGCGGCACGAGGTCACCTGCCGTCATGTTGAACGCGCCACACCCGACCTCGAGAGGCTCCCCGCCGCCCGCATCGACCACGACGAGGTGGATCTTGTTCGCCCCTTCGACCGGTCTGGTCTCCAGCACCCGAGCCACGACGATGCCGTCGAGGCCCTCCCCGATCCGGTCCAGCTGCTCCACGGCCATGCCGAGGTCGCTCATCTCCTCGCCCAGCGCGACTGGGTCGCCCTCGAAGGGGGCGAAGTCGCGCAGCCAGGAGAGCAGGACCTTCATGGGCGGAGCCTCAGAACTGGGTCAGGAAGCGGATGTCGTTGGTGAAGAGGTCGCGGAGGTCATCCACCCCGTGAGCGCTGGCGCCCAGGCGGTCGAGTCCGAAGCCGAACGCGAAGCCCTGCCACTCCTCGGGGTCGATGCCACAGCTGCGAAGCACGTTCGGGTGGACCATCCCGCAGCCGCCCAGCTCCAGCCACGTGCCGTCCGGGCGCTGGATGTCGTACTCCGCCGACGGCTCCGTGAAGGGGAAGTACGACGGGCGCAGGCGCGAGGTGAAGTCGCCTCCGAAGAAGGCCTTCGTGAAGCTGTCGAGGGTGCCGGCGAGGTCGGCGAAGGTGATGTCCCGGTCGATCACGAGGCCCTCGATCTGGTGGAACACGGGCATGTGGGTGGCATCGGGCGTGTCCTGCCGGAACACGCGACCCGGCATCACCATGTAGAAGGGCGGCTCCTGGCCGGTCATGACCCGCACCTGCACAGGCGAGGTGTGGGTGCGCAGCACGGTGGACCCGGGCTCGCCCATCTCGACGTAGAGCGTGTCGTACATGTCCCGGGCCGGGTGGTCGGGCGGGAAGTTCAGGGCTCCGAAGTTGTGCCAGTCGGTCTCCACCTCGGGGCCTTCGGCCACGGTGAAGCCCATGCCGACGAAGACGTCCTCGAGCCGCTCCATGGCCTGCGTGACGAGGTGCAGGTGTCCGGCGCCGCCCTCGGACGGCACCTCGGTGAGGTCGAGGCGCTCGGCCTCCAGCTGGATTCGGCGGGCGTCGGCCTCGAGCTCGCTGCGGCGGGCCGAGAGGGCGGCCTCGAGCGAGTCGCGCACCCGGTTGATGGCCCCGCCCAGCTCCCGCCTTCCGGCGTCGTCGAGCCCACCCAGCTTGGCCTTGTACGACGACAAGGCCGACTTCTTGCCCAGCAGCTCCTGGTCGAGAGCCCGCACGTCGTCGAGCGTGGCGGCCGCCGCGATGCGGGGCGCGGCCTCGGCCTCGAGAGCAGTGACGTCCTGGAGCATCGCGAGCGATGCTCCTCGGTCAACCGGGGCCGCCGCCAATCGGTTCCAGGTCGCCGTGCTCGCGCTCGAAGGCGTCGGTGGGCAAGGTGAAGCAGAACGTGCTTCCTCGATCCGGCTCCGAGGTGGCCGTCAGCTGCCCGCCGTGGGCCTCCACCAGCCCCTGGCTGATCCAGAGGCCGAGGCCGGTGCCGGTCGGGCGTCCGTGGTCGCGGCGGAAGAACTTGGTGAAAACCCGGGGGAGGTCGTCCTCCGCTATGCCCTCACCGACGTCGTGCACCGACACGGCGACCGCCCCACCGACATCCTCCCCTGTGACCCGCATGCCCTTGGGGCTGCCGTACTTCGCCGCGTTCTCGACCAGGTTGGTCAGCACCTGCTCGACCTTGTCGGGGTCGGCGTAGATGTGGGGCACGTCCTCGTCGACCAGCACCTCGCAGTCCAGCTCAGGGATGCCCATGCGGACCTTCTCCACGACGGAGGTGGCCAGGGCCGGGATGTCGACCATCTGGCGTCGCAGCACCAGCCGCCCCGTCTCCAGCCGCGAGATGTCGAGCAGCTCCGTGACGAGGCGAGTCACGCGGTCTGCGTCGTGGTGGACCTGCTCGAGCATGCTGCGCTTCTGGTCGTCCTTGAGCCTGTCCCAGCGGGAGAGCATCAGTGACGTGTAGCCCTTCACCGAGGTGAGCGGGCTGCGCAGCTCGTGGGAGACGGTGGAGATGATGGCGATCCCGCTGCGCTCGCCCGAGGGGCGCAGGGCGAGCACGGTGGCCTCAGCCCCGACGCTCGTGGTCACGGTGGCCGGCACCTCGACGCCATCGGGTCGACGGAAGGTGAGCTCGACCTCGGACTCCGTCGACGGCCAGGAGTCCCGGAGAGCCGGAGCCCCACCGGGTCGGCGTACGTCGAGGGCCTCGCCGACGGACTGTCCTACGAGGTCGGCGGCGTCTTCGCCCAGGAGGGAGATGGCCGCCGAGTTGAGGGCGAGCAGCGTGCGGTCTGGAGAGACGACGAGCACCGCGTCGGGGAGAGCATCGAGCCCGATGGTCGCGCTCACGGCGCCACCTGACGGCGTTGGCGCAGCGACTCGAAGCACAGCACCGAACCGGCCATGGCCACGTTGAGCGACTCAGCCCGACCGGCCATGGGGATCGTCAGCCGGAGGTCGACGGCGGCGAGCACCTCCGGGGCCAGCCCGTGTGCCTCGCTGCCCAGCACGAGGGCCACCGGACCCGTGAGGTCGGCGTCGTCGTAGGGGGTGCCAGAGCGGACGACCGTGGCGGCCGTGCGCACCCCTCGCTCTCGCAGGCTCTCCAGCACCGGTCCGGTCTCTCCTCCGATGGCCACCGGGAGGTGGAACAACGCCCCCGCCGAGGCACGTACGCACTTCGGGTTGCACGGGTCGACCGAGCCCCCGCAGAACAGTACTGCCGCCGCCCCGGCTGCCTCCGCAGCTCGCAGCAGCGTGCCCGCGTTGCCCGGGTCGCTGACCTGGGAGAGCACGAGCGTGAGCGGACCGGACGCGGCGGCGTCGAGGGCGGCCACGAGGTCGACCTCCAGGCGAGCCGCGATGGCCGCCACCCCCTGAGGGCTCACGGTGTCGACGGCTCGGGCGAGGACGTCGGGGGCCACGGCCCGAACCACAGCCCCAGCCGCCTCCGCCTCCTCGGCCAGGCCGGCGGCCGCGTCGGTGGTGACGAACACCTCGCGGAGGGCGACGCCTGCGGCCAGCGCCTCGCGCACGAGGGTCGGGCCCTCGATCACGAACGCGCCCTCGTCCAGGCGCGCAGCGCGGCGCCCCGAGAGGCGCCGCAGCTGCTGCACGCTTGGATGTCGGGACCCGATCGGGTCCGCGTGGCTCAGGCGCTCTCCCGAGCGGAGTCGTCCTTGGCCGATGCGTCGGTGGCCGCTTGCACCAGCGCCGTGAAGGCGGCCGGCTCGCGCACGGCAAGGTCGGCGAGGACCTTGCGGTCCACCTCGATCTCGGCCAGACGCAGACCGGAGATGAACCGGCTGTAGCTGGTGCCGTTCTCGCGGCAGGCGGCGTTGATGCGCTGGATCCACAGGGACCTGAAGTCACCCTTGCGGGCCCGCCGGTCGCGGAAGGCGTACCGGCCGGCGTGCATGACGGCTTCGTTGGCCGCCTTGAACGAGCGGCTCTTGTTGCCGTAGTAGCCCTGAGCCCGCTCGAGTGTTGCCCGGCGCTTCTTCTTGGAATGTACGGCGCGCTTGACCCGTGCCATGTCGTTGTCCTCCTTGGCCTAACGGCCGAGCATCCGCTTGATGCGGGCGGCGTCGCCAGGGGCGACCGTGGTCTCGCCGGAGAGACGGCGCTTACGCTTGGGCGACTTCTTCTCCAGGATGTGGTTGTTGTTCACCTGCAGGCGCCGGAGCTTGCCGGTGCCGGTGATCTTGAAGCGCTTGGCCGCGCCCCTGTGGGTCTTCATCTTGGGCATCGTGCGATCTCTCTAGGTCTCGACCTGATCGACATCTTCGGTCTGGGTTGCTTCGGGGAGGACGTCATCCTCCGCCTGCTCCGCCGGGGCGGCGTCGCCGGGGTCCTCGCCTGATTCGGCGGCGGCGACTGCCGCTGCCTTCTGCGCTGCGGCCTGGGCCCGCTTGTCGGGGGCCAGCACCATCGTCATGTTCCGTCCGTCGATCCTCGGGAAGATCTCCACCCGACCCACGTCCTTCACGGCTTCCTCGACCTGGTCGAGGATCTTCTTGCCGAGCTCTGGGTGGTACACCTCACGGCCCCGGAAGGTCAGCGTGACCTTCACCTTGTGGCCCTCTTCGAGGAAGTGGTGCACCTTGCGGGTCTTGGTGTCGAAGTCTCCCCCGCCGATCTTCGGCCGGTACTTCATCTCCTTGATGACGACGTTGGTGGTCTTGCGGCGGGACTCCTTGGCCTTCTGAGCCGCCTCGTACTTGAACTTGCCGAAGTCCATGATCCGGCATACGGGCGGACTCGCCTGGGCCGCGACTTCGACGAGGTCGAGGTCGAGCTCCCGAGCGATGGCAAGGGCTTCGGGCAGCGGCTTGATGCCGATCTGCTGCCCATCGTGTCCCACCAGTCGAACTTCACGAGCCCGGATCCTGTCGTTGATCCGTGGCTCGCCGTTGGCCGGCGGCGTGGCTATCGCCAAATCCTCTTCATGTAGGCGCAGCTACCTCCTGTACGCGGGATGTGTCAGTGTGCTCTTCCGCCCCCGAAATGCACGAAGGCGGACATCGATGAAGCCGATGTCCGCCCCGATGCCCCGCAGGATGACCTGCAGGACGAGGTGGGTATCGACCCGACGCACGTGAGCCGTGGACGGGTGGGGGCAGAGCCCCGCTTCGATGTGAACTTGTGGCGCTTAGGCTACGGCCATGGCTGGACCTCCCACAACCCGAGCCCTCGACCAGTGAGCCTCTGGACCCCAGGCGGCGAGCACCGACCGGAGCCCCCCGACGACAACGAAGGGCCCACCGGCCCCGAACCGGAGGCCCTCACTCCCGAGGAGCAGGCCCAGCTGGAGGCCATGCAGGCCGAGATGGCCGAGGTGCGCCAGCAGCTCCTCGGGGCACCGGCATCGGTGGTCGTGGCCAACCACGCGATGGGCATCTACGAGCTGGCGGCCATCCACCTGACCGCGCCGGAACCCAAGCTGACCGAGGCCGGCCTCGCCATCGACGCCCTCGCCGCTCTCGTGGAGGGCCTGGAGGGCCGCCTGGGCGACGCCGAGTCGACCCTGCGCGAGGCCCTGGGTCAGCTGCGGGCGGCCTACCTCGAGGTTCGCGGCAGGGTCGAAGGGTAGCGGTGACAGGCGAGCGGGGCGTCGACCCCGAGCACCTCAGTGCCCTGCTCGCCGACACGATCGACCTGGCCGCCCTCCTCGAGCGAGACGGCCGGCTCCGCTACCTCAACCGGGCCGGCCACCGGCTCCTCGCCCTGGCCGCCGACCTGCCCGTCTCGGCGGTGAACGTGTTCGACCTCGTGGCCGAGGTCGACAGGGGCGCACTGGAAGCCGATGTCCGGCCTGCCCTCGACGGTGACGGCTGGTGGACAGGGAACCTCGCTGTGGTCACCAGATCCGGCACCGAGGTGCCCACCCGCTCGACTCTGCGCGTCCAGACCTCAGCCGACGGCCCGAGCCTGCTCAGCTGGACGGCGAGGGACATCAGCACGGAGAAGGCCGTCTACGAGCGGCTCCACAAGAAGATCTTCGAGGACGAGCTGACCGGCCTCCCCCACCGCTCGATCTTCCTCGACCGGCTCGACCTGGCCCTGCGGCGCACTCCACACGACGCCGTGTCCGTCGCCCTGCTCTTCGTGAGCCTCGACCGGTTCAAGGAGAAGAACGATCGCTTCGGCCGGGAGGTGGGCGACACCCTGCTCCGCTCGGTGGCCGCCCGCCTCGACGGGCTCCGAGGCCCGAACGACACCGTGTCGCGCTGGGGCGGCGACGAGTTCGTGGTGATGTGCGAGGGGCAGGTGGGGTCGCTCGACCCGCTTGAGATGGCGACCCGCATCACCGAAGCCCTCGCCTCTCCCTTCGCCACCAACGGCGTTGACATGTTCCTCACCGCCTCCATCGGCATCGGCGTGGCCCAGCCCGGGGAGATGGGCACCGACCAGCTGCTGCGCCAGGCCGAGGCGGCCGGGCAGATGGCCAAGCAGAAGCCGGGCGGGAGCGTCCACCGATTCGACGAGGAGATGCAGGCCCGCGCTCTGCGCCGGGCCGAGGTGGAGGACTCCCTGAGGGGCGCGGCCGACCGCGGTGAGCTCGTCGTCCACTTCCAGCCCGAGGTGTCGCTGCGCACGAACCAGATCGTGGCCGTCGAGGCGCTCATCCGCTGGCACCACCCTGACTGGGGCCTGGTGGCGCCGGGCGAGTTCATCCCCGTCGCCGAGGCCACGAACATGATCCTCGAGGTCGGGGCGTTCGCCCTTCAGGCGAGCATGGCCCAGTGCGCGGCGTGGCGGGCCCAGTTCCCGGACCGAGCCCCCGGCGTGGCGATCAACATCTCGCCCCGGCAGTTCGTGCAGGACGACTTCGTCGGCCTCGTGGCCGGTGCACTGGAGGCCACCGGAGCCGACCCAGCCGACGTGTGCCTGGAGATCACCGAGAGCGTCCTCATGGACGACCTGGACGTCACGGTGGCCACCCTCAAGCGCCTGAAGGGCCTCGGCGTGCTGCTCGCGGTGGACGACTTCGGCACGGGCTACTCGTCGCTCTCGTACCTGCGGACCTTCCCCATCGACATCATCAAGGTCGACCAGTCCTTCGTGTCCGGGCTGGGCCACGACCCGGAGGACTCCGCCATCGTGCAGGCCGTGGTCCACATGGGCCAGGCGCTGCACCTCACCACGGTCGCCGAGGGCGTCGAGACAGCCCACCAGCTGATCGAGCTTCGGGAGCTCGAGTGCGACATCGCCCAGGGGTACCACTTCGCCCGGCCCGCCCCGGCGGAATCGATCACCCAGATGCTGCTCGCCGGCCCGGAGTGGCTCCGCGTCACGTGAGCCGGGTGGCCTCCCACCGTCCCATGCCGGCGGGGCGCAGCTCGAAGCTGACCTCTACGCCCACGGGGATGGTGCGGGTGCCGTCCGCGATGGCCGTGCAGTGGAACGGGTAGCGGGAACCGTCGGACTCCACCTCGCCCAGGCCTCGGGCCTCATCGAAGGCCACGACCGTGCCCCGCACGTCAGTGGACGATCTTGGCCAGCGGAAGCTCGATGATGTCGGTGGCCCCCGCGTCCTTCAGGTCAGGGATGAGGGTGTTGATCGTGGCCTTGGCCACGACCGTCTCGACCGCGTAGCCGCCGTCGCCGAACAGCTTCGACACGGTGGGCGACTTCATGGACGGGAGCAGGGCGATCACCCCATGGAGGTCGGCCTCGGCCACGTTGAGCTTCACGAGGACCTTGCTGCGGGCCTCCATGACGCCGTCGAGGAGCGTCTTGACCTGATCCATGGCGTGGCGCTTGGCCGGGTCGGCGGCCGCCTCGGGGTTGGCCACGAGAGCGGTGTAGCTGACGAGCACCTCACCGATCACCCGCAGCCCGGCGGCCCTCAGGGCCCGGCCCGTCTCGGTGCCGTCCACGATGCAGTCGACGATGTCGGGGACCTTGGCCTCGGTGGCGCCGTAGCTGAGGCGGATGTCGGCTTCGATGCTGTGCTTCTCGAAGTAGCGCCGGGTCAGCTCGGGGTACTCCGTGGACACCCGCACCCCCTGGGGGAGGTCGGTGATGCTCTGGGCATCTGAGTCCGGACCCACGGCGAGCACGATCTTGAAGGGCCGGCTGGACGCCTTCGAGTACTTCATCTCGCCGAGGATCAGCACGTCGCTGGCCGTCTCCTCGACCCAGTCCCGACCCGCGATCCCGAGGTCGAACATGCCCTCGGCGACGTAGCCCGGGATCTCCTGCGGGCGGAGGATGCGGACCTCGGCGATGCGGGGGTCGTCGATGGATGCCTTGTAGTCGACCGTGCTCGAGCGCTCGACCCGCAGGTCGGCGGCCTCGAACAGCTCGAGGGTGGCCTTCTCGAGGGAACCCTTGGGGAGGACGAGGCGAAGCACGCTGCGAGGGTACGCGTCAGCGCTGCGTCGAAGACAACCGGGTTGGTCGCTACAGCTCGGCCGGGACGAGGGTCTCGGCCAGGTAGCCGCTGAGCATGGCGGCCACGTCGTCGGCCGGCGGCGCCGCCGTGACCAGGCTGCAGTCCGCGGTGACGAAAGGGTTGGCCCCGTCCGGGATGGCGGGCGCGAGCGGGACCTCGACGAGCGGCTTCGGCTCCCCGGCCTGGCAGCCTGGGACGTTGAAGCTGGTCACGCCGTCGGCAGCGATGGTGCCCGCCGCGATGGCCGCACGGTGCTCGACGATCCACTCCACGATCAGGTCGGCGCCGAGCTCGTAGTCGGCGTCGTCCTCCAGACCGGCGCTCCCTGCGACGGCCGGCACCCCGCGGCGCAGTGCCGTGCGGGCGGCGCCGAGCGTCCCCGATACCGCGGCCAGCGGCCCCACGTTCTGGCCCTCGTTCACGCCGGAGACGACGAGGTCGGGTTCGACGCCCAGCTCGTCGAGGGCGACGGCGATGGTGTCGGCCGGGAAGCCGGCCACGGCAGTGCCGGCGACGCCGCTCGCCGTCTGGCCCGGACCGTGGGAGGCACCGCCCGGCGTGGTCTTGTCCGAGGACCCGCTCTGGTTCTCGGCCGGAGCCACGACCACCAGCTCGACCGCTTCGAGCCGCTGCAGGGCGGTCACGAGCGCGTCGATGCCCGGGGCCCCGATCCCGTCGTCGTTCGTGACGAGGATCGTGAGCGGCTCGAGCGCGATCGTCGTCGTGGTCGTCGAGACGGTCGTCGTGGCAGCGGCCCCCTCGCCTCCGTCATCGTCTGATCCGCAGGCGGCCACGAGGAGGAGGACGGCGATGGGGGTCGCAACGAGATGGCTGGGGCGCACGGAGCTCCTCGGTCGGACGGGTGGCGGAACCGTACCCGAGACCTGACGGACCGTCAGGGGGCGGCGTGCGCGGCAGCCAGGCGAGCCATCTCGACCGCGACCACGGCCGCGTCCTCGCCCACGTTGTGGCCGCCAGCCCCCTCGGAACGGGCGAGGGCCTGGGCTTCGTCCTCGGTGGTGAGGATCCCGAACGCCACCGGCACCCCCGTCTGGAGCTGCACGTGCTGGATGCCGGCCGCGGCCTCGCCGGCCACGAGCTCGTAGTGGGTGGTCTCGCCGCGGATCACCACGCCGAGGCAGATCACCGCATCGACCTGGCCGGAGGTGGCGAGGATGCGGGCGCCCATCGGGAGCTCGAAGCTGCCGGGCACCGTCACGTCGACGACGTCGGCGGGATCGACGCTGCAGGCCGGCCAGGCCCCGGCCCACGCCGGCGGCGAGCCGGTCGACGATGTGGCTGTTCCACCGGGCTCGGACGACGCCGATGCGCAGCCCCGCGCCGTCGAGGCCCTCGGGCGGAGCCGCCCCCTTGTCGCCCGCCGTCACGGGACGTCCTCGAGGCCCTCGAGCAGGTGGCCCATCTTCTCCCGCTTGGTGCGGAGGTAGCGCGATGTTCTCCGGGTTGGCGGCATGACGACGGTCGGCACCCGCTCGGTGATCTCGAGGCCGAAGCCCTCGAGGCCGCCGTACTTGCTCGGGTTGTTGGTGATCACCCGCATCGTGGTGATGCCGAGGTCGACCAGGATCTGGGCGCCGATGCCGTACTCCCGACTGTCGACGGGCAGGCCGAGCTCGAGGTTGGCCTCGACGGTGTCCCGGCCCTGCTCCTGGAGGCTGTAGGCCCGGATCTTGTGGCCGATGCCGACGCCGCGGCCCTCGTGGCCGCGCAGGTAGACGACGCGCCCCGTGCCCGGCCTCGTCGATGAGCTGCATGGCCGAGTCGAGCTGCACACCACAGTCGCAGCGCAGCGAGCCGAAGACGTCGCCGGTGAGGCACTCGCTGTGCACCCGGACGAGCACGTCGTCCTCGCCGGACACCGTCGCCCTTGACGAGGGCGACGTGCTGCTCGCCGTCGAGCAGCGACTCGTAGGCGTAGCAGGTGAAGTCGCCCCACTTGGTGGGGATGCGGGCCTCGCCGATGCGGCGCACGAGCTTCTCGTTCTGGCGCCGGTAGCGGACGAGGTCGGCGATCGAGATCATGAGCAGGCCGTGCTTCTCGGCGAAGCGCTCCAGCTCGGGCACGCGGGCCATGTCGCGCTTGTCGTCGTCGACGATCTCGCAGAGCAGCCCGGCCGGGTAGAGGCCGGCCATGCGGCACAGGTCGATCGTGGCCTCGGTGTGGCCGGCTCGCTTGAGCACGCCGCCCTCGCGAGCCATCAGCGGGTTGATGTGCCCAGGACGGGCCAGGTCGCCGGGGCGGGTGGCCGGGTCGCACAGGGCGCGGATCGTGGCGCAGCGGTCGTGGCTGGAGATCCCCGTCGACGTGCCGTGGCGGTAGTCGACGGTCACGAGGAACGCCGTGCGCTGGCTCTCGGTGTTCTGCTGCACCATCAGCGGCAGCTCGAGCTCGGTCGGCTCGCTCCTCGGTGATCGGAACGCACAGGTAGCCCGACGTGTGGTGCAGGAAGAAGGCGATCTTCTCGGGGGTGGCGAACTCCGCCGCCATGATGAGGTCGCCCTCGTTCTCGCGGTCCTCGTCGTCGACGACGACGAGGATCTCGCCCCGCGCGTAGGCCGCAACGGCATCTTCGATACGTGCGAAGGGCATGTCAGACATCCTTCCAGGAGAGCAGTCGCTCGACGTACTTGGCGGTGACGTCGACCTCGAGGTTCACGGGGTCGCCGGGGCCCTTGTGGCCCAGCGTCGTGACCTCGATGGTGTGCGGGATGACGGCGACGGTGAAGCCGTCGTCGAGCGGCTCGACCACGGTGAGGCTGATGCCGTCGATGGTGATCGAGCCCTTCTCCACCACGTAGCGGAGGAGAGCGGGATCGGTGCGGATGCGCAGGTCCGGCGCAGGGGTGACGATCTCACCGACGCCGTCGACGTGGCCCTGCACGAGGTGGCCACCGAGGCGATCGCTGAGCCGCACCGGGCGCTCCAGGTTCACGCGGTGGCCCGGCTCGAGGGCTCCCAGGGACGTGCGGGCGTAGGTCTCCTCGACCACGTCGGCCTCCCACCACCCCTCGTCGGCGTCCCAGGCCACGACGGTCAGGCAGCAGCCGTTGACGGCGATCGATGCACCGAGGGTCACGTCGTCGAGCACGGCCGTGGCGCCGATCCGGAGTCGGGGGCCTCGACGTGACAGCACGGTGCCGAGCTCTTCGACGATGCCGGTGAACATCAGGTCTCCTCGTGGGGGTGGGGGTGGAGGTCGATGCGGAGGTCGTCGCCCGAGCCGCGTCGACGCCGACGGATGCGGCCGCGCCTGACAGCGTCGATGGTCGGGGCGCCGGGGCCGGCGAAGAGGCCGCGCCCGTCGTCGCCGCCGAAGAGCACGGGCGCGAGGTAGAGCACGTAGCGGTCGACGAGCCCGGCGGCGTGGAACGCCGGAGCCACGGTGGCCCCGCCCTCGACGAGCACCTGCAGGTGGCCGAGCGCTCCGAGCTCGTCGAGGATCTCCTCCAGCGGACCAGAGCGCTCGAGGCACGGGTGGACCTTGGCCTCGGCGGGTGCGACGCCGAGGACGACACGGAGCGGATCGCCGCGAGGGGCGGGCGCGTCCCGGACGGTGAGCGACGGGTCATCGGCGCGCACGGTGCCCGCGCCGACGAGGACGGCGTCGCTCTCGGCCCGGAGGCGGTGGGCGTCGGCCCGGGCTGCGGGACCGGTGATCCACTGGCTCGTGCCGTCTGGCGCTGCGGTGCGGCCGTCGAGGGAGGCGGCCAGCTTCAGGACGCACCCAGGGTCGACCGGTGCGGCGGTGGTGCAGGTAGGGGGCAAGCAGCTCGCTCAGCCTCGGCGGCTCCGGGACCGAGGGTGACCTCGACCCCCGCGTCGCCAGCCGCGCCAGCCCTCGCCCGGCCACCTTCGCATCGGGGTCGGTCGAGGGCCACCACGACGCGGGCCACGCCGGCGTCGAGGAGGGCGTCGGCGCACGGCGGAGTGCGACCGTGGTGGGAGCAGGGCTCGAGGGTGGTCCACGCCGTCGCGCCGGCCGTGTCAGCGCCCGCCGCTGGGCCGCCTCGAGGGCGACGACCTCGGCGTGAGGTCCGCCCGCCGGCTCGGTCGCCCCCTCGAAGACCTGCCCGTCCGCCGTCTCCAGCACGCAGCCCACCCACGGGTTGGGTGGCGTCGCAGCCCGCACGACGGCCGCGAGCTGCGAGGGCTCGCGCCATGCGCTCGAGGTCGGTGGCAGGTGTCATGTCGTCTCCGGGGGCCGCGGGGCCGCGCGCGGGGACGACGACAGCGGTCGACGAAGGTCGACCACGTTCCGTCCTCGCTCCCATCCGGACTCTCACCGTCGGCTCCGGGATCTCACCGGATCGGCCGCCCCACAGGCTGTGAGGAGGTTCGCGGGCTACACCGCCGGTCGGGACTTCCACCCAACCCCGCGAGGGCTTCTCAGTTGTGCTCTCAGGCTACCAAACTAGAACACGTTCTAGTTCTTGTCGATCCCCGTTCAGTGGGGACGCCCCCCGCCGAGCAGGTCCAGGGCGTGGGGCACGACGTCGAGCACGGCCGTCGAGGCACTCGACGCACCCCTTCGTCGACCCCGGCGTGTTCAGGACGAGCGCGGCGCCGATCGGTGCCGGCCCGACGCCCGCGACAGGCGACCGAGCGGGCTGACCAGGCGCATGGCCTCGGCCAGCCCGGGCGCCTCGCGGTCGAGCACGGCGGCCGTGCCCTCCGGCGTGAGGTCGCGCGGCCCGAAGCCCGGTGCCGCCGGTGGTGACGACGAGACCGGCGAAGCCCTCGCACGCCGCGCGCAGCGCGGTCGCCACCTCCTCGACCCCGTCGGCCGTGCACGACGCGGTCCACGACCTCGAACCCGTCGCGCAGCCAGGCGGTCGGCCAGGGCCACGCCCGATCGGTCCTCCCGCGTGCCCGTCCGCCACGCCGTCGGACACCGTGATCACCTTCGCCAGCAGCGCCATGCACGGAGTCTGCCCCGCCGCCGGCACCGCCCGAGGTGTGGCGCAGGTTGGGGGCGCCACGGTGCCCCCGGAGGACCCCCATGCCCCCAACCTCAGGTGGGGCGACGGAGGCGGAGGAGGTACATGCCGTCGGTGTCGGCGGTCTGCGGGAGGAGGCGGGCGCCGCGGCCGCGCGGCTGCCAGGGGCCCGTCGGCGGAGGCTCGGCGACGAGATCCGGACGGGTGCCGGCGAGGTGGTCGTCGATGGCGAGGGACTCGGCGTCGGTGAGGGTGCACACCGAGTAGACGAGCCGGCCGCCGGGGCGGACGAGCTCGGCCGCGGCGTCGACGAGCGCGCGCTGCACGGCGGCCAGGCGCTCGGGCGCGGCAGCGTCGATCCGCCACCGGGCGTCGGGCGCGGCGACGGAGCGTCCCGAGCCCGGAGCACGGCGCGTCGATCAGCACCCGGTCGAAGGGGCCTCGGCGAAACGGGGGGCGAGCGCCGTCGGCCACGACGCAGGTGCATCGGGACGCCGGCTCGGACGTTGTCGGCGACGAGGCCGACTCGCTTCTTGCGGATGTCCGCGGCCACGACCATCGCGCCAGCGGCGGCGAGGAGGGTGGCCTTGCCGCCGGGCGCGGCGCACAGGTCGGCGACGCGCTCCCCCGGCTGCGCCTCGACCGCCTCGGCCACCCACTGCGAGGCCAGGTCCTGGACGTAGCCGTCGTCGCGCTCGGTCACCGGTGGGCGCGGTGTTCATCACCTCGAGGGCGGCGACCGCATCCTCGTGCACCGAGGTCGGCGGTGAGCGCGCTCGACGATCCAGTCGGGGTAGCTGAGGCGGGTGGCGTCGTCGGGCCAGATGATCGGGTTGGCCGACACCCGGCGGAGCACCGCGTTGACCAGGCCGCGGGCCGCCTTGGGCGCCGCCTCGACCGTCTCCCCCACCGCGGCGTGGGGCGCCATGCCGAGGAAGTGCAGCTGGTAGGCGCCGAGGCGCAGCGCGTTGCGGACCCGGGGCTCGAGGTCGCGGGTGAGGAAGCGGTCGACGAGGAAGTCGCACGCCCGACGCATCCGGGTGGTGCCGTAGACGAGCTCGGTGACGAAGTGGCGATCGCGCGGGGCCAGGCCGCTGCGGCCCAGCAGCTCGGGGAGCAGCAGGTTGGCGTAGGCCCCGCCCGGGTCGATGCGGTCGAGCGCGTCGAGGGCGAGCAGGCGAGCGGGGCGCACTGACGTCACGAGCCCAGCCCGTCGCCGTCGGCCCAGCGGGCGCCGTTGGCCCACGCCGTCGCCGCCATGCGCGCCTTGCCCTCGGGCTGCACCTCGACCAGCTCCACCGGTCCATCGCCAGCGGGCACCTTGGGACCGTCACCGGTCGGGGGCACGTCGGTGCGCCACACCTTCAGGCGCCTGCCCTCGTGGGTCGTCCACGCGCCGCCGACCCGCACGAGTCGGTGGACGTCCTGGGCCGGGCAGCTCCAGTCGATGTGCAGCTCGTCGGCGCGATCTTGGCGGCGTCAGCCGGCTCGCCCTCCTGGGGCACCGGTCGCCCAGGCCCCTCGTCGAGGCTCTCGACCAGCAGCGCCGTACCCGCCTCCACGAGGCGCGCCCGCAGGTCGTCGAGCGTGTCGTCGGACCCGATGGACAGCTCGGCCCGGTCGTAGATGCCTCCGGTGTCGAGGCCCTCCTCCACCACCATCAGGTCGACGCCGGTGCGCTCGTCGCCGGCCAGGATGGCCCGCTCCACCGGCGCCGCTCCACGCCAGCGGGGCAGGAGCGAGAAGTGGAGGTTGACCATGGGCACGGCCTCGAGGACGTGCGGCTTGATGATGCGCCCGAAGGCCACCACGACACCTAGGTCGACGCTCAGCGTCGAGCACGTCGTCGACGGAGTCGGTGACCGGGAGACCCAGCTCCAGGGCGGCCGCCTTCACCGGGGACGGGGACATCCCGCTCCCCCGCCCACGCCGACGGTCGGGTTGCGAGACGACCAGGGCGATCTCGAACCCGGCCGTCACGAGGGCTCGGAGCGGACGCGACGGCCAGCTCGGGCGTACCGAGGTAGACCAGGCGGCGGGGCCGCCCCGAGGGCGGTGCGGCAATCGTCACCAGGGGGCAGTCAGCGGAGGCTGAAGCCGGCGCGGCCCGCAGGCGGGGCCGCGACCTCGGCCTCGGCCAGATCGGCGGCGGTCAGCCTCTGCTCGCGGATGATGCTGCATGGCCGCCTTGCGGTCGTCGGCATCGAGGCGCTCGAGGTAGAGCACGCCGTCGAGGTGGTCCAGCTCGTGCTGGAAGCAGCGGGCGAGGAGCTCGTCGGCCTCGATCGACAGCTCGTTGCCGTCGAGGTCGTACCCCATGAGGTGGACCTCTTTGGGCCGCACGAGCTCGAACGCCAGGCCCGGGATCGACAGGCAGCCCTCTTCGTAGGCCCACTCGCCGCGCGACTCGACGATCTCGGGTTGATGACGTCAGCGGGCCGTCTCCGACGTCGTACACGAAGATCCGCTTCTGCACGCCGACCTGCGGGCCGGCCAGGCCGATGCCGGGGGCGTCGTACATGGTGTCGACCATGTCGTCGGCCAGGCGCACCAGCTTGCCGTCGACGTCGGTGATCTCGGCCGCCCGCTGCCGGAGCACGGGGTCGCCGATCAGCCGGATCTCATAGGGCGCGGTCACGGGGCCAGGATATCCGGACCTCGACGAAGCTCCGATGGTCCGAGCCCGCTGCGCCGGTAGGTTCACCGCGATGGGTGACGCTGCGGGCCACTACTTCGATGCCGTCCCGAGCGCTCCGTCCTCGCCCGGGCAGGTGCGCCTCGACCTGCCTGACCGATCACTGACCCTCGCCACCGACCGCGGCGTCTTCTCGGGCGACCGGGTCGACCCTGGCACCAAGTACCTCCTCCTCGAGGCGCCGGCCCCGCCCGCACGAGGGACCTTCGTCGACCTCGGCTGCGGCTACGGGCCCATCGCCTGCACCCTGGCCGGCGCGGGCGCCGGGGGCCACCGTCTGGGCGGTCGACGTCAACGCCCGGGCACGCGAGCTGTGCGCCGCCAACGCAGCTGCGCTCGGACTGGCCAACGTGCGCGTCGCCGCCCCCGAGTCCGTCCCGGGCGAGCTGGCGGTCGACCTCATCTGGTCCAACCCGCCGATCCGCATGGGAAAGCCGGCCCTTCACGACCTGCTCCTCGGCTGGCTCGCCCGACTCACGCCGACCGGCCGGGCCCTGCTCGTGGTCCAGAAGCACCTCGGCGCCGACTCGCTGACCCGCTGGCTCGACGAGCAGGGCTGGGCCACGACCCGCCTGAGCTCGCGCGACGGGCTACCGCCTCCTCGAGGTCACCCGAGCGTGAAGCAGCTCGACGGCACCGGCATGAAGCGCCTCCACCGCGAGTGGCGCCGCCGCACCGAGGACCGCCTCGCCCTCGTGCTCGACGACGTGCAGGGCCCCTTCAACGTGGGCGCGATCATCCGCACGGCCGCCGCCCTGCGGGTGGACGACGTGTGGCTGGCCGGCCGGACGCCGGAGCCCACCGACACCAAGGTCGGCCAAGACGGCGCTGGGCACCGACCGCTACCTCACCTTCCACCGCGTCAGCGACGCAGCAGCCGCCGTCGACGCGGCCAAGGCCGCCGGGTATCGCGTGGTGGGCATCGAGCTGGCCGACGGTGCCGTGCCCCTCCACGAGCTGGCGCTCGGCCCGGCGACCTGCGTGATGGTGGGCCACGAGGACCGCGGCCTGCGCGTCGGCCACCCTCGCCGCCTGCGACGACGTCGCGTTCCTCCCCTTGCTCGGCCGGGTCGGCTCGCTGAACGTGGCCACGGCGGCGTCGATCGCTCTCTACGAGGCCCGCCGACAGAGCTGGGCCGACGCTCCGCGACCGAGCTGAAACACCGAGGGCCCGGGCCCGGGGCAGGCGTAGGTTTCCAGCCCATGGCCGACGCCGAGATCCGCTCGCTGACCTCAGACGACATGCCCGCAGCGCTTCGCGTGGTCTCGGTGGCCATGCTCGGTTCGACGAGCGACGAGGTGCTCAGCGGCTGGGGCGCCATGTGGCAGCCCCGGGAGTGCCACGGTGCGTTCGGGGCCGACGGCTCCGTGCTCGGCGTCGTCCGCTGGTTCGCCGACGACGTGAAGGTGCCAGGCGGTTCGCTGCCCGCCGCCGGCGTGACGGCGGTCGCGGTGCGCTCCACACACCGCCGGCAGGGGCTGCTGTCGCGGCTCATGGCCGCCCAGCTGGCCGACGTCCACCGGGCCGGCGTGCCGATCGCCCTCCTCGTCGCAGCCGAGTGGCCCATCTACGAGCGGTTCGGCTACGGCCCGGCCATGGACGCGTGCGCCTTCGAGATCGATGCGACCTCCGCCCACTTCCTCGCTCCGGCCACCGGGAGCATCGACCTCGTCACACCGACTGACCTCCAGCCCGAGCTGGAGCGCATCCACGACGCCCGCTGGCTGCGCACACCCGGTTCGCTCCGCCGCAAGCAACCCCTGGTGTGGGAGCGCATGTCCGGCGCCGAGCAGTGGCCAGGAAGCACCGTCGAGGCCGGGCGACGTCGGGGCGCGCTGTGGCGGGACGACAGCGGGACCGTGCGAGGGGCCGTCGCCTACAACGTCACCGAGGGGTGGCGGAACAACCGGCCCAACGGGACGGCCGAGGTGGACATGCTCGTCGGCGAGACGGTCGAGGCCGAGCGCGAGCTGTGGCGCCATCTCTGTGCCCTCGACTGGGTCACCACCGTGAAGGCCCCCCTGCGCGCCGTGGACGACCCTCTCCCCTTCCTCCTCACCGACGGTCGGGCCGCCGTGCAGCTGGAGCGGTCGGACGCGATCTGGGCTCGCCTCCTGGACGTGCCGGCCGCCTTCCAGGCCCGTCGCTCGCCTGCCCCCGGTCGCAGCATCATCCAGGTCGAGGATTCGCAGGGCTACGCCGGCGGGCGCTGGGCCATCGAGCTGGGCCCCGACTCAGGGTCGGCGACGGCGACCGAGGAGCCGGCCGAGGTGACCATGTCGGTGGGCACGCTGAGCGCCCTGTACTTCGGCGGCCACACCGCCCGGAGGCTGGCCGACGCCGGCCTCGTCACCGAGCTCGTTGCTGGTGCGGTGGACCGGCTCTCGGTGCTCCTCGCCACGCCCACGGCCCCCTGGTCCACCACCCACTACTGAGCTCGACGGCACCCCTCTTCGACCCAACCGGGGTGCGAAGCAGTACAGGAACCGACCACTTCGAACCCCAGTTGCGAACCTGGGTGGGTGGGTGGTGAGTGGGGCGGGTCGGGGCGTCTGGCTAGACCCGCAGTGGGTCGACCTCGAGGCGGAGCCGACCGGGAGGGCGGTCGACCTGGGCCAGGGCGTCGCAGAGGGTGACGTGGTCGGCGGCTCGGAGGAGCCAGCGCCCTGCAGCCAGCTCTGCCACCTCGACGCCAGCGGGGCGCCCCAAGGCGGCGACATACTCCGCCGCCGCCGGCCCGGAGAGCTCGGCCAGGGCCGAGAACGGCGGGAAGCGCAGGAGCTGACGGCGCTCCCGCTCGGCGTCGGCCACGCGGCGACGGCTCGGCATGGAGGGCCGCCTGCACGACCTCGTGCTCGGGGAGCCGGGTCTGGAGGAGCAGGCGCCCCGCGGACCGACCCGACTGCGGCGGACCCGACGCCCCCACCACCCGGGCGGCCCGCACGACGAGGGCGAAGGCCTGCTCCGCGGCCCGGTAGCGCGGGGCGAGCAGCTCCTGATCGAGGTCGAGGAAGGCGACGGCCTCGGCCCGTTCGATGCGCTGCAGGACCGCCTCAGTGCCCACCACGACCCGCGTCGAGGCTGCGTCGGCCTCTGACGCGGCGGTGAGCTCCGCCACCGGCTCGCCCACGAGCGCCTCCAGCTCCTCGCGCACGCGGCTCACCCCGGCCCGCAGGTTCTTGAAGCCGCTCGCTCCGCACACCAGGCACACGGCTGGGCGCGTGGTGCCACAGCGGCGGCAGACCAGGTCCCCTTCGGGCTGGTCCACGGCCGCATCGCACGCAGCGCAGCGGGCCAGCTCCGAGCACGCCCGGCAGGCGAGCAGGCGCGACCGGCCCGTGCGGTTGAGCACGCACAGCACGCGTGCCTCACTGCGCAGCAGGCGAACCAGGGACGGTGAGAACAGCCCCGCTCGGCCTGTGTCCTCGTCTCTGCGGTCGACCACCTCGACCACGGGCCAGCCCGCCCGCTCCCGGGACCGGTCGGGCACGAGGAGCTGGCCCCACGCCAAGGCCTCCAGGGTCGGGCTGGGCGAGGTCAGCACGCACGGCGCTCCCGCGCGCGCCGCTCGCTCAGCCGCGACGTCGCGGGCGTGCCAGGTCGGGGCCTGCTCCTGCTGGTGGGCCTCGTCGTGCTCGTCGAGCACGACCACGGCAGCCAGGCCGGCCACCGGAGCCCATGCGGCCGCCCTCGTGCCCACGACCGTGGTCCCGGCCGCCCCGCGCGCCCAGTCCTGCGGGTGGACGGCGATCGGGGTGCCGGCCTGGCGCAAGCGGGTGGCCACCCGGTGGGCCTGAGCCGCAGTGGGGCAGAGGATGAGGGCGGGGCCCAGCGCCGCTGCCGCGGCGGCCACGTTGGCGAGGTCGGCCGACGGGGGCAGCCGCAGCACCGACCGCGGCAGGGCCAGGGCCGAGCTCGTCAAGGGGCCGGTGGAGGGCGACGACCGCGTCGGCGCCGGGACGGCCGGCAGCGAGGCCACCACCCGCTCGGGAGAGGCGGTCCGCAGGAACGAGGCCCGCCGGCCCGCCCACCGCCACGCGGCCCAATCGGCCAGCTCGAGGAGCTCCGGTGGTGGGCCCAGGCCGCTGCGCCTGGCCAGGGGGCGCAGCGTGACGTCCGGAGGCGGCTCGACCCCGACCTCGGTCACCCAGCCGCCCACCCGCCGGCCGTGGAGCTGGATGCGCACCACGTCTCCGACGCGCACCTGGTCCCGGAGCGGCTCCGGGACCAGGTAGTCGAACGTCTTGTCGATGGCCGGCACGTCCGGGAGGACGCGGACGACCAGCTGGGTCACAGGCCCAGCGCGGACTTCAGGTCATCGACCCGGGTCGTGTGCTCCCAGGTGAGGTCCTTGTCGTTGCGGCCGAAGTGACCGTAGGCCGCGGTCTTGCGGTAGATCGGCCGACGCAGGTCGAGGTCGCGGACGATGGCTGCCGGGCGAAGGTCGAAGACGTCGCGCACGGCGGCCACGATCTGGTCCGGGTCGACCGTCTCGCTACCGAAGGTCTCGACCATGATCGAGACGGGCTGGGCCACGCCGATGGCGTAGGCCACCTGCACCTCGCAGCGGGCGGCGGCACCGGCCGCGACCACGTTCTTGGCCACCCAGCGCCCGGCGTAGGCCGCCGAGCGGTCGACCTTGGACGGGTCCTTGCCCGAGAAGGCGCCGCCACCGTGGCGAGCGGCCCCGCCGTAGGTGTCGACGATGATCTTGCGCCCGGTCAGCCCGCAGTCGGCGTGCGGTCCGCCCAGCTCGAAGGTGCCGGTCGGGTTGACGAGCACCCGCAGGTCGGACGTGTCGACGTCGGCCGGAAGGAGCGGGTTGATCACGTGCTCGATCAGATCCGGCTTGATGAGGGTCTCCGCGTCCAGCCCCGGCTGGTGCTGAGTGGAGATCAGCACCGTGCTGATCCGGACAGGCTTGTTGTCCTCGTACTCCACCGTGACCTGTGTCTTACCGTCGGGACGGAGGTACGGGAGGATGCCGGCCTTGCGGACCTCGGCCAGGCGGTGAGCCAGTCGATGCGCCATCCAGATCGGCATGGGCATGAGGTCGTCGGTCTCGTCGCAGGCGTAGCCGAACATCATCCCCTGGTCGCCCGCGCCCTGGCTGTTGAGGATGTCCTCGCCGGACGCACCGGTGCGGGTCTCGAGCGCGGTGTCGACGCCCTGGGCGATGTCGGGCGACTGCGGGTCGATGGAGGTCATCACTCCGCACGTGTTGCCGTCGAAGCCGACCGACTCGCGGTCGTAGCCGATCGACTTGATCGTCTCGCGGACGATGGAGGGGATCTCGACGTAGGCGGTCGTGGTGATCTCCCCCGCCACGATGGCGAGGCCAGTGGTGACCATGGTCTCGCACGCCACCCGGGCCATCGGGTCCTCGGCCAGGATGGCGTCGAGGATGGAGTCAGAGATCTGGTCGGCCATCTTGTCGGGATGGCCTTCGGTCACGGACTCCGAGGTGAAGGTCCACTGGCGGGTCACGGATCGCTCCTTGAGGTTGAGACTGCGTCGAGGATGGCACGGGCGATGGCCCGCTTGTCGGTGAGGGGGACCTCTGCCGCGCCGCCGGCGGCATCGAGGATGACCACAGCGTTGGTGTCGTGCTCGAAGCCGACGCCGGGGGCAGATACATCGTTCGCCACGATGAGGTCGATGCCCTTGCGGGTCAGCTTCTCGGCCGCGTTGGCCCTCAGGTCATCGGTCTCCGCCGCGAAGCCCACGATCGTCTGACCCGGGCGCCGACGGGCGCCGAGGGCGGCCAGGATGTCGACGGTCGGCTCCAGCGTGACGTCGGGCAGGCCGCCCGCCTTCTTGATCTTGCTGCCCGCCACGTTCACGGGCCGGAAGTCGGCCACGGCGGCCGCCATGACCACGAGCTGGGCGTCGTCGCTGCGGCTCAGCACTGCGTGCTCCATCTCGGCCGCTGTGTCGACGCGCACGACGTCGATGCCTGCCGAGGCGGGCAGGGTGGTGGTGGTGACGAGGGTGACCTTGGCGCCGCGGGACGCGGCCTCCTCGGCCACCGCGTGGCCCTGCTTGCCGGAGGACCGGTTGCCGATGAAGCGCACCGGGTCGATGGGCTCGCGGGTGCCCCCGGCGGTCACTATCGCTCGCAGCCCGGCCAGGTCCTGCCGGGGGTTCGAGCCCGTCCCGGCGAGGATCCCCTCGACCGCGGCGATCACGTCCTCGGGCTCGGCCAGACGTCCCGCGCCGACGTCACCACCGGCCAGGCGCCCCACGCCCGGCTCGACGACGTGCACGCCACGGCTGCGCAGCAGGCGCAGGTTGTCCTGCACCGCCGGGTGCTCCCACATCTCCGTGTGCATGGCCGGGCAGACGACGACGGGCGCCCGGGTGGCGATCAAGGTGTTCAAGAGCAGGTCATCGCTGATCCCCGCGGCGTACAGACCGAGCACGCGAGCCGTGGCCGGGGCGACGAGCACGAGGTCGGCGGTCTGGCCCAGGTGAGTGTGCGGGATCGGGTGCTGGTCGTCCCAGAGCGAGGTCCAGGCCCGCTCAGAGCCCAGGGCATCGAACGTGGTGCGGCCGATGAAGTGCAACGCACCCTCGGTGAGGACGGGGACCACGTGGGCGCCCGCGTCGACGAGACGACGGCACAGCTCGACCGCCTTGTACGCGGCGATCCCCCCGGATACGCCGAGGACGATGCGCTTGCCCTCGACGCCCATGGGTGGAACGGCGGAGCGGGCCCTACTCGGCCGGCTCGGCGTCCTCGGTCGCGTCGTCTTCGACGTCGGCCTCGGGCTCGGGCCACACACCGAGGATCTTGTCGGCGTCGATCTCCTCGAAGGCGATCGACAGCGGCTTGCGGGCCGAGGAGGTCACCTGCGGGGGCACGACCGTGCCGAGCCCCTCTGAGAGCTGGCCGTAGTACGAGTTGATCTGCCGGGCTCGCTTGGCGCCCAGTGTGACCAGCGTGAACTTGGAGCCAGCCCGCTCGAGGAGGCCCTCGATCGGGGGGGTCATCATCGTGTCGTGGCGCGACGCCATGTGAGGTTCCTTAGCTCGATGGGGACAAGGGATGGTACCAGCGGCGTTGGCCGATACGGGAATCCCCGAGCGGTGGGTCAGTCCGCGGCGCGGGCGGCGGCGGTGATCTGGTCGGCCAGGTCGGAGGCCGGGGCGTTCGTGGACTCGAGGACCACCTCGTAGGCGGAGCGGTCGGACAGGTCGATCTCGTAGACAGCCAGATAGCGGGCGTGCTCGAGGGCGGCCCGAGCCCGGTTGTCGTCGAGGGCCTGGCCCACGGTGGTCCCGTCGCGCGCCGCCACCCGCTCGGCCCGGATCTGCTCGCTGCAGTCGACCCACACCCGCACGGCCGACAGCCCGGCCCGGTGCGTGAGCCAGCCGGCCAAGCGCGACTCGATGACGCAGTCCCCCTCCGCAGCCCGTTCCGTGAGCCGACGGTCGAGCTCGATGTCGATCTCCGGGTTGTCCTGGGCGTGGGCCCCGAACTCGGCCAGCGACATCCCAGCCTCGGTGGCCAGCTGGCGGAACACCTCTCCGCCCGGGACGCGCTCGAGGCCGAGCTCGTCGGCGACGAGGCGCGACACCGTCGTCGTGCCGGAGCCGGGAAGCCCGGAGATGGTGATCAGCAAGTGGCGGTCAGCTCAGCTGAACGCGTCGAGGAGCGCCTTGCGCTGCTGCTCGCCCAGACCGCGGACGCGGCGGGTGTCGGCGATCCCGATCTCCTCCATCGTGCGCCGGGCCTTGACCTTGCCCACGCCCGGCAGGGCCTCGATGACGGCCAGCACCTTCATCTTGCCGATGTGGTCGTCGGAGCCCGACTGGGCGAGCAGCTCGGAGAGCGTGATCGAGCCCATCTTCAGCTTCTCCTTGAGCTCGGCTCGGGCCCGGCGGGCCAGGGCCGCCTTGGCCAGGGCCTGCTCGCGCTGCTCGGGGGTGAGGACGGGAGGCTGCGGCATGGCGCGCACCCTACTTCGCGCGCCCATGCGCGCAAGCGGGCGCCGGCCCCCTGCTCAGACGCTGAGCGACGCCGCGATCGCGGCCGCTGCCGCCGCTGGGTCGTCGGTGGCTGTGACGGCCCGCCCGATCACGAGGATGTCGGCGCCGGCGGCGATGGCCTCGGCGGGCGTTCCCATTCGGGCCTGATCGTCAACGGGGGTTCCGGGCGGTCGGATGCCAGGCACCACGGCGACCAGATCGGCGCACTCGGCCTTGACCGCCGCCACGTCGGTGGCCGCGCACACGACGCCGCCGCAGCCCCCATCGATGCCAGCGCGGACCCGGGCCATGAGCAGCTCGTGGGGCGCCTCGGCCTCGCTGGTGAGGACCGTGACGGCCAGCGCCACCGGTGCCGGCAGGCCCGCTCCCTCGGCCCCGGCGACGAGCCCCTCGACCCCGGCCGCCAGCATGGCGGTGCCGCCTGCCGCGTGGAAGTTCAGGTAGCTGGCGCCCAGCGCGCCCACGACGCGCGCCGCCCGGCCCACCGTGGTGGGGATGTCATGGAACTTGAGGTCGGCAAACACCTCGAACCCCATCTCCGTGAGAGCGCCCACGATGTCGGGCCCCGCTGCGCTGTACAGCTCGAGTCCCACCTTGGCCACCCCGAACCAGGGGCGCAGCTCCTTGGCCAGGCGAAGCGCGGCGACGGCATCGTCCACGTCGAGAGAGATCGCGAGCTGCGCCCGCACGACCTCCGGGACCTCGGCTGCAGTCATGACGTGGTCTCCTTCTGGTGGGCGGCGCCCACCGTGGTGGCGATCGAGATGCGGCCGGTGCGGGCGGCCCATGCGGTCAGCTCGGTCAGGATCCGGGCGGGGGCTCTGGGATCGGCGAAGGTGGCAGTGCCGACCTGCACGGCCGACGCCCCGGCCAACAGGAGCTCCGCCGCGTCGGCCCCGCAGGCCACTCCGCCGACCCCGACTATCGGCAGGTCGGGGAGGGCGGCGTGCACGTCGTGCACGGCCCGGACGGCGACCGGGTGGATGGCGGGTCCGGACAGGCCGCCGCCCCGGGCGCCCGACCCGAGGCGGTAGGCCCCGGTCTCTGGGTCGATGGCCATGCCCAGGACGGTGTTCACGAGGGTCACGGCCTCCGCCCCGGCGGCCTGGGCCGCGGCCGCGATGGGCACGAGGTCGGTCACGTTCGGGCTCAGCTTGGCCCAGCGAGGCCGGCCGCAGACCGCGGTTGCAGCCATCGCATCAGCGGTGGCCGACTCGCTGTGGGCGAACAGGTCGCGGGCTGCCTCGGTGTTGGGGCAGGAGAGGTTGACCTCGACGGCGACGACGGCTGCCGGCGCGTCGGCCAGGAGCCGAGCGGCGGCCTCGTACTCAGCCACGCTCCTCCCCCAGATGGAGGCCACCACGCGGGCCCCTGCGGCGACCAGCGGGGGCAGGTCGTGCTCGAGCCAGGCCGCCACGCCGGGGCCTTGGAGGCCGACGCTGTTGATCATCCCACCGCTGGTCTCGTGGACGCGGAGGGGCGGGTTCCCGGCCCACGGCTCGGCCGAGAGCGACTTCACGACGATGGCGCCGAGGCCCGCGAGGTCGAAGTAGGGGGCTAGCTCGGCGCCGTGGCCGGCGGTGCCCGACGCCGTCATGATCGGGTTCGGCAAGGTGAGCGACCCGACCACGGTGGTCAGGTCGACGACGTCCGCCCGAGCCCGCCTCATGTGTCGAGTGGCAACCTGGGCTGATCCCGGTCGATGCCGGCGTGGAACTCCTGCAGGGTGCGCACCCGCAGCTCGTGGGCGGCCCAGTCCACGATCCCGCTGGCCGCGGCCAGCGCGGCCGCGGCGGTCGTGAGGCACGGGATGCCCTGCAAGGCAGCCGCGGCCCGGATGTGGGCCCCGTCGGCCCTGGCGCCCCGGCCCCTCGGGCTGTTCACGACCAGGTCGACCTTGCCGGAGGAGATGAGCTCGACCGCGTCGGTTCCGGTCGGCTCGCCCACCTTGGCCACCCGGGTGGTGACGGGGATGCCGGCCCGGTCGAGGGCATCGGCGGTGCCGGCTGTCGCGGCGATCGTGAAGCCGGCATCGACGAAGCGCCGGGCTGCGTCGGCGCCCGCCACCTTGTCGCGGTCGGCGAGCGACATGAACACGCAGCCAGACGCGGGGAGACGATCGCCGGCGGCCAGCTGGCTCTTGGCGAAGGCCAGGCCGAAGGTCGTGTCGATGCCCATCACCTCACCCGTGCTGCGCATCTCGGGGCCGAGCACCGAGTCAGCATCTGGGAACCGGTTGAACGGGAGCACGGCCTCCTTGACCGCGACGTAGCCCCCGGGGGCCGGGGCGTTGAGCAGCCCCTCGGCGCGCAGCTCGGTGAGCGTGGCCCCGACCATGACGCGGGCGGCCACCTTCACGAGCGGAACCCCAGTGGCCTTGGCCACGAACGGGACGGTGCGGCTGGCCCGAGGGTTGGCCTCGATGACGAAGACCTGGTTGGCCTTCACGGCGTACTGCACGTTGATCAGTCCGACGACGCCGAGGGCCTCGGCGATGGCCCGGGTGTGCATCTCGATCACGGCGACGGTGTCCGCTGAGAGGGAGTACGGCGGGATGGCGCAGGCCGAGTCGCCGGAGTGCACGCCTGCTTCTTCGACGTGCTCCATGAGCCCACCGATGATGACGTCGCCGGTGTGGTCGCGGATGGCGTCGACATCGACCTCGGTGGCGTCTTCGAGGAAGCGGTCGATCAGCACCGGACGCTCAGCCGAGAGGCCGCCCTCCTTGCCGAGGCTCCCGAAGAGGGCCAGGTGGTCCATCGCCGCGCGCAGCGACTCGTCGTCGTAGACGATCTCCATGGCCCGCCCGCCCAGCACGTACGACGGACGCATGAGCACCGGGTAGCCGATCTTGGCCACGATGGCCGCGGCCTCCGCCAAGGTGCTCGCCGTGCCCCCGGCCGGCTGCGGGATCTCGAGGCGGGCGCAGAGCGCGTTCCACCGCTCCCGGTCCTCGGCCAGGTCGATCGAGTCGGGAGACGTGCCGAGCACGAGCCCGGCCGGGAGCTGGCCCGACAGCTTGAGCGGCGTCTGACCGCCCAGCCCCACGATGACGCCGACCAGCTCGCCGGAGCCCTGCTCGGCCTCGATGACGTTGAGGGTGTCCTCCAGGGTGAGGGGCTCGAAGTAGAGGCGATCCGAGGTGTCGTAGTCGGTCGAGACGGTCTCGGGGTTGCAGTTGAGCATCACCGTCTCGAAGCCAGCTTCGGCCAAGGCGAAGCTGGCGTGCACGCAGCAGTAGTCGAACTCGATGCCCTGCCCGATGCGGTTCGGGCCCGAGCCGAGGATGAGGACCTTCTTGCGGCCGGAGTGGGTGACCTCGTCCTCGTCCTCGTAGGTCGAGTAGTGGTACGGCGTCTGAGCCTCGAACTCCCCCGCACAGGTGTCGACGGTCTTGAAGGTGACCCGCACCCCCGCCGCCAGGCGAGCGGCGCGGACGTCAGCCTCGGGCACCGACCACAGCCATCCGAGCTGGGCATCGGAGAAGCCGAGCCGCTTGGCCCGGCGCCAGGCCCGACGGTCCATTCCCGCGAAGCCCGTCTCGGCGAGGACGCTGCGCTCTTCGATGATGGCCAGGATCTGGTCGAGGAACCACGGGTCGACCTTCGTCCGCTCGGCCAGCACCTCGACGGTGATGCCGCGCCTCAGTGCGGCCTCGAGCTGGAATGGGCGGTCAGGCGTGCCGATGGCGGCCCGCCGGAGCAGCTCCTCGTCGTCGAGCGCGTCGAGCGCCTGCTCCGCCGGGTCGCAGGCCAGGCCGAAGCGGCCCAGCTCGAGGGACCGCATGGCCTTCTGGAGGGATTCGGGGAACGTGCGGCCGATGGCCATGGCCTCGCCGACGGACTGCATCGACGTGCCCAGCACCCCGGGTGAGCCGGGGAACTTCTCGAAGGCCCAGCGGGGCACCTTCGTGACGACGTAGTCGATCACCGGCTCGAAGCTGGCCGGGGTGGCCTTGGTGATGTCGTTCTGGATCTCGTCGAGCGTGTAGCCGACGGCGAGCTTGGCCGCGATCTTGGCGATCGGGAAGCCGGTGGCCTTCGAAGCCAGGGCCGAGGACCGTGACACGCGTGGGTTCATCTCGATGATGACCATCTGCCCGTCGGCCGGGTTGAGGGCGAACTGCACGTTCGAGCCGCCCGTCTCCACGCCGACCCGGCGGATGCAGGCGAAGGCGGCGTCACGCATGAGCTGGTACTCGACGTCGGAGAGGGTCTGGGCCGGCGCCACCGTGATCGAGTCGCCGGTGTGCACCCCCATCGGGTCCAGGTTCTCGATCGAGCAGATGATCACGCAGTTGTCCGCGTGGTCCCGCATCACCTCGAGCTCGTACTCCTTCCAACCTGCGATGGATCGCTCGATGAGGATCTCGCCGATCGGGCTCGCGGCCAGACCGATCTCGGCCATCGTCTCGAACTCGCGTGGCGTCGAGGCGATCCCAGTTCCCTTGCCGCCCAGGATGTATGCGGGGCGGATGACCACGGGCAGCCCGATGCCGCCCACGACGTCGCGGGCCTCATCGAGCGAGTGGGCCACCGCGCTGACGGGCACCTCGAGGCCGATGCCCTGCATGGCCTCCTTGAACGCCTCGCGGTCCTCAGCCGTGCGGATGGCCTCGGCGTTGGCGCCGATCAGCTCGGGCGTGCCCGGCGTTCCCACGGCACCGCGCTCGACGAGCTGCATGGCCAGGTTGAGCGCCGTCTGCCCGCCGAGGGTGGGCAGCACGGCGTCGGGCTTCTCGCGATCGATGATGCGGCAGAGGATGTCGACGTCGAGCGGCTCCACGTATGTGGCGGAGGCGAACTCGGGGTCGGTCATGATCGTGGCCGGGTTCGAGTTGGCCAGGATGACGCGGTAGCCCTCCTCCTTCAGGACCTTGCAGGCCTGGGTACCGGAGTAGTCGAACTCGCAGGCCTGGCCGATCACGATCGGCCCAGCTCCGATGAGGAGGATCGACTCGATGTCGTCGCGGCGGGGCATCAGGCCACGCCCTGCTCGGCCTCGGGCGAGCCACCGGGGCCCTCGCGCCGCTCGGTGACGCCCAGCATCGTCGCGAACTCCTCGAACAGGTAGGCGCTGTCGTGGGGGCCAGGCCCCGCCTCGGGGTGGTGCTGCACGCTGAAGGCAGAGCCGTCGTCGAGGCGCAGGCCCTCGCACACGCCGTCGTTCAGGTTGACGTGGGTCATGTGGGCCTTCCCGGCGAGGGAGTCGGCGGACACGGCGAAGTTGTGGTTCTGGCTCGTGATCTCGACCTTGCCGGTTCGGAGGTTGCGGACGGGGTGGTTGCCACCGTGGTGCCCGAAGGACAGCTTGACGGTCTCGGCGCCGACGGCCCGACCTAGCAGCTGGTGGCCGAGGCAGATCCCGAACACGGGAACGTTGCCCAGCAGGCCGGCGATGGCCTCCGACGCGTAGGGAACCGTGGCCGGGTCGCCCGGGCCGTTGGAGAGGAACACGCCCGCAGGCTGGCGAGCGAGCACGTCGGCGGCGCTGGTCGACGCGGGTACGACCTCGACATCGAACCACGAGGACAGGTGGTGGAGGATCGTGCGCTTGATGCCGAAGTCGTAGGCCACCACCAAGGGGCGGGTGCCGTCGGCCAGCCTGTAGGGCGAGCCGGTCGTCACCTGGGCCACCAGGTCGACGCCGTCGGTGCCAGGCTCAGCCTGGGCCGCGGCCAGGAGCCCGGCTTCGTCGACGAGGTCGAGGGGCCCGAAGGCGCCGGGGATGGCGCCTACCTCTCGGATGCGGCGCGTCAGCTTGCGGGTGTCGATGCCCGCGATGCCCGGGATGCCGTAGGTGCGGAGCTGGGCGTCCAGGTCGGCCTCGCTGCGCCAGCTCGACCGACGCCGGGCCATGTCGCGCACCACGATGCCGCGGCAGAAGGGCCGGCGGCTCTCGAAGTCGGCCAGGTTCACGCCGTAGTTGCCGATGTGAGGGTACGTGAAGGTGATGATCTGGCCGGCGTAGGACGGGTCGCTCAGCACCTCCTGGTAGCCCGAGAGCACCGTGTTGAAGACGACCTCTCCTGCCGCCGCGGGCGTCGGCTCGGCGCCGATGGCCTCACCCTCGAACGTCGTCCCGTCGGCCAGCACCAGCAGCCCGTCGCGCACGGTCATGCCCAGACCTCACTGCTTCTGTGCGCACGGGGCATCGGATGGTGGGGTTCCGTGCGCACAGAAGCGGGGTGGGGCTGCATAGTCATGCACTCTAGTGCATTGCTCATCGTTGGGGCTCCCCGTCCACGACGACGGGCTCGCCGCGGAGGATCGTGTGGCGGACCTTGCCGCGGAGGGTGCGGCCGGCGTAGGGCGAGTTGCGGCTGCGGCTGGCGAAGGCAGCCGGGTCGACTGTCCAGGTCTGCTCCGGGTCGATCACCGTCAGGTTGGCGGGACGGCCCACGGCGATCGAGCCGTGCTCGTCGCCCACCCCGAGGATCTCTGCCGGTCGCCACGAGAGCAGGGCCAGCACCTCGATGATCGGCAGGTCCAGCTCGGTGAGGGCCAGGGCCAGGGCTGTCTCGAGGCCGAGCATTCCGGGTGGGGCCTGGTCGAAGGCTGCCTCCTTCGCCTCCTGGGTGTGCGGCGCGTGGTCGGTGGCGATGCAGTCGACCGTGCCGTCGGCCAGCCCGGCGCGCACCGCGACCACGTCGTCGGCGGTGCGCAGCGGCGGGTTGACCTTGAACACGGGGTCATAGCTCGCGCACTCGGCGTGGGTGAGCGTGAAGTGGTGGGTGGTCGCCTCGCACGTTGCGTCCGCGCCGTCGGCCTTGGCGGCGCGGACGAGCTCGACCGAGCGAGCCGTCGACAGGTGCTGGAAGTGGACGCGGGCCCCGGTGAGACGGGCCAGGGCGAGGTCGCGCAGCACCATCAGCTCCTCGGCCTCGGCCGGCTGACCGGGGATCCCGAGCCGGGAGGACCACTCCCCCTCGTGCATGTGGCCGCCCGCCGAGAGCACCGGGTCCTCGCAGTGCTGGGCCAGCACGACGCCGTGTCCGTCGACCTTGATCCCGCTCGCGTACTCGAGGGCTCGCCGCATGAGGCGGGCGTCGGCCACGCCGGCCCCGTCGTCGGTGAAGAAGCGCACTCCCAGCGATGCCATCTCGGCCAGGGGCGCCAGCTGCTCGCCCGCCCGGCCCACGGTGATGGCGCCCGAGGTCCGCACGTCGCATGGGACGCCCGCGGCCAGCTCGAGGACCTCTCGCACGATGCCCGCGCTGTCGATGGCCGGGATCGTGTTGGGCATGGCGAGGATGCACGTGTAGCCACCGAGGGCCGCGGCTCGGGCGCCCGTCTCGATGGTCTCTGCCTCCTCCTGCCCGGGCTGACGCAGGTGGCTGTGGAGGTCCACGAGACCCGGGGCGACGATGCAGCCGCTCGCGTCGATCGTCCGGTCGGCCGTCAGGCCCTCGCCGATGGAGGTCACGCGACCGTCGTCGCCGATGACCACGTCGCCGACCCGGTCGCCGCTGGCGTCGACGACCCGCCCGCCCTTCACCACGGTCGTGGCCATCAGCGGTGCGCTCCTTCGGGCTCGAGATCCAGCTGGAGTGAGGGTGCGGGTCCGGGGTCGGTCTCCAGCTCGGCCACCGAGTCGGCGCGCAGCACCTTGTCGACGCCCGCCCCGAGGAGGAGGTAGAGGACGGCCATCCGCACGGCGACCCCGTTTCGGACCTGGTCGACGATGACCGAGCGGGGCAGGTCGGCCACCTCAGCGCTGATCTCGACGCCCCGGTTCATGGGCCCGGGGTGCATGACGAGGGCGTCGTCGCGCATCGCGTCGACCCGGCGGAGGGTGAGGCCGTACCGAGCCGTGTACTCGCGCAGGCTGGGCACCAGGTGCTCGGTCATGCGCTCGCGCTGCATGCGCAGCAGGTACACCACGTCGAGGTCTCCGAGCACGGCGTCGAGGTCGTGGCTGACGCGCACAGGCCAGCCCTCGACGCTGGGAGGGAGCAACGTGGGCGGGGCGACGAGGGTGACCTCGGCGCCGAGCGCCGTGTAGGCGAGCACGTCGGAGCGGGCCACGCGGCTGTGCTTGACGTCGCCGACGATCCCGATTCGCAGCCCGTCGAGGGACCCTTTGCGCTCGCGGATCGTGTACGCGTCGAGCAGCCCCTGGGTCGGGTGCTCGTGCCAGCCGTCGCCCGCGTTGACGACGCTGACCCGGTCGTCCAGCCAGCGGACGATCTGCCACGGCACGCCGGCCGACGCGTGGCGGACGACGATGGCGTCCACTCCCATGGCCTCGATGGTGAGGACGGTGTCGCGGAGTGACTCCCCCTTCTTGACCGAGGACGACCCCACGCTGAAGGTCATCGTGTCGGCCGAGAGGCGCTTGGCCGCCTGCTCGAAGCTCAGCCGGGTGCGGGTCGAGTCCTCGTAGAAGAGCCAGACCACGTTCTTGCCCCGCAGGGCCGGCACCTTCGGGATGGCCCGGCGGCTGACCTCGGCGAAGCTGTCGGTGAGCCGCATGAGCTGGTCGATGTCGGCCGGGGTGAGGTCGGCGATGGACAGGAGGTGGTTCACCGACCCTCCTTCACGAGCTCGCCCAGGTCCACTCCGCTGGGGCTGACGTTGACCATCTCGTCGCGCCGGGTCGGGAGGTTCTTGCCCACGTAGTCAGGGCGGATGGGCAGCTCCCGGTGGCCCCTGTCCACCATGACTGCCAGCTGGACGGCTCGCACCCGCCCGTAGGCGTTGAGGGCATCGAGGGCGGCTCGGATGGTGCGGCCGGTGAAGAGAACGTCGTCGACGAGCACCACGATGGAGCCGTCGAGGTCGACCGGGATGTCGGTGACGGCCTCGGGCAGGACGGGGCGGATGCCGATGTCGTCGCGGTAGAGGGCCACGTCGAGGGTGCCCACCGGCACCTCGGTGCCGTCGATCTCGCTCAGGGCCTCGGCGAACGCCTCGGCCATGAGAACCCCGCCGGTCTGGAGACCGACGAGGACGACGCCGTCGAGCCCGTGGTTGCGCTCGACGATCTCGTGGGCCATCCGCCAGATGGCCCGGCGGACGTCATCGGCGTCCATCACCTGGGACCGGGCAACGAAAACGCCCCCGTACGGGGGCGTTGAGCGGCGTTCGCGTTCGGCCAAGTGGTCGCCTTCCTGTCCGTCCGGGCCTCACGGGACCCGCTTCACGGTCAGGGCCCGAGGGTAGCACCGGCGGTGGCGCCGAAGCACCACACCTCGGCGTCGTCGCCCCGATGGAGGAGATCGAAGCCCGCGGCGCGGGCCACCCGACCTGAGGCCGGGTTGGCGGGCGCACAGCGGGCCAGCACGACGTCTACGCACAGCTCCGCGACCGCCCACCCGGCCAGCAGAGCCGCGGCCCGAGTGGCCAGCCCCGCTCCCCGGTGGCGAGAAGCCACCCACCAGCCGATCTCGGCGGTGCGCATGGTGGCGTCGAAGCTGGCCAGCCCCACCTCGCCCACCGACCGCGCCGTCGACGGCTACGGCCAGGTCGAGCGACAGCCCGCGAGCGCGTCGGTCTGCGTCGCCCGCGATCCATCGAGCTGCGGCAGCCAGGTCGGGGCGGGCCGGCACCCCGGTCCATCGGGCCACCTCGTCGTCGGCCCACGCCCGTACGAGCTCGGGCCCGTCCGTCGCGGACCACGGACGGAGCACTAGGGACCCGTCGAGCAGCTCGGGATCCGGAAGCGGGATGGGCCCGGTGGAGGGCCTCAACGGTGCAGCTGCAGCTCGACGAGCAGGTCGCGGAGCTGCTCGAGGTCGGTGAACTGCTCGGCCCGCATCCCCAGCACCCGGGCCGCCTCCACATGAGAGAGCGTGTCGTCCACGAACAGCACCCTGTCGAGGGGCACGCCGATCCGCTCGGCGGCGGCCGCGAAGGCGCCTCCGTCGGGCTTGGCCACGCCGATGTCGGCCGACCCGACCACGGCGTCGAAGGACTCGGTGATGCCAGACAGCTCGAGGTCGAGCTGCAGGTGGCTGCTGGCGTTCGACAGCAGGGCCACGGGCACGACGTCACGCACGGCCTCGACGAGCTCGAGCACGGCGAGGTCGATCTGCCAGGTCGAGGTGGCGAGGGCGTCGGCCGCCGATGACGGCTCGGCCCCATGGCGGGCCGCGATCTCCTCGCCCACCTCCGCGCACCACGCCTCGAAGGGGAGGCGGCCGTCGACCACCCGCGCGAGCCGGTCCTCTTCGAGAGCGACCGACATCAGCGTGCCCTCGGGGATGCCGAGGCGACGGTCGGCTTCGGGACCGTAGGCCGGGTCCCAGTGCCGGATGACGCCGTCCAGGTCGATGATGAGACCGTCGACCTGCGGAGCGAGCGGCTCCTCGGGCTCCTCGACCGCCGCTTCGGCTGAGCCTTCTGCGCCGCCCCGGACCTCCTTGGCGATGCGGGCCAGCAGACCGTTCACGAAGCGCCCGGAGGCGTCGGTCGAGAAGCGGGAGGCCAGGTCCACGGTCTCGGAGAGGATGACGCCAGTGGGCACGTCTGTGCGGGCGATCAGCTCCGCCGAGCCCATTCGCAGGGCCGCCCTGTCGAGGGCCGGCATGCGAGAAAGGGTCCAGCCCTGAGCGAACTGGGTCAGCAGGCCGTCGATCCGCTCGCGGTGCTCGTCCACGGCGCGCACCAGGGAAACCGCGAAGTCGTCGGGTTCGACGGGGAGGTCGTCGAGCACCTCCGCTCCGGTGGTGCCCTTCGTCTCCGCTTCGTAGAGCAGTCCGAGGGCGCGCTCGCGCGCCGCTCGCCGCTCGATGGCGAGGGACATCCCCGCTAGGCCCGCGTGATGTACTCGCCGGAGCGCGTGTCGACCTTGATGCGATCGCCCGGGTTGACGAACAGCGGCACCTGCAGCACGAGCCCGGTCTCGAGCGTGGCGGGCTTGCGGGCGCCCGACACGCGATCACCCTGCACCCCGGGCTCGGTCTCGGCCACGGCCAGCTCGACCGCCGCAGGGAGCTCGGAGCCCACGATCTCGTCGCCGTACATCTGGAGGGTGACCGTGGATCCGTCGACGATGTAGCTGGCTGCCTCGGCGAGGGCAGAGGGGGCGACCGTCAGCTGCTCGTAGCTCTGGTTGTCCATGAACACGAAGTCGTCGCCGTCGCGGTACAGGTACTGCATGTCCCGCTTGTCGATTATGGCCTGATCGAGCTTCTCGTCGGCCCGGAAGGTGCGGTCGGCCTGGCCGCCGTTGCGCATGTTCCGCAGCGTGGTGCGCACGAAGGCACCGCCCTTGCCGGGCTTCACGTGCTGGAAGTCGACGACCTGGAACAGCCCCTCGGGGAGGTTGAGGGACATGCCCTTCTTGAGGTCGTTGGTGGAGACGGGCATGTTGGGGGCACCTTCACTGGATCGAGGTCTTGGGAGCACGGGTCAGCGGTCGACAGCCGTCGGCGGTGACGACGACGGTGTCCTCGACTCGGACGCCGCCGTGCCCGGGGAGGTAGACACCAGGCTCCACGGTGACGACATGGCCGGCGGCGAGCGTAGCAGCCGACGTCGCGGACACCCACGGGGCCTCATGGATGTCGAGCCCCACGCCGTGCCCGGTGCCGTGCACGAAGGCCTCGCCCCAACCGGCGTCGTCGATGACGGCCCGACAGGCGGCATCGACGTCCTGGACGCCTCCACCAGCTCGCACCGTGGCCACCCCAGCGGCCTGCGACTCGGTGACGACGGCGACCATCCGCTGCTGCGTCTCGTCGAGTGCATCGTGCCCCCCGACGGGCACGGTCCTGGTCATGTCCGAGTGGTACCCGTCGACCAGGGCCCCGAAGTCGATCACCACGAGGTCGCCCGACTCGATGGTGCGACGCTGCGGGGTGTGGTGAGGCCTGGAGCCGTTGGGGCCCGACGCCACGATCGTCTCGAAGCTGATGTCGTCGGCTCCCCGACGACGCATCTCGGCATCCAGCGCGAGCGCGAACTCGATCTCTGTCGGCGCCGCGTCGAGCATCGGGAGCAGCACAGCAAGGGCCTCGTCGGCGATGGTGGACGCCGCCTCGATGCGGGCCACCTCGCCGTCGTCCTTCACAGCCCGAAGGGCCTCGACCGCGCCGGAGACGGGCACGAGCTCCGTACCCGGGAACCACGTCTCGGCGTAGCGCTGCTGGCTGGCCCACGAGACGTGCTCGGACTCGAGTCCGAGGCGGGCCGTGCCCTTCGCGTGGGAGGCCACCACCTCGCGCTGGGCGTCGAGGGTCCGGGCGATCTCTATGCGGGCGTCCACACCGGAGGCGGCCAGCTCGCCGGCAGCCTGCTCCTCGTAGCGCCCATCGGTGACGAAGAGCAGCCCGTCCGGATCGACCACGAGGAGGGCGGCGGAGCCGGTGAACCCCGTCAGGTAGCGGATGTTCGTGAGGTGGGTGACGAGCAGGCGGTCGCAGCTCGCGGCCTCGAAGCCGGCTCGGAGGCGGCCGGCCCGGGCGGGCACGTCCATGACGGGCAGGTCGGTGGTCACGCGAGCAGGCGGGCCACGGCCGCCACAGCCAGCTGGTACCCATGACCGCCGAGGCCGGCGATCGTGGCCGTGGCCACGGGTGCGACCACAGATGTGCTCCGCCAGGCCTCACGGGCGCCGGGGTTCGACAGGTGCAGCTCGATCACCGGCCCGTCGAAGGCGGCCAGCGCATCGTGGATGCCCCAGGCGTAGTGGGTGAACGCGCCAGGGTTGATGATGATCGCCGCGCAGCGACCGCGCGCCTCCTGGATGGCGTCGATCAGTGCGCCTTCGTGGTTGGACTGCAGGTGCTCGAGCGTGAGGTCGTGGGCGTCGGCGACGGCAGTGGCCGCAGCCACGTGGTCCGCGAGCGTGGCTGTCCCGTAGACGTCGGGCTCGCGCTCCCCGAGCAGGTTCAGGTTGGGTCCCGAGAGCAGGAGGACGGTGGCGGTCACGGCGCGGTCCCTTCTTCGATCATGGCGGTCAGCACGTCGACCGCCACGGACGCGTCGACAGCGGGCACGACCTCCACGCCGTCTGCGCCGTCGAGCACGAACGTGAGCCCGTCGAGGGCCTTCTTGTCCCGGCCCATGAGCTCGACGAGCGCAGCCGGGTCCGAACCGGCAGGGAGGCTGCCGTCGAGGTCGTAGGCGGACAGGACGGAGTCGTGGTCGGCCACGCGAGCGTCGTCGACGCGCCCGAGGCGGCGGGCCAGCCGGGCCGCGTAGCGAAGCCCCACCGCGACAGCCTCTCCGTGGCGCAGGTCGTAGCGGCCCGCGGTCTCGAGGGCATGGGCCAGCGTGTGGCCGTAGTTCAGCGTGGCCCGGCCCCGGCGGTCGGCGGGGTCCTCGCGCTCGTCGCCGGCCACGACACCGGCTTTGATGCGCACTGCGGCGGCGATCCGCTCCTCGAGGTCCAGGGAGAGCAGGTCGTCGCCCGTGAGGAAGTGGTACTTGGCCAGCTCACCCCGGCCGGAGGCCAGCTCGCGCCGTGGCAGGGTGGCCAGGGCGTCGGTGTCGCATACGACGGCGAGCGGCTGCCAGAACGCGCCGACCAGGTTCTTCCCCTCGGGCAGGTTCACGCCCGTCTTGCCTCCGATGGCCGCGTCGACCATGCCGAGGAGCGACGTGGCCACGTGCACCACCGGGATGCCACGGTGGTAGGTGGCCGCCGCGAACCCCGCCACATCGGTGACCACGCCGCCGCCGACGGCCACCACGACGTCGCCCCGGTTGAGCCCCCAACGGGCCCAGGCCGAGCAGAGCGAACCAACGGTGGTGAGGTCCTTGGCCGATTCGCCGTCGCCGATCTCGAAGCGCTCGTGCTCGATGCCCGGATCGACGTCGAGCGGGATCCCGGCCTGGGTGACGATCGCAGCCCGCCTTGCCGTCGACGGCAGCAGGGCGGCCAGCTCCGAGCGCGCTCCCGGGCCGACGAGCACCGGATACCGGCGGTCGCCGAGGTCGACGTCGACGGTGATCACGGGCCCGCCTCGCTGCTGACCCGGGCCCGTTCGTGGTCGCGCACGAGCCGCTCGATGTGCTCGGCCAGCGCCCGCTTCGGGTGCTCCTGTCCGAGGTGGAAGGGCTGTACGTCGACCGTGATGTCGGCCAGGTCGCGGTAGAGCGGGGCCCGTTCAGCGTGGAGGCGCACGAGGACGTCTCGCGGCGTCTCCTCCCCGGCCAAGAGGGGCCGGTGCTCTCGCTTGGCGATGCGGCTGGCCAGGAACGCCGGGTCGGCGTCGAGCCACACGACCGTCACCTCGGGCTCATGGAGGCGGCGTCGGTTGTCCTCGCGGAGGACGACGCCGCCACCACTTGCGATCACGTGTGGCTGGTGGTGCTCGAGCAGCTCCTCGAGCACGTCGGCCTCCAACGCACGGAAGCGCTCCTCGCCGTCTGTGGCGAACACCTCCGCGATCGTGCGCTCTGTGATCTCCACGAGCGCATCGTCGGCGTCGACGAACTGCCGGTCGAGCCGGGTTGCCAGGCGACGACCCACCGTGGTCTTGCCCGAGCCCATGAGGCCGACCAGCACGACGTGATGGGCCATCAGCCGAGCGTGGCGAGGAACGCGTCGCGGTTGCGGCGCAGCTCGTCGACGGAGTCGCCCCCGAACTTGCGGGTGGCTTCGTCGGCCAGCACGAGGGCCACCATGGTCTCGGCCACAACGCCCATCGCGGGCACGGCGGTCACGTCGGTGCGCTCCTTGAAGCTGACCGTCTCCTCCTTGGTGGCCGTGTCGACGGTCTTGAGCGTGGGGCGGTTGAGCGTGGCGAGTGGCTTCATGGCTGCCCTGGCCACGAGCAGCTCGCCAGTGGAGATGCCACCTTCGACACCGCCGGCCAGGGCCGACTCCCGCCGGTAGGCGCTCGCCTCGGCATCCCAGGAGATGGGGTCGTGGGCCTCGCTCCCCCGGCGCCCCGCCACCTCGAAGCCGTCACCGATCTCGACGCCCTTGACGGCCTGGATCGACATGAGGGCTCGGGCGAGCAGCGCATCGAGCTTGCGGTCCCAGTGCACGTGGCTCCCGAGGCCGACGGGCACGCCGTAGCCGAGCACCTCGACCACGCCGCCCAGGCTGTCGCCGTCCTTCGCGGCAGCCTTGATCTCCTCGACCATGGCCTCTTCGGCTGACGGGTCGAAGCACCGCACCGGCGACTCGTCGACCTGGGCCAGGTCCGAGGGCGCGGGGCGCCCGGTGGCCTTCGAGCGGGCTGCGCCCATCTGGATGACGTGGCTGATGACCGCGATGTCGAGCTGAGCGAGCAGCGCCTTGGCGACCGTCCCCGCGGCGACGCGGGCGGCTGTCTCGCGGGCCGAGGCCCGCTCGAGGATGTCGCGGGCATCGGTGAGGCCGTACTTCTGCATGCCGGCCAGGTCGGCGTGGCCTGGGCGCACCGAGGTGAGCGGCGCCTTGGTGGGGCCGTCCTCGGCCCGCACCGACATCTCCTTCTGCCACTTGTCCGGGTCGCGGTCCCACTCGCTGTTGGCGACCTCGATGGCGACGGGCGACCCGAGCGTGCGACCGTGCCGGACGCCGCCGATGATCGTGACCTCGTCCTGCTCGAAGCGCATGCGAGGGCCACGGCCGTACCCGAGGCGGCGGCGACCCAGCTCGCTCTGCACCTCCTCCACGGCCAGGGGCAGCCCAGCGGGCAGCCCCTCGACGATGACGACGAGGGCCCGTCCGTGCGACTCGCCTGCCGTCAGGTACCTGAGCATCGGGACAACGCTACTGGCCGGCCGCCAAACGACAGGAACCCGTTGCCCCTCCTGACGCTGCCGTCGAGGGCCGCACGGGCCGGATCGTCGACCAGCCTGCACCGCTACCTGGCCCCACGTCAGACCAGCCGCAGGTCCGTGGCGTAGAAGGCCACGACTAGGCAGGCCAGCGCGAGGGCCGGACCGAACGGGAACTCGCCTCGCCGCCGGGTGACGATGGCGGAGAGCCCCCCGAACAGCACCCCCAACAGGCAGCCCAGCATCAGTCCGTAGAGCACGAGCTGGATCGGCCCCCCGACGGGATGCGAGCTCGACCAGCCCAGCCAGCCCAGGTAGAGGCCCATGACCAGCGCCAGCTTCACGTCACCGAAGCCCATGCCCCGCGGGTACACGAGGTGGGGCACGAGGAGGAGCACGAAGTAGGCGACCGAACCGATGAGGGCCGCCACGAACGAGTCCCCGTCGTCGTACCGGAGCGAGGCCAAGCCGACGAGGGGCACGGCGAGGGCCAGGGTCGGGAAGGTGACGAGGTCGGGGATGCGGAGGAGCTGGAGATCGATGACCGAGACCGCGACGAGCGAGGCGGCCAGCACGAGCAGGGGCACGATGCGGAGGTCCTCGCCGAAGCGGGCCGCGAAGATCGCGAAGACGACGGCCGTGACCAGCTCGACCCACAGCCACCGCTTGGGCAGTGCCTCCGCGCCGCCCCGCCCGCCCCGGAGCAGCCAGGGCTGGAACGGCGCCCCGGCCACCTCGATCGGCTCCGCCGGCTCGCCGTCCCGCGGTCCCCGCAGGGTCACCTTGTCGGGCACCCGGTCGATGACGACGTTGAGGAACGATCCGACAGGAACACCGAGCACCCCGAGCCCCACCACCGCCGCCGCGTTCACGTTCGGGACCCTAGAAGATCAGCGCGTGTCGCCCGAGAGCAGGTAGCGCAGCTCGCTGGGGTCGACGGCCCGGTCGGCGGCCACTTCGGCATCGACGATGCCGTCATGCACGAGATCGGCCAGGGATTGGTCCATCGTCCCCATGCCGCTCGTCGCTCCACCCAGGATGGCCTTCGACAGGTTGGCTGAGTCGCCCGCGCGGATGCACTCGACGACAGCCGGCGTGGGCAAGAGCACCTCGGTGGCGAGGGCCACGCCACCGTCGAGGGCCGGCACGAGCTGCTGGACGACGATGCCCCGCAGGGTGGTGGCCAGCTGCATTCTCACCTGGGGTTGCTGATCGACGGGGAACACGTCCACGATGCGCTCCACCGTCTGCACGGCGTCGATGGTGCGCAGGGTGGCGAACACGAGGTGCCCGGTCTCGGCCGCGCCCATGGCGAGGCGGATGGTCTCCACGTCGGGCAGCTCGCCGGCCACGAGCACATCAGGGTCCTGGCGCAGAGCATGACGGAGACCCGACGCGAAGCTCGCGGTGTCCTCCCCCACCTCCCGTTGGTTCACGAGGCCGCGCTGGTGTCGGTGCAGGAACTCGATCGGGTCCTCGACGGTCAGGATGTGGTCGGCCCGGGTGCGGTTGATCGAGTCGACGAGGGCGGCCAGCGTGGTCGAGGTGCCCGAGCCATGGGGACCGCAGACCAGCACGAGGCCGCGGCGGTGCTCGGCCCAGTCGATCACCTCGTCGGGCAGGCCCAGGTCCTCGGCGCTGGGGATCTCGGCTGGCACCACCCGGAGCACGGCGCCGACCGAGTCCCGTTGGATGAAGGCGGAGACCCGGAACCGGCCCTTGCCAGGTATGGCATGCGAGGTGGAGAGCTCGCCGTCGGCGAGGAAGCGATCGCGCTGGCGTTGGGTCAGGACGCCCAGGACGAGCCGACGCACCTCCGATCCGTTGAGCTGGCCGTGGCCGGGCATGCGTCGGAGCTCGCCCTGGACCCGAACGACAGGCGGGGCGCCGACGGAGAGGTGGAGGTCCGAGCCACCCACCCGCACGACCTCGCCGAGGAGGTCATCGAGCTGGAGCGGACGCGCCGGCCGAGCCGGGTCACCGGGTTGGTCGTCCGAAGCGCCTGCCGCGGCGCCCGTCCCGCCCGACGCCGGGCCGTACATCTGCTCGATCAGGCGGAGGAGGTCGTCCCGTACAGCGACAACAGGGATCACGGGAACCCCGAGGTCGGTCTCCAACGTGGAGATGACCTGCTCGTCCCCCGGATCCTCCAGGACGACGACGAGCCCTGTCGCCCGGCGCTCGAGGGCGACGGCGATGTAGCCCCGAGCCAGGTCCTCAGGGACGAGACCCCACACGTCGGGCAAGATCGACTGCTCGGCCAGGTCGACGAAGGGCACGCCCAGCTCGCTCGCCACGGCGGCGGTGAGGTCGTGATCGCTGACGACCTCCTCCAGGGTGAGCAGCTGCGTCAGGTGGATGCCGTCGGCCGCCTCGCGGGCGAGGAGCTCCTCGAGCGCGTCTCTGGACAGCACCCGCCGGGCCACCAGGAACTCGCCGAGGCGTCGAGAGGAGATGCGCATGCTCAAAGGATCTCCCGCCGCGGGCGGGCAGGCCCGGATGGTCAGCTCTTCACCGAGGAGAGGAACTTGAGGAGGAGGCCACGGTTGATCGAGCCATCGGTCTCCTCGGTCGCTTCGTCGAGGGCGGCGTCGCGCTCCTCGTCGGTGACGGCCTGCGCCGCGGCCCGCACCGCGTCAGCCGCACGGGGCGAGAGGGTGGCCAGCTGACGGGCCAGCTCCTCGTCATCGGCTGAGGCGACGGTGCCGCGGTTGGCCAGGCCCGGGAAGGCGGCCGCCAGGTCGTCGACCGCGATGTCCGCTGCTGGCTCCTCCTCGGTCGGCTTGGACGACATGTGACCGGGGAGCTCGATGGGCACAAACCGCTCGGGCTCGGAGGGACCGTCGTCCGCCGGCTGCTGCGCCTTGCTCCGCCGGGGTCGGAGAGGCCGGGCCACGGGCAGCTCGTCGTCGGCCTCAGCCAAAGGCGGTGCTGCCGGGCTGGCAGCCGGCTCCGGCGCCTCGGCCGAGGCTGCGGACATGTGCCTGTCGAGGTCGATGGTGGGCGGCTCGGGAGCAGCCGTGACCCTGGCGTCCGGGTGGGGCGACGGGGCGGCCGCCCCGATCTCGACCACACCGAGCTCGACGAGGTCGCGAAGGGCCCGGGACACGGGGAGCTCGGCCAGCTGCAGCTCGTCGGCGACGGTCCGCACGCTGTCACCGCCACCGACCGCGACGAGGGTGGTCCACTGCTCGCTCGTGATGCTGACCGTCGGACCGTCGAGGGTGCGTCGCAGCCGGACGTGCGCATCCAGTGACGGCACCACGGCTTCGATCTCGCGCCACTCGGCCAAGAGCGCCTCGGCACCCGCAAGGAGGGACTCGACGTCGACGTCGGGACCAGACGATGGGGGGGCTTCGTCCGGCTCGAAGGCGAACGAGCCCTCGCGGAAGCGCAGCAGCTCGAAGACTGCGTCGACGGGCTCGACAGCGTGGGGTGCGTGGGTGGCCTCCACGACGCAGACTGCTCCCCCGGAGACCCAGATGCTGCCCGCGCCGCGCTCGGAGGTGATCCGCAGTCGTCCGCTCTTCTTCGTGGCGCCGAGGAGGCGCAGCACGTCAGGAAGAGCAAAGGTGTCGAGGGTGCCCTGCAGGGCCACGCTGACCTCCGGGTCAAGTGGTTCGATCTACCCATCGGCACGAACGGGCCGTGGCTTCAGTGGATTCTTCTTACCTCCGGTGGAGAAGGGACGCCATCACGGCGGCGCTCATGGCCTCCAGGGGGGGCTCCTCGCTGGTCCAGATCCGGAAGGCGTGGGCGGCCTGGTGGATGAGCATCCCGAGCCCGTTGACGGTGCGCAGGCCCTGGCCTCGGGCCGCCTCGGCCAGCGGGGTGATCACAGGGTGGTAGATCAGGTCGACGAGCACCTGGCCGGCCCCGAGGAGGCCTGGGTCGACGGGCAGAGGCTCCTCCTCGCCGTCGGTGGTCACGACGACTCCCATCCCCAGCGGGGTGGCGTTGATGACGACGTCGACTGTGCCGGCGTCCTCCGGAACCCCGACCCTCCCGACTCCACCGGCCAGCGCAGCCGCCGTCTCGGCTCGGTCCGGTGTCCGGTTCACGACGACCACGACCGAGGCTCCGGCCCGACCCAGCGCACGGACCACCGCGCGCGCCGCACCCCCGGCGCCCAGCACGGCGAACGTGCGGCCGGCCGGGTCGAGGCCTTCGTCGAGCCGAAGGGCGTCGACCAGGCCGGGGCCATCGGTGTTGTGACCCACGAGCTCCCCGCCGTGCCGGGCGACGCAGTTGACGGCGCCGAGGACCTCAGCATCCTCGCGTGAGCCCGTCCAGGGCATCGAGGACGGCGGCCTTGTGAGGCATGGTGACCGAGACCCCCTCGAGGCCGAAGGCGCGCACGCCGGCCATGGCCAGACCTGCCGCGCCCTCGGGCACCTCGAAGGCGAGGTAGGCCCAGTCCAGGCCGCTGGCCGCGAAGGCCGCGTTGAAGATGGTGGGCGACAGCGAGTGCCGGACGGGAAGCCCGATGACGCCCGTGGTGCGGGTGGTCGCGCTGATCACGAGGTCACCAGGATCAGCCGCACCCGAGGCCGTTCTCACGGCAGCGGGCCTTGGCGGCCAGGAACTCGCTGTTGCTCTCGGTGAAGAAGTGGTTCCCCGCTTCGTCCTCGAGCACGTAGAAGATCCATGGGCCGTCCTCGGGGTTGAGGGCGGCCTCGATGCTGGCCCGGCCCGGGCTGGCGATGGGCGTAGGGGGCAGGCCCTGGACCCGCCGCGTGTTGTAGGGCGAGTCGCTGGTGAAGTCGATGTCTCCCCGATCGCGACCCGCGATCTCGGCCTCGTAGCGCGAGGTGGCATCGATCCCGAGCGGGATGCCCTCGCGCAGGCGGTTGTAGATGACCTGGGCCACCTTGGGTCGCTCGGCGTCGACCTTCGTCTCCTCCTCGATGAGCGACGCCACGATGAGGATCTCATAGGGGGTGAGGTTGAACCGCTCCTGGGCCGAGGCGACGTCCAGCTGGGCCAGCGTGGCGTCGAGCTGCCCGACCATCAGGTTGAGGACGGCCAGCTCGTCGGCGCCGGCCGCCACCCGGTAGGTCTCCGGGAAGAGGATCCCCTCGTTGGACGCCTGGTCTGGCGGCTGGGCGGTGGACCGGACCTGACCGCTGTCGAGGAGCTGCTGCAGGGTGGCCGCGTCCAGGCCCAGGCCGCGCTCGGGGTCGGCCAGTCGAGCGATGGTCTCGGCGACGGTGAGGCCCTCGGGCATCGTGAACGAGCGCTCGTCGGGTGGACGAGGCCCCGCGGCGAGCAGGTCGACGACGTCACCCATGGCGCTGTCGGTCGGCAGCTCGTAGAGGCCGGCCTGGAAGGGGCCACCGCCGTTGATGCGGAGATACCACTCCCACACGAAGTCGCTCGAGATGATCCCCTCGGCCGCCAGGAGCTGGCCGATCTCGTCGGAGGTGGAGCCCTCGGGGATCTCGATCTCCTTGGCTTCGCCCGGCCCGCCGGGCGGATCGATCTGACGGGAGACCCAGAAGGCGGTCCCGCCGATGACGACCACCAGGATCAGGGCCAGCGCGGCCAGCACGGTCAGGACGCGTCGCCGCGCGAGGACTCCCGGCGCACGTCGACGTAGTGGGCGCCGCCCGCGCTGCGATCGTCATCCTCGTACTCGTCGTACTCGTCGTACTCGTACTCGTCTTGCTCGAGCTCGTCGTACGGGAGGTCGGCCTCCTGGTCGTAGAGGTCGTCAGGGGCGTCGGGGTCGTGCGGGGGGCGATCGGTCACGGGTGTCCCTCGGGGGTGGGGGGTCGGCGATGGTCGAGCCAGGCCTGCAGCATGATGGCCGCTGCGAGCTTGTCGACCACCTTGCGGCGGGCGGGGGCCTTCATGTTCAGAGCCAGCAGATCACGGTCGGCGGTGACGGTGGTGAGGCGCTCGTCCCAGGTCTCCACCGGGAGCCCGGTGGCGACGGCCAGCTCCTCGGCCTCGGCGAGCGCGCCCCGGGCCGCGGGGCCGACGGAACCGTCGAGCGAGAGCGGCAGTCCCACGACGATGCACTGGGCCCCGGCCTCCTCGGCCAGGGCTCGCGATGCGGCGGTGGTCGCGCTGGCGGTCACCAGAGCGGGGAACCACCTCGTAGGGCGTGGCCATCCGGCCGTCGCTGTCGGAGAGCGCCACCCCGACCCTCTTCGAGCCGAGGTCGATGCCCAGGGCCCTCACGAGCCGTCGAGGCCGGCCGCCGCCCGGACCGTGTCGAGGGCCGCGTCGAGGCCGGCCGCGTCCTTGCCGCCGGCCACGGCCAGCAGCGGATCCTTGCCACCGCCGCCCTTGATCAGCTTCTTGGCCTCTTCGAGGAGGGCCGAGGCGTCGAAGCCGCTGTCAGGCTTGACGGCTGCGACGATCGCCGCGCCACCCCCCTCGGGGGCGGTGCCGAGCACCACGGCCCTCATGCCGGGCTGGTCGCGCAGAGCGAGGGCGAGGTCGCGCAGGCTGTCGCGCTCGAGCCCGTCCACCCGTTCGACGACGACGCCTTCGACCGCCCGCCCGGCCAGCTCGCCCGCCTGGTCGCCGGCGGCCTGGCGCTTCAGCACCTTGATCTCGTCGCGCAGGGCCTTGACCTCGTCGAGCCGCTTGCGAGCCCCCTCGACGACCTCGCCCACGGGCACGTTCAGAACCTCGGCCACCCGGGCCAGCAAGGCCTCCTCCTCGCGGAGGCGCTCGATGGGCCCCGTGCCTGTCACGGCCTCGATGCGGCGCAGGTTCGAGCCGATCGAGCTCTCGGAGACGATCTTCACGGGCCCGATGTCGCCCAGAGCCCTCACGTGGGTGCCTCCGCACAGCTCGGTGGAGCGGCGGCCGGCCTCGAGGACGCGGACGTCTCGCCGTACTTGTCACCGAAGAAGGCGATGGCGCCCAGGGCCATGGCCTCGGCCTTGGTGGTCTCGTAGTGGCGCACCGTGTCGTTGTGGAGGATCTCCTCGTTGGCGAGGTCTTCGATCTGGCGCACCTGATCGGCGGTGAGGGCATCCGCCGGCCCGAAGTCGAACCGCAGCCGGTCGGGGTCGACGAGCGAGCCCTGCTGCTGGACGTCTGTCGCCGAGGACCTTGCGCAGAGCCCAGTGGAGGATGTGGGTGCCCGTGTGGTTGCGCCGGATGGCGTCCCGACGGGCCACGTCGAGGGTGGCCGTGACCTCGTCGCCCGCTTCGAGGGCGCCCTCGGTGATGCGGACGAGGTGGCGGTGCAGGCCGGGCAGACCGTATGTCGTGTCGCTCACCTCGGCCTGGCCCGCCTCGCCGACCAGCACGCCGGTGTCCCCGACCTGGCCACCGGACTCGGCGTAGAACGGGGTGCGGTCGAGGAAGACCGACGCCGTGCCGTCCTCGCCGGGTACCACGGCCAGCACGGTGGCCTTGGTCTCGTTCTCCTCGCGGCCGACGAACTCCGTCGCGCCGAAGCGGTCGAGGATCTCTTGGAAGGAGGTGAGGTTGGCGTAGAGGTCCGAACCCGCCTTGGCGCCCGCCTTGGAGACCTGCTGGGCCTTCTCGAGGGCGGCGCGGTAGCCGGCGTCGTCGACCTCGATGCCGAGCTCGGCGGTGATCTCCTGGGTGACCTCGAGCGGGAACCCGAAGGTCTCGTAGAGGTCGAAGGCGACGTCGCCGCCGAGCGCCTGGCCCTCGCCCAGCTCGGACAGCTTGGAGTCGAGCAGGGTCGTCCCCCGCTTCAGCGTCTGGCGGAAGCGGTCCTCCTCCCGGCTGACGATGCCGGTGATGCGGTCCTGGTCGGCCCGCAGCTCGGGGTAGCCGTCGGCCATGGCGTCGACGACCGCCGCGATCAGCGGGGCCGAGAGGTCGCGCTCGACGCCGAGGAGGTAGGCGTACCGGACGGCGCGCCGAATGATGCGACGCAGCACGTAGCCCCGATCCTCGTTGGACGGGACGATGCCGTCGGCCACGAGGAACGTCATCGTGCGACCGTGGTCAGCCAGGACCTTGAGGGCGATGTCGGTGCGGTCGTCGGTGCCGAGGCGAACGACCGGTGATCGACTGGGCCACCTCCACGAGCTGGTTGAGGGGGTCGACGTCGTAGACCGTGTGCGTGCCGTTCAGGGCGGTGAGCATCCGCTCGAGCCCCGCCCCCGTGTCGATGCCAGGCTTGGGCAGGTCGGTGAGCTCGCCGTCGTGGCCCCGGAAGTACTGCGGGAAGACGAGGTTCCAGATCTCGACGTAGCGGTCCTCGGCGGCCGGGTTCTCGGGGCCGCCCTCGGGCCCGAAGTCGGCGCCGTAGTCCCAGAAGATCTCCGAGCTGGGACCGCAGGGGCCGATGTCGCCCATCTCCCAGAAGTTGTCCTTGTCGAGCCGCTGTATGCGGTCGCGGGGGAAGCCCACGGCGTCGGCCCAGATGTCTGCCGCTTCGTCGTCGCTGACGTGGACGGTGACCCACATGCGATCGCCGTCGAGGCCCAAGACGTCGGTGAGGAGCTCCCACGCCCACGGGATGGCCTCGGCCTTGAAGTAGTCACCGAAGCTGAAGTTGCCGAGCATCTCGAAGAAGCTCAGGTGGCGGGGCGTGCGACCGATGGCGTCGAGGTCGTTGTGCTTGCCGCCCGCCCGGACGCACTTCTGGACGGTGGCGGCGCGGGCCGGATCGAGGGAGGTCGACTCCTCGCCCAGGAAGATGGGGACGAACTGCATCATCCCCGAGTTCGTGAACATCGGGGCCGTCGGATGGGTCGGGATGAGGCTCGACGACGGGAGCAGCGTGTGCTGCTTGGCGACGAAGAACTCGTTCCAGGTTCGACGGAGACCGTTGGCGTCCATGGGTGGATCGAGCCTACCGGCCGTCTCCGGTAGGACTCACCAGCGTTCGGGGGCGCCGCGACCGTCCCGGCCCAGCTCGGAGCGCAGCTCCGCCTCACGCTCGCGCATGGCTTCTCGCCCCTCGGCCACGGCGGCCCGGAGGTCGGTGCCGAGGCCCTTGACCGCCCCGGCCAGGTCGGCCGAGACGCGCTCGGGCGTGTAGCGGGCGGCCGTCTCGCGCACGAACCGCATGATCCAGAACGAGGCTCCGAACCCGAAGCCGGCCCCGATGAGCAACCAGAACAGACGACGGAGCACGGGCTAGCGCTCGTTCCGGGTGCGCCGGAATCGGCGCGCCGCCCGTCCGGTGCCCGACGCCAGGGCCACGGCCTTGATGGCCGGGTTCGAGAAGAGCAGGTAGGCGAGCCGAGACGCGGAGTCGACCGTGCCCCCGATGGACTCGGCCGTGCCGAGAACGCCGTCGAGCCGCTCGAGCTCCGCGTTGGCGTTGCGCACCGTGTGGCCCAGCTCGGTCATGACGGGGACCGTCTCGGTGCGCAGCAGCTCGACGGTCTCCCGCACCGCCTTGAGGGTCTTGGTGATCGACACGAGGGCCACGGCGAGGAGGACCACCGCGACGACGCTGGCGATGGCCACGATGAGCGCGGCTAGCTCTTCCGCGCTCACGGCGTCTCGCTCGGGTTGGTCCTGCGTTCCATGCGCGTGCGGATCTCCTGCTCGAAGCCGTGGTCGGACGGGTCGTAGTACCGGCGGTCGCTCACCTCGTCAGGGAGGTGCTGCTGCGGGACCCAGCCCTCGGGGTGGTCGTGAGGATAGTCGTAGCCCACGCCGTGCCCGAGCTTCTGCGCCCCCTGGTAGTGGCCGTCGCGCAGGTGCACGGGCACCTCCACCGAAGGCCCGTGGCGCACATCCTCCAGAGCGGCCCAGATCCCGAGGGCGGCCCGGTTCGACTTGGGCGCCGTGGCCAGGTGGACGACGGCCTGAGCCAGGTTGAGCTGCGCCTCGGGCAGGCCGACGTGCTCGACGGCGTGAGCCGCGGCCACGGCCACCACCAGGGCCTGAGGGTCGGCCATGCCGACGTCCTCGCTCGCCGCGATGACGATGCGCCGAGCGATGAAGCGGGCGTCCTCCCCCGCCTCGAGCATGCGGGCCAGCCAGTAGAGGGCGGCGTCGGGGTCAGAGCCGCGCATGCTCTTGATGAACGCCGAGATGACGTCGTAGTGCTCGTCGCGCCCGTAGCGCAGGGCCTTCGTGCCCAGCGCCGCCTCGGCGTCGGGCAGCGTCACGTTCGCAGCGCCGCCACCCGCCCGGGCCCGGGCGATGGCGACCGCGACCTCGAGGCTGGTCAGCGCGTGGCGACCGTCGCCGTTGGAGTGGCCGGCGAGGTGCTCGAGGGCATCCTCGTCGGCGGTGGCCTCTTCGGCGCGGAGCCCCTTGTGGAGGAGGGCGCGGGCGGCGTCGGCGTCGAGGGCGTTGAGCCGGAACAGCGTCGACCGGCTCAGCAGCGGTGGGTTGACCTCGAAGAACGGGTTCTCGGTGGTGGCGCCGATGAGCGTGATCAGCCCGGTCTCGACGCCAGGGAGGAGGGCGTCCTGCTGCGACTTCGTGAACCGGTGGACCTCGTCGAGGAACAGGATCGTGCCCTGGCCCCGCTCGCCGAGGCGGTGCTTGGCCCGCTCGAGCACGTCACGAACGTCCTTGACGCCGGCGCTGACCGCCGAGAGCTGTTCGAAGGCCTTGCTCGTGTGGGCGGCGATGGCCTGGGCCAAGGTCGTCTTGCCCGTCCCCGGCGGCCCCCAGAGGATCACCGACGACAGGCGGTCGGCCTCGACGAGGGTGCGCAACGGCCGACCGGGCCCGAGGAGCTGCTCCTGCCCGACGATGTCATCGAGCGTGCGGGGCCGCAGACGGGCGGCGAGAGGCGCGTTGCGGGCCAGAGCATCCTCCGCGGCCGAGGAGAACAGGTCGTCAGCCATCGGTAGCCGACGCTACCGCCACCACCCCTGGACCGCATCCCTTGATGCCCTTACAGTCCATCTCAGTCCTTCCCCCTCACCGACCCACGGCTTCTGTGCGCAGCCAGCCCCGCAGGGCGGGGCGGCGTGCGCACAGATCCACGCACCCCTAGGGGGTTGAGATGTCCATCGAGCTCTCCACCGTCATCGACGAGCTCGCGCGAGCCCAGCACGGGCTCGTCACCACCGACCAAGCTCTCAAGGCGCTCGGACCGAGCCGCAAGGACCGTTGGGTCTCGGAGCGACGCCTGCTGTGCGTGCAGCCTCGGGTCTTCCGGGTCGCAGGTGCACCCCAGACCTGGCACCAGAGCCTGATGGCAGCCGCCCTCACGACGGGTGGGGTGATCTCGCACCGATCGGCGGCCGAGATGTGGGGCCTGATCCAGCCCGCCGGGTACGTCGATGTGTCGATCCAACCCGCCCGTGCCCCCCGTGCCCAACCTCCGGTCATCGTCCATCGGATCAAGGACCTGCACCCAGAGCTGGCGAACGAGCGTGAGGGGCTCAGGCTGACAGATCCCGTTCGGACCCTCATCGACCTCGGGCTGGTCCTGCCGACCTGGGCCGTGCGCGACGCGCTCAGCCGCGGCATCACGACCCGTCTGTTCGCGGTCGGTCAGGTCGACCGCCTTCGCGACGCCCTGGGCCGCAAGGGGCGGAACGGAACGGGGGTGGTCCGGCAGCTGCTCGACGAGCGCGCCCTCATGGCCGGGGAGGACAGCGTGCTCGAGCGCCGTCTGATGCTCCTGGCTCAGCGGCACGACCTCCCACCGATGTCCATCCAGCACGAGGTCTGGCACGCAGGGCGCTTCATCGCCCGCATCGACGGCGCGTACGCGGACCGAAAGCTGGCCATCGAGGTCGACGGGTACGAGCACCACTCCTCCCCCGACGCCTTCCAACGCGACCGCGAGAGGCAGAACCGGCTCGTGGCCCTCGGATGGACCGTGCTCCGGTTCACGTGGAAGGACGTCGTGCAACGGCCCGCATCGGTCGCCAAGCAGATCAGCGACGCCATCAACCGCCTGCCGGCTGCCTGAGGTCCTCCGATCTGTGCGCAGGGAGCCCCGCATCGCGGGGCTGGCTGCGCACAGAAGCTGTCAGGTCTTGGGTGGGAGGAGCCTGAGGCCCAGGTCTCTCAGCTGGGGCTCCTCGACCTTGGTGGGAGCCGAGGTCATGGGGTCGACGCCGGACTGGGGCTTCGGGAAGGCGATGACCTCGCGGATGTTCTCCTCGCCGGCCAGGATGGCGGCCAGGCGGTCGATGCCGAAGGCGAAGCCACCGTGCGGCGGGGCGCCGTAGCGGAACGGGGTCAGGAAGAACCCGAAGCGGCGCTCGGCCTCCTCCTCGCCGATGCCGAGCAGGTCGAAGATGCGCTGCTGCAGGTCGGGCTCGTGGATCCGGATCGACCCGGAGCCCAGCTCCCAGCCGTTCAGCACGAGGTCGTAGGCCTTCGACCGCACCGACATCGGGTCGGACTCCAGCCGGTCGAGGTCCTCAGGGTGCGGGCGGGTGAACGGGTGGTGGGCGGGCTTGGGCGTGCCGTCGTCGGCCCGGCCCACGAACATCGGGAAGTCGATGACCCAGACGTACCGGTACGGCCCCTCGTGGACGGGCGGGCGGCCCAGGTCGTTGCGCAGCGTGCCCAGCACCTCGCAGGCCATGTGCCACTCGTCGGCGACGAGGAGCAGCAGGTCGCCCGCCTCCGCCTCGAGGGCGGTGACCAGCTCGGCCTGCTCGGTGTCGCTGAGGAACTTGGCCACCGGGCTCTCGAGGGCGCCGCCGTCGCCGACCTTCATCCAGACCAGGCCCTTGGCGCCGAGCTGCTTGGCCCGGTCGGTGAGCCCGTCGAGCTTGTTGCGGCCGAAGTCAGCTGCTCCCCCGGCCACCCGGAGGCCCTTGATGGCACCGGCTGAGGCGAACGCCTTGAACTCGGTGGCCGCGAAGACCGGCGTGAGCTCGACGAGCTCCATGCCGAAGCGCAGGTCCGGCTTGTCGCTGCCGAACCGGTCCATGGCGTCGTGCCAGGTGATCTGCGGGATCTCGCCGGGGCGCTCGCCGGTGACCGCCTCGGCCGCGTCGAGCACGGACTCGGACACGAACGCCAGCACCTCGTCCTGGGTGACGAAGCTGGCCTCCGCGTCGAGCTGCATGAACTCGTACTGACGGTCGGCCCGCAGGTCCTCGTCCCGCAGGCAGCGGGCGATCTGGTAGTAGCGGTCGGTGCCGCCGACCATCAGCAGCTGCTTGAAGAGCTGGGGCGACTGCGGGAGCGCGTAGAAGGAGCCCGGCACCTGGCGGGACGGCACGAGGAACTCGCGGGCCCCCTCGGGCGTCGACGGCATGAGCATCGGGGTCTCGACCTCGACGAAGTCCTGCCGCTCGAAGGCGGCCCGGATGGCCGAGTTCACCTTGGCTCGGATGCGCAGGTTGCGCTGCATGCGGTCGCGCCGCAGGTCGAGGTAGCGGTAGCGCAGGCGGATCATCTCGTCGACGTCGTCGGCCCGAGCGTCGATGGGGAACGGGGGCGGTTCGGCCGCTGAGAGGATCTCGACCGTGCAGTCACCGACCTCCACGTCGCCGGTGGCCGAGCGCATCGTTGCGGGTGCCGTCGGGGCGTTCGCGAACCGTGCCGGTGATGCGCACCACGTACTCGCTGCGCAGGTCGGCCGCGCCGTCGACGACGCATTGGATGACGCCCGTGTGGTCGCGCAGGTCGATGAAGGCGAGGTGCTCGCCGTGCTCCCGGCGGCGCCCGACCCAGCCGCACAGCGCCACCTGCTCCCCCGCGTGTCAGGGCCCGCAGCTCCCCACAGCGGTGGGTGCGCATCAGGTCGGTGGGCGTCGGTCACTGCGTCTCCAGGAGGTTCGGGGGGTGGAACAACGTTGTCACCGCGTCGAGGTGAGGTGCACCACGAGTTCGGCCATGGGCACCGAGATCTGCTCGCCTGCCGTCAGGTCGCGGACCGTGGCCGTGCCGCCGGACCGCTCGTCGTCGCCGATGATGACGGCGGTCCCGGCCCCGCTCTTGGCGGCCGCCTTCATCTGCGACTTCATCGACCGACCGTCGAAGGCCCGATCCACCGACAGCCCGGCCCGGCGCAGCTCGGCGGTCAGCGTCACCGCCACCTCGCCGCCGGTCGTGTCGATCACGAAGACGTCGATCAGCCTCTCGGGCGGACCGAACACGCCCTCGGCGTCGCAGGTGAGCAGCACGCGCTCGATGCCCGATCCGAACCCGATCCCGGGGGTCGGCGCTCCGCCGAGCTGCTCGATGAGCCCGTCGTAGCGGCCTCCGCCGAGGATCGTCGACTGGGCGTTGCCGAGGGCGTCGCTCTGGAACTCGAAGAGCGTGTGGGTGTAGTAGTCGAGGCCCCGCACGAGGTTCTCGTCGATCTCGAAGTCGATGCCCAGCGGCTCGCAGCCCAGCCTGCACCCGCTCGCCGTGGGCCACGGACTCGGCGTCGAGGCTGTCGGCCATCCGCGGCGCGTCGACGAGGACGGCCCGGGTCTCCTCGCGCTTGGAGTCGAGGACGCGCAGCGGATGGTCCTCGATCTTGGCCGCGTCGTCGGGTGCGAGGTCATCCGACCGCTCGCGCAGCCAGGCCTGGAGCACTGCGGCGTAGGCGACCCGATCGGCCGGCGTGCCCATGAAGTTGAGGACGAGCCGCCACTGCTGCAGCCCGAGTGCCCTCAGGTAGTCGTGGCCGAGGGCGATGACCTCGACGTCGACATCGGGGTCGGCGCTGCCGATGGCCTCGATGCCGACCTGGTGGTGCTGGCGCAGTCGGCCGGCCTGGGGTCGCTCGTAGCGGAAGGCGGGGGTGGCGTACCAGACCTTCCAGGGCGTGTGCGGATGGTGCTCGACGAAGGCCCGGGCCACCGACGCGGTGCCCTCGGGGCGCAGCGCGACGTGACGGTCGCCCTTGTCGTGGAAGTCGTACATCTCCTTGGCCACGACGTCGGTGCCCTCGCCGATGCGCTGGAAGACGCCGATGTCCTCGAACATCGGCGACTGGATCAGGCCGTACCCGAGCCCGGCCGGCGACGTCGGCGAACATGGCCAGGAGCGCCTGCCAGCGAGCCGATTCAGGAGGCAGGACGTCCGGGTGCCCTTCGGCGCGCGGAAGTCGGACGTTCAGGCACGAGGAGCCGAGGCTACCGGGTGGTCCCCGGCGCCCCGAAGTCCGCTAGCGGACGCCGAGCAGGTCGACCACGAACACGAGCGTCTCGTCGGGACCGATCACGCCGCCGGCGCCCTGGCGGCCGTAGGCCTTGCCCGGCGGGATGACGATGCGACGCCGTCCGCCGACCTTCATGCCGGCCACGCCTTCGTCCCAGCCCTTGATGACCTGGCCCGCTCCGAGGCCGAAGCTGAACGTCTCGCCGCGGTCCCAGCTGGCGTCGAACTGCTTCCGTGTGCGCCACGAGACGCCCACGTAGTGCACCTCCACCTGCGAGCCGCTGGGGTCGCTTCGGCGCCGTCGCCGACCTCGATGTCCTCGATCTCCAGCTCGGCCGGCGGGGTCTCCCCGGCCGGGACGTACACGTGGGGCTTCTCGTTTCGGGCATCCGGCGAACCTATCGGACCACTCGTAGGCTCGCCCGCCATGTCGCCGACCCCGCCCGTCGCCCCCCGCCGCCCTCATCCGATCGCCGCCCACGGTGACGAGCGGGTCGACGACTGGTTCTGGCTCCGCAGCGACGACCGCAGCGACCCGGAGGTGCTGGCCCACCTGGCCGCAGAGAACGAGTTCGTCGCCAGCTCGCTCGCCCACACCGAGGCGCTGCAGGCCGAGCTGTTCGCCGAGATGAAGGCCCGCATCAAGGAGACCGACCTCTCGGTCCCGTTCCGCAAGGACGGCCGCTGGTTCTACAGCCGCACCGAGGAGGGCCAGCAGTACCCGATCCTCTGTCGCACGGCCCTCGAGCCGCGACCCGCGCTCGCCCGAGGGCGACGCCATGCCCGGCGAGGAGGTGCTCCTCGACATGAACGTGCTCGCCGGCGACAGCGACTACTTCGGCATCGGCGCCTACGACCTCGCTCCGAGCCAGGACCTGCTCCTCTACTCGACCGACCACGACGGCTCCGAGCGCTACACGATGCGCGTCCGCGACCTGCGCACGCGGCACCGACCTCGACGACGTGATCCCCGAGACCACCTACGGCACGGCGTGGGCCGGCGACGACACGTTCTTCTACGTGCGCCAGGACGCGGCGATGCGGCCCCACCAGGTGTGGCGCCACGACGATCGGTACGACCCCGGACGACGACGTCCTCGTCTACGAGGACCCCGACGAGCGCTTCTTCGTGTCGGTCGGCCTCAGCCTCACCGAGGAGTGGGTGCACATCTCGTCGAGCTCGAAGGTGACCACCGAGGAGCACCTGATCCCCGCCGCCGACCCGACTGCTTCGCCCCGCTGCGTGCAGCCCCGGGAGCAGGACGTGGAGTACGACGTCACCCACGCGCCCACCCCGTCGACGGCGACCGCTTCCTCGTCCTCACCAACGCCGACGGGGCCGTGAACTTCAAGCTCATGAGCGCGCCGGTCGACGACGCCCGGCCGCGACGCACTGGGTCGAGGTCGTCGCCCACCGACCCGACGTGAAGCTCGAGGGCGTGACCGCCTTCGCCGACCACCTCATCCGCTACGAGCGTCGCGAGGGCGTGCGCCGCATCATCGCCACCGCCTACGCCGACGGCGCCGAGCGCGAGCTCGACATGCCCGAGCCGGTCTACGACACCGGTCCGGCCACCAACGCCGAGTTCGACACCCGCACGCTGCGCTTCACCTACACGTCGCTGTCACGCCCGGCACCGTCTTCGACGAGGACCTCGACACCGGCGAGCGGACGCCTCCTCAAGCAGACCGAGGTGCTCGGCGGCCACGACCCGGGCGACTACGAGACCGGCCGCCTGTGGGCCACGGCGGCCGACGGCACGCAGGTGCCGATCTCCTACGTGCACCGGGCCGGCATCGCCCACGACGGCTCCGCGCCCTGCCTCCTCTACGGCTACGGCTCCTACGAGGCGTGCATGGACCCGACGTTCTCCACCCTGCGGCTGTCGCTGCTCGACCGGGGCTTCGTGTTCGCCATCGCCCACGTCCGCGGCGGCGGCGAGCTGGGTCGCCCCTGGTACGACGACGGCAAGCGCCTGCACAAGCGCAACACGTTCACGGACTTCATCGCCTGCGCCGAGCACCTCGTGGCCGAGGGCGTCACCGCACCGGAGCGCCTCGTGGCCCGCGGCGGATCGGCCGGCGGCCTGCTCATGGGCGCCATCACCAACCTGCGCCCCGACCTGTTCGCGGCCGTCGTGGCCGAGGTGCCCTTCGTCGACTGCCTCACCACGATCCTCGACGAGACGCTCCCGCTCACGGTCACCGAGTGGGAGGAGTGGGGCAACCCGGTCGAGGACCCGCAGGTGTACGCGTACATGAAGAGCTACAGCCCGTACGACAACGTCGCCCCGCGGGACTACCCGGCCGATCCTGGCCACGGGCGGGCTCAACGACCCCCGGGTCTCCTACTGGGAGCCGGCCAAGTGGGTGCAGCGCCTCCGGTCGGCGACGACCAGCGGCAAGCCCGATCTACCTCAAGACGGAGATGGGCGCCGGCCACCAGGGCCCGTCGGGTCGCTACGACGCATGGAAGGACGAGGCCTTCGTCTACGCCTTCATCCTCGACGCCCTCGGTCTCAGCTGAAGGACGTGAGGAAGAGCGAGTCGTAGGCCAGGCCCCAGGGCGGCCGTAGGAAGCCGAGGGCTCGCACGTCTTCGAACCAGTGGGCGTATGGCGAGCGGGCGCTGAACGTCCCGCCGCCGAGCACCCGAGTGAGGCCGACCAGGACCTCCTCGGCCATCTCGGCGACCGACTCCTTGGCCCGCAGGGCATCGTGCAGGGCCGACGCCGATCCGGTCTCCACGGACCGCACCGCGCCTTCGTAGGCCTGGACTGCGACCCAGTGCTTCATCTCGGCTCGCGACCACTCCACCTGCTCGTAGGCGCGCAGATCGGCCACCTTGCCGGCCAGCTGGGAGCGGGCCAGCGCCACCGCCTCGTCGAGTACGCCGAGGATCACGGCCGTGAACAGCGTGGCGATCAGGGGCGCCGCCGGGAGGCTGACCTCCTCGAGCGGTCCGGCCCAGGCCACGCGCACCGCGGGTGCCCCCGACAGGCGCATCGCATGGCTCTGGGTGGCGGCCATGCCCATGCCGTCCCACTCGGCCAGGAGCTGCATCCCTGCCGTGCCGTCCCACGGACGATCTCGCGTGTCCAGCACGAAGATGGCGGGGGCGTCCTCCCCCGCCGGGAGCGCTGTCGTGATCATGCGGTCACAGATGCCCGACCCGCTCCCGAAGTGCTTGTCGCCCGAGATGCCGTAGAGCTCGCCGGCCAGGAACGGCTCTCCAGCCAGGACGACGGCCTCGGCCTTGGTCTTCGCGATGTCACCGCCGCTGCCGGGCTCCGAGGTGATCGTGCCCCACTGCTCCCCCGCCATGGCGCTGCCGAACACCGACGCCCGCTGGGCCTGCCAGGCCGGGTCGGGGTCGTCGGGTCCGTAGAGCCAGTAGCCGAGGACGGCGGGGTGCATGGCCGACACCAACGTCACGGACGGGTCGGCGCCGGCCAGGTGGCGGTACAGCTCGCAGAGGGGCCGAGCCGAGGCCGGGCCCTCCCAGAGGCCCTCGGCCGCGATGGGCACTGCGAGACGGAGCAGGCCGGCGTCGCGCAGGGAATCGAAGTCGACCCGGTCGAGGTGCCGGCGGGCCTGCCGGTCCGCGCGCTCGCCCCGCCATCGCGCCGCGATGTCGCGGACCGCCCCGTCGACCTCGTCCTGCCCGACCATCGACCGGCACGCTACGCCTCGAACGACGCACGCGTGCCGGTTCCCTCGGAGCGCGGAACCAGCCGTCCCGGCTATGGACGACTCGGCGCGCTTCGCTGCGCCTGCGCGACCGGCGCCCGGGCGGTGCGAGACTTCACGAAGGGGTCGATCGAGTGGAGCGCCACCTTCTGCGCCTTCCCCCGGACATCGAACACCCCGCGCGCCTTGGTGCGGAGCCCCGGCACGGTGAGGGCGAGGCGCGTCGCCTCGGTGATGAGGATCGCGTCACCCGTCTCCTTCGTGAGGGCTTCCACCCGGGACGCGACGTTGACCGTGTCACCGATGACGGTGAACTCGAGCTTGCCGCCCCCGCCGATGGTCCCGGCGATCACGGACCCGGAGTTCACGCCGATCCCGATCCGGAGCTCCTTCCCGAACTCCTCCTGCACCCGGCGGTGCACCTCGATGGCGCAAGCCACCGCCCGATCGGCGTGGTCGCGAAGCGGGTTGGGGGTTCCGAAGACGGCGAGCACGCCGTCCCCGAGGTAGTGGTTGGCGTGCCCGTCCTGCTCCCGGATCACCGGCACCACGACCGCGAAGAAGCGGTTCAGGAGGTGGACGGCCTCACGTGCGGTGGCCGTCTCGGCGAAGGTCGTGAAGTCGCGGACGTCGGCGAACAGCACCGAGACCTCGACGTCCTCGCCCTCGAACGTGGCGTCGCCCTGGTCGAGCAGGCGCTGGGCCAGGGCGGGGTCGACATAGGAGCCGAAAGCAGCCTGGAGGGACTGCCGTTCCCGCAGGCCACGCTGCATCTCGTTGAACGCTGCGGCGAGATCGCCGAACTCGTCGCTCGAGGTGACGGGCACGAGCTCGGTCAGATCGCCCCTCCCCACTCGTCTCGTGGCCCCGATCAGGCTCTTCAGCGGTCGCAGGCTCGGCTCGACGACGCCGCTCCGGAAGATGAGCGTCAGGTAGGTGCCGAGCACCACCGATGCGATGAGCACGGCGGCGTACCGGCCCTGGCGGGTCTCCCACTCCAGCGTGACGACCGATGCCGCGACCGCCGCCGACGTGGTCATGGTCAGCCCGGTGGCGAGGAGCCGGAAGCGGAGGCTCCAGCCCCGCACGAGGGTGATCTCCCCCGTCACCTCGGGCGCCAGCTCGTCGAGCATCGGGGCCAGGTACTGAGCCAGCCAGATCCCGGAGAGCAGCCACGACGCCAGGACCAGGATCGTGTTCGTCCCCGTGACCGAGATCGTCTCCACCACGGTGAGGTCCGCCACGTGGTGCAGGTACGGCATCAGCGTCCCGAGGAACGCGGGGGCCAGGACCGGGTGGAGGCGAGTGGTCAGCAGCCGGGGGGCGAGCAGGGCCGCCTCCCACGCCTCGAGCGGTGCGCTCCGATCGCCGCAGGCCCACCGCTCGATGGGTCGCAGACGACCCCGGGCGGTCATGGCCGTCAGCATGCCGGCCAGCGCGGCGAAGAAGCAGCAGCCGTAGCAGACGAGGGACTGCTCCAGCGTCAGGTCGAAGTACAGGATCAGCACGACCATGGCGGGGCCGGTGATGCCGACGATCCAGGCGAAGACCGTCGTGGAGATCAGGCCAGCGACATAGCTGCGCGGGCGCACCCGCAACAGCCACTCCGCCAGGCGACCCACGGGAGAGAGTTCTAATCACGTCCGGGGCTCCGCCGCGTGATGGTGGCGCCAGTTCCGGCGCCGCGCTCCGCCCGCTCAGCCGCCCCGACTAGTCCGGGTAGCGCATGTAGGCGTCGTGGAGGCGCTCGAGGAAGCCTTCGTCGTGGAACGGGTCCTCGGCGCGGGGCGGGGTCGGGTCGGTTCCCCTGTCGGCCAGGTCGGCACAGAGCCGGCGCAGGACCTCGACCAGGTCGAGGTCGTCGAGGTGCTCGTCGTGGCGGAGCCGGTCCGCCTCGTCGGCGAACACGTCGGCCTTCCACGAGAGGCTGACCCTCACCCGCGAGCGATCGAACTCCGCCAGCCGCACCCCTGCGGACTCGATCCACCATGACCTGCCGTCGTCGGTGCGCAGCTCGTCGTCTAGGGACAGGGTGATCATTCCGTCCTCGGCGCGCCCCGTGGGCCGGACCCGGTGCCACATGAAGTCGTTGTCGCCGACGACGGCGGTGTTGTGGATGTCCCCTTGGTGGAGCACGGAAGGCGCGCCGGGCCCGTCGGGCCAGTACTCGAACCCACCGTCGTCCCCCTCGTAGAACCAGGCGACGGCGGTCGCCACCTTGACCCGCTCGGCCTCGAAGAGGCCCGACTGGCCGAGCAGGGTGAGGAAGGCGATGGGCACCGTGGTGCGATCGAAGCCACGGAAGGCCGGGATGTCGGTGTGGCCCCGGCCCTGCTCGAAGGGGAGCTGCCAGGTCAGGTTCGCGTAGACGGTGTGCGGGCGGACGATCTCCGCCTCGAACAGGTGCCGGGCGCCCTCGATGAACGGCTGGTGCTTCAGCAGCGCGTCGACGCCGTCGCGGATCTCACGGCCGCGGGCCCAGTCGCCGCGAAACACTGGGGCGATGACTGGCTCCGACGATGTCCGGGAGCCGCTGAGCGTGGCGTACTCGGCGGTGGTGGTCGTGTAGCGCTGCACGGGCCAGAACGGCTGGTGCGCACACAGGAGCGCATCGACGATCGACGGGTCATCGAAGACCCGGTCGATGGGGATGGGGGCACGGGGCAGCGGTTGGGTCGACATGGATGTGGGCCAGTTCAGCAGAGTCGGCGACCTCACTGGTCAGCGCTCCGCTACCCGCCCCTGGCCGGGCACCACCCGGTTCGCCTCGTCTACCCCCGACTGTGCGCTGTGCTCCTTTCCAGAGGCCCAGGTCACAGCCGGACGTAGGAGGCACATGCATCGGGTCGATCGTGGTGCGCGATCACAACGGGTTGAGAGCGTGGAGGCTCACCTTGTTCACTTTGCCTCGGACCTCGAACTCGCCACGCTCCGTCGAGAGCGGGTGAGGCGCCGAGAGGGCCAGCCGGGTGGCGTCGGTGACCAGGATCGGGCGTTCGGGGTGATCAGCGACACGGCGCCCACGTTGGCACCGACACCGCTGAGCCGCTTCTTCTTGGTCTTGGTGGGAACCTGGAGACCCTTGTCACGTCATCGGGGCGCGCGGACACATCGGACGTTCGATAGGGGCGACTATCAGAGGGCTCGGGGTCGGAAGCGGTGCTCGAACGCAGACCGAACGCGTTGCTTGTCCGAATCAGGCAGATCGGCACGATCGTTGAGCACGGCGATCAGCTCAGCTTGTTCTCGCAACGCTGCCAGGGTGTCAGATGGGGCACTCCGCAAGGACACCTCGAGGAGACTGAGAACCTCGAGGAGGTAGATCTGGACCGTGGGCAACTCGGCGGATGCGAGCCGAACTTCATCAAAGGCCAGCTCGACAACCTTGCGGGGGGTGAACTGCTGATCGAGCATCACCACTCGCTCATCGTCGCCATCACAACGCCGAGCTGGCGGGGTACGCGAGAGGAGTTCTCGCAACAGCGTCCCGAGGTGGAAGATCGCATCCTGGGCGGTCGTCGGGTCGTTTATGCCGGGTGACAACGCCTTCAGCGCGACGTCGGCAAGCTGTCGAACGCCGTAGGTCGCATCGTCACGCATCGTCCGGCTACGTCCGACGAGGACTGCCGCGCGCACCGACCGCCGCACCGCCTCGGGGTCATCGGGAACGGGCAGCACGCGGCCGATCGGGGTACCCGCGATGGCGTACCGACCCGCCACTGTCTCGACCTGCAGCACCGTGGACGGGCCGATCGCTCTGAGAAGCGCGTCGGTGTCGATCTCTTGCACCCATCCGTCACAGTCGAAATCGATGACGCATGCCTCATCGCCTAGAGAATCGACGGGCGCGACCGACTCCGGTCCGCTCGACGCGTTCAGGCCACTGCGCGCGGATCTGTCGGAGCGCCTCCTGACTTGCATCGTGGAGGATCTCCGAGACATCCATCGTGTGGGCGCTATGACTGATGAACGCGACGATCGAGAGGATCGCGATCACCCCGAGGAGGACCGCGAGCCCTATGGAGATGCTTGGAACGACAGGCTGCCCTCCCTCCTCCAACGGCCCCCGCACCGCCCGAAGCACGATGAGGCAGTAGGTGAACGTGCCGATGACGACGCCCATGACGCGCTTGTTGTACGGATCCCGAAACAGGCCATGCACCACCCGTGGCGAGTACTGCGACGACGCCAGTGAGATGAGCAGCAAGCTCACGGAGAAGGCGACGCCTGCGAAGCTGATGGTCGCACCCGCCACGACGCCCAGTACTGCTCGGGCGCTGTCGACGGTTGCCGTGAAGCGCACACTCACATCATCGATTCGGTCGTCCACCTCAAGGGCTGCCTGGCCGAGCACGAACCCCCCGACCACGAACAGCATCGGGACGTAGAAGAGGCTGCTCCGGACGCTCTCCTGCAGCGATTTGAACCTTGAGAGCACGAGGCAACCTCCCGAGTACGGCGACCCCGGGCTAGCAGAGCGTGCGTAGGGTAGGTCAACCGGAGGGCGTCTCGCCCCCGACACCCGGGCGCCGTCGATCTCCGATGACGCAACCCCACGCATCGGAGATCCTCATGATCGGTTTCATCGTGTTCGGCTTGGTCGTTGGTGCAGTCGCTCGCCTGATCGTCCCCGGAAAGCAAGACTTGAGCGTCTTGGCCACGCTCATCCTCGGGCTAGCTGGGTCGGTCATCGGTGGCCTGGTTGCGAACGTCATCGGATCGGGCGACATCTTCGAGCTCAACATCATCGGCGCGATCGTCGCCTTCTTCTCTGCCGCATTGCTGATAGCGGCGGTCGAAGCGTCCGGCGTCGCCCGTCGATGAAGTGATGATTGGTTTCCGATCAGCGCAGCAACGTCTGCTCACCGTCGAGCCAGCCTCCGACGAGGTGAGCGAGTCCGCTAGGTCGATCTGGCGCACAGCTCTTGATGCCGGGCCGCGAGTAGGCGTTGCAGTTGCCATCGTTGTCGCCGGCTGGGCGCTGAGCCGGATCCTGCGCTGGGGGATGCACCGGGCTCTGGAGCGTCGCCGCACCCCGAGCTTTGCCCGAGTGATCAGCAAGGTCGTCGGCTGGACCGTGCTGACCATCGTGGTGCTCCTCGCCGTCGCGGTGACCTTTCCTTCGGTGCGGCCCGTGAACATCCTCGCCGGACTGGGCTTCTTCTCGGTCGCCGTCGGCTTTGCATTCCAGGACATCCTTGAGAACACGCTCGCCGGGATCCTTCTGCTGTTCCGTCAGCCCTTCCAGTCGGGTGATCAGATCAGTGTGGTCGGCTGCTCTGGCACCGTGACCGAGATCAACATCCGAGAAACGCGACTTCGCACCTTTGGCGGGGAGGTGGTCATCGTCCCCAATCGCGACGTCTACAAGGGCGTGATCCTGGTTCACACCGCCCACGAACATCGGCGACTGGAGTTCGCCGTGGGCATCGCTTACGAGAACGAGGCCGACGAGGCCACGCAGCTCATCGTCCAAGCTCTCAACACCGTGCCTGCCGTGCTGTCAGAACCGCCTCCGTTGGCGCTCGTGAACGAGCTGGGCACCTCCACGGTGAACATTCGCGTCCTGTTCTGGGCGTCGTCCCACGCCGCAGACTCGATCGCCGCGACCGACGCCGCCATCAAGGCGGTCAAGTCATCCTTGGATGCCGCCGGGATCGAGCTTCCGGCGGATGTGGTTGTCCTCCAGGCGGCGCCGAGCTTCAAGGCCGCCGTGCAGGGTGACGCAGAGGTGACCCCAGCTGGCGGGGTGAAGGGTGCTCCCGGCACGCATCAGTGATCGACGGCAACCAGCTCTGGCGAACAACAGAAGCACCGCGAGCAGCTCGAGCCTTCGGCAGCTTGCCTGCCCTCGACGCATCGTGCGGGAACCCCTCCATCGTGCCGCGAAACGATCACCGCTGCGACCGACATTCCGACGGCGGACTGCACCAAGTAGGGCGTCCAAGTCGACACCGACCATGCGAAGTGCAACGGACTTGGCAGCAGCTGGCGGCCCTGCGACCAATCCGACGACCACGCGGCTCGAGCGCAGCCAGACCAGCGGCGGTCATCCATCCGGCACGCAGGATTCGCGGCCGTATGGGCGCAGCGATGCACCGATCAGACCCGCTAGCGGCCCAGCTATCGCGGCGAACACGAAGTAGATGCGGTTCGACGCGATGAGGGTCGACATCTCCGCCGGAAATCCTCCGCCTCGGAGATTCCCGGCGAGGAGCGAGTTCCCGCCAAAGCGCCATAGAAGGCCACCAGCGCGAGGCGCACAGGCCAGCGTTCCCATCGCTACGCCCTGTTTCCGGCTCGAGGTGGTGGCCCCAGCGAGGAATGGGACGATGAGCCACGGCGCGGCTCGAGGTTGCCGATGCCAGCGCGCAGCAGAGATCCGTCCCCCTTCACGAGCCCCATCAGCAGTCCGAAGGCAACCGAAGCGGCCAAGGCGAAAGCCCGTCGCCGGCGTGCCTTCTGGCGGCGGCTCGCAGGATCTTTCGAGCAGCTCTGGCTCGCGATGTCAGCCGAGGGTCCACTCGAGGTAGAGGGCAGGGTCGGTCACGGGTCGACGTTATCGATGGGGCTGGGCCAGTAGTGCCGACCGATCTGCCCGACCCGCTCCGTCGGCAACGACGTCAACCCCGCGGTTGGGAACGGCCGCGATCCATCGGGTCGATCGCGGTTCACCGCGGTGGAGGAAGGGCGCGAAGCACCTTCCACGTTCCGGGCACTCCCTTCAGCTCGTGGTCGCCCGCGTCTTCGAACTCAAAGTTGGAGCCTGCGACCAGGTCACGGACCGTACTGGTGACCATCACCTCGCGCGGCTGGGCCAAAGCGGAGACGCGGGCTCCGATGTGCACCGCCATCCCCGCGAGGTCATCACCACGGATCTCGCACTCCCCGGCGTGGACGCCAGCGCGCACGTGGAGCTGGATCGCCGCAGCCGCGTCGACGATGGCGTGCGCACATCGGATCGCCCGCGCGGGGCCGTCGAATGCGGCGAAGAACCCATCGCCGGTGGTGGACACCTCGGCGCCGCGAAATCGCTTCAGCTCCCGCCGCACGGCGGTGTCGTGTGCGTCGAGCAGCTCCCGCCAGCGTGCGTCGCCCATCCGGGCGGCGGTGCGTGTGGAGTCCACGATGTCGGTGAACAGCACCGTCTTGAGAGCACGATCCGGTTCCTGGGCGCGAGCCGTGCCCGTGAGGAACTCCTCCATCGCCTCCAGCACAGGGCCGTAGCGCTCCGGTCGCCACGTCACGTGGAAGTCACCGGGGATCTCGACGTACTGGGCACCCTTGATGTGCCGGGCGAGGTAGCGGGAGTGCTCCACGCTGATGAACGGGTCACGGTCGCAGTGCATGATGAGGGTTGGCACGTTGATCGATGGCAGCACGGCCCGTACGTCGATCTCGACGTTCGCTCGCATGATCGAAGCGGCGACACCCGGCGTGCTCCCATGCCGCTCGAACCGAGCCGCCGCTGCCACGGCGTCGAGTCCGTCGGGCGGATCAGGCGCGTTCGCCGAGAGCAGGACACCCGTCCCCCACAGCGATGGGATGGCCTCGATGAAGTCGGCCGCGGCTTCCGGCGACACACCGTGTGGATAGTCGGATCCCGACACCGCTCGGGCGAAGCTTGCGAAGAGCACCAGCGACGTGACCCGGCTGGGGTACGACGCGGCGAACATCATGGACAGGGGACCGCCCTCCGACAGACCGACGAGAGCGGCTCGTTCGACGCCCGCAGCGTCCATGACCGCCCGAACGTCGTCCATGCGGTCTTCCAGCGCGCCCGCCCCCAATTGCCGGTCGGACAGGCCCGTGCCCCGCTTGTCGAAGGTGATCACCCGACCAAACCTCGCCAAGCCCTCGATGAACCCGCTCACCGGGCTCGGCTCCCATTGCAGCTCGACGTGGGACACCCACCCTGGGACGTACACGATGTCCACGTCGCCGTCGCCGACCACTTGATAGGCGATGCTCAGCTCGCCGCTCGTCGCGTAGCGGGTCTGTGGGCTCTGGCGCACCGCTTGATCATGGTCGTCCGGGCCTGCCGTCGCCACCTAACGTGCGCCTCGAAGTGCCGCCTCGGCGGAGGGTCGGTGCGTCATCCGGGGCACCCCTCCGCGACAACGAGTGGTTCCCCTCCGTGCCGCTGCGCCGCCACGAGGAGCAGGACGCCGGAGCCGGCAGCTCGCGCGAGCGCCCGGTGCCTCCTGGTGCTGCCCGCAGGCTTCGAGCACGACGCCGGCGGCAGGTGGCAGCACCTCCCGGGCAGGCCTCGGGCTGACTAACCGCCGTGGCCGGGGACCACTCGGTACGCCTCGTAGACGCTGTCGATGCCTCGCAGCGTGGCGAGGAGGGCGTCGAGGTGGCTGGGGTCGGCCAGCTCGAACTCGAAGCGCATCTTGGAGACGCGATCCGTGCCGGTGTGGGTGGTGGCGCTCAGGATGTTGACGTGGTGGTCGCTCATCGACGACGCCACGTCCCGGAGGAGCCGGCCCCGGTCCAGGGCCTTGACCTCGATGGTGGCCACGAAGGTGCCCTCGTGGGATTCGTCCCAGTCGACGTCGATGAGGCGGTCGGCCTGACCCGCGGCGAGCGACACGGCGTTGGTGCAGTCCGCCCGGTGCACCGAGACGCCGCGGCCCACGCGTGACGAACCCGAGGATCTCGTCGCCGGGGACAGGCGTGCAGCAGCGGGACAGGCGCACCATGAGGTCGTCGAGGCCCTCGACGTGGACTCCGGCAGCCGGGCGCTTGCGGGACCCTGGCCGGCGCTGGCTGCGCACCGTCGTGGGGAGGATCTCGTCCTCCTCGTTGCTGGGGTCGACCTCCCGCATGATCTTGGCCACCCGAGCCGCGATGGCCTTGCCGGACACGTGGCTCTCGCCGACGGCCGCGTACAGCGCGTCGAGGTCGACGTAGTTGAGCTCCCGGGCCACATCGTGGAGCAGGCTGCCCTGGGCGATCTTCTGCACGGGCAGGCCCTCGCGGCGCAGGGCCTTGGTGAGCTCGTCACGGCCGAGCTCGACAGCGTCCTCCCGCCGCTCCCGCGAGAACCAGTGACGGATCTTCGAGGCGGCCCGCGGCGTGGCCACGATGTGCAGCCAGTCGCGCGACGGACCGGCGCCCTCCACCTTCGATGTGAAGATCTCGACGGAGTCGCCCGAGGACAGCTTCGAGTCGAGCGACACGAGGCGGCCGTTGACACGGGCGCCGATGCAGGCGTGGCCCACCTCGGTGTGGATGGCGTAGGCGAAGTCGATCGGCGTGGCCCCAGCGGCGAGGGTCACGACCTGGCCCTTCGGCGTGAAGACGAAGACCTCGTCCTGCTCGAGGTCGATCTTCAGGTTGTTCATGAACTCGTCGGGGTCCGAGGTCTCGGACTGCCAGTCGATGATTCGGTTCAGCCAGGTGACGTCGGCCGCCGTCGAGCCGTTGACGTCCTTGTACTGCCAGTGGGCGGCCACGCCCTGCTCGGCCCGGGTGTGCATCTCCCAGGTGCGGATCTGCACCTCGAGGGGCTTGCCCTGCGGACCGACCACGGTCGTGTGGAGCGACTGGTAGAGGTTGAACTTCGGCATCGCCACGTAGTCCTTGAAGCGGCCCTGCACCGGCTTCCAGGTGGCGTGGATCGACCCGAGGGCGGCGTAGCAGTCCTTCACGGAGTCGACGATGACCCGGATGCCCACCAGGTCGAAGATGTCGTCGAACTCTCGCCCCTTCACGACCATCTTCTCGTAGATGGAGTAGAGGTGCTTCGGGCGGCCGGTGACCTCGGCGTTGATGCGCAGCTCGGCCAGGCGCTCGCGCACCTGCTCGAGCACCTGGGTCAGGTAGATGTCGCGCTCGGGGCTGCGGGTCGACACCATGTGGTCGATCTCGGCGTAGCGCTTCGGGTGCATCGCGGCGAAGGACAGGTCCTCCAGCTCTTGGCGCATCTCCTGCATGCCGAGGCGATGGGCCAGCGGGGCGTAGATGTCGATCGTCTCGCGGGCCGTGCGCTCCTGCTTCCACTCCGGCATGGCGGCGATGGTGCGCATGTTGTGCAGGCGGTCGGAGAGCTTGATGATCAGGACCCGCAGGTCCTTGGCCATCGCGACGAGCATCTTGCGCATCGAGGCGGCCTGCTGGGCCTCCTTCGTGTCGAACTTGATGCGGTCGAGCTTGGTGACGCCGTCGACGATGGCCGTGACATCACGACCGAAGTCGGCCTCGAGGTCGGCGATCGTGATGCCGGTGTCCTCCACCGCGTCGTGGAGGAGGGCGGCGGCGACCGTGACGTCGTCGAGGCCGAGGTCGGCCACGATGCGGGCCACGGCCAGCGGGTGCTGGATGTAGGGCTCACCCGACCGACGGGACTGGCCCCGATGGGCCTCGGCCGACGTGAGGTAGGCCTGGGTTATCAGCGCCGTGGAGGCCTTGGGGTGCCGGGCCCGGTAGGCGTCGAGCAACGGGGCGACCTCGTCCGCCGGAGGGCGCTCGTTGCGCCGCCAGGGCAGGACCCGATCGACCGTGGGCATGGCGTCAGGCTACCGGTCGGCCTGGCTAGCGCTTCTTGCCCTTCTTCCGAGGCCGCGGCGGGATGGGACGGCCCGAGAGGGGCGGAGCCTGCCCCCGGGTCACCGGAGCCTTGGGCGGGGTCGACGGGCTCGCAGCAGCCTCGGTGGGATCGGCGTCGGACGCACCCACCCGAGCCGGGATGGGGGCGTCGATCGGGCTCTTGAGCTGCTCGGCCCGGGCCCTGATCTGACGGTTGCGAGGCTCCTTCTCCTTGATCCACGCCACCACCGGGGAAGCGATGAGGATCGACGAGAACGCACCGATGAGGATCCCGACCGTGAGCGCGAGGGCGAACTCCTCGAGGGCTGCCGCGCCCATCACGTAGGTGCCGACGAAGAGCATCGCCACCACCGGGAGCAGAGCCGTGATCGTCGTGTTCACCGAGCGCATCAGCACCTGGTTCAGCGAGCTGCTCACGATGTCCGTGTAGGTGAGCTTGCCGATGGCGCTCAGACGGGCCGAGTTCTCCTGCATCCGGTCGAAAACGACGATCGTGTCGTACAGCGAGTAGCCGAGGATCGTCAGGAAGGCGATCACCGTCGCCGGTGTGATCTCGATCTGGAACAGGGCGTAGATGCCGACCGAGATGATGAGGTCGTGGACCACCGAGGCCAGCGCGCCGATGGCCATCTTCCACTCGAGCCGCCACGTGATGTACAGCGTGATGGCGAGGAAGAACCAGAGCATGGCCCTCAGTGCCTTGTCGGTGACCTGCTCGCCCCACGACGGTCCGACGGTCGAGATGCTGATGTCGGCGACCTCGACGCCGGCTGCTTCGGCCAGCACGTCGGCCACCTCGGAGCGGGTCTCGTCGTCGTCGGACTTGGACTGAACGCGCAGGACACGGGTGTCGCCCCGGCCGAGGTCTTGGATCTTGGCCCCCTCCTGGCCCACGTCGCCCAGGGCGTCACGGGCGTCGTCGACGCTGAGCTCGCGGGTGGGGACGTCCCAGGACGTGCCACCCTCGAAGTCGAGGCCGAGGTTGAGGCCCCGGCCGACGATGCCGAACAGGCTGGCCGCCAGGACCAGCAGCGACAGGGTGGTGCCGTACTTCCAGACCTTGCGGAAGTCGATGACGTCGTCATAGGACCGCATCTTCGAGATGAAGCTCACGGCTGACCTCCCGGACGCATCCCCACGCCGAGCAGGTCGGGTCGGTGCCCCACCCGCTTGCTCTTGGCGAGGAACAGCACGAGGGGCCGCATGAACCAGTACGAGGCGATCATGTCGAGCACCGTGCCGATGGCGAGGAAGAGGGCGAAGCCGCGGACCGAGCCCACGGTCAGGACGTAGAGCAGCACAGCGCCGATGAGGGAGGCCATGTTGGCCGTCACGATGGTGCGAAAGGAGCTGTTGAAGCTGGCCGAGGCCACGCTGCGAGGGGTCCGGCCCTGCCAGACCTGTTCCTTGAAGTCCTCGTAGAACACCACGTTGGAGTCCACCGCCACACCGATCGAGACGATGATGCCGGTGATGCCGGCCAGCGTGAGGGCAAGGTCCCGCGTCTCGCCCATCCAGGCGATGATCGCCCAGAGCAGCCCGGCCGAGATGGCGAGGCTCCCGATGGCGACGAGGCCGAGGAGCCGGTAGTAGGCGATCAGGTAGAGCGACACGAGGGCCAGGCCGACGATGCCGGAGATGAGCCCGGCGCGCATCGAGTCGCTGCCGAGGGTGGCCGACACCTCTCGGGTCTGCTGGATCTCGAAGGCGACGGGCAGGGAGCCGTAGCGGAGCACGAGGGCCAGGTCCTTGGCCTCCTGCTCGGTGAAGTCACCGCTGATCTGGATCTGGTCCCGTTGGAAGCTGGCTTGCTGGATCGTCGGGGCCGAGATCACCTCGGAGTCCAAGACGATGGCCAGCTGGCCCGACGGGCAGTTCTGCGTGCGGCTGAAGCACTCCGCGGCCATGGCGTTGAACTGGTCGATGCTGTCACCGCCGCTGGATCACCAGGTCGACTGACCACTGCGTGGTGGCCAGCCGGGCGCTGGCGGTGGACACGATCTCGCCGGTCGCTCCGGCCGGTCCCAGCTGGTAGGTGAAGCTGATCTCGTCGTCGTCGCCGAGCTGAGCGAGGGTGACCGGGAGCTCCGGGTCGTCCTCGTCGCGCGGCGTGAGCTCGAAGCCAGTCGTCGGCTCGCCTGCAGGTGCGGCCGTGGTGGTCGTGGCGCTGTCGTCGGCTCCTGCGGTGGTCGTGGTGGCGGGAGCAGTGGTGCTCGTCGAGCCGTCCTGGAACGGCACCGCCCCGCCGGCGGTCGACTGACCGCTGACGTCGCCGGTGGTGGTCGTGGCGTCGTCGCCCGCCGTCGTGGTCGTGGAGGATCCGTCGCCGGCCGTGGTGGTGGTCGCGTCGGCGGCGGTGGTGGTGGTCGTGGTGGCGAGGAGGTCCTCGATGGAGCCCGGGATCGAGCTGAGAACGGGCCGGAAGCGCAGCTCAGCTGTCTGGCCCACGAGCTGTCGGGCCCGCTCACGGTCGGTGACGCCGGGGAGGCTGACGTCGATCGTGCTCCCCTGGCGGGTGATCTCGGGCTCGGCCACGCCGAGCGAGTCGACGCGGGAGCGGACGATCTCGATGGCCTGGTCGAGCACCTCGTCAGAGGTCTCCTCGACCGGCTGCAGGGTGACCGCGAAGCCGCCCTCCAGGTCGAGGCCCAGCTTCGGGCCCCAGCCTGCGGCCAGCACGCCGCCGAGCGCGCCCACGGTGATGGCGACGAGGAGGACGAGCGGGGCGAGGCCGGACCGCTTGAGGCGGTTGCGCCTCATCGAAGCACTGGGCCGGGCGCCGGCTGGGCCTGGGGGGACATCGGTTGCACTGCGTCTCCGTCTCGATGGTTCGGCTGGAACGGCCGAGGGGCGAGGTTACTCATAGGCCGCGCGGACACGCGAACGCACCGCTTCGAGCGACCCGGTCCCGATGGCGGTCCGCACCTCCTCGACGAGGCGGAGAGTCCACCACACGTTGTGGATGGTGAGCAGGCGGGGCGCCGTCGGCTCGTCGACCACGAGGAGGTGGCGCAGGTAGGCCCGCGACCACCGGGCGCACACCGGGCAGCCGCAGGCGACGTCGAGCGGGGCGCCGTCGTCCGCGTTCTCGGCCCGCTTCAGGTTGTAGCGACCCGCCGTCGACAGCACCGTGCCGTGCCGAGCGAAGCGGGTCGGGAGCACGCAGTCGAACAGGTCGATCCCGAGGGCGATCGCCTCCACCATCCCGATGGGATCTCCCAGCCCCATGAGGTAGCGGGGCTGGTCCTCGGGCAGGTGGGGCAGCGTGGCGGCGAGCGCTTCGAGCATCGCGTCGCGTGACTCGCCGACGGACAGGCCACCGATGGCGTACCCGTCGAACCCGAGGGCCACCGTGCGCTCCGCGCTCTCGACCCGCAGCTCGATGTCGGTGCCGCCCTGCACGATGCCGAACTGGTTGAGGTCGGGCCGGTCACGGGCCAGGAACTCGGTTCGAGCCACCTCGGCCCAGGCCGCCGTGCGCTCGACGGCCTCGCGGAGCACGTCCGGTGGTGACGGCAGCGGGGCGCAGACGTCGAGCACCATCTGGATGTCGCTTCCCAGCTGGGTCTGGATCTCCACGGCGGAGGCGGGAGTGAGTCGGTGGGTGCCGCCGTCGTAGGTCGACCGGAAGGTCACGCCGTCGTCGTCCACGCGCACGTTGCCGCCCGGGTCGAGCGAGAAGATCTGGTAGCCGCCCGAGTCGGTGAGGAGGTGGCCTCGCCAGTCGGCGAACCGGTGGAGTCCTCCGAGGCGGGCGATGCGCTCGGCCCCCGGCTTCAGCATGAGGTGGTACGTGTTGCCGAGGATGATCTCGGCCCCCAGGTCCTCCAGATCGGCCGACGAGAGGGTGCGCACCGCGCCCCGGGTGCCCACGGGCATGAAGCACGGCGTGGGGATCTCGCCCCGGGCGGTGCGGATGACTCCGGCCCGGGCCGGGCCGAGGCGATCGGTGATCTCGATGGCGAGGGTCAACCCCGCTCCCCTCGTAGGAACATGGCGTCGCCGAAGCTGAGGAACCGGTAGCCCGTGCGGAGCGCCTCGGCGTAGAGGGCCCGCCAGCGCGGCCCGATGAACGCATCGACCAGGACGAGCAGCGACGAGCGGGGCTGGTGGAAGTTCGTGACCAGCGCGTCGACGACTGCGAAGGGGCGATCACCGTGGATGAACAGGTCGGTGCGTCCCTCCAGCTCGCCTCGGGCCGCGGCCGACTCCAGGGCCCGCACCGTGGTGGTGCCGATGGCCACGACCCGCTCTGCCCGCTTCGCAGGCCGCCATGGTCGCGGCGGGAACCCGGTAGCGCTCAGCGTGCATCTCGTGGTCGTCGACCCGCTCGGTTGCGATCGGCCGGAACGTGCCCAGGCCCACGACCAGCTCCACCGGGACGACGGCGGCCCCACGGCGCGGACGGCCGCCAGCACCGCCGGCGTGAGGTGGAGCCCGGCGGTGGGGGCGGCCACCGACCCGGGCTCGACGGCGTAGGTGGTCTGGTAGCGCTCCGGGTCTGCCAGCGGGGTGGTGATGTAGGGCGGCAGGGGGACGGCACCGTGGCGGTCCAGGACGGCGAGCAGGTCGGCTCCGGCGCCCAGGTGGAGCTCGACCCGGCGCCGACCCTCGCCGAGGTCGTCGCCCACGACCACGGTGAGGTCGTCGCCGGCGGTCAGCGCCGTGCCGGGCGCCACCTTGCGGCTGGGGCGCACGAGCGCCTCCCAGGTTCGCTCGTCCGGGTCGAGCGGCTCGAGGAGCAGCACCTCGACCGCACCGCCGGTGGGCTTGGTCAGGTGGAGGCGGGCCGGGAGGACGCGGGTGGTGTTGAGGACGACGACGTCACCCGGCCCGACCAGCGAGGGCAGGTCCGTGACGGTCCCGTGGCGCGGAGCCAGGGCCGGCCCGTCGTCGATGAGCAAGCGGGCCGCGTCGCGAGGCTCGACGGGGGTCTGGGCGATGGCCGATGGCGGCAGGTCGTAGTCGAGATCGGCGGTGTCCATGGCGGCCCGACGAGTGTCCCGAGCAGTGCGAACAGCACCGAATCGCGAGGCAAATGCCCGCGGTCTTCGACTCAGCCGAACAGGCCGGGGGGCGGTTGGTGGCCCTCGCACGTGGCGGGGAACGGCCACGCCGAGGTGGGCGAAGGCGGCCGCCGTGGCCACGCGGCCCCGGGGGGTGCGCATGAGCAGGCCCCGCTGGATGAGGAAGGGCTCGTAGACGTCCTCGACGGTCTCGGTCTGCTCCCCCACGCTGATGGCCAGCGTCGAGAGGCCCACCGGGCCGCCGCCGAAGCGCTCGCAGATGGCCGAGAGGATGGCCCGGTCGACCTTGTCGAGGCCCAGCTCGTCGACGCCGAAGATGGCCAGGCCGTCGGACGCGGTCGGCGAGGTCGACGGTGCCGTCGCCCCGCACCTCGGCGAAGTCGCGCACGCGACGCAGCAGCCGGTTGGCGATGCGGGGTGTGCCCCGGGCCCGGCCGGCGATCTCCCGGGCGCCGTCGGTGTCGATCCGCACGCCGAGGATGCCGGCGGCCCGGGTGACGATGGCCTCGAGGTCGGTCGGCTCGTAGTAGTCGAGCCGGGCGACGAGGCCGAAGCGGTCGCGCAGCGGCCCGGTGATGGACCCGGTGCGGGTGGTGGCGCCGACGAGGGTGAACCGGGGCAGGTCGAGGCGGATCGATCGGGCGGCCGGGCCCTTGCCGAGCACGATGTCGATCTGGAAGTCCTCCATGGCCGGGTAGAGGACCTCCTCGACGACCCGGGGGAGCCGGTGGATCTCGTCGATGAAGAGGACGTCGCCCTCGCCGAGCTGCGAGAGCATGGCGGCGAGGTCGCCGGCCCGCTCGATGGCGGGACCGGAGGTGACGTGGATGGCGACGCCCATCTCGCTGGCGATGATGCCGGCCAGGCTCGTCTTGCCGAGACCGGGCGGGCCGGCGAGCAGCACGTGGTCGACGGCCTGGGCCCGGCGGCGGGCGGCCTCGAGGATGATCTCGAGGTGGTCCTTCAGCTCCGGCTGCCCCACGAACTCGGCCAGGGTGCGGGGCCGCAGGCTGACCTCGGCGGCGACCTCGGCGTCGTCAGTCGGGCTCGACCTCGGGACGGAGCAGCTCCTCGCGCATCGCCCTGCCTCAGCGTCGAGCCGCGGCCAGGCGCTGGAGGGCGTCGCGGAGCAGAGCCCCTGCGTCGCCGTCGTCGGGGAGGTCGGCCATGACCTCGCGCACCTCGCCTCGGTGTAGCCGAGCCCGGCGAGGGCCACGCGCACGTCGGCACGGGCACTCGACGAGCCGGGGACGTCGGAGCGGCGGCCCGAGGCGGCCGGCGAGCTCCCGAGGTCGGGGACCGACAGCCGGGACTTGAGGTCGATGAGCAGGCGGGCGCGGTCTTCTTGCCCACGCCGGGCACCAGGCACAGGGCGCCGAGGTCGTCCTCGGCCAGGACTCGGGCCAGCGCGATCGGCGAGTGGACGGACAGGATGGCCAGGGCCAGCGCCGGCCCGACGCCGTGGGCGCCGAGCAGCGCCTCGAAGCGTCGTGCGCTCGTCCTTGGTGGCGAAGCCGTAGAGCGTCTGCGGCGTCCTCGCGCTGGTGGTGGTGGATCCAGCAGAACACCTCGTCGCCCACGTCGCCGAGGGAGACGGCGGTCGTGGGGCTGACCACGACGCGGTAGCCGACGCCGACCACCTCGACGGTGACCTCGGCGGCCCCCCGGTCGAGCAGCGTGCCCCGCAGCGAGCCGATCATCGGAGCACCGCCTTGGACTGCGGCCACCGCCACCCGACCCCGCATCGGCGCGTGGGCGAGGTGGCAGAGGGCCAGCGCCACGGCGTCGGCCGCGTCGACCGGCCGCAGGGGGTGGGCGATGCCGAGCAGGGTCTGCACCATGCGCTCCATCTGGTCCTTCGTGGCCCCGCCGACGCCGGCGACGGCCTGCTTCACCTGGTTCGGGGAGTACTCCACGACCTCGCAGCCCGCGGCCACCGCCTCGGCCATGGCGATGCCGGCTGCCTGGGCCACCGAGATGGCCGTGCGCACGTTGACCTGGAACAGCACCCGCTCGATGGCGACGACGGCGGGCCGGTGCTCGGCGAGGAGGGCCCGCAGATCGACCTGCAGCTCGGCCAGGCGGTCCGGGACGGGCTGGGACGGCTCGGTGCGCAGCACGCCGACCGCGACGGCTCGGGTGCCGGACGGGCGCTGCTCGACGAGGCCGTAGCCACAGCGCGACAGGCCCGGATCGATGCCGAGGACGTACACGCGTTCGACGGTAGTGGGCGGGGGGCATCTGGCGGTGGATGCGGCGAGGTCGCTCAAGGGAGCAGTGGCCGAGGCCGATCCCCTCCCGTGCCCACGATCACCAGCCCGGCGGCGTCTACCGTCGCCCCGATGGAGCCCGACCCGCCCGTCATCGCCCTCGACGGCGTGGTGAAGTCCTTCGGGCCCCACCCGGCCCTCACCTCGCTCGACCTGCGCGTCCCGGCCGGCGAGATCACCGTGCTCCTCGGCCCGAACGGGGCCGGCAAGACGACGGCCATCCGCATGATCACCGGCGCCTTCGCCCCCGACGCGGGCTCGGTGCGGGTGTTCGGGCTCGACCCGGCCGTCGACGGCGAGGCCGTCCGCGTCCCGCTGCGGCGTCGTGTCGGCCAAGCCGTCGCTCTACGACCGCCTCGACGGGTGGGACAACCTGCGCTACTCCGCCGAGCTCCACGGCCTGGGCCGCGGCGCCCGATGTCGACGCCCGCATCGCCGAGTGCGCAGACCGCTTCGGCATCGACGCCGCCCTCGACGACCAGGTCGGCAGCTACTCGACCGGGATGAAGACGCGCCTGGCCCTGGCCCGGTCGGTCCTCCACCGGCCCGACCTGCTGCTCTACGACGAGCCGACGTCGGGCCTCGACCCCGAGTCGTCGCACGCCGTGCTCGAGCTGATCCGGGAGATGACCGGCGACGGCTCCACCGTGGTGATGTGCACGCACCTGCTCCTCGAGGCCGAGGGTCTGGCCGACCAGGTCGTCGTGCTCCAGGACGGCGCCGACATCGTGCACGGCTCCCCGGACGAGCTCGACGCGCCGGTACTGGCCCGACGACGTCGTGCGCATCGGCGCCGAGGACCCCGCTGGCCTCGACGTGCTGCGCGACCACGAGGGCGTCCTCGGCTACGAGCGGGCGCGACGGGCTGGCCACGCTCCACATCGACGGCGCCTCCACGGGTGCCCGACCTGGTCGCCGCGCTGGCCGACGTCCGGCGTGCGCGTCACCCGCGTCGAGCCCCACGAGCCAAACGCTCGAGGACCTCTACTTCGCCGTCCGCCAGACGTCGGGCCACAGCCGGCTCGGCACCGTCGCAGGGAGCGCCGTCTGATGGCCACGACCGTCCGCCGCCGCCCGCCGACCCCTGCAGTGGGCCACGTCCGGACCGTGGCCCGCACCGACCTCAAGCAGCTCGTGCAGGCCAAGGACTACTGGATCCCGATGATGATCCTGGGCGGCATCTTCTTCGTGTTCGTGCCCACCGTCCTGCTGCTCACGATCACCCAGCTCGGCGACGTGCGGCGCCGTCGAGCCAGCTCTCGCAGGCGCTCGAGGTCCTGCCCCAGAAGGCCCAGGACGCCGATCCAGGGCGACACCGAGAAGGGCCGGGCCGCCTACGCCCTGGCCGTGTACCTGTTCGCTCCCGTGGCCGTCGTCGTGCCCATCACCATCTCGACCGCCGTCGGCGCGGCCACGATCGTCGGCGAGCGGGAGCGGGGCACCGGCGAGTTCCTCGCCCACTCCCCCGCCGGCATCCGCGAGATCTTCTACGGCAAGCTGATCGCCAGCCTGCTCCCCGGCTACCTCACGACCATCGTCGGCTTCGGCATCTACTCGCTGATCGTCAACACGATCGTCGGCCCCGACGTCGGCGGCTGGTTCTTCCCGACCCGCCAGTGGTGGGTGCTGATGCTCTGGGTCGTGCCGCCGTTCCTCGCCTTCACCCTGTCGCTCGTGCTGCGCCTGTCGGCCAAGGTGAAGTCGACGGCCGCCGCCCAGCAGGCGTCCGGCCTGGTCAGCCTGCCGCTGATCATGGTCGCCTACAGCCAGGCCACCGGCAGCCTCTACGGCGGCGACGCCCTGGCCTGGTACATCGGCGCCATCGCCTGGATCCTCGCCATCCTCGCCCTCTGGCGCGGCGTTCACTCCGTGACCCGTGCTCGCCTGCTCGGCGTCGCCGACGAGCAGTAGCTAGGAGGCGGCCCTGACCGCCTCCACGAGCTCCTCGGTGGAGCGGAAGGTGAGCCCAGCCACGGCCCGGTGGGCGTAGCGGACGATGCCCGCGGCGTCGACCACGAACGCCGAGCGGCGGTAGAAGCCGAGCGGCCCGAGGATGCCGTAGGCCTCGCCCACCGCCTTGTCGGCGTCGGCCAGCAGCGGGAACCCGAAGCCCACCCTGCTTGCACGGCGAAGTCGTCGTGGCTCTGCACCGACTGGGGGCTGATGGCCAGCACCTGGGCGCCGACCTCGTCGAAGGAGCCGATGTCCTCGGTGTAGGCGTTGAGCTGACGGGTGCACACCGGGGTGTTGTCGCCCGGGTAGAAGACGAGCACCACCGACCTGCCCGCGGTGCTCGGCGAGCGAGTAGCGGCGGCGACCCGCTTCGGTGCCGTCGCTGCCGTCGAGGGTGAAGTCGGGAGCGGGCGTCCCGACCTCGGCCGCCATCAGGCTGATGCCTTCGAGGATGGCGTCGGGGATGTCGAAGTTGGCGTAGACGTCCTGCACGTCGTCGTTGTCGTCGAGGATGTCGATGAGGTTCAGCACCTTCTTGGCCGCCTCGGCGTGTCGAGGGCGATGGTGGCGTTCGGCACCATCGTGAGCTCGGACGATGTCACCGCGATGCCGGCCTCCTCGAGCGCGGTGCGCACGGCGTGGAGCTCGGTGGCCGGGGTGGTGACGCGCCAGGCCTCACCGTCGTCGGCGATGTCCTCGGCGCCGGCGTCGAGCGCGACGAGCATCAGGTCGTCCTCCTCGGCGGCGCGGTCGGCGAGCACGATGCCCTTGCGCTCGAACTGCCACGCCACCGCGCCCGGCTCGGCCATCGAGCCGCCGTTCTTCGAGAAGAGGTTGCGGATCTCCGAGCCGGTGCGGTTGCGGTTGTCGGTGAGCACGTCGACGAGCACGGCGACGCCGCCCGGGGCGTAGCCCTCGTAGGTGATCGACTCGTAGATGACGCCCTCGAGGTCGCCGGTGCCCCGCTTGATGGCCCGCTCGATGGTGTCGATCGGCACCGACGCGTCACGGGCCTTCTGGAACATCGTGCGCAGCGTCGGGTTCATGTCCGGGTCGCCGCCGCCCTCGCGCGCCGCCACCTCGACCTGGCGGATCAGCTTGGCGAAGAGCTTGCCCCGGGCCGCGTCGGCGGCCCCCTTCTTGTGCTTGATGGTTGCCCACTTGGAATGTCCGGACATGAGAGATCAGATCTCCTTCAGGAAGCGATCGTGGAGGCGGACGTCGTCGCGAGAGCTCCGGGTGGAAGGCGGCGACCGTGACGGCGCCCTGACGGCAGAGCACAGGGTGCCCGTCCACGGTGGCCAGCACCTCGACCTCGGGGCCGGCCCGCTCGACGAAGGGCGCGCGGATGAACACGGCCGGGAACGGCGCCGGGGTCGCCCTCCAGCGTCCAGGTCGGCCTCGAAGGAGTCGACCTGACGGCCGAAGGCGTTGCGGCGCACGGAGATGTCGACGGCGCCGAAGCAGCGCTGGTCGGACCGTCCGTCGAGGATCTCGGTGCCCAGCAGGATCATCCCGGCACACGTGCCGAGCGCGGGCATGCCCCCGGCCAGGCGGGCCGCGACGGGCTCGAACAGCCCGGACGACTCGAGGAGCATCGACATCGTCGTCGACTCGCCGCCGGGCAGGACGAGCGCGTCGACGTCCGCCAGGTCGTCCGGCGGTGCGGACCTCGCGCGGCTCAGCGCCGAGGGAGCGCAGAACCGCCGCGTGCGCGGCGAACGCGCCCTGCAGGGCCAGCACGCCGACCTTCACCTGGAGGCCTCGCTGCGAACATCACGACGATGGTACGAGGACCGGGGACACGGCTACCAGCCGCGCTCGGCGAAGGTGGTCTCGAGGCCGGCGATCTCGAGCCCCGGCATGGCCGGGCCCGAGCCCGCGGGACACCTTGGCGATGATGGCGGGATCGGCGAAGTGGGTGGTGGCCTCGACGATCGCCTTGGCCCGCCGGGCCGGGTCGTCGGACTTGAAGATGCCCGAGCCGACGAACACGGCCTGAGGCGCCGAGCTGCATGACCAGCGCGGCATCGGCCGGCGTGGCGAGCCCACCGGCGCAGAAGAGCGGCACGGGCAGCTCGCCGGTCTCGGCCAGCTCCTGCACGAGCCCGACCGGCGCCTGCAGGCGCTTGGCCCAGTCGTACAGCTCGGCCGAGTCGGCCTGGGTGATCTTGCGCACGTCGCCGAGGATCGAGCGGAGGTGGCGGACGGCCTCGACGACGTTGCCGGTGCCGGCCTCGCCCTTCGAGCGCAGCATGGCCGCGCCCTCGCTGATGCGCCGGAGCGCCTCGCCCAGGTTGGTGGCGCCGCACACGAAGGGCACGGTGAACGCCCACTTGTCGATGTGGTGCGCCTCGTCGGCCGGGGTCAGCACCTCGGACTCGTCGACGTAGTCGACGCCGAGCGACTCGAGCACCTGGGCCTCGACGAAGTGGCCGATGCGGGCCTTGGCCATCACGGGGATGGTGACGACCTCCTTGATGCCCTCGATCATCTCCGGGTCGGACATGCGGGCCACGCCGCCGTCGCGCCGGATGTCGGAGGGCACCCGCTCGAGGGCCATCACGGCGACCGCACCGGCGTCCTCGGCGATCTTGGCCTGGTCGGGGTCGACGACATCCATGATGACGCCGCCCTTGAGCATCTCGGCCAGGCCGCGCTTCACGCGGGTGGTGCCGGTGTCGTGGCTGATGGGGCGGGAGGAGGCGTCGGCCATGGGTCGATCGTACCGCCGGCCCCGGAGAACCCCGAAGCCGGTTCGGAGCCGGCTACAGCCGCCGGGCCCCGCCGGGCGGGGCGAGCGCGATCCAGGTGCGTCCGGGGGTGAGGCCGATCGGGTTGCCGTCCACGTCGGGTAGGTGGTGACGGCGTCGAGCGCCGGCTTGTGCCACGTGGCGGCGACGACGCCGCCCGCTGTGAGCACCCAGGCCTCGCCCGAGCCGACCAGCTGGGCCTCGGGGATCGGCACCGCCGAACTGGTCGTTGACGTCGGACCCGGCGTAGGGCGTGAACTGGACGATCACGTTCTCCGGCGCGATCTGGGTGCCGGCCGCGTCGACGTGGGGCGTGCCCTTCTGGAAGCGAGCCCAGCCGGCGCCGGTCCAGCGGTACTCGACCGGCGCGGCTCCGGCACTCGTCCCGAAGCTGATGCCGACCCCCGCCACGGGTCTCGAGGTGGGCCGGCTCGGGGTTGTCCCCGGCTCGGTAGGTGAACAGGGCCGGCGGGGGTGAGGACCCTTCGTTGGGCAGGGCCATGATCTCGTTCGTGCCCTTGAGCATGAGGTTGTGGGGCGCGGGCCGGTCGCCCGCCCTGAAGTAGTGGCTGGTGGCCGCGTCGTATCCCACGTCGGCCAGGTTGGCCTCGCGGATGCGCGCCGCGAACGTGTTGTTGGCTCCGCTCCACGCGTAGAAGGGACGGTGCAGGGCTGCGAGCACGCCGATGTCGGAGGTGCGGGCCGAGCGCACCGGACCGACGGGCGCGACGTCGGTGGAGTGGAACACGGCGAGGAAGCGGGTGACGCTGCCTTCGACCCGCTCTTCGTAGACGACGTCGGCCTGGTTGATGCCGACCTGTGGTCGGGCCTTGGGCTCGACGTTGTCGATCTTCACCACGAGGGCGGGCCGGCCGATCCGGGCCGGGTCCCCCGGGATCCCGAGCAACGGGGCCGCCGGGACAGGGGCCGTCGTCGTGGTGGCCTCCGTCGTCGTCGTGGTGCTCGAGGTCGTGGTGGGGGGCGGCGCGTCGTCCCCGCCACCCACGAGGGCCAGGCCGATGCCGCCGGCCAGCATGAGCACGGCGACCGCGCCCGCCCCGATCCGCTTCGTCGTCGTGTCCAAGGCCGAGGCCAGCAATGCGTCTCCTGTCGACTAGAGCTCGCGGAGGAGCGCGATGCGCTCCTCGAGCGGCGGATGGGTGTTGAACATCCGGTTGAGCTTGGAGATCCGACCCTCTTGCTCCTCGACCGCCTGCGGCTGCTCGATCCAGAGGTGCGCTGTCGCGTGCGACGTCGAGCCGACGACGGTGTAGTCGTCCCGGAGCTTCTCGAGCGCGGAGATCAGGCCGGGCGGGTAGCGGGTGAGCTCGACGCCCGAGACGTCGGCCAGCATCTCGCGCTCGGCGGCTGACGGCCGCCTGCATGACCTTGGCGATCAGCGGCGAGAGGATGAGCAGGGCGAACCCGAGCGACGGCGAGGATGGCGAGCACGCCGCCTCCGCCGTTGTCGTTGTCGTTGTTGCGGCTGCGGCCCATCCCGAACCACAGGAAGCGCACGCCCACGTCGGCTGCGATGGCGATGAGCCCCACCATCGTGACGGCGAGCGTGGAGACGAGGATGTCGTAGTTCTTGATGTGGCTCAGCTCGTGGGCGATCACGCCCTCGAGCTCCACCCGGTTCATGCGCTCGAGCAGGCCGGTGGTGACCGCGATGGCGGCGTGCTTCGGGTTGCGGCCGGTGGCGAACGCGTTGGGCGACGGGTCGTCGACGACGTAGATCCGGGGCTTGGGCAGGCCGCCCGGCGATGCAGAGGCCCTCGACGAGGTTGTGGAGCCGGGGGTACTCCTCGATCGACGCCGGTTGGGCCCGACTGACAGCGAGGGCGATGGCGTCGGACTTCCAGTACGACAGCGCCGCGGAGCCGCCCGCGATCACGACGGCCACGCCGATGAACACCGGACCGCCCTGCACGAGGAGGTTGAGGGCGAAGCCCACCGCCACGATCGAGGAGGACGAAGCCAGCGATCAGGAGGATGGAGCGACGCTTGTTCTGGGCGACCTGGTCGTACACGCGGGGTTCAGGGTCCTTGGGTGGAGCAGAGGTGTCAGGAGCGGGCGATCAGCCGTCGGGGCTGATCAGGGCGCAGGAGGCGCCGCCGGCGGCGCGGCCGGCGAGTTCCGCCGAGGTCGACGGGCGGGGCCTGCCCGAAGTCGACGTCCACGGGGCCGCGGGCGTCGTCGTCGGCCTCGAAGTACTCGCGCTCGGTGAACTTGAACTGCGAGGCGATGGTGTTGGCCGGGAACGTCTGGATCTTCGTGTTGTACCGGACGACGGAGTCGTTGTAGTACTGCCGCGCGTAGGCGATGCGGCCCTCGGTGCCCGACAGCTCCTCCTGCAGGTTGAGGAAGTTCTGGTTGGCCTTGAGGTCGGGGTACGCCTCGGAGAGGGCGAACACGGACTTGAGCGCCCCGGTGATCATGTTCTCGGCCTCGGCCTGGTCGTGCGGGCCCGAGGCGGCCATGGCCATGTTGCGGGCCTGGATCACGGCCTCGAGCGTCTCGCGCTCGTGGGCGGCGTAGCCCTTGACCGTCTCGACGAGGTTCGGGATCAGGTCGTAGCGGCGCTTGAGCTGCACGTCGATCTGGGCCCAGGCGTTCTCGATCTTGTTCCGCAGGGTGACGAGGCCGTTGTACGTGACCATCACGTACAGGCCGAGGACGACCACGAGGGCCAAGAGGATCCAGATGATCAGCACGCCGTGCACTCCTCGTGTCGAAGGTGGGACCACTGTAGAGGGCGACGTGGCCGCCCCGGCCATCACTGGGTCGAGGTCACCTGGGTGTAGATCGCCGACGTAGCGCTCGGCCAGCCGGACCATCGACAGCTCGTCGGCCCGGCGCCGTCCGCCCGGCCACGAGCTCGTCGCGCAGCGCGCGGTCGTCGAGCACGCGACGCAGCGCCTTGGCGAGGGCGGCGGCGTCGCCCACCGGAGCAAGGAGGGCGTCGACGCCGTCCGTGGCCACGTTGCGGTGCCCGTCGAGGTCGGAGGCCACGAGCGCGCACCGCGACGCCATGGCCTCGAGCAGCACCATGCCGAAGCTCTCGCCCCGCACCGACGGCGAGCAGTAGACCGTGCAGCCCCGCATGCGCGCGGCCCGCTCCTCGTCGCTGATGCGTCCGAGCCACTCGATGCGCGGATCGCCGGCGTGACGCTGGCGCAGCTCGGCCGACTGCGGGCCGTCGCCGCCGACCCACACGCGCACGTCGTCGGGGAGGTCGGCGAGGGCCGCGAGCAGCACGTCGAGGCCCTTGCGAGGCTCGTGGCGCCCGAGGAAGAAGATCGTCGGGGCCGTCGGTGGGATGGGCCGTCGCCCTCCGCGAAGCGCTCCACCTCGATGCCGTTGAAGAGCAGCTCGTAGGTGCCGCCCGAGGTGCGTCGCTGGCCAGCGCCTCGGCGTCAGGCGACACGGCCACTCGGTGGTCGAAGCCGCTTGGCCATCCGCCGCAGCCCCCACCCGAGGTACCGGTAGGCGGCGCTCTCCCCCGCGGCGTGGAAGGTGCCCACGAGCGGGGCCCCTGCGAAGAGCAGCGCGGTCATCGTGGGACCGGGCGCGATCGGCTCGTGCAGGTGCACGACGTCGAACCCCTCGTCGCGCAGGGCCCGGATGGTGCGCAGCTGGGCGGACGGGTCGGGGGCGATGGGGGCGACCGAGCCGTTGGCCGCGGTGGGCACGCTGCGACCGAGCGGCGTGACGCCGGCGTCGGGCGGCGGGCCGTCGCACGGTCCGAGCACGCGCACCTCGTGGCCGAGCGCGCGCAGCGACCGGGCCAGGCCCGAGCACCTGGCCCTGCACGCCCCCGGGGATGGTCAACGAGTAGGGACAGACCAGCCCGATGCGCACCACCCCAGCCTCAGGACGGACGCTGCGGTCGCTGGGCCAGTTGGGCTGGAGGAGGTGCCACTGCTCGGGGCCCTGCGGATGAGCACCTCGAGGGCCGTGGCCAGGTCCTGGGTGACGCGGTGCACGTCGTCGCGCAGCTCGCCGTGGCGGGTCGTGTCGAGGGCGGGCAGCAGGACGGCGTGCCGGGATGTCGGGCCCGTCGAAGTAGATGGCCGTGGGCACGATCGGCGCGCCGGTGCGCAGGGCGAGGGTGGCCGGGCCGCCGGGCAGCGTCGTGCGCTCGCCGAAGAACTCCACCTCGGGCCCGGTGCCCGCCAGGTCGCGGTCGCAGAGCAGGGCGAGGATGTGGTTGGCCTTCAGGGCCTCGCGCCGTGGCCGTGCCGGCGTCTGGCCCGAGCGGCCACGATCTCGAAGCCGAAGGAGCGGCGCAGCCCGACGAACCAGTCGAAGAGCGCCGGCGGCTCGAGCTGCTCGACCACGACGGTGACCGGGCAGGCCGCTTGCACCTGGGTGAGCCAGAACCCGGACCACTCCCAGCCGCCGAGGTGGGGCAGGGCCATGATGGCGCCGTTGCCTGCGTCGAGGGCGGCCTCGAGGTGCTCGTAGCCCTCGTGGGTGAACCCGGCGTCGAGGTCGGCGGCGCTCGTGCCGGGCAGCCGGAAGGACTCCTCGTAGTACCGGGCGTAGGACTCGAAGGTCTCGCGCACGAGCCGAGTCGAGCTCGGCATCGCTGCAGGGCGGGGTCGACGCGCCGCAGGTTGCGCTCGACCTGGGCTCGGCGCGGCCGCCGCGATGCGACCCGCCACCCGCCCGAGACCGCGGGCCGCGCCAGCCGCCACGGGCTTGGGGGCCAGGCGGGCCAGCGCGGCCGCGCGCCTTGTAGGCGGGCGTGACGAGGTCGACCACCGCCGCGATCGAGGCCTGCGAGGGCTGGGCTAGCGGCGGCCGGCGCGGGCCTGGCGCCGCCAGCCCGCTCGGTGGGCCGGGCGGCCCGACGGGCCTTCCACCGACTGGCCGCGGGGGCGGGCCGGGCCACGGAGGCCTGCCGCCACACCTTCACGAAGCGCTGGACTGCGGTGATCAGCGTGAGGACCAGCATCCCCCAGAGGATCGGGATGAGGATGGAGTCGAACAGGAGGCCGACGCCGAGGGCGATGATGCGCTCGGCCCGCTCCATCAGGCCGCCCCGGGCGTCGAAGCCGAGCGACTCGGCCTTGGCCCGCTCGTAGGAGATGAGCATCGATGCGCCGAGGACGGCGAGCGGCAGGACGGCGATGCGCCCGGGATGGGTGGTGGAGAGGTGCCAGGCCACGCCGCCGAGGAGGAGCGCGTCGGTGACGCGGTCCGATACGGAGTCGAAGAAGGCGCCACGGGGGCCAGCCGTGCCCGAGGCCTTGGCCACGGCGCCGTCGAGCAGGTCGGGCAGCGCGCAGAGGACGAGCAGGAGCAGGCCGGCCCGCAGGGCGCCGTTGGCGATGGCGAGCGAGGCCGCCCCTGCGAGCACCACACCGCTGGCGGTGAGGTGGTCAGCGGTGATGCCGGTGCGGCGGATGTTCGCTCCGACAGGCTTGAGGCCCGCTTCGAAGCTGGACCGCCAGCGTCCGTCGAACATGAGGGATCCCTCGGGGGTTAGGGGGCGAGAGTGCTTGCTCCAGGCTAACAGTCGATGCCCGGCGCTCCCCGGTTTCAACCGTCTCCCCTGCCCTGGACGTTCCAGTCCGCCGCCTCGGCAGCGATCCCCGCGAGGACGGCGGACCATCGCGGAAGCAGCAGGTGGTGGCCGGCATCAGGCACGACCTCGAGCACTCGCCGAGGCCAGCCGCGCGGCCAGCCAGCGCCCCACCTCGGGGGGTGACACGCCGTCGTCCACGCCGTGGAAGGTGCGCACCGGGCGCGGTCACCCGGGCCAGGTCCAGCCCGGGCTCGAGCTGGGCGACGAGCTCGTGCACCAGGCCGTCCCGACCCCCCGCCACGCAGGCCACGAGCGAGGTCGGCCAGGCGGTCGGCTGCCCCGGCCACCGCCGCCAGCTCGGCCCGGCCCCGCTCCCCCGCCGCCTCGAGGACGTGGTCGAGCGCGGTCACCGCGTCGAGGGGATCGGGCACGAGGTACGGCGCCATCTCCGCCGCCAGCTCCTCCGGGTCGAGGTCCGCCGGCCAGCTCGACGAAGGCTCGGCGGGACGGGCCGAGGGCAGCGACGCACGTCGCGGATCGGCGTAGGCCTCGACCGGCGGCACGGTGCCGACGAGGCGCACGGCGAGCACCCGCTCGCCCAGCCCTGAGGCCGCAGCCAGCGCGAAGAGCCCGCCTGCGGACCAGCCGAGCACCACCGCCCGTTCGATGTCGAGGTCGTCGAGGACGTGGCCGAGGTCGACGCCGAACGAGCCCAGGGTGCCCGCGGGGTCGTGGTCGCTGGCCCCGCAGCCGGGCCGGTCGACGGCGACGAGGCGCACACCAGCAGCCGCGGCCAGCCCGTCGTCGGGATGGCGGGCCAGCCGGGAGTCGGGCGTGCCGTGGAGGTAGACGACGGGCAGCCCCGTCGGGTCACCCACGTCGTCGACGGCGAGGATGCGCCCGTCGGGCAGCCGGACCGAGTCGGGGCGCCTCCACCAGCACACGGTAGGTCGCAGGGATACCCTGCCGGACACTCGCCCGATGAACGCGAGGGGGACCCGCGTGCAGCTCTTGTCCATCCGAGAAGATCCGCAACGTCGCCTTGGTCGGCCACGGGGGCGCCGGCAAGACGACGCTGGCCGAGGCCCTGCTGCACCGGGCCGGCGCCATCAACCGGCTGGGGCGGGTGGAGGACGGCACGACCGTCTGCGACCACGACCCCGAGGAGCAGCGTCGGGGCCTCTCGCTGTCGCTCGCCGTCGCACCGTTCGAGTGGAAGGGCCACAAGGTCAACCTCGTCGACACCCCCGGCTACGCCGACTTCATGGGCGACGTGGCTGCCGCCCTGCGGGTCGTCGACCTGGCCGTGTTCGTGGTGTCCGCCGTCGACGGCGTCGAGGTGCAGACCGAGGCCATCTGGCGGGAGGCGGCCCGGCTCGGCGTTCCCCGCATGATCTTCATCAACAAGCTCGACCGGGAGCGGGCCAGCTTCGAGCGCACGCTCGACCAGCTCCGCGACCGGCTCGGCGCGGGCGTGGCGCCCCTCGAGCTGCCCATCGGCGAGGAGGCCGACTTCCGTGGCATCGCCGACCTGCTCACCGACACGGCCCACGTCTACGAGGGCGGCGTGCCCCGCACGGAGCCCATCCCCGACGACATGGAGGCCCTCGAGCACCAGGTCCACGACAACCTCGTGGAGGGCATCGTGGTGGCCGAGGATGCCCTCCTCGAGCGCTACCTCGAGGGTGACGTCCCGACGCTCGACGAGCTCGAGCACGCCCTGACGCTCGGCATCGAGGCGGCGAGCGTGTTCCCGGTGGTCTGCGGATCGGCGACGGGCGAGGTCGGGATCGACCGCCTGGCCGACTTCCTCGTCGAGATCGGTCCGCCCGCCGGCCGACCGCCCCACCACCGTCACGGCCGGCGACATCGAGGTGGAGTGCCCGCCGACCCCGCGGGCGACCCGCTCGCCGTTCGTGTTCAAGACGATCGCCGATCCGTTCGTCGGCCAGCTCTCGCTGTTCAAGGTGCTGTCGGGCACGATCCGCAACGACGATCACCTCGTCAACAGCCGCACCGGCGCCGACGAGCGCCTGCACGGCCTGTTCGTCGTGCGGGGGCAAGGACCACGAGCCAGCCGACGCCCTGGCTGCCGGCGACATCGGCGGCGTGGCCAAGCTGGTCGGCACGGCCACCGGCGACACGCTCGCCGCCACGGGCACGCCCGGTGGCGGTCCCGCCGATCGAGCAGCCTCCGGCGGTGCTGTCGATGGCGGTGGTGCCCGAAGACGCAGGCCGACGACGACAAGCTGGCCACCGCCCTCCACCGCCTCCAGGAGGAGGACCCGGGCCTCGTGGTCGACCGCGACGAGGAGACGCACCAGACGATCCTGCGGGGCGTCGGCGAGACGCACCTCGCGATCGCCCTGGAGAAGCTGGAGCGCAAGTTCGGCGTGAGGGTCACCACCGAAGACGTGCGGGTGCGCTATCGGGAGACGATCACCGAGCCGGCCGAGGCCGAGGGCCGGCACAAGAAGCAGTCCGGCGGCCACGGCCAGTTCGCGGTGGCGAGCATCCGGGTCGAGCCGCTCGAGCGGGGCGCGGGCTTCGAGTTCGTGGACAAGATCGTCGGCGGGGCCATCAGCCGGAGCTACATCCCGGCCGTGCGAGCGCGGCGTCGCGGAGACCATGGCCCATGGAGGCGTGAACGGCCATCCCGTCGTCGACGTGCGGGTGACGCTCGCTCGACGGCAAGGAGCACAGCGTCGACAGCTCGGAGATGGCGTTCCGCATCGCCGGGCGCCTCGCCTTCCGGGCAGGCCATGGCCCAGGCCGGCCCGGTCGTGCTCGAGCCGATCTCCCGGGTCGACGTCACCGTGCCCTCGGACCTGCTCGGCGACGTGATGGGCGACCTCAACGCCCGCCGTGGCCGAGTGCAGGGCACCGAGCCCGGCGACGCGGGCGAGCAGGTCGTCTACGCCGTCGTGCCCGAGAGCGAGCTGCTGCGCTACGCCATCGAGCTGCGGTCGCTCACCGGCGGCCGGGGACGGTTCCGGGCCGAGCACGACCACTACGACGTCGGTTCCCGCCCACCTCGTCGAGGCCATCCGCCGCGCGGTGCACGAGGCAGACTGACCGGGTGGCCGATCCGACCCCCCGTCTGACGCCGTCGTCGCCCTTCGCTCGCTCGGCCGCCGCTACCGAGGCCTCTTCGCCGGCCTCGGCGACGACGAGTCGCCCGACGACCTGGCCCACCGCAACGGGGCCGACGGCCGCTCGGCCCTCGACCACGTCGTGGCCGCCACCCGCACGATCACCTTCCTCGGGCGGGCGCTGCGAGCAGGTCGCTCGTCGACGACGACGCCGTCCTGCACCCGGCCGTGACCGACGCAGCCCAGCGCGAATGGCCCGACGCCGACGGGCACCGTCGACGAGCGCGCGTCGACGAGCTGGCGCGGGCAGGCGGACGACCTCGCCGACCAGGCGGCCAACGTGGCCGCCGGCGAGTGGGGCCGCGACGGCCCGCGTCGCCGGCCACGACGCCACGGTCTCCGCCGCTGGACGTCCTCTGGGACGCTGTCGACACCGCCGTCGGCCCACCTCAAGGCCGCCGAGCAGACCCTGGCCCAGGTCCGCGGCCGCTGAGCACCCCTGGTTCTGTGCGCACACAGCCCCGCCGTGCGGGGCTGTGTGCGCACAGAACCCGTGAGGTCAGGTCAGGTCGGACCAGTCCTCGGGGTTGTCCTCGGTGAAGTGGGCGACGATCTCACCGTCGACGCCGTCGACGAGCACGAGGCCCCGGGTCCTGGGCGGATCCTCCGCCGAGTAGAGCAGGATGCGCCAGGTGGGCCGGCTGCGGAGGCCGCGCCAGCCGAGCTGGGCCGAGGCGTGGCCGACGGCGAAGCCGACCTCGCGGGTGGCGGCCACGAGGGCGTCGCGCTCGTCGACGTCGAGGTCCCAGCCCGCGACGAGGTGGTAGGCGCCGAGCAGCACGAGCAGGACCCCGGCGAACGAGGAAGCCGCCGTTGACGAGCACGCCGTCGCCCTGGCCGGTGAGCGGCCCACGCCGCGATGCAGCCGGCGCCGCCGAACGAGGTAGAGGTAGCCGGGGATGCGGCGGCGGTTGTTGTTCGGGAAGACGTAGGGGCCGACGTACGCCGGCGGCGTTCAGGTCGTCGGGCAGCTCGTCGCGGACCTCGGCGTCGCTCGTGGGTGTCGTCGGCCATCGCGAGCGCCGACGGTACTGGCGGGCGCGCTCAGGCAGGCCAGGCGGCCCGCAGGCGCGTCGGCCGCCTCGCTCGAGGCTGACCGGCAGGACGCGGGTCTCGGCGGCGACGGCGATGAAGTTGGCGTCGCCCTCCCAGCGCGGCACGCAGTGCACGTGGAGGTGGTCGGACTGCGAGCCCCCGGCGGCCGCCCCGAGGTTCAGCCCGACGTTGACCGCGTCGCAGCGCGAACGCCGCCTTCAGCGCCACGACCGCCGCGCGCACCGCCGCCCACAGCTCGGCGTGCTCGTCGTCGGTGAGGTCCTCGAGCTCGGCCACCGCCCGGCTGCGGCAGCACCATGAGGTGGCCGGCGGTGTACGGGTAGAGGTTCAGGAGCGCGAAGCAGGTCGCGCCCCGCCAGAGCACCCCGGCGGCCTCGTCGCCCTCCTCGTCGGCGCCGGCGAGGATCCGCTCGAAGAGCGTGCGGCCCGCCGGCCTCCTCGGGCGTCGGGATGGTGCGCGTGTCGACGATGCGGCCGACGTAGGCCGAGCGCCAGGTGGCCCAGAGGTGGTCGAGCGGCACGGGTCAGGCCTTGGCCACGACCTCGGCGGCCAGCCGCTCGACGAAGGCGTCGACGTGCGACGTCTCGCTCGGGCTGGTCGGCGCCGCGGGCGTTGACGCCCACGGTGCCGGCCTCGACGTCGCTGTCGCCCACCACGAGGATGTACGGCAGCTTCTCCAGCTTGGCCTTGCGGATGCGGCGCGCCGAGCGGCTCGTCGGCCTCGACGAGGGACGGCGCGGAAGCCGTCGGCCTGCAGCCGGTCGACGACGCGGGCCGCGTAGGCGTGGTGGTCGCTGCGCACCGGCAGCACCCGCACCTGCTCGGGCGACGAGCCAGGCCGGGAAGGCGCCGGCGTAGTGCTCGACGAGCACGCCGAAGAAGCGCTCGATCGACCCGAACAGGGCGCGGTGGATCATGATCGGCCGGTGCCGCTCGTTGTCGGCGCCGACGTACTCGATCTCGAAGCGCTGCGGCGTCTGGAAGTCGAGCTGGATCGTCGACATCTGCCACGTGCGACCGATGGCGTCGCGGGCCTGCACGGAGATCTTCGGCCCGTAGAACGCACCGCCGCCCTCGTCGAGCACGAGCTCGAGGTCCTTGGTCGGACGCCACCTGGCGGAGCGCCTCAGTGGCCTCCTCCCACTCCTCGTCGGTGCCGACCGCCTTGCCCGGGGGCTTGGTGGAGAGCTCGAGGTAGAAGTCGTCGAGGCCGTAGTCGGCGAGCAGGCCGAGGACGAAGTCGAGCAGCGAGGCGAGCTCCTCGCCCATCTGCTCCTTGGTCGTGAAGATGTGGGCGTCGTCCTGCGTCATGCCGCGCACCCGCGTGAGGCCGTGGATCACGCCGCTCTTCTCGTAGCGGTACACGGTGCCGAACTCGAAGAGCCGCAGCGGCAGCTCCCGGTAGCTGCGCAGCCGCGAGCGGAAGATCAGGCACGTGGAACGGGCAGTTCATCGGCTTCAGGTAGTAGTCCTGGCCCCCCTCGCCACCCTCGTCGTCGAAGTGGATCGGCGGGAACATGCCGTCGGCGAACCAGTCGAGGTGCCCGGAGGTCTCGAACAGGCCCGCCTTGGTGATGTGGGGCGAGTTGACGAACTCGTAGCCCGCCTCCTCGTGGCGCTGGCGCGAGTAGTCCTCCATGAGGCGGCGCACGAGGCCGCCCTTGGGGTGGAACACGGCCAGCCCGGAGCCGATCTCGTCGGGGAAGCTGAACAGGTCGAGCTCCACGCCGAGCTTGCGGTGGTCGCGCTTGGCCGCCTCCTCGAGGCGGTGCGAGGTGCTCCTCGAGGGCCTTCTTCGAGTCCCACGCCGTGCCGTAGATGCGCTGCAGCTGCGGGTTGCTTCTCGTCGCCCCGCCAGTAGGCGCCGGCGACCCGCATCAGCTTGAAGTGACCGAGGTGGTGCTCCGTGTCGGGCACGTGCGGGCCTCGGCACAGGTCGATGAAGCCGGGGTAGCCGGCGAAGGGCGGCGCCGTCCTTGGGCGACGGCGGCGGGTTCTCGTAGGTGCGCACCGACTCGGACGGCCGACGTGGCCGACATCGGGTCGGTGCTGGCGTCGTCGATGATCTCGAGCTTGTAGCGGTGGCCGGCGAAGATCTCGCGGGCCTCGTCGGCGGAGAGCTCGTCGCGGACGAACGGCTGGGACTCGGCGATGATCTCGCGCATCCGCGCCTCGATGCGCTCGAGGTCGTCCTCCACGGAACGCGCCGCCGTCGGGCAGCTCGAAGTCGTAGTAGAAGCCGTCCTCCACGGGCGGACCGATGCCGAAGGTGGCCCCGGGGAAGAGGTCGAGCACGGCCTGGGCCAGCACGTGGGCCGTCGAGTGACGGATCGTGAACAGGCCCGCGGTCGCTGTCGCCGGTGACGATCGCCACCTCGTCGCCGTCCGCGAGCGGCGTGGCGAGGTCGCGCTCCTCGCCGTTCACGACCGCGATCACGGCCGCCTTGGCCAGCCGGGACCCGATCGACGTCGGCCAGGTCGGCCGCGGTGGTGCCGGCGGCCAACGCACGCGTCGAACCGTCGGGCAACCTGATCGCGATCTCGTCGGCCATGGGGCCGGAGGGTACCGGAGCCGGCGTCCGGGCTCAGGAACCCGATCCGGCTGACCTCAGGCCCACTTCGAGAGCACGTCGGCGCTGGAGCGCCGGGGTTGCTCGCTGGTGTCATCGGGGCCGTCGCCATTGGTGCTGGGCCGCTCGCCGCCGATCGCGACGACGTTCGTCGACTCCGCGGACGGGAAGCTCTCGGCCTTCTTGGTGGCGTACTCGTCGACGTACTCCTGGCCCGTGAGGTCCCGGATCTCGAACATCACCTCGTCGATGATCTGGCGGAGCACGCATCCGGTCGTCGGCCCGCTCGGCGTAGCGGGTCACGTCGATCGGGCGCCCGAAGCGGACCTCGGCCGGCTTGAACGGCTTCGGCATCTTGGCTTCGGGCGGCTGGATCTCACGGGTGCCGATGATCCCGACGGGCACGATCGGCGTCGCCCGTGCGCAGGGCCAGGCGGGCCGGGCCGGTGTGGCCGCGGTGGAGCCGGCCGTCGCGGGCCCGGGTGCCCTCGGGGTAGATGCCGAAGAACCCGCCCGTCCTCGAGGACGCGGGCCGCCGTGTTGAGGGCCCGCTCGGCTGCGCTGCCGCCGCTGCGGTCGATCGGGATCATGCCGAGGGCGGGGAAGAGGCTGCTTGCGTCTTCCACGAGTCCATGTACTCGGCCTTGCCCACGAACTTGATCTGCCGGGGCAGCACGAGGGGCAGGAAGAACGAGTCGATCACCGAGGTGTGGTTGGGGCAGAAGATGGCCCCGCCCTCGGTGGGGACGTTCTCGAGCCCCTGGACGTCGACCTTCCAGAGGGTCTTGAACAGCGGGCTCAGGACGGCTCGGGCCACGGGGTACAGCCGGCCGACGCCCTCTCCCTTGGTGACGTCCTCGGTGCCTCCCACGGGGCGGAGTCTTGCAGGGGGGAACCTCCTGTCAAGAACGCGGCAGCGAGATGCCGAGGAGCGCGGCTGCGGCGGACACGCCGTGGCCCGCCGCGGCGGCGGCGTCGATGGCGGCGACCGCACCGGGGGTGTCGAGGTCGTCGTCGAGCCGGCCCGGACCTCGTCGAGCCCGCCGTCACCTCGCCGGCGGCCCGCCAGCGCTCGAGCCGCTCGGCGGCGCGCGGCATCCGGGTGTCGTCCCACTCCCACGCCGTGCGGTAGTGGTTCTCGACGATCAGGAGCCGGATGGCCATCGGGCTCCCACTCCTTGCGCAGCTCGGAGACGAACACGAGGTTGCCGAGCGACTTCGACATCTTCTCGCCGTCCATGCGGACCATGGCCTGGTGCATCCAGTGGCGCACGAACGGCTCGCCGGTGGCTGCCTCGGACTGGGCCCGCTCGCACTCGTGGTGCGGGAAGATCAGGTCGGCTGCCGCCGCCGTGCAGGTCGATCGTGGTGCCGAGCTCCCGCAGGGCGAGCGCCGAGCACTCGATGTGCCAGCCCGGGCGGCCCGGGCCCCAGAGCGTGTCCCAGGACGGCTCGTCCTCGAGCGACGGCTGCCAGAGCACGAAGTCGAGCGGATCGCGCTTGTGGGGGTCGTCGACGTTGCCGCCCCGCTCGGCGGCGAGCGCCAGCATCTCCTCGCGGGAGTAGCCCGAGACGGAGCCGAAGTCCGGGAAGCGAGGAGACGTCGAAGTAGACGGCTCCCCCGGCCTGGTAGGCGTGGCCGCGGTCGAGCACCATGCCGATGAAGCCGCGGATGTCGGCGATGGCCGAGGTGGCCCGGGGCTCGCTCCACGACTCGAGCATCCCGAGGGCGGCCATGTCGTCGTCGAAGCGGGCCGTCTCGGCCGCGGCGAGGTCGAGGTAGTGCACGCCGAGCTCGCGGGCCTTGCCCAGGATCGAGTCGTCGACGTCGGTGATGTTGCGCACGCAGCGGCGTCTCGTGGCCGAGGTCGCGCAGCCGGCGCTGCAGCACGTCGTAGGTGACGTAGACGGCGGCGTGACCGAGGTGGGTGGCGTCGTAGGGCGTGATGCCGCACGTGTACATGCGTGACGACCGGCCCGGGCTGGAAGGGCACGACCTCGCGTCGGGCCGTGCACCAGAGGCGCATCGGCCCCTCCCCCGCCGTCACCATCGGAGTCATTCCGGGATGCTGGTGAACTTCACCGCGACGCGGGTCTTGTAGCGCACGTTGAGCTGCAGCAGCACGGCGGTGAACGACTCGATGGGGGTGGCCAGCGACAGCTCACCGCAGTCGAGCGGGCCGCATGTTCGGGATCTTGGCGACGAGGTCGGCGGTGGTCTGGCTGGCGGCCGGGAAGTCCGAGCAGATCAGCACGTCGCTCTCGATCGGGTGGTCGAGGTCGCCGAGCTCCTTGGCCGGGACGTGGTGGAGCCCGGCGGCCACGTAGCTCTTGGGCAGCACGGCCTGCACGCTGGCGGCCACCGACCCACGGGGCGGCACGAGGGGCTGGAACTCCTTGCCGATCCGGGTGAGGGCGTTGGCCATCGAGATGACGACCTTGCCCCGCAGCTGCGCCTCGACCGACTGCGCCGTCTGCGTCGGCGCCGTCCCACGGCGTGGCGATGACGACGAGATCGGCCTCGGCCGCGTCCTGCGTTGTCGCCCGCCTCGATCGTCAGCTCCCGGTCGGGCCAGCGGGCCAGCAGCCCGTCGACGGCCTCCATGGCCCGGTACTTCGACCGCGAGCCGACGACCGTCTCGAACCCCACCGATGCCAGCCGGGCGGCCAGGGCGCTCCCCGCCGGACCCGTGCCACCAAGGATCCCGATGCGCATCGGCGACACCGTAGCGGCGGCGCTCCCGCGAGCTGCAGTCCGCGCCCGGGCCGTAACGGGCGAGCCGCGCCTGGCAGTCTCTACGGCCATGTCCCTCCTCGACGGCAAGCGCATCCTCGTCACCGGCGTCCTCACCGACGCCTCCCTCGCCTTCGGCGTGGCCCAGCTGGCCCAGGAGCAGGGCGCCGAGGTGATCCTCACCGGCGCCGGCCGCGGCCTCTCGCTCACGCAGCGGACGGCCCGCAAGCTCGCCACCGAGGCCGAGGTGCTCGAGCTCGACGTCACCGTCACCCGAGCAGGTCGCTGCCGTGCGCGACGCCCTCGGCGAGCGCTGGGGCCGGGTCGACGGCGCCCTCCACGCCATCGGGTTCGCCCCGCCGTCGTGCCTCGGCGGCGGCTTCCTCGACGCCCCCTGGGAGGACGTGGCCGTGGCCATGCAGATCTCGGCCTACTCGCTGAAGACGCTGGCCGACGTCGTCGTGCCGCACATGTCCGACGGCGGGTCGATCGTGGGCCTCGACTTCGACAACAGCCGCCAGGCCTGGCCGGCCTACGACTGGATGGGCGTGGCCAAGGCGGCCCTCGAGTCGACGTCGCGCTACCTGGCCCGCGACCTCGGGCCCAAGGGCATCCGCGTGAACCTCGTGGCCGCCGGGCCCGATCAAGACCCTGGCCGCCAAGTCGATCCCCGGGTTCTCCAAGTTCGAGGACGTGTGGGACGAGCGCAGCCCCGCTCGGCTGGGACGTCAAGGCGCGACGCCGACGCTGTCGCCGCGTCCTGCGTGGCCCTGCTCTCCGACTGGTTCCCGAAGACGACGGGCGAGATCGTCCACGTCGACGGCGGCTTCCACGCGGTCGCGACCTGAGCTAGGTGGCTGGGTCGTCGAGCCAGGACGGGTTGGCGACCAGGAGCTTGTCCCGGACGACTGGCGCCACTGCCTGGCGGACCTCCTCGGTGCGGTCGTCGAGCTCGCCGCTGCGGATCCTGGTCGCCAGCTCGGCGTCGTCGCCGCAGCCCAGGTCGACCAGTCGGGCCCGGTGGGCATCGGTGAGGGCCGGCTCGAGCGCGATCTCCCGCTCCACCATCCGCAGGGCGTTGGTGGCCACGCGGGCGTGGAACGACAGCCGGCCCTCGGTGCCCTCCCGCACATCGCCGTCGACCCACTCGCGGACCGCCTCGACGAGCTCGGCCAGGGTGGGACGGTCGTGCAGAGCGGCACCGCGGCGACGCCGGGGGCGGGTCCTCGCTGGGCAGCGGGCCGCCGGGCAGCAGGGCCAGCAGGTCCCACTCGTTCTCGCAGACGCGGCGGCCGATGGTGGCCAGCTCCACCGAACGGGTCGCCCCGCTGAGGTGGCCCCATGCCTGCATCACGCAGATCACACCCCACTTGAGGGTGCCGAGCACCTCCCACCAGCGCAGGGCCCCTCGATCGACCGTCGGTGCCCGACGCCGCCTCGTAGGCGGCCACCAGGTCGTCGCGCGTGGCGACGCCGCCAGCGGGGAGCGGCGATCCGAACCGCCAGGCCCGCACGCAGAACCAACCCAGGTCCTCCAGCGGGTCGCCGAGGTGGGCCAGCTCCCAGTCGAGGACGGCCCGCAGGCCCTCGGCGTCGACGAGGAGGTTGCCGAGGCGGAGGTCACCGTGGACGACCGTGCGCCGGGCCTGCTGCGGCCGGTTGGCCTCCAGCCAGCGCGAAGCCCAGCTCGAAGGCCGGGTGCGGCTCGCCCAGCGCGTCGAGCACCGCCCGGAACTGTTCGAGCTGGTCGGTCTCGCGCCAGTCCGGTGACCGCGGTCGAGGGGGATGGCGTGGATCTGGGCCATGGCCTCGCCCACGTGGCCTCCGAGGCGCTGGCGGGCCGTGGCCCACTCGTCGTCACGGAGCAGCTTGCGGGCGATCGTCTCGCCGGCCAGGCGCTCGACCACCATCCCGGCGCTGCCGAGCGTCGTTCCGTCGTCCACGGCCACGACCTCGGCTACAGGCACACCGTGGGCTCCGGCCACCCGCAGGAGCTCGGCTTCGACCTCGATGGGGATGCCCGTGCCCGAGACCTTTGCGCCGGGCCGGAGGCGCTGCAGGATGAGCTCCCGCCGCGCCCCGTCGGCGACGGCATCGAGCGACCACGTCTCGCGTGACGCGCCCCCTGAGAGGCGGCGCAGCCCCTCCACGGTGACCGAGTCGGTGCCGCCGAGAAGCGCCGACAGCGAGGCTTCGAGCGCATCGTCCCCCATCAGCTCCGACCCTACCGGCGCCCGGAGGGGCGCCGAACCACGTGGCGCGCGGCTAGCAGGCGGCGCGGACCGTGGGGTACGGGTTCACGGCCCCGCCCCCGCCAGGGTGGATCTCGAAGTGGAGGTGGGGTGTGCCACGGGCGTTGCCGGTGTCGCCGACGTAGCCGATGACGGTGCCCGCCTCGACGTGGCCCGCGCCGACGTTCGCGTAGGAGTCCAGGTGGGTGCCGTAGTAGTAGTGGCCGTTGTCGCCGTTGAGGTGCCACGACAGGCCGCCGACGCTGTTGCCCCGGTGGCTGACCGTGCCGCTCACGGGGGCCACGGTGGGCGTGCCCCGAGGAGAGAGCATGTCGACGCCCTTGTGGGCTCGACCGCCCGAGCGGGCCGCACCCCACGTGTCCGAGAACGCCACCGGACCCTGCACCGGGCACACGAACGAGCCGGAGGCGATGGGCCCGCTCGGTGCTGAGCGGACGTTGGCCCGGCCCGAGCTGCCCGACCCCCGGGAGCTGGTGCGGCCGGCGGCGGCGCTCGCCGCAGCCGCGCGGCGCTTGCGCTCGGCTTCCTGACGCTCAAGCTCCAGGGCTTCGAGGCGGCGGAACTCCTTCTCGAGGGCCTGCCGACGCTCCTGGAGCTGGTCCACCGCGTCGGCTTGCTGCTCCTTCTTCTGCTGGAGCGCGTCGGTGGCCACGGCGAGGTCCTCGGTCGCAGCCGCGTAGTCGTCCACGGCGTCTTGGTTGCCCTGCGTGGCGTAGCGCGAGAGGGCGTCGGCGCGGGCCTGGGCGTTGATGTCGGGGTCGAGCGAGGAGAGCTGGGACACATCGGCGTTGATGTACCGCTGCACGGCGACCTCTCGCACTGCCCCTCGCAGGGCCTCGAGGCGCGCCGTCGCCGCCGCGGCTCGGCCCTCCAGGGCCCGGATGTCCGCCTCCACCTCGCTCAGCTCGGTCTCGGCCCGGGCCAGCTGGCCGGCCGCTCGGTCGGCGCGCGCCCGCGCCGCGGCCAGGTCGCCGGCGTCCGCACCGGCGCGTGGTGCGACAGCGAGGACGGCGAGGAGCAGGACGACGCCCAGGGCGGGCGCGAGGATGGACCGGCGCATCGTGGAGCGAAAAGGTAGCGCGCCGGGCGCTGATGTTGCAGTTCCGTGACGACTGCGACGGTTCCGCGTCAGCGATCGGACTCGTCGCGGATGTCCCCCACCAGAGCCTCGATCACGTCCTCGAGGGTGACGATGCCGAGGTTGCGCCCGTCGCGGTCGGTCACGACAGCGACGTGGATCCGGGCCTGCTGCATGGCCAGGAGCGCTTCGTCGAGCGAGATCTCGTCTCCCAGGAGGAGCATGCGTCGCACCTTGCGCAGGGGCAGGGGCCGGGAGCGGGCGGCCTCGGGCAGGTCGAGCAGGTCCTTGGCGTGCACGAAGCCGAGCACGTCGTCCTGGCTCGCCCCCGCCACGAGCAGACGCGTGTGGCCCGACGACACCACGAGCGCCTCGGCCTCCTCAGGTGTGGCCGATCGGGGCAGCCACACCACCTCGGCGCTGGGCACCAGGACGGTGGTGATGGTGCGGGCGCCCAGGTCGAGCACGCCGGTCAGCAGCTGGTGGGCCACCTCCTCGATGAGCCCCTCGTCCCGAGACGCGCCGAGCATCACGGCCAGCTCGTCCGCCGACGCGGCCGAGGTCAGCTCGTCCTGGGGCTCGATGCCGAAGAGCCGCACCCCGGCGTTGGAGATGGCGTTGAGGAACCGGAGCAGAGGCCCGAACAGGGTCAGGTAGAGGCGGTTGGGGAGGGCCAGGGCGAGCAGGGTGCGCTCCGGTGCGGCGATGGCGATGTTCTTCGGGACCATCTCGCCGATCACCATGTGCAGGAAGGCGACGATGGTGAGCGCCACCACGAAGCCGATCGTGTGGAGGAGTCCCTCGGGGACCTCGACGAAGCGCTCGACGACCCCCTCGATGAGGCCGGCCACCGCCGGCTCGGCGACGTAGCCGAGGACGAGCGATGCCATCGTGATGCCGAGCTGGGCCCCGGCCAGCTGGATGTTGAGGTTGCGCATCGAGCCGAGGGCGAGCCGAGCCCCGGCCACGCCCTCCTCGGCCATCGCCTCGAGCTTCGTCCGACGGCTGGCGATGAGGGCGAACTCAACCGCCACGAAGAAGCCGTTGGCGAGCAGCAGCGCCAGGCCGATGGCCAGGTTCACGCCGGTCACCGCTGCGGTCCAGACGCTGTCGGGGCGCGCCTGACACGACGGCGGAGTCGCACCCGTGCCACCCGGCGCCGGTCCATCTCCACGACCTCCAGCTGCCATCCCTCGTGCTCGAGGTGGTCGCCCGGCTCGGGGATCTTGCCCAACCTCTCGAGCACGAAGCCGGCGAGGGTCTCGTAGTAGCCCTCGGGGATCCGGAACCCGACCGTGTCCAGGACCTCGTCGGGGTGCAGGGATCCGTCGAGCACCCACTCGCCGGGCCGCTCGACCGCGGTGAAGCGGGGCACGTCGCGGTCGTGCTCGTCGTCGATCTCACCCACGATCTCCTCGAGCACGTCTTCGAGGGTGATGATGCCGGCCGTTCCACCGTGCTCGTCCACGACGATGGCCAGGTGGCTGCCCATGCGGCGCAGGTCGAGGAGCAGGTCGGCCAGGTCCCTCGTCTCGGGGATGACGAAGGCCGGCACCATGATCTCCTCGACGGTCGTGGTGGCCCGCTCCGCGTACGGGATGCGGTACACGTCCTTCACGTGCACGACTCCCCGCACGTCGTCCAGGTCGGTGCCGACCACCGGGAAGCGGGAGTGGCCAGTGGATGTGGCCAGGGCGGCGAGGTCGCTGACCGTCTCGTCGAGGGGCACGCTGGTGACGACGGGTCGGGGCACGAGCGCGGACGCTGCATCCTTCTCACCGAAGCGGATCGAGCGCGTCAGCAGCGTGAGCGCCTTGGGTTCGAGCGTGCCCTCCTCGCCCGACGACCGGATCAGCAGCTCGAGCTCCTGGAGCGACCGCACCGAGCGCAGCTCCTCCTGGGGCTCGATGCCGAGCCGTCGCACCGTGGCGTTGGCCGTCCCGTTGAGGAACGTGATCAGCGGGCCGAGGACGCGACCGATGAGCACCATCGGTGCGGCCAGGGCGTAGGCGGTCGGCCGGGGCCGGGCGATGGCGATCGTCTTGGGCACCAGCTCGCCGACCACCATCGACACGAGCGTGGCCAGCAGGAGCGCTATGGCGATCGACACGAAGCCGGCCCGGTCGCCCACCACCTCCCCGAGCAGGGGCTCGATGGCCGACGCGATGGTGGGCTCGGCGATGAAGCCCACGACCAGGGACGTGACCGTGATGCCGAGCTGGGCCCCTGACAGGTAGAAGGACAGGCGACGCAGCGCGCTCGACCGTCGACTTCGCGCCCCGGGCCCCCGCTGCCGCGTCGAGCTCGACGCGGTCGCGGTCGATGGCCACGAGCGCGAACTCGACCGCGACGAAGAAGCCGGTGGCCAGGATCAGCAGTAGTACGGCGATGAGGCCGAGCGCGGTGTCGATGGTGTCTCCGGACGGGGAGGTCGCCGACCAGAGAATCTAGGTGCCGGCAGTAGGGTCGGGCGTCATGGTGCTGGCCCGGGACGTGCTGCTCGAGGTGCTGCGGACCGAGGGGGTCACCCACATCTTCGGCAACCCGGGGAGCACCGAGCTCCCCCTCATCGACGCCCTCGCCGACGCCGATGACCTCCACTACGTGCTCGGCCTGCAGGAGGCCACGGTGCTGGGCATGGCCGACGGCTACGCCCAGGCCTCCGGGCGGCCGGCCTTCGTGAACCTCCACACCTCGGCCGGCCTCGGCAACGCCATCGGGAACCTGACCAACGCTCGGGCCAACCGCTCGCCGCTCGTCGTCACCGCCGGCCAGCAGGACCTCCGCCACCTCCACCACGATCCGCTGCTGTCGGGGCCGCTCGTCGAGCTGGCCGGCGGGGCCGTGAAGTGGGGTCACGAGGTGCGCACGGCAGCCGAGCTGGGCACGGTCCTACGACGGGCCTTCTCCGATGCCGCCGCGCCGCCGGCGGGGCCCGTGTTCGTCGCCTTGCCGATGGACCTGCTCGACGAGGACGTGACGAGCGGCGCCCCGCCCCCCTCGACCATCCACCCGATCGGCACCGCGGCCGCCCTCGAGGAGCTGGCCGAGCTGCTCACCGACGTCCCTGTCGGCCGGATCGGCCTGGTGCTCGGGGACGCGGTCGCCGCCTCCGGGGCCGTGTCCGCAGCCGTCGGCCTGGCCGAAGCCCTCGGCGCCCCGGTGCACGGTGCACCCCTCCACGGGCAGGGCGTGTTCCCGCCCGCCCATCCCCTGTGGCAAGGGATGCTCAACCCCGCGGCCGACGCCATCGCCGGCGTGCTCGGCCGGTACGACAGGGTCCTGCTCGTGGGCGAGCAGGCGTTCATGGTGTACCCGTACACCCCCGGGCCGGCCGTGCCCCCCAACGTCGAGCTCCTCCACCTCTCCCCCGACGCAGGTCAGCTCGGGCGGGCCTGGCCGGTGCGCCTCGGACTGGCCGGCGACCCTCGCACCTCGCTCGAGGCGCTGCTCCCCCTCGTGCGGGCCAGAGCCGACTCCGCCGCAGCCGCGGACGCGTTGGCCTCGGCGCAGGAGCAGCGGACGGCTGACATCGAGCGCCTCGAGACGAGCGCGGCCGAGCGGTACGGCGCCGCGCCGATGCACCCGATGGCCGCGGCCCACGCCCTCGTGCGCGCCGTCCCGCCCGACACCTTCGTCGTCGACGAGGCCATCACCACCGGCGTGTACGTCCGCGGCTTCCACCACTGGACCGAGCCGGGCCGCTACTTCTTCTGCACCGGCGGAGGCCTCGGATGGGGCATGCCGGCGGCCTGCGGCGTGTCCCTGGCCCACGGCCGGGCACCCGTCCTGTGCGTGGTCGGTGACGGCTCGGCCATGTACTCACCGCAAGCTCTCTGGACGGCCGCAGCCGAGCAGCTGCCCGTCGTCTTCGCCGTCGTCAACAACCGCCAGTACAAGATCCTGAAGGGCTACCTGGCCGGCCGGGGCGGACCTGCCGCGACCACGGGCCGATTCGTGGGCATGGACCTCGATGACCCTCCCGTCGACTACGTGGCCCTGGCCACGTCGATGGCGGTGGCCGCCACCCGCGTCGATCACGCCGGTGACGTCGGGGACGTCGTGCGGGCCGCCCTCGCCTCGGGCCGGCCTCACCTCGTCGAGCTGCCGATCACCGCATGAGCGGCCCCGCCCTCGAGCTCCACGGCGTGTCCCTCGTGCGTGACGGAGCGCGGCTGCTGGACGACGTCGACTGGGTGGTGCAGCCGGCCGACCGGTGGGTCGTCCTCGGCCCGAACGGGTCGGGCAAGACGACGCTCCTGCGCATCGCCTCCCTCTACCTCCATCCGAGCGCGGGCACGGTGGCGGTGGCGGGCGGCGTCCTGGGCCGGGTGGACGTGCGCCGACTGCGCACCCGCATCGGCCTGTCCAGCCCCGCCTTCGGCGACCTGCTGCGCCCACAGCTCACTGCCGCCGAGGTGGTGATGACTGCCCGCCACGCCGCCCTGGAGCCGTGGTGGCACAGCTACGACGACGGCGACCGCACCCGTTCGCTCCACCTGCTCGAGCGCTTCGGCGTGGGAGCGACGGCCGACCGGGCTGTCGGCACCCTGTCGTCCGGTGAGCGCCAGCGGGTGCTGCTCGCCCGGGCGTTCTCGGGGTCGCCGGCCATCGTGCTGCTCGACGAGCCGACCGCGGGGCTCGATCTCGGCGGCCGGGAGGACCTGGTCCAGCGCCTGGGCGTAGCGGCCCTCGACCCCGACGGCCCGCCCACGGTGCTCGTGACCCACCACGTGGAGGAGATCCCCACGGGCACCACCCACGTCTTGCTCTTGCGGGCCGGCCGGGTCGATGCCGCCGGCCCGATCGAGGACGTCCTGCACGCCGACGCGCTGTCGGCCGCGTTCGGCTTGCCCCTCGATCTCGAGCGCCACGGCGAGCGCTGGTCGGCCCGGGCCAGAAGAGCCTGAACGCGCGCCATCTGCGCGAACTGTGTCTGACACAGTTCGCGCAGCTACTCCAGGAGGGCGAGCAGGCGGGGGCGGGAGCGCTCGATCTCCTCGGCAGGAGCCGGTCGAGGACCGGCATCCAGAGGCGCCCGCCGTAGTGCAGCCGCATCGTCAGGCGGCTGCCCTCGTCGGTCGCCGTCACCTCGGCGTCGAGCACCCAGGCCGAGTGGTCGCGCCCGTCGTGCTCAGCCCGCTCGAACCGGGCATGGCGCGGGGCCTCGCTCGCGGTGCGCACCATGCGGAGGCGCTTGGCCCGGGCGAAGGGCCCGAGTCGGCCCCGCAGGTCGACCGACCAGGCCGGCCCGACGTCGTCGGGATGGGCGGCGACCGGACGTGGCCCGCGGCACGATGTCGAGCCACTCGGGGTATCGCCCGAGGTCGTCGAGCCACGGGTAGAGCTCAGCCGGCGGGCAGCGGCGCGTCGAGGGTGGCGGTGATGTCCATCGACCCGGCCGGTCAGCCGCGGCCGCGGCCTTGGCCCGGCGCGTGAGGTCGTCGACGACCTTCAGAAGCGGGTACGGGTTGACCGCCGGCGCCGCCGTCGGGGTGGATCTCGAAGTGGAGGTGCGGAGCACCGCCCTCGCGCGTTGCCGGTGTCGCCGACGTAGCCGATGACGTGCCCGCCGTCGACCACGAGGCCGTTGACCATGCCCTCGGCGAACGCGCTCGAGGTGGGCGTAGTAGTAGTACGTCCCGCTCTGGCCCTTGACCCAGATCTTCGTGCCGCCGAGCACGTCGCTGCCCATCTGGGTGACGATCCCCCGCTCGGCCGCCAGGAGCGGCGTGCCGGCCGGGGCCATGATGTCCGTGCCCTGATGGGCGTGCTCGTAGGTGCGTGCCCATCATCCGCGGCGCCCCGAACGAGTCCCCGAAGCTGTGCGGGTCCCCGACCGGGAAGACGAAGCCGTGGATGGCGATCTCCGACCCGGCCGCGAACACGGCGAGGTTGAACTGGGCCGCCACGCTGGCCCGCCGGGCCTCGACGAGCGCGGCCCGAGCGCCCTCGAGCTCGAGGCGGGCATCGACGAGGCGCTCGGCGGTGCGCACGAGGTCAGCGTCCACGTCGGCCTTGGCGGCCAGGTACTCGGCCACCGACTCCTGGTCGGCCGACAGCACCGAGTCGAGGAGCGTCTGGGCCACGGCCAGCTCGTTGGGATCGTCGGTGGTGATGTAGCGTCGTGAAGTCGTCCACGCTGCCCCGCACCACCGCGTTGGCCGCTCGGGCCTCGAACTGACGCCGGGCGATCTCGACTCGTCGCACTGCGGCCCGCTGTTCGGGGCCAGGTCGGTCACGCGCGATCTCCAGCAGGTCGAGCTCCGCGCTCCAGGTCCACCACGTGCGGCTTCGCCAGCGAGAAGGCGGACTCCAGCTCGACGGCCTCGGCGCTTGGCCACCCGCAGCTCGCGGCGGAAGATCTGGCCCGCCTGGGCCGCGTAGGCACCCCGCTCCGGGAGGAGCCGGGGGGACGGTGTCAGGCACGACGGGAACGGGCTCGGCCGGCAGCTCCTCGACCGCGCCCGGGTCCTCGGGCGACGGAGGGGCGGTCGTCGTGGTCGTCTCCGGCGGGAGGAGCGTGACGTCCGGGGCCGTGGTGGTGGTCGTTGACGACGTGGTGGAGGTGTCCTCCGGCGGGGGCTCCTGGGCCGCGGCAGGCACGGTCACGACCGCGAGCGCGGCCAGCAGGGCGCTGCGTCAGCGCAAGAGCACAGGTACGTCGCACGGGGGTGTTCATCGGCACAGCACGCCCACAACTGGAGGTTCGCCCCGAGCTGGGGCGGAGCCGATGCTACGGGGCGAGACCCGGCAATCGGAACATCTGGACCGGCATCGGCAACGGCGGCAGCCGTCGGGCCGAGAGCGGCTCGGACACGAGCTCCCGACCGCCGGAGCGGCTGCTGTCGCACGTCTGGAGGCGGAGCGCCGGCTGGCCGGGGACGTCCAGCTCGAGCACGACGACATCGCCGAGGAACGTGCTGCTCCGCACCGTGCCTTCGATCGGGCCGTCGGCTCGAAGGGTGACGTCGCGGTCGCGGGCCAGCACGGTCGCGGGGCCGTCGGGAGCGGCCACGGCGACGGTCGGCCCCCACGGCGTGCGGGCCGAGCCACTCACCACCTCCACGTCGACCAGGTTGGCCAGCCCGAGCAGCTCGGCCACCCGCCGGGTCCCCGGCTGCTCCCACACCTCGTTCGGGCGACCCGAGCGCAGGACGGTCCCTTCGTCCATCACCACGATCCGGTCGGCGAGGGCGAACGCCTCGCGCTGGTCGTGGGTCACGGCCACCACCGTCAGGCCGAGCCGGGTGAACAGCGCTCGCAGCTCTCCGACGAGGTGCTCCCGGAGCGTGCGGTCGAGGGCGCCGAGAGGCTCGTCGAGCAGGAGCACTCGCGGGCTCGGGGCCAGGCTCCGGGCCAGCGCCACTCGCTGCTGCTCGCCTCCCGACAGGGTGGCGATGGGCCGCCGCTCCGTGCCCGGGAGGTCGACGAGGTCGAGCAGGTCGGCGACCCGGGTGTCGATCGCCGACCGAGCGAGGCCCTGCATCCGCAAGCCGAAGGCCACGTTGCCGGCCGACATCGCGGTGCGGGAACAGGGCGTGGTCCTGGAACATGAGGCCGACGCCGCGCCGATGTGGAGGCACGCCGGCGAGGTCGGCGCCGTCGAGGGCGACGCGGCCCGCGTCGAGAGGCTGGAGCCCGGCGATGGCCCGCAGAAGGGTCGACTTCCCCGACCCGCTCGGTCCGAGCACAGCCACGACCTCACCCGGCGCTCACGTCGAGGTCGACGCCCACCAGGGCCTGATGCGACGCCAAACGCGACCGTGGCCCCCTCGACAGCGAGCCGGGCGCTCACAGCCACCCTCCGCCGTGCTGGCCGTCGCGAACCCGGGCCCTGTCTACGAGGAGCACCGACACCGCGGTGAGGACGAGCAGCACGACGCTGAGCGCGAACGCCTGACCCACGTTCACGCTCCCAGGGCGGCCGAGGAGCCGGTCGATGGCGACGGGCACCGTCGGCGTGTCGGCCCGGGCGATGACCGTCGTGGCCCCGAACTCACCGAGGGAGATGGCGAAGGCGAAGCCCGCCGCCACCAGGACAGCCCGACGGACGAGGGGGAGGTCGACCTCCCGCCACGCCCGCCAGGAGACGCACCGAGCACGGCCGCCGCCTCCCGCAGGCGCACGTCGATGGAGCGCAGCACCGGCGTCATCGTCCGCACCACGAACGGCAGGGCGACCACGGCCTGGGCCAACGGGACCAGCCACGGGCTGGCCCGCAGGTCGACGGGCTGGTCGAGGGCGATCAGGAAGCCGAACCCGACGGTGACCGCCGACGTGCCGAGCGGCAGGAGCAGCGCAGCGTCCACCGCTCGACCGACGCGACCCGCGGGACGGGTCAGTGCGGCGGCGGCCAGCCCGCCGAGCACGACAGCGATCACGGTCGCCGCAGCGGCGAAGCGCAGCGAGTTGGCCACCGCCTCGAGCGGGGGCACGAACAGCCCGGTGGCGCGGGACCGGTCACCCAGGGCCCGCCAGGCGGACAGCCCGTGGCCGTCGCCCGTGCGGAACGACCGCTCGACGAGCACGGCGAGGGGCGTGACCAGGAGCACGGCGAGCAGGGCCAGGTTGCCTCGCAGCCACCAGCGCTCCCCTGGGCTGGCGGGGCGGCGCCGCCGAGCCGGAGCGAGGGCCACGGCGCTGCTGGCGCGCCGGCGCTCCAGGCGGTCCTGCACGACGAGCAGAGACGCCACGGCAGCCAGCTGCAGCAGGGCGAGCACGGAGGCCACCGGGAGGTCGAGGAGGTCGGCGGTCTGGCGGTAGATCTCGACCTCGAGGGTGGCGTGCTCGGCACCGCCCAGGATCCGCACGACGCCGAAGCGACGTGAAGGTGAACAGGAACGTGATGACCGCAGCCGAGGCGATGGCCGGCCGCAGGGCGGGGAGGGTGACCTCTCGCATCGTCTGCCATCGGGACGCGCCGAGGAGGCGGGCGGCCTCCTCGGTCCGCGCGTCGAGGCCCTCCCACAGGCCACCCACCGTGCGGACGACGACGGCGTGGTTGAAGAAGGCGTGGGCGAGGAGGATGGCCCAGACCGTGCCGTCGAGGTCGACCCCGAGCGGGCCTCGCGGCCCGAGCAGGGCGAGGAAGGCGGCCCCGACCACGACGGTCGGGAGCACGAACGGCACCGTGATCAGCGCCTGCAGCGCCCGCCGGCCGCGGAACTCGTAGCGGGCGAGCACGTGGGCGGCGGGCAGGGCCAGGACGAGCGTGAGCACCGTCGACGCGGCCGCCTGCCACAGCGTGAACCAGGCGACGCCGCCGCAGCCCGGGGTCGCCGAGCACGTCGCTCACACCACCGAGGTCCCAGCGCCCCGTCCCCCCGCAGGCCCTCCCCGACGATGTTGGCCACCGGCCAGAGGAAGAAGACCGCGAGGAAGGCGACCGGGGCGCGCCAGCAGCGCGGCTCGCGCCCGGGCGCGTCACGGGCCGCTCACCGCACCACGAGGTCGGTCCAGGCGTCGATCCACGTCCTCGCGGTGCGCGTCGATCACCTCCGGCTCGAGCTCGGCCACCGTCGTCCGGGGCCACGGCGTGCTCGACGAACGCGGGCGGCAGCTCGATGCCAGAGCGCACCGGGTAGACGAACATCGACAGCGGGACGTCGGCCTGGAACGCCTCGGACAGCAGGAAGTCGATCAGCTGCCCGGCCTCCTCCTCGTGATCGGTGCCGGCGAGGATCCCCGCCCCCTCGACCTGGCGGTAGCAGCCCGCCGTCGATCACACCGGTGGGCGCCTCGGCGACGCGGCGGGTCGGCGAAGATGACCTCGGCCGGCGGGCTCGACGCGTACGACACCACGAGCGGTCGGGTGCCCTCGCTGCTGGCGCCGCCCGAGAAGGAGCCGTAGTAGGCGTCCTCCCAGCCGTCGGCGACCTCCACGCCGTTGGCCCGAAGCCTCGGTCCACCACTGCCGCCAGCCGTCCTCGCCGAAGTGCGTCGACCGTGGCGAGCAGGAAGGCCAGCCCGGGCGAGGACGTGGCCGGGTTCTCCACGACGAGCAGGTCTCGGTAGGCGGGCTCGATCAGGTGCTCCAGCGACGTCGGGCACGGCCAGGCCCGACGTCTGCGAACCAGGCCTTGTCGTAGTTGAGGCACACGTCGCCGTAGTCGATCGGGGTGACGCGGTGCTCGGGATCGAGGAGGAAGGCGTCGTCGACCCGGTCGAGGCCCGCCGCCTCGTGCGGGACGAACAGCTCCTCGTCGAGGGCCCGGGTGAGGAAGGTGGAGTCGATGCCGAAGAGCACGTCGGCCTGCGGGTTGCCGTTGGTGAGGATCGCCTGGTTGACGACGGTGCCCGCGTCGCCGCCCTGGAGCAGCTCCACCTCGATGCCGGTCTCCTCGGTGAAGGCGGCGAGCACGTCGTCGCTGACGGCGAAGGAGTCGTGGGTGAGCAGGCGCAGCGTGACGGCGCTGTCCGGCGCCGCTGTCGCTGCAGGCCGCGGTGACGGCTCCGATGGCAGGGCGACGACGACCGAGCGGGCTCGGGCGAGGGGGTGGCGGGGGGTCATGGGTGGTCCTTCGGAGGTCTCGTCGGGTCCGGGTTGCACGGCGAGCAGGACGCCGGCGGTGAGGCGCACACGGGCGCGATCGCGTCCAGCAGGCGTTGCTGACGCCCCGGGTGGAGCCCGGCGCCAGCACCTCGCCCGTCCAGGGGGTAGCGCAGGCCCTCGGTCGTGACGCCGGCCGCCGGCCCGTGCGCAGCGAGGAGGCGTCACCAGGTCGCCCGGCTGGCCGCGCGAGCGTGGCCGCCTCGCGGATGACCGTGACCCGGGCCGGGCCCATGTGGGCCACGAGCTCCACGCCGGCGTAGGCGGGATCGGCGAGGAGCAGGGCGTTGGCCAGCAGGTGGTCGAGGCGTCCGCCGTGACCGCCGAGGACGTCGATGCGGGCTGGGCCCCTGGCCAGGGCCGCGTCGAGCGCCAGCTCGAGGTCGGTGGCGTCCTTGGCGGCGGGATGCCGCTCGACCGTCGGCCCCGGCCGCTTCGACCGCGCGCAGGGCGGCGGGGGCGACGGAGTCGAAGTCGCCGACGGCGAGGTCGATCCGGAGGCCGAGGGCTTGCGCGTGCTCGATGCCCGAGTCCGCCGCGATCACGAAGGCGCCCTCCGGGAGCAGGCCCAGCTCGCGCGGGGTCGATCGGGTCGCCGCCGGTGACCACGATGACCGTGCTGCTCGCGCTGGGCGCTGCCATGTGCCGATTCCCTCCGCCGGCATTACCCGGATCAGGTTCTTCGGGTCGGTGGCGTGCCCTGCGGCGTGGCCACCCTCTCAGCCCGGCTACCCCGAGCTCCCCTTCGTGCTGCGGCCCATCGTACCCGCCGCCAGTACGGTCGCCGCATGCAGCGCACGCTCTTCGAGGCCGAGCACGAGCTGTTCCGCGATTCGGTCCGGGGGTTCATCGCCAAGGAGCTGGCCCCCCACCACGAGGAGTGGGAGCAGGCCGGCATCGTCGACCGGGCCCTGTTCACCAAGGCCGGCGCCCAGGGGTTCCTCGGCATGGCCGTGCCCGAGGAGCACGGCGGCGGCGGCGTCGACGACTTCCGCTACAACCTCGTCATCGCCGAGGAGATCCAGAAGGCGGGCGTGAACGCCGCCGGCCTCGGGTGGACGCTCCACAACGACATCTGCCTGCCGTACTTCCTGACGCTCACGCACCGACGAGCAGAAGGCCCGCTGGCTGCCGGGGATCTGCTCGGGCGAGCTGATCACCGCCATCGCCATGACCGAGCCGGGCATCGGGTCCGACCTGGCGTCGATGACCACGAGCGCCGTGCTCGACGGCGACCACTACGTCGTCAACGGGTCGAAGACCTTCATCACCAACGGCATCAACGCCGACCTCGTCATCACGGCGGTGAAGACCGACCCGACCGAGCGCCACGCCGGCATGAGCCTGTCGTGCTCGAGCGGGGCATGGCCGGGCTTCGAGCGGGGCCGCAACCTCGAGAAGATCGGCATGCACGCCCAGGACACGGCCGAGCTGTTCTTCACCGACGTGCAGGTGCCGGTGGCCAACCGCCTCGGCGACGAGGGCAGCGGCTTCCGCTCGCTCGTGACGAAGCTGCCCCAGGAGCGGCTCTCCATCGCCGTCACCGCGGTGGCCGCCGCCCGGCAGGCCCTCGACCTGACGCTCGAGTACGTGAAGGAGCGCACCGCGTTCGGCCAGCCGATCGGCTCGTTCCAGAACAGCCGCTTCCGACTGGCCGAGATGGCCACCGAGATCGAGATCGCCCAGACCTTCGTCGACCGCTGCGTCCTGGCCTCAACGACGGGCACGCTCACCGCCGAGGAGGCGGCCATGGCCAAGTGGTGGTGCACCGAGCTGCCAGAAGCGGGTGGTCGACACCTGCCTGCAGCTGCACGGCGGCTACGGCTACATGACCGAGTACCCGATCGCCCGGGCCTACGCCGACGCCCGCATCACGACGATCTACGGCGGCACCACCGAGATCATGAAGGAGATCATCGGCAAGTCCCTCGGCGTGTGAGCAGCGGTTGTCGCGTACAAGACTGGCAAAACCGGTGTCGTCGAGTCGGGTGCCGCCTAGCGGAAGAAGCCGTCGATGATGCGTGCGGCCGATGGGGCCCAGGACGCCGTCGAGCTCGGATCGCTCCTCGTCGTCCTTGCGCTCCTCCGGCCGAACCCTCACCGGCATCGGGCGGCCGCAGGAGCGCCTTGGCCGCCACCACGAGGGCGACGACGCCCATCGGCTGGACGAGGCAAGACGGCACCGGGCGCAGGATCTAGGGACCACTGGTCATCGAGCCACAGGTCCACCTCGACGTCGGTCCGATGGACGGCGGCGAGCACCCCACCGCCCGTCTCGATGAGCTGGGCGCCGACGAGCCGAGCGACCGGCGCGCTCGTCTCGTCCCGCACCTCGAGCGCCGGAGCCACGACGTTGCCCGCGTGCAGGAAGGTCGCCGAGCGGGCGCCCCGTCGTCGCCGATCGCCACGAGGGCGTCGGCCGCCGCGGCGTAGGCCTGGAGCACGAACAGCGTGTCGCCATCGGTGCTGCAGGTGAGGGGCACCCGGGCTGCGATGCCGCGTCCGGACAGGTTGGCCTCGATGAGGCCGTCGCTGCCGCAGACCACGAGCGGCCCCTGGGGGTGGAGCCTCAGCACTGAGCAGGCCGGGCCGCCGAAGAAGGGCGTCCGCCCGTCGGGCCGGTGCATGCGCATGCCGCGGGAGAGCATCCGGGTCACGTCCTCGGTGAGGTCGACCTCACCGGGGCGCAGGAGGGCCAGGCACCCGGGACAGGAGTGCATGCGGGCCGGGCAGGACCGTCCGCACTCCGGGCAGTCGATCGTGGCCGCCAGGTCGTCGACCAGGGTGGCCAGGCAGTCGCCGCAGCACCTCGCGGCCGACAGGCCACTCGCGCCGGCAGGAGGGACAGACCGCCACGTCTACCGCCGGAGGAGGTCCTTGGCGATGTGGGTGATCTGGATCTCGTCGGTGCCGGCGTAGATCTGGAGCACCTTGGCGTCGCGGGCCAGCTGCTCGACCTGGAACTCGCTCATGTAGCCGTTGCCGCCGAACAGCTGCACGGCCTCCATCGCCACCTCGGCGGCAGCCCGGGCCGAGTACAGCTTCATGGCCGACGCCTCGGCCAGGGTCAGCCCGACGCCGGCGCGCCGACATCTCGATGAAGCGGAACACGAGGTTCTGGACGTTGAGGCGGGCCACCTCCATGCGGGCGAGCTTGTCCTGGATCAGCTGGAACTCGCCGATCGGCTGGCCGAACTGCACCCGGTCCTTGGCGTACTGGACGCAGAGCTCGAGGCAGCGATCGATGATGCCGAGCGACATCGCCGCGACGCCGGAGCGCTCCATCGAGAACGTGTCCTTGGCACCGTCGCGACCGCCGGCGGGCAGGTCCTCGGTCTCGCCGATCAGGCGGTCCTTGCCCACGCGCACGTCGGTGAGGAACAGCTCGCCGGTCGGCGACGAGTGCATGCCCATCTTGCGGAGCGGCTTCGACTGCTCGAGGCCCGGCATCCCCCTGTCGAGCACGAAGCGACAGGATCTTGCGCTCGGCCGGCGGGTTGCCCTCGTCGAGCTTGCAGATGAACACGATCGTGTCGGCGTACGGACCGTTCGTGATGAACGTCTTCGAGCCGTTGAGGAGGTACTCGTCGCCGTCGCGCCGAGCGGTCGACTTCATCGAGCCGAAGGCGTCGGAGCCCGAGCCGGGCTCGGTGATGGCCCACGCGCCCATCTTGTCGAGCGTGAGCAGGTCGAGCGCCCACCGCTCCTTCTGGGCGATCGTGCCCTTGCTCATGATGGCGGCCGAGGTGAGGCCCATCGACACGCCCATGGCCGTGACCATGCCCGGGCTGTGGCGGCAGATCTCGATGATCGGGAGCATCGTCATGGCGATGGCGTTGGCGATCGCCGGGCCCGCTCCGCTCGGCGCCTCCTCGCCGGCCGCCCGCCTTCTCCCGCTCGATCTGCTGCTTGAAGCGCTCGCGAGCCATCGCGTCCATGCCGAAGGTCGAGAAGAGCTTGCGCAGGATGTCGTAGGGCGGGAGGTCGCCGAACTCGAGCTCGTCACGCTTCGGCGCGATCTCGGCCTCGACGAACTGGCGGACCGCGTCCCGGATCATCAGCTGCTCTTCTGACCATTCGTACATGGCCGAAACCGTAGGAGCGGAGCCAGGGGAATGTCGCATCGGGCCCGGACCTCGTATCCTTGGCCGGTCCCCCCGTCAGCAACCAGGAGAACACGCGTGGCCTTCAAGGTCGGAGACAAGGTCGTCTACCCCCACCACGGCGCCGCTGTGATCGAGGGAACCGACATCGATCACCCTGGCCGACGGGGTGAAGAGCAAGTACTTCGTGCTCCGCATGACCCACGGCGACCTCATGCTGAAGGTGCCCCAGGACCGGGCCGAGGAGATCGGCATGCGCTACCCGATCTCCAAGGAGGACGTCGAGGACGTCTTCGAGGTGCTGGCCAAGAAGGACGTCCGCGAGCCCACCAACTGGTCGCGGCGCTTCAAGAACCACCAGGAGAAGCTGAAGTCGGGCGACGTGTACCAGGTGGCCGAGGTCGTCCGGAACCTGGCCCTGCGCGACGCCGACAAGGGCCTGTCGCGCCGGCGAGAAGTCGATGTTCGTGAAGGCCCGCCAGGTGCTCGTGAGCGAGCTGGCCTTTGCACTGAACATCTCCGAGGACACTGCGCTCGAGCGCCTCAACAAGACGCTCTCCTAGCGTGCGCCGGTGGGCGGGCGCAGTCGGCGCGGTCCTTCTCCTCGCGGCCTGCTCGGGCGGGGGTGACGGCCGCGCTGGCTCCACCACGACCGAGGCGGTCGCACAGGAGACGGTGGCGACCACCACGTCCACCACGTCTCCGGAGCTCACCGGCGAGCCGCTGGTGGTGGCCCAGCAGGGCGTCTCGAGCTTCCCCGACCCGTACGACCTGGCCGCGACCCTCGGCGGGTACGGCGTGATCCTGTTCAACCCGAACCCGGACCTGATGGCCACCGGCGTGCGGGTCACGACACGCATCCTCGACCCGGCAGGGACCGAGCTCCTCGTCGACCACAGCCTCCTCAACGCCGTCATGCCGGGCACGCACATGGCGCTAGGTCGAACCCTGATCGAGCCGATCGCCGACCCGACCCAGCTCGACGTGCGTGTCGACGTGACGGCGTGGCTCGAGCCGGCATCGGCGGACGGCGCGCTCACCGTCGACGGCGTGGTGACCGAGCCCGAGGAGAACGGCGGCGCCGTCACCAGGTTCACGGTGCGGTCGACCTGGCCCGAGTCCGAAGACGGAGTGGACGTGACGGCGATCTACCGGGCCGCCGACGGCCGCATCCTGGCCGCCGAGTACTCGACGCTGCCGTCGGTGCCCGTCCGGGGGTCGATCGAGGGCCGCATCCGCCTGCTCGCCCCCATCCCGGATCTGGCCACCACCGAAGTGTTCGTCGGTCGCGGCATCGCGGCCCAGACGGTCGGCTGATCCCTTCAGGCGCAGCCCGAGGCTGACACGACCCGGCCGACGGCCGCACTCACCCGCCGTCCTGGGAGCCGGCCGAGCTCGAACGCCTCGACGAGCCGGTCGATCACCGCGTCGTGGTCGGTCGGATGGGCGAGCAGCACCATGTCGGCGCCCGCCACGAGGGCCCGCTCGGCCGCTTCGGGCACCGAGAACCGGTCGGTGACAGCGCCCATCTGCACGAGGTCGTCGGTGACCACGAGCCCGTCGAACTCGTAGCCCGCTCGCAGCAGACCGATGGCGTCGGGCGACAGCGATGCGGGTACCCCGTCCGCGGTCAGCCCGGCCACGTCGAGGTGCCCGACCATCACGCCGATCCGGCCCTCGCCCAGCAGTGCTTCGTACGGCAGGAGCTCGGCCGCCCGGAGAAGCTCGAGCGGTGGAGCGACCACCGGCCCCTCGTGGGGATCGCCACTGGCCCGGCCCTCGCCGGGGAAGTGCTTGGCGACGGGGAGAATGCCGCCCTCGCGCAGGCCGTCGGCGTAGGCGCCTGCGTAGGCGGCGACGACCGCCGGGTCGCTGCCGAAGGACCGGTCCCCTATGCCGCCCCCCTCCCCCAGGTCCAGCACCGGAGCGAAGACCATGGTGGCCCCCAGCTGTCGCAGCTGCGCAGATCGCTCGGCGGCCAGAGCCCGGACGGCATCCTCCTCGAGCTCGCTCAGCCCGGCGGCGCTCGGAAGGTCCGGGAGGATGCCCGACAGCCGCTGCACCCGGCCCCCCTCGTCGTCGACGGCTACGAGCAGAGGCAGCCCGTCCTCGACCACGTCCACGAGGGCTCGCTCCTCCCAGACCGCCGTGCCGCGAGCGACGAACACCCCGCCGGGCCGGTCAGGCCCGCGCAGCAGTGCCTCGGTCCTCTCCACGTCGTCCCCGTCGACCCCGACCATGACGAGCAGGGCCAACCGGGCCCGCACCGTCAGGTCCTGGGTCCGCGCCTCGCATCTGGGCGGCGATGCGGGGCCCGCCACCGTCCCGAGCGCGTCCTCGGGAGCTGCTGCGGCGGGCTCTCCGTCATCGTTGCCGTCGGCCCCCGACATGACCCAGCACGGTCCGACGACGACCGCAGCCACCAGCACCGCGACGACGAGCCGACGCCGCCGATACACCCCTGCCTTACGTCGACCGTCCATCGGCCCAGTCTGATAGCAATTGAGCGGGCGACGCGCCCCAGGAGAGTGTGCGCCATCGATCAGCTCGACTACGCATTCGATCACGTCCAGACCGGGCTCGCTCTGATGGACGAGCACGGCACGGTGGAGCGCGTGAACGCGGCCGGCGCCGCCCTCCTCGGGCGCCGGCCCGACGAGCTGGTGGGGGTCGCCTTTCCGGAGCTGACCCACCCTGACGACGTGCAGGGCGCGCTCGACGAGCTGCAGAAGGTCCTCGACGAGGGCAAAGCGGGCCCGATCGTGGTCCGGCTCACGACGCCTGCACGGCTGGATCTGGATCCGGGCGCACGGAACGCTTCTCCCCGACGACCCTCCCTTGGCCTTCATCGTGTTCGAAGACGTGACAGCGGAGCACGCGGTGGCGGTCGCGCTGAGCGAGGCCGAGGAGGCCAGCCGTCAGCGGGCCGCCCAACAGGCCGCCGTGGCCGAGCTGGGCCGTCGCGCCCTGTCGGAGGCCGACCCGGTGGAGGTTGCCAACCTGGCCTGCGAGCTCGTGCAGGACACGCTCGGGGTGCGGTTCGCCGGAGTGCTCTACGACGACGAGGAGGAGGCCGACTGCCTTCTCCTCGTCGCCAGCACGGCGGTCCTCGCCGACGGGATCGGCAGCGTCCGGCGCTACCGCAACGACGCGTTGACCGAGGTGCTCCATCGCCGAGAACCACTGATCGTGAACGACTGCACCGATCCCAAGAGCCTTCCCAAGCTCGACCGAGACCTCTGCCAGCGGCTCGGCGTTCGATCCCTCGTGGCCACACCGATCGTCCCCTATCGGGCGGCCCCCGGCGCCCTCGTCAGCGGCGCCGACTCGGTCGGTGCGTTCTCGCCCCACGACACGACCTTCCTAGAGAACCTGGCCAACGTGCTGGCCGCCACCCTCGACTCCCGCAAGTCGATGGACGAGCTGCGCCACCACGCCCTCCACGACGCGCTCACGGGCCTTCCGAACCGCACCCTCGTCCTCGACCACCTGGACATGGCCCTGAGCGAGGCCCGGCGCAACGACACCCACGTGGCGGTCATCATGTGCGACCTCGACCGCTTCAAGCTCGTGAACGACGGCCTCGGCCACACGGCCGGGGACGAGATGCTGCGCATCGTCGCCCAGCGCCTGAGCGGCCACGTCCGTCCCGGCGACACCGTGGGTCGCTTCGGCGGCGACGAGTTCGTCGTCGTCTGCCCCGAGGTGGAGAGCACGACGGCCCTCGTGTCCATGGCCGAGCGCCTCCTGGGCGCGTTCGCGGAACCGATGACGGTGGAGAGCACGCCGATCGTCGTCGGCGCCAGCCTCGGGATCGCAGTGAGCGCGCACGACGGCTCGAGCGTCGCCGCAGCCATGCTGCGCAACGCCGACGCCGCCATGTACCGGGCCAAGCTGAGCGGCCGGGCGCGCTACGAGATCTTCGACGAAGAGATGCAGGCCCGGGCCAGCCGCCGCCTATCGGTGGAGAGCGAGCTGCGTCGGGCCATCGCCGAGGACGAGTTCGTGATCCACTACCAGCCCGTCATCTCCCTCGACGGCGGCCATCTGGCCGGGGTCGAGGCCCTGCTGCGCTGGCAGCACCCGACGCAGGGCCTGCTCAAACCCGGCGACTTCCTGACCGTGGCCGACGAAGCGGGCCTCATCGTCGACGTGGGCCACTGGGTGCTCGGGGAGGTCACGCGCCAGGTGGCGCGCTGGATGGACCAGCCCGGCCGGGTCCGGCACTGGACGGCGGTGAACCTGGCGCCCCGCGAGCTCATCGACCCGGGGCTGGTGAGCCAAGTCGACCGGTGCGTCCAAGACTCCGGGGTCGATCCGACCCTGGTGTGGGTGGAGCTCACCGAGCACTCGTTGATCGAGGACACCACGCACGTGAGCTCTGTGCTCCAGGCCCTGCGCTCGCGGGGTCTGGGCATCAGCTTGGGCGCCTTCGGCATGGGCTACTCATCTCTCGCCCACCTCAAGCGGCTTCCGCTCGACGCGCTGAGGCTCGAACGTGCCGTCGTCGAGGGCCTCGGCGAGGCGGGCACCGACGACGTCGTGATCGCGTCGGCAACCGTCGACATGGCCCACGCCCTCCGCATCCGCGTCGTAGCCGGAAGCGTTGAGACCCAACGGCAGCTCGAGGCGCTGCACATGATGGGGTGCGACCTGGCCCAGGGGTACTTGATCTCGCCGCCGCTGTCCGCCCTCGATCTGGAGAGCTGGGTGGCGGCTAGCTGGCCCAACGGCTCGTGACCGAGGATCCGTGGTGGGCGCGAAGGGACTCGAACCCCTGACCCCTGCCGTGTGAAGGCAGTGCTCTAACCAACTGAGCTACGCGCCCCTTGCGGGAGCGGACACGGTACCAGAGACCCCTCGCCGCTCGGCCAGCCGACGGAGGCGGAACGAGGTCAGATGGGGGCGACTGGGTCGAGGGCCAGGATGTCCTCGAGCAGGGCGAGGGCCCGTAGCACCACGACGTCGGCGTGCTGCGGGCCCACGACCTGCAGGCCCACGGGCAGGCCATCGTCGGTGAACCCGGCGCACACCGTGCCCGCCGGCGAGCGGGTCATGTTGAACGGGTACGTGAAGGCCACCCAGGTCGGGGTCTCCACCCCGTTCGACGGTGCCGTTGCCGCCTACCGGCCCGGGCTGGCCGGCCACGGTGGGGGTGATGAGGACAGGCACCCGGTGGAACAGCTCGACGAGCCGGAGGTTGGCGTCGTGGCAGGCGTCAGAGGCGGCCAGCACCTCGGCGCCGGTGACCGGGCGTCCGAAGGCGTCGATCGCGCCGCGTGGCCCGGGTCGAGGCGATCCCAGTCGTCGGTGCCACGGAGGTGCCCGAGGGCCCGCTCGTTGCCGGCCATCGCCAGCGTCAACCAGCCCCGCACCGGGTCCTCGGGGAACACGGGGTCGACCTCGACGATCTCGGTGCCCAGGTCGGCCAGCCGCTCCACGGCGGCCACGCAGATGGCGGCCACCTCGCGGTCGACCTCGGCGTAGCCGAGCGTCGGCGCCCATCCCACCTTGCGGGGGGCGTGGAGCTCCTCCAGCGAACGGGTCCAGCTGGCCTCGGGCATCGGGAGGGAGCGCAGATCGGTGGCTTCGGGCCCGACGACGGCGTCGAGGGCGAGGGTGATGTCACGGATCGTGCGCGCCATCGGGCCCTTCGTCGACAGGTCGGCCCAGCCAGGCGCCTTGAGGCCGCCCATCGGCACCCGCCCCAGCGACGGCTTCATCCCGGACAGCCCGCACACCGAGGACGGGATGCGGATCGACCCGCCGCCGTCGGAGCCGGTGCACAGCGGCACGAGGCCGGCCGCGATGGCGGCGGCCGAACCTCCGGAGGACCCACCCGCGGTGCGCTCAGGTCCCACGGGTTGCGGGTCGAGCCGAACAGCGGGTTGGTGGTGTCGGCCTTGTGGCCCAGCTCGGGCGTGTTGGTCTTGCCGACCACGATGCACCCCGCCGCGCGCAGGCGCTCGACGAGCGGCGAGTCGGCCAGGGCCGGCGGCGTGTCGGCGTACACGGCAGAGCCCTGCGTGGTGACGAAGCCCGCCGCGTCCTCGAGGTCCTTCACGCCGATCGGGATGCCGGCCAGCGGCCCGACGCTCTCGCCTGCCACGATCCGGGCGTCGACGGCGTCAGCCTCGGCCAGCGCGGTCTCGCCGTCGATGGCGACGAACGCGTTGACCTGCGCGTCGACAGCCTCGATGCGGGCCAGGGTGGCCGTGACCAGCTCCCGAGCGGAGATGCGGCGGGCGGCCACGTCCGCGGCGAGGGCGGCGACGGTCGTGCGGCGGAAGTCCATGACGCCGACGCTACGACGCGGCTGGGACCGGCGCGGGACGGGCTCCGGCGTCCGCAGTCAGTAGCCCGCGTCGGGGTCGACCAGCCCGAGCAGCGGGTCGCCGGCCATCCGACGGCGCACGTTGTCACGCACCCGTTCGCTGAGCAGCGGCACGGCCATGGCCGATCGTGTTGGCGGTGTGCGGGCGTGATGAGGCAGCGGGGCTCGTGCCACAGCGGGTGGTCGTCGGGTAGGGGCTCAGGGTCGGTGACGTCGAGCGCCGCTCCCCCGATGCGTCCCGGCCGCGAGCACCGTCGACGAGGTCGTCGGTCACGATGTGCGCGCCACGGGCGACGTTCACCACCCAGCCGTGGGGAGCCAGGAGCTCGAGCCGTCGACGGTCGAGCACGCCGGCCGTCTCGGGGGTGAGCGCCAGAGCCAGCACGACCAGCTCGGCACCCGTCAGCGCGTCGTCGAGGCCGTCCATGCCGACCACCGCGTCGCCCCGTCCAGCGGCTCGCGGCGGCGGCGGACCACCGTGATGTGGCAGCGGAACGGACCCAGCAGCCGCAGCAGCGAGTCGGTGATGCCCCCCGCCCCGAGGATCACGACGCGGGCACCGAGCAGGTTCATGCCCGCCTGATCGCTCCAGGCCCCGGCCCGGGCGTAGCCGGCGAGGTGGCGCAGCCCGGCCAGCCCCAGAGCGAGGGCGTGCTCGGCCACGGGCTCGGCGTACACGCCCTTGCCGCAGGTCCAGATCCGCTCGGGTGGGCCCTCACCGTGGTCGACGTAGGGCTCGATGCCTGCCCAGGGGAGCTGCACCCAGGCTCAGGTCGGGGTGCTCGTCGAGCAGGAGCCGGTCCAGCCCGGCGGGGTCGTCGGGCGCGGTCCAGACGAGGCCCGTCCGCCTCGGCGGGCGGCGACCACTCGTCCACCGCCCTCCCGCACGGCATCGTCGAGCCAGGTTCGGGTCGAACGAGGTTCGACGGCGATGGCGTCCACGGCTCGATCCTAGGGAACACCCACGGGCCCTCCGATGTTGGGAGAGCCGGAGCACCTTGCTAGATTCATCAAGCAACTGGGCCTGCTGTGCTGTCTCTGTCGCCGGCGCCCTCAACCCTCTGGCTTCGTGCCAGCCCTCGAACTGCTCGGACGCGCGCGCCATGCCCGACATCACCCTCGACCTGACCCTGTTCGCCACGGCCTTCGTGACCGTGCTCGTGATCATGGACCCGATCGGCAACATCCCGATCTTCCTCGCCCTCACCAAGGGCCAGACGGTGCCGCAGCGCCGCCGGGCCGCCGCCCTGTCGTCCGCGGTGGCCGGCGCCGTGATCCTGGCCTTCGCCATCGGCGGCCAGCAGGTGCTCCACCTGCTCGGCATCTCGCTCGAAGCCCTGCAGGTCGCCGGTGGCCTGCTCCTCCTCGTCATCGCCCTCGAGCTGCTCCACCCGTCGGGCGGCGACGGGACGAGCAGCCTGGCCTCGGGCGACACCAACATCGCCCTCGTGCCGCTCGGCACGCCGCTGCTGGCCGGGCCCGGCGCCATCGCCGCCACGATGCTCTACACCCGCCAGGCCGACGACCTCGGCGGCAGCCTGTCGGTGGTGCTCGCCCTGGTCGCGGTGCTCGCCGTCATCTACCTGTCGATGCGCTACGCGTCACTGTTCGCCAAGGTGCTGCGCGACAACGGCATCGAGCTGCTCAGCCGGGTGATGGGCCTGCTCGTGGCCGCCATCGCCGTCCAGCTCGTCGCCCGGGCCGTCGAGGCGTGGATCACCAACGGCGTGGCCTGAGGACCGGTCAGTCGCAGCAGGAGTCGCGCCAGCCGCACGCGCAGCGGTAGTGGGCGTGCTCGGGGTGCAGCTCGCCGCCGCACAGCGGACAGCACGGGAACGTGCCCATCGGGTCGCGGTTGACCACGCAGGTGGCGACCGCGGGCGCTGGTCGATCTCGTCGAACGGGAGCTCGCAGCTCTTCGAAGTCGACCGGCACGGCGGCGGAGCGTACGGGCTCGCCGCGCCGGCGACCGTGGATGCGATGCTGCGCCGACCATGCCGCCGCCCTCCGCTCCCCCGCCTGACGGGCGCCCGTCCGGGCCCCGCTCGGAGGCGGCGTCGAGGACGCCATCGACGCCCTCGAGGAGGGCGACCGCGCCATCCGCGCCGGGACGGCCACGGGCCGCCCTGCGCCACGCGACGTTCCGGCGGGTGTTCATCGGCGCCTTCCTGTCGAACATCGGCAGCTGGATGCAGAACGTCGTCCTCGGCGCGCTGGCCTACGACCTCACGAAGTCGCCCAGCTTCGTCGGCGTCCTGCTGTTCGCCCAGCTCGGGCCGCTCCTGCTCTTCTCGCTCGTGGGCGGGCTGCTCGCCGACGCCTTCGATCGGCGCCGGCTGCTCGTCACGGTCTCCGTCCTCCAGGGGCTGCTGTCGCTCGCCCTGGCCTGGGTGGCCCGGGTCGACGACCCGTCCAAGGGCGCCCTGGTCGGCATCGTCTTCCTCATCGGCATCGGCCAGGCCGTGTTCGGCCCCACCTACAGCGCCCTGCTGCCCGCTCTCGTGGGCCGCGAGGACCTGGCCGGCGCCATCTCGCTCAACTCGGCCCAGATGAACGGCTCCCGGGTCATCGGCCCGGTCATCGGCTCCGCCCTGTACGCCCGGTTCGGCGCCGACTGGGTGTTCATCGGCAACGCCGCGTCCTACCTGCTCGTGATCTGGTCGCTGCTCAGCGTGCGCCTGCCCGAGCCCGCACCCGACACCAGCGGGCTGCGGGGCCTGCGCCGGCTGGGCGCGGGCTTCGCCGTGGCCCAGGCCGACCGCGTGGTGGCCCGCTGCCTCGATCGTGATCTTCACGTTCTCGCTGCTGTCGCTGCCGTTCATCGGCCAGATGCCGACCCTCGCCGACCGCAACCTCGGCATCGAGGCCAAGAGCGACGCAGTACGGCATCCTCTACGCCTGCTTCGGCGTCGGCGCGCTGCTCGGCGCGCTCTCGATCGGCACGGTCCTCAGCGGTCGGCAGCCTGGAGGCGCGTGGTGCGGGTCGGGCTGGTCGCCTTCGCCGGCGTTCCTCGCCGTGTTCTCGCTGCTGCGGGCACCCGCTCCCGGCCTACGCCGTCGATCCTGCTCGTGGGGCTCGCCTACTTCGCGGTGATCACGTCGCTGTCGACCGTGCTCCAGCAGCGCCTCGACGACGCCAACCGCGGCCGCGTGATGGCCCTCTGGATCATGGGCTTCGGCGGCACCGTCCCATCGGCAACCTCATCGCCGGGCCCCTCATCGAGGCCACGTCGATCACCACCGTGGTCCTCGCCGGCGCCGCCATCGCGGTCGCCCTGGCCTGGTACGCCGACCTCGACCTGACCTGCGCGAACTGTGTCAGACACAGTTCGCGCAGGCGGAGGGCCAAGCCTGAGAGTGGCGGCCGGGAGTCATCGGGTCAGGTGGTCTGGCAGGAGGAGCGTCGCCAGCCGCTCGAGGCCGGCGACGCGGCTGCCCTTGACCAGCACGGCGTCGCCGTCGCCGAGCTCGCCGAGCGCCGCTGCGGCGCGGCTCGACGTCGGCGACGTCCTCGGACGCCGTAGGCCGGCGCGGCGACCGCGACGACCTCGGATGCCGAGCTCGCTCGGCCAGCTCCGCCGATGGCGACGTGGGCCGCATCGCTGCCATCGGCCGAGCTCGGCCATGACGCCCGAGCACGGCGATGCGCCGCTGCGGCCGGCAGCGCGGCCAGCGACTCCAGCGCCGCGGCCACCGACGTGGGGTTGGCGTTGTAGGCGTCGTTCAGCACCAGCGCACCCGCTCGGCGCGGTGGCCAGCTCCATGCGCCACGGCGACAGCGCTCGCCGCGGCCAGCCCGCGGCCACGTCGTCGAGGGACACCCCGCAGACCAGCGCAGCCGCGGCGGCGGCGAGGGCGTTGTCCACCTGGTGCCGGCCCCGCACCGCCAGGGCCACGTCGATCGCTCCCCACGGCGAGACGCAGGCGGAAGCGGCCGCGCAGCGCGTCGTCGAGCGGCGACCTCGACGGCGCGCACATCGCCGCCGTCGCCCGTAGGTGACGACCGTCGCCGTGGCGACGCGACGCCATCGCCGCCACCCGCTCGTCGCCGGCGTTGAGCACCGCGGTGCCCGAGGCCGGCAGGGCCTGCGACCAGCTCGCCCTTGGCCCGGGCCACGTCGTCGATCGTGCCGAACATCTCGGTGTGCACCGCGGCGACCCGCGTGACGACCCCGATCGGTCGGCGACGCGATCGCGCAGAGCTCGGCGATGTGGCCGATGCCGCGAGCGCCCATCTCCACGACGACCGCCTCGGTGCCGTCGGGCGCGTTCAGCAGGGTGAGCGGCACGCCCAGCTCGTTGTTGAACGACCGCTCGCTCGCCGCCGTCCGCAACCGCTGTGGCCAGCACCGCCGCGAGCAGGTCCTTGACCGACGTCTTGCCCACCGAGCCGGTCACGCCGACGACGGGCGCGGCGTCCAGCCGCGAGCGGGCCAGCCGCCCAGCGGCCTGCAGCGCGGCGACGGTGTCGTCCACCACGACGGCGCGTGCCGCCCACCGGCGCCGGGCTCGTGAGGTAGGCCGCCGCGCCCGCGGCCAGCGCAGCGGCGATGAACTCGTGGCCGTCGCGCTCGGCCACGACGGGCACGAAGAGCTGACCGGGCGCCACCGCCCGGGAGTCGATCGACGCGCCGTCGACGACGACGTCGGGCCCGTCGAGGCGGCCGCCGGTGGCGCCGGCGAGGTCCGTGCAGCGCAGCTCCATGCCGGCGTGGAGTCTCGCAGCCCCGCCAGGGCCGACTCGTACACTCCGGCCATGGCCTCCCCCGACCGCGTCCGCCTCGTCGTGCTCTTCGGCGGGCAGTCCGCCGAGCACGAGGTCTCCTGCGTCGTCGGCCTTCCACGTGCTGCGGGCCGTCGACCCGGAGCGCTACGACGTCGAGCCCATCGGCATCACCCGCGAGGGCGCAGTGGGTGCGGGCCGACGACGCCATCGCCGCGCCTCGCGGCGGCGGCGCGGCCGCCCTGCCCGCCGCCGAGCCGCGGACGGACCACCTCGAGGCCGTCGGGCACCGCCGTCGAGCCGCTTCCCAGCCGTCCGCCCCGCCACGACCGACGACCGGCCCGTCGTCGTGCTCCCGCTGCTCCACGGCACCCGGGGCGAGGACGGCACCGTCCAGGGGATGCTCGAGCTGGCCAACGTGCCCTTCGTCGGCTCCGGCGTGCTCGGCTCCGCGCTGTGCATGGACAAGCTCAAGGCCAAGGACGTCCTGGCCGCCCACGGCCTCCCCCAGGTGCCGTGGGTCGGCCTGCGCGACACCGAGCTCGACGGCGCAGCCGACGGCGGTCCGCGACGCCGGCCTCACGTACCCGATGTTCGTGAAGCCGGCCAACCTCGGCTCCTCGGTCGGCGTGTCCCGGGCGGACGACGACGCTCGAGCTGCGACGCCGCCTGCGCCACGGCCGCGGAGTACGACGAGTGGATCGTGGTCGAGGAGGGCGTCGACGGCCGCGAGATCGAGGTCGCCGTCCTCGGCAACGCCGACCCCCGCGCCTCGCTGCCGGGCGAGATCCGCCCGACCCACGACTTCTACGACTACGAGGACAAGTACCTCGCCGGCCCGGCCGACTGCGTCATCCCCGCCGACCTGCCCGCCGACGTCACCGAGCGCATCCGCGGGCTCGCCGTCGAGGCCTTCACGCTCCTGCGCGCCGAGGGCATGGCCCGGGTCGACTTCTTCTACGTCGAGGCCACGGGCGGGCGTCCTCCTCAACGAGGTCAACACGATCCCCGGGTTCACGCCCATCTCGATGTACCCGAAGATGTGGGAGGCGACCGGCCTCGCCTACCCGGAGCTCATCGACGAGCTCGTGCGCCTCGCCCTCGAGCGCCACGAGCGCCGCAGCCGCCTCTCCACCAAGCGCTGACGCTGGCCAGGCAGGGTCAGACGACGAGCGACGCCCGCAGGAGGGCCAGCAGCTCGTCGCGGCGGCGGACGAGCGAGGCCAGGGTCGGCTCCTCGCCGAAGGCCCGCAGCACCTCGACCTCGGTGGCCAGGCCGGTCACCATCGAGTAGCCGGCCAGCAGGAGCAGGCGGGGGTCGTGGCGGCGCATGCGCCCGGCGTCCATCTCGTCCTCGAGGTAGCCAGCGGCCCGGTCCACGAGCGGCTGCAGGCGGCTCGAGCAGGCGGGTCGACGCCGGCGGGCCGAGCCGGGTCACCTCGCGCAGGAACCCGAGCATCGTCGGGTGCCGGGCGGCCAGCCGGAACATCACCCGCACCATGGCCTCGACCCGGTCGAAGCCCTCGCCCGCGTCGGCCAGGCCGCGCTCGAGCCGGCTCGTCACCTCGTCGGCGCAGCGGTCGACGACGGCCTCGAGCAGCGCGTCCTTCGACGGGAACCAGTAGAGGATCGTCTGCTTGCGGATGCCGAGCCGCCGGGCCAGGTCGTCGAGCGAGGTGGCCTCGTAGCCCCGGGTGCCGAACTCGGCCATCGCGGCCACGAGGATCCGGTCCGCCGTGCTCTCGCGCTCGCTGCCACCGCGGTCATCTACCAGATGGTAGACAGATGCGGTGATCCCCGAGGGCCTCGCCGGCAAGCGCATCGCCATCACCGGCGGCACCGGCTTCCTCGGCACCGCCCTCATCGAGCGCCTGCTGCGCTGCGTGCCCGGCTGCGCGCTCGTGCTGCTGATCCGGCCCGGCAAGCGCTCGACGCGTGGAGCAGCGGGCCAAGCGGGAGATCTTCAGCAACAACGCCTTCGACCGCCTCCGCGAGGAGCACGGCAAGGACGGCTTCGCCGCGCTGGTGGCCGAGCGGGTCACGCCGATCGCCGGCGACGTCGGCACCGACGGCCTGGCGCTCGACGACGCGGGCCGCGCCGCGCTGGCCAGCTGCGACGTCGTCATCCACTCGGCCGCCACCGTGTCGTTCGACTCGCCGCTCGACAGCGCCGTCGAGGTCAACCTGCTCGGCCCCAGCCGCATCGTCGGCCACCCTGCACGACCTCGGCGTCACGCCCCACCTCGTGTCGGTGTCCACCTGCTACGTCGCCGGCAACCGCCGCGGCGCCGCGCCCGAGATCCCGGTGCACGAGAGCCCGTTCTTCATCGACGTCGACTGGCGCAGCGAGGTCGACGGCGCCCGCCGGGCCCGCGCCGACGCCGAGGCCGACAGCCGCCGCCCCGACGCCCTCGCCCGCTTCCGCAAGGAGGCCCGCGCACGAGCTCGGCGCCGCCGGCGTGCCCGCCGCTGGCCGCCAAGACCGAGCAGCTCCGCTCGCGCCTGGGTGAAGGACCAGATGGTCGAGGCCGGCCGGGCCCGGGCCGCCTCGCTCGGCTGGCCCGACGCCTACGCCTACACCAAGGCCCTCGGCGAGCGGGCCCTGCTCCAGAACCGCGGCGACGTGCCCGTGTCGATCGTGCGCCCGTCGATCATCGAGTCGTCGCGTGCTCGAGCCCTTCCCGGGCTGGATCCGCGGCTTCCGCATGGCCGAGCCGGTGATCATCTCCTACGCCCGCGGCCTGCTGAAGGAGTTCCCCGGCGTCCCCGAGGGCACCGTCGACGTCATCCCCGTCGACCTCGTCGTCGCCGCCATCATCGACGCCGCCGCCGGGCCCGATCCCCGACGAGCCCGCCATCACCCAGGTCGCGTCCGGCGTCGATCAACCCGCTGCGCTACCGCCACCTCGTCGACATGGTGCGCGACGTTCTTCACCGAGCACCCGATCTACGACCCCGAGGGCCAGCCGATCATCGTGCCCGAGTGGTCCTTCCCCGGCCGCGGCCGGGTGCAGCGCCAGCTCGAGCGGGCCAAGGCGGTCATCGAGCGGGGCGAGTCGGCCCTCCAGTCGCTCCCCCTCCGCGGCAAGCAGGCGCGCTGGGCCGCCGACTCTGGAGGAGAAGAAGGAGGAGGTCGAGCGGGCGCTCGCCTACGTCGAGCTCTACGGCGCCTACGCCGAGTGCGAGGCCATCTACGGCGTCGACAGCCTGCTCGCCCGGTGGGATCGCCTCGACCCCGAGGACCAGGCCACGTTCTGCTTCGACCCCCGGGTCATCGACTGGAGCCACTACGCGCCGAACGTCCACCTGCCGTCGGTCGTCGAGCACGCCCGCGTGCGCACGACGCCCGGCGGCCGCGTCGGCGAGAAGCGCGAGGACCGCCTGCGCCGCCAGGTGCTCGACCCGGCCCGCCACTTCGCCGCCTTCGACCTCGAGAACACGCTCATCGCCTCGAACGTCGTGGCGTCGTACTCCTGGCTGGCCACCCGCCGCCTGCCGCAGGAGGACCGGGTCCGCTTCGTGCTCCAGACCCTGCGGGAGGCGCCGGCGCTGCTCGCCCTCGACAAGCGCGACCGCAGCGACTTCCTGCGCCACTTCTACCGCCGCTACGAGGGCGCCGACGTCGCCCAGCTCGAGGCCGACGCGGTCGAGATGTTCAGCGACCTCATCCTCACGAAGTCGTTCCCCGCCGCCATCCGCCGGGTGCGCGAGCACCGCCGCCTCGGCCACCGCACGGTGCTCATCACCGGCGCCCTCGACCTCGCCATCGAGCCGCTGCGGCCGCTGTTCGACGACATCGTCGCCCCGTCGCTGGCCCGCCGAGCCGACGGCACCTACCGCGGCGAGCTGACCGACGTGCCGCCCACCGGCGAGGCCCGGGCCTCGGCGCTGTTCGACTACGCCGACCAGCACGGCTTCGACGTCGCCGAGGGCGTCGCCTACGCCGACTCCACGTCCGACCTGCCCATGCTCGAGGCCGTCGGCTTCCCCGTGGCCGTGAACCCCGAGACCCGCCTGGCCGCGCTGGCCCGCAAGCGCGGCTGGCTGGTCGAGCACTTCGACAAGGCCGCCGGCGCCCGCACCCGCTCCTGCCCATCGGCCCCGAGTGGGGCCGGCCCCGCAGCCGCCGCGTCGGCAAGGTCGTGACCAGGTGACCTCGATCCACGCCCACGACCCAACCGCTGCGCGAACTGTGTCAGACACAGTTCGCGCGATCGTGGGGTGGCCGGTGAAGGCGCTCGTGTTCTCGCGGAAGCCGGCGAAGTTCGCCGCCGCCATGGTCGCGGGCCGGCTGGCGCCCGGCGCCGGCGCCAAGGTCGGCCCGCTGGCCCTGCGCGACGTCGACCCGCCCGAGCTGCCCGGCCCCGGCTGGGTGCGGGTGCGGCCCCGCCTGGCCGGCATCTGCGGCTCCGACCTGGCCACCATCGACGGCACCATCGTCGCGCTGGTTCGAGCCGATCGTGTCGTTCCCGTTCACGCCCGGCCACGAGGTGGTCGGCGACCTCGACGACGGCACCCGGGTCGTCATCGTCCCCGTGCTCAGCTGCGTCGCCCGCGGCATCGACCCCGCCTGTGCACGCCTGCGCCGACGGCCGCATCAACCACTGCGAGCGCATCGCGTTCGGCCACCTCGAGCCCGGCCTGCAGTGCGGCTTCTGCGAGTCGACCGGCGGCGGCTGGTCCACGCTCGATGCTCGCCCACCAGCACCAGCTCGTCGCCGTCCCCGACGACCTGACCGACGAGGCCGCCGTCCTGGTCGAGCCCACCGCCTGCGCCGTCCACGCCGCCGCCCAGGTGCAGGCCGCTCGCGTCGCCGTCCTCGGCGCCGGCACCCTCGGCCTGCTCACCATCGCCGCCCTGCGCCGCGCCCATCCCGAGCATCGAGCATCATCGCCACCGCCAAGCACCCCCACCAGCGCGACGCTGGCCACCGAGCTCGGCGCCGACACGCGTCGTCGCGCCCGGCGAGCTCGACCGCGCCGTGCGGGCCCGCACCGGCTCGATGCGCCTCGACAACGGCCAGCTCACCGGCGGCATCGCCGCCGTCGTCGACTGCGTCGGCTCGGCCGAGTCGATCGCCCAGGCCCTGCGCATCGCCGCCCCCGGCGGCACCATCCACGCCGTCGGCATGCCCGGCGTCACCACGGTCGACCTCACCCCGCTCTGGCAGCGCGAGATCGCCCTCGCGCGGCACCTACGCCTACGAGCGGGCCGACTTCGACACCGCCATCGAGCTGGTGCGCGACCCCGACCTCGGCCGCCTCGTCAGCGCCACCTACCCGCTGCGCCGCTACGAGGACGCCATCGCCCACGCCGCCACCGCCGGCAGCCGCGGCGCCGTGAAGATCGCCTTCGACCTCCGGTCGGAGAAGGAAAGGGAACACCATCTGATGCCCCGCCCCGGATTCGTCCTCGAGGTCGACCAGTCGACGCCGCCGATCCTGTTCCACCACGGCGAGCGCTCCGGCTGGAGAAGCTGCCCGCCGGCCGCACCCGCGTGCTCTACCCGGCCGAGCCGCTCGACGCGCTCGACGACGTCGACGGCGCCATCCGCCACGCCCTCGCCAACCCGCTCGGCGACAGCGAGCCGCTCGAGCGCCCTGCTGACGCCCGGGATGAAGCTCACCATCGCCTTCGACGACATCTCCCTGCCGCTGCCCCCGATGCGCCGGCCCGACGTCCGCCAGCGGGTCATCGAGGCCGTGCTCGACCTGGCCGCCGCCGCCGGCGTCGACGACGTCCACCTCATCGCCGCCCTCGCCCTGCACCGGCGCATGACCGAGGCCGAGCTGCGCCACGCCGTCGGCGACCGCGTCTACGACGCCTTCGCCCCCCAGGGCCACCTCTACAACCACGACGCCGAGGACCTCGACAACCTGGCCTTCCTCGGCACCACGAAGCACGGCGAGGAGGTGGAGATCAACAAGCGGGCCGCCGAGAGCGACCTGCTCGTCTACGTGAACATCAACCTCGTGTCGATGGACGGCGGCTGGAAGTCGACCGCCACCGGCCTGTCGTCGTACCGCTCCCTCCGCCACCACCACAACGTGAAGACGATGCAGCAGTCGCGCAGCTTCATGGACCGCCACGCCAGCGAGCTGCACTCCAGCAACTGGCGCATGGGCAAGGTGCTGAAGGACGCCGGCGTGAAGGTCTTCCAGATCGAGACCACGCTCAACAACGACACGTTCGGCACGTCGGGCCCGATGTCGGTGCTCCAGAAGCGGGAGTGGGAGTGGACGGCGCGGGACCGGGCCACGTTCATCGGCATGAAGGCCGGCCTCGACCGCCTGCCGCTCAAGGCCCGGCGCAAGATCTTCCACTCGTGGCAGGCGCCCTACGGCGTCACCTCGGTGCAGGCCGGCGAGGTCGAGGCCGTGCACGAGGTCACCACGGCCAACGTCTTCGAGCAGCAGCTCGTGCCGGTCGAGGGCCAGACCGACATCCTGACGATGGGCCTGCCCTACATCTGCCCGTACAACGTGAACTCGATCATGAACCCGATCCTCGTGATGTGCCTCGGGCTCGGCTACTTCTTCAACATGTACCGCGGCCAGCCGCTCGTGCGCGAGGGCGGCGTGCTGATCATGAGCCACCCGACGCCGTGGGAGTTCCACCCGGTCCACCACCCGAGCTACATCGACTTCTTCGAGCAGGTGCTGGCCGACACGACCGATCCGCTGGAGATCGAGGCGCGCTACGAGAAGCAGTTCGCCGAGGACGAGTGGTACCGCCACCTGTACCGCACGAGCTACGCCTACCACGGCGTCCACCCGTTCTACATGTGGTACTGGGGCTGCCACGGCCTGAGCCACCTCGGCAAGGTGATCATCGTCGGCGGCGAGCCGCGGGCCGTGCGCCGCCTCGGCTTCACGCCGGCGTCGACCCTCCACGACGCCCTCGAGATGGCCACCGACGTCGTCGGCCGCGACGCCACCATCACCCACCTCCACAACCCGCCGATCGTCATGGCCGACGTGACGTGACGGCTTCTGTGCGCACGGAACGTCGCATACCGGTGCTGTGTGCGCACAGAAGCCGTGAGGTCCGCTCGTGAGGCGGCCCCAGCTGCCGTTCCCGTACTCGGCGCCCACCGTCCCGGGGGCGTCGAGCCGCCCGCCGCCGGCTCGCAAGCTCGGCGCCGACTACGACACGGACTGGGCCCGCCGCTTCCCGGCCCGCCTCGCCCGGCTCGCCCTCCTGGAGGCGGTGCATGCGGCCCGACGGTCGCCGCGCTGGGCGCGCCCGAGCGCGACGGCATCGACCGCCTCGCCGGCCTCTCCGACGGCCCGGTGATCTTCGCCGGCAACCACCACAGCCACCTCGACACGCCCGTCGTGCTCACCTCGATCCCCGAGCCGTGGCGCCACCAGATGTTCGTGGGCGCGGCGGCCGACTACTTCTTCCGCACCCGCGTCACCTCAGCCGTCTCGGCCCTGGTGATCGGCGCCATCCCGATCGAGCGCTCGAAGGTCACCCGCCGCTCGGCCGATCAGGCCGCCGAGCTGCATCGACGCCGGCTGGTCGATGCTGATCTTCCCCGAGGGCGGCCGCTCGCCCGACGGCTGGGGCCAGCCCTTCCGGGGCGGCGCCGCCTACCTGGCCAGCCGCTGCGACGTGCCCGTCGTGCCCGCTCCACATCGAGGGCACCGACCCGCATCCTGCGCAAGGGCACGAAGCTGCCCAACGCCGGCCAACGTGCGCGTCACCTTCGGCGCCCCGCTGCGGCCCGAGCCGACGGCGAGAGCGCCGCCCGCTTCGCCGAGCGCATCGAGCAGGCCGTCGCCGCGCTGGCCGACGAGGCGACCACCGACTGGTGGCAGGCCCGCCAGCGAGCAGCCACCGGCACCACGCCCGCCCTCACCGGCCCGGACGCGCCGGCCTGGCGCCGGGCCTGGGCCCTCGGCGACCGGAGCCGGAAGCGGAAGCGCCAGAGTCGGACCTGGCCGAAGCTCTGACGTCGGACCTCGACACCACCGTGGGCGCGCCGGACAACAACAGGGCGATCAGGTAGAGCGACGCTCCGGAGATGGTGACGAGGATGACGGTGGCGACGAACGAGATGTCCAGCATCACCCCTTCCGACGAACCACGCCGCCCGCTGGTTCCCTGATGCCCGAGGACGCCCCTGGCCCCCACGCGACCCCCACCCCCGCGAATCGGGGTGCGAAAGGGCCCGTTCCTGGGCCCTTTCGCACCCCGGTTCGCCGGGCTCGAGGCCCGCGGCCCGCTCGACACGTCGCGCTGCTGGCTGCGGCCTGCGTCGCGGTGGCCGGCGCCGCCACGCTGGGCGCCGTCATCCTCGTCGGACCGGCGAGCCCCACCACGTCGAGCCGGGTGGCCTCCGACCGCCCCTGCCCGCCACCGCCGACCAGCGACGTGGCGCCGGCCAGGGACGGGCCGCCGCTCACGGCCGTGGCGGTGGGGACAGCCGAGGAGCCCACGAGCCTCGCTCTCCGGGCGGGGAGCGACGACGGGGTGCTCGGCGAGCGTCGGGGTCGGGTGCTGGCCTTGGTCGCCGGGGAGGTGACCACCGAGGTGGTCCTCGACCTCAGCGCCGACACCGACCGACGAGGGCGACGGCGGCCTCCTCGCGCTGGCCTACGACCCCGGCGGGGGCTGGCTCTACGTGTACCGGGCCACAGCCGAGCGCGATGACGTGCTCACGGCCTACCCCGTCGACGGGGACGGTCTGCCGCGTCCCGGGCGACGGGCGCGAGGTCCTGCGCGTCGATCACCCGCCCTCCCAGCAGCACCACGGGGGGTCGCTGGCCTTCGGGCCGGACGGGATGCTCTACGTCGGGCTCGGCGACGGTGGCGGCCTGGGCGACCCCGGCGAGCACGCGCAGGACCCGGGCTCGCTCCTCGGCAAGGTGCTGCGCATCAAGCCCGACCCCGAACGAAGACCGGCCCTACGACGTCCCGGCCGACAACCCGTTCGTGGGGCGGGCTCGGTTGGCGGCCCGAGATCTGGGTGCTCGGCGTTCGCAACCCCTACCGGATGAGCCTCGATGCCGAGACGGGCGACCTGTGGCTCGGTGACGTGGGCCAGACCTGCTGGGAGGAGCTGAACCGCCTCACCACTGCCGACGCGGGCGCCAACCTGGGCTGGGACCGGCGCGAGGGCGACGCCTCCTTCGAGGGGGGCGACGTCGTCGGCCGCCACCTCGGGCCGGAGGTCGCCTACCCGCACGCGGCCGGCTGGTGCGCCATCGTGGCCGGCTACGTGCCCCGTCAGCTCGCCCCTCCCCGCCCTCGACGGCTGGCTGCTGCACACGGACTACTGCGGGGGCCGGATCCTGGCCTGGCGGCGGACGGCGGAGGTCCGCGACCTCGGCGTGGAGGTGGACAACCCGATCGCCTTCGTCGCTGGTCCGGGCGGAGCGCCCTGGGTTCTCACCCTCGACGGGGCCGTGCTCGAGCTCCGCCCCCCAACGGCGCGCCCGCCGACCGACCCGGGTGCGAGCTAGGCCAGGAACCGACGACTTCGCACCCCGGTTCGAGGGGCGGTGGAGCTAGGCGGAGGCGGGGACGTCGGGGAGCCAGACTCGCACGGCAGCCCCGCCGTCGATGCCCGTCCTCGACCCAGATCCGGCCGCCGTGGTGGTGGACGACCTTGGCGCACGTGGCCAGGCCGATCCCGCTCCCGGGGGAGGCGTCCTCATGGTTCAGGCGGGTGAACACCCCGAACACCTCGCTGCGGTGCTCGGGCGCGATCCCGATCCCGTTGTCGGCGACCAGGATCGTCACTCCGCCGTCCTGCCGCGAGCCGCTGACCCTCACCACCGGCCCCACGTCGGGCCGGCGAACTTCACCGCGTTGCGAGATCAGGTTCTGGAGGAGCTGGCCGAGCAGAGCGGGGTGGCCGAGCACCTCGGGGAGCGGTGTGCGCTCGATCGTGGCCCCCGCCTCCTCGATGGTGCGCTCGAGGTCGGTCAGCACCTGGTCGAGCAGGTCGTCGAGGTCGACTCGGACGATCGTCGCCGGCCGCCTTCCCGACGGCGGAGAAGGCGAGCAGGTCCTCGATGAGCTGGCGCATCCGCGTCGCCGCCCCGCCGGGCGATGTCGAGCAGCTCGGGCGCCGGCCCAGCCGCCGGCCCGGCCGCCGCCAGGGCCATCTCGACGCGCGACAGCGGGGCCTTCAGGTCGTGCGCGGCTGCAGTAGGCGAAGCGCTCCAGCTCCTCGTTCGACCGCTCGAGCTCCTGGTTGCGGTGCTCCAGCTCGGACCGGGCGTCGAGCAGGGCGGCCTCGTCGTCGCACTGCGCCAGCGCCGTCATGAAGCACTCGCCGGCCAGGCGGAGCAGCGCGGTGGTGGCGTCGCTGAAGCCGGACCGTGCTGCGCACGCCCACCATCGTCACGAAGCCCCAGTAGCCGCGGTTGCCGAGGGAGCGGCACGTGCAGCAGCGAGCGCACGCCGTCGGCCCGGAGGGCCTTCACCACCTCGGGCGCCTCGCCGGCGAGGTCGTCGACGTCGTCGAACCGCAGCAGGCGCTCGTCGCGCAGCGTCTCCTGCCACCACCGCTGCACCTCAGGTTCGGGGGCCGGGGCGTGACCCGCCTCGTGCGTGTCGGGGTTGCGCCACTCGACGTAGGTCGACAGGTCGGGCCGACCCCTCCAGCCCCGCAGGAAGTGGCCCCGGTCGGCACCCAGGGCCTGGGCCAGCTCGCGCGACGCCCCGCTCGATGGCCGCGGACGACCTGCGCCGGCTCGGCTCCGATGAGCCGCGAGGCGATCGAGGCGACCAGGTCCTCCAGCACGAGCTGCTGCTGCAGGGCCTCCTCGAGGGCCTTCCGCTCGGTGATGTCCGCGCCGGTCACGAAGATGCGCCCGGCCTCGAGGTCCGACCGGGCGTTGCCCTGCACCCATCCGGTAGCTGCCGTCGCGCGCTCGCACCCGCACCACCACCGCGACCGCGTCGCCGCCCGTCGAGGAGCTCGGCCAGCTCGTCGAGCAGCCGGGGTAGGTCGTCGGGGTGGAACAGGTCGAGGAACGAGGAGCCGACCAGCTCGTCGGGCGACCAGCCGAAGCGTGCGCTCCCAGGACCGGCTCAGCCTCGAGGATCGTCGTGTCGAGGTCGAGGACGGCGAGCAGGTCGATGGACATGTCAGGAACCGCTGAGACGTGGCTCGTCACGCCGCTCGTCGTGCCTCCGTCGCATCCACCGTCGCAGCGTAACGACGGCAGCCTACTCGACGAGGCGCAGGCCGCTCGGAGCGATGCTCGGCTCGGCCAGCGGGAGGTCGACCACGAACTCGGTGCGATGGGCCGGGAAGACGTGCTCGGACAGGAGCACGGGCCGGCCGTCGGGGGTGGAGGTGGTCCGCTCGCACGCGCAGCACCGGCGACCCCACCGGCACGGCCAGCAGCTCGGCGTCGGCGGGCGTCGACGAGCGCGGCGCCGATCGTCTGCACCGCGCCGCCGAGCGGCACGTCGAGCAGCTCGTAGAACGGCGCCCGCTCCACGTCGGCCCGGGAGAGTCGGCGCCCAGGTCCTCCGGGCACCACACCGTGACCCGGGCGAAGGGCTCGCCGTCGGCCAGGTTGAGGCGCCGCACCTCGAGCACGGTGGCCGCACCGAGGACCTGGCGGGCCCGGGGCGGCGCGGGCACGAACCCGAAGTCGAGGATCGCGGCGCTCGGAGCGCACGCCGGACGCGGCGAGCTGGGCCTCGATCGTGCCGAGGCGGCCGAGCGACTGGCGCAGCGGGTCGACCGCCGCGAACCAGCCGAACCCCTGGCGGGCGTCGACCAGGCCCTCGTCGCGCAGGACCTCCAGCGCCTTGCGGACCGTGACCCGGCTCGCTGCGTAGGATGCCGGACAGCTCCGACTCGCTGGGCAGGAGCCGGCCCGCGGCGAACTCGCCCGCCGCCACCCGCCGGCGCAGGTCGTCGGCGATGGCCCGGTAGCGGATCTCGCGCACTTGTCCTATACTTGTATCTAATCGAAGGACGACGCAAGGGGTTCCACCATGACCACGACCGGTACGCAGGCCACCGCCACCACCCCGATCGAGCTGGTCGAGGAGGTCTACGCCCGCCTCCCCGAGCGGGTCGCCCTCGGCCGCGACCGCCTCGGCCGCGGCCTCACCCTGGCCGAGAAGATCCTCGTCAACCACCTCCGCGACGCCGGCCAGGAGCATCGAGCGCGGCCGCAGCTACACCGACTTCGACCCCGACCGGGTCGCCATGCAGGACGCCACCGCCCAGATGGCCCTGCTCCAGTTCATGACCGCCGGCCTGCCGCAGGTGGCCGTGCCCTCCACCGTGCACTGCGACCACCTCATCCAGGCCAAGGCCGGCGCCGACCTCGACCTCAAGTTCGCCCTCGACACCAACAGCGAGGTCTACGAGTTCCTGCGCACGGTGTCGGCCAAGTACGGCATCGGCTTCTGGAAGCCGGGCAGCGGGATCATCCACCAGGTCGTGCTCGAGAACTACGCCTTCCCCGGCGGGATGATGATCGGCACCGACAGCCACACCCCGAACGCCGGCGGGCTCGGCATGGTCGCCATCGGCGTGGGCGGCGCCGACGCCGTCGACGTGATGACCGGCTTCCCGTTCAACGTGCGCTGGCCCAAGCTGATCGGCGTCCACCTCACCGGCACGCTGTCCGGCTGGTCGGCCCCGAAGGACATCATCCTCAAGGTGGCCGAGATCCTCACCGTGAAGGGCGGCACCGGCGCCATCATCGAGTACTTCGGTCCCGGCGCCGACTCCATCACCGCCACCGGCAAGGCCACCGTCTGCAACATGGGCGCCGAGATCGGCGCCACCACCTCGCTGTTCCCTACGACTCGAACATGGGCGCCTACCTGCGAGCCACCGGCCGCGGCGGCATCGCCGACGCCGCCGACGCCATCGCCGCCGACCTCCGCCCCGACGACGACGTCGTCGCCAACCCGGGCGCCTACTTCGACCAGGTCATCGAGATCGACCTCGACCAGCTCGGGCCCGATGATCAACGGCCCCCACTCCCCCGACCGCGCCCACCAGCTCGCCGAGGTCGGCGCCACCGCGCGAGGCCGAGGGCTGGCCGCTCGAGATCTCGTCCGCCCTCATCGGCTCCTGCACCAACTCTCCTACGAGGACATCACCCGGGCCGCGTCGATCGCCCGCCAGGCGTCGGCCAAGGGCCTGCGGGCCAAGACGCAGCTGATGATCACCCCCGGCTCCGAGCAGACCCGCGCCACGATCGAGCGCGACGGCCTCCTCGCCGACCTCGAGGCCATCGGCGGCACCGTGCTGGCCAACGCCTGCGGCCCGTGCATCGGCCAGTGGGACCGCACCGACCTCGACACGTCGAAGCTGAACACGATCGTCAACAGCTACAACCGCAACTTCCCGAAGCGCAACGACGGCAACGCCAACACGCTCGCCTTCGTCACCAGCCCCGACACGGTCATCGCCTGGCGCTCGCCGGCACGCTCGACTTCGACCCCCGCACCGACACGCTCACCAACGACGCCGGCGAGGAGGTCCGCCTCGAGCCGCCCGTCGGCGAGGCGCTCCCCAAGGGCGGCTTCGACCCGGGCGAGGAGACCTTCCAGGCCCCGCCCGCCGACGGCAGCGGCGTGGAGGTCGTCGTCGACCCCCAGAGCGACCGCCTCCAGCTCCTCGAGCCCTTCGACCCCTGGGACGGCAAGGACTACGAGCGCCTCCCCGTGCTCCTGAAGGCCCAGGGCAAGTGCACCACCGACCACATCTCGGCCGCCGGCCCGTGGCTCAAGTACCGCGGCCACCTCGAGAACATCTCCGGCAACCTCTACCTCGGCGCCATCAACGCCTACACCGGCGAGGCCGGCACCGGGAAGGACCCGCTCGACGGCGAGACCCGCCCCTACCCCGAGATCGCCAAGCGCCTCCACGAGGCCGGCGTCGGCTGGGTGGCCATCGGCGACGAGAACATGGGCGAGGGCAGCTCGCGCGAGCACGCCGCCATGGAGCCCCGCTTCCGCAACGCCAAGGTGATCCTGTCTCGCAGCTTCGCCCGCATCCACGAGACGAACCTCAAGAAGCAGGGCCTCCTGCCGCTGACCTTCGCCGACCCGGCCACCTACGACCAGATCGGCGAGGACGACACGATCAGCGTGCACGGCCTGGCCGACCTGGCCCCCGACACGCCCGTGCGCTGCACGATCAACAAGCCCGACGGCACCACGGTCGACTTCCTGCGCCAACCAGACGTTCAGCCCCGAGCAGATCGACTGGTTCCAGGCCGGCGGCGCCCTCAACATCATCCGCCAGAAGCAGCGCGGCTGAGCTCCCGCGTCAGTCGGTGCCGGGCCGGCGGTCGTCCTCGCCGGCCGTGGTCGCCCTTGTACCCGGCCGGGTACGTGCGGGCCAGCTCCTCCGGGGTCGGCGTGCGCTTCTTGCGGGCCTCGGGCGGGAGCAGCTTCGAGATGGCCGACATGATCTTCTTGGTGTCGGCGTCGGGCGACTTGCCCTGCAGACCGGTCGACCGGCGGGCCGACCCGGATCGTGACCGTCGGCGGGTGGCGCGAGGGCGAGCACGTTCGGCAGGCGCTCGCTGCGGGGCCACACCTTCTCGGTGCCCCACAGCCCGACGGGGATCACCGGCGCGCCGGTCATGGCGCCGAGCCGGGCCGCGCCCCAGCGCCCCTTGAGCACCGGGTCGAAGAAGGCCGGCCCCCGCGGGATCGTGCCCTCCGGCATCAGCGCCACGATCTCCCCCATCTCCAGCGCAGCGGCGGCCTCGGCCAGCGGCTCGTCCGAGCCGGTGCCGCGCTCGACGCGGATGCCGCCCATGGCCCGGGCCAGCTGGCCGACGATCGGAGCGTCGAACACCTCCTTCTTGCCGAGGAAGCGCACCGGGCGGCCCTCGCTTGGCCAGCGCCATCCCGAGGGCGATCGGGTCGAAGTAGCTGCGGTGGTTGCCGACGACGATGGCCGGTCCGTCGTCTGGGATGTGCTCGATGCCGTCGATGTCGAAGCGCGCGAAGGGCATCAGCGCCGGGTGGGTCAGCGGCCATCACCGCCTTCTGCGGCTCCACCCCGAGGAGCTTCGGGACGCCGGCCGGCACGTCGAGGTGCACGACGGGCCAGCGGCGCAGGAGCGCGACGACGAGCATCCGCGGGTCGGGGTTGACCGCGACCGGGTGCTTCACGGCGCCGAGCATCGGCAGGTCGTAGAAGCTGTCCGAGTAGGCCCAGCTCTCGGCCAGGTCGACGCCCTGCCTCGAGCGCCCACGCGCTGGATGGCCCGCAGCTTCCCGGGGCCCCACACGAACTCGCCGTCGAGCGTGCCGTCGTAGCGCGCCGTCGGACTCGCCGTAGCGGGTGGCGACCACGGCGTCGAAGCCCAGGGCGTCGGCCAGCGGCTTCACGAGGTCGTAGGGCGTGGTGGTGGCGAGCACGAGCGGCCGGCCGGCGGCCCGGTGCTCCTCGATGATCGGCTGGGCGAAGGGCTGGATCGTGGCGGCCAGCGCGTCGGCGGCCAGCTCGCCGGCCTCCTGCACCTGCGCCCGCACCCATCCCGAGGCGAAGCGCACGGCCCGCCGGGTGACCTCCATGCTGGGCCGGTTCTCGCCGAACAGGTCGTACATCCGGTAGACGAGCTGCTCGCCAGGGATGCTCCGGTCGGTGACCCCCGCCGCCTTCAACGCCTCGCCGATGACCGGACCCGACGCGCCCCGGAGCAGGGTGCGATCGAGATCGAAGAAGGCGGCAGCCTGGGCGCATGGCGAGCGACGGTAGCCCGGTACGCGGAAACGCCGACCCGGGGGGAGGGCCGGCGTTCCGCTTCTTGCGAGGGGCCGGAGGGGGGATCCGGCCTCTGCCTCGCTGTCGAGGGCACCCTGGGGGGAGGGTGCTTCCTCTTGTGAGCACCAACCTATGCAGGGGCAAGCAATCCGTCAAACAGTTGTTTGCGATAGGTGCCATCATGTTCAGCGATGGACCTCCGCCAGCTCACCGCCCTCGTCGCCGTGGCCGAAGGGGGCAGCTTCTCCGCCGCCGCCCGGTCGCTGCACACGGTGCAGTCGAACATCTCGACCCACATCGCCCGCCTCGAGCGGGAGCTCGGCGCCACGCTCGTCGACCGGGCCACCGGCACCCTCACCGAGGAGGGCCGGGTCGTCGTCGACCGGGCCCGCCACATCCAGGGCGAGCTGGCCGCCATCGCCGCCGACGTGGCCGCCCTGCGCGACGTGGTCAGCGGCAGCGTCCGCCTCGGCTGCATCGGCACCGTCGGCCGCTGGCTCGTGCCCCTCGTGCTCGAGCGGGTCACCGTGGAGCACCCGCAGATCCACCTCGTGGTGGTCGACGCCACCACCACCTCGCTCGTGCCCCAGCTCCTGAGCGACGCCCTCGACCTGGCCGTGGTCAACCTCCCCATCGCCGACACCCGACCTCGTCACCGAGCCGCTCTTCGACGAGGACCGGCTCGTGATCGCGCCCGACCGGCCACCCGCTCGCCGGCCGCGGGTCGGTGACCCTCCGCGACCTCGGCGACCACGACCTGCTCCTCGAGCCGACCGGCACGTCCTTCCGCGACGAGCTCGACGCCAGGCGCCGCGGCGGCCGGCGTCACGCTGCGACCCACAGGCGGAGGTGGACGGCCTGCGCCTCATCACCAGCCTCGCCTTCCAGGGCTTCGGGGCCGCCATCATCCCCGCCACCGCGGCGCCGCCGTGGCTGGACGGGAGACTGGGAGCGGGTGTCGGTCGACGGACTGGCCCGCCGGTCGGTCGGGATGGCCCAGCGCCGCCGCGGGCTGCCGTCGGCCCCGGCCCGGGCCCTGCACGACCTCGTCGCCCGGGTGGTGGCCGAGGAGGCCACCGGGCTCGACGGGGTCCACGCCGTCGTTCCACAGGACAGCTGAGCCGGTAACCAAGCGACTGGCCCAGGGGTCGCACGGGCGACATGCCCTCTGCGTCGCCGCTGCTCCCCGTCGCCGCCGACCATCCCGGATCTCTGACCGCCGAGCTGACGGTCCTCGGCGGGCGGCAGGTGGTCCTCGTCGAGGTGGCCGGAGGCGAGCGTCGCGGAGCGTTGAGCGCCGAGGACGGCCGGGTCTTCGCCGCCGCCGCCGACCACGCCCGCCGGGCGGGCATCCCGCTGCTCGGGATCCTCGCGTCGAGCGGCGCCGACGTGAACGACGGCGTTGCTGCCCTCCACGGCTGGGGCCAGGCCGCCGCCGCGCTCACCCGCTGCTCGGGCCGGGTGCCGGTGCTGCTCGCGGCCACGGGCCCCGTCCTCTCCGGCCCGGCGCTGCTGCTCGGCCTGGCCGACCAGGTGGTGATGACCGAGGACGCGTACGCCTTCGTGAGCGGGCCCAGAATGGTCGAGACCTTCACCGGCGAGACCCTGACGGCGGCCGAGCTCGGAGGGGCTGGGGTCCACGCCACCGCCACCGGCGTCGCCGCCCTGGTCGTGGCCGACCGGGCCGCCGCTCTCGACGCGCTCGAGCGACCTCGTCGGCTACCTGCCTTCGTCCGTCGACGAGGAACCGCCCCGCTGGTGGACCGACGACCCGGTCGACCGGGCCACACCCGAGGCCGGCGAGCGCATCCCCGCGTCTCCAACGGGCGGCTACGACGTGCGGGACGTGGCTCGGGTCGTCGTCGACGACGGCGAGCTGCTCGAGCTCCGCGCGCGCTGGGCTCCCAACCTGGTCACCGCCCTGGCCACCATCGGCGGCCGTCCCGTCGGCATCGTCGCCAACCAGCCCGTGGCCATCGCCGGCACCCTCGACATCCCGGCCTCGCAGAAGGGGGCCCGCTTCGTCGCCTTCTGCGACGCGTTCGGAATCCCGCTGCTCACCCTCGTCGACACGCCCGGCTTCTACCCCGGCAAGGACCTCGAGTGGCGGGGCATGATCCGCCACGGCGCCCAGCTGGCCTTCGCCTACGCCCGGGCCACCGTGCCCCGCGTGGCCGTCGTGCTGCGCAAGGCCTACGGCGGGGCCTACATCGTCATGGACTGCCGCACGATGGGCAGCGACCTCTACCTGGCGTGGCCGTCGGCCGAGATCGCGGTCATGGGAGCCAAGGGAGCCGTCGAGGTGCTCCACCGCCGCGAGACCCCGGAGCGGCGCAGCGAGCTGGAGAAGGCCTACGAGGAGCGCTTCCTCAACCCGTACGTGGCTGCCGACCGTGGCGCCGTCGACGCCGTCATCGACCCGGCCGACACCCGCCGCGAGGTCGCCGCCGCCTTCGAGATGCTGGCCACCAAGCAGGAGCGCCTCGTGGCCCGCAAGCACGACAACACACCGCTGTAGCCCGGTCGGAGGTCTGCCGGGCGGGCACTAGTCTCGACCAACGTGGCCGAGAGCATCACGATCACCGACAACCGCACCGGCGAGTCGGTCGAGGTCCCGATCGTCAACGGCGGCGTCGACGCCGCCGCGTGGCGCAAGCTGCTCCCCGGCACGTGGTTCTACGACCCGGCGCTCGATGACCACGGCGGCCACGTCGAGCGCCATCACCGACCTCGACGGCGAGAACGGCATCCTGCGCTACCGCGGCTACCCGATCGAGCAGCTGGCCGAGCAGTCGACCTACCTCGAGGTCGCCTACCTGCTGATCCACGGCGAGCTGCCCACCGCCGAGCAGTTCGAGCCGTGGCGGCACGACATCACGTACCACACGTTCATCCACGAGAACGTGCGCAAGCGGTTCCTCGAGGGCTTCCACTACGACGCCCACCCGATGGGGATGCTCGTGTCGGCCATCGCCGCGCTGTCGACCTTCTACCCCGACGCCAAGCGAGATCGACGACCCGGAGAACCGGCTACAAGCAGATCGTCCGGCTCATCGCCAAGATGCCGACGCTCGCCGCCGCCTGCCACCGCTTCAGCGTCGGGCATGCCGTTCGTCTACCCGGACAACTCGCTCGAGCTTCACCGCGAACTTCCTGTCGATGATGTGGAAGATCGCCGAGCCCCGCTACGACGCCAACCCGGTCCTGGCCCGGGCCCTCGACGTGCTGTTCATCCTCCACGCCGACCACGAGCAGAACTGCGGCACCACGGCGATGCGCATCGTCGGCTCGGCCCACGCCGACCCGTACGTCAGCACCGCCGCCGCCGCCGCCGCCCTCTACGGCCCCCGCCACGGCGGCGCCAACGAGGCCGTCATCCACATGCTCACCGAGATCGGCTCGATCGACAACGTCGCCGGCGTTCATCGAGGCCGTGAAGGCCGGCAAGGGCCGGCTCCAGGGCTTCGGCCACCGCGTCTACAAGAACTACGACCCGCGGGCCACGATCATCAAGAAGACCGCCGACGAGGTCTTCGCGATCACCGGCAAGAACCCGCTGCTCGACATCGCCCTGAAGCTCGAGGAGGTCGCGCTCAGCCGACGACTACTTCATCTGCCGCAAGCTCTACCCGAACGTCGACTTCTACTCGGGCCTCATCTACCAGGCCATGGGCTTCCCCATCGAGATGTTCACGGTGCTGTTCGCCATCCCCCGCACGGCGGGCTGGCTGGCCCACTGGGTGGAGCTGCTCGAGCAGGACCAGAAGATCGCCCGGCCCCGCCAGCTCTACACCGGCGTCGACGTCCGCGACTACGTCGCCATGGACCCACGCTGACCTGACGTGCACGCCGTCACGATCGTCGACGGCGCGACTCGAGTGGCGCGAGCACCCCGACCCGTGCCCGGGCACCGGGCGAGGTGCTCGTCGCCGTTCGCAGCCGCCGGGCCTGAACGGGGCCGACCGGCTCCAGGTGGCCGGGCTCTACCCGCCCCCGGCCGGGCTCCCGGCCGACATCCCCGGGCTCGAGCTGGCCGGCGAGGTGCGTCGCGCTGCGGGCCGGGCGCCACCCGGTTCGCCCTCGGCGACCGCGTGATGGCCGTGGTGGGCGGCGGCGGGCAGGCCGAGCGCTGCGTCGTGCACGAGCGCCACCTGCTGCCCGTGCCCGACGGGTCGTGCCCGTGGGACCAGGCCGGCGGCTTCCCCGAGGCGTTCACGACCGCCCACGACGCGCTGTTCACGCAGTGCGGGCTGCAGATGGGCGAGCGGGTCTGCGTCCACGGCGCGGCCGGCGGCGTCGGCATCGCCGCCGTGCAGCTGGCTGCGGCCGCCGGCGCCCACGTCACGGCCACCGTGCGCACCGAGGCGCTGCGGGCCCACGTGGCTGCCCTCGGCGCGAACACGGTGATCAGCCCCGACGACTTCGTCGACCACGGCCCCTTCGACGTCGTGCTCGAGCTCGTCGGTGCGCCCAACCTGGCCGACGACCTGCGGTCGCTCGCGACCGGCGGCCGCATCTCGGTCATCGGCGTCGGGGCGGGGGCCAAGGCCGAGGTCAACCTGCTCGAGCTCATGGGCAAGCGGGGCCGCATCCACGGGTCGACGCTGCGGGCCCGCTCCCTCGAGGACAAGGCCGACGCCGCTCGGCGCGTCGAGCGCCACGTCCTGCCTCTGCTCGCGGCAGGCACGGTTCGCGTGCCGGTTCACGCCACCTTCCCGATGGCCGAGGCCGCCGCCGCCTACGAGGCGTTCGCGGCCGGCGGCAAGCTCGGCAAGCTCGTCCTCACAGCCTGAGACCAGAGATCCGCGACCGGCACCACGCAACCGGGGTGCGAAGTGCGTCGCTCCTGGCCGACTTCGCACCCCGGTTCGATCCGGGCGGAGGTGCGGCAGAAGTAGGTTCGGCCGGTGGACTTCGACCTGTCCCCTGAGCTGCTCGCCCTTCGGGCCGAGGCCCTCGAGGTCGGGCGCACGGCCGCGGCGACATCGACGCTGACCGAGGACACCTGGATCGCCGCGCCGGACCGGGCCTTCTCGCTCGAGCTGGCCAAGCGGGGCTGGCTGGGCATGACGTGGCCCACCGAGGTCGGCGGCGGCGGGCGCAGCCCCCTCGAGCGCTTCGTCGTCTACGAGGCGCTGCTCAGCACCGGCGCGCCGATGGCGACGTCGTGGTTCGCCGACCGACAGATGGGCCCGACCCTGCTCCAGTTCGGCACGCCCGAGCAGCAGCGCGAGCACCTCCCCCGCATCCTCGACGGCACCTCGGCCTGGAGCATCGGCATGTCCGAGCCCGACGCCGGGTCCGACGTGGCGTCGATCCGCACCCGGGCCGTCCGCGACGGCGACGCACTTCGTGGTCAACGGCCAGAAGATCTGGAACTCCGGGGCCATGTCGGCCGACTTGATCTACCTGATCTGCCGCACCGACCCCGACGCGCCGCCGCACAAGGGCATGTCCGAGCTGATCGTCGACATGCACTCCCCGGGCATCTCGATCACGCCGATCGAGGACATGACCGGCAACAACCACTTCTGCGAGGTGTTCTTCGAGGACGTGCGAGTGCCGGCCGAGAACCTCGTCGGCGAGCTCAACGGCAGCTTCGGCCAGGTGATGCGCCAGATGGAGCACGAGCGCGGCGGCATCGACCGGCTCCTGTCGAACCGCAAGCTCTACGACGACTGCCTCGCCGTGGCCGACACCGCCGATCCCCTCGTCCGCCAGGAGATCGCCGCCATCGAGACCGGCTACCGCATCGGCCGGCTGCTCGTGCTGCGCGAGGTGATGGGCCAGGCGCCGAAGCAGTTCTCGGCCGCCACCAAGACGTTCTGCACCGAGCTCGAGCAGCGCATCGCCCAGTTCTGCGCCGGCGATGCTGGGCCCGCACGCCCTGCTCGCCGAGCCCGGCCTGGGCGGCCGCGTCGCCCGCAACGTCTGCTACGCCCCCGCCTACACGATCATGGGCGGCACCTCGCAGATCCTGCGCAACATCCTCGGCGAGCGCGTCCTCGGCCTCCCCCGCTAGACGTCGACGCGCCGAAGCGGCGGCAGCGGCTCCCGCTCGACCTCGGCCACCTCCACCTCGACGTCGGTGAGCACGGCGCCGCTCCGGGCGCGACGATGACCGGGTTGAGGCGCAGCGACCTGGATCTCGGGCACCTCCTCCACCAGCGCGGCGAGGCGCGAGCAGCGTGGTGGCGAGCACCGGATCGCGCCTCGGCGTCGAGCACCGGCGCCAGGCGAGAGCCGTCGATCAGCCGCTGCACCTCGAGGTCGCCGAGCGGGAGCACCCGCACGTCCTCGGTCGGGTCGAGCGCCGCGGCCGCGCCGCCGGGACGGATCGAGAGGTACGGGCCCGACCTGGGGGTGGTCGACGACCCGACGGCGACGTCGACGCCAGGGTCGACCATCGGCTGCACGAGGGCGGGCAGCATGTCGCCGTCCTGGAAGTGGTCGTCCATGCGGGACCACGCGGCTCGAAGCGCCTGCTCGTCGGCCAGGTCGAGGGCGAAGCCGGCCGCGACCGTCTTGGCCTCGCGGCTGCGCCGCGCCGCCTTGAGCACGACGGGGTAGCCGATCTCCTCGGCGCGCGGCGACCGCCTCGTCGACCGTGGCCGCGGCCCGGACTGGCGACCACCGAGAGGCCGATGGGCCCAGCAGCGTCGTGGCCGTCGACCGGGTCAGGATCTGCTCGCCGCGATCGAGCGCTTCGCCCACCACGACCCGAGCGGCCGCCGCCTCAGCGTCCTCGGCAAGGACGACCGGCTCGCCCTCGGGCGCGGACAGCCAGGCTCGGCGTAGGCGGCGACCCGTCCGAGCGCCTCGGCCGCGGCGTCCACAGAGCCGTAGACGGGCACCGTCCGGTCGCCAGCCGGGACCTCGCCGAGATCGGCTCCGAAGAAGCAGGCCGCGACAGGTACCTCGGGATGGCGGCCTCGGCCGGCGTCGAGGGCGCCCGCGGGCCTCGGCGGGGGTGGCGCCGAGCGATGGGGCGAAGATGGCGAGCACCGCGTCGACCCCCGGGTCGCGCACCAGCGCTGCGACCGCGTGCCGCGTAGTCGGTCGGCCCGGCCCGCACGCCCAGGTCGTGCAGGGCTCGCCGGGCCAGGTCGAGGCCAGCGCTCGCCAGCTCGAGCCCGGCTCGTTCGGAGGGCGTCGGCGGCGATCAGCCAGCGAACCGCCGGCGTTGCCGACGATCGCCACCCGCCGGCCACCGGCAGCGGTTGGCTGGTGAGCAGCCGTGTCGTGTCGAGGAGGTGCGATAGGGTGGGCACCTGGATCACCCCGGTCTGGCGCAGCAGCGGCGCGGTCCGTCGGGTCCGTGACGACAGTCCGGCCTTCACGGCCACGACCGGCTTGGTCCGGCTCAGCCGCCGGGCCAGGCGGCTGAAGTGGCGGGCGTTGCCGAACGACTCGATGTAGAGGCACACGACGTCGGTGCGGTCGTCTCCCTCCCAGTACTGGAGGAGGTCGTTGCCCGAGACGTCGGCCCGGTTGCCGAGGGCCACGAACGACGAGATGCCGACGCCCACCTCGCGGGCCTGGGCGATGATCGCGGCGCCGACCATGCCCGACTCCGACAGCAGCGACACACGACCGCGGCAGCGGCACGACGTTGGCGAAGGTGGCGTGCAGGCGCACGGCCGGGTCGGTGTTGATGATGCCGAGGCAGTTCGGCCCGACCAGGCGGATCCCCCACGACCGGGCGACGCGAAGCACCTCGGCTTCGAGCGCCGCGCCCTCGGGGCCGGCCTCGGCGAAGCCCGACGACAGGACGACCACGCCGTACACCTGCTTGCGGCCGCACTCCTCGACGACGGCCGCCACCGACTCGGCGGGCACGACCACCACGGCCAGGTCGACGTCGCTCGGGGATGTCGAGGATGCTCGCCGTGGCCCGCATCGAACCCGACGTGCTCGGCTGCCGGGTTGACCGGGCCAGATCGGGCCCTCGAAGCCGGCCCGCTGCAGGTTGCGCAGCAGCTCGTGGCCGATCGTGCCCGGCGAGCGGCTGGCCCCGATGACGGCCACGCTGCGCGGGGACAGGAGGCGTCGGACCGCCTCGGCCGCGGCCCGCCGGGCCCGGGCGTCGATGGCCGCCTCCGCCTCGGGCGTCGGCACGAGCCCGAGCCGGACCTCGACGACGCCGTCCGCGAACTGGGTGGTCGCCTCGAACCCGGCGGCCGTGAACACGCCGATCATCTTCCGGTTCTCGGGAAGGACCGACGCCGTGAAGCCGGTGAGACCGACCTCGCGGGCCCGAACGGCGAGGTGCTCGAGCAGCAGGGTGGCCAGTCCTCGGCCGTGGTTGGCGTCGTCGACGAAGAAGGCCACCTCGGCCTCGGAGCGGTGTCGCCACCGGTCGTAGCGGGCCACCCCGATGAGCTCGTCCCCGCGCAGGGCGATGAGCGCCATCCGGTCGACGTAGTCGAGGGTGGTGAGGTGCTCGACCTCGCGCTCGGAGAGACGGGGGCGGGGACTGAAGTAGCGGTAGTAGATGCTCTCCGGTGACTGGCGGGCGTGGAAGGCGAGGATGCGCGGGCCGTCGTCGGGACGGATGGGCCGCACGTGCGTGGTGGCGCCGTCGGACAGGACGACGTCCGTCTCGAAGGCGACCGGGTAGCCGGGCGGCGGTGCGCTGACGGCCCCTCAGCCAGGTCCATGGGCCGAACCTACCAGCGGCCCAGGACGGGCAGCCGGGCCCCGCACACCGGCAGTAGGTTCACCGGTGCGCCGGTCCATCATCACCCTGCTGCTCGCCGCGACCCTGGCCGCCTGCGCCACGCCCTGTCGACCAGGACCCCCTCAGCGCCGGGCGCAGCGGAGGTGACGGCAGCTCGGGCTGGGACTTCACGGACGAGCTCGACGACGAGCTCGACGAGCGGATCGCCCCCGACACCGGTCTCGTCGGCGGCGACGCGCCGACGTCCGACACGGTCGTCGAGGCCGCTCTCGTCGACGTGGAAGCGTTCTGGGTCGCGCAGCTACGAGGAGGTGTACGGCGAGGAGTACGAGCCCATCTCGGTGGGTTCTGGGCCTACGGGCCCGACAGCGAGCAGCCCCCGTGCGGCACGCCGCCGCCGGCATACTCCGACATCGCGGAGAACGCCTTCTACTGCCCGGACGACGACCTCATCGCCTGGGACAACGTCACTCTCGTCCCCGGGCTCTACGACGAGTTCGGCGGCTTCACGGTCGGCATCGTGTTCGCCCACGAGTTCGGCCACGCTATCCAGGAGCGGGCCTCGGTGCGGGGCGCCACCGTCATGACCGAGCTGCAGTCCGACTGCTTTGCCGGGGCGTGGACGGCCGACGTGGAGGCCGGCAACTCCGACTACTTCGACGTGCGCCTCGACGACCTCGACAAGGCCGTGAGCGGCTTCCTCACGCTGCGCGACGGCGTCGGCACGTCGGCCCAGGACCCGGCCGCCCACGGCACCGGGTTCGACCGCATCGGCGCCTTCTCCGAGGGCTACGAGCAGGGCCTCGAGCGCTGCGCCGCATACCCCGATCTGTTCGAGTCCGGGGAGCTCGTGGTCGTCGAGGTGCCCTTCACCGACCAGGAGGACTTCGAGCGGGGCGGCAACCTCCCGCTCGCCGACGTCGTCGACCTGGCCATCACGGACCTCGAGGACTTCTGGACCGTGCTGTTCACCGAGATGGGCACGCCCGAGCCGTGGGACCCGGTCGACGCCGTCACACTCGTCGACCCGGACACCGACACCGTCACCTGCGGCGAGGACGTACGACGGCGAGGTGCTGGTGGAACGCGTCCTTCTACTGCGCCGCCGACGACACGATCTACATCGACGCCGTCAACCTCGTGCCCACGCTCTACGAGATCGGCGACTACGCGGTGGCCACCGAGCTGGCCCGCCAGTACGCCTACGCCGCGCAGGTGCGCCTCGGGAACCTCGACAACGACCTGGCCTCGAACCTGCAGGCCGACTGCCTGGCGGGCGTCTACGCCTCGAGCGGCTTCCTCGTGAACCGGGAGAACCAGTCGCTGGTCCTCTCCCCCGGCGACCTCGACGAGGCGGTCATCGCCTTCCTCCTGAACAGCGACCCAGCGAGGACATCGAGGCCGACCAGCCGAGCGTCGGATCCGCCTTCCAGCGCTTCGACGCCTATCGGACGCGGCTTCATGGAGGGCACCTCGGCCTGCGCACGCTCGTCTCGGAGAGCTGAGGGCCTACCGGGCTTGGGAGCGGAGGCGCTGCGACTGGCGGGACAGGTAGAGCACCGCCCCGCCGACCGCCACCACGATCAGACCGGCCACGAGGAGCTGGAGGGCGCCGCCTCGGTCGCCGGCCTCCTCGGGGCCTCGCCGCTGTTGGGTCGCGGGACGATGTCTTGCGTCGGAGCGTCGGGTCGCGGGTTCTCCTGAGCCGACGCCGGGCCCCCGGCCGGGCCGAGGAGCGCCACCACTACGACGAAGATCAGGCAGGACGCGGCGCACCCCGTCATCCTGGCACCCCGTGCTCTCGCCCGGAGCGCCAGTGGGGTGTCAGCGGCGGCGACGAGGGGCGCGGCTGCGGGCGGGGGCGGCCGAGGCGGCGGACTCGGAGCTGTCGCCGGGGCGGGCGCCGCTGAGATCCCAGTGCCAGCGGCCGCCGTCGTTGCGGAGCTGGCCCAGGGCCACGCCGGGCAGGGCCCGAGCGGTGAAGGCCACGACGTCGAAGCCGTCCTTGGTGGCCCGGGCCGCGGCCCTGTCGAGGAACCCGGCTGTGCCCTCGAGCGCGCCGGCCGGGGCGCACACGACCGCGCCGGCGATGATGTCGCCCTCGAAGTCGGCCTGCTCCTGGCCAGCCAGGTCCCACTTCACCGACGGGTCGGCGACGACCGCCACCTTCACCTCGGGATGCTGCCGGTAGAGGTGGACCAGGGCTTGGTGGAGCTGGGCCAGAGACAGGGTGGCCCGCCGGAAGCCGGCCACCATGCCAGCGTCGACGAGCACGAGGGTCGAGGTCGCCATGGTGGCTCGACGCTACTGCCCCGCCTTCTCGGCCATCGCCATGCCCGCCGAGCGCGGAGCGGTACCGTCGCTCCCCGATGAGCTCCTCGACTGTCCTCCTGCTCGTGGTCCTGGCGACGATCGTCGTGTCGATGGTCGTCGCCGGCCTGATCGTCCGCGCCGGTCGAGCCCGCGCTGACGACGCCCTCTCCGCCCTCGGCACCCCACAGCGCAGCACGGCCGCCAGCGCTCTCGGGCGCACCGGCGAGCCGGCCGAGCCGCTCACGGGCACGGGCACGCTCGTGCTGACGCCCGCGGAGGTCGGCTTCGCGCAGTGGCGGCCCGCCCGGCTCCTGCGGGTCCCCCGGGCAGACATCGCCACCGTGGACACGACACGGGATCACCTGGGCAAGACGATGAAGGACGACGTGCTGCGGATCACCTGGCGTGACAACGGCCTCGAGGAGTCCGTCGCCTTCTTCGTCCGCGATCTCGACCCCTGGCTCCAGGACCTCGGCGGACGCCGCACCCCACCGGCCGACGCCTGAGGGTCAGCCCTGTCGCGGGGCGCGGCGATCGTCACGCCGTCACTCCCCGGGTGGATCGGCCAGGAGCACCTGAGCGGTCACCAGCTCCGGGGCGAAACCCGGCTCCCAGGGGAGCACACCCCGCTGGTCGGGCCAGGCCAGCTGCACCATGTGGAAGTCGGCCGCACCCTCGCCCGCCAGCTCGTGGTGCTGGGCCAGCGACGGGAACATGTCCGCGGTGGTGGCAGCGTCCATCGGAAGGAGGGCACAGGGCTGGCCGCCGTCGAGCAGGCCGATGAAGGGCTGACCGACCGGGAGCACCGTGCCGCCGGCCAGCGCGTCGGCCACGAGGTCGAACAGGCCCCGGCAGGCGACGGGCGAGAGGCCCACGACGCACACCTCGGGAAAGCCGAAGCGGTCCTCGAACCCGACCGTGAACGCGTAGCGCGGCAGCGGCGGGTCGAGATCAGTGCGCGCCGGCACGGCGTCGATGGCCCAGCCCTCCCGCTCGAGCATGAACTCGATCTTGTCGCGGTGGCTCATGTCTCGGTCCGGGAACACGTCGTCGGTGCTCATCCGGCCAGCCTGCCAGAAGGCTCTCGTCAGAGACCGGCGATGGTGAAAGCGAAGATCAGCGCGTTCCCCACGGCCATGGCCAGCACCACTGGGTGGAGGAGGCCTTCGGATGCGGTCCGCTCGGCGACCGGTCCCGACGTGGCCGACGCCAGCCCGCCCCGCGCCTGCAGAGCGGTCCATCCCGCTGCACCGAGCGCCACCGCGGCGGCGATCTCGAGCATGGCGGCGGACTGCGACATCCAGCTCGCCCCGCCGTCGAAGAGAGGATCGCTCAGCCAACCTCGACCCGGCATGAGGTGGACGACGACGTATCCCACCGCCAGCCCGGCACCGGACGCGGCCGCCAGCAGCGGCGCGACGCGGTGGCGCATGAAGATCGCGGCCACCACGCCCACCTCGAGGAGGATGGCCAGGCTTCCGGCCCACACGACATCCCCCTCGACCGACCCTGACCCGCGCCGGAGGTGGTCGCCGTTGTGCAGCAGCACGGCGACGGTGAAGAAGGTCGCCGCCCAGTCGAGCCGAGTCGAGGCCATCGTGCGGACCTTCACAGAACCAGCAGTGGAGCTCACCGCCCCGTTGTAGCGCGCCGACCACCCGAACCGACCTCGCTTCTCAGCAGTCTGGGTCGGGGTCGTCGTCGGTGGGGTCGGGGTGGTGGTTGCGTTGGAGGTTGTGGAAGCTGCAGGCGGGGCGGCCGTTGGTCTGGGTGGTGGGGCCGCCCTTCGAGGCTTCGTGGGCGTGGTCGATGTGCTGGCGTTCGGGGATCTCGTCGCAGGTGGGGTGGTAGCAGGTGCGGTCGCGGATCTCGATGGCCCGGCGTAGGGCACCGCGGAAGAAGCGGGTGGTGTGGCTGACGTCGATGATCCTCGACGGGTTGGCGAACACGATCCGTTCGAAGTCCGCTTCGGTGAGCCAGCGGGCCGCCACACCGGGGGTCAGCACGGTGCGGTTGAAGAGCTCCAGCACCGGACCGGTGAAGGTCTCCAGGCCGCACACGATGCTGAACAGCGGCACCGGGCGGCGGCCGTCGTTGGGGGCGGTGCGGGCCCGGGTGGCCATCTCGACGAGTGCGTCGGCCCGGCGTTGGGCGGGTGTCCGGGCCAGGTCGGTGACGAGCGGGTCCCGACCCAACGCTTCCTTGGCCTGGGCCCAGTCTTGGTCGAAGAGCTCGCGTTCGATCATGCGCAGGGTGGTGTCGATGATCGCCCCGGAGACCGGGTCGAAGGTCATCTTTCCGAACCACATGCCCCCGAACGACTGGGACAGGTGCACCTCACGGGCCTGGTGGTCGGAGTCGGCGCCTTGTTCGGCGCCGTCGGGGTCGACGGTGATCTCCCAGCGGTCACAGCGCCGCTTGAACTCGACGAACCCCTGGGTGCGGGCCGCGTCGAGCAGCACCTTGTGATCCCGCCCGAACGCCACGGCGGTGCGGGGGGTGCGCTTGCTGAGCATCGTGGCCAGGTGCGTGCGGTCGATCTCCCCCTGCGCCCATGCGGCCTCGACGGTCGGGGAGGTCGCGCAGGGCGCGGGCGTGGCGCAGCCGTAGCCGGGCCTCGCTCAGGGGGAGGTGCTGCTTCCAGGCCAGCCACGCGGCGCCGGTCTTGGCCCCGTCGGCCTGCCAGCACCGCTTCGCGTCCCACCTCGACAACAGCTTCGCTTCGGCCACCTCGACCTGACAGCGCAAGCGCTGCATGGCCAGCACCGCATCGTTCAGATCGTCAGTCGTGCACCCGTCAAGATCCGCTTCGACCAGCGCGCCAAGGACGGTGGTGGCGGTGACGAGATCGTCGTCGAGTGCAGCCATGCGTCCTCCTTCGGCGGGGTGATCACGCTCAGAAGTCGGGGACCAACGACCCAGGTCCCGAAGGGGAAGCACCCCAATCATATCGAACTGGTGTTCCCACCGCAACCACCATCTCGATCTCGCCCGGCACCAGATCGCTCACACGACGCCGTACACCGTCGTGGATCCACGCGCCGAGGTCAGGAGCGGATCGACTCCAGCGCCGCTCACATCGCAGCGGCGAAGGCGCGCCACCCTCCTTGGTGAGGCAGACCGGATCTCCGTCCTCCTACTGCTGACCGATGTAGCCGCGGATGGCGGTGCGGGCGAGGATCCCGAGCGTGGCTCGGAGCGCTCCATCGGAGAGGATCGGGAAGATGTTCGCCTCCTTCCACTGCGGGTCGATCTGCGACCAGTCGTAGTAGGAGGTGACGAGCGTGCCGCCATCTCCGGGCTCGAGGGTGTAGCCGTAGATGTGACCGATCTGCGGCTTGATCTGACCCAGGATCGTCCAGGCGATCTCGCGGTCCCGCTCGAAGGTGGAGATGCTGACCGTGACGTCGTACTCCCCCATCGGGAAGTCGTTGAGCGCCTCACGGTCCATGTGGACGACGAACGAGTCCCCCGCCTTGGTCACCGGGTCGCCCTCTGCGTCCTGCAGCATCCCCGAGCTGTCGATGGCCACGTGGCCGAGCGGGTCGCACAGGACTCCGAAGATGGTTGCCGCGTCGGCGGCGATGGTTCGCTGAACCTCGATGCGCTCGTCTGTCATGCCGCATCCTCGCACCTCGGCGCGAGATCCGATCCGCATGACCGGCGACCCACCCGGCCGCACCATGTGACGGAGATCGCTTGCCGTGCCGGCGGTGGAGGACGACAATTCGGACACATCGAGCGGGGGAACGTGGTCATGGGGCGTTGGGGCAGGATCGTGGCCGCGGCGGGCGCGCTGCTGGCGGCAGGGGCCGTGACCACACCGGTCGACGCCATCGTCGGAGGCCGAGCGGCAGGACCCGGCGAGGGCGCGTACACCGTGGCCTTGCTCTCCGGCGACGGTGCCCTCTTCTGCGGGGGCTCGCTCGTCGCCCCGACGTGGGTGCTCACCGCCGGCCACTGCGCGGCTGCGGTAGCCGACGGTTCGGTGCCCGGCCCCGTCACCGTGGCGATCGGCCGTTCCACGCTGTCGGGCGGGGCCGGTCAGGTTCACCCTGTCGCCGAGGTGATCTTGCACCCTGCGTATGACGACGCCGCCCTCGTGAACGATGCTGCCCTGATCCGCCTGGGCACGCCCAGCAACGGCCCGGTGGTTCGCCTGGCCGGGGCGGCCGACGACGCCCTCGAGGCGCACGGCACCCCGGTCCAGGTGTACGGCTGGGGGCTCACGCTTCCGATGCTGCCGGTGGTCCCGCTCCCTCTGCCCAGCTCAGACGAGCTCCAGGTCGTGGACGTCCCGATCGTGGGTGACGCCCAGTGCCAGCAGCAGTACGACCTCCTGGCCCTGATCACGGGGACGATGTCCCCCCCGGACCACCTCTGCGCAGCCGCCCTCCTGAAGGACAGCTGCTCCGGCGACTCGGGTGGACCGCTCGTGGCCAGGACCCAGGGTGGCGACGTGCAGCTCGGCATCGTGAGCTTCGGCTTCGGCTGCGCCCTGCCCACCCATGCCGGCGTCTACACCGAGGTCAACGCGCCTGCGATCCGGAGCTGGATCACGAGCCTCACCGGCCGGTGAACGCGACGAGAGGCCCGCTAGGGGCCTCTCTGTCGTCGTACCGGTGGGCGATGGGGGACTCGAACCCTCGACCTCCTGCGTGTCGAGCAGGCGCTCTAACCGGACTGAGCTAATCGCCCGTGAGCGAGCGACCCTAGCAGGGCCCGGACAGCTCTCCGAAGCCGATCAGCCGCCTCAGGAGGACTGGTCGTCCTCCTCGTTGGGCTCGTCCACGCCCGTGCGATCACGCTCGGCCATGCGCTCGATCTCCTCGCTCGACGCCTTGTCGGCGAGGGTTTCGAGCTCCTCTTCGACTCCCTCGCGGATCTCGGTCGGGTCGCTCTGGTCTTGCGGTTCGCCTTGGGTGTTCGTCATGACGCACAGCCTTCCCTTGCCCGGCGACGCCTAGACGGCTGACACCCGGCTGGCCAGGCGCCCGATCCCGACCACCTCCAGCACCACCTGGTCACCGGCCTGGAGCCATGGGTACCGCTCGTGCCCGTGGACGAGGCCCAGCTCGAGGATGCAGCCGGTGCCCACCGTGCCCGACCCGATCACGTCGCCCGGTCGCAGGCGGGTGCCGCGGGAGGCATGCGCGACGATCGACCCCCAGCTGTGGTGGATGTCAGCCAGCTCGCCCCTGCTCCACTCCTCGCCGTTCACCGACGCTGTCATGACGGCCGTCGGGACTCCTCGCGACGTCGAGCAGCTCGTCAGGTGTGACGAGGACCGGTCCGAGAGAGGTGGCGAAGTCCTTCCCCTTGCTCGGGCCGAGGCCGAGGGCCATCTCCCGCCGCTGCAGGTCGCGCGCCGACCAGTCGTTCATGACGGTGAACCCAGCCACGACGTCGAGCCAGCTGCCCGGATCTACGTCATGGCACTCGATTCCGATCACGACGGCCACCTCGAGCTCGAAGTCGAGCTGGGCCGTCCCCGGCGCGGGGCTCACCGGCTCGTCAGGCCCGAGGACCGCGCCGGGGTTCGTGAAGTAGAAGACCGGGAGCTCGTACCAGTCGGCCTCCATCTCCAAGCCCCGGCTGCTGCGGGCCGTCGCCACGTGCGCCTCGAAGGCATAGAAGTCGCGGATCGACGGCGGCTCGGGCACGGGGGCCAGCAGCTGCACGGCATCCAGGCGCTCGGGATCGCCCACCGGATGGGGTGGGGTCGGGTGGGACATGGCAGTGGCGAGGAGCAGGGCCTGGCCGACCGCGCCGTCGCCCGGACCGAGCGGGGTGACCAGCGTCCCGGTGACAGCGCCAACGTGCTCGGAACCGTCGGCCGAGCGGTACCGAGCCAACCGCATCTACACCGGCCGCCAGGACTGGGCGTAGCCCTCGACGTCGAGGTCCTTGGCTGCCTCGCCCGGGAGGAGCGCATGGCGGGCATCGATCATGACGGCCACCTCGTCGGCCATGCGCCGCTCGCCGGAGGGCTGGGCCGCGGCAGCCGCGTCGCGGGCCCGGGCGCCGGGCTGAGGACCGTGGTGGAGGCCGAACGGGTGCCAGGTGAGCATCCCCTCGTCGATGCCGGCCCGGGAGAAGAACTCGCCCCGGTGGTAGAAGATCACCTCGTCGTAGTCGACGTTGCGGTGGAAGAAGGGCAGCCGCAGCGCTTCCGGGTCCTCCTCCAGCGGGCGGGGCGCGAACGTGCAGACGACGAAGCCATCGGCCACGAACGTGGTGTGCGCGGACGGCGGCAGGTGGTAGCGAGCCGATGTCACCGGTCGGAAGTCCTCGACGTTGACCCGCATCGGCGCGACGTCGCCCTTCCAGCCGACGACGTCGCACGGGTGGAACGGGTACGTGACCCGCGTGTCGTGCCCGGGCGCTTCACGACGACGGTGAACTCCCCCTCCTCGTCGATCGGCCTCGGCCTCGGGCACCTCGAGCATGGCCGGGTCGAACAGGGCGTGGCGACCGAGCAGCCCCTTGTCGGGCAGGCGCGAAGCGCGACTCGTAGCGCCTCCACCACCAGCATCTCGGTGCGGGCGGCCGGCTCGAACCGGTAGGTCGTGCCCCGCGGGATCACGAGGTAGTCACCGGGGCGGTAGGCGAGCGGCCCGTACTCGGTGCGCAGCGATGCCCGTGCCGGCGTGGACGAAGGCCAGCTGGTCCCCGTCGGAGTCGCGGAGGAACTCAGCCCGACCGTCGCCGACGCGGTGCCACGCGATCGACATCTGCGTGGTTGCCGAGGAGCAGCGTGGGCCACAGGTCGTCGTCGCCGCGTGAGGCGGTTCGGGTGTCGTAGGCGTGGTGGGCGGCCGGGCCCGTGACGTCGATCCAGTCGGTCGGGGCGTGCAGGCGGTAGAGGTGGCTGGCCGGGCCGTAGAAGCCGGACCGCCCGTGCTCCTCCTCGACCGTGCCCGGCGGCAGGCCGACGTGGGCCTGCCGGCTCGTCACCCCTCGCACCCACTGCGGCACGCCATCCATCCTGACCGTCCTTCTGTCCGAGGGGCCTAGAGGTTGCCCCGTCGAGCCTGGGCTCGCTCGATGGACTCGAAGAGGGCCTTGAAGTTGCCCTCGCCGAAGCCCCGTGGCGCCCTCGCGCTGGATGATCTCGAAGAACACGGTCGGGCCGATCGGTGAGCGTCTCGGTGAAGATCTGCAGCAGGTAGCCGTCGTGGTCGCGGTCGACGAGGATCCCGAGCGGAGCCAGCGTCGTCCCACGGGCAGGTCGACGCCCTCCAGCCGGGCCCGGGCCTCGTCGTAGTACTCGGCGGGCACGTCCATGAACCGAACGCCGCGCTCGCGCAGGGCCCGCACGGTCGACGACGATGTCGTCGGTGTGCAGGGCGATGTGCTGCACGCCCGGCGAGCCGTAGAAGTCGAGGTACTCCTCGATCTGGCTCTTGCGCCGCGCCCTCGGCCGGCTCGTTGATCGGCAGCACGACCTTGTCGTGGTTCCACACGACCGTCGACATCAGCGCGGAGTACTCGGTGGAGATCTGGTCGTCGCTGAAGTGCGTGAGCTGGTCGAAGCCGAGCACCTCCTCGTAGTAGCTCGACCCACTGCGTCGAGGCTGGCCCCGCTCGACGTTGGCCACGACGTGGTCGAGGCGGGTGATGCCGACGTCGGGACCGACGGGCCGCACGAGGTCGCGGGCTCGAACTGCGGGGCGAACGGGACCGGTGTAGGCGGCGCGGTCGAGGAACGTGTGGACGGTGTCGCCGTAGGCCCGGATGGCGGCGTGGTGGAGAACCCCGTGCTCGTCGGTGTCCTCGGCCGGCGGTCGCTCGACTCGGCGCCCCGCGGGCCAGCGCCGCCTCGTAGGCGGCCGTCGACGTCGTCGACGAGGAAGCAGATGTCGCGGATGCCGTCGCCGTGCTCGCGCACGTGGGCGGCGATGGGGCTGTCGGGGCTGAGCGCGCCGGACGACCATGAACCGGACGCGGCCCTGCTGCAGCAGGTAGCTGACCCGGTCGCGGCGCGCCGGTCTCGGGCCCGGCGTAGGCGACGACGTCGAACCCGAAGGCCGACAGCGAGGAACCCGGTGAACGGCGCGGGCGTTGCCCGACCCACCACTCGAGGTGGTCGATGCCGCCCGAGCGACGGGGGCCGGCGGCAGGTCGACTCCGGAGACGGTGGCCGCCGTGGACGGCGGTCATCGCTCGCACCCCGGCCTCGTGGTCGGCCCAGAGGCCGTCCCAGAACACCTGCACGCCGTCGAGCATCGCGGCTGGCTCCGGCGAGGAAGCGCTCCTCGTCGAACCACGGCTGGGCGTAGGCCTCGACCAGCTCGTCGGCCGTGTGGGCGGCGTGCTGGTCCTCGACCTTGTCGTGCCAGGTCCAGAAGGCGAGGGGCAGCCCCTCGCACTCACGGGCCTTGAACGCCTCGAGCCCGGCGATGAGCTCCTTCCAGAACCCGGCCGCGGCCCAGTGCTCGACGGCGTAGCTGGCGCCCTCGGCCAGCGCGGCGTCCTCGGAGCCGTAGACCTCGAGCAGCTCGTCGCAGAAGAACAGGGTCGGCGGCGGTGCCGTGGCGACGCTTGCCGAGGTCGTCGAAGCCGAGGCCCAGCGGGCGCGGCGAAGCGCAGCGAGCCACTCGAAGTGGGCGGCGCCGAAGCGGAAGCGGCCGCCGTCGACGGTGCCGTCGGTGGCGACGAGCTCGGGATCGGCGTCGGCCGTGGCGAGCGATGGCCGGTGCGACCGGCGTTGAACACGACACCGAGCTCGTTGAGGAGGATCTCCTTGCCGGCCCGGTAGGTGTCGAGGTCGGCGGCGTTGATCACCTTGCGCAGCTGCGCCTCGACGAAGAGGTGGCTGAAGACCGAGAACTGCACGGTGAGGTGGCGGACCTCGCCCCGGCTGGCGTCGCCCGCCGGCGAACCACTGCGCGTAGCGGTTGTCGGTGACGACCGGGTGGTGGGCGACGAGGTGGTCGACTCGGGCCCGGAAGGCGTCGAGGCCGTCGACTCGGGTGCTCGGATCCGTCGTGGTTGCCATCGTGGTCCCCCTGGACTAGGCGTCTTGTCTCCTCCAGCCAAGGCCACCTCGGCGAGTGGGTCAAGCAATCCGAGGGATGCTGAGCGATCCGCCCAGTCAGGTCGCGGAGATCTGCTAGACATCCTGACCATGTTGCCCAGCGGGATCGACGCCCTCGACGCCACGGCTCATCCAGGCCATGTGCCGAGACGCCCCGAGCGGGGGTGATGGAGCTGGCTCGCCAGCTCGGCGTGGCGCGGGGAACGGTACAGGCTCGGCTCGACAAGCTCCAGAAGCGGGGCGTCATCAGCGGCTTCGATCCCGACCTCGACCTGCGGCGCGATGGGCTACGAGGTGCTGGCCTTCGTCACGCTCGAGATCGCCCAGGGCCGACTCGCACGACGTCATCGAGCACCTGCGGAGCATCCCCGAGGTGCATCGAGGCCCACGCCACCACCGGTCCCGGCGATCTGCACTGCCGCGTGGTGGCCCGCACCAACGCGCACCTGCAGCAGGTGCTGGGCAAGGTCCTCGAGGTGCCCGGCATCAGTGCGCACCACGACGCAGATCGCGCTGAGCGAGCAGGTGCGCCACCGGGTGCTGCCCCTCGTCGCCCAGGTGATCGACGACGCGGGCGAGGCCCCGACCCGCCGGAAGAAGAGCACCCGCTAAGGACCTGGGGGCTTCGGGGCCGGCGGCCGTATCGTCGCCCCATGTCCGTCGACGGCGCTACGATCCCGCTCTCTCCCCGGCCGCCCCTGCGGGAGCTGTGGGGCCACGCTCGCAAGCACCGCGCCAAGGTGGTGCAGGCGACGGTCTTCTCGGTCCTCAACAAGGTCTTCGACGTCGCCCCCGAGCTGCTGATCGGAGCCGCCGTCGACATCGTCGTCAACGATGACCGCAGCTTCGTCGGGCGCCTCTTCGGCGTGGAGGACCGGTTCGACCAGCTCACGATCCTCGCCGTCGTCACGGTCATCGTGTGGGTGCTCGAGTCGGTCACCGACTACATCGCCGAGGTCACGTGGCGGAACCTGGCCCAGTCGATCGAGCACGACACCCGCATGGACGCGTACAGCCACGTGCAGGAGCTCGAGCTGGCCTACTTCGAGGACCAGTCCTCGGGTGGGCTGATGGCGGTGCTGAACGACGACGTGAACCAGCTCGAGCGGTTCCTCGACTTCGGTGCCAACGAGGTGATCCTCACGGCCACGAACGTCGTCCTCGTCGGCCTCGCCTTCACCGTCATATCCCCCACCCTCGCCCTGCTGGCCTTCCTCCCCATCCCCGTCATCATCATGGGTTCGCTGCGGTACCAGCGGACCCTCGCCAAGCGCTACGACGGCGTGCGGGCCGCGGCCGGCCGGATCGCCGACACCCTGACCAACAACCTCGGGCGGCATCGCCACCATCAAGGCGTTCAACGCCGAGCATCGCGAGGTCGATCGAGTCGCCCTCGACAGCCGGGCCTACAGCGCCGCCAACGGCGACGCCATCCGGTACTCCAGCGCCTTCGTGCCCGCTCATCCGCATGGCCATCCTGGCCGGCTTCACCATGACCCTGGTCGTCGGCGGCCACGCCGTCCTCAACGGCAACCTCGAGGCCGCCCTCTTCACCACTCTCGTCTACATGACCCAGCGCCTGCTCTGGCCTCTCACCCGCCTGGGCGAGACGCTCGACCTGTACCAGCGGGCCATGGCCTCGTGCCGTCGCATCTACGGGCTGCTCGACATCGAGCCCTCCATCAAGCCCGGCGCCTCCGACCTACCCGAACCGGTGCGAGGTGCGGTGCGCTTCGAGGGGGTCCGCTTCTCCTACGGGACCGGCAGCGAGGTCCTGAAGGCGCTCGACCTCGACATCGCACCGGGCGAGACCCACGCCATCGTCGGAGCCACGGGCGCCGGCAAGAGCACCATCGTGAAGCTGCTGCTGCGCCTGTACGAGCCAACCCACGGGCGCATCACCCTCGACGGCGTGCCGGTCGAGGACCTGACGTTCACGTCGCTGCGGGGCGCCCTGGGGTTCGTCAGCCAGGACGTGTTCCTCTTCCAAGGCAGCGTGCGCGAGAACCTGACCTACGGCCGGCCCGACGCCAGCGACGACCGACGTCGTACGGGCCGCCCGGCTGGCCGAGGCCCACGGCTTCATCCAGCTCCTCCCCGACGGGTACGACACCGTGGTCGGCGAGCGGGGCCAGAAGCTCTCCGGCGGCCAGCGTCAGCGCCTCACGCTGGCCCGGGCCATCCTGCGCGACCCGGCCGTGCTCGTGCTCGACGAAGCCACCTCGGCCGTCGACAACGAGACCGAGGCCGCCATCCAGCGCTCGCTGGCACGCGTCTCGAAGGGCAGGACGACCATCGTCATCGCCCACCGCCTGTCGACGGTGCGCCACGCCCATCGGATCCACGTGCTCGAGGCGGGTGAGGTCATCGAGGCCGGCACCCACGAGGAGCTGCTCGGTGAGGGCGGCCTCTACGCCGCCCTCTGGCGGGTCCAGACCGGTGACGCCAGCCTCACCGCCACCGACTGACCCGGACCGCGGGTTGGCCTGATCAGTCGGGAGCGAACCCCTGGCGCAGGGTGTTCTCGGTGCTGACCCGTGGGTCGAGGAACTGGTGGAGGTAGTCGGGGCCACCGGCCTTCGAGCCGATCGCCGCTCATGCCGTAGCCGCCGAAGGGCTGGCGGCCGACGACGGCGCCGGTGGTGGCTCGGTTCAGGTACACGTTGCCGGCCCGCAGCTCCGCGGCCGCTCGGCGGAGGTGCACCGGCGACCGCGAGAACAGGCCCGCGGTGAGGGCGTAGTCGGTGCCGTTGGCCAGGTCGAGGGCGTGGTCGAAGTCGCGAGCGCGGAGCACGGTCGAGCACCGGGCCGAAGATCTCGTCGGTGGCGATCGGTGCGGCCGGGTCGTCGACGGCCACGATCGTCGGGCCCGACGAACCAGCCCCTCGGACGGCACATCGTCGCGCTGCAGCAGGACCCGCCCCTGGGCCGGCGCCCTGTCGACGTAGCCGCGCACCCGCTCGTGGGCGTCGGCGTCGATCACCGGGCCGACCTGCACGCCCGGCGTGGCGGGATGACCGACCAGCAGCTCGCGCGAACAACCGACGAGGCGCTCGACGATGGTGTCGTAGACGGCAGTCGAGCACGATGAGCCGTGACGCGGCCGAGCACTTCTGCCCGGCGTACCCGAACGCCGAGTAGGCTGCGGCGGCCGGGACGGCCTGATCGGGGTCGGCGTCGGCGTCGATGATCAGGCGTTCTTGCCGCCGAGCTCGCAGACCACCTTCTTGAGGTGGCGCTGCCCCGGCTGCAGGCGTCGCGGCGATGCGGTTGATCTCGAGGCCGACCGCCTTCGAGCCGGTGAAGGCGATGACAGCGACGTCGGGGTGGGCGACGAGCCGTGCGCCGACGTCCTCGCCGAGGCCGGGGAGCAGCTGGAACACACCGGGCCGGCACGCCGGCCGCCACCAGCGCCTCGGCCAGCCGCCACGCCACGCCGGGGGTCTGCTCGGCCGGCTTCAGGATGACGGGGTTGCCGGCGGCGAGCGCGGCCACGGTCATCCCGGTGGGGATGGCGAGCGGGAAGTTCCACGGCGAGATGACGGCGGTGACGCCCTTGCCCTGGTAGGTCATGCGGTTGGCCTCGCCAGGGGGTGACTGCACGAGGTCGCGCGACGTCGCGTCGAGGCGCAGCACCTCGCGGCCGTAGTACTCGCAGAAGTCGATCGCCTCGCAGACGTCGGCGTCGGCCTGGTCCCACGGCTTGCCGGCCTCGAAGCACTGCGAGGGCGGCGAGGTCGTCGCGGCGCCGGCGCATCCACTCGGCCGCGCGGAACAGCAGCCCGGCCCGCTCGACGCACGGGCGCCCGACGCCAGCCCGGGGCCGCCCGCACCGCGGCGGCCACCGCGCGGTCAGCGTCAGCCGCGGTGCACGGCGGCGGAGGTGGCGACGACCCGCTCGATGCGGGCCGGGTCGACCGAGGTGATCGTGGCCGCCGGTGCGGACCTGCTCGCCGTCGATGAGGGCGGGCACCGCCGTGCCCACCCAGGCGCCGCCTGAGGACGGCCGCAGCCCGGCATGGACCGGTCGCCACCACCGCCGACGAGTCGCCCGCCGACCTCCTCGACGGCCACCGCGAACGCCGCCCGGGCCGACGGCCGCCGCCACTCGCGGACCGGCTCGGGGGCGTACGGGGTGGGCATCGGCCGGGTCGGTGGCCGGCACCTCGGGCGCCGCGGTCGGGCCGGGCAGGTGGTCGACGTCAGGCCGGCGCCACGAGCGCGTCGAGGGCCCGGCCCTCGGCGAAGCGGTGCCGCACGAAGCTCTCGTTGGAGGTGTTCTCGAGCAGCCGGCGCACGAGGTAGGCCATGCCCGGGACCAGCTCGCCCACCGGTCCGTAGACCCGCAGCCGCAGCCCGAGCCGCTTGACGGCGGCGTGCACCGGCTCGGCCATGCCGTAGAGCAGCTGGATCTCGATAGGCGTGGTCGGGCAGGCCCGGCCTGCCGGGCGTAGCTGACGGCGTAGGCCAGCGACCGCAGGTTGTGGGACCCGAAGGCGGCGCGCACCTCGCCGTGGTGGTCGTGGAGGAGCCGGGTGCAGCGCTCGTAGTTGGCGTCGGTCTCCTCCTTGCGCTGGAAGACGGGCGGCTCCCATCCTGCGGCGCCGGCGTGCACCGTCTCGGCGTCCCAGTAGGCGCCCTTCACGAGCCGCACGGTGATCGGGTGCGCACGGCCGCTCGACCAGGCGATGAGGTCGGCGAGGTCGTCACGGGCGTCGCGGAGGAAGGCCTGGATGACGATGCCAGCGTGCACGTCGGCGAACTCGTCCTCGCCGAGAGCAGCTCCCGGAACAGGGCGAGCGTCAGGTCCTTGGCGTCGTAGTGCTCCATGTCGAAGTGCACGTGCGCGCCACGGCTCGCGGGCCCGGCGCAGGATGGGCCGGATCCGGTCCTTGGCCGACGTCGAGCCCCTCGGCCCGGCTGAGCGGCTCGTAGTGGGTGGCCAGCGCGGTGGGCTTGATGCTGACGTTCACTCGGGCGAGCGGACCGAGGTCGTCGCGCTCGAGCAGGTCGTCGGGGGCCCAGCTCGGGCGCGGCGTCGCACAGGGCGTCGAGCAGCTCGAGGACGCGGGCCTGGTAGCGATCGGCCTCGGCGGCCGACGACCGTCTTCTCGCCGAGCAGGTCGACGGTGGCCGCGCTGCCCCGCCGCCACAGGCCGTGCAGCTCGGCCACGGCCTCGTCCGGCGTCTCGCCGACGATGAACTGCTCGGCCATGCGGGCGATGTTCTTGCGGGCGACCCGTGCTTCGATGGCGGCGCCGAAGGGCACCTTGTCGGCCAGGTCGACGCCGAGGTCGAGGGCCTTGGGCACGTCGACGCCGTCGAAGTACTCAGCGAGGTGACGGGCGATGTCGTCGTTGCCCGTCGAGGGCGGGGAACACGTCGACGAAGCGGAACAGCTGCGTCTTGAAGGCCGGGCGCGACATCGCCCAGTCCATCATCCGGTCGCTCCACCACGACATCTTGAAGACCCGGGACCGCTCGCCTTCGCCGAGCTCGGCGATGCGCCGGGCCAGGGCCTGCGTGTCCTGCTCGAGCGCCCCGACGTCCATCGCGGCGACCGTACCCGGCACGGCCCCGGCTTGCGGGCGCGGCAGCCTGGTCACCGCCACGGTGAGGTGACGGTGACCAGGCGGCTGCCTACATCGGCACCTCTGCTACTTGACGGCGTCCTTGAAGGACTTGCCGACCTTGACCTTCGGCACGGTGGCGGCCGCGATCTGGATCTCGGCCCCCGTCGCTGGGTTGCGACCGGTGCGAGCGGCGCGCTCGGCCCGCTCGAAGCTCAAGAAGCCGGGGATCTGGACCTTGTCACCTCCGGCCACGGTGCTGGTGACCACGTCTTCGAACGCGCCGAGCACAGCAGCCGACCGCCGCAGCGGTCTGTCCTGACTTCTCGGCGACGGCGTTGACGAGTTCGGCCTTGTTCATCGGGGCCCTCCTTAGGGGCAGATTCAGGCGAGAATCACCGTAAACGCGGGCTTCGCGCCGACCGTGGTGGATGCTGCGCCGTCAGCCCGCCAAGGCGAGCGGGTCGCCCAACAGGGCCAACGCCGCCCGGTGGAGGAAGTCCACGAGCTCGGCGCGTGGCACCGGGGTCGGTCGTCGAGCCAGTGGAGCGTGGTCTCCTCCACGAGGGCGATCCAACCCGCGCAGCGTCGAGTGCGGAGCCCGACTCGGGAGCTCGGTGCGGTGCCCAGGGCCTCGGCGATGAGGTCCACGACCGCAGCTCGGGTGTCCTCGAAGACGGCGAGCAGCTGCGGGTCCGAGCCGGCGCCACGGACCAGAGCCCGGTACGTGCGGGGCTGGACCTCGATGAAGGCGACGAAGGCGTCGATGCCGGCGATGCAGCCGATCGGTGGGGGCGGCCGTCAGGGTCGACGTCGACGCACGGCGACGAGCTCGGCCGTCTTGATCGCGCAGGACAGCCACCTGCAGCTCGCGGGTTGTCGGGAAGTAGTGGAAGACGAGGCCCTTCGACACGCCGGCCCGCTGCCGCGACATCGTCAGCGGTCATCGTGGTCGCAGCGATCGCTCGGCGAGGAGGTCGAGCCCGACGCTGCACGAGCTGCTCGCGCCGGGCGGTCGGCGTCCAGAGGCGGCGACGGATGGCGAGATCACGCCGCCGCTCGGGTGACCATCGGCCAACGACCGCTGGCGACCTGATGGTCAACTGCCGTGGGCGTGGTCGCAGAGCCGGGACTCGCCCTCGGGGATCGTGCCGCCGGCCACGCCCTCGAGGGCTGCGAAGGGCCCGCAGCGGGTGGGGTTCGATCCACACGTGGATCATCGGGGTGGCCGCCCCCTTCGTCAGACCGGGTGCGCAGTTGCCGTCTGCGTCGGTGAGGCCAGCCACCCGCGGGCCCGAGAAGCAGAGGTTGTCGTGGACGTGCCACTGCGTGAGCTTGCCGCCCAGCTCGGGCACGTCTGCGAGCGTGTCCCCGGCGTTCAGCATGAACATGGCGGCCACGAGCTTCTTCGGCGTGACGGAGGTGTCGTAGACCAGCGACTCCGGGTAGTCGCGGGTCGAGGATCCGGTCGTCGTTCATGTTGGCGACGTTCAGGTAGTGCTCGTGGCCGAGGAAGCCGTCACCGATCGACACGAACCCCATGCTCCGCCACGGCCAGAGGGTCAGAGAACTTGGGCAGGCGCTGCAGGATGGTGATGGCGAGCAGGTTCTCGGCTGCGGCCTGCTGCTGCAGGCGTGACGCCCTCGACGCCGCCCAGGTCGATGCGGCAGGGCGGGGTCGTAGGGCTTGGGCGGCACGGCCGACGCCTGGGCGTGCTCCGCTCGCTCGGCGTGCGGTTCCTCGCTGTCGTCGTGGGCCGCTGCCGCGCCGCCGTGGCGATCTCCGCCCGACTCGTGGGCATGGCCCCGGCCGAGAGCATGCCGGGCACCGCGAGGGCCGCGACGAGCACCGCCGTGCCGCCGGTGAGCAGCGGGCTGCCGCGCAGGAGGTGGTTGCCCAGCCCGAGGAGCGCCGCGACGACCGGCCAGCACCGCGACGACCAGCCAGCCCGGCCGCCAGCCCGTCGGCGGTCTGCACGGGCTCGGCCACGTCGAGCCCGTCGACGAAGGAGATGCCGTTGGTCTTGGCCAGCACCCAGCCGCCGATGATCCCAGCGTTGGCGAGGGCGCCGAGGGCCAGGACCGACCGACCGGGTCGGGCCAGGGCGACGGCCCCGAACCCGAGCTGGATGGCAGCCACGACCGTGAACGCGATCACGGCCTGGCGGTGCTCGCTGTGCACTCCGATGGCGGCTGCGTGGATGGCGCCGGCGCCGAGCGACGCGCCACCGACGACGGCTAGCCAGCCCAGCTCGCCGAGCACGGCTAGCGACTGGGCGGGATGGAGCTCACGTTCTGCGGCGATGGCCACGACTGTCCCCCTCGGTGTGACGCAGAGCATACGACCGGGACGGCCCGCGCCGCACGGCCGCGGAACGAACCGGACATGCTGCGCTCAGGTCGGCCGAGCGGCCACGAGCACGTCGCGGAGGATCGCCCGGTCGACGCGGTGCACGAACGCATCGTCGTCGGCTGGCCGCCGCAGCTCGAGCCCGGCCTCGGTCACGAGCTCGACCAGCGTCGGCTCGGGCCAGGGTGTGCCGGTTCCAGGCCAGCGCCATCGCCCCGCCGGGCCGAAGCAGCTCGAGCCACACGGGCAGGGCCTCGGCGGAGCAGACCCGCCGGGCCCCGCTGGAGGCGGCCGCCGCCCGACTGCGGACCGGACTGCGATCCGTGCTGCACGCCGTAGGGGAGGTCGCACACGAGCAGGTCGACCGAACGGGCCTTGAGGTGGGCCCGTGCGCGCGAGGGTGTCGTCGTGGACGATGTCGACCACTCGGTGCGAGCTGCGGTCCTTGCTCGCGTCCGTAGGTGACCGTGATGCGGTGGGCCGGCGTCTCCCGGCCCTTGCGGAGCTTGGCCTGCTCGAGCTGGTGCTTGAGCCGCTTGTCCTTCAGCCACGTGAGGATGAACTGGGTGTAGGCCTCGACGTCGCGCTGGTCGATCTCGATCCCGTGAGCGTCCATGCCGTAGACCACGGCCCGGTTCAGCGAGGTGCCCCGCCCGCAGGCCGGGTCGAGCAGCGTCACCCGCTCGCCCGCGAGCAGGGCCGGGAAGCGACCGCTCTCGGCCAGGGCCACGTTGACGAGCAGGTGGGTGAACGCCTCGTTCGTCTTGCCCGAGTAGCGCTGGATGGTCGTGACGTCCTCGTCCAGGACGAGGTGGGGCGCAACCCGCAACGGCCGGAGGAGGTCGCCCTCCACCTCGAACAGCGGCATGCAGCGACGACAGGTTCGAGAGGACGGCGAGCGCGGCCGGGCTCCAGGGGCGCAGCCACGTCGACCCCGAGGTAGTCGACGCCTCCCAGCTCGAGCCGGGCCGTTCCCGTCACGGCACCGCCCGAGCGCGCCCTCGAGCACGGCCAGCTCGGCCGCTGCGAGCGCGAAGGCGCTGGCGCCGTACACCCGGTTGGCGCTGGCCTTGAGCAGCAGGGCGAGGCGGGGCATGGCACCGGTCTAGCCGGTGACGTTGTGCCCCCCGCACCCGTGTGTTACCAATGGTAACCATGATCGGACATCATCGCCCAGACAGAACCGACAGGCACGCTCGGCGGGTCAGCGCTCGCCTCGTGGACCCCCTTCTGGGGCCTCGTGGGCGTCTTCGTGGCCATCGTCGTCGGCCTCGCCGTCGTGGGCCGTCCTTCGGAGCGCCCGTGGCCGATGCTGCAGCCGCTGTCGCGCATCCCCAACGGGCTGACCAGGGTGACGCGGATCCCCGGCTGGGCCGCGGTCGCCATCGGCATGGCCTCTACGGGCTGCTCGTCGCCGGGCAGGGGTTCTACTCCGACGTGTCCTGGCACATCGCGCTGGGCCGCGACGACGAGCTGCTGACCGCCCCGCACAGCGGGATCCTCCTCGGGCTCATCATGATCCTGGGCGGTGCCGTGCTCGGCACGCTCGTGGCCACCTTCGAGCAGGTCGACGGACTGCGCCTGGGTGCCCTGCGCATACCCGTGGTGCTGCTCCCCCTCTGGGCTCTCGGGCTCGGGGCGGTCTCGGGCTTCCCCCTCGATGAGGTCTGGCACCAGCGAGTACGGCGTCGACGTGACCATGTGGAGTCCCACCCACATGCTGATGATCCTCGGCGCGACCTTCACGGGGATGGCCGCGTGGCTGATCCTGGCGGGCTCGGGCGTGCGCGCCACCGACGGTGGCTGGGCGCGGGCCGCCCACGTCGTGTGCGGCTGGCTGACGGTGCAGGGCCTGCTCGCTCCACAGGGCGAGTTCACGTTCGGCGTGCCCCAGTTCAGCCTGCTCTTCAGCCCCATCCTGATCTGCCTGGCGGCCGGGCTAGGCCTCGTGGCCTTCCGTCTCGTGCACGGCCGGTGGTGGACGGTCGGGTTCGTGGTCGTGAACTTCGTGATCCAGGCCACCGGGTTCCTGGACTTCGGCTCCGAGGACGAGGGGCCGGTGGACACCCGCTTCGCGGCCACGCTGCTCGTCAGCGCGGTCGTCGTGGAGGCCGTCGCCCGACTGCTGGGCACCGAGCGTCGCCTCCGGTTCGCAGTGGTGAGCGGGCTCGGGATCGGGACGCTGGGCCTGGCCGGCGAGTGGGTGTGGAACGCCGACGCCTGGCAGCCCTGGACCGATGCTCTGCTCCCGGAGGTCGTCGTGCTCGGGGTCGTCGCTGCAGTGGGCGCCTCGGTGCTCGGCCTGGCGTTCGGGCAGGCGGTCGCCGGTGAAACAGGCGACGGCGTCAAGGCATCTGGGGTGTCCGGCCCGGTGCTGGCCCTCGCCGGCCTCGCGTGCCTCGCCGTGCTCCTCTTCCCCATGCGCCGCCCGATCGGCGACGTCGAGGCCACCCTCCGACTCGAGCCGGCGCCCGGAGGCACCGCCTTCGTGACAGCCACCCTCACCCCTCCGGATGCAGCCGAGGACGCCTACTGGTTCCAGGCCACCGCCTGGCAGGGCGGCGGCCTAGAGCTGGCCGAGATGGTGCCCACGGGCCAGCCCGGCGAGTTCCGCTCCGACCAGGCGATCCCCGTGGACGGGCTCTGGAAGAGCCTCCTGCGCCTCCACCGCGGGGCCGAGATGATGGCCGCGCCGATCTACCTGCCGGCCGACCCGGAGATCGGCGAGGCCGACGGTGCCGGCGATCGACCGCACGGCGCCGTTCGAGTCGGAGCGGCGCTACCTCCTACGGGAGACTCGGCCCGGCAACGGCTGGCTGTCGCCGGTCATCCACCTGACGCTCGTGCTCGTGTGCGCGCTCTGGGCGGCTGCGTTCGCAGCCGCCGTGCGCCACCTCAGCGGGCGGCGGCCAGGCGACGGAGGGGCGGGACGGTCCGTGGTGGCTGCTGCCGTGGCGGGAGCTGGGCCAGCAGCTCCTCCGACGCCAGCGTGATGCGGCGCACAGCCCGCTCGAAGGCTTCCTCCGTGCGGTCCGACGTCTTCTGGACGCCGCTGATCTTGCGGACGTACTGACGAGCGGCCGCCTCGATCTCCTCGGCGGTGGCCTCGGGCTCGAGCCCGCGCAGGGTCGTGATGTTCCGGCACATGACGACCAGGGTAGGGGCGCTCAGGCCGGGGCGGCCTCGCAGCAGACCTCGAGCTCCATCCCGTCCGGGTCACGGAAGAACAGCGACCACTCGTTCCCGAGCTGCTGGACATCACCGACGTCCTGGGCGCCCGCCCTGCGGAGGCGGTCGGGCATGGTCTCGAGCGTGGCGAGGGAGTCGACGGCGATGGCGAAGTGGTCGATGGCACCCCGTCCTCCCTGCCGACGCCGGTCCCCGATCATGTCCTCGGGGGCCACGTGGAAGATGTTGAGGAACCCGCCCCCGCCGACGTCGACGATCTTCATCCAGGGGTGGTCGTCGGTCTTCTGCATCTCGAAGGTCACGACGGCACCGAAGGCCTGCTCGTAGAAGCGCACCGACTTGTCCATGTCGGTGGTCAGCGTGGCGACGTGGTTGAACCCACTGGATATCGGCATGGGCGAGATCGTCGCGCACCCTCAGAGGGCTCGCCGGATGAACTGCCGCGCGCCCGTGTCGAGCACCCAGTCGTGGCCGAACCGGACCATCGGGGACGCCATGCGGGCGACCACCTTCAGCAGGCCGTTGCCCGGGGCCAGGCTCGAGACGAGGCGGGCCTCGCAGCCCTGGGGGTGATCGCGGATCTCGAGGCGGGCCTCCCCTACGACGTCCCCCGCCACGGTGGCCGAGATCGGACCGCGGCGCGTCGACGTCGTCGATGCGCACGGAGAAGCGCACCCAGTACGGGATGGGGGGCTGCACGTGAGCGCTCCACGTCTGGCCTAGGGCCAGCCCGTCGGAGTCGAAGCGGCGAAGCCACGGCCACCACGACTGGTAGTCGTCCGTCCTCTCGAGCGCCGCCCACAGCTCAGCTGGTGGCACCGGCAGCTCGTAGCGGCGGTCGCTGTCGAAGCTCACGGCCAAACCCTGCCACGAGCGGCCGTCGTGGGTCGTGCGGGCGTGCCAGCATGCGCTCATGACGACCCGACCAGAAGACGTCGGCCTCTCCAGCGAGCGGCTCGACCCGCGTCGAGGCCACCACCCACGCCTACGTCGACAGGGGCAAGCTGCCCGGCGTCCAGACGCTCATCAGCCGGAGGGGCGAGCTCGTCCACCACGACTGCTACGGCGCTACCGACGTCGAGGCCGGCACGCCGGTGACGCCCGAGTCGATCTACCGGATCTACTCGATGACCAAGCCGATCACGAGCGTGGCGCTGATGATGCTCTACGAGGAGGGGCACTTCCTGCTCGAGAACCCGGTCTCCCGGTTCCTCCCTGAGTTCGCAGATGTGCAGGTGTGGGACGGCGGCACCGCGGACGAGCCCCGGACGCGGCCACCGGCGCGGCCGATGACCGTGCACGACGTGCTGACGCACCAGTCCGGTCTCACCTACGGGTTCCACTACCAGCACCCGGTCGACGAGCTGTACCGGAACCACGGGCTGGGCGACTTCAGCGAGCCCAGCTACAGCCTGGCCGAGGGCATCGAGCTCATGGCGTCCCTGCCCCTCCTGTTCGACCCCGGAGCCCGTTGGAACTACTCGATGTCGACGGACGTGTGCGGCCGCCTGATCGAGGTGATGAGCGGCCAGCCGCTCGACGAGCACCTCCGCGACCACGTCCTCGGTCCGCTCGGGATGACCGACACCGCCTTCGCGGCGCCCGAGAGCGAGCTCAGCCGCTGCGCTCCGCTCTACGTGCAGAGGTCAGGACAGCAAGCTGCGGGCCTTCGCACCGGCCACATCGATGGTGCAGCCACCCAAGTACCTCTCCGGCGGAGGTGGCTTGGTCGGGACCGGCCCGGACTACCTCCGCTTCTGCCACATGCTCCGCGAGGGGGGTCAGCTCGACGGGGTCCGGCTGCTCGGGCCCGCGCACGGTCGAGCTACATGGCCCGGAACCACCTGCCCGGCGGCAAGCTCCTGAACGACGTGGGCCAGTCCACGTTCTCCGAGTCGGCCATGGAGGGCATGGGCTTCGGCCTCGGCTTCTCCACCGTCGAGGACGCCGCCGCCTTGCAGAACCTGGCCAGCGAAGGCGAGTACTCGTGGGGCGGCGCCGCCAGCACGGCGTTCTGGGTCGACCCCGCCGAGGACATCTGCGTGGTCTTCATGACGCAGCTCCTTCCGAGCGACACCTACCCGATCAGACGCCAGCTCCGGGCCGCGGTCCTGCAGGCCATCGTCGACTAGCGGCTCCCAGCGCTCGGGCTGCGGGCCCAGCCGTCGCTCAGAGGATCGTGGGCTCGGGCCACGGAGTGGCCGGAGCGGGGATGCGATCGAGGTGGCTGCGCACCTCGGCGAAGCGCGGACCGTGGTCCTGCCAGTCGGCCCGGGCCGCCACGATCTCTTCCCGGGTGCGGGCCACGAAGTTCCACCACATGACGATGTCGCCGAAGGGCTCGCCGCCCACGAGGAAGGCGCGGGCCGCGCCGTCGCTGCGGAAGCCCACCTCGTGGCGGTCGAGCCCGAGATAGGCGAGCTGGCCCGGCGCCACCGCAACGCCGTCGACCTCGACGGAGCCTTCCGACACCACCAACGCGTGCTCCCAAGTGGCGTCGAGCGGCACGGTGGAGGTGCCGGCGCGCACGGCCAGGTCCGCTCCGACCAAGGGGGAGTCGTGGCGAGCAGGCGAGGCCACGCCCGCCAGCTCGCCGACGAGCACCGTGGCCGTGCCGCGGCCCAGCTCGACCTCGGGCAGGTCGGCATGGTGCTCGAAGGCCGGTTCGCCGTGGCGGGTGGACTCGGGCTGGGCCACCCAGAGCTGGATGCCGTGGGTGCCACGGTCGTTGCGCCGAGCCGACTCGGCGTGGGCCACGCCGCGACCGGCCGTCATGAGGTTGACCTGGCCGGGGCGGATCGGCTGCTCGCTGCCGACGCTGTCGGTGTGGAGCACGTCGCCCTCGAGGAGCCAGGTCACGGTCTGCAGCCCCGTGTGCGGGTGGGGCCCGACCTGCATCGCGTCGGACTGATCGAGGTCCACGGGTCCGAAGTGGTCGAGGAAGCAGAAGGGCCCCACTGTCCGGTGCCCGCGCCGGGGCAAGGCGCGGCGCACTGGAAGGTTGCCGACCTCCGCGTCGTGGCTGGCGATGATCTCGACCATGCGTGGGGCGGGTCAGCCCGCGAAGGCCTCGATCGGTGGGGCGACGTACCAGGCCCCGCCGGTGGACCGGGTGAAGTCGGTCATGCGGTCGGTGATGCCGTCATCGTCGCCGACCATGCGTCGGAGCATGCGGCCGAGGCGGTCGACGTCGGCCGAGAAGGCCAGGAACATGAGCCCGTGCTCGAGCACGCCGCCATACGCAGTCGAGCGCCGGAAGACCTCGAGCTCCTCGCCGGCGTCATCTATGGACACGCGGCTGATGTGAGCGCGAGGCGAACGGACGTCGTCAGCAAGCTCCTCGTTCGTCTGCTTGTCCCGACCGAACACCTGGGCTTGGTCGTCTGGCCCCAGCTCGTCGAAACCTTCGAGGTCGTGGACCCACCGCTGGAGCAGCACCACGCTGCCTCCCGCGCCGGGTTGACCTTCGGGGACCGTGCAGATCGCGGGGGCGTCGTCGAGGGGTGGGTTCTCCGTGCCGTCCTCGAAGCCCGTCATGTCCCGACTGGCCTGATAGGTGAAGGCGGGCTGCTCGGCGACCACCTCGGCCAAGCCCCGCAAGACCCGCACGGACGACCTGGCCAGGTCGAAGATGTGGTCCGGGGCGCTGGCATGGAGCCAGATCCAGAGGTCGTGCTGGGCCGCGGGCATCACGACTCGACGCTCGGGCCCGTCGCCGGCGAGCGCTGAGAACGGAGACAAGCCGGCGGGCAGGTGCTGTGGCAGCACCCGCTGGCACAGCTCGGAGCCGAGGCCCACGACGATGTTCACTCCCGAGATCGTCGTGGCCAGGTCACGGATCCCGCCGAGCGCAGCGAGCAGGGTCGCAGGATCTACGTCAGGACCGACGTCGAGCTGCAGGTGATGGTGCGAGCGAGTGCCCAGGGCGAAGATGCCGTGCTGTGGTGTGGCCACCTCGGCACCATACGCCCCGGCCCGAGAGGCCCGAACTCGCCGGATGCCCTGCGCCGTCGGTGGGTAGGGGCGGGGCATGCACCCCCCCGCCGACACCACCCCCGCTTCTGGCTGACCGCCCCCGCAGCACGATGCCGAAGCAGCTGGAGCTGGCACCAGAGCCCACTAGCGCCCGCGAGGCGAGGCTGTTCGTCGCCCAGTGGGTGCGATCGTGGGGCTACCCACGCATCATCAACGCGGCCACGCTCCTCACCAGCGAGCTGGCCACGAACGCCGTCATACACGGCGGCGGACATCGGTTCACCGTCCTCGTCTCGAACACCGGTCACGGCGTTCGAGTCGACGTTCGCGACGGCGGCACCGGCGAGCCCAGGCTGCGCCCGCTGCAGGAGATCGATCGGGTGGACGGCCCGCCAGGCGGTCGCGGGCTCCACGTGGTCGAGGGTCTGGCCTCGAGGTGGGGCTACGAGCTCGACGAGGAAGCGGAGACGAAGCGGGTGTGGTTCGAGCTCGACGCGGCGAGCAGCGCCGCGTTCGGCTGGGCTGTCGGCGGCTAGGTCAGCTCAGGGGCTGCCAGCACCACCGGCTCCACCGTCCGGCGCAGGCGGGGCCTCCTCCTGAGGCGAGGTGGTCGTCGTCGTGGCCACGGTGCTCGAGGTGCTCGAGGAGGTGGTGGTCGAGTCGTCAGTGCCCTCGTCTGTCTCCTCGTCGGTGGGCTCTGTCGTGGAGGTGGACGAGCTGGAGGTGGACGAGCTCGACGAGGTCGGGGGCGGCAGGGGCGCCTCGCGGCGCACGAGCTCGTCGTCGGGCTCGGGGAACTCCTCGACGTCTCGCCCCTCCATCGCCACATCCATGAACCGAGCCCAGATCTGGGCCGGGAACGATCCGCCGGTGACGCTGCGCCCCTGGACGTCGTCCATCGGTTGCGATGCGTCCGGGTAGCCCATCCACACGACTGCCGCGTAGCCCGGCACGTAGCCGGCAAACCAGGCGTCGACGTTGTTCTGGGTCGTGCCGGTCTTGCCGGCGACAGGTCGCCCGATGTCCGCCGCCTGGCCCGTGCCGCCGTCGACGACGCCCTGCAGGGCGGCGCTGATGGCTCGAGCCACCTGCGGGTCGACTGCCTCGGCCTCGGGCTCCGGGCGGTCGGAGCTCCAGAGCACGTTGCCGTCGGCGTCCTCGATTCGGTCGATGGCGTAGGGCTCGACCTTGGTGCCGTCATCGGCCCAGGTGAGGTAGGCGCTGGCCAGGTCGAGGGGCGAGACCTCCTCGACCCCGAGGGCGATCGACGGCACCTCGTCCAGCTCGGCGTCGATGCCGGCTCGCTTGGCGGCCTGGGCCACACCAGCCGGGCCGACCTCGGCCAGCATCTGGGCGTACACGGTGTTCACCGAGCTGGCGGTGGCCTGAGCCACCGTGAGGGTTCCGAACCCCTCGCCGCCGTAGTTCTCGACCGGGAAGGGCGTACCGCCCACATCCAGCTCGATGCTCGCAGGGCCGGGGTACTCGTCGGACAGGGTGGTGCCGGACTCCAAGGCGGCCTGCAGCACGAAGGGCTTGAACGTGGAGCCGGGCTGGCGCCCCGAGCCCCCTCCGTCGGCGCCCCGCACGAGGTCGACCTGCAAGGCGTTGAAGTCCCGGCCGCCGACGTGGGCCCGGATGGCGCCGTCGCGGTCGAGGGCGACGACCGCCGCCTGGGGCCCGGCCGGATCGGTGAGCGTGTCTCGCACGGCGGCCTCAGCCGCGGCCTGGGCTCGCAGGTCGAGCGTGGTGAACACCCGCAGACCAGCGCCGTAGACGGCGTCCTCGCCGACCGCCGCGATCGTCTGCTCCCGCACCCACTCGACGTAGTGAGGGGCCAGGTCAGCGGTGAGCGTGACGGCCCGGGTGATCTGGGTGACCTCGATGGGCGTGGCCGCAGCCGCCTCCGCCTCGGAGGCCGGCAGGGCCTCGGCGTCGACCATCGCCTCCAGCACTGACGCCCGACGGGCCGTGGCCTCCTCCATGTGCTCGACAGGATCGGCCGTCTCCGGCGCGCGGAGCAGGCCCACGAGGAGCGCCGCCTGCTGCACGTTGAGGGCCGCGGCCGAGGTGGCGAAGTAGTTGCGGGCCGCCGCCTCGATGCCGTAGCTGCCCCGGCCGAAGTACACGGTGTTCAGGTACCGCTCGAGGATCTCGTCCTTGTCGACGGTGCGCTCCAGCTTCACTGACAGCACCGCCTCCCGAGCCTTCCGCCACAGCGTCCGCTCACTGCTCAGGTACTGGTTCTTGACCAGCTGCTGGGTCAGGGTCGAACCGCCCTGCGTGCCTCTCGTGGTCACGTTCTGCCAAAGGGCGCGCCCCAGACCGATCGGGTCGATGCCGTCGTGGTCGTAGAACCGGCGGTCCTCGGCGGCCAGCAGCGCGTCGACCACGACCGGCGCCACCTCGCTGAGCGGCACCTCGAAGCGCTGGCCGTTCTGCGACAGCACCGCCAGCTGCTGGCCGTCCGCGGCCAGCACCACCGCCGACTCCAGCTCGGGCGGGTCGTCAGGCAGCTCGACGGTGAACCAGAGGAGGACCAGAGCGAGGAAGCCCAGCACCCCGAGGCCCAGGGCGCCGATGATGGGCCACCGAGCCCAGCGGGGCCACCCGCTCCAACGACTGCGCGAACGGTCAAGGAAGCCGCGAAAGGAGGTGCCCACGGCGCCTGTCTTACCCTGCCGTCCTCCGGCCAGACACTCAGCCACGATTCCGCTCGCGGTAGGTTCGGCGGCCGGTGGGGCCCGCCCATCGGTGTCGACCTCGGGAGGTCTTGTGCCACTGATCCACGTCCAGCTCGCGGCAGGCCGCACGAAGGAGACGAAGCAGGAGCTGATCTTCGCCATCTCCAAGGCTGTGGAGGCGACCGGGGTCCCCAAGCGGGAGATCCGGGTCTGGATCTCCGAGTTCGCCGAGGACGAGTACGTCGTGGCCGGCGAGCTGCTCACCGACCGCCACGACCGTCAGCGGGCCCGGGGTGCGGCCGCCGCCGACTGACGTCGGAACGGTGTCAGATCCTCCGGGCGTCGCCCGGGGCGGACTGATGCCAGGGCACCAGCAGCTGCCTCAGGCCGACCACCGCTCCATACAGCAGGCAGCCCAGGAGCGACATGAGGACGATCACTCCGAACAGCGAGTCCACCTGGAGCTGGTTGAGGTGGTACGTCGCCAGCCACCCGAGCCCCTCGCTCCCGGCGAGGTACTCGGCCACGATGGCACCGACGGTCGCCAGGACGATGCCCACCTCCATGCCGGTCAAGATCGACGGCAGGGCGGACGGGAGGTCGACGAGCCGCAGCCGCTGGGCGCGCGACGCCCCCAGCGTCTTCACCACGTCGCGGTGGTTCGACTCGACCGAGCGGATGCCGGCTCTCGTGCCGGCGGTGATCGGGAAGAACGCGAAGACCGCCGCTATGACGATCTTGGCTGAGGGCCCGAAGCCGAGCCAGAGGATCAGCAGGGGGACCACGGCGATCTTGGGGAGCACCTGGAGCGCGATCAGGTAGGGGGCGAGCGCTCGCTCGAGCACCCTGACCTCGCCCATCAGCGCCCCGGTGAAGACGCCGAAGATGGTGGCTGCGCCGAACCCCGCGACGATCTCCCACAGCGTGACGCGGGCGTGCTCCCATGTGGTCCGGTCGTCGAGGAGGTCCAGGGTCGCCCGACCGACGTCCTCGGGTGGGGGCAGCACGAACCGGGAGACGTCGCCTGCTTCGACGTAGAGCTTCCATCCTCCGAGGAACACGATCAGCACGACGAGGCCGATCAGCAGCGAGAGGGCTCGCGAGCGCATCAGCTCCCCCCTCCAGCGCCGTCCGGATCTGGTGGACGACGCGCTGGAACTCCACGGTCGTCTGGAGCGCCATGGCCCGGGGACGCTCGAACGGTACGGACGTGATCGTCGTGATCCGACCGGGGCGGGCGGTGAGCGCGACGACCCGATCGGCGAGGAACACAGCCTCGGCGATCGAGTGCGTGACGAGGACGCAGGTGCAGGCCTCGTGCTGCAGCACGCGCTGGAGCTCCAGGTTCATGGTCTCCCGCGTGATGGCGTCGAGGGCCGCGAACGGCTCGTCGAGCAGGAGGATCCTCGGAGACTCGATGAGGGCGCGAGCAAGCGCGGCACGCTGGCGCATCCCGATGGAAAGCGTGTTCGGTCGGTGTCGCTCGAAGCCGTCGATGCCGAGAAGAGCGCACAGCTCCCGCGCCCGCTGGCGGCGGGTCGAGCGATCGACCTTGCGGAGCCGAAGGGGCAGAGCGACGTTGTCCTCGACTGTCATCCACGGCAGGAGGTTGGCCTCCTGGAACACGACGGCCAAGGCACGAAGCGCGCCGTCGTTGCGCTTCTGACCGTTCCAGACCTCCGCTCCGTCGACCCGGATGCTGCCTTCGCTGGGAGGGGTCAGGCCGGCGACGGCCCGAAGAAGGGTCGTCTTTCCGCAACCGGAGGGACCCACGATGGCGACCACCTCGCCGTGCACCAGGTCGAGATCCATGGGGGCGAGAGCGTCGACGCCACCTCGCCCCGTCTGGTACCGCTTTCCGACTCCTCGGAGCTCGACCTCAGGCATCCCTGACCGGGCGCGACCGGCCGATCATCCGAAGGCCTCGACCCACAGATCATCGGTGTAGAAGTCGGTGGCCTTGGCCTCGGCCGGGATGATCTTCAGGCGCTTGAAGACCTCGACGCCCGCCTCCCAGTCCTCGGCCACGTTGCGCAGGAGGTTCTCCTCGCCCGCCGCGAACCACATCGACGAGATGGTGTCGAGCACGGCGTTGTCCACCTCGTCCGGCTGCTTGAGGTTCGAGAGGCCCCACTCGTCGCCTACGGCGCTGAGGACCTCACCGCGGGTCTCGGAGTCGCGGACCGCGTGCATCGCGTCAGACAGGCCCCGGAGGTAGCGCACGAGCGCGTCCCGCTTGGACTCGATGAACTCGTTGGTGGACACCAGGGCGATGCCGAGGAGCGGGTTGGCGTCATCGATCTCCGCGATGTGGGGCTCCATTCCGGCAGCCTGCATCAAGGCGGTGGTCTCACGGGTGGCCATCAGGGCGTCGACCCGACCCTCTTCCATGATGGCGAAGGAGGTGGGCTCGTTGCCGACGGCCTGCAGGGTCACGGTCGAGGGGTCGAGGCTCGCGCTGCGCATGACGAGTCCGAAGGTGTCCTCGGCGTGGCCCCCCATGGTGGGGATCCCCACGTTCAGACCGTCGAGCTCCTCGAGCGACGAGATGGGGTTGTCGGGCGTCGAGACCAGCACGTAGATGAGCTGCTGCACCGGCATGGCGAAGGCGCGGAACGGAGCCCCCTCCTGGGACACCGCCTTGGCCACGGAGAGCGGAGCGTTGCGGATGACCTGGATGTTGCCGGCTGCGAGCTGCTGGGACGTCTGGGGCGCAACGTTGGCGAACTGCAGGTCGAGGTCGATCCCGTGCTCCTCCATGAACCCGCCGGACTTGCCGGCCATGTCGCCGACGAAGTTCAGGGCCACCTGCGCCGGCATCATCACCGACAGCCTCTGGAGCTCAACGGTGGTGGTCGACGTCGACCCATCCGTGGCCCCTGAAGCACCGGAGTCGTCCTTCGCGTCGTCATCGTCGCCACACGCCGCGAGGAGGCCGCCGGCACCGAGCACCAGCCCGGCCGACAAAGAGCCCTTCAGGAACTGGCGGCGGGACGGCGCGGCGAGCCGCGAGGAGGTGGAGGTCCATCATTCTCCTTCAAGGGACGGCGACCCGTAGGGAGGCCCAGCGTTGCGAACGGGGCGAATATAGAGGCGTGGCGAGGGTCCGGCGCGCACCATCGCGCTGGCCGCGATCCGGAGTGGAGCCCACAGCCCGACGTGCGGGGCTAGGGCCTCATCGCATCCCCTTTGGTCCCGCCGGGAACCTCAGAACCTGAAGCGTGTGAGCCCCCCGGGCTCGACTCCGAGCACCACCGTCGCCGTGCGGGGCTCGATGCGGTAGACGTGCCACGGGGGCGGGCCCTGGGCGGGCGCGTTGAACGGTGCAGTGATCCCCTCGCCGCCGGGATCGGGCGCCGCCGGCCATCCGCCGTCCGCCCAGACCTCGGCCGCCCGTGCCATCCCAGCAGGGTCTGTCACCCGGGAGGCATCGCCTTCCACGACGATGTCGGCATCGCGAACTGAAACCGCGATCGAGCAGCGCGGGTCCCGCTCCACGTTGTGATGCTTCTTGGTGCGGGCACCGGTCTGGAACCAGAACGTGCCGTCGAGCCAGATGGCCCCGACGGCGGTCACATGGGGGCTTCCGTCGTCGTTCAGCGTCGTGAGCCACGTGGTGCGAGCGTTGTGGGAGTCGGGCGCAGGCGGTGCGCCGTCTGCGATCCGGTCGACGGTGGCGGTCCAATCGACCGGCGGCAGATCGTCGCCAGCGCCCAGGTTGATGATCCTCATGTCGGTACTCCTTTCCGTGATGGGCAGACGAGCGGCGACCCCAGATCTCATCGCGCCGCGCAAGTCGACAGCCGGGGAGCGGGTCGACCCGCCGGCCCTCGTGGGTGCACACGGCATCCTGCGTCTCAGACGCGGCACGAAGGGATCGGCACGCCCGACGGCACCTTCGGGCCTGCTGGGACTTAACCGTGTGCTCGCTGGAGCTGGCGGCGGGAATCGAACCCGCGTAGGGGGCTTTGCAGTACCACTGTCGACCCAGAGAAATCCCTGGTCAGGACCTGTTTCTAGCACCCTATGGGAGCGCGATGGGAGCGTCTCGGGAGCGGATCGGCGGGCATTCGCGGTCAGTGCCGCGCTCCCGACGCAGACCTCTGGGTTCCGTAGCCGACCGACGGTACGCTCGCACCCATGGCGACTCGACACGGGCTCGACCCCCACCTCGCAACCGTGGTGGAACGCAGCCGGGCCAGGGCCGCCGCTCTCGGGGAGCTGACCCCGCCGACCGTCGGTCCGATCGAATCGGTCTTCACCGATGACGTCCGCGCCATCGTCGCTGCATGGGAGCGCGACGGCGGGTACGAACGAGCCTTGACCGAGATCGCGAAAGCCGATCCCGAGCTCCGCGTCGAGTAGCTCGTCCCGTTGATCGTCATCGACGACCGGCTGCTGCTGGCGGCGCTCAGCGATACCGCCCCCGCCGACGTCGCCGACGCCATCGCTCGCGGCGAGGTGTTCACCACCGGCTCCTGGTACTACCGGCTCGGTCGGGCCGTCACGGCCGGTTCGGGGTCCGGGTCCCTCTCGGGCCGGTTCCAGTCGCTCGAAGCCGCAACGCGTCAACGCGTCGTCGGAGCGCTCGAGGAGCTTCCCGAGCAGATCGGGCTGCTGAGCCTTCGCACCCTCGTGCCGGTGATGCAGGCGCTCGCCGTCACCCTCTCCCTCAACTTCCTCAATGCGGAAGCGCTCGGCGCAGCCCTGCTGCTTGGCGCCACCATCGCCGTGTCCGTGGACGCCCCGCTCTTGAGGGCAGGCGCAACGGGCCTCGCTGTGGACTACCGCCTTCTCGCCTGAGCACCCGGGGTTGGTGGCGGCGACTTCGAACCCCCGCAAGCCGCGCCGGTGCACTCCCTCTGTCCCGCGAGAAGAAGACCGCTGCAGCGACCGAGTGCGTCGCGTTAGACGAAGGTCCGGATCGGCGGATCGAGCGTCCCCTGGAGGTCGCCGAGGCACGGTGGCGGTGGAGCGTGGCCCTGCGGCGCGGATCGGGCCGCGTGCACCGTGCGCGGTCGACGGCGTGACGGCGACCAGCGCCGTCAGAGCGAGACCCCGCGACGGTGGCGCCGATGGTGGCCTGACGTCGAGGCCTGCAGGCCGTGCCAATGCTCGCGAGCTCGTGCCGGCGTGCGGATCGCCGCCTGCTACGGAGGCGATGGGCGTCCCGCCGCAGCGACGACGACCGCACCTGTCTCGAGGCGGCTGATCGACGCGGTGGACACCGGCTTCTGCAGGCATGAGAGACTGCGCCGATCGGTCCCCCCGGGGTCGCCGAGCGTCAGCTGCCACCATGTGACCCCAGGGTGCGGGCCGACCGTAGACGCCAGGTGTCAGCGGGACCGCCGAGCGCCGGGTCGGCAGCCGACCGTATGCTGGGATTGGTCAGCCCGTCGTGAGGGGGTCGACGTTCATGGCAATCGAAAAGGTCGTCGTTGCCGCTGCAGTTGCTCGTCGCAAGTTCGGGCTTGCTGGCGTGGGCTGTTCTCTTGTGGGCGCTAATCGACTCGGCACCTCACCGAGCTAGTGACGGCGCTGGGGTGGGTGGGTGCCGACGTCGCCGGATCGATCGCCGGTGGGGCCGGTGTCGGCGACGCCCGAGCCTGGCGCGCACGCCGACGACCGAACGCCTCGGCATCATCACCGACCGCCCGGGCCGTCGGCCTTCGCGGCACGATTGATCCAGAGCAAGCCACAACGCCCGTCCCGCGAACCGCGCAGGCTCGACCGGACTCCGGGTGGATGCGTGCTGGATGAGCACGTACGGCGATCAGGCGAGGGGTGCATGACGCTGCTGGCAGATCGAGGAGAGGTCGCGGTCGATGCCTCGGCCGGTCTGGGAGCCAGTGAGCGTCCACGTGTCGATGGCGCAGGCCGCTCGCGCCTGCAACTCCGGCGTAACACCTGGCCGGCTCGAATCCATCACCACCACTAACCACGGCGCCATGGCCATCCGTTGCGAGTACTCCCTCGTTGGGTGGCCTTCGCTCACAAGTGAGATCCATTGCGTCGACGGCCAGTGGACTGGACCGTCGGGCGCCCGCTCCTGGGGAGACCTCGGGGTCGACTGCGTCCCATAACGCCGGGTTCCGAGACGGAAGGTTCGGGCCAGGATGTCGTAGTGGAAATCGTCGCCGCAGTCCTCGAGGTGCTGAACGATCACGACCCCGAGGGGCTTCTGGCTATGGGAGCGCCGACGGACGAGTACGACGCGGAGGCAGTGGAGCTGGCGGTGTTGATTCCGCGGGAGCCGCCACCCATGGAAGCCGACGTGGAGGAGGTCTGGCGTCGGTGGTTCGGCGAACACCACCACCTCAGAGGCGACCTGCTCCGATCGGTCACGGATGAACTGCGCGGACTTCATCACCGATCTCGATCCGCCGGTCCCGGCGGGCTGCACTAGCGAACGTCGCGTCCCATAACGCCGGGTCTGAGGGGCGCGAGGATGTCGCTGTCCCCCCCGCCTCTCCACGCAGCTGTGCTGTGTGTCAGCGGCTCCGAAGTCGAGGCTCGCTCGAGCCGGCGCATGGCATCTTCATCTGCGCTCAGTGCGAGCGCGACGCGACGCAGTTCCTCGAGATCCAGGAAAGCATCTGGGGTGCTGGGGGGAAGGACGAACAAGGGACCGGGCCGGCCGGCGCGGCGTAGGCCGAAGGGACTCCGAGACCGTCCAGCGGACGCGGACGCATCACTGTGGCTCCAACGCTGGACAGCGGCCGCGCCGCTGAACGCCGGACCGTGGCGCGCGGTTGTCTGGGCCTCCCTTGAAGAGGAGGCCCGCCATGATCACGATCCAAGCCACAACCAGAGCGCTCGAGACTCCGACGCCACCCTGGACAGAGGACGAGGCGCAGGTCGCCGCCGCGGCGTTCCTGGCCCGGTACAGCGGCCGCACCCTCGAGGCGTACCGCTCGGATCTCCGGCACTTCTTCCAGTGGGCCGCTGAGAACGACCTGTCGGTGCTGGAAGCGACCCGACCGCACATCGAGCTGTACCGCAGCGCCTTGGAGGCACGCGGGTTGGCGGCGTCCACGATCGACCGGCGCCTGACGACGGTGTGCGGGTTCTACCGGTTCGCCCACATCGACGGACGGATGTCCATCGAACCCGGCGCAGTACGTGCGCCGACCGCAGGTCCACCCCTCCGACGCCCGGGGACTGGATCGCTCCGAGCTCGGCACGTTCCTGTTCACCGCCGAACGCTACGGACCACGACCACGCGGCTCTCGCCGTGCTCCTCGGACTCAACGGGCTGCGCGTCAGCGAGGCGTGCGCAACCAACGTCGAGGACCTCGGCGTCGAACGCGGCCACCGAACGCTGCGGATCGTCGGCAAGGGCAACAAGCCAGCCACGATCCCGCTGGTGCCCCGCACCGCCCGGACGATCGACCTCGCCGTCGGCGAACGCTCACTCTGGCCCGATCCTGCGCCGACGCGACGGCGAGCGCCTCGACCGGCGCACCGCGTACCGATGGGTGCGCTCCATCGCCAAGCGCGGCCGGCCTCGGCGCACGTCCACCCGCACATGCTTCGGGCCGCGTTCATCATGGCCGCCCTCGACGCCGGCGTCCCGCTGCGAGACGTCCAGATCGCAGCCCGCCACGCCGACCCCCGAACCACCACCATCTACGACCACCGCCGCCAGAACTTCGACCGCCACGCCGCCTACGTCGTCGTCGCCTTCGTGACTGGCGGCTAGCGCACCGCTGCCGCACAGACCCGGCGTTGGGAGACGCGAGCCAAATCCCTTCGATGGTCCGCCCGCTGCGCACATCCACGCCCGGGCGTCGAGCCGTAGACGTTGGAACGCATCAAACAACGAATGGGACCTCCACATGCGCAAGGGAATCCGCTACGCCGTCGCCTCCGCCGCCTTCGCCGGCATCACGTTTGCCGGGATGGGAACCGCCTCGGCCGCCCACTGCGTCGAAGGTGACACCCCGGGCTTCTCGTACTTCGGCAACGACCACGTCGCCGAGGACGAGGCTCACGGCGGCAGCCCCGAGGGCGGCAACCCCGGCCCGCACGCCGGCACCTCAGGCGCCTCAAACTGCCGGGAGACCACTGGCAGCCCGTCCGAGCGGGCCCCCGGTCGCAAGTAGGCAAATCGGCTAGGCATGCCTGACTGGGTGCGGGGGATCGAAGTTCCTCGCACCCAGTCATCCGCAGCCACCTGCCTCTGCGAGAAGCGGCCCGGAGCCGGCGTTATGGGACGCTCGTTGCAGCGGCGGTGCTCGGCAGACAGGGGCGCCTGGGCTACATGACGACGGCCAATGTGAGGAAGGTCACCGCCGCCACACCGCCACCGATGCGAACGGTCTGGCAGCGGTCGCTCACGAGGCGCTCCCAAGCGCTCAGCGGTCGTGAGGCTTCCGCGTGCTCCAACTCCACGACCTTGAGGTGAGCCACCAGCGCGACTCCTGCCACCACTACGCCAAGAATGACGACCCCCCAGACCTCCGAATCGGAGAAGAACGACCCGATCACGTACGCCGAGCCCAACGGGAGCGCGCCGACGCCGATGTACCAACTCGTCGCCACAAACAGACGATCTACGGGAGCCAGCCGCTCATTCGTGCGAAAGCCGAAGAACACCGCCCTGAGCATCATCAGCCCACCCGCGACCAACACGACGAAGCCTGCCTCGCGCGTCGACTCACTCTGCCCGATCGGCGCGCACGCGCCCACGACCCGGCGTTATGGGATACCCGGAGTGATGCACTCCGGCAGGAATGGGACACTGTCGTCAGTTCGCCCGCCTGGCTTGTTCGATGTTGCGACGCCGGGAGCGGACAAGACCCGAGTGGATGATCAGGAGCCATCCAATCACCAGGCACACCCCTGCTGTGAAGCGGCCGACCTCCGCCCAGATAGCTACCAACACCAGGACCGCACCGAGGCCCCACTCAAACCACTCTCGTCGCGTGCGGTCGGTGAACATTCCCAACACTCTGCCCTCGATTGCCGCCGCCATGTCGTGATCGGCAGGAATGCTCGCTACGGCATGGCGCACGTGACGAGCTCGCTGTCGGCCTCCCGTGCTCGGAGCATGGGTCGTCGGTCACCTACGCTCGGCCCGCTCGTCGACGAGGGGACCGAACGATGTGGGGTCAATTGATCACGGCGCGAGTGAAGCCGGGCAAGGAAGGTCTTCTCCCGCGTTTGGTTGAGCAGCTTCAAGCCGCAGAGCAACCAGGTTCCGGACTGTTGCGCTCAACCGCTATGTACGACCAGAACGACCCCAGCCGCTTGCACATGCTGGTCGTCTTCGAGAGCCAGGAGAAGGCACGCGAGCGCGAGAACGATCCGCGACGCGGTGAGGGACTGCAGGACGCACGATCGACTATGGCGGAGATGTTCGACGGTGCCCCTGAGTTCACCGATCTGACCGTCGTGGCCGACTGGACGGCTTAACGCGGACGGCTCAGCGCCGTGTCGTGATCGGCAGTACAGGGACAAGGGCGGCAACGATGCGGCGGCGTTGTCGACGATTGCGCTCTACGTAGCGGCTGCGCGCCAGCCCGCGGCGGAGGTTCGGGGCACCGGTGTACCCGTGAGGTATCTCCATGCCCCCAACCTCCCCGCCCGCCGAAGTTCGGGGCACTGGTGTACCTGTGGGGTGCCTCCATGCCCCCAACCTCGCGTGGGTCCAGCTGCACGCCGGCGTGAAGCTGCCGACCACCGCGACCCGTCGCCCGTCGCGCCCTTGACCTTGGCCGGACGCCGGGCACTCTGCCCGCTATGGGACAGGAGGGCGAGCGATCCAGCCGCGTCCCATAGGTGTGGCTGGAGCTCCTCAGAGCTCACGACTCACTGCAATCTCGCGAAGGATGGTCGCCGAACATCGCGAACCTTCCATGGATGGAGGTGGCGGCGGGAATCGAACCCGCGTAGAGGGCTTTGCAGGCCCTTGCCTGAACCACTCGGCCACGCCACCAGGGAGGGGTCACCATAGCGCCGCGGGCCTGCCGGCCCCAGACCGCTTACGCCGTCGTCGTGGTGGTCGGCGCTTCGGTGGTGGTGGTCGTGGCTTCCGATTCCGTCGTGGTGGTGGTGACGTCGGCCTGGCGCTCGTCGGCCGCGTCGTCGTCGTCCTCGAGCTCGGGTGCGTCTTCGTCGTCCGGGCAGGCCTCCCGAACCGCCTTGGCGGCCGTCACCTCCTCAGGGGTCATCGTCTTGTTGCCGGCCCACGGCGGCTTGCCCCGGCACGGGTCACCGCTCGCCGGCTTCCCGTTGCCCTGACCGTTGCCGTTCCCCTGGCCGTCTGCCTTGCCTCGCTCGTCGCCCTCGTCGGCCTCATCGTCGTCGCCAGCCCCGCCCGCACCCAGCTTCTTGCCGCAGTCGGACTGGGCCAGCGAGTGGTCGTCGCGCACGTAGGCGCCGTGGTTGCGCCTCTGCTCGGGGCCGCACTCGGGCCCGTGGTAGCGGTCCGGGTTCGGCACGTCCACACCGACCTGGGACAGGACCTGATGGGCCACGTGCTGGGCCGGGTCGGGCAGCGCGTCGGCGGCGGCCAGGCCGGTGCTGCCCACGAGGAGACCGGCGAAGAAGGCCGCGGCCACTCGCAGCTTGGAGGCGAAGATGCCCGATCTTGCGCCAGATGTGGGCCGCGACATCGCGGCGATGGCGCCGAGGTCCTCGGCCGAACGCGCCGGGTCGATGGGGTGCGTACCGAGGCGCGCGCAGACGCCGCTGAAGATCTCCCGCCTCATCCATCAGTGACTTCAGCGCCCACAGGGCGGGCGAGGATACGGGCCAGCTGGGCCAGAGCCCGGTGTTGCATCGACTTCACCGCCCCGGCGGTGCGCCCGGTGAGCTCGCGCCACCTCCTCCAGCCCCAGGTCGGCGACGAATCGCAGCACCACGACCTCGCGCTGGTCATCGGTGAGCTGTTGAAGGGCGATCAGCGAGGTCGGGGTCGACCGGGTCCTCGCCCGTCGGGCCAGGTAGGTCCGGCACCTCCGCACCTGTGGTGACCGGTCGCACAGCCCGCCGTCGGTGGGCGTCGATCACACGGTTGCGAGCGATGGCGAAGATCCACGGTCGCAGCTCCTCATCGGCCCCCTCGAAGAGAGGCAGCGACCGGGTGACCTGCAGGAAGACCTCGCTGAGGAGGTCGTCGGCTTCGGCGACGCCCTGGCCCCGGAGGTAGCCCCGCACGGATGGGGCGTACGAGCGGTACACCCTCTCCGCGTCCACGCTCAGCCTCGGATCGCGGCGGCCGACGAGAGCACGATCGGGACGAGCATGGCCAGGGCCAGGACGATCGCGATCGACGCGGGCCCGGCGCTTGGACCGCCGCTGGCGGGCGCTGCCCTCGTAGGCTCATGAACCCATCTCCTTTGCCTCGATCGCCCGCAGCTCCTCGAACCAGGAGCGCAGCTCGTTGCGCCGCCCGGTGTCCATGGCCAGGTTCGCGAGCTCGTCGGGGTCCTCAGCGTGGTCGTACCACTCGTGCTCCTGGTCCTCGAACGCGGCATCGGGGCCATAGAGCATCTGCGTGGGCACGCCGCTGAAGTCGTCGTTCGGGCAGACCACCGCCGACGCCGTAGTACCGGGCGTACTTGTGGCGGCCGTCGAAGATCCCTCGGATGGCCCACCGGGTGGACCTGGATGTTGGACGTGTGGGCGGTGGCGTGGGCGAAGAGCACGTGCTCGCGCACCCTCGCCTCGGGGTCGGACGACCAGCGGCCCCAGATCGACGCCCTGGAAGCCGGGGTCGGCCTCGACGCCGGCGAACCCGCAGATCGTGCTGGCCAGGTCGACGTGCGACGAGAGCGACTCGCTGCGCTTCCCGCCCCGGGGCGAGTCGCCGGCTGGCTTCACGTAGCACGGCACCTTCATGATCTCGTCGTAGACGAACGGGCCCTTGGAGCGCAGGCCGTGGGAGCCGCACATGTCGCCGTGGTCGGACGTGAAGACGACGACGGTGTCGTCCCACGCCCCGCTGCGCTCGAGCGCCGACAGCACCGTCCCGAGGGATTCGTCGGCCATCTGGTGCAGGCGCACGTAGTAGTCGAGCTGGCGCCGCCACTGCTCGCGGTCGTCGGGCGGGATCGTGCCCGCCAGCCAGTGCTGCTGGTCCCAGCGCCACTGCCGCTGGCAGGCGGGCTTGGTGAGGAGGTCGTCGTCGAAGTTGGCCGGGAGGTGCTCGACGACGTCGTCGTAGGGCTCGGTGAAGGCGGGGACGGCCTCGCCGTCCTTCCACCGGGACTGGGCGAGCAGGGCCTCGGTCGCTTCCAGCTCGTCGGGGTGCTGGGCTCGGTACGCCGGGCTGGTCCATCGGGAACCACATGACGTCGTGCGGGTTCACGAGCGCCACCGTGAGGAACCACGGGTCGGCCGAACCGCCGTTGGTCGTCGAGCCAGCGGGCCGCCGAGTCGGCGATGACGGGGTCGAAGTGCACACCCGGTGCCCGCCCACCCCATGTAGTGCTGGTCGTTGCCGTCCCAGTCGGCGTAGCCGTACTGGTCCATCGGGGGCGTTGCTCCATAGGTGAGGTGCCACTTGCCGATGTAGGACGAGCGGTAGCCGCTGTCCCGCAGGACCGATCCGACCGTCGGGATGCTCGTGTCCAGGCTGTGGTGCCACCGGAACACGGTGTTGTCGTAGACCTCGTGGCCGGGGAGGTAGCGCCCGGTCATCATCGTGGCCCGGGACGGCGAGCACGGTGCCGAGTGCGTCCAGTGGTTGGCCAGCTCGACGCCCTCGGCCATCAGGCGCTCCCGCCAGGGCAGCCGCACCGACGCCGGCAGCCAGGACCGCTCGCGCTCCTGGTCGGAGATCACGAACAGGACGTTCGGACGACGGGCCGCCATCGCCGGAGTCTGGCACGCCCCCTCCTCAGCCCTGTCCTTGACCCAAACGAGCGTTTGATGGACAGTGGACCGATGTCCTCCTCATCCGCCGCCACCGCTCCCCCGCCGCCCTGCGAGATCGACTCGCTCGACCCCCGCTTCTACGACGACCCGTGGGAGGCGTACCGCTGGCTGCGCCAGCACAGCCCCATCCACTGGGACGCCAAGAACGAGCTGTGGGTGTTCTCGAAGCACGAGGACGTGTCGCACATCTCGCGCCACCAGGAGCTGTACTCGGCGGCCGACGGCGTGCGCCCGCGCGTGGCGGCACCGATGTCGATCATCTCGATGGACGATCCGGAGCACACCCGCCAGCGTCGCCTCGTCAGCCGCGGGTTCACGCCCGCCAAGGTGCGGGCCCTCACCGACCACATCCGTGAGCTGTCGAACCAGATCATCGACGAGGTGGCGCGGCCGCGGCGAGCTCGACTTCGTGGAGGACTTCGCCATCCACGTGCCGCTCATCGTCATCGCCGAGATGATGGGTCTCGACCCGGAGCAGCGCGGCAACCTCTACCGGTGGTCGGACGCCATGATGGCGGGCGACAGCGCGGTGGAGCCGGACGATCCGCGCCTGCACGCGGCCGCCGAGGCCTTCGGTGCCTACGCAGTGATGTGCCAGGCGCTGATCGACGAGCGCCGGGCGAACCCGGGCGCCGACGGACGACATCATCAGCACCCTCACCCAGGCCTTCGACGAGGGCGCGCTCGCCCGCGAGGACCGCGGCGGCAGCGCCGTCGAGGCCTCGAAGGGCTGCCGAACGGGGAGCTGACCGACGACGAGCTGTTCATGTTCCTCGTGCTCATCGTGGTGGCCGGGAACGAGACGACCCGCAACGCGCTCACCGGCGGGCTGCTCGCCTTCTCGGAGTTCCCCGAGGAGAAGCAGCGGGTGATCGACGACCCCTCGCTCTGGGACACCGCGGTCGACGAGATCATCCGGTTCGTGTCACCTGTCATGACCTTCAGCCGCACGGTCACCGAGGACCACACCTACAAGGGCGTCGACCTCAAGGCCGGTGACAAGGTGTTCATGCTCTACCAGTCGGCCAACCGCGACGAGGACGTGTTCGAGGCCCCCGACGAGCTGCGTGTCGACCGGAACCCGAACCCCCACCTCGCCTTCGGCATCGGCACCCACTACTGCATGGGCGCCAACCTGGCCCGGGCCGAGGTGCGGGTGGTGTTCGAGGAGCTGTTCAAGCGGCTCACCGACATCCACGTGCCACCGGGGCCGAGCGCCCGCGTGGCGATTCCTCGCTCGTCCTCTCCCTCGAGCACCTCCGAGCCGTCTTCACCCCCGAGCGGCCCTGATGGCCGCTGCCGCCCCTCCGGCCGGCGCCCGCACCCGCATCCTCGACGCAGCGCTGGCCCTGATGAGCGAGCAGGGCTCAGCGGGAGCGTCGATGCGCCAGCTCGCCGCGGCCAGCGGTCTGAACGTGGCGACCATCTACCACTACTTCCCGTCCAAGGCCGAGGTGCTCCGAGCCGTGCTCGACGAGCGTCGCTACGGCGAGCGGCTGTCGACCGACGCCCCGCAGCTCGACCCGTCGCTGCACCCGAGGGAGCGGATGGTCGCGCTGGTCGGATGGCTCTGGGCCAACGCGCTCGAGGAGGAAGCCGTCTTCCGGCTGCTCGTGGGAGAAGCACTGCGGGGCGAGGAGGCGGCCACCACCGCGGCGGCCGAGCTCGTCGACGCACTAGCCGTGAGCATCGAGGCCTGGCTCGTCGACGGGTTCCCGGAGCTGACAGCCAACCCTGCCCTCGTGGCGCGCGTGGTGCGCGGCCAGGTGTTCGCGCTCGTCGTCGAGCACCTCGCCCTGGGCGGCGTGACAGCGAGCGTCGCCCGCCAGCGGGCCCAGGAGCTGGCCGCGGTCATCTTCGACTGACGGCTCCTCCGGCCTGGCGGTAGGTTCTGGAGGCGGGCCCAAGAGGGGGGCGCTCGCCAGAAGTGGGGAGGGGCGCATGGCCATCTCTGTCCATCATCAGCACCAGAGCCACCGAGCCGGGGACGGCCTCTCGGTCCGAACGGAGCCTGAGCCAGGCACCGTGGGGCACCGGCTCCGGCCGCTCCTGGTCAGCCTGCTGGGCGAGATCCCGATGGTGCGGGTCGAGCTCTGGGACGGCAGCGCCTTCGGGCCCGTCGATCCGGTCGGCACCGTCGTCGTGCGATCAGCCGACGCCCTCCGCCACATGTTGTGGGCGCCCGGTGAGCTGGGTCTGGCTCGGGCCTACGTCGGGGGCCACCTCGACGTGCACGGCAACATCATCGAGCGTGCTGACCGTGTTGAAGCGCGTGCCGGCTCGGTCCGCGGCAACCACCCTCCGGTCCATGCCCTCTCTCCTCCGGGCCGCTGGCGCGGTCCGTGCCCTGGGCCGGCCCCTTCCACCACCTGTCGAGGAGGCCCACCAGCGCGGCCGGCGCCACTCGAAGCAGCGTGACGCTCAGGCCATACACCACCACTACGACGTCGGGAACGAGTTCTACGGGCTCTTGCTCGGGCCGTCCATGACGTACTCCTGCGCCCGCTTCTCCCGGGAGGGCATGTCGCTCGCCGATGCGCAGGCCGACAAGCACGAGCTCATCTGCCGGAAGCTGGGCCTGCACGAGCGGGTGGCGCCGCGGCTCCTCGACGTCGGCTGCGGATGGGGGTCGCTCGCCCTCCATGCGGCCACTCACCACGGTGCCACGGTGGTCGGGGTCACCATCAGCAAGGAGCAAGCGGAACGGGCCCGCCAGCGGGTGGTCCAGGCCGGGCTCGAGGGCAGGGTCGAGATCCGCCTGCAGGACTACCGCGACCTGCGCGGCGAGCGGTTCGACGCCATCTCCTCGGTCGGGATGTTCGAGCACGTCGGAAAGGCCCGCATGGCTGAGTACTTCAGCGTGCTGGGCGGCCTCCTCGAGCCGCAGGGCCGGCTGCTCAACCACGCCATCTCGAGCGTGCGCGGCTCCCGACTGGGTCGCCGCTCGTTCACCTACCGCTACGTCTTCCCGGACGGCGAGCTGCTCGACGTGGCCGACGTCAGCGAGGCCATGGAGTCCGTGGGCTTCGAGCTGCGCGACGTCGAATCGCTCCGCGAGCACTACGCGCTCACGCTGCGGGCCTGGGTGGAGAACCTCGAGGCCCGGTGGGACGACGCCGTCGCCCTCGCCGGGGAAGGCCGGGCCCGGGTGTGGCGCCTCTACATGGCCGGCTCGGCCGTGGGGTTCGAGGACGGCGGCATCAACCTCCACCAGGTCCTCGGTGTGCTGCCCGATGCTGACGGCGCGAGCCGGATGCCCCGGACCCGCGACGGCTGGCAGACCGCCTAGAGCCGTCGCTGGCCCGTCAGGCCTCGACGATCTCCAGGAAGATGCACTCGCCGGGGCACTCCTCGGCTGCTTCGATGGTGGCGTCCGACGTTCGGCTTCGGGACAGTGGCCACGCCGGTCGCCATCTTGTAGGCCGGTTCTCCGCCGGCACCGTCGTAGATGTCGGACCAGCCGACCTCCTTCACGTAGGCCAGGCCGTCCTCGTGGAGGGCGAAGATCGCCGGTGCCAGCTCCACGCAGATGCCGTCACCCGTGCACAGGTCCTGGTCGATCCACACCTTCAGCTGCGCCATCGTCTTGCTACCTCACGGTCGTATCGGGGGCGTGACAGCCTCTCAGGTCCGCCCCGGGCGAGTCGAGACGGCTCACGACGTGGCTTGGTAGCGGGCGATCTCGGCCCGGCCCACGACCATGTGGTGCACCTCGTCGGGGCCGTCGGCCAGCCGGATCGTGCGCTGCGCCGGTGTACATGTCGGCCAGCGGGGTCCACTGGGACACGCCGGTGGCGCCGTGCATCTGGATGGCCTGGTCGATGATCTCGCAGACCCGCTCGGGCACCATGGCCTTCACGGCGCTGACCCACACGCGGGCCTCGGCGTTGCCCATGAGGTCCATGGCCTTGGCCGCTCGCAGCACCATGAGGCGCATGGCCTCGATCTCGATGCGGGCCCGGGACACGAGCTCGGTGTTCTTGCCCAGCGCGATGAGCGGCTTGCCGAACGCCTCCCGGCTCAGGCCCCGCTCGACCATCAGCTGTAGCGCCTTCTCGGCCGCGCCGACGGCACGCATGCAGTGGTGGATGCGGCCCGGTCCGAGCCGGAGCTGGGAGATCTCGAAGCCTCGTCCCTCGCCGAGCAGGAGGTTCTCCTTCGGCACCCGCACGTCGGTGAGGCGGATGTGCATGTGGCCGTGCGGGGCGTCGTCGTGGCCGAACACCGTCATCGGTCCGAGGATCTCGAGGCCGGGGGTGTCCATGGGGACGAGGATCTGCGACTGCTGCAGGTGCGGCGGCGGCGTCCGGGTTGGTGCGCACCATGCAGATCATGATCTTGCAGCGCGGATCGCCGGCCCCGGAGATGTAGTACTTCTCGCCGTTGATGACCCACTCGTCGCCGTCGAGCACGGCGGCCGTGGCGATGTTGCGGGCGTCGGAGACTGGCCAGGTCCGGCTCGGTCATGCCGAAGCACGAGCGGATCTCGCCGTTGAGGAGCGGCTCGAGCCACTGCTGCTTCTGCTCCGGCGTGCCGACCCGCTCGAGCACCTCCATGTTGCCGGTGTCGGGGGCGGAGCAGTTGAGGCACTCCGAGGCGAGCGGGTTCTTGCCCAGCTCGGCCGCGATGTACGCGTAGTCGAGGTTGCTGAGGCCCTGCCCGGTCTCGGCATCGGGAAGGAAGAAGTTCCAGAGGCCGTTCGCCTTGGCCTTGGCCTTCACGCCGTCGAGCAGCTCGAGCTGGCCGGGTGCGTAGCTCCAACGATCGGCCCGACCCTCGCCCAGGGCGAAGAACTCAGCCGTGATCGGCTCGACCTCGTCGTCGATGAACGCCTTCACCTGATCGAGCAGGGGCCGGGCCGCCTCCGACATCCCGAGGTTGTAGAGCTCGCCTCCGAAGTCGTCGGTGTTCAGGGGGTTGGCGGGCATCGGGCGCTCCTCGGGTTCGGCGGCGTGTCGCCCCAGGTTCTACGCCATCGCGGCGACGGGTGACGACGCGTGGCGTTGGTCACCTCAGCCACTTCCAGGAGCTTCACCGCGGTAGCGTGCGCCGCCATGGCGGGGGGGGCGGGCGGGCAGAAGAGCGTGGTGCTGATCCTGGCCCGCGAGCTCTCGAGCAACATCGCCACGCCGATGCTCGTGCTCGACGACGAAGGCACGCTGATCTTCTACAACGAGCCGGCCGAGGTCGTGTTCGGTGCCCGCTTCGACGAGATCGGCGAGATCGCAGCGTCGGTCTGGGACGAGCGCTGGCCGGTCACCGACGCCGGAGGGGCACGGATGTCGTTGCTCGAGTCCGATCTCGCCAACGTCATCCTGCACCGCACCCCCGGCCATCAGTCGATCCGGGTCCGGGGCCTCGACGGCGTCGATCGTGCGGTGGAGGCCACCACCTTCCCGCTGTTCGACAGCGTGCACACCTTCGTCGGCGCGGTGGCCGTGTTCTGGCAGACCGAGAACGGCCACGGGGAAGCCGGGGGCTCGCCCAAGCCGGGGCCGAGCGGCTCGTGAGGATCGAGGTCTGGGGGACGCGCGGCTCGCTCGCTGCGCCGGGACCGTCGACCGTCCGCTACGGGGGCAACACGTCGTGCGTCTCGGTGACCCTCGACGACGGCACCGTCCTGGTCCTGGACGCCGGCTCGGGCATCCGTGGCCTCGGTCTGGCCCTCGGCCGTGAGCCCGACGCGCCCATCCACATCTTCCTCACCCACCTGCACCTCGACCACCTCCAAGGGCTGGCCTTCTTCGACCCGTTCTGGACGCCCGGCGTCGAGCTGCACGTGTGGGGGCCGCCCTCGGCCACTCAGGCCCTCGACGAGCGGGTGGCCCGCTACCTCGGCCCACCGCTCTTCCCCATCCACCTGAACGACGTGCCGTGCGACGTCACGTTCCACGACGTGCCCAACGAGCCGGTCACCATCGGCACAGCCACGGTTCGATCGCGTGGTGTCAGCCATCAGGGCCCGACCGTCGGCTACCGCATCGAGGACCAGGGCCGATCACTGGCCTACATCCCCGACCACGAGCCCTCCCTCGGCATCGATCTCACGACCCTCGACGTGTCGTGGCTGTCGGGCTTCGACCTGCTCGATGGAGTCGACGTGGCGTTCCACGACGCCCAGTACTTCGACGAGGAGTACGAAGACCACCTGGGCTGGGGCCACTCCGCGGTCAGTCACACCGTGGCGATGGGGCGGCGCGCCAACGTGGGCCAGCTGGTGCTGTTCCACCACGACCCGTCTCACTCCGACGACGATCTGGATCGGCTGCTCGCCCAAGCCGTGGACCTCTGGGGCGATGCACCGAACCCGCCAGTGCTCGCCTTCGAGGGCATGGTGCTCGACCTGCAGCTCGAGGTGGCCCGCGTCGATGCCACCGGGGCGGCGGGCTGACGCCCGAGTTCGGGAGCTCGGCGCCAGTGCGAGGCAAGATGGGCCGCCGATTCATCGGGAGGGACGTGGGGCCGGGGAGCGACAGCGACGTAGCAGTAGCGCACTTCCACGCGGCCACGGCGAGCGTGCGCTTGGCTCGACGCATGGCCAGCGACGCGGTGGCTGGCTGGCAGCTCGAGGATCTCCTCGACGCAGTCGAGCTCTGCACTGGGGAGCTGGCGGCCAACGCCGTGCTGCACGGTCGGACCTCGTTCGACGTGGTGCTTCGCCGCGAGGGCGACAGCGTGCGCATCGATGTCATCGACCGGCGTCCCGACGAGCTACCGGCCCGGATCCCGCTGACGGGCACGGCTGAGGACATCACCCGCATGGCATCGACGGGACGTGGCCTTCAGCTCGTGGCCGGAACAGCCGACCGCTGGGGGTTCACCACCACCGAGGACGACAAGTCGGTGTGGGCCGAGATCGGTCCCGAAGCACCCGAGATGCCCTCCGAGCCGGTGGTGATCATCGGCTGGGGCCGGCCGCCCGAGGCGGGCGACGTCCACCTCACCCTGCAATCGATGCCCGTGCGGGCGGCGGTGGCCAGCGGGGTTCACGTGGACGAGATCGTGCGCAGCCTCCAGCTCCGCGAGCCCGGCACGGACACGAGCGTGCTGCCCGACCTCTACCGGCTCCTCGAGGTCAGCTCAGCCCCCCGCCTCGGCGGTCGTCACGCCGCACTCCGGGCTGCGAGCCGGAACGAGGTGCGCTTCGACTTCGTGCTCGACACCTCGATGGAGGCCCTCGTCGGGCTGGGCGAGCTCAACCGGCTCCTCGAGGAGCTGGGCGCCCGCAGCGACGCCCCGTCAGTCGAGGATGGGGTGCTCGACTACCGGGCCTGGCTGCGGACCGAGACGGCGAGGCAGCTACGTGGCGAGCCGCCGAGACCCTGTGACCTGCCATAGCGGCCCGAGCCGGTCAGGAAGGGAGATCGGCCCAACGGCCCAGCTCATGGAAAGGCGGTAGCATCCGGCCGCGCGGGGGGCTGCGCGGATCCGAGGAACACGTGGACCGATCGCTGCCATCGGGCGGGATGATTCCGAGCGTCGTGTGGCGCCGGCGCCATCGGAGCATCGTGATCGTCCTGTGGGCCCACGCTGTCGCGATCCCTGCCTACGCCATCGCCCGCGGCTACTCGGTGCCCCACGCGGCGCTCGAATCGGCGGTCATCCCGCTCGCCGCCATCGCGGCGAGTCGACACGAGCTCTCGAGGCGGGAGCGCACCTTGGTGGCGAGCGGGGGCCTGTTGGTGTCCTCCGCATTGCTGGTCCACCTGTCGGGCGGGCTCATCGAGATGCACTTCCACTTCTTCGTGGTGATCATCATCGTCTCGCTCTACCAGGATTGGCGGTCGTTTCTCGTCGCGATCGGCTTCGTGCTCCTGCACCACGGCGTGGTCGGAGTCATCAGTCCGGAGTCCGTCTACAACCATCCCGCCGCAATCGATCACCCGTGGCTCTTCGCTGCGATCCACTCGGGGTTCGTGACCTCCGCCAGCATCGCTGCGTTGGTCAACTGGCGACTCAGCGAAGGGCATCTCCGGGCTGCCGCTGACGCCGAGCTGCGACTCGACGCCGAGATCCGCCTGATGGAGGAGCTGAGCAGGGCCGAGACCGTGTTGGCGACAGGCCTCGATCCCGACGACACGGCACAGAACATCGTCGACCTCGCGGTGCAGCTGTCATCCGCGACGGAAGGGGTGCTGCTGTACCGGGCGGCGACCGACTTCGGGGGCACTCGGCTCGTCTGCCTCGCCGCCAAGGCCGATGGGACGCTGACGGCGATCCCAGATGGGTCGCCAGACGCGAGCCGATTCGCGCCGACCATCGACGACAGGCAGATCCTGCGCACCGGCGATCTCAGCCCGTCCTGCGGCGAGACGACGCTGTGGTCGGAGCGGATGGAGAGCGAGCTCTCGGTTCCCATCGTGATGTCCAGCGAGACTGTCGGCGCCCTCGTCCTGGCCGATCGCCGCAGGGGAGCGCTGGTGGGCGCCGAGGAGCGAGCCGTTCAGAGCCTGGCCGTGCACGCGACCGTGGTGCTCGAGAACGCCCGCCTGTACACGACCCAGCGGTCCGCAGCGGAGACACTGCAGCAGAGCCTGCTGCCAGACCTGCTCCCGGCCGTCGCAGGACTCGTCACGACCGCCCGCTACCTGCCTGCCGACACGCAGTTCGACATCGGTGGCGACTGGTACGACGTGTTCCGCCTCCCCGATGAGACACTCGGATTGGTCATCGGGGATGTCGTGGGTCGCGGGCTCCCGGCGGCATCGCTGATGGGTCAGATGCGAAACACGCTGCGGGCCTACGCACTCGAGGGGTGCTCGCCGGGCGAGACCCTCACACGGCTGAACGCCATGGCGTGGGCGCTTGACTTCGGGTTCGTGGCGACCGCCCTCTTCGTGGCGCTCGATCCCCGAACCGGTGTGGCCCGCATCGCCTCGGCTGGTCATCTCCCCATCCTGGAGATCCGCCCCAATGGTCCCGTTCGGTTCATCGAGGTTTCGGGCGGGTTGCCCATCGGCTGCGCCGGCGACGAGATCTACGAGGAAGCTCGGGCTGAGCTCACTCCTGGGTCCTCCTACGTCATGTACACCGATGGGCTCGTGGAGGACCGCGCATACAGCATCACGGACGGACTGGAACGCCTCCGCCGGTCGGCTTGCCACGCCCCGAGCACGGCTGATGGCCTGTGCGATCACCTCCTGCGGCATGGGTCCAGCGGTCAGATGTCGGCCGACGACACGGCGATACTCATCGTCCAGCGGGACCCGGTCGAGACCAAGCCGCGCCCGGATCTCCGCAAGCGCGCCGGGGCCTCCTTCTAGCGGACGAAGTCGGTGAGACCTCGGGCCGCTGTGGGTGGTTGACCTGTCCCCCGGCGCGCGCACGCAGGTGGCGCCGTCCACATGGTGGTTGGCGAGGATGCGGGCGGGGGATGCACCCGACGACCACCAACCGAGGAGCTCACGAAATGTCGAAGGACGCCGAAGTCACGAAGGATCTGATGGAGACGCTCGAGGACGGGCGTGAGGGGTTTGCCAAGGGAGCGGAGAAGCTGCGCGACAGCGACACGCCCGAGCTCGCCGAGGTCTTCATGCGCTTCTCGCAGCAGCGGGCGGGCTTCTACGCCGACCTCCAAGGCATGGCCGAGGACTACGGCGATGACATCGAGGAGTCGGGTTCGGCGGCAGCCACCCTGCATCGCGGCTGGCTCTCGCTCAAGGACGCGCTGTCTGGGTCAGATCCCAAGGGAGTGCTCGACGCGGCCGAGCAGGGCGAGGACCACGCGGTCAAGGAGTACGACAAGGCCCTCGAGGCCGACATCTCCCCGGCACTGCGCGAGCTCGTCCAGCGCCAGTCGGGCGAGGTGAAGGCCGCCCACGATGAGGTGCGGTCGCTTCGGGACGCTCACCAGTAGCGAACTCCACGACAGGACGTCGGGCGCGGCACGGGCTCCCCGGAGGGAGCCCGTGCCTGCGTGTTCTGGAGCGGACGACGGGATTCGAACCCGCGACCCCAACCTTGGCAAGGTTGTGCTCTACCAGCTGAGCCACGTCCGCGTGAGCCCGCGACGATAGCAGCCGCTCGACGAGGCTCCCAAGCGTCGAGCCGAGGGGGAACCCGAGGGTCCCGTGTCGAACGACTACGGGAGTCCGACGTGACCGATGCCACGCCGGACGGCCGATTGTGTACCGTCAGTAACGTACCTACACGAACCGTGCAACGAGCACGGATCCGCACTTCGACGCACCCCGGGGGTTTCATGAACGGCAAGGCTCGCTCGGCGTTCCACCGCACCAAGCGGATGGCGGTCGCCGTGGGTGCCGTGTCGGCCTTGACGATGGCCGTGACGGATCCGGGCTCGGCGGCGCCCAGCGGGCCCGCCGTACCCGCCCAAGAGGCCACCTTCGGCGCCGGCACCGGCACGGCGATCGCGATCGCCTACAAGGTCAACCCTGTCTTCGGGAACCTGAGCTTCGGCATCACCGCCGGCGAGTCCGTGGCCGGTCACCAGAACACCGCCGCTCAAGGCCAGAGCAAGGCCATCAACCTCGGGGTGATCGGCGTCACCCTCGCCGGCGAGGGCTGCGAAGGCGCCGACGCCACCCTCCCCGAGGAGGAGCAGCCCCAACCGGTGGTGGTCTCCTCTGACGACCCGGGCGCGGCCGAAGGCACCCGCGAGGCCGAGCTGGGCGCCATCGAGAAGTTCGCCCGAGCCACCAAGGCCCCGTGGGCCGAGGCTGTCACGACGGTGGCGCCCGCCGGCGACAAGGGCTTGGCGCTCATCTCCGGGGGCCGGAGCCGGGCCACCTCAGGTGTGGTGGCTCCCGGCCAGCGCGAGGCACGAGCCGTCACCGAGCTGTTCAACGTGAGCCTGCTCGCCACGCCACTGTTCCCCGACGGCCTCATCCGTCTCGGCGACATGAGCTGGGAGGCCATCCAACGCACTGGCAAGGTGAACGAGAACATCGGGCGGTTCAGCCTCGGCTCCCTCACCGTCGCCGGCCAGCCCGTCGCCCTCCCCGCCGACGGCCTCGAGCAGCTGAGGATCCTCGATGACACCCTCACCGCCGTGGGCCTGCAGCTGACGGTTCCCAAGGTGCGCGTGGCCCAGGGCATCGTGTTCGTCGACCCGATGAAGATCGGTGTCATCCCCTCTGATCTGCGCGATGGCATCATCGCCCCGCTCCTCGCCGCCCTGGCCCCGGTGCGAGACACCTTCACCCAGCTCTTCGCCGAGTACGGCTGCGGGACCGAGCAGGACATCTTCGGCAACAACGGCAAGACGGCCGTGACGGTCCTCGACCTGGCGCTGGCGACGATCAGCGGTGCCGGCCGGCTCAGCTTGGAGCTGGGCGGCGTGCAGGCCACGACGTCAGACATCAGCGGCTTCGACGGCCTGGGCGTGCTGCCCCCGCTGCCCGATCTCGGCGGCGTCCTCCCTGACCTGGGCGGCGCCGTCCCCGACCTCGGCACCGGCGGCGGCTTCGACACCGGCGCCATCGACGTCACCTCACCGCCGGCCGTGGATACCGGCACCGGCAACAGCGGAACCAGCACACCTACACCGACGCAGTCCATCGCCGCCCTCGAGGGCGACCGAGGCGGGGCCCTCCTCGCCGTCGGCGCGGCCGGGCTGCTGCTCCTTCTCGCAACTGCAGAAGGCGACCGACGCAAGATGCTTCGCGCCCAGCGCGAGATCCCCCTGGAGGCCTAGATGTCCGCCCCTGTCCCCTCCCCCGCGCCCCCGCGCGGCCACTTCAGCGTCTGGCAGCGCCTGATGCGGGGCTACGGCCCGCTCGCGGTGCTCGTTCTGCTGCTCGGCCTGCTGTCCGTGCTGGTGCCCTCGAAGGTGCCCGAGACCACAGGATCCCTCTCCACGGGCGAGGTGCCGACCGGCTCCGACTTGACGACCGACGGCGGGGGCACCGACGGCACTGCGCCCGGCGTCTCGACCGACGGCGGCACGGGCGGCACCACTGGCGGTGCCGGCACGACGGGCGGCACCGACGGCGGGACCACTGGTGGCGGCACGACCGGCGGCGGCACGACCGCCCCGCCGTCTGGCTGCCCGGATAGGGCCGAGCAGGTCCCCGGTGACCCCTACTCGCCACCCTGCGTCCAGTTCAGCGGCGCCAACGCGGGCGCCAGCCACAAGGGCGTCAGCGGCACGTCGATCAAGGTCGCCTTCCGCGTCCTCAACGAGCGGGGCTTCCAGCAGACGTTGGCCGACCTGGCCGGCGCATCGCTCGTCGACTCGCCGTCCACGGTCACCAAGACGGTCACCGCGCTGGCCGACTACTTCAACGAGCGCTTCCAGTTCTACGGCCGCAAGATCGAGATCGTCTTCTACGACGGTCAGGGCTCGAACACGAACGAGCTCCTCGGCAAGGGCCGCGACAAGGCGGAGGCCGACGCGATCCGGGTGGCGGAGGAGATCGGCGCCTTCGCCGACCTGTCGGCCACCTCTGAGCCCTACGCCGGTGCGCTGGCCAAGCGTGGGGTCATCGGGTTCGGCACCCCGTACCTGTCTCGCGCCTGGCACGAGCAGCGGGCCCCCTTCGCGTGGAGCCTCGCCACCGACGGCTCGATCGTCTCCGAGCTGGCCGCCGAGTACCAGGTGAAGCGCCTGTACGACAAGCCTGCGGTGTACGCCGGCGGCAACGGCGGCGACGGCAAGGCCCTCCAGGGCCGGCAGCGGAAGTTCGCCACGATCGCCCCCGAGAACTCGTGGTACCAGGAGTCAGTCGACAACGCCCGGGCCATCATCGAAGGCGCCGGCAAGGACGCCGGCTTCAACTACAAGTACGTCCTCGACCTGTCGACCATGTCGGACCAGGCGACGACGATCATCGCCCAGATGAAGCAGCGCAACATCACCACGATCGTCTGCGGCTGCGACCCGATCATCCCCGTGTTCATCTCGGGCGTGGCCAACCGGGAGAAGTACTACCCCGAGTTCATCATCGTGGGCACCGCCTTGACCGACGCCGACATCGTGGGCCAGCTCTGGAACCAGAACTTTGCGTCGCACGCGTTCGGCGTGAGTGCCCTGAACGGGTTCGTGCCGCCCACCCAGACGATCGCCTACGCGGCCTACAAGTCCGTCCGACAGGACGAGCCCGCCTTCTCGGTGGACCTCATCTACTACCAGATGTACATGCTCGCCATCGGCCTGCAGGGTGCGGGTCCGACCCTCAACCCGGCCACCTTCGAGGCGGGGATGTTCGCCTATCCCCCCAAGCTCGGGCCCATCGGCCTCTGGAAGTTCGGCAAGGGCGATCGCACGGCCGCCAACGACGTCCGTGAGATCTACTGGGACCCGAACGCCATCTCCACCTACAACGGAAAGAACGGCGCCTACCTGGGCGGCAAGGACCGCTGGGAGTCGGGCAAGATCCCCGGCGGCGAGCCTGGAAAGCCCACCTGATGGAGACCCTGCGCGACCGCTGGAGCGACCTGCCCCGGCTGGCCCGCTTCGCGATCCTCGGACCGCTCGCGGTCCTCCTGACCTACGCCGTCTACTCGATGCCGGGCACCGGCCCGTACCTCGACGAGAAGGCGCCGTTCGGCATCGTCGTGGCCGGCATGATCGTCGGCACGGTCACGGCGCTCCTGGCGATGGGGCTCATCCTCATCTACCGGACCAACCGGTTCATCAACTTCGCCTACGGGTCGATGGGCAGCCTGGCCGGGGTCACGGCCATCGGCCTGCACCTCGAGAAGGGCGTGAACTTCTTCTTCGCCCTCGGGATCGGCGTGGTGATCGGCATCATCACCGGCGCGCTGGTGGACCTGCTCGTGCGCCGCTTCCGCACGTCGTCGCGGCTCATCCTCACGGTGGCCAGCATCGGCATCGCCCAGGTGCTCAGCGTCATCGAGCTCCTGATCGCCACGAAGGTGCTCGGCTTCATCTCTCTCACCGGCGGGTTCACCATCCCGCTCGACCTCACCTTCGACCTCGGCGTGAAGACGCTCACCGGCGACGAGATCCTCATCGGCATGGTCATCCCGCCTGTGCTCGCGGGCCTGGCGTGGTTCCTGCTCCGCACCGACGTGGGCATCGCCGTGCGAGCCGCCGCCGAGAACGCGGACCGGGCCTTGCTGCTCGGCATCCCCATCAAGCGCCTGTCGACCATCGTCTGGATGATCGCCGGCGGCCTGGCCGCCCTCACCTTCGTGCTCAAGGCGCCGTTCCAGGGCGTCGTGCCGGGCGTGGCCTCGACCGGCCCGGTGGTGCTGTTGCCCGCCCTGGCTGCCGCCGTGGTGGCCCGAATGGAGTCGCTGCCCATCGCCTTCGCGGCTGGCATCGGCCTCGGCGTCGTCGAGTCGGTCGTGCGCTGGAACACCAGTGGGTCCCCCACCCTCCAGAACATGATCTTCCTCGTCGTGATCCTGGCCGCACTGCTGCTGCAGCGGGGCAAGCTCTCCCGGGCGGAGGATTCGGCGGGCTCGTCGTGGTCGGCCACGGCCGTGCTGAAACCGATCCCGGAGGAGCTCAGACGGCTCCCAGAGGTCCTGTGGACCAAGCGCGCCGTCCTCGGCATCGCCGGCCTCCTCATGCTGCTCGTGCCCGCCACCTGGGGGCCGAGCAACCAGTACCTCGCCGCCCTGGCCATCGTGTGGGCCATGGCCGCGGTGTCGCTCGTCATCCTCACGGGATGGGGCGGCCACATCAGCCTCGGTCAGTTCGCCATCGTGGGCGTGGGCGCCCTCGTCGCCGGCAACCTCATCTCCGACCACAACACCGACCTGCTGCTGGTGCTCGTGGCCTCGGGCGCGGCGGGGGCGCTGGTGTCCCTGCTCGTGGGCCTGCCCGCCCTGCGCATCCGCGGCCTGTTCCTCGCGGTGACGACGCTGGCTCTGGCCGTGGCCCTCGACAAGTACATCATCAACGTGAACAACTTCCCGTCGATCCTGCCCAGCGGCGTCGACCGACCGCTCCTCTGGGAGCGCATCGAGCTGACCGACGGCTACAACATGTACGTCTTCTGCCTGGCCTTCCTCGGGCTGTCGATCCTCGCCGCCGCGGGTGTGCGCAAGGCCCGCTCGGGTCGCGTCATCATCGCCACGCGGGACAACCAGCGGGCAGCCGATGCCGCAGCCGTCCCCACCACGAACGTGAAGCTGGCCGCCTTCCTGCTCGCCGGCACCATCGCGGGCGTCGCCGGCGGGTTGCACGTGCAGCTGCTCACCGGTGTGGAGGCGGGCACGTACCCGCCGTACGACTCTCTGAACCTGTTCGCCACCGCCGTCATCGGCGGCCTCGGATCGGTTGCCGGCGCCGTGATCGGGGTGCTGCTGTTCCGCTACATCGAGACGATCACGGCCCTGGGCGACATCCGCCCGTTCCTCACTGGCGGCGTGCTGCTGTTCGTGCTGCTGGTCCTGCCCGGCGGAATCGGCCAGCTGCTCTACAACCTGCGTGACCGAGCCCTCATCCGGGTGGCCGAGCGCCGCAACATCCTCGTGCCCAGCCTGGTGGCCGACAAGCGCGACGAGACCAAGGGCCACGCCTCCAACGAGGTCGGGCTCCTACAGGGAGCGCTGAGCGCGCCTGAGACGGCACCGCTCGCCGCAGCCGAAGACGAGTGGGCTGAAGAGGACGAGCCGGTGGGAGCACGCTGATGGCCACGTCGAGCAACGGGGCCGGCCCCGTCCAGAGCGGCCGGCGCCGCGCGCCGCTGATCGCGTCCGGCACCAACGGCGGAGCGCCCGATCCGACCATCGAGGTGCCCCTGCCCGAAGACGCCGACCGCACCCAGATCGGGACCGACGGTCTCGGCGAGGTCGGCTCCGCCACTCCAGCGGCCGGCACCACGCTCCTGTCCTGCCGGGGCGTCGACATGGCCTACGGGCCAGTGCAGATCCTCTTCGATGTCGACTTCGACGTGACGCAGGGCGAGATCGTCGCCCTGCTCGGCACGAACGGTGCGGGCAAGTCGACGCTCCTCAAGGGCATCTGCGGGCTTGTCCGCCCGAAGAGCGGCACGGTCACCTTCAAGGACGAGGACATCACCTCGCTCTCAGCTGACGTGACCACCCACCGCGGCATCTCCCTGATGCCAGGAGGCAAGGGCGTCTTCCCGACGCTCACGGTGGCCGAGAACCTGCGCCTGGCCGGCTGGCTCATCCGCAAGGACCAGGACCGGCTCGAGGCGGCCAAGGCCGAAGTCGAGAGCCTGTTCCCCATCCTGAAGTCGCGGTCCACCCAGATGGCCGGGAACCTGTCCGGTGGCGAGCAGCAGATGCTCGCCCTCGGCGGAGCGCTGATGACGCGTCCCGAGGTGCTCATGATCGACGAGCTCTCCCTCGGCCTGGCCCCCACGATCGTGGGCCAGCTGCTCGAGGTGGTTCGCGAGATCCACCGCCGGGGCACGACGATCGTCATCGTCGAGCAGTCCGTCAACGTGGCCCTCAACCTGGCCGAGCGAGCAGTCTTCATGGAGAAGGGCGAGGTCCGGTTCACCGGGCCCACCTCCGAGCTCCTCGACCGGCCCGACATCCTGCGCTCGGTGTTCATCGCCGGAGCCTCGGCCGGCGACGCGGCGAGCGACGACGACACGACCCCATCCACCACCACGCCAGCCGTCCCCGCACGATCCGCCATCGCCGAGGACGCTCCGGTGCTGCTCGAGTGCCGCGGCCTCACGAAGCGCTTCGGCGGCATCACAGCCGTCAACGACGTCGACCTGCAGCTCCGGGAGGGCCAGATCCTCGGCCTCATCGGCCACAACGGAGCCGGCAAGACCACCCTCGTCGACTGCATCTCAGGCTTCCTCGAGATCGACGCCGGCCGCATCTACGTGCGCGGCCACGATGTCACCGAGTGGGCGCCCCACGAACGAGCCCGAGGCGGAGTGGCCCGGTCCTTCCAGGACGCGCTGCTCTACCCGACCCTGACGGTGGCGGAGACGATCGCCGTGGCCCGCGAGCGACACCTCGACTCCACGAACCTCGTTGCGGCCGCCTTCCAGCTGCCCGCCTCCTACGAGAGCGAGCTGGCTGTCGCGGCCAAGGTCGATCAGCTCGTCGACCTGATGGGCTTGGGGGCCTTCCGACAGAAGCTGACAGGCGAGCTGTCCACCGGCACCCGTCGCATCGTGGACCTGGCCTGCATCCTGGCCCAGGACCCGAAGGTCCTCATGCTCGACGAGCCCTCGGGCGGCGTGGCTCAGAAGGAGACCGAGGCCCTGGGCCCCCTCCTCATCCGGGTGCGGGAGCAGATCGGCTGCTCGGTCGTGGTCATCGAGCACGACATGCCCCTTCTGCGCACGATCTGCGACGAGATGGTGGCCTTGGAGCTGGGCGGCGTGATCGCCCAGGGCACTCCCGAAGAGGTTCTGGACCATCCTGCGGTCATCGAGAGCTACCTCGGCACCGACGACACCGCCATCAACCGCTCCGGCGCCCGCGGGTAGCCCGAGCGCTCAGCCCGGCTCGGTCAGCGCCCGCTCGAGGAGGGACCGCTCTCGGGGGCCCAGGGCCAGGGTCGCAGCTGCGGCCAGGCCAGCCGGGCTCATCTTGGCGGCCGTCTTGCGAACGACGTCGACGACCTTGTCGTCGCCGAGCTGCTCAGCCGTGCGGGCGAGCTGGGTCTCCAGGAACACGAGGCAGAGCGCGTCCTCGTGGACCTGCACGGCCGGGTCCGTGCCCAACCCCACCTTGCCGACGATGGCCTGGGCCCGCCCGACGGTGGCGTCGTCGTACCCGACACCGGTCAGCAGGGCGGCCAGCTCGACCGCGTGCTGCTTGCGCAGGGCCGTGCGCCAGCGCAGGTAGCCGGCTCGGCCGTCTGGATGGCTGCTGCGGGGCAGGCTCCACCGTCGCAGGTGGTGGGCCCGGGCGGCGAGGAGCTGGGCTTCGTCGGCGTCGGGGTCGAGCCGACGCACCCAGCTCGTCATGAGCTCGGCGTGGGCCAGCTCCTTGGGCCGCACCTCGCCCCCCACCTCGATCGTGTTCGGGTCGTCGGCGTTGACCGCGTCGATGGCGGCGATCGCCTGCTCGAAGCGACCGCCTGCTGCCAAGGTCAGGCTGAGGGTCGGAGGTCGACCCGCAGGACGAGCACGCCGTCCTCGATCGACGCCTGGGCGTCACCGATGATGGCGAAGTCCTGGAAGTCGACCTGGGCCTGCTCGATGAAGCGGGTGCGCTCGTCGCCGGCCACCGGCGGGAGCGGGCGACTGCGGACCGCGTGGGCCCGGTCCTGGAAGCGCTTGATCATGGCGTCGGTGTCGAGCGGCTCAGCCATGGCTCGACCCTATCCAGCGGAGGAGGGGTCGGCGTCCGCCTCGCGGAGCGGGGGCCGAGTCGCGACCAGGTAGCGCCACGTGAGCACGGAGACGACGAGCGCGATGACGATGAGGCCGACGATCACGAGGGCGATCAGCGTGCCGTCGCTCGGCCCGCCGTCATCCACGGTCGTGGCGGTCGTGACCGTCGTAGTGGTCGACTCGGCGCCCGCCGTGCCATCGCCCGGGATGAGGACGTTCGAGCTGGTCGTGACGCTGAGCGTGGTCGTCGTCTCCACGACCGCGGCGGCCGTGGTCGAGGTTGGGCGGTCGCCGTCTGTGGTGGGAGTGGGCTCGTCGGCCGTCGTGGTCGTCTCCTCTTGGGCTTCCTCCCCCTCGGTGGTGGTCGTCCCGTCGTCGCTCGACGAGGGCGTGCAGGGCTCGAGGAGGGTCGTGGTGGAGCAGTCCTCCTGAGCGGGAGCCGCGCTGCTCGGCGCCATGGGAGCGATGGCGAGGACGGCAACCACCGCCACGAGGGCCGCGAGGAGCGCCACGATCCGTCCCGCTCGTGCTGGCCCTCGCATCAGCTCCGCCTCCTACCTGGATGGAGGCGTCAGGGTAATGCTCGACCCCCAGCCGTCCCAGCCAGGCCGGCAGCTCCTACCGCTGGTGCCTCGGGCACGAGTAGGTCGTGCGGCCCCCGATCGTGCGCCGCTCGAGGGGCGTGCCGTCCCGCGGGCACGTCGCGCCGCGGACGCGCGCCACGTGCAGGTCGCCTGTGTGGCTGCCGCCGCGGGCCGTCAGCTCCCGGATGGTGGCCTGGAGGTGCTTGTGCAGGCGGCGCACCTCGCGCGCGTCGAGCGACCCGGCCGAGCGCGCCGGATCGAGACCGGCTCGCCACAGGGTCTCGTCGGCGATCAGGTTGCCGACACCCGCCAGGCGGCTCTGGTCGAGCAGCCACGCCTTCAGCGGGGCTCGCCGGTCGGTCAGGAGGTGGCGGAGCTGGGCTGCGCCGACGCCGAGCGCATCCACCCCGAGGTGGGACTCGTCGGGCTCCAGCTCCACACCGCCGAGACGCCGGGAGTCGACGATGTGGAGCTCCCCGCCGCCACCGAACTCGAGGCCGAACCGGTTCCACCGAGGGTCGTCGGTCGGGCGGGCGTACTCGTACTCGAGCTTCTCGATGGCGGCCCGCCCGTCGACGGAGAGGCGGCCCGTCATGCCGAAGCGCAGGCCGAGGGTGGGGCCGTCGGTCTCGAGGAGCAAGAGCTTTCCGATCCGTCGCGTTCCCGTGACCAAGCGGCCCACGAGAGCTCCGTCCAGCTGCTCGGCGGTCGTCCCCCTCTTCAGGTACCAGGCGTCGGGGGCGTGCACCGCCGCGATGGTCCGACCCACGGTCTGGTCGGCCAGCTCCCGGTAGCGCTCCACTTCGATCATCTCCGGCATCGCCTGACACAGTGTCAGGTCATGAGCCTCCTCGAGATCACCGACGGCGACGGCGTGCGCCTGCTCACCTGGAACAGGCCGGACGCGCTGAACGCGCTGAACGACGAGATGTGGGACTCCACGCGCGACGCGCTCGTCGCCGCCCAGGCCGATCCCGCCATCCGCTGCATCGTGCTGACCGGGACGGGACGGGCCTTCACCGCCGGGCAGGACCTGGGCGAGATGATGGACCCGCCCGCCCGACCACGGCGATGACGAGCTGCACGGCTACCGGGGGCTCATCCCGGTGCTGGAGGCGTTCGACAAGCCGCTCCTCGCCGCCGTGAACGGCATCGGGCTCGGCATCGGAGCCACGATCCTCCCCTACTGCGACATCGTGTGGATCGCCGAGGGCGCCCGGCTGAAGGTGCCGTTCATGACGCTCGGCGTCACGACCGAGGCCGCTGGCAGCCTGCTCCTGCCCCAGCGCATGGGCTGGCAGGCCGCGGCCCACTTCATCTTCACGGCATCGTGGATGTCAGCCGAGGAGGCGGTGGCGTGCGGGCTGGCGTGGAAGGTGTGCCCGCCCCACGACCTGCTCGAGGAGACGATGGCCATGGCCCGCGAGATCGGCGCGATGGGCGTCGACTCGCTGCAGACCACCAAGCGCCTCATGGTCGCCGCTCGCCTCGACGCCGTCCGGGCCGCTCGCCAGCGAGAGGACGCCGAGTTCCCGCGGATGGTCGGGTCCCCTGAGAACTCGGAGGCCCTGGCCAAGTTCTTCGGCGGCTAGAGCGCGTCGAGCGCTTGGACGAGGTCGGCCTGGAGGTCGTCGGGGTGCTCGAGGCCGACGGAGATGCGGATGAGCCCGTCGGTGATGCCGAGCTCGGCCCGCTCGGCAGGCGTGTACCGGGCCGCGAACGTCGCTGGGTGCGTCAGCAGCGTCTCCGGTCCGCCCAGCGACAGCGCGATCCTGGCGATCTGGCAGCCTTCGACGAAGCGGGTCGCTCCGGCGGCCCCGCCCGCCACCTGCGACCGCGATGACGGTGCCGCCAGTCCGCATCTGCCGGCGGGCCAGATCGTGCTGGGGGTGGCTGGGCAGGAACGGATACGACACCCAGTCGACGCCCGGGTGCCCTTCGAGGAACGTCGCCAGCTGGAGAGCCGACTCGCTCTGCTGCCGGACGCGCGCCGGCAGGGTGCGGATGCCGCGGATGCCGTTCCAGGCGTCGAACGGCGACGCCTGGCCGCCCATGGCCGACTGCCACGCCCAGATCGGATCGATGAGGTCGGCGTTGCCGGCGAGAACGCCGAGGAGCGAGTCGTTGTGACCAGCGATGCCCTTCGTCGCCGAGTGCAGCACGAGGTCGACGCCGTGGTCGAGCGGCCGCTGCACTGCGGGCGTGGCGAACGTCGAGTCGACGACGGTGATCGGACCGGAGATGGCGCCGACGGCGTCGAGGTCGACGAGGCTCAGCGCCGGGTTGGCCGGCGTCTCGACGAGGACCACCTGCGTCTGGCCGGGGATGATGGCCGCGACGATGGCATCGGCGTCGGTGCCGTCGACGAGGGTGACGTCGATGCCGAAGCGAGGCAGGTGCATGGCGAGCAGGCCGTAGGTGACGGCGAAGATCTGCCGCGTGGCCACGATGTGGTCGCCGGAGGAGCAGAGGCCGAGCAGCGACAGCTGTCACCGACGCCATGCCCGACGCCGAGGCCAGAGCCGCCTCTGCGCCCTCCAGGGCGGCGACAGCGTCCTCGAACTCGCGGACCGTCGGGCTCCCGAAGCGGGAGTACAGCTTCTGGGGCCGCGCCGAGGCGACCATCTCGGCCTGCTCGGCGACCGTGTCGACGGCGTAGGTGGTCGACGGGAACAGCACCGGCGCCAGCGAGTCGCGGCTGGACGAGCGGCCGGCGGTCACCGCCGTCGTCTCGAGGTGGGGCGGATCGGTGTCAGGCATCACGGTTCTCCACGTCGTCGAGGAAGGCGCTGAGGGGAGGGCCGACCTGCTCGTGCTCGATCAGGAAGGCGTCATGGCCATGGGGGCCGTCCAGCTCGACGCGAGCGAGCGTCGACCCCGAGGCGAGGGCCAGGTCGACGATCTCCTGGCTCTGGTAGAGCGGATAGAGGATGTCGCTCCCGACGCCGATGGTGAGGACCGGGGCTCGGAGGCGGGCCAAGGCCCGCTCCACGCCACCCCGACCTCGGCCGACGTCGTGCAGGTCCATGGCCTTGGTGAGGAGCAGGTAGGTGTTGGCGTCGAACCGCCGGACCAGCTTGTCGCCGTGGTACTCGAGGTAGCGCTCGACCTCGAAGCGCTGCCAGAGCGAGAAGCCCCCGTCGAGCGGTTCGACCACCTCCCGACCGAAGCGGCGGGTGAACACGTCGTCGCTCCGGAAGGTGATCTGACTGACCATGCGGGCGATCGACAGCGACTCGTGGGGACCGTCCCCCGACGCGGCGTCGTAGTAGTCGCCGCCTCGCCAGCGCGGGTCCATCCGGATGATGCGGCGGCCTGTCGACCACCACGCGATCTGCTGGGCGCTGGCCGCCAGCGCGGTGGCGATCGGAACGATCGACCTGCACGCGCTCGGGGAACATGAGGCGCCCACTCGAGGGCCTGCATCCCGCCCATCGATCCGCCCACGACGCTGTGCCACCGCCTGACCCCGAGGTGGTCGGCGAGCGAGGCCTGCGTGCGCACCCAGTCGCGCACCGACACGACCGGGAAGCGACTCCCCCACGGCTCGCCGTCGTCGGGATGGGCGCTGGCCGGGCCAGTGCTGCCCTGGCAGCCGCCGATCACGTTGGCGCAGACCACGAACCAGCGGTCGGTGTCGATGCCCTTGCCGGGTCCGATGAGGCCGTCCCACCAGCCCGCCTGCGGGTGGCCGGGGAGGAGCGGGCCCACGGCATGGCTGTCGCCGGTGAGGGCGTGGCAGACGAGCACCGCGTTGGAGGCGTCCTCGTTCAGCGTTCCCCAGGTCTCGTAGGCCAGCTCGACGCCCCGCAGCACCCCGCCGCCCTCGAGGGCGAAGGCGCGCTCACCGAAGGCCAGGAACTGACGTTGGCCGGGCGGGTCACCTGGGAGCCATGCCCCCGATGCCCGCTCGCCCACCGGCGCTGCCGTCACGTCCACCTCCTGCTCTCGCTCTGCGGGAGTGGACACCCTTCTTCGGGCGAGGACCCGAACACTTCGTTGCCCCGTCGCCGGGACCACATCCCCCCACCTGCGTGGAGAAGAGCACCTTGGGTGTCCGTCCCAGGTTGCCGGACCCGTTGCCGGGCCACTCCTGATGTCGGCGAGACCCTACCGAACCTGTTCGACCGGAGGCCAGGTCGGTTTTGCCCGCTCCCACCACCAGGCCAGCGACGCCGCGGTGCTGCACAGGGCTCAGATCGAACATCGTGGTGGCGGCCTCGGCGAACGCGGCCAGGTCACCGGCGCTCAGGAGCTCGGCCGCCCGGGACCAGGCGTGGCGGTCCGCCGGCACGGGGATGTCGGCCACCAGCTGGGCCGAGACCCGGAACGCGTCGCGCGGACAGCGCCGTCCCGACGGCGCGACGCGCAGCCCACGCCGACGCTGGTGGCGAGCACAGGAGGGCCACGAGGCGGGCCAGGTCCTCCGGCTGGTGCGGGAGAGCGCTGACCACCGGCGTCGACGGCACCCATGTGCCGCGGACGTCGGCGACGGCCTCGAGAAGGCGCGTCTGAGAGGCGATGAGGACCTTGGGTCTCCGGACGCGGTCCACCCAGATGCCGATGCGGGCATCACCAGCTCGCAGGGCGGCGAGGTCGACCTCGGGTCGATCCCACGTCCGCTTGGCGAACCGGGCCGGACGCGTGCCCCAGCGCGAGGTGCCGATGTCGATCAGCCCGCTGGTGACCAGCGGCGCCACCGGATCGCCGAGCGCCTCGCGCACGTGCGGCACCAGGCCGTAGTACTCATCCCGGAAACCGGCCACCACCGTCGCCATCTCGCCGACGGTGGCCACGGGCCGCAGGTCGACCGGCGGCACACCTCGAGCGTCGGCGAGGCGGTCGGTCCAGACCCGGTCTGAGGCCGAGACGCCGGCTCTTCCCCGGACAGCGCCGGCGCCGAGGGACGGCCAGCCGGTCTGCGACCCCACCTGGAGGACAGGGACGCAGACGTGGACCTTGGCCGTGAAGAGCCGCTCGGTCGGCGCCCACAGGTCAACCAGACGGGCCCGCTCGGTCAAGGCGGCGCGGACGCCGCTGGCGTCACGCGAGGCCACGGTCGACTGCGGCTGGATGAGCGCGACCCGTCCGCCGGGCCGCGCCAGCTCGACCCCGGCCAGCAGGAACAGGGCCGCCGTGTCGACGTACGCAGCGACGGCGCCGCCGAAGCGCTCGGTCAGGCGGGCCGCGTCGGCGGGCGAGCGCACCGTGTCGCGGGCCATCTGCCCCTGGAACGGTGGGTTCCCGATCACCGCGTCGAAGCCCGAGCGCGGCGTCCAGGCGCGGTGGTCCTGCGGTGCGCCCGTGGGCCAGACGGCGCTGCCGTCGCTCAGCGTGTCGCCGGCGACGACGTGGCCCGGCGCCGGGGCGGTGCCCGACCACAGTGCGATGGCTGCTTCGGTGGTCGCGGCTGCGATCGGGTCGAGGTCGGCGCCCCACAGGAGGTCGCGGGCCACGACGTCGCGCTGCGCACCGAGCTCGACGAGGCGTCGCCCGGCGGCGAGCAGCATCGCTCCCCCACCACACGCGGGATCGGCGACCCGGCCGGGTTGGTCGATGGCCATCACGGCGACCCGGTCGGCGACGGCTGGGGGCGTGAAGTGCGCACCGCGGCGGCGCGCCAGCTCGTCCAGCAGTCGCTCGAGCTCGTCGCCCAGCTCCTGTCCTGGGTCGGACGACGGCCGGGCCGGCGCGACGGGCCGCTCGCCGGCGAGGTGCCACAGAAGCAGCGAGTCCGGCAGCGCCACCCCGGCTCCACCCGCCAGCGACACTGCGACCCGAGCGAGCACCCCCGCCCGCTCGCTCGCGTCCACGAGGCCGACCGTACGCGACGAGGCGACCCCCCATCGGCAGAAGTCAGCCCCCTGCGCGAACTGTGTCAGACACAGTTCGCGCAGGTTCACGCACTGGTGGTGCGGCGCCTACGGGCGGATCTCGTAGAAGGCGTTGACGGGGTGGTCGATCTCGACTCGGCGGAACCTGGTGAAGCCGGCGGCCCGGGCCAGCTCCTCGGCCTTGGCGGCCGACAGGCCCAGCGTGCCCAGACCGGCGCCTCCTGGCTCGGAGAGGGCCGACGACATGCAGCTGAGGACGCTGATGCCGTACATGAGAGGTGCCATCGGGTTCTTGGCCACGTTCTGCGCGTAGGTGTCCTGAGCCTTTATGTCGACGAGCAGCCAGGTGCCGTCCTCGGCCACGGCGCCGCGGATGGCGGCCATGACGCCGGCCGGGTCGGTCATGTCGTGGATGCAGTCGAACGTCAGAACGAGGCCGGCCGATCCGTCGACGGGGAGAGGCGATCGACGCGGGTCGAGGAACGAGGCGTTGGACACTCCGGCCTCGGCTTGGCGTTCGCGCGCCAGCCCGAGGGCGTGCTGCGAGATGTCGTAACCGGTGACGGTGCTGGTCGGGAAGGCCGTGGCGAGGTGCAGTGCCACGCCGCCGGCGCCGCATCCGACGTCGATCACATGGGCTCCCGCCTCGAGCCGCTCCACGACCCCGTCGAGGGACGGAAGCACCACCGGAACGAGGTTGGCGAGCATCCATGGCTCGAACCCTCGGGCGATCCCCTCCGCGCACTCGGGCCCGTGCTCGTCGTACGCCAGCCCGAGTCCGCTCCGGAACGCCTCAGGCAGCCGATCGATGGTGCCCATCGTCTGCGGCAGGTGGTGGAAGCTGCCCATCCCGAAGGCTGGGTGCTCCGGCGTGGCCAGCACCGCAGCCGCGACGGGGCTGATCGACAGGCGCTCGTCCTCGTCCAGCGCGATGACCTTCGCAGCCCCCTGGTTGTAGGCCCACTCGCGAACCCACCGCTCGTCGAGCCCGACCTTGGCGGCCAGGTCCGCCGTCGACACCGGAGCGTCCGCTTCGGCGAGCGCCCGGTAGAGGCCGAGCCGGTCACCGAGGTGGATCATGGCCGAGGTGACGGCACCCTCCAGCTTGGAGAAGACCAGGTAGGAGAAGAGCCCGACCTCGGTCGGATCCAGATCTGACGCCGCAGCTCGTTCGGGTTCCATGATCGAACCGTAGAGCCGCCCCTCACTCGGTGCCGGGCTCCCAGGAGGAGAGGTCGGCCAGCCGGGCATCGTTCGAGAACATCTCGGTGATGGGCTGGATGACGCCGATGCGCTTCTGGAGCCGCTTGATGTGCAGCTCCTCGTTCCAGATCGACGAGGCTCACGGCCAGGCCCTTCGAGCCGGCCCGGGCCGTGCGGCCGGAGCGGTGCAGGTACGTCTTGTGGTCGGGCGCAGGGTCGTAGTGGATGACGACGTCGACGTCGTCGATGTGGAGCCCGCGGGCAGCCACGTCGGTGGCCACCATGACCTTGAGCTTGCCGCTCGGTGAAGTCCCGCAGAGCGTCCTCGCGCTGGCCCTGCCGCAGGTCGCCGTGGATGGCGGCGGCCTTCACGCCCTCGTCGTTGAGCGCCGCGGCAAGGCGGTCGGCGCACGCGCTTCGTGTTGGTGAAGGCGAGGACCCGACCGCTGCTGCGGGCGATCGAGGCCGCCACCTTCACCTTGTCCATCTCGTGGACGGCGACGAAGCGGTGCAGCATGGCGTCGACGGTGACCGTGCTGGATGCGACCTCGTGGTACACGGGGTCGTGCTGGTAGCGCTTGATGAGCCCATCGACGACGCCGTCGAGGGTGGCGGAGAAGAGCAGCGTCTGGTGCTGGTTGTCGACGTGGCGGAGCAGCCACTCGACCTGCGGCAGGAAGCCCATGTCGGCCATGCGGTCGGCTTCGTCGACGACCACGATCTCCAGGCCGCCGAGCTCCACCTCCTTGCGCTCGACGAGGTCGATCAGGCGGCCGGGTGTGGCGATGATCGCCTCGACGCCGCCGGCCAGGGCCTTGATCTGCTTGTTCATGTCGGCCCCGCCGTACACGGCGACGACCCTGCTGCCGACGGACTTGGCCAACGGGGCGAGCACGTCGTGGACCTGCAGGGCCAGCTCGCGGGTGGGGCACAGGACGAGGCCGCGCGGGCTTGCGGGGCTCGGCCGGGGCCAGGCGCTGCGAGAAGGGGCAGGCCGAAGGCGAGCGTCTTGCCCGAACCGGTCTTGGCCTTCCCGCAGACGTCGCGGCCGGCGAGGGCGTCGGCGATGGCCAGGCGCTGGATGGCGAAGGGCTCGTTGATGCCCTGGTCGGCGAGAACCTTGACGAGCTCGGCGGACACGCCGAGGGACTCGAAGGTGAGGGTCTGCTGGTCGTCCACGCTGAGGGAGGGGTCGATGTCGGTGTCGGTGTCGTTCATGATGTTCCGCACCAGGCTACCGGCGCGCCCCCGCCGGGCCTGCATCGCCCCACCGCCCGGTCAGCCCGGCAGGGCAGCCTCGATGGCCCCGACGAGGGCCGGGTCCTCCGGCTCGACCTGCGGGCGGAAGCGGGTGACCGCGCCGCCGGGAGCGACGAGGAACTTCTCGAAGTTCCACGCCACGTCGCCGTCCTTGCCGTCGGCGTCGGGCACCGCTGTGAGCTCGTCGTACAGCGGGTGCCGGCCCTCGCCGTTGACCTCGACCTTCTCGGCCAGCGGGAAGGTGACGCCGTAGGTCGTCGAGCAGAAGGTGGCGATCTCCTCGGAGGTGCCCGGCTCCTGGCCCATGAACTGGTTGCACGGAACGCCGAGCACGGAGAAGCCCTGGTCGGCGTACTGCTCGTGGATCTTCTCGAGGCCCTCGTACTGCGGTGTGAGCCCGCACTTCGAGGCGACGTTCACGATGAGCAGCGCCTTGTCCTCGAGCTCGTGGAGATCGAAGGAGGTGCCGTCGAGAGCCTGCAGCTGGTGGTCGTAGATCGACATGGTCCTGAACCTATCCGGCTACCTTCGCAACGTGACGCCAGAGCAGCTCGCCGCACACGGCGCCCGCATCGACGAGGACGGCTACACGATCGTCGAGGACGCCATCGAGCCCGACCTCCTCGACGAGATCCAGGAGGAGCTTCTGCGCCTCGAGGTCGACCTCGGGATCGTGCCGGCCCAGAACGACTTCGAGGGCAGCGCACACGGTCCGCATCTACAACCTGCTCGTGCACGGCAAGGTGTTCGAGCGCATCCCGGTGCACCCGAACGTGCTGCCGATCGTGGAGGGCGTGCTCGACCGCGGCTGCCTCATCTCCTCGCTCTCGTCGATCGCCATCTGCCCCGGCGAGACCGCCACAGCCGATCCACGCCGACGACCAGCTCATGCCGCATCCCGAAGCCGCACCCGCCGACGGTCTGCAACACGATGTGGGCGCTCACCGACTTCACCGAGGCCAACGGCGCCACGCGGATCATCCCGGGCTCCCACAAGGCTGACGCCTCACCCGATCTACGGCCAGCCCTACGACTCGATCCCGGCCGAGATGCCGCGCGGGTCAGCGTGCTCGTCTGGCACGGCAGCCTCTGGCACGGCGGCGGCGCCAACAGCACCGACGAGCGGCGCGTCGGCATCGCCATGAACTACTGCGCCGGCTACATCCGCCAGCAGGAGAACCAGCAGCTCGGCATCCCCCGCGAGATCGCGGCCGGGCTTCGACCAGCGCCTGCAGCAGCCTGTGCGGGTACGGCGTGTACTTCGGGCTGATCGGCCACATCGACAAGAACGACCCGATCGAGCTGCTCCGTGGCGACGGCAAGATGGCCATGGTCTGGGACAAGTCGTGAGCGGCACATCTGCGATCAGCGACGCGGACGAGCGCCTCCACCCGGTCGAGGACCCGTCGCCCCACTGGAGCGACTCTCTGTACTTCAACGCGTGGGACCCGGCCACGAGCACCTTCCTCATGACCCGGATCGCCGTCCAGGCCAACGCCGGCCGGGTGAGCGCAGGCATGCTCGTCTGGCACGACGGCGCCCTTGTCTACGCCTACGGCCGCGAGCTCCTCGAGATCCCGCCCACGGACTGGGACGTCATGGCTGTCGACGGCCTCACCTACCGCATGCTGGCCTCCGGCCAGGCGTGGGCTGTGCAGCTGACCGACAGCGACAGCAGCGCTCACCTCGAGTGGCACGGCACCGGGCCCACCGTCTCCTATGACGCCCACCCCGGAGGCGCTCTTCCCAAGGCGGTGGCGTGGGGCCACTACGAGCAGACCTGCCGCGTCACCGGGGACCTCATCTTGGCCGGCCGGCGCATCCGCTTCGACGGCTTCGGCCAGCGAGACCACTCGTGGGGCTTCCGGCACTGGGCGGGGCTGCACCAGTGGCACTGGGTCACCGGCTTCCTCGCCGACGGCCGGGGCTTCAACCTGTTCGAGGTGCAGAGCCACAACGACGTCACGACCGTCAACGGCTACGTGCAGCACGCTGACGGCCCGGACTACATCGTCGCCGCGGCCCGCAACCTGACCCGGTCCGCGGACGGAGGCGCCGAGCGCTACGACCTGCAGCTGCGCCTGGCCGGCGGGGGCCAGCTGGTCCTGACCGGTACCCGGGCGGGCGGGTCCATCCCAGTCCGTCCGGCCGAGGATCAGCCCGTCGCGGTGCACGAGACGCCCATGCGGCTCGAGTGCGACGGAGTGGCGGGCTACGGCATCTACGAGCACCTCGTCACCGAGTTCGACTGACTCGTGGTCTCTGCGCTCGACCAGGTCGAGGCGTGGCCAGGGCAGCATCGCGCCGCGGGCTGGATGCGCCCGGGCCGAGACCCGCAGACCACAGGTGACGCCGGACGGGTGTTCAAGCTGGCGTCGGTCACGAAGATGCTGACGGCCGTGGCCGTGCTGGTCGCGGTCGAGGAGGAGGTCGTCGCCCTGGACGAGGCGGCCGGTCCGCCGGGGAGCACGGTCCGGCTGCTGCTGTGCCATGCCTCCGGGCTGCCCTTCGACGGTGCCGCGCCCATCGCCGAGCCGGGGCGGCGGCGGATCTACGGGAACGCGGCCTTCGAGGTGCTGGGGGACCTGGTGGCCGAGCGGTCGGGGATGGTCTTCGGGGAGTACCTGGCCGAGGCCGTGTGCGCGCCGCTCGACATGACGGCGACGACCGTGGCCCGCTCCCCCGCTCACAGCGGGCGCAGCACGATCACCGACCTCCTCCGGTTCGCGGCGGAGCTGCTCGAACCCGGACGGGTGCTCTCACCGGAGACGCTGGCCGAGGCGACGACGCGCGCAGCTGCCCGAGCTCTCCGGCGTGCTCCCCGGCTTCGGCCGCCAGACCCCGAACCCATGGGGACTCGGGTTCGAGCTCCACGGCACCAAGGCGCCGCACTGGATGCCGCCCGAAGCCTCCGCCGCGACGTTCGGGCACTTCGGACAATCCGGTTCGTTCCTCTGGGTCGACCCCGAAGCGGGTGTGGCCTGCGCCGGGCTGGCCGACGAAGCCTTCGGTGACTGGGCCCGCACAGCCTGGCCGGCCCTGGGTAGCGCCGTGCTGGCCGAGGCGGCGCAGTAGGTTCACTCCTGTCCCGAGCTTGGGACGGTGGGAGCAGGTCGATGACGAACGGCGAGAAGGGGACGGCCCTGGCGGAGCTGCGGGCCCGCACCGCGCTGCGCGGCGCCGGGCTCGACCCGCGCGTCCCGCTGGAGCGAGCGAGCAGCGTCACGAACGAGGTCTGGCTCAGCGCCACCCACGTGATCCGGGTGAACCGGTCGCACGACAACCGCCTGGCGCGAGAGACGGTGATCGCCGACGCCCTGCCGCCGGCGGTGGGGTACCCGCGCATCGTGGCCCAGGGCCACCGGCAGGGCGAGGACTGGATCGTGTCCGAGCGCGTGCCGGGCAGGCCCTTGGCCCACCAGTGGCCGGACCTCACATCCGATGAGCGGCGCAGCGCTGTGGCCCAGCTGGCCAAGCGGCTCGTCGCGCTCCACAGCACCCCGGCGCCGACAGACCTGCCGCCGATCGTCGGAGCCCCCCAGCTGCTGGAGGTGGGAGCCGAGGACCCGACCGCGCCCGTCCTCGCCGCTCTGGAGCAGGCGGCCCGGCTCGAGCACGCCGACCCGCTGCTCCTGCACGAGGCGGCCGACATGGTGCGCAGCGGCGCGCCTGCGCTGCACCCCTACATCGCGGGCACGCTCGTGCACGGCGACGTCACCTTCGAGAACGTGCTCTGGCACGAAGGCGCGGTCACCGCGCTGCTCGACGTGGAGTGGGCCCGCCCGGGCCCGAGCGACCTCGACTTGGACATCGTGCTGCGCGTGTGCGCCTACCCCCAGCTGCACGTAGCCGAGCGGATGGAGCGCCGCACACACGCAGCGGACTATGCCGAGGTGCCGGGATGGCTGGCCGAGAGCTACCCGAAGCTCTTCGCCTACCCGAACCAGCGTGACCGCTTGCGCATCTTCTCGATCGCCTACGAGGTGCGCGAGCTGCTCGCCTTCCCGCCTGACCGGCCCGTCCACCTGCTCAGCCCGCTGCACGCCTACCACCGTCTCGGTCGCGTCGTCCGGGCCGAGAGCTACCTCGACCGATAGGGGGCACGACCGCGGCCCGCCCCCCTGCCCGGCCGCTCCCACGAACCGGGGTGCGAAAGGACCCACAAACGGGCCCTTTCGCACCCCGGTTCGCAGCGGGGGCGGCCACCTCACGAACCGGGGTGCGAAAGGACCCAGGAACGGGCCCTTTCGCACCCCGGTTCGGGTGGTGGTGGTGGTGGTGGTGGTGGTGGTGCGGGCGGTCAGGGCGGGGCCGCTCCGCTACGGGAGCTCGCAGCCGGGCGGTGCTGAGACCGGGTTGCAGCGGGCCTCGCGCTCGCCGGGCAGCGTGACCACGAAGGCGGGCCAGCGAGGGTCGGCGCGCTCGTAGTCGGTGCTCACGATCTGGGCGCCGCTGGCGAAGGCCGCCTCGCGCCTGGCGGTGTCGCCGCTACGGGCCTCGACCGTGTCGGCGTCGGTGCGGGTGCGGACCAGCAGGCCCGCCCGCACCAGCTCACGGATGCGGTCCCCGTCGACCAGCGGATCGTTCAGCACGGTGAAGGCGGCGTCGTCTTCCGGCGGCTGGGCGTCGACGAAGATCAGCCGGTCACGGGTGTCGGGGTGCACGGCCCGATAGAGATCTCGCTTGGCGCCGTGGTCGTCGAGGACGAAGACGAACCGACCCCGCAGCTCGTCGACGTCGGGCCAGCCGTCGGCCGCCACTGCAGCTCCGAGCGTGTCGTGGTCGCCCTGCACGTCCGCGCCGGTGACGATGCGATCGTCGGGCAGCACTGATCGGATCTCGGCCTCGAGGGCGGTGAAGGTGCCTTCGCTGACGGGGATCGGCTGCACGAAGTCGAGGTCGAGCGGGTCGGGGATCTCACCGTCCTTGGCCTCGAGGTGGATGATGATCGGCACGTGGTCGGAGTGATCGTCCGACCAGTCGCGCAGCTCGCTCAGGCAGGCCACGAAGGTCGGGCAGGTGGACCGAAAGTCGACCTCCTGGATGTGGAACACCTTGAAGCCAGGCTCGGTCATGGCTGGGTCGACCGGGTCGAGACCAAGGAGCCCGACGGCCTTGGGGGTGGCGTAGCGCCCGCCCTCGGGGTCCTCGAAGACGTCGAGCTCCATCGACCGCACGCCGAGGTCGAGCTGCTCGGTGAGCGTCGGATGGGAGTACTCGATCGTCGGCGTCAGCTCGGGCAGGGCGTCGGTGATGGCGGCCAGGAGCTCCGGCGCCCCCTCGAGGTGGTAGGCGTTGTGGGCGGCCAGCACCTGGATCTCGTCGAGTCCCACCGCAGGCGCCGAGCTGGTCGTAGTCGTCGACGCAGCGCCGTCGTCGCCGCCGTCGGAGCATGCCGCGCCCAGGGCCAAGGCGCCGCACAGGACGAGCCCGCCGAGGCGGGCGGCCGCGCTCAAAAGGTTGCCGCTGCGAGGTCGCGGTTGGTGGCAGTGATGGCTGGCACGAGCCCGGAGGCTTGGGGCAGGAGCTGCTCGCAGAAGAAGCGGGCCGTCAGCACCTTGCCCTCGTAGAAGGCCTTGTCGCCCGGCGCCGCCTCGGCGAGCGCAGCGGTGGCGGCCAGCGCCTGCCTGGCCATCACCCACCCGCCGGTGACGACGCTGAACAGACGCAGGTAGGGCGTGGCCCCGGCCAGCGCGTCGAGCGGGCTGCCCATGCCGTTGGCGAGGAGCCAGTCGGTGGCAGTGCGCAGAGCCTTCACACCGTCGGCCAGGGCCGATCGGATCGACGCCAGCTCGTCGCCCGCAGCGGCGAGCTCGCCGTCGACGGCGTCGATGCGGGCGAGGTAGTCGGTGACGGCGCCACCGGCGCGCATCGGCAGCTTGCGGCCGACGAGGTCCATGGCCTGGATGCCGTTGGTGCCTTCGTAGATCGGGGCGATGCGGGCGTCGCGGTAGTGCTGGGCCACGCCGGTCTCCTCGATGTAGCCCATGCCGCCGAAGACCTGGATGGCCAGGCTCGTCAGGTCGACGCCCAGGTCGGTGCCCCAGCCCTTGGACACCGGGGTGAGCAGGTCGGCCAGCTCCTGGCCCGCGGCACGATCCGCTTCGTCGGCCGCGTGGGTGGCCCGGTCGATGGCCGCCGCGTTGAGGTAGATGACGCCACGGATGGCCTCGATCGAGGACCGCATGGTGAGGAGCATGCGGCGCACGTCGGGGTGGTCGACGATGGGGCTCTGCTCCCCCGCCGGCGCACCCGGGGCCCGGCCCTGCTTGCGCTCCTTGGCGTAGTCGAGCCGCCATCTGGAAGGCGCGCTCGGCGAGGGCCAGGCCCTCCAGGCCCACCGACAGACGGGCGTTGTTCATCATCGTGAACATGTACCGCATGCCGGCGTTCTCCTCGCCGATGAGGTAGCCGACCGCCCCTTCGCCGCCGTCGCCGTAGGACAGGACGCAGGTCGGGCTGGCCTTGATGCCCATCTTGTGCTCGATGGACACGCAGGTCACGTCGTTGCGCTCGCCGAGGTTGCCGTCCGTCGTCGAGCAGGAGCTTCGGGACGATGAAGCAGCTGATGCCCTTCGTGCCCGGAGGGGCCGACGGCGTGCGAGCCAGCACGAGGTGGATGATGTTCTCCGACATGTCGTGCTCGCCGAAGGAGATGAAGATCTTCGTGCCCGTGATGCGATAGGAGCCGTCGTCCTGCGGCACGGCCTTGGTGGTGAGAGCACCCACGTCGGAGCCGGCCTGGGGCTCGGTGAGGTTCATCGTGCCCGTCCACTCGCCCGGTGACCATCTTCGGCAGATACGTCTCGCGGCTGCTCCTCGGACGCGTGGTGCAGGAGCATGTCGATGGCGCCCTGGTTGAGCAGGGGGCACATCGAGAAGGCCATGTTGGCGGCGGTCAGGACCTCCTGCATGGCGATGCTCATCAACCACGGGAAACCGCCGCCGCCGTACTCAGGCGGGAAGGGCACCGCACCCCAGCCCGCCTCGACGTAGCCCTCGTAGGCGGCGACGAAGCCATCAGGCGTGGTGACCGAGCCGTCATCGTTGCGGACGCTGCCCACCTCGTCGCCCACCCGGTTGAGCGGAGCGACCTTGTCCTCGATGAAGCGGGCGTACTCCTCCAGGATGCTGAAGACGGCGTCGGTGTCGACGTGGTCGTACCCGGGGAGGGCGGCCACGCCGGCCAGGTCGCCGAGGTGCTCGAGGGCGAAGCGCATGTCGCGCAGTGGTGCGGTGTACTCAGCCATCGGCCCAGGCTACGCCCCGCTCCGCGGGCCCACGGCGGGCGTCAGGTGGGAGCCGGCTCCTCGCGCACACCGTCGGGGCGGAGAGCGAAGCGCTGCGGGTCGCGACCGTGGACGGGGTCGTCCTCCGGGCAGGGCCAGCCGCCGAACCGTGTCTCCCGGTAGTCGGCGAAGGCCTGCTCGATGCCGGCGTCGTCGTTCATGACGAACGGTCCGTACTGGGCCACGGGCTCGCCGATGGGCCGGCCCTGGAGCAGGAGCACCTCCACGCCGCCGGCGGTCTCGAGCTCCACGGACCGGTCGGGCTGGATGACCGCCCCCGTGCCACTCGGCCACCTCCTGGCCGTCGATGCGCAGCGCGTCGCCTTCGAACACGTAGAGCGTGCGCACGGTGTCGGGGCCCGCAGCCGCCGGCATCGTCCAGCGGGCGCCCGGCGCCATGCGGATGTGCCAGATGGCGACGTCGGCCTCGGCGCGCGACGCCCACGAGTGGGGCGGCGGCGGCGGCGGGACCTGCTCCGGCCAGCTCACCGGCGATCACCGTGATCTCGGTGACGTTGCCCGTCGGCGTCGGTGTGGACGACCCGGGGCGTCTCGCCGTCCCAGAGCATCGCGAAGTGGGGTTCGACCATCTTGTCCTCGGCGGGCAGGTTCACCCAGATCTGGAACAGCTCGAGCGGGTTGGGCGCCTCCTCGTCGAGGAGCGGGAACATCTCGGAGTGGACGATGCCCGCGCCGGCCGTGAGCCACTGCGTGTCGCCCCGCCCGAAGCGGGCCGTGGCGCCAAGCGAGTCGGAGTGGTCGATGAGCCCCTTGCGGACGTAGGTGACGGTCTCGAAGCCGCGGTGCGGGTGGCCCGGGAAGCCCGGGCACGACGCTCGCCGTGGTACATCCGCCAGCCGTCGACGCCGGCGAAGTCCTGGCCCAGCTCGCGGCCAGTCGAGCGACGGCGTCGGGCCCGAAGCGCCCGTTGCCCGTCGGGATAGGCGTCGTCGTGGTGGACGCAGAACAGGAACGGGTCGATCGTCGGCCACTGGAAGCCCAGCGGCACGGTCTGGATCACCGTGTCAGCCATGCCCCGAGTCTACAGGTCCTTGCTTCCGCAACCACCTGTCGCTGCGCGAACTGTGTCGTGACACAGTTCGCGCAGGTGCAGGGCGGGGTTCGTGCCAGGCTTGAGGCGATGACCGACGACGAGCTGACCGCGCTGGCGTTGGCGGCGGATCCTGATGCGCCGCTGCCGACGACGCTGTGTCCTTCTGGGACCTCGGATCCGGCCGCGCCGATCCGGGCTGCTCCCCGACTGGTACATGCCCGCTCCTTCAGGCGCTGTGGTCCGGCCCGGGTGGCGGCGGCGCGTCGGGCTGCTGCTCGTCGGGTCAGCTTCCTCGCCGATCAACGCGGCCGGGCTCTGCAGCACCTACGGCTACGTCGTGCTCGCCTAGCGCTGACAGGACCTCGAGGATCTCGTCGCCGTAGGTGTCGAGCTTGGCCGGGCCGATGCCCGGGCAGCTGCGGAGCTCGGCCAGCGTGGCGGGAAGGCGCTCTGCGATGCCGTCCAGGTGCTTGTCGCTGAGGACGACGAACGCGGGAACGTTGTCGGCCTTGGCCCGGGCCGAGCCGCCAGGCCCGCAGCGCTGTCGACGCCGCACCTCAGCGTGCTCGGAGGGCGGTCGTGACGAGGGTGAGTGGCGTGCCGTCGAAGGTGACCCGCTCGCCGAACCGCACGAAGAACGAGCCGCCGTCGTCGAGCCGGAGGCGCACGCCTGTCGTCTGTGAGCTCGGCCACCTCGCCTTCGTAGCCGCCGAGCACCTTCAGCTGCTGACCCAGCTCGGCCGGGCAGCGTGGTGCGCACCTCGGGCGCCCGCGGCGCTGCCGGCGCCGGCTTCGGCGGGGCCACCAGATGACCGCGGGCGGCGCTGCCGTCGAGCTCGCCGAGGAACGGCGAGCGGCGGGTGCGGTCGCCCAGCACGAGCACCCGGTGGCGGCCGCGGGTGATGCCGACGTGCAGGACGCGACGCTCCTCCTCGATGTCGCTGCGGCCAGGCGGTGCGGCATGAGGCCCGTCGGTGGCGCCGAACACGACGACGCGGTCCCACTCGCGGCCCTTCACCCGGTGGATCGTGGACAGCGTGACGCCGCCCTCGGCGCGCTCGCGGTGGAAGGCCCGGCGCAACCAGGCCTCGAACGAGCCGGCGTCGGGGTGGAGGTCGGCCACCTGGAGCAGGGCTTCGAGGTCGTCGAGGTGCGAACCGCTCGCCCCGCCGCTGCTGTCGAGCAACGTCATGGCCGTGCCGAGGCCGATGTCGTCGCGCACCGCGGTGAGGAGGTCGCGCGCCGTCGCGCCGCGAGCCGCCGAGCCGCACCAGGCGGTCGAGGTCGCCGCGAGGTCGTCGAGCTTGGCGCCCACCTTCGGCGTCGTCGATGCGGGCCGCGGCGCGGCGGACGTCGTCGATCGAGCGGCACTTGTCGAGCCACTTCGTGGCCCACTGCGGCAGCCCGCGGCTCGGCCGCCGGTGCACCTCGCTGAGGTCGGCCCCGCTGACGCGATCGGGGTCGACGGCGATGCGGACGTAGGCCAGCGCGGCCCGCACGCCCGAGGCGGTTCAGCACGCTCTCGTCGAGGATCGAGTCAACGGCACGCCCGCCTCGGCCAGCGCGACGTGCGGGGCGAGCAGCAAGCGACTGCACCCGGGTCAGCACCGCGACCTCGCCAGGCCCGACGCCGGGCTCGGCCAGCCAACCCGTGACCGCGTCGACCAGGGCCCGGGCGCCCGTGTCGGCGGCGTGGGTCTGCACCGCGAGCGCATCGCAGGATCGGTGTCGACGTCGGGCCCGGTACGGATGTCCTTCGGCACTCGCACGTCGTTGTACGACAGCAGCGTGGCCGCCGCGGTGGTGACCGGGGCCGGGCAGCGGTAGTTCACCTCGAGGGCGTGCTCGGCCGCGCCGGGGAAGTAGGCGCGGTAGTCGATGAGGAACCGCGGGTCAGCGCCCACGTGTCCGTAGATGCACTGGTCGTCGTCGCCCACTCCGAACACGTCGGCCGCTGGGCCGGCCGCCAGCCGGACGAGCAGCACGTGCGCCGGCGTGAGGTCCTGCAGCTCGTCGACGAGGAGGTGGCGGTGGTCGGCCTGGACGGCGCGTCGCAGCTCGCCGTCGCTGCAGGAGCGCCTCGACGGCGCCGAAGACCTGCTCGTCGAAGTCGATGACTCCACGGCGACGCAGCTCGTCGCGGTACGGCTCGTAGGCGGCGGCCAACCCGGTCACGTCGTCGAGCGCGTCCTCCACCTCCTGCGGGCGGCGCAGGCCCAGGCGGATCAGCGACAGCCCGTCGAGGTAGGGCGCGATCGGGTCGGTGTTGACCCGACGCTGCCGAGTCGGCACCAGCTTCTCGACGATGGAGCGGACCTCTCGCTCGTCGAGCACCTCGGGCCGGCGACCGAGCGCGCGAGCGAGGATCGAGTAGCCCCACGCGTTGATGGTCTGGATGCGGGCGCCCAGGCCCTGGAGCCGGGCGGCCATCTCCTCCTGCGCCTTCTTGTTGTAGGCCAGGGCGACGATGGCCTCCCGCTCGTAGCCGCGGTCGGCGAGGAGGTGGCGGTACCGCTCGGTGAGGACGCGCGTCTTGCCCGAACCGGCCGGGGCGATGATGCGAGCCGGGCCGGCGCCGTGGGCCACGGCCGCCAGCTGGTCGGGCGCCAGCTCGGCGCTCGGCGCGACCGGGTGCCGGCTGCGGGCGGAGCGAGCCGAGCTCGACCGACTCGCGTGCACGACCACGGCACCGTCGAGCGGAACGGGCAGCGGGGCCCGCGGCCCGCCGTCGATCCACGCCGGAGTGCCGTCGGGCAGAGCGACGTCGGCCGGCGCCGCCCTCGATCGCGCCGAGGCGCGAGCGCCTTGCGCCCCCACCACCAGATCGGCTCGCCGTCGCCCCGGGCGTCGTAGCTGTTGGCCCACACGAGGAAGTGAAGCCGGTCGAGCCACGGATCGAAGCCCGGCGCCGAGGCGCCACACCTCCTCGGTGAACGACGCCGGGACCCGGAACGCGACTCAGGTCCGACCGCCGCCTCGATCACGACGGGCAGACGAGCGCTCCACGACGAGTGCAGCGCCTCGACCACGGCGGCCGGATCGGCCAGGGCGGAATCGTCGACCACGACACGATCCGCTCCCGCCCACGCCGCTGGCGCCCGCACGCCCGCGCCGACGATCACGGCGCGACCGAGCTCGAGCGGTCCAGGTAAGGGCATCCGGTCAGGCTACGCACCGCCTACGACAGCCAAGATGTAGAGGTGGCGCACCCCTTCCCCACCGGATTGGCTCGACGAGCTGGCGCTCGAGGTCGGACCGCCGTGGCTCGGCATGGGCACCCGCGGCCTCGACCCGGGGTCGCTGGCTGATCCTCGACCACGATCTGGATGGCGATCTGGCCCTCAAGGCCGAGCTGCTGGAGGAGCGCCACGACGAGGTGTTCGCCGCGCTCGACACCCCGGCTGTGGCGGCGGGCGCCGCCGAGGTCCTCGACCTCGTCGTGGCGGCCACAGGCACCACGCCCGACCGTGAGCAGCACCCGCTCGACGCCGCGGGGCGGCTCGTCCAAGAAGACCTGTGCCTGCTCGTGGAGCGCGACGGCGCGCCCGCACCTCGACGCCGCCTCGCTCTGCTTCCCCTCGTACTGGCGCCTGGCCGACAAGCTGGGCCGGCCTCTGGCCGAGGTGCACGAACCCGTCGCCCACTATGCCGACGAGCTGGCGGCCAAGGTCGACCGCTTCATCGCGCCGACTGAGCCCGGACCGCCCTGTCTGGCGCCGCAACTGGAGCATCCACGACGACCCGAGCTTCTTCCTGCCCGAGCCCACTCCTGCGACGGAGGCGACGCCACCCGAGGGCCGCTGGCTGCGCAGCGAGCGTCAGACGCTGCGTCGCCTCCAGACACCTGGCACCGTCCTCTTCACGATCAGGACCCAACAGCTGCCGCTGGCGGCCGTCGCCAAGCGTCCCGACGTCGCGGCCCGCATGGCCAGGGCCATCCTGGGTTGGTCCCCCGAGCTGATGGCCTACAAGGGCGGCCACGGGGCGCTCGCCTCGGTCGCCTGGCTGCAGTCCCTCTGAGACACCGAAGCCCTAGCCTGGGCCCATGCTGTTCGGACGCGACAAGTCCGGCATGGTCGACGCCAGCGAGGCCCTGCCGGGCCGGAGCGAGGCCATGCCCATCCCGGCCACCCACCACGTCAACGGCGCGCCGCTCGCTCCACCGTGGCCAGAGGGCATCGAGACAGCAGTGTTCGCGATGGGCTGCTTCTGGGGTTCCGAGGAGCTCTACTGGCAGCTTCCCGGCGTGCACTCCACGGCCGTGGGCTACGCGGGCGGCCACACCCCCAACCCGACCTACGAGGAGGCCTGCTCGGGTCGCACGGGCCACACCGAGGCCGTCCTCGTGGCCTACGACCCCGTCATCGTGAGCTACGACGAGCTGCTCAAGATGTTCTGGGAGAACCACGACCCCACCACCGGGATGCGGCAGGGCAACGACGTGGGCACCCAGTACCGGTCGGCGATCTACACCTACGGCGACGAGCAGGCCGCCGCCGCCAAGGCCTCGGTCGACCTGTACCAGGAGCAGCTCGCCAAGGCCGGCCGAGGGGAGATCACCACCGAGGTGCGTCCGGCCAGCGACGCTGGGTTCTTCTACGCCGAGCCGCACCACCAGCAGTACCTGGCCAAGAACCCGAACGGGTATCGCTGTCACGCCAAGACGGGCGTCGACTACCCGTTGAGCCTGATCGGGGTCGCGACCAGAGTACTGTCACTCGCACTGTCAGTTCTTTTCACAGGGGGATCACGCACATGGACACGCTGCGCACACCGGACGACCGCTTCGAGGGCCTGTCGGGCTACCCGTTCGATCCGCACTACGCGGACATCCCCGACGGTGACGGCGGGACCTTGCGAGTCCACCACCTCGATGAAGGTGACCCTGACGCGCCAGTCGTGCTCCTCCTGCACGGCGAGCCCTCCTGGAGCTACCTCTACCGGCACATGATCCCCGTGCTCGTCGATGCGGGGCTCAGGGCCGTGGCCCCCGACCTCGTCGGCTTCGGTCGCAGCGACAAGCCGGCCTCCCGCACCGACTACACCTACGCCCGCCACGTGGCTTGGCTGAGCTCGCACGTCTTCGACGCCCTCGACCTGCGGGACATCACGCTCGTCTGCCAGGACTGGGGCGGTCTCCTGGGCCTGCGCCTCCTGACCGCCCAGCCCGATCGCTTCGCCGCCGTGGTGGCCGCCAACACGTTCCTGCCGACCGGCGATGGCCGGCCCGGCGACGCCTTCCTCGCCTGGCAGAAGTTCTCCCAGGAGGTACCCGAGCTGCCCGTCGGCCCCATCGTCAACGGCGGCTGCACCACCGCGCTGACCGAGGACGTCATCGCGGCCTACGACGCCCCGTTCCCCGACGAGTCGTACAAGGAGGGGGCCCGCCAGTTCCCCGCCCTCGTGCCCACCTCGCCCGACGACCCCGAGGCGCCTGCCAACCGGGCCGCCTGGGAGGTGCTGTCCGCCTTCGAGCGTCCGTTCGTCTGCGCCTTCAGCGACGAGGACAAGATCACCGCGGGCAACGAGCGTCACCTCATCGAGCGCATCGCCGGGGCCAAGGGAGCGCCCCACACCACGATCGTGGGCGGCGGTCACTTCCTCCAGGAGGACCGAGGCCCCGAGCTGGCCCAGGTCGTCGTGGACCTCATCGCCGCCCGCTGAGGCGAGGCGTCGGCCCCGACGCGGACGGTGGCGCCCCTCTCGGATGGGACGCCACCGTCACGCTCTTACCCTCCGCCTCGCTAGCTGCTGCAGATGGCGTAGGTCTGCAGCGTGATGGTGAGGTTGCCGCCGCCGTTGGGCAGGGCGTGGCTCACGGTCACGTGGGCCGTCCAGGTTCCGGCGTCTGACGGGTAGCTCCCCGTCGGGTTGAGCAACGCCAGGTCACCCACCGGCCCGGTGGTCGTCAGGTTGTACCCACCGCCGAGAACCTTGGGCTTGGCCGCCGTGCACGCCGCCGTGGCCGAGACCACGTTGCCGACGTTGAGGCTCGACCGTGGGTTGGTGACTGGCGAGCCGAGCACCACCTCCGTCGCCGACGTGCCCGCTGGACCGGCAGGCCCGGTCGCGCCTGCGGGACCCTGGATGCCGATTGGGCCAACAGCGCCCTGCGGCCCAGCCGGACCTGCGGGACCGGGAGGACCGATCAGACCCGCCGCACCGTCAGCGCCTGCGGGGCCGGCCGGGCCTATGGGGCCCTGGGGGCCCTGGGGGCCATCGGCGCCGTCTGCACCATCGGCCCCATCTGCGCCATCCGCGCCATCCGCTCCGGGAGGTCCCTGCAATCCCATGAGGGAGACCCCTACGACCGGCCATGCACCGCCCACCTTCGGGCCGCGAAGCTCGATGTTTGCTGCGTCGAGGTAGAGGTCCCCGTTCTGGCCGAGCGCGTCGTCGGGAGGTCCTACTCCAACGAGGATCGTGTTTCCGTCAACACCGTCCTGACCATCAACGCCGTCAGCGCCGTCCTGACCATCGACACCGTCGGCGCCGTCCTGCCCGTCAACGCCGTCCTGCCCGTCAACACCGTCGGCACCGTCGGCACCGTCCTGACCATCGGCGCCGTCCTGCCCGTCAACACCGTCCTGCCCGTCAACACCGTCGGCACCGTCCTGCCCGTCAACACCGTCCTGCCCGTCAACGCCGTCCTGACCATCAACGCCGTCAACGCCGTCAACGCCGTCCTGCCCAGTCAACGCCGTCCTGCCCGTCAACGCCGTCCTGCCCGTCAACGCCGTCCTGCCCGTCAACGCCGTCCTGACCATCAACGCCGTCCTGGCCGGCGGCTCCGCTTGCACCTGAGGCTCCTGTCGCCCCCGTCGGGCCGGCGGGCCCCGACGGCCCGCCCTGGCCGGCTGCGCCCTGCGGTCCGGCCGGACCGGTCGCGCCTCGCAGCTCACTGGCTGTGAAGCCGCCAACCGTGGCCGCGTCGATGATCCCCGCCTGGGCGAGCCGCTGGAGGAAGCTGGCCATCTGCTCGCGCGTGAGCTCGTCCTTCGGGCAGAACAGCAGTGGCGTGCAACCCATCGTGATGCCGTTGTCGCTCAGCCACTGGATCGCGTCAGCGTGCGTCGACGCCTCGTCCACGTCCGGGAACCCGCCTCCGGTCGCATAGGCCGACACCGGCACGAGCAGGCTCAGCGCCACTCCGGCCGCCACGAGCTTCGGAAGCTTCTTCCTCATTGCCGCTCCATCTGCCGGCTCCGCCCATCGGAGCGATTGTCCGGTTTCGTCGCATTGGGGCGAGAACTGAACGGAATGCCGAGAAATGGTGCTTACGACCTATGTGACCGTGGCCCGCCGAAGGTCGATCCGACGCTAGGTTCCCGCCGACTGTCGACCGAGGAGGTGGCCGACCGGTGACCAGGTACGTGGCCCTGCTCCGCGGCATAAACGTCGGCGGCAAGAACCCGATCCCCATGGCCGCCCTCCGGGAGACCTTCGAGACAGCCGGGTTCGAGTCCGTGCGGACCTACATCCAGTCGGGCAACGTGCTGTTCGAGTCCGACGCGCCGAGGGCAGCCTTGGAGGACCGCATCGAGGCCGCCCTCGAGAAGCGGTTCGGCGTCTCGCTCCTCGTCGTCGTGCGTTCCCATCAGCAGATCCGCAGCGTCGTCACGAAGGCCCCAGCCGGCTTCGGCACCGAGCCCGACCGCTATCACTCCGACGCCCTTTTCCTGAAGAGCCCCCTCACGAGCAAGCAGGCCATGCGGGTCGTGCAGCTGCGAGACGGCGTGGATGAGGCCTGGCCCGCGCCTGGCGTCGTCTACTTCGCGCGGCTGAGCTCCCAGCGCACCAAGAGCCTGATGAACCGCATCGTCGGGACACCGGAGTACAAGAAGATGACGATCCGCAGCTGGAACACCACGACCAAGCTCCTCGCCCTGCTCGACGGGGGCTGACCGGCTCGGCCAACCCCGGCCCTGCGGCGGTGGCCCGCGGCTCAGATGGCGCTCACCCTGAGGTGGGTGAGCACGGCCAAGACACGGCGGTGCGTGGTCGGGTCGACCTCGAGACCGAGCTTGGTGAAGATCCGGCTGGTGTGGGACTCCACCGTGCGAGCCGTGACCCCGAGACGCTCGGCGATGCGGTCGTTCGAGTGGCCCTCGGCGACCAGCGCGAGGACCTCGCGCTCCTTCACGGTGAGCCTGCTGATCGGGTCCTCGTGCCGCGCCGTGTCGAACACGGTCCGCACCACCTCAGGGTCGATCGCAGTTCCTCCGGCTCTGACTCGGCGCAGCGCGTCGACCAGCTCCGACACCCGGGCCAGGCGCTCCTTCAGCAGGTAGCCGACTCCCGTGCGCCCCCCACTCAGCAGCTCCACGACGTGGCGGGTCTCGACGTGCTGGGACAGCACGATCACCCCCACCTCCGGGTGGTCGCGCTTGAGCTCGAGGGCAGCCTCCAACCCCTCGGTGGTCGAGGTAGGAGGCATGCGGACGTCGGTGATGACGACATCTGGTCTGGTCGCCTCGACGGCGCCCCGAAGTCCCGTGGCGTCGGGCAGCTGGGTGATGACGTCCACGCCTTCGTCCGCCAGCAGCCGGGCGATCCCCTCGCGGACGAGGGGAGCGTCGTCGACCAGGATCACCCGCATGTCCACGCCACCGAGCTGATTCTGCTCCGTTCGGGATGTCTTGCCTAGCGGAGAGTGACCGTTCAGGCTGGGACCGCGGTCGCGGCGATGATCTCGTCGAGCACCGACTGGTCTGGCATCGGCGGCGGCTCGATGCTCGGGAGCCGTCGGATCAGCGAGAACGCCTGCTCGATGAAGGGCCCCTCGATGACCGGGGTGTGGCAGCCGGCGATGGTCCTGATGTCGAGGTCCTGCACCGGGTCCACGGAGGCACCGAACTTCGCGGGGTCCACGAGCGACAGCCACGGGCTCAGCGCACCCATGGCGAAGAGCGTCAAGCCGAACTCCCAGAACTCGCGGTCAAGGTCGGCAACGCCTGCCCCGGGATCGGGCAAGGGCGTGGCGAACGTGTCAGATGACCAGTAGACGCCAGTGGTCGGATCGAAGAGGCCGCGGGTGGTCGGCGAGTCGTAGACGGGGGGACGGAGGGCCAGGAGGGTGCGGTCACCGATGTCGAGCGACTCGCCATCCATCACCCACCGGCAGCGGGCCAGCGGGAAGTCGAAGCAGTTCGTGTGCCTCTCGACCATGGCCCAGTTGCAGACCAGACGGGCGTTGGGACACGCGCTCATGGTCTCCTCGAGGTTGCCCGTGTGGTCGACGTCGTCGTGCGAGAGGAAGATCCACTTCACGTCCTCGGGCTCGACGAGGGAGAACACATCCTCGAGCCACTGCTTCCGGTTGGCGATGGTGCCCGTGTCCACGATCATCGGCTCCGCGCCGAGGATCACCATCGAGTTCAGGTAGACGAAGAGAGGCTGGCCGAGCGCCTCCTGCACAGAGCGGATCACCCACGTGTCAGCGGCGATCTTCGTCGGCGGCACGTGCGTCGTCGGGCAAACCGGCGCGAAGCCCATCGGATCCTCCCCCTCCCACCGGGCGCGATCGCCCAGCGTCTCCGGCGATGATCGGACGCATCGGACCAGCGCGCATCGGTGCTAGCACGGAGCAGGCTGCAGCCGGCGACGCGACGTCCTCCCCCGCCAACCGGGGTGTGAAAGGCATCGTTCCTGTCTCACTTCGCACCCCGGTTCGATCAGTGGCGCGAACCTCAAAGGGTGCTGGGTCTGATCAGGTGATGGTGAAGTCGCTGACCATGCCGAGCTCATAGTGCGGCGTGCCCTCGGCGTCAGGCAGGAAGCACACCATCACCCACTCGCCAGGCGTGAGGTCGGCGGTCAGGACGGCTTCCTCGCCGGGGATGGCTCCGTCGGAGAGGAGCTCCACCTCGGTCAGGCCTTCGGTGTCCTCGGCTTCGAGCACCTCGTCGATTGTGGAGCCCGCTGTCACCTTGGCCAGCAGCATGAGGTGGGTCTCCTCACCGTCGTTGCTCATGGTGAACGACGTCGGGCCGGCGGCCGGATCCTCGAACTCGAAGGCGTACTCCGTGGCTGACACCGCAACCTGCGCAGCGTCGGGGTCCAGCTCAGTCACCGAGGCGTCCTGCTCGGGCTCGTCGTCGGCCTCGTCACCTTCGAGGCCACACGTGTCCTCCTCGAAGGCCTCGATCGGCCCAAAGGCCTCTTCGACCTCGGGATCAGCGAAGGCGACACCGGGGTCGCCGTCCTCGATGCCCTGGAGGAACTTCTCGACCACGAGGCCCACTTCGTCGCTGATGTCGTCAGGAGCGGCATCGCGCAGGTCCTCGAGCTGCTGCGCCGACGGGAAGTCCTCTTGCGCGTCGAGCTCTGCCGCGAGCTCGCAATACGCCTCGCTGTCATCGCTCGACGCCGTGTCGTCGTCGTCGCCGCAGGCGGCCGCAGCGAGCGACAGCACGCCCACCACCGCAGCAAGCCTCCACATCCTGGATCGCTTCATGCGCATACCCCCAACCCGTCGTTTTTCGGGCACCCTACGTGAGGCACCCGCCCTGTCCAAGGACCTGCATGCACCGAGATCGCCCGGCGAACGCTGATGCCCAGAGCGCGGCTGTGACCAGGGGAAACGGGGTGGGCGCGGAGGGACTCGAACCCCCGACATCTGCCTTGTAAGGGCAGCGCTCTAGCCAGCTGAGCTACGCGCCCGAAGGGGACGAGGCTAGCGGCGGCTCTGCGCTCGCCCGCCCCGCACCCAGCCTTAGTCAACCGCGCGGTTGACAACCCGGACGACCTGACCTACGTTGTGTTCAACCAACCAGTTGAGGAGCACTCGTAGTGGCCGAGGACGAGCTGTCCAAGATCTTCGCCGCCCTCGCCGATCCGACGAGGCGCGACATGGTGGCCCGCCTCGCAACGGCCGATGCGACGGTGAGCGACCTGGCCGAGCCCTACGACGTCTCCCTCCAAGCCGTGTCCAAGCACCTCAAGGTGCTGGCTGACGCCGGGCTCGTGACGCAGCGTCGGGACGCCCAGCGGCGGCCCTGCCACCTCGAGGCGGAGGTCTTCGATCTGATGACCAAGTGGATCGAGCGCTACCGCCAGCAGGCCCAGGAGCGCTACGAGCGCCTGGACACCGTCCTCGCCGAGATGCAGGGCGACGAGCAAACCCACCCACAGCAAGTCCGACGAGGAGAAGCATCGTGACCACGACCAGCAATCGCTACCAGGCCACCATCGAGGCCGACCCCGCTCTGCCGATCATCCGCATCACCCGCGACTTCGACGCCACCCCGGCCCAGCTCATGAGGGCCCACACCGATCCCGAGCTGTTCGCCCGCTGGGTCGGCCCGGACGGGATGGACACGAAGATCCTGGAGTGGGACGCCACCACCGGTGGACGCTGGCGCTACGTCGCTGGGCGCGACGGCGAGGAGTACGGGTTCCACGGCTCGTTCCACGAGGTGGCCGAGGACCGGATCGTGCAGACGTTCACCTACGACGGCCAGCCCGAGAGCGTGGCCCTCGAGACCCTCACGTTCGAGGACCTCGGCGCCGGCCGCACCCGGCTCCACGCCCAGTCGCTCGTCGACAGCATCGAGGGTCGGGACCAGTGGCTGGCCAGCGGCATGGAGACCGGCGTGGACGAGGGCTACGCCAAGCTCGACGCCCTGATCGCGGAGCTCTGACTTGGGCACCCCGGCAGAGGAGCACCGGCGCACCACGGCCGAGTTCACGGCGACGGTGGTAGGCGTCGCGCAGGAGGCGTGGGATCGTCCCGCGCCCGTGGAGGGATGGGTGGCCCGCGACGTGGTCCGCCACCTCACGGAGTGGCTGCCTGCGTTCCTGGAGGGGTCGACCGGGATCGCGCTGCCAGCGGGACCCTCGGTCGACGACGATCCGGTCGGCGCCTGGCGCAGTCAGGTCGACGGGGTGCAGGCCCTGCTCGACGACCCGGCCATCGCCGACCAGGAGCACGACCTCGCTCACATCGGGCGCATGACCGTCGCCAGCGCGATCAACATGATCTACACGCCCGACGTGTTCCTCCATCGGTGGGACCTGGCTCGGGCCACCGGGCAGGACGAGCGCCTCGACCCGCAGCGCTGCAGTGAGATGCTCGAGGGGATGCTCCCGATGGACGAGGTCCTGCGTCAGAGCGGCCAGTACGGGCCCCGGGTCGAGGTGCCCGAAGGCGCCGACGTGCAGACTCGCCTGCTCGCCTTCATCGGCCGCACCCCGTAGCGAGGGCCGAGCGAGCTAGGCGACGCCCTCCCGGACGCGGGCCTGGGCGACCAGGCTCTCGAGGAGGGTGATGAGGGCCTGCTTCACGGACTGCTTCTCACGGGCATCGCACTCGATGACCGGCACGTGCCCGCCGACGCCGAGGGCCTCGCGCACCTCGTCGACGGCGTACCGAGGGGCGCCGTCGAAGTTGTTGACGCCAACGACGAACGGCACGCTCTTGGCCTCGAAGTAGTCGCAGGCCGGGAAGCACTGGTCGATGCGCCGGGTGTCGACGAGCACGACAGCACCAAGGGCTCCGTTGCAGATGTCGTCCCACATGAAGCCGAACCGGTCCTGGCCCGGGCGTGCCGAACAGGTACATCACGAGCGTCTCGTCGACGGTGATGCGCCCGAAGTCCATGGCCACCGTCGTGGTGGTCTTGGCCCCGACGTGGGTCACGTCGTCGACCCCGGTGGACACCGACGTCATCGCTGCCTCGGTGCGCAGGGGCTCGATCTCGGAGATGGCGCCGACGAAGGTCGTCTTGCCGACGCCGAAGCCGCCGGCGATGACGAACTTCACGGGGACGATGCGTCCGTGGACCTTGGGCTGCTCGGTTGCGTGCACGGTTCCTCCTGCTGCGATCGCGATCAGATGGCGCGCACGCGCTCGATCATCTTGGTCAACATGTCCAGCTCGATCTCGACGGGATCGGTGTGGTGCACCTGCAGCAGGTCGGCTGCGATGAGGTCGCCGGCGATCACCTGCACGACCCCGATCACGAGCCCGAGCTTGGCGGCCACCTCGGCCACCGACTGCGGCTCGACGCACAGGCGCGAGCAGCTCCTCCTGTTCCGACGGCAGGCCACGCGGGCACGTGGTCGACCGTCGACTGGAGCATCGTCTCGACCCGAAGGTCGCGCCGCTCGGCCCGGGTGCGGCCGCCCGTCATGATGAACGGACGGACGAAGTCGTGGCCTCCCCGGGCGCCGCTCGGTCACGAGACCAGCATCTCCTGCTTCAGCTCGATCGACCAGCTCGGGCGTGAGGACGGTGCCGGCCCGCTCGACGAGGAGCGTGGTCTGGTAGCCGACGAGACCGATGTCGCAGCCCCGGCCGGCCACGACCCCGAGGCAGCTGCCGTCGGAGATCGACGACACGAAGAGGAAGCCGCGACGCATCGACCACGATGACCTGCTCGAGACCGTCGAAGCCGAAGCACGCCGAGGCACCGTTGCCGAGGCTCACCATGCCCGAGATGATCGCGGCCAGCTGCTCGGCCGACGCCCGGTTGAGGGTGCTCGACATCGCCATGAGCAGGCCGTCCGACGAGACGGCCACGGCGTCGCTGACGCCGGCCGTCTTGTCGACGAAGCCGTTGAGCAGCCAGTTGAAGCTGCGGGCACCTTCGCTCAGGGTCGTGGGAAGTCATTGACCATCCTCCGTGGTGCTCGGTGTTCGCCGATGAGCTGCATCCTCGGCGTTGGCATCGGCTCGGCCCGCGGGCGACGCCCGACTGGAAGCTGGACAGGAACGAGTACACGTCCTCGGGCGACGTGCGGGGCGACTCGGACGCCGGGCGTCGGGCGCGTCTGCTGGCCCGTGGTGCCGAAGGCGGCGTCAGGGTCGCTGGGCCCCGGGGACCGTCGGGCCAGCCCGCCGGGCGTCGGGCCCACGGCGCGGGCGGTCGGCGGGGCGGCGTCGGCGGCGGACTCGGAGGCCTGCCCGTTGCGGGCGTGATCGGCGGCGACGCTGTACATCGACTCACCCGAGGGACGGGTGACGGCCAGACCGCCGAAGCCGCGGGCGGGTGTCGGCGCCGACCGGTGCCGGTTCGTCCCGACGCCGGCGCGCCTGGGAGACCTCCGGCTCGGCGGCGGACGTCGGCGGCCGAGGCCGGCTCCCAGGCAGGCGTCGCCGGATCGCTGGCGGCCGAGGCCGGCTCGCCAGGAGGGGGGCGCCGTCGGCTCCCAGGCGGGCTCGGGCCCAGGGGCGGGCTCCCACGACGGAGCCGGCTCGGGGGCCGGCTGGGGCCGGTCGCCGCGGCGGGGAAGGCCGTTGGCGGTGAGCGGCGGGCTCGGCACGACGGCGGGAGGCGGGGACGGCAGCTCCGCGCTCGGCGCCGGAGCCTCTTCGACGGCAGGCGGGGCGACGTCGACCAGCGAGGAGCCCTGAGGGTCGGTCTCCTCGTTGGCGAGCAGTCCCATCGGGATGTCGACCCGAGCGGTGATGCCACCGGCCGGGCTGTCGTGGAGCTCGACGACCACGCCGAGGCGGCTGGCCAGGTGGCCGGCCACGTAGTGGCCGAGGTAGCGGCTGGGGGCCACGGTGAAGGACTCCCGACCGGCGAGGCGGCGGTTGGCCCGCTCGAGGTCGTCGGCGCTCATGCCCGAGGCCGTTGTCGCTGATGGCGAGCGTGTAGCCAGCGGTGGTGAGCCGGCCCTTGACCTCGACGGACTGCTCGGGCGGCGAGAACGACAGGGCGTTCTCGAGGAGCTCGGCCAGCACGTGGGCCACGTCGGCGGCCACGGCTCCGGTGATCGCCGCCGGCTCGAGGTGGCGGACCACGACCCGCTGGTAGTCCTCGACCTCGCCGAGGGCGGCCCGAACCACGTCGGAGAGCTTCACGGGCGCCGACCACTGGCGGGGCGGCTCGATGCCGGCCAGCACGAGGAGCGACTCGGCGTTGCGGCGCATGCGAGTGGCCAGGTGATCGAGCCGGAACAGGCCCTCCAGGGTGTCAGGATCGGACTCGTTGCGCTCGAGCTCGGTGATGAAGTCGAGCTGGCGACTCAGGAGGTTCTGGTTGCGGCGGCCGAGGTTGATGTACGAGTCGGAGATGTTGCGACGGAGCACGGCCTGCTCGACAGCGAGGTCGACGGCGCTGGCCTGCACGGCGCTGAGGGCGGCGGCCACCTCGGCCACCTCGTCGTGGCTCCTGACCTCGATCGGTTCGACCTCGGGGATGACGACGTCCTCACCAGGCGGCGTGTCGAGGATCTGGCGCACGGCTGCCGGCAGGCTGGTGCCCGCCATGTGCTCGGCCTGCATCTTCAGCGAGCGCAGCGGGTCGGTGATGGAGCGGCTGGCCACCCAGGTGGCCAGGATGGCCAGGGCGAGGGTGCCTGCGGCGATGGCGGCGAAGGTGCGCTGCCGGTCCTCAGCCGCACCCTCGATGCGCGCCGCCTCGTCGGCGAGCAGCTCTGAGGCCCGGCTGCGCAGACCGAGGTAGCCGATGTCGGGCTCGCTGCTCACCGCCCCGAGGAGGTCGGTGAGGTTCGGGCTCTCACCGACCGAGGAAGGCCTCGACCTGGCGGTTGAAGCTCTGAGCACGCCTGGCTCGCTGAACGTGGACGTCGGCCACGCCCGCGTACGGGCCGGTGGCGTTGATGCGGATGTCCTCGTCGAACCCCTCGCCCCGGTCGTAGAGCGCGGCGACATCCTGGCCGACCGACGGGGCGATCGGTGGTGCCGGTCACGACCGCGAGCACGACGCTGCGCACGATGCGGGCCCGCATCTCGCTCTGGCGGTTGGAGGCCTCGATGATCTCCACGCCGTTGCGGAGGTCGGCGTCGTCGATGGCGAGGGCGACGGTGGAGGTGGAGTCGAAGAAGGCCTCGATGATCGTCGTGTAGCGGGTGAACACGTCGTTGGCGAACTCGTCGTTGGTCAGGTCCATCGGACCCGTCGTAGGCGTCGATGTCGGCCCGCAGGGCCTCGAGGGCGCCCAGCGCCTCGACGGCGGGGGCGAACGCCGGCTCGCACCTCGTCGCTGCGTCCGCCCAGCTCGGCCTGGAGCTCGGTGATGGCGGGGTCGCTCAGGCCGCGGGCCTCGTCGTTGGTGGCCACCGGCAGGCCGGCAGCGTCACCGAGGCCGATCAAGTCGATGGCGGCGCGGTTGCGCTCGTTCTGGAGCTGGATGACGAGGCTGCTCGGACCGATCGAGGAGCGTGGCCAGCTCGGTCTGAGAGCGGGTCGTCGTCGACGTCCTGGGCCGCGGCGTAGACCTCGAAGCCGGCGATGGCGACGAGCGCCGCCAGCGGGACGGCGAGCGCCACCGCGAGCTTGGAACGGATGTGGGTCGTGCGGAACACGGCGAGTTCTCCCTGAGATCAGCGTCGCCCCGCCCAGCGGCGGGCGGAGTCGGTTGTCGGGGTCGAGGGGTCAGACGGCTTGAGGCCTCGCGCCGAGCGGCGGCCAGGAGGGCCTCGGTCGGCATGGCCGACGCCGATCGTCGGCCGGGAGCTCGATGGCCCAGCCCGAGAAGGCCGGCGTCCTCGGTCAGCAGCACGAGCGGGACCGGCGGCCGATCGTGTCGAGGACGATCACGAGGAGGTCGAGCCGGAGGGCCTCGCGTCGACGCCGTCGAAGGGCTCATCGAGGACGACGAGGCTCGTCGGGGTGGATCGGCGAGCAGCTGCCGCAGGCCGTCGCAGAGGTCTTCGGCGAGAGGGCCTTCCATGCCGGTGCTGGCGTCGCCTCGGCCACGGCGAGAGCCGCGTCGAGCGGCTCGCTGGCCGCCGCGACGGCGGCCTCAGCGCTGCGGATCTCCGGCGCCAGGAGCACGGCGTGGGCCTCGAGCCGCTCTGCCAGGGCGCGAGGCGTGGTGAGCGGGTCACCCTCCGGCCGCTGGTCGATCGGGCATCTCGGCCGCCAGGCGACGGGCCGTCGGGCGTGCTCGGTGAGGACGGCGGCGACCCGGTCGACGGCCACCTCGGCCTCGCCCACCTCGATGCTCGTGGCTCGAGCTCGTCCTCGCAGCGTCGCCCTCGGCGCGGGCCAGGGTGGCGGCGAGGGCCTCGACCTGGGTGCGGAGCTGCTCGGCGGCGGCGAAGCGCTGGAGGCGCTGGGCGTCCTCGCCCACTCGCACCGAGAGCTCGGCCTCGAAGGCCCCGACGCTCCGCAGCGCCAGCTCGAGCTGCTCGGCCGCGTGGGCCTCGGCGTGCTTCGGCGGCGGCCAGCTCGTCGACCAGCTCGACCAGGCGGGCCGTGCACGCCGGCGAGCTGCACGGCGACGTTGACCGGATGCCTCACGGCGGCGGCCGCGCTCGGCGGCAGCCGCGTCCTGCTGGTCGACCCAGCGGGCGGCCGCCTCGGCCAGGCCCACGCCGACGGGTCGGACCCCAGCGTCGCCGAGCGCGTCGCGCAGGCCCTCGACGATGCTGGCCGGAGGAGCGGGTGGGCCCGCAGCAGCGGGATGGCCGCACCTCCCGGGTCGACGCCCAGCAGCTCGACGGTGTGGGCGTGGAGCCGGGCTGCCTCGGTGTGCAGGTACTCGAGCTCGGGCGACACCTGCAGCGCGGCGAGAAGGGCGTCGCTCTCGGCTACGTGGCGGCCAGGTGGTCGTGCTCCGCGGCCAGGCGCTGCCCGCTGTCGACGTTGCGCCGACCGCCGCTCAGGATCACGTCGAGGTAGCTGTCGAACCCGGATGGGCGAGCAGGGCGCGCTCGGCCGTGCGAGCCTCGTCGAGGCGCTGCTGGGCGGCCGCCGCGCCCCGCGACGACGGCCGATGCGCTCCTCGGCGGCTCAGGACGGCTCGTGGGCGGCGTCGAGGGCGGCTCGAGCCTCCGGGCGTCAGCGGCTGCGCGGCGGCGTCCTGTCGCTCCAGCCACGGCCTGCGGCGAGTCGCCACCCGCTCTCGGCTGCGGCCATCTCGTCGTCGGTGGGCGGCGCGACGGGCGGTCCGGTCAGCTCGGCCGAGTCGGCGTGCAGGTCCGACCACGCGTCAGCGAGCGCCTGCGCCTGCGGGTCCGAGCCCGGTCTCATAGCTGGCCTCGTCCATCCAGGTCACGAGCTGCTGACGGACCGGCTCGACGAGCCGCGGGTCGACGCCGCCGCTCCGGACGCAGCCGCACCGGGGCCTGCAGAGCTCGGCCACCCGAGCCTCGAGCGACGGCCCGCTCGGCGTGGAGCTCCTCGATGGCGGCCACGGCGGCCGCATGGGTCTCCTGGGCGAGCCGGACCGCCTGGCCAGACGCTTCGAGCTCTCGGCGCAGACCCGTCTCGTCCATGCCGACGCCGACGAGCTCGCCCAGCTCTCGGTCGGCTTCCTCGATGGCGGCCGCCGCGGCGGCCCGCTGCTCGAGAACCCGCTCGAGCGCCGTGCCGGGCCGTGCGGTGCTCGGCCTGACGCTGCTCGAGCACGACCCGGGCCGTCTCGAGGTCGGCGTGGAGGGCGGGGAGCGTGGCCTCGAGCTCGAGGGCCCAGGCGGCGCCGTCGAGCAGCCCGGCCCGGGAGCCTGCCAGGTGCTCGCGCTGGCTCTTCGGCCGGTCTCGACGTCGTGCAGAGCGCGCGCCGCGACCCCGTCGAGGCGGACCGGTCGGCCACCCGCTCACCAGACCGCTCGGCCGCGCACGAGCGTCGGCGGCCGTCCCACAGGTCCTCGGACCCCGACGACGAAGCCCGGGAGCGCCTCGACCGCCCGGGCCCGATCCGCCTCTGGCGGCGAGCGCGACCGTGAGCCGGGGGTGCAGGCTGCTGGGTCGATGCGTCGGGGCCGGACTTGGTCGTCAAGAGCACACCGCCCACCTCATCTGCCTACGACACCCCTCGCGTCGCGGCCGGTGGGATTCCTCCGGTGTGGTATCGACCAGTTCGCCCCAGATCTTGAGGCGCTCCAGGCCCGAACTCGGCCCCAGCATCCCCGTCGCGCTCAAGAGGGTGCAAACTACGGTCGATCTCACGATCGGGACCCCACCGGGGAGACCACTGACCGAGGAGCTGGGGTGCCAGGGCGCAATCGTTCCATCGAGAGCGACGGCACGGTCGATCTGACCCGTCGCTACCTGAGCGAGCTCGGGTCCTACCCGCTGCTGACGGCCGAGCAGGAGGTCGAGCTGGCCAAGGCGATCGAGGCCGGTCGGGTCGCGGAGGCCGAGCTGCCGGGCGACAAGGTCACCCGGAGCCCGCCGGCAGGCCCTCCAGCGCCGATCGTTGCCGCGGCCGAGCACGCCCGGCGCACGTTCATCCAGTCGAACCTCCGCCTCGTCGTGTCCATCGCCAAGCGCTACCAGGGCACGGGCATGACCCTCCTCGACCTCATCCAGGAGGGCAACCTCGGCCTCATGCGGGCCGTCGAGAAGTTCGACCACCGCAAGGGCTTCAAGTTCTCGACCTACGCCACCTGGTGGATCCGCCAGTCGATCGGCCGGGGCATCGCCGACAAGGGCCGCACGATCCGGCTCCCCTCGCACCTCGTCGACACGATGGCCGTCCTCTCCAAGACCTCGTCCACGCTGCTCAAGACGCTCGGTCGCGAGCCCACCGCCGGCGAGCTGGCCGAGGAGACGGGACTGCCCGTGGAGCGGGTGCGGGTCGCCCTGCGCGCCGCCCCCGACCTCGTCTCGCTGTCGGCCTCGATCGGCGACGACGACGCCGAGCTGGGCGACCTGCTGGCCGACGACAGCGCCATCACGCCGTTCGACGCCGCCGCCCTGTCCCTCGCCCGGGACGACCTGCAGACCTTGCTCGACTACCTCAACCCGCGCGAGCGGGAGATCCTCTCGTTGCGCTTCGGGCTGCAGGGCGAGCAGCCGCTGACCCTCGACGAGGTGGGTCAGCAGTTCAACGTCACCCGGGAGCGGATCCGCCAGATCGAGGCCAAGGCCCTCACCAAGCTGCGCCACCCGTGCTCGGCCCGGCAGCGCACGGTTCGTGTCCGCCCTCGGACGCTGATCACGCCGTTCGCTCATCACCTGTCGGCGGCAGGGCTCGGGAGGGCGACGGCCTGGGGGCTGCGGGCGGAGCGGGCCAGCGCCACGAGGGCCCCGCTCGTCTCGTGCTGCAGCTCGGGCAGCGCATCGGCAGGGAACCAGCGGGCCTCGACGATCTCGGGCGACGCGGGCCGCAGCGGTCGACGGGTCCTCCCCGTCGTCCCGGACGAGCCCGGTAGACGAGGTCGACCCGCTGGGCCATCGGCGTCGACGACGACGGCCGGCTCCCCCACCAGGTCGACCTCGAGGCCGACCTCCTCGCGCACCTCACGGCGCGCCGCGTCGGCCGGGTACCTCGCCCCGCTTCAGCAGGCCGCCCGGCACGCCCCAGCGGCTGCCGGTAGGAGAGGCGCACGAGCAGGAGCGCGCCGTCGTCGCGCTCGATGAAGCAGATGGCGCCGACCGTGTACCCGGGTGCGATCGTGCGCACGACCCGACGGCGCGCCCACACGGGCAGACGCCGGTAGACGTCGCAGCGCACCGCGGTGCAGTCGGGCTCTCACGACCCGCTGCGTCCAGACCTCGAGCTCCGCGCCCAGAGGGGGTGCTCGGCGAATCGACGCCGCTCACGGACCGCCACGTCGAGGAGGGCCGAGGTGCCGGCCGCAACCGGGGTGCGTCGAGCGGCGTGGTCGAGGGTGACGAGGGGCCGGTCCCAGGCGTCCGACCACGAAGGCCCCAGCCTCCTGGCAGATGAGCATCCCGCCGAGGTAGTCCCAGGCATCCGTGGGCGCTCGGGCTGCAGTCGACGTAGGCGTCGAGCCGGTCGCCGGCCACCGCGCAGAGGTCGAGGGCCACCGCGCCGAGAGCCCGGAACTGCTTCCACCCGAACCACCATGGCGGATAGCCGGACAGGCCGACGAGGGCTTCGCCCAGGTCCGTCGCAGGGGCTGGGCCGCAGGGGTCGGCCGTCGACGCGTGCCCCGCCACCCCGGGTCGCCTCGAACCGGGCTCCCCCAGCCTGGTCGACGACGACCGCAGCACGGGCGCCGTCCCCGTCGACCGCGCACAGGCTGGTGGCGTACCAGGGGAGGTCGCGGCTGGCGTTCGTGCTCCCGTCGACCGGGTCGAGCACGACGACGATCTCACGCCCGGCGTCGTGCGGCCCCGACTCCTCGCTCATGGCGCCCAGCCCGGCCTTGTCGAGCACGGCCAGCGCCGCCTCGTCGGCCGCGAGGTCGCTGAGGTACTGCCCCGCCCGGGTGCCCGCATCGCCCCAGCTGGTCAGCCCGTCGAGTGCCGTCCGCACGGCCGTGGCCGTGTCGTGCAGCACCTCGAGGAGCAGATCGTCGCGCATCGATGCGCTGGACGGTAGCGGGGCACCGGAAGGGTTCTGGCAGGCTGGAGGCGTGGCCGCCATCGACATCGCCGGTTTCGTCGCCGACCTGAAGGATCATGCGGTCGACCACGGGTTCCACGTCCACGACGAGCGCCACTTCGTCGAGACGTACTCGCTGCGCCAGGCGTGGGAGGTCGACCTCCACCCGGAGGAGGCCTGCGGCGGTCCGCTCGACCTCCACCTCTCCCTGGAGGTCGACCCCCGCACGCTGCTCTCGTTCGAGGACCTGGTCATCTCGCTGCCCGAGGACGAGGACCCGCCCGACAGCTTCCACTTCCCGCTTCTGTTCACCTGGTCGCTGCCGCCGCTCCCCAACGGACCGGACCTGCTGCTCCTCGCCACCGAGCTGGCCGGCGTCGGCGGCGCCGACCTGCCGCTGGAGGCGTCGGCCATCGACTCGTACCCCTCCCCGACGGACCCGTCGGAGCGGAGCCTCACCATCGTGGCCCGCGTCGAGGTCTCCCTGACCCAGGTGTTCTCGGGCCAGGAGCAGCTGTGCGAGATCCTCGACCGGTGCGCCGACGTCAGCCACCACCTGCTCGACCGGGCCCCGGCCTGGCTCGGCGACGACCTCTAGGCGACCCCGCCGGCCATGTGCACGGTCCTGCTCCGATTCGATCCCGACGCGCCCTGGCCGGTTCTACTCGGCGCCATCCGCGACGAGTTCGCTGACCGGCCGTGGGACGCTCCGGCTGCCCACTGGGACGGGCCGTGGCGCCACCTCCTCGGCGGCCGCGACCGCACCGCGGGCGGGACCTGGCTGGCGGTCGACCCCACACCTGCTCGGCCCGCGGTGGCCGCCCTGCTCAACGGTGTGCGGCGCCCCGCCCCGGAGCGGGGAACCCGCCCCACCCGCGGGACCCTCGCCCTCGAGGTCCTGGCCTCGGGCCGGGTGCCCGACGGGGACGAGGTCGCGGACTACGACGGCTTCCACCTGGTCCGGGCCACCCTGAGCAGCGTCGAGATCTGGTCCTGGGACGGCAGGACGATGGACCACCGGTGCCTTGATCCAGGCGACCACATCATCGTCAACCTCGGCGTCGACACCGACGAAGACCCGCTGGTCCCCCACTTCGCACCCCTGCTGGCGGCCCTGCCCAGCCCGGTGCTCGGCTCCGGTCCCCCGCTCGAGACCTGGGAGCCCTGGCCTGACCTGCTGGCCGGAGACGGCCTGGACGGAGACGACCCGCGCGCCCTGGTCGTGCGCCGCGAGATCGAGGGCCGGAGCTACGCGTCCACCTCGGCCAGCCTCGTCGGGTTGTCGGCCGAAGGGGTCCGCTATGACTTCTCGGGTGCCCCGACCGATCGGGACGCCTGGTCCGAGGTCAGGGGCGCGCTACGCCGCTCGCCCTAGGGCACCGGCGCCGTCTCCTCTACGCGCGGGCCTCAGCCTTGGCCGTGACACGCCAGCCCTTGCGCTTGCCCAGGGCGGCCCGGGTGGGCCACTCCTCGCGGGGCAGCGGGTCGGTGCCGAGCGGAGTGGGCACGAAGCGGGCCGAGATCTCGCCGCCGCCGGTGACGCGCAGGGTGCGGGTCTCGGCGTCGTACTGCATGCCCTCGGTGCAGGGCTTCAGGGCCTGCCCGGTCTCCCAGGTGACGGCCACGAACCAGCCCTGACAGCCGACCGAGGTGCAGCGCTGGCGCACGCCAGTCGTGCGTCCCTCGATGTCGCCCGACTTCGACAGCACGACGAGGCCCTCCTCGACCTTGCCGTCCTCTTCGAGGGGCAGCCCCTCGGGCCAGCGCCCGGGGCTCGCCTTGTGGGCCGCAGTGCGGCCCTTGGTGGACGGGCGGGGCGGCAGAGCGCCGAACTGGATCCACGTCCCGCACGGGTCGCATGCGTAGCCGGGCTCGCCATCGCGGCGCTGCAGACGCAGGTGGTCATCGGTCTGGCACTGCGGACAAACAGACATCACGGGCTCCTGGAAGGTCGGCGGAGGGCGGTGATCCCCCATCACCGTGGACACCAGCGTGGCCCATTTCGGCCCCGAAACCCGAATCGGCGCCGATCGAGGGGCCCATGTGAGCGTCCGTCCGGCGGCGCGACCGTGCCCGAGGTCCTAGGAGAGTGGGCCCGGCTGGGATCGAACCAGCGACCGAGGAATTATGAGTTCCCTGCTCTGACCACTGAGCTACGGGCCCGACGAAGGCGAACCTAGACGCGCTGAAGGGGGCACGGGCCCGAAGGTCCGTGCCCCCTCCGCGATCCAGGTCGGCTAGAGGCCGAGCGGGACCAGGATGCTGTCCAACAGGTCCTCGAGCGGGACCACGACCTGGCAGTTGATGTCGTGGACCAGCGGTTCGAGCTGCGGGATGTACGACCCCAGCAGGTCGTTGATCAGCGGCTCGACCTGCTGGTGAACCAGGCCGGACGCTGTCCCGATGCCCAGCCCGTCGAGGGCGGCGAGGCCATCCTCGGCACAGACCGGTATGCAACCCGTGTCCGCCCCGTCGGTGGCGCCGTCGCCGTCGTTGTCGACGCCGTCAGCACAGCTCGGGTCACCAGGGGGGCCCTCGGCCGACTGGCAACCGGGATCGAGCTGATCGACGTAGGTGTCACCGTCGTTGTCATCGCCGTCAGAGCAGGTGGGATCGCCTGGCGGACCCTCGGGCCGGACGCAGTCGGGGTCGGCGGCGTCGGTCAGGCTGTCGCCGTCGTTGTCGACGGTGTCGGAGCAGGACGGATCGCCAAAGGGACCCTCGGGTGACTGGCAGCCCGAATCAGCCTGATCGACTGCGCCGTCGCCGTCGTTGTCGGCGCCGTCGCTGCAGGACGGGTCGCCGGCCGGGCCCTCAGGGGCGCAGTCGGGATCGAGGGCGTCGGTCAGGGTGTCGCCGTCGTTGTCGACACCGTCGGAGCAGGTCGGATCGCTCTCCGGCCCCTCGGGTTCCTGGCAGCCGGTGTCGGCCTGATCGACGAGGTCGTCACCGTCGTTGTCGAGACCGTCGGAGCACGACGGGTCGCCTGGCGGGCCTTCAGACCTCACGTTGACCGTGACGTCGGCCGTGACCGAGGTCGACGCGCCGTCGGTGGCGAAGACGGTGGCCTCGATCTGATGCGAGCCCTCCGTGAACGCCGCTCCCGACAGCAGCGCGTCGAAGTTGCCCAGTGCGTCGAGGTTGGCGGTGACCGGGGTGCCACCGTCGACGGAGACCTCGACCCGATCGATGCCGGCCGGGTTCTGGCCTGCGAGCACGGCGGCGAGCGTCTGCGGGTTGGCGACCGGCGTGCACGTGCCGCCCGTACCGTTGGCGATCGCGTTCAGCGACGAGGTGCAGCTGGTCTGGTTCACCGCAAAGGTGTGCACGACCGTGCCGGCCGTTGCCGCTGCGTTGATCGCGGCGGTTGGGGTCGAGGCGTCCCCGTCGGAGAGGAAGAAGACGACCTCGGTGGCTGCGCTCGAGCTGGCCATCACGCTGTTGGCAGCGTTGAGGGCGTTCTCGAAGTTCGTGCCGTTGCCCAAGCTGCCGGTTGGCGTGAAGAGGGCGGCCTGGCTCCGCGTGTTCGAGCGGGCTACCTGGTCGATGTCCAGCCCGCCGCTCGAGTTGGCATCGGCTGCCGGCGCGGTCAGGTTCTGCTGTCCCGGGTCCGGGCCCACGTCATCGACCTTGGCCGTGCTGCCGAAGGTGACGATTCCCACCTGCGTGTTGGCCGCCGACTGGAGGCTGTTGTTCAGCGCGATGACGCCCGCGATCTCGCAGTCGAGCACGTCGCCGTTGGTGCCGTCGCCGTTGAGGTTGTCGCCGGCGTCGCCGTTCGTTCCGTTGCCGTTGCAGTCACGCCCGCTCGGCGAGCTGGTGCTGCCTGACACGTCGATTACGTACAGCGCGGTGGCCGAGCCGCCGACGCTTCCGGCACCCACGACGCCCTCGACCACGAGGTCCGCCAGCGCGGGTACGTCAGTCCCGTCGGCCGGGCTGGTGATGTTGATGTTCAGGCTCTGCCCGGTCGACGGGATCGTTCCCGCGGCAGGGTTGTCGGCCCTGGCCACGGCTCCGATCGCCGCCATCCCGGCAAGAGCTCCCACGATCGCCGCCAGTCGTGCACGGCGCGCGATTCGATTGCTGCGCATAGCGCGTTCCCCCCATCAGAGGCGGTACGTCAATCGATTCGCCCGAACTCGGTCCACCGCCCTGGGACCGATCCCGTTGGCGAGCGGTCTAACACGGCCCATCTGCCCCCAGATAGGACGAATGCGTCACATCACCAGAGCGCGACAACGGCGCCACCGAGAGTGGCGCCGTTGGCTCTGTCTGGCTCCGGGGGGGAGGCTCGAACTCCCGACAACACGATTAACAGTCGCGTGCTCTACCAGCTGAGCTACCCCGGAAGGACTTCGCACGTTAGCGGTCGCCCGCGCGGCGCTGCTACTCGCCGTCGAGGTAGTCGCGGAGCTTCTGGCTGCGGTGGGGGTGGCGGAGCTTGGCGAGGGTCTTGGACTCGATCTGGCGGATGCGCTCGCGGGTGACGCCGAACTCCTTGCCCACCTCTTCGAGGGTGCGGGCCTGGCCGTCGTCGAGGCCGAAGCGCAGGCGCACGACGGCCTTCTCGCGATCGCTGAGCTCGTCGAGGGCGTCGACCACGGCCCGATTGAGCATGCGGCGGGCGGCGGCCTCGGCGGGCGCCTCGGCGGCCTGGTCCTCGATGAAGTCGGCCAGGTTGGAGTCGTCCTCCTCCCCCACCGGCGAGTCGAGCGACAGCGGGTCGAGGCTGATGCGCTGGATCTCGCGCACCCGGTCCTCGGTGAGCCCGACCCGCTCGGCCAGCTCCTCGACGGTGGGCTCGCGCTCGAGCTCCTGGAGCATCTGGCGCTGCACCCGGTGGACCTTGTTGATCGACTCGACCATGTGGACCGGGATGCGGATGGTGCGGGCCTGGTCGGCGATGGCCCGGGTGATGGCCTGGCGGATCCACCACGTGGCGTAGGTGGAGAACTTGAAGCCCTTCGTGTAGTCGAACTTCTCGACCGCCCGCATGAGGCCGAGGTTCCCCTCCTGGATCAGGTCGAGGAAGTGCATGCCCCGCCCGACGTAGCGCTTGGCGATCGACACGACGAGGCGCAGGTTGGCCTCGATGATCACCTCGCGGGCGTCCTCGCCCCGGCGGACGGCGCGCTGCAGCGCCGCGGCGCTCGGCGAACTCGAGCGTGTCGATCTGCCCGGCGGCGGCCAGGTCGGCCAGCCGAGCGGCTGCGAAGCCCCCGGACTCGATGCGTCGGGAGTACTCGACCTCCTCGGCGCCCGTGAGCAGCGGCACCCGGCCGATCTCCTTGAGGTACATGCGCACCGGGTCGGACGTGCCGCCCCGGTCGCTCGCGGGACTGGACGCGGCCCGCAGGGCCCGGCGGCGGGCGGCGGCCGAGCGGGCTGGGCGGACGCCGCCGAGCTCGGGCCCGTCCTCCTCGAAGTCACCGCCGCCGCGTCGGTAGGCGCAGCCTCTTCGGCCTCGTGCAGCTCGGCCTCGACCGACGGTGGCGGCGTGCCGGCACGCCCAGCAGGGGCCGGCACGGGGGGCAGCGTCGTCCTCGAGGTCGCTCGAGGTCGATCGGCGGGACGGACTCGTCGAGCTCGATGTCGGCGGCAGCGAGCAGCGACCGGACGCCCTCGATGACCTCGGGCGTGAGCTCGACCGTGCGGAGCACGTCGACGACCTCGTCCATCGTGAGCACGCCCTCGGCGACGGCCGCGCGCGATCAGCGACCTCAAGGTCTCCCGAGGGGACCCCCCACGACGAGATCGTCGGCGCCTACGTCGGTCATGCCCCTTCCTCACCCTCTCGAGCCGAGCCAGGCTACCAACTGCTCGACCGCCTCACCGGCGGCGTTCGGATCGCGGAGCCGATCGATGGTCTGGGTCAGCCAGTGCTGGCAGCCGCAGCAGCTCGGGGTCGTCGGGGTGCACGGACACCTGCGCGGTGAGGGTCCCGGACCTCCCGTCGGGCCGCCTCGGTGAGCAAGCGGACCACCGCATCGAAGGGCGCGGCCTGCAGCTCGTCGGTGGCCAGGCGGTTGAGGAGGTCGGCCACCTCGGGGTCGGCCGCGTCGATGGCCTCGGGCACGGTGGCGTGCTCCATGAGAGCCAGGAAGGTGCGCCGCGTCAGCTCGTCGTCGAACAGCTCCGGGTAGCGGATCCACGGCTCGACGGCCTGCCAGTCGTGGACGACGTGGCGCAGCACCTCCAGCTTCGGGCTGTCGCGGAGGTCGCGGGCGGGCCGGGTCGGCGGCACCCGCTCCGGTTCGCGCGTCCGGGACGCCCGTCCGCGGCGCCCGTCGGGCTCGGCGGGGGCGGCGGGGCGGGGCGCTGCAGCTGGGCCCGCAGCGTCTCGGGCTCGACCCGGCAGGCGCCGGCCACCTCCATGAGGTACTGGTCGCGCACCGTGGGCGAGGGGTGGCCCCGGATCACCTCGGTGGCCGCCTCGGCCGCCTTGGCCCGACCCCCCGGAGTGGTGAGGTCGGCGCCGCATCAGGACGCGGTCGATGCGGAACTTCAGGAACTCCATCGCCCCCTCGACCGACCGCGGCCAGCCGATCCGGATCCGAGCCGGCCAGGTCGGCCGGGTCGACGCCGGGAGGCAGGTCGGCCACGAGCACCTCGAGGTCGTGGTCCTTCTCCCATTGGTAGAAGCGCTCGGCCGCGGCCTGGCCGGCCGCGTCGGCGTCGAAGGCCAGCACGAGCTTGCGGGCGTAGCGGCGCAGCAGGCGCACGTGCTCCTCGGTGAGAGCCGTGCCGCAGGTGGCCACCGCGGCGGGGATCCCGGCCCGGGCGAAGCCGATGACGTCGGTGTAGCCCTCGCAGACGACGGCCCGGTCGTCGGTGACGATGCGGGCCTTCGACCAGTTCAGGGCATAGAGGAGCTTGCTCTTCTGGTACAGGGTCGTCTCGGGCGTGTTCTTGTACTTCGGGCCCTCGACACCGGGCATGATGCGCCCACCGAACCCGACGGCGTCGCCGTTGGCGTCGAAGATCGGGAAGAGGATTCGGGCCCGGAACACGTCGGTCTGGCGGCCGCCGGAGTTCAGGTAGCCCGAGCCCGGCGTCCTTGACGATGTCGTTCGGGAGGCGCAGCGCCTTCACGAGCTCGTCCCAGCCCTCGGGCGCCCAGCCGATGCGGAAGGCCCGCACCTCGTCGCCGCTGAGACCCCGCTCGCGCAGGTACCGACGGGCCGCCGACGCATCGGGGGCGGAGAGCAGGCGCTCGTGGTACCAGTCGACGGCCTGCTCGACGGCCTTCACCAGCCGGGCCCGTCGCTTGCGGCCCTCGCCGCCGTCTTGATCGGAGTAGCGCAGCGTGATCCCGGCCCAGCCGGCCAGGAGCTCGACGGCGCCCACGAAGTCGAGCAGCTCCTTCTCCCGCACGAACGAGATGGCGTCGCCCTTCTCGCCGCAGCCCCAGCAGCGGTACACGCCCAGCTCCTGGTTGACGCTGAACGACGGCGTCTTCTCGGTGTGGAACGGGCACAATCCCACCCAGCGCGTCCCGGACCGACGCAGCTGGGTGTACTTGGTGACGACGGCCACGAGGTCGGTCGCGGCCCGCACGGCCACGATGTCCTCGTCCACGATGCCCACGCCGACGAGCGTAGGCGGCGGTGCCCGAACCAGACCTCAGGTCAGCGGACAGGTGCCGGTGCCATCGAGGCCCCGGATCCCGCCGGCGAGGTGGCCGCCCAGGTGGGCTGCCAGCTCGCGAGCGTCGTCGGCGGCGCCGTCGATGAGCGTCGACTTCCGCCGACGCAGGAACGGCAGGCCCAGCACGTACAGCCCCGGCGATCGCGTCACCCCACCCTCGTGGCGGATGTCGGCCCTTGGGGTCGAGGACCGGCACGTCGAGCCACGAGAAGTCGGGCCGGTAGCCGGTGGCCCAGATGACCGTCTTGATGGCCCCGCCGAGCGGGAGGTGGAGCGGGGGATCGCTCGTCCACCGTCGTGGGCTCGGGTCGTTGCGGCGCCTCGACCTCGCCGTCGAGCCCGCGGGCGGTAGCCCACTCGTCGATCAGGTCGAGCAGCCGGCGCAGCTTGAGGTCCGCCAGGGTGCACTGGTTCGGCAGCGAGCCCGAGAGCAGTGCAGCTGCCGTCGCGGACGCCCGCGAGGCGACCCACGATCCGCACGCCCTGGCCTGCAGCGCGTTGAGGTCGAGCGTGACCCGAGCCGGCGTCCCCACGAGCTGGAACGACGGCAGGCTGCGCACCCGGGTGACGTCGTCCACCTCGTCGAAGCGCTCGTCGAGCACACCGGCGGCGTCGAGCCACCACATGATGTCCAGGCCCCGGTAGGTCCGAGGCACGCGCACGTGGCCGCCGACGGCGAGGGTGACGGGCCGACCCGATCGGTGGATCTCGTCGGCGAGCTGGATGCCGGTGGCCGACGCCCCGGCGATGAGCACGCCGCCGTGCTCGAGCTGGTCCGGGTTGCGGTACTCGGCGGCCGCCATGGACCGCACGCTGCTCGGGAGGTTCGCCGCGTGCGCTGGGGAGGTCGGGCCGGCCGCAGGCGCCGCTGGCGAGCACCACCGTTCGGGCCCGCCACTCCCCCTGGCTCGTCCTGACCGACGTAGCCCCGGTCGACCGCCGCCACCGACGTGACCTCGGTGCTCGACCACACCGGAGCGTCGATCTCCAGCGGCGTAGGTGCGGAGGAAGGCGACCACCTCCGGCATGGTCATGTACCCGTCCGGATCGTCACCTCTGTAGCGGAACCCCGGGAGACGGCTCTGCCAGTTCGGCGTGAGGAGCCGCAGCGAGTCCCACCGACCGGTCCTCCACGAGCAGGCGACCTCGTCCTCGTTCCAGCACCACGTGGTCGATCGACCGATCGGTGAGGCACCGGCTCATGGCGAGGCCGGCGTGGCCAGCGCCCACGATGACCGTCGAGGTCGTCCGCATCGCGCGTTCAGGCGAGCTCGACGGTCACGTTGGTGGGGTTGGTGATGACGTCGTAGACCGCTGAGCGCTTCTGCGACTGGGCCACCAGCGCCTCGAGGTCGTCGCCGGGCGCGTCGGCGTCGATCGAGTAGGTCACCTTGATGCCGCTGAAGCCGTTGCGGACGTCGGTGTCGATGCCGAGGATCCCCCGCATGTCCATGTCGCCCTCGATGGTGGCCCGGACCGAGCGGAGCTGGATGTCGCGGTGCGACGCCACGGTCGCGACGCCGGCGGTGAGGCAGCGGCCAGGGCAGCAAGCACGACCTCCGTCGGCGTGGCCCCCTTGTCCTCGGACATGAACAGCTCGGGGTGGTCGGCGTCGAAGCGGTGCTCCCGGGTCCGGCGCTGCTCGGCACCGAGCCCGAAGTAGCCCTCCGTGGTCGTCTGGCTGTGCGTTCCGTGCACCCAGGTGTTGGTGACCCGCCACTGGAACTCGGCTCCTGCAGGCTCGGCGGTCAGGGCGTCGCGCGCCCCTCGCAGGAAGTCGATGTCGACACCGTTGTCGACAGGGGTCGAGATCGTGGTCATGGCTGCTCCTCTGGTCGGGCCGGGCACCGTTGCCGGCCACCGCACCGTCCCAGCCTGAACCTGCAACCAGCCTGCAGCCCACTGCAGGCCGACTGCAGGCCACCTCAGTGAGCCTGTGGCCATGACCACCGCCGTCACCACCGCAACCGTCGTCGACCGCTTCCTCGAGGCCGTCCGGACGGGCCACGTGACGACGGACCTGTACGCAGAGCAGGCCCGCCTCGACGCCACCGTCCCGGGCTGGCGCTTCCAGGCCCGCGGGCCGGCAAAGATCGCGGCTGAGTACTCCAGCTGGTTCGCGGGCCCCAGCCGCATCGAGACGCTCGATCGGCACGCGATCGAAGGGGGCGAGGTGGTGCGCTACTTCCACACCTTCGACGTCGGCGGCCAGCCCCACGCCGCCCACCACCTGCACGTGCTTCAGGTCAGAGGAGACCGGATCCTGTCCGACACGGTGTTCTGTGGGGGCCGCTGGGGTCCGGAGGTCCTCGCCCAGATGGGCCCTAGGGCACATGCTGGCTGACATGACGACCCGGCTCGTCCCACGACGGCCCGCGCTGTCGGTCGAGGAGCTGCTGGCCGGCGCCACGACGCGAGAGCCGCTCGCCGGGAGCGACGGCAAGTCCGGCTCCGTCCTGGAGCGGGTCGTGATCGACGGAGAGCGCTTCGTGCTCAAGCAGCTCCATCCCGACAGCGACTGGACGATGCGCGGGTTCGGCGACCTCGGGTGCCGTCCGGTCGCGATGTGGACGTCGGGCCTCCTCGACGCCATGCCGACCACGGTCGACCACGCCGTGGTCGGTGCCGCGGCCGGGCTGGGCCGCAACGGCTGGGGAGGTGCGCTCCTGATGCGAGACGTGGGAGAGCACCTGGTCCCCGAGGGAGCCGACGTGCTCCCACTCGAGCACCACCGCCAGCTGCTCGACCACCTTGCTGACCTCTCGGCCACCTTCTGGGGTGCCGAAGGGGTGCCGGAGCTCCTGTCCCTGGAGAGCCGGTGGAGCGCGTTCACACCGGGATGGCTGGCCGCCGAGGAGGCGCGGGGCTGGCCCGACGCCGTGCCCCGCATCGCCGCGGATGGCTGGGCCCGGTTCGCCGACAGGGCACCAGTGGACGTGCGCGGCATCGTCGATGAGCTCCGTCGCGACGTCGATCCCCTGGTGCGGGCGGCACGCCGGACGCCGTGCACCTTCCTGCACGGCGACTGGAAGCTGGGCAACGTGGGCATCGCGCCGGACCGAACCGTGCTCCTCGACTGGAGCTACCCCGGGATCGGCCCGGTGGCCTACGACCTGGCCTGGTACCTGTCCCTGAACCGATCGCGCCTCCCGGAGTCCAAGGAGGCTTCCATCGACGCCCTGCGCGGATCCCTCGAGGCCCGCTCCATCGACACGAGCGGTTGGTGGGAGCCTCAGATGGATGTGTGCCTGCTCGGCGCCCTCGTGCAGCACGGGTGGGAGAAGGCACTGGGCGACGACGCGGAGCTCGGCTGGTGGTGCGACCGCGCCCGGGAGGGCGCTCGGCGGCTGTGACCGTCAGCGAGGCCTACTCGGCCACCGGAGCGGCATGGCGCGACGGGCCAGAGCGGGTCTACCAGCGCTTGGCCGACGTCCTCGTCGAGGCTTCGCCTCTTCCGCTGTCAGGTCAGGTCGTGCTCGACGTCGGCGCGGGCACGGGAGCTGCCAGCCGCGCCATCCGCCGCGCCGGAGGCCGGGCCGTTGCCGTCGACGTAGCGGACGGAATGCTCCGGGTCGACCAGAGCGCGCGCCCGCCCGCCATCGTGGCCGACGCCCGCCTTCTGCCGATCGAGTCCGAGTCCTGCGCGGCGGTGGTCGCTGCGTTCTGCTTCAACCACCTCCCGGACCCCGAGCTGGCTCTGACCGCCGCCGCCCGGGTGGTGCGACCCGAAGGCGTGGTGCTCGCCTCGGCCTACGCCGAGGACGACGACCACCCGGTCAAGGGTGCCGTCTTCGATGCAATGAGAGAGGTGGGCTGGACCGCGGATCCGTGGATCGAGGAGGTCCGGGCCGAGGGTGCCCGCTTCGCCACCGCCGAGCGGGCGCTGCTGGTGGCCACCTCGGCCGGGCTGGAGGCCACCGCAGAGGCGATCGCAGTTCCGTTCCCGGACCTCGCCCCGGCCGATCTCGTGGCCTGGCGCCTCGGGATGGCGTCGGTGGCCCCGTTCGTCGCCTCCCTGACTCAGCCGGTGCGCCGCCAGGTGGCGGTCAGGGCCCTGGAGCTCCTCGGCCCTGACCCTGAGGTCCTCGTGCGTCGAATCATCGTGCTCACCGCGCGCCGGCGCCCCCCAGGCGACTGAGCTCCGTTCGTATCCACGCCCGGACGCGGTCGGCGTCGGGCCCGCACCTCGCGACCAGCAGCTCGGCGTAGCGCTCAGCCTCCCGCCACAGGTCGTCGCGGCCGGTGGCGGCCCCCAGGCGGGCCGTGAGGCGCCAGGCCTCGAGACGGGCCAGACCGTCGAGGCTGGCGACGGTCGCATCGATGGCGTCGTGGTCTGAGCGTCCCGCCCGGGCCGCCGCGAGGTGCTGCACCACCTCGGCCTGGGCAACGGTGCGCCGTGAGCCGCGCTTGGCGGCGTCGTCGCGGACCCAGGCCGCAAGTGGTGCTGCCGCCGCGTGATCGCCCTCGATCAGCGCCACCCGAGCCTCCAGGAGGCGCTGGCGGTGACGCTGGTGCCACGCCATCGACCCTGCGTCATCGGGCGGGACCTCCACCTGGGAGAGCCACGCCCGAGCCGTGGCCGCGTCCTCCTCCTCGACGGCGGCGAGCGCCAGGTCGAAGAGGGCGTGATGGCGCGGCTCGGTGAACCGGCCCGCACCGTCGACGGCTCGTCGATGGTGAGCGTGGGCCTCGTCGGCTCGGCCTGTGGCAGCGAGGACCCAACCCCGGAAGTTGTCGAGGACAGGCCGGTAGCGGTCCCCTGCCGGACCGAGCTCATCGAGGATCCTGGCGAGGGACTCCGTTGCCTCCATCGCCTCGTCGACGCGACCCAAGGCCCCGCACGCGTAGATGCGAGCCCACATGGCGTGGGGGATCACGAACGGGTGGCGCATGGCGGCCGCGTCGACGGCTCCGCGCTCGGCCAGGGTCAGGCCCTCCTCGAACCGGCCCTGGTGGGTGCGCAGGTTGCCGAGCCACACCTCGCCGGTGGCCCGGACGCCGGCCACCGGGCTCTGCACGGCTTCCTCGAGATCGCGCTCCGCTCCCCGCAGGTCCCCACGCGAGTGCCGGATCCGGCCGGAGAGGGTCAAGGCGCTGCTGCGGCGCTCGTCGTCCCACGCGGTGCGGGCCGCCAGCTCCGCGTGGCGCAGCGCGCTGGGGAGGTCGCGGTCGTAGTAGGCGACCCACCCCGCGACCTCCAGCGCGCTGGCCCCTGCTCCGCGCCCGACAGCCTCGGTCGCGTCGCGCCGGGCCGCGTCGAAGTCCAGCTGCGGCGAGCGCTGTCCGGGCTCGTTGCACCAGCGGATCCCAGCGCTCCGGGGTGGCGGGTCGCACCTCGGCACGGGGCGGCGGTGCGGGCTCGGGGCCCAGGATCTCCAGGTGCAGTGCCTCGGTCTCGGCGGCCGGTGACACGCCCAGCTCCTCGGACAAGCGGGCTCTCACCTCGGCGTAGGCCGCCAGCGCTGAGGCCGGTCGACCCATGGCCGCGTGCGCCCGCATGAGCGCTCGCAGCGCCGCCTCGTCGTAGGGGTCGTGGTCGAGGCCGAGGGCGGCGAGGGCCGCCGCGCCCGCCGGGTCACCGGACACCAACGCGGCTTCAGCGGCGAGGAGCCGGGTGGACGCCACCAACCGGTCGGTGGCCTGCCGGGGCCCGTCGAACCAGGGGGACTGCTCCTCGGGCAGCAGCAGCCCGCGAACGAGGTCGAGGGCCATCGTCGCCGAGAGTCGCGCCGCCAGGGCATCGCCGCCCGCCACCGCACGCTCGGCCACGGCGATCCCCTGGCCGAGCTCCCGCAGGTCGAGCCACTCGACCACGAGCGCGTACCCGGCGTCATGGCGCGGGATGCGCTCGCCGCCGAGCGACCCACGGAGCCGGCTCACCAGCACCCCGACCTGCTCGCCCGGCTTGGCGGGCAGGTCCTCGGCCCACAGCACATCGGCCAGCACGTCCACGCCGACAGGGGCGCCCTGGCCCACCGCCAGCGCGGCCAGCAGCGTGCGGGCCTTGCGACTGCCGACCTCGCTCGCGGTCATGCCCTCCACGACCAGGCCCCCCAGCAGCCGCACCCGCAGGTCGCCCACGACCCCAACGCTACGCCGCCAGTCGAGCGCGTTCTCGGGCGATCTACTCGACTCCTGCCTCAGCAGATCGCCCGAGAACGGTCAGGCGCGGCCGACCACCCACGGCTGGAGCGGGAGGCGGGCGGGGTCGAAGCGGGCCAGCAGCTCGGCCATCGTCACCGGCTCGTCGGGACGGGCCAGGTCGAGGCTGGCCGCGAGCATCGAGCGAACCTCGTCTCCCGGGACGGCGAGGTCTGCCAGCGTGACGGCGCCGTGCCGCTTGGCCAGGCGCTCGCCGTCAGGGCCCAGGACCAGAGGCACGTGAGCCCACGCCGGGCGCTCGATGCCGAGGATGTCCATCAGGTGGGCCTGGCTCGGGGTGGCATCGAGCAGGTCGTCGCCCCGCACCACCTCCTCGACACCCTGGTCGGCATCGTCGACGACCACGGCCAGGTGGTAGGCGGGGACCCCGTCGTTGCGACGCAGGACTATGTCGTCGGCCGGGCGGCTCACCTCGCCGTGCAGGCGGTCGACGATCGTGATCTCCTCACCCGACGCTCGAAGGCGCAGGGCTGGTGGACGGCCGGCGGCCTCCCGGTCGTCCCGATCCGCGGCCGCCAGGTCCCGACACGTCCCCGGATAGGTGCCGGGCCGGATGTGCGGGGCGGCTGCCGCCTCCCGAACCTCGCGGCGGCTGCAGAAGCAGGGGTAGGTCAGCCCCCGGGCCACGAGGTCGGCGAGGACCGCCTCGTGGCGGCCCCGACGCTCGGACTGGCGCACGACCGGCTCGTCCCAGTCGATGCCCACGGCAGCCAGGTCCGCCAGCTGGCGCTCCTCGCTGACCAAGGTGCTCGTGGTGGGGTCGAGATCCTCCACCCGAGCAGGAACCGGCCGCCCGAGGAGCGGGCGAAGAGCCAGGCCACCAGCGCCGTGCGCAGGTTGCCCACGTGCAGGTCGCCCGACGGGCTCGGCGCGAACCTCCCGGTGGCCATGGGTCGATCCTGGCATGCTCCGGGTCTGGCTGGATCTGTGGGCATGTTGGCGTTGCCGCCAAGCCCCGGTCAGCGGAGACTGAGCTCCATGCCGACCGCAGCCACCACCCGTCACGTCGTGCTGGTCGTCTTCCCCGGCCTCCAGGGCCTCGACCTGCTCGGCCCTCTCGAGGTGTTCGCCGATGCCAACGACGAGCTCGGCCGGCCGGCGTACCGCCTCACCGTCGCCGCCGTGGATCCCGGCGAGGTGCGCACCTCGAGCGGGGTGGGCATCACGGCTGACGAGGCCCTGGCCGACATCGCGGCCCCGATCGACACCCTCCTCGTGGTCGGCGGCGACGGCACCTATCAGGCCTTCGAGCGACGAGCAGCTCCGGCGTCAGGTGCTCCGGCTGGCGGCCGGGGCCCGGCGTGTCACGTCCGTCTGCTCCGGCGCCTTCGTGCTCGCCGGCGCCGGTCTGCTCGACGGGCGGCGGGCCACGACCCACTGGCGGGTCTGCGAGCTGCTGGCTTCGACCTTCCCCCAGGTGACAGTCGAACCCGATCCGATCTTCGTGCGGGACGGCAACGTCTACACCTCGGCCGGCGTCACCGCAGGCATGGACCTCGCCCTGGCGCTCGTCGAGGAGGACCACGGCCGCGACCTCGCCCTGGCGCATCGCCCGTCGCCTCGTGCTCTTCCTGCGCCGCCCCGGCAACCAGTCGCAGTTCAGCGCCCAGCTCAGCTCCCAGATGGCCGAGCGCGACGGCCTGCGTGACGCCCAGCGCCACGTCGTCGAGCACCCCGGCCGTGACTGCAGCGTTGCCGCCCTCGCCCGCCTGGCCGCGATGAGCGAGCGCAACTTCACCCGGTGCTTCACGGCCGAGGTCGGAGTGACCCCGGCCCGCTACGTCGAGCGGGTGCGGGTCGAGACGGCCCGCCGTCTGCTCGAGGACACCGACGACGGCGTGGAGGCCGTCGCCGATGCGTGCGGGTTCGGCACCGCCGAGACGATGCGCCGCACCTTCCTCCGCCTCCTCCACACGAACCCCACCGAGTACCGCCGTCGCTTCCGCGCCGCCTGAACCCACTCAACAGGAGCCCACCATGGACATCGCCATCTTGCTCTTCGACCGCCTCACCGCCCTCGACGCCGTCGGCCCCTACGAGGTGCTCTCCCGCATCCCCGACGCCAAGGTCACCTTCGTCGCCACCGAGCCCGGACCGAAGCGCACCGACACCGGCTTCCTCTCCCTCACCGCCGACGCTGCCCTGGGCGACCTCCCCCACCCTGACATCGTCCTCGTGCCCGGCGGCCCAGGGCAGGCCGAGGCGGAGAAGGACGACGCCGTGCTCGACTGGCTCCGCACCGCCCACGAGACGACGACCTGGACCACGTCGGTCTGCACGGGCTCGCTGGTGCTCGGCGCCGCCGGCCTCCTCGAGGGCAAGGCGAGCCACGACCTACTGGCTGGCCCTGGAGGAGCTGGCCCGGCACGGAGCCACGCCCACCAACGAGCGGGTCGTGATCGACGGCAAGGTCGTGACCGCGGCCGGCGTGTCGTCAGGCATCGACATGGCCCTCACCCTCGCCGCTCAGATCGGCGGCGACGACCTGTCCCGGATGCTGCAGCTCGGGATCGAGTACGACCCGCAGCCGCCGTTCGACTCGGGCTCGGAGGCCAAGGCCCCGGCCCACATCAGCAGCTTCTTCCGGGAGAACAGCCGGTTCGTCCTCGACGGCTGAACGTGGCTCAGTCCGCGGCTGGCCTCGTCGTCGGCGAGCATCTCGAGGCCCTCGCCCTCGTGGTCGTCGAGCACCTCGTCGGGGCCGTGCCCGTCGGGCCGCTCGAGCTTGATCGAAGCCACGATGGCCACGGTCAGCACGAGGGCGATCACGCCCAGCGAGACGACCGTGGGCATGTGGTACCAGTCCGACAGCGATCATCTTCACGCCCACGAAGGCCAGGATGACGGCCAGGCCCGGCTGCAGGTAGTCGAACTTGTCCCGCAGGTCGGCGAGCAGGAAGTAGAGGGCTCGCAGACCGAGGATGGCGAAGGCGTTCGAGCTGAACACGATGAACGTGTGCTCGCTGACGGCCAGGATCGCCGGGATCGAGTCGACGGCGAAGATGACGTCGCTCGTCTCGATGACGACCAGGACGGCGAACAGCGGCGTGGCCAGCTTCTTGCCGTTGATGCGGACGAACATCGACTGGCCGTGGTACTCCGGGGTCGACGGCACCCTCCGACGCACGAGCTTGAGCACCGGGTTGTCCTCGGGGTGGATCTCCTCGTCGCTGTGCCGCAGCAGCCGGATGGCCGTGAGGATGAGGAACCCGCCGAACACGAAGAGCATCCACTCGAAGCTCTGCGAGCAGCTGCACGCCGACGAGGATGAAGACGAAGCGGAGCACGAGGGCGCCGAACACGCCCCAGAACAGCACCCGGAACTGATAGGCGCGGGGCACCGCGAAGTAGCTCATGATGACGGCCCACACGAAGACGTTGTCGACCGACAGGCTCTTCTCGATCAGGTAGCCCGAGATGTACTCGCCGGCCGCCTGCCCGCCCCAGGCTCCCCAGACGACGAACGTGAAGGCCACGCCGATCGAGATCCAGATGGCGGACTCGATGGCTGCTTCCTTCGTCGTGATGACGTGGGCCGTCTTGTGGACGAGGAGCAGGTCGGCGACGAGGAGGCCGATGACGACGGTGAGGAACGCTCCCCACACCCAAAGCGGCACGTCGAACTGAGCGAAGTTCCCCTTGCGCCCGCCCTCAGCGGCGAGAGCGGTGAGCGAGGTGAGTATGGCGAGTCACAGGAGATCCTTCGGTGCTCTAACGGACGTTGGATGGCTTGGCGTCAAGGATGGCCTGTGCAGCGGCCAACCTGGCAATCGGAACTCGATACGGGGAGCAGGACACGTAGTCGAGCCCCACGCGGTGGAAGAGGGCGATCGACTCGGGGTCGCCGCCGTGCTCGCCGCACACCCCCATCTTGAGGTGGGGGTTCGTGGACCGGCCGCGCGCCACGGCCAGTCGCGACCAGCTCGCCCACCCCGTTCTGGTCGATCGTCTCGAACGGGTTCCGGCGGAGCAGGCCCTGTTCGAGGTAGGCCGGCATCATGCGGGCCTCGACGTCGTCCCGGCTGAAGCCGAACGTCATCTGCGTGAGGTCGTTCGTGCCGAAGGAGAAGAAGTCGGCCTCCTCGGCCAGCTCGTCGGCCCGGAGGGCGGCCCGTGGCGTCTCGATCATCGTGCCGATCGTGACCTGCAGGGCGCGGTCGCCAACGGCCTTGGCCACCGCCTGCTCCACCCAGCCCCGGGCAGCGCGCAGCTCCTCCCGCGTGACCGTCAGCGGGATCATGATCTCGATCACCGGCGTGCCGCCGAGCCCCACCCGCTCGAGGGCGGCCTCCATCAGGGCGCGCACCTGCATGGCGTAGAGGCCCGGCTTGAGCACGCCGAGGCGGACGCCGCGCGTGCCGAGCATCGGGTTCTGCTCGCTCCAGTGCTCGGCCGCCTCTAGCAGGACGGCCTCCTCCCTGCGTCAGGCCGTGGCCCGCCTCCCGGACGCGCAGCTCCTCCACCGAGGGCAGGAACTCGTGCAGCGGCGGGTCGAGCAGGCGCACCGTCACCGGCAGGCCGTCCATCGCCTCGAGGATGGCGAGGAAGTCCTTCTTCTGCGCCACCCGCAGCCGCTCGAGGGCCTTGGCCTCGGCCTTGGGCGTGTCGGCCAGGATCATGGCCCGCACGATCGGGAGCCGGTCCTCGGCGAGGAACATGTGCTCGGTGCGGCACAGGCCGATGCCCTCGGCGCCGAAGTCCCGCGCCACCTTGGCGTCGGCCCCGGTGTCGGCGTTGGCCCGCACGGCGAGCTTGCCCTTGCGGACGCGGTCGGCCCACCCGAGCAAGGTGGCGAACTCCTCGGACAGCTCGGGCTCCTCGAGCGGGACGGCGCCGAGCACGACCTCACCGGTGCTGCCGTCGATCGAGATGACGTCGCCCTCGCGCACGGTCGACATCGCCGACGGTGAAGTGGTCGTCCTCGATCTCGATGGCCTCGGCGCCGACGACCGCCGGGATGCCCCACCCCCGCGCCACGACAGCGGCGTGGCTGACGAGGCCGCCCCGGGCGGTGAGGATGCCCTCGGCCACCTGCATGCCGTGGACGTCCTCCGGGGACGTCTCGATCCGGACGAGGATGACGTCCTCGCCCCGATCGCTCGGCGTCCACGCAGGCGTCGGCCGTGAAGTACACCTTGCCGACCCCCGCCCCCGGCGACGCGGGCAACCCGGTGGCGATGACCTCCCGCTGGCCCGACCGCAAAGTGCGGGTGGAGCACCTGGTCGAGGTGCTCGGCGGTGATGCGGTGGAGAGCCTCGGCCTGGGTGAGCTTCCAGCCCTTCTGCAGCGGTCATCTCGACGGCCATCCGCAGCGCGGCGGCGCCCGTGCGCTTCCCGACCCGGGTCTGGAGCATCCAGAGCTTGCCCTGCTCGATCGTGAACTCGGTGTCGCACATGTCGCGGTAGTGCCGCTCCAGCTTGGCGAAGATCTTGAGCGAGCTCGGCGTGAGATGTCGGGGAAGAGCCGGGCCAGCCCGTCCAGGTCGTCTGTCTTGCGGATCCCGGCCACGACGTCCTCGCCCTGGGCGTTGAGCAGGAAGTCGCCGTAGGGCAGCGTTCTCGCCCGTCGAGGCGTTGCGGGTGAAGCCCACACCGGTGCCGGACTGGTCGTCGCGGTTGCCGAACACCATGGCCTGCACGTTGACCGCAGTGCCCAGGTCGTTCGGGATGTGCTCCCGCTGCCGGTAGGCGACGGCCCGGGCCCCGCCCCACGACTGGAACACGGCCTCGATGGCCCCCCGGAGCTGAGCCGCCGGGTCCTGCGGGAACGGCTCGCCCGTCGACCCTTCGACGATGTCCTGGTACCGCTCGCAGAGGCGGCGGAGCGTACGGGCCGAGATGGCGGCGTCCACCTCGACGCGGTCGAGGCGGCGGGCGCCGTCGAGCAGGTGGTCGAACTCCTCGCCGTCGAGGTCGAGGACGATGCGGGCGTACATGGCGATGAAGCGCCGGTAGGAGTCGTACGCGAAGCGCTCGTCCTGGGTCTGGGCGGCCAGGCCCTCCACTGAGCGGTCGTTCAGCCCCAGGTTGAGGACGGTGTCCATCATCCCGGGCATCGAGAACTTCGCCCCTGAGCGCACGCTGACGAGCAGCGGGTCCTCCGGATCCCCGAGCGTCTTGCCCATGTCCCGCTCGACGCGGCGCACGGCCTTGGTCACCTCGGCGTCGAGTCCGTCCGGCCAGCCGACCTCCAGGTAGGAGCGGCAGGCGTCGGTGGTGATCGTGAACCCGGGCGGCACGGGCAGGCCCAGCACCGACGTCATCTCGGCCAGGTTGGCCCCCTTCCCACCGAGGAGGTCCTTCTGATCCTTCGGGGGGCGGCGGTGCTTGTGGTCGAAGGCGTAGACGAGGGGCACGGCGCGGAGCCTAGGCACCGGCCGTGCCCCTGCCCACGGAAGCGTCAGGCGCCGCCCGGTTGGACCACGCCGTTGGCGGTGAGGGCATACGGGGCGTACTGGCCCACCGTCTCGCTCGGGTCGTCGTGGGTGACGATGACCCCCACGACGTCGTACTGCGGGTTCCCACGTGGGCCGCCGGGGAACAGCTTCTTCCCGGAGGTGGCGTCGAACGCGCCGTCGAGCGGGAGCGTCGTGAGAAGCGCCGGCAGGCTCGAGCTGGTGCTCGAGTAGGCCACGATCGTCACGTTCCAGCCCGCCACGTCCACGGGGTTGATCTCGGTCGGCGACGAGAACGGGGCGAGCGAGGCTCCGTCGGAGATGACCGTGCCGTCGAGGGCCACGTTGTCGACCCAGTACCCCGGCTCGGTCACGGCCGGGTCGCTGATGTACCGGAAGGACACGAGCACGGTCTGACCGGCGAAGGCCGAGAGATCGGCGCTCGAGGCCACCCACCCGCCGCTGTCACCGGTGAAGCCGGGCAGGTTGGCCTGCACGGCGGGGACGGCCCCGGGGTCGGCGACGTCGGTGGTGCCCGTGGCCGGGAGGCTGTTGTAGGTCTCGCCGCCATCGGTGGAGACCTGCACGTAGCCGAAGTCCCATCCCTGCTCTGTCTCGTACCGCGTGTCGAACGTGAGCTGGCCGCCCCCGGCCGGCACCGCCACCTCGGTGACGATGGCCCGGTCGAGGTTGTCGCCCGCGCCCGAGTGCAGGGCCGGGCCGCCGTCGGCCCCACCGCTCTCGTCGACTGCCCACTCGACCGGGAGGCTGGGCAGCTGCCCGGCCCCGTCGAAGGTCAGCGACTCCACGTCGCGGAGGCGCAGGGGCTGGCCCGCGGCGTTGCGCAGACGGACGTAGTCGGACCCGTTCGGCGGTGCCCCCGGCGTGTCGTAGGCGTCCGTCGTCTCCCAGTTGATCGCAGCATCGAGCGTCGGCACCTGGTAGCGGCTGGCCCCGCCCCCGATGAGCTTGCCGCCGTTGGCGTCGAGGACGCTGTCGAGAGCCATCGCCGTGGCCCAGTCGTGCAGAACCTCCTGCGCAGTGGTGCCGGTGCCGAAGTCGGCCAGCTGCTTGTCGAGGCTGGCCAGCCCGCCCTCGGGATCGTTGTGGAAGGCGGTCATGAACTCCGTGCCGTAGCGGCCGTGGAGGAGCTCCATCATCGTGTAGGCCGCTCCGTAGTCGCAGAGGATCTCGTCGGCCCCTTGGTCCTCCCACAGGGTGAGGCTGTTCTCAGGCCCGCCGTTGCGCGGGTTCGGGTTGGACGACGTCACCGTGCCCAGGTTCCCGAGGAAGCACTGGATGTGGCTGTCGAAGTCCGCCGAGTCGACGCCGGGCGCCGGATCGACGTACCCGGTCAGGGTCTGGGCCCAGTCGGCGATCCCCTCGTTCACCCAGCTCGACTCGTCGGGGTCGGTGTAGTGCATCAGCAGGTGCTGGTACTCGTGGGCGAAGACGCCTTCGTAGAGGAAGGGCCGGGCCGGCGCCGAGACGCACAGGTCCGACGAGGGGTCATCGGGCGGGGCAGCCCCGGTGCGGTGCAACCAGTCGAACGCGTCGACCGTCATCACGTTCCGGTCGAAGTACTCGTTGAAGACCGAGTAGAAGAAGCCGGCGATGTAGCTGAGGCCCTGGCTGTTGTCCTCGTCGTAGTAGTTGTCGTCGCGCACGTTGTCGAGGAGCACGATCGTGTTGTCGCCCTCGCCTGCGTAGTAGTCGGCAGGGAGACCGAGCAGCGCTGGGAGCTGGGCGTTGGAGCCGTCCCGCTCGGGCGCCACCGACAGCGCCTCTGACTCGAGCGGGAGGATGTTGTCGTCGAACTCACCGATGAAGTAGTCGACCTGCTCGTCGGTGATGACGGTGCGGGTGCCGTCGTTGCGGCAGTCCCCGTCCTGGAAGTCGAGGTCGGCTGCGACCCAGACCTCGATGTGCTCGCCCACCCCGCGGAGCACGTAGTCCTTCGTGTAGATCGAGCCCTCGGCGTCGTCGAGGGCGAGCCAGGTCTTTGTCTCGCCCTCGTCGGCCGCGACGCTGGCGGCGCGGCGCTGCGTGGCCGCTCCTTCGATCGGAAGCGGACGGCCACCGTTGTAGTCGGGGCCCACCTCGATGGTGTCGTCGGGGGCTGCGCCTCCAGGAGGACCCTCCTGGGCGCTGGCGCCTGTCGGCGCAGCCAGGAGCGCTGCCCCCAAGAGGGCGGCGAGACCGACCCCCACAAGCCGTCGTCGTCGTTGCATGCGTGCTCCTTCAGCTGTTGCCCGCCGATGGAGTTCGCCCGCGGCGGGCAAGGTAGTCGCGCGCCGTCCACGATGGAAGGTCTGCCCACCGCTTTCTTGTGAGGCTGGTCAGAGCGCTCAGCGCCAGCCCTGGATGCTGCGCAGATCGTCAGCCATCTGGGCCCAGACGCGCAACGACCGCCACATCCACGGGAGGGACAGATGGCGGTCGCTGCTGACGAGGGCTGGGCGGGCGGGAACAGCCCTCGCTGACAACCACCCTAGACACACCTCGCGGGGTACCACAACGACCTCCCTCAGATCGTGCGATCCGACCAGTCCGATGAGGCTGCAGTGTCGATCAGGTCAGGCGAGGCAGCAGGTCGCTGAGCAGATCGTCGATCGAGACGCGAGTCTGCTCCATCGTGTCTCGGTCACGCACGGTGACGGCACGGTCTTCCAGAGTGTCGAAATCCACCGTGATGCAGACGGGCGTGCCGACCTCGTCCTGGCGTCGGTAGCGGCGGCCGATGGCCTGCGTCTCGTCGTAGTCGCACATCAGGTGCGGCGAGAGGAGCTCGAACACCTCGCGGGCCACGGGCGTGAGCGTGTCCTTCTTGGAGAGCGGCAGCACGGCGACCTGGTACGGGGCCAGACGAGGGTGGAGGCGCAGCACCGTGCGGCTCTCGCCGTTGACCTCCTCCTCGTCGTAGGCGGCCATGAGGAAGGCCATCATCGTGCGGGTGGCGCCCGCCGCGGGCTCGATCACGTGGGGCACGTAGTGCTCGTTCGTGGTCTGGTCGAAGTACTCGAGCCGCTCCCCGGAGTGCTTGGCGTGCTGGGTGAGGTCGTAGTCGCCGCGGTTGGCGATGCCCTCGAGCTCGTCCCAGCCCCACGGGAAGAGGAACTCCACGTCCGATGTGGCCGACGAGTAGTGGGACAGCTCGTCGCTGTCGTGGGGACGGAGGCGCAGCTTCTCGGGGTCCATCCCGTGCTCGACGTACCAGTCGAAGCGCTCCTTGCACCAGTACTCGTACCACTGCTCGGCTTCGGCGGGCGGCACGAAGAACTCCATCTCCATCTGCTCGAACTCGCGAGTGCGGAAGACGAAGTTGCCCGGCGTGATCTCGTTCCGGAAGGACTTCCCGACCTGGGCGATGCCGAAGGGCGGCTTCTTCCTGGAGGTCTCCAGGACGTTCTTGAAGTTGAGGAACATGCCCTGGGCCGTCTCCGGGCGCAGGAACACCTCGTGGCCCGCCCCCTCCACGGGCCCCGCGTGGGTCTTGAACATCAGGTTGAACTGGCGGGCCTCGGTGAAGCTGCCCTTTGCCCCGCAGCTCGGGCAGGTGCCCTGGTCCTCGAGCTTGTCGAGCCGGAAGCGCTCCTTGCACTCCTTGCAGTCCACGAGCGGATCGGTGAAGTTGGCCAGGTGCCCCGACGCCTCCCACACGGGCGGGGGGCTGAGGATGGACGCGTCGAGGCCGACGACGTCGTGGCGGCGCTGCACCATGGCCCGCCACCAAGCGTCCTTCACGTTGCGCAGCATGAGCACGCCGAGGGGGCCGTAGTCGTAGGTCGAACGGAAGCCGCCGTAGATCTCGGCCGACGGGAACACGAAGCCGCGGCGCTTGCAGAGGTTGACGACCTTGTCGAAGAGCGCGGGATCGGGGGTGGCGGCCATGACGGGTCAGGGTACCGGGGCTGCCATGGCCGCCGATCATGAGATGAGGCGGTGCTAGAACGACCCGATGGTCTCGCCTGTGGTCGCTCCCCCGATGACCGACCCCACCGCCGTGACCGGCCGCCGCGTGGTGGCTGCAGTGATCGACGGCGCCGTCGTGCTCGTCCCCACGATCGCACTGGCGACCTCGGAGATGGAGTACATCACCCGAGAGCGCGTCGGGCGGCGATTCGACGACTTCTGCGACGACTACCTCGACCAGATCAGCGGCGTGTGCGTGCAGGTGGGCGACCGGGCCTACTTCTCCGACGGCACGGCCGACAACCCGGCCGGGCTGGCCTTCCCCGTCCTGGCCCTGCTGCTGCTCGTCGTGCTCCAGGGCCTCACCGGCTGGACCATCGGCAAGCTGATCATGGGTCTGCGGACGGTGCGGGAGGACGGCTCGCGCCTCGGCGTCGGCAAGGCGTTCGTGCGCTGGCTGCTCCTCTTCATCGACGCCCTGCCGTGCATCCCCCTCGTCGGCTTCATCCTCGTGCTCACGACCCAGGGTCACCGCAGGGTGGGCGACATGGTGGCCAAGACCTTCGTCGTGCGAGCCAGCGCCGCTGGCGGGCCCCTCGCCGTGCCTGGCATCACCGCCCCCATGGCGTCGCCGCCCCCGCCCCCGTCGTCGGCCGTCCCCGTGAGCGCCGCGAGCTGGCTGCCCGAGCCCCGGCCCGGCGATCCCACCAGCCCGCCCGCAGCTCCGGCGGGCCCGGCGCCGCAGTGGGACGCGGCGCGCAGCACCTACATCCAGTGGGATCCCGCGCTGTCGCAGTGGATGCAGTGGGACGACGCCACCCGCACCTGGTCGCCCATCCCTGGGCAATAGCCGATGAGCGAGGCTGGGCGGAAGAAGGACGACATCGACGCGTCGGCGTTCTTCGCTGTCGACATGCGGGTGGGGCGAGTCATCTCAGTCGATGCCTTTCCCGAGGCCCGCAGGCCCGCATGGAAGCTCACGGTGGACTTCGGCCCCGACGTGGGCACCCTGCAGACCAGCGCCCAGGTCACCAACTACGAGGCCGATGACCTCACCGACCGGCTGGTCGTGGGGGCCGTGAACCTGGGCCCCAAGCGCATCGCCGGCTTCAAGAGCCAGTTCCTCGTGCTGGGGTCGATCGACCCTGACGGCACCGTCCGCCTCCTGCGCCCCGAAGACGGAGTTCAGCCCGGAGACCCGGTCGCATGAGGCGCACCGTGGCCGTCGCCGCCCTCCTCGTGCTCACCGGGGCCCTCGCAGCATGCGGGGACGACGACGGCGCCGGCCCGCCCACCTCCACCACGACCACCACCGAGGCGCCGACCACCACGGAGCCCACCACGACCACCGAGCCGGAACCGGCCTGCCCACCCGTCTCCGTGCCCGAGGATGCCGCGGAGGTGACGGAGCTCGACGGCGACGCCGATGGCGACGGCACCGACGACGAGCTGCGCAGCTACCGCGTGGACGAGGAGTGGCACCTCCAGGTCGAGCTGGCCGCCGATGGCGGCGCCGACCTCGTCGTGCCCAGCTTCGGGGGGAGCGTCGGCATCATCGGCGGGGCCGACGTCGACGGCGACGACACCGACGAGGTCTGGGCCCGCACCGGCTCGGGCGCGTCAGCCACCATCGTCGGCCTGGCCCGGCTCGTCGACTGCGAGCTCGTGCGCGTCACGTTCCCGGCCGGCGACCTGGCCGAGCTGCCGATCGGCGGCAGCGTGGGCACGACGTCGGGGCTGTCCTGTCCCGACGGCGGCGGGCTCACCGCCTTCACCGCCACCTTGACCGCAGGCACGTCCTACGACGTCGCGGCCGTCACCTACCGCCTGGAGGGAACGGCCCTCGTCGAGACCGGCACCGAGAACATGGCCGTCGACGCCACCGACGACACCTTCATCCAGTACGCCAGCTTCGAGTGCGGCGCCCTGACCCTCTAAACCCCCGAACTTGTGAGCGACAACGACGATTTCTGCCGTCAGCTCTCACAAGTTCGATGGGTTCGAGCCCTAGCCGTGGTCGAGGATGGCGACCGAGCGCAGGCGGCGCTCCAGGTGGTGCTCCATGGCCCGGGTGGCCAGGTGGTCGACCTCGGTCGTGGCCGGTGTCGCCTCCTCGTTGAGGGCCGACCCGAGCCGTCCGCCCAGGATGTCGTTGAGCAGTGCGAGCGCATCGGCTGAGATGGCCGGGCCGACGCGGTGGAGCGTGCACCGGGTGCCGCCGGACTCGAGGTCGAAGGCCACCAGGCCCTCGGTGGCATCGCACTCGACGCACCTGTCGACGACCGGGCGAAAGCCCTCGAGGGCCAGCACCTTGAGGAAGAACGCGGGCAGGACGAGCGGGCCGCTGTGGCCGGCGAGAGCCCGAAGGGCGCCGAGCAGCATCTGGTAGAGGTCGGGGTTGGGCTCGCCGTCGAGCCCGAGCTGGTCGGCCGCCTCCAGCATCGACACCGCCCGGGTGAGGCGATCGAGGTCGTCACGGATGGCCCGGAAGTGGTCGATCGTCTCCACTTGGGTGACGATGTCGAGCTCACCCCGCCCCTCGTAGAAGAGCAGCTGCAGGTGGGTGGGGGGCTCGAGGCGGGCCCCGAAGCGGCTCTTCGTCTTGCGCACTCCCTTGGCCACGGCCCGCACCTTGCCGTGGTTGCGGGTGAGCACGCTGACGATGCGGTCGGCCTCACCGAGCTTGTGCGTCCGGAGCACGATGCCCTCGTCCCGGTACAAGCCCATCGGCGCAGGCTACGTCTCGACGCCGCCGAAGCGGCGGTCCCTCCGCTGGTACTCGCGCACGGCCTCGAACAGGTGCTCCCGCCGGAAGTCGGGCCACAGGGTCTCCGTGAAGATCAGCTCGCTGTAGGCCATCTCCCAGAGCAGGAAGTTCGAGATCCGGTGCTCGCCCGAGGTGCGCACGACCAGGTCGGGGTCGGGCATGTCAGGGGCGTAGAGGCGGGAGCGGATGGCCTTCTCGGTGATCTTCTCCGCCGGTGTGCCCTCCGCCACGAGGGACTGCACGGCGTCCACGATCTCGGCCCGGCCCCCGTAGTTGAAGGCGAACGTCAGCGTCATGCGTCGGTTGTCCGCCGTCATCGCCTCGGTGTCGTCGATGTGACGCTGGACGCGCTTGGGGACGCGCCAACCCTTGCGCCCGATGAACCGCACCCGCACTCCCTTGCCGTCGAGCTCGTCGCGGCGGGTGAGCAGGAGACGCTCGTTGAAGGCCATGAGGTAGCGCACCTCCTCGACGGGCCGGCGCCAGTTCTCGGTCGAGAAGGCGTAGACCGTGAGCCAACGGATGCCGAGCTCGAGAGCTCCCTCGACCGCATCGAACAGGGCTTCCTCCCCCGCCGCGTGGCCCTCGGTGCGCTTCAACCCTCGCCGAGTGGCCCAGCGCCCGTTGCCGTCCATCACACAGGCCACGTGGACGGGGATGCGGTCCGGGTCGACGTCGGGGGGCAGCACGGTTCCGAACCTAGCGGTGCGGGTACGGTCCCTCGGTGTTCGACATCGCGCGCTGGAGGGCCCGGTTCGGGTGGCTCGACGCCATCCTCTGCGTCACCGACCGGTTCGGCGCCATCGGGGGCGGACCGCTTTCGTCATCGATCGCTCTGGCGACGTTCGTCTCGCTCTTCCCCCTCCTGCTCGTCATCATCGCCGTGGTCGGCTTCGTGTCCTCGAACGACGCCGACTTCGCCGTGGACCTCGTCAGGCAGCTCGGCCTCGAGGGCTCAGCCGCTGACACGGTCACCGATGCCCTGGAGACCGCCGAGGGCAGCCGGCGGGCCGCGTCGGTCATCGGCCTCCTCGGCCTTCTGTGGTCAGGCCTCGGCGTCGTCGGCTCCCTGCAGGCGGCACTCAACGCGGTGTGGCAGGTCAAGGGTCGCGGCCTCGTCGACCGCCTCGTGGCCCTCCGCTGGCTCCTCGGCGCCGGAGTGCTGTTCCTGCTCACCGCCGCGCTCGGCCCACTCCTCGCCTTTGCGCCCGGTCCGGCCAAGCCGCTGGCGGTCCTGCTCGGCCTCGCGCTCACCACGGTGCTCTTCCTCTGGACCTACACGTCGCTCGGCAACTCGAACATCCGTTGGCGCACGAACCTCCCCGGCGCCGTGGTCGTCGCCGTGGGCTTCGAGATCCTGAAGGCCGTCGGATCCGTCCTGGTGCCGCGGGCGGTGAGCTCCTCCTCCGCCCTCTACGGCTCCCTCGGCGTGGTGTTCGCGGTCCTCGCGTGGCTGCTCCTCTACGGACGTCTCATCGTCTACGGAGCAGTGGTCAACGTGCTCCGCCACGAGGCGTCCGAGGGCACGGTCACAGCCCAGATCGAGGTGCCACGGATCGACGGCGAGGTGCCCCTCACGGTGAACAGGGGCGGGGCTGTCGAGGAGTCGGCGTCGTCAGTCGACCTCGGCGGGCGGAACGGGTGACGCCCCGAGCAGCTCGCCGTTGCGCAGCACGGTGACCGGTCCGTCCTCGCTGACGACGATCAGCGTTGCCATCGGGTCGTCGTAGCTGAAGCGACGGGCCGAGGTGTGCCGCATGCCGCGGTAGCCGTCGACCTGCTCCTCGGCGTCGAGGCTGGGGACGAGGCGCACCCCGAGCTGGCGCAGGGTGCCGTTGGCGTCGAAGACGGCGGCGCCGTCGAGCTGGGCCAGGGCGTGGCGCAGAGGCGACAGCGACATCGGGCGCCGGATCTCGAGGTGGGGCGGGACAGGGAGGCGCACCTCCAGGGCCGGGCCATCGGAGCTGTCCGGCCGGTAGATGAGCAGCGCTCCGATGCCCCAGGCGCCGAGGTCGTGCACGGCGAACTCGAGCAGGGCGGTGAGCACAGCCGGGTCACCGTGCTCGGGGTCGACGGCCACGGCGTCGAGCCACTCCGACACGGGCGGCTCGTGGTGCCAGTCGAAGTGCTCCCAGCGCCAGACCCCAGACGGACCCACCACCCGGACCGGGCCGGCGGGGTGGCGCTGGACGATCGTGGCGTCGAAGGCGGCGGACAGCACGCCGAGGTCGCGCTCCGATCCGGCGGGCCGGTCGAACACGGCCCAGGCATCGGGGCCGTCGGTGCGGCGGATGAGCCAGCTCGAGAGCCCGTCGGCGAAGCGGCGGGCCCAGGCCAGGGGCTGCGCTTCGATGGGCCGTTCCACGATCCGCAGAGCGGTGTCGACCTCCCAGCCGGCGGGGTCGCTCCGGGGGTCGATGATCGCCCCCATGCTCGATACCCGGCGCTCGTGGACAGGCGGGTGGACGGTGCGCTCGACCTCGTCGAGGAGCACCGCCTGCCAAGCCTCCGAGCCGGAGAACGGGAAGCCGGCCTCTTCCAGCTCCTCCCGTAGGCGGCGCAGCCGGGAGTCGCGGCGGGCGTCATCGGGCATGACGGGAGGCTACGGCCGGCTCGACGATTTCTGTGGCGGCGAGATCAGGTGCCGATGACCGGAGGGCGACCGCGGCCGTCGGCCTCGCACATGGCGAAGTAGAAGTCCCGGATCCCTCCGGCATCGATCACTGTCGTCACGTTGCCGTCCCCGTCGAGGTTGAGGTTGGCGCCGTGGATGGCGAAGAAGACGTCAGTGATCTCCGTGTTGTCCTCGGGCACGTGCAGGGTGTGGATCGACCCGGCCGGCTCGAACAGGTAGCTACCGGCCACGTTGATGTCATCGGGGTACTCGAGGTACTTCCACGAGCCCGAGAGGGTGAACGCGTAGACGGTGCCCGTGTGCTTGTGGGTGTCGACGGTCATCCCCGGGCGAAACCGCGTGCGCACGACCCACAGTCCGGCGTCGACGTCGACCTGCAGGAGCTGGAGGGTCGACCCGTCACCGAGGTCGACGAACGGCAGGTCCTCCTCGTGGCGGAGGACGGCGGTGGGGGCAGCGACGGCGGTCATGCCGGCAAAGTACCGCCGGCGTGACCGCAGCGTCGGGCCGAGGTTCCGCGCTGTCCCGGAACCTTCCGGGCTTCCCCCGCCTCTAGGTGATGTCGTCCACCCCAGGAGGAGCCATGGCTCGTGTCACCGTCATCGGAGGAGGCCTGGCCGGCCTCGTCGCCGCCATCGAGTGCGCCGAGGCAGGTGCACCCGTTCGCCTGCTCGAGGCCCGCAGCAGCCTCGGCGGCCGGGCCTCCACCACACCTGGAGGGTTTGCTGCGAACCTCGGACCCCACGCCTTCTACACGGGCCCGCTGTGGGCCTGGCTGGCCGAGCGCGACCTCCACCGCCCCTTCCGCCGTCCCCGTTCGCCGGCCGTCCGCATGCGCTGGAAGGACAGCCTCCGGCGCACGCCGCCCGCCGAGCTCCGCTCTGTCTGGCGGCTGCGCAACCGGCCCGCACCTGTCGACGTGTCCCTCCGGGACTGGATCACGGCCGAGGCGGGCTCGGCCGCGGCCGACGCCGTCAGCGGGCTGTCCGGTGTCCTCACCTTCGACCACGATCCCGGTCGCCTGTCGGCCGCCTTCGTGTGGGACAAGGTCGGGCGCGTCACCTTCGGCGTCCCGCCCGTGGCCAGATACGTCGTAGGCGGGTGGGGCAGCGTCGTCGGGCACCTCGAGGGGCACGCCCGCCGACTCGGCGTGCAGATCGAGACGGGGGCCAAGGTCGACGACCTGGACGAGGTCGTGGCGGACGGGCCCGTCATCGTGGCCACCGGCCCCCGAGCCACCCGGGCCCTTACGGGCGACGAGGCGCTCCGAGTCGAGACGCCCCGCGTCGTCCTGCTCGATCTCGGCCTGACTGAGGCGCGGCACGACCCGTACCTCATCTCCGACCTCGACGAAGGCGCTTTCGTCAACCGCGTCACCGCGGTGGACCGCACGGTGGCTCCGCCCAGCCACAGCCTCGTCCAGGCCAGCGTCGGCCAGAGACCGGGCGAGACGCTGGAGGCGGGCGTGGCTCGGCTCGAGCACACGCTCGACCTCGGCTTCGCGGGCTGGCGCGACCGCGAGGTCTGGCGCCGTCGATCCTCCGTCGTGGAATCCACCGGCGCCCTCGACCTGCCCGGCCAGACGTGGCGAGACCGCCCGGCTGTGCGGTGGGGGGACGAAGTGCTGCTCTGCGGCGACTGGGTGGCCGCGCCCGGGCACCTGGCCGAGGTGAGCTGGGCATCGGCAGTCGAGGCGGCCCGGCACGCGACGGCGAACCTCGCGGCCCGCCGCGCCGTGCCCACCTCAGCGTGAACGCCAGATGGACCGGGTCGTGCCAGGGTGGTCGCGACCTCGATGGAACCTTTTCGGCTCCCCGCTCCTCCTGACCATGTGCGAGAACTCGTCCGTGCCGCCCAACGGGGCGACCCCGCGGCCATGGACGAGCTCATGCGCGCCCTCGCTCCCTACGTGCGCAGGGTCTGCGGCGCCGTGGCCCTCGATCGGGGCGACGACGCCGTGCAGGAGACGTTCATCTCCGTGCTCCGGAACCTGCGCAGCCTGCGGGAGCCCGATGCCCTGCACGGCTGGGTGCGGCGCATCGCCGTGCGGGAGGCGGTGCGCGCTGCGTCGCAGGGACGGGAGGTCGCCTCGGCGGACGGCATGGCGGATCACGCCGCGCCCGTCCCCGACCTTGCCGCCGTCGTCGACGTGCGGGCCGCCCTCGCCACGCTGTCACCGCAGCACCGGGCGGTGCTCGTCCTGCGCGATCTCGACGGGCTCTCGGAGGCAGAGGTGGCCGTCCTGCTCGACGTTCCGGAGGGCACGATCAAGTCGCGCCTGCACCGAGCCCGCGCCGCCGCGAGGGAGGTGCTGACCCGATGAGCGCGATCGAGTGGCCGGAGGCCGATCTCTCGACGGTGGATCGTCTGCGGATCCTGGCCGCCACCCTCCCCGGCGCCGGACACGCCGAGATCACCATCGACGTCCCCTTCGCCGAGGCTTGGCCCCGACTGATGGACCTCGAGCGGTCAGTGCCGGTCGCCGACGCTGGCGTGCGCTCGCTACGAGTGCTCGACCGGCGCATCCTCGTCGACGGCAGCGAGCGCCTCGACGTCCGGGCGTGGACGACCGTTGGACTCCCGCAGCGGTTCGACGTCCGCATCGAGGACGGCTTCTGCCTCATGCAGGGGAGGAGCCGCCTCTTCGTCGTCGTCATGGCGGCCGAGCCGGAGGCCGACGATCCGAGCCGCACCCGGTACGCCCACGTCGAGGCCGTGCCCCGGCGAGGTGCCGGTCCTCTGCGTCGCGTGATGCAGCGCACCGTGCAGAGCGACGTCCGCGGCTTCCGCAGCTACCTCGAGGGCTGAAGCACTGCGAGCGGAGGCGTGATGGGCCAGGCAGAATGCGCGGCCATGACGCGAACTCTTCTCCTTGTCATCCACATCGCCAGCGCCGGCGCGTGGCTGGGCGCCAACCTCGTGCAGCTCGTGCTGAGCCCGCGATTCGCCAAGGGTCCCGTCGCCGCTGCGGCCGCGTGGACGCGCCAGACCATCTGGCTGGGCGAGCGCTACTACCCAGTCGCCGGCGCCCTGATCCCGATAACCGGCGTCCTCCTGGTCCTCGACGGCGACTGGTCCTGGGGGGCCGGCTTCATCTGGGTCGGCGTGGCTGTCGTCGTCATCGGCGGCGCGATGGGAGGCGCCGTCTTCGGTCCGCTGGCCAAGCGCCGGGCCGAGGCCCTCGAGTCCGGCGACTCCGCCGGGGCGGATGCCGCGCAGCGCCGCATCATCCCCTTCGCCTACCTCGACACGGCCCTCATCCTGCTGGCAGTGCTCGCCATGGTGGAGCGCTGGCAGGCCTGAACATCTCTGCTTGACCCTCCCCCAAGGGGAGGCCTGACCGACGTCGCGGCTGAGGTGCAGCGCCCCGAGGAGCTGGGCGCCACCCATCTCGCCGACCACGACGAGGCCCCGAGGGCAACGAGTTCGACGTCGTCGTCGCCGCCGTCTGAGCACCCAGCGGGTCCGATCCCGGGCCCAACCCCCACCCTTCTGGGGGCAGCCGTCGGTCAGATGTGCCAGCTGCTGCCCCCAGAAGCAGAGGGGTTCACCCAGCGGGTTCGATCCCGGGCCCAACCCCCACCGTTCTGGGGGCAGCCGTCGGTCAGATGTGCCAGCTGCTGCCCCCAGAAGCAGAGGGGTTCACCACCAGCCGAGGGCGCGGGCCGAGGCCTCGAGGCCCTCGCGGAACTCTGGGGCCGCGATGGCCACCAGGGCGTGGGTGCGCTCGCGGATGGTGCGGCCCCGGAGCTCGGCCACGCCGTGCTCGGTCACGACCTTGTCGACGGTGTTCTTGATCGTCGTCACGGCCGAGCCCTCGGGCAGCCGGGGGACGATGCGCGACACCGTGCCGCTGGCTGCGGTCGACGGGAGCACGAGGAACCCCTGTCCACCCGGCGAGTACATGGCGCCCCGGGCGAAGTCGGCCTGGCCCCCGCTGCCTGACCAGTACTGGCCGCTGATCGTCTCGGATGCGGCCTGGCCGAGGAAGTCGACCTGCACCGTGGCGTTGATCGAGACGAAGCTCCGCTCCTGGGCGATCACCCGGGGGTCGTTGACCCAGTCGACGGGGAGCATCTCGACGGCCGGGTTCATGTCGAGGAAGTCGTAGAGCCTTCGTGTGCCGAGGGCGAAGGTGCCGACCACCTTCCCCGGTCGGCGAACCTTGCGGACGCCGGTCACCACGCCCTGCTCGACGAGGTCGATGACACCGTCCGACAGGAGCTCGGTGTGGATCCCGAGCTCGCTGTGCCCCGACAGGGCAGCGAGGATCCCGTTGGGGATCGAGCCGATCCCGGCCTGGATGCAGGCCCCGTCGGGGATGCGCTCGGCCACCAGGCTTGCGATGCGCTGGTCGACCTCGTCGGGGACAGCGGGCGGCACCTCCACCAGAGGACGGTCGACCTCGCACCACCCCTCCACCTGCGAGAGGTGGATGCTGTTGCGGCCCGAGGTGCGGGGCATCTGCACGTTGGCCTCGATGAAGAAGGGCATGCGCCCGATGAACGGCGCCACGTAGTCGGCGTTGGTGCCGAGGCTGACGTAGCCGTGCCGGTCGGGCCGGCTCGTGGCGGCCACCACCAGCGGGCGTTCGAGGCGGCCGAGCAGGGCCGGAACCTCGCTGAAGTTGCAGGGCACGAGGTCGACCGTCCCGGCGTGGAAGCAGGGCCGGGTCACGTGGGACAGGAAGTAGCTGACGTGACGCAGCCCGTCGCCGTAGCGACCGTCGAGGTAGTCGCGATCGTGGAGAGCGTGCATCTGGTGGATGCGCACCCGTTCGAGCGCTCGGGAGGCGGCGGCCGCCTCGATGGCATCGAGCACGGCGACCGGTTCGCCGTTGGCGAGCGGGACGATGACGTTCGTGCCTGGCGCAAGCAGCTCGACGACGGCGTCGGCGGCGGTGGGCGGGGGCAGGACGGGCATGGCGCCAGTCTGACCCCACGGGCCTGGTCGCCCTCCCCCGAAGCGAACCGGGGTGCGAAGTGGTCGGTTCTTGACCTGTTTCGCACCCCGGTGGGGTGGGGCGGGGCGGTGGTCTGCTCAGCCTCGGGCCAGGGCGAGGGCGAGCGGGTGGACCGGGCCGGCGCCGGCCCGACGCAGGAGGGCGCCCACGACGGTGAGGGTCCAGCGGGAGGACACCACGTCGTCCACCAGCAGCACCGGGCCGGCGGGCACGTCACCGATGACCGCGAACGCGCCGTGCACGTTGGACAGCTGCTGGGTGCTGTTGTCCATGCCGGCCTGGGGTGCCCTGTCACCGACCCGATCGAGGACGGCGTGGACGGGGAGCTCGAGCACTGCCCCCAGTGCGGTGGCCAGGTCCGCCGGCATCTCGCTCGAGGTGCTCGGCACGTAGGTGATCCACGAGGGCCACGGGTCCGGGCGCCAGCGCCCGACGAGCTCCTCCACCGCCTGCAGCAGCTCGATCGGTGCCACGCCGCTGGCCCGCGCCTCGCGAACGACCGAGCCCCAGCCGCCGTCGCCGTAGACGGACAGGATGCGCCCCGGCTGCATCCGCTCGTCGGCCGCGATGTTGCCGGTGGGCAGCCCAGGCGCGCCGCCGGCCCAGCGCAACCGAGGTTCGAGCACCTGGTCGCCTCGGCGCAGGTGAGCGAGTGCCTCGGCCACGAGGGCGGGAGGCAGGTCGACCATCCACGCGGCCCCTGCGCAGACGTCGCAGCGCCCGCAGGGAGCGGCGTCGGGGTCGTCGAGCTGAGACCGGAGCTGCACCATGCGGCACGTGGTCGACGACGCGTAGGCGACCATCGCCTCCTGCTCTTCCCGGCGGTGGGCTGTCACCCGCTCGACCCGATCGGCGTCGAAGGCCCACGGCTGTTCGGTGCGGCTCCAACGGCCGCCCGCCCGAGCCACGGCGCCGTCGACCTCCAGCACCTTCAGCAGCAGGTTCAGCCGCCCTCGCTGCACGTTCACGGCCCCTTCGATCTCGGCGATCGAGACGCTGCCATCGCTCGCCTCGAGCAGGGCTACGACGCCCTCGGCCTGGTCCCGCTCCGGGAAGGCCGTGGTGATGAAGTGATCCTGGATGTCGCGGTCCTCGTGGCCGCGGAGGAGCACGCCGTATGCCTCGTCGAGAGCCCTGCCGGCCCGGCCCACCTGCTGGTAGTAGGCGATGGGCGAGCCTGGCGACTGGTAGTGGACGACGAACCCGAGGTCGGGCTTGTCGAAGCCCATGCCGAGCGCGGAGGTGGCGACGAGCACCTTGAGGTCGTTGCGGAGCAGGGCGTCCTCGAGCCCGATGCGCAGCGCAGGGTCGTCGTCGCCGCTGTAGGCCCGGGCGTCGATGCCCTGCAGCTGCAGCCACTCGGCGACGCGCCGGGTGTCGTGGATCGTGAGGCAGTAGACGATGCCCGAGCCGGGCAGGTCAGGGATGACGGTCGAGAGCCAGGCCAGGCGCTCGGCTGCGGCAGGCAGGTCGATCACGGCCAGGCGCAGCGACTCACGCTCCAGCGGGCCCCGCAGCACCTGCAGCTCGTCACCCAGCTGGGCCACCACGTCGGCGATCACCCGATCGTTCGCGGTCGCCGTGGTGCACAGCACGGGCACGTCGGGTCGGAGCTGCTGAAGCACCTGGGCGATGCGGCGGTAGTCGGGCCGGAAGTCGTGGCCCCAGTCGCTGATGCAGTGGGCCTCGTCGACGACGAGCATGCCCATCTCCTCGATGAGCTGGGGGAGCACGTCGTCACGGAAGCGCTCGTTCTGCAGACGCTCTGGTGAGATGAGGAGCAGGTCGATCTCCCCGGCCCGGATCTGCGCCTCGATCTCCTCCCAGTCGTCCTGGTTGGCGCTGTTGATCGTGACGGCCGCGACGCCCGCCCGCTCGGCCGCGTCGAGCTGGTTCCGCATGAGCGCGAGCAGGGGTGAGATCAGCACGGTGGGGCCGGCGCCGGTGTCGCGCAGCAGCCGGGTGGCGATGAAGTAGACGGCGCTCTTGCCCCAGCCGGTGCGCTGCACGACGAGCGTGCGCCCGTGCTGGTCGACCAGGCGCCGGATGGCCTCGAGCTGTCCGGGCCGGAACGACGCGCCGTCCGATCCGGTCAGCTGCCGCAGCAGCCCCAGTGCGGCGTCGTCGATCGTCACCCGGCCGAGGCTACGGGTGCCGTGTGACGGTCAGCCCGGTTCGCTGGGCTCGGGTGGGTCGGCCCGGTCGTCGTCGACGACGCCCGCAGCCGGCGAGTCGGGCGGGACGACCTCGTCGACCCGGACGCCCTCGCCGTCCTCGCTGCGGTCCTGCTCCTCCAGCTCGAGCTCCACGGCCTCCCGCCGGGTCGTGCGGTCCTCGTGGCCGGTGACCGTGTCGGCCACCGCTTGCTCGACGGGTTCGTCGTTGTCGGTCATGGCTGCGCCCTACCCCGGATCGAGCCGACCTATCGCAACGATCGGGAGAATCGATCGGGAACGCCTATCGAAACCAACGCCTAGGCCATAGGGTGACTATCGCAAGCCCCCCACCGACAGGAGCGCACCCGTGTCCCAGATCAACACCGAGATCACCCCCTTCAACGCCACCGGCTACCGCAACGGCGAGTTCGTGCAGGTGAGCGACCAGGACCTCCGAGGCCGCTGGGCCGTGCTGTTCTTCTACCCCGCCGACTTCACGTTCGTCTGTCCGACCGAGCTCGGCGACCTGGCCGACCACTACGACGAGCTGCAGGCCCTCGGCGTCGACGTCTACTCCGTCTCCACTGACACCCACTTCACGCACAAGGCATGGCACGAGACCTCCGACACGATCGGCAAGATCCAGTACACGATGCTCGGCGACCCCATCGGCGCCCTGACCCGCTCGTTCGGCGTCATGCGCGAGGACGAGGGGCTGGCCGACCGGGGCACGTTCGTGATCGACCCTGATGGCATCATCCAGGTCCTCGAGGTCACGGCCGAGGGCGTGGGCCGCAACGCCGAGGAGCTGGTCCGCAAGATCAGGGCCGCCCAGTACGTGCGCAACCACCCCGGCGAGGTCTGCCCCGCCAAGTGGGAAGAGGGCGCCGAGACCCTGGCCCCGTCGCTGGAGCTCGTGGGCAAGATCTGATGGCCCGCCTCGACGACACCCTCATCGCCCAGCTGCGCGAGCACCTGAGCAAGATCGTCCGACCGGTCGAGCTCGTCGCGTCTCTCGACGACAGCCCGGCTTCGGCCGACCTCCTCGAGCTGCTGGAGCAGGTCGCCTCGCTCTCGGACGACATCGCCGTCGTCCGACGCGCTGACGAGAGGACGCCGTCGTTCGCCATCGAGCGGGTCGGCACGGACGTCTCGGTGCGGTTCGCGGCCATCCCCCTCGGCCACGAGCTCACCTCGTTCGTGCTGGCCCTGCTCCAGGTCGGCGGCCACCCCTCGACCGCCTCTCCGGACCTGATCGCGCAGATCCAGGAGCTCGACGGCGACCACGCCTTCGAGACCTACCTCTCGCTCTCCTGCCAGAACTGCCCCGACGTGGTGCAGGCCCTCAACCTGATGAGCGTGCTCAACCCGCGGATCACCCACGTGGCGATCGACGGAGCCCTCTTCCAGGACGAGGTCGACGCCCGCCGGATCATGGCTGTGCCCACCGTGTACCTGAACGGTGAGCTGTTCGACTCGGGTCGCATGAGCCTGGAGCAGATCGTCAACCGGCTCGACGCTGGGGCGGCCGAGCGCTCGGCCCAGCGCCTGGCTGAGAAGGACCCGTTCGACGTACTCGTGATCGGCGGCGGCCCGGCCGGGGCGTCAGCCGCCATCTACGCGGCCCGCAAGGGCATCCGCACCGGGCTCCTGGCCGAGCGCTTCGGCGGCCAGGTGCTCGACACCGTGTCCATCGAGAACCTCGTGTCGGTCCCGTACACCGAGGGCCCGAAGCTGGCCGCCGCCCTGGAGCAGCACGTCAAGGAGTACGACGTCGACCTCATGGACGGGCAGCGGGTCCGCCGCCTCGTCCCGGCCGAGGAGCCCGGCGGGCTGCACACGGTCGAGCTGGAGAGCGGCGCCTCGCTCACAGCCCGCTCCGTGGTGCTCTCCACCGGCGCCCGCTGGCGCTCGATGGGTGTGCCGGGCGAGCAGGAGTACCGCAATGCCGGCGTCACCTACTGCCCCCACTGCGACGGGCCGCTCTTCAAGGGCAAGCGCGTGGCCGTGATCGGCGGCGGCAACTCCGGCGTCGAGGCGGCGATCGACCTGGCCGGCGTGGTCGGCCACGTCACGGTGCTCGAGTTCGACGACCACCTCCGGGCCGACGATGTCCTCCAGCGCAAGCTCCACAGCCTGCCCAACGTGGACGTGGTCGTCAGCGCACTCACCACCGAGGTCGCTGGGGATGGCTCGAAGGTCATCGGCATCGACTACGAGGACCGGGCCACCGGCGACCGGCACCACCTCGCCTTGGACGGAGTCTTCGTGCAGATCGGCCTGCTCCCCAACACGGACTGGCTCGAAGGCACCGTGGACCTGTCTCCCCGGGGCGAGATCGTCATCGACGAGAAGGGACACACGAACCTGCCCGGCGTGACCGCGGCGGGCGACTGCACGACGGTGCCGTACAAGCAGATCGTGGTGGCCCTGGGGGCAGGCTCGACCGCCGCGCTGAGCGCCTTCGACCACCTCATCCGCACATCGGCTCCCGCCGAGCGAGAGTCCGTCCCGGCCTAGGGTCGACAACCGTGAACCTGCGCGACTTGCAGTACCTGGTCGCCCTCGCCGACCACCGGCACTTCGGCCGAGCCGCCGAGGCCAGCTTCGTCAGCCAGCCCACTCTGTCGACCCAGGTGCGCAAGCTCGAGCAGGAGCTGGGCGTCGAGCTCGTCGAGCGCAACCCGCGCAACGTCATGCTCACCGATGCCGGCATGCGGGTGGTGGAGCGGGCTCGGATCATCCTCCGGGAGGCCGACAACATCCGCACCATCGCCCGCCAGGCCGTCGACCCAGAGTCGGGCAGCCTCCGGCTCGGGATCTTCCCGACCCTTGGCCCCTACCTGCTCCCCCACGTGGTGCCGGCGATCCACCGACGCTTCCCCAACCTCGAGCTGCTGCTCGTGGAGGAGAAGACCGAGGCCGTGCTGCAACGCCTGCGCGACGGCTCGCTCGACGTCGGAATCCTCGCCCTGCCCATCAACGCCGATGGCCTGAGCGAGGAGCTCCTCTTCGAGGAGGACTTCGTGCTCGCGGTGCCCTCCGGTCACGCGCTCGCCGAGGCGGGCGGGCCCGTGCCGACCAGCGTGCTGGCGGGCGAGAACGTGCTCCTCCTCGAGGAGGGCCACTGCCTGCGCGACCAGGCGCTGTCGGTCTGCCGGCTGGCGGGCGCCGACGAGCGCGCCGGCTTTCGCGCCACCAGCCTCGAGACCCTGCGCCAGATGGTGGCGGCCGAGGTCGGCCTGACCCTGCTGCCCCAGCTGTCGGTGCAGCCCCCCGTCCCGCCGTCAGACGCCGTCACCCTCGTGCGCTTCAGCGATCCGGTCCCCCGCCGCCAGGTGGCCATGCTCTGGCGGCCCACCAGCGCGTTCCGCGAGCTCCTGCCCAAGCTGGCCAGCCTCGTCCGAGACCTGCCCTCGAGTCTCGGCGTCCACCCACTCGAGGCCCCCACCCCAGCGAACTTGTGAGCGTCATCTGGAATTACTCCGGTCGACGCTCACAAGTTCGCTTCGGGTAGCCGCTGACCCGCGATCTCAGGGCCAGTCGAAGTCGATGGTGAAGTCGCGGCGGAGCACCAGGTCGTCGAGCTCCTCTGCGCAGTCGCGGAGGGGGCGGCTCGTGGTGGTGCAGCCCTCGACGGTCCAGAAGGCGATGTTCGACGTGGACGACGGGGTCGTGCGGGCGCGGTAGGCGATCCCGTCGATGCGGTCCCACCAACCCCGCGCCCGCTGGGCGAGGAGCTGAGCCGTCGCCCAGACGTGCGGCTCCCAGCTCGTGCTGATGCGGTCGTCGAGCCCCAGCAGGTCGAGCTTGGCCTCGTTGCGCAGATCGAGGACGCGGAAGGGTCGTGTCGCCACCAGCTCGACGACTTGGTGGTCAGCGTGGGCCGCCGGGACGTAGCGGCCCGTGTCGAGGTACCGCTCGCGAGCCGCGCCGTAGAAGCGCGTGCTGGCGTAGCGCGTGCGGAAAGCTCCGTCAGCCGGGTCGAACCGGTGGCGCGGCTCGGAGAAGCCCTCCCACGTCCACGTCTCGGCGGCCTCGGCGTCGATGCGCCAGAGCCGGGTGCCCGTCGGCAGGCCCAGCAGGGCCAACCCGTGCGGCCGGTCGAGCGGCAGGGCCAGCGGCACGGTCAGCCGCCGAGACCGAGCGATCCCAGCCTGTTCCAGGCCGCCGGTGCCCGCTTGGGGTCGTCGAGGGCGTCGGCAAGCGTGCGGCCGCCGAGCTCGTCACGGCGCAGGCGCATCACGCGGTCAGCCACCACCGCGTCGTCGCTGAAGCGGAGCAGCGCCTCCAGCAGGCGGGGAAGGTCGTCGCGCAGGGCCCCGCCTCGCAGCTGCCAGGCCGGGAACCAGGTGGCGTTGCCGATCGTGCGGCCGAGCAGTCGACCCCTGCTGCGCAGCACGTGGACGGACTGGGCGCTGGAACGGCCCAGCCGCCGTTGCACCTCCGCAGTCGACAGGGCACCGGCCCGAAACTCGTCCAGAGCCAGCCGACGGCGGACGTCGTTGACCTCCCGGGCCGCGACGTGGGCCAGCTGGGCCGAGCCCTCGGTGGGTGCGTCGAGGATGGCTTCGAGCACCGACGCGAAGGCGGGCTCACGTGTCGCCCGGGCGCGAACCCGCTCTGCCAGGGCATCCGGAGCGTCGGCCATGAAGACACGGTACTCCAGCGGCATCCTGATTGAAACGACTGAAACAGCCCTTGACCCGCGGGTCAAGAGTGGCGTTGACTGCCCGGATGGCGACGACGATCGACAAGGACGCCCTCCGGCGCAAGTACGCGGAGGAGCGCGAGAAGCGGCTGCGCCCCGACGGCAACGAGCAGTACCTGGAGCTGAAGGACCAGCTCGCCCACTACCTCGAGGACCCGTACACACCGCGGACCGAGCGGGCGCCGAAGACCGACCACGTCACCGTCGCCCTGATCGGTGGCGGCTTCGCCGGCCTCGTCACCGGGGCCCGGCTCAAGGAGGCCGGCGTCGACGACGTCCGCGTCATCGACAAGGGCGGCGACTTCGGCGGCACGTGGTACTGGAACCGCTACCCCGGCGCCCAGTGCGACACGGCGTCGTTCGTCTACATGCCGCTCCTCGAAGAGACCGGGCACATGCCCACCGAGAAGTACGCCCACGCGCCGGAGATCCTCGAGCACTGCCAGCGCATCGGGAAGCAGTTCGGTCTCTACGACAACGCCCTCTTCCACACCGAGGTCACCGACCTGGAGTGGGACGACGGCCAGTCGCGCTGGATCATCCGCACCAACCGGGGCGACGAGTTCACGGCCCAGTTCCTCGCCATGGGCACCGGTCCGCTGCACGTGCCCAAGCTCCCCGGCATCCCTGGCCTCGAGGACTTCAAGGGCCACTCGTTCCACACGAGCCGTTGGGACTACGACTACACCGGTGGCGATCCGTCCGGCGCGCCGATGGAGGGGCTGGCCGACAAGCGAGTCGGGATCATCGGCACCGGCGCCACCGCCGTCCAGTGCATCCCCCACCTGGCCCGGGCCTGCAGGGAGCTCTACGTCTTCCAGCGCACGCCGTCATCTGTGGACGTTCGGGACAACCGGCCCACCGACCCGGAGTGGTTCGCCGAGATCGCCACGCCGGGCTGGCAGCAGCGCTGGCTCGAGAACTTCACCGCAAACCAGACGGGCATGCTCGCCGAGGACGACTTGGTGATGGACGGTTGGACCGACCTGTCCCGCCGCATCCGCACGAAGATCATGTCGCTGCCTGCCGAGGACTTCACGCCAGAGAAGATGCTCGCCGCCTACGAGGACTCCGACCACGAGAAGATGACCGAGATCCGCGCCCGCGTGGACACGATCGTCGAACACCCCGAGACCGCCGAGCGGCTCAAGGCCTGGTACCGCCAGCTCTGCAAGCGGCCCTGCTTCCACGACGAGTACCTGCAGTCCTACAACGAGCCCGGCGCCCACCTCGTCGACACCGACGGCAAGGGCGTCGAGCGCATCACCGAGGCCGGTCTGGTGGTGGGCGGCAAGGAGTACGAGGTCGACTGCATCATCTACGCGTCGGGGTTCGAGGTGGGGACGGAGCACACCCGCCGATGGGGCTACGACGTGCGGGGCCGCGACGGCCTGACCCTCTCGGAGTACTGGGCCGACGGCATGCGGACCAAGCACGGCACCCACGTCCACGGCTTCCCGAACCTGTTCATCCTGCAGATGACCCAGGGCGCCAACCTCATCTCGAACGTCCCTCACAACTTCGTCGAGGGGGGCCGGACGATCGCCATGATCGTGAAGCACGCCCTCGATCAGGGGAACGACGAGGTCGAGCTCACCAAGGAGGCCGAGGACGCCTGGCTCGAGCTGCTCCAGTCCGGCCCCGGCATGATGCTGGCCTCGGCCGACTGCACACCCGGCTACTACAACAACGAGGGCCAGCCTGGCGGCCAGAGCTGGGCTCAGTTCGTCGGCTACCCCGCCGGCGCCATGGCCTACTTCCAGTACCTCGATCAGTGGCGCAGCAAGGGCGACTTCGAGGGCCTCGAGTTCAGGTAGAGCACGGGCCGCTCTTCGAGTGTCAGCTCGCGGACGCGGCCGCGGGCCGGCCATAGCTGACGGCGTCGAGGATCGCCGCGGGCAGCTGAGCCACCAGCTCGGCATCCGGGCGGGCGCCGAGGGCGTCGTTGATCGTCGAGAAGGCCGCTCGCAGGGCGACGAAGGCCGTGATGGCGAGGATCTGCGGATCGTCGTAGCCCGCGGCCCGCAGCTCGTCGAGGTCGTCGGCGGTGGTGCCGTTGGCGTCCCCGCTGACCTTGCCGGCCCACGCCGCGAGGGCTCGCTCACGGTCGTCGAGCCCGCTGTGGTCGCCGCGCAAGACCGCGGCAGCCACGTCCGCGTCGGCTTCGCCGGCGAGCTTCCCGCCCCACGCAAGCGAGCAGTACGAGTCACCGATCGTCGAGGCGAGGGTGGTGATGAGCACCCCGCGGTCGCGCAGGGTGAGGCCGGCGGCGTCGACCGCCTGCTGCACGACCGCGAACAGGTCGTCGTGCATCTGCGCCTGGTGGCCCCACATCCGGTTGACGTTCATCACGTAGCCCAGCCCGGCCCGGTCGCCCTCGGCCAGGGCCTCGGCCCCGGGCGAGCTCGCCGTGCCCAGGAAGCTGGGTGCGTCGTCCGCCATGCCCGGATCCTACGGCTCGTCCCCGCCTGCCTGCTTGGCCCGGGCTCGGGCCCGGCGCTTGCCCTCGTGCATGGCCTCCACCCGCCCCGCGGGCACGCCGTGGCCCTCGGCGACCAGCTCGGCGGGGACGTCCTGCGGCTCGGGCATCTGCTCGGCCCAAGGGTCTCCACCGCCCAGCAGGTCGAGGGCGTTGTGGATCGTGAAGTCACCGGGCGTGATGTCATCGAGGTCGTCCCAGGCGACAGGGAACGACACGGGCACCCCTGGGCGCTGGCGGGGGCTGTAGGCGGCGACCACGGTGGCGCCGCCGACGCGGGTGGAGTCGACGAACACCTTGCCGCCCCGCTCGTCCTTCACGAACTCGGTGGTGGCCACATCGGGATCGAGGGCGGCAGCGCGCGCCGCGATGGCTCGGGTGGCGGCCGCGGCGTCCTCGAGCGACATCGCGGTGACGGGGACGAAGACGTGCAGGCCCTTCGCCCCGCTCGTCTTCAGGGCGCCTCCGAGACCGGCGTCGGCTAGAGCCCGACGCACGAGGCGGGCCCCGGCTGCGGCGGCGGCGAACCCGTCGCCCTCGGGCGGGTCGAGGTCGAGCACGAGGTGCGTCATCCGCTCGGGCTCGTGCGCCTGCACGAGCGCCGGGTGGAGCTCGACGGCGCGCTGGTTGCCGAACCACAGGAGCGTGCGCCGGTCGTTGCACAGCGCGTACGAGACGGTGCGCTTGGAGGTCTCGGCCCACATCTCGACCGTCTCCACCCAGTCGGGCGTGTACTTGGGGACGTTCTTCTGCATGAACGCTTCCTGTCCCCGGTGCACCCGTATGACAGAGAGGGGGCGGTCGACGAGCCCGGGCAGGATGCGGTCGCTCACCTGGTCGAGGTAGTCGATGAGGTCTCGCTTGGTGGCGTCGGCGCCGTCGAAGAGCTGCTGGTCCAGGTTCGTCAGCGGCACGCCGTCGCGCGTCTCGTCCGGCTTGGATGCCATGCGGGCAACGCTAGAGCGATCGCCGTTGCCAAAGGCGCGCCTGACGCAAGACCGCAGCGAGCGCGAGGATCAGAGCGACGAAGGAGGACCCTGATGGGGATCTACGCCGAGCAGCTGCTGCCACGGATCATCAACGTGGCCTGCGGGATGAAGTCGTCGGAACCACTCCGGGCACGGGTGTGCGCCGGCCTCCACGGGCGGGTCCTCGAGATCGGCTTCGGGTCCGGGCTGAACGTGCCCCACTACCCCACCGCGGTGACGTCGGTGGCAGCCGTCGAGCCCGCTGACACGGGCTGGAAGCTGGCCCAGAAGCGGATCGACGAGGCCAGAGCGACGGTGGAGCGGATCGGCCTCGACGGACAGTCGGTCCCGCTGCCCGACGACAGCTGCGACACGGCCGTCTCCACGTGGACGCTGTGCACGATCCCTGACGTGGCCCGGGCCCTCCAAGAGGTGCGGCGGATCCTGAAGCCGGGCGGCACCTTCCACTTCGTCGAGCACGGGCTGGCCCCCGACGAGAAGGTGAAGCGCCTCCAGCACCGCCTCGAACCGGTGCAGAAGAAGCTGTTCGGCGGCTGCCACCTGACCAGGCAGATCCCTGACCTGCTCACGGACGCCGGCTTCACGATCACCGAGATGGACGTCTTCTACGAGGACGGGGCGCCCAAGTTCCTCGCCGCCGACACGCTCGGCGTGGCGATCGCGCCCTAGGCGACCGCTCCGATCTGGGGCACGTACCCAGCGCGAAGCACCTCTACCGTGATCCGAGGCGTGAGCACCTCGGCGTCGCCTCCCGCTGGCCGAGCGAGCGCATCGCCGTAGCCAGACGTCAGAGGGGCCCCCGGCTGCCACACCGTGCGGTCCGACCAGGGGACGACCGCGTCGCCGAGCACGACGGCCGGACCACTGTCGAGGTGCACGAACGCGCCGTCGGGCAGCGACCTCCACCTGGCCCGATGGGTCCGCTGAACGTTGCCGTCCCGGCGATCAGCGTGCATCAGCGCGTCGAGCTCCTTGGCACGAGGCCGCTCCCCCACGACCTGCGCGACCGCCGCGAGGAACCGGTTGTAGTCGGCCCGCCGGCACTCAGCACAAGGACGATGGCCCGCGGCCAGCGACACGGCCTCGTCATCGAAGAACAGCGCCGTGTAGCGCCCCGGCTGCCACTGCTCGAGGTGCCGGTCCTTGAAGTCGAGCAGGCACGTGATCCACGCCGTGGACCTCCACGGCCGCACCACCTCGCGACCCACGTGCAGGCTCCCCCGGTTGCCCATCCACCCGCACCGCATCGAGGACTCGACGATCGCCCCAGTCGGGTCCACGCGGTTCCGATTCGCCACGAGGTGCACGGTACGCATCCCGTGTGACGGAGCGGACGCAGTCAGGCCAGCTCGGCCTCCACGGGGCCGAGGTAGACCCACAGGCCCTGCTGATCGCGGACGAAGCGGCTCAGCTCGTGGAGCGTCCCCGGCCGGCCGCGACGTTCGTGGTGGGCTCGGAACTCGACCTCACCTTCCTTGTCGAGCATCTCGCCGGCCACGGTGGCCAGCACCTCGAGCCGCGTCCAGATCTGGCCTTGGGCGAGCTGCACGGTCGGCGGCCGGGTCGACTCGTGCCAGGAGCGCATGAGGTGAGCCACGTCGCCCCGCGAGAACGCCGTGAACCGGGAGCGCATGAGGCGCTCGGCGGTGGGGGCAGCCCGCTCGCCCCGCACGATCGGACCGCAGCACGCGTCGAGAGCGGCACCCGACCCACAGGGGCAGGGATCCATCACGTGGGCGTCGAGCGGTTGATCCAGCTCTCGTCGGGCGAGCGCGGGGCCCGCACGCTGATCGCCTCGAGCGCGGCCAGGTCGTCGGCGGACAGAGCGACGTCAGCGGCCGCCGCGTTCTGCTCCACGTAGGCGACGCGCTTGGTGCCGGGGATGGGGATGACGTCATCGCCGCGTGACAGCACCCAGGCGAGCGCGATCTGGCCGGGCGTCACGCCGTGGCGCTCGGCGACGCCACGGACCACGGCGAGGGCGCTCTCGTTCTCGGCCAGCGCCTCGTCGGTGAACCGGGGCTGCGTGCGGCGGAAGTCGTGCGCGGGCAGGTCATCCGTGCTCGCGATCGTGCCGGTGAGGAAGCCCCGGCCGAGCGGGCTGTAGGGCACCAGGCCGATGCCGAGCTCGCGGCAGGTCGGGAGGATCTCGTCCTCGATGTCGCGGCTCCAGATCGAGTACTCGGTCTGGAGCGCAGCGATCGGATGGACGGCGTGACCCCTGCGCAGCGTGTCGGCCGACGCCTCGGAGAGGCCGAGGTGCCGCACCTTCCCGGCCGCCACGAGCTCGGCCATGGCCCCGACCGTCTCCTCGATGGGGACGGTCGTGTCCGGACGGTGGAGGTAGTAGAGGTCGACGTGATCGACGCCGAGCCGCTCGAGCGACCCGTCGATCGACGTCCGAACGTGGTCCGGGCTGCCGTTGACGCCCATGCGCTGACCGCTGCCCGGTTCCGGCGGCGTGATCCCGAACTTCGTCGCCAGGACGACCTCGTCCCGCCGGCCCCCGATGGCCCGCCCGACCACCTGCTCGGAGATGTGCGGCCCGTACACGTCGGCGGTGTCGAGCAGCGTCACCCCCAGGTCGAGCGCCCGCCCGATGACGGCGTCAGGGTCGTGGCCCTCGAACCCCCCGTAGGCCCCGCTGAAGCTCATGCAGCCGAGGCCGATGGCCCCCGCTTCGAGGCCAGACGTTCCGAGAGCACGGTTGGGCAGCGTCATCGGGTCCTCCGAGGATCAGGCGAGCGCCCAGGATGCCAGAGGCGTCCGCCGCGACCAGCCTCTGGTCGCGCTATTGGTTGCTGAGCAACCGCTGGCGCGTCCAGACGAGGTCGCGGCGCACGTAGGGTCCGGCGATGGCGTACGAGACCGTGACCGGATACTGCTGGCCCCAGTCCGTGGCGGAGGGCGAGACGGTCGGCATCCACCTGTCCTCCTCGGGCGGGCGTCCCGTGTCGATCGAGGTGGCCCGAGTGGGCGCCGAGCGCACGGTCGTGCACGCCGAGGCCGCCGTCCCGGCCGACGACCACCCCACCCCGCCCGACGCTCACTCGGCCGGCTGCGGCTGGCCCGAGGCGCTGGCCGTCGCGGTCGACCCCGAGTGGCGGTCGGGCTACTACGAGGTAGTCCTCGAGATCGACGTGGACGGCAAGCCCCGTCGCAGCCACGCCTTCTTCGTCGTGCGGCCTCGCACGGGCCAGCCCACGGCGCCGGTCCTGCTCGCCCTGGCCACCAACACGTGGCACGCCTACAACGACTTCGGCGGCCGCAACCTCTACACGGGCGGCACCCACGTGTCGCTGCAGCGGCCCATGTCCCCCGGCTACCTGCACAAGCCGCCGGGCCTGGGCCGCCGCGTCACCACCACCGCCCCGCCCGACCCGCAGATGGCGGCCCACGTCGGGTACCTCTCGCTCAACCACCTCTCTCCCTACGCCGGGTCAGCGGGCTGGCCCGACTGGGAGCAGCCCTTCCTCGCCTGGGCCGAGCGGGAGGGCTACGCCGTCGACGTCGTCACCAACGCCGACCTCGAGGACCACCCCGACCTCCTGTCCGGTGACGAGCTACGCGCTGTTCCTCTCGGTGGGCCACGACGAGTACTGGTCGGCCGGCATGCGCGACACGGTCGAGGGCTTCATCGGTCGGGGCGGCAACGCCGCCTTCCTCTCGGGCAACACCGCCTTCTGGCAGGTCCGCCTGGAGGACCGCCCACCCGAGGGGCCGGCCGCCACGATGGTGGGCTACAAGGGTCAGCTTCAAGAAGGACCCGGTCTTCGGCACCGACCGCGTCGCGAGCTCACGAGCATGTGGTCCGACCACCTCATCGAGCGGCCCGAGAACCACATGACCGGCGTGAGCTTCGCCCGGGGCGGCTACCACCGAATCGGCAAGCGGGTGACAGCCGGGGCCGGCGGCTACACGATCCACCGGGCCGACCACTGGCTCTTCGACGGCACCGGCCTCGGCTACGGCGACGTGCTCGGCGCGGCTGCCACCACCGTCGGCTACGAGTGCGACGGCTGCGACTTCACCTACCGCGACGGCCTCCCCCACCCCACCGGCTCGGATGGCACGCCTGCTCGACTTCACCATCCTGGGCACCGCCCCTGCCGCCCACTTCACCCGCACCACCGCCACCCGACCCCCCGCACCGCACGAGCCCTCCGAGGTCGAGTTCATCGCCGCCCGCCTCTTCGGCGGCAGCCGCTCCGAGGAGGACGCCGAGCGCATCGCCCACGGCCACGCCGTGCTCGGCACGTACACGTCACCGTCGGGCGGGGTCGTCGTCACGAGCGGCTCGCACCGACTGGGCCCACGGCCTCGTCGGGCGCGACCCGCAGGTCGAGCAGATCACCCGCAACATCCTCGACCGCCTGGGCTGAGCGGGTGGGCAAGCTCGTCTACACCGCCCTCACGTCGCTCGACGGCTTCATCGAGGACGATGAGGGCGCCTTCACGTGGGCCGAGCCCGACGTCGAGGTGCACAGCTTCATCAACGAGCTCGTGCGGCCGATCCGCACCGAGCTCTACGGCAGGCGCATGTACGAGACGATGGCCGTCTGGCAGTCGATGGGCGACGAGCCCGGCGACCCGGCGGCCGAGACCGAGTTCGCCGAGATGTGGCGAGAGCTCGACAAGGTCGTCTACTCCCGCACCCTCACCGAGGTCTGGACGCCGCGCACGCGCCTCGAGCGGGAGATGGACCCCGAGGCGGTCCGGCAGATGAAGGCGACAGCCGAGGGCGCCCTGAGCGTCGGCGGGCCAGGGCTGGCCTCGCACGCCTTCCGAGCCGGCCTGGTCGACGAGGTCCACCTGTTCGTGTTCCCCGTCGTCGTGGGCGGCGGCAAGCCCGGCCTCCCGCGCGACATCAAGCTCGACCTCGAGCTGGTGGACCAGCACCGCTTCGGCAGCGGCGTCGTCCACCTGCACCACCGGGTGCGCTGACGCCGGTCAGCGCCGGTGGACCGACACGGCGTAGGTGCCGCCGTCTTCCCACGGCTGCCGGTCCCATGTGGCGAAGCGCTCGACGAGGGTGAGGCCGACGGCCGCGGCGTGTCCGTCGTAGTCGGCCACGCCGTAGCCCCGGTCGAGGCTGAAGCCGGCCACCAGCAGCCCGCCCGGTTCGACGTGACGGGCCACTCCGGCCACCAGCGCGGCCTCCGTGCCCGGCGGCGTGAACAGGGGGACGTTGCCAGCCATCACGACGACGCCGAACGTGCGGCCCAGGTCGAGCGCGGCGAGGTCGGCCTCGACCCACTCGACATCGGGCGCCTGGCGGCGGGCCGTGGCCAGCATCGACGCATCCACGTCGGCGCCCACCACGTCGATGCCGTGCCGAGCCAGCTCTGCGGCGACCCGCCCGGTGCCGCACCCGGCGTCGAGCACGGAGGTCGGCTCGTAGGCCCGCACGAAGGTCGCCTCGCCGTGAACGTCCGCCCCTGACGCCGCCAACCGGTCGAACCGGGCCTGGTAGTCCTCGCCGTCCCAAGCCATCGGCAGGCACGGTAACGGCTTCTGTGCGCACTCAGCCCCGCCATGCGGGGCTGGGTGCGCACAGATCCGGCCACCTGGATCAGGCGATGACGCTGTCGACGGTGGCGACGGCGAGTGCCCCCATCTCGTCGAGGGTGAGCCGGCTCCCGTCGCTCCAGGCTCGCTCGAAGGTCTCGTCGTCGAGCCGGTCGGCCACCCGCAGCCGGTACTTGCTGTGGCTCCGGTCGTCCCACGTGCCGTCCGCGCCCGGGCCAGCGCGCAGGTGGGCGGACCCAGCGGCCAGTCGCACGGCCGCTTCCGGAGCCGCTGCGACCAGCCCCTGGGCGATCCGGTCGATGGAGATGACGGCGGTGCTCTTCGACCCTGTGTCGAGCATCAGGCTGATCGCCTCGGCATAGGTGCGGCAGCTGGCGTCGCGCTCGCCGAGCACCCACTCGCTGGCGCCCAGCCCACCGCGGGCGCTTGCCTCGTAGTACTTCGACCCGATCCTGCGGGCCTCGTCGACTGCCTCGAGGCCGGCGTCGATCGCGGCGAGCGGATCGACCTGGTGCACGGCGAGGGCGTAGTTCGTCAGAGCCGAGACCAGCCAGAGGCCTCGCTCCCGGGCTCGCTCGACCGCCTGCCGGCTGAGCTCGACACCCTCGTCCCTGTCACCCGACATGGCCAGCACGCTGCCCAGCGTGCGCTCGACGACCTCGAGAGAGTCGGGGTGCTGATCGCCGCGGGCGATGTCGTGGGCTCGCCGACACAGCTCCGCGCGCGCCCTTCTCGTCGCCCGCGAAGAGGCGCAGGGTTCCGAGACGCACCAGAGCCTTGGGCGGCGGGGCCGCTCCCAGCCGCTCCGCCCCTGCCACCGCGGCCTGGCACATGCTCTCGCTGAGCGCCGAGTCCCCCGCCATCCAAGAGAGGGTGCCCGCGTCGTCGAGGGCCCGGACGAGCTCGGGCGTCGCCGGACCAGCCGGACCGCCGCAAGCTGCGATGACCTCGTGCAACCACTGCAGGCCCTCGGACGCAAGGTCGCGGAGGAGCCAGAGCGGATACAGGTCGGTGGCCATGGTCAGGGCCTGAGACGGTGCCGTGGCCACGAGGTGCTGGAAGGCCCGCCGCAGGTCGGGTCGGCACAGGTCGCAGCGGTCGAGCGGCAGGAGGCTGCGGTCGGACCACGCCGTCCGGTAGAGAGCGGCGGCCAGCCCGGCGTGGTGCTCGGAATGACGGGCCCGCACGTCGTCGGATGCCGGGTCCGTGGCCAGGTGGATCTCGGCGTAGGCCACCATCGTCTCGAGCAGGTAGTAGCGCACGGTGTCGCCGATCGACTCTGTGGCCACGAGTGAGTTGTTCACCAGCTCGCTCAGGACGTCGAGCATGTCGAGCTCGTCCAGCTCGCACACGGCGGCGGCCGCCTCCAGGTCGAACGCGGAGGCGAAGACGCCGAGCCACGGGTACGCCGAGCGGGCCCCGTCGCTCAGCAGCTCGAAGCTCCAGTCGAGGACGGCGGTGAGCGTGCGGTGCCGGTGGTCGTGCTCGGTGCCGGCCTGGAGGAGCCGGAAGCGGCGGGTGAGCAGCGCCGCGATCTGCTCGGTCGACAGCACCTCGGCCCTCGCTGCGGCCAGCTCGACGGCCAGGGGCAGCCCGTCGAGCTCGTTGCAGATGTTCACGGCTGCCGCCAGGTTCTCCTGGGACAGCTTGTAGCCGGGCCGGGCCTGCGCAGCCCGCTCCACGAAGAGCTGCAGCGCCGGACAGCGGGCCACGTCGTCCAGGTTGCGCAGACCGGTGCGGTCGGGCGTGAGCAGAGGGTCGAGGTGAAGGCGCACCTCCCGGGCCACTCCGAGCGGACCGCGCGACGTGACGAGCGCCCGCGTGTTCCCCTGCGGCGTCAGCAGGCGGCCGATGAGGTCAGACACTCCGTCGCGGACGTGTTCGGCGTTGTCGAGCAGGAGGAGGATGCGGCGTACGTCGAGGACGTCGCGCAGCGTGGCGTCGAGCGGCTCGTCGGGGCGGGCCTGGACGCCGAGCACCTGGCCGACGAGGGCCACGAGGTCGGTCCCCGAGTCGGCCGACGCCAGCTCCACGAACCACACGCCGTCGGGATGGGCCGCCTGCATCTCGTTGCCGACACGCAGGGCCAAGCACGTCTTGCCCACCCCGCCCGGGCCGATGAGGTTCACGACCTGCTCGCTCTCCACCAGCTCGCGCAGGCGCGTGGCCACCTCGTCGCGGCCTACAAGCGTGGGTGCACGAGGCAGGTTGCCGACCACCGCGGTGGCCGTGCGCAACCGGGGGAACTCACGCGGGAGATCGGGGTGGCAGACCTGGTGCAGCCGCTCGGCCGAGCCGAGGCCCTTGAGGCGGTGCACACCGAGGTCGAGGGTCGACAGGCGCTCGTCGATGTCGTCTGCCGCATCGAGGAGGAGCTGGCGGGCGGGGTCGCTGAGCAGCACCTGGCCTCCGTGGCCGGCGTCCATGACACGAGCGCTGCGGTTGACGGTGGGGCCGAAGACGTCGTCGTCGCGGTGGTGGACGGCGCCGGCGTGGATGCCCATGCGGACGCGCAGTCCGCCGACGGTGGAGAAGTCCTCGTGGCCGAGGCGGAGCTGCGCGTCGACCGCCGCGGCCACTGCATCCCTCACCTCGGCGAAGGAGGCCATGATCCCGTCGCCCATGCTCTTGAGCAACGTGCCGTTGTGGGTGACGACCGCCTCCTCCAGCAGGGTGTCGTGGCGCGCCAGCGCGTCACGCATCTCCGTGTTGGTCCGCTCCCACTTCGCCGTCGAGCCCTCGATGTCGGTGAAGAGCAGGGCGATGTCGACGTCGCGAGGTCCGTCGGGATCGTCCCTTGCTTCGCCCATGCAGAGCTCCCACTGCCGACTTGCGTCAGCAATCGTACGCACAAGGGCTGTGAGATACTTCGATTGAAGGCCGGCGGTGGGGGTCGGCCCCGGGGCCGAGGAGGCGAACATGCCGGTGATCCCTGCGCAGACGTGGTCGGAGCTGGCCCCGACGATGCAGACGGGCGACCTCATCTTGTTCTCGGGCACGAGCACCGAGAGCCTCTGGATCGAGGCCCTCACAGGAGGTCAGTTCTCGCACTCCACGATGGTCGTGCGCACTGCTGGCAGCTCCGCCCCGTGGATGTGGCAGGAGGCTCCGGAGGCCATCGCCCCCGACCCTCGCACGGGCAAGCCGACCACGGGCGCCCAGCTGGGCGACGCCGAGGAGGCGACTCAGGTCATCCAGGCCATGGGGGACAAGCCCTTCTACGTTCGGCTCGACTGGGACCGACCCGCCGACCTCGACGACAAGATCCTGGCCATCGTTGCCCAGTACGAGGGCGTGCCCTTCGGCACGGTCCTGCAGATGGCGCTCGACTACGCCATCGGCAAGCTCTACGACCAGGCCACGGGGCTCACGACGATGTTCTGCGCCGAGCTGGTGGCCGTCACCTACCAGGCGCTGGGCCTGCTGACCGAGGTGCACCCGCCCAACTGGTACTCACCCAACAGCTTCGGTCCCGACGAGCAGGGCCAGCTGCCCTGGACCACCGGACTGCAGGCCTCGCTCGCCGTTCCCGTGCCGATCACGCTCCCCGCAGCGCCGAAGGTGACCGCCGCGGCCGTGCGCCGCGCCGACCGCCTGGCCGGCCCCCCTGGCGCCCGACGCGCTGCCCACCCCGCCCACCGCGCTGAGGACCTCGCCGGTCTGACCCCGGACCGAACCCACCTGACAGCGCAGGGAGACGCTGCGATGCTGTGCGTCGATGGCAGTCGACCTCGTGGCCCTGTGCATCGATGCGAACGACCCGCCCGTCGTCGCCCGGTTCTGGGGTGAGGCGCTGCGCTGGGAGGTGGTCGAGGAGGGCACGCACAGCAGCGTGCTGCCGACTGACGGCACCCGATTGCGCCTCGACGTCCTCCCCGTCCCCGAGCCGAAGATCGGTCCGAACCGGATCCACATCGACCTGACCACCACCTCGCTCGAGGACCAGGCAGCCACCGTGGCCCGGCTCCTCGACGTGGGCGGGCGCCACCTCGACATCGGGCAGGACCCCGACGACGAGCACCACGTCGTGCTCGCCGACCCCGAAGGCAACGAGCTCTGCGTGATCGAACCGACCAACCGGTTCCTCAGCGACTGCCCCCGCCTCGGCGCCATCAACTGCGACGGTACGCAGGCGGTCGGCTACTTCTGGAGCGCCGTCCTCGGCTGGCCCCTCGTGTGGGACCAGGACGAGGAGACGGCGGTCCGGGCGCCCGACGGCACCGGGCCGGTCATCGCCTGGGGCGGCCCGCCGGTCGCCCCGAAGGTCGGCAAGGCCCGCTGGCACCTCGACGTGGCCCCGGTCGACGGCGCCGACCAGGCCGCCGAGGTCGAGCGGATCATCGGGCTCGGCGCCCAGCCGGCCGACATCGGCCAGGGCGACGTCGACTGGGTCGTGCTTGCCGACCCCGACGGCAACGAGCTCTGCGTTCTGCCGCCCCAGTAGCCACGAGGGGCCGATCGGCTCATGTCGACGCGAACCGGCATCACTACCCTCGATGCCGAGCGAGAGGCAGGGCAGCATGTGGTGGCGGGCGTTCCGGCGGTGGCCGTGGTGGGCACAGGCCCTGGTGTGGGGGGCGGCGTGCCCCGTCCCCCTCGTGCTCCTCGCCCTGGCCGACCCCGGTCGGCGCCGGCTCTGGGCTGGCGCCGCCGCCGCCACGTCGCTCGTCTGGCTGGCCCTCGTCGTCGAAACCGCCACGCAACCCGAGCGGGTCGAGGCCGTCGCTGACGAAGCCACGCCGACCACCGAGCCGACGGCGACCACGCGAGAGCGCATCGGATCGACGACGACCGCACCGGCGTCGCCGCTGCCCGGGCCGGCGGCCGGCGTCACCGCCGACCCGACCACCACCGGCGGGCTGAGCGCCTCGGGCGCGGGTCCGTTCGCCGTCGCCGACCTGCTCGACCGGCTCACCGTCGCTCCTGCGGCAAGCGGCGCCGCCTACGACCGCGGCCTGTTCGAGCACTGGACCGACGACGACGGCGACGGCTGCGACACCCGAGCCGAGGTCCTCCAGGCCGAGTCCGCCACACCGGTCGTGGAGGGTGCCGGCTGCACGGTCGTCACCGGCGCCTGGCTCTCGATCTACGACGGCTACAGCACCCCGAACGCCGACGAGCTCGAGGTCGACCACCTGGTCGCCCTCCACGAGGCGTGGCGCTCCGGTGCATCGACGTGGGCGCCCGACCGGCGCCGGGCCTTCGCCAACGACCTCGGCCACCCCGGCGCCCTCGTCGCTGTCACGGCGGCCATGAACCGCTCGAAGGGCGACCGCGACCCGGCGTCGTGGCAACCGCCCAACCGGGCCGCCTGGTGCCTCTACGCCACCGACTGGATCGCCGTGAAGGCCCGCTGGGACCTCACGGTCGACGACGCCGAGGCCACCGCCCTGCGCAACATGCTCGCCGGCTGCGGCGCCGCCCCCACGACGACCACCGCGCCACCCCCTCCCCCGCCGCCGCCCGTCGTCGCACCGGTGCCGCTCGTGCCGACGCCGGCCCCGTCAGGCGACTGCCACCCGTCGTACCCGGGCGTCTGCATCCCGCCCGCCCCGCCGGACCTCGACTGCGGCGACATCCCCCACCGCCGCTTCACCGTCCTACCGCCCGACCCCCACGGGTTCGACGGCAACGACAACGACGGCCTGGGCTGCGAGTCAGGCTGAGCCGGCCACGCCGGACGGTTCAGCCCACCAGCGCCAGCAGCAGGCCGATGACCGTGGCGTTGCCCACCACGGTCGTCGCATACACGTGCCGCTGAAGGCGAGCGAAGCCGTGCTCCATCCGTCCGTCCAGTCGAGCGACCTCACCCTCGAGCTTCGCGAGCTCACCCTCGATCTTCGCCTGCATCCCGGACATCTCGATGCGCACCATCGCGAGGTCGCTGGTGGTCGCGATGTCACCCCATCCGACCGGCGGCAGTAGATCCATCATGATCGCGGCCCTCTCCCGACCCATGGCCTCTTCCAGCCATTGGAAGATCTGATGACGCTGGAACTCCGTGACCGACACGGACGCACCTCCTGGACAGCTGACCGGGATGGGCGCCGCTTGACACCGACAGGGACCTACGTCCTCATCGGGAGGATAACGCTGACCTCTGACAGCCGTCGTCGTCCGCGTCTGCGGTGAGCTCACACCCCCCGCAGGGGGAACCGCACCCGCAGCGTGTCGGGAGCGCCGAAGCCGGAGCCCGCGCCTTCCTCCTCGACGACGGGCGGGCCGAAGCGGCGGGTCAGCGCGCCGAGGCCCTCGACCAGCTCCAGGCGGGCCAGCCCGGCGCCCACGCAGAGGTGCGGGCCCCACCCGAAGGTGAGGTGGGCATGGGCGTCGGGCCGGTCGAGCACGAAGCGGTCGGCCTCCTCGAAGCGGTCGGGATCTGCGTTGGCCGTGTCGAACGACAGCAGCACCCGCCCGCCCTCGTCCACGCTGAGGTCCTCGCGCTCGAATGGCGCCTCGGCCCGTCGGGTGAGGCCCGAGATGATGCCGCGGTGGCGGAGGATCTCCTCGACGGCGCCCGGGATGAGGTCGGGCTCGGCGGCCAGCCGCTCCCAATCCGAGGGGTGCTCGGCGAGGAGCTGCACGGCGGCCGTCATCTGGCGGCGGGTGGTCTCGGCCCCGGCGAACACGAAGCCGGTGATCATGGCGATCACCTCGTCCTCGGAGAGGTGGTGGCCGTCGACCTCCGCGTCGAGCAGCCGGGTCACGAGGTCCTCGCCTGGTTCGGCCCGGCTGGCTGCGATGCGCTCGAGCCCGTAGGCCCACATCTCGGCTGCCGCCTGCTCGACGAGGGCCACGTGCTCGGGTGGGATGACGAGCCCGAAGGCGAGGGCGATGGTCGACGCCCAGTGGCCGAGGCGCTCGCTGTCCTCCACCGGGAGACCGAAGAGGATGGCGAACACCTGCGGCGGCAGCGGCTCCGCGAAGGCCTCGACGAGCTCGCACGCCCCGCCCGCGGCAGCGATGTCGTCGACCAAGCGCTCGGCGATGGCCCGGGTGGCCGGGCGCACCTGCTCGACGCTCTTCGGCGTGAAGGCCTTGGAGAGGACGGCCCGCAGGTGGCGGTGCTCGTCGCCGTGCTTGCTGAAGAGCGGTGCCACCTGCAGGGCGGTCGCCGGCGACAGGCCGCTGGCCACCATGTCCTCAGCGAAGGAGCGGGGTGAGAGGCGCCGGTCGGTGAGCGTGGCCTTGTTGGCCTCCCACGTGAGGACGACCGCCATCGGCGTGCCCGCGAGGTCCATGCCCTGGGCCCACCAGTGCTGGCGGACGCAGCGCTGCATCTCAGCCGAGGCATCGCCGAAGAACGCCATCGGGTCGAGCTGCGCCGGTCCGATCTGCCCGTCCGTCACGCCGGCAGTCTGACCGACAGCACACCGCGGTGCCGACGGGTACGGTGCTGACCACACACCGGGGGCGGTCGAAAGGGGTCGATCGATGACGAACCTGGGTCGCCGTGCGTTCCTGCAAGGGGTCGCGGCCACGACGGGCGGGGTGCTGGTCGGGGGGCCGCTGCAGACCCTCGCCGGGGCGGTCGCCGGTGCCGCGCCGCCGGACTTCCACGCCCTCGGCCCAGTGGCCGACCTGCGCGACGGCAAGGTGCGCCTGCACCTGCCTCGCGGGTTCCGCGTACCGCTCGTTCCACGACACCGACGGCCCGCCGATCATCCTCGACGACGGCACCCGCCTGCCCGGTCGCCACGACGGCATGGCCGCCTTCGCCGGTCCCGACGGCAACGTCTGGCTGATCCGCAACCACGAGGTGCTCGGCACGACGGCCACCGGCGTGGCCTTCGGCCCGGGCACGCCCTACGACGCCAAGGCGCTGGGCGGCACGACCACCGTGCTGGTCGCCGCCGCAGGGCGAGGTGCTCGAGGACTTCACGAGCCTGAACGGCACGATGGGCAACTGCGCCGGCGGGGCCATGCCGTGGGGCTCGTGGATCACGTGCGAGGAGACGGTCAACGGCCCCGACGTGGCCGACGACTTCAACCGCAACATCCCGAACCCGTCGCCGCCCGAGACGTACATCCTCAACGCCCGGCTCACGAAGCCGCACGGGTTCATCTTCGAGGTGCCCGTAGGCGGGCAGTCGGACCGCAAGCCCATCAAGCACGCCGGCCGCTTCGCCCACGAGGCGGCCGCGTACAGCCCCGACGAGGGCTACGTGTACCTCACCGAGGACAACTTCGCCTTCGCCTCGCACCTCTACCGGTACCGCCCGCCGAGCAACCCGGTGGCCGCCGGTCGCCTGGAGGACGGGGGCACGCTCCAGGCCCTCAAGGTCGTCGGCGTCCACGAGGCCCACCTCGAGGCCCACCAGGTCGACGGCGCCACCTACCGGATCGAGTGGGTCGACATCCCCAAGCCCTTTCCCGGCGAGGACGGCACCTTCGAGCCCCGTGCCCGACGGCGTCGGCGGGACGCGCCGCATCTACAACGACGAGGCGATCAGCTTCGTGGGGAACCAGGCCCGGGCCGCCGGCGCCGCCCACTTCTCCCGCCTCGAGGGGGCCAGCTTCACCCGGCGCGAGGTGTACTTCACCTCCACCCAGGGCGGCGGCCCGCCCGAGACGGGACCGCAGCTCGACAGCGGCTACGGCCGGGGCACCGGGCAGGTCTGGTCGTACGACCCGAAGCGCCGGCTGCTCACGTGCCGCCACCAGTCACCGTCGGCCGACGTGCTCGACTTCCCCGACAACATCACGGCCAAGAGCGACCGCGGCACGATCGTCATCTGCGAGGACGGCGCGGCTCCGAACTACATCCGGGGCCTCACACGCGGCGGCGACATGTTCGACATCGCTCTGAACCGCCTCCACCAGAACAGCCCGGTGGCTGGATCGAACCCGCCCGTGTTCGCCGACCGCTACCGGGAGGAGTTCGCCGGCGCCACCTTCGGGCCCGGCACCGACACCTTGTTCGTCAACATCCAGGCCTCGGCCGGCATCACCTTCGCCATCTGGGGTCCGTGGGGTCGCCTCGGCGTGTAGGCCCCCCCCCGATGAGTGCCGGGCGTCGCATCCGTCTCACCCGTCGGCCATGGGCGCCGAGGGCGACGTGCTGCTCGTGGACTTCGTTCTCGAGGGGCTGCAGCTCACCGCCCTGAACGGCGGCCCGGCGAGCAGGTCGTCCCGGTAAGGCCGGACGGCCGCCGGTAGGCTGGCCGCGCTCACCCGAGCAGGGTGAGGCCGACGAGGGTGTCCCGTACCGGTAGGGCAAAGACGGGCTCAGGAGACTCCCATGGCCTGGATCCTGCTCGTCGTCGCCGGTCTGCTCGAGGTCGGATGGGCGGCTGCGCTGCCCGCCACCGCTGGCCTGACCCGCCTCTGGCCGACCGCCGCGTTCCTCGCACTGCTCTCGGCCAGCATGCTGGCCCTCTCGAAGGCGGCCCAGACGATCCCGCTCGGCACCGCCTACAGCGTGTGGGTGGGCATCGGCGCGGTCGGCGCGGCCGTCGTCGGCATCGTCCTCCACGGCGACCCCGCCACGCCCGCCCGCCTGGCTTTCCTCACCCTCCTCGTGGTCGCCATCGTCGGCCTCAAGGCGACGAGCGGCCACTAGGGTTGCGCTATCTGATCAGATAGCGTTACGGGGGTGAACAGCGCTGCGCTCATCCGTCGGGCTCGTGCTCGGGCCGGTCTCACGCAGCGGGCGCTCGCAGACCGAGCGGGAACGTCACACGCCACCCTGGCGGCCTACGAGACCGGGGCGAAGGTCCCGCGGATCGACACGCTCGGCCGCATCCTCCGGGCGACGGGCGTCGAGCCGGAGCTCGTGCTGCACCCCCGACCGGACGCGACACGGGCGGACCGTGAAGCGAAGGGGCGTGAGCTGGCGTCGGCGCTCGAGCTGGCCGCCGCGTTTCCGATGCGCCGGATGCCACGGCAGCTGCCCCCTCCCGTGCTCCGACCCCGAGGGGGCGACCCGGCGTGAGCGTGCCCGACAAGATGGCGGCGCTGCACGACGCGTTGACGGCGGTGGGCATCGAGCACGCCTTCGGTGGCGCCTTGGCCCTCGCCTGGTGCACCCGACAGGCGCGGGGCACGATCGACATCGACCTCAACCTGTTCGTGCCGCCACAAGAGAGCGGCGTCGTGCTCGAGGCGCTCCCGGAGGCGATCGCCGTCACCGAGGAGCACCTCGCGACCATCGACCGGGACGGGCAGGTCCGCCTCTTCTGGGACGAGACCCCCATCGACCTGTTCTTCAACACCACGCAGTACCACGAGCAAGTGGCGCATCGAGTGCGGTGGGAGCCCTTCGTAGGACGGGACCTCCCGTTCCTCGCTTGCCAGGATCTGGCGGTGTTCAAGGTGTTCTCCGATCGCACGAAGGACTGGGCTGACCTCGAGGCGATGGATGAAGCAGGGACGCTCGACGTGGAGCACGTCCTCGGGGTGGTCGTGCACTACCTCGGCGGCGATGACCCGCGCATCGACCGGCTCCGACAGGTCAGCGCCGCCAGAAGAGGAGGTGGGTGACACCGCTCGGGCTCGGGACGCGGTCGCAGTGGTAGCGGTCGAGGAGCTCGTCGGGCGAGTCCCAGAGGCGCTCGCCGCCCCCCAGCTCGAGGGGGGCCACGGCGACGTGCATCGTGTCGATGAGGTCGGCGTCGAGGAACTCGCGGACCGTCTGCACGCCGCCGCCGCACCGCACGTCCTTGCCGTCGGCGGCGGCCTTGGCCTGCTCGAGGGCGTCGGCGGGCGAGGCGTCGATGAAGTGGAAGGTCGTGTCGGCCAGGCTGAACGACGGCCGGAGGTGGTGCGTGAGCACGAACACCGGCGTGTGGAACGGGGGGACGTCGCCCCACCAGCCCTGCCACTCGTGGTCCTCCCACGGGCCGCGGTGGGGACTGAACTTGTGGGCGCCCATGATCTCGGCCCCGATGTTCCGGTGGAAGTCGCGGACCATGTAGTCGTCGAGGCCCCGGGAGCCGCCGGGGTCGGTGCGGTTGGGCCAGCTGTCGGTGGCGAAGGCCCAGGCGCCAAGGGCTCCGGGATCGGCGTGGCCGAAGGGACGCTCGAGGCTCTGGCCCTCGCCGGCGCCGTACCCGTCCGAGGAGAGCATGAAGTTGTGGACGCGCAGGAGCTGGGTCATTGGGGTTCCTTCTGGGTCGACTTCGGGGTTCTCGTCCTCGCTCACACGACGAGATGACGGCCCCGCACTCATCGCGGCCGCACGAGCTGGGTCACGGCTTGGGTGCCGCGCCGGGGATGGCGAGGCCCTGCTGGGCGTACCGGGCCCAGGCGACCTCGAGCTCGTCCCAGTCCCACGGCACCGGCGAGCCGGCGATGGCCGGTTCGAGGCGGGAGAACGAGATGTGCAGGCCGACGAGCCAGCCGCCCTCGATGGCCTCGTCGGCGTCGGCGACGTGCTCCGCCAGTCGCAGCACGGTGCCCTCGGGCACCGCCTCGAGCTCCCAGCGCAGGGTGGCGCCGTCGACGAACGCGGTGTGCTCGAACAGCAGGGGCGGCTCGACGCGCAGGATGGTGCACGTCATCGGCGGCGGCTCACCGGAGGTGGCGGCGAAGACCAGCTCCCCGCCTTCGCGGAGGTCGACGGTGATGTCGGCGTCGAAGGGCAGCCACCAGTCGGCCAGGCGGGCCGGGTTGGTGATGGCGTCCCACACGGCCTCGACGGGATAGGGCAGGTGCCGCTCGAAGCGGATGAGCCCGCCGTCGGGGGTGCGCTCCAGCGTGCCGTCGGGGGACGCGGCGATCTCGGTCATGCATGGTCCTTCTTGTTCTTGGGACGGATCGGTTCGGTGGTGGCCCGGAGGTGGCGCTCCAGGGCGTCGAGCCGGTTGGCCCACTCGAGGCGGTAGGGCTCGAGCCATGCGTCGAGCTCCATGAGCGGCTCCGGTCGCAGGCGATAGAGGCGGCGCTGGGCGTCGCGCCGCACCTCGACCAGGCCGGCGTCGCGCAGCACCTTGAGGTGGCGCGACACGCCGGGCTGGTGCATGCCCACCTCCTCGACCAGCTCGCCTACGGACCGCTCGCCGCCCCGCACCGCATCGAGGATGCGACGACGGGTCGGCTCTGCGATCACGTCCAGCACAGCGAGGGCTCCGGGCACCGCCTGAGCATACGAGTAACCGTATATACGTGCAAGCAGATCCTAGGGGGGGCGGATCGAGGATCCCGTGATCGGTATCGTCACGCCCGGTCACGTTCACTTGACGTCCAGCGATCACGAAGGGTGCTGCCATGAGCTACGAGGTCGATTTCGTCGACGTCTCCACCGTCGGCCTCGAGTCCTCCCCCGTCGCCGACGCGCTGGCGGGGCTGCGGGCGAACGAGGCCCGCTACTTCAAGAACAAGTACGACCACACGTTCACCGTCGAGTCGGCTGACAAGCCGAAGGCCAAGAAGGCCATCGCCTGGGCCCACAAGATCCTGAAGGAGGAGCGCGGGATCGTCATCGCCTCGCCGGCGCTCGAGGCCACCACCATCGAGGTGGAGGACATCAAGTGGGTCTACGTGTTCTATGAGAGCGGCCTGTCGATCAACGTGCTCTACCCGCGCGACAACCCGAAGAAGCGGGCCGTGGGCTTCAAGCTCTCCGAGGGCATGGAGCCGCCCGAGGAGCTGAGCAGCTTCAAGTGGGCCCGCCAGAAGTCGAAGCTGGCCGGCACGATCCGCGGCTCCTACTTCGTCATCAAGGGCGAGCACTAGCGATCGGAGGTGGCGCCGCACGAGGGCCCGAGCACGGCGAGCACTACGCCACGCGGCTGAGACGCTCGCCCACGCGCTGGACGACCTTGCGGACAGCGTCCGGGCGCATGTCGTGGTTGGCGGCGACCGTGACCGCGGGCGACCGGTTGCCGGCGGCCTGCTCGAGCTGGACGTCGAGCCAGATGTCGGCGTCGCGATCCGACGCCACGAGGCGCAGACGGCGCTCGAGGTGCTGCGCCGACGGATGGCGATCAGCGAGCGACCGCAGCACGCCCAGGGGATCGTCGATCCGCTCCACGCACCGCGGCTCCTCGAGCTGCAGGTGCCTCTCGTCGAGCTCGTCGGCGAAGGTACCCACGTGGTCGTGCACGAGGGCGGTGATCCGACGACGCGCCCACACCCACGGCAGCGCGCCATCGGGGTCCCACGCCCGAGCCAGCTTGCCGAGCTCCACCGCCGCGTCGAGGGTGAGGTCGAGGAGATCGTCGCCACCGATGTGCACGTCGATTCGCCGAGCTTCGGTCCGCAAAATCCGGGCGAGCGCCGGCTCGGCCAGGTCGTGCAGCTCCCACACCGCGGAACCCTCGCCGCCGGCGATGCGCGCCATCAGCGTCGCCACCGCTGCCCTGCTGGCCTCGTCGCCATGAGGTCTCGCCCCGTCATCGTTCTGTTCTGCCCGCTCGCTGTCCATGCCTCCGATTCAACTCAGGGGGTGTGACAGGCCCGCGGCGGCGGTGGAGGCATCGCCGTCAAACCGCGTCCCCCGTCGAGCAGCTACGACGCCTCAGCCCGGTGGGCGCACGGCGATCGTGGCTTCCACCTCGACGGCGATGTTGGCCGGCAGCGACGACACGCCCACCGCTAGGCGAGCGTGCTCGCCGCGTTCGCCGAACACTTGCACGAAGACGTCGGACGCAGCGTCGATGACCGCCGTGTGATCGCCGAACCCCGGCGCAGCGTTCACCACCCCACACACCCGCAAGAACCGGTCCACACGGTCGAGCGTGCCGAGCTCCTGCTGCACAGTGGCCAGCAGGCTCAGCGCGGCGAGGCGGGCGGCGACGCGGCCTTGGGCGACGGTGAGGTCATCGCCGAGACGACCGAGGATCAGAGTGCCGTCCGCGCCCAGCGGGATGTGGCCCGCTGTGTGCAGCACGTCGCCGAAGAGCACTGCGCTGCGGTAGGTGCCGGCGGGCGGGAACACGTCGGGAAGGTCGAGTCCGGTCAAGTCGAAGGAGGTCACCCCGCCAGTCAGTCCGCTCCTGCGATCGATGTCAACGGCCCAGGAGGTCGTCATCGACGATGACCCCGAGGGCGATCGTCGCTGTCGAGCCGTCGCCCAAGGCCTCGGCTTGGCGGACGGCCTTCTTCACGGGAAGCAGGTAGGTGCCGCGCTTGTTGTCCGGGAAGATGGACGTCTGCCACGTGGTCTTCCCGATCGCCACCTCCACCCGGAGCGACCCGAATCCCTTCGCCCGGTGACCGAACCTGCCCTCGATGTCGTCGGCGATCGGCTCGGGCAGGCTCACGAAGAACCACGCCGCCTTCCCCGTGTGCTCCCACACCTTCGCCTCGAACTCGAACTGCGACTCCGCCATCACGCCTGCCAGGTGAGGGTCTCGCCTTCGCCCTTGAGCATGACGGCGCCGGCCATGACGCGCAGGCGGGTCGGATGGAGGCGCAGGATCCCGAACGCGGGCGCCTCGGGCGACGTCCACGGCGGGATGATCGACGGGTCGTAGCCCACCGGCGCGGGCCCCTTGGCAAAGCGATCCCAGCCCGCCCGGCGAGCCTCGTCGGTCGTGCCCCATGCGGTGTCGCAGTCGGCCGTGCAGGTGTCGTGGGTCGGCGCCCAGTAGGTGAGCGACACGGCGGGCTGCGCCTTCAGGTCGACGGCCTTGGGGCTAAGCGGGGACGTGGCGATCCACCCGGTGAGCTCGGTGCCGTCCCACTCCCAGATCGGGTGCAGCACCCGGGTGCGGGGCCGCCCGTCGATGCCGGTGGTGGCCACCGTGCACCACACGATCCGATGGGCCATGTCCACGAAAGCGGGAGCGATCGTCGCCAGATCCGTCATGGCCGGGAGGCTAGACCGACGGTCTCCCGCCCGGTCGGAGGCGCCGGCTTCGCTGTCACACCCCGTTCGTAGGCTGGTCTACGTGAGCGTGATCGACAATCCGATCGAGCGTGCGTGGGACGAGGGCGAGGCCCGCACGGTCGCGCTGATGGGCACGATCAACCTGGCCACGGCGAACCTGGTGGCCACGATCCGGATGCTGATCGACACGAACGGGTGGCATGGCGGCGGGATCCAGAGCGTCGAGCACTGGGTCACGTGGAAGGCCGCTGTCGCTCCGCGGCGAGCCGCTGATCTGGTGCGGATCGCCCGCCGGATCCCTGAGCTGCCCGCGTGCTGGGCGCTGTTCTCAGCCGGGCGGCTCACCGAGGACGCAATGGTCCGCATCGCCAGGCGGGTGCCGGCGAGTCGCGATGCTGAAGTGGCCGGCTGGGCACCCGACATGCTGATCAACCAGCTCACACGGGCCCTGAGGTCCTGCCCCGAGCTGCCCGACGCTGACGACCCGCCGGTCGACCCGCCAGATCGGCAGCGGTACCTGCGGCTGCACACCGACGAGACCGGCTGGGGTCACGGCAGCTTCTGTCTGCCGCCCGATGAGAACGCGCGGCTCACCATCGCGCTGGGCCTGGCGCGTGACGCCGAGTTCCGGGACCGCAACGCTCTCGAGGTCGACGCTGAGGTGATCAGCAGCGGGTCGATCACGTGGGCCGATGCCCTGGCGCGCCTCACGGCCGCGGGTCTCGACGCGCTCGACGCCACACTGGCCCGCACCGGGCACGCTGGGGAGCGCACCAAGGTCGTCATCCACCACGACCTCGACGCCGGTGGCCACCTCGGCCCCGCCCAGCTGCACGGCGGCGCCGTCATCCCCAGCACGCTGGCTCGATTCCTGTCCTGCGACGCAGAGGTGCTCATCGCCACCTACGCGGCCGGACGCCTCCTCGGGATCCATCCCACCGAGCGCACCGTGAACCGGCACCTCCGCCGCGTCATCGAACGCCGCGACCAAGGCTGCACCCATCCGCTCTGCCACCAGACCCGCTGGTTGCACATCCACCACATCGTCCACTGGGAGCACGGCGGAGAGTCGATCCCCGTCAACCTCACCAGCCTGTGCCAGCGCCACCACCGCGAGCTCCACCAAGGCGATTTCACCATCGAGGGCAACCCCGAAGACGGCACGCTCCGCTTCATCGACGCCCGCGGGAGACCGATCAAGCCACCCGACCTCGGCTCGCCCGGGCCCCTCCGCCTCGCCGAGCCCAATCCCTTCAACCCACCCACGGGCGAGCGCCTCGACCGCCGCTGGTTCAGCTGGAACTGACGCGGCGTGGCGCGGCCGCAGCCACCTGGGACACCCGACGCATGGGTGCAGAAGATCCACCAGGGCCCAACCCGCGGCGCACCACTTCGTCATCGTGACCCCGCCGCGCTGTGCTGGCGCGCCGTCTGATGGCGCTCGAACGCTGCGTGTGGCATCCCCGTCGGTGCCCTCGGGTGGCCGATTCCCCGAGGGTCAGTCGCGCGCTCCTGGCGTGCTCGGTACGGGTAGGTTCGCCCGGTGCTGCGGGTGCTGGGGCCGGTCACCGCTGAGGCGGACGGACGTCAGGTCGCGCTCGGCGGCCCCAAGGAGCGGGCGGTGCTGGCAATGCTCGCCGTGAACCGCAACCACCTGGTGTCCGTCGATGCGCTCACGGCGGCGTTGTGGGGCGACGGCCCGCCGCGCACTGCCACCCGCACCCTGCACACCTACGTGTCGCGGCTGCGCAAGAACCTCACTGGCACCGGCGTCACCATCGACGGCGTCGCCCCGGGATACGTGCTGCGTGTCGGTCTCGCCGACCTCGACGCCGACCTCGCCGCCCACCAGGCCGCCGAAGCCCGCGACCTGGCCGGCACCGATCCCGCCGCCGCCGCTGCCGCGCTGGCCCAGGTGCTCGCGCTTTGGCGGGGCCCCGCGCTGGCGGAGTTCGCCCACGAGCCGTTCGCGCTCACCGAGGTCGTCCGTCTTGACGAGCTGCGCGCCGCCATCGAAGAGGACCGGCTCGATGCCCTTCTAGCCAGCGGCACTGCCCCGGTGGCGGAGGCCGAACACCTGGCCGGGGAGCAGCCGCTGCGCGAGCGCCGCTGGGCGCTGCTCATGCGGGCGCTCTACCGCGACGGCCGGCAAGCCGACGCTCTGCGCGCCTTCCAGCGCGCCCGAACGGCCCTAGTCGATCAGCTCGGCCTGGAGCCCAGCGTCATGCTCCGTCAGCTCGAAGCGGCGATCGTCGCCCAGGACCCCAACATCGACGCGGCGACTGACACGGCGACCGCCACAGCAACCGGCTCCACCGTGGCGACCGGGGGCGGCATCGAAACCACCACCTTCCTGCTCACCGACATCGAAGGCTCCACCCGGCAGTGGGAGCGCGATGCCGACGCCATGGCCGATCTGCTGGCCGAGCACGACCGCCTCATAGCCCAGGCCGTCGTCGCAGCCGGCGGGCAGCTCATCAAGACCAAGGGCGAGGGCGACTCCACGTTCTCCGTGTTCCCCGACCCTGCGAGCGCGGTCATCGCCGCGCTCGAGCTGCAGGGCCAGCTCGCGCTGCCGGTGCGCATGGCCATCCACCATGGCGAGGCCGAGCACCGCGACGGCGACTGGTTCGGGCCCACCGTGAACCGCGTCGCCCGCCTGCGGGGCGTGGGCCACGGCCGCCAGGTCCTGCTCTCCGACGTCGCCGCCGACCGCACCCGCGCCCACCTGCCGTCGGGGGCGTGTCTGCGCGACCTCGGCGCCCACCGCCTCAAGGACCTCGACGCCCCCGAGCGGATCTGGCAGCTCTGTGCGCCCGAGCTCCCTGCCGAGTTCCCGCCGCTCATGTCCCGCAGCGCGGAGCTCACCAACCTCCCCGCCGAGCTCAGCAGCTTCGTGGGCCGCCAAGCCGAGCTCGAGCAGGTGGTGGCTCTCGCCGGCGAGAGCCGTCTCGTCACCCTCACCGGCCCAGGCGGATCGGGCAAGACCCGCCTCTCGGTGCAGGCCGGCGCCAGACTCCTCGGCGCCTTCACCGACGGGGTGTGGCTCGTCGAGCTCGCCCCGGTGGGTCCTGAGCAGGTCGCCGCCGCCGTGGCCCAGGCGCTGCGCGTCGAGCTGCCCCCGGCCGGCGATCCGCTCGACGCGGTGATCGCGGCTGCCGGATCGCTCGAGCTGCTCGTCCTGCTCGACAACTGCGAGCACGTCGTCGCCGCCGCAGCCGCAGCAGCCGAGAGGCTCCTCGTGGCCTGCCCGCGCGTGCGGATCCTTGCCTCCAGCCGCGAGCGCCTCGGCGTGGTCGGCGAGTCGACGTGGCCCGTCCTCCCGCTCGGTCTCCCGGAGGATGACGACGACGACAGCGCCGAGGCGGTCCGGCTCTTCGTAGAGCGGGCCCGGGCCGCCAAACCGACCTTCGAGCTCACCGCCGACAACCTGCCCGCCGTCGCCACCATCTGCCGGCGCCTCGATGGCATACCCCTGGCCATCGAGCTGGCCGCCGCCCGCACCCGGCTCCTCTCCCCCGCCGACATCGCGCAGCGCCTCGACGACCGCTTCAGCCTCCTCACGGGCGGCGCCCGCACCGCCCGCCCCCGGCAGCAGACGCTGCGGGCCCTCGTGGACTGGAGCTACGACCTGCTCGACGACGACGAGCGCCGCCTCTTCTGCGAGCTGTCGGTGTTCCGCGGCGGGTTCACCGTCGCCGCTGCGGGGGCAGTGCACGGCACCGATGCTGGTGACGTGTTCGAGCTGGTCGATCGCCTGGCCGAGAAGTCGCTCATCGTCCCCGGCGATGGCCACCGCTTCACCATGCTCGAGACGCTGCGCGAGTACGGCCTCGATCAGCTCGACGAGGAGAACCGCAACGCAGTGTCCGCCACCCACTCTGCCTGGGTGCGCGAGACGGTCACCGCCCTCGGCGCGGCTCGCGGTCCCGGCCACGCAGATGCCCTCTCCGCACTGCGCGCCGAGCACGACAACGTCCTCGCCGCGCTGGGATGGTGCCTGAGCCACGACGCCGTGGCCGACGCAGCCGCCATCGTGGCGGGCTGCTGGCGCAGCTGGCACATCACCGGCTCCATCTACGAGGGCAGCCTGTGGGCAGGTCGAGTGATCGACCGGGAGCCCGATGCCGAGCTCGACCCTGTCGTGCTGGCGGAGGTGCTCAACGGCGCAGCGTGGTTGGGCTACCTCTCCGGAACGCGCTCGGACGCGTCGACCCTCCTCCGCCGGTCCATCGATCTCGCGGCGGAGACCGGTGCCGCCGCCCTTGAGGCCATGGCCTGGGCCTTCCTTGCTGAGATCACTCGTCAGCTGGAAGGGGCGCCCGACGTGAGCACCTTGCTGACACGAGCCATCGAGCTGGCCGATGGGTGTGGCGCCACGCAGGAGGCGGGCATCGCCCGCATGTTCCTCTCCTTCACCCTGTTCTCGCCCACGGCCCGCGCCGAGGTGCTCGCCAAGGCACTGGTCGACGCCGAGGCGGCTGGCGATCGCTGGCTGCAGGGGGCGCTGGCCCAGCTGCTGGCTCGGTCGACGCCCGACCGGGAGGAAGGTGACCGACTGCGGGCCCTCGCCATGGATGCGGCACGCGACCTCCTCGACTACCGCAACCTCGCGGCAACGCTGCGCCAAGAAGCGGTGGTGCGCGTCGCACGCGGCGAGCTCGATGTGGCCCGCAACACGGCCCTCGAGGCGCTCGCACTGGCCCGGGCCGGGGGCGACCTCGCCAACCGCGCCACCCACCTTTGGGAGTGCGGCGTCGTGCTCGAGGCCGTGGGCGACCTCGAACACGCCCGATCCCTCGTCGAGGAGTCGATCGCCGCGATCCCGGTGGGGCAGGAGGCCGCCGACCGGCCGGGAGCCCACGTGCTGGCCGCCTACATCGGCCGCGGGCAGGGAGACACCGCTAGGGCCCTCGAGCACCTCCGCACCGCGTTCGACGTGGGGATCGGCGGCCCGAACTTCTACGCGCTCGGCATCGCTGTGCGCCTCACCGCCACCCTGGCCGCCGACGCGGGCGACCGCGGGGTGGCAGCGACCCTGCTGGCCGGCCTCGACGCCGCCACCGAGCGAGGGCAGTGGTCCGTGCTGCCCGAGGACCTCCACAACGACGACGACCGACGCCGCGTCGCCGAGCGGATCGGCGGCGGCCCGGCGGAGCAGTCGGTGGCTGGCCCCGATGCCGACGCCACACTGGAGCTCGCCCAACGGTGGGTGGCCTCTCGGCTGGCGGCCGGCTGACTCCCGATCATCGTCCGCCTCTCGTGCGCTGAGCGCCCGAGATCTGGCCGTCGGCACCCCCGGGCCCTGCCTGCGCTGCGATGAACCTGGCCGTCGGCAGGAACCATGCCACCACCGCCGTGACGGCACGCACGATCTCACCCGCGCCGACCGGCGCGTCGCATCCCGGCACGAACCCCAGCACTGCGCCGGGGCCGAGCACGCGCCGACCCCCCGTGGGCCGGCACGCCTCCACCAGGCCGTCGATCACCACCACCACTGCTGACGACGGCGACCCACCGACGAGCACGTGGCCCGCAGGCACACAGCCCTCGCCGAGGTGGGCCAGCAGGACCATCAGAGCGCCCGACGGCACGGATCGCAGCGCGGGCACCGACTGGAGGAGCCAGAGCCGTTCTTCATCGGTTGCGGGGACCATGCCAGCACCATCTGCGGGCGCGGTCGCAGAACGGTTGCAACGTCGGTGGGCACTCATGGCGCCGACCAGGTGGTGTCGCGGTGGCCGACGGAGGGATCCGCCCCTCCTCCAGCGAACCCCCCTGAGCCCACAGGAACGGAGGAGTCGCAGGTGCGCACGTGCAGGTGGAGGAGGGCGATGGTCGGCGTGGCGCTCGGCGCGCTGGTGGGCATGGGGTCGTTCGGGCCGTCGCCCGTCGCCCGCGCCGACGGTGGCGACGACGTCGTGGATGCCTGTGCGCCCGTCACCGACGTCCCGGAGGTAGGGCCACGCGCCTGCACGTCGGTGGAGACCGCGGTGGAGGGAACCGCTCGGGCCTGCCGTGCCGTCGCCGGCCTGGAGGAGGCCGTCTGCCCGGTGATCGACGGTCGGCCCATCCACGAGCCCGCCATCGCCGCGTTCGAGGCGAGCTGGCTGGCCCGAGCCCTTGCCCTCCAGCGCCTGCTCGACCTCGACGTGCCGCTCGCCCGGGCCCTGCTGCCCCACACGCACAACTCGGCCAACTCGTCCGCCTACTCGCCCACGGTCAGCAACCTCGACCCCAACCAGGTGCTCACCCTCACCGACCAGCTCCGCCTCGGGATGCGGGCCATCGAGATCGACGTGCACTGGACGCCCCATCCGGGCGGCGACCCCGCCCACGGCTACCGGGCCGTGGTGCAGTGCCACGGTGAGCCGGTGGCCACCCCGGCCGGCACGATCCACGCCGGATGCAGCCTGGACATGCTGCTCGTCGACCTGCTCGGCGAGGTCCGGGTCTGGCTCGACCAGCCCGCCAACGCCAACGAGGTGCTCCTCCTGTACCTCGAGAACGCCCTCGACGACGACCCTGCCGCCCACGCCGCCGCCGTGGCCGCCATCGACCTCACGCTGGGCGACCTCGTCGCCCGACCCGAGCCTGACGCCGGCTGCCAGCCGCTGCCCGTGGCTCGCTCGAAGCGTCAGCTCCTCGACGCCGGCACCCGGGTGCTCATCACGGGCAACTGCGGCCCCGGCGGGTGGACCGACCGGGTGTTCGACCGCTACCCGCAGTGGGACGAGAGCGGTGGCTCCACGTTCGACTGCGCGCGCGAGCGCTCCGACCTGGCGTTCGACGACATCCTCGTGCGCCGGTACGAGGACTCCACCTGGCTCTCCGCCATGGCCGGGGCCGGGTCCCACCTCGACGCCGCCACGATCGCCGAGATGGTGCGCTGCGGGGTGAACCTCGTGGGCTTCGACCAGCTGCACCCGGGCGACGACCGCCTGCCCGGCCTCGTGTGGAGCTGGCGGGCCGATGAGCCCGGCGTCCGATCGGCGGGCGCGTGCGCCGCCCTCGGCGCCGACGGCCGCTTCTTCGCCACCGCGTGCACGGACCCACGCCCCGTCGCCTGCCGCACCGCCACGGGCGGGTGGGCCGTGACCGGGGACGCTGTGGCCTGGATGTCGGGCGACGGTGCTTGCCGGGCCGCCGGCCAGGTTGGTGCGGGCGTGCCCGCCAACGGCTGGGACAGCGGGATGCTGCGGACCGCCGCCGACCAGGCCGGGGCCGACGAGGTCTGGCTGGCATACGCACAGGACGCCACGGGCGCCTGGGTCGCGGGCAGCCAGGCGTCGGCGGCTTCCACGCCAGGGCGCTCGGGCGAGCACCTCGTCGACCCGTCCGGGGCGGCATCCACGCCGGCCACGCTTCCGGTCACCGGCGGCAGGCGCCTCGGCGTGGCGGCGACCACGCTCCTCGCCGCTGCCCTGGCCCTGGGCGCGCTCGCCCGGCGCGCCGCCAGCCTGACCCGTCGCCTTCGTCAGACCTGGCGGCCCACGAAGCTGAGGAAGGCCGTCTGCTCGTCGGCGTCGACCGGGGGCTCGATCTTGGGACCGAAGATGCCCGGGCCGCGGATGAAGTCGTCCATCGGGACGAGCCCCGCGTGCATCGCCCGCACCTCGTCGGCGTCGAGCGCCTCGTCCTGACCGGTAGCCCGGGCCAGGTCCCACTGGTGGACGAGCAGGTCGCCGCACAGGAACTGGCTCACCGCGCCCTCGAAGCTCAGCTTGCCCATGGGGCTGTCGAACTCCTTGGCCGCCTTGACCGGATCGTCGAGGGCCGCCTGCACGGAGTCGGTCACGTGGGTGAAGGCACCCCGCGGATCCTCACCCGCGTCGGGGCCCGGGCCGAGCGGCTCGAAGCCCACCCGGTCGAAGAAGTGGGTGGGCGAGCTGATGAGGTGGTCGAGCAGATCGCGGGCCGTCCAGCCCTCGCACGGTGTCGTGGCGCCCCAACCCTCGGCGGGGACAGCGGCGATGCGGGCGGCCATCTGGCCGGCGAGCTTGGCGTAGCGCTCAGAGGTGGCGGTCATGACGCGGACGCTACGCCCGGCCCCCGCCCGCTGTCTCGCGGCCCTCGCTAGCCTCCGGCCGTGATCGACGCCGACGAGACCTTTGAGGGCACCTGGCCATTCGCACCGAGCTTCTTCGACGGGGCCGGCTTCAAGCAGCACTACGTGGCGGAGGGGGACGGCGATCCGATCCTGCTGCTGCACGGCGAGCCGACGTGGGGGTACCTGTACCGGCGGTTCATCCCGCCGCTGGCCCGGCACGGCAGGGTCGTGGTCCCCGACCACATGGGCTTCGGCAAGAGCGAGACACCACAGGACCGCGAGTACAAGCTCCGCGACCACGTCGACAACCTCGAGGCCCTGATCGACCACCTCGCGCTGCGGGACATCACGCTCGTGGGCCAGGACTGGGGCGGCCCCATCGGGAGCGCCTACGCCCTGCGACACCCCGAGCGCATCAAGCGCCTCGTGCTCATGAACACCGGCCCGCCCGGGCAAGCGCCGGCCGGCGTGAAGACCGTCGTCGAGCACGACTGGTACCGGTGGATCCACGGCGACAGCAACAGCGAGGCCGTGCTGTCCAACCTCGGCTCCACGATCCTCTCGGTGCTCAAGCGCATCGGCTTCGAGCGCACCGACCACGTCGACGAGACCTGGATCCGGGCCTACGCGGCTCCGTTCCCCACCCCCGCCGACTGCAAGGGCGCCGTCGCCTTCCCACAGGGCATCGCCAACCACGAGACCATGGAGACGATGCTCGAGCACATCACCAACCTGCCCGTGCTCGCCACCAAGCCAGCCATGTACATCCACGGCGAAGCAGACCGGGCCATCCCCACCGACTTCGCCGTCGGCAGCTTCCGCAGCACCTGGCCCGACGGCCCTGTCGTCACCCTCCCCGGCGTCGGCCACTTCCTCCAGGAAGACGCCCCCGAGGCGGTCGTCGCCATGATCGAGCTCTTCCTCCAGATGACCGACTGACGGTCAGACCAGCGCTGGGACCTACGTTGTCGGAGGTGTCCGGTTCCCTCCGGCGGCTGGGGCTGCCACTCCTCCTGATCGCGCTGGCTGCGTCCGCGCTCACCCTGGCCAGCCCGGCAGCCGGTGCCGCCGGCGATCAGCCCGTGCCCGTGCTGACCGCTCCACCCGCGGGGCTGCGGGGCCATGCGCTGTGGGACAGCTACTACGACCTGGAGCCCTTCGGCTACGAGGAGCAAGAGCTGTTCGTGTCGGGCACCGCCGTGAACGGAGGAGGCGCCACCGCCGACTACACGACGCGCGTCATCGTCGCTCGCCCCTCCGACCCGGCCGCCTTCAACGGCACGGTTCTCCTGGACTGGGTGAACGTCACGGCCCAGTTCGAGAACGCCGTCGACACCATGCTGAGCCGCGAGATGCTCATGCGCGAGGGCTTCGCCTACGTGCACGTGAGCGCCCAGTCGGCCGGGCTGTGCTGCTTCCCGGCGCTCACCCCCAAGATGTGGGACCCGGTGCGCTACGCGGCCATCGACCATCCCGGCGACGAGTACGTCTTCGACATGGTCACGCAGATCGCCAGGGCCTTCAAGGAACCCCACCCCAGCGCGGGCATCGACCCGATGGGCAACCTCGGTGTGGCTTCGGTGCGCAACGTGATCGCCGCGGGCCAGTCCCAGTCGGCCATCCGGCTCCACGACTACCTGCAGACCTGGCTGCCCGCCCACCCCCGAGCGGTGGGAGCGATCGACGGCGTCCTAGTGCATGGTGACCTCGGCAAGCCCAAGTCCTTCGGCCGCGCTCCTCTGCCGGTGCCTGTCCTGCAGCTCCTGAGCGACGAGGAGGCGGTCGACGACGGCGTGGATCCGGCCCGGCTCGATCCCAACCAGCGGCTGTGGGAGATCGCCGGCACCGCCCATGCCGACCTGTTCGTGGGCTACCAGACGACCGTCGGCCACGGGCCGCGGGTGCTGGCCAGCGCACCGCGGATCTCGCGCGCCGCGTTCCAGCAGGTGATCGACGCGGCCGGCAACTACGGCGAGCGCATCGACCCCCTCCTCGCAGGCTGCATCGCGGCCGGGGCCGCCATGCCGATGCACTACGCCACGTCTGCGGCCATCCACGCGCTGACCGCCTGGGTCGCCGGAGGCCCGGCTCCCGACCACGGTCCCCGCTTCGAGTTCGCGGGCGGCGTGCTGGCCAAGGACGAGCACGGCAACACCCTCGGCGGCATCCGCCTGCCCCCGATCGATGTGCCCGTCGCCCGCTACGAGTCGACCCTCTGCCAGCTCGGCGGGATCACCATCCCGTTCCTCGACCCTCAGCTCCACGCCCTCTACCCCACCCACGCCCAGTACTTCGCCGCCATGGCCGAGCGCTCCGACGCCGCAGTGGCAGCCGGTTGGCTCCTCCCCGCCGACGCCGCCGACCTCATGCGCCGGGCCTGCGATGCCCGCACCCGCTGGCCCGGCACCACCACCTGCGCCCCCTACCCAGCCGAGGCCGCGGTCGGTCCCGGTGCCGGGCCGCCTCCGAGCGAGGACCTCGGCTCGCCCCTTCCAGAGCCACCTCAGTCGAACCGGCTCCCAGCCACCGGTGGGCCTTCGACGGGCGCTTGGGGTCTGATGCTGGCGGCGCTCGCCCTGTCGCTCCGGTGGCTCTCTACCAGGGCCCCGGTGCTAGCCGAGCAGTGAGCGGTCGAGGTCGGAGATGCGACCTGCGCCCAGGAGGCTCATGGTGCGGCTCATGTCGTCGGAGAACCACTGCAGGACCTTGTCGACGCCCCGCTCACCGGCCGCGCCGAGGCCGTAGAGGTAGGCCCGGCCAGCCATGGCTGCGGTGGCTCCGGCGGCCACGGCCTTGATGATGTCGCTGCCGCGGCGCACCCCGCCGTCGCAGATGATCTCGCAGCGACCGTCGACTGCGTCGGCCACCGGAGCGACCAGCGAGAAGGCCGCGGGCGCCCCGTCGATCTGGCGGCCCCCATGGTTCGAGAGAGCGATGGCGTCCACGCCGCGCTCGGCGGCGAGAGCGGCGTCCTCCACGGTCTGGATTCCCTTCAGCACGATCGGCCCGTCCCACACCGAGCGCAGCCAGTCGACGTCGTCCCACGAGAGGGCGGGGTCGAACTGGGTGTTGATGTAGTCCGACAGGGTCACCGGGGAGGCGCCGTCGCCCACGTCGCGGCCCACGACGTTGGCGAAGCGGATCGGCTCGCTTCGCACGAACGACCAGGTCCAACCGGGATGCAGGGCCCCGTCGACGATCGTGCGGGGACCGATGGTGGGCGGCAGGGAGAAGCCTCGGCGCACGTCGCGCTCGCGGCGGCCCAGCACGGCCGTGTCGACGGTGAGCACGAGGGCTTCGTAGCGGGCGGCCGCGGCCCGATCGATCATCTCGCGCACCAGGCCCCTGTCACGCCAGGCGTACACCTGGAACCACAGCCGGCCCGCGCTGACGGCCCGGACCTCCTCGATCGAGCGGGTGCTGAGGGTGGACAGCGTGTAGGGCAGCCCGGCTCGGGCCGCGGCTCGGGCCACGGCCAGCTCGCCCTGGGGATCGGCGATGCGGGTGAAGCCGGTGGGGGCCAGCACCAGCGGGTAGGCGAGGGGCTGGCCGAGCAGGGTGGTGCTGGGGTCGACCTCGCCGATGCCGCGCAGCACGCGGGGCCGGAACCCGGTGGCCTCGAACGCGGACTGGTTGGCGGCCAGGGTGCGCTCGTCTTCGGCCCCACCGTCGATGTAGTCGAAGACGCCTCCGGGCAGACGGCGCTTGGCGATGCGGCGCAGGTCGGCCACCGACGCGGCCCCGGCCAGGCGCCGCTCGATGCGATCCGTCTCGATGGGGTTGAAGCGGACCACCGACCGGAGGGTTCGGTACGGGTTCACGGCTGACAAGACCTCGGCGGGGAGTAGGTGGCGATCAAGTGGCTCCGACCCATTGCAGCGACCGGCGCTCACCGTCGACGTCGGCGAACCAGGCGTCGAGCTCGGCCTCCATGAGCCTGACCCGGGCCGGGTGAGCAGCGGCCACATCTTTCGTCTCGCCCGGATCAGACGCCAGGTCGAAGAGCTGGGGCTCGGGCGGGTCGAGGACCTCGGTGGGTCGCAGCGGATCGGTCGGCACGGTCCACGGCTCGGAGCCGCTCTTGCTGTCGTGATCAGCAGCCAGGTCGTCCGGGGTCGGGAACAGGGTGGGCCACACCGGTGGACGGACCAGCTTCCAGGACCCGTCGCGCACGGCCGCGTTGGTGACGGCGCTGGGGGTGTAGCGGTTCCACTGCCAGCAGCGCAGCGACGGTCCGTCGCCCGGCCGGCCCTCCAGGAGGGCCAGGGCACTGCGCCCGTCGACGGGAAGGGCCGGGGCGGGCGCGCCGGTGAGCTCCACCAAGGTGGGCAGCCAGTCCGTGAGGTGGACGAGATCGTCGAGGCGGCGCGGCCCGCCGGGCAGGCCGTCGGGCCAGCGCACCAGCATCGGAAGGCGGATGCCGGCTTCGTAGACGAGGCCCTTCATGCCGTGCAGGCCGGCGGTGAAGCGCATCGTGTCGAACCCCTCGACGCCCGCCAGCTGAGGGCCGTTGTCGCTCGTGAACAGCACCAGGGTGGAGGAGGCCAGGCCGAGGTCCTCGAGGGCTCCGAGCACCCGGCCCACGCCCCGGTCGAGGCCGCGCACCAGGCCGTAGATGCGCCGCACTCCATCGGAGAGGTCGTCGCGCCCGGCGAACGCAGCCAGGTCATCCGCAGCAGGCTGCAGTGGGTAGTGGGGCGCGCTGTACATCAGGGAGAGCAGGAAGGGCTCGTGCCGATGACGACCGAGGAAGGCGACGGCCTCGTCGGTGAACACGTCGGTCAGGTGGCGCCCGTCGGCCCCCCGGTAGGAGCCGCCCACGTCGATCTGCCAGTCGAGGTAGTCGTGCCAGCCTCCGCAGAAGCCGATGAACTCGTCGAAGCCGCGCTGGGTCGGGTGGTAGCGCGGGTCGTGAGCACCGTTGTGCCACTTGCCGACCAGGCCGGTGACGTATCCCACCTCGCCGAGCAGGTCGGCCAAGGTCTGCTCGCGCAGGTGGATTCGATCCAGGCCCCGAGCCTCGAGCGTGTCGATGGCTCCCGTGCGGTGCGGATAGCGACCCGTCAGCAGGGCGGCCCGGGCCGGCGCGCACACCGGCGACGCCGAGTAGTGGTGGTCGAGGCACGTGCTGGTGGCCACCATGTGGTCCAGGTTCGGAGTTTCGGACAGACCGCCGTTGACGCAGCCCAGGTCACCCCAGCCGAGGTCGTCGGCCACGATCATCACGATGTTGGGCCTGGATCCGGCGGCGGTCATCGGGTCACGTCCCGGCCGGCAGAAAGGCTTCGATCCGGGCCATCGAGCGCTTCAGGTGGGATCGCATGGCCCGCTGGGCGGCCGCGGGGTCCTGGTCGGCCACGGCCTCGGCCACGGCCCGGTGCTCGTCCAGAGCATCGCTGCCCATGGCCCGCCCGTAGCCCAGGCGGAACACGTGGAGGTGGCAGTGGGTGTGGTCGAAGGCGGCGCGCACGGCCGGGCTCCCGGCCAGGTCGAGCAGCAGGCCGTGGAAGCGCATGTCGTGCTCGACGATGCTGCGGTACTGGGCGAAGGTGCCGTCGGCGGGCGCCTCGGGGCAGCGGTCCAGCTCCGCGCGGAGCCGCTTGACGTCGCTCTCCCCCGCCCGCCGGGCCGCCTCGCCGCTGGCCCAGGGCTCGAGCAGCAGGCGCAGCTGATAGAGGTCTCGCAGGCCGGCGAGGTCGAGGGGCGCGGCGATGGCCCACCCGCGGCGCGGGGCCCGCACCACCAGGCCCTCGGACTCCAACCGGGCCAGCGCCTCACGCACCGGCGTGGGGGACACGTCGAGGTCGCGGGCCAGCGCGTCGACGTTCAGCCGCTCACCCGGAGAAGGGATGGCGTCGATGATCCATCCCCGCAGGCGGTCGTGGACCTCGTCGACGAGCGAGGCGGAGGCCACGGGACCCGGGAGGCGACGCACCACCAGATCCTATAGGATATAGGTCGTGCGCATCACTGATCTGGTCGTGTCCGACGTGCGGTTCCCCACCTCGGAGTTCCTCGACGGGTCCGACGCCATGAACCCGGACCCGGACTACTCGGCGGCCTACGTCGAGCTGCGCACCGACGACCCGGCGCTGTCGGGCTTCGGGATGACCTTCACCATCGGTCGGGGGAACGAGCTGTGCTGCGCGGCCATCGAGTCCTTCCGCTCGCATGTGGTCGGCCGCTCGCTCGACGAGCTCGAGGCCGACCGCGGCTCGATCGCCACGAGCCTCACCTCCGACAGCCAGCTGCGCTGGTTGGGGCCCGAGAAGGGCGTCGTCCACCTCGCCACCGCCGCGCTGGTGAACGCCCAGTGGGATCTGCTGGCCCGGCGTCGCGGCGTGCCCCTCTGGAAGTACCTGGCCGACCTGTCGCCGGAGGAGGTCGTGGCCGCCGTCGACTTCCGCCACATCACCGATGCGCTCAACCCGCAGCAGGCGCTGACGCTCCTGCAGAAGGCGCAGGACGGCAAGACCGAGCGCGAGGCGCAGCTGCGGGCCGATGGCTACCCGGCCTACATCACCTCGGCCGGGTGGCTGGGCTACGACGACGAGAAGATCCGCAGCCAGTGCCGGGCCGCCATCGCAGCGGGTTGGGACGCCCTCAAGATGAAGGTCGGCCGCGATCTCGGCGATGACCTGCGCCGGGCCCAGCTGATCCGGGGCGAGATCGGACCGGACCGCCGCCTCATGCTCGATGCCAACCAGGTCTGGGACATCGAGGAGGCCATCGAGGCAACCACGGCCCTGGCCGCGGTCGACCCCTGGTGGATCGAGGAGCCGACCAGCCCCGACGACATCCTCGGCCACGCCCGCATCCGGGCCGCCGTGAAGCCCGTGCCGGTCGCCACCGGTGAGCACTGCCACAACCGGGTCATGTTCAAGCAGCTCCTCCAGGCCGAGGCCCTCGACGTGGTGCAGCTCGACGGCTGCCGCCTCGGCGGGGTGAACGAGGTCATCGCCGTGCTGCTGCTGGCCGCCCACTTCCAGGTGCCGGTGTGCCCCCATGCCGGTGGCGTCGGGCTGTGCGAGCACGTGCAGCACTTCTCGATGTTCGACTTCCTCGCCGTCAGCGGCAGCCTCGAGAACCGGATGATCGAGTACGCCGACCACCTGCACGAGCACATGGTGCAGCGGCTCGACGTGAGCCAGGGGCGTTACTGGCCCCCGACCGGAGCAGGCCTGGGCGTGGAGCTGGAGCCGGCATCTCTGGCCCGCTACCGGTTCCCCGACGGCGAGCACTGGCGGTCCGCAACGTGACGGCCCTGCGGGTGGCTCTGGTGGGAGGGCCCATGTACGACGGGCTCTACGACCTCCTGCCCGACGACGTCGAGGTCGTGGTCCACGCCGACCACCCCACCCTCAACCGCGAGGTGGCCGAGCGCCTGACCGCGGGTGAGCGGATCGACCTGATCTCCACCCACGGCAAGTACGCCCCCTCACAGGCGGATTGGCTGCTCCCGCTCGACGACCTGATCGCAGTCGAGGTCGTCGCCGAGCTGGCCCCTCGGGCCGTGGACCTGTGCCGGTTCGACGGCGAGCTGCTCTGCCTGCCCCGCAGCATCGACGTGCGCGTGCTGTGGTGGCGCACTGACCAGCTCGAAGCGGCCCCGGTCACGTGGACCGACGTCGAGGCCAGCGCGGGAGCCTTCGGGTTCACGGGCCGCGAATCGGGGCTCTTCGGGCTGTTCTTCGAGCTGGTCGTGGCCTCCGGCGGGTCCCTGTTCGACGCCGCCGCCCGGCCCACCCTGCAGACCCCTGAGGCAGAGGCGGCGGTGACCCTGATGGTCCGCCTGGCGGCCAAGGCACCCGCCGACCTCCCCACCTGGCACTACGACCAGGTCGACGACGCTCTCCTCGCCGGGCGGGTGGCCATGGCCGCGGCCTGGCCCGGCGGGTACGACCGGATCCGGGCCAGCGACCTCTACCCGTCGCTGGCGCCCAGCCGCTATCCGGGCGGTCGCTCCTACTCCGGCTGCCACGCCTGGGCCATACCGCGCACCTGCGGCGACGTCCCCGCCGCGGTCGCGGCCATCGAGCGCCTGGCCGCACCCACCGCCGGCGCAACCGATGCCCGATCGGGATCCATCCCGGCCTCCCGGCAGGCTCTCGCCGACCACGAGCCCTTGGACGCCGTCGACGCGGCCCGCCTGGCCATCACCGCGGCCACGATCGAAGACGGGATGCTCACCTACCCGCCGCTGCCACGCTTCCCGATGGTGGAAGATGCCGGCTGGAGCGCGCTTCGCGACGCCTTGCGAGGCGCCCGCACCCCCTCGGAGGCCACCGCCGCCATGCAGACCGCAGCCGAACGAGCACTGGCATGACAGGTCGTCTGGAAGGCAAGGTCGCCGTCGTGACCGGCGGGGCATCGGGCATCGGGGCCGCTGTCGTCGACCGCTTCCGCCGAGAGGGCGCCAAAGCGCTGGTGCTCGACCTGGCCGGCGAGAACGTCGACCTCGAGTGCGACGTGACCGACGCAGCCGCGGTCGAAGCCGCGTTCGACACGGTGGTGGCCGACCACGGTCGGCTCGACCTCCTGGTCGCCAGCGCCGGCATCGCCCACATCGGCAGCCTGGCCACCACCACCTCCGATGACATGGACCGCCTGTACGCCGTGAACGTCAAGGGCGTGTTCCACTGCCTCCAGGCCGCGGTGGCCCGCATGGAGCGGGGCAGCGCCATCGTGACGCTGGCGTCGATCGCGTCGGTGGTCGGCATCCCCGATCGCTTCGCCTACTCCATGACCAAGGGGGCCGTGCTGGCCATGACCTACTCGGTGGCCACCGACTACGTCGACGCAGGCATCCGTTGCAACGCCATCTCACCGGCCCGCGTCCACACCCCCTTCGTAGACCGCTTCCTTCGCGACAGCTACCCGGGCCAGGAGGACGAGATGCTCGCCACCTTGGCCGCCACCCAACCCATCGGCCGCATGGCCGACCCCGAGGAGATCGCAGCCATGGCCGTCTACCTGTGCTCCGACGAAGCCGGCTTCGTCACCGGCAGCAACCACCTGATCGATGGCGGCTTCACCGGGATCCGGCGATGAGGCTCATTCGGGTCGGCGCACCCGGCGAAGAGCGGCCCGGTCTCCTCCTCGAAGACGGCCGGCGCGTCGACGCCACCGACGGCCTGCGCCAGCTCGGCTACGCCGACTACGACGAAGCCTTCCTCGGCGGCGACGGGCTGGCCGACCTGGCCGCCTGGGCCGCGGAGAGCGCCGACCGCGCACCCGAGCTCGATTCCACCCAGCGCCTAGGCCCGCCCGTGGCCCGGCCCGGGAAGATCGTGTGCGTCGGCCTGAACTTCCGCGACCACGCCGAGGAGACGGGGCAGGCGCCGCCTGACGAGCCGGTGCTGTTCATGAAGGCCACCTCGGCCCTCGTCGGCCCCGACGACGATCTCGTCCTCCCCCGGGGCAGCACCAAGACCGACTGGGAGGTCGAGCTGGCCGTGGTCATCGGCGCCCGGGCCAGCTACGTCACCGTCGACGATGCGCTCGAGCACGTGGCCGGGTACGCCCTCCACAACGACTACAGCGAGCGCGAGTACCAGCTCGAGCGGGGCGGCCAGTGGGACAAGGGCAAGGGCTGCGACACCTTCGCCCCCCTCGGTCCGCTCCTTGCCACCGTGGACGAGATCGGCGGCCTGCCCGCGGGTTTGGAGATGTGGCTAGACGTGAACGGCCAGCGCCGGCAGTCCAGCAGCACCGACCAGATGATCTTCGGCGTGGCTCACCTCGTGAGCTACATCAGCGAGTTCATGACGCTCTGGCCCGGTGACGTCATCTCCACCGGCACGCCCGGCGGCGTCGGTCTCTCCCTGCAGCCGCCGAGCTACCTGCGGGCCGGCGACGTGGTCACCCTCGGCATCGACGGGCTCGGCAGCCAGACCCAGCACGTGCGATGAACCTGGCCGACATCGGGGCCCTGGCCCTGGGGTGCGCCCCGCTCGGCAACCTCTACACCGAGGTGACCGAAGAAGCGGCCCAGGCCACGGTCGACGCCGCCTGGGACGAGGGCATCCGGCTCTTCGACACGGCGCCGTTGTACGGCCACGGCCGGTCCGAGGAGCGCCTCGGCGCCGCCCTCGCCGACCGACGGCGCGACGAGTACCTCCTGTCCACCAAGGTCGGCCGTCTGCTCGTGCCGGTCGACCCTTCCGCTCCGACCTCGCCCACGATCTTCGCCGCCACCCCTCCGGTCGAACCGGTCTTCGACTTCACCGCCGACGGGGTGCGCCGATCCCTGGAGGCCAGCCTCGAGCGCCTCGGCCTCGACAGGGTCGACGTGGTCCACGTCCACGATCCGGACGATCACCTCGACGCGGCCGAGAGCGGAGCGTTCCCGGCCTTGATGCGGCTGCGCGACGAGGGCGTTGTCGGCGCCATCGGCCTGGGCACGAACGGAGCTGACGTGGCGGCCCACTTCGTGGGTCGCGTCGACCTCGACGTGCTTCTCCTCGCCGGGCGCTGCACCCTGCTTGACCGCTCCGGCCCCGAGATCGTGTTCGACCGGTGCGTGGACCACAGCGTCCCTGTGCTGGCCGCCGGCGTGTTCAACAGCGGCGTCCTCGCCCAGCCCGGACCCGACGCTCACTTCGACTACTCCCCCGCCTCCCCCGCAGTTCTCGCCCGCGTCGACGCCCTGGCCGCCACGTGCCAGAGCTTCGGCGTGCCCCTGGTGGCCGCCGCCCTGCAGCTCCCCCTGCGCTACGCGGCCGTCCACTCAGTGCTCGTCGGCGCCCGCACCCCCGCCGAGGTGCACGAGGACGCCGCCCTGCTCGAGATGAAGCTGCCCCCCGAGCTCTGGTCCGCCCTCGATCTGATCACCGCTTGAGCGTCCCTGCGCGAACTGTGTCAGACACAGTTCGCGCAGCTCGCAACAGCGGGCCTGGGACGCCCCCGTCGAGGCTCAGGACATCGACGTTCCGTTCAGCAGCGCCAGCCACTGCCTGTTGCTGGGCTCGTCGCGGTCGAGGAGCCCAGCCCGCAGAAGCGCGGAGACGACCTGCGCGGCGTCGCTGCCGGGCACGGCCCGGTTCCGGGCCCCGAGCATCTGCCTGATGGCACGCTTCGCCGGGCTCCACTCCACGCAGTAGGCGAGGGCGTCGCTGCGCTCGACCCCGAGAAGCACCGACCGCCCGGCTGCGGCCGCGCCCGCGTAGCTGCCCAGGCAGTTGTGCAGGATCTGGCCCCAGAGGCGCAGCTCGCCGACACTGCGGGGCAGCCCCAAGCGAAGGGTCGGACCGGCGTACGCCCCGTTCAGAGCCCAAACGTCGGCGCCGTACGCCAACGCTGCTGACGGGGGCGGCGATCCCTCGGTGCCCTGAGGCGGAGCGAAGGCTCGGGCCGGCGCGTTCACCCTTTGCGCAGGGCCACGCCCGGCGGGCGCATGGCGCGCCCGCATGGGTGGCTCTGGCGGATCCGGGGGACGAGCGGCGGAGGGCCCGGGCATCGGTCTCGGGTCGATCGGAGTCAGCTCGAGGCACCTGGCGTGGAGCTCGTCGAGGGTGCTGGGGAGCTGAGCTCGCAGCGCACCGGGCAGGCCAGTGAGCAGCCGGGCCGTGGCCGTCAGAACCGATGCGCCGTCGGGCCGAGAGGCTGCGGCAGCGAGGAGGCGAGCCACTCGCGCCCGGCCGAGCTGCGGCGCCAGGCACCGGAACCGCCGCACGTCTTCGACCGACGGCAGAGTCCGGAGGTCCGGCGCCTGGTCGTGGGTGCCCGCCCGCAGGACGCGTGCGATCTGGTCGGCGCCAAGCACCGGTTGTCCCATCACCGCGAAGGCGAGCGGGTGCAAGCGGGGCGGGGCCGTGACTGCGGGGACGAGGCTGGCGGCCAGCGCCGCGGTGACACGGGTGCTCGCCTCGGTTCCGAACATGGCCCTGGCCCCGGCCCTGGCCTCATGGGCGGCCAAGGCTGGAACCGCCCAGCGCGGCACCTCGTCGACGGTCGTAGTGCCCCGTTCGTAGACCTGTCCCAGCAAGGGGAAGGCGCTCCCGCCGAGGAGCCGGGTGACGTCGTCCCCGGGGTACGACCACAGCGCGCACCGTTCGCAGAAGGCTCGCAGCCAGCCGGCGAAGGTGGTCATGTCCTCGCCATCGACCGGCCCCAGCGCCCGGGTCACGACGACCGGCTGGATGGACACGTCGATGGGCTGTGAGCGGACGGTGAGGACCAGACCGAGCCGCAGCCGACGCCCCGAGCTCGCCAGGTGGACCCGAAGGGCGCCCGAGGGCCCGGTGATCTCAACCACCGCGTCTCCCGCTCCTGAGCTGTCGTCGACCCACACCCGCGGCGACAGCTGGCTCGAAGCGGGTGGATGCGTGGCTGGCACCGCCCGAACCTATGTTCGCCACGGCGGTGATACAAGGGCCGCAGCGAGTAGTTCCGGACAGCGGGGAACGTTTGGCCGTTCGTTCCTACGGTCAGCTACCCCGGGCCGGGGAGTGGCGCGCCCATGGGCGGACGGCCTCGTAGCGGGCGGCCGCGGCCAGCACGAGGTCCTCGCGGTGGCGGGGGCCGATGACCTGCAGGCCCACCGGTAGGCCGTCGGCCGTGAGCCCGACCGGAACGCTGAGCGCCGGTAGGTTCACGAGGCTGGCCAGGAAGCCGAGCACCACGGACATGCCGCCGTGGGTCTCCTGGCCGCAGACCAGGGTGGGCATCGGTCCTTCGGCGGCGAAGGCCGGCATCGAGGCCATCGGGGTGAGGAGCACGTCGATGGCGTCGTAGAGCACGGCGACCTGTTGGACGAGCCGTCGCCGATCTTCCTCCACCTTGGCCTGCCATGGCAGCGTCTTCTGGCTGAGGTGCTTCCACCCGCCCGCCGACGGCGGGTCGAGCTCATCGAGGCGTTCGATCCAGAGGGCGGGGTCGATCTCGACGTACTTGTCGACTCCCTCGATGAACGCGTACGTGCGCGTGAAGTCCTCGAAGGTCAGGTCGGTGTCGACGAGCTGGGCGCCGGTCGCCTCCACGAAGGCGCGTGCGGCGGCCTCGGCCATCGATGCCACCTCGGGGTCGACGATGGCGAAGCCGAGATCGGCCGACCAGGCGACCCGTAGGCCCGACAGGTCGAGCTCGTCGAGCGCGTCGAGGTACCGCCCCGGCGGCGAGGGGAGGCAGGTGCGGTCGCGGGCGTCGGGTCCAGCCATCACGTCGAGCAGGAGGGCGGTGTCGGCGACAGTGGTGGTGAGCGACCCGACGACGGCGTTCTGGGCGAGGTGAGTGTCGCCGAAGGTGGGGATGCGGCCGTAGCTGGGGCGCAGGCCCACGAGGCCGGTGAAGGCGGCCGGGGTGCGGATCGACCCGCCGCCGTCGCTCGCGGTGCAGAACGGCACCATCCCCGCCGACACCGCCGCGCTCGACCCGCCGCTGGAGCCGCCCGGCGTGCAGCTGGGGTCCCACGGGTTGCGGGTGACGCCGTGCAGCGGGCTGGCCGTGTAGGCCCAGGCCCCGAACTCTGGCGTCGCCGTCTTGCCGATCGGGATGGCACCGGCGGCCCGGAGCCGGCCGACGTGCAGTGAGTCGATCGTCTTCGCCTCCCCGCCGGCGAACCAGCGCGACCCCTTGGTCGTGGGCATGCCGGCGCAGTCGTCGAGGTCCTTGACGCCGAAGGGCACGCCGGCCAGCAGCCCGAGATCGGCGGTTCGGCCGTCCCGGACAGCGGCGTCGACGGCGCGGGCCTCGCGCAGGGCGAGGTGCGGATCGAGGTGCACGAAGGCGTTCAAGGTGTCGTTCTGCTCGGCGACCGCGTCGAGAGACGTCTGCACGAGCTCCTCGGCGCTCTGCTCGCCCGCCCGCACGCGTGCGGCGGCCTCGATGACGGTCGGGGCGGCGGTGCTCCTCACGGCCGGCAGTCTCGCGGACTCGGTCGGTGGGCGGGGCGGCCCGGCCCGTCTACGGGGCTCGCTCGTGGGTATCGGGCTCTGCATGCGCCTCCTGCTCGTCCGTCATGGTGATGCCCACGCCGGCTTCGGCGGGGTGATCGGCGGCCGCATGGGCTGCACCGGGCTCACCGACCTCGGGCGGCGGCAGGCCGAGGCCCTGCGAGACCACCTGGCCGAGTCGGGCCGGGTGAAGGCCGATCGGCTGCTCGTCAGCGTCATCCCCCGGGCCATCGAGACGGCCCAGATCATCGCCCCTGCCCTCGGCCTCGAGATCGCCGGACACGAGTGCGACCTGTGCGAGGTCCACACGGGCACGGCCGACGGCCTGGAGTGGGAGGAGTACACGGCCCGCTACGGCTCGTTCGACATGGAGGCCGAGCCCGACCGCGTCTTCGCACCCGAGGGCGAGAGCTGGAACAGCTTCCACGACCGAGTGCAGGGCATGCTCGAGCGGCTGGCCGCCGACCACCCCGACGAGACGGTCGTCGCCGTCTGCCACGCCGGCGTGATCATGGCGGCCATGCGGGGCATCCTCGACGTCCCCCGCGTCGGCGGCAGCGCCCAGCTCCGGCCCACCAACACCGGGCTGACCGAGTGGGAGCACGACCCCGTGCTCGACCGCTGGACCCTCCACTCCTTCAACGAGACCGGCCACCTCCTCCGCCTGGCCCCCACAGCCTGACTGCACCCTGCGCGAACTGTGTCTGACACAGTTCGCGCACTGGGGCGGGCTTGAGATCTCGGCGGCTGGGGAACAGGGGTCCGGCATGAGCGACGCCGAGAGGTTCACGATCGACAGCGCCCGACAGGCCGCAGCCCACGACGAGCTCGGGGCCTGGGTGGCCCGGTTCCTCGCCAGCCCCGGCAGCGACAACGCACCGCTCGCCGAGATCCTGAGCAACCCACCTCGCACCTGGATCGGGCCGGTGGTGCTCCGCATCGATCAGCTCCACCGCTTGGCCGGTCCGGCTGACCACCCGGTGCTGTGCCCGGTCGACGAGGACTACTGGCGTGACGACGTCGACGACCTCGAGGAGAAGGTGGCGGACGGCTGGGAGCCGCCCCCGATGGTCGTGACCTTCCGCGACGACCAGCTCGTCCTCGAGGACGGCAACCACCGGGCCGAGGGTCTCCGCCGAGTCGGGGAGGACGAAGCCTGGTGCGTGGTCAGCTTCGAGGACGAAACCGAGCGCGACCGATTCCTGGAGCGCGGAGGACGCCTGGCGGAGCGGACCGACAACACCGGCTGAGCCCGCGGGTCAGGTGCCGACGGCTTCGAGATGCCGAGCTGACTAACCGCTGGCCTGCCCGGCGGCTGGCCTGTAGCAACGGCGGGTGCCTCGCCTCGCCTACCACCTGCTCGACGTGTTCACCGACCGGGCCTTCACTGGCAACCCGCTGGCGGTCTTCGTCGATCCGCCCGAGCTGACGACCGAGCAGATGCAGACGCTGGCTGGCGAGCTCCACCTGTCCGAGACCGTGTTCGTGCGCTCCCCCGCCGCCGGTGGTGGCCCGTGGCCGACCCGGATCTTCACGCCCGCCGCCGAGCTGCCCTTCGCCGGACATCCCACCGTGGGCACCGCCGTGCTGCTGGCCGGCCTGGGCCGGGTCGACGACCGGATCGTGCTGGCCGAGGGCGTGGGCGACATCGCGGTGGCGATCGAGCAGGACGGCGGCTGCATCTCCGCCACGCTTCGCTCCGCCCAGGCCCCGGCGTACTCCGTGGCGCCCGAGCGCGACCGGCTGGCCCGTGTGCTGTCTCTGACAACCGAGCAGCTCCATCCCAGCTTGGCCGAGGGCATCTGGTCCTGCGGCGTTCCCTTCTGCGTCGTGCCCCTGCGCGACGCCGACGCCCTGGCTCGGGCTCGCGTCGACCACGCCCAGTGGGCCGAGCACCTCGAGCACACCGACGGGTCGTCGATCTACGCCATCGCTCCGCTCGACCACGACCTGAACCGGTGGCGGGCCCGAGCCTTCGCGCCAGCCCTCGGCATCGCCGAGGACCCAGCCACCGGCGCGGCGGCGGCCGCCGCGGCCGGGCTCCTCGCCGCCAGCCGCCAGCTGCGGCAGGGTCCGATGAGCTGGACGATCGAGCAGGGCGTCGAGATGGGCCGCCCCAGCGAGCTGCGGGTGGCCCTCGACGTCGATGGGAGCGAGGCCAGCGCGGTGCTGGTGGGCGGTGAGGCCGTGGTGGTCGGAGCGGGCGAGATCGAGGTTCCAGCCGCCAGCTAGGCGGTGGCTCAGTCCTGGGTCCTCGCCACCGCGAGGAGGCGGTGGTCGTCGGTGAAGAGTCGCCGGGCCACGCCCCGGCCCACGATGGCCGTCGTCGTGGCCGCTGCGCCCAGGATCAGGTACATCACGACGATCTGGACGAGGACGGCGTCGACCGGGTCCACCCCGGCCAGGATGAGCCCGGTCATGGCACCGGGCAGGGCGATGAGGCCGACCGTCTTCGTGGACTCGATCTGGTTGGTGAGGGCCGTGCGCACCGCGCTGCGCACGTAGCTGCGGCTGGCCACGGGCCACGGGTGGCCCAGGGCGAGGCGGGCTTCGACCTCGGTGCGGTTGCCGGCCAGCTCGGCCACGACCCGGCGGGCCGCGTTCACGGTGGCGGCCAGCGAGTTGCCGACCACCATCCCCGAGAGGGGGACGATGGCGATGGGCTCGAACGGGAAGATCTGCAGGCCGAAGAGCACGAGGTGGGCGACGACGGTGGCGGTGCCCACGGCGGCCAGGCCAAGCGGGAGCAAGCGCGGCACCTCGGGGGCCCGGCGAGCGATCGTGACGGCTGCGACGACGACCATCGCCACCACCCAGACCAGAGCGAGAGCGACCGGAGCGTCGTCGGCGAGGACGAGCGTGAGGGCAGACCCGACGGCGACGAGCTGGACGAATGCCCGAGTGCAGGCCCAGAGGATGGTGCGCTCGATGCCCAGCCCCTGGTGGAGCGACAGGGCGACGGCGACCGCGACCAGCACGAGCGAGGCGGCGACGCCGGCGAAGCCCACTGAGTCGGTCACTCCGCGGCCCCCGCCGCCGGGCCGTCGTGACCGGCCTGATGGTCGAGGAAGCGGCGACGCTCCTCGTCGCCGGCCACGTGGCCGGCCCAGAGGACGATCATCTCGTCAGCCATGCGCTCGGCCTGGTCGAGGTCGTGGGTCACCCACACGAGCGGCAGGCCGGCGTCGGCCGCCCGGCGAGCCCTGCGCTCGAGGTGCCTGGTGGCGACCGGGTCGAGAGCCGAGGTCGGCTCGTCGAGCAGGAGCACGTCGGGGTCGGTGACGAGGGTGCGAGCCAGGCACATGCGCTGGGCCTCGCCCCCAGACAGGTCGTCGGCTCGCCGTTCGAGGAAGGAGTCGTCCAGACCGGCCCGGGTCAGGCAATCCGTGAACCGGAGGACATCGACTGTGCCCAGCGCCACCGTGAGGTTGTCCCGCACCGTGCCGGGAAAGGGGGTGGGGCGCTGGAAGACCATGCCCGCGCCGCGACGGTGCTTGAGCGGGTCCAGCGTGGCGACGTCCTGGCCCCGGAACCGGACGCAGCCCGAGGAGGGCACCTCGAGCCGGTTGAAGAGGCGCAGCAGCGTGGACTTGCCGCACCCGGACGGACCGAGGAGCACCGTCACGCCGCGGTCGGGGATGGCGAGGGCGGGCACGTCGAGGACGCGCCGGCCACCGAGGTCGACAGTCAGGTCCTCCAGCTCGAACAGCGCGGCCACGCTGCGGACGCTACCGAGGCCGCCGCTGGCGGCGGTCAGGTGCTGGGAGCTGTGCGGAACACGTCGAGCAGCGGCTCGGCACAAGAGGAGCACTGCCTGGCCCCGATCGGGGTGGCGGCCCCGCAGGCACAGAAGGCGACGCGGTCGTGCGAGTGGTGCAGCTCCCACACCGCCGAGAAGTGGGTGTGCTGCCAACCGCCCTTGTAGAGGCCGCGAACCGCCTCGCGGTGCTGGGGGGTGGCAGCGAAGGCACGGGCGTCGTCCACGGTGCGCCAGAGGGCGATCAGGGAGATGGTGGGCCCGTCAGGGAAGCTGTAGCGACGGATGAACCCGGGCGCGTCGGCCAGCAGCGTCATGAGCCCGACCGCCGACTCCCAGAACTGGTCCGCTCCCTCCTGCGTGGCGAAGGTGGCCTGCAGCAAGAGGATGGCACCGGCCGCCTCGGGGCCCAGCTGGCCGTCCTCGCCCGGTCCTTGCTGGGTGACCAGGATCGAGGGCGTGATCGTCAGCCTCGGTATGGCCGCCATGGCCACGATCGCATCGGATGGTGGCGGCGCCACCAGCAGCTCGACCATCAGGTCCTCCCCCGCACGCGGCTGGCTCGCTATGATCCGAGCAGCCATAGATTGAATAAAGTGAATGTAGGATGAATGACCCGGTCCGTCAAGCGCCGTTCGTACGACTCCCCCGTCAGGCAGGAGCAAGCCGCCCAGACGCGGGCCCGCATCCTCCAGTCGGCCGGTCAGCTCTTCGTCGCCGAGGGGTACGGCCGCACGACGGTCCGCCAGATCGCCGACGCAGCCGGCGTGGCCGTCGACACCGTGTACGCCACCTTCGGCGCCAAGCCCCGAATCCTCACCGCCCTCATCGACGCTCGCCTCTCCGGGGGCAGCGGAGCGGCCAACGTCATGGACCGGCCCGAGGCCCTCGCCGTGCGCGACGAGCCCGACCAGCGCCGCCAGGTCGAGCTGCTAGGGCGCCATCTGGCCAGCGTCGTGCGCGATGTGGCACCCGTGTTCGAGATGCTTCGCACAGCGGCGGCGACGGAACCGGCCGTCGCCGACGTCTTCACCGAGATGCAGGGCTACCGGCTCAAGAACATGCGCCGGGCCGTCGACTGGATCGCGGCCCGCGGCCCGCTCCGGCTCCCACCGGCCAGGGCGGCCGAGACGCTCTGGGCCCTCGCCTCCCCCGACACGGCCCGCCAGCTCATGCAGGGCCGGGGCTGGACCGAGAAGCAGTACGGCGACTGGCTGGCCGACGTGCTGGCCCGGACCCTCCTCGAGGACGCCTGACGCTCCCTGCGGGTACGGTCCGGACATGCGCTTCGGACTCGACGTTGCTCAGCAGCGGATGCCCTGGGACGAGGTGGTGAGCCGGGTGCGGTTCGCCGAGGACCTGGGCTTCGACGGTGCTTGGGGGTTCGACCACTTCCAGCCCATGTACGGCGAGGGCCCGGGAGAGGCGTTCGACGGCGTCACCACGCTGGCGGCCCTCAGCGGGCTCACGACCCGGATCCGGCTGGGGCTGCTCGTCACCGGAGTGACCTACCGGCACCCGTCGGTGTTCGCCAGCCAGATGATCACCGTCGACCACGCGTCAGGCGGGCGGCTGGAGCTGTCGCTCGGGGCAGCCTGGTTCGACAAGGAGCACCACGAGCTGGGCATACCGTTCCCGGCCACGGGCACGCGCTTCGACCTGCTCGAGGATGCGCTGGAGATCACGACGCGGCTGATGACCGGAGAGGTCGTCTCCTACGACGGAAAGGTCGTGTCACTGCGCGACGCCCAGGTGCTCCCCCGTCCCGTGCAGTCGCCCCACCCGCCCATCTGGATCGGCGGCATGGGGCCGAAGCGAACGCTGCCCCTGGTGGCCCGCTACGCCGATGTCTGGCACGCCTTCGGCACGCCGAACAGCCTCCAGGAGTCCTCCGCCCGGGTCGACGAGCTGGCCACCGCGGCGGGGCGCGACCCCGCCTCGATCATGCGGGCCGCGTCCGTGTCGCTCGACGACCTGGACACGGCCCGGCGCCACATCGAGAAGTGGCGCGGCGCCGGGTTCGGCTACCTCGTGTGCGGCTGGCCCGGCGCGGGCCGGAGCCAGATCGAGGCCTTCGCCCGCGACGTGATGCCCGACCTCGCCTGACCGTCAGGTCAGTGTTCGAACTGTGTCAGACACCATTCGCGCAGCTGGCCGGGAGCAGCTCACCCGGCGTCGGTGGGCTGCACCTCCCGCGCAGCCACCTCGCCGAGACGACGGAGATCCTCGGCCAGAGCGGCCGAGCGATCTCGGTGGGCGGGGACCGCGGCGTAGAACAGTCGATCCAGCACCGGGCCGATCCTGAGGACCTCGAAGCGCTGCGTGATCCGGCAGCCCCGGTCCGTCGGCGTCAGCTCATAGGTCCAGCGGGTGCTGTCCCGATAGAGAGGTGACGGGGTGGTGCGCCAGCTGAGCCGGTGGGGCGCCTCAGCCTCGAGCACCTCGTTGACTCGGGTCCAGCGAGCCTTGCCGGCGCGGTTGCGGCCGCGGAAGCGCGCCCCGACCACCGGACCGGTCGCCGCATCGAGCCAATCGCCGCCTTGGGTCTCGTGGCTCCAGTCGCCGGCCCGGGTGACGTCGGCGAGGAGGCGCCAGACCTGCTCACAGGTGGCACCGGTCTCGGCCTCGGCCATGCCGCGCTTCGGGAGGGTTCCCATGTCATGTCTCCTCTCGGCGAGGTCGCGGCCTCAGGCCGCGGCCTCGGCGGGGTCGAAGGTGGCCAGCAGCTCGTCCAGCATGCTCTGTCCGGGCGTGGGGAGGTGGGGCTGGGCGGCCAGGGCGGTGGTGCGGGCGAAGGCGCCGGCGATGCGGTCGCCTCGGAGGATGGGGCCATGCGAGCTGGCCGCGGCCTCGATCGGCAGCGACGCCGTGGTCTGCACGTGGGCCTCGAAGCGGGCCTCGTCGACCCACTCGAGCCAAGGCGTGTTCCAGGTGTTCATCGAGTCGAAAGAGGACGTGTACAGCTCGACATCGGCGTCCTCCGCCTCCAGCACGGGGCCTTGCACCAGGGCACCGAAGGTGTCGACGGCCCACAGCACGCCGGTGGTGGGGTCGAACAGGCCCCGCGTGGCGGGCGAGTCGAACAGGGGCGGCCGCACGAGGTGCAGCGCTCGGTCGCCGGCGTCGAAGGACTGCCCCTGGTCGACCCAGCGCATCCGCTCGAGGGGCAGCGGCAGATCACCCCCCAGGCGGGCGGTCATCGACCAGTTGCCCACGAGGGTGGCCTGGGGGCACAGCTCGAGCACGGCCTCCAGGTTTCCGATGTGGTCGTGGTCGTCGTGCGAGATGAAGATCCAGCGCACGTCCTCGGGCTCGACGACGGAGAACACGGTGGACAACCAGTGGTCACGGACGAGCGAGCAGCTGGTGTCGACGATCACAGGCTCGGCGCCGCGGATGACCATGGTGTTCAGCGCCACCACGCCCTCGGGCATGGCCACCATCGTCGGGACGAGGAAGGTGTCCTTGGCCACGAGGTGGGGGTCGGTGGGGAGGAGATCGAGCATCGGCTGGCCTTTCGTTTGTGTCATGTTCAATTGGATTGGATGAGGTTGGATTAAAGCAGACTCCGGTGTAATGTCAACCCCGTGGCCAAGCGCTCCTACAACTCCTCCCGGCGAGCCCTCCAAGCGGCTCAGACGCGCGACGACGTGCTGCAGGCCGCCATGGCCCTCTTTCCGGAGACGGGATGGGCCGGCACGACGCTGGCGGCCATCGCCGACCGGGCCGGGGTCTCGGTCGAGACCATCTACAACGGGTTCGGGTCCAAGAAGGGCCTGCTGCGCGCCACGATGGACGCCGCGGTCGTGGGCGACACCGAACCCATCCCCTTCGTGGAGCGGCCCGAGTTCCAACAGCTGGGCGAGGGCCCGCTGGACGAGCGGATCGAGAGGGCCGCGGCCTTGGTGGCGGCCACCCACGAGCGGTCGGCTGGCGTGTGGCTGGCCATCGTCGAGGCGAGCCGCGCCGACGAGGAGGTCGATGCCTGGCGGCTCGAGATGGAGCGCGGCCGTCACGTCGACACCGGACGCAGCATCGCCCTCATGCTCGGTCGCCAGCCCGACGCGCAGCTGGTCACGATGCTCTGGGTGCTCAACAGCCCAGAGACGTACCTGAAGCTCGTGGTGGACTCCGGCTACGACCGGAGCGAGTACGAGGCTTTCCTCATCGAGCTGTCAAAGCGCCTGATCGCCACCGAATGACCCGGGATGCTTCCCGGGTCCTGCTTCGTGCGACGGGCCGAGCTCAGATCCGCTCGAGCTCAGCACCGTCGAAGAGAGGGGCGATCTCGAGGGCGTCCACGTCGGCCTGCAGCTCCTCGTCGTTCGGCGGCGGGACGTCGGCGGACGCCGCCGCGAGGACGGCTGGCAGGAGGCGGGCATCGCTCGAGGTGTTGAGGAAGAGCTGGTCATGGCCGAGCACCCAGCGCGCGGCCCGGCCGATCGCCTCAGGGTCCTCGAGCGGCTGGTACCAGCTGAACCGGCGGCCGTCGTGGTCGTCCGGCCAACGACGACGGCCGATGGCCTTGATCGTCTGCACGGCGACGGCCCGCTCGGCACACACGTCGAGCAGCGCGTCGACGTCGGCCCGGTAGGCCCGGTCCTGCAGGGCGGCGTAGCTGTAGGGCAGGAGCACGGACGCGAACGGGAAGCGCTCCAGGCTGCGGAGGTGCATGCCAGCGATGCGGGTGCCGTGCCCGGTGACGCCGAGGTGACGCACGAGGCCCTCCTCCTGCGCCTTGGCCAGCGCCTCCACGGCGCCGCCGGGGCCGTGGGCCACCTCCCACTCGTCGGGCTCGACGAGGTTGTGGAGCTGGATGAGGTCGACTGAGTCGACCTGCAGCCGTTCGAGCGACGCCTCGAGCTGGGCCCGGGCTGCGTCGCCCCGGCGCTGACCGGTCTTGGTGGCGAGGAAGAACCGCCCCCTGTGCTCAGCCATCCACGCTCCGATGCGGAGCTCGGACTCGCCGTAGTCGGCCGCCGTGTCGAGGTGGTTGACGCCCGCCTCGAGCAGCTGGCCGAGCACTGCGTCGGCCTTGTCCTGGCGCATCCCACCAAGGGCGGCGGCCCCGAAGATCACCCTCGTGCTGACGTGGCCGGTGGCACCGAAGGGCGCAGTGGGGAGCATGTTCACGACGGTACGCCCGCCGGCGCCCGGCGTGGGGCCCCGACGTCGTGACTCATCGGTACGGTGCGGAGATGATCGAGGCCGTCCTGGGCGACATCACGACGCAGGCCGTCGACGCCATCGTGAACGCCGCCAACCGCAAGCTGCTCGGCGGTGGTGGGGTCGACGGCGCCATCCACTGGGCGGCCGGTCCCGAGCTGCTGGCCGAGTGCGAGGACCTCCGCGACACCACGCATCCCGCCGGGCTGCCGGTCGGCCAGGCCGTGGCCACGGGGGCGGGCCGGCTCCCATGCCGTTGGGTCATCCACACGGTCGGCCCGAACAGAAGCGCCCGCCCTCCCGAGACGGACCCGGCCCTGCTCGCCTCGTGCTTCGAGTCGTCCCTCGCCGTGGCAGTGCAGCTCGGGGCCCGGACGATCGCGTTCCCTGCCATCAGCGCGGGGATCTTCGGGTGGGACCCGGCCGAGGTGGCCCGCATCGCCGTCGACGCCGTGCGGTCGTCAGCCCACCTCGCGTCGCTCGACCTCGTGCGGTTCGTCCTCATCGACGAGGACATCCACGAGCTGTTCGCCGCCGCGCTGGCCGTGACCTGACCTCCGCGCCGGGGTCCACGACAGGGCCGACGTCTGGCGCTGGCGCGACTCAGCGTGCCTGGGCGCGGCGCAGGGCGGCGATGGCGGTCTGCTCGTACTCCCGGCTGAGGGGCAGGAGGCGCGTGAACGCGAAGGATGCGTGCACCAGCCCTGGGAGGTGGTGGTGCTCGACCGGCACACCGGCCTCGCGCAGGCGGGCGACGTAGGCGTGGCCCTCGTCGCGCAGCGGGTCGTACTCGGCCGTCATCACGAGGGCGGGGGGCAGGCCGCTGAGGTCGTCGGCGTGGAGCGGTGACACGTACCCGTCCTTCGGGTCGACATCGCGGAGGTAGGCCGCGACGAACTCCTCCATGCCGTCCTTGGTCAGCCCGTAGCCCGTGCCGAGCTCGTCGATGGACGGCGAGGTCAGCGTCAGGTCGGTGGCAGGCACGTCGAGCCACTGGAAGACGAGCGGCGGTCCACTGCGATCTCGGGCGAGGAGGGCGACGATGGCCGCCAGGTTGGCACCCGCGGACTCGCCGCCGATCGACACCCTGCTGGGGTCGAGGTCGAGCTCGTCGGCGTTGTCGACCAACCAGGCCAGGGCGGCGTAGCAGTCCTCCAGCGGGACCGGGTACGCGTTCTCGGGGGCCATCCGGTAGTCGACCGAAGCGACCGTGCAGCCCGCTCCGGCCGCGATGGTGCGGCAGCGCGGATCACGGGTGTCGAGGTCGCCGAGGCACCAGCCGCCGCCGTGGAGGAACACGTGGAGCGGGCGGGGCCCGGGCGCCGGCGGCTCGTAGAGCCGGACGCGGATGGCGCCGCCGTGGACGGGCACCATCACCTCGCGGGTGGGCACGTCCGGGCCGGAGCGGAGCACCATGCGGCCCAGCTGCCGACCTTGGAGCGCCCCGGTGAAGCGACGGGCAGGGAGGGTGGCGTCGTCGTCGCCGAAACGGGCCTGGAGGGCCAGGATCGGGCGCAGGCGGGGATGGACGGGCATCAGCGACGGGAGGAGCGGGCGGCGGTCATGGCTGCCAGGGTGCCACGCCGAACCGGATGTCCCTTCGTCCGCGGCGGGCCATCCGGCGCTGTCACACCGGACGCCTACCCTCGATGGTCATGGTCCTGCGAGTGGTGTGGAGCCCCTACGGGAGGGAGGCGGCGCTGGCGCTGCGCGCCGCGGTGGCCGACGCCAAGGCGGGTGAGCCCCTCTCCCCGGTCACGGTCGTCGTGCCGTCGAACCACGTCGGGGTGGCCAGCCGTCGTCTGCTGTCCTCCGGCACGCTGGGCCCCGTCACCGGAGCGGGCGTGGGCCTCGCCGCCGTCACCTTCCTCACCACCTACCGGCTGGCCGAGCTGCTGGCCGCCTCGGCGCTGGCCGGTCAGGGCAAGAGGCCGGTCTCCACGCCCGTGCTGGCGGCCGCGATGCGGGCCGAGCTGTCCGCGGACGCGGGGCTGTTCGGACCGGTGCGCGAGCACCCGGCAACCGAGTCGGCACTGGTAGCCACCTACCGGGAGCTGCGCGACCTCTCCCCCATGGCCCTCGACGCGCTGGCCGCGGCCAGCGACCGAGCCAGGGAGGTCGTGCGCCTGCACCGGGCCACCCGGGCCCGTCTCGCCGCGGAGTGGTCCGACGAGGAGGACCTGCTCGAGGCCGCGGCCGCGCTGGCCGGTTCCGCCGCCGTGCGCGAGCTGGGCCAGCTCGTCGTCCACCTGCCTCAGCGCCTCTCGCGGCACAGCGCGCTGATGCTCCGCGCCCTGGCGGAGCACGTGCCCACCACCGTCGTGGCCGGCCTCACTGGCATCCCCGAGGCTGATGCTGAGGTGATGACATCGGTCGGGCGCCTCGGAGCCGACCTCAGCGAGGCAGCCGGCGTCGGCGACCCGGCGCCGGTCTCGCCCGCCCGCACCACCGTGGTCACCGCCTCCGACGGCGACGAGGAGGTCCGGGCCGCCGTGCGAGCGGTCGTCGACGCCGTGCGGGCCGGGGTCCGCCTCGACCGCATCGCCGTCCTCCATGCCAGCCCCGAGCCGTACGCCCGCCTCGCCCATGAGCAGCTCCACGCGGCCGGCATCGCCACCAACGGTGCGGCCGTCCTCCCCCTGTCGGCCCGCATGGCCGGTCGCACGCTGCTCGAGCTGCTCGGCCTCCCCGTCGGCGGCTACCGGCGCCAGGACGTCTTCGCCTGGCTGGCCTCGGCCCCGGTGATCGATGGGGCCCGGCTCGTCCCCACCACGAGCTGGGAGCGCATCTCGCGTGAGGCCGCTGTCGTCGCCGGACGTGAGGACTGGAACCACCGGCTCGCGCTTCATGCCCTCCGGGCCGAGGAGCGGGCCGCCGAGCTCGAGGGCGACGACGACGAGCCTGAGTGGCGGGCCCAGCGCAAGCGCCGAGAGGCCGAGCGGGCGCGCGACCTGCAGACCTTCGTGCTCGGCGTGATCGACGACCTGGGCCGGGCCACGGCTCGGCCTCGGCGGTGGAGCGAGCACGCCGAGTGGGCCTCGCGCTGGCTGACCCGGCTCCTCGGCGCGACCGGCCGGCGCGAGCGGTGGTCTCTCGACGAGCGCAAGGCCGCGGATCGGGTCGAGGAGGCGCTGCACCGACTCGGCGCCCTCGATGCCGTGGAGGGCGAGGTGTCCCTCGAGGTGTTCTCCCGCACGCTCGAGGTGGAGCTGGAGAGCGACCTGGGGCGGGTGGGCCGCTTCGGCGAGGGCGTCCTCGTCGGCTCCGTGGACATGGCCATCGGGCTCGACCTCGACCTCGTCGTGGTCCTCGGGCTGGCCGAGGGGTCGTTCCCGTCGTCGGTGCGTGACGACTCCCTCCTCCCCGATCATGAGCGGGCGCGCACCGGCCCCGAGCTGACCCAGCGGGCAGAGCGGGTCGAGCGCCAGCACCGACACCTCCTCGCCGCCCTCGCCGGCGCCGACCAACAGCTGCTGGGGGTCCCCCGGGGCGATCTGCGTCGCAGCGTGGAGCGAGTGCCGTCGCGCTGGGTGCTCGACCTGTGTGCGGTCATCGCCGGGTCACCCACGCGGTGGTGGACTCCCGACCTGTTCGGTGCCTCCGAGCCGTGGGTGCAACAGGTAGCCAGCTTCGACGCTGGGCTGCGCCACCTCGCCGTGCCGGCCACGGCCCAGGAGCACCGGCTCCGCACCCTCCTGTCCCGCAACGGCTCGATCGACGACGCGACCGACCCCCTCACCGCCCAGGGGGCGCGGGTGGTGCGGGCCCGCCGGAGCGCCGAGTTCACCCGGTTCGACGGCAACCTCATCGGCCTGCCCGTGCCTTCCCCGGTGCAGAGCATCACCTCCCCCACCCGGCTCGAGCGGTGGGCCGTGTGCCCCCACCGGCACCTCATCGAGGATCTCCTCCGCGCCGCCCCGGTGGAGAACCCCGAGGACAACCTCATGATCACGCCGATGGACAAGGGCAGCCTGATCCACGACGCGCTCGAGGCCTTCCTCCTTCGCGTCCTCGAGCGGCCCGAGAGCGCCCGCCCGGCGCCCGGCGCAGCGTGGTCGGCGGCCGACCACGATCTGCTGCAGCAGATCGGCAGTGCCCAATGCGACCGCTACGAAGCGAACGGCCTCACCGGGCGCCGCGTCTTCTGGACGCGTGACCGGCGCCGCATCCTCGCCGACCTCCACCGCACGCTCGAGCACGACTCCACCCATCGCCGAGCCGTGTCCACCACCCCGCTGGCCGCCGAGCTGGGGTTCGGGTGGGTCGGCGAGAGGCTGCCAGCGGTAGAGCTGACGCTGCCCGACGGCCGGGTCCTGAGGGTCCGGGGCCGCATCGACCGGGTCGACCGCACCGCCGAGGGCGCCATCCACGTGCTCGACTACAAGACGGGCTCGGCCCGGGACTTCGAGAAGCTCTCCGAGGCTGACCCCGTCGCCGGCGGCACGAAGCTGCAGCTGCCGATCTACGGGTTGGCCGGGCGCCTGGCCGCGGCCGATCCCGGAGCGGCGGTGCGAGCCGACTACTGGTTCGTCACCAGCCGGGGCGACTTCAAGCGAGTGGGGTACGACATCACCCCCGAGGTCCTGCAGACCACCGTGGAGGTGCTCGACGTCATCGTGCGAGGTGTGGAGGGCGGCGTGTTCCCACCTCGGCCCAAAGAGCTGTCGACCTTCTTCTACATCGACTGCCACACCTGCGATCCCGACGGCCTGGGCACAGCCGAGCTGCGCAAGCAGTGGGAGCGCAAGCGCTCCGATCCTGCCCTGGCGGCCTACGCCGACCTGGCCGAACCGATCGAGGTCGAGGAAGCCGAGGCTGCGTCGTGAGCGCGGCACCCCCGCCCCCCGACCAGGCCGCCCGCGACCGCATCGAGCGCGACCTCGCCTCCACCTTGTTCGTCGAGGCCGGCGCGGGCTCGGGCAAGACCACCGCCCTCGTGGGCCGGGTCGTGGCCCTCGTCACCTCGGGCGAGGTCGAGCTGCGCCAGATCGCGGCCATCACCTTCACCGAGAAGGCGGGGGCCGAGCTGCGCGACAGGGTGCGCCGCAAGCTGCAGGAGACCGCTGAGGCCGAGGGGCCCGCGGCGGAGCGGTGCAGAGCGGCGCTGGCCCAGCTCGACAGCGCCGCCATCGGTACGCTCCACGCCTTCGCCCAGCGCCTCCTCTCCGAGCACCCAGTCGAGGCGCGCCTTCCCCCGAAGGTGGAGGTGCTCGACGAGGTGTCGTCGGCGGTCGCGTTCGACCGCCGGTGGGCCCGGGTTCTCGACCAGCTGCTGGATGACCCGACGCTCGAGCGCACCATCCTCCTGCTGCACTCGGCCGGCGTCGACCCGGGCAAGCTCCGGTCCCTCGCCCTCGCCTTCGAGCGCTCCTGGGATCTCGTCGAGGATCTCGTTCCCGCCCAGTGCCCCGAGCCGCCGCGCGTTGCCGACCTCCTCCCGAAGCTCCACACCGAGCTCACCGCTCTGGCCGCCCTGGCCTCCCACTGCATCGATCCCACGGACAAGCTGCTCGCTGCGGTCGAGAGCTTCGCCCCCTACGCGTCAGCCCTCGAAGGCGCGGGCGACGACGACCTCGACGTCCTCGAGGTGCTGCGTGCCGTCCCCGGATACCGGAAGAACGCGGGCAGGGGGCCGGCCTGGCGAGGGTGCAAGGAGCAGGTGCTCGAGCAGCTCTCCGTGGTGTGCGCGACAGTCGAGGCCATCCGCGGCGGTGTGCTGGACGCCTGCGCCCACCACATCGGCTCGGCCCTGCGGTCCAAGACGCTCGAGGCGGCCGACAAGCGGCGCGAGGCGGGCACGCTCGAGTTCCACGATCTCCTGGTCCTGGCCCGCAAGGTGCTGAGCGACCCCGATCAGGGTCCGGTCGTCAGGGAGGCGCTGCACGGCCGCTACCAGAGGCTCCTCCTCGACGAGTTCCAGGACACCGACCCCATCCAGATCGAGCTGGCCGTGCGGATCGCGGCCCTGGAGCCCCGGGATGCCGACGAGCAGCTGTGGGGCGACGTGGAGGTGGCCCCTGGCCGTCTGTTCGTGGTCGGCGACCCGAAGCAGTCGATCTACCGGTTCCGGCGGGCCGACATCTCCGTCTTCATGGCCGCCCGGAAGCGGTTCGCTCCCGAGGGGCCGGTGGAGCTCTCGGCCAACTTCCGCACCGTGTCCCCCATCATCGACTGGGTCAACGCCACCTTCCGCGCCCTGATGGAGGAGGCTCCCGACGAGGACGTCGTGGACTCGCAGCCCGAGTACATCGACCTCCAGGCCCAACGGGCAGAGGCGCCGGTGGGGCCGCCCGTCGCCGTCGTCGGCGCTGGCACCCACCCGGCCAGGAGCGGAGCCGACGTGGTGCGCTCGGCTGAGAGCAGCGATGTCGCCCACGTGGTCGCCACGGCCATGACCGAGGGGTGGGCCGTGCAGGACAAGGCGGCCGGCGACGACACCTGGCGCCCCTGCCGACTGGGCGACATCACGATCCTCGTACCGGCCCGCACCTCCCTCCCCTTTCTCGAAGACGCACTGGAGGCGGCCCGGATCCCGTACCGGGCCGAGTCGAGCTCGCTGGTGTACGCCACCCGAGCCGTGCGCGACCTGCTCATGGTGCTCCGGGCCGCCGACGACCCCACCGACCACCACCGCATCGTGGCCGCCCTGCGCACCCCACTGTTGGGCTGCGGCGACGACGACCTCTTCGGGCACAAGGTCCTCGACGGGCGCACGTGGTCGTACAACACCTCCTCGCCGCCTGACCCCGCCGACGGCATCGTGTCGGCCGGGCTGGCCTTCCTCCTCGACCTCCACCACGCCCGCCACTGGCTGTCCCCCGCCGAGCTGCTCGACCGCATCGCTCGCGACCGCCGGGCCCTCGAGCTGGGCTTCGCCGATGGTCGCCCGCGCGACGTGTGGCGCCGGCTGCGGTTCGTCATCGACCAGGCCCGAGCCTGGAGCGAGGCCACAGGGGGCAGCTTGCGGGCCTACCTGCACTGGGTCGAGCAGCAGACGGCGGAAGGAGCACGGGTGGCTGAGTCGGTGCTCCCCGAGACCGACGACGACGCCGTTCGAATCATGACCATCCACGCGGCCAAGGGGCTCGAGTTCCCGATCACGATCGTGTCCGGCCTCTCGGCCCGTCCCGGGGGGCGACGTAGCGCAGTCGACGTGTACTTCCCGAAGGATGGCGGGCCCGTCGGCTACCGCATGGGCTCCGAGGTCGTCACCGAGGAGTTCGAGGCCGCGGTTCCCCTCGACGAGCAGATGGGCTACGACGAGCGACTTCGCCTGCTCTACGTGGCCTGCACCCGGGCGTGCGACCACCTGGTGGTCTCCTTGCACCGCGAGGAGCGCAGGAACCCGCCCAAGAAGAACAGCAGCCGGACCAACGCCGAGGTCCTGCTGGCCGGCATGAGCGATCACACGTTGGCGGCGCTGCCTGATCTCAGCGGCGTGGCCGACCCCCTCCACTCGGCCCCTGTGGCCGTCCCCGCGCCACCCTCCGACTTCACGGAGTGGGAGGCTGAGCGAACCGCGGCCCTCACCGTGGCCGGCCGCCCGGGCGCCGTGGCGGCCACGGCGCTCACCGACGAAGGAGCCCCCGAGTGGCGCTCTGACGAGCTCCCCCCGGCCCTGGAGCCCGAGGCCCGAGAGGGAGGGCGAGAGCCGCAGCCGTTGCAGACGAGCCTCTTCGATCCCCCGGGCGAGCCCCAGCCCGAGCCGGCTCCGGACGAGGTCGACCCCGGTCTGCAGAAGCGGCCGCGCGACCTCGACCTTCCGCCGTGGTTGAAGGGCAGGTACGGCACTGCCGTGGGTCGAGCGGTGCACGGTGTGCTGCAGACGATCGACCTGGCCACCGGCGGCGGGCTGTCGGACGCCGTCGCGGCCCAGTGCCAGGCCGAGGCGGTGCCCGAGCGAGCCGACGACGTCCGGCGCCTCGTGGAGGACGCCCTGGCCTCCCCCGTCATCGTGGAGGCCGCAGCCGCCGACCACTGGCGGGAGGTCTACGCCTGCACCCCGATCGGTGACCGTTTGCTCGAGGGCTACGTCGACCTCCTCTACCGCCGCCCCGACGGCCTCGTCATCGTCGACCACAAGACCTCGGGCTCGGCCGATCCCGCCGAGCTGGCCCGCCGGGTGGAGGGGTATCGCCTGCAGGGCGCGGCGTACGCGGTCGCGGTCGGTCGGGCGACGGGCGAGGCGGTCACCCGCGTCGTCTTCCTGTTCCTCACCCCGGAGGGTGCCCGCGAGGTCGACCTGGAGGACATGCCCAGAGCCATGGCCGACGTCGAGCGGCTGGTCGCCGCCGGCGAGGAGCTGGTCACGTCCTGATGAGGGCGAGCATCGCCCCAGGCGAGCCCCCATCGCATCAGGTGGTGAGGCCACCTCGAGCGGCTCTGGTGGCAGCCCGGGTCCGGGCCGCCTTCTTGGCCTCGGCCGCGAGGACCTTGGGTGAGCGCACGGGCCACACGTAGGGGAGATCGGCGGGCACGTCCGGGAACCGCGGCCCGTACCACTCCGGGTCCTTGCGCAGGAGGCTCGACTGGTGGCTGCGGTGGAACGCCTCGTCTCCCAGCCACGGCGGCAGCGCTCCCTCGGATGCCAGCTCGTCCTGGGTGCGGGGCGGCTGGACCCCCGCCGCCGTGAGGTCCTCCATGATCGTCGCCTCGCACGTGTCGTCGAAGCCCCGGGCTCGCCAGGCCCTCACGACCTCGATGCCATAGGCCCCGAGCGCCTCCTCGTAGCCCTGCCACATGAGCGTGGCCGGGTGGTGCTTCCAGGCGTACTCCGCCACGGTGAGGGCCCGCACGATCTGCAGCACCTCGACCCGCTGCTTCCCCAGCCGGCGCGTGTCGAGCGCTTCGGCACTGCGAGCAAAGCTCTCGTACGGGAGGAACGTCTGCACCGGCCCTCTGTACCCGACCGCGGCGCCACGGCAACCCCACCCCGCTCGTTCTGGGGGCAGCAGCTGGTCAAATGTGCCATCTGCTGCCCCCAGTTGCGTCGGGGTTTGGCCCGCTTGCCCCGGTAGCGTCGCTGGATGCCGCTGGCCGCCACCTCCGAGTCGCCCCTGGTGCGGCGCCTCGGCACCCTGGGCCTGGGTCTGGTGCTCGTGGCGAGCGGCGTGGCCATGATGATCAGGGCCGAGGTGGGCGTGGCGCCCTACGACGTGCTCACGACGGGCATCGCCGACGCAGCCGGCATCGAGATCGGCCTGGCGGCCATGCTCCTGCCTCTGGGCTTCACCCTGCTCGGCTGGGCTCTGGGCCGGCCACCAGGGCCCGGCACGGTGCTGGCCGTCCTGCTCGTCGGGCCCATCCTGGGCGTGGTGCTCGACGCTCTCCCCGAGCAGAGCGCCATGGCTCCCCGGATCGCCTTGTTCGGCGCCGGCTTCCTCCTCATCGCGGCGGGGATCACGGCCGTGGTGATAGCCGAGATCGGTCCGGGGCCGGCCGAGATCGTCATGCTGGCCATCCACGACCGCGGCCACGCCCTCGCCCCTGTCCGCACCGGCATCGAGCTGACGTGCGTGGCCGTGGGCTGGGCCATCGGCGGCCAGATCGGGGTCGGCACCGTGCTGGTGGCCGTGCTGATCGGACCCGTGCTGCGCTGGATGCTGACGTCGGCCGGCTTCGAATCGCAGCGGGCCGAGGAGATCAGCGACTGCGCCGCGCCTGGCGCCTGACCGCCCCAGGCATCGACGGCCCCGTTCGCGCCCCCCGGTAGCGTCGCGGTCCCATGTCGAAGGTCAAGTCGTCCCTCCACTCGGTCGTGGCCGAGCTGCCCGGCGGCGGCGAGGCGCGCCCCGGCCAGGTCGAGATGGCCGAGGCGGTGGCCGCCGCCATCGCCGGCAAGCGACACCTGGCCGTGCAGGCCGGCACCGGCACGGGCAAGACGCTCGCCTACCTGGTTCCGGCTGTTCTGGCCGGCCGGAAGACGATCGTGGCCACGGCCACCAAGGCCCTCCAGGACCAGCTGGCCGGCAAGGACCTCCCCTTCCTGCAGGCCCATCTGCCCGACCACTTCGAGTGGGCGGTGCTCAAGGGCCGCTCCAACTACCTCTGCATGCAGCGCCTCTCCGAGCTCGCGGCCAAGGACAGCGCCGGCGAGCAGCTGGGCCTCGACGGCGTGGCCGAGCGGGCCCCCGCCGACGAGCTGCTCGCCCTGGCCCGCTGGGCCGCGACGACCGAGAGCGGCGACCGAGCCGAGCTCGACGTGGAACCGTCGGTCACGGCTTGGTCAGCCGTCAGCGTCAGTGCCCGGGAGTGCCCCGGTGCGGCCCGCTGCCCCAGCGGCGCCGTGTGCTTCGCCGAGGGGGCCCGGCTCAGGGCCAACGAGGCCGACGTGGTGGTCGTGAACCTCCACCTCTATGGCCTCGACATCGCCTCGGGCGGGGTGATCCTCCCCGATCACGACGTCGTCATCATCGACGAGGCCCACCAGCTCGAGGAGATCGTCTCGGCCACGAGCGGCGTCGACCTCACGGGCGGCCGGTTCACGGACCTGGCCCGCCGAACCCGAGGCGTGATCGCCGACGACCAGATCGCAGCCGGCGTGGACGACGCCGGCCGGATCCTCACCGAGACGCTGCGCCCCCACCGCGACAAGCGGATCAAGGGCGCTCTCCCCGACGACCTGGCCGGCGTGATCTCAGTGGCCCGGGGGCGCGTCGAGCGGGCGCTGAGCGCGGCCCGGGCCGTGCCGGCCGACGCGCCCGAGGAGAGCCGGTCTCGCGCTCTGCGCCTCCAGCAGGCCGCGGGCGCCCTGGTCGAGGACCTCGGAGCGGTGGAGCAGGTCAACGCCAGCCAGGTGATGTGGGTTGAGGGCACCGACGCCAACCCGGTGCTCCGGGTGGCGCCGATCGACGTGTCCGGCCTCCTGCCGCGACTGCTTGTGGGACAAGCGCCCGGCCGTGCTGACGAGCGCCACCCTCCCGCCCCGCCTGCCCGAGCGGCTCGGCATCCCGCACGACGACGTCACCGAGCTCGATGTGGGCAGCCCCTTCGACTACGAGACCAACGCCTTGCTCTACTGCGCCGCCCACCTGCCCGACCCGCGGGCCACCACCTACCTCGAGGCCATGATCGCCGAGCTCGGCGAGCTGATCACGGCCGCCGGGGGGCGCACCCTCGCCCTCTTCACCAGCTTCCGCGTGCTCGACGAGGCGGCCGCGGTGCTGCAGACGCGGCTCGACGTCCCGATCCTCACCCAGCGGGACATGCCCAAGGCCCGCCTCCTCGAGCAGTTCGCCGCAGATGACGCCACCTGCTTGTTCGCCACCATGGGCTTCTGGCAGGGCGTGGACGTGCCAGGGGCGGCGCTCAGCCTCGTCGCCATCGACCGCATCCCCTTCGGCCGCCCCGACGAGCCGCTGCTCCAGGCCCGGCGGGAGCGGGCCGGGGCTGACGCCTTCAACCTGATCGACCTCCCCCGAGCCACCACCCTCCTGGCCCAGGGGGCCGGCCGTCTCATCCGCTCGGCGACGGACCACGGTGTCGTCGCCGTGCTCGACCCCAGGCTGGCCACGGCCGGCTACCGGTGGACGGTCGTGCAGGCCCTGCCCGCGATGCGGCGCACGAAGGACCCGGCCGAGGTCCGCCGGGTCCTCGAAGCGATCCGGGACGGCGCCTGAACCGCTCTCCGGGTGGGTGAGCGGCCAGTCCGGGTAGACCTTGCGCCATGCCCTCCGCTCCCCCGCCGGCGCACCTCGCGCCGCCGCCGCCATCGGCCAACGAGCTGCGCAAGCGGCGGCAGCTCGTCACCACCCGCCGGCGGGCGACCGCACTGCTCGCCGTGGTTGCCGTCGTGTTCGGCGCAACCGTCGCGGCCGGGGCCGAGGACGGCACGTGGCTGGGCTATCTGCAGGCCACCGCCGAGGCCTCGATGGTGGGCGGCCTGGCGGACTGGTTCGCCGTGGTCGCCCTGTTCCGCCATCCACTGGGCTTGCCCATCCCGCACACGGCGATCATCACCGAGCGCAAGGAGCAGTTCGGCGAGACGCTCGGGGAGTTCATCCAGGACAGCTTCCTGACCCCCGACGCCGTGGCCGAGCGGGTGCAGCTGGCTCACGTCGGGGACCGGGTGGCTCGCTGGCTGGCCGAGCCGGCCAACGCCGACCGCCTGGCCGGGCACGCCCTCGGCGGCGCGGTGCAGGCCGTCGACCTCCTCGAGGACGACGCGGTCCACGACGTGCTCGAGGGCATCGTGCGGGAGCGGATCGCGGCGGCGTCGATCGTGCCCATGGCGGGTCGGGCCCTCGGCGCCCTCACCAAGGAGGGACGCCACACGGAGGTCGTCGACGCCGCCCTGAAGGGCCTGGACCGCTACCTCGACGAGCACCGCTTCGACCTGCAGTCGCGGTTCCGTGACCAGGCGCCGTGGTGGCTCCCCGGGGCTCTGGAGGACCGGATATTCGAGCGTCTGCTCGACGGCGTTCGGGCCGTGCTCGACGACATGGCCAACGACCGGGGCCATGGTCTGCGCAAGGCCCTCGACGACCGCATCCTCACCTTCGTGGACGAGCTCCAGACCTCGCCCGAGCTCCGGGCCCGGGGCGAGCAGCTCACCCGTGACCTGCTGGAACGCCCCGAGCTGCGCACGTGGGTGGCCTCGGCCTGGGCCGACGCCAAGGACCAGCTGCGCAACCAAGCGGGGGACCCCGCGTCGGCCCTCCACAGGCAGGTGGCCGGGGCCATCGCCTCGGCGGGCCAGCGCATGCTCGAGGAGCCGGCTCTCGCGGCCAAGGTCGACGAGGTGGCCGAGTCCGCGGCCCGGTACGTCGTCGAGCACTTCGGCGGTGAGATCACCGAGCTGGTCTCCAGCACGATCGCTCGATGGGACGGAAAGGAGACGTCCGACCGGCTCGAGCTGCTCCTCGGGCCTGATCTCCAGTTCATCCGCATCAACGGCACCGTGGTCGGCGGGCTGGCCGGCCTCTGCCTCCACGGAATCGCGCAGGCCCTTGGCTGACGACGACGACCGCTGGATCACGATCGACGGCCGCCGCTGGCGCCGGAGCGATCCCGGCATCCCCGAGGCGTTCCGGGCCGAGCTCGTCGATGAGCTGATGGCGGCCCGGCGGGCTGTGGCGGCGGCCAGGCGGGCCGGTGGCCAGACGGCCGTGGACGACGCGAGGGCGCGGGTGCAGGACGCCAAGGTGGCGCTCGGCGAGCGTGGCGACCCGTGGTGGGACGAACCCACCGAGACAGGGCAGCGGACGCGGATCGCCGGCGCGGCGCGGGCCCTGCTCCGCCACCGAGCCGGGAGGACGATCTGCCCCTCCGACGTCGCTCGCACCGTGGGCGGCACGGCGTGGCGGGGCCTGATGCCGCTCGTCCGCGACACCGCGGCCGAGCTGGTCGACAACGGCGAGCTTCGCATCACCAAGCGGGGCGCCGACGTGGCCGATCCGCACGATCTCCACGGTCCGGTGCGCCTCTCCTTCCCCGAGCGCGGCTAGGACGGCACCGTGCACATCCGCCCCTCGATGCCCTCCGACCACCCGGTGCTGCAGGACATCGAGGTGCGGGCGGGCGAGCTGTTCCGTGACGTCGGCATGGCCGACATCGCCGACGCCGCTCCGCCCAGCGAGGAGGAGCTGACCGAGGCCGCTGCCGTCCTCGTCGCCGTCGACGACGCCGGCGGCCTCGTTGGCTACGCACGCGTCGAGCTCGTCGGCGAGGGCGCTCACCTGGAGCAGATCTCCGTGCTCCCGGATCAGGGCGGCCAGGGCATCGGCACGGCCCTGCTCGATGCGGTCATCGACTGGGCCCGAGAGGGTGGGTTCGGCTCAGTGACGCTCACCACGTTCCGCGATGTGCCCTTCAACGCGCCCCTCTACGCCAAGCGCGGCTTCGTGGAGGTACCGGAGCCGGAGTGGTCCGCAGCCATCGCCGACCTGGTGACCGAGGAAGCGCGCCACGGCCTCGACCCCACGCAACGGGTGGTGATGCGCCGCCCCGTCAGGTGAACAGAGCGACTCAGTAGCCGAGGCGCTCCATGGCCTTGGGGCGGGACTGCCAGTCCTTGTCGACCTTGACGATGAGCTCGAGGTAGGTGCCCTCGGGAAGCTGTTCGCGGACGGCGATGCCGACCTCCTTGAGGACCTGGCCCTTGTGGCCGATCACGATGCCCTTCTGGCTCGGGCGCTCGACGAGGATCTCGCAGCGGATCAGCGGCCAGTCCCACTCGGTGACCCGGGCTGCGATCGAGTGGGGCAGCTCGTCCCTGGTGCGGCGCAGCAGCTGCTCGCGCACCAGCTCCGAGACCCAGAACGCCTCGGGAACGTCGGTGACCATGTCGTCGGGGAAGTACTGCGGCCCCTCAGGGAGACGTGAGATGAGGTGAGCGACGAGCTCGTCGACACCATCACCGGTCTTGGCCGACACGGGGAAGTACTCGCTGAGGCCCAGCGCGCCAGCGGCGGTCAGCTGCTCGGCGATGCGCTCGTTCGAAGCCCTGTCGACCTTGTTGACGATGCACACGGAGTCCTTGGGCACGAGGTTCGCCACCCACTGGTCACCCCGGCCGAAGGGCTGCGTGGCGTCGAGCACGAAGCAGACGATGTCGACGTCACCGATCGTGCCCTGGGCCGTGGCGTTGAGCCTGGTGCCGAGGGCGGTCCGCGGCTTGTGGATGCCAGGTGTGTCGACGAACACGATCTGGCTGTCGGGCCGGTTGAGCACGCCCATGATGCGGGTGCGAGTGGTCTGGGGCTTGTCCGAGGTGATGGCCACCTTGGTGCCGAGGATGCGGTTGAGCAGGGTCGACTTCCCCACGTTGGGTCGACCGACCAGGGTCACGAACCCGGAGCGCATCAGCGGACCTCCTGCTCGAAGGGCGCAGGGTCGAACGCCTCGACCCGATGCAGGCGGACCCGACCGATGCGCCGGCCCTGCACACGCTGGGCCGTGAGCTGCCAGCCCCCGACCTCGACCTTCTCCCCTTCGGTGGGCACGTGGCCCAGCTCGGAGAGGAGCAGTCCGCCGATGGTGTCCCAGTCGCCCTCGGGAAGTGAGGCCCGGATCAGGTCGTTCACCTCGTCGAGGGCCATGCGGGCGTTGACCCGCACGTCTCCGCCGGGGAGGGGCTCGATCATCGGGTCCTCGACGTCGAACTCGTCGACGATCTCGCCCAGCAGCTCCTCGATGATGTCCTCCAGGGTGATGAGGCCCGCCGTGCCGCCGTACTCGTCGACGGCGATGGCCATGTGGAAGCGGTCGACCTGCATCTCGCGGAGCAGCTCGGCCACGCCCTTGGTCTCGGGCACGAAGTAGGCGGGCCGAACCATCTCGGCGACGGAGCGCTCCTCGTGCCCGTCGCGCTCGGCTCGCATGAGGTCCTTGGCGTGCACGATGCCCACGATGTCGTCGATGCCCTCGCCACAGGCTGGGATGCGGCTGAAGCCGTTGAGGAGCACGACCTCCATGGCGTCCACGGCCCGGAACTCGGCCGTCACGGTGACCATGTCGGTGCGGGGCACCATGACCTCGCGCACGACGGTGTCGCCCAGGTCGATGACCGACTCGATGAGGCGCCGCTCCTCGGCCTCGATCACGGCGTCCTCCACGGCGAGGTCGGCCACGGCCAGCAGCTCCTCCTCGGAGGTGTAGGGCCCTCGCTTCAGGCCCTTGCCGGGGAGGAGCACGTTCGTGAGGCCGATGAGCGAGCGGGAGAGCAGCTTGAGCGGGCCCCAGTTGGCCAGTGCCTTGATGGGTCGAGCCGAGGCCAGCGCAGCGCGGTCCGTGTGCTGGATGGCCCACGTCTTCGGGGCCACCTCGGCCACGACGAAGAAGAGCGTCACGTTCAGCACCGTTGCGCCGACGACGCCCCACGCCGCCGAACAGCCGGCTGGCCAGCACCCCGAGGAGCGTCGACTGCACGAGCTGGGTCGAGAGCACGACGAGCAGCGTCGGGTTGAGCCACTCCTGGTGCTCCACGAGCGACAGCAGGATCTGACCCCGCTTGCCGGCTGTGTCGGCCAGGGCCTGGGCCTTGGCCTTCGACATGCGGGTGAGCGCTGTCTCGGCCACGGCCAGGATGATCGACAGCAGGAAGAGGAGGACGACGGCGGCCGCGATGAGCCAGTCCGCCGAGGTGAGCGTGGCCGCGAGGACGCCGCTACTTGGGGGCTTCGCCATCGATCCCATCATCGCCCGTGGTGGTAGCGGTCGAGCAGCTCTCGCTCGCGCGCCTGCATCGTCGCCGTCTCCTCAGGGTCCGCGTGGTCCATCCCCAGCACGTGGAGCACGCCGTGCACGACGAGCAGCGCGATCTCGTCGTCGTAGCTCCCGGCGTGCTCAGGGGCCTGGCGGGCTGCGACAGCCGGGCAGAGGACGACGTCACCGAGGAGCATCGGCAGGTCGGTCACCTCAGGCGCCTCGCGGTCAGGACCGGTGGACCCGGAGTCGGGCCAGCGCCCTCCGTCGATGGGGTCGTCGATCGGGAAGGCGAGCACGTCGGTGGGCCCCTCGGCGTCCATGAACCGCTTGTTGAGGTCGGCCATCACGCCCTCGTCGACGAAGACCAGCGACAGCTCGGCCTCGCCCCGCACCCCGGAGTCGTGCAGGACGTCGGCGGCGAGGTCCACCCAGCGGGCCAGCTCGACGGGGTGCTCGGTCTGCTCGTCGACGCCGAACACCTCGACGTCGCCCTCGGGCGGCGGGCGGCGGCGCCGGCGAGCCATCGGCATCGGCGGCAGCTCGGACGGGTCGATCCCCTCGGGGGGATCGGTGGGATCAGGACGGTCGGGCCCGCTGTCGAGCGGGTCGTTGGGCATCAGCGTGCGGGCTTGGCCGGCGTGGCCCGCTCGTAGGCGTCCACGATGTCCTGCACGATGCGGTGGCGGACGACGTCGCTGCTGCCGAGGTGAACCCACCCGAGCCCGTCGATGCCCTCGAGGATGCGCTCCAGCCCGCCCAGCCCGCTGCGGCCACCGGCCACGTCGACCTGGGTCGTGTCGCCGGTGATGACGGCCTTGGAGCCGAAGCCGATGCGGGTGAGGAACATCTTCATCTGCTCGGGCGTCGTGTTCTGGGCCTCGTCCAGGATGATGAAGCTCGAGTTCAGGGTGCGACCGCGCATGAAGGCCAGCGGGGCGACCTCGACGGCGCCCCGTTCGAGGAGCTTGCCGGCGTTCTCGAGGCCGACCATGTCGTGGAGGGCGTCCTACAGCGGACGGAGGTACGGGTCGACCTTGGCCATGAGGTCGCCCGGGAGGAAGCCGAGGCGCTCACCGGCCTCGACGGCCGGCCGGGTCAGGATGATCCGCTCGACCTCCTTCGACTGCAGGGCCTGCACGGCCATGGCCACGGCCAGCCAGCTCTTGCCGGTGCCGGCCGGGCCGACGCCGAAGGTGATGACGTTCTTGCGGATGGCGTCGACGTAGCTTCTTCTGCCCGCTCGACTTGGGCCGCACCGGCCGGCCGCGCGCCGGGCGCAGCACCTCGGCGGTGAGCACCTCGGAGGGTCGCTCATCGGCTCGCACCATGTCGACGCTGCGACGCACGGTCGAGGCGTCGAGGCGATGCCCCTGCTCCACGAGCACCACGAGGTCCTCGATGAGCGCCCCCACCTGCTCGGCGCTGTCGCCGTCGAGGGCCACCTCGTTGCCTCGCACGTGGATGGTCACGTCGGGATAAGCAGCCTCGATGGCTCGGATCACCTCGTCTCGCTCGCCCACGAGGGCGGGCATGAGGTGGTTGCCGGGGACGGAGATCTTCACCTGGGTGCTGGACACGACCGGTCCAGGCTACTGGCCCGCGCTCGGTTCGCTGCGACCGGTTCGGCCACGGGCCCTACGCTGCGGACGTGGTCGAGCGCGAGAGCGACGACGCGTGGGAGGCGGCCCTGCGCCAACCCCGAGACCTCCTTCGTGGCGCCGGCGCTCCGAGCTTCACCTCGCGGCTGGAGACCTGGCTGGCCGACGCCCACGTCGACGAGGCCGCCCGTCAGCGCAGCCGGGAACGGTGGCTCCGTGACGTCGCCGAGCAGGAGGCCACCGTGCTCGGCGTGCTCCTCGACCTGGCCGAGCGCCGGACGGAGCTCACGATGACCGCCGCAGGGCGTCGCCTGCACGGGGTGGTGAGTGCGGTCGGGGCGGACTTCGTCGCCCTCCGGCAGCCGGCCGGCACGGAGACGCTCGTCGCCGTCCGCTCCATCGGCCAGGTCCGCACAGGTCGCCCCGGCATCGCCGCGGACGGCGACCGGATGGTGACGAGCGAGCTGCGGCTGGTCGACGTGCTCGCCCAGCTGGCCGCGGAGCGGGAGCGGGTCCGCCTCGTGACGAGCGACGGCGACGTGGTCGCCGGAGTGGCCCGCAACGTCGGCCACGACGTCGTGGTGCTGCGGGCCGACGGCGACCCGCCCACCACCACCTATGTGCCCGCCTCGGCGATCGCTGAGGTGAGCCTGGGCTGAGCTACTTCTTGGCGCCGGTCTCGGGGTAGAGGTGCTCGAGCGTGCCGGGTTGGATACGGGAGGACTCGATGAACGCCTCGACGTCGTCCGACTTCAGCCGGATGACCCGCCCCAGCCGGTAGGCGGGGAGATCTCCGACATCGATGAACCGGTACAGCGTGCGGGGCGTGACCCCGAGGCGACGAGCGGCGTCCTGCGTCGAAAGCCAGGCGATCTCCGTTGCCATGGCGCCATCTTACCCCCGATCCCCCACTTTTTGGGTTACGTCTTGCCGTTCCATGTGGTTTCATGATGACAGGCCGGGCGACCGATGGAGGACGCCCATGGCCTTCGGCGAAGACGCCCCAGCCACCTTCGCAGGTGCTCGCGGCACCGGCCCCCGAGTGGCCCCGACCACGACGCCGTCCCGAGCGATACGCCGGCGGCCCGGCCTCCCCGGCAGTCGAGCGGTGGTGGGCGGACTGCTCATGGCGGTGGCCGCCCTCGGGGTCTATGCGGCCTACACCGGTGCGACAGAGGGCCCGTCCGACCCGGTGGTGATCGCCCGTCGAGCGATCCGCATCGGCGAGGTGATCGAGGCCGACGACCTCCGAGTCGCCGATGCCACCCTGCCAGCAGGTGCAACGGGACACTTCGAGGAGATCGAAGCGCTCGTGGGCCGGGTGGCGCTCGGACCGATCGGCTCCGGAGAGCTCGTGCAGGCGGGAGCGGTGACGGCTGACCGGGCCACGACCGCAGGGCACGAGATCTCCCTGACGCTCCCGCGCGAGCAGGTCGCCGTCGGCCGGCTCAAGCAGGGCGAGCGGGTCGACGTGTTCGTGACGGTCGACGACCGCACGAGCTCGGTCGTTCGGGGTGCCCGAGTGGTCCAGCTCGACACCGGGGGTGATGGCTCCCTCACCAGCGAGCGCGAGGTGAGCATCGTCGTGGGCACCGAGTCCGGCGAGGCGGTCGCAGCGCTGGTCCACGCCTTGCGGACCGGTGATGTGACGGTGGTGAGGTCCACGTTCGCGGCGGAGGACGCCACTCGGCTCGAGGCCACGACGGGGGGCGCCGATCCGCCCCCGCCCGAGTGATGGGCGGCGAGCGCTACGTCCTGCTGGGCCTGGCCCACGTCCGCTCGGCGTGGTTCCGCGAGGTGTCGCACTGGTCCACGTCGGCCAGCCTCCCGATCGAGTTCCTCAAGGCGATGTCGGTCGAGGAGGTGCGGGTCCGGCTGCGGGGCGGACGGGGCTACTCGGCGCTCCTCGTCGACGACGGCGTGCTCGGCATCGACCGCGACCTCCTCGACCTGGCCTTGGCCGCCGGCTGCGCCGTCGTGGCCGTCGACCACGGCCACAGCGGGGTCAGCTGGGCCGACCTCGGCGTGTCGGCCGTGCTGCCGACCGGGTTCGGGCGAGGTGACCTGCTCCAGGTGCTCCAGCAGATCGCCTCCCCGATCGCCCGCACCGACGACGGGTCGGTTCCGCTCACCGCCCCCGACGTGGCCGTCGGGTTCCGAGCCCGCCTGGTGGCCGTCACGGGGCCCGCCGGGGCGGGCCGCTCGACGGTCGCCATGGCGGTCGCCCAGGGCCTGGCGACCGACCCCCGCCACGGTGGTCTCGTGTGCCTCGCCGACCTCGCTCTGCACGGCGACCAGGCCATGCTCCACGCCTCGCCCGACGTCGTTCCCGGCGTCGTGGAGCTGGTCGAGGCGCACCGGGGCGGGGTGCCTCCGGCGGAGACGATCCGGTCGCTCACCTGGCTGGTCGAGGACCGCGGCTACCACCTCCTCCTCGGTCTGCGTCGTCACCGCGATTGGACGGCCGTCCGGCCTCGTGCCTTCGGGGCCGCGCTCGACGGCCTGCGGCGCAGCTTCCGGGCCGTGGTGGCCGACATCGACGACGACCTCGAGGGCGAGCGCACCTCAGGGTCGCTCGATGTGGAGGAGCGCAACGTCATGGCTCGCACGGTCGCCAGCGCAGCCGACCTGGCCGTCGTCGTCGGCGCACCGGGCATGAAGGGCCTCCACAGCCTCCTGCGCGTGGTCCGAGACCTGCTCGACCACGGCGTGTCCGCGAGGAGCATCGTGCCCGTCATCAACCAGGCCCCCCGCAGTCCCCGCCTCCGCGCCGAGCTGACCCGCTCGTTCGGTGAGCTGCTGGCGGCCAGCACCGGCGAGGCCGGGGTGCCGTCGCCCGTCCACCTCGCCAGTCGCCGCAACCTCGACCAGCTCCTCCGCGATGGCGCTCGACTCCCCGCCCCGTGGCTGGCGCCGGTGGCCGGCCCCGTCTTGGCCCTTCTCGAAGGCACCAGCCCCGAGCCGGGCCACGCGGTGGACCACGCGCCGGTGCCGGTCACACCGGGCTCACTCGGGAGCTGGACCGACCAAGACGAGGACGGTACGGCGGAGGGCGTCGGCTGATGCGTGACCTCTCGCCGCTGGAGGAGATCGAGCACACGGTCCAGGAGCGGGCCAAGGACATCTCCCTCGAGATGCGAGGAGCCGACGGCGCGGAGAAGCTCCGAGACCTCATCCAGGACGAGGTGGCTCGATGGTCACTCGACCACCGCCGCGGCGCCCGCCCGTTCGACCTGGCTGATCCCGATCTCGTCGCCGAGCGGGCCTTCCGGAACCTGGCCGGCTACGGCCCGCTCGGGCCCCTGCTCGACGACGACGACGTGTGGGAGATCATGATCAACGCCCCCGATCAGGTCTTCGCGAAGCGACACCGGGGCCGCAGCGGCTACCACGACGAGGTCTTCCACGACGACGACCACGTGGTGCGCACGCTGACGAAGATCCTCGACGACGCTTCGGCCTCTCACCGCAAGCTCGACGCGGCCGAGGGGCTGCAGGACGCGCAGCTCGACAACGGGTCGCGCCTGCACATCGTGCACGCGGACGTGAGCAGCGGCGGCCACGTGATGGTCAACATCCGCAAGTTCACCGGGTGTTGCGTTCCGGCACCTCGACCAGCTCGTCGAGCGCGGCATGCTCACGGCCCAGGTCGCCGCGTTCCTGTCGGCGTGCGTGAGGGCGGGCCTCACCGTGGTGGTCGCTGGAGCTCCGGGCTCGGGCAAGACGACGCTCATGTCCTGCTGCACGGCCGAGCTCGACCCATCTCTGCGCGTCGTCGTGGCCGAGGAGGTGTTCGAGGCCGACGTCCCGCTCCCGAACGTGGCCAGCATGCAGACGCGGGCGGCCCGCCCCGACCGGCCCGCAGTCGACCTCCGACAAGCTGGTCGCCGGCTTCCTGCGCATGGCCCCCGACGTGGCCATCGTCGGCGAGGTGCGCGACCGTGAGGCTCTTCCGCTGCTGCTCACGCTGTCCTCGGGCGTGCAGGGCTTCACGACCATCCACGCCGGTTCCGCCCGTCAGGCCCTCACACGCCTGCGCTTCATCTGCCAGCTCTCCGAGTCCAGCACACCCCTGCCCCTCTCCGCGCTCAACAGCCTCGTCAGCGAGAGCATCGACCTCGTCGTCCACTGCGCTCGTAGCGGCGGGCGTCCCGCGGGTCACCGAGGTCCTCGCCGTCGAGGACCTGGCCGGAGGGCCTGAGGCAGCCCAGTTCACCGTCACCCAGGTGTTCGACCGACCCGGGCCCGACCAGGAGCTGCGGTGGAGCGGCAACCTGCCGGCCCGGGCGGAAAGGGCTCTTGCCGGAGCCGGGTTCGACGTCCGCGGACTCCTCGGCGCCACGTCCGCGCCGGTAGGTGATCGCTGGTGACCGGGCTCCTCCTCGCGACCGCAGCCGCAGCCGGCACCCACCTCCTGTACTCGGCGATCGTCGGCGGCCAGCGCGACCTCGTGACGCGGACACGGCCGCACGATCGCAACCCGAGCGGCCCGACGGCGGGACTGGCTGGTCCAGGCCGGCTTGGGGGACGTGCCCGGGCGCGAGGTCATCGGCCTGGTGGTCGGGCTGACGCTTGGTGGGCGGCCTCCTCGCCTACGCCGTGTTCGGCGGGGTGCTGCCCTCGATCGCGACGGCGCTCTTCGCGGCCTCGTTTCCGATCGGGGCGTACCGGGCTCGCCGCGTCGCCCGCCGGGCCGCGGCGATGGACGCCTGGCCCCGGCTGCTCGAGGAGCTCCGCATCCTCACGTCATCCCTGGGTCGGTCCGTCCCGCAGTCGCTGTTCGAGGTCGGTCGACGAGCCCCGCTCGAGCTGCAGCCCGCGTTCCGCGCCGCAGAGCGCGAGTGGCTTCTGTCGACCGACTTCCCGAGAACGATCCGCGTCCTGAAGGCCGGGCTGGCCGACCCGACCGCCGATGCTGTGGGCGAGACGCTCCTGGTCGCCCACGAGGTCGGGGGCACCGACCTCGACCGGCGCCTCGAGGCACTCATCGACGATCGCATCCAGGACACGCAGGGCCGGAAGGACGCACGAGCCAAGCAGGCCGGGGCCCGGTTCGCCCGGCGCTTCGTGCTCATCGTCCCGGCCGGCATGGCCCTGGCCGGCATGTCGGTGGGCACCGGGCGGGCCGCCTACCAGACGACCACGGGCCAGGCTCTCGTGGTCGCCGCCATCGGCCTCGTGGTGGCCTGCTGGATCTGGGCCGGGCGGATCATGGTCGTGCCTGAAGAGCAACGGGTCTTCGATGCGTGAGCGCTCCAGTGCCTAGGTTGCTCGCCGCCAGCGCCCTCCTCGTGTGGGTTGGCGGCACGCTCGTCCTGTCCGAGCTCCGGTGGTCGAACCGGAGACCTCTCACCGCGAGGCTGCGGCCCTACGGGCCCGGGGCCATGGCCGAGGGTCGCGATCCAGGTGGGCTGCTCTCGGTCGCCACGCTGCGGGATGTCATCGCCCCGCTCGTGCAGCGCCTGGGCGGGCGTCTGGCCGGGCTCCTTGGCATCAACGAGGAGCTCGCCATCCGCCTCCAGCGCGTCCATGCACCAGTCGACGTCGCCACGTTCCGTCTGCGCCAGGCCGGGTGGACCGGGGCCGGCCTCGGCTGCGGGGCGTTGCTGGCTGCCGCGACCGAGCCACCGGCGGGCATCGCCCTGCTGTTCCTCCTCGGTGCTCCGCTGCTCGCCTTCCTAGTGGTCGAGCAGCGGCTGGCCAGCGCGTCGGACCGCCGAAAGCGGCGGATCTTCCTCGAGCTGCCGGTGATCAGCGAACAGCTCGGGATGCTCGTGGGTGCCGGGTTCTCGCTGGGAAGTGCGCTCAACCGCCTGGCCAACCGGGGCAGCGGAGCCTGCGCCGAGGACCTGGCCATCGTCTGCGGCCGCATCCGCCAGGGGCTGACAGAGGTCGAGGCCCTGCGGGAGTGGGCCGCCATCGCCGACGTCGACGCACTCGACCGCCTCGTCGCCGTCCTCGCCCTCAACCGGGAGGCCGGCGACCTCGGACGCCTCGTCGCCGAGGAGGCGAGGGGCATCCGCCGCGAGGTGCAGCGCGAGCTCATCGAGCAGATCGAGCGACGGGCCCAGCAGGTGTGGATACCAGTCACCGTCGCCGCCCTCGTCCCGGGCGCCGTGCTCCTCGCCATCCCGTTCATCGAAGCCCTGCGCCTGTTCTCCAGCACGTGACCCCGAAAGGAACCGCCATGTCTCAGCTCGCGCTCTCCGCCTACGTGCCCATCCGAACCTGGTGCTGCGTCACGGCGGCACGGTTGCGCCAGGACGACCGGGGCGAAGGGGTGATCAGCACCGCCATCGCAGTCCTCGTCATGGCCGGGATCGGGGCGCTCATGTGGGTCGGCTTCCGGGCGATCTGGGAGGACACCGAAGGCAACACGAAGGACAAGGTGGCCGAGATCGGTGAGTGACCGAGCGGTTGGGGCCACCGGGCCCGACCGGGGTGTGGGCGTCATCTCCACAGCAGCGGGCGTGCTCGTGTTCCTGCTCTTCCTCGTCGGCGCCGTCCAGCTGCTGTTCTCGCTCTACGCGTCGTCGACGGTCACCGCGGTGGCCAACGACGCGGCCTCGCGAGCTGCCGGCCAGGCGGCCCCGCCTCTGGAGGCCATCGAGGCTGACGCACGGGCCACTCTCGGCCAGATCGGCGAGCAGGCCAGGTTCACCTGGGGCACCGACGATGCAGACGGTGACGGCTCGGACGACACGGTGGTCCTGCGCGTCGAGGCCCGCCCACCGCGCTTCGTGCCCCCGTCGATCGGCGCGGGTCTCGGCCTCACCGAGATCGACCGTACGGTGCGCGTCCGCCTGGAGGAGCCCCAGCCGTGACCCGTTGCCACGGTGACGACGGCCAGGTCGGTGGCATCGAAGCCCTCCCGTTCGGCCTGCTCATCTTCGTGGCCGGCTCGCTGCTCATCGCCAACGCGTGGGCAGTCGTCGATGCCAAGTTCGCCACCGACGCCGGGGCGAGGCAGGCCGCCCGCACCTTCGTGGAGGCCACCGACCAGATCACCGCGCTCCAGGCGGCCACAGACGCGGGACGGGCTGCCATCGAGAGCCACGGACGCGACCCCGCTCGGGCCGAGGTGGCACCGGTCGGCACCTTCGGGCTGGCTCGGTGCGAGCGGGCCACCTTCGAGGTGACCTACGAGGTGCCGGCGCTGTCCATCCCGTTCATCGGCGGCTACGGCACGGCGCCGTTCACCGTGCGGTCGCGCCACAGCGAGGTGGTCGACCCCTTCCGCAGCGGCTTGGACGGCGAGGCCGAGGACTGCTTGTGACCACCCAGTCGCGAACCCGGGGCTCGGTCCTGATGCTCATGCCCGCCGGGGTGCTCGTGATCCTGCTGCTCGGAGCGATCGCCTTCGACATGTCGCTGCTGTTCCTGCGGCAGCGCCAGGCCGCGGCGGTGACCAGCGACGTCGCCAACGACCTCGCTGCGCTGGCGCTGGACGTGCCCACGTTCCGGGCATCAGGTGAGTACGTGCTCGATCCGGCCAAGGCTGACGAGATCGGCCTCTCGCTCCTCGACGCCAGCGACCTGGCCGAGCACATCACCTCTGCGGTCATCTCCGTCACGGGCGACGACACGGTCAACGTACGCGTGACCGTCGCGGTGGAGTACGTGTTCGCCAAGGCCATCCCCGGCGGTGACGACGGCACCACCGTGACTGCCGAGGCGACCGCCGTGGCCTCGCCCGGCTGAGCGCCGCGGTCAGGCCAGGGCGTCGAGGATCAGCTGCCACGACGCAAGGCCGTGCTCGCACCAGCCGGCGGGGGTCACGAGGCACTCGTCGGGAGCGCGGCAGAGGCCCTCAGCCCGCAGCTCGCTGAGGGTCTCCTCGTCGGGTGGCGCCCATCCGCTGTTGTGCTCGAACCACTCGTGTGCGTTGGCCACCGACTGAGCCGGGGTGATCGGGCGCTGGGGCACGGCCCCAGCATGCCGGGTCTCGCCGTTCACACCACGGGCGGGAGCTCGAGCAGCTGCCCGGCGTAGAGCAGGTCGGGGTTGTCGGGCACCACGAGCTGGCTGCGGTTGGCCTCGACCAGGCGGCGCCAGTAAGGCGCCACGTCACCGTCGCTGAGCGGCCCGCCGACCACCTCGCTCAGGTGATCGATTGCGATCGACCAGAACGAGTCACCGCGAGCCACGGTGACCGTCATTGGCCCGGCCGCCTCTTCTGGGTTGGGGGGCTGCGGCTCTGCGTCCGGAGGTGGTTCGATCACGCGCATGGTCGCCGTCGCCGGCTCGTCGATCGACGTGGTGATCGCCACCGGGGGCGCCTCCTGATCGGGCGCGAGGGTCCCCGCGCCCGGAGCGGGGGCGGCCAGCCCGGCGGTGAGGGAGAGTCCCGCCAGGCTTCGCCCGAGCCGCTGCATCGAGCGCGGGGAGATCAGATCGGCCAGGGGCCGAAGGGGGCTGAGCGCCGGGAGGGCGGCGAGGGCCTGGAGGACGGCCGAGACCAGCAGCCAGGACGCGAGGACGAGGGCCACGGCCCGGACCATGGCGATGGCCGCGCCCTCTGGTCCGACGGCTTCGTACCAACCCGAGAGGGTCGACCAGGACGTCATGCCACCGGCCCCAGGTCGACTGGGACCGGCCCAGCTGGTGTGCGAGCGACCAGTCCGGCGCACCCGCCCGGACCGGATGCCACCACGACCAGCTCGTCCGCTCCTTCGACGTGAGCGACCGGGCGGACCACGACCTCGCCCTGGGCGGCCCAGGACCCGAACACGAACACATCGCCGGTGGCGGGGCGCAGCACGGCGGGCGTGGCCGCACCGTCGCAGTCCCAGTCTCCGAGCACCAGCTCGTCGCCGGGTGCTCCGATCTCGTAGCGCGCGGGGCCGGCCTGCACAGCTGTGCCCACCACCCGCACCGGGGTGCAGGCACCGGGCGCGGCCCCCGGAAGGACTACGCACGGCGCCGGCACCGCGTCGGTGGTGGTGGTGGTGGGCGGGAGATCGGTGGAGGACGGGAGCGCGGTCGTGGTGGTCGCCGACGGCCGTGCCGCCAGAGTCGTCGGCGAGTCGCCGGCCAGCAGCGTGTGCACGCCGCCGACCGCCACGAGGAGCACCACAGCGGTGGCGCCAGCCAGCAGGGTCAGGCGGTTGCCCGCCGGCGAAGGCGGGTCGCCACTGGGCGAAGGCGCCGGCGTCCCGGAGGCCAGCGGGGCGAGGAGGGCATCGGGCACGGCGGCGGTGATGGCGGCCGCCAGCCGACGGGCGGGAGGACGGCGGGTGGGCGGTTCGGCACAGGCTTGGTCGGCAAGGAGGAGCAAGGTGCGGCGGTCCCAGCCCGACCACGAGCGGCGCCTCCATCGGCGCTCGGGGATGGGCTCCATGTCGGCAGTCGACCCGAGGAGCTCGGCCAGGAGGGCACCGAGGGCGGCGACGTCGTCGACCGGCTCGGCGTCGGTCGAGGGTCCGAAGCCGCAGAGCACGGGGCGGCCCTGCCCGTTGACGAGCACGTGCCTGGCATCGACCCGACCGTGCACGATCCCGCCGTCGTGCAGGTCGGCCAACGTGGCCGCGACCGCCGCAGTGAGTGCGGCGACCTGCGCAGTCGTCAGGGGGCCGGCGATGGCCAGCGCTCGACCGGCGTGGGCCAACCGCAGCTCCCAATCGTCGTCGGTGCCCGCGGACTCCAACACCTCCACCACGCCTGGGTGGGCCGCGGCCCGCAGGCGCTCGCCCTCGGCTCGGAGGATCGCCGCACCCGGGCCTGTGGCCCGCTTCACGACCACCGCCGCTCGGTCGTCGGCCCGGATCTCGGTCGAATGGGTCACACTCAGAAGATATGAGAGTACATGAAGGTTGTCGAGAGGCTACATGTCAGACCCGAAGACGTAGGGCGACCTCGTTGGCCAGGAGCCGTCCTTGGACGGTGAGCACGAGCCGCTCCGGATCGCTGGGGTGCGGCTCGACCAGACCGGGCAGCTCCTCGGGGTCGAGAGCCGAGGAGGGCACGCCGTCGCGGGTGCGGAGCGAGAGCTGCAGGGCCTCGAGCGCTCGTTCGTCGGGGCCTAGGCGCTCGTCGGCCGCCTCGACCGTGGCCCCGTCCGTCACGGCGTCGATGTAGCGGTCGGGGGTGCGCAGGTTCCAGAAGCGGCGCCCGTCCCGGTGCGAGTGGGCCGCGCAGCCGATCCCCTGGTACTCCCCCATCGTCCAGTAGAGGAGGTTGTGCCGGCACTCGTGGCCGGGCCTGGCCCAGTTCGAGATCTCGTACTGCTCCATCCCGGCGGTGCCGAGGCGCTCCACCGCCGCCAGGTACTTGTCGGCCTGATCGTCGTCGTCGGGATGGCGCACGGGGTCCGCGGCCAGCGGCGTGCCGGCCTCGACGGTCAGCGCGTAGGCGCTCACGTGAGGCGGGTCGAGGCCGAGGACGTCGTCGAGGGTGGCGCACCAGTCGGCCAGCGTCTCGCCCACCCCGCCGTAGATGAGGTCGAGGTTGAAGCTCGGGAAGCCCGCCTCCCGGGCCAGCTCGACGGCCTTGAGCACGTTGGCCCGGTCGTGGGTGCGGCCAAGGGCGACCAGCACGTGGGCCGAGGTCGACTGCACGCCGAACGACAGGCGGTTCACGCCGCCCTCGCGGTAGGCGGCCAGCAGCTCGGCTGTGACGTTGTCGGGGTTGCACTCGACGGTGACCTCGCAGCCCTCGGCCCGCGGGACGCGATCGAGGACGGCGACGAGATCTGGGCCCTCCACCATCGACGGCGTGCCGCCGCCCACGAAGATCGAGGTGGCCGCGGGCATCCCGCCGGCCACGAGCCGGTCGGCGTCGGCCCGACAGGCGGCCAGGTAGGTGTCGGTCAGGTGGTGCCGGTCGGTCCAGGTGGCGAAGGAGCAGTAGTCGCAGCGGGCCGCGCAGAACGGGATGTGGAGGTAGACGCCGAACGGCGAAGGTGCGGGCACGGGCCCATGGTGGCCCTCTCGGACCGGGAAGCGCGAATGCGCCCGGTCAGCTGGTGCTGGCGGCTTCCAGCGCGTCGTCGACCGTCTCGACCCCGAAGATGAGGCCGAGGCCCTCGAGGCGCGAGGGCGCCAGCTCGGGAGTCACGTCGAGAAGGCAGGCGATGGCGCGCAGGTCGTCGCGACGGACGGTGAGCACGCGCCCGTTGAAGTCGCCTCGCTGCACCTGGATCATGCGGAGGTAGCGGGCCAGCATCTCGCCCTCCGCGCCCTGGAGGCGCTCGATGGCCGCCAGATCGAGCTTCACCTTCTCGCTCACGTGAGCGCCGCGGTTCAGGTCGATGACGAGATCGGAGTCGCCAGGGCGGGGGCCGAAGTCGGGACCGTCGTCACCGGGCAGGAGCTGGTCGACCGGCACCCGGTAGAAGCGGGCCAGGCGCTGCAGGCGAGGCACCGAGATGGCTCGCTCGCCCCGCTCGTAGGCACCCAGCACCGACGCCTTGAACTCCTGGGAGGAGGTGGCCTCCACGTCTTGCAGGGAGAGGCGCTTCTGGCGCCGGATGGCCCGCAACCGCCCCCCGACCTTGCTCGCGTAGGCCCCAGCCTCCACGGCTTCGCCGTCGAACTCGCTCATGATCGTCCCTCCAAGGACGCCCCCGGCACTCGGGGGCTTCGCCCAATGCGTCGACTGTCCTGTCCCGACAATCGGCAGCACCGGTGCCGACAAATCTACGCGCTATGGGTGATCCAAGGCAACCACCCTCCGTGGTCGCCTATGACGCAGGGGCGACGGAACCGGCTCGCAGCGCGGTCAGCAGGGCTCCTGCGGTGACGGCCGCCGTCTCGGCCCGCAGCACGTTCTCACCGAGGCCCACAGCAGGGGCGCGGCCCCGTTCTTCGTCGGTCCAGCCTCCCTCGGGCCCGACGAGCACCGTCGGGCGGTCGAGGCTCGGCGGCGCACCGGTGCGGTCGGCCATCGCGGCGCCGGGCCGGGCCGCGAGATCGGCCAGGTCGGCGACGTCCTCCACGATCGGGAGCAGGGGTCGGTGCGACTGCATGGCCGCCGCTCGGGCCACGGTGCGGAGCCGGATCACAGCCTTGGCCGCCTTGGTGTCGTCCCAGCGCACGACGGAGCGCTCGGCCCGGAAGGGCACGATGCGGTCGACGCCCAGCTCGGTCAGCTTCTGGACGATGAGCTCGGGCTTGTCCCCCTTGACCAGGGCGAAGGCGATGGTGATCGTCGGAGACGTCGGCGTCCATCGCTGGACGGGGCCGGCGGCCTCGACGTCGGTCGGCCCCAGGACCCCGAGGCGCCAGCCGCCGACTCCGTCGCCGAGGACGAGGGGGGCCCCGGGCCGGGTGCGCAGCACGCGCACGACGTGGTGACGGTCATCATCGCCCAGGGCGGGTGCGTCGAGGTCCTCGACGAACACGAACGGACCGGGCTGATCCCCCGGGTGCACGGCTAACGGAAGGCCGAGCGGATGCGGGTGAGGAAGCCGGCATCGGCGGGGGCCACCTCGTCGCCGCGGGCCGCGGCGTACTGCCGGAGCAGCTCCTCCTGCTCGGGCGTGAGGTCGTCGGGCACGGCCACCACGGCCCGCACGATGAGGTCGCCGCGAGTGCGCCGCTCTAGGTGGGGCACGCCGCGGCCCCGAAGCCGGAACTCCTGACCCGAGGGCGTCCCGCGGGGGAGAACCAGGTCCTCCGCGCCGTCGAGCGTCTCGAACTCGATGTGGGCACCGAGGGCGGCCTGGGTGAAGGAGATCGGGAAGTCGCAGCGGAGGTCGGCGCCGTCGCGCGTGAAGCGGGCGTGGGGCTGCACCCGGACGTGGACGTAGAGATCGCCGTTGCCGCCGCCGCGGGGCCCGGCCGCACCCCGCCCGGTGAGTCGGAGGGTGGAGCCGCTGTCCACGCCGGCCGGGATGTCGACGGTGTAGCTGCGCTCCTCGACGCGACGACCTTCGCCCTTGCACTCCTCGCAGGGATCGGCGATGACCTGACCCAGGCCCGCACAGCGGGGGCACACCGAGCTGCTGACCATCTGCCCGAGGAAGGACTGGCGCACCCGTTGGACCTGGCCCGTGCCCGCGCACTCGAGGCACGAGATGGGCGACGTGTCGGGCTTGGCGCCGGTGGCCTCGCACGCCTCGCACGGCACGGCAGTGCGCACCTCGACGGCCTGGCGCACACCGAAGACGGCGTCCTCGAAGGCCAGGTCTACGACGACCTCCAGGTCGGCGCCCCGGGGCGGACCGGTGGGACGGCGGCCACCCCCGCCGAAGGGGCTGGACCCGCCGAAGAAGGCGTCGAAGATGTCGTTGATCCCACCGCCAGAGAACCCGGCGCTGCCTGCGTTGACGCCCTCGGGGCCGAAGCGGTCGTAGCGCCGGCGCTTCTCGGGATCGGACAGCACCTCGTAGGCGTGGGCCACCTGCTTGAAGCGCTCGGAGGCCGCGGGGTCGGGGTTCGTGTCGGGGTGGAGCTGGCGGGCCAGGCGCCGGTAGGCGCGCTTGATGTCATCCGGCGAAGCGTCGGACGACACCTCGAGCAGGGCGTAGTAGTCGTCGGCCACGGTCAGCCCTCTGTGAGGCGTTGGGACAGGCGATGGCTGACGACAGCCACCGCTGCCATGGCCTGGGGGTAGTCCATCCGGGCCGGACCGAGCACACCGATCGTGCCCGCCGGCTCGCCCTCGACTCGGTACGGCGCCACGATCAGCGCGCACTCGGCCAACGGGGCCATCCCCGTCTCTGTTCCGATGGCGACCTGCAGGCCCCGGTCGAGGACGTCGCGCACGAGGGTGACCACGACGAGCTGCTGCTCGAGGATGCCGAGCACCTCGCGCACGGTCTCGATGGCGTCGAAGGCCTGGGCGATGCGGGACGTGCCGCCGACGAAGACGTGGTCCACGTCGTCGCCTGGCGCGCCACGCAAGGAGCGCACGGCCAGCTCGCAGAGGGCGTCGGTGGCGGCGTCGCCGGTGGCGGCCAGGTGAGGCACGGCCGACCGGCTCGAGCCGTTGAGCTGCGATGCCAGGTGCGCCGTGGCAGCCGCGATGCGCTCCTCCCCCACCCCCTCGGCCAGCGAGGCACCTGCCTCGGTGAGGTCCAGGGAGTGCTTCTCGACCGCGCCGGACGACAGCACGACGACGACAAGGGCGTTGCTCGGGGTGAGGCCCACGACCTGGACCGAGCGGATCGAGGCCTCGACCGGCCCGGGGCCGACGACCACACCGGCGTAGCTCGTCAGGTCGCCGAGCAGCCGCGACGTGTCATTGAGCATCTGCTCGATCTCGCCGTGGGCCGTCTCGAAGAACGAACGGACCTGGACGGCGTCGGAGCCCCTCAGCACGGCTGGGGCGTCGAGGTTGTCGACGAAGAAGCGGTAGCCCTTCTCGGTGGGGATGCGACCCGCGCTCGTGTGGGGCTGGCGCAGGTAGCCCTCCTGCTCGAGGGTGGCCATGTCGTTGCGCACGGTCGCGGAGGAGACCTGCACGCCAGACGACTTCACGACGTGCGCGGACCCCACCGGCTGGGCGGTGTCGATGTACTCCTCCACTACGGCCCGGAGGATCGCGGCCTTGCGTTCGTCGAGCATGGTGGTCCTGGCACTCGATGCTACCGAGTGCCAGCCGAGCGACGCAGGTTCCTCGATGCTCTAGAGGATCTGGCTGAGGAACAGCTTGGTCCGCGCCTCGGTGGGATCGGTGAAGAAGTGCTCGGGCGTGCCGACCTCCACCACCTCGCCGTCGGCCATGAACACGACCCGGTCGGCCACCTCCCGAGCGAAGCCCATCTCATGGGTGACCACCACCATCGTCATGCCCGAGCTGGCCAGCTCCTTCATGGTGTCGAGCACCTCAGCGATCATCTCCGGGTCGAGAGCGGAGGTGGGCTCGTCGAAGAGCATCACTCGCGGCTGCATGGCGAGGGCCCGGGCGATGGCCACCCGCTGCTGCTGCCCGCCGGAGAGCTGCCCGGGGAACTTGCCCGCCTGCTCCGGGATGCGCACCCGCTCGAGCTGCTCGCGAGCCACCTGCTCGGCCTTGGCCTTGTCCCATCGCCGCACCTGTCGCGGCGCCAGGGTGATGTTCTCCAGCACGGTGAGGTGGGGGAAGAGGTTGAAGCTCTGGAAGACCATGCCGACCTCGCGCCGTATGGCCTGGATGCCCCGGACGTCGTGCGTGAGCTCCGTGCCGTCGACGACTATGCGACCCCGGTCGTGCTCCTCCAGCCGGTTGATGCAGCGGATCAGGGTCGACTTCCCGGAGCCCGACGGCCCGATCACCACCACCACCTCCTGGCGGCCGACCACCAGGTCGATGCCCTTGAGGGCGGCGAAGTCGCCGAACCACTTCTCCACCCCCTCGCAGGTGATCATCGGCTCGCCGGTGCCCCCGGCCACCGTGGCCGAGTCGGTCAGCGAGCCGGCGGGCGGCGTGGCGTTCTGGTCGGTCATCGCGTTCCCACTCCCAGTCGCTGCTCGATCCGGCGGCTCTCCCTCGACATCGTGTAGCACCCGACCCAGTAGAGGAAGCCGACGAAGGCCAGGGTGACAGCGTCGAGCCCCTGGCCGAGGAAGTCGGGCTGGGTCACCACCGAGCCAGCCACCCGGAGGATCTCCAGGATGCCGATGATGCTGAGGAGCGACGTGTCCTTGTAGAGGCTGATGAACTGGCCCACGAGAGCCGGGATCACGGCCCGCAGGGCTTGGGGGAGCACGATCCGCCGCATCATGGCGAACGGCGACAAGCCCAGGGCCTGAGCCGCCTCGTACTGGCCCGTGGGCACGGCCTGCAGGCCCCCGCGGACCACCTCGGCGATGTAGGCGGCCTCGAACGCGACGATGGCGATCATCGACCGCACGAGGAGCCCGGGCGGATCGAAGTAGGTCGGGAACATGAAGAAGATGACGAACTGGCCCAAGAACAGGAGCGTGATGAGAGGCACGCCGCGGAACAGCTCGATGTAGGCGACGGAGAGCCAGCGGATGACCGGCATGCGGGAGCGCCGACCGAGGGCGAGGACGAGACCGATCGGGAAGGCCAGGACGATCCCGGTGACGGTGACGAACAGCGTGAGGTGGAGCCCGCCCCAGTCGTCCCAGCCCACGCCGTCTCCGGCCACGACCACCTGGAGAGCGGCGACCATGAGCACGCCGAGGGCCAGCCAGGACCACCGCGTGGCCCGACGGGGCAGGCGGGCGCCGGCCTCGCGCCCGGCCAGCAGGAGAGCCACAGCGCCCAGCAGGAGCAGGCCGGGCAGGACCGTGCGGGTCAGCGCCAGGATGGCGACCCCGCCGAGCAGGACGGGCCAGAAGCGCCGCATGCCGCTGGCCAGGCTGGGACGTGACGCCACCTCGACGCCGGGCACGGGATCGAGGGCCAACCGGCCGGCCGACCCGAAGGTCAGCCCTGTGCCGAGGGCGAGGAGGTACAGCGACGCCCAGAGGCGCCAGACCTCGTCCCGGTCGAAGCGGCCGATCATGAAGGTGCGCAGGTTGCGACGCACGACCTCCCAGTCCGCGCCGACGAACACGAACCGGAGCAGCCGGAAGGCGGCGTAGGAGAGAAGGCCGCCGAACACGATGGTCAGGGCGCTGTTCCAAGCGCCGTCGAACAGGTTCTTGCGCGCCCATTCGCCCCGGCTCAACCGCGAGTGCGGCCGCGTCGCCTCCGGCGCGTCGGCGGTCACCAAGCCGGCCACCTCACCGCTCGACCAGCTGGAGCCGACGGTTCACGATGTTGGCGAAGAGCGACACGACGAGGGAGATGACGAGGTAGATGCCGAGCAGGAGGATCACGGCCTGTACCGCGGGGTTGCCGTTGCCGATCACCTGGCGGGTGATGAGGGTGACCTCGGAGAAGCCGACGGCGATGCCGAGCGAAGTGTTCTTCGTGAGGTTGAGGAACTGGTTGATGATCGGCGGCACGGCGATGCGGAACGCCTGGGGCAGCACGATGTAGCGGAGGCGCTGCAGGTCGGACAGCCCGAGGGCGGTGGCTGCTTCTGTCTGGCCCTGATGAACGGCTTGGATGCTGCCGCGCACGATCTCGGCGACGTGGCTGGCGGTGTAGAGCACGAGGCCGACGAGGAGCGACGCGTACCCGGTCGACATGGCGACCCCGCCGGTGATCCTCAGGCCGTCGACGTCGACGCGCGAGACCTCGACCGGTGCACCGAGCGCGACGTAGGCCGCAACGGCCACGACCGCAATGCTGCCGAGGGCCCACAGCACCCTGTGGTGAGGCTGACCCGTCGCCTCGAAGCGCTTGGTCCGCCACACCGCCACCCCGAGCGCAGCCACGAGGGCGGCCAGGAGGAGCAGCACGTAGAGGCCGGCGTCGCCCCCGTCGACAGGCGAGGCGACGGCCAGCTCCCGGTTGTTCAGCACCAGCAGGCCGCCGAGGTCCACCGAGTCCTGGATGCGGGGCAGCGCGTTCAGGACCACAGCAGCGTTCACGAAGATGATCACGAGCAGCGGCGGCACGTTGCGCAGCGTCTCGACGTAGAGCGTGGCACCTTGGCGGACGATCCAGTTCCCCGAGAGGCGAGCCACGCCCAGGAGCGTCCCGAGCAGCAGCGTGAGGACCATCCCCACGCCGGCGACCAGGAGCGTGTTCTTGACGCCCACCAGCAGGGCGTCGCTGACGGGCTGGCCGGGCCGGAAGTCGGAGTAGGCGATGTTCACGCCCGCCGGCTGGTCGAGGAAGTCGAACGTGCTGTTGATCCCGAGGGCCTTCTGCCTGGTGCGCACGTTGTCGTACAGGAAGCCGACCACGGCCACGACGCTGACGACCACCACGACCTGCGCCGCGGCGCGGCAGGACCCGCACGTCGCGCCACGGCGGCGTGCGGGTCCGGGCGACGGAGGTCGCCGAGGTCATCCCTTCACCCTCAGCGACGGGCTCGGATCAGCGGTAGGGGGCGGCGTAGAGGATGCCGGGGGGCTCGGCGTTCCAGAGGGCGTTGAGGCCCCGCTCGAGGCCGAGGGCCGTGTCCGGACCGACGGTGCGGTCGTAGATCTCGCCGTAGCTCCCGACCTGGCTGATGACGTTCATGGCGAAGTCGTCGTCGAGGTCGAGCCCCGGGTCGAGCACCGCCGGGTCAGCCCCCTCCTCGGACGCGAAGGGCTGGCCCAGGAAGCGCAGGATGTCGAGGTCGTCGCCAGAAGCCATCTCCGCCACGTTGGCCGAGGTGATGCCGAACTCCTCGGCCTGGATGGTGGCGAGCACAGCCCAGTTGACGGCGTCCTCCCAGTCGCTGTCTCCGTCACGGACGACGGGGCCGAGCGGCTCCTTGGAGAAGGTCTCGTCGAGGATCACGAGGGCATCGGGACCACCCTCGGAGTCAGGGAAGGCCGAGCGGACGCCGGCCAGCTGTGACTTGTCCGACGTCCAGCCGTCGCACTGACCGGCGATGAACGCGGCCTGCAGCTGCTCGTTGTCGGCGAAGGTCAGGGGTGTCACGTCGAGCCCCGCCGACCCGAAGCGGGTGGCCAGGTTGAGCTCGGTCGTGGTGCCCTGGAGCACGCACACCGTGCTGCCGCCCATGCCGTCTATCTCGGTGAGACCCGAGTCGGCGCGGACCATCATCCCCTGGCCGTCGTAGAACGTCGTGGTCACGAAGGCCGCGCCCTCGCCGCCGTCACGCGAGGCCGTGTAGGTCGTGTTGCGCACGAGCACATCGATCTCGCCCGACTGGAGCGCTGTGAAGCGCTGATCGGCGGTCAGAGCCGTGTACTCGACGGCCTCCGCGTCACCGAGCACGGCAGCTGCGATCACCTTGCAGAACTCGATGTCGAAGCCGGAGAACTCACCTGCCGCGTCCAGGAAGCCGAAGCCGGGGACGGCGTCGTTGACGCCGCAGTTCAGCGTGCCCCGATCGCGGACCTCGGCCAGCACCCCGCCGTCGCCACCCCCGCCGCTGGTGTCATCGGTCTGGTCGCCGGCGTCGGCCTCGGTGTCGTCCTGGGCCACAGGGTCGTCGTCGTCGCTGCACGCGGCCCCGGTCAGGGCGAGCACCGCCACCAACCCCCAGAGGTTTCGCGCTCGGATCCGTCCTGCCATGTCGGTTCTCCCCGTGTCGTGGAACCGACCGCTGCCGTTGGGTGCCCGCCCTGACCCGGACGACCCCGGTCTGAGTTCCCTTCGATTGCCGGCGACCCTAACGGCATCGCTTCCGGCGTGCCGGGACGACCTCAGCGGGGAAGGGCGTCGGCCACGCGGTGCCCGATGACCTCGACGCCCTCGGCCCGCAGGCGCCGGGCCTGCTCGCGCGGCTTGTGCACGGCGAGGGAGCCGTCGGCCCGCACGACTCGCCACCACGGCAGGTCGGCGCCGTGCGCGGCCAGGAACCCACCCACGGCCCGGGCCGCGCCGCGCTGGCCAGCCCGCCGAGCCACCTCGCCGTAGGACACCACCTCGCCGGTCGCGAGGTCAGCGACGACGGCTCGGAAGCGCTCCTGCAGCGGGGTCACGCTCCGAGCCTCGCGCGCGTCCATGACCTCAGAGGTAGTCGCCGGCGGCGACCGATCAGGGCATCATCGTGCCGTGACCAGTGACGCCCTCCCCGACATGTCCGACCCGGCAGCCCTCGTCGCCACGATGCCCTTCGCCGTGCACGCCGGCGTGCAGATCGACTCGGCGTCCACGGACGCCGTGGTAGGCCACCTCGACTGGGCCGCCGAGCGGTGCACCATCGGCGGCATCCTCCACGGCGGCGCCCTCATGACGCTGGCCGACTCGCTCGGCGCAGTCGCCGCGTTCCTCCACCTTCCCGAGGGGGCGAGCACGGCCACGGTCTCGTCGAGCACCGTGCTCCTGCGGGCGGCCAAGGCGGGCCGGACCACTGGCACGTCGCGGGTCGTCAACGCCGGGCGCCGGTTCATCACCGTGCAGACCGAGCTGACCGACGAAGCGGGCAAGCCCATCTCCACCACCACCCAGGTGCAGGCCGTCCTCTAGTCGTCGAGCTTGAAGGCGGCGATGAACGCCTCTTGGGGCACCTCGACGCGGCCGATGTTCTTCATCCGCTTCTTGCCCTCCTTCTGCTTCTCCAGCAGCTTGCGCTTGCGGGTGATGTCGCCGCCGTAGCACTTGGCCAGCACGTCCTTGCGCTTCGCCTTCACCGTCTCCCGGCTGATGATCCGGCCGCCGATCGCAGCCTGGATCGGCACGTCGTACATCTGCCGGGGGATGAGCTCGCGGAGCTTCTCGGCGATGCGCTTGCCGTAGTCCTGGGCCCGGTCCTTGTGGAGGATCGTGGAGAAGGCGTCAGCGGGCACGGCGTTCAGGAGCACGTCGACCTTCACGAGGTCGGACTGGGCGTAGCCCGCGTTCTCGTAGTCGAGCGACGCGTAGCCCTGTGTGCGGCTCTTCAGCTGGTCGAAGAAGTCGCGCACCACCTCGGCCAGGGGGATGACGTACACGAGCTCCATGCGCTCGGGCGAGAGGTACTCCAGCTTCTTCATCTCGCCCCGACGCGTCTGGCACAGGTCCATGATCGTGCCCGTGTAGTCCTTCGGGGTGAGGATCGTGCAGGTGAGCATCGGCTCGTCGATGTGGTCGATCTCTACCATGGGCGGCAGATCGGCTGGGTTGTGCACCTCCGACACCGTGCCGTCGGTCTTGTGCACCAGGTAGGCGACCGACGGCGAGGTCGCGATGAGGTCGAGGTTGAACTCGCGGACCAGGCGCTCTCGGATGATCTCCATGTGCAGCAGGCCCAGGAAGCCACAGCGGAAGCCGAAGCCGAGTGCCCCTGAGGTCTCAGGTTCGTAGGTGTAGCTCGCGTCGTTCAGGCCCAGCTTCTCGAGCGCGTCGCGCAGGTCGGAGAACTGGTCGCCGTCGATCGGGTACAGCCCGCAGAACACCATGGGCTTCGGGTCCCGGTAGCCCTCCAGGGGCTCGGCGGCGGGTCGGACGGCGTCGGTGACCGTCTCACCGGAACGGGCCTCGCGCACGTCCTTGATCCCGGCGATCAGGTACCCGGTCTCCCCCGGCCCGAGAGAGGGAACGGGCGTGTGTGCCGGGCGCCGCACGCCGACCTCGTCGGCCTCGTAGTTGACTCCGACCTGCATGAAGCGGATGCGGCTGCCGGTCTTGAGCACGCCGTTCATGACCCGCACAGACGACACGACCCCGCGGTAGCTGTCGTAGTACGAGTCGAAGATCAGAGCCTGGAGCGGTGCGTTTGGATCGCCCTGCGGGGGCGGGATGCGGTCGACGACGGCGTCGAGGAGGTCCGCCACGCCCTCGCCGGTCTTGGCGCTGATGCGCAGGATGTCGCCGGCAGGGATGCCGAGAACCTGCTCGATCTCTGCCGCGCAGCGGTCGGGCTCGGCCGCCGGCAGGTCGATCTTGTTCATGCAGGCCACGATCTCGAGGTCGTTCTCGAGGGCGAGGTAGCAGTTGGCCAGCGTCTGGGCCTCGATGCCCTGGGCTGCGTCGACGAGCAGGATCACGCCCTCGCAGGCGGCCAGAGAGCGGGACACCTCGTAGCCGAAGTCCACGTGACCGGGGGTGTCGATGAGGTTGACGACGTGGTCGCGCCAGTCGAGGCGCACCGACTGGAGCTTGATGGTGATGCCTCGCTCGCGCTCGAGGTCCATCGAGTCGAGGTACTGAGCCCGCATGTCCCGGGGGTCGACAGCGCCGCACAGCTCGAGGATGCGGTCGGCGAGCGTGCTCTTGCCGTGGTCGACGTGCGCCACGATGGACAGGCAACGGATGCGGTCGAGGTCCATGGGGGACCACGAACGCTACCGGTGCCCGACGATGTGACGCGAACCCGACGGGGCCGGTACGATCCACCGGTTCGAATGCAGAGGTAGAGGACGTCATGGCCAACATCAAGAGCCAGATCAAGCGCAACCGTCAGAACGAGAAGCGCGCCGCCCGCAACAAGGCGGTGCGAAGCGAGCTCAAGACCCGCACCAAGGTGGCGTCGACAGCCGCCGCCGAGGGAGCCGAGGACGCAGCCGAGCTCGTCCGCTTGGCCGTGAAGCGCATCGACTCGGCGGCAGCCAAGGGCGTCATCCACAAGAACGCAGCCGCCCGCCGCAAGTCGCGCCTCATGAAGAAGGGCGCACCGACCGCCGAGTGAGCACCCGCTCCCAGAGCTGACCGATGCCGGGCCCTGCGCCCGGCATCGACGCGTCTGGGGCTACTTCGACATCGTGGCCAAGCGGGCGATGAGGACCTCGAGCACCAGGTGGTCGGGCCAGGCCTTGCCGCCCCGCAGGTCGAGGTCGGCCCGGGCCAGGAGGTCTACGGCCCGGACGATCCGATCGTGGCCCAGGCGGCGGGCCTGGCCGAGGGCCTTCTTGGCCGGGAAGGTCGAGCCCTTCATGCCCAGCAGCTCAGCCGCCTGCTTCTCCCCCGTCACCTCGGCCCCGTCGAGGCGCAGCATGCGCCCGTAGTGGGAGTGGAGGGTCGACAGCACCTGGAACGGATGGCGAGCACCCTGCCCGATCATGCGCTGGAGCAGCTCGAGGGCTGTCTTGCGGTCGCCCCGGTCGATGGCGTCGGTCAGATCCCACGGGGGCACGCCACCGTCGTCGCCGAGGAAGGGCTCGATCTCGTCGACCCCCAGCTTGGTGCCCGGGCCGTAGGTCGATCGCAGGAGGTCGATGAGGCCGAGCAGTCGGCTCGGCTCGTCCCCGACCCAGTCCGCCAGCCGCGTGCGGCCCGCCTGGTCGACCTTGATGCCCGCCTCGGTCAGCTGCTCGGGCACCCAGGTGGCCATCTTCCCGCCGGGGCTCGTGTCGACCTGGGCCCCACCAACCCGGGTGACGGCCTCGAGGAGGGACTTCGGCACCCGACCACCCCGCCAGTCGAGCACGAGGCGGGTGCTGGGCAGCGGGTCGGCGAGGTAGTCGACGAGGGGCTGGACGAGCTCGGCCTTCTCCCGCTTCTCGACGATTCGGCCGAGCACGACCCGGTACTCGGTGAGGAAGGGCGGGGTCTGGGCCGCGTCGACCAGGGCCACGAGCGGGTCGCGGCCCTCCGGGTCGGCCGCCCCCACCTCGACCTCCTCGACCACCAGGGCATGGTCCTCGTCGCCGACCAGCTCCTCGACGAGCAGGCGCACCGCATCGCGCTGGACGACCTCGTCGCTGCCCTTCAGGAGGGTGACCGGGATGGTGCTCACGCCGGACCGTCCGCTCGAGCGCGGAGGATGGCGGCCAGGACATCGGCCGTGCGCCGGGCCGGGCGGACGTTGCTGACCCGCACGATTCGAGCACCCAGGGCGATGCCGACCGAGAGCGCTGCGTTCGTGGCCGCAGGCCCATCGACTCCGGGCGGGTCAGCGACCGAGAGCGACACGGGCCAGCCGAGAGCGGTGAGGCAGTGGTGGGCGCTGAGCAGCGCCAGCACCGCTGGGTCGCCCGACGCCAGATCGAGTCCGCAGTCGACCAGTACCCCTGAGCGCGGGATCCCCGCCTCCTCGGCCCGTCCGGCGCTGGCCCGGAGCTCCCGCGCCACCGATGCGATGTCCTGATCGCCGGTCGCGGCCGGCAGGGCCACGACCGAAGCGCTGGCCTCGGCCGCCACCGCGAGGTAGTCGGGGTCGGCGAAACCGCTGGGGTCGATCCCCACCACCGCGCCGGCCGCGAGGGTCGACGCCAGCACCGAAGCGTCCGCGGTGAGGACGCAGAGGGGCGCGTCGACCCGGGCGCGCACGGCCTCCACGCCTTCGCTCAGGCCTGGGCCTGGACCCAGCTCCAGGGCGTCCGCACCCTCGGCCACGAGCTCCTCGGCTCGCGCGGCGAGGAGGTCGGGATCGGACAGCAGAGAACCGCCGAGCGATGCGACGATGACCGCACGGTGTCTGATGTCGAACCGATGGGGCCCAAGCGCCACCTCGGGGCACGGCACCTCGAACACCACCCGGCGGGCCGCCTCCTCCATGACGGCGAACCTACCGCGGCGCTCCGTGGGGCTCCCCCGGACGGGCCTCGACCACGAGCCGGTCGGCGGTGGCCGTGAGCCGCACCTCCAGGCCTCCGATGTCGAGCACCCCGGCGGGTCGGGGCGCCGCGGCCTGCGGTGCGTCGACGGGAAGAGGCCCTACGCCGCCCGCCGTGATCACCCCGCCGAGGGGGTGCCGACCAGCGAGGGCAGCGACCACGGACGGCGGCACGGACGCGTCGGCGACCACGAGCAGATCGATGGCTCCCACCCCGGCCTCTCTGAGCGCGCCCAGCACGGCCGCCGTCCCGAGCGGCGTGCGCCCCCCAGCCCCACCGAGCACCAGCACCTCGGCTTCGGCGTGGTGCCAGCGCACGACGCCGGGTGACAGGTCGGAGCGGAGCGCGGCTGGGGCCTGGGCGGACATCGCGGCAAGGGCCAACACGCCCCCGGCACCGGCCAACCCGCCCCGCCGGAGGGCCGCGCCCAGCGCCGGCGAGCGAGCCTGCGCCCACCGGCCGAGGGCGGCGACGACGAGCCCGCTGGCGGCCACCACCACGTGCCCGGCCTCGAGCAGCCCGAGGGGCAGTCGAGCGGTTCGGGCTGCCACCTCGGAGAGCCAAGCCAGCAGCGCCCGTGTGGGCAGGTGGGCGATCTCGGCGACAGGTCCGCCCACCACGCCGGCCACGAGACCGCCCGTGAGGCCCCAGACCATGACGAGCCCCGCTGCGGGCACGGCCAGCAGGTTGGCGGGCAGCGACGCCACCGGCAGCGGGCCGAACGTCGCCAGCAGCACCGGGGCCACCCCGAGCTGGGCAGCAAGGGTGACGGCCAGCGCCTCGCGCAGCGGCGCCGGGCCGGGCAGGAGATCGCCCAACCGGGGCGCCGCGAGCACGATGGCGGCCGCCGCGGCCACGGACAGCTGGAACCCGACCGACCCGACGAGGAGCGGGTCGACGAGGAGCAGCGCCGCCACGGCAAGGGCGAGGATTCGCAGCCGGGACACGGGCGTGCCGACCGTGGCCGTCGCGACGGCGAGGGCGGCCATGGCGGCGGCTCGCAGCACGGACGGCTCGAAGCGGGTGGTCAGCCCGAAGAGGGCGATCACCAGGAGGGTGGCGCCGAGCCGCGGCCACAGCCGCAGACGTCGCAGCACTGGTGCCGCCAGTACCAAGGTGAAGGCCACGTTCTGGCCCGACACAGCCAAGAGGTGTGTCAGCCCGGCTCCGAGGAAGTCGTCGGCCAGGTCGGCGGGCTGCTCGCGGTCGTCACCGATGACGAGCCCCGTGTAGAGCGAGCGGTGGCGGGCGCTGAGAGACCCGGCGCCTTCCACGAGCGTGCGACGAAGCCCGTTGGTGAGTCGGGTCGGCGGGGCGCCTGATGACCACGACTCCACGGCGTAGACCTGGACTCGGCCCGAGACGTGCCGAACTGTCAGCCACGGGGACCCAGGCGGGATCGGGTCCAGACGACCACGGATGACGACCTCCTCCCCCGCCAGGCGGGGCCGGAGCCCCTCGGCTGACGACCCGTCGGCCCGCAGCTCCACCCGACGCCCACCGAGGCGGGCCTCGGCCCGGACGCCGCCGTAGGCCGGGGCGGGGTCGCTCACGAGCGTGACGGCACCGGCCACAGGTGCTGTCTGCACGCCGTCGAGTCCGGCGAGCGAACGAGCGGCCAGCGCGCTGGCCAGCGCTCCGACTCCGAGGCAGAGCAGGGCCGGACGGCGGAGCACGAGGCCGGCCGCCACCACCAGGCTGGCGGCGAGCAGGGGGAGAGCGGACGGACGGCTGGCGCCCCACGCCGCGCAGACGGCGAGGAGGACAGCCCATCGGTCGGACACGTCAGACCACCACTAGGTCGCGCAGCGCATCGAGCTTGGCTGCGCCGATGCCGCGGACGTCCAGGAGCTGGTCGACCGAGGTGAACCTGCCGATCTGGTCGCGGTGGGCGACGATGGCTGCGGCCGTGGCCGGCCCCACCCCGGGCAGGGCGTCCAGGGCGGCCTCGTCGGCGGTGTTGAGGTCGACGGGGCCACCCGAACCCCCATCGGCCGCACCCCCGGACGGGGCGCCCGCCACCGGCGGTGGGGCGACCTCGCCTTGGTGGAGCACGTAGACGCGCTCGCCGTCGCTCACCGGTGCGGCCAGGTTGAGGCGACCGGCATCGGCGCCGGGCGCCAGGCCGCCCGCAACCGCGAGGGCGTCGACGACTCGGCTGCCGGCGGGCAGCTCGTGCACCCCGGGAAGCGCGACCGCGCCGGCCACGTGCACGAGCAGCGCACTCGATGTCGAGCTCGTGGCCTCGGCGGGAACGGGAGCCGTGGTGCTGGCGTAGGGCAGCGCCACCTCTGGAGGCGGGGCAGGCGGCCTCGTCACCCAGAGGCCGACGAGCACCGCTCCGACGGCGGCCAGGCCTCCGACCAGGATCCGGACCGGGGTCGTCCCTGTGGCGTCGGCGACCTGTTCGATGCGCTCCCGCCAGGTTCGCGGCGGTGGCGGGCGCCGGAGGTCGGCGGTGCCGTCCTCCGGCGGCTCGGAGGCGTTGGTCACAGGTCCTCCCGAACGCGACAGCAGGGGCTGGTCCGGGGGAGGCGGCCTCGATGCTAGGGCCGGTCAGACGGCGGCGACAGGGCCGATCTCCCCCCACCGCGTGCCTCCCAGTCCGCCTCGATCTCGAGGGGGATGCGCCGGTACGCCGCCCAATGCGGGTAGCGGAGCAGGCGCCAGCGCAGGTAGGCCCCGAGGTAGCTGCTGAGGAAGCCGGGGATGCCGAGCTGGCGCCACTGGCGGACGTGGACGAGCTCGTGATCGAGCAGGCGGCGCGATCCGAAGGCATCGGGCCGCACGAACACGAACCGGCCGAGCGTGGTGGCGGCCGCTCCCGGCGCGACGAGGCGCGAGATGACGAAGGTCGCCCCGTCCCGCCGCTCGACCCTCACGGATCAGAACAGGCGACTGGTGAGCTGCTTGCGGTAGCCGGCGGTGCGAGGGTCGTCGAGACCCATGACCTCGAGCAGGTCGAGGTAGCGCTGTCGCGCCTCTTCGTCGTCCTTCACCCGGTCGAGGAGGGAGTCGAGCTCGGCGGTGACGTCGTCCTTGGTGTCGGCACCCACACGGGCCAGGGCGGCGATGCGACGGGTGGCGTCGGTCTCGGGAATGCGGGCGAGGAAGGCGAGCGCCTCATCCGCGTCGCCGTCCTGGCGCCTGGCCACGAGCAGCTCGGCCAACGCCAGCACGGCGGCCTCGTTGCCGGGCTCCAGCTCGAGGACCTGGCGGAGCGACGCTTCGTCGCCCGCGTCGAGGAGGCCCTGCACGGCGCTCTCGTCCTCTGTGGGCAGGAGGCGGGCGACGAACTCGCGCACGTTGGCCTCGGGCTGGGCGCCGACGAACGTGTCGACGACCTTTCCGTCCTTCAGGGCGAACACGGCCGGGATGCCCTGGACCTGGAAGGCGGTGGCCACCTGCTGGTTCGTGTCGACGTCGACCTTGGCCAGGACGACCTTGCCGCCTGTCTCGTCGACGACCTTCTCGAGGATCGGCCCGAGCTGCTTGCAAGGCCCGCACCACTCCGCCCACAGGTCGACCACGACGGGGACCTGCTTGGAGCGCTCCACCACCTCGGTGGGGAAGGTGGCATCGGTGACGTCGATGGACATGGCCTGCGATCTCCTCCGGTCGGTCGCCCCAACCTATCGGCGGCAGTACCCTCGCCCAACGGGGCACCGGGCCCCACCTGGGAGGAGCAAGAACGTTGGCCGAGGACATCAAGGGCGTCGACGTCGCCAACGTGACGGCGTGGTTCGAGGCCAACATCCCCGGAGCCACCGGGCCCCTCGCCTTCGACCTGATCGCCGGCGGCCACTCCAACCTCACGTACGGCGTCACCGACGCCAGCGGGCACCACTACGTGCTGCGCCGTCCCCCGCTGGGCCACGTGCTGGCCACGGCCCACGACATGTCGCGCGAGCACAAGATCATCTCGGCCCTCGGCCCCACCGACGTGCCGGTCGCCCCTGCCCTGGGCCTGTGCACCGACGAGTCGGTCAACGGCGCGCCGTTCTACGTGATGGACTTCGTCGACGGTCGCGTGCTGCGCGACTCGGCGGCCGCCGCGGGGCTCACGGTGGAGGCTCGCCGCAACGCCGGCGTCTCCATCGCCGACACGCTCGCGGGCATCCACGCCATCGACCCGGCCGCCGTCGGCCTGGGCGATCTGGGCAAGACCGAGGGGTACATCGCCCGCCAGCTGAAGCGCTGGTACAGCCAGTTCCAGCAGTCCCAGACGCGCCCCCTGCCCAACGTCGACCAGGTGCACGATGCGCTGGCCGCCCGCATCCCCGAGCAGGGACCAGCCGCCATCGTCCACGGCGACTACCGCCTCGACAACTGCATGACCGACGACGACGGCAACGTCATCGCGGTGCTCGACTGGGAGATCTGCACCCTGGGCGACCCCCTCGCCGACGTGGGCCTCCTGATGGTCTATTGGACCGAGGCCGACGACTCGCACTCCATGCTGCTCACGGCGCCGACCGCAGCCGAGGGCTTCCTGAGCCGCAAGGAGGTGCTCGACCGCTACGCCGACGCGTCTGGTCGCGACCTCTCCGAGATCGACTTCTACATCGCCTTCGGCTACTGGAAGCTGGCGTGCATCGTGGAAGGCGTCTACGCCCGGTACGTGGGTGGGGCCATGGGGTCCGACGCCTCCGGGTTCGAGGGCTTCGCCGTGCAGGTCGAGCGCTGCGCCGAAGCAGCCGCCGACGCCGTCGCCCGGCTGGGCTGAGCGGACCCAGTGGCCAACCCCCTCTACGCCATGGTCGAGCAACCCGACCTCGAGTCGCCAGTGCTCATCATGGTCCTGAAGGGCTGGATCGACGCCGGCTTGGGTGCGGACGGCGCCGCCGACGTGCTGACCGACCAGCTCGAGCGGCACACGGTGGCCCGCTTCGACGCCGACGCCTTGCTCGACTGGCGGGCCCGACGGCCGGTGATGCGCCTCGAGGACGGCGTGAACAGCCACCTGGCGTGGGAGGAGACGGAGCTCTCCTGGGCAAAGGACAGCGCCGGCAACGACGTCCTCTTGCTGCTGGGCAACGAGCCGGACCACAGCTGGCTGGCGTTCTCCGAGCAGGTCGTCGACCTGGCCCTCGACCTCGGCACGCGAATGGTCGTGGGCCTCGGCGCCTACCCGACGCCCGTCCCACACACCCGACCGCCGCTCATCGCGGCCTCGGCCTCGACCGACGACCTGGCCCAAGGCCTGGTGCGCAACACGGTCGAGGTGCCCTCCGGTGTGCAGGGGATGATCGAGCGCCGGGCCGCGCTGCGGGGCCTGCCTGCGCTCGGCCTCTGGGCCCAGGTGCCGCACTACGTCGCGGCCATGCCGTACCCGGCCGCGTCGCTCGCCCTCCTTCAGGCCACCAACCGGATCGCCGGTCTGGCCCTCCCCCTCGCCGACATCGAGGCCCGAGCTCAGGCCAGCCGGTCCCGCATCGACGAGCTCATCGGCCAGAACGCCGAGCACCAGGCCATGCTCGAGCAGCTCGAGCAGCAGGCCGACCAGACCGCGACGACGTCCCAGCTGTCAGCGACGAGCGGCGACGAGCTGGCGGCCGAGCTGGAGCGCTTCCTCCGCGAGCAGGGCTGACCTCCAGGACTTGACCATCCGGTCAAGAGAGGCGGCTAGGGTCGCCGCATGAAGATCGACGGTGGCATCGGAGGAGATCTGCGCAGCGCGGGCGAGGCCGCAGCGGCGCAGGAGGCGCAGGGCTACGACGGCCTCTGGACGGCCGAGACGGCCCACGACCCGTTCTTCCCGCTCCTGCTCGCCTCGCAGCAGACCTCGACCGTCGAGCTGGGCACCGGCATCGCCGTGGCGTTCGCCCGCAACCCGATGAACCTGGCCAGCATCGCCTGGGACCTGCAGGCCGCGTCAGAGGGCCGGTTCATCCTCGGCTTGGGCAGCCAGATCAAGCCTCACATCACCAAGCGCTTCTCGATGCCGTGGTCACACCCGGCCGCCCGCATGCGGGAGATGATCCTCGCCATCCGGGCCATCTGGGCGTGCTGGAACGACGGCACGAAGCTCGACTTCGCGGGTGAGTTCTACACGCACACCCTGATGACGCCGTTCTTCAACCCGGGACCGAACCCGCACGGCAACGCCAAGATCTTCCTCGCCGGCGTGGGCGAGCTCATGACCGAGGTGGCCGGCGAGGTGTGCGACGGCTTCCTCTGCCACGGCTTCACCACCGAGCGCTACCTGCGCGAGGTCACCCTCCCCGCCCTCGAGCGAGGGGCGGCCAAGGCCGGACGCACGCTGGCCGACATCGAGATCTCCGGGCCGGCCTTCGTCGTGACGGGCACGACCGAAGAGGAGATGGCCGCATCGGTGCAGGGCACCAAGCAGCAGATCGCCTTCTACGGCTCCACTCCCGCCTACAAGGGGGTGCTCGAGCTGCACGGCTGGGGCGGCCTTCAGGAGGATCTGAACAAGATGTCGAAGGAGGGGAGGTGGAAGGAGATGGGCGAGCTCATCACCGACGACATCCTCGACACCTTCGCCGTGGTGGCCGAGCCCGAGAAGCTGGCGGCGGGGATCCACGGCCGGTACGGCGACGTCGTCCAGCGCCTCAGCTTCTACGCCCCGTACGCCAGCGACCCTGACCGCTGGAAGGCGGTCATGGACGACCTCAAGAAGATCTAGGCCGGCACCGCGGTCTGGAGCTCCGAGCCGAGGTAGCGCAGCTTGCACAGCGAGCGCTGCAGCTTGCCGGAGCTCGTCTTGGGCAGGCTCCCAGGGAGCACGAGCACGATGTCCTTGGCCGGGAGGCCCACAGCGTCGCGCACTCGCTGGGCCACCGAGCGTCGCACCTCGTCGTGGTCGTCCGACTTGGACTCGGCCACGACGACGAGGCCCTCCTTGCCCTGCGATCCGTCCACACCGAAGGCGATGACGTTCCCGGCCCGGACGCCTTCGACGTCGGCGAGCGCCCGCTCGATGTCCTCGGGATAGACGTTGCGCCCCCCGACGATGATCATGTCCTTGATGCGACCGCACATGACCATCTCGCCATCGAGCAGGTAGGCGAGGTCGCCGGTGCGGAGCCAACCGTCGTGGAAGAGCTCGATGTTGACGTCGGGACGCTTGTAGTAGCCGGGCGTCACCGATGTGCCCCGGATCTCGAGCTCGCCGACCTCGCGCTCCTTGAGCTCGTCGCCTGCGATGGGATCGACGACCCGGATCTCGAGGCCCTGCACGGGGCGGCCGAGGATGGCCAGGTGGCGCACGCCCTCGGCGTCGGCCTCGACGGGCGCGGCGTAGCGCTCGGTCTCGAGGACGCGGCGGTCGACGGCGTCGGTTCGCAGCCCGGACATCGGTTCGGGGAACGTGCCGGCGATCGCGACCTCGGCCATGCCGAAGGCCGGGAACACGGCGCCGGGGCGCAGGCCGTGGCGCTCGCCGGCGGCGATGAAGCTGGCGACGGTCGCGGGGTCGACGGGCTCGGCGCCGTTGAGGGCCACCCGCAGGCGAGAGAGGTCGAGCTGGTCGCAGCGGTTGAGGGCCCGGGCGGCGAGCACGTAGGAGAAGTTGGGCCCGGCGGTTGCCGTCCCGCCGTACGTGGACATCCACTCCATCCAGCGGCTGGGGGCGGCCATGAAGTCGGTGGGGGCCCCGAGAACCAGCGGCGTGCCTGTCGACACGCCAAGGGTGAAGAGCCCGACGAGACCCATGTCGTGGTAGAGCGGGAGCCACGAGACGAGAACGTCATCGCCCGGGTCCAGGCTGGTGGCGGTGCTGATGGCGTCGAGGTTGGCCCCCACGGTGTGGTGCGGGAGCATCACGCCCTTCGGGTCCGACGTCGAGCCGCTCGTGAACTGCAGGATGGCCAGGCGGTCGGGGTCGTCGGCCGGGCGCTCCCATGCCGAGGCGGGCGCCCGGCCGGGGCCGGCCAGGGCGTCCCATCCGACCATCGTCGGGTCGCCGGGGGCCGGCTCGATGAACGGGGCCAGGTCGGGGTCGACCACGACCAGCTTCACGTCGGCGTTCTTGATGCGAACCCGCGTCTGCTGAACGAACTCCTCGATCGAGGACATGCGCATGGGCAGGGGCAGCACCACGACGGTCGCACCGGCCAGCCATACGGCCTGGATGGCGGTGGCGATGTTGCGGGAGGTCGGTCCCAGCAGGGCGACGTGGTCCCCGGGAGCGATGCCGAGCGCTTGGAGGTTGGCGGCGTAGCCGCGTGCCTCCTCGTGGAGCTGCTCGTAGGTGACCGACACGTGGTCACCCCCGACCACGAAGGTGAGGGCATGGCCCCGCGCGGCACCGGCTTCGATCCGTTGGTTGAGCGTCAGCACGTTGGCTACGACCCGCCCGCGGGCCCCGTCGTTACAGGTCCGCAACCAGATCGCAACGGGTTCTGGCCCCGAACGGGTCGGCCACTACCGTCGGAGCCATGCCCGACCAGAGCACCGAGCCCGAGGCCCCGCGGGACGACCGCGTCCCCCCGCACCGGTACACGGCCGAGCTCGCCGCCCGGATCGAGACGACGTGGCAGGACCGCTGGCAGGCCGAGGGCACGTTTCGGGCCCCGAACCCCACCGGCCCGCTGGCCGACGGCTTCGACCGGGTGACAGACCGGCCGAAGCTGTACGTGCTGGACATGTTCCCGTACCCCTCGGGGGCCGGCCTGCACGTCGGTCACCCGCTGGGATACATCGGCACCGATGTCTACGGGCGCTACATGCGCATGGCCGGTCGCAACGTCCTGCACACCCTGGGCTACGACGCCTTCGGGCTTCCAGCCGAGCAGTACGCCGTGCAGACGGGCACCCACCCGCGCGTCACCACCGAGGCCAACATCGCCATCATCAGCAGCCAGCTGCGCCGGCTGGGCTTGGCCCACGACGACCGCCGGGGCGTGGCCACCACCGATGTCGGCTTCTACCGGTGGACGCAGTGGATCTTCCTGCAGATCTTCGGCAGCTGGTACGACCGCCAGGCCGATCGGGCCCGCCCCATCGCCGAGCTCGAGGCCGAGCTGGAGGCCGGCACCCGGGAGCCCGAACCGGGCACGAACCCCTCGGGGCGGCCGTGGGCCGATCTGGACGTCGTCGAGCGGCGCAAGGTCGTCGACGCCCACCGTCTGGCCTACCTGCACGAGGCGCCGGTCAACTGGTGTCCGGGGCTGGGCACCGTGCTCGCCAACGAGGAGGTCACCGCCGACGGTCGGTCGGAGCGGGGCAACTTCCCCGTGTTCCGGCGCCCCCTGAAGCAGTGGATGATGCGGATCACGGCCTATGCCGACCGCCTGGTGGCGGACCTGGACAAGCTCGACTGGTCCGACTCCATCAAGCAGATGCAGCGCAACTGGATCGGACGCAGCGAGGGCGCCCACGTGCGCTTCCCCACCGCGTCCGAGCCCATCACCGTCTTCACGACACGACCCGACACGCTGTTCGGTGCCACCTACATGGTGCTGGCCCCCGAGCACCCGCTCGTCGACGCTCTCGTGTCCGACGAGTGGGAGGACGGCATCGACCCCAGGTGGAAGGGCGACGCAGCCACCCCGAGAGCCGCCGTCGACGGGTACCGCACCGCGGCGTCCCGCAAGAGCGAGGTCGACCGGCAGAGCGAGGGCCGCGACAAGACCGGCGTGTTCCTGGGGGCCTACGCCACGAACCCCGTCACCGACCAGCGCATCCCGGTGTTCATCGCCGACTACGTCCTCATGGGCTACGGAACCGGGGCGATCATGGCCGTGCCCGGCCAGGACCAGCGCGACTGGGACTTCGCCACGGCCTTCGGCCTCCCGATCGTGCGCACCGTGCAGCCCCCGGAGGGCTGGGAGGGCGAGGCGTTCACCGGCGAGGGTCCCGCCATCAGCTCCGGGTTCCTCGACGGCATGGCCATCCCCGCCGCCAAGGCCGCCATCACCGACTGGCTGGAGGAGCGGGATCTGGGCACCCGCACCGTCACCTACAAGCTGCGCGACTGGCTCTTCTCCAGACAGCGGTACTGGGGCGAGCCCTTCCCGATCGTCTACGACGAGGACGGCCTGCCGCGCGCCGTGCCAGACGAGGACCTGCCCGTCCTGCTGCCCGAGGTGGACGACTACTCCCCCCGCACCTTCGACGTGGACGACAACACCTCAGAGCCCGAACCTCCTCTCGGCCGCAACGCGGCGTGGACCGAGGTCACCCTCGACTTGGGCGACGGCCCGAAGGTGTACCGACGCGAGCTGAGCACGATGCCGAACTGGGCTGGGTCGTGCTGGTACGAGCTGCGCTACCTCGACCCGACCAACGAGAACGCGTTCGTCGACCCCGAGGTGGAGCGGTACTGGATGGGACCGCAGTTCGAGGGCGACTGCGGCGGTGTCGACCTCTACGTGGGCGGCGTCGAGCACGCTGTTCTGCACCTGCTCTACGCCCGCTTCTGGCACAAGGTCCTCTTCGACCTCGGGCACGTGAGCTCGAGCGAGCCCTTCCGCCGGCTCGTGAACCAGGGCTACATCCAGGCTCCCGCCTACACCGATCAGCGGGGCTTCTACATCGAGGCCAGCGAGGTCACCGAGGAGGGCGGGGCCTTCTTCCACCAGGGTCAGCCGGTGAACCGGGAGTTCGGGAAGATCGGCAAGAGCCTGAAGAACATGATCACCCCGGACGACCTGATCGCCGAGTTCGGAGCCGACACGCTGCGCCTGTACGAGATGTTCACGGGCCCGCTGGATCAGAGCCGGCCGTGGGAGACCAAGGCCGTCGTCGGGGTGTTCCGCCTGCTGCAGCGGATCTGGCGCAACGTCCTCGACGAGGACACCGGCGCGGTCCGAGTGGCCGAGGTCCCGGCCGACGCCGAGACGCTTCGCGCGCTCCACCACGCCATCGCCGCGGTGCGCGAGGGCATGGAGACCCTCCGCTTCAACGTCTCGATCGCCCGGGTGACCGAGCTGAACAACCACCTGACGGCGCGCTACCCCACCGGTGGCGTGCCCCGCGAGGTCGCCGAGCCGCTCGTCCTGATGCTGGCGCCCCTGGCCCCTCACGCGGCCGAGGAGCTGTGGGCGCACCTGGGCCACGAGACCTCCCTGGCGTGGGAGCCCTTCCCTGTGGCCGACCCGACGCTGCTGGTGGACGACAGCAAGGAGATCCCGGTGCAGCTCAACGGCAAGGTGCGGGCCCGCATCACGGTCGCCGCCGGGCTGTCGAAGGACGACCTGGAGGCCGCAGCCAAGGCCGACCCAGAGGTCGTGGCCCTGCTCGACGGCCGCACCGTCCGCAAGGTCATCGCCGTCCCCGACAAGCTCATCAGCTTCGTCCTCGGCTGAGCTGCGCCATTGGCGGGCGGCGCGGAGCGTGCCGTAAAGTGGCCGCTCCCCCGGGGCTATAGCTCAGTTGGTAGAGCGCTTCCATGGCATGGAAGAGGTCAGGAGTTCGATTCTCCTTAGCTCCACTGTGGGAAGGCCCGCTTCGGCGGGCCTTCGCCGTTCAGGCCGCCGAGTCGGACCAGTCGACCCGCGGAACGTCGGCCCACAGGCGCTCGAGGTCGTAGAAGTCCCGCTGCTCCTGCTGGAAGACGTGGACGACGACGTCGCCGAAGTCCATCAGCACCCACTGGCGGTCCTGGAGGCCCTCGACGCGCTTGGGCTTCGGGCCGCCTGCCTCTCGCACCTGGTGCTCGACCTCGTCGCAGACGGCCTTGACCTGACGGTCGTTGGCCGCGCTGGCGATGACGAACCAGCCGCAGAGGGCCAAGACGTCGGCCACCTCGAGCACGACTACGTCCCGGGCCTGCTTGTCATCGGCGGCGCGGGCGGCCGTGATGGCCCACTGCCGGGTCTCGTCGTAGGTCTGGTCGGTCAGGGGACGCTCCTCAGGTGTCGGTTCCCAGCACGATGGTGACATCGAACGAGTCGATCGGTCGAACGTCCTCCACGACGCGACCCGCGCCGAGGTCCCTCTGGAGGCGGGCGGCGGCGCTGCGCTGGGAGGGGTGGTGGTACCGGATCTCGGTGGTCGTGTAGTCGAACCCGTCTGCGTTGCCGACGACCACGATGGTCGCGTCGGATGCCACGACGTTCGGGGCCACCCGGGTGACGTGGTCCTGATCGCCGGTCCCGTCGAGGAGGCGCACTCGGGTTCGGGGGGCCAGCGCGGTCCCCTGCGGGAAGGGCACCAGCTCGGTGATGATCGCGCTGAGAGCGGTGCGATCCACGCGGTAGGCCAGCGACGCGTCGTCGCCGCTCACCGGCACCTCGGCGACCGGGATGGTGGCCACCTGGATCGGGCCCGAGGCCAGGCCCCGCACGAACCGGCCGATCCCCGAGTCGAGCTCGCCTGGCACGGCTGCGTCGTCGCCGGAGGCGGCCACCGCGGCCACCCAGGCCTCCCAGAAGAGCTGCTGGCGGTTGAGGGCGCCGAGCTCGCTCTCACCGTCCCTGGTCGCCTCCAGCCACGGCGCCACGTCGTCGGGGCCGAGCGTGACCGGTCCGGCGTCGAACCCGTCCACGTCGTCCGGGTTCTGCAGGGTCAGCGGAGCAACGGGAGCGACGAGCTCCGCCCAGCGCGACGCGTCCATCAGCACGACGTCCTGCACGCCGACACCCGCCACCGCCTCTCCGGCTCCCCGCAGCACGTCGGGAGTGCCACCGAACGCGTAGGTCACCGACAGTGGGGTGGCCCCGGCACCATCGCCCACCTCGACCGACGGCGGCAGCAGCACCACAGACCCGCCGGCATCGCCGCTGCGGAGGGCGAGGAGGGCGGCGGAGCGGAGCTGACCCTCGCTGGCGTGGACGACGAGCAGCGTGGGTGACGGCTCCAGCAGCCCCTCGAAGCCCGGCTCGCTGGGGTCGGTGCTCGTGACCGTGCGTCCCGTTGTGCTGTCCCGCAGGGTTCGGGCGCCAACCCAGGTGAGCACTCCCCCGAGCAGCACCGCGACGACGAGCACGGCCGCGAACCCCGTCATCCACTGACGACTGGGACCAGGTCGGCCCTGGTCGCTGGGTCTGAGCTCGGGCGGCTCGGACAGGGGCGAGACCGGTTGCCCTTCGAGGGGCCAGTCGATCTCCTCGGGCCAGCTCAAGGGAGCCGGCTCGTCGGAGACCAGGTCAGCCGGCCTGGCCGGGGGCGCGACGAGTGGCGCCCGACGCCGTGGCGGCCCGGAGGACGAGGCCGGCCCTGGCCGGGGCGACGGTGCCGGAGTGGGCCGGAGCGGAGCAGGTGGCTCGAAGGCGCGAGGAGCCTCCCGCTCGGCCAGCGGGCGGGGCCTGGGGGACGCCTTCGCTGAGGCGGCGCGCTCCGCCGCCTCCCGGGCAGCTCGCCGGGCGGCCCGGGCTCCGGTGCCCCGCTCGGGCAGCTGGAGGTCGAGTCCTTCGATGTGCACAGAGGGCCGGGCCCCGACGTGACGGCCCGTGGCGTCTCCCGGCTCGGTCACGGGGCGTCCCGGTAGAGCCCGCGAGCCTCGATGCAGTCCACGACCTCGTGGGTGACGAGGTAGTCGAGCGGCCGTCCGTCCTGCACCCGCTGCCGCAGGTCGGTGCTGGAGACCTCGAGGTGCGGGACCTCGATCTGGGCCCAGCGCCAGCCCTCCGCCGCGACCGGCGGGGCCGAGCCGGGCCGCTCGACCACCACGATCGTGGCTGCGGCGCGAACCTCGTCGGCCCGCTCCCAGGTGGAGAGGCCCGCCGCGGCGTCGGCGCCGAGGATCACGAACAGCTCCCGCTCTGGGTCCTCGGCCAGGAGCGTGGCCAGGGTGTCGGCTGTGTACGACATCCCGCCGGCGTCGATCTCTACCCGGCTGGCCTCCAGGCCCGTCACGTCGGCCACCGCGGCCACCACCATGGCCAGGCGGTCCTCGGGGGCGCTGATGGCTCGGCTCCCCACCTTCTGCCACGGCACGTTGTTGACGACGAGGAGGACGCGGTCGAGGGCCAGCTCGTGGCGGATGTTCACAGCCGCGACCAGGTGCCCGATGTGGGGAGGGTCGAAGGTGCCCCCGAAGATCCCGAGGCGCTCGCTCACCATCCCCGCAACCTATTCGGTGGGGCTGAGAGGCCCGCATCGCCGGCTGCGAGGTGACTTCGGTCACCGCTGGGGGGTCGATCTGGCCCGCCAACAGGGACTTGTGGCATTTTTCCTATCCAGATGGTGGAAATTCACTTCGGCGGGGAAGATGGGCGGGGTACCAATCGTTGAGGAGATTGCCATGACAGATTCAGTAGGTCAGTACCTCAACGAGATCGGGCTCGTGCCCCTGCTCACCGCGGCCGAAGAGCGCGAGCTCTCCCAGACCGTGGAGGCCGGCACCAAGGCCCGCGCCGACATCGAGGCAGGTGAGGACACCGCCGAGAACCGCCGCCTCGCCCGGAAGGGCGCCGAGGCCAAGGACCGGTTCATCCGGGCCAACCTGCGCCTCGTCGTCTCCGTCGCCCGCCGCTACCCCCTCCCGCCCGCCATGGAGCTGCTCGACCTGGTCCAGGAGGGCAACCTGGGCCTCGAGCACGCCGTCGACAAGTTCGACTGGCGCAAGGGCTTCAAGTTCTCCACCTACGCCACGTTCTGGATCCGCCAGGCCATCGGCCGGGCCCTCGACCAGAAGGCCTCCCTCGTCCGCCTCCCGGGCGACCGCTCGGCCAGCCTGCGGGCCGCCCTGCGCCAGGTCTCCGGCGACGGCGACGAGCTCGACGACGAGAACGCCCGCCTCTACCGGCTCACCACCCCGACGTCTCTCGACCGCACGGTCGGCGACGATGACGGCTCGGAGCTCATCGACCTCATCGCTGACGACAAGCCGGGTCCCGAGGCCATGGTGGTCCACCACGAGGAGCAGTCGCTCGTGGGCGATCTGCTCGGCGTCCTCGACGATCGGGCCCGCCACGCGGTGGAGCAGCGCTTCGGCCTCCACGACGGTCGGAAGCGCAGCTACCGCGAGGTCGGCGAGGAGCTCGGCGTCACCGCGGAAGCCGCTCGCAGGCTCGTGAAGCGAGCTGTGACCGCCGTCCGTGAGGAAGCACTCGCCCGCAGCGAGGCTGCCTAGCAAGAACCCGAAGTTGCACCTAGCCGTCACCCCGTCGGTGTGCACAAGATGAGCAGAGCGTCGGAGCACTCCCACCGCTCCGACGCTCCGAAGCCGTGGCACCGCCCGCTCGCCCGGCTTCCTGTCGGACCGGCCGTCCCATCCGCCTGGGGCGGTCGGTCCGTTTTCGGAGGCTGACTGTGGGAACTGGCTTTGCCTCCCGCGGCCGGACCGGCCACGCTTGTGCCCGATGACGGCGACCTGGAACCCCGCGAGCTGGCGGGATCGCACTGCTGCACAGCAGCCGACCTGGCCCGACGCGGCCGCCGTCGAGGCCGTCCTCAAGCACCTGGCCACCCTCCCTCCGCTCGTCTTCGCCGGCGAGGCGCGGGCCCTCACCTCGGCCCTGGGCGAGGTGGCCGACGGGAGGGCCTTCCTGCTCCAGGCCGGCGACTGCGCCGAGTCGTTCGACTCGTTCTCGGCTGACGGCATCCGGGACTCCTTGAAGGTCATCCTCCAGATGGCCATCGTGCTGAGCTACTCCTCCGGCGTGCCCACGGTGAAGGTCGGGCGCATCGCCGGGCAGTTCGCCAAGCCCCGCTCATCGGACATGGAGCGCATCGGCGACCTCGACATCCCGTCCTTCCGCGGCCACATCGTCAACGACATCGCCCCGACTGAGGCGGCCCGGGTGCCGAACCCCGAGCGGCTGCTGCAGGCGTACCACCAGTCGGCGTCCACGCTGAACCTGCTGCGGGCCTTCGTTAAGGGCGGCTTCGCCGACCTGTCCCGGGTGCACCAGTGGAACCAGGAGTTCGTGGCGTCGAGCCGGGAGGGCCAGCGCTACGAGCGCCTGGCCGACGACATCGACCGGGCGCTGCGCTTCATGTCGGCGTGCGGCGTGGACTCCGCCACCCTTCCTGCCCTCCACGAGGTCGACTTCTTCACCAGCCACGAGGCCCTGATCCTCGGGTACGAGGAGGCTCTGACCAGGCAGGACTCGCTCACCGACGACTGGTACGACTGCTCGGCCCACATGCTCTGGATCGGCGAGCGCACCCGCCAGCTCGACGGCGCCCACGTGGAGTTCCTCTCCGGCGTCGGCAACCCGATCGGTTGCAAGGTCGGTCCCACTGCCACGCCCGACGAGGTCCTCGACCTGTGCGCGGCGCTCAACCCGGACCGGGTGCCGGGTCGTCTCACGCTCATCTCCCGCATGGGCGCCGACGCCATCGAGGACGGTCTGCGCCCCCTGCTGGCCGCCGTCCGCGACGCTGGTCACCCCGTCGTGTGGGCGTGCGACCCGATGCACGGCAACACCTTCACGTCCGAGGGCGGCAGGAAGACCCGCCACCTCGACTCCGTGCTCAGCGAGATCGCCGGGTTCTTCGCCGCCCACCGGGCCGAGGGCACCTGGCCAGGCGGCGTGCACGTCGAGCTGACCGGAGCCGACGTCACCGAGTGCCTGGGTGGGGCCGAGGAGATCCTCGACGCCAACCTGGACGAGCGCTACGAGACGATGTGCGACCCGCGCCTCAACGGCCGGCAGAGCCTCGACCTCGCCTTCCGGGTGGCTGAGCTCCTCAAGCGTTAGCCGGCCCGCGCCGGAATGTTGACCAACCCACTCGGGTTTGCGATGATTGTCGAGTCATCCGGTCAGGTTTCACCTTGGCCCTCCCGACCCATCGAGGCCAAATGCTGCAGCGTGAGATCGACCCCGAGATCCGAGCCGACGTCGAGAAGTTCGAGGTGCAGCTGGCCCGCTACCTGAGCGGCGACCTCGAGGAGGACGCCTTCCGGGTGTTCCGCCTCAACAACGGCGTGTACGGCCAGCGCCAAGGCGGGCACAACCAGATGCTGCGGGTCAAGGTGCCGTACGGGTCGATCACGCCCGAGCAGCTCGACATGATGGGCCACATCGCGGAGACGTACAGCCGCGGCTGGGGTCATCTCACGACGCGCCAGAACGTGCAGTTCCACTTCGTGGATCTCGAGCAGGTGCCGGCTGTCCTGTGGGACATGGCCTCCGTCGGGCTCACCTCCCGTGAGGCCTGCGGCGACACCGTCCGCAACGTCATGGGCTGCCACCTCGCCGGAGCCTGCCCCTACGAAGCCCTCGACATCAGCCCCTGGGCCGAGGCCGCCTTCCAGCACTTCCTCCACCACCCCCTGGCTCAGCGCCTGCCCCGCAAGTTCAAGATCAACTTCTCGGGCTGCGAGACCGACTGCGGCCAGGCCATGTTCAACGACGTCGGCGTCATCGCCACCACCCGCACCCTCCCCGACGGAACCCGCGAGGCGGGCTTCCGGGTCTTCGTGGCCGGCGGCCTGGGCGCTAACCCGCATCCGGCTCTCGCCCTCGAGGAGTTCACGGCTCGGGAGGACCTGATGGCCACCCTGGAGTCGGTCCTCCGGGTCTTCTCGAACCACGGCAACCGGGACAACAAGCTCCGCGCCCGCATGAAGTGGCTCGTCGACACGATGGGCTGGGAAGACCTGCAGGCCCGGATCTTCAAGGAGCGCAAGCTCCTCGTGGCCTCCTCGACCTGGCCCGGCGGCATCCCCGAGGCCGTGATGAAGTCGGGCGACGCTCCAGCCGGCTTGGGTCAGGGCATGGTCCCGACCCCGATCGGCCAGGGCACGCCCGTGACGCTCCGCCGCGCCGACCCACTGAAGGCATGGGACGACGCCAACGTCATCCGAGGCGCGGCCAAGGGAACCGTCTCGGCCATCGCCTACGCCCGCCTCGGCGACATCACCACGGCGCAGTTCCGGGCCCTGGCCTCGATCCAGCGTGAGCTCGGAGCCGAGATCCGCATCACCAACCGGCAGAACCTGGCCTTCCGAGGTCTGAGCGAGAGCCAGCTGCCTGTGCTCTTCCAACGGCTGTCCGCCATCGGCATGGCCGAGCCCGGCGCCGAGCTGGCCCGCGACGTGGTGGCCTGCCCCGGTGCTGACACCTGCAACCTGGCCGTCACCCAGAGCCGCGGTCTGGCCGACGCCATCGGCGTCGCTCTCGACGAGGCGGGCCTGGCCGACGTGGGCGGGATCCGCACGAACATCTCCGGCTGCACGAACAGCTGCGGCCAGCACCACATATCCGACATCGGCTTCTCGGGCGCCGAGCGCCGGGCCCACGGCCAGTCCGCCCCCGGCTACACGATGCTGCTCGGCGGCTACGTGGGCCAGGAGCAGATCCACTTCGGCGACCGGGCCCTGCGCCTGCCGGCCAAGGCGGCGCCCGAGGCGGCCGTGCGGGTCGTGCGCCGCTTCAGCGAGGAGCGCCAGGCGGGCGAGGCCTTCCGCTCCTGGATGGACCGGGTCGGCGGGGCCAAGGTCATCGCTGAGGGCCTCAAGGACCTGGACGAGTTCCCGACGCCCGACGAGCACCCCGAGTTCTACGTCGACTACGACGAGACCGGCCCCTACGTCGCCGAGACCGGCGAGTCGGAGTGCGCGACATGAGCGTCGTCGAGGTCGCCGACTACACCGACGAGGAGCTGGCCGAGCTGAACCGGGAGTTCGAGCGGCTCCCCGCGTCGAAGATCATCGAGTGGGCGGTCGACAGCTTCGCCCCGCACCTGTCTCTCAGCGCGTCCATGAACGACGCCGTCCTCATCGACCTGGCCACGAAGGTGCACCCGGGAATCGAGGTCGTCTTCATCGACACCGGGTACCACTTTCCCGAGACTCTCCGGACGGTCGAGACGGTGCGCCGGCGCTACGGCCTGAACCTGCGCATGATGACCGTCCCCCACCACGACGAGGAGCTCTGGAGGGTCGATCCGGAGAACTGCTGCTCGGCCGTGAAGGTCGGCCAGCTCGACCGAGCCCTGGAGGGCAAGGCGGCCTGGATGAGCGGCCTGCGCCGAGATGAAGCGGCGACCCGCGGCCAAGCGCCCATCGTGGCCCGAGACCTGCGCGGCCTCGTGAAGGTGAACCCCATCGCCTCCTGGACCGACGCGGACGTGGCGGGGTACATCGCCGATCACGACGTCCCGGTCAACCCTCTGAAGGCGGAGGGCTACCTGTCGATCGGGTGCATGCCCTGCACGCAGCTGCCCACCGACCCCGACGACCCCCGCTCGGGCCGGTGGGCCGGACGGGACAAGACCGAGTGCGGCCTGCACGACTGACGTGCGCCCCTAGCTCGCTCGAGGAGCGGACCCCGAGCTGATCTACGCCAGGTAGTCGACGAACTTCTCGAGCTGGCGCAGGTTGCGGCACTCGAAGGTGCCGTCGCAGTGGTTGGCGTACTCCCCGACGATCGAGTCGCCGGTGTCCCAGTAGCTCTTCGGCTCGGGGTTGAGCCAGTAGAGGTGGCGGGCCTTCTTCTCGATCTCCTTGAGCACCCAGCTCTGAGAGGCGTGGTAGTTGTTCCGGGCGTCGCCGAGGATCAGCACCGTCGTCTTCGGGCTGATCTCCTTGCCGAACTTGTTCCAGAACACCTCGAAGGCGTGGCCGTAGTCGGAGTGCCCGTCGACCCACACCACGTCGGCCTCGGTGTTCACCCGGTGCACCGCGTCGCCGATGTCGTCGACGCCCTCGAAGAGGCGGGTGACCTCGTCGAGACCGTCGATGAACACGAACGAGCGCACCTTCGAGAACTGGCCCGAGATGGCGTACACGAGGTGGAGCGTGAAGCGGGCGAAGGCGGCGACGGACCCGGAGATGTCGGCGATCACGAAGATCTCGGGCTTGGAGGGCCGCGGGTACTTGAACTTGGGCTCGGCCGGCACGCCGCCGTAGGACAACGAGTGGCGCACCGTGTTGCGGAAGTCGAGCGGGCCCTTGCGGCCGTGGCGGCGCTTGCGGGCCAGGCGCACCGCCAGCTTGCGGGTGAGCGGGTAGATGGCCTTGCGCAGGGAGGCCATCTCCTCGCGGGAGGCGTGCATGAAGTCGACGTCCTCGGGCAGCGGCTTGCGCAGCGTGCGGGCCATGGCCTCGACGCCGCGGTCGGCCACCAGCGACCGGCGGATCTCGGACTCGATCTCCTTCTTCAGCTGGTCGATGCGGGTCTGGTACTCGTCGTGCTCGAGGCGCTCCTCGAGCGGCGTGAGCGGCTCGGCGGACTGCTCCCGGGCCTGCTCCATGAGCTTCTCGAGCACCCCGTCGAGGTCGAGGTTCCGCAGCGTGCGGTACAGGTAGTAGGTGCCGCCGACGGGGCGGCCCGGCTCCATGCCCGCGAAGCGGCGCACGGACTGGCGGGCCACGGCGCGCATCAGGGCGTCGTCACCGCGCTGCAGCGCCCGATAGAGCATCTCGGCGATCTCCTCGGGCGTCATGCTCTCGCCCGCCGCCGCTGCCCGAGCGCGGACCGTCGGCCTGCTGCTCCTGCTGGTCGAGCTCCTCGAGGAGCTGAGCCAGCTCGTCGTCGTCGACGTCGCCCATCCGGTAGCGGGAGCCGCGCAGCGAGAAGTACACCTCGAAGACGGTCTCGAAGGCCCGCCAGTGGGTGTTGTTCTTCACCAGCGTGGCGGCGAGGGCGTACTTGAACGCCTCGCGGTCCTCGAGGGGGATGTGCTTGACCGCCTCCATGGCGTCGAGGTTCTCGGTCAGGCTGACGGGCAGCCCGGCCTGAGCGCAGCTCCTGGATGAAGCCGGTGAGCAGCTCGGTGATGGCGCGCGCCGGCTGGCGGCCTCGGGGACGACGTCGGTCACGGCTCAGGCCTTGCCAGCCGCGGCCTTCTGGATGGTGCCGTTCTCCTGGTCGAGCTCCCGGACCGCCTTGGCGATGTCGCTCTGGTACTTGAGCAGGATGTTGATGGTGGCCTTGGCCGTCTCGGCGTCGACGTGCTCGACGCCGAGGAGCAGCAGCGTGCGGGCCCAGTCGATGGTCTCGGACACCGACGGCGACTTCTTCAGCTCCAGCTGGCGGATCGAGCGCACGATGCGGGCCACCTGGTCGGCCAGCGCTTCGGTGATGTCCGGCACCTTGGTGAGGACGATCTCCTTCTCGCGCTCGAGGTCCGGGTAGTCGACGTGGAGGAAGAGGCAGCGCCGCTTCAGGGCCTCGGACAGCTCACGGGTGTTGTTGGAGGTGAGGAACACCAGCGGGATCTGCTTGGCCTCGATGGTGCCCAGCTCGGGGATCGACACCTGGTAGTCGGAGAGGATCTCGAGCAGCAGCGCCTCGGTCTCCACCTCGACGCGGTCGACCTCGTCGATGAGCAGCACCACCGGGTCCTCGGCGGTGATCGCCTCGAGGAGCGGGCGGGTCAGCAGGAACTCGTCGGAGAAGATGTCGTCCTCGACGGTCTCCCACGTGCTTGTCGTCGCCGCGCTCGGCCTGGATGCGCAGGAGCTGCTTCTTGTAGTTCCACTCGAACAGCGCCTTGGACTCGTCGAGGCCCTCGTAGCACTGCAGGCGGATGAGGCGGGCGCCGGACATCTCGGCCACCGACTTGGCCAGCTGCGTCTTGCCCGTGCCGGCCGGGCCCTCGACGAGGATCGGCTTGCCGCAGGCGGTCGGCCAGGTAGACGATCCCGGCGATGCCCTCGTCCGAGAGGTAGTCGACCTTGGCGAGCCCCTCCCGCACTGCAGGAACGGACTCGAAGCGATACGACGGGTCAGCCATCACGCCAGCCTAGAGGCGCACTTGACCGCTCGGTCAATCCAGTTCCCACCCCTCGAACTTGTGAGCGCTGACAGCAATTGCTCTGGTCAGCGCTCACAAGTTCGCTTGGGCTCGACTGCCTCTGGATCCTCGCGCCACCGCTCCGTAGGGTCGTCGCCGTCTTCCCCTGACACGCACCCCTGGCGTGAGGAGAAGACATGTCCGCGCTCGACGATCAGCTGCTGCCGATCTTCATGAGGAACCACTGGCTCGTCTCGTACCACGACGTCCTCGACGCCGGCGGGCGCCGCCACCAGGTCGATCACCGGCTCGCCATCGGACGATGGGAGCTGGCTCAGCCACTCGTCTATCGGCTGTGCGGAACGCCTCTGACGTGGCACGGACGGCTGCTGGCGCCGATCCTGAGCGCCGGGCCACCCGCCATGGCCACCCACTTCGCCGCAGCCGCGCTCCACCAGATCCCCGGGATCGGAATGGGCACCCCGGAGCTCTCCATCCCGCGAGGCACCCGACTCGACAGGACGGGCATCATCGTCCACACGAGCACCGACCTCGATCGGTGCGCGAGCTCGCTGCTCAGCGCCGTGCCGACGACCGATCTGGCCAGAACCATCCTCGACGTGGGCCGACGAGCGAGCGACGAGCGCGTGTTGCGGGCGATCGAGTTCGGCCGACGTGCTGGGCAGACGGACTGGTCGGAGCTCATCCGCACGCTGCGACGTCACGCCCGACGGGGTCGGCCGGGCGTCGCTCGATTGCGCCGGGTGATCACGGCCAACGCCCACCGCGGGGAGATCACCGACAGCGACCTCGAGCTGCTCGTCATCGCCTTGCTGATGGAGCACGGTCTGCCCGAGCCGGTCCTCCACCACCGGATCTTCGACGGACAGCGCTTCGTGGCGGAGGTGGACCTGGCCTATCCGGACCTAAAGATCGCCATCGAGCTCGACGGCGGCGTCCACCTCGATCCTGACGTGCACGAGCGTGACCTCCCCCGCCAGAACGACCTCATCCTGGAGGGCTGGACCGTGCTTCGCTTCACGTGGCGCCGCCTGCAGCAGCGCCCGGAGTCCATCGTCGCCGAGGTCCGAGCCGCCCGCCGGCTGCGCGCGTCAGCCCCCGCAGACCCGAACTTGTGAGCGCTGACGACGATTTCTCTGGTCAGCGCTCACAAGTTCGCTGGGCTTGGTCAGTCAGGGGCGGATCTGGCCATCTCCGTGGATCACGAACTTGAGGGTGGTGAGCTCGCGGAGGCCCATGGGGCCTCTTGCGTGGAGCTTCTGGGTGGAGATGCCGATCTCGGCGCCGAAGCCCAGCTGCTCACCGTCGACGAAGCGGGTGGAGGCGTTGACCACGACCGCCGCCGCGTCGACCTCCTGAGTGAACCGCTCGGCGGCCCGCAGGTCGTTCGTCACGATGGCCTCGCTGTGACCGGTGCCGTAGCGGCTGATGTGGGCGATGGCGGCGTCGAGGGTGTCGACCACCCGCACCGCGAGCTTCATGTCGAGGAACTCCGTGGCGTAGTCCTCGTCGGTGGCGTACCCGACGGCGTGGTCGCCGAGGATCTCCTGGGTCGCCTGGTCGCCGACGATCTCGACGCCTTCGAGCCGCGGCAGCAGGTCCGTGAGGAAGGCGGCGGCCACGTTGCGGTGGACGAGCAGCGTCTCGGCTGCGTTGCACACCGACGGCCGCTGGACCTTGGCGTTCTCCACGATGGCGGCCGCCGAGGCGAGGTCGGCCGAGGCGTCGACGTACACGTGGCAGTTGCCGTCACCGTCGATGACATAGGGGACGGTGGCGTTGTCGAGGACCGATCGGATGAGCGACGGGCCGCCACGCGGGATGAGCACGTCGATGGACTCCCGCAGGCGCATGAACTCGACTGCTGCCTCGTAGCTGGTGTCCTCCACCAAGACGAGCGAGTCCTCGGGGAGGCCGGCCTTGGCCAGGCCTTCGCGCAGCGCCGAAGCGATGGCGATGTTCGACCGGATGGCGCCCGACGAGCCCCGCAGGAAGGCGGCGTTGCCCGACTTGAGGCAGAGCCCGAAGGCATCGCTGGTGACGTTGGGTCGGTTCTCGTAGATGATCGCCACGACACCGAGGGGCACCCGCACCCGCTGCACCCGCAGGCCGTTGGGGCGGGTCCATCCATCGGCCACCTCGCCGACGGGATCGGCCAGGGCCGCCACCTTGCGCAGGCCGGCCGCCATCGACTGGAGCCGGTCGTCCGAGAGGCGCAGCCGGTCCACGACCGTGGCCGAGGTACCCGAGGCCTGGGCGGCCGCGATGTCCACCTCGTTGGCGCTCAGGATCTCGGCGTGGCGGTCGAGAAGGAGGTCGGCGGCCGCCAGGAGAGCGGCGTCCTTGGTCTCTGTCGACGCCGTCGCCAGCACGCGGCTGGCGGCCTTGGCCCGGGCGCCGAGGTCGGTGATGGGGTCGGTGGGCACCCCGGGAAGTGTAGGAGGCGGACCGTCGCGACCCGCGCGCAGGTGGCAGGCTCTCGGGATGGGGACGAACGAACCGGCACGGCTGGCGACTGAGGCTGACCTGCCCGGGATGGCTTCGGCGCTGACCCTCGCCTTCGCCGACGATCCCGTCATGCAGTGGCTCTTCGGAGACGCCCCGCCCCGGCCCATGAGGTACACCGAGCCCTTCTTCACCAGCGAGGGCCGTCGCCACCTCGGGCACGGGCACGTGTACACGCTCGACGGCACCCCGGGTGCGGCCTACTGGGACCCGCCGGGCCACTGGAAGACCCGGGTACGGGAGGTCCTCACGAACGCCCCGTTGCTGGTGAGGGGCATGGGCCCCCGCACCATCGCCGCTCTGAGGGGCTTGGGCCGGATGGAGAAGGCCCACGAGGCCCAGCCCCAGGACCACTACTACCTCGCGGTGCTCGGCACCCGGCCGGATCGGCAGGGGTCGGGCATCGGAGCCTCGCTCATGGCCCCCGTCCTCGAGCGCTGCGACCGCGAAGGTCTGGGCGCCTATCTCGAGAGCTCCAAGGAGGCCAACGTCCCGTACTACCGGCGCCACGGGTTCGAGGTGGTCGGTGAGGTCGACTTCCCGGGCGGGCCCCGCCTGTGGCCGATGTGGCGCGACCCGCGCCCACCGGCACCGTGACCGAGACGCTCATCGAGCCGACGCGCCGGTTCATCGACGCCGTGGCGACGGCGCTGCAGGAGGTCGGCGCCACAGTCGCGGGCGTCGACGCCGACCGCTGGCGGCAGGACTCCGCGCTCGAGGCGTTCAACCTCGTGTGCGGTCTCGTGGACATCGACCGGCGCGTCTCCGACGACGAGCTGTGGGAGGTGCTCGGCGCCTTCGGCCCCCTGCTCGAGGTCCGACTGGCGGGCGCCACGCCCGATGCGCTGCGGGCCTCGGGCCTCATCGAAGCGCAGCGGGGGTTCACCGCCCAGCCTTCGGCGCTCTTCGAGGTGCTCCTCGCCGCCGACCGCAAGACCAGATCGGATCACGCTCGCCGGTACTACAGCGCGGCCGTGGAGATCGCCTTCGCGGTGGCCGCCATCGACCTCCACACCTCCGAGCGCGAGCTCACCGCCATCGAGGCGTTCCGCGGGATGCTGCTCGCGGCAATCGACGCCATGGAGGCCGAGCGGGCCCGGCCAGATGCCGGCGGCCCGACCGTTGCCACGCCGACTGCTCCGGCCGGCCCGCCCGCAGCTCCAGGCCCTCCCGTCGAGGAGGCCCCCGCCCGGCCGATCGACGAGCTCCTCGCCGAGCTCGACGATCTCGTGGGCCTCGATGGCGTGAAGCACGAGGTGAAGCTCGTCACCAACCTGCTGCGGGTGCAGCGCATCCGCGAGGAGCGCGGGCTGCCCGTGCTCGACCACAGCCGCCACCTCATCTTCACGGGCAACCCCGGCACCGGGAAGACCACCGTCGCCCGCCTCCTCGCCCAGATCTACCGGACGCTCGGCGTCGTGGAGCGGGGCCATCTCGTGGAGACGGACCGGGCCGGTCTCGTGGCCGGGTACGTCGGCCAGACCGCCCCGCTCGTGACGGCCCGCTTCGACGAGGCCGACGAAGGCGTGCTCCTCATCGACGAGGCCTATGCGTTGGTGCGGGGTGGCGAGCGCGACTTCGGGCGCGAGGCGATCGACACGGTGGTGAAGCTCATCGAGGACCGCCGGGACCGGATCGTCGTGGTCATGGCCGGCTACCCCGACGAGATGGAGGAGCTGATCAACGCCAACCCGGGGCTGCGCTCGCGCTTCCCGAAGGTCATCCACTTCCCGGACTACACCACCGGGGAGCTCCTCCAGATCATGGACAGCCTGGGTGACAAGGGCGGCTATCGCCTGGACCCCGGCGCCCGAGCTCGGGCTCGCATCTGGCTGGACAGCGTTCCCCGCGACAAGGGCTTCGGCAACGGGCGCACGGCCCGCAACCTCTTCGAGCACGCCGTGGCCACGCAGGCCACCCGCCTCGTCGGTCAGGACGAGCACACCGACGTCGAGCTGACGACGCTCACGGCCGACGACGTGCCCATGCCCGGCACGGGCCCCGTAACCGCCTCCCGGCCGACCATCGGTACGGTCTAGGAGTGGCGCAGCGGGTCCTGGCGGTGATCGGTGCGGTGGCTCTCGTGCTCGTGGCCGTGGTCGTTCGCAGCGCCATCGACGACGGCGGCGACGATGACGGACCCGCCCGGGACGACGAGATCGTCCTCGTGTGCGCCTCCGATCTCGCGAGCGCCTGCGCCGCCTTGGACGGCGTGACGGTGGTGCTCGCCGCCGCGGGCGAGACCGCGGCGGACATCGAGGACCGAGCTCCGGAGCTCGACAGGGTCGACGGCTGGGTCACCACCAGCGCTTGGGTCGACGTGGTCGATAGCAGGGCTCCTGGGCGACTCGGCACCCCCACCTCGGTGGCCTCGTCGCCCACGACCGTCGCGGTCGACCCGGCGAGAGCCGACGCGGTCGCTGCCCTCTGCGACGGTCAGCCCCTCTGGGGCTGCCTCGGGGCCAACGCCGGAGACGAGTGGGCTGACCTGGGGCACGGTGACGCCTTGTGGGGTCCGCTCAAGACAGGACTCCCGAGCGCCAACAGCGCTCTGGGCCTTCCAGTGCTCGCGGCGGCCGCCGCCGGCTTCTTCGACGGGACCCAGTTCGCCAGCAACGACTTCGACCCGACCGGCTTCGGCTCGTGGCTGACCACGCTCGCCGAGCCGTCGGGACGAGGCGAGCGCTCACCCATCGGCACCCTCGTCACCACACGAGGGAAGTACACCGCCGTCGGGGACGTCGCGGTCTCGGTCGGGGGCCGGCTGGTCACCGTGCTCGACACACCCCGGATCGATGTCACTGTGGTGGTCGTGCCATTCGTGGGCGGGGACCCCATCCCCCCGGTCCGACCCCTGCGCGACGCTCTCGTCGCTTCGGGTTGGACCTCTGAGGACCAGCCACCCGACCCACTTCTGAAGCCCGGCGTCATGGCGGCGCTGCACACCCTCTGGACGGAGGTCACCCGATGACCCGCACGCTCTCTCGTACCGCCGCGGCCCTGCTCGCCCTCGGCCTCCTCGCGGCGGCCTGCACCGCCACAGAGTCAGGGGAAGGCGACGACCTCGGCAACGTGGACGACGACCCGGGCGACTGCGTGGTCGTCGACCTCTCCGTGTCCTCGGAGAAGATCCAGCTCCTCACCGAGCTGGCCCAGGACTTCAACGACACCGACGCCGAGGTGGGAGGAGAGTGCGTGTTCGCCCGCGTTCAGGGAAAGGCATCCGGCGGCGCGGCCCAGCTGCTGGCCTCGACCTGGGACGAGGAGACAGAAGGACCGCGACCCGTGATCTGGTCGCCCGCTGCCTCGAGCTGGGGCGCCATCTTGAACCAGCGCCTCGACACCGCGGGCCAGCCCGCCATGGCGGCCGACGACTTCACGTCGTTCATGCTCACCCCGCTCGTGATCGCCATGCCCCGCCCGATGGCCGAGGCGCTGGGCTGGCCCCAGGAGCCGCTCGGGTACGCCGACATCCTGGCCCTGAGCCAGGACCCGCAGGGCTGGGCCGCGCACGGCCACCCCGAGTGGGGCGACTTCCGCCTCGGCAAGACGAACCCGAACTTCTCCACCAGCGGCCTCTCCGCCCTGATCGCCCAGGCCTACGCGGCCAACGGCAAGACCTCCGGCCTGTCCGTGGAGGACCTCGACAAGCCGACGACCCAGGAGTTCGCGCGGGGCGTGGAGTCGGCTGTCGTCCACTACGGCGACATCACGATGACGTTCATGAACAACTGGTTCCGGGCCGACCAGCGGGGCAACCCGTTCGGATACGTGTCCGCCGTCGCCGTCGAGGAGAAGACGGTGATCGACTACAACAACGGCGACCCGGACGGCATCCTGCAAGAGGGCGAGGAGCCCCGTCCGCCCCGCGTGCCGCTCGTGGCCATCTATCCCGAAGAGGGCACGCTCTACTCGGACAACCCGCTGTTCGTCCTCGACGCCGAGTGGGTCGACGACGACGAGGCGGCCGGGGCCGAGCTGTTCGTCGACTTCGTGCAGGAGCCGGCCAATCAGGAGAAGGTGCTCGAGTTCGGGTTCCGTCCCGGCAACCCCGACGTCGTCGTCGGCGCACCGATCGACCGGGAGCACGGCGTGGACGCCGACCAGCCGCAGACGCTTCTCGATGTGCCCTCCCCCGGCGTGCTGGCTCGGCTCCTCGACGACTGGCAGGACCAGCGCAAGCCGGCGCGTGTGCTGCTCCTGATGGACGTGTCGGGGTCGATGGGTGACGTGGCCGACCCGTCGACCGGGGCCACGAAGCTCGACCTGGCCAAGCAGGCCACCATCAACGCGCTCGACGACTTCAACGACGACGACGAGGTGGGGCTCCGCGTCTTCACCACCGACCTCGCCGGCGGGGAGGACGTGCTGACCCTCGTCGAACCAGGTCGCGTCGGCGACGTCAAGGAGCAGCTGCGCACCAAGCTCCGCGACCTCGTGCCCCTCAACGGCACGCCGCTCTACCGCGCCACCCGTTCCGCCTACGAGGACCAGCTGGCCACCTACGATCCGAGCCGCATCAACGCCGTCGTGCTCCTCTCTGATGGCGTGAACGACGACGGCGAGCCCGACGACGACCGCGACGAGCTCGCCGACCTCCTCCAGCTGCTCTCACGCGAGTCCGAGGGGCAGCAGGGTCAGGCCGTGCGGGTGTTCCCGATCTCCTACGGCGAAGGGGCCGACCTCTCCACGCTCCGGCGCATCGCGGAGGCCAGCCAGGCCGCCGTGTACGACTCGAGCGATCCCCGCAGCATCGCCAAGGTCTTCGTCGCGGTGGTCTCCAACTTCTGACCCGTCGCGACCTCGTAGCCTCAGGCCATGGCCCGGCTCTCACTGCGTGACCGCTTCTTCACGCCGCCCGTCGCCCGAGCCATCACCTCCCCCACCGGCATCCTCGCTCTAGGCGCGGGCGCCGGCCTCGGCATCCTCTCGGGCGGCGGGGTGATCGCGGCGGTCGTCGTGGGCCTGATCGCGTTCGCCGGGAGGGTGGGCCTGGCCATCCCGCGCGGCGCGTCTGAGGAGCGCATCGATCCGTTCGCGGTGTCCGAGCCGTGGCGCCACTACGTGCAGGACGCGCTCCAGGCCCACAGGCGCTTCACCGAAGCAGTCGACAGCGCCCGATCGGGACCGACCCAGGACCGCCTCCGTCAGATCGATGATCGGGTCAGCACCGGAGTGCGCGAGGTCTGGCGGATCGCCCGCAGCGGCCACGACCTGGTGGACGCCCGCCGGCGCCTCGACCCCCAGGGCATCCGCCGTGAGATCGAGGCCACCAAGGCGAACGCCGACCAGCCCTGGGCCAGCGGCAGCACCATGGACCGGACGATGGAGTCGCTGCAGGCCCAGCTGGCCACCGTCGAGCGCCTCGAGCGGGTCATCGCCGACGCGGACAGCCGGCTGCGCCTCCTCAACGCCCGCCTCGACGAAGCCGCGGCCCGCACCATCGAGCTGTCTGTCCGGGCCCACGACGTCGCCGACCTGGGTGGATTGGGGAACGACGTCGACCAGATGGTCGACGAGATGGAGGCCTTGCGGCAGGCCATCGAGGAGACCGACGGTGGGGGCACGGCGGTGGCGGCGAGCGGGTGAGCGAGCCCCCCTCGGGGTGGGAGGCCGACGTCGACGACGATCCTCTCGCCCCCCACCCTGACAGCGCCCGGCGAGGGTCTTTCCTGGTCGCCGCCGGCATCTTGCTGTCCCGGCTGGCCGGGCTGCTCCGCGAGGTCGCCATCTCCGGCTACCTCGGGGTGGGCGCCGCCGCGGATGCCTTCAAGGCGGCGCTGCGCATCCCCAACCTTCTCCAGAACCTGCTCGGCGAGGGCGTGCTGTCGGCCTCGTTCATCCCCGTGTACTCGAAGCTGCTCGACGAGGACCGACGTGAAGCCGGGAAGCTGGCGGGCGCCATCGCCGGGCTGCTGTGCGCGCTCACCGGCGTGCTCGTCGTCATCGGCGTGGTGTTCGCCGGGCCGCTGACGACGCTGCTCGCTCCGGGATACTCCGACTCGACGCGCGACCTGGCCGTCGACCTGCTGCGCATCATGTTCCCCGGCATCGGGTTCCTCGTCCTGTCGGCCTGGTGCCTCGGGATCCTCAACAGCCACCGCCGCTTCTTCCTCTCGTACGTGGCCCCGGTGCTCTGGAACGCAGCCCAGATCGCCTTGGTGGTGGCGGCCGGCGTCGCCGGGGCCAGCCGGGAGGGCATCGCCACTGCGCTGGCTTGGGGCGTTCTCGTCGGCGGCGTCCTGCAGCTGCTCGTGCAGCTCCCGGCTGTCCGCAGCCTCGTGCGGGGGATGCGCCTCTCGCTCGACACGTCCTCGCCCGATGTCCGCAGCGTGCTGCGGCGGTTCAGCCCGGTGGTGGTCGGCCGGGGCGTGGTGCAGCTGCTCAGCTACGTCGACCTCATGCTGGCCAGCCTGCTCACCGTCGGCGCCGTGTCGGCCCTCACCTACGGACAGGTCCTCTACCTCCTGCCGATCAGCCTCTTCGGGATGGCAGTCGCAGCGGCCGAGCTCCCCGAGCTCGCTCGTCTGGGCCGGGCCGGGCGGTCCCAGATCCGCGACCGGCTGGCGTCGGGCATGGAGCGCATCACGTTCTACGTGGCCCCCACCGTGGCCATCTACGTGCTCGCCGGCGACGTCGTCGTGCGGGCGCTTCTCGAGCGGGGCGAGTTCGACCCGGCCGACACCCGGCTCGTCTGGTTCGTGGTGGGCGCCTTCGCCCTGGGCCTGCTCGGCACCACTCGCTCACGGCTGCTCCAGAACGGTCTCTACGCCCTCGACCGGACCCGCCTCGTGGCCCGCATCGCAGTGGTCCGGGTGGCGCTGGCCGCGGCCCTGGGCGCGCTCCTCATGTTCCCTCTCGACCGGTGGGCCATCGTCGGCTCCTCCGTGGAGCGCGATGGCGACATCGGCTTCGGGCCTCTGCCCGACGCGCTCCGATTGCTCGAGGGCGCACCGCCCCGGCTCGGCGTGGTGGGCCTGGCCCTCGGCGCCGCCCTGTCGTCCTGGGTCGAGTACCGGGTGCTGCGCGGCGCCCTCGAGTGGCGCATCGGCAAGCTCCCGGGGATGAGCCACGGCGAGCGGTGGTCACTGCTGGCCGCGGGAGCATCTGGGGTGCTCGCGGCCGGGCTTCGATCCGTCTCGGGCGACCTGCACAGCTTCGCGGCCGCCGCGTTCGTGCTCGTGCCGGCCGGGTTCACCTACTTGCTCATCACCTCGACGATGGCGGTCCCCGAAGCTCGGGCCCTGCTCGGCCGGGCCCGCCGCGCCGCCAAGTAGCGGTCGATAGGCTCGCCGCATGTTCAGAGCACTTCGACGATTCTGGAAGTACCTCGGGGCCAAGCTCAACCTCTCCTTCAGCGAGCACGCCGATCCGAAGGTTCAGCTGGAACAGGCCATCACCGAGGCCCAGGAGCAGCACCGCAAGCTCAAGGAGCAGGCGGCGATGGTCATCGCCAACCAGAAGCAGACCGAGATGCGCCTCGAGCGGGCCATGGACGAGCTCGAGAAGGTGTCGGGCAACGCCCGGCAGGCCGTGATCATGGCCGACGAGGCGAGCAAGAAGAGCGACGCCGCCAAGGTGTCGGAGTACACCTCTGCGGCGGAGTCGTTCGCCAACCGGCTGATCGCCGTGGAGGGCGAGGTCGAGGGCCTGAAGGAGCTGGCGATGCAGTCGGCCCAGGCATCCGACCAGGCCAAGGCGGCCGTGCAGCAGAACGCTTCGATGCTCCAGAAGAAGCTGTCGGAGCGCCAGAAGCTCCTGTCTCAGCTCGATCAGGCCAAGATGCAGGAGCAGGTCAACAAGGCCATGGCCACGCTCTCCGAGACGGTCGGCCAGGACGTCCCCACCTTCGACGAGGTGCGAGACAAGATCGAGTCCCGCTTCGCCAAGGCCAAGGGCATGTCCGAGCTGAACGAGTCCTCCGTGGAGTCGCGCATGCTCGAGGTGGAGCAGGCCGCGGCCAACACGGAGGCCACGGCTCGCCTGGCCCAGATCCGGGCTCAGCTCGGGCTGACCCCAGCTGCGGCCGAGACGGCCGCCCCGGCTGTCGACCCGGCCGCTCAGGCCGCCCCCGGCGAGCCCGGCACGGCCTGACCGAACCCGAACCCGAGCCCCTGGTCGGGGTGGGGCCGCACCCGCGGCCCTGGCCCGACGACCCGCGGCTCGACCCTGAGCTGCTCGCAGGCGGCGACCGACGCAACGTCGTCGACCGGTACCGGTACTGGCGGGTGGAGGCCATCGTGGCCGACCTCGACGAGCGCCGGCACCCCTTCCACGTCGCCATCGAGAACTGGACCTCGGACCTCAACATCGGGACCGTGGTCCGCAACGCCAACGCGTTCCTCGCGGCCAGGGTGCACATCGTCGGCCGGCGGCGCTGGAACCGGCGCGGCGCGATGGTGACCGACCGCTACCAGCACATCACCCACCACGACTCCATCGCCGCCCTCGCGGCGTGGGCTGACGCCGAAGGTCTGCCGATCATCGGCATCGACAACCTGCCCGGCTCGGTGCCGCTGGAGGAGACGACGCTGCCCTTGCGGTGCGTGCTCCTGTTCGGCCAGGAGGGCCCCGGGCTCTCGTCAGATGCTCACGCGACGTGCCAGCTCGTGTGCTCGATCAGCCAGAGCGGATCCACCCGATCGATCAACGCAGGCGTGGCCAGCGGGATCGCCATGCACACCTGGGTGCGCCAAAACGCGCGCTGAGCGGTGGCGGAGCGGCAAGGCGCGGTCGTCTGGGGGTTCTGTGACATCTGGCGCTGACGCACCCCTTGTACCCAAACGCGAAGGGTGAGACGGTCGCTAGGTGATCGCGGATGCGGTCATCCTGCGGCTGCTGGGGAGCCGGGAGGGACTTCGGGGGCTGCGGGTTGTGCTCGGCACTCTGCGTGCGAGCTGAACCTGAAGGGCGAACTCAATGATGCGACGACTTCTCATCGCGCTGATGGCGCTGATGCTGATCGGCGGCGTGGCCGGCGTGGCCCGAGCCGGGCAAGATGACCGGGGCGGTGGCGAGGCGGCCGCCGAGGTCAGAGACGGGTCCAAAGGGCCGAAGAAGGGCAACTGCGCGGACGGTGTCGACAACGACGAAGACGGCAAGATCGATGCCGCCGACCCCGGATGTCAGAAGCCCGGCTGCGAGCCCAGCGGCACCCAGCCCAAGAAGTGCCAGGAGAACAGCGACACCGTCGACCCCTGCGCTGGCATAGGTGACGACGACGGCGACGCCCACTGCAACGACGACGACAACTGCCCGAACGTCGAGAACGACGACCAGGCGGACGAGGACGACGACGGCATCGGTGACGCATGCGACAGCTGCGACGGCGACAACGTCGACACCGACGGCGACGGCATCTGCGACGACGAGGACGCGTGCCCGAACGACGCGCAGAACGACGTGGACAGCGACGGCGTGTGCGGCGACGAGGACAACTGCCCTGCGGACGCCAACGCCGACCAGGCGGACGGCGACGACGACGGTCTGGGCGATGCCTGCGACCGTTGCCCGCAAGGGGGCGCCGATCCTGACGGCGACGGCATCTGCGGCGACGACGACAACTGCCCGCTGATCCCGAACCCGGAGCAGCAGGACAGCGATGACGACGGCGTCGGCGACGCCTGCGAGCCGCCGCCGCCTCCCGTCGACCTGTGCACGGCCGGCACCGGCGATCCGGGCCTGATCACCGAGCACACGCTCGGCCAGACCCTGTGGAACGCGGGGCTCCAGCTGTCACCGCTGACCGAGGATCCCGAGGCTGACGGCCCGCTCAGCGGGGCCATCTACGGCGGGGGCACCGGCACGCCACTCGAGGTCGTGACCGATGAGCTCGGCTGCGCTGTCGACCTGCTCTTCGACGCTGCTGCACTGGGAGCTGACCTCTGAGCACGTAGCGAACAGCGCTCGCTGAGCGCCGATGTTGTTCCTGGTGAGGGACCGGCTCCGGCCGGTCCCTCATCGCGTCGGGAAGTGCTTGACATCCACCCTCGAAGTGACGATGGTCACACGACGGGCTTCACGTTTGGGGGACACATGAAGACAGGCATCCGCAGGTCCGCGGCCGTGCTGGCACTGGCGATGGCGTTGCTCACGCTGCACGCCACGCCCGCCGAGGCGCGCACGGACAACCGCACCAAGCCGGTGGTCTTCGTGCACGGCTACAACCCGTTCGGGGACGGCACGAGCTGCACGATGTGGAACCCCATGGACAGCGCGCTGCGCTCCTGGGGCTTCACCGGGACGAAGGTGACGGTCCGCTACTACAAGGGTGACACCAACTGCACCCATGCCCTCGAGAACTTCGGGACCAACGGTCGCCACTACGACCCGGGGACGGCCTACGACCGGTACGTCCGGCTGGAGCACCTCGGCTACCGGCTGGCCTGGATGATCTACAGCCAGTACTCGAGCAAGGGCATCACCGTCGACGTCGTGAGCCACTCGATGGGCGGTCTCATCACCCGCTACGCCCTAGCCCAGGTGGCCAAGCGTCATCCCGACTTCCCGCCCTACCTCTACGTCGAGGATTCGGTGACCCTCGGAACGCCGCACGCCGGCACCGGTTGGGCCAGCTGGTGCTGGACCACTCAGTGCGAGCAGATGCGTCCGGGTTCCTCGCTGGTGAACTGGCTGGCCGCCAACGCCCCCAACCCGCAGGGCTCGGGGGGCACGGACTGGACCGTGATCGGCGCCTACGACGACGAGATCGTGTCGGAGACGTCGGCCATCTCGATGAGCGCGGCTCACAAGATCCAGTACCTGGAGAGCGCCGACGTGGCTCACAGCGACTACTACAACGACACCACCGACGCCCGCACCGCTGACGTCCGCTACAGCGACAACGGCGGCGCGTTCAGTACCTGGTACGACGCGCCGTGGGGTGTGCGCTGGAGCGACTTCGCCCTCCTCTACGGCACGTGGTGACCGACCGCTAGGGCAGCACCACGAGGTCGTCGCGGTGGACGACCTCGTGGGGCACGCCCTCGGGCATCTCGCTCGTGCGCAGGCCCGCGACCTCCTGAAGACGGGTCGAGCTGATGCGGGTCAGCCCCTTGGCGAAGACCTGCCCGTCGGGGCCGGCGATCTCGACGGCGTCGTCGATCTCGTAGGTGCCCTTCACCCCCTGCACACCGGCGGCGAGCAGCGACACACCTCGCTCGAGCAGGGCATGGCGGGCTCCTTCGTCAACGACGATCGTGCCGCTCGACCCGACCGCGAAGGCGATCCAGAGCTTGCGGGCGGGTAGCCGTCGGGACTTGGGGTGGATGACGGTCCCCGCGCCGGGCTCGCCCGCCACGGCGGCGAGGAGCACGTCGGGGCGCGAGGCCTGCGCTATCACGGCCTTGACGCCTGACCACGCCGCGATCTTCGCCGCAGCCAGCTTCGACGCCATGCCCCCGCTCCCCCGGGTCGTGCCCGTGCCACCGGCCATGGCCTCGAGGGTGTTGTCGACCTCCATGATCTCCTCGATGAGGGAGGCCGACGAGTCGAGGCGAGGGTCGGCCGTCAGGAGGCCGGGGGCGTCGGTGAGGAGCACGAGCAGGTCGGCGCTCACGAGGTGGGCGACGAGGGCGGCCAGGCGGTCGTTGTCGCCGAAGCGGATCTCGTCGTCGGCGATGGCGTCGTTCTCGTTGATGACGGGCACCACCCCGAGCTCGAGCAGACGCCCGAGCGTGGCCCGGGCGTGGAGGTACTGCTGTCGGATCATGAAGTCGAGCGGGGCGAGGAGCACCTGGCCGCTGATCAGGCCGTGGCTGGCCAGGGCGCTCTCGTAGACGCCCATGAGGCGGGTCTGACCGACGGCGGACGCGGCCTGCAGCGTGACGGCGTCGCGCGGGCGGCTGCCGTCCCTGTAGCCGAGGGAGGGCAGCCCGGCCGCGATGGCCCCGGATGTCACGAGCACGACGCGATGCCCCTGGGCCCGAAGCGCGGCCGCGCCGGCACAGAACTTGGCCACGGCCACGTCGTCGATGGCGCCGTGGGCGTCGGTGATGGACGAGGTCCCGATCTTGGCGACGACGATCATGCGGGCAGGCCTCGGCGGAGCATCACGAGTCTTCTTCGTACTCGAAGGTGAGCTTGCCGATGTGGACGAGGTCGCCCTCCTTGGCCCCCGCCCGGGCCAGGGCCTTGTCGATGCCGAGGGCCTTGAGCCGCCGGTGGGCCTCGTCCATGGCCTCCACCTGGGTGAGGTCCGACAGGGCGACGGCGCGGGTGGCCTGCCGGCCGATGACCGTCCAGGCGCCGCTGTCGTCGCGCTCGACACGGAAGCCCTGGGCGAGCGGGCGGTGCACGATGAAGGCGTCGGGCTCGGGCACCTCAGCCCGCGCTTCGCGCACGCCCTCGGCCATCATGCCCAGCAGCTCGCGGGTGCCTCGCCCGGTGACTGCGGCGATCCGGTGGCCGTCGAAGTCGAGGTCGTCGGCGGCCAGGTCGGCTCGGGAGCCGACGACGACCCGGGGCCGCTCGAGCAGGTCGGGCTGGTAGCGGCGCAGCTCGTCGAGGAGGATCCGCTCCTGCTCGGCGGGGGGGTGCTCGGCGGTGGGTGCCAGGTCGAGGAGGAGCACGAGCACGCGGGCCCGCTCGACGTGGCGGAGGAACTGGTGGCCCAGGCCGCGACCCTCGGCTGGCGCCCTCGATGAGGCCGGGGAGGTCGGCCACGACGAACTGCGTCTCGTCGTCGAGGCGCACGACGCCGAGGTTCGGCTCGAGGGTGGTGAACGGGTAGTCGGCGATCTTCGGCTTGGCGGCCGAGATGACCGAGATCAGCGTGGACTTGCCGACGCTGGGGAACCCGACGAGGGCCACGTCGGCCATGAGCTTGAGCTCGAGCCGGAGCCAGTGCTCCTCGCCCTCCTCGCCCTGCTCAGCGAAGGCCGGTGCCCGGCGCTTGTTGGACAGGAAGCGAGCGTTGCCCCGACCGCCGCGCCCGCCCTCGGCAGCCAGCTACCGGTCGCCGACGTTGACGAGGTCGGCCAGCACGTCGCCGTCCTGGTCCTTCACGACGGTGCCCTCGGGCACGGCGACGACCATGTCATCGCCCCCGTGGCCGTGCTTGCCCTTGCCCTTGCCGTGCGTGCCGCTCTTGGCGGCCCGGTGCGGGTGGTCCTTGAAGGCGATCAGCGACGAGATGTTGTGGTCGACGACGAGCCACACGTCGCCACCGGTGCCGCCGTCCCCACCGTCCGGCCCGCCCATGGGCGTGTGGGCCTCACGCCGGAACGACACGCTGCCCGCGCCCCCGTCCCCACCCTTGGCATGGAGCTGACACTCATCGACGAACTGCGACACCCGTGCAGGCTACGAGGTGCAGGTTGTGGTCCCGAATCGACTACTGGGTCAGGTGGACAGGGTTGCCCTCGATGCGCCTGCCAGGTGGTCGTGTCGGTGGGTGAGCCCCCACCGCTGAACGAGTAGCGGAGATGCCCCACCAGCACGAGCCCGAGGACACCTCGGGGTCGAGCCCGACCGTGCAGGTGTAGGTGGGCGGGATGGCCACCCGGATCGTGACCCAGTGCCCGTTGTAGAGAGCGCCGCTGTCGGCGGTGCGCAGAGCGCAGCTCCGAGCCTGATGGAGGTCCGACACGCGGGGCGTAGCCCGATCTCGTCGACTCGAAGCCACACTCGTCTGCAGGCACGGGGTCGATCGGCTCCAGGAGACGTGGACGACGGTCGCATCGGGAAGAGGCTGGCGTCCCGAGCTCTCGCCCGGGTCGCACAGCTCGATCACGAGCGTCTTGCCGGCGTACTGCGGTCCCACCTCGGCCAGGTAGAAGGTGGAGTCGGAGCGGCGAGCCGTGATGTTGTTGTGCATCCCATGCTTGTCGTAGGCGTACAGCGCGGGTTGGACGCCACCGGTGCAGGCGGAGGTCAGGCACGCCTCGAGGGCGTAGCCGTTCGACCGCGCCGTTGCTGATCCCGCTGTCGGCGAAGTGCTGCACGTTGACGAGGTAGATCTCGCCCGGGATCGTGGTGAGGTTGCAGAGGTCGCGCCACTGCATCCGGAAGCTGTCCTGGCCCTGGATGGCCCAGCTGCAGGAGTCATCCGCTGGTTCGGTGATCCGGAGGTGACGGCGACCCGGCTGTTGAAGTCCAGGGCGTTCGTCTGCTTGTAGACGCGGTAGCTGCGTGGGGAACGACATGTCGCTGCCGGAGACCGGCGAGTCCCCGACCAGCCGTCGGTGAGGTCCGCCCGGGGTGTAGCTGTGCGTCGAACATGCGGATCTTGGTGGCGCCGCCCCCGCCGGCCGGGATCTTCACCACGTACCAGTAGCCCCGGTTGGCGTCAGAGTCGTCAGTGAACAGCGGGTTGTCAGGGCTGCCGCAGTTGGTGGCGGTCCAACAGCGGGTGGAGTAGGCGTCGCCGGATTGGTGATCGGCCCCCGGCCCGTCGATCTGCGCCCAGAAGCCCGGGCTGCGCGTGATGGGGTTGACCGAGACGGTCACGACCGCCCAGCCGCACAGGACGTTGCCCGGCTGCTCCCACATCTGCTGGTACCGCTGGTTGGCCTGGAACGTGCTCGCCGACCAGCGTCCGTTGGCGGCGGCGTAGCCCACGTCGCATGGACGGTTGGATGGCGGGACGGGTGGTGGCATAGGACGGGATCTCGGCGAGGCTGGTGACGTTGTCCACGTGCACTGGCGGTTGCCGCCCTGGTTCCCGGTGTACGTTCCCGGTGTTGTAGGTGCCGGTCCCGCCGCCGCTCCATCGCCCTTCCAGGGGCGACGCCGGGTTTCGGCCGAACACGTTGCAGGGGCGCGGGCCGCTCGGGCGCGGGTGCGGTAGTCGGGCGGCGGGACGGTGGTGGTCCCGAGCGCTGCAGGGGTCCGTCGCCCCCCACAAGCACTCGGTCGTCGTTGCTGCTGTAGCCGGTAGTCATCCGCAAGTGCCGACGTCTGCCCGACCGCTGCCCAGGTTCTGACCCGCTCGCTCGAGCCGATGTTGCAGGGCGATGTTGATCGGTCTGACAGCGGCGTAGTCGGTGGGGAACGATACGTGCCGACCGCTCGGTCTTCGTGGCAGTCGCCACCGAAGTAGTTGAGGGGGCTGCCGAGCGGGAGGGGAAGGTTGTACTCCGCCTCGCCGGAGCGGGTGAGGGTCTGGTCACCGCGCCGAACACCTGGGAGAAGTAGCGCGTCGCGCTGTTGTCGGTGACCGTCACGCGGAGCGAGGTGGGCTCGCGAGCCTCGCTCGATCACCACGTCGACGTTGTCGGTGCCGCCTTCGTCCTTGTCGACGACGCCGTTGGCCCGCAGGCTGGCCTTGGCCTCGTCGATGGCCTTGGCGAGGTCGGGCATCCACACGGTGCCGGCCAGGGCGGCGGCGTCGGCGGACTTCTGGAGGTAGCTGATACGGCAGTACCAGCTGGCCAGGTCGACCCCGAAGGCTGCGAAGATCATCAGGGGGACGAGGTGCAGGGCCGTCAGGATCAGGGCGACGCCCTGGTCGCCCGTGCCTCGTGTGGGTGCCATCGGTGCTCCCCGTTCTGCTCAGCCATTGATGTCCGGCTGGATCCGGTAGATGCTCGCCTTGGTGATCGTGAAGTCGGTCCAGAAGGTGCCGGTCTGTCCTCGTGGACGGTGCGCAGCCACACCCCGATGCAGTCGGGGGGCCGGCGAGGGTGTCCTTGCGGATGTCGGCGCCCAGAAGTCGTCGGCGCTGCCCAGAGTCCATCGTGGACGTGCTGTCGGTGACCGCCCGCACCGTGGCCCCGGTGTAGGTGTTGCACCGGTGGACACGCCGATCTGACTGGTCGCGCCGGAGCGCCTTGATGCAGCTGGCTGGCACCGTGCCGTTGGCGTCGCTCGGCTTGAACACGATGACCCGATCGAGCGGGCCAGCTCCTCGGCGGGCAGCGAGCTCTTCAGGGACAGGAGGATGCTCTCGTCGGCCTCCGGCAGGCTCCCGCTGCTGGCGCCGAATGCGAGCCGCGGTGGAGGTCGAGCCCTCCACCCGGTTGTTGGCCACCCAGGCCAGGCCCATCTCGACGGTGCCGAAGGCGAGGAGCAGCGAGGAGCGGGAGCACGAAGGCCGAACTCGAGATCGTGGCGCCCGCGGTCCGCACGGGTGGTCTCGGAGCGGGTCATGACGTCGAGGGAGTAGCCCTGCGGCTCGAGGAGGTTGATGCCGCGGTCGGTGATCGTGAGGGTCGCGCCCGAGGATCCCGGTGAAGTAGCGGTGGCTGGCCTTGACGTAGACGCCGACGAAGTCGGGGGTCTGCACCGGGGTGACGCCCGCGGGGTGAGGTCTCGATCTTGCGGCTCGTGGCCGGGCCAGTTGCAGTCGACCTTGTGGGGCGCCTCGAGGTCGGAGCGCCCGGTGCAGCCGAAGTAGTAGGTGGCCGGCTGGACCGCCTTCCCGGCGGCCATGTCGAAGGCGCCCGTCGGCCGCCTGCGGCCGGAAGTAGACGTTGCACGATGCCCGTTCCGCCGGGCACCGTGCGCCCGACGGAGGTGGTGTTGGGGCTGGCCGGGGTGGCCTGCAGGCAGTCGGCTGGCGGAGACGGTCCCCGGGCCCGAGGCGTGCCAGATCACGACGTACTCGACCTCGCCGGTCCCGAGGCCGACCGTTTCCTCGACCGACGCGCTCGCAGGATCAGCTGGTCGGCCATGGCGTCGTTGCCAGCCACGCTGGCCATGCGCCCTCCGGCCCGCACGGCGTTCGCCGCGCTGGAGTACGACTTCAGGGCACCGCCGATCTCGATCATCCCGAAGATCAGGAGGAAGAGGATGGGCAGGATGAAGGCGGCCTCGACGATCACCGCACCCCGGTCAGACGAGCCGTGCCCCGCTTCCGGTGAAGGCCGCACCTGGCTGTACCTCCCGCTGCACTCCGTTCGGGGCCTCCACCCCTGAGCTGCGCCCTTCTGCCACCCAACGTGGTGGCTCTAGCGCAGACTGTAACGAAATGTCGCGGTCAGTCAAAGATTTTCTGTTGAGGCCGTATCCAGATCGAACCTCTGACCGATAGCGCCTACCGGATGAGCGTGATGAAGCGGTTCTTGTTGATTTCGAAGGCTGCCATCGGATCGGCAAGCCCGTTCGGCAGAATGCCGTCCGGGAACACGAACACGCTCACCTCCCCAACCCTTTGGTAACTACCAGATGTCGGCGCCGCTGGTGTGACGCCGGGGTCCCAGATTGTGTCCGAGCCGGGGGTCTCGATGAGGAGGCGCTGGATCCAGATCGGACGGAATCGGAGAAGGTCCACGGCATTGCTCTGACCCGGAGGAAATGCCGAGATCACGGGAACGTACGCAAACCGCGGCGTGTACTGGATCTCAGCAAGGTTGGGCTGCTCGTTCGGCGTGTCGTCTCGAGCGAACACCGGGTCGTCGCACTTCGGCGGGCTGCAACCGGCCGAGGCTTCGGCAGGGGTCAAGACACCGCTCAGCGGGAAACCGTTCCAGGAGTTGCCCATGTAGTGGGCGATGCAGCGCTGCAGGAGCCCTGGTACGCGATCCCGTTGGTTGTAGGGGTTCAGGAACGTCTGCACCGCAGTTGGCACGTTGGCCAGCGTGTAGTTGTTGTTGCTGTCGACGAACTGGTTTCGTCTGCAGGAGTTCGGGATGTCTGCCGTGGTGGACTGGCCAGGCCCGTAGTTCGGCGGGATGAACTGCCACAACGGGTTGTTGTCTTCGTTCGTCCGTCCAAACACGGTTACCGTCGATGCGCCTGACCCACCGAAGAGCTGAGGCGCAGAGCGGCGGAGACGAGATGGGCTCCCGTCGGAGTAGTTGGCAGCTCGATAGAACATTCCCTCAGTGACATCGTCCTCGTTGTTGCCAGTCTGTGTGTCGGCAGCGTTAGGGCGCTCCGTAGAGGGGTTCTGGTTGCAGGCTGAGATGTCGACCACTCGCGTAGCGCCGTGCGGTGCTCCGTTGATGACGCTCAGATCGTGGTCGGCGCCCATCGCGATGTTGGCCCGGACCCTCGCGTTGTAACCCCCGTTTCCACAGCTCTTCGTAGTGTTGAGGTCGGAGTTTCCGAACTGGCCGAAGTCTAGAAAGCCGAAGTTGCCGCTGGTCGAGCCACACCACGGAGACGCTTGACCGTTCGAGTTCGACTTGAGGCAACCGAAACCGCCCGAGGCTGACGCGCCTGTGACTGCGAAGGGCAGGACCCCCCCGAACCCCGCCGGGCGCAGCCCGGCGATCGCGAACGCGCTGTGATCGATAGTCGACCGTCCGAGAACCCGGCCGAACGTGGTGTTGTACTTCTGTAGTGGGATCCTCACGTGAACAGACTGTCCTTTGTGGCTCACGCAGCTGGTTCCTGAGACTCCCGCCCAACCGGACAAGGCAGGGCACGAGTTCCACTGTTGGCTTGTGAGGCTCACGCCGAGGGTGTCGTTCGCGTATTGCTTTGCCTGAGTTGCGAGGTCCGCCGGCGTGCCGAGCAACGATGCCGCTGCCGCCAGCGCACCAGAGTCAGCTGCACTCTGGTCCTGACGGCGCAGGTTGTAGGTCGCCCCGATGTCGAGCACCATCGCGGTGAAGGCCATGAGTGTTACGAGGATGATCGCCACCAGCACGATCGCCATCCCGGCGTCGCCCGTCCCTCGACGCGTTCTCATGGACATGCCACCATCCCCGTTCCGTTCCATTGCGCGTCCTGTTCCAGTCGTGTCTTCACGGAACTCGTGAGCGTCACGTTCTTCAGCGCAAAGTCGAGGAAGCCTGTGAGCTGGTTCAGAGGCTTCGAGACCCGAACGGTGGCGAAGCTCGTCCCAGCCGCAGTCCCACTCCGCTCGAGCTGCACGGAGGTTGACGAGCTCGCACCCATGCGGTCACACACCTCCGCTCGGATCAAGACGGATTGGGCATCGCCAGTGGCCGCCGTAGGCTTGTAGTTCACGGCGACCAGTCGGGCTCCCTCTCGAGCACCATGGCGCACGTCGAGGTTTTGCGAGTAAGCCGAACCGAACTCGACGATCCCGAACAAGATCGTGAAGAGTGGAAAGACGAGGATCGCGAACTCGACGAGCACCGCCCCTCGATCCGGTCTGCTCTTGGCGCGTTCACTTGTTCGCCTCACGGGCGTGCCACCGTGACTGAGGGCGCAGGGCTCGGCAACGTGTACGTCGCCGGTGGTTGGCTCGATGGGAAGCTCATTCCGTCGACCGTGAAGGTGACTGAGGGGATGGAGCCACTCCCATTCCGCTTCATGTCCTTCTGGGTGAAGATGCACCGACCGTCGCCGGAGGTCGTGCACGACACGGTCGAACCCGTCACGGCGGGGTTCCAAGTCCCCGTGATCAGGACACCCGCTGCCAACGCGCCGCCGGAGTCGCGGACGACTACGGGGACGGTTGCCACCCAGTCGCTGGCGTCCTGGGTCCCAGTCCCGGTGATGCTGCTGACAGCGACAGCGGACGGCGCAGTGGGAGGTCCGCCCGTGGTTCCACCGGTCGTGCCCCCCGTGGTCGTCCCTCCGGTGGTCCCACCAGTTGAGCTCCCGGACTTCCCGCCTCTGCTCCGTCGGGGTTGCCTGCCCGGTCGCTGCGATCCTGGAACTCGTCGTCGCTGGAGCGCTCCAGAAAGGAGATCGACCCGAGGCTCACGACGACCACGAGTGCGATCAGCATGGAGTACTCGACCAGCGTCGCCCCGCGTTCTTCTGACTGGTGCCCCGACGGCAACCACCATCGCACCCGCTTTGCCCACGCTCGCATCATCGACCGGGCAATCGCTGGCGGGCACCTCCGGTGTTACGGCTTCAGCATCACTTTCTCGGCGGACGCTCCCGCCCGAGGTACGGCGGGTTGTCTACGGCGTGCTCGCCGTGCACGTCGTGTTGTTGCCGTTCGAGCAGCTGACCGACGCCGTAAGAGTACGGGTTCCCGGTCCCACGACGACCGTGACGGAATAGCCTCCAGCATTCTTCGGGCGGGTGTGAGAGAAGGTTGCCGCGCTTCCGGAGCCAGCCCCATGGTGGTGGTCCAGGCGTACGTCGCTCCGGGGGGCGGGCTGCTCACGCTGAAGGTACATGTATCTGAGGAGGCGCAGCCGGCGACCATGGTCGGTGGAAGCGTGGTCGTCGTGGTCGGAACTGTCGTCGGTGCGGTCGTGGTCGTGGTCGTGCTCTCGTGGTCGGACCTGGCACCGTGGCTGCGGTCGTCGATGTCGGTGCGATGGTCCCCGTGGGGCCGGTGTCGCTGATGTCGACCTTCTGCGCCGCGAACTCGTCCTGGGCCCCGTCCTGGAGCGCTTGCAGGCCACCGATGACAGCGAGGATGAACAAGGCGATGAGAAGGGAGTACTCCGGGAGGGTCGCACCCCTGTCACTCTTTCGAGGGGAGCAGCTCACAGCTCGAGGCCGATGTCGTCGTCGAAGTGGACCGGCACCACATCGGTCGGTGGGTTGACCGCGAAGCCCCAGTTCTTCGGACCCCCGCCGCCGTGGAGCAGGAAGTCCTGGGCGATGACCTGACCGTTCACCATCACGTCGATGTTGCCGCCCCAGTCGACGCTTCCTGCAGGTGCGTACACCGTGCCGTTGTAGAGAGCTGAGGCGTGGGAGTTGCCGTTCCACTCGATGGTGGAGGCGTTGTTCCGCGCCATGAAGAGGCTGATCCCCTTGTAGGTCCCCGTGGCTGGTGCCGTCTGCTCGAACTCGTCCTTCAGGTTGCCGCCCAGGCCGGCCTGGACCAGGAACGTGAAGGCTGTCTTCCCTGCGCAGGTGCTCTTCACGGTGACGGTGCCGGTCCCCGTCACCCGGTAGAGGCCGTCTAGGCAAGACAAGGCGTTGTAGGCGGACACAGTGACGTGGGTGAACGTCGGGTCAGATGCCGTCGGCTCGGGCAGTGAGGCCAACGGATCGGTGACTGGGCCGGACATCGGGATCGTGGGCGTGACGGCGTGGTTCCCCACGCACGCGTCCTGGTTAGGGCATGTCCCGACTGAGTAGAAGCCGGTGGCGTTGATCGCGGCGTTGCCTCCGCTGAAGTTGTTCGGCGGTGACTCCTCACAGTTGGCGATCACCGCCCCAGTCACGTTCATGATGGTTCCGGCGCTGCCTCGGAGGTCGTAGTCGACGCACCCGCTGCCCTCGCGGAGGGCGATGACGCCCGCCCCGATGATCGCCGCACCGCCGTACCGTCGGGCGACCGCCTGGCGACAGACGTTCGAACCAGCGCTGTCGACGACCTTGCCGAAGAAGGCCTCAGTCCCCTTGCACACGGATACGTAGATCAGTCCGTAGTTCCCTTGGAAGGGGGTCGCCACGGTGATGGACGACCCGCTCACCGTGTAGCAGCTGGCGTTGAGGGGGACGCCTGTCGGGCATGCGGCGGTCGATGGCGCTGACGCCGTGCCGAGGATGTTCCGAGCGGCGTAGTCGGCCGCCTTTCCCTTCGCCGTGGCTGCAGCGGTCGCATCGGTCCCAGTGAGCGGTAGGTACTGCGCTCCAGCGAGTGCCGCGGCATCGCTCGAGGCCTGTGCCTGACGGCTCGTCTGACGGGCGTCGCCGAGATCGATGACCAATGCGGCGAAGATGAGGATCGCTGTCATGGCCAGTGCGAACAGGATCATGACGACGCCGTCGTCGCCCTCGACTCGCTGGCGATGCGCCGTTTCGCTGTCGGTCAGCACCATGACCAGGACCCTCCCGACGGCGCAGTCTCCGAGTAGGCCGTCCCAGGCGTCACCCCTGCCGGGATCGGCTTCTCCATTCGCATCTCGATCTCCGTCTTGAACTTGATGTTGGTCAGGCCGGGGATGAAGCCGGTCACCGGCTCGAACGCTCGCTGGGCGCACACCTTCACGGCACCGTCATCGGCGCTGTCACCTGACACGGGGGCCGTGTACACGACCCGTACCCGCAGAGTCGTCCCGATGTCAGACTCGAGCTTGGTCAGACACATCAGCTTCCTGACAGCCAGCGGGTCGGCGGCCCGGGAGCACGACGCAATCGTTCCGAGCAGCGGAGCCGAGTCGTACCCGCGGTAGTTGTCCACGGAACCGGCTCGTGCGGCCTCTCGCACTCCCTGGCGAAGGGACTGGTAGTCGTTGTAGCCCTTGCCGAACTCCATGATCCCGAAGAGCAGGGCGAAGACAAGGGGCATCACAATTGCGAACTCGACAAGGGCAACGCCCCGCTCGCCGCGCCTTCGGGCGCCTGCTGGGGATGGGTACGCCGAAGCGTTCGCCGCCGTTGCCGTTGGTTGCACTGCTCCGCCGATCATCTTGCTTCCGCTTCTGCGGAACCACCCGCCAAGATGGTTCCCTCCGTCGTGGTTATCGCTTCCCTACGATTTGAGGTTACGGCTTTCCCGGATATTCTCTTGGCGCAATCCGTTCGCCACAGAGAGTGGCCATCAGCGCGCGGATCGCCCTTATCGTCTGTTCTCACGAGAAGGATACGCCTTTGGGCGGATTTTTTCCGTGGGTCATCTGGACTAGCCGGATCGGGGCGCGCAACGGCCCCGGGCGTTGCCCGGGGCCGTCAACAGATTCTTGGGTGAGCTACGAGTCGGCGGGGAGGATGTCGACGAGCTTGCGGCCCTTGCGGAGGCCCCACTTCACCTTGCCGTCGGCCATGGCGAACAGCGTGTCGTCGCCGCCCCGGCCCACGTTCTCACCGGGGTGGAACTTGGTGCCGCGCTGGCGCACGAGGATCGTGCCCGCGGTGACCTCGGTGCCGTCGAAGCACTTCACGCCGAGGCGCTGGGCGTTGGAGTCGCGGCCGTTCCTGGTGGAACCGCCGCCCTTGGTCTTGGACATGTGGTGTCTCCCTAGCCCTTCGAGATTCCGGTGATCTCGATGGCGCTGTAGTGCTGACGGTGGCCCCAGCGCTTCCGCTGGTTGCTCTTGTTCTTGTACGTGAAGCCGTTGATCTTCGGGCCCTTGGCCTCGCCGACGACCTTGGCCGTCACGCTGGCGCCCGAGAGCTGATCCGGGGTGGCGAGCACGGTGTCGCCATCGACGAAGAGCACGGGGGTGAAGGTGACCTCGTCACCGATCTCCTTGCCGAGCAGCTCGACGTTGAGGACCTGGCCAGACTCGACCTTCTCCTGCTTGCCACCGGTCTTGATCACTGCGTACATGGGCTTCTTCCTGATGTGCACGCCCGAGCAGGCGCGCCGATGCGGGACGGACGATGCTACCCCGCGGCCGGCCGAACCCTCAATCCGGGGGCAGGAGGTCCGGGTCGATGACGACGCCTCGGCCCTCGCAGGTGGGGCAGCGGCCGGCGAAGCTCTCCAGCAGGCCCTCCCCGATGCGCTTGCGGGTCATCTCGCAGAGGCCGAGCTCGGAGATCTCGAAGACCTGGGTGCGGGTCTTGTCCCGGGCCAGCGCGTCCCGGAAGACCTTGGTGACCTGGTCGCGGTTGGGCTTGATCTCCATGTCGATGAAGTCGACGACGATGATGCCGCCGACGTCTCGGAGCCGCAGCTGTCGGGCGATCTCGGTGGCCGCCTCGAGGTTGTTGCGGAAGACGGTCTCCTCGAGGTTCGAGGTGCCGACGTTCTTGCCGGTGTTCACGTCGATGACCGTGAGGGCCTCGGTGTGCTCGATGATCAGCGACCCGCCCGAGGGCAGCCACACCTTGCGGTCGAGGGCCTTGTGCAGCTGCTCGTGGATGTGGAGCTTCTCGTAGAGGGGGAGCTTCTCAGAGCTCGGGTCGAACAGCTCGACGCGGTCGGCCAGCTCGGGGCTGATGCTCGACACGTAGTCCCGCACCGATTCGAAGAGCTCCCGGTCGTCGATGACGACCTGGCGGTAGTCGTTGTTGAACTCCTCCCGGATCACCCGCACGGCCATGTCCGGCTCCCGGTAGAGCAGGGCGGGAGCCTGCGACTTCTTGGCCAGGGCGTCGATCTGGTTCCACTGGTCGAGGAGCCGACGCACGTCGGTCTCGATCTCCTGGTCGGTGACGCCCTCGGCCGCGGTGCGCACGATCACGCCGTGCTGCTTCGGCTTCACCGTGTCGAGGATGTTCCGGAGGCGCTTGCGCTCGTCGTCGGACAGGCGCTTGGAGATGCCGTAGGTGGAGCTGTTCGGGATCAGGACGACGAACCGCCCGGGCAGCGACACCTCCTGGGTGAGGCGGGCGCCCTTGGCCCCGATGGGGTTCTTCGTGACCTGGCAGATGATCGTCTGCTTGGCCTTGAGCATCTGCTCGATGCGCAGGTTGCTCTGGTTCTTGCCCTTGCCGCCCCCCTCGATGTCCTCCTGGTCGTAGTGGACATCGCCGCGGTACAGCACCGCGTTCTTGGGCGTGCTGATGTCGACGAACGCCGCCTCCATGCCCGGCAGCACGTTCTGGACCTTGCCCAGGTAGATGTTGCCGTGGATCTGCGACACGTCGTCGGACGGCTTGGAGACGAAGTGCTCGATGAGGTTGCGCCCCTCGAGCACGGCGATCTGGGTGGCCTTGTCCGTCTTGTGGACCGCCATCAGGTAGCGGCCGACGGGCCGGCCGTTGCGCTCACGGCCCCGGCGGGCCTCCAGGACGTCATCGTCGAGGTCGACGCCCCCGGTGGGCAGCACCGCCTCGACCGGCGATCCCCCACGCCCGCCTCGGCCGCCTTGGCGGCCTGAGCCCTGGCGCTGCTGCGGCTGCTGTCTGCTGCTGCTGGTCGCCTCCGCCTCCGCTGCCGGAGCCACGCCCGCGGCCGCCCCGGCGGCGCTTGCGACGGGGTCCGTCGTCGTCGCTGTCTGCTCCCCCGCTCTGGCCGGGGGGTGTCGGGGCCGGCATCGAGTCGCCGATCCGAGGCCTGCGATCTGCGGCCGGCTCCGCTGGGGCCTTGCGGACGAGCGCCGCCTCGGCCGCCTCGACCGTGGCCGGCTTGCCCTCCCGGTGCCGATCCGGCAGCTCCGGGTCGCGCTCGGATGCCTCGCCGCTGGCTCCGGCCTCCTCGGGGGTTCGGGCCCGGCTCCGGTTGCGGCCGCCCCGGGAGCCACGCCGGCGGCGCTTGGCCGCCGCCGACTCGCCGTCGGGCCCGTCGTCGCTGTCGCTCGCCCGGTCCGCGTCGGTCACCTGCTGACGGCGGGCATCCCGGGCCTCGGCGGCGGGAAGCTGATCTGGGCGCGGGGAGGGCTCGCCCGCGTTGGGGCTGGTGCTCCGATCGGCCTCGGTCGTCGATCCGCCGGCGACGTGGCGAGCGGGGCCACCCTCGTCGGGCACGACGCCGCGGCTGACCTTGTCATCAGGGGCTGGAATGCGCCGGAACGCTGGGGTGGGTCTGTCGCCGGAGGCGTCGTCGTCCTGACGGGGCCGGCGCTCGGCGCCACGGCCCCCGCCGCCCGGATCAGTGCTGTCGGCGGGGTCGGCAGGGGTGCCGGTGGGGAGATCGGTCATTCAGGAGATCCCTTCTCATGACGCACGCATCCCTGCGTGCGGGATCGACGTCGCGCCGCGCGTGCCGGGATCCTCGAAGGGGATCGGCTCGCAGCGGGCGCCGTCGACCAGCGTCCATTGGTGGGTGCGCAGCATCCGGCCCTCGCGCCACGTCGGGTCGAGGGCTCGGAACAGCTCCGCCGGGCGGAGGCTGCGCGGTTGGGTGGCCAGCTCTGCGGTGAGCACGGTGCTCGGGTGCAGCGCGGTCACGCCGGAGTGGTTGGGGGGCTCGGCCTCGGTGAGGGCCAGTGCGAGGATGGCGGGGCGGGCGTCGAGGATGGTCTCGCTGCCCTTGCGCTCCACCGTGATCGGGAGCTCGTCGGCCGCCAGCGCCCGCTCGATCGCGTCGGTCACCGCGGCGCGCTCCGCGCCGACCACCTCGAGCTGCCACGAGGAGCTCGAGACGGCGGCCTGGAGGGACTCGGTGCCCGGCTCGATGTGGATCGCGATCTGCGCCGTCATGCCCTGAGGCAGCCCCGGGGTGACGATCGCCGGCAGCTCAGCGGGGCCGATCCCGGCCTCGGGGTGGAGGTCGATGTCGAGGTACTCCCCCAGGCTCTCGTAGCCCGTGGAGAGGGCCAGGCCGAAGCTCAGCCGGGGGCGGGGCGAGAAGCCCTCGCTGTAGGCGACCCGCACGCCGGTGCGGCGCAGGCCCCGCTCCCACACGCGAGCCAGGTCGCGGTGGGACAGGAAGCGGATCTTGCCCTGCTTGGTGAACCGCAGGCGGGTCTTCACGCACCCACTCCGGCGGGCTTGCGGGGCAGCAGGGTGACGGGCACCTCGCCACCGCGGAGCAGGTCTTGGCCCGTGCCCTGGCTGCCACCCGCAGGCGGGACGGCGGACGCCACGACGTGCTCGATGCCGTAGCCCGTGCACGCACCGCAGTCGTAGCAAGGGGTCCAGCGGCAGTCCTCGAGGCCGACCTCTTCGAGAGCGTCGCGCCAGTCCTGCCAGAGGAAGTCCTTGTGGAGCCCGGCCGAGAGGTGGTCCCACGGGAGCACTTCGTCCTCGTGGCGGTGCCGGTAGGCGTACCAGTCGAGCTCGAGCCCGTTGTCGGCCATGGCCTTGGTCCAGAGGTCGACCTGGAAGTGCTCGCTCCACTCCTGGAACGTGCCCCCGTCGCGCCAGACCTGCTCGATCACGGCGCCCAGGCGGCGGTCGCCCCGGCTGACGATGCCCTCGACCAGGGTGGCCCGGGTGTCGTGCCACTTGAGCTGCACGTTCTTGGCCTTCTTGGCCGCGTCGCGCAGGAGGTTCACCTTGCGGCGCAGCTCTTCCTCGGTGTTCATGCCGAACCACTGGAACGGCGTGAACGGCTTGGGCACGAAGCCGCCGACGCTGACCGTCACCGAGCCGTTGTGGCCCTTGGCCTTGGCCAGCTGCACGCAGCGCTCGGCCAGCTCGACGATGCCCAGCGTGTCCTCGTCGGTCTCGGTGGGCAGGCCAGTGAGGAAGTAGAGCTTCACCCTGCGCCAGCCCTGGCTGAACGCGGAGTCGACCGCGGCGTGCAGGTCCTCCTCGGTGATCAGCTTGTTGATGACCTGGCGCATGCGCCACGTGCCTGCCTCGGGGGCGAAGGTGAGGCCGGTGCGGCGCGCCTTCTGGATCTGGGCCGCCACCCCGACGGTGAAGGCGTCGACCCGGAGGCTCGGGAGGCTGACGCTGACGTTGCCGCAGCCCACCTCGTCGGACATGGCCTGCTCGACGACGTCCTCGATGCCCGAGAAGTCGGCCGTCGAGAGGCTGGTGAGCGCCACCTCGTCGTACCCGGTGCGGCGCAGGCCCTGCTGCACCATCGACGCCACCTGCTCGGCGGGCCGCTCGCGAACAGGGCGGGTGATCATTCCGGCCTGGCAGAAGCGGCAGCCCCGCGTGCAACCCCGGAAGACCTCGACGTTGAGGCGGTCGTGGACCACCTCGGTGAGGGGCACGAGCTGCTGCTTGGGGTACGGCCAGTCGCCCAGGTCGGCGATCGTGCGCTTCTCGACGATGGCCGGCGCGGCCGGGTCGATCGACGCCGTCTCGGCCAGGCGGCCGTCGTCGAGGTAGCGGGCCTCGTACAGCGACGGCACGTAGACGCCCTCGATGCCGGCCAGGGCCCGCAGCACGTCGAGCCGGTCAGCGCGACCGCCCGCCTTCCAGGCCGCAACGACCTCGTTGATCTCGCTCACGGCCTCCTCGCCGTCGCCCAAGACGACGAAGTCGAGGAAGTCGGCGAGGGGTTCGGGGTTGTACGTGGCGTGGCCGCCCGCTCCGATGAGGGGGTGCTGGGCCGTGCGATCGACGCCGCGGAGCGGCACGCCGGCCAAGTCGAGGCAGTTGAGCACGTTCGTGTAGACGAGCTCGGACGACAGGTTGAAGGCGATGAGGTCGAACTCGTCGGCGCTGCGGTGCGTGTCGACCGAGAACAGCGGGATGTCCTCCCGGCGCATTACCTCTTCGAGATCCGTCCACGGCGCGTACGAGCGCTCCGCCACGGCGTCAGGGCGCTCGTTCAGGATCTCGTAGAGGATCTGCAGGCCCTGGTTGGGCAGGCCGATCTCGTAGGTGTCGGGGTACACGAGGAGCCACCCGACCCTGTGGGGGGCGGGTGCGGGAACCTCGGCACCGAGCTCGCAACCGATGTAGCGCGCTGGCTTCTGCACCGAGGCGAGGTGCGGCTCGAGACGAGCCCAGACGTCGGCCATGGCCGCCTCAGGGTACTGGATCGACCCCGCTGGCCGAGCATCGCCCCAGGTCAGGGGCATCGTCACACCCGTCTGCGACCATTGCCGGAGCGAGCTTCTTCCCCCGGAACGCCCACAGAGCACCGAGGTGCACCATGTCCCACCCCTCCGACACCTGGCTCCGCAAGGTCCAGGCCCTCCTGGCCAAGGCCGAGTCCACCGAGTTCCCGGCCGAGGCCGAGACGCTCCTCGCCAAGGCCCAGGAGCTCATGGCCCGACACGCCATCGACGAAGCGATGCTGCAGCAGGCGGGATCCACCCGGCGCGAGGAGGTCGTGTCCGAGGCCGTCATCGTCGACCCGCCCTACGCCAGTGCCCGCTCCGCCCTCCTCGGCGCGGTCGCCCGGGCCAACGACTGCCGCCTGGTCATGGCCCGCAGCGGCCGGGGGGCCCAGCACTGCGTTCTCGTCGGCCACCGCTCCGACGTCGACGGCACCATCACCCTGTTCGCAGCCCTGTCGCTGCACGCCATCCGGTCGATGCTGGCCGAGCCCATACCGCCCTACGACACGCCCCGCCGGTTCCGGCACGCCTTCGTGCTCGCCTACGCGGGGCGCATCGCCGAGCGCCTGCAGGCCGCCACCGCGTCGGCCCGGGCCGATGCCGAGCGCACGATCGGCACGTCGGTGAGCCTCGTGCTGGCCGACCGGTCCTCAGCCGTCGACGACGCCTTCGCCCAGCTCTACCCCCACACCAGGGTGCTCCGGAGGCAGAGCTCGTCCTACGCCGGGAACCGCAGCGGCCGGGCCGCCGCCGACCACGCCGACATGGGCCAGAGCGCTGTCCGCGGCCCCCGCGGCGACCTCGCCGCCGGCTGACCCCCCACTTCACGTTCTCGGGCCATCTACCGCGCTCCTGGTCGAGCAGATCGCCCGAGAACGGTGTGAGGGCGGGTGTCGGGTGCCCTGGGGCGTGCCAGGCTCAGCGGATGACCAGCACCGTGGAGATCTCCGAGCCGACCCCCGGGGTCCGCCTGCTCACGCTGAACCGGCCCGACCGCCTCAACGCCATGAACGTCGAGATGGTCCAGGGCCTGCACGACGCCCTCGAGGCGATCGCCGCGGACCGCACGTGCCGCACCGTCGTCCTCACCGGCGCAGGCCGCGGCTTCTGCGCCGGGCTCGACCTCAGCGGCTACGGCAGCGCTCCGGGCGCCTCGGGCCGCGACCGGGTGCACGACGGCTTCGCCACGCAGCGCCACATCGCGGCCCTCGTCCCCCGGCTTCGCAGCCTGCCGCAGCCGGTGATCGCCGCGGTCAACGGCGCCGCCGCGGGTGGGGGCTTGGCGCTCGCCCTCGCGAGCGACGTCCGCATCGCATCGGCGACCGCTCGGTTCAACGTGGCGTTCGTCCGCATCGGACTGTCCGGCTGTGACATCGGCGTGAGCTGGCTCCTCCCCCGTCTGATCGGCGCCTCCCGGGCCTGGGAGCTGATGCTGACCGGCCGCATCATCGACGCCGCCCGCGCCGACCAGATCGGGCTGGTCTCCAGGGTCGTGCCCGATGGCGACCTGCTCCCCGCCGCCCTCGAGGTGGCGGCCGAGATCGCCGCCAACAGCCCGTACGGCGTCGCGCAGACCAAGGAGGTCATGTGGAGCCAGCTGGAGATCGGCTCGCTCCAGGCCGGCATCGACCTCGAGAACCGCACGCAGCTCCTCGCCTCGCAGACAGGTCAGCTGGCCGAGGCGATGTCGGCCTTCCTCGAGAAGCGCCCACCGGTCTTCGACTGACGCGATCGGTCGCCCGACCACCGAGGTTCGGGGCACCATGGTCCCCTCCCGGCACCACCTGCCCCCAACCTCGGGTCCCCCTGGGTTCGGGGCGCCATGGTCCCCGCTCGGCACCACCATGCCCCCAACCTCGGGTCCCCCTGGGTTCGGGGCACCATGGTCCCCTCCCGGCACCGCCATGCCCCCAACCTCGGGTCCCCCTGGGTTCGGGGCACCATGGTCCCCGCCAGGCACCACCATGCCCCCAACCTCGGGTGTGCATATTTGCTCTTGCTATTTAGACCCTTCTCGATCAACTTCGGTGCATGCGAACCACCGCTGCCGATCTGGCCGTGGCCCAGCTCTCTCGCAAGCAGCACGGTGTGTGGAGCAGGCGTCAGGCCCTCGAGGCCGGCCTGAGCCCCAAGGCGATCCTCGTGCGCACCCGGTCGGGCGTGTGGGTGCCGCTCGACACCGCCGTGTACGGCCACTCCGCCGCCCCGCCCACCTGGGAGCGCTCCGTGGCCGCAGCGGTCCTGGCCGAGCCCTGGGCTGTTGCGTCCCACCGCTCGGCCGCCGTGCTCCACCAGCTCGACGGCTTTCGCCCCGGCCGGCCCGAGGTCACGATCAAACCCGGCGCAAACGCTCGCGGGCGCCTCGCCATCGCCCATCGCGGCGTGGACGTCCGTTCGACGCTGGTGCGCGGCATCCCGACCGTGACGCTCGACCAGGTCTTCATCGATCTGGCGCAGTGCGTCAGCGAGGCTCGCCTGCGCCAGGCTCTGTCCGCCAAGGCCCACAAGACGGCGGCGTTGCTCGACGCCGTGCGCGACCGGTACTGCAATCTGGCCCCGCGTGGTGGGCGCAACCTTCGTCGACTCCGGATGGCGCTCGACCGGTTCGGCGCAGGCGACCTGCCCCGTCGATCCGAGCTCGAGGTCGTGCTGGCCCGGGTCCTTCGCCTCCCACAGCTCCCGCCGATCCTCTGGGAGGCCCCGTTCCCGGGGCGGTGCAGCGGGGATCAGCGGGTCGACGGCCTCATCCCCGACTGGGCACTCGTCATCGAGGGCGACGGGCGGGCCTGGCACACACGTTTGGAGGACTTCGAGCGCGACCGCCGACGTGATGCCGAGGCGGCCGCCGCCGGCCTTCTCACCTTGCGGTTCACCTGGTATCAGCTCGTCCACGAGGAGAGCTGGGTGCAGGGGATCGTCCTCGACACCGGTATGCGCCGGGCCGCCTGAGGTTCGGGGCACCACGGTCCCCACCGGGCACCGCCATGCCCCCAACCTCGCCCCAACCCCTGGGTTCGGGGCACCACGGTCCCCTCCCGGCACCACCATGCCCCCAACCTCGGGGACGGGTCAGCTGAAGCGGCGCATGTGGACGTTGAGGACGAGGCCCATGGCGATGAAGGCGGTGAGGGTGCTGGAACCGCCGTAGCTCATGAACGGGAGGGGGATGCCGGTGACGGGCATGATCCCCATCGTCATCCCGATGTTCTCGAAGACCTGGAACACGAACATCGACAGGACGCCCACGCAGATCAGGGTGCCGAGCGGGTCGCGGGCCAGCTGGGCTGTGCGCCAGATGCGCCACGAGATGATCGACAGCAGGGCCAGAAGGGTGGCTGAGCCGACGAAGCCGAGCTCCTCGGCCAGGGCCGTGAAGATGAAGTCGGTGTGCTGCTCGGGGACGATGTCGAGCCGGGTCTGGGTGCCCTGGAACACGCCGGTGCCGAGCAGGGCGCCGGAGCCGATGGCCACCTTGGCCTGGTCCTGGTTGTAGGCCGAGTCGCGCTCGGCACAGTCCTGGTTCTCCTGCTCGAGGAAGGACGTGAGGCGGCACTGCTGGTACGTCTCGAGCATCCCGGAGTTGAGCACCACGGCCACGCCGATGATCCCGACGATCGTCAGGGCCACGATGTGGCGGACCCGGGCTCCGCCGATGAGCAGCATCCCCATGCCGACGGCGACGAACACGAGGGTCGTCCCCAGGTCGGGCTGCAGCATGATGAGCGCCATGGGCACGCCGGCGACGCCCAGCACCATGCCCAGCCGGCGGGCGTCGAGCTCGCTGTTGAAGTGGGCGATCACCGACGCCATCGTCACGATCACGACGATCTTGGCCAGCTCGGAGGGCTGCAGCTGGAAGGGGCCGAGCTGGAACCAGGCTTGGGAGCCCTTGCGCTCGCTGCCCAGCCCGGTCACCACCATCAGCAACAGGAGCAGCACGGCGCCGTAGGCCAGTGGGGCCAGCTCCCTGTAGCGCCGATAGTCGAAGAAGGCCGTGATGATCATGGCCAAGACCCCGACGCCCATGAACAGGATCTGCTTGGTCAGGAAGCTGGTGTCGAAGTCGGCGGGATCACGACCTCGGGTCGAGCTGAAGATCATCAGGCAGCCCAGGGCGCCGACGGCGAGGACGCAGCCGACGAGCACGAGGTCGAGGTGGCGCCACGGCGCGGCCGGGTTGCGCGAAGTCCTGCCCAATGCTCCGGGCGCCACGCGCGTGCGGCTTGAGAAGGTGGTGGAGGTCATCAGTCGCGAACGTCCCCACCGTCGGGCACGAGCGAGCCCGGGTCGACGAGCTGACCGCCCTCGGGAGCAGGGGGGAGCGGCACGGTGCCGGACAGGACGTCGAAGAGCCGGCGGGCGACGGGTGCGGCCACCGACCCGCCGTAGCCCGACTCCTCGAGGAGGACCGAGACGGCGAACTGCGGGCTGAAGGCGGGACCGAAGGCGCCGAAGACCGCGGTGGGGGCCTTGTTGTTGACCTGCGCCGTGCCCGTCTTGGCTGCGATCGGGTACTGGCCCAGCGGGAAGCCGGAGAAGGCGCTGACCGCGGTGCCGCCCTCGCTGGTCGTCACGCCGATGAGGCCCTCGATGATCGCCTGCCGCCAGGCCGGGTCGAGCTCGACGGTGGCGGTCTGCTTCGGCTCGATCCGACGCTTGACCTCGCCGGTGACGCCGTCGAGGACCTCCCGGGCCACGTGCGGCTCCCATACGGCGCCGCCGTTGCCGATGGTGGCGTAGGCCGAGGCCAGCTGCAGCGGGGTGACGAGCACCGAGCCCTGGCCGATGGCCATGTTGACGTTGTCACCGGTGCGCCAGGTCTCGGCGCCCTCCTGGCACGTGGCCTGCTCGCAGTAGGACGTGAGCCACTCCGGCGAGGGGATGCGCCCCTCCTGCTCGCCGGTGAGGTCGATGCCGGTGTCACGGTAGAAGCCCCACAGCTCGAGCAGCTCCGCGAAGCGCTCCGGGCCGCCGAGCGCGTCCTGCTCGACCCAGAACCGGGCACCGAGGTTGTAGTAGTAGAAGTCGGACGACACGGTGAGCGACCGGCGCAGGTCCACGGTGCCGTAGGCCTTGCTGCCGTCGTTCCGGAACAGGCAGGAGTCACCCCGACAGCCGGGCACCTGGAAGACGCCGGTGTCGAAGACGGTCGACTGGGGGGCGACCAACCCCGCCGCGAGCGCAGCCGACGCGGTGAAGGGCTTGAACGTGGATCCCGGCGCGTACTGGCCCTGCAGAGCCCAGTTGTTGAGCGGGTGGTGGTTTGCCGGGTCGCTGAGGACGCTCCACTCGTTCTCGCTGATGCCGTCGACGAAGTTCGACGGCACGAACGTCGGGAACGACGCCATCGCCAGCACGCCACCGTTGTTGGGATCCAGGACGACGGTGGAGCCCACCTTGCCGACGTTCGGTGCCGAGTACCCCCGCGACGGACGCTCGGCGGCCCGCGCCAACGACGCCTGCAGGGCCTGCTCTGCGGTGGCCTGCAGGTCGATGTCGATGTTCAACACGACGTCGTCGCCGGGCACCGGGGCAGTCGAGCCCTCGGAGATGGCGCGGATCGTGTTCCCGTCGGTGTCCACCTCGAGGAGCGTGATGCCGGGCGAGCCGCGGAGGTCGTCCTCGTAGACGCGTTCGATGCCGGACTTCCCGATCTCGTCGTTGAGCGTGTACGCCTTCGGCGCGTCGACCCGGGTGTCGAACTCCTCCTTGGTGACCTTGCCCGTGTAGCCGAGGACGTGGGCGGCCAGGCTCCCGTAGTGGTACTGCCGCACGGGAACTCGGACCGCGGCCACCGACGGCAGCACATCGGCGTGCTCGTCGATCCAGATCTTCAGCTCCTCGGGCACGTCGCCCGCGACCGGCACGGGCACGTAGGGGCTGTAGCGCTGGTCGGCCACCCGCGCCTCGAGATCCGGCAGCGTGGTCGGCTGGCCATGGCGGGCCAGGCCCTCGGCCAGCCGGGTGAGGACGGCGGCGCGCTCGTCGTCGTCGAGATCGCCCAGCACCGTGCGGTCGATCGTGACCTGCACCGAGATGCGGTTGTCGACGAGCACCTTGCCGTTGCGGTCCAGGATGCGTCCCCGGGGCGCCTGCACGGCCACGGTGCGGGTGCGGTTCGACTGGGCCTCGACCTGAAACTCGTCGGTGGCCATGACCTGCAGGTACCAGAGGCGAGCGAACAGCGACGCGAAGAGCGCAAAGACGACGACCCCTAGGACCGAGAGGCGAAGTCGAGGGTTGTCCTGATTCATCGCATCATGGCCCGGGCCCGGACGCTGTCGGTCGTGCCGGTGGCCCAGCGAACGGAGCGGAGCACCACGGGGGCGGCCAGGGCGTTGAGCGTGCCCACGACGAGCGCGACGCGAAGCAGTGACAGCGCGAGCAGGTCCTCCCCTACGACCGTCCCGAACACGCCGTACAGGATGACACCCAGAGCGCTGGCGGTGGCCGCGGTGCCGACCGGGATCCACCATGCCGCCCTCAGCACGGAGTCCTGGAGCGAGCCGGCCACGTAGGCGACGATGGCGTAGGTCAGCGCAGACAGGCCGAACGGGCTCTGCAGCAGCAGATCGAAGCTGATCCCGGCCACGAATCCGAGCGTGGCTCCCCTGTCGGGTCCTGTGGCCAATCCCGCCGCCACGGCCACCAGCAGCATGATGTCGCCCTGCACACCGAGCACCTCGACGCGGGAGGCAACCGAGAGCTGGAAGGTGAGGGCCAGCACCAGGAGCAGCGAGACGCGGGCTGCGACGACGAGGGGACCGTCGGCGATCACGGCGTGCTCTCCCAGAGGAGCACGGTGACGAAGGTCAAGCGCGTGGTGTCGACGAGGGGCTCGACCACGAGGTCGAGGGTCAGGCCGCCGCTCCCCTCGCGGGTGTCACGGACCTTGCCGACGGGGATCGACGCCGGGAAGGCGCTGCGGTCGGCGCCGCTCGTCGTGAGCGAGGTGCCCCGTCGCACCTCGGCGTCGTCCGCGAGGTTGGCATCGACGATGAGGTCCTCGCCCTCACCGCGGCCACGGGCCGTCCCGAGCACGTCGCTGGGGATGAGCCGGACGCCGACGGCGAAGTCGGGGTCGGTGACGAGCTGCACCACCGACCGACTCGAGCTGACCTGCACGAGCTTGCCGACCAGCCCCGCTCCGGTGACGACGGGCATGCCCTCCTTGAAGCCGGCGTCGGCGCCCTTGTCGATCTCGATGGTGTGCGAGAAGTTCGACGCGGGCCCAGCCACGACTCGAGCGGTGCCGGTGGGGATGTCACCGACCCAGTCGATGTCGAGCTGGTCGAGGAGAGCGGCGAGCTGTTCGGCCGCATCCTCGTCCAGGACCCGCTCGCCCGCGATCTCGTCGAGCTCGGCCCGGAGCCGGGCGTTGTCGTCCTCGAGGTCGCCGTAGTCGGTGATCCCGTGCCATGCGTCCGTGAAGGGCTCGCTCACCGTCTCGGCTGCCCCCCGCAACGGAGAGAACACCGTGCTGGCCACCCGTCGAGCGCCCGAGACGATGCCCGAGTCGCGGAAGTCGAGGGTGAGGACGGCGAGCGACGTCAGGACCAGCAGCGCGAGGGTCAGACGGGATCGGCCGGTGCGCCGGGAGAGAGCCACGGGCTACGAGCCGGGCGTCAGTGGCTTGTCGATGAGAAGAGCACGCCCTTGAGCGCTTCGAACTCCTCCAGCGACTGACCCGAGCCGATGGCGACGGCGTGCAGGGGGTCGGGGGCGATCACGATGGGCATGCCGGTCTCGTGATGGAGGCGGGCCTGGATGCCGTGCAGCAGCGCACCGCCACCGGCGAGCGTGATGCCCTTCTCCATGATGTCGGCCGCGAGCTCCGGAGGCGTCTTGTCGAGGGTGACCTTCACTGCGTCGGTGATGGCCGAGACCGGCTCCTCCATCGCCTCGCGGATCTCCTCGGTGGTGGTCACGATCGTCTTGGGCAGGCCGGTGACGAGGTCGCGCCCGCGAATCTCGGCGTGCAGCTCCTCCTCGAGCGGCCAAGCCGACCCGAGGGCGATCTTGACCTCCTCGGCCGTGCGGTCTCCGACGGCGAGGCTGTACTCCTTCTTGATGAACTGGACGATCGCGTCGTCGAGCTCGTCGCCGCCCACGCGGACGGACTGGCTGGCCACGATGCCGCCGAGGGAGATGACCGCCACCTCGGTGGTGCCGCCGCCGATGTCGACGATCATGTTGCCGGTGGGCTCCTGCACGGGGAGGCCGGCGCCGATGGCGGCCGCCATGGGCTCCTCGATGATGTAGGCCGGCTTGCGGGCCCCGGCGTACTCCGCGGCCTCCTGCACGGCCCTCTGCTCGACGCCGGTGATGCCCGACGGGACGCAGATGACCATGCGGGGCTTGCTCCAGCGCCGGTTGTTCACCTTCTGGATGAAGTAGCGGAGCATCTTCTCGCAGATCTCGAAGTCGGCGATGACGCCGTCCTTCAAGGGGCGGATGGCCTGGATGTGCGCCGGGGTGCGCCCGATCATGCGCTTGGCCTCGACGCCGACGGCAAGAGGCCGGCCATCGCGGACGTTCACGGCCACCACGGAGGGCTCGTTGAGCACGATGCCGCGCCCGCGCACGTACACGACCGTGTTGGCCGTGCCGAGGTCGACGGCCATGTCGCGACCCATGATCGAAGAGAGGACGTTCTCGGACATCGCGGCAAGGCCTCCGCTCGCTGCCACCGGTTGGGGCAGCCTACTCATGAGTGCTCGGAGCGCGCGGGTCGACCCGCGGCGCCATCTGGGCCGTCAGCCTACGCTTCGTAACGGTAATGCAACAATCTCGGCCCGCCACGTGGTATGGCGTGCGTCACTTGGGGCGCGGAGGAGCGCCGGCCTCACCCGAGACCGGCGCTCCCCACCCGTTGGGAGCGGCTAGGAGACGGTGAACTCCTCGATCATCCCCTGGGTGAAGTGCGGGGGTCCGTCCTCGCCCCCGCCAACGGGGATGAAGCAGACCATGGCGTAGTCACCTGGAGTCAGCTCCATGAGGGTGCCGCTCTCTCCGCCCGGCGGGGCGAAGCCCGCACCCTTGAACTCGACCTTCGTCTCGGACTCCTCCTCGGAGAGGTTCAGGATCTCCTCGAAGGACAGGTCCACTCCGTCGGCCCTGCGGAAGACGATCATCTCGTGCTCCTCGGCGTCGCTCTCGTTGACCAGCGCAAAGGCGGAGATGCCGGCCGGGATCGTCGCCGGAACGCCTTCGAAGGCGTAGTCGACAGCGGTGATCGCCGTCTTGTCGAAGCCGCACGAGTCGACGGCCCCGCCCACGAACTCCGTGTAGGTCTCGAAGGTCGAGTCCTGGTCGAACGCCTGGGAGTCCCCCTCGGTCAGAGGCTGAATGGCGTCGTTGAGCTCGTCAGCCATGTCGGCCAGCTCGTCGGGTGCGTTCTCGGCGACCGTCGCGAAGATCGGCGCCAACTCCTCGCCGGCGGCCGTGATCTCCGCCTCGGAGGACGTCTCTTCGATGTCGACGCTGAAGACAGCGCTGTTGAACTCGACGACCGCGTCGCAGAAGGCGGCGTTGTCGCCCTCGGCGGGAGCACCCGTGTCGTCGGTGGACGCCTCGGTGGTGTCGGTCGTGGCCTCCGGTTCGTCATCGTCTCCACAGGCCGCCACGCCCAGCACCAGCAGTGCTGAAGCGGCGGCCGCCGTGATCTTGGTCATCCGTCCCATGGGATCTCCTGTCGGTTCTGAGGGCTGACGTCAGCACGGTCCTCGAGGAGGCGGAGCAGCTCGAGCCATCCGGAGAACGGGACCGGCTGCTGATCTGCCGCAGCCACCTGTCCCGAGACCCGACCGTCTTCGTCTGTGCTCAGATCGACGAGGTATCGCACGCGTCGACCTTGACTGACCACCTGCGCCTTCGCATCGGGGAGACCCCCGACGTTCGTCGCGTCAGGGTCAGCGGCCCCGTTCGTCGTGGACCCGGGCCAGCTCGGTTCGGGAGCGGATCCCGAGCTTGGAGTAGATCCGGCTCAGGTGGTGCTCCACGGTCTTGGCGCTCACGACCAGCTCGGAGCCGACCTCCCGGTTCGTCAGGCCCCTGGCCGCCAGCTGGGCGACGGCCTGCTCTTGGGGGGTGAGGGCGGCCCCCGCTCTGACGCTGCGCCGAGAGGGCCGCAGGCCGGACGCCGCCGTCTCCCGCTCGACCTGCGCGCTCCACGGCCCAGCGCCGAGGGCGTCGAACCGCTCCTGGGCCTGTTCGAGGACGGCCAGCGCCCGGCGGCGTTCGCCGCGGTGGCGCCAGGCTCGCCCCGCCAGCAGCTCCAAGCGGGCCCTCGGATAGGGCCCGACTCGGTCGGCATCGAGAGCGAGGCCAGCCTCCGCCGCGGCATCGAGCGCGGACGCGTCGGCGCGTGCGGCGGCGACCGCTATCGCGGCGCGGGCGGCGTCGTTGGCCACGAGAGGGGTGTCGGCCATGTCAGCCAGGTCGGCGGCGACGGCTGCGGCTTCATCCAGCCTGCCGTTGGCGGCGAGGGCCTCCCCGTAGCTGGCTCGCCACGGGGCCAGGCGCTCATCGACCAACCGGCCGAAGGCCGCCAGCTCTCGTCCCAGCTCGATGACCCGGTCGTCGTCGCGCGCGCACGCCGCAGCTTCGAGGGCGGCGACCTGGGTCAGGCTGATCCCGATGCCCGATCCGACCGCAGCCGACGCGGCCTGGGCCCGCTCGAGGTGATGCAGGGCGGCGCGCTCGCCACGGGCGGCGAGGGGACGGACGGCCGTCGCATGGGGAAGCGTCGACATCCAGACCTGATCGCTGTCGTCGACGACGGACGCAGCCGTCTGGGCGAGGAACACAGCCTGGTCCCACCGGCCTTGGCGGTAGCGCACCTCGGCCAGGTAGAAGCGAGCGGTCTCCCGACCGGCGAACGATCCGGCCCGAGCGGCCGCAGCCAGACTGGTCTCGAGGTCCTCCGCTGCTCCCTCGAGATCGTGGGTCCACAGGCGCAGCAAGCCGCGACCGCTGTAGGTGTCGGCGACGGCCAGGTCCGATGCCGACTCCCCCGGGTGACCCAGTCCCGAGCACAGCTCGTCGAGGACCTCCAACCCGGTCGCCATCTGCCCGGTGAGCGCGTGGGCGCCGGCGAGCATGTGCGCGGTGCTTCCCAACGCGGCGCGGTCCGGCGCGAGGGCCAGCGCCCAACGACACCACAAGATGGCGTCGTCGCCCTGGGCCCGATCCACGCAGACCACCGCCCGCATGGCCGCGACCCGGCCGGCCAGCTCCCGCTCCGCTTGAGGCAGGGCGGAGAGCCCGTCCTCCCCACCGGCGGCGGCGACCAACGCATCCCACCCGGCGGCCAGGTGAACGCGAGCATCGCGCCGCGGGCCCGCCACGTAGGCCAAGCGACCGCTGACATAGCTCCGGAGCGGAGAGTCGGCTGCGGCGTCCACTGCGTCGCGGAGGGCAACGGCATCGTCGAGGCGACCGGCCAGGATGAACCTGTCCACGGCGTCGAGCAGCGCCTGATCGCGGGCGTGGTCGGTCTGCGCAACCCGGGCGGCCTGGCAGAGCAGGGCGCCGGCCGACCCGTGAGCGCCCTGCGCAGCTTCCCTGGCTGCCGCGCTCATCGCATCGCTCCACAGCTCGCCATCAGGTGCGACAGCACCGAGCAGGCGGTGGCGCAGGCCCCCGGTGCCCCCCACGATCTCCGCGGCGCGACGATGGAGCTCAGCCCGTCGTCCAAGTGGGAGGTCCCCCAGGACCGCGGCGCGGACGAGCGGGTGCGGGGTGGACACCCGAACCCCCATGTCGGGCTCGCGACTCGGAGCGACGACCATCAACAGCCCCTGCTCGACTGCCGCGTCGAGCGCGGGGACCGCATCAGCCAGCTCGGCCAGCTGTGCCGCCCTGTGCAGCTCCGCAGGTTCACCGAGCACTGCGACCGCGGTCACCAAGGCCTCCACCGCAGAGGAGCTGCCCGCCAGCCGGGCGAGCACCAGGTTGGCGAACGAGCGGGGCGACGGAAGCTCCCCCGAGGCGTTGACCGCCTCAGGGGGCAGCTCGTCGAGGAGGGTCTGCAGGTGCAGAGGGCTCCCGCGCGTGTGCTCGAGGAGGCGATCGGCGGCCCGGGCGCTCACAGGGTTGCCACCACGCACCTCGGCGATCCGGCGCACGTCGTCCCGTGCGAGCGGGCCGAGTCGGATCCGGGTGCCCTCGTCGTCGGCCAGCCGCAGCAGCCCCTCCGGAAGGTGCGTCAGCCCTTCGGTTCGAACGGCCAGGCAGAGCATGACGTGGTCGCGTCGAAGTCGCCGCGCCGCGAACGCGAGCGCCCGCAGGGAGGGAAGATCGGCCCATTGAGCGTCGTCGACCACGACGACGAGAGGTCGTGACGGATCCAGCTCGAGACCGTCGACCATGCGGACGATGGCGGAACCGGTCGCCAGGGGATCGGCCCCGCCGTCGGGAAGCAGGTCTCGCCGCACGTCGGGGTCCAACGGGGCAGCCCGGACCAGCTGGTCGATGATGCCGTGATCGACATCGATCTCCGCCTCGTCACCTCCGGCCCACACCACGACCGCTCGCTCGTCACGCAGCCCAGCGTGCAGGAGAGCGGTCTTGCCCATCCCGGCGGCGCCGTCGACGATCACCACGCCGCGCCGCCCAGCCCGAGCGTCGGCTACGACGGCGGCCAGGAGGGCCAGCGGCCGATCGCGCCCGTGCAAGGCCGTGGCAGGCGGGGGCCCTACGACCGGCTCCATCCCCGTGATGTGCCCTTGCCTGCCGAGCTTCTAGAGGTTCGGGAACCAGAGCGTGATCTCGCGGGCCGCGGACTCGTGACCGTCGGACGCGTGGACCAGGTTCTCGGTGGTGATCGTGGCGAAGTCGCCGCGGATGGTGCCCGGCTCGGCGTCATCGACCTTGGTGGCGCCGACGAGCTTTCGGACGAGGGAGAAGGTGTTGTCGGCCGGGCCCTCCAGGACCATGGCGAAGACGGGCGACCGGGTGAGGAACGAGACGAGCTCGCCGTAGAACGGCTTGTCGGAGTGCTCGGCGTAGTGCTCCTCGGCCAAGGCCTTGTCAGCCGAGCGCAGGTCGGCGGCCACGAGGGTCAGGCCCTTGTGCTCCAGCCGGGACACGATCTCGCCGACGAGGCCGCGCTCCACTGCGTCGGGCTTGCACATCACGAAGGTGCGGTTCATGCCCGCAGGGTACGGGCGGGCCGAGCACACCCGGAAATCCCCTGCGCGAACTGTGTCAGACACAGTTCGCGCAGCTAGAGGAGGCCGAGCTTGCGGCAGGCGGCGCGGGCTGCTCCCACCGTGTAGAGGCTGCCGGTGACGAGGACGGCGTCGTCGTGTGCCGCCGCGTCGAGGGCGTGCTGGAGCGCCTTGCCCACCTCTGGGACGACCCGGGGCGTGCCGCCGAGCTGGGCGACCACTTCGGCCAGCGCCTCGGCCGGCAGGGCCCGGGGCGAATCGGGGGTGCAGCAGATGACCTCGACGGCCTCAGCGGCACCGAGGGCCTCGAGCAGCTCCTCGGGCGACCGGCCGTCGAGGGTGCCCACCACGAGCCGGCGGTCACCGAGGACGGCGAAGCCCTCGTCGAGGGCCGAGATGGCAGCCCGGGCGCCGTCGGGGTTGTGGGCCCCGTCGAGGACGAGGAGCGGGTCGCGCCGGACGACCTCGAAGCGGCCCGGGTTCCGGACTGCCGCGAAGGCCTCCCGGACGAGGTCGTCATCGAGGGGCCGGCCGAAGAAGGCCTCGGCTGCGGCGAGGGCGACTGCCGCGTTGTCGCCCTGGTGCTCGCCGTGGAGGCCGAGGTAGACGTCGTCGTAGGAGGCGCCGGGCGTGCGCAGATCCAGGAGGCGACCCCCCACGGCAAGGCGGTTCGCCGAGCAGCCGTAGTCGTCATCGCGCCGCCAGATCTCGCGGGCCGGCGTGGCCTGGAACACGGGCTCGAGGGACGGGTCGGTCTCCCCCACCACGAAGGTGGCGCCCGGCTTCACGATGCCCGCCTTCTCCTCGGCGATGTGACGGCGCCAGTCGCCGACGCCGTCGGTGTGGTCGCGGCCCACGTTGGTGAGCACCGCGACGACCCCGTCGACCACGTTCGTGGCGTCCCACCGCCCGAGCAGGCCGACCTCGACCACTGCGGCTCCCACGGCCTCGTCGGAGAACCAGCGCAGCGCGGCGGCCGTCAGCAGCTCGAAGTACGACGGGGTGTGGGCGAGCAGCGACTCGATGCCGGCCAGGTCGGTGATGACCGCGGCGAGGGCGTCGTCGCTGATCGGCTCGCCGTTGCGGGAGATGCGCTCGTTGACGACCTCGAGGTGAGGGCTCAGGTAGGTGCCGACGGAGAGGTCGTGAGCGCCGATCAGAGCGGTGGTGATCCGGGCGACGGAGCCCTTGCCGTTCGTGCCCGTGACGTGGACGGTCGGCTGGTCGAGCTGCGGGTCGCCCAGGACGCGGCAGAGCTCGCGCATGTTGTCGAGCTTGAGCCCTTCGACCTTGCCGGCGACGGCCTTGTCGGTCTCGAGGTTGATGTGCTGACCCAGCCAGGCCAGCGCGTCGGGCAGGTTCAGGACGCTGCTCGGCGGGGGCGCTGCTGGCGAGGCGCCTCGCCGCGCGGGACCAGAGTCGGGTTCACCTTCTCGAGCACGACCTTCCGGTCGATGACGCACTTCTCCACGTCGGTGCGCGAAGGAAGGTCGTACATCACGTTGAGGAGCACCTCCTCGAGGATGGCCCGAAGGCCTCGGGCACCGGTGCCACGGAGCAGCGCCTGGTCGGCCACGGCCTCGAGGGCATCGCCGGTGAACTCGAGCTCGACGTCTTCCAGCTCGAAGAACTTCTGGAACTGCTTGATCAGCGCGTTCTTCGGCTCGCCGAGGATGCGGATCAGCGCGTCCTGGTCGAGCGGGGCGACGGCGCCGATGACGGGCAGGCGGCCGATGAACTCCGGGATGAGGCCGAACTTGAGGAGGTCCTCGGGGAGGACGTTGGTGAGGACCTTGCCGGCCTGCTTCTCGTCGTACTTGCGGATGTCGGAGGTGAAGCCGACGCCGTTGGCACCCAACCGGCCCTCGATGATCTTCTCGATCCCGGCGAAGGCCCCGCCGCAGATGAAGAGGATGTTGGTGGTGTCGATCTGGATGAACTCCTGGTGGGGGTGCTTGCGGCCCCCCTGGGGCGGCACCGATGCGGTGGTGCCCTCCAGGATCTTGAGCAGGGCCTGCTGCACGCCCTCGCCGGAGACGTCGCGGGTGATCGACGGGTTCTCGCTCTTGCGGGCGATCTTGTCGATCTCGTCGATGTAGATGATCCCGGTCTCGGCCTTCTTGACGTCGTAGTCGGCGGCCTGGATCAGCTTGAGGAGGATGTTCTCGACGTCTTCACCGACGTACCCGGCCTCGGTGAGGGCGGTGGCGTCCGCGATGGCGAACGGCACGTTGAGCATCCGGGCCAGCGTCTGGGCGAGGAGCGTCTTGCCGCAGCCGGTGGGGCCGAGGAGCAGGATGTTCGACTTGGCCAGCTCCACGTCATCGTGGTGCGAGGCGCCGAACTGGACCCGCTTGTAGTGGTTGTAGACAGCGACCGAGAGGATCTTCTTCGCGTGGTCCTGGCCGATGATGTAGTCGTTCAGGAACTCGTAGATCTCACGGGGCTTCGGGAGCTCCTCGAAGCGCAGCTCGGAGGTCTCGGAGAGCTCCTCTTCGATGATCTCGTTGCACAGGTCGATGCACTCGTCGCAGATGTACACGCCCGGGCCCGCGATGAGCTTCTTCACCTGCTTCTGGGACTTGCCACAGAAGGAGCACTTCAGCAGCTCTCCACCGTCTCCGAACTTGGCCACGTCGTCGTTCCCCCGGTGCCTCTCGTCCTGCCGTTCAGGAAGCCCGCGTGATGGGGCCGGTGTTGTCGGCCAGCGAGCGGGCCGTGATGACCTCGTCGATGATGCCGTACGCGAGGGCCTCATCGGCGGACATCACGAAGTCGCGCTCGGTGTCCTTGTGGATCTTCTCGGCTTCTTGGCCCGTGTGGTGGGCCAGGAGCTCGTCGAGCTGGATCCGCATGCGCAGGATCTCACGAGCCGCCAGCTCGACGTCGGTGGCCTGGCCGCCGGCCTGGCCCCACGGCTGGTGGAGCAGGACCCGAGCGTGCGGGAGGGCGAGGCGCTTGCCCTTCGTGCCGGCTGCGAGGAGCACAGCGGCGGCCGAAGCAGCCTGCCCGAAGCAGATCGTCGAGATGTCCGGCTTCACGAAGCTCATCGTGTCGTAGATGGCGAAGAGAGCTGTGATGTCGCCGCCGGGGCTGTTGATGTAGATGTTGATGTCCCGGTCGGCGTTCTCGGACTCGAGGTGGAGCAGCTGGGCGCAGATCAGGTTGGCGATCGTGTCGTCGATCGGCGTGCCCAGGAAGATGATGTGCTCCTTGAGGAGCCGGCTGTAGAGGTCGTAGGCCCGCTCACCCCGGTTGGTGGACTCGACGACGGTGGGCACGAGGTAGTTGCGGACCACGTGCTCGTGCTGGCCGATCACATCCATCAGTCCTCTTCCGTTTCTTCGTCGTCGTCGTCGGTGTCGGGGTCAACCGGGAGCTCGAGCTCACTGCGGTCGATGGTCGCACCGTCGGGATCGACCACCTCGGCTCGTTCGAGGAGCCACTCGAGCGCCTTGCGCTTCCTGATGTCGGAGCGTACCGCCGAGATCTGACCGACGCGCTCGAAGCGCTCTCGAACCTCGTCTGCCGTCTGGCCGACGCGTGCCGCCACTCCCTCGAGCTCGTCGTCGAGGTCCTCGTCGGTGCACTCGATGCCCTCGGACTCGGCCACGGCTCGCAGGGCCAGATCGACCTTGACGCCGTTGGCGGCCGTCTCCCGGAGCTCCTGGCTGAAGCTCTCCGGGTCGGCGCCGGTCATGGCGAGGTACTGGTCGAGCTGCATGCCTTGGGCTTGGATGCGCATCGCCAGGTCCTGCAGGCGGTCCTGCATCTCGTGGTTGACCATGGCCTCTGGGATCTCGTCGGTGACGAGGGCGGCGAGGGCCTCGCCCACCTTCTCCCGGAGGGCCATGTTGGCCTGGGCCTTGCGGACCCGGGTCATGCGGTCGGCCAGGCTGGCCCGAAGCTCGGCCACGGTCTCGAACTCGGAGGCCTCGGCGACCCACTCGTCGTCGAGCTCGGGCAGCACCTTCTCCTTGACGTCCTTCACGACGACCTCGAAGTGGAGCTGGCGGGTCTCGTCGGGGTCGGGGTGGGTGGAGTCGAACGAGAGCGTGACGCCAGCCGTGGCGCCGACGAGCTGCTCGTCGACCTCAGGGGTGATGGCGCCCGATCCGACGGTGTAGCTGTAGTCGTCGGCGGTGAGGCCGGGCTGCGGATCGCCGTCGAGCGTGCCGGCCACGTCGATGGTGACGGTGTCGCCGTCCTGCACCGGCCGGTCTGCCTCGACGAGCGTGCTGTCCATCTCCCGCATGCGGTCGATCTGGGCGTCGAGCGCGTCTTCGTCGACGCTGGGCCGGTCGATGGTGACCTGCAGGCCGCCGTAGCCCGGCACCTCGATGGTGGGCCGCACCTCGACGATGGCGTCGAAGGAGATGTCGCCCGACTCCTTGCCCCCGGTTATGTCGATCTCCGGCGGGGCGATGACGTCGACGTCGTGCTCGATGACGGCCGTCGAGTAGTACTCGGGCAGCGCATCCTGGAAGGCCTGCTCGCGGCCGGCCTGGTGGCCAAGTCGGGCCTCCAAGACCTTGCGAGGGGCCTTGCCGGGGCGGAAGCCGGGCAGCCGGACCTCCTGGGCGATCTTCTTGAACGCTGCGTTGACGGCGTCCTCGAACTCACCCGCCTCGACCTCGACGGACAGCTTGACCTTGTTCCCCTCGAGGGGTTCGACGGAGGATCTCATGCGAGGGGCGAGTGTATCGGTGGCCCTGGAGCGACCAGACACACGGTTTCTGGGCCCCCGGACCGCCACCGCTACGCTCCCCCCGGTCCACGGGGAGTGGCGCAGTGGTAGCGCACCTGCTTTGGGAGCAGGAGGTCGGGGGTTCAAATCCCCCCTCCCCGACGCTCAGCGCTCGAGGGTGGCGAGCTTGCCGTCGCGCAGCTGAAGGACCCGGTGGGCGCCTTCGAAGGCGATCTCGTTGTGGGTGGCGAGCACGCACGCCGTGCCCTGCTCGGCGAGACGGCCGACGACCTGCATCATGCGCTGGGCCCACTCGCGGTTCTGGTGGGAGATCGGCTCGTCGGCCACGAGCAGCCAGGGCTGGACGATGGCCGCCCGGGCCAGGCCGGCGCGCTGCTGCTCCCCCAGCGACACCTCGTCGGGGTACCGGGCGGCAAGGTGATCGATGCCGAGCTGCGCCATCAGCTCGCCGGCGTCCTGGCCAGTGAGGTGCGGAGCCAGCCGCAACGGCAGCGTGACGTTCTCGGCGATGGTCAGCTCGTCGAGCAGGCCCAGGGACTGCGGCAGGATCGCCACCTCACCCCACGGTCGCTGGCCGAGGGTGCCGGCCCGCAGCTCGACCGATCCGGAGTCGGGCTGCTCCCAACCCGCGATGACCGTGAGCAGCGTGGTCTTGCCCGACCCCGAGCGTCCGGCGATGGCGACGACCTCTCCCGGGGTGACCGCGAGGTCCACACCGTCCAGCACCACCGACGACCCGGCCGGGCTGGAGAAGGCCTTGCGCACGCCGGTGAGAGCAAGGACCGGGACGGCTGTGGTCACGGTCACGACGCGACCCGTCCGTCGCGGAGCTGCACCAGGCGGTCGGCGGCCGCCACGACCGTGGCGTCGTGAGAGGCGACGACGAGCGTGGCCCCCCGGTCGACCAGCTCGCGCATGACCCCGACCAGCGTCGCGGCAGCCGCAGCGTCGAGCTCGGCCGTGGGCTCGTCGGCCAGGAGGAGCGCCGGCAGCCCGATGGCTCCCGCTGCGAAGGCCACGCGCTGCTGCTCACCGCCTGAGAGCTCAGCCGGCAGGCAGTGGTGACGACCGCTGAGGCCGACCGCGTCGAGCAGCTCGGGGGCTTCGCTCTTCTCGACGCCGCGGAGGCGCGCCGCCAGCTCGACCTGCTCGTCGGCGCGGAGGTAGGGCACCAGGTTGTCGGCCGGGTCCTGGAGGACGAAGGCGAGGCTGAGCCTCCGGAGCCGGCGGCGCTGCCGGGGCCGCAAGCGGGTGACGTTCCGGCCCTCGATCTCGATGGAGCCCGACGCGCGAGCTCTGCAGGCCGGCCAGGGTGCGGAGAAGGGAAGACTTGCCCGATCCGGACGGACCGGTGATCACCGTCAGCCGGCCCCGCTCGAAGATGGCGTCGACGCCTTGCAGCGCCTCCACCATCCCCGACGCCAAGCGGTACTCCACGTCGAGCCCGCGGCACCGAGCTGCGATCTGATCTGCCTGCCCCACGGACACGGGCGCCAGGCTGGCATCTCCAGGGCCGCGACGCGCGAACCGTCCTCGGGCCGATCCCCCATCCGGGGCCTGCCAGCGGCCATCATGGGCCCGTGTCAACCGAGCGTTGGAGCATCGCGCCCCTCCACGGCTACCGTCATGACCTACCTGCGGGCGTAGCTCAACGGCTAGAGCCCCAGCCTTCCAAGCTGGTGGTGCGGGTTCGATTCCCGTCGCCCGCTCCATTCTCCCCACGAGGTGCACTGCTCTGAACACCCCCGAGAAGCTGATCCTGGGCGCTGCGGGGCTGCTGCTCGCCACGGGCGAGCGTCCTGGCCATCGCCCAGCCGGGTGACCTGGGCGACGACGAGGACACGGCCGCGCCTGCGCAGGAGACGACGACCACCACGACCGGCGCCGATCTCACCACCACCACCACCGTCGAGGTCACCACGACCGTGCCTTCGGGCACCACCGACACCAGCGTCGGCGGCTCGACCGACGGCACCACGGACACGACGATGCCAGGCGAGGCGACCACGACCACCCTCGGCGGCAGCGGTCTCGGAGACCCGACGGCCCCGAGTGGCGGTAGCAACGGCATCGCCGACACCGGCATGGAGTCGCTGCTCGGCCCCGGCCTCGCCCTGGGCGCCCTGGGCCTGGCGCTGCGGCGCGCCGGTCGCGTGCGCCCGGCCTGACCGCTCAGATCTCGGTCTCCGCATCGTCATAGCGGGTATGAGGCGCGCGGGCGCGCCCGCTCAACAGGAGATGCACCCATGACCCTGCCGAGGATCGCGTCGCGTGAAGAGTGGCTGGCGGCCAGAGAAGCGCTGCTCACCAGGGAGAAGGCCCTCACCAAGCAGCGCGACGAGCTGAACACCCAGCGTCGTGAGCTGCCGATGGTGGAGATCACGAGCAGCTACGCCTTCTCGACCCCTCAGGGCACCGTCGGGCTGCTCGACCTCTTCGAGGGTCGACCGCAGCTGATCACGTACCACTTCATGTTCCACCCGGATTGGGAGGACGGCTGCCCGAGCTGCACCGCCGGGGTGGACGAGGTGGCACCCGGGTTCCTCGAGCACCTCCACAAGCGAGACACGACCTACGCGCTCGTGTCCCGCGCGCCGTCGGAGAAGCTCGAGCGCTGGAAGGCCCAGAAGGGCTGGTCCCTGCCCTGGTACTCCACCGACGATGGCGACTTCAGCTACGACTTCGGCGCCACGATCGACGCCTCCCGTGGTTTCGACCGGTACAACTACCGGACCCTCGACGAGTACGCCGAGATGGGCGAGGAGAGCATGAAGACAGCGGACCAGCCCTACGACATGCCGGGTCAGAGCTGCTTCCTCCAGGTCGACGGACGCATCTTCCACACGTACTCCGTGTACGCCCGGGGCCTCGAGAGCACTGGGGGGTCGTACTACTTCCTCGACCACACTGCGCTGGGCCGCCAGGAGGACTGGGAGGAGCCCAAGGGCCGCAGCGCCTCCCTGCGAGGCAACACCCCAGACTTCGCGTCGTGACGGTCAGCGCGGCGGCCGTGCCGAGCGGAACCTCTGGGCGTCCAGGACTCCCAAGACCTGCCGGTTGCGACTGGGCGTGACCCGAAGTGTGACCGATGAACCATGCGCACCGGGACGGACGTAGTAGCACTCGTCGCTCTCGGGGCAGTAGATGCACAGCACGTCGATGTCGGACTTGTCGGTCGGCTGCACATGGGTGCCCTTGCGGTCAGCCCACATGGACCGGAAGTGCACCGTGACGGCTCCGAATCGGCACGAGCGGTACTTCACCTGGATCCGCTCGAACCTGCCGTCCTCGTACGCGACCAAGTCGAACGCAGCGTGTTCCGTGGCTGGGAAGAGCACCATGAAGCCTTGCGCCGCGAGGTCCGCATGCGCTTTGGCCACCCCGAGGTCACCCTTGGTCTTTGTGTGGTGGATCTCCCCCACCGGACCAAGAGTACGCCCGGGGTATGACATCGGTTCCCGGCACTACCCTTGATCTGCTGCCCTCGTAGCTCAGTTGGACAGAGCAGGTCACTTCTAATGACGAGGTCGCAGGTTCGAGTCCTGCCGAGGGCGCGGATGAGGACTGCAGGACCCCGATCGCGGTTGATGGGGCTCGGCCGTGGTGGCCTATGCTGACCGCTCCCCATGGTGGCCGTAGCTCAGTTGGTTAGAGCGCCAGGTTGTGATCCTGGATGTCGGGGGTTCGAATCCCCTCGGTCACCCCACTCGGGCTGCGTAGCCGGACGCACGAGCGCCTAGGCTCCGTAGCCCACATGCCCCTCTAGCTCAATTGGTCAGAGCGTCGGACTCTTAATCCGCAGGTTCTGGGTTCGAGTCCCAGGGGGGGTACTGCGAACGGGCCAGGCCTCGGGCCTGGCCTGTTCGCCTTGGACGCAAAGAGGGGACCCCCTCGAGGCCTTTCGATCTGCCTAGGGCTTGCCGTGGCCCTGACCGTTGGCTGCGCCGGCCTCGGCACGATCTCGCCCTTGTGCACCTGGGTCCTCAGGCCTGCCGACCTCTTCGGACCCAACCTGCTCGGGCTTGCCGGCGTCGCTCCGGGCTGCCTCGGAGACTGCCTCGCCGTGCTCCCGGCCGGCGGAGTCCCCGTGAGCCACCGCGGACACGGTCGCACCGTGGTTGTCGACCGGGCCTGTCCCGTCGACCTTGTCGACCTTGTCGACGTGTCGACCTCGTCGACCTCGACCTCGTCGGCCTCCGCGCTCGGACCGTTGCCGGGGTGGCGGTCGGGCGTCGGTACCGCCTCTGGCGCCATGGGCACGTCCTGGCCGCTGTGCTCCTCGGCCGTGGAAAGGCCCTTCTCGGCCGACAGGGGCGGCGAGCCCAGTGCCGCTGCACCGGCCCCGCCGGCCAGCACGACACTGGTCGCTAGGGCGACGAGCTTCGGGGTCCTTCGGATCATGGGATCGCTTCCTCCAGATGACGGTCGGGTTTTCCGGCCTCTCTGGGGGTGAACGCTCTGAGTGACGGTGGGGCTACGGGCCGACGACCATCTCCGCTACGGCCGGATCGTCCGATATCACCGATTCAGGCGAAGCGGCCGAGGAGGAGAGGGGCCGTGGAGGGCTGGTTCGTGCCCGTCGCCGCCTCGTTCGTGATGGCCAGAGCGGCCACGTCACCGCTGGCTCGGAAGGGCACCACGCCGTCGGGGTTGGCGCCGAGCAGGCCGAGCGAGATCATGCCCGAGCCCGTCTGGCCCCAGAGCTGGTAGGTGCGGTCGTCGCCGAGGCCCGGCAGCTCGTCGGCCATGAGGAAGCCGCTGCCGTCAGGCAGGAGCACCGCGTCCATGTGCACCGCGCCGTCGGGCGTGGCCAGCGTCGAGCGACTGGCGTCAGGGTGGAGCAGAGCGGCGTTGGCGGCCCGAAGGAGGGTGTCGCCGCCCAGGGCCTGCTCGACGCGGTCGATCTGATCGTCCTGCTGCACCACCTTCACGCCGAGCACCCCGATGACCGCGGCGGCTGCGGCGCCGAGAGCGGCGAGGACGATGCGGTTGCCTCCCGTGCGGCGGCGGGAGGCGATGGGGATGACCTCAGCCTCGCCGGAGCGGGGCAGGGAGAGCCGCATCGGCGGGGGGCTCTCCTCGAGAGTGCTGACGATGCGGTCCCACAGCCCGTCGGGGGCGTCGGCTCCGCTGTTGCCCAGCGCAGCGGCCACCTCGAGGTGGTCGGCCAGCTCTGCCCGGCACTTGGGGCACTCCGCGAGGTGGGCCTCTACGAGCACTGCTTCGTCCGCGTCAACCGCGTGGAGCGCGAACGCACCCAGCATCTCGACGATCTCGTCGTGCGTCTGCCCGCTCACAAGTCACTCCCAAGGCCTGCGCCCACCAGGTCGGTGCGCATCCGCTTCAGGCCGGAACGGATGCGGCTCTTCACCGTGCCCTCCGGCTCGTCCAACATGTCCGCGACCTCACGGTAGGTGTGGCCTCCGAAGTAGGCCAGCGCTATGGCGGCCCGCTCGCCCTCGGGCAGGAGGGCCAGGGCCTCCTTCACCCGCTCGGCTACCGACAGGTCGACCACCTCGTGCTCGACGTCGTAGCCGGACTCGGCTGTGCGACGGAGGTCGCGCTCCTCGCGGGCTCGGCGGGAGGTCTCGGACCGGAGCAGGTCGACGGAGCGACCATGGCACTGGGCCAGCAGGTACGAGCGCAGGCTGCCCCGGGCCGGGTCGAACTTCTCGGGCGTGTTCCAGAGGCGCAGGAACACCTCCTGGACCACCTCTTCGGCCAGCGAGGCGTCGACGAGGAGGCGTCGGGACAGGGCGAACACGGCTCCGGCATGACGGCGGTAGGCCTCGGCCAGCGCCTCCTGGCGGTAGCGGCTGATGGCGATGACGAGCACGGCATCGCTCGCGTTGGCCAGGTCAATGTCGTCGGTGGCACCCATGGTCGCCCTGTCTTCGGAGCTGTCGGCGCACCCGGATGGCCCGCGACCGGCCTCATACCCGATCGAAGCGCGACACGACCTCGACGTGCGAGGTGTGGGGGAACAGGTCGACGAGCGTGGCGCTCACGAGCCGATAGCCGGCCTCGGCGAGGAGCCTGGCATCACGGCCAAGCGCGGCGGCGTCGCAGCTCACGAGGGCCAGGCGCCCAGTGGAGGTGGCGGCCACGGCTGCCACACCCGCGGCGGCCAGACCGGTGCGGGGCGGGTCGGCCACGACGGCATCGGCCCGAGCCGGCCGCCACCGGGCCACGTCAGCCTTGATGATGCGAGCGTCAAGATCAGCCAGGTTCACCCGGGCATCGGCGATCGACGAGGCACCTGACTCGACGAGCGTGACCTGACCGGACGGGATGGTCCCGGCGAAGAGGCCCACGCCGCCGTACAGGTCCACGAGGTGACCGTCGTGGGGCATCGCCCCCGCTAGCGATGCCCCCACCTCAGCGATGAGGGCTTCGGCACCGTCGGGGCGAGCTTGGAAGAAGGAGCGGGCTGACACCCGCCACTCCCGGCCGGCCAGGCGCTCGTGGTACCAGGCTCGCCTCCCAGCGTTGAGCTCGGTCTGGGTGACGACCCGCACGCCCTCGGGCACGACCGTCTCGTTCGCGTCGCCGTGCACGAGGACGAGGCGCTCCCCCGTGGCCGCGCCCGCCCGGAGGACCACCTCGCCGTCCGGGAACCGACCGTGGGTCACCAGCTCGTCGAGCAGCGGGTGGGCGACCAGGCAGGGACCGACGGGGACGACGTCGTGGCTGCCCCGGTGACGGAAGCCGAGCTGACCGTCCACGGCCACCCCTCGCAGGGTGGTGCGGTAGCCAGTGGCGGGCAGGTCTGGCCCGAGGGCCACGTCGATCTCGATGTGGGCCTGGCGGCGGAGAGCATCCTGCACGATGGCTGCCTTAAGGCGGCGCTGACCGGTGGGATCGATGTGCTGCCAGTCGCAGCCGCCGCAGCCCGCCGCCACGTACGGGCACGGTGGCGCCACGCGATCGGGGGACGAGACCAGCACCTCCAGGGCCGTGGCTCGGGCGAAGTCCTTGCGCCGGTCGTGCACGTGGGCGGTGACCTTCTCACCGGGCAGACCGCCCTGGACGAAGGTGACCCGACCGGCATCATCGCGGGCCAGACCGTCACCGCCCGCCACGATCGTCGTGATGTCGAGGGTGACGGGTTCCACCCCGGCAGCGTAGGGCCCGGCCACCCTGCCCCCTCGTGCCAGGATGGCGGAGTGAGGGAGCGAAGCGAGCGAACCATGTCACAGCTGCTCTACCCGGCACGCAGTGTCGATCGCTCACCGGCGCATCCCGAAGGGTGCGCCCGGTGAGGGACAGCCCTGGAACCGACCGCCGCATCGAGATCGCACCATCGGTGCTCCCGGCTGACTTCGCCCGCCTCGGCGACGAGGTGGCTGCGCTCGAGGAGGCCGGAGTCGACCGCATCCAGTGGGACGTGATGGACGGGCGCTTCGTGCCCAACCTCACCTTCGGGCCTGACGTCATCAGATCGTGCCGGGCCCACGCTTCCGTGCTGTTCGAGGCCCACCTCATGGTGGAGGAGCCCGACGACCTCGCCTCGCGCTACGTAGATGCCGGATGTGAGCTGCTCATCGTTCACGCCGAGTCCACACGCCACCTGCACCGCACGCTCGGTCACATCAGGTCCCTCGGCGCGCGGGCCGGGGTGGCGCTCAACCCGGGGACGCCGCCCGAGGACGTCGAGCACGTCCTCGACCTGTGCGATCTAGTCCTCGTCATGACCGTGAACCCGGGCTTCGGTGGCCAGGACTACATCGCCACGATGGAGCCAAAGGTGGCTCGAGTGCGCCAGATGGTGCTCGACGGCGGCCACGACGTCGACGTCGAGGTCGACGGGGGCATCAGCCCGGCCACGATCTCCGGTGCGACCGCAGCCGGCGCCAACGTCCTCGTCGCCGGTTCGGCCCTCTACCGCGACCCGGAAGGCCTGGCCCACGCCGTGGCGGAGCTCAGATCTCTCGCCGAAGCGGCGCGGGCCTGAGATCACCACAACCAAAGGAACCCGCATGGGCATGATGGACAAGGTCAAGGGAATGCTCAAGGGCAAGGCCAAGCAGGTGGACAGCGCCATCGACAAGGCCGCGGACGTCGTCGACGACAAGACCGGCGGCAAGCACACCGACAAGATCGACTCCGTGGCCGACAAGGCCAAGGGCATCGTCGACAAGCTCGACGACTAGCGGTCCGTGCTCCCGTGCCCCGTCGCGCCCTCCTGCTCGTCTGCGCCGTAGCCCTCGCCGCGTGCGGGGGCGACGAGGGCAGCGCGGAAGAGCTGTGCGCGGCGGTGCGGGGCGAGCCCGGGCTGACCAGCACCTTCACCGGGTTCGACCCGACCGACACGGAAGCGGCCCTCGAGCAGCTCCGAGCCGCTCGGGTCGTCCTCGGTGACCTGCGCGACGCGGCCCCGGCCGAGGTGCGGGACGACCTGACGATCGAGATCGACTACGTCCAGGCTCTCGTAGAAGGCCTGGAGGGGGTCGACGGCCGCGACTCCGAGGAGACCGTCGCTCTCGTGCAGCGCATCACCGACGAGCACCCAGACGTGGCCGGAGCGCAGGCCCAGCTGGCCGCATTCGCCGAGGAGAGCTGCGGCTAGCTGGCGGGAGTGACGTCGGAGCGCTTCTCGCGCACGTGGTCGATGATGCCGTACTCCTTGGCCTGCTCGGCCGTGAACCAGCGATCGCGCTCGCTGTCTTCCTGCACCTGATCGACCGTCTGCCCGGTGTGATGGGCGGTGCGCTCGGCCATGAGGCGCTTGATGTAGATGAGCTGCTCGGCCTGGATGGCGATGTCGCTGGCCTGGCCCCGAACGCCTCCGGAGGGCTGGTGCATCATGATCCGGGCGTGGGGCAGGGCGAAGCGCTTGCCGGGCGCGCCGGCCGCGAGGAGGAACTGGCCCATCGACGCGGCCAGGCCCATGCAGATGGTGGCGACGTCGGGCTGGACGAACTGCATCGTGTCGTAGATGGCCATGCCAGCGGTGACCGAGCCACCCGGGCTGTTGATGTAGAGCCAGATGTCCTTGGATTCGTCTTCGCCCTCCAGGAACAGCATCTGGGCGCACACGATGTTGGCGATGTCGTCGTTGACATCGGTGCCCAGGATGATGATCCGGTCCTTCAGGAGGCGGTTGAAGATCTCCGAGGTCGGGCTGCCCATGGGGCTCTGGGCGTAGGGCATCGGCGGGAGGTCAGGCGTCTGGCTCATTGCTGGTTGAGGCTAGCGGCACGCCCGAGAACCTCGGCGCGGCCTACCCTGCCGCCACGCACCAGTGGCGGAATCGGCAGACGCGCTGGCCTTAGGAGCCAGTGAGCGAGAGCTCGTGTGGGTTCGACTCCCACCTGGTGCACATGAACATCAACGATCTCCCTACCCCGGCGTTGCTCGTCGATCTCGACGCGTTCGACCGGAACGTGGCCCGGATGGCGGACCGCTGGCCCGGCACGACGCTGCGGCCGCATGTGAAGGCCTTCAAGTCCACGAAGCTCGCCACCCGGCTGGCCGCCGCCGGGCACACCGGGTTCTGCTGCGCCACGGTCCGTGAGATGGTCGGCATGGCCGAGGCCGGGCTCGGAGAGGACCTGCTGCTCGCCAACGAGTCGCTCGACCTGAGCCGGCTGACGCCGATCGTCGAGTCGGGCTCCGCGCGCATCACGATCGCCGTCGACTCACCTGAGACCGTCGACGCTGCCGCCCGGGCCGGCATCAAGGAGGTGCTCGTCGACATCGACGTGGGCCTCCCCCGCTGTGGCTGCGACCCGGCCCAGGCCGGCGCCATCGCCGAGCTGGCCCGTTCGAAGGGCATGGAGGTCCGCGGCGTGATGGGCTACGAGGGCCACCTGATGCGGGAGCCCGGTGACACAAAGGCGGACTTGGTCGAGCGCTCCATGGCTCTGCTGCTCGAGGCCCACGAGGGTGTGGGGGGCGACGTCGTGTCCGGCGGCGGAACCGGCACGTGGGACGTCAACACGTGGATCACCGAGCTGCAGGCCGGCTCCTACTGCCTGATGGACACCGAGTACACGCCCCACGCCGAGGGATTCGAGAACGCCCTGTCGGTGCTCACGACGGTGATCTCGCGGTCGCCCAAGGGCTGGGGCGTTCTCGACGCCGGGCTCAAGGCCTTCGGCATGGACCACGGCGACCCCAAGGTCCTCGACGTGGGCGACTGCTGGTTCGTGTCCGACGAGCACATCACCTTCGGCCTGGCCGAAGGGGCCTCGGTCGCGGTGGGCGACAAGGTCCGGGTGCTGCCCGCCCACGTCGACCCCACCGTGTCGCAGCACGAGCGCCTGCACGTCGTCGACGGCGACGAGGTAGTCGACGTGTGGGAGGTCGACCTCCGCGGCTGGTGATCCCGGGGTCAGACCCCGGCGATCTCGCCGGCCAGGAGGCGGAAGGCCCGGGCCCGGTGGCTGATGGCGTGCTTCTCGTCCGGGGTCATCTCGGCGAAGGTGCGGCCGTCGCCCTCGAAGGGCACGACGATCGGGTCGTAGCCGAAGCCGCCGTCGCCGCGAGGCGCATCGGCGACGTGGCCCTCGACAGTGCCGCGCACGACGAGCTCACGCCCGTCGGGCCACACGGCTGCGGCGGCGCAGACGTAGCGGCACCCGCGGCCTTCGGCGGCCACGCCATCGAGCTCGCGCAGCACCCGCGGGATCCAGTCGCCCTCGTCGGTCCAGCGGGCCGAGTGGATTCCGGGCGCACCGCCCAGGTGGTCGACCTCGATGCCCGAATCGTCGCCGAGAGCGAGCTGGCCGGCGCTCGCCGCGAGCGCCCTGGCCTTGAGGAGCGCGTTCTCCTCGAACGTGGCGCCCGTCTCCTCGACGCCCAGGTCCCTCGCCTCGAGCTGGAAGGCATCGCCCAGCACGTCCTGGATCTCGTCCACCTTGTGGGCGTTTCCCGTGGCGAGGAGCACCCGCATCAGCGGGCGACCGGCGGCTCGCTCAGGCACTCCCGCTGCAGCCCGATGAGCTCCCCGATGCCGCCCTCGGCCAGGCCGAGGAGGCTGTCGAGCTCAGCCCGGCTGTAGGGCGCGCCTTCGGCGGTGCCCTGCACCTCGACGAAGCCGCCCTCCGAGGTCATCACCACGTTCATGTCGACCTCAGCTCGGACGTCCTCCACGTAGGGGAGGTCGAGCACCGGCACGCCCCCCACGATGCCGACCGAGATGGCGCCGCAGAACGCGGTCAGCGGGTGGGTTGGGATGGTGCCGGCCAGCACGAGCCGGCTGAGGGCGTCGTGCAGCGCGACGTAGCCACCGCAGATCGACGCCGTGCGGGTGCCGCCGTCGGCCTGCAGCACGTCGCAGTCGACGAGAACCTGCCGCTCTCCCAGCGCCTTCATGTCGCAGACCGCTCGCAGCGAGCGCCCGATGAGCCGCTGGATCTCCTGCGTGCGGCCGGAGGGCTTGCCGTCCTTCACCTCGCGCCGCACCCGCTCCGGCGAGGAGCCGGGGAGCATCGAGTACTCGGCTGTCACCCAGCCCTTGCCCTTGCCCTTCATCCAGCGGGGCACGTCCTCGTCGATCGAGGCGGTGCAGAGCACCCTGGTCTCACCGAAGCTGACCAGGCAGGAGCCCGCGGCCATCCGCGTGAAGTCGCGCTCGAAGGTGATGGGGCGGAGCTGGTCGGGCGCACGGCCGTCAGGTCGGGTCATGCCCGCATCCTCCCAGAGCGAGCCTGTGAGCGGTGACAGGTCTCAGGCTTGTTCTGGCTCACAAGTTCGACGGGGTCGTGGCTCAGGGCCAGGTTATGGCCTCGGCTTCATCCAGCTCGGGCCCCAGGAGCTGGCGACCCAGGCGCCGGAACCAATCGACGTCGCCCGACGACAGCCACCGGTGCTTCGCCGGGCCCGCTTCGAGGGCTCGGGCCAGGTCGGTGCCCTCGAGCTGGGCCCGCACCTCGAAGGCCGTCTCGTCGGCCGAGGAGACGAGCACGACGTCTCGGCCCATGACGTCGCTGATCGTGCGGGCCAGGTACGGGTAGTGCGTGCAGCCGAGCAGAAGAGCGTCCACCTTGGCCTCCCGGACCGGGGCGAGGAGCCGCTGGGCGAGCACCGACACCTGGTCGCTTCGGGTCTCGCCCCTCTCGACGAACTCGACGAAGCCGGGACAGGCGGAACACGTCAGCTCGAGCTCCGGTGCCAGCTCGGCCACCGCCTGCTGGTAGGCGCCCGAGCCGATCGTGCCGACCGTGCCGATCACCCCGGCCCGGCCGCTCTGGGTGGCTCGGGCCAGGCTGCGCACGCCCGGCTCGATGACCCCCACGACGGGCACGTCGACGCGAGCCCGCAACCGCTCCAGGCCGGTGGCCGCCGCCGTGTTGCAGGCCACTATGACGAGCTTGGCCCCGTGCTCGTGCACGAGCAGGTCGGTGATCTGCTCGGCGAAGCCCCGCACCTCCTCGAGCGGTCGGGGGCCGTACGGGTAGCGGCCCGTGTCGCCCACGTAGACGAGGTGCTCGGCGGGCAGCAGGTCGATCAGGGCGCGGGCCACGGTGAGACCGCCGAAGCCGCTGTCGAACATGCCAATCGGCCGGTCGTCCACAGCGAGGCAGGCTACGAGGCAGTCGCGCCCCGGTCCGACCTCAACCTGTTCTGGGGGCAGCAGCTGGGCGCATGCGCCAGCTGCTGCCCCCAGAACGGAAGGGGTTGGGTCGGCGGCCGTGGACTTACGATCGACGTCATGGCTGACCTGACCCTTTGGCACAACCAGCGCTGCTCCAAGAGCCGGGGCGCTAGGGAGATCCTGGAGGAGGCCGGGGTGGCCTTCGACGAGAAGCGGTACGTGGACGACCCGCCGTCCGCCTCCGAGCTCGACTCAGTGCTGACCGCGCTCGGCAAGGAGCCGTGGGAGGTGGCCCGCATGGGCGAGGCCGTGGCCAAGGAGCTCGCCCTGCGGAACGAGCCGCACGACCGGGACCGATGGATCGAGCTGATGGTGGCCAACCCGATCCTCATCGAGCGGCCGATCCTCGTCACCAAGGATGGTCGGGCCGTGATCGGTCGGCCCCCGGAGGCGATCCAGTCCCTCCTCGACGCCTGACGCGTCAGCAGGCCCGACAGCTCGCCCCAGGCATCACTGGCACCCGGCGGGGCGACCGACGGCGGCCAGGCCAGCCCGGTCGCCCAGGCCGAGCGACCGTGCGGTGCCGTTGCCGGCATCGCTCATCACCTCTGCGTGCGACGACACGTGGGCGAGGCCCACGAGGTGGCCGATCTCGTGGAGGAACATCAGGCCGAGTGGGTTCGTGGAGTGCGGACCGGGCGTCCAGCCGTGGTCCGGGCGGAGCACGACCCGCCCCCCGGTGTAGCGCCGGTTGCCGCTGCCCGTGTCGAGCGTCGACGAGTCGCCGTAGCCCGACGCGGTCGACGGCATGGGGAACTCGGCCGCGGTCGCAAAGCCGATGTGGACCGCCGCCTCCGAGGCACCGGCAGAGCTCACGGGGCCCGAGGCGTCGCCCGCCCACACGAGATCGAGGCCAGACGCCGCTTCGATCTCGTCGACGGCCCAGTCCAGCTCCTCCTTGGCAAACGATGGCCCGCCCCTCAGCCAGGTCACGAATGAGATGGGCCGGCACGGGTCGTAGCGAACGGGGCTGCCGTCGGGGTTCACCCGCATCGCCAGCCATTCGCCCGGCGCCGACCGGTGCGAGGTGGTCGGGGGAGCGGGCGGCGTCGGCGCTGGCGGTTGGGCGGTGTGCACAAGGGGCGGGGCGGACGCTCGGCTCGGTGCCTGGATGATCGCCGCCGGTTCCCGGGGCGGAGGCTGCTCGGGAGGCGGAGGGATGAGCTGTCGGGGAGCAGGATGAGGATGAGGAGGCGGCGGCGGAGTCGCGGTCGGGACCGCGGGAGCGCTCGCGTGGGCAGGTGCGGTGGGGACGCCGCCCGCCGACGTCCCCACCGCCTCGCGGCCAGCGTTCGGGGTCGAGACCCCTCGCCGGACGATCGGGAGCGCGCCGATGGCGGCGCGGTCCACTGCCCGCGGGTTGGGTTCGGACAGCGGCCCGGCCACCAGTGAGGCGACCAGGATCGACCCCACCACCCCCGCCAGGCGTCCCAACGCAACCATGTCGAGCACCCTGCGGGGCAGCGCGCCGCCCGTCTGTCAGGTACCGCACGCAACGCCCATGACTTCGGTCACGGAGCAGGCCGAGCTGGCGGTCGGTGGGTCGGCGAACCCTCAGCTCGTCAGAAGTAGATGGTCGCCTTGGCCCGGGCCTCGACGGTGTCGATGTCGTCGGTCCACACCCCGGCCGAGAGGTACTTCCAGCCTCCGTCGCACACGATCATCACGATCGTGCCCTCGTCGATGAGGCCGGCGGCCTTCACGGCGCCGGCCAAGATGGCCCCGCTCGAGATGCCGGCGAAGATCCCCACCTCGGTGAGGCGACGTGTCCACTCGATGGACTCACGGGGCCGCACGATCAGGCGACGGTCGAGCAGCTCGAAGCCGTCGTTGTCGAGGAACACCGGCGGGATGAACCCCTCGTCGATCTGCTTCAGGCCGTCGACCATCTCGCCGGCCGGGGGCTCGATGGCCCACAGCTGCACATCGGGGTTCTGCTCCTTGAGGAAGCGTCCGACGCCCATCAGCGTGCCCGCCGTGCCCAGGCCCGCGATGAAGTGGGTGAGCTCAGGCACGTCCCGCCAGATCTCGGGGCCGGTTCCCTCGTAGTGGGCCTTCGGGTTGGCGGGGTTGCCGTACTGGAAGGGGAACCACCAGTCCGCGTGCTCCTCGGCCATGGCCTGGGCCCGGCGCATGGCGCCGTTGGAGCCCTCGGCACCGGGGCTGTCGAGGATCTCGGCCCCCCAGGACTCGAGCAGCTGTCGGCGCTCGAGCGAGACGTTGTCGGGCAGCACCACCTTGAGGTGGTAGCCGCGCACCTTCGAGATCATGGCCAGGGCGATGCCGGTGTTGCCGGAGGACGACTCGAGGATGATCTGGCCCGAGCCGGGCGTGAGGATGCCGTCCTTCTCAGCGTCGATGATCATCTGCTTCGCGGCCCGGTCCTTCACCGATCCGCCCGGGTTCTGGCCTTCGAGCTTGGCCAAGATGCGGACGTTCGGGTTGGGGCTCAGTGACGAGATGTCGACGACCGGCGTGTTGCCGATGAGGTCGAGCGCTGATTCGTACACGGCCACGGGAAGGCTCCGAACGGAAAGACGACTACTTCGCTCGGATTTTACCCGGCTACGACGGAAACCACCTCTTCTCCGACGGACTCGTCCGCGATGCGGAACGAGCGCAGCGTCGGGGCCTCGGCTCGCAGCGACACGATCACGTAGTGCCAGCCCGGATCGGGAGCCTGGGCCACGTCGGTGGGCGACGGGTAGGCGTCGGTGTGGGTGTGCGAGTGCATCACGCCGATGATCTCGAGGCCTCGCGACTCTGCGTCCCGGTCGGCCCGGAGGTGATCCTTCGGGTCGATCGTGTACAGCTTGCTCGACTCGGCCGCGTTCCGGCACGGGTAGAAGACCGTGCACCGGTCCACGCCGGGGGGGCCGGCCAGGAGCCCGCAGGCTTCGTCGGGGAGCCCGTCGTAGGCGTGTCCCACCATCTCGTTCCAGGTCCGCCGGGTCAGCTGCAGCACGGCCCGAGGGTACCGGTAGCCTCGGCGGTCCCATGAAGCCGCAGGGCACCAAGCCGATCGCGAGCAACCGGCAAGCTCGTCGCAACTACGACATCCTCGACACCGTCGAGGCGGGCATCGTGCTGCGCGGCAGCGAGGTGAAGTCGCTGCGCGACGCCAAGGTCCAGATCACCGACGCCTTCGCCCGCATCGACGGCAACGAGGTGTGGCTGCACCAGCTCCACATCGCGCCCTGGCTCTACTCCCAGTCGCACACCGGCCACGACCCCGACGCCAAGCGCAAGCTCCTCCTGCACCACGCCGAGATCATGCGCCTGAAGGCCCGGGTGGATCCGGAGCACCTCTCCCTCATCCCCCTTTCGATCTACTTCAAGGACGGACGGGCCAAGGTCGAGCTGGCGCTGGCCAAGAGCCGGCGCACCCACGACAAGCGCCAGGTCATCGCCGAGCGCGACGCGGCTCGCGACCTGGCCCGGGCCAACCGGGGAGACCGCTCCGACTGAACGAGGGAGGTCGGCGATGGAGCACGTCGAGGTGGACGGACGTCGGATCGCCTACGTGCAGACCGGGGCCGGCCCCGACCTGGTCCTGCTGCACGGCGCGGTCACCGACCTCAGGAGCTGGGATGAGGTAGCGACGGAGCTGAGCCGGGGGTTCCGGGTGACCGCCTGGGACGCACCGGGCTGCGGCGGCTCCGACGATCCCGACGAGAGCTGGGGCATGGAGCACTTCGCCGACTGCCTGATCGCGGTCATCCGCGAGCTCGGGCTGGGCCGGCCGCACCTCGTGGGCCACTCGTGGGGCTCTGCCCTGGCGCTGTCGGCGCATCTGGGGCACCCGACCGAGGTCGGCTCGCTCGTCCTGGCCGGGGCGTACGCGGGCTGGGCTGGGTCGCTGCCCCCCGCGGAGGTGGCCGGCCGGCTCGCCTTCGCGCTTCTCGCCAGCAAGCAGGTCGAAGAGGGAGCGTGGGACCCGACGTCGATGCCCGGGCTCTTCAACGAGCGGATCGCGCCGCACAGGGCGGCTCTGCTCGTCGACACGATGGCCGCCATCCGAGCGTCCGGGACCCGCACCATGGCGCAGGCGCTTGCCGCCTGTGATCTCCGGCCGCGCCTCGGAGCGGTCGTGGCCCCCACGCTCGTGGTGGCCGGCGGCGCAGACGAGCGCAGCTCGCTCGCCGTCGCCGTGGCCATCAGCGAGGCCATCCCGGACGCCGAGATGGCCGTGCTGCCCGACGCCGGCCACGAGATGTTCCTCGAGGAACCGGAGGCCTTCGTGGCGCTCGTGGCCCGCTTCCTCGAAACCGCCCCACCTGATCATCCCGCCTGAGCGGTAGGCTGGTGACCCCCCAGCGATGGGGGTGCGCTACTTGAGAAATCTCGGGGCTGATCGGTTTCGACGTTGAGACTGCTCGGCGATCCGTGCGACCAGAGTTGCTCAGACTCTTAAAACGGGGCACAAAAACAACTGCCAACGAGCAGTACGCCCTCGCCGCCTAGTTCTTAACTAGGTAGCAGAGAGCACCAGTGACCGGCGACGGCGCACGGGGCCTGGCCGCTGCAGCCCGGCAACAGAAGCAGCGGCGGACCGTAGGGAGAGACCACTGACGGCGGGAAAGACCGCTGGCATCGAGGAAAGACTCGGCGGCGAGCACCTCCGCGTGCTCCTCCGACCCGGCGGTGCGCCAGCCGAAGTGGCGTGATCTCGGGAATGGTCGTAGCGCGTACGTCGACCGCTTGGCGGACGGGGGTTCAATTCCCCCCAGCTCCACGAACTGGCCCGAGCACTGGCGCTCGGGCCAGAGGTCTTTTCGCCCACCGCCCGCGCCCGGCGGCACCATGAGGCCCCGCTCCGCGGGCGCGGACCATATGGGCCTAGATTGCGCAAGTCGGGCATCTGAGGGATCGGGGGAAGGCCGTGGCGGAGATCTCACGCCGTACGTTCCTGGCTCGCACGGGGGTGCTGGCCGCTGCACTTGCCACAGGAGGTCTGGCCTGGGCCCGACCGGCCGAGGGCCAGGCGGCCGACGACCTGCTCGACCCGCTGCTCGAGGGGCTGGACCCGATCCTGCAGGCGCTCACGATCGACACCATCTCGGGGATGAGCGCGTTCGTGGTGCCAGGCACCGACCCGTACTCGGTGGCCCAGGGGCTCACCGACCCGAGGCCTGGTGGGGTGGCGGCCGAGAACCCTCGGTTCATGCTCGACGCCCTCGACAAGAAGTTCCTCCCCATCCCCGACACCGCGGCCCGCAGCCTGGCCGAGGGCTTCCTCACCAGCGCCAGCGCCATCCCGCTGCCGGCCGAGCTCGTGGACCTCCTGCAAGACGGCGCCGACGGGCTCGACGACCTCGTCCTCGGCGTGCTGGAGAACGACCACGTCGTGCCCACGGCCCTCGTGATCGCCATGTACTTCAACTTCGCGGCGTCGCTCGTGAACCCGGCGTCGGTCGTCGGGACGTTCATCTCACCCTTTGCCAACCTGGCCTTCGAGGAGAAGGGCGCCGCCTTCGCCATGATCGAGGAGCAGCACGCCGACCTCGTGCAAGGCATCGACAGCAACCTGCCCGAGCCTCTCGACGAGTCCGTGTCGGGGCTCCTCCACTTCGTGCCCGGTGCTCTGCTCGAGTTCATCGGGTTCGGCACCTACAGCGAGTTCCACCAGCTCGACCGCTCGATCGACCCACTGACCCTGCAGGGCCGGCCAGTGGGCTGGGAGATCTCCGGCTACCAGGAGGGCCTGCTCACCGCCGGCCACGGCTGGGACGAGCTGCTCGGCTACCACAAGGGGGTCCGTGCCGTGGAAGGTTCCTGGGACAACGGCGAGGGGGTGCTCGACCGTGCGTGACGTCATAGTCATCGGAGCAGGAGGCGGCGGAGCTGTCGTGGCCAAGGAGCTGGCCGAGCGGGGCCTCGACGTGCTCGTCCTCGAAGCCGGGCCCCACTACGACGACCCCGAGCAGCGAGTGGTCGAAGTTCGAGAACGACGCCAACAACGTCACCGACGGGTACTTCCGGTTCGGGCCCGGCGACCGCTCGAAGCCGTGGTGGTTCCGGGAGACGCCGCAGAACTCGCTGATCTGGCAGCTCGCCGGCGTGGGCGGCACGACCCAGCACTACTACGGCAACTCCCCGCGGGCGATCCCGGGCACGTTCACGGGGTACGACGGCGCCGACAAGTCGGCGTACGACACCGCCCACCCGTTCCCGTTCACCTACGACTCCCTGGTGCCCTACTACGAGTGGGTCGAGTTCACGCTGCCCGTCCAGACGGCCGCCATGGGCACGAAGGAGGAGCGCTTCTTCCGCGGCGCGGAAGGCATCGGTCTCCCCCACCAGACCAGCAAGAACACGACTCGCGACGCCTACCGGCCCAGGAGAACGCCATCCTCCAACCGGGCGGGACGGCGGGCCGCACCCGCGACCCGGCGCAGCTCGTGTTCCCCAAGGCCACCGGGTGCACGTTCTGCGGCTACTGCTTCCAGGGCTGCATCGAGCCGCGCGCACGCGCCGCGCAACCTCAAGGCCAAGCGGTCGACGGACAACTCCTACTTCCCGATGGCGCAGACGGCGTCGAAGTGGCGGGAGGGCGGCAAGGACGTCACGCTCGTGGCCGACGCCTTCGTCACCCGCATCCTCTCCACCACCGAGGGCTCCACCGTGCGGGCCCGCGGAGTGCGCTGGCGGGACACCAACACCGGAGAGGTGACCGAGGAGGAGGCGACCGTCGTCGTCATGGCCGGCGGCTGCACCGAGGACCCGCGGCTCTGGAAGAACTCCGGTCTCCCGAACCCCAACGGATGGGTCGGGAAGGGCTACACCGATCACTTCTTCGACTGGGTGGTGGGGCGGTTCGACGAGTACACCGGCTCCTCCAAGGGAGTCGGGTCCTCGGCCCGGGCCGACTTCCCCGGGCGGGGCGGGCTCGAGAACGTCGGCCTTGCTCCGTCGCTCCAGGCGTTCTCGTCGCAGTTCTCCGACGCCGGCATCCGCGGGATGTACGGCAACGGCCTGGCCCGCAAGGGGGGCTGGGACGGCGACTCCGGCCGGCTACGGGGCGACGAGATGCAAGGCCATCCTCGCTGACGTGGACAAGCTCCTCAACGTGCTCGTCATCACCGACGACGACGTCGAGGAGACGAACTACGTGGGCCTGTCCGGGCTGCCCGGCGACGAGCACGGACCCATCCCCAAGGTCGTGTTCGACCACCGGAACCGGTCCGCTCGCACGCTCGCCAACCGCGAGTTCCTCGCCAACAAGGCGGCCGAGCTGCTGCGGGCCGCGGGGGCCACGAAGGTCTACCGGATCGACTGGCCGCCGCTGATCCTGCACGTCCAGTCCACGATGCGGATGGGCCACTCGGCCGAGGACTCCGTGGTCGACGCCGACGGCGAGGCCCGCTTCGTGCGGGGCCTGTTCATCGGCGACAACGCGGCGCTGGCCAACGGCATCGGTGGCCCGAACCCGACGCTCACCAGCCAGGCCGTGGCGACGCGCACGGCCGAGCAGATCTTCACGCCGCTACTTCGACGGCGACCCCTGGGTCCTGTCCGAGACGCCGATCTCCTCGATCGACGACCGGGTCACGGCCGCCGTGCTCGGCACCACCGGTGGACCGGCACCCGGTCCGGCTCCCGTCCCCGTGACGGCGCCATCTGGCGGCAGCCGACTGCCCGCCACAGGAGGGGGCGCAGCTCCTCTGGTCGGCGCTGCCGCGCTGGCCGCGGCGGCCGCCGTACGGGCCGGCGCTCGGCGCCTAGACGGCCACGCCTCGAGCTGCCCGACCGACGACAGGTAGCGCTAGGAGAGGTCGGACCGCCGAGGCGGACCCTCGTCGAGGACCGGGCGCGTCCACAGTCCGACGCCCATCTGACCGAGCGCCGACACCCAGTCCACGAACCGGGTGAACCTCAGCCCGTCCTCGGTGTCGCGCACGAGGGTCACCCCTCGCAGCTCGACCACTCGACCCGTCGGCGCGAACCCCATGACGTCGTCCTCGTGACGGCCGACCCAGGCCCACGGCACGGCGACCGTGCCCGTGTCGAGGCCGCGGATCCCCTCGCGCTCGGCGTCGAAGGGCTCGAGCAGCCGGAAGCCGGCCCGCTCGATCGAGTCGTCGGCGCGCAGCCAGCGGCCCATTCCCTCTGCGACGTCCTGCGCCACCATCTCGAAGGCCTCCTGCGACTCAGGCACGTCGGTTCCTCCCGCCCCGCATCACGGTCGGGGCTTCCAGGCTCGGGGCGGGTTCAGCACCCCGCCTTCCTTCTCCGCAGGCGAGACGACCACCACGTTGCCCTCGCTGACGTAGCCCAGGCCCTGCGTCGGGAACTTCCACTCGCCCAGTCCGCTCTCCTCGGACACGATCTTGGGCCAGGGCCGGTGATAGGTCTGGCTCACCACCCACATGCCCTGCGTTCCCTCGGTCTTGGGTGGATCGAGCTGGTAGCCCCCCTGCGGCCCTTCACCAGGGCGCACCGGTGAGTTCTTGACGACGTGGCCGTGGCTCGGCGTCGAGACCACGACTGTGACCTGGCCCTGGCGGCGGGCGTCACCGTGCTGTCGCCACGTCACCCACGTCTCGAACCACGGGAGCGGACAGCGCCAGAACACCTCGAGGTGCCAGCGGCGCGGGACAGCCCGGCCGGGAGGGTCCTCGCCGTGATCCAGCCCGAGGCAGATCTCACAGGCCCGGATGAGCGCCTCCCGGAAGACGGCCTCGGCGTCGCCGTACCACTCGACCCAGAAGCCGGTGGAGGTGTTGGCCGCCGGGTCGAACGCCGGCTGCTTGGCCCACTTGCCCGTCGTCGGGTCCTGGTCGAACCCGAACCAGTCACGGTCCAGGTGGGCGGCCAAAGCGGTCTTGTCGTAGGGCCCGGCGTCGAGGGACTCGGTGTCGAGGGCGGGCAGGTCGCTGATCGGCTTTCCGTCGCGCAGGTGACGCAGCGCCTTCAGCATGTTGGCCGAGCTCGAGTTGGCGTACGACTCGACGACCGAGAAGTACGGGCCCTTCTCGAACGAGTACGGCATCCCTCCCGGCATCCGCCCCCCTCAGTGTCACGTCCGAAACGTCCCTTTCGCTCCGGTCAGGAGAAACCTACCGGGAGCCGAGCGCCGCCGCGTCGAGCGCCACGGCGGAGTACACCTCGACGGGCTCAGGGAACCCCTTGAGGCGCTCCATCCCCCGACGGTGGAGGTGCACCCCAGAGGGCGGCCCCGCCTCGAGGACCTCGCGGCTGAGCAGCACCTCTCGATCCTCGGCCAGCGCGCACAGACGAGCTGCCCGGACGACGCTCAGCCCGAACAGGTCACCCGCATGGCCCAGCGGTTCGCCGAAGGCGATGCCCGTGCGGACCCGGAACGGGAGCTCGGGATGGAGCACCGACACCCGCTCCAGATCCCGACCGATGGACAGCCCGCAGCGGACAGCGTCGCCCGGGTCGGTGAACCATGCCGCGATGCCGTCTCCCGTGTGCTTGAACTCGACGCCGGAGTGCCGGCGCAGGCAACCCCGCACCACCGCGTCGTGCTCCTGCACGAGCACGAGGAAGGCGGCGTCTCCCACCTGCACGTTGAGCACGGTGGAGTCGATGAGGTCGGTGAAGAGGATGGCCCGGCGGGCCGGCCCGGCGGTCTGATCGTCGAGTCGGCCCAGCCGGCGGGCGGCCGCGGCGAGGGGCAGGGCGCCCACACCGTCGAGCAGCCGGGCCGCCAGCGCTGCCTTCTCCACGCGGTCCTCTGCCTCGGTCGCAGCCGCTACGCGCGCCAGGGCGAGGGCGACTCGACCGGCCTCGACAGCCAAGCCGCGGGAACGGGCTTCGCCCTGGGCCACGTCGAGCCACCAGGCAGCCGACGTTGGGTCACCGATCGTGAGGCAGCAGCTTCCGACCAGTCGGCTGAGAAGGACCGTCCAGCCCTGGGAGAGCAGCACCCCGCGCTGGTGGGCAGCCTGCAGCGGGCCGAGGGCCTCCTCAGCCATCGCGGCGTCGCCGGCGGCTATGGCCACCTCGGCGTAGAGCACCAGTCCGGGCAGCGTCTGGAGGGCGACCTCGGGGCCGGGAGGACGCCAGGGCCGGGCGGCCACGGCGTCACGGAGCCGGTCGCGGTCGCCGAGCACGGCGTCGATGGCGCGGTGGTAGCGGGCCGTGGTGCCGGAGCCGGACGCCATGGCGTCGATCGCCTCCCGTGCCCCGGTGCCGTCCCCCCGGAGCACCCGCCCCAGCGCGACTGCGGGAAGGGCGATGACGCGCGACCACGGGTAAGACGACCGGACCGTTGAGCGCTCCGAGATGGCCCCGAGCCGCTCGACGTCCTCGAACCGCCCCTGGGCCAGCGCCGTCTGGGCGGCCGCCGCGGCCGCCAGGCTGTGCTCGGCCCAGCTCTGCGTGTCAGCCATGCGGCGCATCGTCGCGGGCGCCGCGTCGCCTGCCCGCTCGACGTCTCCGGCCAGGTGGTTCACGAGGTTGAGCCGCACCGCGGCGTACTGGCCCGTCTTGGCCGCCGGCTCGTCGGCGGTGAGCTCGAGGGTGACCTCATATGCGTGGCGGGCCTCGATGAGGTCGAGCCGGGCCCAGCGGACCATCCCCTCGGCCACCTCTACGCCGGTGACGACGGCGGGGTCCGAGGTCGGGGTGAGCAGCTGTCGGGCTGCGGTCGCTGCCTCCAGGGCGTCGTCGATGCGGTTCTCAGCCCCCCAGACCTCAGACAGGAGGCCGAGCAGCTGGGCCCGGAGGGACGGATCGGCGTCGGGGTTCTCCCGCAGGAAGGCCTCGATGAGCGCGGTGGTCTCCGTGGTGTCCGCGACCGCCTCGCCGTTGGTGACGAGCGTGCGAGCGAGGTGCAGGACGGCCCGCCCCCAGCGGTCCACAGCACCGTGGCCGCGAGCCAGCTCCGCCGCCGCCGCCCCGTGCTGCGACGCGGCGCGCAGGTCGAAGTCGTGGCTGGCCGCCTCCGTGATCAGGAGATGGAGGTCGACCTCCTCTGCCCAGGGCAGCGCCGAGGAGGACGCGAGGGTCTGCTCCGCCGCGATGGCGGCGTCGGTCCAGGCGCCGGCGGCCAGGGCCTGATGGGCGGCAGTGTGGCTCCACCGGGCCAGCCGCTCCGCCTCGACCAGGTCACCCGCCCGGGCCAGATGGTGGGCGATGGCAGGGGCATCGCCGTCGTCGCCCCGAGCCTCCAGCCCGTCGGCCATCTGGAGGTGGAGGCGCTGACGGGCGCGGCGTCGAGGGGAGTTGAACAGGACGTGCCGGACCTGCGGGTGGCTGAACGAGCACCGCGCGCCGAGGTCACGCAGGAGGTCCGCCTCGATGGCTTCGTCGACCAGGTCCTCGGCCGTGGCGAGGGGCACCCCGGCGAGCGACGCCACGTCGACGATGGAGTGGTGGTCGCCAAGGAAGGCGGCGATGGTGAGCAGGTCGCGACATGCGTCGCTCACCCGGGCCAACCGGGCGACGACGGCGCGGTCGAGCTCGTCCTCACCGACCGCGAGCGGGTCATCGGGGGCGGCGACCAGCGCTCCCCCGTCGATCGTGATGCGACCCTCCTCCAAACCACGTCGCAGCACGCTCTGGGCCAGCAGCGGGTTGCCCGAGGTGGACTCCATGATGCGGTGGGCCAGCGCAGCCGAGGGCGGGGCCGGCCCGAGGAGACCCAGCAGGTCACGCACCTCCGTGCGGTCCAGACCCGTCACCTCGAGGGTCACGGCATGGGGCTCGCGCTCGAGCCGGGAGAGCGTGCGAGCCGTGCGGTCGTCGTCCAGCGGGGTGCGGACGGTCACGACGGTGAGCAGGCGCACGGCGCGGGTCGTGGACGCGTGGTCGAGCACGACGAGGAGGTGCTGCAGGAGGGCTTGGCTGGCCGGGTCCGTCCACTGGAGGTCGTCCACCACGAGCACCACCGGCGTGCGAGCCGCGGCGGAGAGGAGCAGGTCGGCGACGTCGGCCCAGATCTCAGCCGGGCTCCGTTCGGGCGCCGACGGTAGGGCGATGCCGTCCAGGGAGCGCAGGCGATCCGGCCCGAGAGGGCCCAGGGCGGTGGCGATCGGCAGGTAAGGGAGGGCGAGGTCCTCTTGCCCGGCGCCCCACAGCGCGATGGCGCCGCGGGCCGTGGCATCCGCGCTGATCGCCCGGGCCAGACGGGACTTGCCGATGCCTGCCTCACCGGTGAGCACCAGCACCTGGGGGCGACCAGCGCTCGCCGCCTCCAGCACCGTGCGGCCTATGTCCAGCTCGCGCCCTCGGCCTACTAGCGGCTCACCCTGCGTCCCCCCGACCACGGTGGGAACCGTACCGCTCGCCCAGGTCAGCCCTTGTGCGGTTCGGGGCCACCTCGGGCGCTCTCGGCCGCGTCGTCGGGGTCGTCGGTGAGGAAGGAGAGGCGCCCGTCCGGCTCGAGGATGGCCAGCCCCACCTGGCCCAGGTCGGCGATCCCCTGGTTCCGAGCCCCCTCCTTGAGCTCCTCGAGGGTGATGTGCTCGTAGCGCAGGGCCTCGAGGATCGGTTCCCCGTCGCGCAGCACGACCACGGGTACGCCCTCCAGGATCGGCCGCGACCAGGGGAGGCGGTAGGAGACGTTGGACAGCAGGATGATCCAGAAGGCGATCGTGCCGACGGCCAGGGCGGCTCCGGTGATCGACATGTCCTCCTGGGTGACGCCCTGCTGGATCAGGTCGCCCATCGAGACGAGGAGGATGAGCTCGAAGGCCGTCATCTCCGACAGCTCCCGCTTCCCGGTGCCTCGGGCGACGATGAAGAGGAAGAAGAAGACGATGGTGGCGCGGACGATGATCTCCATCAGGGCATGACCCTCGTGGTGTAGGAGACGGTTGCGACAGGGGCGCCCCGCTCGTCGAGCACGGACGTGGTGGCGCGCTTGCTCGTGAGCTGCACGCCTGGCTCGATGCGGGCGTCGAAGCCGATCGAGATGGTGCTGGCTCCCTCCGCTGGCTCGAACTCCCAGATGAGGTCCTTGCCGTCGCTCTTGGCCGTGGCCGGATCGGGGTCGAGCCCGTTCTCGTCGAAGAGGTCGAAGTAGGCGTCGGTCGTGGCGATCGTGACCGGACCGTCGAACGGCGCGCCGTCGGAGGTGCTGACCTCGACGCTCCAGACCGACGCCAGGCCAGGCCTGGTCACCGACACGTAGCGCACGGTGAGCTCATAGCCACCCCCGCTGGCGGTCGCCTCACGATGGCGGACGCCGTACAGGCCGAGGGCGCCGCACACGAGGAACGCGGCGAGAGCGAAGAGGAACACCCAGCGCAGGTTCCGGGAACGGCGCAGCCGGGCCTCGTCGGTGGGTTCCGGTGCGGTGGACAGGCCCATCGAGACCCGACCGTAGGACCGCGGTCCGCCTCAGAGGCGGACCCTCATCCCAGCGCGTGGCAGCATGCGCCCGTGAACGAGCCCGTCATCCCAGCGGACGTCCCGGCGGCCATACCGGCCGCCACCGTGGTCCTGCTGCGCGATGCCGACGACGGGCTCGAGACGCTCATGCTGCATCGCACCTCCAAGGTGGCCTTCGGCGGCATGTGGGTGTTTCCGGGCGGCCGGGTGGACGACGGCGACCGCCACCCCGACGACGCCGACGACGACGAAGTCGCAGCGCGTCGGGCTGCGGTGAGGGAGGCGGCCGAGGAGTGCGCCCTGCTCGTCGAGCCGCACGAGGTCGTGCCCTTCTCCCATTGGACTCCGCCCATCCAGACGCCTCGCCGCTACTCGACCTGGTTCTTCGTGGCCCGGGCCAGCGACGGTGACGTGATCGTCGACGGCGGCGAGATCCACGACCATGCCTGGCTGGCCCCCACCGAGGTGCTGGCTCGCCGCGACCGGGCCGAGGTCGACCTCGCCCCTCCCACCTACGTCACGCTGGCCGAGCTGGCCGCCTTCGCCACGGTCGACGACGTGCTGGCCGAGGCTCTCGGCCGTCAGCCCGTCCCCCGGTACGAGACGCGCTGGGCGTCGACCGAGGGCGGCATGGTTGCCATCTGGGAGGGCGACGCCGGGTACGAGACGACCGACCCAGCTGCGACCGGTGGTCGACACCGCCTCTGGATGCTCGAGTCGGGCTGGCGCTTCGAGCAGTCCTAGGAGCCGTCCCGCTGCGCGAACTGTGTCTGACACAGTTCGCGCAGGTGCTAGCGGGGGTGGCCGGACCGGTCGAGCCAGCGGTCGATCAGGGTTCGGGCGATCGACATCCCGGGCGGGATCATGGGGAGGTCGTCGGGCCGGTACCACTGGGCGTCGACGATCTCGGTCTCGTCGATGACGATCTCGCCCGACGCCCAGGTGGCTTCGAAGCCGATCATGAGCGAGTGGGGAAAGGGCCAGGGCTGGCTGGCGATGTAGCGCACCTCGTCGAGATCCACTCCGACCTCCTCGCGCACCTCGCGGCGCACGGCCTCCTCCAGCGTCTCGCCTGCCTCCACGAACCCCGCCACACAGCTGTACATGGGGACGGGAAAGGCCCGTCCCCGAGCGAGGAGCGCCTCTCCGTCACGCTCGATGAGGGTGATCACCGCCGGGGCCAGGCGGGGGAAGGCGAGCAGGCCACAAGCCGGACAGCGTCGGGCCCGCTCCCCCGGGGCCGGCTCGGTGGGCGTGGCACAACGTCCGCAGAACCGGGTGGTGCGGTCCCACTCGACGAGCTGCACGGCCCGCCCGGCGAGCGTCCAGCGCAGATCGTCGACCCGACCGTAGAGGCCCATCAGCGGGACGAGCCCGTCGAGCATCACATCGGGAACCCCGTCACCGTCGAGGTCGAGGGCCCAGCAGGCCGCACCATCCAGGGTCCCGAGCAGCAAGGACGGGACACCAGGCGCGACGTCCTCGGGATGCTCGTCGAGCAGCACGACCTGGCCCTCGCGCACGACGACGGTGATGGCTCCGCTCCAGTCGTCGGGCAGCTCCAACACCGGTACGAAGCGGGCGGCCGTCATGTGATCACTCCTCCGGGTTCGACGAGATCGCCAGCATCATCGTCGGACCGGACCACCACGACCACTCCGGCCACGATGAGCAGGGCCGCCGGGATGGCACCCGCGGGGGCGTCTCCCCGAAGGCGATGCGGGCGATGATCGTCGAGCCCAGGATCTCGAAGAGGATGGCGACCGAGACGATCGTGGGCGAGATGGAGCGCAGCACGCGGTTGACGAGGGTGTGGCCGAGCAGCTGGGCCCCCACGACCAGGCCGGCGATGGCCCACCACGTGCTGGCGTCGTACCCCCACAGGTCTTGGCGACCGACGACGCACACGACGAGGAGCACGGCGGCGGCCGTGGCGTAGCAGGCCAGCGCGTAGGCGCCGGTGGACACCGTGCGTCGCACGTCGGATCCGACGGTGACGTAGGCGGCCGCGAACATGCCCCCGACGAGGGCCAGGAGGTCACCGAACAGAGCCCGCCCGGAGATGGACAGGTCGACGCCGGTCAGGAGCAGGGCCCCGGCGAAGGAGAGGCCGATGCCGATCCACGTTCCCCGGCCGACGTGGTCACCTCGCCGGTTGGCGATCAAGGCCGCCCACACGGGCTGGGTGGCGACCAGCGCGACCGACGACGCCACCGACGTGAACGACAGGCTCGGGACCCAGGTGGCGAAGTGAGCCGCGAGGAGCAGGCCCGCCCGTCGGCTGAGGCGCCGCTCCTCGGGGGTGCGCTCCACCCAGATGGTGCGCTCCTCGCGACGGGCCAGGACCCACCCGCCCACCGCGGGCAGGGCGAGCACGTTGCGCCAGAAGGCGATGGCGAGCGTCGGCGCGGCCGCCGCCCGGATGAGCGGGGCCGAGGTCGACACGGCACCGATGGCCACCGCGAGCAGCAGCAGCTCACCAGCGGGCGGGGCGACGGCCGGGGCACGGCGGGGCTCGGCAGCGGACATGCACCAGTAGGGTCCCACGCGCACCGACCCGCCTCGTGCCGGTCGCCGACCTGCCAGGAGACCTGCCGATGCCGACCGCAGCCGCCGATGACGCACTCCGTGACAGGGCCAGGGCCCTGGCCCGAGTCGTCGAGCCGATCGTGGGCCAGGTGTACTTCGCCCGCGAGTGCCACGAGCGCTACGCCGCGCTGGGCTTCGGACCCAGCCCGGGCGGCACGTCCGAGGGCGTGCAGTTCCCCGACGGCCCCGCCTACTTCACGAGCCGCGGGTCCTGCCTGGGCCAGGCTCCCGGCGAGCTCGTAGCTGCCGCCTTCGGAGTCTTCAACCCCGAGGTGGTGGTGCCCGCCGTCGCCTACGGCTGGAGCCTCACCGACGCCGCGACCATCGCGGAGGAGCGCCTGGCCGGGGCCGTCGACCAGCTCCGACGCCTGCTCGGCGACCACCCCGAGGGCGTCGAGAGGGCCGTCGAGCTCCTCCAGCGAGCCACGGCGCCCCTGCGCCCTGAGGGTCGGGCTCTCTTCTCCGGCACCCTGTCCCAGCCTCTGCCCGGCGAGCCGCTCGGCGACCTCTTCCGGCTGGGCGACCGCTTGCGCGAGTTCCGGGGCGACGCGCACATCGCGGTGTGGGTGAGCGAGGGGTTCGACGGGACCGAGATCGGTCTGCTCACCGAGCCGTACTGGGGCATGCCGTCGCGCTCGTACGTGCGCAGCCGGGCCTGGAGCGACGCCCAGCTGGACGGGGCGGAGGATCGGTTGCGGTCCGCGGGCCTGTGGGACGACGAAGGCCTCACCGCCGACGGCCGCGAGCGCCGCGAGGCGCTGGAGCTGGCCACCGACGCTCAGATGGCCCCCGCCCTGACCGCCCTCGGCGACGACCTGCAGGAGCTGCTCGACCTGCTCACCCCGTGGGGGCACCAGATCATGGACGGCGGTGGCTACCCGCCCAGCCCGTTGGCCCTCACGCGCAGCTAGACGTCGAGGAAGCGGCTGACGGCCACGGCCGAGCCGATGGCGCCGATGAGCACGGCGACGCCCACCACGAAGATGTTCGTCGTGATGAGGTTGGAGTCGGTGATCACGAAGCCCTGGAAGATGGGCAGCACCCGGTCCTCGGACAGCTCGTCGATGAACGGCCGGATCAAGAACGTCATGATCCCGACCGCGACTGCAGCCCCCAGGAGGGTCTGGATGATGCCCTCCACGATGAACGGGACGCGAATGAACCAGTTCGTGGCGCCCACGAGCTTCATCACCTCGATCTCGCGGCGACGGGCGAACATCGCGACGCGGATCGTGTTCAAGATGAGCATGAGGGCGGCGACGAGGAGCAGGACGGCAGCGGCCAGGAACCGGACGCCGATCTTGTTGAACGTCTCCTGGATGCGCTGCACCACCTCGAAGGCGAACACGACCTCGTAGACGCCGGGCTTGCTCTCGAACTGGTCGCCGAGCGCCTTCACCACCTCCGGGTCCTGCACTCGGGGGGCGACCCGGAACGAGGGCGGCAAGATCTCAGGCGTCACCGTCTCCACGAGCTGCGGGGAGTTGGCGAAGAGGCGCTTGAACTCCTCGAAGGTCTCGTCCTGGTTGACGAAGTCGGCGCGTTCGACGTCGGGGTTGTCCTCCAGGTCGCCCTGGATCGACGCCTTCTGGTCCTCGCTGATCGTGGGCTGCAGGTAGACGATGAACTCGATGCCGCCCTTGAAGCGGTCGTTGGCGTTCTCGACGCCTTGGCGCAGCAGGAGGGCGGAGCCGAAGAGCGTCAGCGACACGACCACGGTCAGGACCGAGGCCAGCGTCAGGGTGACGTTGCGGAAGAGGTTCGCCGTGGTCTCGCGGGCGACGTAGTCGAGCTTGATGGCCATGGGGCTAGGTGAGGTCCCGGGTCACTCGTAGACACCGCGGCTCTGGTCGCGGATGATCGAGCCTCGATCGAGCTCGATCACGCGCCGGCGCATGGTGTCGACGATGGAGCGGTCGTGGGTGGCCATGAGCACGGTGGTGCCCGTGCGGTTGATCCGGTCGAGAAGGCGCATGATGCCGACCGAGGTGGCGGGATCGAGGTTGCCGGTGGGTTCGTCGGCGAGGAGGATCAGCGGCCGGTTGACGAAGGCTCGGGCGATCGACACCCGCTGCTGCTCACCGCCGGAGAGCTCGTTGGGGAAGTTCCCCATCTTCTTGGCCAGACCGACCAGCTCGAGGATGGCCGGGACCTGGGTCTTGACGACGTGACGGGGTCGTCCGATCACCTCGAGGGCGAAGGCCACGTTCTCGTAGACGGTCTTGTTGGTCAGGAGCTTGAAGTCCTGGAAGACGCTGCCGATGTTGCGACGGAGGTGCGGGACCTTCCACGACGGCAGCGTGGCGATGTCCTTGCCGGCCACGAAGATCTTGCCGTGCTCGGGCTGCTCCTCCTTGTTGACGAGGCGCAGGAACGTCGACTTGCCCGAGCCTGAGGCCCCGACGAGGAACACGAACTCACCGCGATTCACCTCGACAGAGGCGTCCGCGAGGGCGACGACATCGCCCTTGTAGACCTTGGAGACGTTCTCGAGCTTGATCATGACGTTGCGGTCACGTTACGAGGTGCTGTTGGCCCGACGCCATTGGAGGTAGGCCTCCATGAACGGGTCGAGGTCGCCGTCCAGAACTCCCTGGACGTTGCCCGCCTCGTGCTCGGTGCGGAGGTCCTTGACCATCTGGTAGGGCTGCATCACATAGCTGCGGATCTGGCTGCCGAAGCCGACGCGCTGCTGATCGCCTCGGATCTCGTCCAGCTCCTCGAGCCGCTTCAAGCGCTCTTCCTCGGCCAGCTTGGCCTTGAGCATGTCCATGGCCCGGGCCCGGTTCTGGAGCTGGGAGCGCTCCATCTGGCACGAGACGATGATCCCCGATGGCACGTGCGTCAGGCGCACGGCGGACGATGTCTTGTTGATGTGCTGACCGCCCGCCCCTGATGCCCGGAAGACGTCCATCTTGATGTCGGCTTCGTCCACCTCGATGGTGGCGTCGCCCTCGTGGAGCATGGGGACCACGCCGAGGGCTGCGAACGCGGTCTGCCGCTTGCCCTGGGCGTTGAAGGGGCTCATCCGCACGAGCCGGTGCACGCCTCGCTCGGCCTGCAGGTAGCCGTAGGCGTAACGGCCCTTCACGAGGAACTCGACCGAGGACAGGCCGGCCTCGGAGCCCGGCGTCGAGGACTCCTCCTCCACGGAGAAGCCGCGACGCTCGGCCCAGCGCCCGTACATGCGGTAGAGCATCTCGGCCCAGTCCTGGGAGTCGGCGCCGCCCTCCCCCGCCTGGATCGTGCACAGCGCGTCACGCTCGTCGTGCTCGCCCGAGAACATCGACCGCAGCTCGAGGCCCCTCAGCTCGCGGTCGAGCGCGGTGAGGGCGGCCTCGATCTCGGGCTCCTGGCTGGCGTCGTCGACGTCGCGGGCCAGCTCGTGGAGCGTCTCGGCGTCCTCGAGGACGGCGACGAGGCGCTCGAACTGGTCGAGGTCGTCGATGACCGTGGACAGCTCGCCCGTGACCTTCTTGGCCGCCTCGGCGTCGTCCCAGAGGTCGGGGCGCGAGGCCTCGGTCTCGAGGAGCGGACGGCGGGCCCGGAGGTCGTCGATCTTCAGGTACGTCTCGGCGTCGGAGACGCGGCGACGCGCCTCGGTCAGCTGGTCGCTGAAGTCACGCACCCCTCAGGCCTTGCCATGGCAGAGCTTGAACTTCTTGCCGCTCCCGCACGGGCAGGGCGCGTTGCGGGGGGTCTTGTCCCACTCGGACTTCACGACCGGAGCCATCGTGGTCGGTTGGGCTGCGCCCACGGCGGCTGGGGCCGGGGCGGGAGCGCCGGGCTCGGCTCCGCTGCGGGCCACCGCAGCCATGCCGCTGGACCCGGTCGGGGCGTCGTCGGGCGAGGAGTACTGCACGTTCTGCACGTTCGCCTGCTCGATGGGTGCGGCGGCTGCCGTCTCGGGCTCCTGCACGTTGACCTGCACGTGCATGACGTACTTGACGAGATCTTGGGCGATGCCCTTCATCATCATCCCGAACATCTCGTAGCCCTCGCGCTGCCACTCGGTGAGCGGATCCTTCTGGCCCATGGCCCGGAGGTTGATGCCCTCCTGGAGGTAGTCCATCTCGTAGAGGTGCTCGCGCCAGCGGGTGTCGATGATCCGGAGCATCACCTGGCGCTCGACCTGGCGCAGCACCTCGGCGCCCAGCTCGGCCTCGCGGCGCTCGTAGTGGGTGGTGGCGTCATCGACGAGCAGCTCGTAGAGGCCATCGGTGCTGCTCGCCCCGGCCATCTGCTCCTTCGTGAGAGCAGAGGGCCAGTAGGTCAGCACCTCCGTGTGGAGGCCGTCGACGTCCCACTCCTCGTGGAACTCGGCCACGCAGTACGTGCCGACGAGGGCCTCCACCGCCTCGGGCAGGTGCTCGCCGAGGATCTTCTCCCGCAGGTCGGCCTGGTCGAGGATCTGGTCGCGCAGGGCGTAGATCACCTTGCGCTGGGCGTTCATGACCTCGTCGTACTTGAGGACGTTCTTGCGGATCTCGCCGTTCTTCTGCTCGACGGTGGTCTGGGCCCGCTCGATGGCCTTGCTGACCATCTTGGCCTCGAGGGGGACGTCGTCGGGCAGGGCCTTGCCCATCACCCAGTTGATGGCGCCGGTGGCGAACAGACGCATCAGGTCGTCCTCCAGCGACAGGTAGAAGCGGCTCTCGCCCGGATCGCCCTGGCGGCCGGCGCGGCCTCGCAGCTGGTTGTCGATGCGGCGTGACTCGTGGCGCTCGGTGCCGAGCACGTACAGCCCGCCGACCTCCCGCACCTTGTCGCCCTCGGCCTTGGTGTCGATGGCGTACTTGGCTTCGAGGGCGAGCAGCTCGGCCCGACCCTCCTCGCTCAGGATGTCGACCTCTCGAGCCCTGAGGTCGCGGGTGGCGAGGATCTCGGGGTTGCCGCCCAGGATGATGTCGACGCCTCGACCGGCCATGTTGGTGGCCACGGTGACGGCCTGGAGGCGGCCGGCCTGGGCCACGATCTCGGCCTCCCGGGTGTGCTGCTTGGCGTTCAGGACCTCGTGGGTGATGCCTCGCTTGTCGAGCAGGCGGGACAGCTTCTCGGACTTCTCGACCGAGATCGTGCCCACCAGAACGGGCTGGCCCGCCTCGTAGCGCGCTGCGATGTCGTCGACGACCGCTTCGAACTTGCCGTCCTCGCTCTTGTAGATGAGGTCGGCCTCGTCAAGGCGGGCAGTGGGGCGGTTCGTGGGAACGGGCACGACCTGCAGGTCGTAGGTGCCGGCGAACTCGGCCGCCTCGGTGGAGGCGGTGCCGGTCATGCCGGAGAGCTTGTCGTACATCCGGAAGTAGTTCTGGAGCGTGATGGTGGCGAGGGTCTGGTTCTCCTCCTTGATCTTCACGCCCTCCTTGGCCTCGACGGCCTGGTGCAGGCCCTCGGACCAGCGCCGCCCGTCGAGGACGCGCCCGGTGAACTCGTCGACGATCTTCACCTCGCCGTTGGCGATGATGTAGTCCTTGTCCCGCTTGAACAGCTCCTTGGCCCTCAGAGCGGCCTGGAGCTGGTGCACGAGGTTCTGCGCCACCGCGTCGTAGAGGTTCTCGATGCCGAGGGCCTGCTCGACCTTCTCGATGCCGTCCTCCGTGGGCGAGACGCTGCGCTTCTGCTCGTCCACCTCGTAGTCGTCGTCGCGGTTGAGGCTGCGGACGATCGTGGCGAACTTGTAGTACATCTGCGCGGCGTCGGCGACGCGGCCGGAGATGATGAGCGGCGTGCGGGCCTCGTCGATGAGGATGGAGTCGACCTCGTCCACGATGGCGTAGCTGAAGCCGCGCTGGACCTGCCGTTCGCGCGACATGGCCATGTTGTCGCGGAGGTAGTCGAAACCGAGCTCGTTGTTCGTGCCGTAGGTGATGTCCGCCGCGTACTGGGCCCGCTTGTGGACGGGGTCGTTCTCGCCGGGGACGATCAGACCGACCTCGAGCCCGAGCCACCGGTGGAGCCGGCCCATCCACTCCGAGTCGCGCCGGGCCAGGTACTCGTTGACGGTGATGAGGTGCGTGCCCTGGCCGCCGAGCCCGTTCAGGTAGGCGGGCAGGGTGGAGACGAGCGTCTTGCCCTCGCCTGTCTTCATCTCGGCGATCCAGCCGAAGTGGAGGGCCGAGCCGCCGATCAGCTGCACGTCGTAGTGACGCTGGCCGAGCACGCGCTTGGCCGCCTCGCGAACCACTGCGTAGGCCTCGATGAGCAGGTCATCGAGGTCCTCCCCGCGCTCCAGGCGCTGGCGGAACTCGTTCGTCTTGGCCTGGAGGGCGGGATCGTCGAGGCGCTCCATCTCCGGCTCCAGCGCCGAGATGTCCGGGACGATGGCCTGCAGGGCCTTCAGCTTCTTTCCCTCGCCCGAGCGGAGGATCTTGTCGAAGATGCTCATGAGGGGTCTGAGTGTACCGAGGACCCCCTCGCGGACCCGATCGCGGACCCGGCTATCGGATGTCGAGGAGCTTCTCGCGGACGGCGTAGACCACGGCCTCCATCCGGGAGTGCAGGTGCAGCTTCTCCAGGATGTTCCGCACGTGGTTCTTCACGGTGTTCTCCGAGATGTACAGCTCGCCGGCGATCTCCCTGTTGCTCATGCCCTGGGCCACGAGCTTGAGGACCTCCAGCTCACGGGCCGTCAGGCGGGGCGTGGGCACCGACTGCCGCTCGTCGGCCTTCTTGGCCAGGTTCGTGAACTCGGAGAGGAGCTTCGAAGCCATCGAAGGGGAGATCAGGCTCTGGCCGCTGACGACGGCGCGAATGGCGGTGGCCACCTCCTCGATGGAGATCTCCTTGAGGAGGTAGCCCGCCGCGCCGGCCTTGATGGCGTCGTAGAGGTCGTCCTCCTCGTCGCTCACCGTGAGCATGAGGATCTTGGCCGTGGGCACGGAGTCGGCGATCGAGCGAGTGGCCTCGATGCCGCTGACTCGGGGCATCCGGACGTCCATGAGGACGACATCGGGCGCGAGCTCCTCGGCCTTGGCCACGGCATCAGCGCCGTCCTCGGCCTCGGCGACGACCTCGATGCCCTCCTCGGACTCGAGCACCATGATCAACCCGCGCCGGAAGAGGGCGTGATCGTCACAGATCATCACCCGGATGGGGTCACCGGTCGGCTGCCCAGCCGTCACCGGTGTCGTGCCCTCCGCCATGTCCCTCCCTCGAGCCGGCGGCAGCTGCCGACCGGGCTAGTCCGGTCAGCGTAGCCCTGTTTCATGCCGGCTCCGGGCGTCGCTGCGCTCCTGCCTCCGCCGGTGCCTCACGGCGACCGGCAAGCCGGATCGCCTCCGGCGTGTCAGTCCTCCGTGTCGTCGACGAGGTCCAAGTCCTCCGCCCCGACGGCCACGGCCGCCCTTCGGGGGCCGTGGTGGCTGCGCAGGACCTGCTTGGTCTTGAGCTTGTGGAGCTGCTGCTCGAGCTTGGCCACCGCCCGGTCGAGCGCCGAGAACGGGTCCGCGGCCGCGGCCTTGCAGAAGAGGCGGTCGCCGGCGCCGTCCATCGACACCTCGCAGATCTCCTTGTCGACGATCCGCGGGTTGCGCTCCTCGTAGAAGTGGACCTCCGCCCGGAAGATCCCGTCCCGAAAACGACTGAGGCGGCCGATCTTCTCCTCGGCCGCCGCTCGCAGAGCGCTTGAGATCTCCATGTGCCTGGCACTGACGGTGATGTCCACGTACGCGGTACCTCCCGGGTCAGGGTGCTGTGCGAGGTCATCGTAGGCGTGATCGCGGCCGCTGTCTCGACGTCCTCACGCGGCCCAGCGGGCGGCGGCCCGGGCCCCGACGAGCCCCTCGACCCGGATCGCTCCGGACGCCCGCAGGGCGCGAGCCGCGGCGCGAAGGGTGGCACCCGTCGTGGCGACGTCGTCGATCACCAGCACCGTGGCGGGCACCGGCCGGGGCGTCGTGAACGCGGGGTTGGCGTGCCGCTCGGCCGCGCTGCGGCCGGACTGGGCCGGGCCGGGCGACCGGCGCAGGAGGGCCCGGCACGGCAGGCCCCAGCGCCGGGCCACGGCCCGGGCGAGGAGCTCGGCCTGGTCGAAGCCGCGCTTCCGGCGGCGGGCTCGACCCGTCGGGGCCCAGGTGACGACGGTGCCGGGAGGAGGCGTGCGCACGGCGACCATGGCTCCGGCCAGCCAGCTCACGAGGTCGCGTCGGTCGCCGTTCTTCAGGGCCGTGACCAGGGGCCGGGTGGCGCGGTAGTCGTGCACGGCATCGAGGCGATCCAGCTCCGGCGGGCAGGGGAGCCCCGGGGCCGGCGCCAGCTCCGCCTCGCAGGCCGGGCACACGATCCGGCCGGACCGGCCGCACAGAGGGCAGGAGGGAGGCAGCAGCACAGGCACCGAGGCTAGAGACGGCCTGTGACAGCGAGAGCCACGACCGGTGTCAACCAGATCCGCTCGGCGGGCGTCTGTCCGGGTGATGATGGCCTACATCACCAGCGATCCCGAGCCCCTGGGGGCACCCCTCACCGGGCCTGACCTCGCGGCCACCTACCGCGAGCACTACCGCCCGCTGGTGCGCCTGGCCTCGATCCTCCTCGACGACGTCGGGGCATGTGAGGAGGTCGTCCAGGACGCCTTCGTCCAGGTGTGGCAGCGCGGCCCGGTTCTGCGTGCCCCCGACCGCCTGCCCGCCTACCTCCGCAGCGCAGTGCTCAACGGGGCCCGCTCGCAGCTGCGGCGCCGGGTGGTGGCGGGCCGGCACCTGACCGCCGCACCTGACCCGACTCCGGCGGCTGAGACGACGGCGCTGGCCGGTGACGCCGACGACGCCGTCCTCACCGCCCTGCGGGGCCTCCCCGATCGCCAGCGCGAGGTGCTGGCCCTGCGCTACTACCTCGACCTCTCCGAGGCCGAGATCGCAGCCACCCTCGGGATCTCGCCCGGCTCGGTCAAGACCCATGCATCCCGAGGGCTGACCTCCCTCGCCGATCGCCTGGAGGATCAGCGATGAGCATCGAAGAGCGGCTCCGATCCGCCATCCACCACCGCACGTCGAGCGTCGAACCCCGACCCGACGGACTCACCCGCATAGAGGAGAAGCTCATGGAAGCCCAGCACGCGAACAACCGGAACCGGATCCTCCTTGGCGTGGCCGCCGCCGCCGCCCTCGTGGCGCTCGTCGTCGGCGTGCTCACGCTGACCGACGACGACGATCCACAGGTCGACACCGTCGACGCTCCCACCACCACCACGACCGTGGAGGGCACCACGACCACGACCGTCGCGGAGACGACGACCACGGCCTTCGCGCCGACTGTCGACCGCACGCTGCCGATCTTCCCGGATCCGACCACGGCCCGGCGCTTCGACGCCCCCGAACCCCTGGTCAACGCCTTCGTGAGCGACGTGATCGGCATGACCTCGCCGATCGTCGGCCCGTTCGCGGCAGGCGACTCGCGCTCCGGCGAGGTGGAGGTCCGGGCCTTCGAGCAGGGGCTGCCCACGACGGTGCTCGTGCGCCAGCTCGAGGACGACACGTGGTTCGTGATCGGCGCGGCCACGGAGTCGATCCAGCCCGAGGAGCCGGCCGCGCTGTCCCGCGTGACCTCGCCGCTGCGGCTGACGGGGTCGGCCTACGCGTTCGAGGGCACTGTGCAGGTGAGCCTCTTCGCCGACGGCACCGCCGAGCCCGTCGGGACGACGTTCGTCACTGGACGGGGCGACGGCGTCCTCGGCGACTACGAGGGCCAGCTCGACTTCCAGGCGCCCGACACCGACAACCCGTACGGGTGGATCCTCTACACCAGCGAGGGCGGCTCGGACGGAGCACCCATCCAGTTCGCGGCTGTGAGGGTGGCCCTCTAACGGTTGCGGCTCCGCGGCATCCCGGCCCGTAGGTTGCCGGAGATGCTGCCGATGCCCCCGCTCGCCACGCTGCTCCGGCGGCTCCCCCGGCTGGTGGTCGGACTGGTCCTGTTCGGGCTGGGCATCGCCTTCATGGTCCGGTCCGACCTCGGGCTGCCGCCGTGGGATGTCCTCCACCAGGGCATCTCGGAGCGCACCGACCTGGCCATCGGCACGGTCGGCATCATCACCGGTGTCGCCGTGCTGCTCTTGTGGATCCCGATCCGGGAGCGGATCGGGATCGGCACCGTGGCCAACGCCATCGTGATCGGGCTGGTGGTGAACGCGGCCCTCGACGTGCTCGAGACGCCGGAGTCGATGCCCGCCCGGATCGCCTTCCTGCTGCTCGGGATCTTCCTGTTCGGTCCCGGCTCCGGCCTCTACATCGGTGTCGGTCTGGGCCCGGGGCCTCGCGACGGCCTCATGACCGGGCTGGCCCGGCGAGGGTGGTCCGTTCGGGTGGTCCGCACGGGCATCGAGCTGACGGTCCTCGCCGTCGGCTTCCTGCTCGGAGGCACCGCAGGGATCGGGACGCTGCTGTTCGCCATCACGGTCGGCCCCAACGTCCACTGGCACCTCGAGCGCCTCACCCTGCCCGAGCTAGCCGGATCTGTGCGCACGCAGCGCCGCCGGGCGGTGCTGCGTGCGCACAGAAGCGGTGATCAGTAGCGGTAGTTCTCGTGCTTGTAGGGGCCGTCGACGGGGATGCCCAGGTAGTCGGCCTGGTCCTTGCTCAGCGAGGTGAGCTTCACGCCGAGGGCGTCGAGGTGGAGGCGGGCCACCCGCTCGTCGAGGAGCTTCGGAAGGACGTACACGCCGAGGGGGTAGTCGGCTGTCTTCGTGAACAGCTCGATCTGGGCCAGCACCTGGTTGGTGAAGCTCATCGACATCACGAAGCTCGGGTGGCCGGTGGCGTTGCCCAGGTTCAGCAGGCGACCCTCGGACAGCATGATGATCGAGTGCCCGTCGGGGAACACGAACTCGTGCACCTGGGGCTTGATCTCGACCTTGCGGACGTCGCTCATGCGCTGGAGGCCGGCGATGTCGATCTCGTTGTCGAAGTGACCGATGTTCCCGACGATGGCGTTGTGCTTCATCTTCGCCATGTGCTCGGCGGTGATGATGCCCTTGTTGCCGGTGGTGGTGATGAAGATGTCGGCTGAGGCGAGCACGGCCTCGATCGTGTTGACCTCGAAGCCCTCCATGGCCGCCTGCAGGGCGCAGATCGGGTCGACCTCGGTGATGATCACGCGGGCGCCCTGGCCCCGGAGGGACTGGGCCGAGCCCTTGCCGACCTCGCCGTAGCCGCAGACCACGGCCACCTTGCCGCCGAGCATCACGTCGACGCCGCGGTTGATGCCGTCGATGAGGCTGTGTCGGCACCCGTAGAGGTTGTCGAACTTGGACTTGGTGACCGAGTCGTTGACGTTGATGGCCGGGAACAGGAGCGAGCCCTGCTCGAACATCTGGTACAGCCGGTGCACGCCGGTGGTGGTCTCCTCGGTGACGCCCTTGATGCCGCTGGCGATCGTGGTCCAGCGGTTCGGGTCCTCGGCGAGCGACCGCTTGAGCGTGTCGACGATCACGCCCCACTCCTCGGGGTCCTCGTCGGTGGCGTCGGGCACGGCGCCTGCCTTCTCGAACTCGACGCCCTTGTGGACGAGCAGGGTGGCGTCGCCACCGTCGTCCAGGATCATGTTCGGGCCGCCGCCGTCGGGCCACTGGAGCACCTGCTCGGTGCACCACCAGTACTCCTCCAGCGTCTCGCCCTTCCAGGCGAAGACGGGCACGCCCTTGGGCTCGGCGACCGTGCCCTCGGGGCCGACGGCGACCGCGGCTGCGGCGTGGTCCTGAGTGGAGAAGATGTTGCAGCTGACCCAGCGCACCTCGGCTCCGAGCGCGGTGAGCGTCTCGATGAGCACGGCGGTCTGGATCGTCATGTGGAGCGAGCCGGTGATCCGGGCCCCCTTGAGGGGCTGGCTGTCGGTGAACTCGGCCCGGAGAGCCATGAGACCGGGCATCTCGACCTCGGCCAGCTCGATCTCCTTGCGGCCCCAAGGGGCGAGCGTGAGATCGGCGACCTTGAAGTCCTGATCAGGGTTGGTGGTGGTCATGCGTTCCTCCTGCGGGCGCGCGGATGCGCGCAGCGGACAACTTCGGATGTGGAGGGCTGGCTGCCAGCGAGCAGCACCCTGATCAGCCCGGTTGACGATGGTAGTGCTGCTACTCGGCCAGAGCGTCCTTGAGGGCGATGAGCACCGGGATCGGGCCGGGGTCGACCTGGGCCTCGACCGCCATGTGGAGGCTGAGGAAGTCACCCTGGATGATCAGGTCGAACAGCTGGGCCAGGGCTCCGTCGCCTTCGGCGGAGACGTCCTCGACGGCGTGCACGACCTCGTCGAGGATGTCCCAGGTCAGGTCGAAGCGCCGGCTGACCTGCGGGTGCTCGAAGTCATGGCGGAAGCGGACCACCGTCATGATCTGGCGGGTGGCATCGCCGTGCTGGCCCCAGCCGCAGATCTCGTTGTGGCACATCTCCGGGAGGGGGGCCCAGAAGGCCGGAGCCTTGGCGTTCTCGTTGACCTGGCACTTGAAGCGGTAGGCCGCGACCGAACCGATGGCGTCGCCGCCGTAGACGATCGGCATCGTGCGGTACATGCGCTGGGCGAGGACCTGAGCCGAGCTGCCGTCCTTGATGAGCTTGTCCCGTCGGCGCCGGAGCTGGGCCACGGCATCGTCGATGTAGCCCGTGGCACCCGGGAAGAGGCCGACCCGCTCCAGCACCACGAGGGCCGGGATGCTCACCGACCCGACCGCGGCGCGGGGCATCGGGGTCTCCGGGAGGGCGATGTGGGGGGCGTCGTGGGCCGCGGCGAGAGAGGCCAGCTGGCCACCACTGGACAGGGCCACGAGGCGGGCTCCGGCTGCGACGGCCTCCTGGGCTGCCTCGAGGGTCTCTTCGGTGTTGCCCGAGCAGGACACGGCGAAGCAGAGGGTGCCGGAGCCGACGAACGAAGGCACCTCGTAGCCCTTCGAGACGACCACCGGCACGGACATGAACGGGGCCGCGATGGCCGCCACGATGTCGCCTGCGATGCCGCTGCCGCCCATCCCGAGCACCACGACGTTCTCGATGTCGTCGTGAGCCGGCAGGCCCTCGACGTCGCGGGCGAGCCCGGCCGCGGCGGCCACCTGCTCGGGCAGGGCCGCAGCCAGGTCGAACATGCCGACGGAGTCGAGGATCCCGCTCATGTGCTGAGCTGCGTCACTTCTCGACCACGGTGTCGGGGTTGCCGGCGGGGTTCCAGGCCGCTCCCCCCTGATCCGTGATGCCGGTGGCCGAGGTGATGTTGGCGGGGACGCTCAGGGTCGGATCGAGCACCGCACCGGGGCCCGGGTTCGGTGCGTCGAGCAGCTGGATCGTGAGCACGGTCCCGATGGCATGGGGCCCGCCCGTCGAACCGGCTACGTCGAGCGGGGCGATGTTGAGCCCGAAGACGGCGTTGTCGCCGTTGACGATGTCGGCCGCCGAGAAGAACGGCACGGTGTCGTAGAGGCTCACGACGGCCGCGGCTGCGACCGGGGCCATCGGCTCGCTGAAGACGATCTGGACGATGTCACCGCCATCGAAGAGGTTCGGGTTGCCGACCGCAGTCGTCATCCGGGCGAAGCGGGCCACAGGGGCCACGTTCCCGGGTGGGACGGTGCTGCTCGTCGTGGTGCTCGAGGTGCTCGTCGAGCTGGTCGAGCTGGTCGAGCTGGTCGAGCTGCTCGTCGTCGAGCCTCCCGGGGCCTGGCCCGGTCCCCTGATGTCACCGTCCTCGAGCAGCACCTGGAGGTAGCGCAGAAGGATGTTCGCCATCTGGCGCCGGGTCAGGTTGCCGCCGGGGTCCACGTTTCCCGCTCCGTCGCCCTGGAAGACGCCAGCCGCCGCGAGGCCGTTCAGGTCGTCTTCTCCCGGATCTCCGTCGTCGTCGTCGAAGTGATCCGCAGTCGTGGTGAACGGATCGCCTGTGAGGTGGTCGTGGAGTCGGTTCACGAAGGCCGCCATCTGCCGGCGGGTCAGCAGCCCCCCGGGCCGGAACGTGCCGTCGGGGAAGCCATTGGCGATGTCGGCCTGGCCCAGCTGGCCGATCGCCTCCTGGAACTCAGCGTTCTCGAGGACGACGTCACGGTGGTCCGGCACCTGGTCGTAGGCGGGCAGGGCGGCCAGGTCGGTCTCCTCCAGCTCGTTCGCGAGGTCGGCGGCCCGCTTGATGAACGCCGCCATCTGCCGGCGGGTCAGCGAGGCGCCGGGGCTGTAGGTGCTTGGCGTCGTGCCCTTCGTGAGCTCGGTGCCGACGAGGCAGAGGATCGCCCCACGGGTTGCGGCGGACTCACCGCCCAGGTCGGTGAAGGGGTTGTCGTCGGGCACGCCGTCGCAGAACCCGCCGGCCGCGAGCGGGTCAGCGGGGGGTGGGGTGGGATCGGCGGCGCGCGCCAGGCCGGCCAGGGGCAGGGAGGCGACCGTCAGGCCGGCGACCAGCGCCGCGACGAGGGCCCGGCGGTGGCGGCGGAGGTCGTGCGCCCTCATGACTGGCCTCCGGCAACCTCGAAGGTGGGCCGGATGCCCTGGGCCTCGGCCTTGGCCAGCAGGCGCTCGTGCTCGTCGTCGCTCACCGTCTCGGCTTCGTCGATCAGCATGATCGGGATGTCGTCCTGGATCGCGTAGCGCCGCTTGAGGCGCAGGTTGTAGAGGGCGTCCTCGTCCTCGAAGTAGAGGAGCGGACCCTTGTCTTCAGGGCAGGCGAGGATCTCGAGGAGCTGGGGATCTAGGGCCATGGGTGGGTCTCCTTCAGGTGCCGGAGGCATCGATGTGGGACTGGACCTCGCGCACGCGCTCGGCGCACGAAGTCTCGTCTGAGGCTTCGAGGTTGAGTCGGAGCAGCGGCTCCGTGTTGGAGGCGCGGAGGTTGAACCACCACTCCCCCAGGTCGACGGTCAGGCCGTCCAGGCGGTCTTGGGCGTCGGCCGGATACGCCGCGGCCACGCTCTCGATCACGGCTTGCGGGTCCGTGACCCTGGAGTTGATCTCCCCAGAAGCGGCGTAGCGGTCGAAGGGCTTGCGCAGCTCCGACAGCGGCTGTCCCGCCTTGCTGAGCTGCTCGAGCACGAGCAGAGCCGCGATGGACCCGGAGTCGGCCCTCCAGTTGTCACGGAAGTAGTAGTGGGCCGAGTGCTCGCCGCCGAAGGCCGCTCCGGTCTCGGCCATGACCGCCTTGATGTAGCTGTGCCCGACCTTCGTGCGCACAGGCGTGCCGCCCCGCTCGCGCACGACCTCGGGCACGGCCTTGGAGCAGATGCAGTTGTGCAGGATCGTGGAGCCCGGGTGCTTCTCGAGCACACCGGCGGCCACGATCGCCGTCGTCAGGGAACCGGACAGGGTCTGGCCCTGCTCGTCGACGAGGAAGACCCGGTCGGCGTCACCGTCGAAGGCCAGGCCGACGTCGGCGCCCACCTCGAGCACGCGGGCCTGGAGGTCGCGCTGGTTCTCGGCCTGGATCGGGTCGGCCGGGTGGTTCGGGAACGTCCCGTCGAGCTCGCCGTACATGACCTCCAGGTCGAACGGCAGGCCGGCGAACACAGCGGGGACAACGAGGCCGCCCATCCCGTTGGCCGTGTCGGCCACGATCTTCAGCGGCCGGAGCACGTTCAGGTCGACGAACGACTGCACGTGACGGGCGAAGTCTCGGAGCAGGTCGAGGTTCTGGCGGCCGCCGACGGGCCCGGGGGCCGGAGCCAGGCCGGTGCGGGCCAGCTCCTTGATCTCGCGGAGGCCGGAGTCCTCGCCGATGGGCTTGGCCCCGGGCAGGCACATCTTCATGCCGTTGTACTGGGCCGGGTTGTGAGAGGCCGTGAGCATCACCGCCGGCGAGTCCAGCTTCCCGGATGCGAAGTAGACGAGGTCGGTGGAGCACAGCCCGAGGTCGACGACGTCGACGCCCTGCGACTGCACGCCCGCCGAGAACGCGGCGGCCAGCTCGACGCCGGAGGCCCTCATGTCCCTTCCGACCAGGATCTTCTTGACCCCCCCGACCTGCTTGCCCGCAAAGTGGGCGAAGGCGGCCCCGATGGCGCGCGCCGTGTCGTTGTCGAGCTGGTCCGGCGTGGTGCCCCGGATGTCGTAGGCCTTGAAGATCGCGTCCAGGTCAGCCACAGCGGGTCACCCTAGTGGGATGGCCCGGACGCCCCGGAGGCGGCCAGCCGGCCCCGACCGGCCTCTGGGAGCTCGTAGGCGCCGGTGGCTGACCAGTGCCGGATGCGCCAGACGTCGCGGAGGAGGCGCAGCCCGTCCCGAGCGGCGCGGACCGTGGAGCGCTCGCCGCTGACCAGGCGGACGGGCACCTCGGTGAGGGAGAGGCTGTGGCGCTCCACGAGGTGGAGGACCTCGATGTCGAAGGCGAAGCCGTCGACCCGAGCCAGCCCGAACACCAGCGACGCGGCGTCGGATCTGAAGGCCTTCAAGCCGCACTGGGTGTCATGCGGCCGGCTGAGCAGGACGGCCATGGTCACCAGGTTTATGACGCGGCTCCCCAGGTCGCGCACGCCCCCGGCTCCCTGCACGGTTGTGGCCTCCGGGTGTCGGCGGCTGCCGACGACGACGTCCCAGCCCTCCTCCACGGCCTCTATGACCGTGACGAGGTGGTCGGGCGAGTACGAGAGGTCGGCGTCGGTGAAGGCGACCGTGCGGCCCCGTGCCACGGCCATTCCCGCCCGCACAGCCGCGCCCTTCCCTCGGTTCCGGGGCAGGACCACGACCTGGTCGGCCCCGGCGCTCAGCGCCGCGTCCGCGGTGCTGTCGGAGGAGCCGTCGTCGACGACGATGACCTCCACCCCACCCTCGGCGTCGAGGCCCCCCACTGCCGCGCGCACCTGGGCCACCGTGGCCGCGATTCGGTCCGCCTCGTCGAGAGCCGGCAGCACGACCGAGGCCCGCAGCTGGCCCGGCGCCCGGGGGCGGGGGGCCCGCTGACCGATCGTTCGACGCACGGCGCTGAGCAGGACCGTCCGGTAGAGGAGGAGCCGCACCGCTGCGGCTGCGGCCACAGCCACGAGCTTGGCCGCCACGAGGGTGCCGGTGGAGCTGAAGCCGTGGGCGGCGTAGAGGCCCCGCAGGACGATCACGTCGACGAGCGCGGCTAGCAGGGCCACGGCCACGAAGGCGGCCGGCATGCGGACCCATCGGACGAAGGGATCGGAGCGGAACGTGACGGCTCGGTGGAGCAGGTAGGAGGCGGCAGAGGCGGCAGAGATGGCGGCCAGATCAGCCAGCACGAGCATCCAGCCCGCTCGCTGGCGGAGCAGGACCAAGAGCCCGATGTCGATCGCGGTCGGGACGACGGCCAGCACGGCGAGACGCCGCAGCCGGCCGGTCACGGGAGGTCGTCGTCGACGAGGTCCTCGACGTCGTCGGACTCGTCGGAGCGACGGGCCCGGACCCGGGCGGGAGCGACCCTCAGCGCCGGCCGGGTGGCGAGGAGGACCGCCAGGGCGATCCCGAGCAAGGTCAGCGCGTACGAGGCCCACTCGACGGGCTCGCGGCCGTAGCTGAGCTCGACGTGCTCGTCGGTCGGGACGACGACCATGAGGTTCGGAGCCACCCGATAGGGACCGTCAGCCCCGCTGGCCCGCCAGCTCGGGAAGTACGACGTCCGCACGAGCACCGGTGTGCCGGGCGCGTCGACGTCGAAGCTGATCCGGTCCGTGTCGGTCCGGATGTTCGTCACCTCGACGTCGGGCTGGGCGCGAAGCTCGGGGTCGGGGTCATCTGTGTCGACGCGCTGCCACGTCTCCGGTCCGGAGGAGGCCAGCAGCACGTCCCACCGGTCCGGGTCGGTGAACCACTTGGTGGCCGGTCCGGCGCAGCGGCCGCCGTCGTCCTTGCTCCGGCAGATCCAGTCGTGCTGCGCGTCGTTCACGTCGTCGAGGACGGCGGGCTCGTTGACGAGCGGCTCCACGAGCGCGCTGTCGGCCACCTCGAAGATGACCCAGGGTCCGGACGTCGTCAGCTCGGTGAGGTCGGGATGAGCCCGGGCCGCCGTGGTGGCCTGCACCGAGGTGGCGAGGTAGTACCGCACGCCCATGAGCTGGAGGTGCTCAACGCCCTCGTCGAGGTCGAAGCCGTCGTAGGGCAGGTCGCGCTGGGCTGCGCTCGGGGCGGCGGAGAGCTCGACCTGCATGAGGAAGTGGAACGGTGTCGTGGCCGAGGCCTCGAAGAAGAGGCCTTCCTGAGAGCCGATGCACCCGTCGGTCCAGTGGGGCAGGAGCATGAGGGCCATGGGCGTGCCGTAGCGGTTCAGCTCCTTCTCGTACTCCCAGAACGAGCGCCCGCAGCCGTGCTCGCGCCCCACCTCGTCCATGGTGGTGACCAGGTCGCGGTACTCCCCGTAGGCGTCCTTGCCCTCGTAGCCCGTGTAGTTCCATCGCGCCCACGAGCGGGCGAAGCTCTGGTCGCCGGAGCCGTTGACGAGCCCGAAGAACTCGTAGCTCCCATCGGCCTTGGTGGCCCCGAACGGCAGGGTGCGCAGCGGCAGGCCGACGAGGACGAGGCTGGCGAGCAGGGCGACAGCCGCTGTTCCGACCGGCCACCCGATGCCCGGGCGCTCGGGATCGCGGGCGGCCAGGACTGCGAGCGTGCGACCCATCTCGGACACCCCAACGGCCGCCAGCAGGTAGAGGGCGAGGTAGTAGAACGGCAGGAGGCGGGCGTTCCAGAGCCGGCCCTGAGGCGTGAGCACGAAGGCCACGCCAGCCACGAGGACGAACCCGGCCAGGATCCCGCCGGCCCGGACCTTGAAGGCGAGCGAGAGCACGAGCCCGATGGCGGCCAGGGCCAGGACCCAGCGGATGTCCTGGGTCAGGTCGGGACGGCGCGGGATGAGGTACTTCCACACCGTCTCGCCGGCATAGGGCAGCTTCTCCCAGCCCATGTCGTTGACGTAGGCCCGCTGCCAGAAGAACGGGAGCACCCAGAAGGCCGAGATGAGCCCGCCGACCGGCAGCACCGCGGCCAGCCAGCGGACCGTGCTCATCGCGGGCCGACGGAGGAGGGCGATCACCACCGTCCCGCCCAGGGCGTAGAAGGCGGGGATGAGGTGGCACAGGCCGCACAGGGCGAGGAGCGCGGCGGCGAGAGCCCTGTGCCGCCCGGTGCGCAGACCGCGGATGACCACGCCCAGGTAGACGACGCACAGCGACAGGCTGATGGAGAAGGCGAACTCGCCGGCCAGCGTGCTGAGGACGTTGCCTCCGTAGATCGTGAAGTTGCGGTCGAAGAGGAAGGGGACGGTGGCCACGGCGAGAAGGGCGGGTCCGGGGAAGGCCAGCTCGGCCAGGCGCCCGAACGCGTAGGCCGCCAGCGGGAGGCTGAGCAGCCCGGCGATCGTGACGAGCTTGAAGGCCGTGCCGTAGGGCAGCTCGACGCCGAGGACCGCGACCACGACGGCGACGGCGACCAGAGCCCGACGACGGCCGCCGGGCCCGGCCCGCCAGGCCAGCGCGACCAGCGCCGCGGCCCCGGCGAGGGGAAGAGCCATCGTCCACCCGCCGAACAGCCCGACGTCGATGGCCACGATCAGCACGGACGGGACCACCATGTAGAACTGGTAGGCGGGGAAGCCGTTGTACCAGTCGGGTGTCCAACCCGAGAGGCGCAGGTCGGGCAGCAGGTGATCGCGCAGGTAGGCCGGGCCCCACACGTGGGCGCCCATGTCGCCGCCCGCAGGGACGGCGCTCGAGAGGATCTCGCTCGGGTGCAGGTTGAAGAACACGAACAGGGCGCAGCTCGCCACCACGAGGGCGTCCACCGTCCGGCGGATCAGCCGGTCACGGTGGGCCCGGGCCACCGGGTCGACGGGCGGCGGGGCGTTGTCCTCACCGTCGGCGGGGTCCCACCGGCCCCGCTCGTCCTCGTCCGGGTCGAGGTCGAGGACGACGGGATCGTGATCGAGGAGGTCGCCTTCGGTCGGAGGTCCGTCCATGTCGTGGGTCATCGTCGCATCCGGCGCGGCGCGACTGTGGTCACCCTGCGACGAGCAGGGCGATCACCGTCACCATGTTGAAGGCCACGTGGGCGGCGATGGCGGGGCCGAGCCGGCCCGACCGGTGGGCGAGGATCCCGGCGACCACGCCGAAGAGGACTAGGGCCGGCAGCTGCAGGAGCTGGCCGTGGCTGATGCCGAAGACCGTGGCGTTGATCCCGATCGCCGCAGCCGGAGGGAGGCCCCGCTTCAGCAGGGCGCCCTGGAAGAGGCCCCGGTAGAAGATCTCCTCGATGATCGGAGCGCCCACGCCCACGATGAGGACGAGAAGGATGACGCCGAGGGCGCCGTCGGCCCGGTCTGTGATGTCCCGGGCCGGCCCTTCCAGGTCCGATGCCCCCTTGTCGAGCAGGTGCAGCAGAGGCCAGTAGATGAGCGGCAGGGCCACCAGCTGGAGCAGCGCCCCTATGCCACCGCCCTGCCAGGCGTCGGACAGGCGGGCCCGGAGGTGCAGGTCGGCGACCAGGCCGTTGCCCTTGAGGCGGGTGGCGACGAACGGGGCGCCGAGCAGGCCCAGCCAGAGCCCGACCTGGGCCAGGGCGAACAGAGAGAGGGGGAGCTCGTCGACCTGCTCGACCGTGCGGTCGGTGGCCGAGAGGATGACGGCGATCGCCAGCTGGGCCCCGGCCAGGCCGATGGAGAAGCCGAGGGCCACGTCGCCCAGACCCCACGTGCGGGGGCGGACGGGGGCGCCGGGGGGCGCGGCGGTGGCCTCGGTCACCGGGGCAGGCTACGCGGGTGGCCCGGAGCCCCGGAAGTCAGGAGGCGATGGCGTGAGTGGACGACAGGGCGGCTGGGTAGCGCACCCGGCGGTCCTGGAAGGCCCAGCCTTGGGGCACCCGGAGGTGGTCGGCGTGCTCGGTGCAGAGGTCGTAGCGCATGGGGTGGGCTTCGCTGTCGAGGAGCTCCACCCACGCCGTACGACCGGAGTAGTCATAGGTCAAGGTGGCGCTGGCGCTGACGTTGCAACCCGGCTTTGCGCAGGTGCGGCTGCTCATGCCCGAAACGCTATCCAGGCCATGCCGTGCCGACGGGGATCCCCGCCCCGTATCCTGGGCGGATGAGCCCCGAGGGTCTGCCCCCGCCCCCGCCCCCGCCGCCGCGCGATTCGCGGGGGAAGGGCCGCCCGTTCCCCGGCGGCCAGGGCATGCCCAAGTGGGGCCTCTGGGTCCTCCTCGGCATGACCCTCGTCATCGTGCTGTCGTCGAGCTTCGCGTCCAGCGGCGAGCCCGAGCGGATCTCCTACTCGGACTTCATGACCGAGGTGCGAGCCGGCCGCGTCGAGACCGTCGAGGTCGACAACACCAACGGCGGCATCAGCGGCGAGCTGGCGAGCGGGGAGGAGTTCCGCACCACCGGCCCCCTCGACGGGGGCGTCCCCGACGCCGACCTCGCCGTGCTGCGCGAGCAGGACGTACAGGTCGAGTACAAGACTCCCCAGCCCGGTCTGCTCTCCAGCCTCCTGCCCTTCCTGATCCCGGTCGGCATCTTCGTGGCCTTCTTCTGGTTCATGCAGCGCCGGGCCCAGAGCCAGATGGGCGGGATCATGTCCATCGGGCGGTCCCGGGCCAAGACGTACTCCACCGAGCGGCCGGGCACGACGTTCGCCGACGTGGCCGGGTACGACGGCGTGAAGCAGGACATCAAGGAGGTCGTCGACTTCTTGAAGACCCCGGAGCGGTTCCGTGAGATCGGCGCCCGCATCCCCAAGGGGGTGCTGCTCGTCGGTCCTCCCGGCACTGGCAAGACGCTCATCGCCCGGGCCGTGGCCGGCGAGGCCGGTGTGCCGTTCCTGTCCGTCACCGGTTCCGACTTCATGGAGATGTTCGTCGGCGTGGGAGCCAGCCGCGTCCGCGACCTGTTCGCCACGGCCAAGAAGCTGGGCCGGGCCATCATCTTCGTGGACGAGATCGACTCCATCGGCCGCAAGAGAGGCGCCGGCCTCGGCGGCGGCCACGACGAGCGGGAGCAGACGCTCAACCAGATGCTCTCGGAGATGGACGGCTTCGAGGCCACCGAGGGGATCGTGATGATCGCGGCCACCAACCGGCCCGACATCCTCGACCCTGCGCTGCTCCGCCCCGGCCGCTTCGACCGCCAGGTCGTCGTGCCCCTGCCCGAGGTGAGCGAGCGGGAGGCCATCCTCAAGGTCCACTCCAAGTCGAAGCGCATGGCGTCCGACGTCGACCTCGAGGTCGTCGCCCGCGGCACCCCCGGCATGTCAGGCGCCGATCTGGCCAACCTCGTCAACGAGGCCGCCCTCTTCGCCGTCAGGGGCGGCGAGGACGAGATCCACATGATCCACTTCGAGATGTCCCGCGACCGCGTCCTCATGGGCCAGCGGCGCGAGTCGATGGCCTTGGCCGACCGGGAGAAGGAGGCCATCGCCTACCACGAGGCGGGCCACGCCGTGGCGGCCGCCGTCCTCCCCCATGCCGACCCCGTCCACAAGGTCACGATCCTGCCCATGGGCATGGCCCTCGGCGTCACCCAGCAGCTTCCCGTCGACGAGAAGCACATCTATCGGCAGGACTACATCGAGGACAGCCTCGTCGTCCGCATGGGGGGTCGCATCGCAGAGGACCTCGTCTTCGGCGTGATCTCCACCGGCGCCAACAACGACCTCGTGGGGTCCACCGAGCTGGCCCGCAAGATGGTCCGCGAGTGGGGCATGTCGAAGCGGGTCGGGCCGATGGCCTGGGGCTCGCAGGGCGCCGTGTTCCTCGGCGACGACCTCATGCACTCGCGGGACTACTCCGACGAGACGGCAAGGGTCATCGACGAGGAGGTCGAGCGGATCCTGCGGGAGCAGGAGGACCGCTGCCGCGTCGTCCTGAGCGAGCAGCGCATGGGCCTCGACCTCGTGGCCCGGGCCCTGCTCGAGCACGAGACGATCGACGGCGGTGAGGTCTACCGCCTGGTCGAGCTCGGGCAGCAGGGGCGCACTGCGGTCGAGGAGTTCGGCGAGTGGCGGGTCCAGGACGGCCGGGGTGAGGGCTCCGGCGCCTTCAACGGCGAGCCCGCCGTGGCCCACGCCGCGAGCGAGCGCCCGAAGGGCCGCCGCCCGAGCTGACAGCTTCTGTGCGCACGCAGCACCGCTCTGCGGTGCTCCGTGCGCACAGATGGCGGGAGGTTCAGGGTTCGCGGGCCTCGGCGACCGCGGCCCACAGGTCAGCGGCGGTGACAGGACCGACGAAGCTGCGCCGGACCACGCCGTCGACATCGACCACGAGAGCCACGGGCACGGCGTCGATCTCGTAGCGATCGTGCAGGTCCCGATCGGCCTGGTACTCGAGCTCCTGGACCGCTACCTCCCCGCTCTCGAGGAGCTGGGCCCGCTCCCACACGCCGGCACAGGTGCTGCACGTGGCCGACGTGAACACGGCCACCAGCCATGGGGCATCAGGGCGGGCGAAGTCTGCCCGGTCGATCTGCTCTGGCACTGCGTACCCGGTGCGGACCGGGGCGTCGGTGTGCTGGCGGCGCTGCACCACCGCCGCGACCACAAGCGCGACCCCGGCCAGCACCACGGCGATCACGACGCGCTCCACGCTGTGAGCATGCTCGCCCCGCGTCGGTCGATCCAGCCGATGCCGAGGAGGTCGCATGCGTCGTGCAGAATGTCCGGCCATGGGCGATGAGCCGACCGACGAGGGACTGGACACCGACGACCGGTCAGGCGCGCCGGCTCTGGTCACGATGGGCCTGACCCCCGACATCGAGTCCCCGAACACCGACGAGCCGGCGGGCGACCCCGTGGCTCCTGTGAAGCGCGGCGCCCTCGGCACGCTGCTCAACGAGCCCATGTGGGTGCTCGGGCTCGTCATCCTCCTCGACGAGATCGACAAGAACATCGTCCGGGGCATGATCACGCCCATCAAGGAGGAGTTCGGGGTGGGCGACCTCGGCATCAGCGTGCTCCTGTCGCTGGCTCTCCTCTTCAACGGCCTGATCACCGTCCCGGCCGGCTACCTCGCCGACCGCTGGAACCGGAACCGGGCCATCGGTCAGACCGTGCTCGGCTGGTCAGCGATCACGGCCCTCGGGGCCACGGCGCTCAACTTCCCGATGCTCGTCGCCCTGCGCTCGGCCCTCGGTTTCGGCCAGGCCATCACCGAGCCGTCCGCGGCCAGCCTGCTCGGCGACCACTACCCGCCTGAGCAGCGGGGCAAGGCCTTCTCCATCCAGCAGGTCATGCTCCTCGCCGGCACGGGCCTGGGCGTGGCGCTCGGTGGTGGCCTGTCGGCTGTGTTCAGCTGGCGCATCGGGCTGCTCGTCGCCGCCCTGCCCGGCCTGTTCGTCGCCTTCCTCGTCTTCCGCCAGAAGGAGCCCAAGCGAGGCAGCGCCGACCTCATGGCCGCCATCGGTGCCGGCAGCATCGAGCACACCGAGGACGGCGACCACCCCCCGCTCTTCGACCAGGGCTTCGGACAGTTCGTCCGGGACATGATCTCGGGCCTGCGCGAGGACATGCGCACGATCATGGGGATCCGCACCATGCGCTACGCCCTCGTCGGGGTGGCCGCCCTCCTCTTCACGATCACCGGCCTGGCCGCCTGGCTCCCTCAGTACTACGAGCGCCACCTCCACTTCGAGGCCGGCGTGGGCGAGGGCATGTTCGGCCTCCTCGCCATCCTCGGCGGCGTACCCGGCGTGCTCATCGGCGGGAAGGTGGCCGATCGGTGGGCACCCAAGGTGCAGGGCGGTCGGTTGGCCCTACCAGCGGTGTTCATCATGGCCGGCACCATCTGCTTCACCCTGTCCTACCTGTTCCGTGCGCCGGCTGGCAGCACTGAGGTGGACTGGAGCGTCGCCGGGCCCGCCTTCGTGCTCGAGCTGCTCGGCTTGTTCATCATGACGATGGCCATCCCCGGGTTGCGGGCCGGCCTCACCGATGCCATCCCCGCCCACCTGCGCGGCGCCGGCTTCGGCGCCTTCAACCTGGTGGCGGTGATCTTCGGCACGGCTGCGGCGCCGTTCATCGTCGGCGCCATCTCATCGGCCTACGACGAGAACCTGCGCACCGCGTTCCTCGTCGTGACGCCCTTCAGCGTGATCGGCGCCATCATCCTCTTCCGGGCCCGGAAGTTCCTCGACGAGGACATGAACAAGATCATGATGGCGGTTTTGCAGGCCCTCCAGGACGAGCAGGAACGGGCCGCAGAGAAGGCGGCCGAGCAGGGCATCCATCCCGCCTGAGAAGTGTCCGCCAGGAGCCGGCGTTGACCTCCAGGTCCGCCCGGTTTCGGTTCGTTATGGCACGTAGATGGCACGCAACCAATCGATTGCACCGTCAGATCCGGCGCAACCTGCTCCCGGAGACGGCGCTGGCATGGCCGCCCCCGCGATTCCGAGGAGCGCGACAGCCGCCGCAATGGCGCGATGAGTCACGACGACCTCGGCGCTCCGAGCGTGAGCGAGCAGGTCGTCGCGCGCGCACTCGCCCCACAGGTCGGGCCTGCGCGCTGCTCGACAGCCAGCGGCCGGACCTAGTAGGTCAGGAGTCGGCCGACGCGCTGGGCGCTTTCGGCTGCCTCAGGCCAGAGGCGATGGAGAGGAGCTCGTCCACTGTGACTCCCGGACCACCAGTGATGACGAAGCCTCCGTACTCCCACTCCTGAGCGCCAACGACGGTGCGGTCGGGATGGTGTGCAACGATCGCCTGGTACTCGAGGAGCTCTGGTCCGCTGGTCAGATCAACGCAGCGGTCGTAGGCGACGTCTTCCGTTGGCACCGTTGCGCTCTGGTCACGGATGTAGGCACCGGGGTTCTCCATGCTCATCGAGTCGACCTCGATCCAGCGCCCGTCCGCGTGGGCGAGTCGTTGCTTCGCGTGAACCTCGCCGCCCATGTCGGCGAAGCCAGTCGACGTCTCGAGGACGGCTCCGTCCAGGGTGAAACCCGGTGGCAGGTGGTCAAGGGCCACGGCCCCCACGATCGGTTCGGTGCCGTCGAGCTCGCCACAAGCTGCTGTTGGCTCACCGACGTCCGGAGTGGTGCCGGCCGTGCTCTTCACGAAGAAGAACAGCGGCACACCCTCGAGCCTCTGGTGGAGAGCAGCTCCCTGCGGGCAGCCGGCATCATCCGGAACCTCGACGAGGATGCTGAAGTCATCGACGTCGACCACTGAGTAGTCACCGCCGTTCTCACCCGCCCACGCCCGCCCGAACCCAGCACCGATCTCCACCCGGCTCGCGCCGAACCCCTGGAGCAGCTCGTCCCGGTGCTCGGCAAAGACGTTCGTCACTCGCCCCCTGTCGACGGAGGCGTCGGCCAACGGGGGAAGAGCGTCCGCTGCGGGATCTCCGCCGTCGATGCGACGGATCACTGAACCAGGGCACGGGTCTCCCGTGTCGATCCTCGTCGCGCTCGGCGGCTCATCCACCGTGTGCACCCGGGCCGTGTCGCCCCCGTCGGCCAGGACGAGGCCGCCCGCGACAAGCACCACAGCCGTGATTCCGCCGAGGACAGCCCGGGTCCGTCGACGCCGCTGCCGCCCTCGCCTCGTCACGGCCTCGAGTCCATCCGCAACCTCGGGCTGCGCTGCCGCAGCGTCACGTAGCGCGTTGGAAAGGTCGTCGAGATCCATCATCGCTGCACCTCCTCGGCCGCGGAGACTTCAACTCGCAGGCGCTCGTATGCGGCGTACAAGCTGGCCTTGACCGTCCCGGTGGTGACCCGCTGGGCCTCGGCGATCTCAGACAGGCGCAGGTCAGCGAGGTGCCGGAGGACCACCGCTTCCCGTTGGCGTCTCGGGAGTCGATCAAGCAGCTCCGAGAATCGGATCTCTCCAGCCACTGTGGTGGCCACGTCGACGCTGATCTCGTCACGCAAGGGCGCGCCCAGGTGGCGCGACTTGTGGCGCCACCCATGGCGAACTGCGACGACATACACCCATGATCCCGGCCGATCGTGCTGCGACACCCGGCTCCATCGGGCGAACGCGCGCTCGAACCCCACCTGTGCGCAGTCCTCCGCCAGCGAGCGGTCGCCGAGGGCGAGCGTGAGTGACCGAACCATCGCCGGGTGCTCCGCCCGGAAGAACGCCTCGAACGATCCGTCGACCACCACCAAGTCATAGAGCCTCGAGCCCGCCGAAAGGTTGAGATTCGTCCAGGGCCAACCTCATCTCGCCCGAACGCCTCTGTCACGGCCGAGCACCTCTTCCGGATCTCTCCACGCTTCGACCCTGAAGAGCTCCGCCTTCGTGAGGCGCGTGTGCTCGCACGGCCGGCAACGGTGCGGCGTCACCCACCTGGTGGCCCGTGGCAGGAGGTGGCTGGCATGAATCTGGACCCGACGGCGCGACTGATCGTCGTCGCCGGCCGCCGTCCTGGCGCAAGGCGGGGGCGTTTGAATCTCCGGTGCGGCACGCCGTTTTGCATTTGCCGGGTCATGCGGCATGATTGATATGCATGAGCGTTGATGTGGACCCGACGGTGCTTCTCAAGGTCCTTGCGGAGCCTGTGCGGTGGCGAATCGTCCAACTCCTCTCGCGCGAGGATCTCTGCGTCTGCCACCTCGTCGACGAGCTGGGCGTGGCGCAGCCGCTCGTGAGCCACCACGTGCGGGCCCTTCGCCAGGCGGGACTGGTCACCTCCGAGCCCCATGGCGCCTTCACCTACTACGTCCTCGACCGTGAGGCTGTGGCTGCGGCCGCCGGTTCGCTGAGCCAACTGTGCGATGCCAGCCGGCCGGTGCGGCGGCGGCCCTGCAAGTGAGCCCGGCTCGGCCTCTGGGGGCGAGGTGCTTGGCCGAGGGGCTCGGGACTGGCCTGCTCGTCGCCATCGTCGATTCGGGCGTCGCAGCCCCGCTCATCGGATTCGCTGCGCCCCGGGCGGCCGGCCGCGTCCTGTTCCCCGAGGCCGGGCCATCGATCGAAGAAGCCCTCAGTGCAGATCCGCCTAGCCCCCAGGAGTCTCATGAGCGACCATCCTGAAATCCTCGTCGTGTGCACGCACAACGCGGGCCGCTCCGTCGCCGCTCGCGTCCTGCTCGACCACTACGGCGCCGGCCGGGTGACCGTCCGTTCCGCAGGGTCCGCTCCCGGCGAGGTGATCAATCCGGCGGTGGCCGAGCTCCTCACAGAGCGGGGCCTGGACGTCTCCAAGGAGTTCCCCAAGCCGCTGAGCGAGGAGGTAGCGCGCCGTGCTGACGTCATCATCACGATGGGGTGCGGGGATGCCTGCCCGGTCTTCCTGGGCAAGCGGTACCTGGACTGGGACCTCGATGATCCCAGCGGCAGACCGGTGGATGAGGTGCGCCCCATCGTCGAGGAGATCGATCGGCGGGCCCGGGCGCTGCTCGTCGAGCTCGGCGTGCCGGTGAGGAGCTGATCTGTCTCGCCACGGGCCCGACGGGTTCAGGCGGCGTCGCGGCTTCTGTGCACGCGCTGGTCTGGCTCACCGCAGCTCGCGGAGGCCGGCTCCACGCAGGCACCTGGCACGCTGGTGCGCAGGGTGGTCGGGTGACCGCGGTGGCGGTGACCTCAGGGGCGCGAAGCCCAGGCGGCGAGGTCTCGCATCCGGGCGTGCTCCTTGGGCGACATGTTGCGGTCGGTGAGTCGGTGGGCGACTGCGGCCGGGATGGCTCGCCGGGCCGCGACCGTGTCCACCCGGCTGAGGAACGAACGCTGAAGGATGCGCCTCCCGATCGGGACGATGACTCGATCGATACCGCTCATCGGAGGCGACGCGCAGGCGAACAGGACCCAGGTGTCGGCGACGTCGAAGGCGGGGTCGCCGGCTGACGCGTTCGCCCAATCGATGACCACAGGACCGTTCGGAGTCATCATCACGTTCAGCGGGTGGAGGTCGCGGTGCACGACCCGGTCACCAGCCAGCGGGGCGACCCGGAGGCCTGGTGGGGCCGGGATCCGATGGAGCCGCTGGTGGAGATCGGCGAGCAGGTGGCCCGACCGTCGGAGGGGGAACGGCGGGCTCCCGGCCGCTTCCATCATCGTCGGACCCTCGAGCCGGTCCATGACGAGATATCCGTCGCCAGCGTCGTAGACCTCCGGACACGGATAGCTGTGGGATCGGACGTACCGCATGATCTCGGCCTCCGCGACCAGTGAGCGGCCGTCACGCGCGACGCGGAGCACCTTGTCCCGCCCATGCTCGAAGATCTCGCTGTCGCGACCCTCAGCGAGCTTTGGTCCGGTCGGCTGCAAGTCCGCATTCTGCCCCCAGGAGCAGCGAGGCGGTTGCAAACGGACCATTCGGGAAGGAAGGCCTCGCCGGTCACCCGATGAAGGAGATTCCCTTCCATGCTCACGCGCCCAGATCGCACGCTGATCCTGGTTCCTCTCCTCGCCCTCTCGCTGGTCTTGGGCGCATGCTCGGACGACGGGGGCGACGAAGGCACAGGGGACGGTGGTTCAACCGAGACGACGGAAGCTGAGGACAGCAGCGGCGTCACCATGACCGACGACTCCCTGTCGGCCGAGCTGGCCGTGGGCGAGCTCGATCAGCCGTCCTCCCTGGCGTTCATCCCCGACGGCATGCTGGTGACCGAGAAGGCGAGCGGCAAGGTGCGCCTGATCCGCGAGGACGAGGTCGTGGGCGATGCGATCGATCTGGCCGTGAACTACTTCGACGAGCGGGGCCTGCTGGGCATCGCCGTGCACCCGGACTTCGCCGCACAGCCCTTCGTGTACCTGCACTGGACGTGGCGTGGTGAGGGCGAAGGCCCCGAGCAGCTCCTGGGTGACGACAGCGAGGTGGCCACCGAGGTGCCGGCCCTGGGCAACCGAGTCGACCGGTTCCGCTTCGAGGACGACGCCTTGGTGTTCGATCGCAACATCGTCGAGTTCCCGAGCAACACGCTCGACACCGACACCTCAGACCGAGTGCGGGGCAACCACGACGCCGGCCCGCTGGCGTTCGGGCCCGACCGGAAGCTCTACACGATGATGGGCGACCAGAACCTCCGAGGTCAGCTTCAGAACATCACCGATGGGCCCGCGCCCGACGACGTGCACCTCGCCGGCGTGATCCTCCGCCTCAACGACGACGGCACGGTGCCCGAGGACAACCCGTTCTTCGAGGCCGGCGCCCAGATGGGCGGCGAGGTCGGCGAGAACGTCCAGATGATCTACGTGTACGGAGTGCGCAACAGCTTCGGCCTCGCCTTCGAGCCGGGCAGTGGGGCCCTCTGGCAGACCGAGAACGGCGACGACTCCTACGACGAGATCAACGTCTTCGATTCCGCTGCCAACTCGGGCTGGATCCAGCTCCAGGGCCCGCCCGAGCACTTCGACAGCTACAAGTCGCTCGAGGTCGAGAGCGAAGATGGCCTGGACGAGCCCACCTTCCCCCCGACCGACCTCGCCGCTTCGGCCGACGAGGCCCAGGCGGCCATGTTCTCCCTCCCCGGCGGCACCTACTCCGCTCCGGTGCTGTCCTGGGTCTACCCGCCGGCCGTCACGGCCATCGGCTTCACCCCGGGCGCGTCTCTCGGTGGAACGCAGACCGGCTCGGCGTGGGTGGGGACGGTCTTGACCGACTCGCTCCTGCGCTACCCGCTCGCCGCGGACGGACGCAGCCTCGAGCTCGAAGGCGGGCTGGCCGACAAGGTCGACGACAACAGCTCGAAGGGCGACCTGACCGAGAGCGCGGACTACGTCGCCGGCACCGGCTTCGGCACCATCACCGACATCGACCTCGGCCCCGACGGAAGCCTCTACGTGCTGTCCATCGACCAGGGCTCGATCTTCCGCATCTCCACCGCCAGCGCCAGCTGACCGAGCCTCAACCAACAACCAACCGGAGGGCAGTCCAATGGGTTCCATCGCACGGGCATCACTCGGCATCGCAGCAGCGGTCCTGCTCACCGCAGCGGGCTGCGGCGACACCGACGATGGAGACGAGAGCGGCTCACCTGCGGGAGACGGCGGGGGTGCCACCACCGTCAGCGTCGACGACAACCTCTTCGACCCGGAGAGCGCCGAGATCTCCGTCGGGGACACGGTGACCTGGGAGTGGGTCGGCAACGAGCCGCACAACGTCAACGCTGACGACTTCAAGAGCGACATCCAGCAGGAGGGCACCTTCGAGCACACCTTCGACGAAGCGGGCTCCTTCGACTACGTGTGCACCATCCACCCGGGCATGGCTGGCACCGTCGAGGTCTCCTAGGACCTGAGGTTGGTTTGCCACCGCCGGTCGAGGCGGTCAGATTGATCTGGATGAGGGCTGATGCGGGTGCTGGGTCGCGGGCGCGCTGGCGCCCCTGCAGTTGAGAGGGACACGAAGCGTCGGCGTTCGCTGCCTGGCCGAGGGGCTGGGCACCGGGCTGCTCGTCGCTGTGGTGGTCGGGTCGGGCATCGCCGCTGAGCGCCTCTCCCCAGGCCAGGTCGGTCTGCAGCTGCTCGAGAACTCGACAGCCACGGTGCTCGCCCTCGCCGCTCTCATCCTCACCTTCGGACCCGTCTCAGGCGCCCACTTCAACCCTGCCGTCACCCTGGGCGAGGCGGTCACCGGCAAGGTCCGTGGCTGGTCCGTGCCGGCCTACATCGGGGCTCAGATCGTCGGTGGGTCGGTGGGAGCGACCGTGGCGAACTTGATGTTCGAGCTCCCGGCTGTGGAGTGGTCGACCACCGACCGGATCTCGGCCGGGACGTTCCTTGCCGAGGTGGTGGCCACCTTCGGCCTGCTGACTGTGATCTTCGGCGTGGTCCGCTCGGGACGCATGACAGCGGTGCCGATCGCCGTGGCGGGCTACATCGGGGCGGCGTACTGGTTCACGTCTTCGACGAGCTTCGCCAACCCGGCTGTCACCATCGCACGCATGCTGTCGGACACCTTCGCCGGCATCCGACCCGCCTCGGTCCCCGGGTTCATCGGCGCCCAGCTCCTCGGTGCTGCGCTGGCGGTGGCCGTGGGCCGCATCCTCTTCCCTGAACCGGAGCCATCGCTGGAGGAGGCACTCGGCGCCGACCCGGGGCCGAAGCGCTCGTAACTCCCGTGGGATCGGGAGGTCGGAGTCAGCCGGCGCGCTCGAGACCCGGGTCGAGTGAGGTGAGCATGGCGTCGAGGTCGACCTGGCCCGGGAGCGGCACCGGCGACCGGCCGGCGAGCCGGCGGATCTTGTCGTGGGCCTCGTTGACGTTGGCCCACCCGGCGATGACAGGGCTGTGGGCCGACGCGATCGTTGTGATCCCCAGACGCTCGACCCGATCCACCTCCCGGCCGTAGGCAGCCGGGTCGGCGATGGTGGCCCACGGGCTGCCCATCAGGTTCAGGTTGGTGAACTGCTCGTCCCAGAACCCCGGGTCGAGGTCGTCGGTGCTCTCCACAGCGTGGGGCACGGCGGCGGCGTAGGCGTCACCCGCCCAGTAGATGCCGGTGACCGGGTCGTAGAGGCCACGGGTGGTCGGCGAGTCGTAGAGGGGCGGTCGGACGGCGAGGAAGGTGCGGCCACCAGCCACGAACCTGTCACCGTCGTTGACCCAGAGCATGCGGTCGAGGGGGATCTCCAGGTCGCCGGCCAGCCGCGCCTGGGTGAACCACGTGGTGATGAGCTTCGCCTGCGGTGCGGCCTGGAGGAGCGGGACGAGGTTGCCGACGTGGTCGTGGTCGTCGTGGGAGAGGAACACGTAGGAGATGTCCTCCGGGTCGACGAGCCCGAAGACGTCCTCGAGCCACTGCTCGCGGTTCACTGCCGTGCCGGTGTCGACCACGATCGGCTCGGGACCGGCGATGACGAGCGAGTTCACGTACACGGCGACGGGCCCTTCGTCTTCACCGAGCATCTGACGGATCACGTGCGTGTCAGGCCCTATCGGCTGAGGGGCGTGGTGACGGACAGGGGCCTTGGGATCCACTTTGGACATCCTCCTCGGGGCGGGCCGCGCCGCGGGTCGGCGAGGCACCCCTGTTCAGACGTCGGCCACGTCCACCGGACGAAGGTTGCGTCCATCGGCGACGGGGTGCGTCAGGGGGCGGTCGCCGGCCAGGCGCAGGTACCGCTCCGTGGCGCATGCGAACGCCCCGAGGGCGACGGCCCAGGTGAGAGGCCATCCGAACGTGGCCGCCCCCGCGCCGATGGCCAGCGGGGCACCGGCGCGGGCCACGGTGGTGGCTCGCTGCAGGTGGGCGCTGACCGCGGCGTATCGGGCCGCGCCGACCAGCTCGACGACGAGCAGCGGTCGCAGCACGGTCGTGGCCCCAGAGGCGGCGCCGACCACTCCCGCCGAGACGAAGAGAGCGGGGCGGCCGGTCGAGACCAGCGGGACGCTCAGGCCCGCCAGCTGGATGGCGTTGCAAGCCGCGGCGAGCGGGGCCAGGCGGATGTGGCGGACGACAGGGCCGAGCAGGAAGAGGCGACCTGCGACCTTGCCCAGCCCCATGGCGCCGAGGGCCGCTCCGGCCATCGCCAGAGTCGTGCCGCGGTCCACCAGCAGCCCGATGAAGTGGGCTGTGGTGGCGAGGATGGCGGCCTGTTCGAACAGCAGGGCCACCTGGAGCCGGCGGATCGGACGCGTTCGAAGCACGTCCCGGGGCACGGGCGCAGGTCGGACCTGCACGGTTCGAGCCGGGGGCAGGACCAGGGCGTGGACGACGGTGGTGAACGCGCCGCCGCCGACGGCCAGGACGATCAGGGCCGTACGCCAGCCGAAGCGATCCACGAGGAGCCCACCGAGCGGGGCGAACACGGTGCTGGCCAGGCCGCCGGCCACGGTGACGATGGCGAGGGTGCGGTGGCGGCGGGCCGGATCGAGGGCGACGAGCACCGCCATGGCCGGCTCGTAGAGCGTTGCTGCCATGGCCAGGCCGATGACGACCCAGGCCAGGTACAGGACGACCAGGTGCTGCGCGGTGGCGAACGCCACCATGCCTGCGGCGCCGATCACCGAGCCTGTCGTGAGGACGAATCGGGGGTCGTGGTCCGTGAGGGCTCGCGCCACGGCCGGGGCGGCCAGACCGGCGACGAGGAGGCCAAGGGAGAACGCCCCGGCCACCGCCGACTCCGACCAGCCGGTGTCGATGGTGACCTCGGGGGCCACGACTGCGAACCCGTAGAACAGGACGCCCCACGAGACGAGCTGTGTGGCCGAGAGGGAGAGGGTCGCCCGGCGCAGGACCGGGGACCCCCACCCGACGGCGAGCTCAGCCGCAGCAGGCGCCGGCATGGGCCTCCGTCGGAGCCGCTGGCCCCGAGCGATCGAGGGAGCAGACGCCGGTCTCGGGGAGCTCCAGGTGCACGTCGGCTGCCGCAGCCCGATCGCCGGCGATCTCAGCCACCACAGAGCGGACCTGCTCGTAGCCGGTGGCCAGCAGGAAGGTCGGGGCCCGCCCGTAGCTCTTGACGCCGACGACGTACACGCCCGCCTCGGGATGGGCGAGCTCGGCGGCCCCGTGCGGCGGGACGGACCCGCAGCTGTGCACGTTCGGGTCGATCAGAGGAGCGAGGGCCCGAGCGCTCTCCACGGCCGGGTCGACGTCGATGCGCAGCTCACGAAGGATCTCCAGGTCAGGCCGGAAGCCCGTGGCTGCGACCACCCGGTCGAAGGGTCCGAGCTTGCGCCCGTCATCGGACAGGAGGAACACGCCTTCGTCGGTGGTCGGCACCTCGTCGATGCGGAACCCGGTCTCGAGCTGCACGGCCCCTCGGTCGACAGCGGCCTGTGCGTCAGAGCCGAGCCGGCCCCGCTCGGGGAGCTGGTCGTCGGCTCGCCCGCCGAACATCTGGCCCGGGTCGGCTCGGCGCAGCACCCAGGTCACCTCGGTCGTGTCGTCCCGGTCGACGAGGCGGACGAGGTCCCGGATGACGTTCTGGGCCGAGTGGCCAGAGCCGACGACCGCCACCCGGCGGCCTTGGTAGCGAACACGGTGCTGCCCGAGGACGTCGGGGATGCCGTGGTCGATGCGGTCCCCGCCGCGCCCCTCGCCCAGAGCCGGCGTGCCGTCAGCGCCCAACGGGTTGGGAGAGGTCCAGGTGCCCGTCGCGTCGATGACCGCCGAGGCGAGGGTCCGTTCGGGGCCGGTGGGTCCCTCGGTCGTCACGACGAACGGCACGTCCTGGCGCCCGCTCGTCCGGACCTTGTCGAACCCGGCCCGGGTCACCGACGTGACGAGCCGGTTGGTTCTGAGCCCCGTGGCGATCTGCGGGAGCAGGGCGAGCGGGGCGAGGTAGCGCTCGACGAGATCGCTGCCGGTGGGATGCTCCTCGGCCGGGGGCGCCTCCCAACCAGTCCGCTCGAGCAGGCGGCGCGAGGCCGGGTCAAGGTTGTACCGCCACGGAGAGAACAGCTGGACGTGGGCCCAATCGCGAACGCTCGCGGCGACGTCGTCGCCGACCTCGAAGAGCACGAACGGGATGTTGCGCTCGTGCAGGTTGGCGGCTGCGGCCAGGCCGACGGGGCCAGCACCGAGCACCGCCACGGGAAGGGGGATCGTTGCCATGAGGGTTCCTTTCGAGGTGATCGTTGTGTGTGCTGCAGACGTCGCACCAACGAGTTGGACGCACGGCGGTGCCCGGGCTCGAGATGTTGCGTCCTTGGGCCAGTACCGTCGTCAGCAGTGGCATGGGAGCGACGATGACCGCTGAGGGCACGCCCGGCGTCGAGCAGATCTGGGCCGAGGTCGGCACGTCGCTGGAGCGCTTCGTCCGTCGTCACGTCGCCGACCCCCACCAGGCCGAGGACGTCGTGGCGGACGTGCTCCTCCGGATCCACCAGCACCTCGGGACCGTCGACGACCAGGAGCGGCTGACGGCGTGGGTGTTCCGCATCGCCCGCAACGCCATCACCGACCACTACCGACGAAGCGCTCGACGCAGGGAGGACCTGGACCCGGGGGAGGATCTGGTCGCCGTCGACTCCACCGACGGGTGGCTCGACGATCAGGGCGCAGTGCTCAGCGACCTGGCATCGTGCATCCGCCCGCTGGTGAACGCGCTTCCGGCCGACTACCGACGGGCCCTGGAGCTCACGGACCTCGAGGGTCGCACCCAGGCCGAGGCGGCCCGCATCGAGGGCGTATCGGTCTCGGGCATGAAGTCCCGGGTGCAGCGCGGTCGGAGGTTGTTCACGGCCCTGGTCCGAACGTGCTGCGAGGTGACCACCGACAGCCGAGGCGAGGTGGTCGACTTCCAGCTCCGGGCCGACGGGTGCGGGTGCTCCCCCGCCTGCCCCGGCGACTGAGCCGACCAGAGGGGCCTAGCCCTCCGCAGCAGCCGGGGCACAGCACTGTGCGGTCGCTTCATCGGTGAGGACGGTGTTGGTCATCTGCTCGGTGTCGCCCGTCTTGACGTAGACCTCCCACGAGGCCCCGTCAGGGTCCTTCACCCAGGTCTCGGTCTTGGCCGCGTAGCAACAGATCGTGTCGTCCACGCCGGTGGTCTCGAGGCCGTCGGTGGACAGACGGGCCTCGGTGGCCTCCACCTCGTCGGCGGTCTCCACCTCGACGCCCAGGTGGTTCAGGGTGCCGCCTCCCTTGCCCTCGATGAGCACGAGCTTCAGCGGAGGCTCGGCGATGGCGAAGTTGGCGTAGCCGGGCTTGCGCTTGGCGGGCTCGGTGGCGAAGAGCTTGGAGTAGAAGGCGACGGCCTCGTCGACGTCGGAGACGTTGAGGGCGAGCTGGACACGTGACATGGGGTTCTCCTCGTTAGGATGTATCGACAGGTGTAAGTGTATCGATGAATGTCGATATGTCAACGGGAGACGAGATGAAAACCAGCACCGTGGACAGCTGTTGCCAGCCCCTTCTGACCGGGACGCTCGACGAGCCCGGTGCGGTGGAGCTGGCAACCGCGTTCAAGGCGCTCGCCGACCCGGTGCGGCTTCGGCTCCTCTCCCTCATCGCCGCGGCACCGGAGGGCACTGCGTGCAGCTGTGACCTCGAAGCGCCGGTCGGAAGGTCGCAGCCGACGGTCAGCCACCACCTGTCGATCCTGGCCGACGCCGGGCTGATCACGAAGGTGAAGGTCGGACGCTGGGTGAACTGCACGGTGATCCCCGAGCGCCTGGCCGCCCTCCGAGACGTGCTCTCCGCCTGAGCCGGGGCTCTGAGGACCGACGACCTTTCAGGGCCCAGTCAGAGCCACTTCAGGGCCCCTTCAGGCAGGCCGGGCACCATCTGGGCATGCCGTGCGCGAGCCGCGTGCGCCCGGTGGGGCGGTCGGCTCGCGCCCGGTGGTGCGGGCCGGCCGTCCTCGGCCCGGCACCTGTAGAGGCGAGGTGAGCGATGCAGGCGGAGCCAACCGATCGAGCGGGTGGGCAAGGGGCCGCCTGTCTCCCCCTCGTCCTGATCGGTGCCGGCGGGCTGGGCCGTGAGGCCGCGGCTGCGGTCGCAGCCGTGAACGCGGTACGCCCGACGTGGCACCTCATCGGCTACCTCGACGACGACCCCGCCTTGCACGCCGCGTGGATCGGACGCGACCGGGTGCTGGGGCCGCTCGCGGCAGGCGCCGACATGTCGAAGGCGCACCGGCTCCTCTGCGTCGCCAGTCGCCGCGAAGGCGGTCGGGCGGCGGTGGCGGCCGAGGTGCCGGGACCCTACGCGACGGTGGTGCACCCCACCGCCGCCCTCGGCTCCGGCTCCCGGGTGGGTGAAGGGTCGATCGTCCTCGCCGCAGTGGTCGCCACCGCCGATGTGTCCATCGGTGCCCACTGCGTGCTGATGCCCCACGTCGTCCTGACCCATGACGACGTGCTCGAGGACCATGTCATCTGCGCGGCCGGCGTCCGGCTGGCGGGTGGCGTGCGCGTGGGCCACGGCGCCTACCTGGGTTCCGGGTGCAGCATCAGAGAGGGCGTACGCATCGGCGCCGGCGCCACCATCGGCATGGGTGCCGTCGTGCTCGAGGACGTTCCACCGGGCGAGATCTGGGTCGGCGTGCCGGCCCGTCGCCTCGTCGCGCGACGCCGCATGGCGCGGGTGTCTGGGTGACGCGGACCTTCGCCGCTCCTGCTCTGCCCCCGTTTTCGTCGCCGGCCGCCATGACCGTGCCCCTCGTCGACCTGAGCCGACAGCACGAGGGTGTGGAGGCGGTGCTGGCCGAGATCGGCGATGTCGTTCGGCGCGGGGACCTGATCCTCGGGCCCGAGGTCGACGCCTTCGAGCTGGAGCTGGCCGAGCACCACCAGGTCGCCCACGCCGTAGGCGTGGCCAACGGCACGGACGCTCTCGAGCTGGCCCTGCGGGCCGTCGGCGTGCAGCCCGGCGACGAGGTCATCGTGCCCGCCAACACGTTCATCGCCACGGCCGAGGCGGTCGAGCGGGCCGGGGCTCGGGTCGTCCTCGTGGACTGCGAAGACCGGTACCTCCTGATCGACCCTGCTCGTGTGGCGGATGCGGCCACCCGACGCACCCGGGCCGTGGTGGCGGTGCACCTCTACGGGCAGGCGGCGCCCGTCGAGCTCCTGCGAGACATCGTCGGACCCGACGTGGCCATCGTCGAGGACGCGGCCCAGGCCCACGGAGCCCGCCGGGCCGGGCGGTCGGTCATGTCCCTCGGCGACATCGCGGGCACGAGCTTCTACCCCTCGAAGAACCTGGGTGCCTGGGGCGACGCCGGCGCAGTGCTGACCAACAGCGGCCGGCGGGCCGAGAGGGTTCGCGCCTTGCGCAACCACGGCATGGCGACCAAGCACCACCACCGCTGGCTGGGAACGAACTCACGGCTCGACACGATCCAGGCCGTCGTGCTGCGCCACAAGCTCCGGCATCTCGACGCGTGGAACGACGAGCGGCGGGTCGCCGCTCACCGCTACCACGAGCTCCTCGGCGAGGTCGGATCCGTGCGACTGCCCCGGGTCGCCCCCCAGAACGACCACGTGTGGCACCTCTACCCGATCCGGGTGCCAGCCGGCGCCCGCGACCGGGTGGTGAGGAGCCTGTGCCGGGCCGGCATCGCGGCAGGTGTCCACTACCCCTGGCCCATCCACCAGCAGCCGGCCTTCTCCCACCTCGCCTACCAGGACAGCTCCTTCCCGGTGGCCTCCGCCGCTGGCATGGAGCTGCTCAGCCTGCCCCTCTTCCCCGGCGTGACCGAGGTTCAGCAGACCTACGTGGCCACCACCCTTCGCGACCTGCTGGAGCGCCGATGAGCACCCCGCCTGGCGTGCAGGTCCACTCGGCCGGGTTGTGCGAGAGCGAGGACGTCGGCGCGGGCACGCGCGTGTGGGCCTTCGCCCACGTGCTCGAGGGAGCCGTGGTCGGAGAAGGGTGCAACATCTGCGGCGGCGCCTTCGTGGAGGACGGTGCCCGCATCGGTGACCGGGTCACGGTCAAGAACGGCGTCTTGCTGTGGCGTGGCGTCACGATCGAAGACGACGTCTTCCTCGGCCCGGGTGTCACGTTCACGAACGACCTGCGACCACGCGCCCACCGGCGGTGGGGTCCCGAGGGGCCGGTCGCGACAGTCGTGCGCCGAGGGGCGACGGTGGGGGCCAACGCCACCGTGGTGTGCGGGACGGAGATCGGTGAGGACGCGTTCGTAGCCGCCGGGGCGGTCGTCACCACCGACGTGCCACCAAACGCGCTCGTAGCCGGCAGCCCTGCCCGCCAGGTGGGCTGGGTGTGCCGCTGCGGCGAGCGGGTCGGGCCTGACCTGCGCTGCCCGGCCTGTGCCATCGATGTCGTGCCTGCCGAGGTCGGCTGATGGGCGGGGCGGGCCAGCGGGTGCTGGCTCGTGGGCTGCGGGTCGCCTACGAACCCGGGCGGGCCGTGCACGCCCTGTTGCGGCGGTTGCCCGTCGGCGGCTTCGACCTGCGCACCGACCATGACCTGCATCCCCGGCCCCACTACGCCTACGGCGTGCAACAGGGTGCTCGGCTGGCCGCCCGACTCGGACTCCCCCGCATCAGCGTCATCGAGTTCGGCGTGGCCGGCGGCAACGGCCTGCTCGAGCTGGAGCGCATGGCGTCAGCCGCGTCGCAGGTCACCGGCGTGGACGTGGACGTCTACGGCTTCGACCGCGGCGAGGGTCTGCCCGCGCCCACCGACCACCGTGATCTGCCCTACACGTGGCAGCCCGGCTACTTCGCGATGGACGTCCCCACCCTGCGGGCCCGGCTGGGGTCGGCGACCCTGGTGCTCGGCGACATCAGCGAGACCGTCCCGACGTTCCGCGAGCGCCACGACCCGGCCCCGGTGGCGTTCGTAGCCGTAGACCTGGACTACTACTCCTCGACCGTCGACGCGCTCCGCCTCTTCGATGCGCCCGATGAGCAGCTCCTGCCCCGCGTCCTGTGCTGGTTCGACGACATCGTCGGTCCCGACCACGTGCTCCACAACGATGAGGTCGGAGAGCTCCTCGCCATCCGGGAGTTCAACGCCGGTCACCGGCAGACCAAGGTGCTGCCCATCAACGGCCTGCGGACCAAGCGAACCGTGCCTGCGCCGTGGAACGACAGCATGTTCGCCATGCACCGGTTCGACCACAAGCTCTACGACGTTTACGTCGGGCCGGACCCTGAAGGCGAGCAGCTCCCCCTCCACCACGGGTCGATCTGACGTGCCCTCGACCGGCCGGCAGTCGGAGCGCGAGGTGCTCGAGTTCGCGTTCAGGCGGGTCGACGTGCTCGATCAGGCCCGGTGCCTGCACGACGCCTTCCGTCACGGCGATCCCTTCCCGCACATCGTGATCGACGGGCTGCTGCCCGACGCCGTGCTGGAAGGGGTGCTCGAAGAGTTCCCCGAGCCCGGCGGGGTGGGTTGGGAGCACTTCGACAAGCCGACGGAGCTGAAGCTGGCTCTGGCCGACACGGAGCAGCTCTCCCCCGTCACACGCCATCTCCTGGCCGAGCTCAACGGGCAGGTCTTCGTGGAGTTCCTCGAGGCGCTCACCGGGATGGGTGGTTTGGTACCGGACCCCCACTACGTCGGCGGCGGGCTGCACCAGATCCTCCCGGGCGGGTTCCTCAAGGTGCACGCCGACTTCAACCGGCACCCCCGGCTGCAACTCGACCGCCGGCTCAACGTGCTCATCTACCTCAATCGGGACTGGCCTGAGGCCTACGGCGGCCACCTCGAGCTGTGGGACTCGGGCATGGCCCACTGCGTGCGGCGCGTGCTCCCTGCCTTCAACCGGATGGTGATCTTCGCCACGACCGACGACGCCAACCACGGGCATCCCGAGCCGCTGGCCTGTCCCCCGGGCCGGGCCCGGCGTTCGCTCGCCCTGTACTACTACTCGAACGGTCGGCCACCGGGTGAGGTGACCTCGGATCACACCACGCTGTTCCAGCGCCGGCCCGGGGAACCGCTTCGACTGGCCCGCGACCCGCGCACCGCGCTGCGTCGCTGGGTGCCCCCGGCCCTGGCCGACCGGGCCCGGCGACCGGGCTCGAAGCGCCCGCGCTGAGCGGACGCCCGACAGCGCCCGCTCAGCACCACTTAAGGGCCCCTTCAGCCTGCCTCGGGAGGATGCGGGAGCGACCTCGGCGGACGGCGGGGCGGTAGATGACGGGGGTCAGCGACGTGGTGCGACGGCTCGGGGCAGCGGTGATCGGCGCCGGCTACTGGGGACCGAACCTGGTGCGCAACCTCGTCGGCCACGATGGCGTCGACCTGCGGTGGGTGTGCGACATCGACGAGGAGCGGGCCCGGAGGGCGATCGGCCGCTACGGGCTGGTCGGCACCACCGAGGATGTCGAGGTCGTGCTCTCCGACCCCCAGGTCGACATCATCGCCATCGCCACACCAGCGTGCACCCACCTCGACCTGGGCCTGGCTGCCATCGACGCCGGCAAGCACGTCCTCGTCGAGAAGCCGCTCGCCGCCAGCCTGCAGGATGGGAAGAAGCTCGTCGACGCGGCAAGGGACGCAGGCGTCGTACTGATGTGCGACCACACGTACTGCTACACGCCAGCTGTGCAGCACATCCGCTCGATCATCGAGCGGGGCGAGCTGGGCGAGATCCTCTACGTGGACTCCGTGCGGGTGAACCTCGGCCTCGTCCAGCGTGACGTCGACGTCGTATGGGACCTCGCCCCCCATGACCTGTCCATCCTCGACCACGTGCTGCCCGCCGGGGCTCGGCCCAGGGCGGTGGCCGCGAGCGGCGCCGATCCGGTGGGAGCCGGACAGCGCTGTGTGGCTCACCTCTCGATGCCGTTGGGCAACGGCGGACTGGCCCACACCCACGTGAACTGGCTGTCGCCCACGAAGGTGCGCCGGATGGTGATCGGCGGGTCGCGCCGCATGGTGGTCTGGGACGACCTCCAACCCGCCCAGCGGGTCCAGGTCTTCGACGCCGGCGTGGAGATCGAGGCCGAACCACTGTCCGACGCCGGTCGCTTCCGTCGGATCATCTCCTACCGCACCGGCGACGTGGTGGCGCCGGCCCTCTGCGAGCGCGAGGCCCTCTCGGCCGTGGTCGACGAGCTCGTGGACGCCGTCACGGTGGGACGCGAGTCGATCACAAGCGGGGAATCGGGCCTCCGGGTGCTCGACGTGCTGCAGGCCGCATCGGCCAGCCTGGCGGACGGCGGGACCCTGAAGGCACTGGAGCACGCCTGGTGACTGCGGCGATCGAGCTCGACGGGTGCGTCGCGGTCGTCACCGGGGGCGCGGGCCTCATCGGCTCGACCATCTGTGACCAGCTCGTGACGGCCGGCGCCCGACGCATCGTCGTGCTCGACGATCTGTCGCCGCGGTCGGCTCGAGAACCTCGAATGGGCCCTGGCCCACGGACCCGTGGAGGTGGTTCGCGGCGACATCGGCGATCGCGGCCTGCTCGCGTCGACCCTGGCGGGCGCCGACGTCATGTTCCACCAGGCCGCCATCCGCATCACGCGCTGCGCCGAGGAACCCCGCCGGGCCCTCGAGGTCCTGGCCGACGGCACCTTCGCCGTCATCGAGGCGGCCGTCGCGGCCGGAGTGAGCAAGGTGGTCGCCGCGTCGTCCGCGTCGGTGCTCGGCATGGCCGAGGAGTTCCCCACCACCGAGCGGCACCACCCCTGGAACAACGTCACCCTCTACGGGGCGTGCAAGGCGTTCAACGAGGGCGTGCTCCGCAGCTTCCACGCCGCCTACGGCCTCGACTACGTCGCCCTCCGCTACTTCAACGTGTACGGCCCCCGGATGGACGCCTTCGGCGCGTACACGGAGGTGCTCATCCGGTGGATGGAGCGCATCGCCGACGGGCTGCCGCCACTGGTCCTCGGCGACGGGGACCAGACCATGGACTTCGTCTACGTCGGTGACGTCGCCCGCGCCAACCTGCTGGCCGCGGCCGCTGACGTCACCGACGAGGTCTGCAACGTCGGGAGCGGGACGGAGACCAGCCTGATCGAGCTGGCCCGCCATCTCCTCCGGGTGATGGGGGCACCGCCCACCGTCGAGCACGGCCCGCCGCGGGCCGTGAACGACGTCCGCCGCCGGCTGGCCAGCACCGAGCAGGCGTCGCGCCTCCTCGGCTTCGACGCAGCGGTCGGTCTGCCCGACGGGCTGCGCCAGCTGGTGGACTGGTGGCAGTCAGAGCGCGCCGCCGGGGCGGGGTCGGCCGCATGAGCACCCCCACCAGCGACGCACAGACTGCGGCCGAGTCCGAGATCCCCATCGTCCGGCCGTGGCTCGGCAACGGGGAGGCCCGAGCAGCGGCAGAGGTGGTGCGGTCGGGGTGGGTGGCCCAAGGTCCCCAGGTGGCTGCCTTCGAGCAGGCCGTGGCTCGGAGCGTGGGCGCAGAGCACGCCGTGGCCGTCACCTCGTGCACCACAGCCCTCCACCTGGCGCTGATCGCGCTCGACATCGGCCCCGGCGACGAGGTCGTCGTCCCCTCGCTGTCGTTCATCGCCACAGCCAACGCCGCTCGCTTCGTCGGCGCCACGCCCGTCTTTGCCGATGTCGATCCCGCGACGCACAACCTGACCGCCTCCGGCATCGCTCGCGCTCTCAGCCCGCGGACGCGGGCGGTCATCCTCGTCCACCAGTGCGGCATGCCTGCCGACATCGCCCCGGTGCAGGACCTGTGCCGCTCCTTCGAAATAGCCCTCATCGAAGACGCGGCCTGCGCCCTGGGATCGACCTATCGGGGCCGGCCCATCGGGGGTCAAGCCGACCTGGCCACGTTCTCCTTCCACCCTCGGAAGATCATCACGACGGGCGAAGGGGGCATGGTGCTGTCGCGGCGGGCTGACCTCGCGGCGCGGCTGCGGCGGCTGCGCGACCACGGGATGAGCGTGAGCCAGCATGATCGTCATGCCAGCCGAAAGGTGATCCTCGAGCACTACCTCGAGGTGGGGTTCAACTTCCGGATGACCGACATCCAGGCTGCCATCGGGCTCGTCCAGCTCCAGAAGCTCGACACCATCGTCCTCGAGCGGCGGATGCTGGCGGCGCGGTACCAGGAGCTCCTGCTCCAGGTACCCGGGCTCGAGCTGCCGTGCGACCCGTGGTACGGCACGACGAACCACCAGACGTTCTGGGTGGTGCTGCCCGACGACTTCCCGGTGAGCCGCAACGAGGTCATGCAACGGATGGTGGCCCGGAACATCCATCCCCGGCGGGGCGTCATGGCGGCCCACCGGGAAGCTCCCTATCGAGGACTGGGACACCGCGAGCTCCCGGTCACGGAGCGCGTCACCGACCAGTCGCTGCTGCTGCCCCTCTTTCACGGGATGAGCGAGGACGATCAGCAGCGTGTGGTGGCCGTCCTTGCGTCGGCGGCGCAGGGGGCGCCGGCCTGATGCTCCCCGATGCGCGACAGGACCAGCGGTACACCTGGCCCACGGTGCCCCTGGCGGCCGACGAGCGGTGGAGGGCGACGCCGACCGGCAACGCGCTCGTGCGCGAACTGGTCGAGCGACCGGAGGAGCTGGCGACCGACAGCCGGTGGCCGGCGTTCTTCCCGTCCCCGATCTGCGTGGTCACCACGGGCTCGGGCGAGGAGACAGGGCTCGAGAAGGTGGTGGGAGCGTCGGTGGTCAACCGCTTCCCCTACGTCGTCGCACTCAGCTTCTGCGTCCACGAGCTCTCGCCGCGCCATCACGTGCGACGGCGCTTCACCGACCTTCTGGAGCGGGAGGGGGCGGCCGCCATCCACTTCCTGGCCCCCGGCGCCGACCTGGACCGGGCCATGGCGGCCGTGGCCGACGTACCCGACCATGACACCGCTCGGCGCATCTCGACGGCGGGCCTGGCCACCCGGCCCGCGGTGACCAGCCGCGTCCCGGTGCTCGGCGCCGCCTACCTCGTCTACGAAGCGCGCCTCGTCGCCCCGATGCAGGACTTCGAGGGAGTGGGCATCTTCGAGCAGCCGTGGGTCGACGTCGGCAGCCACCGCGTGTACTTCCTCGAGGTGCAGGCCATCCAGCTGCGCGATGACATCGCGGCGGGGCGGAGCCAGATCCGCTGGCGCAGCCTGCCCACCTTCGCACGGCAGGACGAAGACGCATCCCCGCCCCCGGCTGGCCCCCCGGGTGACGCTGAGGGACTCAGGTACCAGAAGTCGTACACCCCGAACTACGCCTTCCCGTCGTCGGGCACCATCGCCTTCGAGGCCGACGCCGTGATCGACCGGATGGCCGTCAAGCTCCTGCCGCCGCTCCCCGAGGACCAGGTGGAGGTGGACAACGACCGGGCCCGCTGGCCGTGCTTCTTCCCGCAGTCCGCGGGGATGATCACGACGAGCACCCCAGACGGGACGAGGAACGTGATGCCGTGCGGGTCGACCACGGTGGTCAGCCGCCATCCCTTCGTGGTTGCCCCCTGCGTCTCCTACGCCGCCATCAACGAGCGCTACGCGCCCCGGGCCACGCTCGACATGATCCGAGCCACCGGTCGGTTCGGGTGCGGCGTCCCGTTCGTGGACGACACCGTCCTGGCCGCGATCCGCTACGCCGGGAACACCTCCCTGGCCCACGACCCCGCCAAGCTGCAGCACACCGGCTTGCGGGTCGAGGAGTCGGACTGGGCGCCGGTCCTGCCCGACCTGCCCGTGCACTTCGACTGCGAGGTGATCGGTGAGGAGCGGCTCGGTACTCACATCATGTTCTTCGGGGCCGTGCGCCGCATCCGGGTGCGGGCCGACGTCACGCCGGCCAACCCGATCACGTGGTGCCCCTGGGCCTCGGTCGCTGAGGCTCCTCGGCCCACTGCCGAGCCCCTGACCTCGAGGCTGAGGACCGGCTTGTGAGGTCGGCCCGGCTCGCCGGTAGCTGGCACGACCTCGTGGTGGTGTGCGCCGGGACTCCGTGGGACGGCGTCCCGTTCCCGGAGCACCACCTGGCCGAGCGCCTGGCCCGCGGGTACGCCTCGGTGCTCTACGTCGACCCGCCGATCTCGCACCTGACCGCACGGCGCCACCCCGAGTACGCGGCATCGCTCGACGGGCCCCGCCTGCGGCTCGTGGCACCGGGCCTGGCCCGGTTGACGACCGTGGTCCTGCCCGGCGTCGAGCGCCGAGGCATCCAGGCCGCGACCGAGGCCCTGGTGCGGAGATCGGTGCGGCGGGCGGTCGGGGCGCTGGGCGGACAGGTCGCCGCCGTGGTGGTGGCCAACCAGCACGACCTCTTCGGCGCCTGCGACGCGCGCCGGCGGATCCTCTACGCCACCGACGACCTGGTCGCGGGCGCCGACCTGTCGCGTGGGGACGCCGGCCGCCTGTCGGCCCAGGCTCGGCGCCAAGCCGCCCACGCCGACCTCGTGGTGGGCGTGTCCGAGGTCATCTGCGACACGTGGCGGGCGTTGGGCGCCCCGACCGAGCTCGTACCCAACGGCGTCGACACGGAGCTCTTCGCCGAGGTCGACACGGCTCCCCTCCCCTCCGACGTCGACCTCCCCCGGCCCGTCGCTGGGTTCGTCGGCCACCTGTCTCGGCGCATCGACCTCCAGCTCCTGGAGGCAGTCGCGGCGTCGGGCGTGTCGCTGCTGCTCGTGGGCCCCCGGCAGAACAGCTTCGACCTGAGCCGCATCGAGCGCCTCCTGTCCCGCCCCAACGTGCGCTGGGTGGGCCCAAAGCCCTTCGGTGAGCTCCCGTCCTACCTCCGGGTGATCGACGTCGGCCTGACCCCGTACGGCGACACCGCCTTCAACCGGGCCAGCTTCCCCCTCAAGACGCTGGAGTACCTGGCAGCCGGGCGGGCCGCCGTCGCCACCGACCTGCCGGCGGCCCGCTTCCTGGCCACCGACCTGGTCACCCTGGCCACCTCGCCGGCTGACTTCGTGGCCGCGACCCAGGCGGAGCTGGTCCGGCGCCCGTCGCCCGCCCTGCGAGAAGCCCGTCAGGCGTTCGCACGCCGGCACTCCTGGGACGAGCGGACCCGTCAGTTCGCAGCCCTCTTGGGCACGACCACGCGAGCGGGCGAACCGAGTCCGGTTCCCGTCTGATCCGACCGTCTTCGAAAGGTGGGCCATGACCACCCCGCGCCAACCCCTCTTCAGCCTCACCGCAGACGTCGACTGGGCATCGGAGTACGCAGTGCGCGACCTGCTCGACATCGCGTACCGCTACGGCATCCGACCCACCGTCTTCGCCACCCATCCCAGCGACGTGCTGTTCGACGCGCATGCCGACGGAGCGATCCAGCTCGGGATCCATCCCAACTTCCTGCCCGGCTCGTCGCACGGCGCCGACCACCTCTCGGTCATCGAGCACCTCTGCGCCGACTTCCCGATGGCGAGGTCGTTCCGCAGCCACTGCTTCGTGGACGGGACCCACATCACACGGGAGCTGGCTCGTCGCGGCTTCAGCGTCGACAGCAACCTGTGCCTCTACTTGCAGCCCGACCTCGTCCCCCTGCAGCACGAGTCGGGCCTGGTCCGCTTGCCGGTGTTCTGGGAGGACGACACGCACTGGATCCGCTCGGGCGGTGACTGGGACCTCGCCCGGTACCTCCCGACGTTCCTGACCCCCGGTCTCAAGGTGCTCAACGTCCACCCCTTCATGCTCGCGGCGAACATCGCCGATCAGGCCCACTTCGAGGCGGTGCACGGCCACATCACCACGCTGGGGCCCGACACCATCGACGCCGTGCGCCGCGAAGGGCCCGGGGTCCGCACGTTCCTGCTCGAGCTGCTCGACGTGCTGACCGACCGCCACGAGCAGTTCCACACCCTCGACGAGCTGCGCGAGCAGCTGCCGGTGTCCGGACCGGTGGCCAGGGCCGACGACGCAGGCCGGCAGTCCGTCCACAGCGACGAGGACCACCGGCGCTACTGGAGCGCCAGCCCGGTCGAGCGCCAGGAGCTCGTCAAGGCGAGCTACCGCCAGCGCGACCCGATGGACATCTACGCCACCTCGCGCGACGGGAACGTCCGGGAGCTAGAGATCCACGCCATCCGCAGCCAGCTCACCGAGCCGGGCCCCGTCCTCGACCTCGGGTGCGGCAACGGCTACAGCCTGCTCTCCCTGGCCCGGGACCTCGACGGTTGGGACCTGGTCGGCGTCGACTTCACCGAGTCCCTGATCGAGGGTGCGCTCGCGCTGCGGGCCACCGAGGCTGCTTCGCTCGCGAGCGAGCCGGACTTCGTCTGCGCAGACGCCGTCAGCTTCATCCGGGACTGCGGCCCGGAGTCGGCGCGGTACGTCATCACGGAGCGGTTCCTCCTCAACCTGCCCACTCCGGACATGCAGCGCGAGGTGATCCGCGAGGCGTTCCGGGTCCTGGTGCCGGGCGGGCTCCTGCTGATGTGCGAGGGATCGCAGAACGGCTTCGACGCCCTGAACGACGCTCGGGAGGGCGCCGGCCTCGACCCCATCCCGGCGACGAGCAAGGACAACATCACCTCGATCCGGTTCAAGGACGAGGAGATCGAGGACTTCGCGGTCGACGACGTCGGCTTCGTGCCGCGGGACAAGCTCGGGTTCTCGGCCTACTTCCTCATGACCCGGGTCCTCCACCCGCTGCTCGCGGCCCCGCTGCCTCCCCGATTCGACGCACCGATCAACGACCTCGCGGCGCTGGTCCAGCGTGCGTCGACGGCCTTGCCGGGCTACGGGACGAACGTCCTCTGGGTCTTCGAGAAGCCCGACCCGACCCGCTGATCGCTCAGCCACCGCGCCCGGGGCGACGAGCCGCCGGGCGGTGGTTCCCCCTGCCGATGCGGTCAGGTGATGGGGGTCGTCTGGCTCGGGTTGTTGTCACCCGGATCTGGATCCGGGGTGGGGCTGGAGATGGCGGCCGTCGTCGTCGTGGAGCTGGGGCCGATGAGCGACGGCCGGATCGTGACGGTGATGACCGGGGCGGATGCAGCGGCGGCGAGCGCCGTCGTGCGGTTGCAGGTGATGGTGGAGCCCGACCGGCTGCACGTCCAGCCGGTCGCCGAGGTCGACACGTAGGTGACGCCCTGGCCGAGTGTGATCGTGGCGCGGACCGTGGCGGCCGCCGCCTGCGGCCCGTCGTTGCGCACGGTGAGGGCGATCGTCCCGTTCTGACCCCGGCGGAGGACCGAGGTGGTGAACGTGCCGGTCAGGTCGGCCTGGGCCGCGGCTGTGGGGACGTTGATGGTGGCCTGGTTGTTGGTGGCCACGGGGTCGGCGGGGGCCCCGCTGATCGAGACGGTGTTGCTGACCGAGGCGGGGGCGCTCCCGGCCACGCTCACGTTGATCGTGACCACGCTCGAGGCGCCCGACGCGAGCGACGTCGCCCGGTTGCACGTGACGGTGGCCCCGCTGGCCGAGCAGGTCCAGCCGGAGCCGCTGGACGACGCGTAGGTGAGCCCCGTGGGGAGCACGTCGGTGACGACCGTGGTGCCCGTGGTGGCGCTCGGGCCGTTGTTGGTGGCCGTGACGGCGAACGAGCCGGTGAGGCCGCGGACGAAGGTGGCCGGCGTCGCTGTCACCGTCACGGCCCGGTCGCTGCCGCTCGGGGGCGGGGGCGCGGTCCCGGGCGTGAAGACGAGGTCGACGCCGTAGGTGGCGTTGGCGTTCGGGAGCGAGTCGATCGGGAACGTCGGCGCCGAGCTGTAGCGGTACACCCCGTTCGGGGGCGGCAACGCGTGCAACGGCGGCACCGACTCCCCATCCGCGAACTGCTGCAACGTGTACGAGTAGCGGCCCTGCGGCGCGAAGTACGACGCCACATACGTCGTGCCCGCCGTCACCGCCACCGGTGTCGCCAACGCCACCTGCTGCCACCCCGACGCCGTCTCACCCGTGAACGTGGCCCGCCCCAGCAACGTGCCCGTCGACGACCACAACGACCCCACATGGGTCCCACCGTTGAACGACCCACCCTTGAAGAACCGCAGATGGGTCACCACCCCATCCACATCCGAACGGAACCGCACCCCCACCTCAACCGGCGGCGCGTCCCCCGAGTCCAACACCACCGGCTCCGTCGACCCGAACAACGTGCACGGACACGTCCCCGCCGCGGCGGCCGTCGTGAACGACCACGACACCGAGGTCATCGTGTTCCCGGCCCCGTCCTGGGCCCCGCTCACGGTCACCTCGTAGGACGTGTTCGCCGCCAGCGCGCTCGTCGGCGTGAACGTCGCCGTCTGCGTGGCCCCGTCATAGCTCATCGCCCCCGCCACCGCCGTCCCCCCGGGCACGGTCCGCAACGACATCGCCACCGTGGGGGCCGTGACCGGCTCGGAGAACCGGGCCCGCGTCGGCGACCCGACCGGCCACCCCGTCGCACCAGCAGCCGGGGTCTGCTCCACCACCGTCGGCGCCGTCGTGTCCGGCCCCGCCGATCCCGGCGTGAAGACGAGGTCGACGCCGTAGGTGGCGTTGGCGTTCGGGAGCGAGTCGATCGGGAACGTCGGCGCCGAGCTGTAGCGGTACACCCCGTTCGGGGGCGGCAACGCGTGCAACGGCGGCACCGACTCCCCATCCGCGAACTGCTGCAACGTGTACGAGTAGCGGCCCTGCGGCGCGAAGTACGACGCCACATACGTCGTGCCCGCCGTCACCGCCACCGGTGTCGCCAACGCCACCTGCTGCCACCCCGACGCCGTCTCACCCGTGAACGTGGCCCGCCCCAGCAACACGCCCGTCGACGACCACAACGACCCCACATGGGTCCCACCGTTGAAGGACCCACCCTTGAAGAACCGCAGATGGGTCACCACCCCATCCACATCCGAACGGAACCGCACCCCCACCTCAACCGGCGGCGCGTCCCCCGAGTCCAACACCACCGGCTCCGTCGACCCGAACAACGTGCACGGACACGTCCCCGCCGCGGCGGCCGTCGTGAACGACCACGACACCGAGGTCATCGTGTTCCCGGCCCCGTCCTGGGCCCCGCTCACGGTCACCTCGTAGGACGTGTTCGCCGCCAGCGCGCTCGTCGGCGTGAACGTCGCCGTCTGCGTGGCCCCGTCATAGCTCATCGCCCCCGCCACCGCCGTCCCCCCGGGCACGGTCCGCAACGACATCGCCACCGTCGAGGCCGTTACCGGCTCGGAGAACCGGGCCCGCGGCGGCGACCCGACCGGCCACCCCGTCGCACCAGCAGCCGGGGTCTGCTCCACCACCGTCGGCGCCGTCGTGTCCGGCGGGGGCGGGGGCGCGGTCCCGGGCGTGAAGACGAGATCGACGCCGTAGGTGGCGTTGGCGTTGGGCAACGAGTCGATCGGGAACGTCGGCGCCGAGGCGTAGCGGTACACCCCGTTCGGGGGCGGCAGCGCGTGCAACGGCGGCACCGACTCCCCATCCGCGAACTGCTGCAACGTGTACGAGTAGCGACCCTGCGGAGCGAAGTACGACGCCACATACGTCGCGCCCGCCGTCACCGCCACCGGTGTCGCCAACGCCACCTGCTGCCAGCCCGACGCCGTCTCACCCGTGAACGTGGCCCGCCCCAGCAACACGCCCGTCGACGACCACAACGACCCCACATGGGTCCCACCGTTGAAGGACCCACCCTTGAAGAACCGCAGATGGGTCACCACCCCATCCACATCCGAACGGAACCGCACCCCCACCTCAACCGGCGGCGCGTCCCCCGAGTCCAACACCACCGGCTCCGTCGACCCGAACAACGTGCACGGACACGTCCCGGGCTGCCCGGAGCCGACGGTGACAGTGCGAGATACCGGCGCCGAGACGTTGGCGCTGTCGTCGCTCGCCCGAGCCTGGATCGTCGGTGTGCCCGAGGCGCCTGCCGTCCAGCTGTACGACCAGGACTCCCGGCCCGTGGCGGGGTGCCACGACGAGCCACCGTCGGTGGACACCTCTACGGCGCCGACCCGACCGCTTGCGTCGGCGGCGGTGCCCATGATGTTCACGGTGCTGCCGACTGGCACGGCCGCACCGGTGGCGGGGCTGGTGATCGAGACGGTCGGGGCGACCGAGTCGGTCGTCTGGCTGGCGGCCACCAGCCCTGGCTGGAGCGTGCTCGGCTGCACGCCCATGTCGGCCAGGAGGTTCACGGTGGCCTGCTGCATGCGCACGTCCGGGGTCGATGGCCCGGCATCGTGGTAGCCGTCGAGCCCCCACGCCCATCGGATGGTGCCGGCCCCGAAGGCAAGGGCGCCGCTCGACGCTCTGTAGAGGGTGAGGTGGTGCGTGGCGGTGCCCGGGGCGTAGGTGGTCCCATGGTCGACGAGGCGCTGGTTGACCTGCTTGGTCGTCGACGAGAGGTGGACCAGACCAGGCGGGCGGAACCCGTTGTCGATGTCCTCGTCCCACTCGTACCCCAGGGACCCGGCGGCCAGCGTCGCCTTCTGCCCCGGCGCCAGCGACGCTACAGAGGTTCCCCGCCAGAACCGGAGGGCCCCCTCCGCCGCCGGCACCTCGATGGCCCCAGAGTCTCCGCAGCAGTTGACCATGAACATGGTGCCGGTCAGAGCGTTCTCGGGCCGCCCGCCGTCAGCGGGCGGGCTGAACCGTGGATCCCGCCAGGTGCCGGTCCACGTGGGGGGATCGGCCGGGTCGATGGGCTGTCCGGCGGCGGTCTCCTTGTAGCTCACCAACGTGCGGTGCGGCGTACCCGACCCGTCGATGGCCGGTTCCCAGCGGGTCTTCCAGAACACCTCGTTGCCGCTGAAGAAGGCCAGGTCGACACCGGCGTCGAGGGCGGCCTCCACGTTGGCCCGCTGGCCGGCCGACCAATACTCGTCGTGGCCGGAGGACAGGAAGACCGAGTGCTGTCGGAGGCTGGCGCCCGCTCGCTCCGAGTCGACGCCGGAGATGTACGACACGTCGTAGCCGTTGGCCTCGAGCCAGCGGAGCATCGGGTACTCCTCGGCGAAGAAGTTCCCGAACCCGTACTGCGGGTGACCCCGGAAGATCAGAGGTCGGTTGAAGCTGACCTTGTAGGCGCGCCCGGCAGGCTGGCCCTGGTACAGGCTGTTGCCGCCGTAGTGGTTGTACGCCTGCCAGGTCGTGTCCGACGCTTGGACGACGATGTCCGAGGCCCCATCGTCGTCGCGCACGATGAAGACGATGTCGCTGCGCCCGCCGGTGTCCGTGCGCACGAGCTGGGCGAGGTAGATCCCCGAGACGGCGTCGCTGGGCACCGCCCAGGACGCTGACACGGCCCAGTTGCCGCAGTCGACGAGACCCGTGCTCGAGCTCTGCAAGCAGCCCGGCTGGTTCTGCGGCTGAGCGACCGACGGGTTCACCGTCGTGATCAGCCGAGCCCCTGCACCGCCGTAGAAGCCCAGCCGGTAGATGTTGACGCGCCACGCGGACGCATCGGTGTCGACCTTGAACCGCACGGTGGTGCCCTGGTCCACGCTGGCATCCGTGGCAAAGCCCTGAATGCTCGGGTCGCCACCGTTCCCGTTGCCCAGATCCCACACAGACGCAGGCGTGCCGGGCTTCGTGTTCTCGCATGCGACTGGGCTTGAGACGGGCGGGGCGCAGGGGGCCGCTGCGGCCGGCGGGGCGTCGACGAGGACGAGGGTGCCGACCAGCATCGCCGTCGTCAGGTACACCCGCCCGCAGCGCACCGGTCGAGGCTCGCGGCTCGGGCTGAAGCGGGCCCTAAGGCTCCCTGTCGGTCGGCTGAAGGCCAGGTGTGACGGTTCTCACTCCGTCGAACTGTGTCATTCTCATTGCGGTTGTGTAACGTTCAGCGTCAAGCACCGACGTCACGTGGTGACACCGACACGGAGAGTGATATCCCGGCTCAAGGTGGTCGCCGTCGTCGCCGATGCTACGAGACGCCTCCACCGGACCGGGTTCCCAGCAGGGTGCCCGGTGGGCTGATCCTTCCAGTGCGCCGGCCAGACGGGCCGCCACGATCACCCCTTGGAGTCACCCGCAAGATGCGAGTCCTAACTTCGCGCGCCCCTCGTGGCCGTAGAGCCCCCGTGCTCATGTTGGCCGTCCTCGTCGGAGCCGCCGTGTTCGCGGCGGTCCCCGCGACGCCCTCCGATGCTGCCCCCTGGTCGTCCGGGGAGCTCCAGATCTCCCAGTCCGCTGATCGCCGGGTCCCGCGCACCCTGCACGGAAGCGAGGTGGCCGGGAAGGTGCACATCTTCCTGACCAAGGCCTCGGCCGGCACCCGCTCGGTCGAGTACTTCATCGACGACCCGAAGATGCGGCGGGCGCCCGTCCACGTCGAGACGTCGTACCCCTGGGACCTGGGCGGCACCAGCCCGTCGGGCACATCGCTTGGCTGGGACGCGTCCCAGCTCACCGCCACCTCCCACACCCTGACCGCTCGAGCACGCAGCACGTGGGGCGTGGCAACCGTCAAGCGGGCCACGTTCACCGTCGGGAACAGCTCCACGCCGACCACAGCCGCTCCCCCGACCACGGCCGCTCCCCCGACCACGGCCGCCCCCACGACCAGCACGACCGCGGCCGCGCCGACCACCGTGCCGGCCCCGCCTCCCGCAGCTCCGGCCGGATGCCCCGCCTACCCCGCCGTGCCCAACGCCGGCTGCACCGGCTGGCAGCACACCGGCGTGACGCTGACCCCCTACACGGGGCCGATGACGATCACGACGAACGGAACCGTGATCGACGGCAAGGACATCAGCGGCACGCTGACCATCAACGCCGACAACGTCACCGTGAAGCGCAGTCGCATCCGAGGCACCGTGTTCGCGGGCTGGGAGACGAGCCAGAACCTCGTGCTGCAGGACTGCGAGATCGACGGCACCGGCCGAGGCGGGCAGCTGAAGGGCGTGCAGGGCGGCGGCTTCACGATCGACCGCTGCAACATCCACCACGTGGCCCAGGGTGTCGACATGGGCGGCGCCAACGTCACCGTGCGCGACTCCTACATCCACGACCTGTACGCCACGGGCGGGTTCCACGCCGAGCCCGTGCTCAGCAACGGCGGCGGGCCCTACACGCTCGTCCACAACAACCTGGTGGCGTCCTTCGCCGGCGGTGACGGGGCCATGAGCGCCGCGCTCGGCATGTACGGCGACTTCGCCCAGATCCGCGACGTCCTCGTCCAGCACAACCGCTTCGCCACCAACTCGGCGGGAGCTTGCGCCTACGGCGGGAGCACCCCCGGGAAGCCCTTCCCGGTCGCCGCCAACGTGCGGTTCCTGAACAACACCTTCGCCCGGATGCAGGCCAACTGTGGCATCTGGGTGGCCGTCCACAACTACGCCGGCGGGAACGGCAACCAGTTCTCCGGCAACACGTGGGAGGACACCGGAGGTCCGGTCAGCCCGTAGCCCTCAGGCGGGAGCAGTCGATGCGGCGCGATGGTCCACCGGCCACCGCGCCGCATCGGCTGCGTCCTGGCACACGGCGTCGAGGCGGCGAGCCCGATCGGCCCAGGATGCACGGGCCACCGCAGCACGGCGAGCGGCGGGAGCCGAGGGTTGCCGACCCTCGAGCACACCTCGGATGCAGTCGACGAACGCGTCGCGGTTCGAGGCGATGTCGAGCACCGCGTCGTACCGGTGGGCCTCCGGGAAGTCGGTGCTCACCACCGGCAAGCCGAGCGCCAGGTACTCCTTCATCTTGATCGGGTTGGCGTAGCGGATCCAGGCGTTGTCGAGGAACGGCATGATCGCGACGTCGAAGCTCGAGCCGTATGCCGGGATGTCGGCGTAGGCCCGGGCGCCGAGCCACACCACGTTGGGGTAGCCCTCGAAGCGCCGCATCGAGCACGTGGCGGCCCCTACGAGGAGCAGGGTCGCTGCGGGGATGTCGCGGGCGATCTGCTCCAAGAGGTCGAAGTCGACGAGGTAGTCGTCGAACCCGCCGAAGTACCCGATGATCGGCCCTGGCAGCGCTGCCACTTCAGCCGGGACGTCAGCGCGACGGTCGAAGTGCTCGAGGTCGACGCCGTGGTCCAAGAAGACCGCCCGGGTGCCGGTGCGGGACGCCTCCTCGGCCATGAGAGCGGAGCTCACGTAGAGGACCCGATCTGCAGTGGCCAGCAGGCGGCCCTCCAGCTCTCGCAGCCAGGCCCCGTCGGCCTCACCGAACTCGGAGTGGCGGTCAGACCGGTTGTAGACGACGGGACCGCGTGGCAGGTGCTCGAGCACGTCGATCGCCGTCGGGAGGGTCACGACATAGGTGGGGGCGTCGATGCCGGCTCGCCGGCAGGCCATGCGGACCTGGGCCGCGACGGCTCGCGCGAGGAGCCGGCGCCCGACGGGACCGTAGGCTGGAACGAACACCGGCGACAGCACCGAGAGGAGCGGGAGCTCGGGAACGGGGTGGCGGAGGAGCTTGGCCGTGCTCCGCAGCTTTCGGGCGACTCGCCGCAGGGGCTGGGTGGAGCGTCCAGGCAGGGGCATGCGCAGCCCCGTGCTGTTGACGAACACCACCGGCTGGTCCGCGGCCAAGCGGCGCATGAGCTGCACGTCGGAGTGGGCGGGGCTGAAGTACCACCAGTCCTGGGCCGAGAAGCAGACGATGCCGCGCCGAGGCGTCATGCTGCCTGTGCCAGCGGGGCGCGGACCAGCTCGCGGTGCCACACCTCCAGCCCGAGGAGGGTCCAGATGCGGATGGCCTCGTCACGCCGGCCTCGTCGGTGGACGTCGAGCAGGGCTTCGATGGAGGACCGCTCGGCCATCTGGCTGACGAAGGAGTCCGCCCCGAGGAGCAGGTCCCGCGCCATCGCCTCGAGCTCGTGGCGGAACCACCGGTCAAGCGGGACCCGGAAGCCTGCCTTGGGGCGGCTGACGATCGCCGCGGGAAGAGAGCGCGAAGCGAGCTGGCGCAGCACCCACTTGCCCTGTCGGCCCCGGACCTTCACCGAGGTCGGGAGCGAACAGGCCAGCTCGACCAGCTCGTGGTCGAGCAGCGGAGGTCGCAGCTCGAGCGACGCCGCCATCGACATCCGGTCCCCCCGCTCGAGGAGGTTGTCCGCCAACCACGAGTGGCAGTCCGTGTACAGCATCCGTTGGATCAGGTCACCCCTCGCTCTTGCCACCACATCGGGCTGGCCGTAGCCCTCGGACCGACCGAGCAGGGCCCGACGGTCGCGGCTCGTGAACGGCGCGAACCAGCCATCGATGCGGGCCGCCAGCGACGGTTCCGCGGCAGCCCGCAGCAGGACGCGTGGGCGGGTGGCCGAGGCAGGCAGGCTGCGCTGGAGGACGTCGAGCAGACCGGCTGGCGCTCGACTCGCCATCTCTGCGGTCCGGGCCCACCGGTACTTCGGGTAGCCCGCGAACAGCTCATCGCCGCCCTCACCGGACAGCACGACCTTGACGTGACGCCGGGCCGTCTCGGCCAGGCGGAACACAGCCACGTCGGCCGGCTCCGACAGCGGTGCACCCCGCCGCTTCGTCAGCGGACCCCACAGGTCCTCGAGGTCCGACGGACCCACCACCACCTCGTGGTGCGTCGTTCCGAGGTGCTCGGCCACGGCCCGGGCGAAGGGCAGCTCGTCGAGGGTGGGTTCCCCGAACCCCGCCGCAAAGGTGTGGACCTCGGCGTCCGGGCCGCGACGCCGACGGACGGCGCTCACCACGAGGCTGGAGTCGAGGCCGCCCGAGAGGTATGCACCGACCGGGACGTCGGCGACGAGGTTGCGGTCGACCGCCGCGTCGAGAGCCGACCCGACCTGCTCCACCGCCTGCCGGGGCGTGATCCGGATCGGCGGCTCGGCAGGAAGCGCCCAGTACCGCGTCTCGCAGATCTTGCCGTCCGCCTCGACGCGGAGCCGATGCCCAGGTCTGACCTTCCGCACCCCGGTGCACAGCGTGTGGGGCGCTGGGACCGAACGACGGGTGAGCTGATCTGCGACCGCCCGCTCGTCGACCCGCAGCGGCACGGGCAAGCCCACGGCGAGCGCCGCCAGCTCGGATGCGAAGACCACTCGTCCCAACCCGGCCCACCAGTAGAGCGGCAGGATGCCCAAGCGGTCACGGACGAGCATCGTGCTGCTGTCCCGTTCGTCGTGCAGGGCGTAGGAGAACTGACCCGCCAACCGAAGCGGGACGGAGGCGGCAGGGTTCTGAGCGTGCAGCGCCACGAGGACCTCCGTGTCCCCTGCCGTCCGGAAGGGGTAGCGGATCGTGGACCGCAGCTCCCGATAGTTCAGGATCTCGCCGTTCAGGACGAGGTGGAGCAGTCCGTCCGCCGAGGTCATGGGCTGCTGAGACCCCAGCGGGTCGATGATGGCCAGGCGGGTGTGCACCAGACCGACCCCACCTCGGATCCAGCACCCCGACCCGTCCGGGCCGCGGTGTCCGAGAGCATTCGCCATCGCCTCCAGGACGGTGAGCGACGGCGCGCCGCCATCCGTGTGCACGATGCCCCCGATGCCGCACATCAGGCCGGGCCCCCCGCCACCCTCGGTCGAGCTCGCCGGAGAAGGGCAGCCACGGCGGCCCGGTGCACCGGGTCGCGACCCCGGAGCACCTCGTTGAGGATCACCGCAGCACGGAATGCCGCCCCCCGGGCCGGTCCCCGCCGCCGGCGGTAGAGGGCAACGCGGTTCCATGCCAGGAGCCGCCACAGCTCAGGTGAGGTCGCACAGGACCCACCCAGGTGCACGGCGACGGCGGTTGGCTCGTACCAGAGGCGCCAACCCCGCTCCCGGGCCCGGAGGGCGTACTCGGTCTCCTCCGAGTAGAGGAAGAACGACTCGTCCCACTCTCCTGTGGCCTCGAGGCAGCCGCGACCGACCGCCCACACCGCGCCCGTCGCCCAGTCCGCGACGCCAGCCCGCTCGTACCTGTGCGGGTCGACCACCAGCTCACCCAGGCTCGACCAGCGTCCTGCCCGCCGCCCGCCCAGCACCGCCTCCCCGAGCGCCCGGGGCAGCGTCGGCTCCCTACGCAGGCTGTGGTGCGTCCGCCCGTCCGTGTCGACCATTCGGGGGACGCTGACGCCTACCCCGGCGCGCACCAAGGCGTTCACCAGGCCGTCGCCTGCGCCGGGTCGAAGGCGTGCGTCGGGGTTGAGGATCACCACGGGCCCCCGCCCTGCGAGAGCCGACACACCTGCGTTGATGGCGGCGGCATAGCCGTCGTTCGTGGGTTGCTCCAGCACCAACGCCTGGGGCGCTGCTCCCCGCACGACGGAGATCGTGGCGTCCGTCGACGCGTTGTCGACCACCACGATCCGGTACGTCCGCTGCGGGAATGCGGCTGGGAGCGCTTCGAGGCAGCCCGCCACCACGGCCGCGCTGCGGTGGGTGACGATCACGACGTCGACGACGTCCTCTCCCCAGGCTCCGCCCATCGTGCCGAGTGTCCGGGCCCACGCTGAACGACCCCTGTTGTCGGCCTGAGCGGACTCTGAAGGCGTCACGTCCTGAGTGCGATGAGCGACTTGGTCAGCCCTGAGAACCGCTCGCGCAAGATGGTGGCCTCGGGGAACAGGTGCCGGAGCTCGGTCGTAGACAGAAGCTCGACGTCCAGCGCGTCGCCCACCCCTGCCGCCACGTCGGCGCTCGGGTACGGGTTCACTGGCCACCGGGCGGCAACCCGGGCCCGGGCGGCCACGGGCAGGAACTGGAACCCGGGAAAGAGCCAGTGCGGCTCGATCGGGAAGTAGCGGTAGGGAGTCTGGATCCAGAAGCGGTCGGCGAGGCCCCGGACCACACCCGCGAAGACCCGCCGGGGGCCGACCCCGCCGAGGTGCTCGATCACCGAGTTGGAGACAACCAGGTCGAACCGCTCGCCGCGCAGGTCCCGAGGAAGCCGGCAGGCATCGCCGGTCACCGACCGGATCCACGTCGCGTCCGCCCCCTCCACCGCAACGGGCTCCAGGTTCAGCACCGTGACGTGGGCCGGCCGAACGGGCACCGAGCGCCAGAACGAGGGGGTGCCCCCCAGGTCGACGACCCGGCACGAAGGCAGGTCCGGGAAGGCCACGAGCATCCGTCTCCCCCGAGCGGCCCGCAGCCGACCGCCGATCGATCCGGTGCGCTCGTAGTCGATCAACGTGCGCCGAGCCGCTGCCACCTGAGCGCTGAGGACCACCTCCGCACCGTCGGCAGCCCGGCTGTGCCGGACCTGTTCCGGTGCTTAGCGTTGCCTGAAGATGCCCCTCGCAGGCTGGGCAGGGCCCATGCCCCTTCCTACGCTCCAGTCGAGGAACCGAGGAGCGCGGCGATGGACATCCGACAGCTGGTGGGTGTCGTACGTCGACGCTGGGGCTGGCTCGTGCTGCTCCTCCCGGCGACGTTCGTGGTGACGGCACAGGTGGCGGACCGCGTGCCCACTCGCTATTCGGCTGAGGCGAGAGTGCTCTTCGAACCACCCGCGCCGAGCGGACTGGGCGCGGGCCCGGGCAACCCGCTCACCGGGCTCTCGAGCTCACTCGCGGTCGTGGCCGACCTCGTCGCCCTTGTGGTCAACGACGGCACGACACGAGATGTCGTGGCCGCTCGAGGTGCCCTCGACTACGACGTCAGCGTCGCCACGGTGGAGACGGTCAGCGAGAACTGGGTGGCAGTGGCCGGCAGTGCATCCGTACCCCTCCTCGTGGTGCACGGCCGCGGGGCCGACGCAGCCGAGGCATTGCGCACCGTCGAGGTCGTCAGCGACCGGGTGCACCTGGAGCTCACCCATCAACAGCAGCTGTCAGGCGCCGACGAGGCCGCGTTCATGACCTCGCGCACTCTGCTCGCGCCCACGGGGGCAAGGAAGGAGACCGACGCCCGCACGAGGGCAGCCTTCGGGCTGTTCGGTGTCGGCGTCCTCCTCAGCACCGTGGTCGTCGTGCTCATCGACGGGGTGAGGTCCCGCCCGACTAGGACGCCGGGCGGCGACCTCCAGGCTCCGGTCGGCCACGAGCTCGTGCCCCACAGCGCCGGGCGGGCCGAGCTCCCTCGGAGAGCGATGAGAACGGCGGGTCCCCACGAGGACCGCCCGGACCCGCCGGGCTCACCTTCCTCGGTGACCGCGCTGGTCGAGCGTGGCTGAGGGGGCCGGTCCGGCGGACGCCCGCCAGCTCTTCCGGGTCCTCCGCCGGCACTCGCGGCCCGTCGTGGCCGGGATGCTCGTGACTTCGCTGGGGGCGGCACTCGTGACCTCACAGGTGCCTGTCGAGCACGAGGCGACCGGGAAGGTCGTGATCGAGGCACCCGTGGGCGAGCCCAGCGATGTGGCGGAGAACCCCTTCGCGGCCTTCAACCCGGCCCTCTCCGTCGTCGGGGACATCGTGGCTCAGGTCGTCACCGACGAGGCCACCCGCCAGGAGGTTGCCGCCAGCGGGGCCACGCCCGACTACGCCATCGGGGCCGGCGGTGTCTGGGCCGCCCCCGTCCTGACCGTCCGAGCGGTGTCGCGCGACCCTGAGCGGGCCACGAGGACCGTGCAGCTCGTCGTCTCGACCATCGCCAAGGTGCTGGCCGAGCAACAGGCCGCTGCAGGAGCCGACCGCACCACCTTCGTCACCGCCCGCATCCTCATCGACGCTGATCGGACGACCACTCTCTACGGCGGTCGTGTCAGGAGTGGGCTCGCCATCCTCGTGATCGGGTGCGGCTCGGTCGTGGCCCTCGCCCTCTCCCTCGACCGTCGGCGACGGCTGGCGGAGGTCGCGATGGGGCAGCGGCACCTCCCGGAACAGGGTCAGCCCGCCGCGTCCGAGGGAGTCCTGTCGTGAGCACCGATCCCGTCGCCCTGACTCCTCCTGTTCCCGGCGGCGGTCGCCGCCTGGTGGGTGCGTTCGGCACGGTCGAGGGCATGCGACACGTGAGGCCCACCGTGCCCACGTCCGAAGGTTCGTCTCGGCCGCGGGTGTCGGTGGTGATCCCCTGCTACTGCTACGGCCACTACCTCGAAGCGTGCATCGACTCCGCCCTCGACCAGCCCGGGGTCGACGTCGACGCGCTCATCCTCGACGACGCATCTCCCGATGGCAGCGGGTTGGTGGCCGAAGCGATCGCAGCCCAACACCAGAACGTCCGCGTGGTGCGCCACCGCACGAACGCGGGCCATCTGGCCACCTACAACGAGGGCCTCGGCTTGGCAGATGGGGACTTCGTCGTCCTGCTCTCGGCCGACGATCTCCTGACGCCAGGAGCCCTGGCTCGGGCCACCGCGGTCTTCAGCGCATTCCCTTCGGTCGGTCTGGTCCACGGACGAGCGCTCATCCTCCGCGGTAGCGGCCCGCCCGATCCGCCCGATCTGGAGCCGACCGGGTGGACGGTCTGGCCGGGGCGAAGGTGGCTCGACCTGGTCATCAGCAAGGCGTTCAACTGCGTGCACGAGCCGACCGTGGTGATGCGCACGGACGTGCTGCAGGCGATTGGCGGCTACCACCCGCCGCGTTCCTCACGCCGGTGACTACGAGATGTGGTTGCGGGCTGCGATCGTCGCCGACATCGCCTTCATCGGGGGAGCGCACCAGGCCGTCTACCGAGCGCACGGCGCGAACATGCACGTGAGCGGCCCGCGGCAGAGCCCGGGCGAGCACCTGTTGACCGGGATCGAGGAGCGGCGCCTGGCTCAAGACCTGGCGCTGGCATGGGCTGGGGACGGACTGGACAGCGAAGCGCTTGCCCAGCGGGGGCGACAGAGGCTGGCGGCGGAAGCACTGATGTATGCGGGGCGAGCGTTCGCCTGGAACCGGACCGACCTCTGGCCGGTTGACCGCCTCGAGGCGCTTGCCCACGAGATCGACCCCGGCTCGGCGCAGCGGCGGGAGGCTCGGGTGCTTGCCCGGCGGCGCCGGCTCGGGCCGACCTGGTGCCGACGCAACCCCTTGGTCCGGGCCCAGAACCTGCTCGATCGGGTGACCGAAGATCGGCTCGATCGCATGATGGAGCGGACCGGGCTCCGGTAGCCATGGCGACGCCGCTGTCACACGAGGCCAAGGAGGAACGCGAGCGGACCGCGCCGGATCTGAGCGGCCTCGGGAGGGGCGCTCTGTGGAGTGGGCTCAGCTCCGTGGTCCTCCGCGCCGGCACGTTCATGAGCGGGATCATCACCGCCCGGATCATCGTGCCGGAGGAGCTCGGTGTCTTCGCCGTGGCCCTCACCGTCCACCTCGTCCTGATCAGCTTCTCCGAGCTCGGCATCGGCGCCGCTATGACCCGCCACACCGGTGGCGACGTGCGCAGGGTGGCCGCGTCCCTGGCGACCGTCTCGGCGATGTCCAGCGCCGTCCTGGCCACGGGCATGGTGGTCTTCGCGCCGGTCCTGGCCGGCGCCCTGGGCGCGACGGAGGCCACGACCGCCGTGCGGGTCCTCGCCCTGACACTCGTCGTCAATGCGTTCTGCACCGTGCCGGCGGCCTTGCTCTCGCGCGAGTTCCGCCAGGACAAGCGCTTCGTGGCCGAGCTCGCGGGATTTCTGCTCGCGACGGGAGCCCTGCTGGTGCTACTGCTGGCTGGATGGGGTCCGATGGCCCTCGCCTGGTCGCGCGTCGTCGGGATGGTGGGGCTGGCGGTCGTCCTCAACGTCATGGCCGGCCCCCACCACGGGTATGGGTTCGACCGAGACGAGGTGGCCGGCGTGATCCGGTTCGGCGCGCCACTGGCAGCGGCCGGCCTCACGGGCGTGCTGCTCGGCAGCCTCGACTACATCGTGATCGGCCGCTCCCTTGGCAATGAGGCCCTTGGGCTCTACGTGCTCGCCTACACGATCTCGAGCTGGCCCATCAGCATCTTCACCTCGATCGTGATGGGCGTGGGGGTCCCCGCCTTCTCGCGGGTCCGTGGCGACGGAGCGCTCCTGGCCCAGCACATGACCGCCGGGCTGAGAGCGCTCCTGACTCTCGCCTTGCCGGTGAGCGCGCTGACGATGGGCCTGGCCAAGCCGCTTGTAGACGCGCTGTACGGGACGCGCTGGACCGGCGCCGTGCCGGCCTTGGTCGTGCTCGCCGCCTTCGGCGCGCTCCGGGTGCCCATCGACCTCCTCGCCAACGTCCTCATCGCGCTCGGCCGCACCCGACTGCTGCTCGAGCTGCAGCTGGGCTGGCTAGCCGTGCTGCTCCCGGCCATGGTCATCGGGGTCGACGTCTTCGACACCGCTGGCGCGGCCTGGGCCCATGTCGCAGTGGCCGCCGCTGTGACCCTCCCGGCCTACTGCTCGGCCATTCGACGGCTCACGGGCGTCCGAGCCCGGTCGCTCGTCCGCTCCGCCGCGCGCCCCTTCGCCGCAGCCGTCCTCGCCGCAGCGGCCTCTCGCCTGGTCGCGCAGACCCTGGCCGACCCATGGATCGGGCTCGCCGCGGGGGCAACCGCGGGGCTCACCTGCTACCTCGCCTGCCTGGGGCCCGGGCTGTCCTCGCAGCGGGCCGAGTGGCGGGCCCTGTGGGGTCGCCCCCGCGTGGCATCCGGGTGGGTGAAGGAGGCGGTCACCCTCGAGGCGTCCTGACGACCGTTCGGGAGTCGTCACCGCGGCGGAGCTCCGGAGATCGGGACGCAACCCTCCGCAGCACCTCCGCATGGGCCTCCAGGCATGCGGCGGCGGAGAACCGCTCCAGGGACTCCGCCCGCAGTGCCGGGCCTCGCGCCGCCCACAGATCCCGCTCGTCCACGACGTCGCACAGAGCGGCCACGAGCGCATCTTCGTTGGGCTGAGCCCGGTGGCCGGCATCAGCCATGGCCGCCCAGTCGACGGCCGTGGGGTGACCGATCGGGTTGGGGACCACGCGCCCCCGCTCGGGCCCGCCAACCTGCTCCCGGGCCCCGCCCACATCGGCCATGACGACGGGGAGCCCGCAGCAGAGTGCCTCCATGCTGGCCAGCGCCCACCCCTCGAAGAACGAGTCGAGCACGAAGGCATCGGCAGCGGCCAGCACCGACGGAGGGTCGGGGCAATGGCCTCGCAGGTGGATGTGAGATCGGCCAGGGAGCTGGTCCCGGCGGTGCTGGACCTGAGCGTAGAGCGCCGGGTCGTCGGGCCGGCCGGCCATGAGGAGGTGGGCGCTCGGTCGAGCGCATGCCACGCGAGAGAAGGCCGCAACCAGGCCCAGGGGGTTCTTCTGCAGCGTGTACCGGGCCAGCGACACGAACAGGAACTCGTCTTCCAGGCCGAGCCAGGCCCGTGCCGCAGACCGGTCGCGCTGGGCGACGTGGGCTTCGTCGACACCGTTGGGGATCGTCACCACACGCTCGGCCGGGAAGGTCGGGTTGGCGGCGAGGTACTGGCGACGGGACAGCTCGCTCACGGCCACGAACTCGGTGATGTGCCGGCTGCGAATCCGCTCATGCTCCCGTCGCTCGACCTCTACGAGGCTGCGGTGCAACGTCTCGACCACCGGGCGGCCCGACTCCGCCAGCGCCGCGACCAGCCAGTCGGGGGCCCCGTGGGCGCTGACCACGTCCACCCGCTGGTCAGCCAGCCAGCCGGGGAGCGACGCCGGCTCGACCCGGGTGATCGGGACGCCCTCGGCGGCCAGCGCACGGGCCAAGCGACCTCCCGGCCCATGGCTCAGCGGTGGGCGGTCGTCGGTGTAGACGACGCTGGTGGCCACACCAACCGACGGGAGGCGCCGAGCCAAGAAGGCCACGACCGCGTCCATGCCCCCGACATCGAGCACACCGGTGGCGACGAGAACGTTGAGAGTCGGCGGTCGCCTCGACGAGGGCGGGCGTCGGACCGTGGGAGCCGCAGCGCCGGAGGCCGCGACGGCCTCAAGTCCGGGCACCTCGCCGCCGCGCTCCAGCAGCGGGGTCGACCAGTCTTCGTCCGGGCCTCCGGCCAGGCCGCCGGTGCGATCGAGCCACCGGCGGGCCCAACGCCGGAGTCGACTTGGGATCGGCCACCGCTGACGCTGAGCCCAGAGCAGCAGGGCCGACGCGGCCCGCGGCCACAGTGCGCAGTCCCCGCTACCCGCGCCCTCCGCCCTTCACGCCGTCATGATCCGGGGCCCGGCTGAAGACGGGCTGAGGTGGTCCTGAAGCCCGCCCGAGGTGGGGTTGCCGCCACCTGAGCACTTGCTGAAGCCTCGCGTCCCGCCCTCGCCCGGCGAACCTCCGGTACGTACGATCCGGTGCGAGGCGGGCGGGTGCACCGAGCTCGTGGCCCGCCGAGCGAGGCGCGCGACTCCATGGACACCTCAAATCGGCCCCCGCCGCTGGCCCGGTCCCGTGCTCTTCCTGGATGGCGCGGGTTCGTCCACGGCGTCGACGGCCCAGTCCTGGTGGTCGCAGCTGCGCTCCTGCTCCTTCCGCCAGTGCTCATCGTCGCCCCAATCGGGGCGAGCGGGACACCTGCGAACCTGGGGGGCCTGGGCCTCCTGATCCTGTGGCTCCTCGGCCGGCTCCACGCGGGCTCTGGCCTGGCCCACGGACCGCAGCCGATCCGGGTGGTCGTCCTCCTCTTCGGAGCAGCCGTCCTCGCCAGCTGTGCGGCCGCCGCCTTCCGACCCATAGTGCCCGTCGAGACCGCGGCGCTGGATCGTGGCGTCCTGCTCGTGCTCGGCAGCGCTGGCCTGGCCCTGATCACGGCCGATGGCCTGAACCAGGTGGCGCAGGTAGAGCGGATAGTCCGCGGGCTGGCGGTCCTGGCGACGGTGGTCGCCGTGGCTGGGATGGCGCAGTTCCTGGTCGGGTTCGACGTGCGGGGCTGGCTGCGGCTGCCCGGCCTGACGATGAACGCTCCGCTCGGCGACATCTACGACCGGGCCTCCTTCCGCCGCGTGTCAGGGACGGCATCCCACCCGATCGAGTTCGGAGTGCTCCTTGCGATGGTCGCTCCGCTGGCGCTCCATCGCGCGCGCTTCGGCCGCCACCGTTCGTTGATGCGCACGTGGGGTCCCGTCGCTGCCATCGGGCTGGCTCTCCCCATGTCGATCTCCCGCTCGGCGTTCGTGACGATGAGCGTCGGCCTGCTCGTCCTCATCCCCACGTGGCCTCTCGCGATCCGGCGCCGAGCGCTGCACGTTGTGCTCGGGGTCGTCGTCACCCTCCAGCTGGCCGCCCCCAGGATGCTGGGGGCCCTCACCGGACTGTTCAGCAACGCCGGAAGCGACCCGAGCATCGAGGGCAGGACGGAGGACTACGTCATCGTCAGCCGGTACATCGTGGACGCGCCGCTCTTCGGCCGTGGGTTCTTCACCTTCCTTCCGGAGCGGTACACGTTTCTCGACAACCAGTACCTGATGTCTCTGATCGACAGCGGCGTCGTGGGCGCGGCCGCACTGGTCGCCCTCTTCGTGGTCGGGATGGGGACGGCGCGTGGGGCGCGGGCACGGTCTGACGACCCCGCTGTTCGCGACCTCGGCCAGGCACTGGCCGCCTCGCTGGCCGGCACCATGATCGCCTTCGGCACCTTTGACGCTCTCAGCTTCCCGATGGTCGCCGCCACCACCTTCTTGCTGGTGGGGCTGGCCGGCGCGCTTTGGCGCCTGGTGCCGAACGGATCGGGTCCCGACGTCGAGGGGTTCCAGCTCAGGCGCTGACCCTGAGCGGCGAGCGGGGCGCCGGTGCGTCTCCTCGGGGTCTCCGGCCTGTCACCTCGTCCATCACCCCGAGGTAGCGGCGAGCCGACGGGTGCCATCCCAGCAGGTTCTCGATCCGCGCTCGACCGAGCAGGGCCATGCCCTGCCGACGCGTCGGATCGTCGACCAGCGCCACGAGCGCCTGGGCGTACCGACGCACGTCCTCGGCTGGATCGCCGGAGTGGGCCACGTAGACAGCCGCCGTGCCGGCCGAGACCTGGGTCTCGGTCAGGTCGAACGCCACCACCGGCAGCTCGAAGGCCATGTACTCGAGCGTCTTGTTCATCGTCGACACGTCGTTGAACGGCGTCCAGGGGTCTGGGGAGAGCCCGACCACCGAGGTGGACAGCCAGCGGGTGATCTCGTCGAGGTCCACCCGACCCGTGAAGTGGACGTGGTCGTCGAGACCGAGGGATCGGGTCAGCTGCTGGAGCTCGTCCATGCTGTCCCCGTAGCCGAGGAGCGCGAAGCGGATGTCGGTGCGGCCCATCTCGTGCACGACGAAGGCGGCGCTGCGAACGACGACATCGACCCCGTCCTGCGGCCCCATGATGCCCAGGTAGCAGACGAGGTGCTCGTGCCCGGCCCGTAGCTGGGGATCGGGGCCCGCCCGTTCCATCCGCTCCGGGGCCGGACCGTTGCGGATGACGGTGACCGCCTCGACCGGCCGACCGGTGCGAGCGCAGGCGATCCTGCGGTAGGACTCGTTGGTGGCGATGACAGCGTCAGCGACCCGGTAGGTAGCCCGCTCCAACAGCTCGAGGAGGCGCAGCACACCCGGCGACCAGGACCGGCCACGAGACCGGTAGAGCTCGGGGCAGAGGTCGTGGTGATCGAACACGAACCGGGTGCCGCCGAGCCGGAACAGCGCGCCGAGCAACCAGTAGGTGTCCGGAGGGTTGCAGGCCTGGAGGACGGCGATCGGATCCCGCTGGTGGATGCGCCGGGCCAGCCAGGTCGCGCACAGGAACGACCACGCGAACTCGAGGGCGTACCCGAGCAGGCCCACGGCGGCCGGCGCCGGCCGGTACCGGTACAGGTCCACTCCCCCGAGCCGCTCGTGCTCGAGCTCCCCGGGGCCCTTGGGGCAGATGACCGACACCCGGTAGCCGCCGTCCACGAGGGTCTGGCTCTCGGCCCACACTCGCCGGTCGAGTGGAACAGGCATGTTCTGGACCACTATGCACACGTGGCGGCCGTCACCGGGCAGGTCGTCCTGCCGTCGGAACCTCATGTGGCCACCTGCTCCGCCTCGAGCCCCTCCGGCCACAGGTCCTCGGCTGACGACGCCCGGGGGCGCACCGCCCGCCTGAGCACAGCCGGGACTGTGTCGGCGAGGATCAACAGGTCGAGGAGCACCGACCAGTTCTCCACGTAGAAGAGGTCGAGCCGGCGGTAGGCGTCGAAGTCCGCAGCGTCGCGTGCTTCGACCTGCCACAGACCGGTCAGACCGGGCTTCACCCGCAACCGGTCGAGGAGCTCCTCGTCGAACTGCGCCACCTCGTCGGGAAGGGCAGGGCGCGGACCGACGAGGCTCATGCGACCCCACAGCACATCGAGGAGCTGCGGGACCTCGTCGAGGCTCGACTGACGCAGGAAGCGGCCGACGCGGGTGACCCGGGGGTCGTCCTCGATCTTGAAGAGCGGCCCTGTCCGCTCGTTGCGCTCGGCCAGATCGGCCTGGTGCGCCTCCGCACCCACGCCCATGGTGCGCAGCTTGTGGACCCGGAAGGGCACGCCGTTGCGACCGGTTCGGTCCTGCCGGAACAGGACCGGGCCGCCGTCCTCGCGCTTGATGGCGATGGCTGCTGCGACGAGCAGCGGCGCGGCGAGGAGCAGCCCCAGCGAGGCCAGCGTCACGTCGACGACGCGCTTCACCGCCTGCTGGGCGCAACCCAGGCTCGGAGGCTCGACGTAGAGAAAGGGGTGGTGGGCGACGTCGACCGATCGCAGGCGCCGGCAGTCCACCCCGGCGATGCCGCTGACGACGTGGACTCGGGTCCCGGTGGCCTCGAGCGTTCGGAGCAGCGAGCGCATGTCGTCGGCCGAGAGGCCGTGCGGGTCGACCACGGCCCCGGACGCGCCGACCGAGGCGATGGCGGGCGCCGCGCGGTCGACCTCACCCAGCCACGGGACGGGCGCTGCTGGCGATCCCTCGGGCCCGAGCACGCCGACCACGTCGTAGCCCAGCCCGCGATCCTCGCCGAGGAGGCGGACGAGCTCGAGACGCGGCCCAGAGCAGCCGATCACGACCGTGCGACGGAGGAACGCACCCGCCAGCCGGCGGCCCCTGAGCCAGATCTCGAACCCGAAGTGCGAGGTGGCGGCCAAGGCAAGGACCGTTGCGAAGGCCACAAGCGAGGCGCCGACCGAGCGGTCAGGGTCGTGAGCGGCGAGGACGAGATGAGTGGTGACGGCGACCAGACCGGACGAGCGGATGAGAGCGGCGTAGGTGAACACCCGCATCGTGCTCGTGAACGAGCGGTACAGCCCCTGAGTGCGGTTGGCGGCGAGCAGGGCGACGGTCCCCGCCGTCAGTGCGACCGGGCTGCGCACGGAGGCGGCAAGGAGGCCGAGCAGAGCGCTGAGCCCGTCGAGGGCGAGGAGCCCCGCCCTCAGGCGGGTCCGGCCGGCTCCCCTCGTCCGCCCGACCTGCGGTTGGTCCCGAGCCTCTACGAACGCGGGGAGGCCGACGGACACCTGAGCAACCGACACGCCCACCCCCTCGTCTGCATCCCAGGAGACAGCGTGGGGGACCTCGCTGAGCCGGCCCTGAAGGGGCCCTGAGCCTTCGCTGAACGCGAATGACAGGTTTTGACCACGCCTCGTGCCGGAGCGCTGACTCAGCGCGCTCCGTGGCTGATTGCATGCTGAAGAACGCCAATCACCACTTTCCGCGGTCAACTCCCGGTCGTATCGTGCCTTCGAGGCACAGAGCGTGGGGGTTCAGGGAGGACCACTCGGCGGGCCTCGGAGGTCGGGCAGATGTCGGAAGGGAACGAAGTGCAGGGTCGCCGGCGAATGCTGGTCGTTGCCGTCAAGGACGAGCTGCTTCGGGACGCCCTCGTGGCTGCCCTCGAGGGCAACGGCTTGGCGGTTGAGGGGATGACCCAGCAGAGAGCTCTGGACAACCTCTTGGTTGCGTCCGACATCGATCTGCTCATGATCGACCCCGACCCAGCGGGTTCGACCGACTGGACGATGGTGCGACGGATCCGGAGCGCCTCCGAGGTCAGGATCTTGGCCCTGGCCACCAGCGGCGAGCCGCGCGAGCGCCTTGAAGCGCTGCGGAGCGGCGCCGACGCCGTCCTCGGGAGCCCGTTCAGCCTGGCCGAGCTCATCGCCAACGTCGGTGCGATCCTGCGACGCGGCGGCCAGGCCATGTCCACCCGATACGCGATCGGCGACCTGATCCTGGACGACGACGAGCACACCGTGACCCGGGCCGGGAAGGCGCTGTCGCTGACGGCTCTCGAGTTCAACCTGTTGCAGGCCTTCTGCCGCAACCACCGTCGGGTGCTGTCGAAGACGCAGCTCCTCTCGATCGTGTGGGGCTTCGACGAGTTCGACCCCAACGTCGTCGAGGTGCACGTCTCGGCTATCCGCCGCAAGATGGAGGCCCACGGATCGCGGATGCTGCACACTGTGCGCGGCGTCGGGTACGTCCTCCGGGCCGAGCGTCACCCCAACCCCACCGGCGCCGCCATAGCCAGCTGACGTAGCGGCGGCAGCCTGCGAGGCACCTGGGCCGACTTCCTTCTGACCGGCTGCGATCAGCCGTCGAGGGGATCGGGGACGACCAGCCCCTCGGCCAGCGGGATGCCCATCGACTGGGAGATGCCCCCACCGCCGATCCGGTAGAGCCCGCGCTCGGCCACGATCGGACCGTCCGCAGTCACGACCACAGACAGCTCCTCCCGCTCGATCTTGTCGCCGAGGCGGATCACCACCCGAGCGCCGGGTTCGATGGTCTGAGCTTGCAGGTCCTGGATGGCGATCGTCTGGCCGTTGGCGAAGCCGGTGACGCTGAACGTCACAGGTCGCTCGTTCGAGGTGTTGAAGAGCACGAGGTACTCGTCGCGCGACTCGGTGGGGCCGCCCGCGGCGAAGTACCAGGTGCGAGCCCCGAAAGGGGCACCGGTGGTCGAGGTGATCCCCGTCCTGGGCGCGGGGTCCTGGCCCCCGTTGACCCGCTCAGCGGTCACCGGCACACCGTTGAGGGATCGGACGATGAGCGCATGCCCCACGCCCGCAGGGACCCGCGCATCTGCATGGACGTCGATGAGCGAGTACCGGCCCGGAGCGACCGTCAGCTCGAACGGCTCCGGGGTGCCGTTGGTGGACGGATCGTCGAGACGGGCCTCCACCTCGACCTCGGCGACGTTCTCGGTGGCGTTGAACACGACGACCTGCTCGGTCAGCCCCTCGCCCGTCTCCCCCATGGGGAACATCCACACCTCGGCTGGGGTCGGCACGCCGAGAGCCAGGGCCATGCCCTCGCGGCCATCGGTGCCGTCCATCTGCTGGATGCGGTCGATGACGAGGCGCCCGCCCCGCACCTGCACCTGGGCCGACACCTGCTGCTTGCGGGTGACGTCCTGGTCGAGGAAGGCGCCGACGACGCTGCGGCCGGGCACCACGAACCCCTGGAAGCGGGCGGTGTCGCGCACGCCCTCGTCGGTGGCGAAGGCGATGTCCACGGTCGCGTCGTCGGGGAACGGGTTCATGAACACGAGCAGCTCGCGCGACCCGCGCGCCGTGACGCCCCACGGGAACGACCACGATGCCGAGGCCGTCGTGCTGCACGGAGCGGTGGCCCGGCCCAGCGGGCCGGTGACGGCGTGCTCGACGGCTACCTCGCCCCCGTCGACCTCCACCACCGCACCGACCAGCTGTGACTGGGTGATGTCGGCCAGGCGCACGTCGACCCGGCTCTGGGCCGGCAGCTCCACCTGACGCTCGGCCGGGGAGGGCCGGGGTGCCGTGGTGGTGGTCGGGCCGGTGGTGGTGGTCGTCGTCTCGGCCGCGATGGTCGTGGTGGCACCCGGCTCCGCTGCGGCGTCTGCGGGTGACGGCGCCTGGGCAACCGCACCGGCCAGCACCGTGACGGTGGCCGTTCGGGGCCGGTCGGTGGGGTTGCCGATGGTGACGACGTGATCGGCCGAGCCGCCATCGCGGCCCGTGCCGCCCGCGCAGTACCAGGTCGAAGACAGGGTCGGCTCGGTGCGGGCCGACGGCATGGCGACGCCGGCGCGCAGGGCGGGGACTCCGTCGCCACTCGGGCCGGGCGACTCTGCGGCCTCCAAGGCGAGGCCTCCGGCGATGGCCGCGGCCAGGACGACGAGCGAGGTCAGGCGGGCTGACCTCATGCGCCGGCCTCCGATCGGACAGGCGGGTTCATGCGAGCCCGCAAGAGCACGCGCAGCAGCCACAGCCAGACGAGGGCCTGCCCGGCGAGGCCGAGGTAGCGCAGGGGCGGGGCGACGAACCGGAGGGTGGCCTCACTGCCCTGGACCACGGTGAAGCCGTTGGCCCATCCGAACGGCTTGGTCTGCGGAACGACCTCGCCGTCGACCTCGAGCTTCCACCGGTCCGAGTGGGCGGCCGACAGCAGAACGGTCGTGTCGGGCTCCGCCGGTCCGGACCAGTGGAGGTGGCCGTCCTCGTCGGGTAGGGCCAGGCGGGCTCGTGACAGGTCGATGGCGGCGGCCGAGGAGATGCCGCCCCCCTCAGGCGGGGTGTTCGTGCTCGACACCACGGCCCGGGGCGGGAAGAACGCCTGGTTGCGGTACACGGTCAGACCGGCGGGCACGTCGAGGGGCTCGAGGTCGAGCTGGGCCTCGAAGGTCGTGCGCAGCACCGCGGGCAGCGGCCGTTCGACCGTGCCGAACGGCGCCGGCGCCAGGCGCTCGGGGATGACGAGGTAGCGCACCCCCATCGGGGCGAGGAGACGGCCCAGACGGGCCGTCTGACCGGTGCGGGCCAGGTCGAGGGCGTCGGCCAGCAGGCTGGTGCGCCCATCGTCGGAGCCGGCCCACAGGTCCTGGGCCTCGGGGGTTCCGTCGTCGGTCGTGGCGTAGGCGACGCCCTCGTCGAGCTGCCAGCTCCCGAGCGGGAGAGCGGTCGGGTCGCCCACCCAGAGCACGCGGAACGGCAGCTCGTCGTTGTCGGCGTCGAGGAAGCCGAGGGCTCGGCTGTGGTCGCCGGCCGGCATCGACCAGCGCCCGTCGAAGGCTGCGCCGAGAACAGGGATCGTCCCGAGCGCCACCGCGGCCGCAGCCACGCCGGACGCGACCTGGCGCCAGCCGAACCGGTATCCGGGGAGGTCGGTCTGGAAGGCAGCCACGCCCATCGCCGTGGCCAGGGTGAGCCCCACTGCGCACGGGACGAGGAGCAGCTCGACAGGGGGCATGGCGAAAGGGGCGTCGCCCCGCTGGGCCACCCAGGCCAGGCCCCAGAAGGTGATGGCCATCGTCCAACCCCGTACGGCCCAGGCGTGGCGCTCTCCCCGACCGATCAGCAAGGGGAGGGCGGCGGCCACGAGGAAGACCCAGCCCAGCAGCCCGCTGCCGAGCGGGCCGACCTCGAAGCGGAGGAGGGCGGCCAGGTCCGAGCCTGCCGGCGCCGCCTCGGGCCCGGTGATGGCGGTCAGCGGGGTGCCCGGGAGCAGCAGGTCGAGGCTCCACGGCAGGTGGAGGACCACGGCCACGGCGCCAGCGGCGAGGGCGGCCGCTAGGAGCCGGCCCGAGCCCTTGGTGCGGTAGACGAGGAGCGACCCGAGCACGAGCGTGGCGGCCATGACCGGCACGATGACCACGAGGACAGGGGCAAGGGCCGCCAGCAGCGCCGTCGTCAGGGCCAGCCCCAGCACGAGGTGGCGCAGGTGGGTGGCCCGGACCTGCGGGCCGACCTCACCGCCGGTGGGGCCGAACGGCGACAGCGTGCTGACCCGGGCGAGGAGGCCCAGGAGCAACGGCGCGGCCGCGTAGAGGGCCAGGGTGCTCCAGCGCCCCGCGGCCAGCGCGTTGTAGGGGAGCGGGTTGCAGACGTACACGAGGAGCGCCGCCACCTGGGCGTAGCGCGAACCGATGGGAGCGGCCAAGCGGTAGGCGAGGACGGCCCCGAGCGGGATGAGGCCCACGGTGAGCACGGTCCGCAGCAGGCCCATCGTCCCCGCCGCCAGCAGCCCGAGACCGCCGAGTATGCCGAAGCCCGTGGGCGCGGGTGCCTCGGATCCGAGCCCTGCGGTCCGCCAGCCGCTCGACCACTCGCGGAGCATGTCGAGAGGCGACGAGGTGAAGGGCACCAGCTCGCCCACCGCGGGCACGCCGCGGGTCAGCAGGTGGCGACTGCCTGTGAGGAACACGAGCGCGACCGCGCCCCACACCATGGCCGAGAAGCGGAGCTGTCCGGTCCTGAGGGCGCCGGCCACCCCCCTGCTGCTGCGGGCCCACCCCGAGAACCTGTCCTCGCCCCCGCCGATCTGCCCCCGCACGAACTGGCTCGCGCGTGCGCTGCCCCGGGCCATGAACCGGCGGATCTCGGTGTCGGGCACGCGACGGAAGCTGCGCACCTGGCGACGGGCGTCGCGTAGCTCTCCCAGCCGGCGCAGGTTCCAGATCCAGCCGGAAGCCAGGTCGCGTGCGTTGGCCGTGCGGCCCACCACGATGGAGTACGCGGCCTCGATCAGGTGGAGGACGACCACCTTGGGCACGGCCCGGACGAGCCCGAGGGCGGAGTAGCAGCTCAAGACGACTCGGAGGCGGTGGCGGTTGGCCAGGCGACGGCGCTCGAGGCCCGGCTGGCGCCGGTCGAGCGCCTCCAGGTGACGGACCATGGCGTTGGGGGCGACGATCACCCGGGCTCCGGCGATGTGGGTGCGCCAGCAGAGGCTGACGTCGTCGTAGAGGATGTCGATGCCCTCGTCGAAGCCGCCGATCTCGGCGAACAGGTCGGCCCGCACCAGCGTGCACGCCCCCGGGATCGTGAACACGTCGCGCACTGCGTCGTGCTGCTCCTGATCGAGCTCGCCGCGCTCGACGAGTGGCGCCACGTAGCCGCCGTGGTCCACCCCCTCGCCCACCTGGAGCAGGAGGCGCTCGTCGTCCCACGCCACGAGCTTGGGCCCCACGATGGCGGCGTTGGAGCGAAACGCCTCCTCGACGAGCAGGCGCACGACGTCGGGCTTGGGGGCGATGTCGTCGTGGCACATCAAGTAGAAGGCCGCCCCCTCGACCACCTCGAGGACCTCGTTGGCTGCGGCGCCGAATCCAGCGTGCTCGGGGAGGCGGCGCACGAACGCGCCGGGCGCCGCCTGCCCCACCCGGGGCTTGACCTCCTCGGTGCTCGCCGCGTCCACGACGAGGATCGACAGGTTCGGGTAGTCCTGGGCCGCGATGGCGGCCATCGTCTCCTCGAACCAGGGGCCCGGGTCGCGAGCCACGACGACCGCGACGACAGGCGGGGCAGCGGGCGGCGTGGCGGCCGGATCGTCGGGCGCGTCAGCACCAAGGGCGGGTTGGTCCACGGTCGATCGAGGGTAGCCGGGGCTCCCTGGCCGGCGGCCCACCCCCTCCGCCGCCGTCGACCCCCGTACGTCTGCTTGACATCTAGGTGCCGTTGCTTGCAGGAGTTAGCACTTGGGCCGTATGGTGGAGCCCGTACCCCGCCCAAAGGAGCAGCACCATGGCCCGCACGCCGGTCGACGACCTCGCCAACGCGATCAAGGACGCCACCTACGTCTCCGTGGGCCTGGGCGTGATCGCCTTCCAGCGCCTGCAGGTGCGCCGCAACGAGCTGACCAAGGCCCTCAGCGGCCCGACCGAGGAGGCCAAGGGCACCCTCGACGTGCTCGCCACCCTCGTGGGCGAGCGGGTCAAGCAGGTCGAAGAGCGCCTGGGCGCAGTCCGCAACCGCTGACCCTCCAGCGACGCGGGCCGCCTCCGCCCCACCCCGGTGCGTCCGTAGGCTCTCCAGACGTGCCCCGGCCCCTGCGCGTCGCCCTCGACGCCACGTCCCTCTACGACATCCGCAGCGGCGTGGGCCGCTTCACCGCTGCTGTCCTGGCCGGAGCCGGCGAGTCGCCCGCGGTCGAGGCCATCGCCTACGCAGTCACATTCCGCGGCTCGGGCCGGCTCGAAGACCTCCTGCCCCCCGGCGTGCAGGTGCCCCGTCACCTCCGGATGGCCGCCGCCCCGCTGCGCTGGGCATGGGGTCGCACCGCCGGTCCTCGCATCGAGCACTGGACCGGCCCGGTCGACGTCGTCCACGGCACCAACTTCGTCGTCCCCCCGACCCGGGGCGCGGCAGTGGTCACGGTGCACGACCTCACCTACCTGCGCTACCCGGAGATGTGCACGAGCGACGTCCTCCAGTACCGCCAGCTCGTTCCTCGCGCCCTGCAGCGCGGGGCCACCGTGCACACCGTGTCGGAGTTCGTGCGAGCCGAGGTGATCGAGCACTACCGCCTTCCGGAGGACCGGGTCATCGCGGTGCCCAACGGCATCACCGCCGCTCCGCTCGGCGACCCGGGCCAGGGGGGCCGGCTGGCCGGCGGGGGCCGGTATCTGCTGGCCATCGGGACGGTCGAGCCCCGAAAGGACCTACCGGGTCTCGTGCTGGCCTTCGACGAGCTGGCGGCCGACGACCCCGACCTGCGCCTCGTCATCGCAGGCGCTGACGGCTGGGGCGCCGAGGCTCTGACCGAGGCCGTGGCCGCAGCCCACCACGGCAGCCGGGTGGTGCGGCTCGGGTTCGTCGACGAGGAAGCGCGAGCCGACCTGCTGGCCGGGGCGGAGGCGCTGGTGCTCGCCTCCCGCTACGAGGGCTTCGGGCTGACCGCGGGCGAGGCGATGGCGGCTGGCGTACCGGTCGTGGCCACGGCCACCGGCGGCATCCCCGAGGTGGTGGGCGACGCCGGGGTCCTGGTGCCCCCCGACGACCCGGCCGCTCTCGCCTCGGCCCTGGCCGTCCTTCTCGGCGACCCGGAGCAACGGGCCCAGCTCGCCGCGCTCGGGGCCCAAGCGGGCCGCCACCTTCACCTGGGACCGCACCGTCGAGGGCCTGATCGAGCTCTGGCAGGGGGCCGTTGGACAGCGCCCCCGCGCCACCCCGTAAGGTCCGCCCGATGCGCGCGCTGATAACCGGAGGGCTTGGGTTCGTGGGCCGGCACCTGGCCGACCACCTGCGCGCCGCCGGGGACGAGGTGGTCTCGCTCGACCGCCACAGCGACCCGTCGATCGACATCACCGACGCCGAAGGTACGGCCACCGCCATCTCCGACGCCTCCCCCGACGCCGTGTACCACCTGGCCGGCTGGGCCGACGTGGGCGGCTCCTGGAAGGACCCGCTCACGGTCCTGCGGGTCAACGGCGAGGGCACGCTCAACGTGCTCGAGGCCTGCCGCGCCGCCGGCGTGGAGCGGGTGCTGGCCGTGGCCAGCGCCGACGTGTACGGGGTGGTCACCGAGGCCGAGCTGCCTCTCGACGAGCACGCCGCTCTTCGTCCGACCAGCCCCTACGCAGCTTCGAAGCTGGCCGCCGACGCCCTCGCCCAGCAGGCGTTCCTCGGCCACGGTCTCGGCGTGATCCGGGTCCGGCCCTTCAACCACCTCGGACCAGGCCAGGCCGAGCAGTTCGTGGCTTCTGCCCTGGCCGCTCGCATCGCCCGAGCCGAGCGGGACGGCGCCGACCACATCGTGGTGGGCAACCTCGAGGCCCGCCGCGACTTCACCGACGTGCGGGACATCGTGCGGGCCTACCGCCTCCTCGTCGAGCGGGGCGCGCCGGGCGAGGTCTACAACGTGTGCAGCGGCCGGGACCTGGCCATCCAGGACCTGGCCGACCTGCTCGTAGGCCTGGCCTCCCGACCCATCGAGCTGCGCCCCGACCCCGAGCTCATGCGGCCGGCCGACCTGCCCGTCCTCCGGGGCGACGCCTCGAAGCTGGCTGCCGCCACCGGATGGACCCCGGAGATCCCGATCGAGCAGACCGTCGCCGATCTGCTCGACGACATGCGCACCCGGATCTGACGTCCTGCGCGAACTGTGTCAGACACAGTTCGCGCAGCCACGCGGCTAGGGACCTACGGCGCTGCGGAGGCGAGCCGCGGCCTGGTCGATCAGAGCCACCTGACGGGGGTCATGGGTGACGGCCCGAAGGCCGCGGAGGCGCTCGGGCCAGCCGTCGAGCAGCTCGAGGTGCCCGAAGCGCAAGGCCACCTCGACGTCTCGGTCGAGGAGACGGATCTGCAGCTCCACCTCGGTGTGCCGGGTGACGACGAGGGGCAAGCGGTCCGCCTTGCCGACCGGATAGCTGGTGCCGGCGGCCAGGTCGTGGGCCTCCATGCCGAAGACGCCCGCGAGGAGGGCGACGGTGCGCTCACCCGGTGTGCTGAGGTCGCTCTCCAAGTGGGAGAGCGCGACGCGCGAGACGGCCACCCGGTCGGCCAGCTCCTGCTGGGTCCAGCCCAGCTCGGCCCGGAGCTTGGCGATTCGTCTTCCCAGGGATTCCACGGTGCCAACCCACTTAGCAGACGGGTGCGTCGATCCAGGGTACAAACCTGAGATGACCAAGCGCGCCCTCATCACCGGCATCACGGGCCAGGACGGCTCCTACCTGGCCGAGCTCCTGCTCGACAAGGGGTACGAGGTGGTCGGGATGGTCCGCCGCAGCAGCACGACGAACTTCGAGCGCATCTCCCACCTGCAGGACCGGATCGTCCTCGACCCGTACACGTCGTCGGGTGACCTCCTCGACGAGGCGTCGCTCATCTCCATCCTGCGAGAGACCCGCCCGGACGAGGTGTACAACCTCGCCGCCCAGTCCTTCGTGCAGACCTCGTTCAACCAGCCCGTGCTGACCGGCGAGATCACGGCCCTCGGCGTCACCCGTCTCCTCGACGCCATCCGGATCGTCGATCCCGAGATCCGCTTCTACCAGGCGTCGTCCAGTGAGATGTTCGGCAAGGTGCAGGAGGTGCCTCAGACCGAGAGCACGCCGTTCTACCCCCGCTCCCCGTATGGAGTGGCCAAGCTGTACGGCCACTGGATCACGGTGAACTACCGGGAGTCCTACGGCCTGCACGCCTCCTCGGGGATCCTCTTCAACCACGAGAGCCCGCGTCGGGGCATGGAGTTCCTCCCCCGCAAGGTCAGCCACGGCGTGGCCCAGATCAAGCTGGGGCTGGCCAAGGAGCTGTCCCTCGGCAACCTCGACGCCGAGCGGGACTGGGGCTTCGCCGGCGACTACGTCGAGGCCATGTGGCTCATGCTGCAGCAGGACGAGCCGGACGACTTCGTGGTCGCCACGGGCGAGACGCACTCGGTCCGCCGGTTCTGCGAGATCGCCTTCGGGCACGTCGGGCTCAGCTACGAGGACCACGTCACGATCAACGAGAAGTTCATGCGGCCGGCCGAGGTCGACCTCCTGATCGGTGACCCGACCAAGGCCGAGACGGTCCTGGGCTGGAAGCGGCGCACGAGCTTCGAGGAGCTCGTGACGATGATGGTCGACGCCGACATCGAGCTGCTCTCGGGACGGCTGAAGGGGATCGGCTGATCACGGTCCTGGCGGGCGGCGTGGGCGCGGCTCGCCTGCTCGCCGGCCTCGTGCAGGTCCGGCCTCCTGCGGAGCTCACAGCCATCGTCAACGTGGGCGACGACGTCGAGCTGCACGGCCTCCACATCAGCCCCGACCTCGACACCGTCACCTACACGGTGGCCGGGGCCATCGATCCCGAGCGCGGGTGGGGACTGGCTGGTGAGAGCTGGCACGCCATGGACGCGCTCCGGCGGTTCCCGGGCGCTCGCACCTGGTTCAACCTGGGTGACAAGGACCTCGCCACCCACCTCTACCGCACGGACCGCTTGCGCCACGGCGCCACCCTGTCGGAGGTCACGGCGGAGATCACGGCCGCCTGGGAGCTCGGCCTGAACCTCCTCCCTGTGTCCGACGACCCTGTGCGCACCCGTCTGCAGGTGGCCGACGGCGAGATCGACTTCCAGGAGTACTTCGTGCACCGCCAGCACGACGTGGCTGTGTCCGCCGTCCGCTTCGACGGCGCCGACGCGGCCGCTCCTGCACCCGGTGTGCTCGGCGCCATAGCGGCCGCGGAACGGGTCGTGATCGCTCCGTCCAACCCCATCGTGTCGATCGGGCCGGTGCTGGCCGTGCCCGGCGTGCGAGCGGCGGTGGAGGCTCGCCGGTCCGACGTAGTCGCCGTGTCGCCGATCATCGCCGGAGCCGCGCTGAAGGGCCCCGCCGACCGGCTTCTCCGCGAGCTGGGCCACGAGGCCACCGTGATCGGCGTGGCCCGTCTCTACGCGCCGCTGGCCGCCACGCTCGTGGTCGACGAGGCCGATGCCGACCAAGCCGCGGCCGTGGAGGCCGAGGGCCTCCGCTGCGTGGTGGCACCCACCATCATGCGCGGGCCGGCCGAGGCGGCGGCCCTGGGCCGTACGGTTCTGGCGGCATGACGCTCACCATCGAGCCCGTTCCCGGCCTTCCCGAGGTGGTGGCCGGCGACGACCTGGCCGGGCTCCTCGCCGCAGCCGCGCCAGACCTGCGCGACGGCGATGTCGTGGTCGTGACCCAGAAGGTCGTCTCCAAGGCCGAGGGCGCCATGGTCCGGATCGACCCGGCCGATCCCCGCGGCCACAAGGCCATCGTCGAAGAGCAGTCGGTGCGGGTCGTGCGCCGACGGGGCGATCTCATCATCAGCGAGACCCGGCACGGGTTCGTGTGCGCCAACGCCGGGGTGGACCTTTCGAACGTCGACGAGGGGTGGGCCGCACTCCTGCCCGAGGACAGCGATCGCTCGGCCCGCCGCATCCGCGACGGGCTGCGCGCCGCCCTGGGGGTTGAGGTGGCGGTGATCGTCTCGGACACGTTCGGCCGCCCCTGGCGGCGGGGGCTCACCGATGTGGCCATCGGCTGCGCGGGCATCCAGGCCGTCGTCGATCTCCGGGGCACCGAGGACAGTCGCGGCCGCGAGCTGCAGGTCACCGAGGTCTGCGTGGTCGACGAGCTGGCCGCCGCAGCCGAGCTCGTGATGGGCAAGGCCACCGGCGTGGCCGCGGCCGTGGTTCGTGGCGTCGACCCAGCCTGGCTGGGCCGGGGCGAGGTCCGGGCCGAGGTGGTCCGCCCGCCGCAGGAAGACCTGTTCCGCTGAGCCCTGCGCGAACTGTGTCAGACACAGTTCGCGCAGTCACCGTCTAGGCGCGGGCCCAGGCGAGGACGTCGGCCACTCCCGAGGCCAGCTCGGTCCACGGCTCCCAGCCCAGGTGCATCCCGGCCCGGGTCGGGTCGAGAGCGCTGCGAGCCAGCTCCCCTGTGCGGGCCGGGCCGTAGGTCGGGGGGTCGGTGACGCCTGCTGCGTCGGCCATCGCCTGGTAGAGCTCGTTGACCGAGGTCTCCACGCCGGTGCCGATGTTGCACAGCAGGCCGCTCCCCCGGTCGGCGGCCCGCACGAAGGCGTCCACGGCGTCGTCGACGTACACGAAGTCGCGGGTCTGCCTGCCGTCGCCGTAGACGGTGCACGACTTCCCCTCGAGGAGGAGGCCGGCGAAGATCGAGACCACGCCCGCCTCGCCGTGCGGGTCCTGACGGGGGCCGTAGATGTTGGCCATGGCCAACGAGGTGAACTCGAGGGCGTGCAGCTCCCTGTAGACGTGCAGGTAGTCGGTCACGACCTTCTTGGCCACGCCGTACGGCGAGAGAGGCTGCTGCGGGTGGGACTCCCGCACGGGCAGGTCAGCTGGCGCAGGCTCGCCGTAGATCGTGCCTCCGCTGGATGCGAACACCACCTTCCGGGCGCCGCCGAGGCGGGCCCCTTCGAGCACGTTGAGGCTGCCCACCACGTTCACCTCGGCGTCGAACACCGGCCGGCTGACAGAGACCCGCACGTCGGCCTGGGCCGCTAGGTGGAAGACGACCTCGGGCTGGCGGCGGGCGATGAGGTCGATCACCGAGCCGTCGCGAATGTCGACCTGGTGGACCTTGAGCTCGTGGGCCCGGTTGCCCCGGGCTTCGGCCAGGTTGGAGAGCGAGCCGCTGGAGAGGTTGTCGATGACGTCGACGGCGTGACCCTCGGCAAGGAGGCGGTCGACGAGGGTGGACCCGATGAAGCCGGCGCCTCCGGTGACCAGCGCCTTCACGCCTCGGCCTCCGGCATGACGGCGCCGCTGAGCTCGCCACCGCCCGGGATGGTCACGTCATCGCCGACCACCGAGCCGTTGGTGACCGAGGCCCCGGACTCGATGACCGCACCCGGGCCGATCACGGAATCTCGCACCACAGCCCCGGCCCGCACGACGGCGCCTCGGAGCAGGACCGAGCCGGACACCTCGGCGCCCGCCTCCACGACGCACTCGGGCCCGATCACCGAGGTGGGTGCCGCGCTGGCGACACGAGCGTCGGGGTGGATCCCGTCCTCGGGTGCTCCGCGGCGGCCGGTGACGAGGTCGAGGTTGGCGGCCAGGTAGGTGGACGGCGTGCCGGCATCGATCCAGTAGGTCGACCCGTCGAGGGCGTAGAGGGATCCGTCGGCGACCATGGCCGGGAACGTCACCCGCTCCACGTTCACGGGCCCGTCGGGGTCGATCCGGTCGAGCACGGACGGCTCGAGCACGTAGGTGCCGGCGTTGATCAGGTTCGTCGGCGCTTCGCCGCGAGGGGGCTTCTCGATGAAGGCCTCGACCCGGCCGGAGGAGTCGGTGGGCACCACGCCGTAGGCCGAGGGGTCCTCGACCTCGTGCAGGGCGATGGTGCCCTCGGCGCCGTGGGCGTCGTGGAAGGCAACGAGGGCCGAGACGTCGAGGTCGGTGAGCACGTCGCCGTTCACGACGAGGAAGCGCTCGTCGCACCCCACCGTCGAGGGCGGCGAACCGGATGGCGCCCGCCGTGTCCAGAGGTTGGGCCTCTACGGCGTAGTGGAGGGCAACACCCCCGCAGCGCCCGTCCGGGTAGGCGTCGATGAACGCGTCGGGCCGGTAGCCGAGGGACAGGATCGCGGTGTCGACGCCGTGGCAGCCCAGGTGCTCGACGACGCGCTCGATCATCAGCCGGTTGGCGACCGGCAGCATCTGCTTGGGGGTGCTCAGGGTCAGCGGGCGCAGGCGGGTGCCGAAGCCGCCCACCAGGACGACCGCCTTCACCGGCGGGCCGCCGTGGTCACGACGCTGAGGTCACGGTGCTGCGGTCGTGGTGGTGGCCCCGGCCGCAGCGGTGGTGGTGGTGCTGGCGTCCGACGGCTCACCCGCGGTGGTCGAGGTGGTGTCGACCGGGTCGTCCTCGGGTGCCGTGGTGGTGGTGTTGCCCTGGTCGTCGGGCACCTGGCCGCCGTCGGCCGCGCCGAGGGACTCGAGCTGAGAGGCGTTCGGGGGCTTGGGGATGTCCGCGTCGGCGTCGCCGAAGAAGATCGTCAGGCCGGCGCCGTTCTCGGTGAGCCGGAGGTCTGTGAAGTCGCCCGTGGTGACCTCGGGATCGCTGGCCTCGTCCTGGACGTTGGCCCAGTAGCCCATCCGCAGCACCGGGTCGTCAATGCCCTCGCACGCCTCGGCATCGCCCTCGTCGTAGTCCTGGTCGAGGTAGGAGAGCTTGTCGTTCTCGAGCGAGACGTCCAGACCGGCCTCACGCATGTCCTCCAGGTATCGCTCGAGGGTGGCGTTGGCACCCACACCGAGCTGCGAGAAGGGGTGGATGTGGATGACGCCGTCGCCGTGGGTGTGGATTCCGACCTGGCTCTCGAACTCGGGCACCACGGGCAGGAACTCACCGCAGACGTTGATCGCGAAGGCCTGGTGGATGTGGTCGCCGAGCTGCGGTACGCCGCCCAGGTCGTCGTTCTGACGGTCCTCGCGGGCATAGACGACGAGCGTCATGCCGAGGACGATGACAGCGATCAGGACGCCCGGGAACAGCAAGCTGCGGGGCTGACCGGTGGACACGCGGCCGCCGGCGCGGGCAGCGCGGGCGACCTTCTTGGCTGACGATGCCTTACCCATAGAACCGTCGATGCTACAAGAGCCGCTTCCGGATCCCCATTCGGGGCCGGCTCAGAGCGCGGTCCGGTAGAGGTCCGCGAAGGCTGCCGCGTTGGCGGCCCACGAGAACCGGGCCGCCCGCTCTGGGCCCGCAGCCACCAGCGCCGCGGCCGCGTCGGGATCATCCAGCAGGCGCCCGATGGCGGAGGTCCAGGCCTCCGGGTCGTCGGGGTCGACGAGCAGGCCGGCGTCTCCGACGACCTCCGGGAGGGCGGTCGTGGCGGCCGCCACGAGCGGGGCGCCATAGGCCATCGCCTCCACCGCAGGCAGACCGAACCCCTCGTAGCGGGACGGGACGGCCACGACCGCCGCGAGCCGGTAGAGCCCGGCCACGTCCGCGGCCGAGATCCGGCCGGTGCGCCGCACCCGGCCGCCGATGCCGAGGCGGGCGACCTGGGCCCGAACGGCGTCCTCCTCGCCCCCGCGCCCCCCGGGCAGGACGAGGAGGGCGTCGGGGTGCTCGGTGAGGACGGCAGCGAAGGCCTCGACCAGCACGGCGTGGTTCTTGTGGGGGTACGTGATGGCTGGGTACAGCACCACTGGCCCGTCGAGGCGGTAGCGCCCCTCGAGGACCTGAGGCGGCGTGGCCGTGCCGAGCACGTCCACGCCGTGCGGGATGGTGACCACCCGGTCGGGCTCCACGTCGAGGAGGTCGAGCACGGAGCGGCGCACGAAGTCGCTGGGCACGGCGACCCGTCGTGCCCTGCGCACCGAGGGCGGGATGGTGGCCCCGAGGTAGGCCCGCTTGAGCCGGCCATGGGTGGCCTGCCGCTCGAGAGGCTGCAGGTCGTGCACGGTCAGGACGTAGCGCGTGCCCCGGAGAGGCGGGGCCGTCCCGCCGGCGTGATGGACGAGGTCGACTCCACGGGCCCGAGCAGCCAGCCAAGTGGCCTCGGCCAGGACGCGGGCCGGGCGCGCCATCGGGGCTCGCGACCTGGGCAGCACGTCGGTGGGCAGGGTGTGGCGCAGGTCGGGGTGGGCGCGGAGCAGGGCCTCGGTGACGTACAGCCTGAGGTCGATGTCACCATCGGCCCGATCGGCCAAGGCCCGCACGCTGGCCAGGGTCGACTCCTCGCTGCCGCCGACCTGCCCGGGACGCAGCCACAGCAGGTTCACCCCGACCCGCAGCGAGCTCAAGCCCTCACCGCCGCGCGACTCGCGCCAACCGCCCCGTAGCCCATCCGAAGCGGCCGTCCACCGCAGCGGGCAACGCCGACGACGCGCCGCGGCGGCATGTCCGAAGCCGTCATCGGGCGACGCCCAGCGCTTCGGTGTAAGCGGCCACCATGGCTTCGGAGGTGCGCTCCCACGTGAAGGTGGCGGCCCGTTGGCGGGCCGCCAGGCCGAGGCGCGCTGCCAGGTCGGGGTCGCTCAGGAGCGCTTGGAGGGCCCCCGCCATCGCGTCGACGTCGAGCGGGTCGACGAGGAGCGCAGCGTCGCCGGCGACCTCGGCCGTGGAGGTGGTGGCGGACGTGACGACCGCCGCGCCCTGGGCCATGGCCTCGAGAACAGGCAGGCCGAAGCCCTCTCGCAAGCTCGGGTAGGCCACGACCGTGGCCGCCGCGTACAGGGCGTGGAGATCGGCGTCGGGAACGAACCCGAGCCGACGGGCAGACGTGGCGGGGAGGTCAGTGCTCCAGCCCGCCGGGCCAACCAGCACGAGGTCGGCGTCGACGTCGCCGAGGCGGCCGAAGGCGTCGAGCAACCGGGCCAGGTTCTTGCGAGGCTCCACCGTCCCGACGAACAGCACGAAGGGGCGCTCGAGCCCGTAGACCCCGCGAACTCGCACCGCCTCCCCCGGCGCCACCGCGGCGCGGTCGGTGCCCCACGGCGTCACCCGCACCCGCTCCGGCTCGATGCCGGCCCGTTCGCAGTCGGTCCGCGTGGCCTCGGACGGGCACACGACGAGGGTTGCGTCCTTCCGGACGAGGTCGAGGAATCGGGTGAACACCGACACGCCGCGAGCGGTGAAGTGGGATGGATCGTGCAGGAAGTGAAGGTCGTGAACGGTCGCCACCCAAGGAGCCCGGGAGGCCGACGCGACATGGGCGGTGGCGTGGACGAGGTCGACCGGTCCGGTGGCCAGCTCGACGCGGGGGCGGCGCAGACGCTGCCATGCGTCGTAGAGGGCGAGGCGCGGGAGGGGCAGCGCCTCGATCGGCACGGCGGACCGCCACTCGGCGGCGGGCGGGCCGCGGTGCCAGGCGCTGACGCCCACCTGCTCGACATCACCCCGGGCCGCGACCGCGGCGACCGTGTCGAGCGTGGCGCGGGCGGTACCGCCGGGCACCCGGTGCCAGCACTGCTCGAGGGTCACGGCGACGCGCATGGACTCCGGAGTCTGGCAGAGGCACCGGTAGGCTCTCGGCCCATGTCCCGCCCGTCTGTGCTGCGTCCGGTGCCGGCGTGAAGGTCCTGGTCACAGGCAGCGCCGGCCTGATCGGCTCGGAGGCCGTGGAGTTCTTCGACGGCCTCGGGTTCGACGTCCACGGAATCGACAACAACATGCGGGCCGACTTCTTCGGCCCGGGCGGGGACACCACGTGGAACCGCCAGCGCCTCGAGTCCGACTGCGCCCGCTACACCCACCACCACCTCGACATCCGGGACCGCGAGGGCGTCGAGGACCTCATCCGCCGGCAGGGGGTCGAGCTGGTGATCCACGCGGCGGGCCAACCCAGCCACGACCTCGCCGCGTCCCGGCCCTTCGACGACTTCGACGTGAACGCGACGGGCACGCTCAACCTTCTCGAGGCCTGCCGCCGCCATGCTCCAGAGGCGGTGTTCATCACGGTGTCGACGAACAAGGTCTACGGGGACAACCCGAACAAGGTGCCGCTCGTCGAGCTCGAGACGCGCTGGGACTACGACGACCCGGCCCTCGAGCAGGGCATCGACGAGACGATGTCGATGGACGGCTGCCTCCACTCGCTCTTCGGGGCGTCGAAGGTGGCCGCCGACGTGCTGACCCAGGAGTACGGCCGCTACTTCGGGCTGCGCACCGGCGCCTTCCGGGGTGGCTGCCTGACGGGCCCGCACCATGCCGGAGTCGAGCTGCACGGCTTCCTCAGCTACCTCGTGCTCACCGCACTGCGGGAAGGCGACTACACGATCTTCGGCTACAAGGGGAAGCAGGTCCGAGACCAGATCCACTCGGCCGACGTGATCAGCGCGTTCTGGGCCTTCGCCCAGGATCCCCGGCCGGGCGAGGCGTACAACCTCGGGGGCGGCAAGGCCAACGCGGCCAGCCTCCTCGAGTGCGTCGAGCTGATCGCAGATGCGAGCGGAGGCAAGCGCCCGACCCTGACCTACGACGAGCAGGCTCGTGTCGGCGACCACATCTGCTACTACACCGACATGGCCAAGTTCCGGGGCCACTTCCCGGCTTGGCGCCAGACGTACGCCCTCGACGCCATCGTCGAGGAGATGGTGGCGGCGGTCGCTGCGCAGCTGCCCTGATGGGGAGCGCAACGTGAGGTTGACGCTCGTCAACCAGTTCTACGCGCCCGACATCAGCCCGACCGCCCAGCTCGCGGCGTCGCTGGCCGAGCACCGGGCCGAGATCGGCGACGAGGTGACGGTGATCACGGGCCGCGCCGGCTACCTCGAGGGGCTGGCACCGACCGGCGCCGTCCAGACCGGTCCTGGGTTGCGGTTGCGCCGGGTGTGGACGCCGGACCTGGGCAAGTCATCGGTGGCCCGCCGCCTGCTCGGCTACGTCACCTTCCTGGTGGGCGGCGTCGTGCGGATCATCACCCTCCCCCGCCAGGACGTCGTCATCGCCATGACGACGCCACCGTTCGTCGTGTTCGGGGCCCTGCTGCACAAGATCCTCCACCCACGCACCCGCATCGTGCTCTGGAGCATGGACTGCTACCCGGACGCAGCCGAGCGCTTCGGTGAGCTGCGGCCCGGGGGTGCGGTGAGCAGCCTGCTGCGGGCGCTGAACCGGTTCGCCTTCCGCCGGCTCGACGAGGTCGTGTGCCTCGACGGCGCCATGCGAGAGCTCCTCGCCCAGTACGGGGCGGGACCCGATCGACCGCGGATGTCAGTCCTCCCCAACTGGGAGCGTCGGGCTCTCTTCCCGAGCGTCGACGAGGAGCCGTGGGCGGGTTACGAGGGCCTCGACGTGGGTGGTCGGACCGTGGTGCTGTACCTCGGGAACACCGGGGTGGGCCACCGCTTCGACACCGTGCTCGACGCCGCAGCTCAGCTAGCCGACGAGGCGCTGTTCGTGTTCATCGGGGGCGGGGCCCGCTGGGGCGAGCTGCAGACCACAGCGGCCCAGCGCGGGTTGGGCAACGTCGTGCTGCGGGGCTACGTGCCCAAGGACGAGACGCCCGCTGTGATGGCCGGCGCAGACGGCGCTCTCATCACTCTCGACGAGCGCTCGCTCGGCGTCATGAGCCCTTCCAAGCTCCACGCCAACCTGGCCGCCGGGCTGCCGATCCTCTACGTCGGTCCCCAGGGCAGCAACGTCGACGAGGCCATCGTCGCCACTGGCTGCGGCACGAGCCTCCGAGAGGGCGACGTCGACGGGCTCGTGGCCGCTGTGCGCGGCCTCCGCCACGATCCGTCGGCCCGGGCCCGGTCCCGCCAGGCGTTCGAGCAGCACTACAACGACGGCGCCACCCTCCCCCAGTGGGACGCCATCCTCGACCACGCGAGGCAATAGGTCAGAGGCCGAGCTTGGTGCGGAAGTAGGCGGCGGTGCGCTCCAGGCCGTCGCGCAGGTCGATCTCGGGTTCCCAGCCGAGGAGCTCGCGGGCCTTGGTGATGTCGGGCTGGCGCTGCATGGGGTCATCCACCGGCAGCGGCTCGAAGACGAGCTCGCTGCTGGACCCAGTGACCTCGATGGCCAGCTGGGCCAGCTGCAGGATCGTCTGCTGCGTGTTCGGGTTGCCGATGTTCACCGGCGAGGTGACGTTGCTGTCGAGCAGGGCCAGGAAGCCGCGGATCTCGTCGTCGACGTACGTGAACGAGCGGGTCTGCGATCCGTCGCCGAACACCGTGATGGGCTTGCCCTCCAGCGCCTGCACGAGGAAGTTCGACACGGCGCGTCCGTCGTCAGGGCGCATGTAGGGCCCGTAGGTGTTGAAGATCCTCACGATGCGGACGTCGATGCCGTGGTGGCGGTGGTACGCCATCGTCATGGCCTCCGCGTAGCGCTTGGCTTCGTCGTAGACGCCACGGGGGCCGATGGGGTTCACGTTGCCCCAGTACGTCTCGGGCTGCGGGTGCACGAGCGGATCTCCGTAGACCTCGCTCGTCGACGCGAGGAAGACCTTGGCGCCCTTGGCGCGCGCCATGCCGAGCAGGTTGTGCGTGCCGAGGCCGCCGACCTTGAGGATCTGGATCGGGATGCGCTCGAAGTCGATCGGCGACGCCGGGCTGGCCAGGTGCATGATCGCGTCCACGTCGCCCGGCACCCACACGTAGCTGGACACGTCGTGCTCGACGAAGGTGAACCCGGGCTGAGCGAACAGGCGCTCGATGTTGTCGACCGAGCCGGTGACCAGGTTGTCGATGGCGACGACCTCGTCACCTCGGCCCAGCAGCGCGGCGCAGAGGTGGGACCCGAGGAAGCCGGCGCCGCCGGACACGACGACGCGCGCCATCAGCTGCGCCCGATGCCCAGGTAGTCGAACCCTCGGCGCACGAGTGCGCCCCGGTCGAGCAGGTTGCGGGCGTCGACCACGTTCTTCGCGGCCATGACCTCGGCCACCTTGTCGATGTCGAGCCAGCGGAACTCGTCCCACTCGGTGAGCACGGCGAGCACCTCGGCGCCCTCGACGGCGGCGTAGGGATCGTCGACCACCTCGATGCCCTCGATGGGCCCCGGGCCCGACGGGTCGTAGCCGCGGACGAGAGCCCCGCGATCCACCAGCCGCTGCAGGATCTCCAGCGACGGCGACTCCCGGAGGTCGTCGGTCCGGGCCTTGAAGGTCAGGCCCCAGGCACCGATGCGCTTTCCCTCGACCGAACCCCCGGCCATGCCGATGATCTTGTCGGCCACGCGGTTGAGCTGCTCGTCGTTGACGGTCACGACACCCTTGAGCAGCCCGAAGTCGTACCCGGCCGTCTCGGCGATGTGCACCATGGCCCGGGTGTCCTTGGGGAAGCAGGACCCGCCCCAGCCCGGTCCGGGCTTGAGGAACTCGTGGCCGATGCGGCTGTCGTAGCCCATGCCGAGGGCAACGTCCTTTATGTCGGCGCCCACTGCCTCGCACACGGCGGCGACGGCGTTGATGAAGGAGATCTTCGTGGCGAGGAAGGCGTTGGCGGCGTACTTGATCGTCTCGGCCGACGCCGGGTCGGTGACGATCACCGGGGCCGTGATGCCGAGGTACAGCGACGACACCCGCACGGCGGCCGACTGGTCCTCGGCCCCGATCACGATCCGGTCGGGGTGGAGGAAGTCGTGGATGGCCGAGCCTTCCCGGAGGAACTCGGGGTTTGAGACGACGGCGACGTCGCTGCGACCCAGGCACCGCTCCACGACGAGCGTGGAGCCGACGGGCACGGTCGACTTGTTGACGACGATGGCCTCGCTGGGCAGAACCGGGCCGATCTCGCGAGCGGCATCCTCGATGTAGGAGAGGTCGGCCGAGCCGTCGGCTGCCTGGGGGGTGGGCACGCAGAGGTAGGCGAACTCGCACTCGGCTGCCGCTATGGCGGCGCCGACCACGAAGGTGAGGCGACCACCGTCGATGCCCTCGCGCACGAGGTTGTCGAGCCCGGCCTCGAGGATCGGGATCTCCCCCCGCTGGAGGCGCTCGATCTTGTCCGGGTCGATGTCCGCGCACACGACGTCGTGGCCGACGTGGGCGAAGCAGGCGCCGGTCGTCAGCCCCACGTAGCCGGTACCGATGACCGCGATCTTGCTCATGCGCTCTCCATCGTCTTGCTGGTCGGGACCCGCTTGAAGCTCAACGGGCGCCCAGTCGCCCCAGCATCCGCTCGAGGGCCCCACGGTAGTGCGGAAGCAGCGGGAGGCCGCCCAGGCGCAGGACAGCGTTGTCCAGCTCCGAGTTGGCCGGGCGGGGGGCGGGCCGGGGCGGATCGAGGTCAGCGGTGGCGATCGGACGCACCTTGGCGGGGTCGTGACCGGCCAGCTCGACGATGTCCCGCACGAACCCGAACCAGGTGGTGGGCCCCTGGTTGGTGACGTGGTGGATGCCGGCCCGGCGCTCCACGCCCAGCCGGCGCACGAGCGGCGCCAGGTCGGCCGTGAACGTCGGGCAGCCTCGCTGGTCGTCGACGAAGGCCAGCTCGGGCTGATCCAGCAGGCCCAGCACTGTCGTCACCATGTTCCGGCCCCGCTCCCCGCACACCCATGACGTGCGCACGATCGTGCACCCCGGCGCACTGGTCAGGGCCGCTCGCTCGCCGGCCAGCTTCGAACGGCCGTACACCGACTGGGGGTTGGGCTCGTCCCACTCCTGGTAGGCCCCGGCCTTGGTGCCGTCGAAGACGTAGTCCGTGGACACAGCGACGAGGTGGGCACCCACGCGGCGACTGGCGTCGGCCACCCAACCGGTGGCCAGGCCGTTGGTGAGGTGCGCCCGGTCGGGGTCGCCCTCGCAGGCGTCCACGGCCGTCCAGGCTCCTGCGTGGAGGACGACGTCCGGGTAGGTGGTCGTGATCGCCTGGTAGACGGAGTCGCGGTCGGTCAGGTCGAGCCGGGCCCGGTCGCAGGCCACCACCTCGTCGCCGGCCGCCTCGCACGTGCGAGCCAGGTCGTGCCCGAGCTGACCGCCTGCGCCGGTGATGAGCACGCGCATCGGCTAGTGGCCGTCCTTCAGCGGGCGCCACCACCACGCGTTGTCGCGGTACCAGGCCACGGTGGCCTCGAGGGCCTCGTCCAACGAGCGCTCCCGCCTCCAACCGAGGGCGCTGATCTTGGCGATGTCCACGGAGTACCGGCGGTCGTGGCCGAGCCGGTCCTCTACGTACTCCACGGCGGAGTCGTCCTTGCCGAGCAGGGCGAGGAGCTTGTCGACGAGGACCCGGTTCGGCGTCTCGTTGCCGGCGCCGATGTTGTAGATCTCGCCCGGCTCGCCGTTCTGCAGCACGAGGAGCACGCCCGAGCAGTGGTCGTCGACGTAGAGCCAGTCCCGCTCGTTCAGCCCGTCCCCGTAGAGCGGGATCGTCCCGCCGTCGATCAGGTTGGTGGTGAACAGGGGGATGGCCTTCTCGGGGTACTGGTACGGCCCGAAGTTGTTCGTGCAGCGGGTGACCGTGACGGGCACGCCGTGGGTGTGGTGGTAGCTGAGAGCGATGAGGTCGGAGCCAGCCTTCGACGCTGAGTACGGCGAGCGCGGCTCCAGCGGATCGTCCTCCCTGGAGGACCCGACCTCGACGGAGCCGTAGACCTCGTCGGTGCCGATGTGCACGACCCGGCCGACACCCAGGCGGCGCGCCGTGTCCATCACGACGTTCGTGCCGAAGCAGTTGGTGACCACGAAGTCGTCGGACCCGACGATCGACCGGTCGACGTGGCTCTCAGCCGCGAAGTGGACGACGGCGTCCGCGCCCCGCATGGCCTCCGCCAGCGGCTCCGGGTCGCAGATGTCGCCGTGCACGAAGGAGAAGCGGGGATCGTCGTCGACGTCCTTCAGCGTGGACCTGTTGCCGGCGTAGGTCAGGGCGTCGTAGACGACCACCTCGTCGTCGGTGTGGGTCAGGACGTGGCGGACGTAGTTCGAGCCGATGAACCCTGCCCCCCCGGTCACGAGCTGCCTCACCGGGTCATCCCCGGCAGGTCGGCCAGGGCCGGTGCGCCCAGGTCCTTGACGGAGACCTGGGCCCGGTCGTCCCTGTCGATGGGAAGAGGCCAGGGGATGGCGAGAGCCGGGTCGAGCGGGCTGCACGCCAGCCCGGGCATCCCGGGCGCCCACTCCTGGTCGAAGCAGTAGAGGTACTGGGTGGTGCCGGGGGCGGTGGCCTGGAAGCCGTTGGCCACACCGCGCGGCACGAGGACCTGCGAGCCGGGCACCAGCTGCGCCGTGACCACGGTGCCGTAGGTAGGCGATCCGGAGCGCACGTCGACGTAGGCGCCGAAGGCCTCGCCGGCGACGACCGCGACGAGCTTGTCCATGTCCTCGGCGTGCAGGCCCCGCAGACCGCCCTGATGCGTCTCGGTGACGTTCACCTGCAGCCACGGGCCCAACGAGGGCAGCCCGATCGCCTTGAAGGACGACTCCCGGTAGAACTCGCGGACCGTGCCCCGTTCGTCGGTGACCTGCTTCATGGTGAGCAGCTGGAGCCCGTCGATGGCGGTGGCCTGGGCCGACAGCTCGATGATCGTCGTCGTCATCAGGCTCTGTCCTCGCTGGCCTCGAACTCGAGGAAGCGCAGCAGGTGCTCGCCGTAGCCGCTGGCCGCCAGATCTGGCGTGGCGGCCAGGGCGCGCAGCTGGTCGGCGGTCAGGAACCCCTCGCGGCAGGCGGCCGACTCCGGAGCGCCGATCAGCAGGCCCTTGCGACGCTGCTGGCCGGCCACCCAGGCCTGGGCATCGAGCAGAGCGTCGAAGGTGCCGACGTCGAACCACTCGGTCGAGAACGGGAGCTTGCACACGTCGAGCCGCCCCTCGCGCAGGTAGGCGTTGTTCACGTCGCTGATCTCCAGCTCACCGCGCGCGCTCGGGGCCATCGAGCGAGCCACCTCGACGACCGTGTTGTCGTAGAAGTAGAGCCCCGGGACCATGTAGCTCGAAGGTGGGTCGGCCGGCTTCTCGTGCACGGCCACGGCGCCGCCGTCGGCGTCGAGCTCGAGCACGCCGTAGCGCTCCGGGTCGGGCACCCACAGGCCGAAGACGACCGCGCCGTCGGGCTTCGTGTACTTCTGGAGCTGCTCGCCCAGACCGGCCCCGTAGAAGATGTTGTCGCCCAAGACGAGGGCTACGTCGTCATCGCCGATGAAGTCCTCGCCGATGAGGAAGGCGGCCGCGATGCCGTTCGGCTCGGGCTGCACGGCGTAGGAGAACGAGCACCCCCACTGCGATCCGTCGCCGAGGAGGGCCTCGAAGAGCGGGATCTGCTCGGGTGTGGAGATGAGAAGGATCTCGTTGACCTTGGCGTGGAGCAGCGTCGAGATCGGGTAGTAGACGAGCGGCTTGTCGTAGACGTGCATGAGCTGCTTCGACGTGGCCCGACTGGCCGGGCTCAGCCGGGTGGCCCGCCCGCCGGCGAGGACGATGCCCTTCACGGCAGGCCCACTGCAGGCGCGTCACGACGATCGGGGCTTGGGAGAGCGGCCATGGCGCCGCTGATTGTGGCACGACCGCCCTGTCCCGGCCGTCGGGGGTCAGCAGTCAGAGCCGGGCGGGGCCTGGGGCACCCGGCCGATGACGCTCGTCGTCGTCGTCGGTCCCGTGGTGGTCGTGGTCACTTCCACCTCGTCGGTTGACGGTGGGGTGGTGGACGACGTCGGGGCGGTTGGAGTGGCGCGAACCCCGGCGAAGTCAGCGCCGGTCACCACGACCACGTCGGCTCCGACAGAGCCCGCGACCTCCTCGAGATCGGCGCCGCCGACGAGGTAGCGGGCGACCAGGTCGGCTGCCGCCCCCTGCCCCGCGGGGTACCGCACGACGGTGCGGGCGATGTCGAAGCTCTCGGCCTCCCCGGTGCCGGCCGAGGTGAACCCGGTGGCCACGAGGGCGTCGCTGGCCTGACCCGCCTCCCCTGGGCGCCCCGACCCGTTGAGGACGCGCACCCTGACCCCGTCCGGCGTGAGCTCGGCCTGTCCGCTCGTGTCGGTGCCCCGGAAGAGGTCGAGGATGGGTTGGGCCTTCGTGTCGACGAGGCGGAGCACGGCGGCTCCGCCGATGGTGTCGTCCTCCACGGGCAGCGCGTAGAGATCGAGCAGCTCCGGGTCGAAGCCGCGGAACCTCGACCCGAGGTCCACGATGTCGTCTGCCTTGAGGAGGTCGTCGACGGTCACCGTCTCGAGGGCGGCGTCCACGAGGTTGTCGAGCGTGACGGGGTTGCGGATGCCCTTGTCCACGGCCCGGCGCAGAGCCCGCACGATGAAGTCCTGCTGGCGGCTGATCCGGCCCAGGTCGCCCGTGGGATCGGTGCGCCAACGGCCGTCCTCGAAGGTCTGGTAGTGCCGCGATCGCACGTAGGCCAGGGCCTGGTCGGGGCTGAGCATGGTGCAGCCGGGCTGCTCGACGTTGAGGCCCGAGCTGCGGTCGCGAGCCGCGTGGTCGAAGTAGACCTCCACGCCGTCGATCACCGAGACGAGGTCACGGAAGCCGCCGAAGTCGACCTGCACGTAGTGGTGGACGGGGATGCCGAGGTAGTCCTCGATGGTGTCGATGAGCTCCTCGGGGCCGCCGCTCTCGATGGCCACGTTGATGCGCTGGTTGCCACCGCTCGCCAGCGGCACCCAGAGATCGCGGGGCAGGGAGAGCAGAGACGCGTGCTCAGAGGCCGGGTCGACCCGCAGGAGCATCATCGTGTCCGAGCGCAGTCCGCCCACATCCGAGCGCCCGGCGCGGGCCGGGTCGTCGGGGTCGAGGTTGGCGGCGCTGTCGACGCCGACGAGCAGGAAGTTCTGCGGTGCGGAGCTCGACGAGCGCTCGGTCAGCACCGAGCCCAGCTCGACCCGGGCCAGGCGGCTGTACTTGGCGTAGGCGTACCCGAGGCCGCCGGCGGTGGCCAGCAGGCCCGATCACGAGGCCGAAGCAGAGCAGCAGGACGGAGCGCTGGCCCCAGGTGCGGGGTTCGCGGCGCGGACCCCTCACTGGACGGGCAGCCCGAGCTCCCGGCTGATCACCAGGCGCTGGATCTCGCTCGTGCCCTCACCGATCTCGAGGATCTTGGCGTCGCGGTAGAAGCGGGCCACCGGCGTCTCGTCCATGAACCCGTAGCCCCCGAAGATCTGCGTGGCGATCCGGGTGGCGCTGACGGCGGCCTCGGTGGTGTGGAGCTTGGCCATCGCCGCGGCCTGCTTGTACGGGCGACCAACGTCGTGGAGCCACGCCGCCTGGTAGGTGAGGAGGCGGGCGGTCTCGGCCATCACCGCGAGGTCGGCCACCTGGAAGGCCACGCCCTGGTTGGCGCCGATCGGCTTGCCGAACGCGTTGCGGTCCTGGCTGTAGCTGCAGGCTGTGCTCGAGGCAGGCCTGGATGCAGCCGACGGCCAGAGCGGAGATGGCGACGCGGCCCTCGTCGAGGATCTGACAGGAACTGGGCGAAGCCCGCGGCCTCGCTCGCCGAGCAGGTTGTCCTCGGGCACCCGGCAGTCGGTGAAGGTGAGGCCATGGGTGTCGGAGGCGTGCCAGCCCATCTTCCGGTAGGGCGGCTGGACCTCGAAGCCGGGGGTGCCGGCGGGCACGATGATCGTGCTGATCTCGCCCGGACCGGTGCGCGCCGTCACCGTGACGAGCGAGGTGATGTCCGTGCCCGAGTTGGTGATGAACGCCTTCTCACCGTTGAGGACCCACTCACCGCCGCTCGTCGAGCACGGCCGTGGTGCGGGTGCCGCCGGCGTCGCTGCCCGCCTCGGGCTCCGTCAGGCCGAACCCGCCGAGGGCCCGGCCGGCGCACAGGTCGGGCAGCCACGTCTGCTTCTGCTCCTCGGTGCCGAACCGGTGGATGGGGTTGGCACCCAGACCGACACCGGCCTCGAGCGTGATGGCCATCGAGTGGTCGACCCGGGCCAGCTCCTCGATGGCGATGCACAGCATCGTGAGGTCGCCGCCCCCGCCGCCGTACTCCTCCGGGAACGGGATGCCGAAGAGACCGAGGTCGCCCATGCCGCGCACGACGTCGACCGGGAAGTGGTGGTCGCGGTCCCACGCCTCGGCGTGGGGCGCGATCTCGCGCTCGGCGAAGTCGCGCACGACCTTGCGCAGGGACTCGTGCTCCTCGGTGAACTCGACGTGCACGATCGGGAGCGGCCTTCCTCTGGGAACGGGTGCGGCGGGTGCCGAGCATGATCGTACGCTGCGCCCATGCCCAGCCTCGAGTCGCCCCCGCAGGAGGCGCTGGCGGTCGTCGGAGGGCGACTGGCTGACCGGGCTGGTCGACGTCACGAGCGACCTCGCGGCCCTCGACTCCAGCGGCTTCTGGGCCGTCGTGCTCCCGTTCGAGGGCGACCCGATCTGTGCCCGGTTCGCGAGCGTCCGCCCGGCTCGCCCGTGGCCGGGGCAGCCCTGGTGCGGCCCTGCTCGCGACGCGTGGACGTCCTCGCTCGACGAACCCGCGTTCACGGCGGGCGTCCGGTCGATCCGGGCGTCGATCGCGGCCGGCGACGTCTACCAGGTGAACCTCACCCGGCGGCTGTCCGCCCCCGCTGCCCGCCGGGCGCCGACGTGGCCGCCCTCGGGGCCGCCCTGGCCGAGGGCAACCCGGCGCCGTACAGCGCGGTGGTGCGCCTGCCGTCGGTCGGCTGCCACGTGGCGTCGGCCTCGCCGGAGCGGTTCCTCTGGCGAGACGGCGATCTGGTCGCCTCGGCGCCGATCAAGGGCACGGCGCCAGACGCCGTCGGCCTCACGGCCAAGGACCGAGCCGAGAACGTGATGATCGTCGACCTCGTCCGCAACGACCTCGGCCGGGTGTGCGACTTCGGGTCCGTGGACGGTCCCGCACCTGCTCGCCCTCGAGCACCACCCGGGCCTCGTCCACCTCGTCTCCACGGTGCACGGGGCGGCTGCGACCCGGGCGTCGGCTGGGCCGATGCCATCGACGGCCACGTTCCCGCCCGGCTCGGTCACCGGCGCACCGAAGCTGGCCGCCCTCGACCAGATCGCCGCGCTCGAGCCCGTGCCCCGTGGCATCTACTGCGGCGCCGTCGGCTGGGTCGACGCCGACGCCGCCAGGGCGACCTCAACGTCGCCATCCGCACGTTCTGGCTCGAGGACGGGCCAGCTCTGCCTCGGCACCGGCGGCGGCATCACGTGGGACAGCGAGCCCGACGACGAGTGGGCCGAGACGGAGCTCAAGGCTCGCCGTCTGCTGCGAGTCGCGTCAGGATCTTGGGATGGCTGACGGAGCGGTGTGGCTGGACGGCGAGCTGGTGCCCGCCCGACCGGGCCGTCGTGTCGATCTTCGACCACGGCCTGACCGTCGGCGACGGCGTGTTCGAGACGCTCAAGGCCGTCGAGGGCGTGCCCTTCGCCACTCCGCCGGCACCTCGACCGCCTCCGCCGGTCGGCGTTCGGGCTCAGGCTCGCGCGTCCCCTACGACGACGACGAGCTGCGGGCCGCGATGGCCGGAGTGCTGGCGTCGCACGCCGACCTCGCCGCTGGCCCGCGTGCGCGTCACGGTCACCGGCGGGCCGGCGCCGCTCGGGTCCGACCGAGGCGAGGCCGGGCCCACGGTCGTCATCGCGGCCGGCCCGCTGGCCGAGGCGGCGCCGTCGACCGTCGGTGTGCACCGTGCCGTGGCCCCGCAACGAGCACGGTGCCATGGCCGGCATCAAGACGACGTCGTACGCCGAGAACGTGCTGGCGCTGGCGTTCGCCAAGGAGCGGGGCTGCACGGAGGCGATCTTCGCCACCACGACGGGCCTCCTGTGCGAGGGCACCGGGTCGAACGTGTTCGTCGGCATCGGCGGCCGCCTGGTCACCCCGCCGCTGACGTCGGGCTGCCTGGCCGGCGTCACCCGCGACCTCGTGCTCGAGGCGACCGACGCGGTCGAGGAGGACATCTCGATGGAGGCCTTCCGGGAGGCCGACGAGGTGTTCCTCACCAGCACCGGCCGCGACGTGCAGCCCGTGCACCGGGTCGACGACCGCATGCTGCCGACGCCAGGCCCGCTCACCAGGGCAGCTGCCGAGGCCTTCGCCGACCGCATGGCAGCCGACACCGACCCCTGACGCCAGCTTGCGCGAACTGTGTCAGACACAGTTCGCGCAGGCGGAGGTCAAGCCCACGGCGCGAAGGAAGGCGGCTGCAGGGGGTAGGCGCGCCGGCAGCCCGATCCCGGCGGCCGCGTCCCGCGAACCGGGGTGCGAAAGGGCCCAGGAACGGGGCCTTTCGCACCCCGGTTGGTGGTGGGTCGCTGCCGCCGTCGCGCCCTTGGGCTTGACCTGCTCTGTCTGGCCGCTCTCAGACCGTGCGGAGGTGGGTGACGTCGCCGACCGCGAAGGTCCGGCGATCTCCCTCCAGGGTGGCGACGACGAGGTGGCCGTCGTCGGTGATGTCGACCGCGGTGCCCTCCACGTCGTCGGCCCCCAGCTCGATGCGGACCCGCCGGCCGAGCGTGGCCGAGCGCTGACGCCAGGCGTCGAGCAGCGACGGCCGATCGCCGGCCAGCAGCGCGTCGTAGCGGGGGCCGAGGCGCTCCAGCAGGGCGATGAGCAGGTCCTCGCGATCGACGGTCACGTCGGTGACGTGGTTGCACGCCACCGCGATGTCGGCCAGGTCGGGCGGGAGGTCGGCGGGCCAGGTGACGTTGATCCCGATGCCGACCACCACGACGACCCGTTGGGTGGGATCCGGGGCGCGGTAGCCGGCGTCGGGCGTGGAGCCGGCCGGCCAGTCGGCCTCGGCCAGGATCCCGGCCAGCTTGCGATCGGGCTCCGAGCCGTCACCCGGCCAGACGAGGTCGTTCGGCCACTTCAGGCGGGGTGCGAACCCGGCCACGGCTTCGACCGCCTCAGCCGCCGCCACCGCCACGGCCATCGTGCAGAGGTCCATGACGGCGGCAGGGGGTCGGAGCAGGACCGACAGCAGCAGCCCCGCACCAGGCGGCGCCGTCCAGGTCCGACCGGCCCGGCCCCGTCCGGCGGTCTGGTGGTCGGCGACGAGCACGATGCCCTCGCTCTCACCCTGCCGGGCCAGCTCCATCGCGTCGGCGTTCGTCGAGCCCGTCTCGGCCACCCAGCGGACGTCCGCGAAGCGGGCTCCGGGCCCGGTCGCGAGCGTTGGTCTGGCACGTCCACCCGGCACGGCAGTAACCATATGGCGTGCTCACCAAGGTCCTCATCGCCAACCGGGGCGAGATCGCCGTCCGGGTCATCCGCGCCTGCAAGGAGATGGGCATCACGTCCGTGGCGGTGTACTCCGAGCTCGACCGGGACGCGCTGCACGTCCGCCTGGCCGACGAGGCCTACGCCCTCGGGGGCCAGACGGCGGCCGAGAGCTACCTGAACACCGAGCGCATCCTCGAGGTGATCGAGCAGTCCGGGGCCGATGCCGTGCACCCCGGCTACGGGTTCTTCTCCGAGAACACCGACTTCGCCCGAGCCATCACCGACCGAGGCGTGACCTTCATCGGCCCGCCGCCCGAGGCCATCGAGGTCATGGGCGACAAGGTGTCCAGCCGCATCGCGGCCCAGGAAGCGGGCGTGCAGGGCGTGCCCGGCACCACCGAGTTCCTCTCCAACGGCGACGAGGTCGTGGCCTTCGGCGAGGAGTTCGGCTGGCCCGTCGCCATCAAGGCGGCCTACGGCGGTGGTGGTCGCGGGCATGCGCGTCGTGAACAGCGCCGACGAGGCCCACGCCGCCCTCGAGTCGGCGCAGTCCGAGGCGCTCAAGGGCTTCGGCCGGGCTGAGTGCTACGTCGAGCGCTACCTGACCTGGCCCCGCCACGTGGAGATGCAGATCATCGGCGACACCCACGGCGAGGTCGTCTGGGTCGGCGAGCGCGACTGCTCGGCCCAGCGCCGCCACCAGAAGCTGATCGAGGAGAGCCCCGCCCCCGACTTCCCCGCCGAGACCCGCCAGGCCATGGGCGAGGCGGCCGTCAAGGTGGCCAAGGCGTGCGGCTACTACAACGCCGGCACCGTCGAGTTCCTCTACCAGGACGGCGAGTTCTGGTTCCTCGAGATGAACACCCGCCTCCAGGTGGAGCACCCCGTCACCGAGCTGGTCTCGGGCATCGACCTCGTGCGCGAGCAGATCCTCGTGGCCGCGGGCGAGCCGCTGAGCTTCACCCAGGACGAGATCGACCTGCGAGGCCACGCCATCGAGGTCCGCATCAACGCCGAGGATCCGGCCGAGGGCAGGTTCCTCCCCTCTCCCGGCACGATCACCGCGCTCGTCGGCCCCGCAGGGCTTCGGCGTGCGCTGGGACGGCGGGTACGAGTCCGGCGACGAGGTCAGCCAGTACTACGACAACCTCGTCGGCAAGCTCATCGTCTGGGGCAAGGACCGCCCGATCGCCATCGACCGCATGATCCGGGCCCTCGAGGAGCTGCAGGTCGAGGGCATCGCCACCACCGTGCCGGCCGACCTGGCCATCCTGCGCCACGAGGACTTCCGCAACGCCAAGCACTCGACGAGGTGGGTCGAGACGAAGCTCGACCTGAGCGAGATCGGCGCTCCCCCCGCCGCCCCGTCCGAGGGAGAGGACGAGCCGGCCAAGGTTCAGCGAGACGTCGACGTCGAGGTGAACGGCAAGCGCTTCGCCGTGAAGATGTGGGTGCCCGACGTGCCCCTCACCGTCGTGGCCGGCGGTGGCAGTGGCGCCTCACCGCGTCCCCGCCGGGCGGCCAGCGCAGCGGGCGCCGCGGCCGCGGGCAGCGGCAAGGTGGCCGTGCCCATGCAGGGCACGATCGTGAAGGTCCTCGTCGAGGTCGGTCAGGCCGTGGAGGCGGGCCAAGCCGTCTGCGTCCTCGAGGCCATGAAGATGGAGAACAACATCACCGCCGACAAGGCGGGCACCATCACCGAGATCAAGGTCGAGCCGGGTCAGTCCGTCGGCGCCGGCGACGTGATCGTCGTCATCGGCGACTGACATCACGGCGGGCTGACGTCAGGGTGCGGGGCAGCTCGACGTACAGGGCGTAGAGCACGTAGAGACCGACGCCGGCCAGGCCGACCACCACGGCGCCCTGACCAGGGTGGTCGGTGATGGCGTCCAGGGGTGCTCCCTCGATCGCGGCTCCGGCGGCCCCGGCCACGGCGGCGAGGGCGACGTTGAGCGCCACGTGGGACCAGTGGGGCGGCGTGTCCTCACGCCCGAAGCAGCCACAGGAGCCGATCATCGTGCCCCGCCTCGAGGCGGCGACCACGAACACGGCGAAGGCGAGGTAGCTCACCGCGACCAGCAGCCAGAGCGCCGCCCCGCCGACCGCGATCGCCGCCACCCCCAGACCCAGCTCGGCCGCGGCCCCCGCCCGCACCAGGGCGGCCGACGACGGCAAGCCCAGCGCTCGCAGGGCGCCGACGGTCATGGTGGGATCGAGCACCTTCTGGGCGCCGGCCAGCGCGAGCAGGGCAGCCGCGACGAGGGCGGGCCCGATCAGGGCAGGCACGGCGCCCCTACTCGGCCGCTTCGGCCAGCGTCTCGGACAACGACGGGTGGACGAGCAGGCTGTCGACGATGTCAGCCACGGTGAGCCCGTTCGTCACGGCCACGGCCAGCACCGAGATCAGCTCCGCGGCATGCCGACCCACGACCGAGCCGCCGAGCACGACGCCGGTAGCCGGGTCGCTCACGATCTTGACGAAGCCCCGGGTGTGGCTCTCGATGAGGGCCTTGGGCGACACCGAGAAGGGCACCTTGGTGACCCGGACCTTCCGGCCGCCTGCGAAGGCGTCCGCCTCGGCCAGGCCCACGTCGGCGATCTCGGGCACGGTGAATATCGCGGACGCGGCCTTGTCGTAGTCGAGGTCGCGCCGGGCCCGAGACTGCACGCCCATGAGGTGCTCGGCGATCTTGCGTCCCTGCATGGAGGCCACCGACGACAACGGGAGGCGGCCCGAGAGGTCACCCGCCGCGTAGATGTGAGGCACGTTCGTAACGCAGCTGTTGTCGACCGGCACGTAGCCGCCGTCGTCCACCTCCACACCGGCCGCCGCTAGGTCGAGCCCATCGCTGTTGGGGACCGAACCGATGGCGATGAGAGCGTGACTGCCAGCGGCGCTGCGGCCGTCGTCGCACCGCACCACGACTCCCTCAGGCGTGCGGTCGATCCCGACGGCTCGAGCACCCTTGAGCAGCTTCACGCCTCGACGGAGGAGCTCGTCCTCCAGGGCGGCCGCCACCTCCGGATCCTTCTGGGGGAGCACCTGCTGACGGGAGACGATGAGCGTCACCTGCGAGCCGAGCGAGGAGAACATGTGGACGAACTCCACACCGGTGACGCCTGAGCCGATGACGACGAGGTGCTCGGGCCAGGTCGACGGCGGATAGGCGTCGCGGGTGGACAGCACCCGGTCGCCGTCGACCTCGGCCCAGTCGGGAAGTCGGGGTCGGCTGCCTGTGGCGAGGAGGATGGCGTCGGCTTCGAGCTCGACGAGCCCCTCGGCTGTGTCGACGACCACCTCATGCGGCCCCTTGAGGCGGCCGGTGCCGCGGACGATGCGGACGTCTTGGCTGTCGAGGAGGCGGCGGGTGCCCTGCTCGAGCTTCTGCTCGATGGCCGTGATGCGCTCGCGGAGGGCGTCGGCGTCGACCGTCGCGGCGGCGGCGGTCAGCCCCATCTCGGGGCTGCGACGGATCGAGGCCAGCGCACCACCGGTGGCGATCATGGCCTTGGACGGGATGCAATCGCGGAGGTGGGCGGCTCCACCGACGATGTCCTGCTCGACGACCGTCACCTCAGCTCCCAGCCGGGCGGCGTGCGACGCGGCCACGTTGCCCGCCGGTCCACCGCCGATGATCACGAACCGAAGCGACATGGACCCATGCTAGGGGCGCCCACCCAGCCCCGTTTCCCTCCGCGAACAGGCCCCTCGTAGGCTCGGGACGTGCCCAACGACGACCCCACCCTCGACGACTGGCGGACCCTCGCCAGCAAGGACCTGAAGGGGAACGACCCCGACACGCTGGTCTGGGAGACGCCCGAGGGCATCGCGGTGCAAGCCCCTGTACACCGAGGCCGACCTCGCGGACGTCGAGCACCTCGGCGGCCTGCCCGGGTTCGCGCCGTTCGTGCGCGGGCCTCGGGCGACGATGTACGCCAGCCGGCCGTGGACGATCCGCCAGTACGCCGGGTTCTCCACGGCCGAGGAGTCCAACGCCTTCTACCGGCGCAACCTGGCCGCCGGCCAGCAGGGCGTGTCGGTGGCCTTCGACCTCGCCACCCACCGGGGCTACGACTCGCGACCACCCCCGGGTGGTCGGCGACGTCGGCAAGGCCGGCGTGGCCATCGACTCCGTCGAGGACATGAAGATCCTCTTCGACGGCATCCCGCTCGACAAGATGTCGGTGTCGATGACGATGAACGGCGCCGTGCTGCCGGTGCTCGCCTGCTTCGTGGTGGCCGGCGAGGAGCAGGGCGTGGGCCAGGACCAGCTCAGCGGGACCATCCAGAACGACATCCTCAAGGAGTTCATGGTCCGCAACACCTACATCTACCCGCCCGAGCCGAGCATGCGGATCGTGGCCGACATCATCGAGCACACCGCGCCGCACATGCCGCGGTTCAACTCGATCTCGATCTCCGGCTACCACATGCAGGAGGCCGGGGCGACGGCCGACCTGGAGCTGGCGTTCACGATCGCCGACGGCCTCGAGTACGTCCGCTACGCCATCGACCGCGGCCTCGACATCGACGAGTTCGCCGGCCGGCTCAGCTTCTTCTTCGCCATCGGCATGAACTTCTTCATGGAGGTGGCCAAGCTGCGGGCGGCCCGGCTGCTCTGGCACCGGGTCATCGAGCCGTTCGAGCCGAAGAAGCCCGAGCTCGCTCATGCTGCGCACCCACTGCCAGACCAGCGGCGTGTCGCTCACCGAGCAGGACCCGTACAACAACGTCGTGCGCACCACCGTCGAGGCCCTGGCCGCCGTGCTCGGCGGCACGCAGAGCCTGCACACCAACTCCTTCGACGAGGCGCTCGGGCCTGCCCACCGACTTGTCGGCCCGCATCGCCCGCAACACCCAGCTGATCATCCAGGAGGAGACGGGCATCCCCGCGGTCGTCGACCCGCTCGGCGGCTCGTACTACGTCGAGGCGCTCACCAAGGACCTGGCCGACCGGGCCTGGGCGATCATCGAGGAGGTCGAGGCGCTCGGCGGCATGACCAAGGCCGTCGAGTCCGGGCATGCCGAAGCTGCGCATCGAGGAGGCCGCCGCCCGCCGCCAGGCCCGCGTCGACCGCGGCGAGGAGGTCGATCGTCGGCGTCAACAAGTACCGGGCCGAGAACCCCGAGCACGTCGACGTCCTCGACATCGACAACACCAAGGTGCGCGAGCAGCAGGTCGCCCGGCTCGAGCGGATCCGCGCCGACCGCGACGAGCGACGCCTGCCAGCAGGCGCTCGACGCCCTGCGCGAGGGCGCCGCGGGCGACGGCAACCTGCTCGCCCTGTGCATCGACGCCGCCCGGGCCCGGGCCACCGTCGGCGAGATGAGCGACGCCATGGAGGCGGTGTTCGGCCGCCACAAGGCCGAGATCCGTAGCATCTCGCGGCGTGTACGGCGCGGCCTACGAGGGTGACGAGGGCTTCGACGCGGTGCAGCCGCGCCGTCGACGAGTTCGCCGAAGCCGAGGGCCGCCGGCCCCGCATGCTCGTGGCCAAGATGGGCCAGGACGGCCACGACCGCGGCGCCAAGGTCATCGCCACCGCCTTCGCCGACCTCGGCTTCGACGTCGACGTCGGCCCGCTGTTCCAGACGCCCGCCGAGGTGGCCCGCGCCGCCGTCGAGAACGACGTCCACGTGGTCGGCGTGTCGAGCCAGGCCGCCGGCCACAAGACCCTCGTGCCCCAGCTCATCGAGGAGCTGAAGGCCGCGGGCGCCGGCGACATCCTGGTGGTGTGCGGCGGCGTGATCCCGCCCCAGGACTACGCCTTCCTGCACGACGCCGGCGTCGTCGCCATCTTCGGCCCCGGCACCAACATCCCCGAGGCCGCCGGCAAGGTCCTCGACCTGATCCGCAAGAAGCGCTCCGACGCGTGACCCCGATGAGCGACCCGGCGCTGGCTGACGCCGTGCGGGCCGGCGACCGGCGCGCGCTCGCCCGGGCGATCACGCTGGTCGAGTCGACCCGCGCCGACCACCGCAGCCGAGGCGCGCGGAGCTGCTCGACGAGCTGCTGCCGGCCACCGGCGGGGCCCGTCGCGAGTCGGCGTCTCCGGCGCGCCCGGGGCCGGGAAGTCGACGTTCATCGAGGCGCTCGGCCTGCACGCCATCGAGGCTGGCCACCAGGTCGCGGTGCTGGCGGTCGACCCGTCGAGCCAGCGCAGCGGCGGCTCGATCCTCGGCGACAAGACCCGCATGGCCGACCTCGGGCGCCACCCAGAGGCGTACATCCGTCCCTCGCCCACCAGCGGCACGCTCGGCGGTGTGGCCCGCCGCACCCGCGAGGCCGTGCTGCTCTGCGAGGCGGCCGGCTTCGACGTCGTGCTCGTCGAGACGGTCGGCGTCGGCCAGTCCGAGGTGGCCGTGGCCGAGCTCGTCGACCTCTTCGTGCTCGTGGCGTCGCCGACTGGCGGCGACGAGCTGCAGGGCATCAAGCGGGGGATCATGGAGCTGGCCGACCTCATCGTCGTGAACAAGGCCGACGGCGACCTCGCCGACGCCGCGCAGCGGCCGGCCGCCGACCTCAAGAACGCTGTCCACCTGCTGCGCCCGAAGCGTCCCGGCTGGGAGGTCGACGTGCGCACCGGCTCCGCGATCACCGGCGACGGCGTGCCCGAGCTGTGGGGCGCCCTCGACAGCCGCTCACGAGCGGTTGCGGGCCGAGGGGGCGCTCGACGTGCTCCGGGCCCGCCAGGCCACCTCGGCCATGTGGAGCGAGGTCACCGACGAGCTCCTCGACCGCCTGAAGGCCCACCCCGGCGTGCGGGAGCGGCTGGCCGAGCTGGAGGAGAGCGTCGGCGCCGGCCGCCTGTCCCCCACCGCCGCGGCCAACGACGTCCTCGCCCGCTTCCTGGAGGGCTGACCCGGGCTCTGGTCGCGCTGGTGGTTGCTGGCCAACCACTAGCGCGGCCAGAACGGAAGGACCGCGGCGGCGCACGTCCATTACCGTGCTCGCCGTGGGTCGGGGCAGGCGGATGCGGGTGGGCACGGCGGTGCTGGCCCTTGGCGTGGCGGCGGCCGGGCTAGGCGGCTCGACGCCTAGTGGAGCGGCCCTCTCGGACGGCGTGGTGCGCTGGAACGCCACCGCTCCGGGTGGGCGCTACCACTGGTCGTCGCCGGTGATCGCCGACGTGGACGGCGACGGAGCGGGCGACGTGGTGGTCGGCGGCCTCGACGGTCGGGTGCACGCTCTAGGCGGCGACGGAGCCGCGCTGGCCGGGTTCCCGGCCGCCGCCGTCGTCACCGGCGCGCCGTCCGCGGTGGCGTCGTCCCCCGCGGTCGGCGACCTCGACGGCAACGGCAGCAACGAGATCGTCGTCGGCGTGGGATCGCTCGAGGTGCAGGACCAGCACGGCGGCATCGTCGTCCTGAACGGCAACGGGACCCGCCGCTGCTCGTTCCAGACCGGCGACAAGTTCAACCAGTGGACCGGCGGCGGACCCGACGGCTTCAGCGACGGCGTCTTCAACGCCCCGGCCCTCGGCGACGTGAACGGTGACGGCCGACCCGAGATCGTGTTCGGATCGTGGGACCACCAGATCCGGGTGCTGAACGGCTCGTGCCAGCAGATGGCGATCTTCGACAACACGGACACCGTCTGGTCCTCGCCCGCCGTCTTCGACAGCAACGGCGACGGCCGGGCCGAGATCTTCATCGGCGGTGACGCCACGTCCAACGGCACCAGCCACTCGGGGGGCTTCTTCCGGGCCCTGCGCTACACCGGCGCCGCCCAGCTCTCTCAGCTGTGGGTGCGCCTCAGCAGCGAGACCTTCCAGAGCAAGCCAGCCATCGGGGACATCAACGGTGACGGACGCATGGAGGTCGTCACCGGCAGCGGTCGCTTCTACTGCCTCACCCAGGGCCGGTGCGCCGACGCCAACAAGGTCTGGGCCTTCGACCTGGCCACCGGAGGCGACGTGCCCGGCTGGCCCCGCAGCGCCCGGTACGACACGTTCCTGTCGTCGCCCGCGCTCGGCGACGTGAGCGGTGACGGCCGATCCGACGTCGTCATCGGCAGCTTCCGGGGCGCCCGGGGCTCAGTGCTCGCCGTCAACGGCAACGGGCAGCCTCTGTGGGAGGTGGAACCAGCGGCCGACGAGCTGCTCTCCTCGCCGATCGTGGCCGACGTGTGGTCGACGCCCGGCAACGAGGTGATCGTCGGCACCGGCGGACGCATGCACGTCCTCAACGGGGCCACAGGCGCCACGGTCCACAGCTTCGGCGCCGGCGCCTTCAAGAGCGCCGCCGCCGTGGGCGAGCTCGGGGCCGGCGACTGGGTGCTGGCGGCGACCAGCTTCCAACCCGGCTCCGGCAACGCCGGGTCCGTGGCCACGTGGGACATCGCCGAGCCGGCCAGCGTGCCATGGCCCATGTTCGGACAGGCACCGGCCCGCGACGGCGTGGAGCCGGTCGGCCCGGTCCCTGCGGCCCGGTCCATCGATGACGCCTGTCCACCCGGCGGTCGCGTGCCACCGTCGGGCATCACCGACGTGTCGGCCTCCTCTCCGCACCGTCGGTCTGTCGAGTGCGTGGCCTGGTGGGGCCTGACGCAGCCGGTGGCCGGCCGGTACGACCCCACCCGCTCGGTGACCCGCGCCCAGATGGCGTCGTTCCTGGCCCGGCTCCTCGACCAGACCGACGTCGTGCTGCCCGCTGATGCGCCCGACGCCTTCACCGACGACGAGCACCCGCAGTTCGCGGCCCACGAGGACAACATCAACCGACTGGCGGCCGCAGGTGTGGTGGCGGGCCGCTCCGCCACTCGGTTCGCCCCCGACGACCCCGTGACCCGGGGCCAGATGGCGACGTTCATCGTCCGCACGGCCGAGCTCGTGACGGGCCAGACGCTGCCGACAGACCGCAGCTGGTTCCGCGACCGCGACCCCACCCACGGATCCAACGTCGACCGGGCCGCCAGCGCCGGCATCGCCACGGGATTCAGCAACGGCACCTACCGTCCGGGCCAGGACGTCCGCCGCGACCAGATGGCGTCGTTCCTGGCCCGTCTGCTCGACCTCGTCGTCGACGAAGGCCACGCCCCCCTCCCCGATCAGCCCTGACCCACCACCCCCACGAACCTGCGGCACCTAACGAGGGTCTTCCTCGGTTTCTGCCGCAGGTTCGAGCTTCGAGCGTGACCCTCCACCAACCTGCGGCACCTAACGAGGGTCTTCCTCGGTTTCTGCCGCAGGTTCGCGTTCGGGAGCCTGGTTCGTGGGGTCGAGGCGCGTGGCGTGCGAGGATCGTCGGATGGCTGAGGAGCTTCCCGACCCCTGGCGCTCGGTGGTCGAGATCACCGAGTCCGCGGCCGCCGACCGGGCCGCCCAACCCGAGCTCGATGCGCGGCTGGCTGCCGCAGCCAGCCGCTTCGGCACCAGCGGGGACGGGAGTCGCCGCGCTCCTCGACGACGTGGACCGTCGGGCCAACATCGACGTGGATGCCCCGCTCGACTCCTCTCGCCCCGTCGTACCCCATCTGAAGGGGGCCGTGCGGAAGGCGGGGGCCTTCGTGGCCCGCCACCTGGCCCAGCAGACGACCGTGCTGGTGGGAGGGCTCTCCGCCGCCGTGCGCGAGCTCGACCAGCGCGTGCGCCACCTCGAGCACGATGGGCACGAGACGGTCATCGCCCGAGTGCCCGACGTGCGGGCCCGGGTGGCGACGGTGCTCGGCTCCCTCGAGAGCCGCTGCCCCGGGACCCGCCGCGACGCCGGCACCTCGGCCGAGCTGACCACGCTGCCCCGCGCCGACGCAGCCGTCGTGGTCGGCTACCGGGTGGTCGACGTCGGGCCCCTGTCCGCCCGGCTCGACGCCCTCGACCACCTGGTCGCCGCGGTCGCCCCCGGAGGGTGGGTCGCGATCGTCTCGATCGCTCCGTCGGCTTGGGCTGGCATCGTGGACCCCGTCGTCCGGGACCTGGCCGGGCCAGGGCCGCTGCACCCCGAGACCTGGGCGCACCTGCTCGAGGCGCGCGGCGGTCACGACGTGCAGGTGCACGAGGCCACGGGCGTTCACGTGATCGCGGCGCACTGGTGACGGCGATCCACACCGTCCACCAGGTCGTCCCGACGCTCTCACCGGGCGACGCCGTCGGCGGTCACACGCGAGCCGTTCGTGACGCGCTGCGCCAAGCCGGGCTCCAGTCAGAGATCTTCAGCGACGACATCGCCCCGGCGCTGCAGGCCGAGGCCCGTCCGCTCGCCGCCCTCCCCCCGCCGGGAACCCCCGGGCTGGCTCTCCTCTACCAGTGCTCGATCGGGAACGAGGTCGTCGACCGGCTGCTGGCCCGACCCGAGCCGCTCGTCGTCGACTACCACAACCTCACGCCCGTGGCTCACCTGCTGCGCTGGGCGCCGGACATGGCCCACCTCGTCAGCTGGGGGCGCGGGCAGCTGGGTGACCTCGCTGCTCGTTCGGTTCTCGGCATCGGCGACTCCGCCTTCAACGCGGCGGACCTGCGGACAGCCGGCTTTGCCCGTACCGCGGTGGTCCCGATCCTCCTCGACGTCGCCGACCTCCGGCATCCGCACCCGTCCCGCACCAACCGCCCTGGCCGGCGGTGGCTGTTCGTGGGCCGGATCGTGCCCAACAAGGCCCAGCACGACCTCGTGCTCGCTCTGGCCTGGCACCGGGCCGTGCACGACCCCGAGGCCGAGCTGCACCTGGTGGGTCGGGACGCGGCACCGGCATACACCAAGGCGCTGCGGGAGCTGATCACCGAGCTGGGGCTCGACGGCGCCGTGCACCTCGTGGGGGGCGTCGACCCGGCCGAGCTGGCCCGCGAGTACGCAGAGGCCGACGTGTTCGTGTGCCTGTCCGACCACGAGGGGTTCTGCATCCCCGTGCTCGAGGCCATGGCGAACGACGTGCCGGTGGTGGCCTACGCGTCCAGCGCCCTTCCCGAGACGGTCGGCAGCGGAGGGCTGCTCCTGCCGGTCAAGGACCCGGCCACGGTCTCGGCCGCGGTCCACCGCCTGGCCACTGACCTGGCCCTCCAGGCCGCCATGGTCGAGCGGGGCGCCACGCGAGTGGCCAGCTATGACCGCAGCCGCACCGCCCCCCTCCTCCTGGATGCCCTCCGCTCCGCCCTCGACCTGCAACCCGCCGGCTGAGCGCTCCACGGGGGCGCCACACCCGTCGAGTCAGCCGATCTGGACGGACCGGAGCACGCTGCTGACGAGGGGCAGCGTGCGGAAGCGGCGAAGGTGGCTGCCGAGGGCGACGTAGAGGCAGAACGCCCGACCCTGCTCGGTGAAGAAGACCTGCGTTCCGCTCATCCCCGGCAGGGGGGTGCGCAACGACCACGGATCCAGGTCGGTCGGGCGCAGCACCCGGGGCATGCCCTGGCGGGCGAACAACGGCATGCCCACCGACTCGGGGCCGTACTCGAACAGGGTGAGGAACAGGTCTCTCGTGGTCATCGTCTCGACCGCCCCGCCGCCGAAGTCGCCCAACGAGGGCGGCAGGGCGAAGTTGGCCGCCTGCACCACCACCGGCTGCGGGCCGTCGAACGGGCCGAGGGCTGTCGCCCGAACGCCGACCGGCGCGCCGCCCTCGATCGGCTCAGGCCCGCGAGGGCGCACGCGACCCTCCCACCCCCGAGGCAGCTCGAGGCTGATGCCGGGGCTCTGCAACAGCATCAGCCTGCGTCCTCGCCGTACAGGCTCGGGTGGCCGGGCGTGATGCCGGCCCGGCGCAGCTCGTCCTCCGCGATCTCGTCGAGCCGGACGGCCGCGGCCCGGCGGCCCCGCTGCCACGACGGGCCCTCCATCTCGGCCAAGTCGTCGAGGGCCTGGTTGAGCAGGTTGCGGACCTGGTCCCACGTGCCGGCCGCACCCTCGCCGAGCACCCGCTCGGTCGGTCCGTCGACGAGCACGAAGTAGGGCGCCACCGGGATGCCGTAGGTCTCCCACGGCCCACTGGTGGAGACGACCGGAACCGCCTCGGGCGCCAGCTCCTGCACCTTGGTCATGCTCTCCTGAGCGGCGTCCTTCACCACGATCACCGGCCGCACGTCGGCCCGCAGCCCGAGCGAGCCGGGATCGGCGAAGGCCTGCCAGAAGTCCTGGCAGGTGAGGCAGCCGCTCGAGAGGAAGACCAGGAGCGTGCGGTGCTCGGCGCCCAGCGACGGCGACGCTGAGCGGGTCGCCCCAGGGGTCGACGCCGACGACGTCCGTCACGGCGCTCGACCCGATCCTCGCCACGCGGGAGCGAGACACCTGGTCGGACATCGAACCGAGGCGCGGTCGCACCACCGCTGCCGAGGACCCCGTCCTCGCCGATGCCCAGCTCGTGGAGGGCGCGCAGGATCTCGGCGTGGCTGCGCAGGAGGCCGACGACGAGAACCGTGAGCAGCGCCACGACGACGCGCCGAGGGCGACGACGACGGCCGTCGTCACGAGCGCGGCACCCCCCACGCGAGAGGGATGTCACCGGGTTGGCCGAAGTCGAGTCGGCGCTGGTTCTGAGCGCCGTCGAGCGCGTTCTTCATGTGCCAGGTCGTGCCCTGCACGAGCCCGATCCCGACGGTGGCGTTGTCGTTCCAGTCGACGGCCACCGGGAGGCTCATACCGGTCGGTGCCAGGGATTCGAGGAGCGACGCGGTGGGCGCCCAGGTGAACTCGAGGTCGTGCGGGCTGCTGTCGAGTCGGTTCTTGAGGTACCAGGTCTGTCCGCGGAGGATGCCCACCCCGGGGCGACCGTCGCCGTCCCAGTCCCCGATGAGCGGGATGTCCTCGGGCCGACCCCAGTCGAACTCGATGTCGTGCGGGCGAGCGTCCAGGAAGTTCTTGAGGTACCAGGTGCGGCCGCGGCGGATGCCGACCCCAGTGGTCCTGTTGCCGTTCCAGTCACCCGTGAAGGGCACGTCAGTGGGCCGACCCCAGTCGAAGATGTAGTCGGGCGCTCCGGCCGTCGGGGAGTTGCGGAGGATCAAGGTGCTGCCGCGACGCACGCCGATGCCGACGACGCCGTCACCGTTCCAGTCGCCCGTGATGGGCACGTCGCCGGCCTGGCCGAAGCCGAACTCGATGTCCGGGGCGCCGCTCGTGAGCGTCCGCCGCAGCCGCCAGGTGCCGTCGCGGAAGGTGGCCAGGGCGGGCACGGGCCGGGGGTCGACGTGGAGGCAGGCTGCGTCGTGGAAGCGGGTGTTCTCGTCGGTGGCGACCGCCGTGGTGCAGGTGGGGTCGAAGGACCACGGCGTGCGGCAGGAGACGACGCGGCAGATGATCGGGCCGACGCAGGGAGTGGCCTGGTTGCACTGCCCGTAGCGGAACTTCGTGCAGCCCGACTTGCGGTTGCCGCAGCTGCCGTTGGCGCAGCCGCACCGTGTGCCCGAGCAGGTGCCGTCGCACACGCCGCTCGCCCCACAGCCGCACGACCCGCAGCGGGCGTTGCAGTCCATGTAGTACCGGGGCTGGTTCGGACCGCAGAAGCCGGACCCGTCCGCCTTCCACCAGCCGGCCATGATCGATCCTGGCGGGCACTTGTTCGAGCCGCCCGCAAGGGTGCAGCAGAACTCGGTGTAGCCATCGCAGCACCGAGACCCGCAGGCGCACGAGCTGCCCGAGCAGGAGCACACGGCGGCGTACGCGGAGCCGGGTCGGAGCACGTAGGAGCCGGGTGCGGCGGCCAGCGCCGTGCCCACCAGCGCGCTCCGTCGCAGGAAGCCGCGGCGGTCCGAGTGGCGAGCCAGGAACCCGCTGAGCGAGTCGACGAGCTGCTGGGCGGGCACGACCAGGGACTGTAGCGAACAGGTCCTGGGCGGCTTGACTGAGTGGGGAGCGGGCCGCGCCCACAGGTACGATGCCCGCGCCCATGACCACCCCCGACCCGCCCATCCTGGTCATCGCGCCCGACCGCTCCGTCGTCCAGCGCATGAAGGCGGTCTGGCGCTACCGCGAGCTCCTCGTCGGCCTCGTGCGCAAGGAGCTGAAGGTCAAGTACAAGGACAGCAGCCTTGGCTTCTTCTGGTCGATGCTGAACCCGGCCATGTACCTGGCCGTGTTCTACGTCGTGTTCCAGGTCATCCTGGGCAGCGGCATCCCGTACTTCGCCATCTACCTGCTGTCGGGGCTGCTCTCGTGGAACCTGTTCAGCGGCAGCCTCACGGCGGCGACCGGCTCGATCGTCAACAACGGCTCGCTCGTCAACAAGGTGTACTTCCCCCGCGAGATCCTCCCGCTGGCGACCGTGGGCGCCAACCTCGTGCACTTCTTCCTGCAGGCCCTCGTGCTGCTCGCGGCCCTCGTCGTGTTCCAGTACGGAGTGGCCGTGGAGTACCTGTGGCTGCTCGTGCCCGCGCTGCTGGTGCTCCTGCTCCTGACGGCCAGCCTGGCCATCCTGTTCTCGGCCCTGAACGTGTACGTCCGGGACCTGCAGCACCTGCTCGAGCTGGTGCTGCTCGGATGGTTCTGGATGACGCCGATCGTCTACGCCTGGCAGCTGCCGGCCGACAAGCTCGAGCGAGCAGGGCCTCAGCACGAGCCTCACGCTGCTCAACCCGATGCTCCCGGTCGTCATCACCTTGCAGCGGGCGATCTACGGCACGGACTCGTTCGTCGACGGCACCGGCACCACCGTGTTCGTGCTCCCCGACGGCAGCCCCCTCTGGTACCTGCGCAACCTCGCCATCGTGGGGGCTGTGGCGGTCGGGCTCTTCGTGCTCGCCGTCCACGTCTTCGGGCGCCTCGAGGTCGAACTTCGCCGAGGAGCTGTGACGCTGTGACGACCGCCATCTCGATCCAGGGCGTCTCCAAGCGCTTCCGCATCAACCAGGACCGGCAGAGCTCGCTCAAGGAGCGGGCGATCAACCTGGGCCGGCCCAAGCGCGGCTACAAGGACTTCTGGGCCCTGCGCGACATCGACCTCGACATCGCCGAGGGCGAGACGGTCGGCCTGCTCGGCCACAACGGCTCCGGCAAGTCGACGCTGCTCAAGTGCGTGGGCGGCATCCTCAGCCCGACCGAGGGTCGAGATCCAGGTGCGGGGCCGCATCGCCTCGCTGCTCGAGCTGGGCGCCGGGTTCCATCCCGACCTCACCGGCCGCGAGAACGTCTTCCTCAACGCCTCGATCCTCGGCATGTCCCGGAAGGACATCGAGCTGCGCTTCGACGACATCGTGGCCTTCGCCGAGCTCGAGCAGTTCATCGACGAGCAGGTGAAGCACTACTCGTCGGGCATGTACGTGCGGCTCGGCTTCGCCGTGGCCATCAACGTGGAGCCCGACGTGCTGCTCGTCGACGAGGTGCTCTCGGTGGGCGACGAGGCCTTCCAGCAGAAGTGCCTCGAGCGGGTGCGAGGGTTCCAGCGCGACGGTCGCACGATCATCTTCGTGTCCCACGCCGCCGATCTCGTGCGCCGGATCTGCGACCGGGTCATGGTCCTCGACCACGGCCGCCCGATCACGATCGACGACCCGGCCTCGGCCATCCTCGTCTTCCGCGAGCGGTTGCTCGGCGAGCACCTCGCAGAGCGACCGCGTCCTCAGCCACGGCCACCGGATCACGCGCACCGTGCGCATCGAGGAGGTCGAGATCACCTGGCCCGACTCCGCCGACCGGCGGTCGCTGTCGCCCGGCGAGCCGGTGACGGTTGCCGTCCGCTACGAGTGCGACGAGCCAACGACCGACGTCGCGTTCGCCCTGGCCGTGCGGGACACCGCCGACATCACCGTGTACGGCTGCAACTCAGACGTCCTCGGTCAGCCCATCGCCGGCATCGAGGGCACGGGGTGGGTGACCTTCGAGATCCCCGCCTTCAACCTCGTCGACGGCACCTACCTCATCGACGTCGGCGTCCACACCCACGACGTCGTCACCGAGTACGACTTCGTGGCCGAAGCAGGCAGGTCACCGTCGTCGGAGGTACCGGCGTCGTCGGCATCGCCGATCTCGCCGCCAAGGTCACCCCCGGCCACCCCGGCGCCTGATCCCCTCGCCGTCGAGGTTCGGGGGGGACGGCTTCTGTGCGCAGCCAGCACCGCCAAGCGGTGCTGCCAGCGCACAGATCGAGTGAGCTCAGCCGCTGGATGCGGACTCGAGCCGGGCCGCGCACAGCTCGGCGGCACGAGCGCGCACAGCCGATTCGATGGCGTGGCGGTCGCCGGGCAGCTCTCGCAGGACCTCTGGGGGCGGGTAGTCGAACGGGCCGACCGGACCGCTGGGTGGCGTCCCCGTAGGGCCGCTCGAGGTCTCGATCTGGGTGACCTTGGCGGCAGGCGCGCCGTTGGCGACCAAGGTGGCCGTGTCGCGCTCGTCGTGGGTCTCGAAGCGGCTGGCCGCGGCGAACACGGGCTTGCCGGCCCGGCCGCCGGGGAGGAGACCGACGTCGCCGACGTCGACCACGCTCGTGGTCGAACCGGCGCAGCAGCGAGGGCGAGCGCCAGCGCGCTCGGTCAGAGCGCTGGCGACGGTCCGTGCCGGACTGCAGCAGGATGCCGGCCTCGATGCGCACCCAGATGCCCTCGGCTCGCTCGGCCCGTGCCAGCTGGGTCAGGGCCCACATCGCCTCGACCCCCTGCAGCGGCATGTGGCGTGCGCCGCCGTCGGACGGGGCGACACGACCACCACGGTGTCCCCCGCAGCCAGGCGCTGGCGCACGGCCGCGGCGGCGGCCGCCGGCCCCGAACCCTGCTCGGGCACGTAGGGCCCGACGATCAGCCAGCGCACGTCGACCCCCCACCCCTCGCCTTCGCCATCAGGACGGCCACGGCATCTGCTCGAGGCTGCGCTCCATCTGGTCGAGCACCGTGGGCCACGTGTAGTGCTCGAGCACGTAGTCCCGGCCCGGAGCGGCGAGGGCCTCGAAGGCGCCGGGCGAGACGGCGACGGCCTCGATGGCGGCGGACAGCTCGTCGCCGCCGGTCCAGGTGACGCCGGCGCCGGACCGCTCGCAGTGCCAGGCCACGACGGCGCTCTCGGCGTTGGCCAGCACTGGGGTGCCTGCCATCCAGGCCTCCATCACCGTGCGCGAGAAGCTCTCGTTTCGACTGGGCTGGACGTAGGCCGCAGCCGCGGCGAAGGCGTGGGGCGCCTCGTCGTCGGGAAGGAACCCGAGATCGTGCACTCGGTCAGCGACCGACGGCGGCGCGCCCACCTCGCCGACGCCCATCGTCACCAGGTCGAGGTCGGCACCGCGGGCGACGGCGTCGGCGAAGGCGGCCACGAGCACGGGCCACCCCTTGCCCTCTTCCCGCCTGCCGGCGTAGAGGATGAAGGGCCGCGGAAGACCGTGCCGGGCCCGGAAGCCGTCGGCGTCGTAGTGGGCGGGCACGGGCACGCCGGCGCCCGTGAGGTCGCTGGCGCCCGGGTCCAGGCCCAGCTCCCGAGCCAGGTCGGCCTCGGGCCCCGACAGGTACCAGGCTCGAGCCACCTTCGAGTGGGTTCGGGCCACTATGCGCAGCCTGGCGTAGCCCTCGTCGTGCAGGCACGGCATCACGATCGTGACCGCTCCGGTGCCACGGCGGCGCCCACGAGGGTGGTCCAGAACAGGTAGGGCGAGAAGCACGATGGCGCGGTAGGCAGCCGGCCCGGCCAGCAGGTGGTGGTAGAGGTCGGGCACCCGGAAGAGCCCGTTGACCCATGCCTGCTCTTGCCCCTCGTCGAGGGGCACGCCCTCGGCGATTCGCCGCTCGAGGTCGCCTCGGTCGGCTTGGCCCGGGATAGCGGCCCTCCTCGCGGACAAGAGGGAACCGACGCATGGTCACGCCGTCGACCTCTGACGTGCCGAGCGGGATAGGCGTCGGCCCAGGTGTAGTGATCGCGGGCCGGCGTGGTGAGCACCTCGACGTCCCAGCCTCGGTCCGCCAGGCCGTGGGCTGCCTCTCGCATCACGGCCTCCGAGCCGCCGACCACGTCGGGTCCGTAGCGGGGGGTGACGAAGGCGATGGTGCCCTCGCGGTCAGCCACCGGCGCCAGGTGCTTGCGCACGATGTCGACGAACGTGGCAGCCGACGGGGCCAGGGCGTGGTCGGCCAGCGACGCCCCGGCCGGCGGCCACGAGCGACTGCTGGAACGGCTCGTCGGCGAGCAGCTGGTGGACGGAGGCGGCGACGAGCGCCGGCGTCGACTGCTCCAGCAGCACGGCGGCGGGCCCCACGGTGTCCGGGACGGCGGCCGCCGCCAGGGCCACCACCGGCACGTCGTGGCGCATGGCTTCGAGCAGCGGCACGCAGAAGCCCTCGTGGCTGCGACAGGCACACGAAGGCGTCGGCGTCGTCGTAGTAGGCGGCCAGCTCGGCGTCGCTGACCGACCCCGTGAAGGTCACTGCGCCCTGGAGGCCGAGGTCGTCGACCAGCCCGTACAGAGCGTCGGAGTACGACGGCGCCGCCTCGCTTCCGACCAGGGTCAGCCGGGCCCCGCTGTCGTAGGCGGCGCGGTAGGCGGCGAACGCCGCGATGAGGTCGTGCTGGCACTTGTTGGGCGCCAGCCGACCGACGAAGAGCCAGGACGTGCCGGCGCGGGTGCGGGCCAGGTGGCTCGGCGACCTCCGGGTCCGGTGCAGCGAGGCGGGCGTCGAGGTCGAGGAGCAGCGGCGAGACGACCACGGGCGCGTAGCCGAGGTCGGTCAGCTCGGCTGCGTTGAACGGCGAGTCGGCGAGGGCCAGCCGGGAGCGGCGGGCCAGCGCGCCGAGCTGCACGCGCGCCCGGCGCATCGATCGAGGCGCCCTGGTCGTCCCACGCCTCGAAGAACGAGGCCGGCGTGATGTTGTGGTAGTTCACGGCCAGCGGCTCGGGCCGCCCGAGCAGCCAGTCGACCAAGGTCGAGCCGGTGGAGCTCTGGTAGATGAGCAGGTCGGCAGCCCGTTCGGCGGGATAGTCGTCGATCGGACCGTCCCACCTCGCGCTGGTGGCCGAGGCGCATCTCGGCGAACACCTCGGACTCGAAGCCTGCGCTCCGCAGCGCATCCCGGACCTGCAGCGTGTGGTTGCCGACGGCGTCGTGAGGAGCGAGCACCGGGATGATCTGGTGGACGGTGGTCACGGCCCGTCCTCGCGCCTCGGGGTGCTCCAGGGCGGTCGACCCGCTGCTCGAGCTCGTCCACCCGCGCTGCCGTGGCCTCGCACGGCCCGCGCGGTAGCCACGCCGAGGTGTCGGACCTGGGCCGCGATGTGTCCGACGTACCAGCCCGTGGCCCGGCTGATGGCCACCTTCACGCCCCGGCCGGCCGCCCGAGACGACGCCGTGGGCGCCGCGATGTCGATGTCGGCGGCGTGCTCGAGGGCCCGCAGGTGGCTGGCCAGGTTGGACGCCGCGCTGCGCCTGGTGCGGCGCCGGACGCGGCCTCGATCCGTTCCAGCTCGTCGGCCGGCCACCCAGGTCGGGACGGACCGGTAGCCAGCTCCTCGGCCACGGCCCGGGAGAAGGCCCGCGTGGTCGGGAGCAGGGGGGCGGGCCGACTCGGTCACGGCTGGCGACTCTACCTGTCGACCTGGGCGGCCCATGCGTCCCTGGTCACGCGGCCCGACGCTGCCGGAGCCGGCCCAGCCACGTCGGTAGGCTCTCGCCCCGTGACCGACCCGGCTCCAGACGCAGCGCGACTCGAGGCGCTGATGCGCGAGCTGGCGGCGCAGATCGCCGAGCAGATCGGACCGGAGCGCGACTCCGAGATCACGGCCCACCTGGCCCGGCTCGCGGCTCGGGGCGCAGGCGACCCTCTCCCCGCCTTGGAGCAGGCCCACGCCGCCCTGCAGGCCGCGCCGGGCGCGCCGGCTGAGCTGAGCCGGAGCCGGGGTGGGACGGCCGCTGCGATCCAGCAGCTGACTGACAGAGGTCGCCGCCCACCGAGCCGCCCTCGACGCCGTGCTCGCCATGCTGGCGGACACGGTGCGGGCCGGCACGCACCAGCACCCCGACCTCGAGGGAGAGCTCGACGCCCTGCACGACCGCTTCGCTCGAGGCCGAGCGTCACCGAGCCTGGACGCCCACCGACCTCGACACCAGCGCCCGACTCTCCGCCCTCGAGGCCGAGGCCCAGGACAGCCGCGTTCGAGCCGTGGTTCAGCAGCCAACGCTTCACAGAAGCGTTCCGAGGCGACCCGCAGGCGCTCGACGACCGCTACGCCGACCTTGCCGATCGCATCGCCGCCGCGGGCGGCCCGGTGCTCGACCTCGGCTGCGGAGCCGGCGACCTGCTGCGCCTCCTCGTGGCGCGCGGGGCCGACGCGCGTGGCATCGACAGCGACGCCGAGTCCGTGGCCCTGGCCCGTCGCCCAGGGCCTCGACGTCGAGATGGGCGACGCCCTCGAGGTGCTGTCGGCCGCCGACGCCGGATCGCTCGGCGTCCTCGTGCTCGTCCAGGTCGTCGAGCACCTGCCCGCCGCAGAGCCTCGTGGAGCTCATCGCACTGGCCGCCGACAAGCTCCGGCCGGGCGGCCTGCTCGTGGCCGAGACGATCAACCCGGCGTCGCTCTACGTGTACGGGCACGCGCTCTACCTCGACCCCACCCACACGACCCCGATCCACCCGCTCTACCTGAGCTTCCTGTGCCAGGAGGCCGGCTTCGCGTCGGTCGAGGTGCAGCACCGGTCGTTCCCACCCGATGGCAGAGAAGCTGCCGGCCGTGACCGGGTCCGACGCCGGCTGGTCGACGGCGTGAACCGCACCATCGAGCGCCTCAACGACCTTCTGTTCGGCCCCCAGGACTACGCGGTGCTGGCCACTCGATGACACCGCCGGCGGCCGTGGTCCAGGTCGTCGGGACGGCTCGGCGCCGCCGACCCGGTGGCCGCCACCGCCCGCTCGTGGCAGAACCTGCTGGCCGGGTCGGGTGTGCGGAGCGAGGTCGTCGGTCCCCTGCGGACCGTGTCGACGGGTCGTCGGATCTCGGCGCCATCGGCTCGGCGCTGGTGGTCCACACCGTGGACGGTGGCGAGACCCTGGCCCCGCTCCTCCCCGACCTCGTAGGGCACCGTCTGACTCTCGTGCACCACGGGTCGACGGCGGGCAGCCAGCGGGGCGTCCTCCGAGCCTTGCGGGCGCAGACCGTTCGAGCGCTCGCCGCTGACGCCACGGCCCGCGAGGAGCTGCGGGGCCTCGGCTACCACGACGTGCGTCCGCTCGATCCGAGCCTCGCCGACATCGGGTCGCTCGAGCCCGATCCCGTGACCGCCGACGACGCTGTCGCGCCACCCCGCGCCCCGCCTCCTCTACGTGGGCCCGGTCGAGCCGAGCCGCGGGATCGAGCTCGCTGCTGGACGCCTTCGAGCTCGTGCTGACCCACCACGAGCCCGGAGCTGTCCTGTCGATCTGTGGGCCGTCCAGCCGTTGGTATCGCGAACCGGCTGCACCAGACGATCACCCGGCGCGGGCTGGTGGCGTGTGAGCTCGTCGAGCCGAAGAGCGACGCCGAGGTGGTCGCCCGCCTCGACGACGCCAGGGCGCTGGTCGCGCCGCAACCGGCCAGCCTCGACCCTTACATGCGGGGGGCAGCAGCTCGCGGGCTGCCCGTCGTTGCGCCCCTCGACGCGACCACGGCCTGGATGCCCGAGGCCGCGCTCGTGCCGGTGCCGTCCCACGCCGGATCGGCCGACCTGGCTGCTGCGCTCGTGGCCGGCATCCGCGCCCCGCGCCGATCTCGGCCCCCCGAGCCTCCGAAGCCGGAGCGTCGCCTGCTGGCCGCTCTGGGGCTGCAGTGAGCCCCCTCCGACTGCTCTTCGTCGTGCAGCGCTACGGACCCGAGGTCCGGGGTGGGGCCGAGCAGGCCGCCAGAGAGGTGGCCGAGCGGCTGGCCGAGCGCGGTCATGCCGTCGAGGTGCTGACCACCACGGCCCGGTCCTACGTCGACTGGTCAGGCGACTTGACTGCCGGAACAGAGCTCCGTGAGGGCGTGACCGTGCATCGACTGCCGCGTCGACCCGTTCCGAGACCCTGAGATCTTCGGGCGGCTGCACCACCGCGTGGGTGCGGCCACCCCACCGGTCGACGGTGGACTGCGAGCGCGACTGGCTTCGCGCCCAGGGCCCCTGTGTGCCCGAGCTGGTCCCTTGGCTCGACGCCGAGGCGAGGCGCTTCGATGTGGCGGTCTTCTTCACCTACCTGTACGCCACCACCACTGACGGGCTCCCTGCAGCGGCGCCGCACACGGCGACCGCGCTCGTCCCCTGCGCCCACGACGAGCCGCCCCTCGGCCCTCCCCGTGTTCGACCGGGTGGCCCACCTGGCCGACACGCTCCTCTTCCTCACCCCTGAGGAGGCAGATCTCGTCCGGCGGCGCTTCCGGCTGAGCGGCCCACACCACGTCGTCGGCCTGGGCGCCGAGCTGGACCAGCCCACCGCGGCCGCGCCTGACCTCGGGGTCGGTGACGACCCGTATCTGCTCTACGTGGGTCGCATCGACCCCAGCAAGGGCACGAGCTGGCTGGTCGAGTCCTTCGTCGCGCTCAAGGCGGCCCGGCCCTCGGCGTTGCGGCTGGTGCTGCTCGGCGAGGCGGTCGTGGACCCGGGCGAGCACCCGGACGTCGTCGTGGTGAGCGACGCCGATGACCCGACCCGCAACGCCGCCATGCGCGACGCCGTGGCCCTGGTGCACCCGTCGCCTTACGAGAGCTTCGGGATGGTCGTGACCGAGGCCTGGGCGGCAGGGCACCCCGGTCATCGCCTTCGGTGGGAACGACGTGCTCCGCGGCCACGTCGAGCGCAGCGGCGGCGGTCTGCTGGTGCAAGGCGCAGCCGAGCTCGGCGCCGCGGCCGAGCTGCTCCATGGCGACCGCGCCCGCCGCGACGCTCTGGGGCAGGCGGGGCGCCGCCACGTCGAAGCAGCGCTACGCCTGGCCCGTCGTGATCGACGCCTGGGAGCGGTCCCTGCAGCGCACGGCCGTGCGCGCCCGCCGGCCCGCAGCCCGTTGAGCGCCGCACAGCGAGCCGCCGCCGCGTCGATGGCGGGCGGCTCCGCGGGGAGCCTCGCACCTTCCCCCGACCCGGCACCTCCGCCGGAACCGACCAGCTCCGACCTGCCGCCTCGCTGGCTGGCCCTCTCGCTCACCGTCACGCTCGTGGTCCTGCTCGCGGCCTGCACGGTCGGAGTCCTGGCGGCGATGGCGGGCGCCTTCACGCCCCCGGTCGTGTGGCTGGGCACGTTCGCCCTGGCCGGTCCCGCGGTGGTGCTCGCCGTCCGAGCCGTGCCCCGCTGGGCCAGCCCCCGCTCGGCCCACGCCGCGGCCGCGGTCGTGGTCGCCTTCGCGGTGGCGGTCTCCGTCTACAACGGAGCTCAGCACGGCCAGCACCTCGTCGCCGACCGCGACCCGGGCGTCTACGTCACGACCGCTCGTCACCTCATGGACGAAGGCGACGTGCTGGTCCCCGGCCCGGTCGGCCCGTTCGTCGACGCTGACGGCGTGTCGCCCAACGGGGCCGGCTTCTCCCCGATCCGTGGCGACGGCACGCTCGAACCGCAGTTCCCCCACCTGACCGCCGTCACCCTGGCTCTGGGCGGCTGGGGGGCCGAGACAGGCCTGTTCTTGGTGACCCCGGTCCTGGCCGGCTCTCGGCCTGCTGTGCCTCTACGCCTTCGCCAGCACGCTGGCGGCGCTCGCTGGGCCGACGGTGGCGGTCGCCGTCACGGGGTGACGATGCCGTTCACGGTGTTCGCACGAGACACGTACTCGGAGCCGATCACGACCGTGCTCGTCTTCGGGGGGCTGTGGCTCCTCCACCTGGCGGTCCGGTCTCCCGGACCGGTGCCGCTGTGGCTCCTCGCCGGCCTGACGCTGGGCGCCACCAACATGGCTCGCGTCGACGGGTACCTCTACCTGGCACCGATCACCCTGGCCCTGGTGCTCGCCGTGCGGATCGGCGTCACCTCGCGATCGCGGCGAGCCACGAGGCAGCGGCGCCTCTGGTGCCGGATGGCGTTGCTCGTCACGTCCGCCATCGGTTGTGGGACACGTCCACGCTGACCGGCGGCTACTACGACGAGGCCCTCGCTCCCCGCCTCCCGGCCATGCTCGGCGCGGCGGTGGTCGCCGGCCTCGTCGGCTGGTTCGTCGCCTCGCACCTCTGGCAGCGGCGCGCCAGCGGCAGGGGGCGAGCCCTCGACTCTCGAAGCGACGCCTCTCCTACGTGGCCTCCTGATCGCCACGGCCGTGGGCCTGACCGGCTTCTTCGCGTTCGCGTGGTGGCTGCGGCCCGATCCTGGCGACCTGCCCGATCGGCCACCGAAGGCGTGAACATCCTGTCGTACCTGCCCCAGGCCGCGACGATCTCGATGCGATGGCTGGGCTGGTACTACGGCCCCGATCCCGATGGTCATCGCGCTGGCCGGCCTGCTGTGGGCGGTCGTCGGGCTGGGCCGGAGACGGTTCGAGCCGGCGGCCATCGCCGCCCTCGGCTCGGTGCTCGTGCACGCTCGTCCTCTACCTCTGGTCTCCCAACATCACCCCTGACCACCCGTGGGCCATGCGCCGGTTCGCCGCCGTGGCCATGCCGGGGCTCGCCATCGGGGTGGCCGTCGGCTGCCGGGCCCTCTGGTCGGCGGGCGATCCAGGCCCGGCCGGGGCCTGCGAGCCCTCCGGTCGGGGCGTTCGCAGCGCTGATCGTCGCCGGGTCGACGCGTCACCAGCGCGGCCGCCATCACCTGGCCGACGCGCGACGTCCGGGCCCAGGTGCCGATGCGCGATCGCATGGCCGCCGTGTGCGAGATCCTCCAGCCCGACGACGCGGTGCTCGTCACCATCGACGGGATCCTCTCGCTCATGATGTCCGTGCCGGTGGGCGTCTGGTGCGACGTCCCCAGCGCCGGCGCCACCGCCGACCTCGAGCCGGTCGACGTGGCCCGCCTCGCCGTGGAGTGGGCCGAGCAGGGGCGCCGACTCGTCGTGCTGTCGTCGTCGGAGACACCCGTGTTCAACACGCTGCGTCCGGCGGGCATCGTGAGCCAGAGCCATCGCCACGCTGCCCGCCCACCCGGTCCGATCGAGCCGACGCTCACCAGCCGGCCCGACGAGGTCGTGGTCGACAGCCGCCTCGGCAAGGGCCCCGACGGCGAGATCACGCTGCTACCTCTACGTGATCGACATCGACCGCTCCCGCCGCCTCCTCCGCGCTCGACCCAGAGAAACCATCGCTTCTGTGCGCAGCCAGCCCCGCCATGCCGGGGCGTGGCTGCGCACAGAGAACGTGAGCTTGCGGCGCGCGGGGTCAGTCCGCGGGGTCGGCGTCGGGTGCTGGGGCGTAGTGGGACGGGGGGACGCCGAGGGCGAGCTCGACTCGGCGGACGCGCTCGAGCGTGCGCTGGCTGACGATCCGGTGGGCGGAGATGAGGTCGGCGATCACGCCGAGGGCGAAGCGACTGCAGGCCGGCCATCAGCAGGACGCCGCCGAGGATGACCGACTGGAGGTGGCCGGCCCGTCGTCCGTTGACGATCCAGTCCCACAGGAACGGGCTCCACGCGGCGAGCGCCGCCACCCACAGCAGGACGGCCAGCGTCGTGAACACCCGCAGCGGCTCGTAGGCGGTGTAGATCCGGAAGAGCGCCACGCCGTTGCGACGCACGTAGGTCGACATCGAGCCGAACAGCCGCGACTCGCGCAGCTTCTCGTTCGTGCCCACGGGCACGTGGGTGACGGCCACCAGGCCCTTGCCGGCCTGGATGAGCGACTCGAGCGTGTAGGTGAAGCGGGAGACGACCGTGAGCCCCAGGGCGGCCTCGCGGTTGTAGGCCCGGAAGCCGGACGTGGCGTCGGGCACCTCGGTGCCCGAGGCCCGCCGCACCACGGCGCTGCCCAGCCGCTGCAGGCGCTTCTTGGTGGCCGAGAAGTGCTCGATCGCCAGTCACGTTGCGATCGCCCACCACCATGTCGGCCTGGCCCGTCGACGATGGGCGCGACGAGAGCGGGGATGTCGGCCGCGTCGTACTGGTTGTCGGCGTCGGTGTTGACGATGACGTCGGCACCCAGCTTGAGCGACGGCATCGAGCCCGGCCTCGAAGGCGTAGGCCAGGCCCTTGTTGTTCGTGAGCTTCACGACGTGGTCGACGCCGAGGGCCCGGGCCACCGCGACGGTGTCGTCGGTCGATCCGTCGTCGATGACGAGCCACTCGACCTCGTCGAACCCCGCGCACCGTCGCGCGGGAGGGCCGCCAGCGCGATCGGGAGCTGCTCCGCCTCGTTGAGGCAGGGGATCTGGATGATGAGCTTGGTCATGGGAGGCGTGCCGGCAGGCCCGGAGAACCCTACCTGCGGACCTCCAGTACGATGGCTCCTTCACCGATCGTCGACCGGGATGCCCCGGAGGCCCTTTGACCTTGCCCCACGATGCGTCTTCGGCGGACGACGCCGACCGGGAACACCTCGACAAGTACCGGGTCGAGCACCCGATCGAGCGACGCCTCGTGGACGGGTTCTTGCGGGCGCTGGACGCGGTGCTGCCCGCCGGTCGCGCCCCGACGGGTGCTCGAGGTCGGGGCCGGCGAAGGGTGAGATCTCCGCCCGGGTCCGCGAGCGGTTACCCGACGGCCATCGTCGTCAGCATCGATCTGCACGACGAGCTCCTCGGCACGGAGTGGAAGGGGCGTGGTGCCATCGGCGCCTTCGCAGACGTCCGCCGTCTCCCGTTCCCCGACGACGCCTTCGATCTGGTGCTCGGCATCGAGGTGCTCGAGCACGTCCCCGGCCTGAGCGGGCCCTCGTCGAGATCCGCCGGGTGGCGAGCGACGACCGTCGTGCTCTCCGTGCCGCGGGAACCGATCTGGCGGGTGGCCAACGTGGCTGCGGGGCCGCTACCTGCGCGCAGCTGGGCAACACGCCGGGTCACCTGAACCACTGGTCGACCCGGCGCTTCCGCGCGCTGGTGGCGACCGCGTCTTCGATGTGGGTGCCACCAGGACGCCGTTCCCGTGGACGATACTGATCGCTCGTCGTCGCGCTGTCGTAGCCCTGAGGTACTCGTGATGCACAGCTCCCCGCCCTCCCTCCGAACAGCGCGGGGGCCGGGGGTCTTGGCTCAAGCTTCTGGTGCTGGCCCTGCTCGCAGGGATCTTCGTGGTGGCGCCCGCGCCGCGTCTGGTGGCCGCCGAGGCGGCGCGAGTCGACACCCGCACGCCCGCGCTCGTCGCGGCGCCCGGGGCGTCGGGCGCCGTCATGGCGAGCTCGGTCGCGGGCGAGGACCTGGCCGCCGAGCTCGCCCAGCCCGGTCGCCGGCTGGCTGCCGAGCAGGTGGACTCGCTTCGACCTGCTCGGGGTGACGGTCCCGCTCAGCAGTCCGCCCGCCGAGCACCTGCTCGCTCGGGCCCGGGTCGACGGGCGTGGACGCCGTGGCTGCCCGTCGAGGTCAACGCCGACCACCGCCCCGAGGGTCGCGAGCGCGCCGCAGGCGCCAACGAGGCGCCCGGCCTCACCAGCGATCCGGTCTGGTTCGGCGGCGCCGACGCCTACGAGCTCAGCGTGCCCGCCTCCGTGCCCTCGGTCGAGGTCCACCTCGTGCGGCCCACCGTCGCAGTCGATCGAGGTCGACCTGGGCGACGACGTCGCGGCCGCTTCGGCCAGCGCGCCCGCCGCCCTGGCGCGGCGCCGCCGATCCTCAGCCGCACGGCATGGGGCGCTCGCGAGCCCTCGGTTCCGCCGGTGAACGCAGCCGACCTCAAGATCGCTGTCGTCCACCACTCGGTGAACGCGAACACGTACAGCCGCGAGGACGTCCCCGCCCTCCTGCGCGGCATCCAGCGCTACCACATGGACGCCAACGGCTGGTACGACATCGCCTACAACTTCGCCGTCGATCGCTTCGGGCGCATCTGGGAAGCGCGCGCCGGCGGCATCGCCGAGAACGTCATCGGCGGCCACGCCCAGGGCTTCAACACGTACAGCACCGGCGTGATGGTGCTCGGTGACTTCACCTCGGCCGCGCCCATCCAGGCCGTCGGTCGACGCCGTCTCCGATGTCATCGGCTGGAAGTTCGCCCGCCAGCAGATCGAGGTGCGCGGGTCGACGCAGTTCACCTCGCTCGGCGGCCCCCGGTACGCCAGCGGCACCGTCGTACAGATCCCGCGCATCGTCGGTCACGGCGACGTGGGCCGCACGAGCTGTCCCGGAAGTCGCCTGCGGGACCGCCTGGGCGAGATCCGCATCCGGGCCGCGTCTCGCTTCGACGCCTACCTGGCCGACCAGCCCGAGGACCCGCTGTTCGGTGACTTCGACGGGGACGGGCTCCGTGACATCTTCCGGTACCGGCCCGGTGCGCCGGCCGACGTGCTCTGGTCGCGTCCCGGCGCTGGGAACCAGGCCACACCGGTGGTCGTCGGCGGCACCTATCGGCCCGTCGTGGCCGACCTCGACGGCGACGGCCGCGACGACATCCTCTGGTACGCACCAGGGTCCACGCCGGGCGATCGCATCTGGTACGGCGGGCCTGCGGGGTTCACGAGCAAGGTCGTGGACCTCCCCGAGCACGGTCTGCCCCGGGTGGCCGAGCTCGACGGCGACGGCATCGACGACGTCGTCATCTACGCGCCCGGCGGCTCTCCGGACCGGATCTACTCGGGGCGGTCCGACCGCACCCTGGTCGCGCTCCCCCTCGGGGTGGACGGGATCTACGACCTGTCCGTCGGCGACTTCGACGGCGATGGCCGCGACGACCTCTTCTGGTACGGATACGGCAGCGGCGCCGACTCGATCACCTTCAGCGAGGGCGACGGCGGGTTCGCCACGCTCCCGCTGTCGATCGGCGGCTCGGCCACCGTGGCCGTGGGCGACTTCGACGGCAACGGTCGCGACGACCTGCTCATCTACGGACGGGGTGACGAGCCTGACGAGCTGCGCTGGAGCGAGCTCGGCCCCCGCGGCACCACCACGATCGAGGCCCTGCGGGTGCGAGGCACCGGGTACCGGCCCCAGGTGGGCGACGTGAACGGAGACGGCGCCGACGACCTGCTCTGGTACGCCCCCGGGCCGAGCGCCGACCCGCTCTGGGGGTGGGGCGCCGCTCGCGTCCGCAGCGAGCGAGTCCTGAGCATCGGCGGCACCTACGAGCCGACCTGGGCCGCTACACGGACGACGAGCTCGACGACATCGCCTGGATGTCGCCCACCTCGGCCAGCTACCTGTGGGCAGCAGTCGGCGGCGGTACGTTCCGATCCATCACCCTGGGCTGAGGCTCACCCCCAAACCGTTCTGGGGGCAGCAGATGGCACATGCGACCGACAGCCGCCCCCAGAAGCAACGGTGGCGGGCGGACCCCCACCGTTCCGGGGCCTGACCCCCACCGTTCTGGGGGCAGCAGATGGCACATATGACCGACAGCCGCCCCCAGAAGGAACGGTTATGGGCGGGCGCGGGGACTGGGTAGGACGTCTGCGCCTAACCTGCTCCGACGCCAGAGAAGAGGACAGATGCTGCCGAGACTGGGGACGCACGCTGCCTGCCGGCGCCTGCTCGCGCCGATCGCGGCAGTGCTGGCCCTCGCCCTCGTCGGCACCGTCTCGGCCGCAGTGCCCGTGCAGGCCCAGGAGGAGCCCATCTCCGAGACCGTCACCGTCACCGGCCACGGTTGGGGGCACGGTCGGGGCATGGGCCAGTGGGGCGCCTTCGGCTACGCCACAGGCCGCTCGGGCGGTCCGTGGACCTATCGCCAGATCCTCGACCACTTCTACGGCGAGACCGTGGTCGGCTCCATCGAGAACCCGCTGGCCGCCGTCACCCTCCTGGGTCGGCGGGGCCAGCCGCTGACGGTGATGCGGGGCAACGGTGTCGAGGTCGGCGGGCTCGCCTGGCCCGAGCACAGCGGCTCGGGCCACGCTCAGACCCGACGGCAAGTACGACGTGGAGCTGGGCGCCAGCTGCGGCGGGCCCTGGTCGGAACCAGTGGTCGTCGACGGGCCGGTCCGGATGCGGGCCCCCAACACCACCGGCCAGGTCGACGACGTGCTGCAGCTGTGCCTCCTACGGCGCGACGGTCGGGTACCGCGGCGAGCTCGTGGCCATGGACCGGGCCTTCGACGGTGGAGACGTCGGGCCTGGCCCAGACCGTCAACCTCGTGCGGGTCGACGACCTGCTGCGCAGCGTGGTGCCCAACCAGGTGCCTCCCGTGTGGGGCACCACCGACGAGGGCCGGGGCATGCAGGCGGTCAAGGCCCAGGCCGTGGCCGCCCGCGGCTTCGCGGCGGCGGGCGACGGACGCTGGCACGACCTCCACAGCGGGCTGGGCGCCGACTTCAGCACCTGCGACACCACGTCCTGCCAGCGCTACGACGGGGTGGCCTCCGAGGATCCGATCACCGACGAGGCCGTGCGGACCACGACCGGCGAGGTTCGGATGCGCAACGGCAGCGTCGTGCGCACGGAGTTCACCGCCTCGAGTGGTGGGTGGACGGTCCCCGGCACCTTCACGGGCGTCCCTGACCTCGGCGACGCGGTGCCGTCGAACCCCCACCACCGCTGGACCACGCTGCTCGACCGCTCGGCCATCGAGACGAAGTACGGCTTGGGCCGGCTCATCGCCATGCAGGTCCTGGAGCGGAACGGGCTGGGCGAGGACGGCGGCCGGGTGCTCCGGCTCCGTCTGGTCGGCACGGGCACGGAGGTGGAGGTCACCGGCGCCCAGTTCCGCAACGACTTCGGGCTGCGCTCGGACTGGTTCACCCTGTCGGGCGTCTCGCCCCGCCCCCCGGTGGAGCCGCGCCCCATCAACCTGGCGTGCCCTGCTGGCGAGGTGCCCGATCGGGGGTACGCCGACGTCACCGCCGGCAACGTGCACGACGCTGGCCATCGACTGCGTGACGTGGTGGGAGGTCGCCGAGGGCAGTGGGTTCGCACGCTTCGACCCCAGCGGTTCGGTGACCCGGGCCCAGATGGCGTCGTTCCTGCTCCGCCTCATCGAGGCGGCCGGAGGCGAGGTACCACCGAGCTCGCCCGACGCGTTCGTGGACGACGACGGAAGCGTGCACGAGGACGCCATCAACGCCCTGGCCGAGCTCGGCATCGTCCGCGGTGAGGGCGTGGGGCGCTTCGCCCCGTCCGAGGCGGTGGGCCGGGCCCAGGTGGCCTCGCTCGTGGGCCGGGCGCTCGAGCACCTTGGCGTGGCGCTCCCCGCTGACCCGACCGACGCCTTCGCCGACGACACGGGCTCGGTCCACGAGCCGCAGCTCAACGCTCTGGCCGCCGAGGGCATCGTCAGCGGTGTCTCTGCCGGCCGGGTTCAGCCGTCCGCCCCCACCCGCAGAGACCAGATGGCGTCGCTGCTGGCTCGTACGCTCGATCTCATCGTGGAGCGCACCGACACCACCACCCCGTGAGCCTCGGCCCCGAGGACGCGGCCGACCTCGCCGCCGAGGCCAATCCGCCGTCGACGTGGCGCACCTTGGTGCGCAGGGCATACGGCGTGGCCCTCGTCGCCGCCGCAGTCGTCGTGCTGATCGTGCGACGCGACGAGGTGGCCGACCTCGTCGAGGGCACTCGCCCGGCTCCGCTCGTGGCCGCACTCTTGCTCGGGCTTGCTGTCGCTCGGACAGAGCGCGTGGTTCTGGTCACGGGCCCTGCACGGGCTGTCGGCGCCCGCGCCCACCAGCACCGTGCTGGAGGCCACCGTCGCCTCCATCCCGGCCCGCTACCTGCCGGGGAGCATCTGGTACGCAGCGGGTCGGGTGGCGTCACTGCGTCGGAGCGGCGTGCCGGGCGTGGCCCTGGGCGTGGTGGCCGTGGTGGAGACCCTGCTGTCCTTCGTCGTGGCCGTCGCCCTGGGTGGCGGCCTGCTTCTCGTGGCCGGGAGCGACGACAGCGGCCTCGGGGTCGTGGCCCTGGCCGGCGTGGCGGTCGGCCTCGGCGTCGTCGCCTCCCCGTGGGTCGTAAACCCGCTGGTGCGGTGGGTGGCGCACGAGCGCGGCCTGGACGACGTGCCTGCGCTCGGTTGGGCCGCCTACGTCGAGCTCTGCGGGCACCTGGTGGCGTTCTGGCTGGCCTCGTCGGCCGCGTTCATCTGCTACCTGTCGGCCTTCCCCGCTCTCGACGCGCCGGGCGTGGCCCGCACCGCGGGAACGTTCCTGCTGGCCTGGGCGGCGGGATTCGTGGCCGTCTTCGCCCCCCAGGGTGCAGGCGTGTTCGAGACGGCGCTCGCCGGAACCCTCACCGGCGCTCCGCTCGCCGCGCTGGCGATCGTCATCGCCGGCTACCGGGCCCTGACCGCGGTGCGGGACGCCGTGGCCCTCGTGGTGCTGGCGGCTGTCCGAGCTACAGCCAGGACGCGAGACCGACGGCCACGCCCATCCCCGTGACCAGCGCGCCGCTCATCCAGACCGTCTGCTCGCGCAGCCGCTCGACCGCCTTCGACGGGTGACTCGCCGGGGAAGGCAGGCCCAGCGTACCCACCGATCGCCGGCGCCGGGAGAGCTGTTCAGCCGGCAGGGGCCGTGGTGACCAGGAGGTCGAGGAGGCGGGCGATGAAGGTCGCCATCTGGCCTCTCACGACGGGTGACGAAGGAGCGAAGCGGGTGCTCGACACGCCCGCGGCGATGCCGGCCGCCGCCACCTTGTTGATGTTGGCCTGGTGCACCGACGTGCTGTCGTCGACGAACCGGTCGGTTCCCGTGGGCAGGGGGGCGGCCGCGAGCCGATCGTGGACCCGCACCAGGAACGTCGCCATCTCGGCCCGGGTCACGGTGGCTCCCGGCCCGTACGTCCCGCTCGAGCGGCCCTGCACGACGCCGAGGGCGGCGAGCTGGTTGATGGCGCGCTCGTGGACCGAGGTGTCGTCGTCCGTGAAGGCATCGGGCGGAGAGCTGGGAAGCGTCGCCCCGGCGGCGTCGAGCGTCCGGGCCATGAACGACGCCAGCTGGGCCCGGGTCATGCGGCCGTTGGGGTCGAACCGGGTGGGGGTCTTGCCGTCGGCGACGCCCCACCACGCCACGCAGCCGATGGCGGCCGCGTGGACGGTGCCGCCGAGATCGGTGAAGGGCGGGGCCGGAGTGACGTCCGGCGGGCAGGCGTGCTCGATGCCGAGCACCTGCGCCGGAGGGGCCTGACCCGGGAGGAGGGCCCGGACGGCGGCGTCGGCCCGCACCAGCCCGGCCCCGAACTCGTCGTCGCGGCCCTGAGGCCCGAGGTCCTGCGCCGTCGAGACGAGCACCGACTCGATCACCGCCGGATCGGCCACCCCCCGGGAAGCCACCAGGGCGGCCACGCCGGTGACCTGGGGCGCAGCCGACGAGGTGCCGTCCACGAAGAAGAAGCCGAAGCTGGTGGGGTCCCCGTTGTCGAAGCCCTCCTGGAGGATGCCGTCGCCGTAGTCGTCGAGGTTCTGGTCGACGGTGGTGTCGCCTCCGGGCGCGACGAGGTCGATGCTCGGCCCGAAGTTGCTGTAGGAGGCGCGGGTCAGGTCGAAGCGGACGCTGCCCACGGCCACCACGGAGGCGAAGGCGGCTGGGTAGCTGACGGCGGCGCCCTGGTTGCCGGCGGCGGCCACTACCACCACGCCCCGGGTGCGGGCGTAGGCCACAGCATCGGCCATCACGTCGGAGGGCACGGGGGAGCCGAAGCTGAGGTTGGCCACGTCGGCACCGTGATCAGCAGCGAAGCGCAGGGCCTGGGCCGCGGCCCAGTCCGAGCCCGCTCCCCCGCCGTCGAGGACCCTGAGGGGCATGATCGTGGTGCTCGGCGCCACGCCGGCCACTCCGAACCCGTTGTTCGTGGTGGCGGCGATGACGCTGGCCACGTGGGTGCCGTGCGAGTTCTCGTCGTTCGGGTGGGCGTCGCCGTCGACGAAGTCCCAGCCTGGCGCGAAGCGCGTGCCGGCCAGGTCGGGGGCCCGCAGGAACCCGAGATGGCTCTCGTAGGCCACCCCGCTGTCGAGCACGGCCACGACGGTGCCGGCCCCGGTGGTGACGTCCCATGCCGCCGGAGCCCCGATGAGCGGCAGGTGCCACTGGTACTCGTAGCCGGGGTCGTTCGGGACCCCGAAGGCCCGATAGGTGACGATCGGGTCGACGTCCTCGATCACCCCGCCGGGCGAGGGCGACGCGCCCGGTTGGGCCACGGCGAGCACGAAGTCGCTCCCCGGCGCCTGGTCGACGACGGTCAGGCCCGCCTCGTCCAGATCCGCCTGGACCTCCTCTGGCGATGCGCCCGGCGTCAGCTCGACGACCAGGGGCGCTGGGCCGGCTGGCGCAGGGGCGCTCGACGCCCCGGCGACCGCCACCGCGGGTGCCGGCACGAGGATCGACCCCGCGACGAGGAAGGAGGCGAGTACCGCCGGGAGGTGCACAGGCACATCCTTGCATCGACTTGACGTCTGCGGACCTGCAGCCGCACACGACGGAGCCCGGGCCGTGGCCCGGGCTCCGTTCGGATCAGCTCGTCAGTGCGAGAAGATCAGTCGTTGACGGTCACATCACCAGCAGCGATGTTCCAGCCGTTGTTGGCGACGTCCGTGATGGCGACACGGTTCGTCACGGTGGCCGGGATCTGAACGCCGGGCGTGGTGCCCGGAGCAGTGATGTTCGGAGCACCCGTGAGGGTGATCGTGAGCACCGTGCCGATGGGCCGAATGATCGCGTTGACCATCTCAGGCGCAGCGTTCAGCGTGAACGTGGCGTTGCTGGTGTTGGTCAGCGTGGCGATCGTCCCGTTCGCGTCGGTGAGGGTCACCGAGCTGGTGCCCGTGGGGGCAGCCATCGCCTCGTTGAAGACCACCTTGATGACGTCGGTGCCGTCCAGGTCCAGCGACGCGGTGTCGGTGGTGCGAGCCGTGTACACGGACTGCGGGGCAATGGCGTCAGCCGGGGTGGGCACGAGGGCCGCACCGGAGCTGCTGGAGGTCGCCGTGTTGTTGCTCACCGGGCTGGTGGCCACGACGCGGTAGTAGTAGCAGCCGTCAGCAGGGTTGTTGTCGCTGAACACGAACTGTCCTGCAGTGGCGCCGGGAGCCTGTGTGGCACCGGCGACATCCGTGAACGGGTTGAGGACGACGTCGTCGCCGCCGCCGCACACGCCATCGACGCCGAACACAACGGTGCTGGTGCGCTGCAGCTTGTATGTCACGCCAGGCGAGTTGGTCGCCGGACGGGTGTAGGTGACGCGCACGTCGTTGATCGTCGGGCCGGCATCGCTGTTGATGACGGTGACGGTCGGGGCGGCAGGCGCATCGACGTCGTCGGTGGTGATGTCGAAGACCGACACCCCTGCCGGATCCGGGTTGTAGTTGGCCGTGCCGACGTCACCCATGCTCAGCATGGAGTCGAACTGGGTCTGCGTGATGGCCACACCCTGGTAGCGGAAGGTGTCGTTGCCATCGAGGTAGTACGTCTTGCCGCCGGACACGAACGCATCGCGCTCGGACGTGACGCTCGTGACGTTGATGGCACTGGCACCGATCGCTGCCTCAGCAGGCAGGAAGCGGATCGAGCCGCCGACGCCGAAGGGCTCAGTGGCCACCGGCGTGTTGTCGGCGTTCAGGTCGAGGTTCGTGTCTGCATCCGCATCGCGGAACACGATCGGAACGACCGTCTCGGTTGCAACTCCGTCGACGGTGAAGGTGATCTGGCCGGTGACGGGCTGAACCGTGACGTTGGCGTCGGGTCCGGGAACCGCAGCACCGTTGGCCACCGTGATGTCGGCCTGCACAGCGCCGAAGTCGGCCGTGTTCGTCACGCCGTTCTCGGTGAAGGTGTACTGGCTCGTGCCCTGCACGTTCGCAGCCGGGATCAGCTGGATCGTGTAGCTCACGCCGTCGGTGAGACCGGTGACCGTGTACTGCCGGTCATCGGTCGTGGCCGGCTCGGTTGCGATCTCGAGCGTCGCGGCCGACGTCGGGGAGATGGCCAGCGTTGCGTTGCTCGCGGCGGCGGTGACGGTGAAGCTGCCACCGATGCCGAACGGCTCGGTGGGCCGGTTGTCAGCGCCGAGGTTGAGGCGGGTGTTGGCCCCGCCCTGGTCGGTGTAGATGACCGGGATCACGCAGCCGGCGACCGTGGCGTCGATCACGACTGTGATGGTGCCGCTGGCCGGCTGGATGGCGCCGACCGAGGAGGCCGTCGGGTTGACGTTCGCCGGGACCGGTGCAGCACCGTTGACGGTGATGATCTGGGCCGACGGGGTGCCCGCAGCGGCGAGGCCGGTGTTGGCGTCCTCGGTGAAGACGATGTCGCCGTTCGTGTTGGTGATGAGGCTGCACTGCACCAGGGTCACCCGGTAGCCAGTCGCGTTGGCCGGCAGGTTGGTGAAGGTGTAGGTGCGGTTGTCGCCGGCCTGATCAGCGCCGTTGTCGTTCAGCGCCTGGACCGTCGCAGCGGTCGTGGGGGCAGCGGTGAGCGTGGCGTTGGAGGGCTCGGCGAACGGGCTGTCGATGGCGCCGAAGGCGAAGTACACCTGCACGTCTCGCAGCAGGATGTTCGCCATCTGGCGGCGGGTCAGGTTGCCGCCGGGGTTCACGTTGCCCTGCGCCGTCACCCTGGAAGATGCCGACGCCGGCGAGGGCGTCGAGGTTGGCCTCGCCCGGTGTCGCCGTTGTCGTCGTCGAAGTAGTCGCCGCTCTGCGGGTACGGCGTACCGGCGAGGAACTCCTGGAGACGGTTGACGAAGGCTGCCATCTGGCGACGGCTGACCGGATCGCCCGGGCGGAACGTGCCGTCCGGGAAGCCACCGACGATGTCCTGCCTGCGAGAGACGGCCGATGGCCGCCTTGGCCTCAGCCGACTCCGCACCGAGACGTCGGAGAAGTCGGGGGTGCCGTCGTAGGCCGGCAGATCCGGGAGCGTCGAAGGTGCCGGTCTCGAGGTCGTCGAGGAGATCGGCCAGGCGCGTGATGAACACAGCCATCTGGCGCCGGGTGACGGTGCCACCGGGCTGGAAGGTGGTCGGGGTCTTGCCCTCGGTGAGGCCGGTGGCGACCAGGCAGAGGATGACCTCACGGGTGGCGGCGGACTCGCCGCCGAGGTCTGTGAACGGGTTCGTGGACGGCGCACCGTCGCAGAAGGCGCCGTCGGCGATCGGGTCGGCAGGGGGCGGGAGCTGGTCGGCCGCGCTGGCCGGGCTCATCCCCAGGAGGGGTGACACCGAGATGGCCATTGCGCCGGCGAGCACGCCTGCGAGCAAGCGCCTCGGACGCCGTCGTTGAAGGTTCACGAGCATGTTCTCCTCTGGGTGGGGGTGGTGCGGTTCTCGGCACGCCAAGCGGTCGCCCGCACGGCGCGCTGGGACCGGTCTACCCGAATTTCGGGCTGAGCAGACGGCGGGTTGTCGCAAGACCACGAAGCGTGGCTTGCCGAGCGCTCAGGTGAACGCCCTAAGGTGCCGACACCGATGTGCATGCACCCGCCGCGCTTCCGTCGCTGCGCCTCCCTGCTCTCGGCCTCGCTTCTCCTGAGCCTGGTCGCCGTCGCGCCTGGCGGCCCCGCCGGGGCCGAGGAGCCCGACAGCTACATGGGCGTGGTCGACCTGACCTTCCCGGTCGACCCGGCCAAGGTGCACTTCTCGGACACCTACGACGCGGGCCGGTCCGCAGGGCGTGTCCACAAGGCCACCGACATCATGGGCACCAAGCTCCTGCCCATCTACGCGGCCATGGGGGGCACGGTCACGAAGCGACAGCAGTCCGACGACCAGTACGGCTACCGCCTGACCATCGAGGGTGACGACGGGCGTAGCTACTCGTACCTCCACCTCAACAACGACAACCCGGGCACCGACGACGGAGCCGGCACACCGGAGCAGGCCTATGCCGCCGGCGTGCGAGCTGGGCAGCCGCGTCGAGCGAGGCCAGCACGTCGCCTACATGGGCGACTCCGGCAACGCCGAGTCGACCTCCCCCCACCTCCACTTCAGCATCACCGACCCGACCATCACCGACCCGTACGGCACGCACTCCGCAATCCGTACCCGTCACTGGTCGCAGCGGCTGACAAGGGGGACGTGCCGACGGCCGCGGCAGCGTCTCCGCCCGCCGCTCCGCCACCCGCCCTCCCTGAAGGCGGCTCCGAGCCTGAGCACGGCTTGCCTGGCCGACGACGGGAGCCAGGCGTTCACCGACGTGGGCCCCGCCAACGTCCACCACGCCGCCGTGGAGTGCCTCGCCGGCCTGGGGGTCACCCTCGGTGTCGGCGACGGCGCCTATGACCCCGCCGGTGAGGTCACCCGGCTGCAGATGGCCTCGTTCACGGCTCGTCTCCTCGAGGCCGGGGGCGTGACCCTCCCAGAGTCGCCGCCCGACGCCTTCGACGACGACGCCGGCACCGTGCACGAGCTGGCCGTCAACCAGCTGGCTGCGCTCGACGTGCTCGACGGCACCGGCGAGGTGGGCCGCGACTTCTCGGGCCGCGTGGCCATGAAGCGGGACCGCATGGCAGCCTGGATGGCCCGGGCCTATGCGCTCATCGCGGGCGAGCCGCTGCCGACCACCACCACCGACTACTTCCGCGACGACGCTGCGCTCCACCACGCAGACATCAACCGTCTGGCCGAGGCGGGCATCGTGCAGGGCACCGCTCCGGGCACGTACTCGCCCCGGATCGGCGTGCGCCGGGACCAGATGGCCTCCTACCTGGCTCGAACCCTCGCCGCCGCTCGGGCCTGACCTCGACACGATGGGCCACAGCGGTACCGTGGCTCGGGGCGGAGACGACCTTGACCGACGCCGCCCAGCCCCAGGCTGGACACGAGGAGATCGCCACCGGATGCTGACCCGCCGTCTCGCCCTCGCGGGAGCCGCAGTGCTTGCCGCCCTCGCCCCTGTCGTGCCGAGCGGGGCCCAGGAGGCTCCGACGTACACAGCCTCGGCCCTGCCCTCGACGCTTGCCGTGAGCGGCCATGGCTGGGGCCACGGCAGGGGCATGGGTCAGTTCGGTGCCCTCGGCTACGCCACCGGCTTCCCGGGTGTGACCTGGAGCCACGCCCAGATCCTCGACCACTTCTACGGCGGGACGACGGTGGGCCACATCGGCAACCCGCTGATGATGGTGCTGCTCAAGGCTCGGGCCGCGGGCAGCGCCATGGTCGTGTACCGGGCCGCCGGCCTGCAGGTCGTCGGCCAGACCGACACCCCGCCGGCCGTGCGAGTCACCCCCCGGTCCGACGGCAAGTTCGACCTTCAGACCAGCACGGCCTGCGGTGGGCCGTGGTCGAATCCTCCGCGGGTCCTCGACGGACCAGTGCGGGTCGTCAAGATGCCCGAGAGCGGCGACACCGCCCTACGCCTCTGCGACAGCGACGGCAGCGCCATCGCGTACCACTCGAGCACAGAGCTCGTGGCCTTCGGGGACCGCACCTACAACCTCGTGCGCATGGAGGAGATGCTCCGCGGCATAGTCCCCCGCGAATCCCCCGCATCCTGGGGCGACTCCAGCAGCGGCAAGGGCATCAACGCCCTTCGGGCTCAGGCCGTGGCCGCCCGCAGCTACGCCGCTGCCGGCGACACCCGCTGGGGCAAGCCCCACGAGGCGGTGGGAGCCGACGCCACGACCTGCGACGACCAGTTCTGCCAGGTGTACGGCGGCATCGCCCGCATCACGCCGGCGGGCGCAGTGGAGACGCGAACCCACCCGAACACCGACCGAGCCATCGGCGAGACGGCCAACGAGGTGCGCCGCACCTCATCCGGGGGCATCGCCCGCACAGAGTTCTCGTCGTCGACGGGCGGCCACACCGCACCTGGCGGGCCGTTCCCGCCCGTCGTCGACCTCGGTGACGCGGTCCCGTCCAACCCGAACCATGCGTGGAGCACGAGCATCACCCGCTCGAAGATCGAGTCCACCTACGGCGTGGGCACGCTGACCGGCGTGTCGGTGGTGGCCAGGAACGGGCTCGGCGACATGGGCGGCCGGGTCACCACGATCCGCCTCGAGGGCTCAGCCAAGACCGTGAGCGTCTCGGGCAACGACATGCGCTCCAAGCTCGGCCTCAAGTCGGACTGGTTCGACGTCACGGTGCCGCCTCCGCCACCCGTCGAGCCCCGCCCGATCGACACGGCCTGCCCCTCCAGCACGCCGTCGGGCGCCTTCACCGACGTTGCGGCTGACAGCCCGCACCGGCGGGCCATCGACTGCGTCGCCCACCGGGGAATCGCACAGGGCACGTCGCTGGGCCGGTTCTCCCCGGATGGCACCGTCACCCGGGCCCAGATGGCGTCGTTCGTCGCCCGGATGATCACAGCCGGTGGTGGCAGCCTCCCGGCGTCCCCGCCCAACGCCTTCGACGACGACGGCGGCTCCGTGCACGAGCGGGCCATCAACCAGCTGGCTGCCCTCGGCGTCGTCCAAGGGGTCGGGGCCCGCTCCTACGGCCCCCAGCGCCCCGTCGACCGGGCCCAGGTCGCCACGATCCTGGCCCGGGCGGTCGGCCGCCTCGGTGTGACGCTGGCCAGCAGCCCTGAGGACCGCTTCACCGACGACACCGGCTCGGTCCACGAGACGGCGATCAACCAGCTGGCGGCCGAGGGAGTGGTGGCCGGCTCCAACGCCAAGTACCAGCCCAGCGCCACCACCCGCCGGGACCAGATGGCGTCCTTCGTGGCCCGGGCACTGGACCTGGCCCTCGACCGCTGACGCGACGGTGGCCCGAGGCCGAGGCCTCGGACCACCGTCGAGCGGCTTCACCTCACGCTGGAGGGCTGCTCAACCGATCGGGAAGTGCCCCTGCGCGGCGAGGTACTGCACCGTCCGCACCAGGAAGCTCGCCATCGAGTCCCGCTGAACGGTGCCCGCGGGGTCGAACGTCCCGTTCCCGGGGCCCTCGACGATCTCCACAGACTCCAAGGCGTTGATCGCCGCCTCGTGCGGAGAGTCCTCGTCGTCGGTGAAGACGTCGGTGTCCGCGGTCAGAGGCTCGCCCGCGAGCAGCTCGACCGCCCGGTGGAGGAGGCTGGCCATCTCGTCGCGCTGGATCGGGTCGCTGACCCCGAACGTGGTCCCCGCTTCACCGTTCCCCCCGATGATGCCCAGCGCCGCGAGCTGGTTGATGGCCAGCTCGTGGACGCTTGCGTCATCGTCGTTGAACGCGTCGGCCGGCTCAGACGGGACGGTGGCACCAGCCGCGCTCAGCATCCTGGCCACGAAGCTGGCGATCTGACCCCGGGTCGTCACCTGACGCGGGCCGTACTGGTCGGCGGGCAGTCCGCCAGGACCACCACGTGCGAGGTCGAGCTCGGCCAGGCAGGCGATGTTGCCGGCGTGCACGTTGGCGGCCGGCACGTCGCGGAACGGCGACACGGGCGCGCTGACGCACGGGTCGGGGTCCGGCGTGGGCTCGGGTGGCGGGGCCACCCCGTCCTCGATGGTGACGGTGGCCTGTGAAGGGCTCCCCACCTCGTACCCGCCGGGCACGAGGGAGACCTGCACGGTCTCAGCCGGCTCGGGAAGATCGTCGGCGACGGCGACGACCTGCTTGGTCACCGACGCCTGTCCCGCGTTGAACGTGACGATCCCGAAGGGCTCGTAGTCGGCTCCCGGTGTCGCGGTGCCCGACACCTGGTAGCCGATCGTGAGGCTGGTCGCCGGGCTGCCCGTACGGCTGAAGGTGAACACCCCGGGCGTCCCGCCTTCCACGGCCGTGGGAACGCTGGCGGTGACGGACACGCCCGAGGGCGGGACGTTGGGAGGCGTCAGTGGATCCTGGGTCTGGCCGTTCTCGGTCAGCTGGATGGCCCGGCCCGGCACAAGCGCGCCGGGAGAGTCGCAGCTGTAGGTGTCCACCTCGGTGCCCCCGACGCCGTTCCAGACAGCACCAACTGCAGCCGAGCCGCCGCCGGTGCTGCCGGTCTGCTCGTACAGGTAGAGCACGTCGTCATAGGCCTCGAAGAAGAGCGCCTGGAACGACACAGCGGCGCCGCTCAGGACCTCCGTGCCGGCCCACTGCACGACGAACACCCGGTCGGGGGCACTGCCGCGCGCCTCGGTGCGGACCGTCGTGGTGAGGTCATCGAGGAAGACGTCGTAGCGACCCTCGTTCACACCTGCGGTGCTCTGCGGGCAGGGGACCGAGGAGATCGTGCCGTCGGCGGCCTGGTCAGTGAGGATGAAGCCGTTGGTGCTGACCTCGATGTCGGTCGAGGTGACGCCGTAGGTTCCGCTTCCGGGGAACATGCGCAGTGCGAACGGCGAGGTGACGACCGCACTGGTGTCGTCGCCGCTCACCGCCACCGGGCCGGTGACCGTCGTCCAGGTGTACGAGGGCCCCCCGAAGTCCTGATCGTCCCGTATGTCGTAGCAGGCTCCCAGGAGGGACATGACGAGCCCCGCAGCCAGGACCCTCCCCACCCTTCGCCTGCGCCCGATCGTCCCCATTCGACCTCTTCGCATCTCGTTTGTCCTCTCGGCGTCCGTCCGAGCTTCGTCTCGGAGATCCGGACATTACGCCGCAGGACGATCCATCGGGGACGATTCGCGGCAAAACGACAGGAGCCCCGGCCGTGAGGCCGGGGCTCCTGCACAACCCTCAGATGAGAGTCGTCACTGCTACCTCAAGTCAGACGCTGGCGTTGCCAGTGGCGTTGAGGGTGTGCTGCTCGTTGTGCAGGGTGTCAGCCGTGCGGGTCACAACGACCGTGCCCGCCAAGACGTCCTGCGACAGGACGAGGTTGAAGTCGTCGTCGAAGGTCCCACCGCAGTTGGTCACGCTGGAGATGCCCACCGGGGCGCCACCAACCGTGACGGTGAAGTCGGCAGGCGACAGCTCGCCGCACACGATGTTCTCCGACATGTTCACCGAGACGGTGTCCGTGGCGAAGTTCATGGTGATCGACGAAACAGTCGGTGTCGTCGAGTCGTTGACCGTGAGGTTGTTGAAGCTCGCGATCGCGACGCCGAAGGCATCGTTGATCCGGTTCCCCGCAGCCGCAGGCTGCAGGTACGTGAGCGTTCCGAACTCCTCCTGGTCAAAGGTGTCGCTGTGGTCCAGGCGGCACACGCTGCCGCTCTGCTGGGTGATGGTCGTGAAGATGTCATCAGCCGGCACGTTGTCCGCGTTCTCAGACGACAGCTCGTCGTAGGAGAACGCCGCCGCCGTGAGGCCGCCGTTGCCCGCGGTGCCGTTGCAGTCAACGGCCTCGCTGAACGTGACGTCGATGAACAGCTGGCCACCCGAGTTGACCGTGGCGGCCGACTGGGCCACCGGGGCCACCGCGTTCACCGTGACGGTCCTGGTGGCGATGGTCGAGAACGCACCGTCTTCGTCTTCCGAACGGAAGTCGATCGTGTGCGGACCCTCGGTCAGGGCCGGCGTGGTGTAGGACCAGGACACGTTGGCGCCGGGCTCACCCGAGATGTTGGCGCCGCCGATGGAGGCGAAGCCACCACCGTCGATGCGAACCTCGATGTCAACCACGTTGCCGTCGGTGTCGTTGGCCGTGCCGTTGTAGTTGGCCGTGTTGCTGTTGATCGTCGCACCGTTGGCTGTGCCACCGGTGATGGCGATGGTCGGAGCAACGTTGGCCGGCGGAACCGGGATGGCGATGGTGAGACCATCGGTCTCGGCCACGTTCGGCAGGTTGTTGTTGTCCTGCACCGCACCCGCAGCCGTCCGGAGGATGTAGCTCCCCGGGGTGAGGGCGACGTCCGTCGTCAGCGTGAAGTTCGTGCCCGGCGAGCCGGCCACGTTGGTCACGGTGGCGACGAGCACCGAGTTCTGCGAGTCGTAGACCCGGTAGCTGTTGGCCGGACCCGCCTGCGTGACCGTCTCGCTCCACACGACCTGGATGGTGTTGCCAGGAACCTGCGGGGACGGGACCGTGACGCTCGGGGTGTCGGTCGGGTTGTTCAGGACCGTGGAATCGCTCGGCCACCGGTTGCCATCGTTGTCGATGTACACGAGGTACAGCCGGTCGCCGGGAGCGAACCCGGGGTTGGTCACGATCGGGAAGCCACCACCCGGGATGACCGCCGGAGCGGTCGCCGTCGCGATGACGGTGCCCTGACGGTCGTAGATGAGGATCGTGTCGCCGGCGGAGAGGTCCTGCGTGTAGGCGGTGATCGTCACCCGGTCCGCCCCTGCGTTCACGAGGATGCTCGCGTCAGACAGGTTCTGGGGGGTGTTGTGGTTGTCGTCCGCGATCTCGCGGCTCCGGTCGTGGCTGTTAAGGCCGATCTCGCCGGCCTCGTCGTGCAGACCGCTCTCGGCCAGGTTGACTGCTCCGTTGGCGTTCCCGATGCCGGTGATGGCAACGAAGACGACGGGGTTGATGAACGGCGAGTCGATCTGGGCGTCGCCGAGGCTCTCCACGATCACCGGGTTGGCGGTGAGCGTGATCGTGACCTCGTTGCTGCCCGGACCACCGACGGTGCAAGTGGCGTTGGTGCCACAGGTGATGCGACCGAGGTCGCCACCGTCGTCACGCACGTCGATCACCGCACCGGCCGTCACCGTGATGGGGCCGTTGGTGAGCCGCATCGTGATGATGTCGGTCTCGTCGATGATGTTCGTGTCCTGCGTCGGTGCCGCGGGGCCGTTGGTGAACGTCGTGCCGGGAGTGGTCCAGCTGCCCAGGATTGCCGGGCGGTTGGCGCTGGTGACGGTCGGCATGACGAGACGCGGGATGTTCGAGTCGGGCGAGCGGTAGTTGCCCGGCGACTCGTTTCCGGCGTCGTTGTTGACGGCGAGCACGATGTAGGCGAACTCGCGCTGCGGCGAGCCGTTCACGATCGGGGCGTTGCCGACGTTGGGGTCGTTGAACGACGTCGTGGTGCTGGGCACCGACCCGATGGCCGCGAACTGGTTGTTCACGATGCTGCCGTTGACGACCGGGGCCCGGTAGACCTGGAAGGTCGAGATCGTCGGGTTGATCGGACGGGTCCAGGTCAGGGTGACATCGTCGGTCGAGCCGTCGGCATCGGTGTCAGCTGCCACCGCGGCGAGGTCGGTGATGGCCTCCGGGGTGTCCTGGGCGATGTCGAAGTTGCTTCCACCAGCGGCGGCGTAGTCGATGTCCATGAGGTCACCGAGCACGACCCGATCGTTGCTCCCGTTGTCCGGGGGCAGCACCGCGGTGTTGAAGAACGGCCCACCGGTGAAGCCAGCCGCCAGAGCAGCGTCGTCACGGTTGCCCGTGCTGGTGCCGCTGAGGAACTGCTCGAAGGTGGCGAGCGTCAGCGGCTGGCCCGGATCGCCGAGGAAGAGGTCGGCCTGGTAGGTGAAGACGTCAGCGGAGTCGTAGAAGAACGTGCCGCTAGCCGTCGTGAACAGGTCGATGATCTTCGGGGCGATGACGGCGTTCTCGAGGTACTCGGCGAACGCAGCCTCCTGCGGGACGACGAGCACCTCGCCACCCAGGCCGAAGGCCTCGGTCGCGTGGTCATCGGCGTCGAGGTCGAGCTGGTTGTCGTTGTCGGCGTCGTTGAACACGACGGGACGCACGAACTGGTTGGCCGTCTCGCAGTTGAACGTGAAGGTGACCGTGCCGTTGGGCGTGGCCACGTTGTTCACGTAGTCGCTGCCGCCGCCGACGCCGGGGGCGTCGCCAGTGGTGTTCAGCGTGATGCCGTTCACCGACTCGATGCGGCAACCGGTCATGCCGAGGCCGTCAGCGCGGCCTTCCTGGCCGACACCGGGGTCCGTGTCGCGGAAGGTCACATCGCCGTTGGGGGCGATGGTGACGTTCGAGGCCGGGATGAGGGCGATGTCCACCGAGGTGGCGGAGCCGACGTCAGCCGTGTACGTGCGCGAGGCGCGCTGGCCGTTGGCGGTACCGAAGGCGGTGGAGACCTGGGAGAACGTCGGGCCCGCGGGCTCCACGACGAAGTCCTGGCCGGCGCCCGGCGTCGGGGCGAAGAACGCCTCGATGTCGCCGTTGGCGAACAGCACCTGCGCGTGGCGCAGGAGGATGTTGGCCATCTGGCGACGGGTCAGGGCGCTTCCGGGGAAGACGCTTCCGGCGCCGTTGCCCTGGAAGATGCCCACGCCAGCGAGGGCGTCGAGGTTGGCCTCGCCGCTGTCGCCGTTGTCGTCATCGAAGTAGTCACCGGTGTCCGCGAAGGGCGTGCCGGTGAGGAACTCCTGGAGCCGGTTGATGAAGGCAGCCATCTGGCGACGGCTGACGGGGGAGCCGGGACGGTATGTGCCGTCCGGGAAGCCTCCGACGATGTTGGCCTGCTCGAGCTGGCCGATGGCCTCCTCGAAGTCCGCGTTCTCCGGGGCGACGTCCGAGAAGTTCGGCGTGCCGTCGTAGGCGGGGAGTGCCTCGAGCTCGTCGGCCGTGACCTCGGCGCCCTTGGCCGCGTCGGCGAGACGCTTGATGAAGAGCGCCATCTGGCGACGGGTGATGGTCCCGTTCGGCGAGTAGGTCGTGGGCGTGGTGCCCTGAGTGAGCCCGGTGGCCACGAGGCAGACGATCTCGTCGAAGCTCGGGTCCGTGGGCTGCACATCGGTGAAGGGCTCAGTCGTGGGTGCGTTCTCGCAGACGTTGCCGGCCCCGATGGGGTCAGCAACCGGCGGCAGGGGATCTGCCGCCGAGGCGATGCCGGTGAAGCCGAGGATCGGCGTCACGGACAGAGCCAGTGCTCCTGCGAGCATCCCCGCGACCATGCGCTTGCCGCGCTTGGCGTGGTTACTCAATTCGTCCTCCTGGACGTAGGTGTATGGGGCTGAACGTTGCCACAGGACCGCCGACCGCAGACGCGCCACGACCCCGGCACGAGGCCGGGGCTCCTTGCTGCTCGAAGAGCACCTGACGTGGGTTTTGCACCGTGTTGCTCGGAACTCCCTGTGACGGTGGACGCCCGTGCCTGAGCACGGACGAGCGCGCCGCCGCAGGCGAACCTGCGGCAACGTCGTGCGGGAGGCTACGGCAGTGCCTGAACTGGGGCAAGAACCCCCGATCTGGCACTGCACGAACCCTCCCACGACGTCGTTACCGCCGCTGCCCCCGGAATGGGTACGCCTGCCCGCAGAACCGTCGAGATGAGCCGTACGGCCCACGCCCGGCTGTGCCACCATCTGGCGCTCGTGGTCGCTGCCCCCCGCCCCGCCCGAGCTCTGCACCGTCGCGGCCTGGATCGGCTCGGCCAACCTCGGGGACGAGCTGGTGTTCTCGGCTCTCGCCGCCCAGCTGGCTGAGCGCGGGGTAGCGGTGAACGCCCTGTCGGTCGATCCGGCCGGGACCCGCGCCGTCCACAGAGTGGAGGCCAGTAGTCGCCGCTCGGTTCTGGGGACCGAAAGGGGCCCGATGGTGCTGGGAGGGGGTGGGATCCTCCAGGACGAGACCTCAACCCTCAACCTCGATCTCCACTTGATGCCCGTCGTGGCCGGGCGAGTGCGCCGGCGGCCCATCGTCGGGGTCGGCCTCGGGGCCGGCCCCCTCCAGACCCGCACGGGCCGTCTCCGGGTGCGCGCTGCACTGGCCGGGGTGCCCTTGGCGGTTCGCGACGGCGACTCGGCCGACCTCCTGGCCGGCCTCGGCCTGCCTCGGCCGACCGTGGCCGCCGACCTGGCGCTGTCCCTTCCTCTCCCGGTCGCGGCTCCTGCGGATCGGATCGTGGCTTGCCTGCGCCCGTGGAGCGGGCACCGGCACCGAGTCCCGGCCCGCCTCCGCCGTCACCGCCCCGATGACCGATTCGCGGCCGGGGCGGCCGCCTCGCTCGACCAGCTCACGGCATCCACAGGGCTTCCGGTGCACCTCGTGGCCTTTGATGCCCCGAAGGACGGGCCGTTGCACGAAGACGTGGCCGCCCGCATGCAGCACACCCCCACCCTCAGCACCCCCGGACTCTCCGACGTGCTCGAGGAGGTGGCGGCCAGCCGCCTGGTGGTGGCCATGCGCTACCACGGGGGCATGGCCGCGGTCCTGGCCGGACGACCCGCGGTCCTGATCGGCTACAGCTCCAAGGTGGACGCACTGGCCGGCGAGCTGGGCGTGGGAGCAGCGGCGCGGCGCTGGTCACCAGAGGGCCTGGGCGACCTCACCGCGGCGGCCGAGCAGGTGCTGGATCGCGGCGACGACGTGCTGGCGGCTCGGGACCGGCTCGTGGAGCGGGAGGCGGGCAACGGCCGGCTCCTCGACCAGCTTCTCGAAACCGCGAAGGGCCAACCGTGAACGCCAACCGTCGCCGATCGGCCGCCCTTCTCGGGGCGTTTGCCCTGGTCAGCGGCATCCTTGCCGTCCTGCCCGGCCCCTCAGCAAGAGCCGAGCCGGCTCCGCCCGCCCCCGGGTGGCGGGCCCTGTCCCGAACCGTCGACCGGGGTGGCATCGAGATACTCCGGCTGGCTCGCGACGAGCCCCGCACCCGGGCCCGGGTGGCCATCGTGCCCCGCAGCCAGATCCACCGCCTCCGCACCACGCACAACAGCGCCCAGCTCCTCGGGGGCGCCGGACGGGACCTCACCACGAGCATGTGCGTGCGCCTGCACTGCCACGTCGCCATCAACGGGGACCGCTGGGACCTGAGCGGCCACGACGCCGGGCGCACCACTGGTGCCCTGGCCATCGACGGCGAGCTCTGGGCCACCCAGCCCCTCCCGCCCGCCGACCCATACGCCCACGTGCATGCTCGGCCGGGACGGGTCGCTGGACGGCACGATCGTCTACCCCCTGCCCGTCACGCCGACCGTCTCCAGCGGGAGCGCCACGCTGGAGGTGGCCGTGAACCGCCAGCCCAGCAACAGCACGTCGGTCATCACCCGCCGGTACGCAGAGGAGACCCGCACGCCTGCCGACACCGTCGAGTTCCTGATGACCGTCGTCGGTCAGAGCCCCGACGAGGCCGCCTTGGCCCCCCTCGGACGCCGGGAGGGCAGCGGTCCCATCCCTGACGGGACCCTCGTGGTTGCGGCCAACGGCACGGCTCGCACAGACGCCGAGGCGTGGTGGGCCGAAGCCCTGCTCGCCGACGGGGCGTCCTACGCCCAGGGCCTGGGTGGCATCCGGGAGATCATCGGCGGCTCGCCCCTGCTGCTCGACAACAGCTCCTACGGGTTCCCGCTCGACCGGGGCGACGGCCGCCAGCCCCGCAGCATCATCGGCTGGGACGCCACCCGGCTCCTGCTCGTGGCCATCGACGGCCGCCAGACCGACTGGAGCGTCGGCGCCACCCTGATCGAGTCGGCCCAGCTGATGCGCTTCCTCGGCGCCACCGATGCCTTGAACCTCGACGGCGGCAGCTCCACCACCTTCGTCGACCATGGGGTCATGACCAACCGCCCCAGCCTGGGCTACCAGCTCCGGGTGGCCGAAGCCCTCGTGGTCCTTCCCCCTGAAGGCAAGATCGGTCCGCCCCCGCCTGGCCGGTCCCTCGACCCCGCCTGCCCGCCTGGTCGGGTGCCGCCCTCCTCCTTCGACGACATCGACGGCAACGTCCACGGGGGCGCCATCACCTGCATGGGCTGGTGGCAGGTGACGACCGGAGCCAGCCGCGGCACCTTCGCGCCCGACCGCAACGTGCGCCGGGACCAGATGGCTGCCTTCCTGGCCCGCCTGCTCTACGTCTCGGGCGTGCCGTTCCCGTCCAACCCGCCCGACGCCTTCCCCGACGACGACGACTCGGTCCACGAGCCGTTCATCAACGCCATGGCGGCGATGGGCGTCATCAGCGGCCAGGCCGACGGCACCTTCGTGCCCCAGGGAGCGGTCACCCGCGGGCAGATGGCCACGTTCCTGGCCCGGGCCCTCCCCCGCGCCACCGGCCAGCCGCTGGCCAACACCACCGACTTCTTCCCCGACGACGCCAGCCACACCCACGAGCTGGCCATCAACCAGGTAGCCGAGGCCGCCATCGCCGGCGGCACCGCCGACGGCCGCTACCTCCCCGGCGCTCCGGTGCGGCGCGACCAGATGGCGTCGTTCCTGGCCCGGTCCCTCAGCGCCGCCGTCAGCGCCGGCCGAGCCACGCCGCCGGGATGATCGGAAATCGCCGCCGCCATGGCGCGATGCGATGACGTTATGATGTCGTGATGCGAACGACCCTGGATCTGGCCGATGACGTGCTCGCGGCGGCCCGGGCCTTGGCGGCCGAGCGAAAGACGAGCCTGGGCACCGCCCTGTCCGAGCTGGCCCGCCGTGGCCTGGCTCCCCGACCGCCGGCGGCGGAGCACGGCTTGCCCGTGTTCGACGTCGAACCGGACGCCGCGCCGATCACGCCCGCGATGGTCGAGGACGCCCTCGCCGACGACCGGTGATCGGTCTGCTCGACGTCAACGTCCTGGTCGCCCTGGCGTGGCCCAACCACGTGCACCACAGCGCTGCGGTGGCGTGGTTCACCGACCACGGCCCCTCGGGGTGGGCGACCTGTCCCATCACGGAGTCGGGGTTCGTGCGGGTGTCGTCGAACCGGCGGGCCATCCCGTCGGCCCGGGGCGTGCCGGAGGCGCTCGAGATCCTGCGTCGGTGGCGGAACCTGGACGGCCACACGTTCTGGTCAGACGACGTCTCCCTCGCCGTCTGTGCGGAGATCGACACAGCACGCATCACCGGCTACCGGCAGCTCACCGATGCCCACCTGCTCGCGCTGGCGATCCGCCGCGGCGGTCGACTCGTGACCTTCGACGCGGCTGTCGTCGAGCTCGCACCCCCGGGCGACGCGGTCCAGGTGCTGACCCTGGAAGGCTGAGCTCGCCCGCCGTCAGCGGTCGTTCAGGGCCACTTCGAGGTGGTCGACGATGACCTCGGCCGGGCTGGGGCCGTCCAGCCACGTCGGGGGGCGGCGCACGGCCTCGGGGTTGGCCAGCATCATCTCGATCGCCACCCGGTCGTAGTTGGTGAGCACGACGTTCTCCCCCAGGCCGTCGGAGCGCTCGGTGCGGTGGCGCCAGAGCAGCGTGGGCACGCCGAGCAGGGCGCACTCCTCCTGCACGGAGCCACCGTCGGTGACGACGAGGGGCGCAGCGGCGAGGTGGCGGGTGAACTCGTGGTGCGGGATGAGCGGAACGATCTCGACGCCAGCGGCCCGCAGGTCGTGCTCCCGCCCGGACTTGCGCAGCACGTCCTCGGTGGGGCCGTGCACCACGAACCGCACCTTGCGCTCCGACGGCGATGCGCAGCACGAGAGCGAGGAACCCCTCGACCGAGCGGCGGCGGTGCAGGTTCTCCACCCGGTGCATGGTGACGATGACCGGGCCGGACCCGGGTTCGGGCAGCTCGGAGAGCGAGGCCCGCACGGCGTCGACCGAGGTGTTGCCCGGCACCTGCACGATGCGGCCCTTGACGCCCATCGCCTCGAGGTTGGCCACCGACTCGTCGTTGGGGGCGAACAGGGTGCCCGACGCCCGCATGACCGCCACCCGGATCAGCTCCTCGGGGAACGGGTGCAGGATGCTGCGCGAGCGCAGCCCGGCCTCGAGGTGGACGACCTCGAGCCCCGCCCGGCGGGCGAGGAGGGTCGACAGCAGCGTGGACGGGGTGTCGCCGTGCACGACGCACATCTGGGCGTCAGGACCGAAGATGTCGCGACGCAGGAGACCGGGCCGGGCCGCCCGGCGGGCGATCCGCGCCGCCCAGGCCAGCGCCTGGGGCACCGTCGTGACGTCGGTGCCCCCGCCCAGCTGCACTGCGGGGGCCTCCAGGCCGAGCTCGACCCGCAGGTCCTCGAGCAGGGCCCGGTGCTGTCCCGAGTCGATCAGCCGGTAGGGGACGCCCCGGCGGTCGAGCGCCCGGAGCACCGGTGCGGTCTTGATGTACTGGGCCTTGGTGCCCAGGAAGACCGCGATCTGGGTCAGCGCCGGCTCCCGGGCGGACGGCGGATCGTCGGGCGTGAGGGGCACCGTCGTGGTGGTCGTGGTCGGCGGGACCGTCGTGGTCGTGGTCGGCGGGACCGTCGTGGTGGTGGTCGGCGGGACCGTCGTGGTCGTGGTGGGGCCTGGATCGGTGGGCCCAGGGTCGGTGGGCCCGGGATCGATCGGCTCGTCGGGGCTGCCCGGGCCGACGGGGCCGGGGATCGTGGTGGTCGTCGCCGCCGGCGGGCGGCTCGTGCTGGTGGTCGGCCGCTCGTCGCTCGAGCGCCGTGCTCGTCGTGGCGTCGTCGCCGGTCGTGGTGCTGGTGGCGGTCGTCGTCGCCGGCCCCGCTCGGTTGGTCGGCGCCTCGGCCGCCCTTGTCGCGTTCGTGGACGTGGCGCCGGGCTGGGCCGGATCGGCGGCCGGGTCGCTGTCGGCAGGGGCGAAGCGCTCGGACACGTTGGATAGCAGGCGCTGGGCGCTGTCGGGCAGCAGCTGCGCGCCGGCCAGGCCGCTGGTGATGGCCAGGCCGGCCACGATGGCGACCGCGGCCCGGGCGCCGCGGCTGGCGAAGCGGCCCACCGGGGTGTTGCCGCGCTGGCGGGCAGCCATGACGGTGGCGACCAGCTGGTGGGCCCGCACCTCGGCCGACGGGAGGCCGGCCGAGCGCGGCGCGGAGGCGCAGCAGCTCGGCCGGCGGCAGCGAGCTCAGGCCCGTCGTCCGGATGGGGTCGCGCGGCGTCATGATCCCTCCGTTACCGCCGCCGACCAGGCGGAGGGGTACGGCCGGGACGGGCCAGCGAGCGGAGAGGCAGCGAGACGCTCGTCGCTCGGGCGACGGTTCGACGCGGTCGAGCTCCCGGCGCAGGGCGCCGAGGCCCCGTCGGTACAGGGCCTTCACCGCTCCATCGGGCTTGTCGACGATGACCGCCACCTCGGGGAGGTGAGCCCACCGAATACCCGCAGCTCCACGACCGCCCGCTGGTCGGGGGTGAGGGCCGCCGAGGAGGGTCTGGGCCTCGGCGGCCGCCGCGGCCTGCTCCACCTCGGACTCGACGTCGATGGTGGCTGCGAGCTGCTCCTCGACCGCGAGCGTCGAGCGACTCGGTGGGCTTGCGGCGGATGCGTCGGCGCTCGTCCATGAGCCGGGAGGTGGCGATGACGAACACCCACGAGCGGAAGCCGGAGCAGTCGCCCTCGAAGTCGTCGATGCCGCGGGCCACGTGGAGGAAGACGTCGCCGAGCACCTCCTCGGCGTCCGCTGCGCCGCGCACGCGGAGGTAGCCGAGGACCTGCGGGGCGAGCAGGTCGTAGAGGATGGCCCAGGACGCCTCGCCGCCCTGGCGCGCGCCAGCGAGGGCCTCATCGAAGTCCACCTCCCCGGCTGGCCTCATGCGCCAAACCTACCAAAGCGGACACTCGGGATACCGGGCCGATCGACCCCTTCGGTAGTGTCATCGCGTGCAGATCTCGGTCGTGATCCCTGCGTTCGACGAAGCCGAGAGCCTGCCCGACCTGCTCGCCCGGCTCGTGCCTGAGCTGGAAGCGATGACGCTCCTCGCACCGAGGTGATCGTGGTCGACGACGGCAGTCGCGACGGCACCGCCGAGGCCGTGCGTGCCCTCGGGCTGCCCGGGGTGCACGTCGAGCGCCTGCGAGTGAACCGGGGAAAGTCGGCCGCGCTGCGGACCGGACTGGGCCTGGCCAAGGGTGAGGTCATCGTCCTGATGGACGCCGACGGCCAGGACGACCCGGCCGAGCTGCCGCGACTCGTCGATGCCCTCGAGGCCGACGGGCTCGACCTCGTCACCGGACGGCGAGCCCACCGCAACGACCGAGCCGCCAAGCGTCTGCCGTCCCGCCTCTACAACTGGGCCACGGCCCGGGTCACCGGGGTGCCGGGGCGGGACTTCAACAGCGGCTTCAAGGCCATGCGAGGCGACGTCGCCCGCGACCTCGACCTCTACGGCGAGCTCCACCGCTACATCCCGGTGCTGGCCAGCTGGGCCGGGTACCGCACGGGCGAGGTCGACGTCACCCACCACCCCCGGGCCGAGGGCCAGTCGAAGTTCGGGGCTGAGCGCTTCTGGCGAGGCTTGCTCGACCTCGTGACGGTGAAGTTCCTCACGACCTACACGGCCCGCCCGTTCCACCTCTTCGGCGGCATCGCCGCCCTCAGCGGCCTGGTCGGGCATGGGCCTGCTGACCTGGATGCTCGTCCTGCGCATCAGCGGGGAGACGATCGGGACACGGCCGGCCCTCCTCGCGGGTGTGCTGCTCGTGGTGGTGGCCGTGCAGCTGGCTTCGCTGGGCCTGATCGCCGAGCTGCTCGTCCACCTCCGCCGAGCCGGGCCGCTCGACGAGCGCGAACACCGGTGACGGCCCCCACCTTCGCCGACCAGGACCAGGCCAAGTACCTCGCCACCAACCCGGTGGTGCAGCGCCTGATCGCCCGTTGGCTGGGGGAGCTGTCAGAGCTCGTGGCCGCCAACGTCCCCACCAGCACACCGCTCCTCGACGCCGGGGCGGGCGCCGGGTTCTCGCTCCAGCGCTTCTCGGGCGACCGGCCCGTGCTCGCGGTCGACCTCCACCTCGAGAAGGTGGAGCAGGTGCCCGAGCGTGTGGCCACCGCGCAGCCACTCGTCTCCGACGTCACCCGCCTTCCGCTGCCCGACGATGCCGTCGGATGGGCAACGTCGATCGAGGTGCTCGAGCACCTCCCCCATCCCGAGCTGCTGGTGGCCGAGCTGGCCCGAGCCTGCCGTGACGGCATCATCGTCTCGGTGCCCTGGGAGCCGTGGTTCAAGCTCGGCAACCTGGCCCGGGGCAAGAACGTGCGCCGCTTCGGGCAACGACCCCGAGCACATCGGCGCCTTCGGACCGCGCAGCCTCACCCGACTGCTCCGCCACTCGTTCGACGACGTCACGATCCATCGGCGCCTCCCGTGGCTCCTCGCCGTCGCCACCGGCCCCCGCCCCCCGCAGTGACGCCGTCCGCGCTCCCTCGGGGTGCTGTCGCAGGATCCAGGCCGCGGGCGCAGGGCCCGATCTCGTCGGGGCCGGCCGCACCTTCGCCTTGTCGGGGCCGAGCGCCCGGGTCTCGTGACCGCCGGGGGTCGACCCGGTCGCGCAGGCGGGCTGCTGGTGCTCGGCTGCGCTGTCGTGCTGGCGGCCGCGGTCCTGCGCATCGCGGTGCACGACCCGACCGACGAGCCGGTGTCGGGCGACCAGGCGTCGTTCACGTACCAGGCGCTGAGCCTGCTGGGCGGCGACCTGGCCTACGACGCCTCGGACCAGCGGCGCTGGCTCGACCTCGGCTGGGCCGACCAGCCCCACGGCCTCTTCGTGCAGCAGCGCGAAGACGGGTGGGCCTTCGCCAAGCCGCTCGGGTACTCCGTGCTCCTCGCGCCCGCCATCGGGCTCTTCGGCGGCCACGGCATCTCGCTTGTGGGTGCGGCGCTCGTCCTGGCCTACGCCGCCTGCTGGTACGGCATCGGCCGCCTGCGGTGGGATCGAGCCGGGGCGGCCGCCGTCGCCACCGCAGCCACCGTCGCGTCCCACGCCTGGCTCTTCGGGTTCCCGGCCCACGCCGACCTCTTCGTCGCCGTCCTCGTCGGCGCAGCCGCCCTCGGCGCCGCCCGAGTGGCCGGAGTGGGCCAGACGACCCCACCCCAACCGTTCTGGGGGCAGCAGCTGGCACATATGACCGACAGCCGCCCCCAGAACGACGGGGTTTGCGGCGCACCCGCACCGGCCAAGACGACCCCACCCCAACCGTTCTGGGGGCAGCAGCTGGCACATATGACCGACAGCCGCCCCCAGAACGACGGGGTTTGCGGCGCACCTGGGACTCGCCCGTGTGGTGGCTGAGCGTGTCGGCCGCGGCCACCGGGTTGCTGGTGACGGAGAAGCTGCCGGCGCTGGTGGCCCTGGCGCCGCTGCTGCTCGTGGCCTTCCTGCGGGCGCCGAGCCGGGCCCGCGTGGCGGCGGTCGTCGTGGGCGTGGCGGTCGTGACCGTCTCGGTGGTGCCGTACCTCTACTACTCCGACGGCGCGAGCTGGAGCGCCTACGGCGGCGACCGCTACTACGCCGTCGCCACCACGCCCTGGAGCGGCGGCACCGAGGCCGACCTCACGCCCTGGCAGACACGTGACTCGCTCACCCCGAGCTTCGTGCTCGACTCGATCACCGACCCGTCCGGCGACATCCCCTCGGCGACGCTGACCTACGCCGTGGGCCGGCACACCGGCGTGGCCACGTTCCTGCCCGTCGCCGCCGCCCTGGGCATCGCCGCTGTCCTCACGCTGCGGCGCCGTCCTGCTCGACGCGGTGCCCATGCGCCGTCGGCTCAGCCGCGCACCTCGGTTGAGCGAGCGGGGTCGCAGCGGGACCCGGCCGACGACGCGCCGTCTCGCGCCATCGCCGGCGCAGACCCCACCTCGCCGTCGCAGGACACCGAGACAGCCACCACGATTCGGCCCGCGCCCGACCCGACGACCCAGCAGTCGTCCCGTCCCGGCGGTCTGGTCGCCCTGGCCGCGGCTGGCGGCCTGCTCGCCTATGTGGCGCTGTACCTGGTCGTGTTCACGGACAACTACTTCGGCGGCGGCCAGTCGGTCGGCAACCGCTACTTCCTCCAGGTGTCGCTGCTCGTGCCCGTCGTGGCCGTGGCCGCCGGCGTCACCAGCGCCGCAGCCAGGTGGTGTGCCGCGGCGGCCGCCATGGTCGCCGTCGTCGTGCTCGGACCTCAGCTGCGTCGGCCCGAGGAGGCGTTCTTCCACGATCGAGCGCACGTCGGCCGCCCAGCGGCTGCTGCCCTTCGACGGCACCCAGGTGCACGCGTGGCGGTTCCAGTGCGAGCCGGCCGAGTGCGTGCCGCCGCCGCTCGAGGCATACGACGGCTGATGCACGTCGCTGCGTCGTTGGCCGACCCCTGGCCGCCGTCACCGCGCTGCACGTCGCCCTGCTGCTCGTCTGGAGCGTCGCTGGTCCCGACGTTCCGGGGCGCCGACGAGCACGTCCACCACGACTTCATCCGCCGCCTGACCGAGACCTGGGCCTACCCGGAGTACGACGAGCTCGACGTGTCCCGCCGCACCCTCGACGCGCTCGGGACGTCGCCCGCCTTCCCGGCCCACGCGGCACCGGTCCCGACCGAGGCGGCCACCCACCGTGCGGACCGGCCGGGCTGGGGCGACCTGGGGCCCGACGTCCGCAACGGGCCGCCCAACCAGATGCCGCAGCACCCGCCGCTCTACTACGTCACCGCCGCGGCCGTGCTGCGAGTCCTCGACGGTGACGGCACAGCCCCGCTCGACCTCGCCGTCTGGCAGCTCCGCCTCCTCAGCATCCTGGCCCTGGCGCCCCTGCCCCTGTCTCGCCGCCGACATCGCCCGCAGGTTCAGCCGGTCGGTCCCGGTCGTGCTGTCCGCGGCCGTCGGCGTGCTGGCCGTGCCGCAGCTGACCCACATGGGCGCGACCGTCTCGAACGACCCGCTCATGGTGCTGCTCGGGTCGCTGACCCTCGCCGGGGCCGCGCGCATCGTCACCGGCGACCGCCGGCTCGGGACCGCCGTCGCCACCGGCGTGCTCGCCGGGCTGGCCCTCTTCACGAAGGGCTTCGCCGTGCCCGCTCGTGCCCGCAGTGGCCGCTGGCCTGCCTGCTCCCCGTGATCGGCGCGTGGCGCGGAGCGCGTCGGTCGACCATCGGCGCGCCCTTGCGACCGGGTGTCGACTCCGGGGCGGCCGAGCTGCATTCGACGACGCAGATCGGTGACTCCAGCGCTTGGGCCAGCCCGGGCGAGACGCGTTCGCGGGCAGACCGTCCCGAACCCGCGTCCGACATCACCGCGCCACGCGCCAGCGCCACCACCGCCACGGCCGCCGAGCCGACACCCGACCCGGCGACCGAGGCTGGAGGGTCGTCCGAGGTGCGTGGAGCCCTCGGACGGGCGCTCGTCGTCTCGGTGCTCGCCCTCGCCCTCGGCGGGTGGTGGTGGATCCGCAACGTCATCGCCTACGGCACGCCGCAGCCCGGTGTGCGACTGCGGGAACGGGTGCCCGACGTCGAGCTCGACCTCCTCCGCTTCGCCGGCGACTTCGGGGAGCGCTTCATCGGCAGCTTCTGGGGCAACTTCGGCTGGCGCGAGGCTCACCTCCCGATCGGCGTGAGCATCGGCATGACCGTGCTCGTGGTCGTCGCAGTCGCCGCGGCGTGCTGGGGTCAGTGGCCCCGCGTCGTGCTCGTGCTGCCGGCGCTCGTCGCCTCCGCCATGGTCCTCTCCTCGGGCTGGGGGGCGTTCAAGAAGACGGGCGTCTCCTATGCCACGCAGGGGCGCTACCTGTTCGCCGGGATCGCGGGCCTGTCCGTGCTCGTGGCCCTCGGCATCGCCCGCCTCCTCCGCGGCAGGACGACGTGGCAGCCGCTGGTCATGCTCGACCTTGCCGTCGCGCTGCAGGTCGGCAGCTGTGGATCTGCCTGCAGCGCTACTGGGCCGGTCCGGTCGACCAGCGCCTCCGGGCCCTGGTCGAGTTCGCTCCGCTCCCGGGCCCGGTGACGGTCGCCATCTTCGCCGTCACGGCGCTCTCTGGTTCCGGCCACCGTGGGCCTTCTCATCCTCGCCGTGCGCCGACCCACCGCTCTGTAGGCGCGATCGGGACCAATCGGACGCTCAAGCGCAGGTGCTGCGGGTGCCGATCCCCTTGCCGTGCGTCGGCCATCCCCCCACCTCTGCCGTCTCGTCGCGGTCGTCCTGACCGTCGTCATCGGGGTCGGCCTCTTCGGCGTCGCCCCGGCTGCCTCGGCCACCCCGGGCGACGCTGAGGCCACCTTCCTCACCCTGCTCAACCGAGCCCGGGCCTCTGCCGGCCTTCCCTCCCTCCAGGACGACGGTCCCCTCGCCGGGACGTCCCGCCCCTGGTCCTCCTCCATGGCGGGTCGCAACCAGCTCAGCCACGACCCCGACCTGCAGGCCAAGGTCGAGCGCGTCGAGCCGAACTGGCAGACGATCGCCGAGAACGTGGGCGTGGGCTACGACGTCCAGCAGCTCCACGACGCGTTCATGGCCTCCTCGGCCCACCGCACCAACATGATGTCGAGCCGCTTCAACCGGGTCGGGATCGGCGTGGTCATGACCGGCACGAAGATCTGGGTGACCGTGCGGTTCCTCCAGGGCCCGCCCCTCGCGGCCGCCTCGGCCCCCGCTCCCGCCGCCGCTACCGGGGTCCGCACCGTGCTGACCGGCGACTTCGACGGCGACGGGCACGACGACCTGCTCACCTACGGCCCGGGCGCCGAGACCGACGAGCTGTGGTTCGGCCAGCCCGACCGCACGATGCGACAAGGCGTCGGTGACCGTCAACGGCCAGTACCAGCCCGTCGCCGGCGACTTCGACGGCAACGGTCGCACCGACATCCTCTGGTACGCGCCCGGCACCGCGCTCGACTCGCTCTGGCAGTGGAACGGCCCGGGTGGTCCTCGAGCTCGCGCAAGACGATCGACGGCCGCTACACGGCCCGAGCCGGCGACTTCGACGGGGACGGCGTGGACGACGTCCTCTGGTACGCACCCGGCGACCGCGACCGACTTCCGGTGGTACGGCAACCGGGACGGCTCGTTCACATCCACCGCAGGCCACGGCCAACGGCACCTACCTCCCCGTCGTCGGCGACTTCGACGGCAACGGCGGCGACGACGTCTTCTGGTACGCCCGGGGCTCCGCCGGAGATGCCGTCTGGTACTCGACCGGACAGCGCGGCGCGCACCGGTCCGCGTCCACGACCGCGGGCGGGTCGCACACTCCCTTCGCCGGCGACTTCGACGGCAACGGCTCCGACGACCTCTTCTTCTACACGCCCGGCTCCGCCGCTGACTCCACCTGGTTCAACAGCCCCGGAGCCTTCGGCGGGCGCAAGGTGAGCCGCTCGGTCAACGGGACCTACGTGACGGGTGCAGCCGACTTCGACGGCGACGGCGTCGACGACACGCTGTGGTTCTCGCCCAGCGGCGTCAGCGGTGATCCGGTCTGGTGGGGCTCGGCCGCCAGCACCACGTACACGGCCGCCAGCGTCCGCTCCGGGTGACCATGCGGGCATAGCCCGACCGAGCCATTTTCGTCCGTAGCCCGCGGCGCGAATGCCTGCAACCACTGGGTTTTCTGCCGTCCCGCGAGGTTGGGCCGGCTCAAGGCCGGCCGTGGCCAGGGCCGATCTAGCAGGCGATGTCATCGTTCCCCGCCGTCCGCATCCGTCGGCTGCTCGGCTGCCTGCTCGCCCCCCTCGTCGCCTCGACCGTTCTCGCCACCGTCCGGCCTGGCCTCGACGGCCTCGCCGGCCTCTGCTGCGGTCGCCTCCTCCGCCGGTGACGCCGAGAGCTCGTTCTTCACCCTGCTGAACCGATCCCGCGCCGGAGCCGGGCTCCCCGCCCTGCAGTCCGACCCGGCCCTGGCCGACACGTCACGCGCCTGGTCGTCCAACATGGCCTCCCGCGACCAGCTGTACCACGACCCGAACCTGACTGACGACCGTCGCCCGCCTCGAGCCGCAGGTGGCAGAGCGGGGCCGAGAACGTCGGCGTCGGGTACGACGTGCAGCAGCTCCACGACGCGTTCATGGGACTCGTCCGGCCACCGGGCCAACATCATGTCGAGCCGCTTCAACCGGGTCGGCCTGGGCGTCGTGTTCGACGGCACGAAGATCTGGGTCACGGCCCGCTTCATCCAGGGCCCCGGCCCTCACCGCCGCCTCGGCGCCCCCGACCCGCCCCCACCCCCCAAGGCGTGCGCACCGCAGCTGACCGGTGACTTCAACGGCGACGGCCTCGACGACCTGCTGGCCTACGGGCCCGGTGCCGAGGCGCGACGAGCTGTGGTTCGGCGTCGCCGGCCGGAACATGCGCAAGGTGCCCGTCACGATCAAGGCCACTACCAGCCGGTCGCGGGCGACTTCGACGGCGACGGCACGCACCGACATCCTCTGGTACGCGCCCGGGCCCGGCGACCGATTCGCTGTGGCAGTGGAACGGCACCGGCTGGTCGTCGACGCACGCGGACCATCAACGGGCAGCTACACGGCGCTGGCCGGTGACTTCGACGCCGACCGCATCGACGACATCCTCTGGTACGCCCCCGGGACCGCCTCCGACTACCGCTGGTACGGCAACGGCAACGACACCTTCACCTCCATGCAGACGACGGTCAGCGGCTCGTACGTGCCGGTCGTCGGCGACTTCGACGGCAACGGAGGCGACGACGTCTTCTGGTACGCCCCGGGCGCGGCTCGTGACGTCGTCTGGTACTCGACCCGTCAGCGCAACGGGCACCGCTCGGTCGGGACGTCCGTGGGCGGCTCGCACACCCCGTTCACCGGCGACTTCGACGGCAACGGCTCGACGACGTCTTCTTCTACACGCCCGGCTCGACCGCCGACACCGTCTGGTACAACGCTCCCGGCGCGTGGGCCAAGCGTCGCACCACAGAGAACGTCAACGGCACCTACCTGCCCGGCGTGGCCGACTTCGACGCCAACGGCCTCGACGACGTCCTCTGGTACTCCCCCGCAGCCGGCGCCGCCCACGACCCGCTCTGGTGGGGCGTCACCAACCTCGTCAACGCCCTGGGCCGCATCCTGGGCAACCTGATCGTCGCCTGACCGAGCTCTGTGCGCGAACTGTGTCAGACACAGTTCGCGCAGGTGGAAGGCCAGCCCGGCTCAGCGCTGACCTGTCGTTCGCGAGATCAGCTGCTGCGGGTCGATGACCTTGCGGTGCCGGAGCGGAGGGTGGCGGAGCCGATCACGGCGCCGATGGCGTCGACGGCCACGAAGATGACGCGGGCGGCGACGGCGACGGCCGCCGCGATGCCGGGGTCGAGGCTGCCGGCGGCGGCGACGAAGGCCGCCTCGCGAACGCCGACGCCCCCGGGCACGGGCACGAGGACGAACCCGACCAGCCAGGACAGCGTGGCTGCCGTGCCGACCTCGATGAGGCCGGCGGAGGGGTCGAGCGACCGGGCCACGGCCCAGGTCGCCCCGCCGATGGCCAGCCAGGCCGGCACGTAGCGCAGCGACCAGGGCGACCGAGGACCGCCAGCTGGGGATGACGAGGTCGACACGTCGCTTGGCCAACCGCTCCACGAGTCGGATCAGCCAGCGCCAGCACCGCCGGGTGCAGGACGACGAGGCCCGACCGGTAGGAGCAGCAGCACGGCGACGGGCCCGGTGCCGTCGTCGCCCGACAGCAGCGCGGGCAGGCCAGCGACGACGACGAACATCGACGCCAGGTACAGCGCCAGGAGCGAGAGCAGCACCGAGCCGTAGGCGGCCGTCCGGCGGATGCCCCACCGCGACGGCGAGCTCGCCCCGACCCAGGATGGGCCAGACACCGCCGGGCACGTACTTGCCGATCTCGCCGACGAAGTAGCGCCGGACGACCTGACTGGTCGGCATGTCGTCGCCGAGCACCTGGATGGCGCGCCGCCACGGGATAGCGATGGCGGTCATGCCCGCGACCGCCAGCACCACGGCCAGGACCAGCCAACCCGGCGCGGCGCCGTCGAGGGCCTCACGGATCTCGTCCCGGTCGCGGACGATTGCCCGCCCGACGAACACTGCAGCGGCCAGCGCCAGCACGACGCCGACGGCCGTCGACGCCACCTTGGCGCGCCGGCCGGCGCGCTCGGTCGGTGAGGAGGGCGTCGTCACGATCCGCCATCCTCCCCGCCCCGGGGCCCGGACCGCGAATTCCAGCTCCGCTGACCACCGCTGTGCGGTCGGCCGCGAACCCAGACCGAGGTGGGGTCAGGCGGGGGGCGGCTGCAGCGGGTGGGGCATGCAGTGCTCGTCGAGCTCGGCCACGACGATGCGATCGCGGTTCTCCCAGGTGACCTCGTTGGTGGGGTCCTTGCGGACCTTGTACTCCCGGAACGACTGCTCGAGGCTGTCGTAGGCGAGCAGCCGGCCGACGAGCGGATCGCCGAGGTCGAGGAGCAGCTTGATCGTCTCGATGGCCTGGATCGAGCCGATGATGCCCGGGCAGCACGCCGAGCACGCCGGCCTCGGCGCAGCTCGGGGCCAGCTCGGCGGGCGGCGGCTCGGGGACCATGTCGCGGTAGGTCGGGCCGTTCTTCGGGTCGAAGACGGTGACCATGCCCTCGAAGCGGAAGATCGACCCGTGCACGACGGGGATGCCGAGCTTCACCGAGGCGTCGTTGACGAGGAAGCGGGTGGGGAAGTTGTCGGTGCCGTCGACGATGACGTCCCAGCCCGGGAGGATGTCCATGACGTTGTCGGCGCCGAGGCGCACGTCGTAGGAGACGACGTCGACGTCGGGGTTGAGGAGCGTGATCGTCTTCTTGGCCGAGTCGACCTTGCGGTCGCCGATGCGCTCCATGTTGTGGAGGATCTGGCGCTGCAGGTTCGACTCGTCGACGACGTCCATGTCGATGATGCCGATCGTGCCGACGCCGGCCGCCGCGAGGTAGAGGGCGGCGGGCGAGCCGAGACCACCGGCGCCGAGGAGCAGCACCCGGGAGTCGAGCAGCTTCTGCTGGCCGGCCACGTCGACCTCGGGCAGCAGCAGGTGGCGCTGGTAGCGGTTGCGCTGGTCGGGCGTGAGGTTGCGGGGCGTCGCCCACTCGCGGCCCTCGTCCTTCCACTTGTTGAAGCCGCCGGCCATCGAGACGACGTCGGTGTAGCCGAGCTCGGTGAGCGTCTTGGCCGCGAAGGCCGAGCGCACGCCGGAGGCGCAGTGGATGACGACCGGCGTGGACTTGTCGGTGATCCGCGACTCGATCGGAGCTCTCGAGGGTGCCGCGGGCGATGTGGAGGGCACCCGGGATGGCGCCCTGCTCGTGCTCCTCGGGCTCGCGCACGTCGAGCACCACGGTGCCGGGCCGCTGGCGGGACCTCGTCGGCCGTGGCCGTGTCGACCTCGCGGATCTCGGCCTTGGTGGCGGCGAGGAGCTCTCGGAAGCTGGGCATGCGCTGATCGTCCTTCGGTGCGGGAGCGGGAAAAGCCTACCGGTGAGGTCAACAATCAGGCCAGCGGCTGGGATTCCCTCCACCAGCGCGGGCAGCACCTCGCTGATCGAGCCCCGGATCACCACATCGGCCAGGTCGTCCATGGCCGTGGGCTGCCGTTGACGATGATGACGCCGGCCCCGGGGCCACGGCGAGCGGCACGACGTCGGCGATGGGGTAGACGCGACAGCGTGGAGCCCACGGCCAGCAGCAGGTCGCAGGACCGGGCCGCCGCGTCGGCCCGTCGCAGGTCGGCCGGGACGAGGCTCTGTCCGAAGCTGATCGTGGCCGACTTGAGGATGCCGCCGCAGAGGAGGCAGGGCGGGTCGTCCTCGCCGCCGCCGCACCCGTTCGATCGCCGCCTCCATCGGGCATGCGGTCGCCGCACGACAGGCACACCGCCTCGCGCATCGTGCCGTGGACCTCGACGACGAGATCTGGGTCCGAGCCCGCCAGCGAGGTGCAGGCCGTCGATGTTCTGGGTGAGCAGACAGGCCAGCCGGCCGGTGCGCTCGAGGTCGACGAGGGCCCGGTGGCCGGCGTTGGGCTGGGCGCCCCAGGCCGGCGAGTCCGTGCGGGTGGCGCCAGGCCCGCTGCCGCACCTCCGGGTCGCGCGAGGTAGTGGTCGATGTGGGACGCCTTCTCGGCCGCCGGGTCCTTCGTCCACACGCCCGTTCGGGCCGCGGAAGTCCGGGATGCCGCTGTCGGTGCTGATGCCGGCGCCGGTCAGGACGACGATGCGCCGGGCGGTGGCCAGCAGTTCCCGGGCCGAATCGAGGAGGTCCTGCATCCCGTCGAGGCTACCCCTTGACCGGTGCATGAGACTGCATGAAAGTACATGACGATGACTTCCCTCGCCCGCGACGTCTCTCCATGCCCAGGAGGCACCGATGTCCGCACCGCCCGCTCTAGCCGCCGCCACCCTCCAGGTGCGTCCGTGGCCCGATGTCGTGATCGACGAGGTCGGCCACGACCCGAGGTCTCCGTACGTGGAGCAGTTCTGGCTCGGCCTGCTCGGTCCCAGCTGCCACCTGGCTCCTGCGGCGGCTGGCCGCGGGCCTCGAGGCGTCGCCCGCAGGGTTCGAGCTCGACCTGGCCGGCACCGCCACCGAGCTGGGCCTGGGCAACAAGCCCGGCCTGCAGTCGCCGTTCGTGCGATCGATCCAGCGCTGCTGCCGCTTCGGTGCGGCCGAGCTCGTCGATGACACGCTGCGCGTGCGCCGCAAGCTCCCGCCGCTCACCCGGGCCCAGGTCGAGCGCCTCCCGGAGCACCTTCGAGACGCTCACCAGGAGTGGATCAGCCGGGCTGTCCCGGGATCGTCGGTCGCCGTGGAGCACCTCCGCCGGCGAGCCCGTCACCTGGCCCTGTCGCTCCTCGAGCTCGGGGAGGACGGCGAGGCCACCGAGCGCCAGCTCCACCGGTGGCGCATCCACCCGGCCATGGCCCACGACGCCACGGCTTGGGCGCTGGCCCGCCACCGGGCGGCCAACGCCAGCCTCCACCGAGACCTCGGCGTGACGCGTTCAGGCCCGGGAACATCGGACGCTGCCGACGTTCCCGGGCCTGAACCCGAAGCTGAGAGCTGCCGCTAGGAGACGGTGAGGTTCGTCTGGGCGGCGTTCGTCTGGTTGGCCCCGTCGCGCACAGCGCCGGCCCCCAGGTTGGCCTTGCAGGTGGAGCCGTCGTTGGGGACGCTGCCGTTGAGCGTGTACTGCAGCGTGTTGGGATCGACCTGCGTGACGCCGGTGCCCGCCCCGTTGAAGGTCGTCTCGGTCGTCGGCGGGAACAGGATCGGGATGACCGGCGGGACCTCGACGCGTGCACGTGATCGTCAGCTTGTTGGCGCCCCGGCCACCGGTGTGACGGCCTCGTTGAAGTCGACGTTGATCAGGTTCTTCGTGGTGCCCGCCCGGCCGCCGTTCACGGCGACTGCGGTGGCGCTCGGCGGGACCTCGGCCGTGGTCACCAGCGTCGTGCCGGCCCCCGGGTTCACGAAGAGCGGCTGTGACTCCTCGCCGTCGAGCGTCTGGGTGACGTAGTACTCGTACGACGTGGCCGGCGTGAGGTTGCTCAGGTTCACCTGGAAGCCAGGCTCGCCCGGGTTGCCGTCGACCGACGACGAGGCGTGCTTCGTGGTGCCCGCGAAGCCAGCACCGTCAGGCCCCAGGTAGACGTTGGCCGTGGCCCCGGGGAGCAGGTCGCTGATCGAGATGACCGCTGAGCGCTCGCCCACCGACGCCACCGAGGGGGTGGGCGGGGCGGGGCTGACGTTCTCCAGGATGAAAGTCGAGCTCAGGGCCGGGTTGGCGTTGTAGGCCGTGTTGGCGTCCAGCCGGTCGCCGACGTTGAGGAGGGCCTCGAACTCAGCGAGCGTCAGCTCGTTGGCCACCGTCACCGTGTTGTTGTAGAAGCGGTCGTTGTCGTCGTAGTGGAAGGTGCGCTGCGAGGGCTGCACGTTGGCCACGATGAGGTTGACCGACTCGTCGGTGAAGACCACTGACGCATCCGTGCCGAGGGTGCCGCTGGAGGCGTTCTGCGGCAGCGTCTCGAGCAGACCGCCCACGCCGAAGGGCTCGAGCGGGCGGTTCTGGTCGTTGAGGTTCAGGCGCGTGTTGGTGCCCGAGCCTCCCTCGTCGGTGAAGAACACCGGGTAGATCCGGGTGAAGCCGTCGGCGTCGACCGTGACGCTGATCTGGCCGCCGACCGGGGTGATGTTGCCGACCGAGGCCAGCGGCGGGTTGACGGCGATCCCGTTCACCTTGGTGATGCGGGCGTTGGTGGTGCCCTCCGATGCGACGTTGCTCGAGCCGTCCTCGGTGAACGCGTAGATCGGGCCCGGATCGACGGTGACGGTGGAGGCCTGGAAGAGCGACACCCGGTAGATCCGGTTCTGGAGCCCGGTGGCCGTGTACACCCGGTCGTCCGAGTCCGACGGCTCGACGGCGGTCGTCAGCCGCTCGGGCGTGGACGGGGTGACCGCGATCGTGGCGTTGCCAGCAGGGGGCGGCGGGGGCGGCGGGGGCGGCGGCGGCTCAGCGGCTCCGAGCACCTCGATGGCGCCGAAGGCGTGGAGCACGGCGAGGTAGCGGGCGATGAAGGTGGCCATGTTGGCCCGCTCCACGTTCGCCGAGGGGCCGTAGTGGACGCGGTCGATGCCCTGGGTGATCCCGACGCTCGCGATGCCGTTGATGTTGGCCTGGTGCGGGCTCGTGTTGTCGTCGACGAAGTAGTCCTCGCCCGAGACGAACACGGCGTCTCCGCCGGACAGGAAGCGCTGGGCGTTGTTGATGAACGTGGCCATCTGGGCCCGGGTCACGGGTGCGGCAGGGCTGAACGAGCTGGCCGAGGTGCCGGACACGATGTTGGCGGCGGCCAAGCGGTTGATGTTGCGCTCGTGCACGTCGCCGTTGTCGTCGGCGAAGCGGTCGGGCGGCGAGCTGGACAGCGCGGGCAGGTCCACCGTCTCGAGCTCGTTGGCCACGTCGATGGCCCGGGCGATGAAGCTGGCCATCTGGCCCCGGGTCACCGGGTCACCGGGGGCGAAGCGGCCGGGCGACTTGCCACCGGTGACGGTGGCGAAGGCCATGCACTCGATCGGGCGCCGGTGGATGGTGGTGCCCGTGTCGGTGAAGCCCCCGAAGCCCTGCGGAGTGTTGATGCAGAAGCTGGTGGTGTTCTGAGCCGGCGGCAGGTCGGCAGATGCCGGCGCCATGCCGATGGACCCGAGGCCGACTGCTGCGACCAGTGAGGCTGCGGCCAGCTTGGCTGCCTGTTGCTTGATCCTTAGCCCGCGCATGGTGATGGCCACCCCTTGTGATCAGCGAGAACGTGCGGACGGACCCTAGCCCAAGGCCGCAAATCACCCAGACATGCCGAATCCCGGCCGGTGGTTGGACCTAGGCCTCGGCCCGCTTCGGCTTGCTGTAGCTGCTGAGGAGCTCCACCAGGGTGCGGACACCGAAGCCGGTGCCTCCCTTCACGATCTCACCGTCCACCTCGGATGCGTCGGCCGGGCCGGCGATGTCGAGGTGAGCCCACGGGATGCCATCGCCCACGAACTCCCGGAGGAAGATCCCCGCCGCCAGAGCCCCGCCGTACCGGTTGCTGGTGATGTTCTTGAGATCGGCGATCTCGCTGTCGAGCTTGGCCCGGAGGTAGCCCGGCAGCGGGAGCTGCCAAACCGGCTCGCCAGCCGCGTCGGCCGCCGCGTTGACCTGATCCATCCACCCACGGTGGTTGCCCATCAGGCCCGCCGTGCGCTCCCCGAGAGCGACCATGCAGGCCCCTGTGAGCGTGGCCAGGTCCACGATGGCGTCGGGTGCGGCCTCGGTTGCGAGGGACAGGGCGTCGGCCAGCACGAGACGACCCTCGGCGTCGGTGTTGAGCACCTCGACGGTCTTGCCGTTGCGGATGGTGAGCACGTCGCCGACACGGGTGGCGTCACCGCCGGTCATGTTGTCCGTGAGGGGGATGAACCCCAGCACGCGGACCTTGGCTCCCAGGGCGGCGATGGCACGGAACGCACCGAGGACGGCGGCCGCCCCACCCATGTCGCCCTTCATCCCCACCATGGCGTCGGGCGGCTTCAGCGAGAGGCCGCCAGAGTCGAACGTGATGCCCTTGCCGACGAGGGCGACCGTGCCCCGGGGCTTCTCGGGCTCGTAGCGCAGGTGGAGGAACCTGGGGGCCTGGACCGACCCGCGGTTGACGCCGAGCAGGCCGCCCAGCTTCTCCCGGCGGACGTCCTTCTCGTTCCACACGGTGACCTCGAAGCCACCGGCTTCGCCGGCCTTGGCGGCCGAGGCCGCCAGCTTGGTGGCGGTCAGCGAGCCGCCGGGCTCGTTCTCGAGGTCTCGCGCCCAGCACACGGCCTCGGCCAGGGCCAGGCCGCGGTCGATGGCGGTCTGCACCCGGGCGCCGCCGCCCCCGACCACGGTGACGCGGAGCAGCTGGCTGGGCTTGGGCTCGGACTTGAAGGCGCCGTACTGGTAGCCCCCCAGCACGATGCCCTCGACGATGGCCTGGGCGCCGCGGGCCGCCGACTCGCCCTCGACCAGGTGGCCGAGCAGGTCGACGGCCAGCGAGTCCTGCCGCTTCGCGGCCCGGGCCAGGGCGCCGGCAGCGTGGCGGAGACGGGCCGGGGTGACGTCGGCCGCCTTGCCCAGGCCGACCACGAACGTGGTCCTGCCGGCCGGCCCAGGCAAGGCGCGCACGTCGCCGGGCTTGGCTTCGAAGCCGTGGGCGGCGAGGAAGGACCAGTCGAGGTCGTCGCCCTCCATCCGATCGGCGACCACGCCCACCGCCACGGCGGCGACGTCGTCGGGGGCGGTACGAGCGAGCTCAGCAGTGATGGGCACGGAGGACCTCCAAATGGGTCAGCTGCCGCGCGCCAGCAGCGGGGAGCCCTCGACCCAGCGGGCCAAGGTCCACAGCGCCGACGAGAGGCGGTTGAGGTACGGGAGAACTGAGGAGCCGTCCGCCGCGATGGCGGCCGCGGAGCGCTCGGCTCGGCGCACGACCGTGCGGGCCACGTCGAGCAGAGCCGACCCGCGGTCCTGACCGGGGACGACGAACTCGCGCGGCAGCTCGAAGCGGGCGGCAACGGCCTCGATCACGGCCTCGATGGCGACGACCATCTCCGGCGTGACCTGAGTGACCCCAGGCGTGAGCTTGCTGCGGCTGTCGTCGTCGGTGGCCAGCTCGGCCATGAGCACCCAGAGGTCGCGCTCGAGGTCGGTGAGGATCGTGTCGAGCTCAGAGCCATCGGGTGCCTCGGCCCGGGCCAGCCCGATCGCGGCCTGGGCCTCGTCGACGTCGCCGACGGCGGCGAAGCGGGCGGACGCCTTGGGCTCGCGGCCGCCGAAGAGCAGCCCGCTGGTGCCGTCGTCGCCCTTCCCGGTCCACAGCCGTGTCATCGATGGCACCCTACGCGGGTCGCCTCACCAGGTGTCGATGTTGGGGCGCTTCTTGCCGGTGCGCGGCGACGGCGTGGGCGCGGCAGCGAACGTGGTCGAGATCCAGCGTCGGGTGTCGGCTGGGTCGATGACGTCGTCGATCTCGAAGTGGCTGGCCGCGCTGATCGCCTTGCCGTGCTCGTACATGCGATCGACCATCTCCTCGAACGTGCGCTGCCGTTCGGCTGGGTCCTCGATGGCGTCCAGCTCCTTGCGGTACCCGAGCCGCACCGCCCCCTCGAGGCCCATCCCGCCCACCTCGCCCGTGGGCCACGCCACGCAGAACAGCGGGGCCTTGAAGCTGCCCCCGGCCATGGCCTGAGCCCCCAGGCCGTAGCCCTTGCGCAGGATCACGGTGCCGAAGGGGACCGTGAGGTTTGCGCCCGTCACGAACAGCCGGCTCACGTGCCGGACGAGCCCCGTCGCCTCGGCGTCGGGGCCGACCATCATCCCGGGCGTATCGCAGAGGAAGACGATCGGCAGGTCGAAGGCGTCGCACAGCTGCATGAAGCGGGCCGCCTTGTCCGCCCCGTCGGCGTCGATGGCGCCAGCCAGGTGCAGCGGGTTGTTGGCGACGACGCCGACCGCGCGGCCCTCGACGCGGGCGAGCGCCGTGACCATCCCGAGCCCGAACGAAGGGCGGAGCTCGAGCACCGAGCCCACGTCGGCGACGGCGTCGATCGCCGTTCGCACGTCGTAGACGCGGAGGCGCAGCTCGGGGACGGCAGTGCGGGCCAGCTCGGGGTCGGGCGCTGTCCACGTCTCGCTCGGACCCGCGAAGTAGCCGAGGTACTTCTTGGCCACGGTGACGGCCTCAGCTTCGTCGGCCACCGCCACGTCGACGACGCCGTTGGGCACCTGGACGTCCATCGGACCGATGGCCTCGGGCGGGAAGACGCCCAAGCCGCCACCCTCGACCATGGCGGGCCCACCCATGCCGATGTTCGAGCCCTCAGTCGCGATGATCACGTCGCAGCAGCCGAGGAGGGCAGCGTTCCCTGCGAAGCAGCGTCCGCTCGCGATGCCGACGAGCGGCACGAGGCCCGACAGGCGCCCGAAGAGGTTGAAGGCCATGCAGTCGAGGCCAGACACGCCGGTGCCGTCGGTGTCGCCGGGCCGACCGCCTCCGCCCTCGGTGAAGAACACGAGGGGCAGGCGCTGACGTTCGGCCAGCTCGAAGAGACGGTCCTTCTTGCGGTGGTTCTGCAGGCCCTGCGTGCCAGCCAGCACCGTGTAGTCGTAGGTCATGGCCACGACCGGTCGGCCCGACACCGTGCCCGTGCCGGCCACGAGGCCATCGGCGGGCGTGCGCTCGATGAGCTCCTCGACCGGGCGACGCCGCCGCTGGGCTGCGATGGCCAGGGCGCCGTACTCCACGAGGCTGCCCTCGTCGAGGAGGTCCTCGAGGTTCTCCCGCGCCGTGCGCTGGCCGGTGCGCCGGCGCCGCTCGACCGCGTCGGGACGGGCCGCGTCGAGACCGACGCCGTGCCGGGCCCGAGCCTCGCCCAGGTCGACCCGCTCGCCTGAGGTCGCGAGGGTCAGCTCGTCGCCGACCGCTGCTGGAGCGACGCCCGGCTCCATCATGGCGACGACGTCGCCGGCCTGCACGAGATCCCCCGGACCGACCCGCACCTCCCGCACCGTGCCCGCCTCTGGGGCGTCGACGGCGTGCTCCATCTTCATGGACTCGACCAGGAGCACCTCGGCCCCCGCCGCAACGGTTGCGCCCGGTGCAGCCACTCGCACGACCGTGCCCTGCAGCGGGGAGCGGATCTCGATCACCCCCAGGTTCTACCGCCACCCCATCGAGCCTGTGAGCGCTGACCAGACTTATTCGTGTCAGCGCTCACAAGTTCGGGGGTTTCGGGTTCTTCTCTGCCGCGACCTCGCCGGTACCCTCGTCGCCCATGGGGAGCAGCCGGTACCTGGATCTGATCGCGGAGCGCGTCGTCGTGTACGACGGGGCCTTCGGCACCTACGTCCAGGCCCTCGAGCTCGGTCCGGACGACTTCGGCGGCGACTCCTTCGAAGGCTGCAACGAGCTGCTCGTCGCCACCCGGCCCGACGTGATCGCCGGCATGCACGACGCCTTCTTCTCGGTGGGCGTGGACGTGGTCGAGACCGCGAGCTTCGGGTCCTTCGCCGTGCCGCTGGCCGAGTACGGCATCGCTGAGCGCACCCATGAGCTCAACCTGACCGCGGCCCGCATCGCCCGCGAGGTGGCCGACGGCCACGGCGGCCTCGTGGCCGGCTCAATCGGGCCGGGCACGAAGTTCGCCAGCCTGGGCCAGATCCGGTTCGCCGAGCTGCGCGACGCCTATGAGGTTCAGGCCAACGGCCTGATCGAGGGCGGCGTGGACGTCCTGCTGATCGAGACCCAGTTCGACCTGCTCGGCGCCAAGGCCGCCATCATCGGCTGCCGGCGGGCCATGGCGTCGCTCGGTCGCGAGGTGCCGATCCAGGTGCAGGTGACCATGGAGGTCACCGGCACCATGCTGCCCGGCACCGAGATGGGGGCCGCCCTGGCCGCCCTCGACGCCATGCGGCCCGACGTGATCGGCGTGAACTGCGCCACCGGCCCCGCCGAGATGAGCGAGCACCTGCGCTACCTGGGCCAGCACGCCCGCATGCCGATCGCATGTCTGCCCAACGCCGGCATGCCATCGGTGCTGGACGGCAAGATGCACTACGACCTCACGCCCGAGCAGCTCGCGGAGTACCAGCGCCGCTTCGTCACGGAGTTCGGCGTCCAGGTGGTGGGCGGCTGCTGCGGCACCACCGTCGAGCACATCAAGGCTGTCGTCGACGCCGTGGCCGGCCTCGAGCCTGCGGTTCGCACCCCGGAGCACGTCGACGGGGCCACCTCGATCTACAGCTTTGCTCCCTTCGAGCAGGACCTCACCTACCTCTCGATCGGCGAGCGCACGAACGCCAACGGCTCGAAGAAGTTCCGCGAGGCGCTGCTCGACGGCGACTGGGACACGTGCGTCGCGATGGCGCGCGAACAGGAGCGCGAGGGCGCGCACGTGCTCGACGTGTGCGTCGACTACGTCGGCCGCGACGGCGCCGCCGACATGGACGAGGTCGCGTCCCGCTTCGCCACCCAGGCCACGGTGCCCCTGATGATCGACTCCACCGAGCCGCCCGTCATCGAGACGGCGCTCCAGTGGATCGGCGGCCGGGCGATCCTCAACTCGGTCAACCTCGAGGACGGCGATGCCCCCGGCACGCGCCTCGACCGCTTCCTCACGCTCGCCCGTGAGTACGGCGCCGCCGTCGTGTGCACGTGCATCGACGAGGAGGGCCAGGCCCGCACGCCCGAGTGGAAGCTGCGAGCGGCCACCGCCATCCACGACATCGCCGTCAACCGCTACGGCCTCGAGCCGGGCGACCTGTTCTTCGATCCGCTGGCGCTCACCCTGGCCACCGGCATCGAGGAGAGCCGGGGCGACGGGGCGTCCACCATCGAGGGCATCCGCCTGATCAAGGAGAACCTGCCCGGCGTGCACACGACGCTCGGGCTGTCCAACATCTCCTTCGGCCTCAACGCGGCCGCCCGCCACGTCCTCAACTCGGTGTTCCTCCACGAGTGCCATCAGGCCGGGCTGGACTCCGCGATCGTCCACGCGGCGCGCATCACCCCTCTCGCCCGCATCCCCGACGACCAGAAGCAGGTCTGCCTCGATCTCATCTACGACCGGCGCAGCGAGGGCTACGACCCCCTGCAGGTGCTCCTCGGGATGTTCGACGGCGTGAAGGCGGGTGAGGTCGAGAAGGAAGACCGCACCGACTGGCCCATCGAGCAGCGCCTCTCCACCCGCATCATCGAGGGAGACCGCGACGGCCTCGTCGCCGACCTCGACGTGGCTCTGGCAGCCGGCCACACGCCGCTCGCCATCATCAACGACATCCTCCTCGAGGGCATGAAGGTGGTCGGCGAGCTCTTCGGCAAGGGGGAGATGCAGCTGCCGTTCGTCCTGCAGTCGGCCGAGACGATGAAGATGGCCGTCGCCTACCTCGAGCCGATGATGGACAAGGTCGAGGGTGAGAGCACGAAGGGTCGCATCGTCCTGGCCACGGTGAAGGGCGACGTGCACGACATCGGCAAGAACCTGGTCGACATCATCCTGACGAACAACGGCTACGAGGTTCACAACCTCGGCATCAAGGTGAACATCTCCGACATGGTGGCCAAGGCCGTCGAGGTGAAGGCCGACGCCATCGGCATGAGCGGCCTGCTCGTGAAGAGCACGCTGATCATGCGCGAGAACCTCGAGGAGCTGAACAGCCGAGGCCTGGCCGAGGTGCCCGTGCTCCTCGGCGGCGCCGCCCTGACCCGCACCTACGTGGAGCGGGACCTGCGCGAGGTGTACGACGGCCGCCTCTTCTACGGCAAGGACGCCTTCGAGGGCCTCCACGTCATGGACCGCATCGGCGCCGTGAAGCGGGGAGAGAAGCCCGACGATCCCGAGTGGGGCGTCGTCCCGATCGACTCCACCATCGAGCTGCGGGGCCGCTTCGCCAAGCCCGGCGCCGAATCGGGGCCGCCTGTCGACCTGCCCGAGCGCTCGCCCGACGTGGTGGCCGACAACGCCGTGCCCAAGCCGCCGTTCCTCGGGACGCAGGTGGTCAAGGGCATCCCGATCGACGACATCGCCGGGTTCATCAACGAGACCGCCCTGTTCCGGAACCAGTGGCAGTTCCGCCCCGAGAAGGGCGAGAGCGACCAGGACTTCAAGGCCCGCATCCGCCCGCAGCTGCGCGAGGAGCTGGCCAAGGCCAAGGCGGCCGGGATCCTGGTGCCCCAGCTCGTCTACGGGTACTTCGCCGTCAACAGCGAAGGCGACGACCTCATCATCTGGTCCGACGAGTCCCGCACCGCTGAGCTGGCCCGCTTCAGCTACCCACGACAGACGAAGGCGCCGTACCTCTGCATCGCCGACTTCTTCCGGCCCGCGGCCGGCGACGAGGTCGACTACACCGCCTTCCACATCGTGACGATGGGCCCGGCGGTGTCGGAGGCCACCGCCAAGCTGTTCGCCGACGACCGCTACCAGGAGTACCTGCTCCTCCACGGGCTGGGCGTCGAGCTGGCCGAGGCGCTGGCCGAGCTGTGGCACAAGCGCATCCGCACCGAGTGGGGCTTCGTGGCCGAGGACGGCCCCGCCCTCGCCGGCCTGTTCCGCCAGCAGTACCGCGGTGGCCGCTACTCCTCGGGCTACCCCGCCTGCCCCGACCTCGAGGACAACACCACCATCCTCGAGCTGCTCGACGGCGGCCGCATCGGCCTCGAGTGCAACGAGGACACCGGCTACCAGTACCAGCCCGAGCAGACGACCTCCGCCCTCATCTGTCACCACCCCCAGGCCAAGTACTTCGTCGCCCGGTGACCCGCGGAGATATTGATTAGCCAGGGTAGTTAGTTGAGGTAACTACCTGTAGCGTGGCCTCGTGCCCGCCCCGACCACCGCCGTCATGTCCGCCGAGGCCGTGGCCGAGACGGCAGCCAGGCTGCGGTTGAGCGCCACCCGCCTGGCCCGACGTCTGCGCCAGCAGTCCGGAACGGGCCACACCCCGAGCCAGCTGTCCGCGCTGGCCACCGTCGACCGCCACGGTCCACTCACCCTCGGTTCCCTGGCCGACCACGAGCGGGTGGCGCCCCCCTCGATCACCAAGGTGGTGGCCAAGCTGGAGGCCGACGGCCTCGTCGACCGGGAGATCGATCCCGCTGACCGTCGCGTGCAGCGGGTCAGCACGACCAAGGCCGGGCGTGAGCTCATCGCCGAGACGCGCCGCCGCAAGACCACTTGGCTGACCGCCCGCATCCGGGAGCTGCCCGCCGAGGAGCAAGCACGCCTGGCCGCCGCGCTCGACGTGCTCGACCACCTCACGATCCAGGACGACCTGCCGTGACGAGGCTTCGCCTGGCCACGCAGGACACGTTCCGGTCCTTCGCCCACCGCAACTTCCGTCTCTTCTTCAGCGGCCAGCTGATCTCTCAGATCGGCAACTGGCTGACGCTGATCGCCCAGACCCTCCTCGTCCTGAAGCTGACCGACAGCGGCGTGGCTCTTGGCCTGCTCGCCGCAGCCCAGTTCGGGCCCGTGCTCCTCTTCGGGGCGTTCGCCGGCCTCGTCGCCGACCGATCCGACAAGCGCAAGCTCCTCATCGCCGTGCAGGCCTTCGCCATGGTGCAGTCCTTCGCCCTCGGCGCGGTCGCCTTCATGGACAGCCCGCCCGTGTGGGGGATCTACGTCCTGGCCGCGTTCGGAGGGTTGGCCACCGCCTTCGACAACCCGGCCCGGCGCTCCTTCGTCGTCGAGATGGTGCCGGAGGCGGACATCACCAACGCCGTAAGCCTCAACAGCGCGCTCATGACCGGCGCCCGTGTCATCGGTCCCGCCCTCGGCGGTCTGCTCGTGGCCACTGTGGGCTTCGGGTGGGCCTTCTGGGTCGACGGCCTGTCCTACTCAGCCGTCATCGTCGGACTGCACAAGATCGACCCGACCAAGCTGCGGGCTGCGCCCATCCAGGTGCGAGGCAAGGGCCAGGTCCGAGACGGCCTCCGCTACGCGGCCAGCGTGGCCGAGCTGCGGGTGCCGCTCATCATGATGGCGGTGATCGGCACCTTCGCCTTCAACTTCCAGACGGTGCTGCCGCTCTTCGTGACCCGAGACCTCGAGGGCAGCGACATCACCTTCTCGCTCCTCATGTCCGTCGTCAGCGTCGGATCGCTGGTCGGCGCCCTGGCCGCGGCCCGACGCAAGGACCTGTCGGTCCATCTCGTCAGCATCACCGCCGTGGCCTTCGGCCTGTCGATGCTGCTGCTCGCGCTGGCCCCGAACCAGCCCGTGGCGTTCTTCGTCGGCGTGGCGATGGGCCTCACCAGCATCACGTTCATGACCACCTCGACGGCGATCGTGCAGCTCCGAGCCAACCCGACCATGCGAGGCCGAGTGCTGGCTCTCCAAGCGATCGTGTTCCTCGGCAGCACACCGATCGGCGGTCCGATCGTGGGCGCCGTGGCCGAGGGCCTGGGGGCCCGCTACGCGCTCGGGCTCGGTGCCCTTGCCGCGGTCGCAGCCGGCGCCTACGGGCTCGTGACCGTGAAGCGAGCGGTGACCTACGAGGCCAGCGAGGTGGGGAACGTGGCCGCCGTCGCCGATGCCGCGTCGGACCTGGGCGAGGGCCCGGTGGTGGTGCGGCCCTCTCTGCCCCAGCCCAGCGTCTGATCGTCGCCGCCGCCGACTGCACCTCCGGTCAGGGCACCTGCCAACGGAGCGCCATCTCCAGGACGAGCGGATCGTGTCGGCGCACTATGCGGGCCATGTCCAGGTTCAGGGCATCGGGCGGGGCCGACTGGGGCTCGACGCAGATGGCGTGGCGGGGGTGGTCGTAGAGCACGACGTGGTCGCACGTCGACACCATCGTCATCTCGAGTGCCCCCGGCCACGTCAGCTTCACGGGCCACGTGACGGCCGTGAAGCAGTCGTCCCACGGGCGGGCCGGGGGGACCGGGGCGAGCGCCCCCACCGGAAGGCCGTCGGAATCGAGCGGGTACCAGCGCTTGGCGTCGAGGCCGACGGTGAGGCTGCCTCCGACCTCGAGCCGACGACGGAACCACGGGTGCCAGCCGGCGCTGGCCGGGAACGGGAGGTCGGCGCTGTGCACCTCGAGGCGCAGCTCGAGCTCGTGGGCCGACAGCGCCACCTCCTGGAGGGCCCACCCCGCGAAGGGCCAGCGGGCGCCGAGCGACGTGCGCATCCTCAAGTAGCGGTCGTCGGCGTGCTCGATGAGCCACCGCTGGTCGAAGACGGTGCCGTGGATGGCGTGAGCGCCGTGGTTGATCGGCACCTCGTGCACCGAGCCACCCCACCGGAAGCGGCCGCCCCGGGTACGACCGGCGAACGGCGCCATCGGGTACAGGCCCCAGCCCAGAGGATCGACAGGCTGGCCCGCCTGCAGCCCGACCAGGACCTCGTGACCCTCGACGACCAGCGACGAGATCCTCCCGCCCCGGGCCCGGTCCACGCGCAGCGTGGCGGAGCCGGCCAGCAAGGTGGGCATCCGCTCACGCTAGAGGGACGTCAGGCGAAGACCGGCTCGAGGTGCTCCGTGACCCTGGCGTCGCGCCCGAACACGAGGAAGCGGTCGAAGGAGCGCAGGAACCAGCGGTCGTGGCTCACCACCACGACCGTGCCCGCATAGGCGCCCAGGGCGTCCTCCAGCGCCTCGGCCGAGGCCAGGTCGAGGTTGTCGGTCGGCTCGTCGAGCAGGAGCAGCGTGCTCCCCGCCAGCTCCAGCAGGAGGATCTGCAGCCGGGCCTGCTGGCCACCGCTCAGGGTCTCGAACGGCTGCTCGGCGCACCCGTGCACCCCGTAGCGGCGCAGGGCGGCCATGGCCTTGCCCCGCTCGACCCCGCGGGCCATCACGATGGCCAGCACATCGACCCCGCGGAGCTCGGGGTGGTCGTGGGTCTGGCTGAAGTAGCCGGGCACGACCCTGGCCCCGAGCCTCCAGCTCCCCTCATGGCCGACGTCCTCGCCCGCCAGGAGACGGAGGAAGTGGCTCTTGCCGGTTCCGTTCGGGCCGAGGACGGCAACGCGCTCGCCGTAGACGATCTCGGCGTCGAAGGGGTCGGTCAGGCCGTGCAGCTCGAGCTCCTCGCAGATGACGACCCGTGTGCCGGTGCGATCCCCGCCGAGGCGCATCGTCACCTGGTGGTCGGTCACGCGCTCGCGCGGCGGGGCGGCCTCGAAGCGCTCGATCTTCGACTTCGTGGCGCGCACGCGCGAGGCGAACGCGTCGCTTCCCATGGAGGCCCGACGCCGGTACTCGACGAGGGAGGCCTGGAGGCGCTTGCGCTCGTCCTGCCAGCGCCGGTGCTCATCGTCGATCCGGGCCAGGCGCGCCTCACGGGCGTCGTGCCAGGTGGCGAAGGACCCGCCGTGCACCCACGCCGTCCCGCCTTCCAGGGTGACGACGCGGTCCGACACGCCGGCCAGGAGCTGGCGGTCGTGGCTGATGAGGAGGATCGTCTTGGGACAGGCCCGGAGCGCGGCTTCGAGCCACTCCTTGCCTGGAACGTCGAGGTAGTTGTCGGGCTCGTCGAGGAGGAGCACGTCGGCGTCCGAGCGCAGCAGCACCTCCAGAGCGAGGCGCTTCTGCTCGCCGCCCGACAGCGTGGAGAGCGGGCGGTCGCCGGCTTGGTCGAGGGGCTGACGGACGGCGATCGTGCAGCACGTGTCCCAGAGCACCTCGGCATCCCAGCCGCCTGCGTCCCCCCAGGCCGTGTGGGCCCGGGCCAGAGCCATCCCGGTGCGCTCCCCCGGCTCGGCGTCGGCGGCGGCCTCCGCCGCGGCCAGCTGCACCGCAGCCTTGCGCAGCGCGTCGGGTGAGAGGTCGAGCAGCATGTCGCGGACGGTGCGGCCCTCCTCCCGCCAGCCGACGAGCTGGCGCATGACCCGCAGCCGGCCGTCGACGTGGACGCTGCCCGCGCCAGGCGCCTGGTCACCCGCGATGACCCTGAACAGGGTCGTCTTGCCCACGCCGTTGGCGCCCACCAGCGCGACGTGGTCTCCGTCGCCCACTCCGAAGCTGACGTCGCGCAGGAGCTCGACGCCGCCCGGGGTGCGACAGGCCACACCGTTCACGTCGAGGGCGCCCACGGCCCCGGACGCTACCGACGCGCCGCCCTTCGCTCAGCAGCGGTTTACGGGTGCCGACCGCACAAGGGCGAGACCGCAGCGACGGTCGTGATCCACGGGCGGTGTTCCGCAGTGGTTCGAGACCTGACTACGGTCCGGCCGTGATCGAACCCGGAACCCGACCGCTGCCCACCTGGTACGACGACGCCAAGCTCGGCATATTCGTGCACTGGACGGCCGCCGCTGTGCCGGCCTACGCGCCGATCATGGACTCGCCCTTCGACATGGCCGCAGGAGGCGGTGGGTGGGAGGAGGCGATGCGCTGCTCGCCCTATGTCGAGTGGTACCAGAACTCGATCTCGATCGAGGGCAGCCCAGCCGCCCTCCACCACGCCGAGCACCACGGCGGCCGGCCCTACGACGACTTCGTAGGCCAGTTCCTCGCCGGACACGCGGGGTGGCAACCGGAGCCGTGGGCGGATCTCTTCGCGGCGGCCGGCGCCCGCTACGTCGTGCTCGTGACCAAGCACCACGACGGGGTGCTGCTGTGGCCGAGCGACACGGTCAACCCGAACAAGGAGCAGTGGGCGTCCGAGCGGGACCTCGTCGGGGATCTGGCCGCGGCCGTGAGGGCACGCGACCTGCGCTTCGGCACGTACTACTCCGGCGGGCTCGACTGGACCTTCGGCGGCCTGCCCATGACCGACTTCAAGTCGATGTTCACGGCCATCCCGCAGACTGACGAGTACCTCGCCTACGCCGACTCCCACTGGGCCGAGCTCATCGAGCGCTACCAGCCCGACCTGCTCTGGAACGACATCGGGTACCCGAGCGCAGGCGACCTCGACGGGCTCTTCGAGCGCTACTACGAGGCTGTGCCCGAGGGGGTCGTGAACAACCGGTTCGACTGGATGGGTCAGACCGCCGGTGCCCGCCACTGCGACTTCGTGACGCCGGAGTACTCGACCAAGGGCGACCCGAACCGCAAGTGGGAGTCGACCCGCGGCATCGGCACCTCGTTCGGCTTCAACCGCGAGGAGTCAGACGAGACGTACCTCGCCCCTGACGAGCTCATCCGCATGTTCATCGACATCGTGGCGCACGGCGGGAACCTGCTGCTGAACGTGGGCCCGACCGCTGACGGCATCGTGCCCTGGGCCCAGGCCTCGCGCCTGCTCGCCCTCGGCTGGTGGCTGAGCACGAACGGCGAGGCCATCTACGGCAGCCGGCCGTGGGAACGTTCGACCGGCGTCACCGGCGAAGGCCACGACGTGCGCTTCACGACGGTCGGGGACGCGGTGTTCGCCATCGTGCTGGGCACGCCGTCGTCCGAGATGGTCGAGCTGGACCTCACGCCCGACCCCAGCGCCACCGTCCACGTCCTCGGCCACGACCAGCCCCTCGCGTGGCAGCCCACAGCCGCAGGGTGCGCCGTCACGCTCCCGGCCCGCCCCGCCGAGGCCCCCGCCCTGACCCTGCGCATCACCTGACCTCCCCCGTTCTGTGCGCACGGGCCCCCGCCATGCGGGGCTCCGTGCGCACAGAACGCGGGCTCTAGAGGGCGGATAGAGCCTTGCGGACCTTCTGCTCGCTTACGCCGCCCCTGGCCAGGGGCTGGGCGAAGGTGGCGACGCGCAGCTCCTCGAGCATCGTGCGCACCTTGCCTTCGACGTCGCGTGCCGCCAGCCGGGCGTACTCCCGCTCGAGGCCCTGCAGGGGCGCGATCTTGACCCTGTCGCGGTCGGGTTGGCCGACGGCCTTGGTCAGGCGGTGCTCGAGGGCCCTGACGTAGCGGAGCACGTCCGGCAGCCGATCCACGCCCGCCGCCGTGATCCAACCCGGGTGCAGCAGCCGGTCGAGGTGGGCCTGGGCATCCACCACCGTGGCGTCGAGGGCGACCGAGAGCATCCCGGCGAGACGGGTCTCGATGGCGGCCACGACCGCCGACACCTCGCCCACGACCGTGGCCGCCGCCACGGCGACCGGCGCGAAGCGGGCCTTCACCGCCTTGAGCAGCTCAGCGAAGGCGTCCTCGTCCCAGACCGGCCCGCCTGCCTCGAGCAGGAGCTGGTCGACGGCGGCCGAGGCGGCCTGCTGGTACACGTCGGCCGGACGCAGGTGCGGGGACGCCGCGAGGGACAGCTTCGCAGCGTTGGGCAGGGCCCTGTCCAACGTCCGCAGGGGCGAGCCGAGCTGGAGCAGCAGCAGCCGCCGGGTGCCGCCCCACATCGCCACCCGCTGCTCGGCTTCGGTGGGCACGACCCGAAGGGCGACGCTGCCCCCCTCGTCAACGAGCGCCGGGTAGGCCGTCAGCGGCTGGCCGTCGTGGGCTATCGCCAGCGAGCGTGGGATCTCGCCCACGGTCCAGGCCAGCAGGCCCTCCACCTCGGCCATCGGGGCCGCCGCGGCCACCGCAGCCCGACGCCGGGCCCGCATCCGGGCCCGCAGGGCGGGGAGGTCCTTGCTCCAGGCGATCGGACGCCCCCGGTCATCGACGACGCGGTAGGTGATCCGCAGGTGATCAGGCACCTGCTCGAGGTTGGCCCGACTGAGGCGCACGGGGACGCCCGCCCGCCTCGCCACCTCGGCGGCCACCACCTCGAGGAGGGGCCCGTGCTCTGGTCCGCTCGTGTCGAGGATGGAGCGAACGGTGTCCGACACCGGCGTCACGTGGCGCCGGACGTCCTTGGGGAGGGTGCGGACGAGGGCCGCGACGAGCTCCTCCCGAAAGCCCGGCACCTGCCAGTCGAGGCGCAGCCCCTCGGCTTGGTCGAGCAAGACCAGCGGCACATCGACGCTGACCCCGTCGAGGTCGTGGCCGGGCTGGTCGGTGTAGGTGACGGCCAGATGGGTGGCACCGAGGTCGACCCACTCCGGGTAGGCGTCGTGGTCGATCGGTCCCACCGAGGGGTCGATGAGGTCGCCCTGGGTGAACGTGAGCAGGTCCGGCTGACGGCCCCTCTCGCCCTTCCACCACTTGTCGAAGCGGCGACCGGTCGTGACGTGCTCGGGCACGCGGGTCGCGAACCAGTCGACCAGCGCGTCCTCCCCGATGAAGAGATCTCGCCGCACGCGGTGCTCCAGGGCCAGCACCTCCACGAGGCGATCGCGGTTGGCCGTGAGAAAGGCGTGTGGTGCGTCCCAGAGCCCTTCGACGAGAGCGTGGCGGAGGAACATCTCGCGGGCGTCACCGGGGTCGACCCGCTCGTAGCCGACCCGGCGCCGCGGCACGATGGGCAGGCCGTAGAGCGACACCCTCTCCTCGACGAGGCTCTCTCCCCGGTCCTGGTCCCACCAAGGCTCGCCGTGGCTGCGGGTCACGAGGTGGCCGGCCACCCGCTCGATGCGGTCGGGTCGTATGGCGGCGACGGTGCGGGCCCGCAGTCGATTGGTCTCGACCAGCTCCGCCGCCATGACCCACTTCGGACGGCGCTTCCCGAGCGCGGTGCCCCCGGCCAGCACGAAGCGGGTCTCCCGGGCCCCTCGGTACTCCTGGCGCTCGTCGTCCCACATCCCGACGTGGGACAGGAGGCCGGCCATCAGCGACTCGTGCACGGCGTCCGCGTCGACCTCGTCGGCCAGGGGCCGCACCTCGAGCCCGATGCCGCGCGTGATCTGGCGCAGCTGGGTGTGGAGGTCCTGCCACTCGCGCACCCGGAGGTGGTGGAGCATCTCGCTCTTGCACATGCGCCGGAACGCGCTCGACCCGAGCTCGCGCTGCTGCTGGCGCAGGTAGCGCCAGAGGGCTAGGTAGCTGAGGAAGTCAGATCCCTGCTCGTCGAAGCGACGGTGCAGCTCGGCCGCCTTCTGGGGCGCCTCGCGAGGCCGCTCGCGGGGGTCCTGGATCGAGAGGCCGGCGGCGATGACGAGCACCTCAGCCACGCAGCCGTGGCGATCGGCCTCGAGGACCATCCGGCCGAGGCGGGGATCGACGGGCAGCCGAGCCAGCCGTCGTCCCACCTCGGTCAGCCGCACCTCGGCGCCAGCCCGCTGGGCGCGCTCGAGCGCACCCAGCTCCTCGAGCAGCACGATGCCGTCGGTGATGGCACGAGCATCGGGCGGCTCGACGAACGGGAAGGCGGCCACGTCGCCCAGACCGAGGGCGGCCATCTGCAGGATGACCGAAGCGAGGTTGGTGCGAAGGATCTCGGGTTCCGTGAAGGCCGGCCGTGCGGCAAGGTCTTCCTCGCTGTAGAGGCGGATGCACGTTCCGGGGGCCACCCGGCCGCAGCGCCCGGCTCGCTGGTCGGCCGACGCCTGCGAGATCGGCTCGATGGGGAGGCGCTGGACCTTGGTGCGCCGGTTGTAGCGGGAGATGCGCGCCGTGCCCGGGTCGACCACCCCGACGATGCCGGGCACCGTCAGCGAGGTCTCGGCCACGTTCGTGGCCAGCACCACGCGCCGTCCTCTGTGGGGCGCGAAGACGCGATGTTGCTCCGACGCCGAGAGCCGGGCGTAGAGGGGAAGGAGCTCGGTGCCGCGAAGGTCCATCCGGGCCAGGGCGTCGGCGGTGTCGCGGATCTCCCGTTCACCCGAGAGGAACACGAGGATGTCCCCAGGGCCCTCGGCGCTCAGCTCGACGACGGCGTCGCAGATCGCCTGGGTCTGGTCTCTGTCGTCGCCCGCGTCTTCGCCGAGGGGGCGGTATCGCACCTCGACCGGGAACGACCGGCCTGACACCTCCACCACCGGCGCATCGTCGAAGTGGGCCGAGAAGCGAGCCGTGTCGATGGTGGCCGAGGTGATGATGACCTTGAGGTCTGGCCTCTGCGGGAGGAGCTGGCGCAGGTAGCCGAGCAGGAAGTCGATGTTGAGGCTGCGCTCGTGGGCCTCGTCGATGATGAGAACCTCGTAGGCGGACAGCAGGCGGTCGCGCTGGATCTCCGCCAGCAGGATCCCGTCGGTCATCACCTTGATGAACGTGTCCTCCCCCACCCGGTCGTTGAACCGCACCGTGTAGCCCACCGCCTCCCCGATCGAGACGCCCAGCTCCTCCGCGATGCGCTCGGAGACGGCTCGGGCCGCCAGGCGACGAGGCTGCGTGTGGCCGATGAGCCCCCGTGCCCCGAGACCCAGCTCCAGGCAGAGCTTGGGGAGCTGCGTGCTCTTGCCGGAGCCCGTCTCGCCGGCCACGACCACGACCTGGTGATCTCGGATCGCGCTCAGGATCGTGTCGCGGTGGGCGACGACAGGCAGGTCGGGGTAGGTGGGCGCAGGGATCGCGGCTCGCCGACGCTCGATTCGGTCCGGATCGGCTGGGCGCGGCCGGCTTCGGCGCGACGACGCTGTCCGTTGGCTGCGGTCGTTCACGGTTGGTTGTTCGGCTTGTCCCTGATGGCCGCCTTCACGACCTTCGTGAACCGCCGGTCGTGCATCCGCTGCGCGTGCTCGTCATTGCGGCGCCCCGCGGCCAAGGCCTCCTCCCGCAGGGCGAGGTAGGCGTCGAGGCGGTCCTGGGAGATCTCCCCCGCCTCGATGGCCAGGCCGATGGCGCAGCCCGGCTCCCCGAGGTGCCGGCAGTCGCTGAAGCGGCACTCCTCCCCGAGCTCGTCGAGGTCCGCGAAGAGGGCGTCGACCGACTCTTCGTCTCCGGCCAGGCCCACCTCGCGGATGCCGGGCGAGTCGATGACCACGCCTCCGCCGGGCAGCACGTGCAGCTGGCGGTTGGTGGTGGTGTGCCGACCCTTGGCGTCGCTCGACCGCACCGCCCCGACGACCGCGGCGTCGGTGCCGAGGATGGCGTTCACGAGCCGAGACTTGCCCGCACCCGACTCCCCGAGGAGCACCGAAGTGGCATCCACCATCCGCCGCCGCAGCTCCTCGATGCCGAGCCCGTCGGCCGAGGAGGTGACGAAGCGCTCGAGGCCGGGGTGGACCTCGGCCACGTCGGCCAGGGTGGCATCGAGCGCGACGCCGGGCACGGCGTCGGCCTTGGTGAGCACGAGGATCGGGTGGGCACCTGCGTCCCACGCCAGCGCCTCACCGCGCTGGATGCGACCGGCGGTCACAGGGCGGTCCAGTCCGCACACGAGCAGCACCAGGTCGAGGTTGGCGGCGAGGAGCTGGTTGTCGTCGCCGCCCGCAGCGCGACGGCGGAGCAGCGAGGCCCGGTCGAGCAGGGCCACGACCTGTTCGCCGTCGACGACCAGCCAGTCGCCCACCGTCACCGGCTCCACACCTCGGCGGAGCTTGACCGTGCGGTCGCCGTCAGCAGCTCGAGCCTGGACGGCCACACCGTCGTGGCGCAGCACTCGAGCTGGGACGGCATCGGGGCCGTGCTCGGCCAGCAGCGCCGCCCAGCGGTCTCCCCAGCCGATGGCCTCGAGGGGCGCCCCGGCTGCAGTCACGACCGCCCCCAGGCGCGACGACGCCCCGGGTACGAGACCCGGGGCGTCATGCACATCAGAGTCGTCCTACTTCGCAGGCGTGTACACGCCCTTGTTGAGCTTGGGCGCCTGGCTCGGGGTCATGACGGCATCCTTGAAGCCCTTGAGGGGCGTGATGCGCGCCTTCTTCGAGGCCTTGATCTTGATGGCCTCGCCGGTGGCGGGGTTGCGGCCCATGCGGGCTGCCCGCTCGACCTTGGCGAACTTGGCGAAGCCGGTGATGGCCACCGGCTCCCCCTTCGACACCACGGCGGTGGTGACGTCGGTGAAGCCCTTGAGCACGGCGTCGACGGTCTTGGCGTCGACCTCGGTCTGCGCGGAGATGGCCTTGACCAGGTCGCGTCGATTCATCAGTGTCCTCCGTTGGACGATGTTGGGTTGTGGGACCACCGAGTCTGCCAACGAATCGGTGTCATCGCGCGGATGGCCCCGGATTTGTTGCCTTTTTCTCACGGTCAGGGGGCGGCGGGCAGGCGCTGCTCGAGGGTGACCGTCGCGGCGAAGAGGTCACCGTGCACCTCGATGCGGTCGAGCACCTCGGGCGCCTCGAACACGAGGGCGAGATCGCCGGCAGCCGCCGCCTCCACCTCCTCCCAGGTCACGGGTGTGGAAGCGGTCGGGCGGGGCCGGGCCCGCAGGGAGTACACGGCCACGGTCGTCTTGTGGCGGCTGTTCTGGCTCCAGTCGATGAAGACCTTCCCCGGTCGGGCCGCCTTCGCCATCGTGGAGGTCACCGAGTCGCTGTGGTGCTTCTCGAGCACCTGGGCCACGGCTTGGGCAAAGGACGAGCAGTGGTCGTGGGTGTGCTCGGTGTTCAGCGGCACGTAGAGCTGCAGGCCCTTCGATCCCGAGGTCTTGGCGAACGCCTGCAGACCGGCCAGGTTGTCGAGCACCGACCGGATGGCGAGGGCCACCTCGGCGCACTCCGGGATCCCGGTGCCTGGTCCGGGGTCGAGGTCGAACACGCACATGGTCGGGTTCTCGACGTCTGCGCCGCGAGCCATCGGCGCGTGGAGCTCCAAGGCAGCCATGTTGGCCGCCCAGACGAGGGCCGGCACCGAGTCCAGCGCGCAGTAGCCGATCGTGCCGCTGCGATCCCCCGGCCCGTCGAAGGTCCCGATCCACTCGGGTCGGTGCGAAGGGCACCGCTTCTCGAAGAACGACTGGGCCTCGACCCCGTTCGGGTATCGGCGCAGCGTGAGGCCCCGATCGGCGACGTGCGGGAGCATCGTGGGTGCGACGCGGGCGTAGTAGTCGATGACCTCGGCCTTGGTGAACCCGGCCTCGGGATAGAGGATCTTGCTGAGGTTGGAGACCTTGAGCTGCCGGCCGCCGATCTCGACGACGGCCTCGGTGCGCTCGGGCAAGGTTCCTACGCGCTCTTGCGGGTGCGCTTCTTGGCCGGAGCCGCCTCTGAGGCGGCCGCCTCCTCAGGCGCAGCCGCGGCCGGGTGCCGACCTCGCGCCGCCTTGGCCTCCTTGACGCTCGCCTCGAGAGCGGCCATGAGGTCGACCACCTTGTCCTCGGTGAGAGCCGCCGGCGGGGCGACGATCTCGGTCCGGCCCGATGCCTTCTGCTGGATGAGATCGAGCACGCGGTTGCGGTAGGTGTCCTCGAATCGGTCCGCGTCGAAGTCGTCGGAGAGAGAGGCGATCAGCTGGTTCGCCATCGCCAGCTCCTTCTTCGTGACCTCGACGTCCTCCAGGTCGGCGATCTCGTTGATCTCCGCCGGGTCGTTCACCTCGTCGGCGTAGACCATCGTGGACAGGACGAGGGCGCCGTCCTTCGGGCGCACTGCGCAGAGGTACTGCTTCGAGCGCATGACGAAGCGGGCGATCCCGACCTTGCCTGACTCCTCCATCGCCTTGGTCAGCAGCGCGTACGGCTTCAACGTCGCCTTGTCGGGAGCGACGAAGTAGGCCGAGTCGTAGAACAGCGGGTCGATGTCGGCCAGGTCGACGAACTCCTCGATGTCGATCGTGCGACTGGCTTCTGGGTCGAGGGTGGCCAGCTCGTCGTCACCGACCGTGACGTACTCGCCCGACGACAGCTCGTAGCCCTTCACGATGACCTCGGAGGGCACCTCTTCTCCGTCGGCCGCGGACACCTTCTTCATCTTGATGCGCGACCCGGTGCGGGAGTCGAGCTGGTTGAAGTGGACGGTCTTGCGGGACACGGCGGCATAGAGCTTGATCGGGATGTTGACCAAGCCAAAGCTGATCGCCCCGCTCCAGATGGCTCTCGGCATGTGGGGAGTATCCCCAACTCGGCCGTTCTTGACCAGACCGGGCTAGATCAGGCGACGATCCGTGGCCCAGCGGGTGAGCTCGTGGCGACTGGAGAGCTGCAGCTTTCGCAGCACGGCGGACACGTGCGTCTCCACCGTCTTCACCGAGAGGGACAGCCGGCGGGCGATCTCCTTGTACGTGTAGCCGCGGGCGATGAGCCGCATCACCTCCCGTTCCCGGGGGCTGAGCTGGTCCATCTCGGGGTCGGTCACGGTGGGGGGCGTCTCGCCGGCGAAGGCATCGAGCACGAAGCCGGCCAGTCGAGGCGAGAACACGGCATCGCCATCGCGCACGCGGCTGACCGCGGCGGCCAGGTCGTCCGACGAGATCGTCTTGGTCACGTAGCCCCGGGCACCGGCCCGGATCACGGCGATGACGTCTTCGGCCGCGTCGGACACCGAGAGGGCGAGGAAGACCAGGTCGGGCTGCTCGGCCTTGAGCGTCTCGAGCACGGCCCTGCCACCGCCGCCGGGGAGGTGGACGTCGAGCAGGACGACCTCGGGCCGGGTGGCCCTGATGCCCTGGACCGCTGACTCGACGTCACCCGCCTCGCCCACGATGTCGACCCGGTCACCGAGCTCCGAGCGAACCCCGGCCCGGAACATCTGGTGGTCGTCCACGAGGAACACGCGAGGCGCGCTCACGGTGCCGGCTCCCGGTCGGGGGTGCGGCCGATCTCGACCGCCACCTCCGTGCCCTCCCCCGGGGTGCTGTGGACCTCGGCCTTGCCGCCGTGCCGGGCCATGCGCCCGACGATCGACTCTCGCACTCCGACCCGACCTGGCTCGACCGAATCGAGGTCGAAGCCGTTGCCCCGGTCGCGCACGTAGGCCTCGACGCGATCGGGCTGCACCTCGACGTACACCGACACCTCACCGACGCCGGAGTGACGGGCTGCGTTGTTGGCCGCCTCCCGCAGCGCGGCCACGAGAGCGTCGAGCCGAGGCTCCATCGGACAGCTGCCGACCTCTACGAGATCGACCTCGACGTCGTGGGCGTCCTCGATGTCCGTGACGAGGCGCTCCAGCGCCGCGCTCAGGTCTGCCGGCGCACCCTCGCCATCGGGTGGACGTTCGTCGAAGAGCCAGGCCCGCAGCTCGCGCTCCTGGCGTCGGGCCAGGGTCTTGGCCCTCCCGGGTGCGTCGGCCCGCTGGATGAGGGCGAGGGTCTGGAGGACGGAGTCGTGCAGGTGAGCAGCGATCTCGCTCCGTTCCTCGGACCGGATGCGCTCCCGCCGCTCGGTCGACAGGTCACGCAGAAGTCGAACGATCCACGGACCGAGGAGCACGGTCACACCGATGCCCGAGGCGAGGACGGCGACGCCCAGCTGTCCGACCCGCGACAGCACCCCACCAGCGGCGAAGAGGACGCCGAGGCCGGCCACGACGAGCACACCGCCACCGACCGTGCGCAGCAGGAGGCCGCGGGTGCGATCGGCCTCGTCTGTGCGGGACCAGACCAGGCCGAAGCCGACTGCGGCCAGCGCGCTGGCCCACACGAGCTCGGCCGGCATGAGCAGGCCGAGGTGCCCGAAGATCAACAGGGCGCCGAAGGTGAGAAGACCGAGGCCCACGGCTCGCTCGGCCCGTGGTGACCGGACATGATCCGCCCCCGCTGTGGTGCTGACCGGCTCGTGCGGCAGCAGGGCCAGGGCGGCCAGGTAGACGATGACGCCGGCACCGTTGGCCAGCGCCAGGACGACAAGAGCGAGGCGGACCACGGTCGGGTCGACGCCGAGGCTGGCGCCCAGGCCGCCGCCCACGCCGGCCAGGACGCGGTCGTCCGAGGAGCGGGCGATCTGCTCAGGGAGCTGGATGCTGGCGGCCAGCGAGTCGCGGGTGAGGGGCGGCATGCCACGGTGATGATCCCACGGCGCCGGCCAGAACGGCATCGGGTCCCCTTCCCATCGGACCCCGACCGGACGGGGGTCGGTCAGGGGCATCCCTGATTGCCGTTCGAGCCGCCCGGTCCGATCCTTGGGCCATGGACACCCCGCCGTACGCCGGTCCGGACCCGGACCTCACGCCGCCCCCTCCCCCGTTCGGCACCCCCGCCGCCCGACAGCTGCGGCGTCGCCCCGACCACGGCCCCATCGCTGGCGTGTGCGCCGGGGTGGCGGAGTACTTCAACGTCGACCCCGTGCTCGTGCGCATCGCCACGGTGGTCCTCGCCGTCACCGGACCCGGGGTCATCGCCTATGCCCTGGTGTGGGTGTTCGTGCCCGCAGCCTCGGGCCTGCCGCAGAACCGCGGCACGGCGGCGACCGATCGCCATGACCGCGGCGCCCAGATCTTCGGCATCGTGCTGCTCGCCGTGTCGGTCAGCATCCTCTGGGGCGGCTGGTGGTCACCGACCCGGCGCTGGCTCTTCCCCCTCGGCCTGATGGCTCTAGGCGCGTGGCTCCTGCTGCGGCGGGATCGCGACGAGCAGACCGAGCTCCCCCCGGTCCCCCCGGGCGGGCCCTACCCCTGGGCCGGGACGGCGGGCGCAGCGGCGGCCCGTACCGGCGCCACCACCGGGCCCGACGATGCCGACCCGACCCTCGTGGCACCGGGAGCCGACCCCACGTCGTCCGGCGCTGACGCCACGACCGAGCTGCCGACATCCGAGACCGCCGGGAGCGGGAGCGGGGGACCCCCGTGGGACCACGGACGTTGGGGCCACGGTTCCTGGGGTGGGCCTCCGCCAGAGATCCCCGAGGCGCTCCTCGCCGCTCGGCGCCGCCGGCGCCTCGTCTTCCCGATCGTGATGGGCGCCCTGTTGCTCTGGACCGGTCTGGCCTTCCTGCTCGGCACCTCGCTGCAGACGGGCCTCGCTGGGGCGCTGTGCATCGTCGGCCTCGGCTTCGTGCTGGGCGCGTTCGTCGGCGGCAGCAAGGCCCTCATCGTCCCCGCCGTGCTCGTGGGGGTGGCGCTGATCGCCACGTCGGTTCTCGACGTCCCGTTCAACGGCCCGATCGGCAATCGCACGTGGACGCCCCAGACCGTCGCCCAGGTCGACGAGCACTACGAGATGAGCATCGGCGAGGGCATCCTCGACCTCACCCGCGTGCCGCTCGAGGCCGGTGAGCGGCTGCCCGTGCGGGCCACGATCGGCATCGGCCACCTCGTCATCCAGGTGCCGGCCGGCGTCGGGCTCGACATCACCGGCAGCGCTTCGGGTGGCGACATCGAGCTCTTCGGCCGGTCCAGCTCGGGCCTGAGCGTGTCCGTCGACCGGTCGATCGCCGGCAACGCCGACGCCGGGACGATCGAGCTCGACCTCGAGGTCGGCCTCGGTCACATCGAGGTGGTCGCCGTCCCCCAGGGCCTCTTCGACGTCACCCGCGGCACCGACTCCGACAACAGCACCGATCCCACCTCGCCCAGCACCCCAACCACTGCACTCCGCTGACCCACCCTCCCGCGAACCGGGGTGCGAAACCGTCGGTTCCCGGCCTACGTCGCACCCGGTTCGGGAGGGGAAGAGGTTGCCTCAGGCCAGGACGGCTCGAGCCACCAGGTCGGTGCCGAAGGCGGTGAGGATGGCGAGGTAGAGCAGGCCCGTGGCGGCCATGACGGCGGAGTACTGGCGCTCCTTCAGCGCCGCCCTCGTGACCCCGACGAGCACGATGGTCGTGACGGCGCAGGCGATCCAGAACCAGCCCATGAGGCCGTTGAAGCCGTCGTCGATGGAGCCGTTGATGACGCTCACCATGCCAGTCGGCCAGAGCAGGACGAGCACCTCGAGGGGCCAGACGGCACCCACCCAGCGGACCAGCTCGAGCAACGGGCCGCGCGGCATGCCGGGCTGCACCAGGTACCAGTGCCCGAGGAGCATGGCATCGGTGACCGCGCCCAGGAAGGCCGCGCCGACGACGACCCGAGCCACCGAGAGCAGGGCCGGATCGCCCGCCGCGATCCCGGCTGCCACCAAGCCGACGAAGCCGATGACCGGCGCGACGAGGTCGAGGGCGGGAGGGAACTCGGCGGCCGCTCCGTCCGCAGCCGCGCGGGTGCGCTCGATCCCGGTCATGGCCGCCACCCGCGCCGAGCGCTCCTCGTGCCGCTCGACGTCGCCGCTCACGCCGGCCCGGCGGCGCTGGACGGAGACGATGAGCGCTACGAGCGTGGCCAGCACCACCCCGGCGCTGGCGACGTCCCGCACGGGCACGGCCTCGCCGTAGCGGAGCCCGGTGACGACGGCTCCCGCCGCCATGAGCAGGTAGGTGCCCCGGAGGAGCCAGCCGTACCCGAGGCTGACCTCCCGGCGCCGGGTGGTGATCCACAGGAAGAGGAGGCCGCCGACGGCCCATTGGAGCAGGACGGTGGCGGCATCGAGGCGGATCACAGCGGGCCGAGCGTACGAGCCGGGCCCGCCACCGGCGAAGTTCGCTCAGAGGAGCGCGAGGTCGTGATCGGCGTTGTTGAGCGGGTCAGGACCGGCCTCGGCGGCCACCACGATGTCCTCCAGGCGGAAGCCGAACCGACCCTCGACGTAGATGCCGGGCTCGATGGAGAAGGCGTGGCCCGGCTCCAGCGGGGTGGCGTTGCCGCTGACGATGTAGGGGTCCTCGTGCTCCTCGATGCCGATGCCGTGACCCGTGCGGTGGATGAAGTGCTCGCCCCAGCCCGCCTCGGTGATGATGCGGCGTCCCACGGCGTCGACCTCCTCGCAGGGCGTGCCGACCACGGCCGCGGCGACGGACGCCTGCTGAGCCGTGAGCAGGACGGCGTAGGCCTCGGCCACCTCGGGCTCGGGCTCGCCGAGGAACACGCAGCGCGTGATGTCCGAGCAGTAGCCGACCCCGTCGGCCCCGAGCAGCGTGCCGCCGAAGTCGCAGAGCACGACCTCACCCTCGGCGATGACGCGGTCGCCGGGCTCATGGTGGGGGCTGGCTGCGTTCGCGCCCGCGGCCACGATGGCGAAGTTCACGCGGTGGTGGCCCTCGGCCAGGATGCGCTGACCGAGATCGGCCGACACCTGGGCCTCGGTCCGACCCACCAGCTCGATCTCTCCCGCCTGCAGCTCCGCCGCGATCCGGTCCACCGCGGCGCCGGCCGTCCGGAGGGCGGCGATCTCGGCGTCGTCCTTGCGGGCCCGGAGCGGCCCCAGCACCTCGCTGGCCCGGGTCCATCGAGCGGCGGGCATCTGGTGCTGGAGATCGACGAGGAAGCGGGCCCATGTCCGGTCCCCGATGGCGACCGCTCCGGCGCCCCCGACGAGCCCGGCCACGATGCCGATGGGGTCGTCGGTCTCGCCCCACGGTCGGAGGGAGAAGTGGGGCCGCTCGACCACACGCGGCGCCTCGAGGCGGGGCACGACGAGGGTGGCATCGCCATCGCGCGGCAGCACGAGCATGGTGAGCCGCTCCAGGGGCATGGCCTCGTAGCCGGTCAGGTAGGGCAGATCGGGTCCGACCGAGAGCAGCACCACGTCGACGCCGGCCCTCGCCATCTCGGCTCGGGTGCGGGCCACTCGGGCGGCGAAGGGGTTCGTCATGACGCCCAGGATGCCAGGACGGTCAGCCGCCGAGGGCGGGGAGGCCGTCGATGCTCTCCGCGTTGCGCTCCTGCCAGTACTGCTCGAGGCCGTCGGGCCCGCGGCGCTCGGCCCACTGGATGAGAGTCGGCCGCTCCTCCCGGTAGTCGAGGAACGGGATCGAGTACCCGCACGACGTCTGCACGCGCTCGACGGCCACACGAACGATCGACCGCGAGCCGGGCAGGTCAGGAAAGCGCCCCGCCATCTCCTCGAAGCCCGGCGTGCCGTGCCTCGATGCGGCGCCTGTGCCGAACAGCCGGAGCACCTGGGGCGGGCCCTCGAAGGCGCAGAACATGATCGTGATGCGCCCGTTCTGGCGGGTGTGGGCGATGGTCTCGGCCCCGCTGCCGGTCAGGTCGAGGTATGCGACCGTGCGCTCGTCGAGCACCCGGAAGCTGTCGTGCCCCTTCGGCGACACGTTGACGTGGCCGCCTCCCTCGGGCGCCGAGGCCACGAAGAAGACGTGCTGCTCACCGATCCACGAGATCAGCTTGTCGTCAAGCGCTTCCAGCACCTTGCCCATGCCCGAGTCTGGCATCCGTCCGGATGCCTTCCGTCACGAGATGACGGGGGCGGGTGTGGTGGCTTCGGCCGCTTGGCGGGCGTGGTAGCTGGACCGGACGAGCGGGCCCGCCTCCACGTGGCCGATGCCCATGGCCTCCCCGGTCGCCTTCATCTCCGTGAGCTCGTCGGGCGTCCACCAGCGGACCACGGGGAGGTGGTTGGTGGTCGGGCGCAGGTACTGGCCGATCGTGACGATGTCGACGCCCACCCCTCGGAGGTCGGCCAGCGTCTGCCGCACCTCGTCGGTGGTCTCTCCCATGCCGACGATGATCGAGGACTTGGTGGTCAGCCCGGCCGACTTGGCCCGGGCGAGGACGGACAGCGAGCGGGCGTAGCCGGCCGACGGGCGCACGGCCCGCTGTAGCCGAGCCACGGTCTCGATGTTGTGGTTGAGCACGTCGGGGCGTTCGGCGAACACGACCCCCAGCGCCTCGGGGTCGCCCTTGCAGTCTGGGATGAGCACCTCGACCGAGACGCCGGGCGTGCGCTCCCGGATGGCGCGGATCGTCGCCGCGAACTGAGCCGCTCCGCCGTCGGGCAGGTCGTCGCGGGCCACGGCCGTCACGACGGCGAAGCGCAGCCCCATGCGCTCGACGGCGGTGGCCACACGGGCCGCCTCCATCGGGTCGGGCGGCTCCGGGTGCCGGGTGTCGACCAGGCAGAAGCCGCACGCCCGGGTGCAGCGCTCGCCGTTGATCATGAACGTGGCCGTGCCGTCGGACCAGCACTCGGACAGGTTCGGGCAACCGGCCTCCTCGCACACGGTCACCAGCCCGAGGTCGCGCATCGTGCTGCGGACGGCAGCCACCTCGGGCGTGAGACGGAGGCGCGCCCGCATCCAGTCCGGCTTGCGGGCTGAGATGTCGACGCCTCCCGCCACCCCGGCCTCGTCCAGGCGAGCCTGCCGCCGGGCGGTCGTCCCGCGATCGCCGCGGGGCGACAGGGTCACAGGGGTGGCGTCCTGGCCCTCGTCAGAACCGGCGGGCCGGACGACCTCTCCCGCTCCTTCGCCCCGGCTGAACGGAGACAGGTCCTCGGGTGCGTGACGCCAGACGACGTCGGCCCGATCCCAACCTCCCCCGCCCCAGCGGTCGGCTGCTCGGGCCGCCACGGCGTCGACCACCTCGCGCATCGTCACGGCGACGCCCTCCGCGGCCAGCGAGGTGACGCCCCTGTCGACGATGCCGCAGGGCACGATGTGCCCGAACATCGTCATGTCCGGATCGACGTTGAGGGCGAACCCGTGCATCGTCCGGCCTCTCGTGAGCTTCACGCCTACGGCGCAGATCTTGCGAGCGCGGGGCGAGGCCGGGTCGACCCACACCCCCGGCAAGCCGTCGACCCGCCCGGTGCCGGGCAGGCCGAGATCGGCCAGGACGTCCATGACGAGCTGCTCCACGGAGCAGACGTACGCCCTCGTCTCGACCAGCCCACCACCCCGCCGACCGGGCACGGTGAGGATCGGGTAGCCCACGAGCTGGCCGGGGCCGTGAAAGGTGACGTCGCCGCCCCGATCGGTCTGCACCACGTCGGCCCCGACAGAGGCTGGGTCGCGCAGCACGTGGCCGAGGTCGCCTCGCACGCCGAAGGTGTAGACGGCCGGGTGCTCGAGCAGAAGGAGGTGATCGTCGAGCGAGGAGCTGAACAGGCCGCGCTGCAGAGCGTGGGCGTCGCGGTACGGGACCCGCCCCAGCCACCGGATGTGCAGCGGCCGGTCGCTGGCAGGGCCCGCTACCTCACAGCTCGGCAACCCAGTCACGGGTCTCGAGGTTCTCCTTGATCTTGTGCAGGAAGGCGGCGGCGTAGGCCCCGTCGAAGGCCCGGTGGTCCCAGGTCAGGGCCAGGTTCCCCACCGAGTGGATGGCGATGCTCTCGCTGCCGTCGGGCAGCTCGACGACCACCGGCTTCCGCTTCACACCGTCCGTGGACACGATGGCGACCTGGGGCTGGTTGATGACCGGCATGGTGAGGAGCGTGCCGAACGGGCCCGGGTTGGTGATGGTGAACGTGCCGTCGGAGATGTCGTCGGGGGTCAGCTTCTTGGATCGAGCCCGACTGGCCAGGTCGCTGATCTCACGGGCGATGGCCCGCATGCGCTTGCTGTCGGCGTCCCGGACCACGGGCACCATGAGACCGTTGAAGTCGAGGTCCACGGCGATGCCCAGGTTCAGGTAGTTGTGCACGAGCAGGGCGTCATCGGTGAAGGTGGCGTTGGCGTGCGGGAACTCGTGGATCGCGTCGACGATGGCCCGGGAGACGAAGGGCAGATAGCTCAGCCCGAAGCCCTCTTCAGCCCGCCACGCGTCCTTGTGGGCCCGGCGCACCCTCTCGACGGCCTCGTAGTCGACCTCGATCGAGGCGTAGACGTGGGCCGACGTGTCGAGCGAGCGCCGCATGTGCTCGGCCGTGCGCTTGCGGATGTTCGTGTGCGGGACGGTGGTGTCCCGCTCGCTCGAGCGCACGAGCGGCGCAGGGGCGGGCCGCGGCGACGACGCGGCAGCGGGCGCCGCCGGGGCCGCCGGGGCCGCGGGCGCGGCGCGGCCGCCGGACTCGACGACGGCGAGCACGTCGTTGCGGGTGATGCGCCCGCCCACTCCGGTGCCGCTGATCGCGGCTGGGTCGAGGCCGTGCTCGTTGATCAGCCGCCGCACGACGGGCGACAGGAGCCGCCCGCCTCCGCCGTCAGACGATGCCGCGCTGGGCGCGGGGGTGGGTTCTTGGGCCGGCGGGGTGGCCGAGGCGGCCACCGGGGCAGGCTCCTCTGCGGGCGCTGCGGTCGGCTCGGCGGCGGGAGCTTCCTGCTCGGGGGCTGGTTCGGGAGCGGGCGGCGTCGCTTCCTCCTCCGCCGGCGCATCCTCTGCCGGCGCCTCCTCGGCGGCGGGGGCGTCCTCGGCCGGCGCCGCGGCGTCGCCGATCACGGCCAGCACCACACCGACGTCGACCGTCTCGCCCTCGGGCACCTTGATCTCGGTGAGGGTGCCGCTGGTGGGCGAGGGAACCTCGGAGTCGACCTTGTCGGTCGACACCTCGAAGAGGGGCTCGTCCTCGGCGACGGCGTCACCGACCTGCTTGAACCACTTGGTGATCGTCCCCTCGGTGACGGTCTCGCCGAGCTGGGGCATCGTGATGTCGGCCATGTGCCGGTCTCCTGTGGGGTTGGCTAGCCGTGGAGCGGGCGCCCGGTGAGCGAGATCATGGCCTCGCCGAGCACCTCCGTCAGCGTGGGGTGGGGTTGGATGAGGGCCGCCATGTCCGCCACGGTGGCTTCCCAGTTCACGGCCAGGTAGCCCTGGCCCAGCTGCTCGGTGACCCAGGGGCCCACCATGTGCACGCCCACGATCCGGCCCGCCCCGCCGTCGGCCGTCTTCTCGGCGATCACCTTCACCATGCCCTCGGCACCGTTGATGATCATGGCCCGGCCGTTGTGGTTGTACCGGCTCTTCTGGGTGACGACGTCGAGGCCGGCCTCCTTGGCCGCCTCCTCGGACAGGCCGGTGAACGCCGCCTCGGGGCGGGTGTACACGCACCACGGGACCTTGCCGTAGTCGATCGGCGCTGGGTCCTCGCCCAGGATGTCCTGGACGGCGACGACGCCCTCGATGAAGGCGATGTGCGCGAGCTGGGCCGTGGAGATGGCGTCGCCCACGGCCCACACGCCGTCTTCGCCGGTGCGCCCGCGCTCGTCGACCTCGATGTAGCCGCGGTCGGAGAGCTGAACGCCGGTTCCGTCGAGCCCGAGGTCGTCGGTGTTCGGGCGGCGGCCCACCGAGACGACCACGGCATCGACCTCGATGCCCTCGCCGCCGACCTGCACGGTGGTGCCCGACCCGCTCGGCTCGTGGCCCTCGACGGACGCGCCGGTGCGGATGTCGATCCCCCGCTTCTTGAACGAGCGCTCGATGACCTGCGTGACGTCCTTGTCGAGGCCGGGGAGGATCTTCGGGAGGGCCTCGAGGATCGTCACCTCGGTGCCGAGGTCGCTCAGCATGGAGGCGAACTCGCAACCGATCACACCGCCGCCGACGATGGCGGCTCGCTTCGGGAGGGCGGGCATCGAGAGGACCTCGTCGGAGGTCATCACGAGCTCGCCGTCGATCTCGAAGCCCGGGATGGTGCGGGGCAGAGAGCCCGGCGCGAGCACGACAGCGTCACCGGTGAGCTCGAGATCGCCCGAGCTGCCCCCTGACACCGTGACCTTGTGGCCGGCGTGGAGACGGCCGTGGCCGTCGAGGACGGTGACCTTGCGACCCTTGAGCATCGTGCCCAGACCACCGACGAGGCCGCCGACGATCGAGTCCTTGCGGGCCAGGGACACGGACCAGTCGAGCGTCGGCTCGCCGACCGTGATGCCGAACTCCTTGGCCTCCTGCACGTGGAGGTAGGTGGCGGCCGTCTCCAGGAGCTCCTTGGCCGGGATGCACCCGACGTTGAGGCACGTGCCGCCGAGCTTGCCCTTCTCGATCATGGCCACGTTGAGGCCCGCGGAGGCGCCGTAGAGAGCCGTGGCGTAACCGCCGGGGCCACCGCCGATGACGACGACGTCGTAGTGCTCGGCCGTGGGGACCACCTCCGGGTGTCGGGCCGTACGGGGACTGCCCTTCGGACTCTACCGGGCCCTGCCCAGCGCCCGTACGGGCCTCAGCCGCGCGCGATGAGCACGAACTGCAGAGCCGCGGCACCGAGGATGGCCATCCCGCAGAGGAGGGCGGCCAGGATGAGCTTCCGGGTGCTCACAGGGTCACCTGCCCGTGAGGATGGTCTGCACGTCCGTCTCGCTGTCGGGCGTGACGAGCACGAGCACCTCGTCACCTGGGAGCAGCACGGTGTCGCCCCGGGGGAAGATCACCCGCTCCTCGCGCAGCACGGCGACGATGGTGGAGTCGCGCGGGAACTCGAGGCTCACGATCTCCTGGTTGGCGGCCCGGGCGTCGCTGGCCAGCGTCACCTCGATGAGGCTGGCCCGGCCCCGCTCGAAGCTGAGGAGGCGCACGAGCGTGCCCACCGACACGGCTTCCTCGACGAGCGAGGTCAGCAGATGCGGGGTGGAGACGGCGACGTCGACGCCCCAGCTCTCGTTGAACATCCAGTGGTTCTTGGGGTTGTTCACGCGTGCGATGACGCGTGGGACGGCGAACTCCTGCTTGGCCAGCAGGGACACGACGAGGTTGTCCTCGTCGTCGCCGGTCACCGCCGCGAGCACGTCGATGTCGTCGAGAGGCACCTGACGGAGGTTGTCGACCTCGCAGGCGTCGGCGAGCAGCCACCGCACGCCCTCGGGCTCTCCGGTTGCTGCAGCTCGGGCCACCCGCTCGGCCTCCACCTCGATGATGGTGACGTCGTGACCGCCTGCGGTGAGCTCTGAGCTGATGAACGTGCCGACGTTGCCGCCGCCCACTATGACGACCTTCACCGGTGGTCTCCCGTCTCGCCGGCCAGGTGTGCGTCGAGGTCCGCGATGCGATCGGCGCCCACGCTCATGTAGACGACGTCTCCTTCTTGGGTCACGAGGTCGGCCGAGGGGATCTGGCCCACGCCGAGGCGGGAGAGGGCGGCGACCCGGGCCAACCCCTCGAGGTCGAGGTCGGCCAGGCGCCGTCCGGCCCAGCTGGGCGAGACGGGCCGTTCCACGAGCACGACGGCCGCCGAGGGGTCGGCCCACTCGGTGGCCGGAGCGTCGGGGAGGATCCGGCGCAGGACGCGGTCGGTGGTCCACTGGACGGTGGCGATGGTGGGGATCCCGAGCTTCTCGTAGATGGCGGCCCGCCGGGGGTCGTAGATGCGGGCGATGACCCGCTCCACCCCGAAGACCTCGCGGGCGACCCGAGCCACCATGATGTTGGAGTTGTCACCGCTGGTGACCGCGGCCAAGGCGCCGGCCTCCTCGATGCCGGCCTCCCGTAGGCGGTCGCGGTCGAACCCCACGCCGAGGATGGTGCGCCCGGAGAAGCCCTCGGGGAGGCGCCGGAACGCCTTCTGCGCCTTGTCGACGACCGCGACGGTGTGACCACCGTCTTCGAGGATTCGGGCCAGGCCAGATCCGACCCGCCCGCATCCGACTACGACCACGTGCACTGCGCGCTCCTCGGGGTATCGACCGGGCGGATCCTATGGCCGGGCCCGGTCGGAGCGGCAACCGGCGCTCAGGCCGAGCGCGAAGCGAGGAGGTCTCGGATCTCGGTGAGGAGGAGAGCCTCGTCCGAAGGAGCAGGTGTGTCCTCGGCCGGCTCCTCGCCTCGGGCCCGGCGGGCCGCGATCGCGTTCAGCGGCTTGACGACGAGGAAGAAGATGGCGGCGGCGATGAGGACGAAGTCGATGATCGCACTGAGCACGTGCCCCCAGCCGAGCAGGACCGCGGGATCGTTGCCTTCCGCCTCTTTCAGCGTGATGACCCATGCGCTGAGGTCCTTGCCGCCGACGAGGCCGACGATCGGGTTGATGATGCCGTCGACGAGCGATGTCACGACCGCTCCGAAGGCAGCGCCGAGGACGACGGCCACGGCCAGGTCGACGACGTTGCCGCGCATCAGGAACTTCTTGAACTCGTCGAACATGGGTCCCCCTGTTGGTCCGGCCCCGCCAATGGCGTAGTTCGCCTGGCCAGTACCGTACCCATGTCCCCCCAACCGAGGAGTGCCCGTGCACGTCGCCATCACCGGCTCGAGTGGTCTGATCGGCAGGGCACTGGCCGAGGACCTCGAGGCCGACGGCCATCAGGTCCTCCGGGTCGTGCGGCGAGAGGGCGGCCCGGGCACGACGACGTGGGACATCGAGCGGGGCCAGATCGACGCCGCCGCCTTCGAGGGGCTGGACGGCGTCGTCCACCTGGCCGGCGAGGGGATCGCCGAGAAGCGCTGGTCCGACGATCAGAAGCGACGCATCCGCGAGAGCCGCACGAAGAGCACGGCTCTGCTCGTCGGCGCCCTGAGCTCCCTAAAGGCCAAGCCCGCGGTCCTGCTGTCTGGATCGGGCGTCGATGCCTACGGCGACCGCGGCGACGAGCAGCTGACCGAGGCGAGCGCCACCTCGTCGAGCGGCTTCCTGCCCGAGCTGGTCCGAGACTGGGAGGCCGCGGCCGAGGAAGCCACCTCTGCCGGGATCCGGGTGGCCACCCTGCGCACCGCCATGGTGCTCGCAGCGGAGGGCGGAGCGCTGGCCAGGATGGTCTCGATCGCCAAGCTGGGGGTGCTGGGCAAGATCGGATCCGGCAACCAGTGGATGAGCTGGATCACGCGGCGCGACCACGTTCGAGCCATGCGTTTCCTGCTCGAGCACGACGTGTCGGGCCCCGTGAACATGTGCGCGCCCGGTCCGGTCACCAACGCGGTCTTCACCAAGGCGCTGGGCCGGGCCGTGCACCGGCCCACCTTCCTGCCTGTGCCCAGCTTCGGCCCCAAGCTGCTCTTGGGATCGGAGCTGGCCCAGACGCTCCTCCTCGAGAGCAAGCGTGCCGTCCCCGAGAAGCTCCTCGCCGCCGGCTTCGAGTTCGAGCACGCCGACATCGAGTCCGCCTTCACGGCCGTCCTGTAGGACTAGGTCACTTGGGCTGCATGCGCACGCCGCCGTCGACGCGGATCGTCTCGGCGTTCATGTAGCTGTTCGACAGCAGCTCGGCGGCCATCGAGGCGAACTCGGTGGAGTACCCGAGGCGGTCGGGGAAGAGCACATCGCGCTTGAGCTTGTCCTTGAACGCCTCCGAGGCGTCGCCCTGGCCGTAGATGGGGGTGTCGATGAGGCCGGGGGCGATGCAGTTCACCCGGATGCCGGCGGCCGAGAGGTCGCGGGCGATGGGCAGGGTCATGCCGACGACGCCACCCTTGGAGGCGGAGTAGGCGACCTGCCCGATCTGGCCGTCGAATGCGGCGACGGACGCCACGGTGACGATGGCGCCCTTCTCGTTGTCGGCCAGCGGCTCGGTCAGGCTCATGGCGCTGGCGGCCAGGCGGATGCAGTTGAACGTGCCGACCAGGTTCACCTCGAGCACCTTGCGGTACACGTCGAGGTCGAAGGCCGACTCGTACTGGCCGTCACGCCCGATGGTGCGGGTGGCCCAGCCGATGCCGGCGGCGGTCACGAGGGCCCGCAGCGGTCCGAGCTCCTTGGCCGCCTCGACGGCGGCGATGATCTGCTCGGTGTCGGTGACGTCGGCCTGGGCGAACACGCCGCCCACGTCCTTGGCCACCGCCTCGCCCTTCTCGGGGTTCATGTCGACGATGACGCACTTGGCGCCCCGGTCGGCGAGGGCCCGGACGGTTGCCTCACCGAGGCCCGACGCGCCTCCGGTGACGATCGCTGAGATGCCGTTGAGATCCATGGCGGCGACTCTATTGACTGAGCGGTCAAGTGGTCGAACCGACCGCGTGACGCGCTCAGAGGGCGTTGACGACAGCGGAGATCATGACCCCGACCAGCAGCCCGACGACCGCGAACCCCGCGGTGATCCCAACGCACCCCGCCACCTGGCGCTGCTGCGACCGATCCGCTCCCGCTCCCACACGCCCCGAGGAGCGCGTCCAGGTCATGACGCATCCGGCCACGAGTCCCACCGTCGCTCCCCACCCGACCGACGACGTGATGATCGAGGCGAACATGACGGTCAGCCTGCCACCGACGGGACCGGGGCCAGGGCATGCCCGTCAGAGCTGGGGAAGACCCCCCAGTCCCCCGCCACCCGGCGTGAGCATCCTGAGCACATCGCCCGCGTGCAGCTCGAGCGTGCACTTGTCGGGCAGCCGCTTGGCCAGCCGCTCGTATCCGCCCGGCAGCACCCAGTTCTCGCCGGCTGCCCCGGGACTGCCTCCGTGGAGGCCCCAAGGCTGTGACGCGCGCCGTTCCGTGATGAGGCTCACAGTGCAGTCCTCGAGCAGCTCGAGGTCGCGCTCGATGCCGTCACCGCCGTTGAAGCGCCCCAGCCCGCCACTCTCGTAGCGGATCTGGTAGCGGCGGACCCGCAGGGGGAAGGCCCGCTCCAGGGCCTCGATGGGGGTGTTCTGGGTGTTGGTCATGGCGGTGTGGACCCCGCTCATCCCCTCTCGACCGGGCTGGCCCCCTTCGCCTCCTGCGACCGTCTCGTAGTACACCCACCCGTCGCCGCCGATCAGGACGTTGTTCATCGTGCCCTGGCCCGCCGCCCCGACCCGGCCCGGCACGACCTGGGCCAGCGCGCCGAGACACACGTCGGCCACCCGCTGGCTCACCTCCACGTTGCCGGCCCCGACGGCGGCCGGTGCGACGGCGGCCACGATCGAGCCGGACGGCGCCAGCACGTGGACGGGCCGCATCGATCCGCCGTTGGCGGGGATGGTCGGGTCGACGGCCGTCCGCAGGGCGAAGGCGACGGCCGAGACGGTGACGGCTTCGACCGCGTTGACGTTGCCGCGCGCCTGGGGCGCGGACCCGGTGAAGTCGAAGCTGATCTCGTCGCCTGCCACGTGGACCGTGACGACGACCGTCGCCGGCTGCTGCTGGTCCAGCGCCGAGCCGGTCGAGTCGAGCACGTCCGAGAAGGACCACGTGCCGTCGGGCAGGTCGGCCAGGACGGCGCGCATGCGCCGCTCGCCGTAGGCCACCACCTCGTCGAAGGGCTGTCCCGCCAGCTCGGCGAGGCGGGCGGCACCCACCACGTTGGCTCCGAGCTGGGCATCGAGGTCGCCCGCCCGCTCGTCGGGGGTGCGAGAGTTGGCGAGGAGCAGGGCCCGCATCTCAGGGGTGAAGCGGGTTGGCGGGATTCGCAGCCCCTCCTGGTGGATCTCAGTGGCGTCCGCAGGGATCGACCCGGGAGCTGCGCCGCCGACGTCGGCGTGATGGGCCCGGTTGGCGACCCACCCCACGAGCTGCCCGTCCGCGAACGCAGGCGTCACCAGCGTGAGGTCGTTGAGGTGGGTGCCACCTGCGAAGGGGTCGTTCAGGAGGACGTGGTCGCCCTCGTCCAACCTCCCGCCGTAGGCCCCGATGGCCGCGGCCACCGAGGCGGGCATCGAGCCGAGGTGCACAGGGATGTGCTCGGCCTGAGCCAGCAGGTCACCGGCTGGGGTGAACGCGGCGGCCGAGCAGTCGGCTCGCTCCTTGATGTTCGGGCTGGCCGCTGAGCGGCGCAGGACCGTCCCCATCTCGTCGGCGATCCCCCCGAGCCGGGAGACGAGGACCTGGAGCGCGGCTGGATCGAGGTTCACGACGAGCTCCGGGTCAGGACGAGCGCTCCAGCCGCGCCCGGCTCGGCTCGCCACCCGGCGGGGATCCAGATCGTGCAATCGGGCTCGGCCACGGAGACGGGACCCTTGGCCGGAGGGCGGGCGACGGCCGGCAGGTCATCGAGCGCCAGGGCCGGAGGGCGGGTGGCCGTGGCCCGAAGGGCGACCACCTCGACCGCGGCCTCAGGGCGGGAGAAGCCGTTGCGGAGCCGGTGCGCCTCGTGGAAGTCGGCCGCTGACGGCACGGTGATCTCGTGGCTCTGCCCCTCGTACCGGCAGTCGACGGCCGTGGTGACCTCCGCGCCCGGGCCGACGAGGGTCGCGGCGCTGGCGGCCAAGCGACGGAGGGCGTCGCCGATGCCGGCGTGGTCGAGCGGCCAGGCCCAGCTGCGGACGAGGTCGCGCTGCCGAGGGGAGGTCAGCAGCCCCACCGCTGAGAGGACGCCGGCCCGGGCGGGGACGATCACCTTCGGCATCCCGAGGGCATCGGCCAGCGCGCAGGCGTGGAGGGGTCCGGCTCCGCCGAAGGCCACGAGAGCCAGGCGGCGAGGGTCGACGCCCCGCTCGACCGACACCTGGCGCAAGGCCCGCTCCATCGCCGCGTCCACGACGGCTATCACGCCCTCGGCGGTGACCCCGGCCCGGCCCAGCGCGGCCACGGCTGCGTCCCGGTCGAGGTTGAGCGCGCCGAGCGCGGCGCCCGCGGGGAGCCGGTCGGCGACCAGATCCGCATCGGTGACGGTGGGCTCGGTGCCGCCCCGGCCGTAGCAGGCCGGGCCCGGCTCGGCGCCTGCGCTGCGGGGGCCCACCACGAGAGCGCCGCCCGGATCGAGGCCGGCAACGGAACCGCCGCCGGCGCCGATGGTGTGGATGTCGAGGGAGGGGAACCGGACCGCGTAGCCGCCGACAGATCGCTCGGCGGCAGGCGTGGCCCGACCGCCGAGCACGAGGCACACGTCGGTGCTCGTGCCGCCCATGTCGAAGGTGATGGCGTCGGGCGCGCCGTTGGCCACCGCCACCGCGGCGGCGGCCCGCACTCCACCCGCGGGGCCCGACAGGAGGAGCGCAGCAGGCAGGTCAGCGGCGTCCTCCACGGGCAGGAGGCCCCCAGCTGAGGTCATGACGAGCACCTCGTCGGCCAGGTCTCGGATCCCGTTCAGGTAGGCCCGGCACCGGGGGCGCAGCGCGGCGTTGACGACGGTCGTCAGCGTCCGCTCGTACTCCCGTACCTCCGGCGACACCTCGGACGAGACGCTGACGTCGTGGCCCTTGGCCCGCAGGGCCTCGGCCACCTGCTGCTCGTGGCGGGAGACGAGGTCGGCGTGGAGCAGGCACACGGCGACCGCCTCCGCACCGAGCGGGATGTCCGGGACGTCTCCCAACGGCTCGAGCTCACGACCCTCGGCGTCCAAGCGACCGTCCACCTCGAGCCGCCAGGCCCGAGGCACGAGGGGGTCGGGCCGGACCACGGACGTGTCGTACAGCGAGGGTCGGTCCTGGCGGGCGATCTCCACCACGTCGCGCATGCCTCTCGTGGTTACGAGGGCCACCGGCGCGCCCTTGCCCTCGAGCAGGGCGTTGGTGGCCACGGTCGTCCCGTGGGCGAGCAGCTCGGGTCGCTGCGCGCCGCTGGCCCTCGCCACGCCCGTGCGCACGGCCACACCCGGATCGGCCGGCGTCGACAGGACCTTCACGACCTGGCCGTCGTCGGCCACGACATCGGTGAAGGTGCCACCGGTGTCGACCCCGAGGCGCATCCCGGGAACCTACCGGCTCGCGCACCGGGCAGGATGGGGCCGCCCATGTCCACCCTTCTCGGCGACCTCGTGCCCCCGTCCCCCGATCCGGACTCGCTGTTCGACGCGTTCGTGGGCTGGACGATCGACCGCGGCCTCTTGCTGTACCCGGCCCAGGAGGAAGCGGTCATCGAGATCGTGTCGGGCTCGAACGTGATCGTGGCCACGCCGACGGGCTCGGGGAAGAGCCTCATCGCGGCGGGGGCCCACTTCGCGGCGCTGGCCGAGGGTCGGCGGACCTTCTACACGGCCCCGATCAAGGCGCTGGTGAGCGAGAAGTTCTTCGACCTCTGCGCCACCTTCGGACGGGAGCGCGTCGGGATGATGACCGGCGACGCGTCCGTGAACGCAGGCGCGCCGATCATCTGCTGCACGGCCGAGATCCTCGCCAACATCGCCCTGCGCGACGGCGCCACCGCCGACGTGGGCCAGGTCGTCATGGACGAGTTCCACTTCTACGCCGAGCCGGACCGGGGTTGGGCGTGGCAGGTGCCGCTGCTGGCCCTGCCCCAGGTGCAGCACGTCCTGATGTCGGCCACGCTGGGCGACGTCACCCGCTTCGAGGGCGACATCACCCGACGCACGGGCCGGCCGACCACGACGGTGCGCTCGGCGACCCGGCCCGTCCCCCTCGACTTCTCGTACCGCGTCACACCCGTGCTCGAGACGGTGCAGGAGCTCATCGAGGCGGGCCAGGCCCCGCTCTACATCGTGCACTTCACGCAGGCCTCGGCCATCGAGCGGGCCCAGACGCTGATGAGCACGAACCTCTGCACCCGGGACGAGAAGGACCAGATCGCCGAGATGATCGGCGACTTCCGCTTCTCGACGGGGTTCGGCAAGACGCTCTCGCGCTTCGTGCGAAGCGGCGTCGGCGTGCACCACGCCGGGATGCTGCCGAAGTACCGCCGCCTCGTGGAGCGCCTGGCCCAGGCCGGGCTGCTGAAGGTGATCTGCGGCACCGACACCCTCGGCGTCGGCATCAACGTCCCCATCCGCACGGTGCTCTTCACCGCGCTGTCGAAGTACGACGGCACGAGCACCCGCCACCTCAACGCCCGCGAGTTCCACCAGATCGCGGGGCGGGCCGGGCGGGCTGGGTACGACGACGCCGGCTCGGTCGTCGTGCAGGCGCCGGAGCACGTCACCGAGAACGAGAAGGCGCTCACCAAGGCCGGGGACGACCCGAAGAAGCGCCGCAAGGTGGTGCGCCGCAAGCCGCCCGACGGGTTCGTGTCCTGGGGCGAAGCGACCTTCGAGCGCCTCGTGTCGGCCGAGCCCGAGCCGCTGCGCTCCAGCTTCGCCGTGTCGCACTCGATGCTGCTCAACGTCCTCGACCGGCCGGGCGACGGCTGCCTGGCCCTGCGCACGCTGCTCACCGACAACCACGAGTCGCGGCCCGCCCAGCGCAACCACATCCGCCGAGCCATCGCCATCTACCGGTCGCTGCTCGCAGCCGGTGTGGTCGAACGGCTCGACGAGCCCGACGACCGGGGCCGCCTCGTGCGGGTCACGATCGACCTGCAGTCGGACTTCGCGCTCAACCAGCCGCTCGCCCCGTTCGCTCTGGCCGCCCTCGACCTGCTCGACACCGAGAGCCCCGACCACACGCTCGACGTCGTGTCGGTGGTGGAGGCCGTGCTCGACGACCCCGGCGTCGTGCTCGGGGCCCAGACCAACAAGGCTCGGGGCGACCTTGTGGCCGAGCTGAAGGCAGCGGGCGTCGAGTACGAGGAGCGGATGGAGCGACTCGAGGGCGTCACCCACCCGCGCCCGCTGGCCGAGGTGCTCGAGCCGGCCTACGCCATGTACCGGCAGTCCCAGCCCTGGGTGGCCGACCACCCGCTCGCGCCGAAGTCGGTGGTTCGCGACCTGTGGGAGCGGGCCATGACCTTCGCCGACTACGTGCAGCACTACGGGCTGGCCCGAGCCGAGGGAACGCTGCTGCGCTACCTGAGCGGGGCGTACAAGGCCCTCGTGCAGACCGTGCCCGAGTCGGCCAAGACAGACGACCTGTACGACCTGACGGAGTGGCTGGGCGAGCTCGTGCGCCAGGTCGACTCCAGCCTGCTCGACGAGTGGGAGGCGATGGTCCACCCGGAGGTGCTCGAGGGCCTCGACCCCGAGACGGCGCCCATCGAGCACGTGCCGCCGCCGGTCACCGCCAACGAGCGCGCCTTCCGGATCCTCGTGCGCAACGAGCTGTTCCGACGGGTCGAGCTGGCTGCGGCTCGGCGCACCCACACGTTGGGCGAGATGGACGGTGCGGCGGGCTGGCCGGCCGAGCGCTGGATCGCGGCCCTCGACGAGTACTTCGCCGAGCACGAGTCGATCGGCATCGACGCGGTCGCCCGCAGCGCCCGGTTCTTCGAGCTGGACGAGACGGGTCGCCGCTGGCGGGCCCGCCAGGTGCTGGCCGACCCTGCTGGCGACCACGACTGGATGCTCGTGGCCGACATCGACCTCGCTGCCTCCGACGAGGCCGGCACGGCTGTAGTCCAGCTCGTCGACGTCACCCGACGCTGAGGCCACCCGCCCTCCCGCAACCGGGTGCGCGAACTGTGTCTGACACAGTTCGCGCAGGAGTCTGCTCACCGGTCGTGAGCTGCTCCGTTCACAGGTCGACCAGCACCGTGCGGGCCGGGTCGGGGGTGACGTCTTGGCCGTGGCGGTCGGCGATCACCGTGACGGGCTCCGTGCCGACGTGGGCGCGGGACAGCGTGAAGCGGCCGTTGCTGTCGGCGGTGTCCTGGGCCACGACCTCGCCGTCACGCCAGGCGGTGACCAGGGCCCCAGGTGGCGCCGAGCCGGCCACGGCCACGTAGTGGTCGCGGAGCACCTCGAGGTAGCGGGTGCCGAAGCCCTCGTACGGATGGCCCTGAGTGCGAGAGACGCCGTCGCTCGCCGTGTCGGCGGCCGTCGGCGGCGCGGGTCGGATCGGCTCGATGCCGGTGTCCTCGTTCCACTCGTTCCAGCTCGTGACGAAGACGAGGGGTGCTCGCGGGTCGAACCAGGGGTCGGCGACCTGGCGGAGCAGCTCGGCCAGGAACGAGCCCTCCGGTGCACCCGGCGCCCACGCCCGCGGGATGACGTAGTGGTCGAGCGAGGGGCGCACGCCGCGGTCGTTGTACCCCGGCAGGACGTTGGGCACGATCGGCACGTCGCCGCCGGTGGCGTCGCGGTAGCGCTGGTAGAGGCCGAGCACGTCGGGCACGAAGCGGCTCGCGGCGCCGTGTCCTGCGTGGCTCGCGCGCTCCGACTCGTAGGGGTTGTAGGCCGTGATGGCGTCGAAGAGGCGGATGCGGCTCGCCTGGGGCCGCTCGGTGAACGCCGGCGGGCTGCCGTTGACGGTGACGTTCCAGAAGATGTCGTCGGCGATCACGAACGGGTCGTGGCCCCGCTCCCGCCACATGGCGCGCACGTCAGCCATCGCGCCGGCGAGGTCGCCCACGAGCACCCGGGTCAGGTAGAGGACGACGACAGGACGGCCGTCGATCCGCAAGTAGCTCGGATGGCTGAAGTACTGGTCCGCCAGCTGGGCCATGTCCTCGAGGAAGGCCTGCCGGACCCCGGGTCGGTCGAGGTCGGCGTACCCACGCGCTGGGTCGAAGGCGAGGTCCCAGGTCTCGTAGAAGATCGTGAAGTCGATGTCCGAGATGTTCCCGGCCGACAAGAAGGCGGCGATCCCGGCCTGGTTCTCCTGGTGCTGCACCGGCCACCAGTCGAGTGTGAACACGTCGATCCCGTGCTCCGACGCCCACTCGATGTGCTGCTCCGCCACGGCCGGGTCGGTCGAGTCGTAGTGCCCGAGCACCTGCTCCTGGGGCGGGTCGAGCTGGGCCCGCAGCGTGCCTGGCCCCCAGTTCCCCGGGTACCAGTGGTAGTAGTGCGCACCGATGACGGGCCGCGGTGCGAAGACGGCCGGATCGACGATCGGCGCTTCCCGCACCGGCGCCCGTCCCATCGGGCGGCCGCCGCCGTGGCCCGTCCATGCACAGGCTGTTGCCGACCAGGCGAGCAGCAGGGCGAGCACCGGCCGCGCCGTGGACCCCCAGCGCATCCCCACTGACGGCACGCTACCGGCCGAGCGACGGGGGCCGAGACCGCGATCGACGTCGTTCGCGCGAGGCTTGCGGCGATGACGCCCCGCTTTCGCGCACGACGGCGAGACCGGAGCGCGCCACCGCCTGCGGAGCCGGATGCCAGCGACGAGCCCGTCGACCTCGACGACGACGAGCACGCCTGGTGGGCCCAGCGGGACGTGGCCACGGCCTGGACCCCGCCAGCGCCGCCGCCAGCGGAAGACGACCACGAGCCCGAGCGAGACGTGCTGGCCGAGCACTTCGGATCAGACTGGCGCACGAGCTTCGGCTACCCCGCCGACGCCCCCCCGCCGCCCCCTCCTGTCGAGGACGCGACCGCGCTCGACACCACGGATCCCTACGCGGTGCTCGAGGTCGACCCCAGCGCCACCTGGGACGCCATCGTCGAGGCCCACCGCACGATGGCCCGCCGTCACCACCCCGACCGCCTGGTCGGCCGCTCCGAGGCCGAGGTGGCAGCGGGCGAGTCCCGCATCCGGACCATCAACGCGGCCTACGCCGAGCTCAAGGTCCGCCGCGGCAAGTAGCCCGTGCAACCCGGGCGAGAACACCCGAACCGGGGTGCGAAAGGGCCCAGGAACGGGTCCTTTCGCACCCCGGTTCGTGCTGGTGACGTGACTGGGCGCAGCTACGGGTGGAGCTGGAGGACCTGGTCGGGACCTAGGTGGTCCTCCAGCGACCGGACCAGGCGGCCGACGTCGTCGTCCTCCTGATCCCACACCACGAGGGCGGCATCGACCTGGCGGGCCAACCATGCATCGCGCCGTCCGAGCGCGGCCCCGGCGAGCTGCTTGGACGCCGGAGCCTTGGCCTCGAGCGTGACGGCCACATCAGCCGCGGCCACCAGCTCGGCGAAGCGCTGGCGCGACTCTGCCGGCCACGGCTTGTCCGCCTGCGGGTAGGGCAGGACAGCGACGAGTGGCAGACCGGCCGCGAGCGCAGCCTCAGCCCCCAGCTGCTCGGCGCCCAGGCGCAGGCCGCTCACCACCGCGAGCGGGCCGTCGACGGCCACCATCGCCTGCAGAGCCTCGCCGAGGCGGGTCCGGACAGACGCGGCGACCGGGTTGTCGCCATACCCGCCCAGCTCGCCAGGTCGGTGGCCGGCGACCAGCACCAAGCGACCGCCGGGGAGGCGCTTGTCGCGCCCTGCCGGAGCCGTGACGCCGCGCGGCAGCGAGTCGGGCGGGCCGAGGTCCTCGGGCTCGCCCTCACCGACGCGCCCCACCTGGCCGACGCAGGCCTCGACGGCGAGGCGGTCGACGAGGTCGTTCATGGGGTCGCCGGCGTGACCCTTCACCCATCGGAACGTGACGTCGCCCCTCGCCAGCACCAGCTCTATGAAGGGCTCCCAGAGGTCTCGGTTGGCCACCGGTTGGCGCTGCGAGTTCTTCCAGCCCCGCTTGATCCAACCCTCGTGCCACCGGTCGCGGAAGCAGTTGACGACGTAGGTCGAGTCACTGACGACCTCGAGGCGGCCCTCGATCGCCCGCACTGCCTCCAGGGCGGCCGTGACCTCCATGCGCTGGTTGGTGGACTGGGGCTCGAAGCCCGAGGCGTAGCGCCCACCGGGCACGGCCCAGGCCCATCCGCCGGGTCCGGGGTTCCCCGAGCAGGCGCCATCGGTGTAGGCGAGCGTCGCTTCAGGCCGGGAGGGTGTCACCCGGGGATCGTGGCGCGATTCGCGACTCGAAGCGAGATGATGGACCCATGATCATCGATGGCTTCCTGCACCAGCTGCCCGACATCGACCCGGGTGAGACGCAGGAGTGGCTCGACTCGCTCGACGCGGTGACCGACGCGCATGGCAAGACCCGAGCCCGCTTCCTGATGTCGAAGCTCCTCGAACGGGCCCGTGAGCTCCAGGTGGGCACACCCGCGACTGTGTCCACGCCGTACATGAACTCGATCCCGAGCGAGCAGGAGCCGTTCTTCCCCGGCGACGAGCACCTGGAGCGCCGCATCCGGGCGTTCATCCGGTGGAACGCGGCGGTGATGGTCGTGAAGGCCAACCACGCGGCCGAGGGCATCGGCGGCCACCTGGCCACCTTCGCCAGCTCGGCGGCGCTCTACGAGGTGGGGTTCAACCACTTCTTCCGGGGCAAGGACGACGGACTGGCCGGCGACCACGTGCACTTCCAGGGTCACGCGTCGCCGGGCATCTACGCCCGGGCGTTCCTCGAGGGCCGCCTCACCGAAGACCAGCTGGACCACTTCCGGCGGGAGGTGGGCGGCGAGGGGCTGTCGTCGTACCCGCATCCTCGCCTGATGCCGGACTTCTGGGAGTACCCGACTGTGTCGATGGGCCTGGCCCCGATCAGCTCGATCTACCAGGCCCGGTTCAACAAGTACCTCCACAACCGCAAGCTCGAGGACACGTCGCAGTCGCGGGTGTGGTGCTTCATCGGCGATGGCGAGACCGACGAGCCCGAGACCCTCGGGTCGATCTCGCTGGCCGCCCGGGAGGGCCTCGACAACCTCACGTGGGTCATCAACTGCAACCTGCAGCGCCTCGACGGGCCCGTTCGCGGCAACGGCAAGATCATCCAGGAGCTCGAGGCCGTGTTCCGGGGTGCGGGCTGGAACGTGATCAAGGTCGTGTGGGGCTCCAAGTGGGACGAGCTGCTGGCCCGCGACGTCGACGGCGTGCTGCTCAACAAGATGAACAGCACCGTCGACGGCGAGTACCAGCGCTACGCGGTCGAGTCCGGCGCCTACGCCCGTGAGCACTTCTTCGGGCCCGACCCACGGCTGCGGAAGATGGTCGAGCACCTGAGCGACGAGGAGATCCGCAACCTTCCCCGCGGCGGCCACGACTACCGAAAGCTCTACGCCGCGTACAAGGCCGCCACCGAGCAGACCGGCGTGCCCACGGTCATCCTGGCCAAGACCATCAAGGGCTGGACCCTGGGCCCTGACGTCGAGGGTCGCAACGCCACCCATCAGATCAAGAAGATGACGATCGACCAGTTCAAGCTGCTCCGCGAGCGCCTGCACCTGCAGGACGAGGTGCCCGAAGAGGCGCTCGTCGAAGGGAAGGAACCGCCGTACATCTCGCTGCCCGAGGGATCGGAGCTGCGGGCCTACATGCTGCAGCGGCGCGAGGCGCTCGACGGGTCTCTGCCCGAGCGGGTCACCCACACGAAGCGACCGATCGAGCTGCCCGCCGAGAAGGCGTTCGAGGAGCTGTACAAGGGGTCCGGCAAGCAGGCCGCCTCGACGACGACGTCGTTCACCCGGCTCCTTCGCAACCTGCTGCGAGACCCGAAGTTCGGGCCCCGGGTCGTGCCGATCATCCCCGACGAGGCCCGCACCTTCGGCATGGACGCCCTGTTCAAGGAGTTCGGGATCTACGCCTCGCAGGGCCAGCACTACGAGCCCGTCGACCACGATCTGCTCCTGTCCTACAAGGAGTCCCAGTCCGGCCAGATCCTCGAGGAGGGCATCACCGAGGCCGGTTCGATGGCCAGCTTCATCGCCGCGGCCACGAGCTACGCCACCCAGGGCGTGCCCATGGCCCCGTTCTTCACCTACTACTCGATGTTCGGGTTCCAGCGCATCGGCGACCTCATCTGGCAGGCCACCGACGCCCGGGCCCGCGGCTTCCTGCTCGGCGCCACCGCCGGCCGCACCACCCTCCTCGGCGAGGGCCTCCAGCACCAGGACGGGCACAGCCTGCTCCTGGCGTCGGTCAACCCGTTCATCGAGGCCTACGACCCGGCGTTCGCGTACGAGGTGGCCACCATCGTCCACGACGGCCTGCGCCGCATGCACCAGGACGAAGAGGACGTCATCTACTACCTGACCCTCTACAACGAGAACCAGGTCATGCCGGCCCGTCCCGACGGCGTCACCGACGGAATCCTCGAAGGTCTCTACCGCTGGGCCCCCGCCCCCGAGGGCCCGAAGCACGCGGCCACGCTGCTCTTCTCCGGTACGGCGAACCTGGCCGCCCGCGACGCCCAGACCGAGCTGGCCGAGCACTTCGACGTCGCCGTCGACCTCCACTCGGCCACCAGCTACAAGCGCCTCCGCGAGCAGGCCCTCAGCACCGAGCGCTGGAACCGACTCCACCCCGACGCCGACGCGCGCACTCCCCGGGTCACCGACCTGCTCGCCGGCGACGGGCCCGTCGTGGCTGTCACCGACTTCATGAAGGCTGTCCCTGACCAGATCGCCCGCTGGATCCCCGAGGGCCGCTCGTTCACGCCGCTCGGCACCGACGGAATGGGGCGCAGCGACACCCGCGAGGCCCTCCGTCGCCACTTCGAGGTCGACGCCCCCCACGTCGTCGTGGCCACGCTCGCCGCCCTGGCCCGCACCGGCGACATCAAGGCCGAGGTCGTCAACGACGCCATCGCTCGGTACGGCATCGACACCGAGGCGGGCGATCCGCGCCTGGCCTGACCGCCCCGGGCGCGGCGACGCAGCCGAGCTATGTCGCCGGGATCAGACTCCCGCCATGATCGAGGCCACGTTGGCCTCGGAGAAGTAGTCGGCGGGCGACAGGGCTCCGGTCGTGAGGCTGACGAAGCCATCGGTGGCCGCCTGGTTGCCATGGGCGGCGGCGAGCAGGTCGATCTGCTCCGGCGGTGGCGGCGCCAGGGTGGCGAGGGCTGTGGTGAAGTCGTATATCGGCAGGGCATGGGCGTCACGGGCTTCGTGAGCGGCCCTCATGGCATCGTCGAAGGTGGCACGGCCAGCGAACACGTCGCTGAGCCCGGCCGCGATCCGCTCGGCGTCCAGGAACGCGTCGGGCATCCCCTGCGCCGTGATCGGATCCTTGGTGTACCCGGCGTCACCGACGAGCACCCACCCGGGGCCGTAGGGCTTGCGGAAGAAGTTCGGGACCGCGGCGGCAGTCAGCCGCTCGACCCGCGTGGCGCCGCGCACCCGCTCGGCAAAGGCCGGTGCCAGCTCGAGCGTCATGAGGAAGTTCGCCTCGGGGTCGGTCTTGTAGGCATCAGCCTCAGATGAGGGCCATCCGACGACTACAAGGGTGAGCTCGTCGTTGGTGGGAACGCGCCCCAGCCGCGGTCGGGGCGGATGTAGACCTCGAAGCCGCTGACCGGAAGGTCGCGGAAGTACGTGTAGAAGCCCTGCTGGAGCACCGGCTTCTTCAGGTACTCCTCGGGACGCACGGCCCGAGCCACACGAGACCCCCGCCCGTCGGCGCCGATCACGACCGTCGCGACCTCGGTGACCTCCGCACCATCGGCACCACGGCCCCGGATGCCGCGCACGACGCCGTCCTCGACGATCACCTCGTCGACCGAGAACCCCTCACGCACCTCGGTACCTGCACGAGCGGCTCCGTCCACGAGGATCTTGTCGAGAACCCTCCGGCGGGGGGCGTAGCCGGTACGACTGCCGTCGACGGGCAGGCTCGAGCCGGTGAGGACCAGCGGTCCGAAGTCGAACGTGTAGGTCTCGATCGGCGGGCAGCCGGTGGCGACCACCTCGTCGAGGAGCCCCCATCGGCGCAGTGCCGCGACGCCCGGAGCGTGGATCATGTGGGTGGAGACGGTGTCGCTGGGAAAGGTCGCCTTGTCGACCAGGAGCGTGCGGTGCCCAGCTTGTGCCAGGAGCATTGCGGTGGGGGCGCCCGCGCATCGAGCGCCGACGACGATGGCGTCATATGTGTTGGTCATGGCTCGACCATGAGCCCTCCGGCCGCGAAGCGGATCGGGGAGGTCCCCTATTTCGGCGCTTCGTGCCGGACGGCGTAGGCCGCGGCCTCGGCCCGACTGCGCAATCCGAGCTTGGCCAGGACGTTGCCGACGTGGTGCTCGACCGTCTTGCGGCTGATGTACAGCCGACGGGAGATCTCCGGGTTGGTGAGCCCGAGGGCGATCAGCTCGAGCACCTCGGCCTCGCGCTTGCTGAGCACCGCCCCGCTCGAGCGTGGGCTGGCCGTGCGGGCCCCCAGGCTGCGGAGGAGAGCGGCCGTCGCGTCGGCGTGACTGGCGGCGTTCAGCGCCTCGAAGCCAGCCAGGGCGGCGCGCGCTTCGGCCATCGCAACCTCGGGACGATCCTGAGCCAAGGCTGCCGCCAGCACGAGGCGCGCTTGGGCCGCTTCGAACGGGAGCTGAGCGCTTGCGAACCCGGTCACCGCGGTGTGGAGGCACTCGAGGGCGTCGCCTTCACCTGAAGCCAGGCACACGCGGGCCTGGGCCAGAGCTGCGGCGGCGGCGAGGTGGGGGCGGCCGTGCATGTCCGCGCACTCGTGCAGCCGGTCAGCAACAGCGGCCGCGGCAACCACGTCGTGCCCGGCCAGATGAAGGTCGACGAGCAGCGTGAGCAGCGGCGCTCCGTTGACGCTCGTCCAACCGATCTCAGCAAGCGCCCTCTCGACCACGTCGGCAGCCAGATCATCGTCGCCTCGAACGTGGTGCAGGGCAGCGACGGTGGGCGACGCCTCGACCGAACCACGATCGACGCCCGTCAGGAGCTGCTCGGCCTCTTCGAACCGCCCTTGCCGCAAGCGGAGCTCGGCAAGTCGGATGAGGGCCGCCTCGCGCTGGCTCTTCGGACCGATCGACCAGAGGCGGACGGCGTCGGTGAGGGCCAGGTCAGCCTCGGGCCATCGCCCGGCCGACGTGAGGAGGCCGCCGTAGTGCGTGCGACAGAACGCCGACACGTCAGGGATCTGGCGTCGGGTCGCGATCGATTCGCCGACGCGGATCCACTCGTCGGCTCGGCTCACGTCGTGGGCGTGCTCGCAGGCCGAGAACAGCTGGCAGAAGACCTCGGCGAGGACCAGGAAGTCATCGACCTCGCGACCGGATAGGCCGGCGAGCGCCTCATCGAGGTGCACCATGCCCTCCTCGACGCGGTCGTCGTGCACGAGGGTGGCACCGAGGTAGGCGAGGGCGTCGAGCTCGAGGTCACGAGCGCCATGTCGGCGGGCCAGCTCCACGGCCGACCGGAAGTGCACCTCTCGCTCCACCGCCGGGCCTGCGAACATGCCCTTGAACTGCTCGACCCAGCCGGCCTCGGCTGACTCCTCGGCCCCTTCGAGCAGGGTCTGGGCCCGGGAGATCCATCCCCCCATGACGGCCCGGTCGCCACGGATCATCCCGTGCATGTAGCCGAGCGTGCCGGCGATGCGGGCGGCTCCGGTGGGGTCGTCACTGTCGCGGAACGCAGCGTAGGCCCGCTCGAAGGCGTCGATGGCGGCATCGTGGTCGTGCTCCAGGTAGGCCGCCTCCGCCAGGCCGGCGAGCACCGTCCCGCTCTCCTCGATCTCGAGTGCGTGGCTGTAGGCCGCACGGGCGGCTGCGGGGTCGCCCCGCCGCAGCGCCGAACGACCGGCGGCGACCAGCTCGAGCACCGGTGTGTCCACCACGACACCAGTCTGACCGCTATCTGGCTGTACGCATCGGCTGGCGCATCAGGGTCGCCTCAGGCGCTGCTCGCCTTCGCGGGAGAGTCGGAGCGCGCCTCCGCCGTCGGCGCGAATGGCAACCTCCAGCGCGAGTGCCGAGCTAGAGGTCGACGCCGGTCGCCGCGGTCACGCCGACAGCAGTCGGTAGAAGCGGAACAGGTCGTGTTCGATCGGGGCGATCTCCACGTCGCTGAAGCCGGCAGCGATGGCGTAGCTGGTGAGGGTGGCCGGCCGCATGACGGTTCCGGTGGCGGCGGAGGGCGTCTCGGTTCTCCCGACGGGCAGGCAGTGCAGGACGCTCGCGGCGTACATGAGCCGCTCGACGGGATTGTCGGCGGGGGCCTCGAAGGTCTCGGCGACCTTCTCGTCCATCACGAGGTGCACGGCGTCGGGTTTGCCCAGCCGGAGCATGGTGGCCAGTGCTTCGACGGGCCGGGCCAGGTCGTGGATCACCTCCAAGGCCATGACGAGGTCGTAGGACCCGACGGTGCCCTGGTCGGCGGGCTCACGGGTCACGTCGACGACCTCGAACTTGGCCCGGTCGCTCACGCCCGCCTCGGCGGCGTACTTGCGGGCCGCGGCGATGGATGCCTCGTCGTTGTCGAAGCCATCGACCCGCAGCTCGGGGAACGCTCGGGCCAAGGAGATGGCGGCCCAGCCCTCGCCACAGCCGATCTCGGCCGCTCGTGCCCCGGGATCTTGGAGTCGGTCGACGAGGCCGGGGATCTGCGGCAGCCAGTCCGAGGCGAGGAGGTTCACGTAGGCGGGTCGGTTGATGTCGCCCTGTGCGTCGTGGAGCGCGTAGTCGGCGTACGGAATCCCTCCGCCGCTGCGGTAGGCGTCTACCAGCGCTGCGGGATAGACGCGGTTGATGGCCGGGAGCAGATCGAACAGGGGCCCGACCGAGGCCAGGCTGTCGGGGCGCAGCAGGCACTCCTGGGCGGCCGCGGACAGGCCGAAGCGACGCTGGTCGACGTCCGCCACGGAGGCCGTCACGTCGACGAACCCGGCGGCGGCTTGCTGTTCGAGCCACTCCTTTGCGTAGCGGGGATCGATGCTGGCACGGTGGGCCAGCTCACCGGCGGTAAGCCCGCCGGCAGTTGCCAGGTGGTCGTACAGATGTAGCTCTCGGCCGAGGCTGACGGTGACTGCCTCGAGCGCGGCGAGCCCGGTCTCGAAGAGCCGGTCGGCGTAGGCGCCGATCTGTGCCTCGAGATCTGCATCGGTGTCGGTGATGGTCATCGGTGTGCGCTCCTCGGGTGGACGGCTCTCACCTCCGGAGGCGCTACATCAGGTGTCGCGATGCCACATCCGGCGTCGCTACACGGCCCATTGGATCGGGGTCTCGGGCTGGTAGGCGCAGGTGGTGCCGGTGCGCACCGAGTTGGAGAGGTGCCGACCGAGGTCGGGGTGCTCTCGCTCGATGCGCCCGATCGTCAGCCGGATGCGGGCGGTGACCGCTTTGCGAGCCCGCTCGGCGGGGTCACCGGCGCGGCGGGGTCGGCCGTCGAGGCCAAGTGCGGCGGCCAGCTCGGCCGCGATGAAGTCCCGCTCCGCGCCGGCCCTCCCAGCTCGGCCCAGGTCGTTGCACCGGTCGGCGTCGGCCACCTCGTCCTCCAGCTCGGCGAGGCGGCGTCGGTACTCGGCCCTCGCCCGAGTGTCGAGCAGCTCGCCCAGGTCGCCTGCGCTGACGAGGGCGCGGCCGGTCGCATCAGAGCGCGACCCTGCGAGGTCCAGCACATGCAGCTCGCTTGCGGGATTGCCGACCAGCCGGGCCAGGTCGTGCAGGCCCTTGGCGTCCTTCATCCGCACCGTCCGACCGCGGAACGACAAGGTCCAGAACTGGCCATCGCGTCGGAACACGGCGGCCCCTTCGGCCGGGGCGCCCGGCTCGGTGACCTCGGGGTGGGTGGTGCATCGCTGTTCGAGGAGGGCCGCCTCGTTCGCGAACAACCGAGCACCGACGCGCTCGGCGCTCTCCCGGGCCTGTTCGAGGTGGACTCGGGCCTCGGCATGGTGGCCGAGCGCGACTGCGATCCGGCCGAGCTCGAGCTCGACCGGCCCCCAGGTGCAGGCGGCGATCCCGTCGACTGCCCAAAGACCTGCGTGGGGCGACAGGAGCTCGTAGACGCGTCGCGCCGAGGCCGGTTCGGCGAGTGCGACGGCGACCCGCCCGAACATGACGAGCGTGGCGAGCTGTTCGCCGTCCTCGCCGAGGTGCACGAAGTCGTTGTCCGCATGCAGCATCAACAGGTCGCGGGCACGGTCCGGCTCGCCGCCGTGCAGCTTCACCATCGCCAGTCCCGCGGCGTAGCTCGCCCACTGGCTGGGATCGACGCCGAGGAGCGCGTCGAAGGCGCCCGGATCGGTAGGGCGGCCCCGCGCCACGTCGATGCTCAGCCGCAGCGTCGCAGCGAGAATCTGCGCGTTGAGGCTGCCAGTGGCCTTGGCAGCCGCGGCGACTGCCGCGCTCGTGGTGGTCGGCGGCGTCGAGGTCTCCCGTCAGCAACGACCGCATGCCCCGGAAGAGCGGAACGTACCAGCTGACCAGCGGCTGGCGGAGCTGCTCCGAGAGCCGGGTGAAGGCCGCCACGCTCCGATGGACCGCGGCCAGATCGCCGACCTCGAGGTCGGCCACGATCCGGAAGCGGTAGCCGACCAGCTCGAGAACGGGATCGCCACACTGAACTGCGAGCTCCACGATGGTGTCGGCGTTTTCACGCCGGGTCATCGTGTACGACGGACCCCCGATGGCGTCGTTCACCGCGGCCAGCGCCTGTCCGATCAGCGCCGGATCCCCGACCTGTTGCGCGAGGACTAGGGCGTCACTCGCCCGCTGCCGCGCCGTCGGCATCGTCTCGGGGGTGGCATCCGCCACCGAGAGGCGGGCCAAGAGCATCGACCGCAGCTCGGTCGCGCCGTCGGGAAGCAGCTCGAGCGCGTCGGCCACGAGCGCGGCCAGCTCCTTGCTCGCGATTGGGACCTCCCATGCCACCGGCCCCGCGCCGATGCCCAATACCGCTCGCGCCATCGTCTCCGGTGCGTCGATGGCCCGAGCCACCTCCACCCCCTCGATGAAGCGCGACCGGGCAGACTCGAGGTCTCCGGCCAGCAGCAGGCACTCGCCCTCCTCGACGAGCAGCGCGGCCCGTCGTGCAGGATCGGACGCTCGCCCCCATCCGGCTCGGGCTAGACACCTCGCCGCCTCGTCGTAGGCCAGCACTCGCCGAGCACCGTGAGCGGCCGTCTCCCAGTGCATCGCGGCGGCCCCCGCGTACTCGGGCCCAACCGACTCCAGATGACCGGCCACGACCGCATGCAGCGAGGGATCGACGGCGAGACGTTCCTCGAACACCGCTGCGGCTCGAAGATGGAGCTCGGCCCGACGTGCCGACACGACGCCACCGAGGACGACATCGCGCACGAGATCGTGGCTGAAGCGGTAGTCGCGTCCTTCGTCGGCTCGAGCTACGAAGCCCACGGCGACCGCCGCTTCCAGACCTTCCCTGGCATCGACGACGGTCATCGCTCCGATCCGAGCGACCATCTCGACCGAGAACGGACTCCCTGCGATCGCGCCGGCTCGCAGCGTCTCCACTGCGGGTTCCGCGAGCCGAGCCAATCGGCGCTCGATCACTGCGGCTACCGCTTCAGGCACGGCCGCCGGAGCGAGATCGACCCGTCCTGACTGCGCCATGAGCTGACCGAACTCCCAGACGAACAACGGGTTGCCGGCGCTGCGCTCGACGATCGATCTGGTCGCGGCGGCGGAGACGTGGTCCCCCGCTGCCGATCGCAACAGCTCGGACGCCGCCTCATCCGACAGGCGGGGGACGGCCATCGTGACACCGACACGCGCCAGATCGGCCACGTGCTCGCGTGCAAGCTCATCAGGGCGGTACGTGCCGATCACCAGGCACCCCGCGTCGCGCACAGCCGATGCGACGGCACAGAGGACCCGGATCGAGGCGGCATCGGCCCACTGGAGGTCGTCGAGCACCACGACCAGGGAGCCCGCAGACGCCTCGCTCCGCACAACTGCAGAGATCGCCTCCGACTGGGCGAAGCACGCCGCAGGTGAGGCTGCCGGCGACTCCGCCTCGAACTGGCTGAGCACGTCGTCGGTCCCAGTCAGCTGGCGGAGGACCTGTACCCACGGCCACAACGGCGGCGCCCCCTCCCCCTGCCATGCCGTGGCCCACGAGGTGCGATACCCCCGTTCGCGGGCGAGCTCGACAACCTCCTCGGCAAGCCGGGTCTTCCCGATCCCTGGCTCACCGGACAGCAGCAGCGTCGCTCCCCGTGATGCCTTCAGGTCGGCGAGGCGATCCATGGCCACGGCCAGCTGAGGCTCACGCCCCAACAGCGAGCGGCCGCCCCGTAGCGAGCCAGCAGTCATCACGTTCAACGGTAGAGCCCCGCCATGCAGCATGCCTCGAGCGCCAACGCCGGCCATCGCGAGACGCATTGCCTCCGTGCTCATCGTGCAGGTCACCCACGACGTCCACGGCCGACGTGAGGGAGGCTGTTGCCATGATCTCGTCCGCAGCGCTTGAAGCACTCGCCGCGCACATCTCGTACTTCCGAACCCTCACCGAGCGCGGTGGTGGCACCGTGGAGGATGCGGGAGGGATCGTCTCGTGGCATTCCCGCCACCCGATGGGGTTCCTCGTGAACGCAGCGATCCGCATCGACCCAAGCGTCAACGCTGCGCAGGTCCTCGCAGAGGCCGATCGACGGTTCGTGACCGGCTACGAGGTGGTCGCGCTGGTTGGTCGGGACGACGATCTGTTCGATCTAGCCGTGGGCCCGAATGAGCAGCACGTCGAGCCCGATCCCATCCAGGTCCTTGCCAACCCCGCCGGGCTGGGCGAACCCAAGGTGCACGGGTCGATAGTTCTTCGCACCGTGACGGATGCAGGCGGGGTCAAGGACGTGGCTCAGGTCAATCGCGATGCGACCGCCTCCCTCGGGTTCCCCGATGACCTCTTTCCCACGATCTTCGCCGACCCGGCCAGCGTCCTGGCCGATGACATCGAGGCGGTGGTGGCCTACGCCGACGGACGACCGATCGCCACGGCCCAGGTGCACGTTCCCGGCGCCATGGCCTACGTCGGGTGGGTGGCCACGATACCCACGGCGGCGCGCAGCGGGCTCGGCACGTTGGTGACGCTGGAGGTCATCGCCCGGGCCTGTCGCCGTGGGGCAGCAACCGTGTCGCTGATGGCGTCACCGATGGGTGCGCCCATCTACCGGCGCATCGGGTTCTCCGACGTCGGTGGGTTGAAGGGTGCCCCCCGGTCCCGACCGCCGCACGACGGCGGATCGTCCTCGACGTCTGCCAGCGGCGCCGAGTGGGACGTGGAGCAGTAGTCCCAGGCCGTCCAGGCCCTCCTAGATTCGAACGTAGGCTCCGATGCGGTGACCCACATCAAGACCCCCTTCACGGGCAATCGAGAAGCGGACCTGCTGCTGACCAAGAACCCGTTCGCTCTTCTCTTGGGCATGCTCCTCGACCAGCAGGTCCCGATGGAGTGGGCCTTCGGTGCGCCGCTCAAGCTCCAGGAGCGCCTCGGCGGGACGCTCGACGCAGGCGCCATCGCAGCCCTCCCCTTGGAGGAGCTGGAGCCGATGTTCAAGGGTCCGCCCGCGCTGCACCGCTACCCGGGTGCCATGGCCAAGCGCACCCAGCAGCTGTGCCAGCACCTCGTCGACCACCACGGCGGAGACGCCCAAGCCGTCTGGAAGGGCATCCGGACCGGCGCCGAGCTGTACGACCGCATCTACGCGCTGCCCGGCTTCGGCGGCGAGAAGGCCAAGATCTTCCTCTCCCTTCTGGCCAAGCGGTTCGGGATCCAGCCCACCGGCTGGGTGGAGGCGGCGGCACCGTTCTCCGATGAGCAGAAGCGCTCGATCGCCGACGTGAGCTCGGCCGAGGCGTTCCAGGAGGTGCGAGCCTTCAAGAAGATGAAGAAGGCGGAGGGCAAGGGCAAGGACGGCTGATGGCGGCACCCGTGTCTGAGCGGCTCGAGCGCTCGCCGCTCGGCCAGCTCGTGATCGGCGCAGGGATCGCCCTCGTGCTGCTCTGCCAGATCGGCACCCACCTCCCCGCCTCCGCCCTCGAGAGAGCGGTCGGCCCCACGGCCCAGCAGGTGGTGCGCCTCGTCGCCTCCGAGCAGGCGTGGGGCGTGTTCGCCCCCAACCCGCGGACGACGAGCCTGAAGATGGAGGGCATCGTCACCTTCGCCGACGGCTCCACCACCGTGTGGACGATCCCCGAGGGACCGAACGTGGGTGCCAACCTGCGCTTCTACCGGTGGCGCAAGTGGCTGGAGCGGGTGCGGTCCGATGGCTACCGGAGCATCTGGGAGCCGACGGCCCGGTGGATCGCCGGCCTGTACGACGACGAGGCGTCGCCTGTCGTGCGGGTCGACCTCGTCCGGCACTTCCGGGACAACGTCATCGAGGGCCCTCAGCCCCCGTGGCAGCAGTTCACCTACTTCAGCCTCGACCTGGCGGACGGCTCGTGAGCACCGAGGCGACCCGCCGGTCGCCGTGGGACCGCTTCTTCTTCGCGCCGCAGAGCACCGCGCCGATGACGCTCGTGCGGGTGGGCTGGGGGGCGCTGATGGCGCTCTGGGCCCTGAGCCTGCTGCCCGACATCGACCCCTTCTTCACCGAGGGCGACCTCCTCTACGAGCGCTCGCTGCCGGCCGGGTCCTGGAACCTGCTCGGCCGCCTCGGGTGGGAGCACGGCCCGCTCGTCGCCTGTCTGCTGCTCGTGCTCACGTCGGTCACCACGATGGTCGGCTTCCGAACCCGGCTGAGCTCGGTGGTCGCTGTGCTCTGCCTCGTCGCCCTGCAGCGGGCCAACACCACCATCTTCAACTCCGGCGACCTCACCCTGCGCCTCATCGGGATCTCCGTGGCCCTCTCCCCCTGCGGGCTGCTGTGGTCGGTAGACGCGGCGCTGGCTCGCCGTCGCGGGTGGCGAGGGCCTGCGCCGTGGCGCGCCCCGTGGGGCCTGCGCCTGCTGCAGCTCCAGATCGCCATCGGCTACGCCCTGTCCTGCTGGGCCAAGCTCCGCGGCAACATGTGGCACGAGGGCACCGCCCTCGGGATGGCGCTGCGCATCGAGGACCTGCAGCGCTTCGCCGCCCCCGAGTGGCTCTTCGAGCAGTCCGTCCTGCTCAACCTGCTCACGTGGGCCACGCTGGCCTTCGAAGGGGTGTTCCTCTTCCTCGTCTGGAACCGCCGCCTGCGGCCGTGGGTCCTCGGTGTGGGTGTGCTGTTCCACCTGGGCATCGACATCGTGCTCGACATCGGCTTCTTCAGCGCCGCACTGTGGCTCAGCTACCTGGCCTTCGTGTTCCCCGATGCGGCCGACCGCATCGTCGGAAGGTGGGACCCCGAAGGAGTGGCCCCGGTCGACCCGGACGCGCCACCCCCCACCGAACCTGCGGCCCTTGACGCGGGTCTTCCCATCTAGCTGCCGCAGGTACGCGAGTCAGGTGTCGTTGACGGCGCGCGGGGGCGGGGCGACGGCCCGGGGCTGGTTGCGGCAGCGGTCGAGCCAGCCGAGGAGCACGGCGATGGCCCTCGGGTCGTGACGGAGGCGGTGACCAGCCCCGCCGATGATGCGCAGCTCGGCTGAACCGTGGGCGTCGACGAGGACCCGCGCGTCGAAGACGGGCACCAGGTCGTCGTCGCTGCCGTGCATGACGAGCATCGGTCGCGGCGCCAGCTTGGGCGCGTCGGCCACGGCCCGCAGGTCCCGCAGCTCCCGGGCCCAGGCGTCGAAGGCCGACGGGAAGCCGGGTTCGCGGATCATGCCGACATCCCTGGCGTGCTCCATCAGCCGGCGCGGGTGGGAGGCCCAGTCGTCGAAGTCAGCCGGCGCGCCCATGGCCGCGACGCCGCGGACCCGCTCGTCAGCAGCCCCTGCGCACACCGACAGGGCGCCGCCGGTGCCGAAGCCGGCCAGCCACACGCCGGTCACGGGCTCGGTGGCTTCGAGGTGGGCCACGGCGGCCAGGAGGTCGTCGAGCCAGCCCCGGAGCGAGAAGCAGCCCTCCGAGTCGCCACAGCCCCGGAAGGCCAGCGCCATCGCTATCCAGCCCATCTCGGCGGCGATCCGATCGGCCAGCTCCGGAAGGGCCGAAGCCGCTACGGCCCGGGCGTTCACGTCGCTCGGGTAGCCGTGAGCGAGCACGACGGCCGGCACAGCGGAGACGTCGGCCCGCATCGGCGGGCGGACGAGGTGGGCAGCGAGCAGGTTCCCGCCCGAGGGGAAGCGGTGCTCCACGGGTGGTGGTGCTACTCCCCGTCGGTGCCGTCGCCGCAGCACCCGCAGCGCTTGTAGCCGCGGTTGCGGGCCTCGGGCAGCGTGTCGGGCCCGAAGGCGAGATACGTCTCGGCCGCCATGAGCTCCTCGATGATCGACGGGTCGTCACAGGCGTCGACGTCGTGGACGATCTGGGTGCGCTTGTCGCCGAGCCAGCGGTTGTGCTCGAACCGGACGGGGCGTTCCATCGCGCCGAACCTAGCCCCACCCGCGGAACGGGGGCCGCATCGGCGATGGCCGACGGACCCCCGTCCACATTGCTGGTTGCACCGGATCGTGCTGCCCCGAGGGGCTACGGGAGGGACCACTTCCCCGAGCACAGGTCCGGCGGTGACTGGCTTGGTTTCGCCAGGTGGTCCAGCGGGCCACTAAGGGCCAGCCACCTCCAGGGTCCCACTACAACAGTCGTTCATCTTGTGGACCACCTCCCTTCTCTGGTGGCACCAGTGAACCATGTCGCGGGCCCGGCGCGGTGTCGGTTTCCGATCAGGCCGGCGGGCCGAGGGCACCGATGGCGTCGAGGTGGCGCAGGAGGCTCTGGATGACTGCCGCCGCGTCCTCGTCGGCCACGTCGAGATCGGTGGCCTCGACCTCGCCCAGCACCGCGGCCAGCACCACGTCGTCGTCCACCACGACGTCATCGTGCTGATCAGCCGTCGCCAGGTCCTCGCCCGGGAGGGCGGTCAGACCCTGGCCCCGCAGGTGGTCCAGCGTGGCCCGGATCAGGGCGCGCACTTCGTCGTAGCTGAGCCGGGCCTGGGCACCGTCGGGCAGCCCCTCGGCGACCGCGTCCACGGCTTCGTCCAGGTCGAAGATGGCCGCGGAGGTCTCATGCCCGAGACGGAAGGCCTCGGACCCCACGAACGCGGCCGCGATGGCGAACACCACAGCTGCGCCGATCAGGAGGAAGATCCAGGTCACCTGGCGAGGCTAGGGCGAGAGCGCGGCGCGGAGAGCACGAGGGGGCCGCGTGCGCCCCCTCGTTCGGGGCGAAGCCTCGACGTCGCGGAGTGCGGCTTGCCGTGCTCCGCCCCGAGCCGAAGGCGGTCAGCTGGCTCGAGGGGCGGACGAAGTCCGCCCCTCGAGATCAGATGCCGATGCGCTGGGCGAGGAGCTCGCGGTGGTAGGTCGGATCACCGAAGAGCAGCTCGCTGCTCTTGGCCCGCTTGAAGTACAGGTGGGCCGGGTGCTCCCACGTGAAGCCGATGCCACCGTGGATCTGGATGTTCTCGGCCGCGGCGTGGAAGTACGCCTCGGAGCAGTAGGCCTTGGCCAGGCTGGCCACCGAGGGCAGCTCGTCGTTGAGCTCCGCCGCGCACCAGGCCGCGTAGTAGGCGGCTGACTTGGCCGACTCGACCTCGAGGAGCATGTCGGCGCACTTGTGCTTGATGGCCTGGAAGGAGCCGATCGGGCGGCCGAACTGAACGCGGTCCTTGGCGTACTGGACGGCGGTCTCGAGCACCTTCTGGGCTCCGCCGACCTGCTCGGCTGCGAGCGCCACCACGGCGAGGTCCAGCACCCGCTCGAGCGTGGTCCAGCCCGCACCGTCGGTGCCGATGAGCGTGGCGGGCGTGCCGTTGAGCTCGATCTTGGACTGCTTGCGGGTCTGGTCCATCGTGGCCAGGTTCGTGCGGGTGACGCTGGCGTCGGTCGGGTCCACCGAGAAGATGGAGGTGCCCGCGTCGGTCTTGGCCGCCACGAGGAGCAGGTTGGCGATGTTGCCGTCGAGGACGAACATCTTCGTGCCGGTGATCGACCAGCCGTCACCGCTCTTGGCCGCAGTGGCCTCGATGCCGCTCTCGTCCCACTTGCCGTTGGGCTCGGTGAAGGCGAGCGTGGCGATCGTCTCGCCCGTGGCGATGCCGGGGAGGTGCTCCTTCTTGGCCGCGTCGTCTCCGGCGTGCAGGAGGGCGGAGGTGGCCAGCACGGCGGAGGAGAAGTACGGCGCCGCGAGCAGGGCCCGGCCCATCTCCTCGAGCACGACGGTGAGCTCGACGAACGAGAAGCCCTGGCCGCCGAACTCCTCCGGGATGATGAGGCTCTGGAGCCCGAGCTCGTTGGCCATCTGGCTCCACACGGCGGGGTCGTAGCCCTCGTCGGTGTCCATCAGGCGCCGGACCTCGGCCTCGGGCGACTTGCTCTCGAGGAACTGGCGGGTGATGCGGCGGAGCTCTTCCTGCTCCTCGGAGAAGGCGAAGTTCATGGGTCCCCTCGGGATCGTGTGGATGTGCGAGCGCCGGTCTAGCGGGCCGTGGATCGAGGCGCCACCGACTGTGTGTACCTACGCGTACACTTGAGCCGTGGATCGGATCGGCGCTCGTGAGCTGCGTGGCAACCTGGCCGCCGCCCTGCGCCAAGCCGCGGCCGGCGAGCGGGTGGTGGTCACCGTCGACGGACGTCCGGTGGCCCAGCTCGGACCGGTCGAAGCCGCCGGCGCCCCAACGCTCGACGAGCTGGCCGCCGCCGGCCTCGTCGATCCGCCCCGCCGTCGCGACCGCCCGCCACCGCCCGCCGCCGTAGACACCGCGGTCGACGTGCGACTCGACCGCGTCCTGGCCGAGGTCCGCGGCGGATGACCGTCCCACCCCGAACTTGTGAGCGTCACCCAGGAATTTTCGGGTTGTCGCTCACAGGCTCGAATTGGGGGACCGTCCCACCCCGAACTTGTGAGCGTCACCCAGGAATTTTCGGGTTGTCGCTCACAAGTTCGCTTGGGGGGGCGGGGCGATGACGCTGTACGTGGACACGTCGGCCCTGGTGCGGCGGTATCTGCACGACCGGCACCGCTCGATCGTCCTCGAAGCGATGGCAGGCGACGACGAGTGGTGCGCGTCCGCGCTCGTGCGCACCGAGACGCAGCTGGCGCTGCACCGGGCTGCGGTGTCGGCCCGACAGCAGGCGGCGCTGTGGCGGGAGCTGCGCGACGAGTGGGAGGCGTTCTGGGTCGTGCCCCTCGACGATCGCGGGATGGCCCGTGCCGTGGAGATCGGTGCCACCTACGGCGTGCGCATCGTGGACGCCATCCACCTGGCGGCTGCCGACCGCCTGCCGGCACCGGTGCGCTACCTCACCTTCGACCGCCAGCAGATCCCGGCGGCCGACGCACTCGGCTTCGAGGTGATCAGCCCCATCGCGGGCTGATCTCCTCCCGATCAGCGGACCCCCTCGGCACTGGCCAGCCAGGCCTCACCCTGGACCCGACGGTGGTTGCGCAGGGCGCGCACGGAGATCCACAGCAGCATCCCGAGCCACACGGTGAGAAGGCCGAGCGACGGCCGGACCATGACGAGCACGAAGACCGGCAAGGCGGCGGCAAAGGCCAGGGTGGTCTGCCAGCGCAGGTCACGGAAGTCGTTGGCGCCCATCAGGACCCCGTCGAGCACGAAGGTCACCGCGGCCGGCACCTGCATCGCAGCGAGGACCACGAGGGCGACGCGTGGCCGCCTCGTGCACCCGGCCATCGCTGCTGAAGAGGCGGGGCAGCACCGGCGCCAGGGCCAGCGTCACGACCGTCAGCAGCAGCCCGGCCCGCCAGGCCCAGCGATAGAGGTGATCGACGACCTCACGCGCCTCCTCGGGGCGACCGGCACCGAGGGCGTGACCGACGAGCGACTGCCCTGACACCTTGAACATGTCGACGCCGATGGCGAGGAAGAGGAACAGCTGGGCCGCGATCTGGTGGCCGGCCAGCTCGACGGTCCCCACCCGGCTGGCTGCCGCAGTAGCGACAGCCAGAGCGGCGAGGAGGAAGGCCGTGCGCTGCACCAGGTGGGCGCCGACCTTCACGACGTCCCACATCACCGAGGGCACGACGACGAGCCGGTGCAGCCCGTCGACCCGCAAGCGGGGCACGACGATGACCAGCAGGGCACAGGCGCTCACCACCTGGGCCACGACCGTGCCCCACGCGCTCCCGGCGATCCCCCAGTCCAGGGGGAACACGAGAACGAGCTCTACGACCAGGTTCAGGGCGACCGAGGCGGTCAGCACGATGAACGGGCGCGTCGTGTCGGGGAGCCCGTAGAGGTACCCGATGCACGCGATGACTACGAACTGGAACGGCACGCCGACGAGGCTCACCCGCAGGTAGGTCACGCCCTGGTCGATGGTGGCCGGGTCGTCGCCGACCAGGCCGACGAGCCAGGCCGCGGCCAGCGCGATGACTCCGGCCACGGCGATGCCGATGCCGATGGCGAGCCAGATGGCCTGCAGCGCGTCCCGAGCCCCTCCCTCGAGGTCTCCCCGCCCGCGGCGCACGGCCACCCGCACGGTCGTGCCGTAGGACAGGAAGTTGAACACCCAAACCAGCGTGTTGAGCACTGTCGAGGCGAGGGCCAGCCCGCCCAGCTCGGTGGTACCCAGCCGCCCGACCACCGCAGTGTCGGTCAGCACGTAGAGCGGCTCGACGAGCAGGGACCCGAGAGCGGGCACGGCGATGAGCAGGATCCGCCGGTCGAGGGCGTCGAGTCGCCAGAGGCCCGTCCGCATACGCTCGTCAGCATGGCCGACACGCTCATCTGGGACGCCACCGGGGTCGAGATCCACCAGGTCGTGGTGGGTCCTGTCGACAACAACGTGCTCGTGCTGCGCTGCACCGAGACCGGCGACGCCGTGCTCCTCGACGCGGCCAACGAGCACGAGCTGCTGCTCTCGCTGTGCCAGCAGCTCGGCGTGCGCCGCGTGCTCGAGACGCACGGGCACTGGGACCACATCCAGGCCGTCCCCCAGCTGCGTGATGCCGGCTACTCGGTCGGCGTCACGGCCCAGGACGCAGCCATGCTGCCGTCCTACGACGAGGTGATCGAGGACGACGCCGTGATCGAGGTCGGCCGCCTCAAGCTCCGCACCATCCACACGCCGGGCCACACACCGGGGTCGATGTGCTTCCAGCTCGAGGGCCACCCTGTTCTCTTCAGCGGGGACACGCTGTTCCCTGGCGGCCCTGGGAACACGACCTTCGAGGGGGGCGACTTCGAGACCATCATCGAGTCCGTCGATCGCAAGCTGTTCACGCTTCCGCCCGAGACCATCGTGCTCCCGGGCCACGGCGCCCGGACGACGATCGGTGCCGAGCGTCCCCATCTCCAGGAGTGGATCGACCGGGGCTGGTGAGCGCCGTGGGCGATGCGCTCCCGTACCACCAGCGCCCCGACGACCACACGCCGGTGCACACGGAGGACCTGCCCCCCACGCCCCAGCGCGATCGGGCCATCCCTGCCACGGCGTGGTTGGAGGCGCCGGCGGAGCTGCTGGCCCTCGGGCAGGACCTCCCCGGGCGGCCCGTGGCGTCGTACAAGCGGCGGATCGGGCCGTGGCTGCTGTGGCGGGCCGGCCCGGCCACGAAGGGCGACGCCCGCTACTGGGCGGCGCGGGCCGCCGCCCTGGCCGACCAGTGGACCTTCCGGTTGCTGCCCGACGGCTCGGGCCACGGCGTGGGCCCATCGGGCACCGTCCACGAACGGTTCCGGCTCTGGAAGGAGGACCTCCGGGACAGCGACCCATCCAGACCCGGGGAGGGGTCCGTAGAAGGGCCATGAACCTTGGTGGACCCGAAATGCTCATCGTCCTGGCCGTCGTGCTGCTCATGTTCGGCAGCAAGAAGGTGCCCGAGCTGGCCCGTTCCCTGGGCAAGGCCCAGAAGGAGTTCAAGGACGGCGTGCGCGAAGGCACGTCGGCCCCGTCCGACTCGGCCTGACACCCTTTTCCACTATCGCCATAGTGCTAATACACTGAGGGCATGCCCCCCGCAGTGCCCCTCTTCCAGATCGAGGGCCTCCGCGCCCGCCCGGCGGGCTTCCCCGACGCCCCTGACATCCTCCGGGGGGTCGATCTCGTCGTCCAGCCTGGCGAGGTGCACGCCCTCATGGGTCCGAACGGCTCCGGCAAGTCGACCCTCGCCACCACCCTCCTCGCCTCTCCCGAGTACGAGGTCACGGGGGGTCGCATCCTGTTCAAGGGCGACGACGTCACCACCTGGGACACCGAGATCCGGGGCAAGTCAGGGATGTTCCTGGCCTTCCAGTACCCCCAGGAGGTGCAGGGCGTCTCGGTCATCAACTTCCTCCGTCAGGCCCTCTCGGCCCGCAAGGGCATCGATCTCTCGGTCCTCGAGCTGCGCCTGTCGATCATGGAGTGGATGGAGAGGCTCGACATGGACCCCTCCTTCGCCGATCGCTTCCTCAACGAGGGGTTCTCGGGCGGCGAGAAGAAGCGCAACGAGATCCTGCAGATGGCGATCCTCGAGCCCGAGATCGCCATCCTCGACGAGACCGACTCCGGCCTCGACATCGATGCCCTGAAGGTCGTCGCCAACGGCGTGCAGGAGGTGCGGCGGGACAGGCCCGAGCTCGGCGTGGTCGCCATCACGCACTACCAGCGCCTGCTCGACCACCTGAAGCCCGACGTCATCCACATCCTGATGGACGGCGCCATCGTCGACAGCGGCGGTCCCGAGCTGGCCGAGCGCCTCGAGCGCGACGGCTACGAGGCGTGGCGTTCGTGAGCCACCTCGACGTCACCGCCATCAAGAAGGACTTCCCGATCCTGGAGCGCCAGGTCCACGGCGGACGCCTCGTCTACCTCGACTCGGCCAACACGTCGCAGAAGCCGACGGCCGTCCTCGACGCCATGACCGGCTACTACGAGCAGTCGAACGCCAACGTCCACCGCGGCACGTACCTCATCGCAGAGGAGGCCACCGCCGCCCTCGAGGGGGCTCGCCTCAAGGTGGCCCGCTTCATCGGTGCGGCGAAGTCTCGCGAGGTGGTCTTCACGAAGAACGCCACCGAGGCCCTGAACCTGGTGGCCAAGGCATGGGGCCAGAAGCACCTCAAGGCGGGCGACTCGGTGGTGCTCACCGAGCTCGAGCACCACGCCAACATCGTCCCCTGGCACCAGCTGCGCGAGCTGCTCGGCATCGAGATCCGCTGGATCCCGGTCACCCCTGACGGCCACGTAGACCTCACGGACCTCGACCGGCTCGTCGACGGGGCCAAGGTCGTCAGCTTCTCGGCCATGTCCAACGTGCTCGGCACCCTCCTGCCTGTCGAGCGCCTCGTCACCGCGGCCCATGACGCCGGCGCCATCGCTGTCGTCGACGCCTCGCAGCACGTGCCGCACGTCGGCACCGATGTGCAGTCGTGGGGGGCGGACTTCGTCGCCTTCACCGGTCACAAGATGTGCGGGCCCACCGGCATCGGCGTGCTGTGGGGAAGCGAGGCCATCCTCGAGCAGACCCCGCCCTTCCTCACCGGCGGAGAGATGATCCTCAACGTCACCAAGGAGGGTTTCACCACCAACGAGATCCCCTGGAAGTTCGAGGCCGGCACCCCGCCGATCGCCGAGGCCGTCGGGCTCGGTGCTGCGGTCGACTACCTGGGCGGGCTGGGCATGGACGCCGTCCGCGAGCACGAGGTCGCCCTCACCGGGTACGCCCTGCGCACCCTCACCAGCCGCTTCGGCGACGAGCTCCGCATCCACGGCCCCTCCGAGCCGGCTGAGCGAGGCGGCGTGCTCTCCTTCGAGGTGCGCGACCTCCATCCCCACGATCTCACCCAGGTGTTCGACGAGCACGGAGTGTGCGTTCGGGCCGGCCACCACTGCGCCAAGCCGCTCATGAAGGTGCTCGGCTGCGCGGCCACCGCTCGGGCCTCGTTGTACGTCTACAACGACGAAGCCGACGTCGACGCCCTGGCCGACGCCATCACCGCAGCCACAGACTTCTTCGCCCCCCGATAGCCCACCGGTAGGATCGTCACCCGCATGCCTGGCCTCGAAGACCTGTACCGAGAGATCATCCTCGACCACTACCGCTCGCCGCGGAACCGGGGCGAGCTCCCGTCGCCGCCGGCAGCCCGGGTCGAGGGCTTCAACCCGCTGTGCGGAGACGAGATCGTCGTGTTCGTCGACGTGCAGGACGGCGTCGTGCAAGACATCCGCATCGGCGGCCAGGGCTGCTCGATCAGCCAGTCGTCGGCCTCGATGATGTCAGCCGCTGTGAAGGGCAAGACGCGCGAAGAGGTGGACGCCCTGACCCGGGCCTTCAAGGGGATGATGTCGATCCACGAGCAGTCGCTCGACGGCGAGGACACAGGCGCGCCCATCGAGGTCGACCCCGACGTGAAGCTGGGCGACCTCGAAGCCCTGCGGGGCGTCGTGAAGTTCCCAGTGCGCATCAAGTGCGCCACCCTCTCCTGGAACACGTTGGCTCAGGCGCTGGACGAGCCACCGACCGAGTGACCCAGCCGGACGAACAGGAGCTCCACGGTCGGGTCGAACCGGCCTTCGACGCCGACGAGCACACGATGCTCACCGGCTTCCTCGACTACCACCGGGCCACGCTGCTGTGGAAGGCGGGCGGGCTCACCCAGCAGCAGATGGCCACACCGCTTCCGTCCTCCGATCTGACCATCGCCGGGCTGGTGAAGCACCTGGCCCTCGTGGAGGACTCCTGGTTCACGGAGCGCTTCGCCGGCAAGGGGGAGGGCGTCTGGGCAGGCATCGACTGGGACGCCGACCCGGACTGGGAGATGCACTCCGCCGTCCACGACGCGCCAGAGCAGCTGCTCTCCCTCTACGCCGAGGCATGCGAGCGCAGCCGCCAGGTGATCGCCGGGGCCGGCCTCGACCAGGAGTCGGTCGTCCCTGACCGAAGGGGCGGGCACTTCACCCTGCGCTGGATCTTGCTCCACATGATCGAGGAGACGGCCCGCCACAACGGGCACGTCGACCTGCTGCGCGAGGCGATCGACGGCGTCAGCGGGGAGTAGACCCCGCCCCGATAGGTTGCCGACCATGCGCATCGGACTGACTGGTGGCGCCTCGAGCGTCGAGAAGATGGTGGAGCAGGCCAAGCGGGCGGAGGCCGACGGGTTCACCAGCCTCTGGTACGCCAGCGCCGTCGGCGGTGACCCGCTGGTGGCCATGGCCATGGCCGGTCGGGCCACCAGTTCGATCGAGCTGGGCACCTCGGTGCTGCAGACCTACACCGCCCACCCGGTGCTGCAGGCCAACCGGGCCGTCTCCGTGGCCGACGGCATGGGCCGACCCGGCTTCACGCTGGGTCTGGGACCGTCGCACCGACCGCCCATCGAGGACGCCTACGGCCTCTCCTACGCCCACCCCGGCCGCCACACCGAGGAGTACATCCAGGTCCTGATCGCGCTGCTGAAGGGCGAGACGGTCCACTTCGACGGTGAGGACTTCCGCGTCCACGCCGGTGGTCCGCCGGCCGCCGACCGGGTCCAGATCCCGGTTCTCCTGGCCGCGCTGGCACCCCGCATGCTGCGGGTGGCCGGTCAGCTCACCGACGGCACCATCCTCTGGATGGGCAACGAGCAGGCCATCGAGACCCACGTGGCCCCGCGCCTGCGCGAGGCGGCCACCGCCGCGGGCCGTCCGGCGCCGCGCATCGTGGCCGGGCTCCCGGTCGCCGTGCACGACGACGTCGACGAGGCGCGCTCGACCGCGGCCCAGGTCTTCGCGGGCTACGGCGAGCTCCCGAACTACCGGCGCCTGCTCGACATCGGTGGCGCAGCCGGCCCGGCCGATGCGGCCATCGTCGGCGACGAGGCCGCCGTCACCGCCCGCATCGAGGCTCTGTTCTCAGCCGGGGCCACCGACGTCTGGGCGGCCCCGTTCCCGGTCGGCGACGACCGCTCCGCCAGCCGATCCCGCACGAGGGCTCTCCTCAAGGAGCTGGCCAACGCCTGACAACCCCGCGAGGGGTCAGGCCAGGGGGTCGGCGAAGGGGTCGGCCGTGACGCTGCTGCTCTTCGACGGCTTGGCGTCGGCCTCGGCTTCGCCGAAGGCGGCATAGCCGGTGGACTCCAGCTCGAGGGCCAGCTCGGGGCCGCCGGTGCGCTGGATCACGCCACGGACCAGCACGTGGACCTTGTCGGGGCGCAGCTCGTGGAGCAGCCGGTTGTAGTGCGTGATGGCGAGGACGCCGAGGCCGGTCTCGTTGGTGGCCTGCTCGATTCGGCGGGAGCAGGCCCGCAAGGCGTCGACGTCGAGCCCCGAGTCCAGCTCGTCGAGGATCGCTATGGCGGGCTGGAGCACGCCGAGCTGCAGGGTCTCGTTGCGCTTCTTCTCGCCGCCGGAGAGGTCGACGTTCATGGCTCGGTGCAGGAACCGGTCGTCGAAGCCGATGCGCACGGCCTCTTCGCGGATGCGCTCGGCCACGTCGCTCGTGTCGCGCCCGGCTGCTTCGAAGGCCGCCTCGAGCACGTCGAGGAGAGGCACGCCGGGCACCTCGGTCGGGTACTGCATGGCCAGGTAGAGACCGGCCTGAGCCCGCTCCCACGGCGCGAGGGACAGGATGTCCTCGCCGTCGAGCGTCACCGTGCCGCCGAGCACCTCGTAGCCGGGGCGACCCATGATGACGTGGGACAGCGTCGACTTCCCCGAGCCGTTGGGGCCCATGACGGCGTGGACCTCACCCGAGCGGATGGTGAGGTCGATGCCCTTCAGGATCTCCTTGCCGGCGACGCCGGCCCGCAGGCCGGTGATCTCCAAGACGTGCTCGCTCATCCGATCACCACCTCGATCTGGCCGTCGACGACGCGGGCCTCGTAGACGGGCACGGGCTTGGTCGCCGGGAGGGCCTCGGGCTCGCCCGTCTCCAGCGAGAACGCGCTGCCGTGCTTCCAGCACTCGATGGTCCGGTCCTCGGGAAGCACGTCACCCTCGGAGAGGGAGATGTCCTGGTGGGTGCAGACGTCGCCGATCGCGTACACGTCGTCCTCGATGCGGACGAGGGCGATGCGGTGCTCGCCGATGACGACCTGGCGGGCCGTGCCCGGCTTCAGGTCGTCGAGAGGGCCGACTCGCTCCACCACGGTCATGTCAGCACCGCCTCGAGCTTGGCGGCCACAGCGGCGTCGAGATCGGCTCTGAGCTCGCCGGTGGGGAGCTGGTCGAACACCTCGGCCAGGAACCCGGCCACGACGAGGCGCTCGGCCTCGACCGTCGGCACGCCCCGGCTCTCCAGGTAGAAGCGCTGCTCCTCGTCGATCGGCCCGACCGCAGAGGCGTGGCTGCAGTGCACGTCGTTGTTCTCGATGACGAGGTTGGGCACGGACTCGGCCCAGGCCTCCTCGGACAGCTTGATGTTGCGATTGGTCTGGAACGCGTTCGTACCTCGCGCCCCGGCATCCACCTTGATGAGGCCCGTGTACACCGACCGGGCCCGGTCGCTCACGACCCCCTTGAAGAGGAGGTTGCTCGTGGTGTCGGGCGCCACGTGCTCCTGGAAGGTCCGGTAGTCGAGCGTCTGGTCGCCGTCGCCGAAGTAGGCCGCGAGCAGCGTCCCGCTCGACCCTCGGCCGTTCAGGCGGCAGCTCGTGCGGGTGCGGGCGTAGTCGCCGCCGAAGCCGACGAGACCACCGGTGACCGAAGCCTGCGCGTCGGCGGCCAGATCGAGCGTGGCGACGGACCATGTGGCCCGGTCGAGGCGCTGCACACCGAGGTAGCCGGCACGCGCCGCGGGGCCAACCATCATCTCGGTGACGGGTAGCAGCAGACCGGCGCCGCCCCCCTCGAAGACCTCCACGATGCTGACGTCGCTGTCGGCGCCAGCCCGCACCACCAGGCGGACCGCGGCTGCAGTGCCGTCGGCCGGGCCGGCGTGGCGCACGACGATGGGGTCGACGACAGACACGCCTGCGGGCACGTCGACCACGATGGGATCGGCGGCCAGGGCATGGTGGGCCCACTCGAGGGCGTCGCCATCGGCGGGGAGCTCACCCAGGATCTCGGCCGCGCCGTCCAGCTCACTGGCCCGGCCGACCCGAGCCCGGCCCAGGTCGCCGTGCTGGAACGTGCTGGCGGCCGCGGCCGGCGTGAACCGGCCGAGGTCGAGCTCGTCGATGCGGCTGTAGCGCCAGACCTCCTGCGCGGTGGTGGGCATCTCGGCGTCGACCATCCGGCCGGAGGCGTCGGTGCGCCGGTCGAGGAGCCACTGCGGGCCGCCCAGGGCGGCGATGGCATCGACGGGGAACGCGGTCAGGGGAACCTCTCAGCACTCGCGCAACGGGGGCCTCGTTGGCCCCCGGAATGAATTCAGCCTACCGGCGAGATGGGCCGGTTCCCAAGGTCAGCGCTTGCGTCGGAACAGCTTCTTGAGGCGTCCGCCGCCCTTGCCCCGCTCGGCTTCCATGTCGGCCAGCACCTGCGCTCCGATGGAGTTCAGGTGGTCCTCGGCTGCGTCGAGCACGGCCGCCACCGAGCCGTCGTCGCGGTCGAGGGCGTCGAGCGGCTCGGCAGGTGTCGGCGGGGTGACCAGGCTGCCGTGCTTCCAGTTCACGTCAGCCAGCCGAGGGCTGTACTTCGGGCAGTCGGTCGGGCACCGCCACGGCGCCTCGGGCGCGAGGTCGAGGTCGCACTTCCGGACCGTCTCACCGTTGCGGTACGTGCGGCTCTCGAAGTACTTGCAGTCCTGACGCATCGGCACATCGGCATTCTGCCAGCCACGATGCGATCAACCCACGCGGCTACCGTCCGGATGTGGGCGAAAGAGCGGCCGCGGCACCCCCCTCCTCCGGCGCGTCGGTGTGCTTCGCTCTGACGGACGTCGTGGGCTCGACCCGCCTGTGGGAGCTCGATCCCTTGGCCATGGACGCGGCGGTGGCCCGCCACGACGAGCTCGTGCGCAACGTCATCGAGGGGGCGGGCGGGCGTCTCGTCAAGCACCGCGGAGAGGGCGACAGCACCTTCTCCACCTTCACCGACCCGGTCGCCGCCCTCCAGGCAGCAGCCGACGTCGTCCGCGCCCTGTCGGCCCAGACCTGGCCGGGCGACCTGGTCATCCGCATCCGCACGGGGGTGCACATCGGAGCGGCGATCGAGCGGGACGGCGACTGGTACGGCCCGACCGTCAATCGCACGGCCCGACTGCGGGGCCTGGCCGAGCCCGATCAGATCCTCGTCTCGACGGCTGTCAGCGACCTCGTCGGCGGGCGGCTGCCCAGCGGCCTGGCTCTGGTCGATCGGGGTGGCGCCGCCCTGCGGGGGATCGACCGCCCCGAGTGGGTCCGCCAGCTGGTCGACGAGCGAGCCGACGCGCCCCAGGCCGAGCACCCGAGCGCCCCGGCCCGGATCCCGCTCCCGGCCACGCTGGCTCCCGGCGGCCACGAGCTGCCCCTGCTCGGCCGCGGGAGCATCGTCGACGTCCTCCGCAGCCGCTGGACCGAAGTGGAGGCGGGCCGTCAGCGCGCCGTGCTGCTGAGCGGGGAGGCGGGGATCGGCAAGTCCCGGCTGACACGCGAGCTGGCCAGCCACGCCCACGCACGGGGCGGTGCAGTGCTCCACACGCGGTGCGACGCGCCGGGAGGCGACACGATCCGACCGCTCGCCGCGACGGTCGCCAACCTGCTCGGTGCGCTCACGCCGAGCGACGCCCGTCGCCTCGTCGGCGAAGGCGCCGAGGCACTGGCCCGCTTGGACGGCCTCATCGCCGAGCGCCTCAACGTGCGTTCGGCCGGTGCCACAGTCGACCTCGGCTCGGTGCTCGACGCTGTAGTGGACCTCGTCGCCGCCCTCGCCGCCGAGGTACCGGTGCTGGCGATCGTGGACGACCTCCACCTCGCCGGCGACCCGCTCACCGACCTCATCAGCCGCCTGGTCGGTGACGAGCGGCGACCTCCGCTGCTGCTCGTCGCCACAGTCCGACCCACCGACGTGGCTCAGGGCAGCCCGGTGGAGCACCTGCTCGCCGAGCTGGACCGAGACGATGCCATCGAGCGTGTGCGACTGACCGGCATCGATGCCGAGGCCACCAGGGACCTCGTAGCCCTGGCCGTGGGGGGTATGGCCCGGGCGGAGGGCACGGCGCGCGTCCTCCACGGCGCCACGCTCGGCAACCCGCTCTTCCTCACCGAGATCCTGCACGACCTCGACACCGACGGTGCGCTGCTCACCGTCGAGGATCCAGAGGACCTCGTGCTGCCCGAGTCGGTTCACGAGATCGCCACCGACCGCATGGCGCGCCTGCCGGCGGAGTCGGCCCGGGCGTTGCGCGTCGCCGCCGTGCTCGGCCGCGAGATCGATCGTGGTCTCCTCGCCTCGGTCTCAGGGGTGCCGCGGCGCGACCTGCTCGATGCCGAGGAGGCGTGGGAGCAGCTCGGCCTCGTCGTGCCGGGCGTCGGGGGCCGGCCCGCGTTCGCCCACGACCTCCTGCTCCAGGCCATTCGCGCTGAGGTCCCCGCCGATCGCCAGAGATCGCTGCACAGGCGCGCCGCCCGGGCCGTCGACGCGGCAGCCGAACCGGCGGTCTCGGCGCGGCACTGGCAGGCGGCGGCCGAGCCCGGCGACGGCATGACGCTGGCCGTGGCCGCCGCGCTGGCGGGCGGCGCAGCGGTCGACCACGCCGCGGTCGAAGAGGCCATGCACTGGGCCGATGTCGGCTTGCGAGCCCTCGCCGATGACGACGTCGATGCTCCGGAGCTGCGCGGTCCGCTCCTGCTGATCCGGGCCGAGGCCGCCCTGCACTCCTCGGTCGACGCCGCCCTCGAGGCGGCCGACGCGGCGGCGACCGACGCCCGATCGGCCGGCGATGCCAGGGTGCTGGCCCGGGCCGCTCTCGTGCGGTGCAACGGCTACACGGTCGTGCTGAGCGGGGAGGACCCGGCGGGCATGTCGCTCCACGAGGAGGCTCTCACGGCTCTCGGCACGACCGCCCCCGAGCTGAGATCCCGGCTCCTGGCCAACCTCGCCAACCATCGTGCCCGACGAGACGGAATCGGGGTGGCCGCGACACCGATTGCCGACGAAGCCGTGGAGCTGGCACGAGCGTCCGACGATCCTGCGGTGCTCGCCAACGCCCTGCGGATCTGGGTCCAGGTCCGCCAGGGGGCTCCGGACGCCGTCGCCCGCCTTGCTCGCGCCGACGAGATGGTGGCCGCCGCGGCCCGCACTGGGGATCGGTGGGAGCTAGTGCTCGCGCTCCAACGGCGGGCGGGTACTCGCCTAGAGCTCGGGGATCGCAGCGGCTACGAGACCGACGTGGCCGACGCCGAGCGCCGGGCGGCCCGACTGGACACGGCAACCGCCCGGTACGAGACGCGGTTCCGTCGGGTGCTGCGAGCCCTTCTCGACGGTCGCTTCGACGATGCTCGTCGCCACCTCAGCCATCTGGCCGACCTGGCGGTCGTGCTGCCCACGGCGATGGACGCGTGGGCGACCCAGACGCTCCTGCTCGAGCGGGAGGTCGGCACCTTGGCCGACATGGTCCCGCTCATCGAGGACGCCGTGGCCCGCAACCCCAGCCTCGTCGGGTACCAGGCCGGTCTGGCGATGGCCCTGGTGGACGCCGACCGCGCCGAGGACGCCCGCACGATCCTCGACAGGCTGCGTGCTGAGGACTGGGCGGCGGCCCCCCGGGACTCCTCCTGGCCGTCGGTGCTGGCGCTCCTCGCCGAGGTCGCGGTGCGCACCGGGCACCGCGACGCCACCGCTGGCCTGCGGGCCGAGCTGGCTCCCTATTCCGGCCTCCTGCTGCTGGGCTACGAGTCGATCTGCCTCGGCGCGGCCGACCGGTACCTCGCCATGCTCGATGCGAGCGACGGTCGGTCAGCCGAGGCGCTGTTCAACTCGGCGGCCGCGCTGGAGCAGCGGGTGGATGCCCCGGCCCTGCTCGCCCGCACCCGGCTCTGGCACGGCATCGCCCGCCTCGAAGCCGGCGACCCCGACGGAGCGGCCGTCCTGCTCCAGGCCGCGTCAGAGAGCGCAGGCGACCTCGGGATGACCGGAGTCGGTGCCCAGGCTGACGAACTCCTGCAGCGGGCCGCATCGCGGGCCCGCTGACCGCTATCCGACCGAGCCCTCCATCTGGAGCTCGATCAGACGGCTCCACTCGACGGCGTACTCCATGGGCAAGGTGCGGGTGACGGGCTCGATGAAGCCGTTCACCACCATCCCCATGGCCTGCTCGTTCGAGAGGCCGCGGCTCATCAGGTAGAAGAGCTGCTCGTCGGCGACCTTGGACACGGTGGCCTCGTGGCCGATGACGGCGTCGCGGGCACCGACCTCCATGTACGGGAACGTGTCGCTGATGGAGTCTTCGTCGAGGATCAGGGCGTCGCACTGCACGTGGCTCTTGCAGCCGTAGGCGTCGTCCTCCACCCGGACCAGGCCGCGGTAGCTCGTGCGCCCGCCGTCCTTCGAGATCGACTTCGAGACGATCTTCGAGGTCGTCTCGGGGGCGGCGTGGACCATCTTGGCTCCGGCGTCCTGGTGCTGGCCGGCACCGGCATAGGCCACGGACAGGACCTCACCGGAGGCCTTCGGGCCGACCATGTAGACGGCCGGGTACTTCATCGTGAGGCGGCTGCCGATGTTGCCGTCGATCCACTCCATGTGGCCCTCGGCCTCGACCCGGGCCCGCTTCGTGACCAGGTTGAAGACGTTGTTCGACCAGTTCTGGATCGTCGTGTAGGTGACCCGGGCCGACGGCTTCACCACGATCTCGACCACGGCGGAGTGCAACGAGTCGGTGGTGTACACGGGGGCCGAGCAGCCCTCGATGTAGTGCACCTTCGAGCCCTCGTCGGCGATGATCAGGGTGCGCTCGAACTGGCCCATGTTCTCCGCGTTGATGCGGAAGTAGGCCTGGAGCGGCATCTCGACCTCGACGCCGGGCGGGACGTAGATGAACGACCCGCCGGACCAGACGGAGGAGTTGAGGGAGGCGAACTTGTTGTCGTTGGCCGGGATGATCTTGGCCCAGTACTGCTTGACGAGCTCCGGGTACTCCTTGAGGGCGGTGTCCATGTCGCAGAAGATGACGCCCTGGCGCTCGAGGTCCTCGCGGTTGCGGTGGAACACGACCTCGGACTCGTACTGGGCCGTCACGCCGGCGAGGTACTTCCGCTCGGCCTCGGGGATCCCCAGCTTCTCGTAGGTGTTCTTGATGGCGTCGGGGAGCTCGTCCCACTGGTCCACGACCCCGCCGGAGGTGGGCTTGATGTAGTAGTAGATGTCGTCGAGGTAGATCTCCGACATGTCCCCGCCCCACTTGGGCATCGGGCGCTTCAGGAAGGCCCGGTAGGACTTCAGGCGGAAGTCCAGCATCCAGTCCGGCTCGCCCTTCATCCACGACATCTCGCGGATGATGTCCTCGTTCAGGCCCTTCTTGGGCTTGAAGACGTAGTCCTCGGCATCGGACCAGCCCAGCTTGTACTTCGAGAGGTCGAGATCGGTGACAGCCATGCGGCGGACCTTTCGGGTTCCGGGGGGATTTCTCCTACGGCGATGGTAACAATTCCGGGCCCGACATCCCACCTGACCAGGTGGTGAACAGGTCGGTGTAGCGGCCACCGAGGGCGAGCAGCTCGGCATGGGTGCCCATCTCGAGCAGCCGGCCCTCGGCCACCACGCCAACCAGGTCGGAGCGCTCCGCGGTCGAGAGCCGGTGGGCGATGACTATGACCGTGCGGCCCTCCATGAGCCGGGCCATGGCGTTCTCGACGACGACCTCGGTGCCGGGGTCGAGGCTGGAGGTGGCCTCGTCGAGCACGAGCACGGCCGGGTCGGCCAGGGCGGCCCGGGCCAGCGACACCAGCTGCTTCTCCCCGCGGAGAGGCGCGATCCCCGCTCCTGGACCTCGGTGTGGAGCCCCTCGGGGAGGTTGGCGAAGCGCTCCCGCACCCCGATGGCCTCGAGGGCGGCAAGGACGTCGGCGTCGGTGGCGCCCTCGCGGGCCAGGCGGACGTTGTCGAGGATCGTGCCGTTGAAGAGGAAGCCCTCCTGGGGCACGACGACGACCCGGGACCGCAGCGAGCGCCGGGTGGCGTCGCGCACGTCGACGCCCGCGTAGCGCACGGTCCCCGCGGTCGGGTCGTACAGCCGGGCGATGAGCTTGGCCAGCGTGCTCTTCCCGGCCCCGGTGGGTCCGACCAGGGCGATGCGGGCGCCGATCGGGATGTCGAGGCACACGTCCGTCAGCACGGGTGGGCCCTCCGTGTAGGCGAAGTCGACGTGCTCCACGCTGATCGCGCCGCGCTCGGGGAGGTCCACCGCACCAGGCCGCTCGGGCACGTCGACGGGCGTGTCGAGGAGGCCGAACAGCTTGTTCAGCGAGGCTCCGGCCGACTGCACGATGTTGAACAGCTGGGAGAGCTGCTGCACCGGCTCGAACAGGTTGGAGAGGGTGAGCACGAAGAAGGTCACCGTGCCGATCGTGAGGTCACCGGTGTGCACCCACCAGCCGCCGATGCCCACGGCGATGGCCGTCGTGAGAAGGCCGGCCAGCTCGATGATGGGCAGGTACCAGGCCGAGATCTTCACCGACCGCATGTGAGCTTCATAGAGGCGACGGCTGCCGGATCGGAAGCGGGCTGACTCGATGTCCTCCCGGCCGAAGGCCTGCACGACGCGCACCCCGGCGATGCCCTCTTGGAGGTGAGAGAGCGTCGTGCCGATGCCATCGCGCACGTCGAGGTAGGCCTTGTTCGAGTCCCGCTGGAACTTGAGGCTGGCCACGATCACGACGGGCAGGCAGATGACGCACAGGGCCAGGAGCTGCCACGAGACGACGGCGAGGACGACGACCGACACGTGAGCAGCAGACCGTTGCTGACGAACATGAGCAGGCCCATCTGGACGAGCTCCTGCATCGAGTCGACGTCGCTGGTCATCCGGGAGACGATCACGCCTGCCTTCTCGCGGTCGTAGAACGGCATCGAGAGGCGCTGGAGGTGGTCGAAGACCCGCAACCGCAGGTCACGCAGGAACGACTCGCCGATCCGGCTGATGAGCAGCACCTGGAACCGGTAGGCGCCGTATGAGATGACGGCGACGACGACGTACCCGATCACCGCGGCGTCGAGGGCCCCGGCGTCGTCGGCCTTGATGCCCTGGTCGATCCCGTGACGCACGAGGAACGGTCCGGCGAGCGTCGTCGCCGTCCAGACCACGACCATGGCCAGCGCCGCGAGCATCTGCCGTCGATAGGGCCGGAGCATCGAGAAGGCTCGGCGCAGGAGGTGGCGGGCCGCCTCCGCGTCGAGACGATCGGCTTCGTCCACGCCTCCTTGCATCCACATGGCTCAGCCCACCTCCTCTAGGTCCGCGCCGCCGACCGAGGCCAGCACCTGGCGGTAGTCGGCGCTCGTCGCCAACAGCTGCTGGTGGGTGCCGTCGGCGACGACCCGCCCGCCGGCGAGCAGCACGACGCGGTCGGCGAGCGCGATGGTGGCCGGGCGGTGGGCGATGACGATCGTGGTCCGTCCCCGCATCACCTCGGCCAGTGCGTCGCGGATCTCGTGCTCCTTCGTGGGGTCGACCGAGGAGGTGGCGTCGTCGAGGATCAGCACCCTGGGGTCGGCCAGGATGGCTCGGGCGATGGCGATGCGCTGCCGCTGCCCGCCCGACAGGGAGTAGCCCCTCTCGCCGATCCGGGTGTCGTAGCCCTCGGGCAGGGCGTCGATGAAGTCGTGGGCCCCGGCCAGCCGGGCCGCCCGGACGATCGCCTCCATCGGGGCCTCGGGGTCGGCGAAGGCGATGTTGGCCCCGATCGACTCCGAGAAGAGGAACGTCTCCTCGAACACGATCCCCACCGCCTTGCGCAGCTCGCGGAGGCGGACGTCGCGCACGTCGACGCCGTCGACCACGACCCGCCCGTCGTCGACGTCGTAGAAGCGGGGGATGATCCGGGCCACCGTGCTCTTGCCCGAGCCGGTGGCGCCCACGACGGCCACGGACTGCCCGGCGGGTACGACGAGGTCGAGGCCATCGAGCACCATCGGCAGCTCGGGCGCATAGGAGAAGCGCACGCCCTCGAACCGCACCTCACCCCGGCCCCCCCGCGGCCCGGCAGGAGGCAGCGACTGCCCGCCGCTCGAGTCGGCGATGACGGGCGCCGTCTCCAGCACCTCCCTCACCCGCTCGGCTGCCGCGGACGCCCGCTGGGCTTGGGCGAGGATCATCCCGAGCATGCGGAGCGGCCAGATGAGCATCACGACGTAGACGTTGAAGGCGACGAGCTCGCCCAGGGTCAGAGCGTCGTCCAGGACGAGGTGACCGCCGTAGCCGAGCGTGGCGATCAGCCCGATGTTGGGCAGCAGCTCGAGGGCAGGCAGGAACGTGGCCCGCACCTGAGCCGCCTCCATCGACCGGTCGAAGACCCCGTCGGCCTCGATCCCGAGTCGGGCCCGCTGGACGCGCTCGGCTCCGAAGCCCTTGACGACGCGGACCCCCGCCACCGTCTCCTCCACCACCGCCGCCAGCTCGGCCGACTCCTGCTGGATGCCCATCACGGCTGGGTGGAGTCGGCGTGAGAAGCGGGTGGCGAGGACGTTGAGGAACGGGAGGCTGCCGAGGGCCAAGAGCGTCAGCAGGGGGTTGATCGTGATCAGGATGACGGTGACGGCGGCGACGGTCACGCCGTTGGAGATCGTCAGGGGGATCATCACCACGAAGGCTTGGATCTGCTGGAGGTCGGTGTTGGCCCGACTCATGAGCTGACCCGTCTGGGCTCGGTCGTGGTAGGCGAAGTGGAGGCGCTGGATGTGGGCGAAGAGCCGCTCGCGGAGGTCGGCCTCGATCCAGCGGGCCTCGCGGAAGGCGACGTAGCGCCGGAAGCCGGTGAAGCAGCCGACCACGACCGCTGCACCCGCGATCAGCAGAGCCCAACGCCGGAGCGCGTCCATGTCGTCGGACTCGATGCCGCGGTCCACGGCCCTCTGCACGAGCAGGCCGACGCTCACCTTGCCGAAGGTCCAGCCCAGCCCTACGAGCACACCCAGCGCGATCCCGCGACGCCGGGCCCGGCACGCGTCGAGGATCAGCTGCCAGCCCCGGCCGCTCCCCTGCTGTTCCGATTCGTCCGCGATGGTGCGCTCCCCGCCTTGACCCGCGGGTCAATGTACCGGGCCGCGGGTGGGCCCACCACGCCGTTCCTTGGCCGATCGGTCTACCGTGCGGCGGTGCCCGGAGCTGCGCTCGCCGTCGGAGCAGGACCCGATCGGAGGACGGCCGGCTCGCTGGCCGTGAGTGCCTTGGGGGCCTGCGCCCTGCTCGCGCTCGTGGATCCCGACAGCGGCGGGTACCCGCTCTGCCCCACGAAGGCACTGCTCGGGATCGACTGCCCGGCCTGCGGCACGCTGCGGGGGATGCACGCACTGACGCGAGGCCGTCTGGGCCACGCGCTCGACCACAACCTGCTGCTCCTCGTGGCCGTCCCGGCGGGCCTGGTCCTGTGGCTGGGATGGGTCACGACCGCCATGGGCCGTCCCCGCCCGACAGCCTCGCTCCCCCGCTGGCTGGCACCGCTGGCCGTCGGGGTGGCCCTCGTCTTCACCGTCCTGCGGAACCTGCCCGGAGACCAGATGGCCTGGCTGGGCAGCGGGGCCTGAGCGGGCCGAGGCCAGTGGGCCGTTCGACCCACGTACGGCTACAGATCTGGGGCCGAACGGTCGATCACCTCCGAGCAAGGAGGAGACCGAGTGCGGTTCGACGAGCTGATCCTGCAGGACGGAGACGAAGAGCTACGGGTGCCGTTCCACCCGCAGCTCACGGTGCTGTCCGGGCTGGGTCAGGAGGGCAGAGCCGCCCTGTCGGCGGGAATCCTCCACGCCCTCACTGGCGGCCCGGAGCCCACCACGCTCCGCTACGTCGACGGCACAGGTGTGCCGGTCACGCTCACGGGCCGGGCCGGCCGGGTCGAGGGCCGTCACGACGACGACTCCCCGGCGGTGGAGCCGCTCGGATCGATCGCTCCCGACGCCGCCGCCCTCCGACGCCTGATGCTCATCACGGCGGCCGATCTGGGGGGAGCCGTGGCTCGTGTCCGCGAAGACGAGTCGCCCGAGCTCCGCGAGGCCCGCGACATGCTCGAAGGCCTCGCCCGCGAGCTCGCGTCGGCCACGGGCCGCGAGGAGGAGGGGGTTGGCCTCCAGGCCCAGCTCGACGCCCTCGATGCCGAGCTCCGGGCGGCCCGCGACGGCCTGGCCCGCCGGGAGTACGCGCAGGTGCTGGCCCAGCTCGAGCGGGTGCGGGCCGAGGCTGCCGCCCTCCAGTCCGGCACTGCCGGAATCGAGTCCGACCGCCTCCTCCTCGACAAGGCGGACGCAGCTCGGGCACTGGCCGCCAGGTGGACGCAGACGGCCGACCGCGTCGCCGCTCTGCGGGCCGAGGTGCCGCCCGGCGCCCGGCTCGACCCGGAGGACCTCGACGCTCTGACCCAGATCCCGGAGGAGCCGCCGGCCGAGCTCTCCCAGATCCTCGACGCTCTCGGAGCCGCCTTGGCCGAGCGCGACGACCTCGACCAGCGCCTGCAGGCCCTGGCTGTGTCGACGCTGCCCGCTCCGTCGGAGCCCCTCGTGGCGGAGCTCGGGCTGCTCGACCAGTCCACGCTCTGGCACGCGGCGTCCCGGCTCCAGGAAGCCGACCACGCCATGCAGCAGGTCCAGGTCTCCCTCGGAGGCCTCGAGGTCGAGGAGATGGGGCCGCCCTCTGCCCTCGTCGAGGAGATCGAGACCGCCCACCGCGGCGTGGAGGCGGCCGATCACGCCGCCGACCAGGCATGGATGCCCGGTCTGGCCGGCACCTCGGTCGGCCTCCTGGCCGGCGCGCTGGGGGCGGCCACGACCCCGCTGCTCGCGGGCATCGGGTTGCTGGGCGCTGGGGTGGCCGCCGTGGTGGGGATCGCCCGACCTCGGGCCCGTCTGGCGGGGGCCCGGAGGACCGAGCAGCAAGCCCTCGCCCGAGCTGACGCCACCAGCTACCTCGGCTTCCACATCCGCCGGGTCGAGGCGAGCGTCGACCCGAAGCTGCGAGAGATCGTCGAGATCGCCGCCGCAGAGCACCGAGGTGCGGCGGCGGCTTGGAGCGAGCTGGTCGGGCCCGACGTCGAGGTCACCAGAGTCGTCGACCTCCGCGACGAGATCGTCGACTACTCGGCCGCCGTCCAGAACCTGGGCGACACCGCCGACGAGCTCGAGCAGCTGCGAGTCGAGCTGGTCGCTCGGGCCGAACCTGCCCTCGCCGCGGCCCGCCAGGCGGCGCTCGAGGCCTGCGCCCCGTACGGCCTCGACGACGGGTTCGAGGATCCGGCCACCCTCGCCGACCGCGTGGCCCGACAGTGCGCCCGCGGCATCCGGGCCCGGGCCGAGGCCGAGGTGGCATCCGCAGTGACCGACGAGCAGGCGGCCGCCAGCCGACTCGACGAGCTGCTCCTCCAGCTGGGCTTCGACGCCGGACAGCTCGACGCCCGCGTCGGCGCCCTCGAGTGGGCCGTCACCCGGGCTCAGGAGCGGGAGACCGCGCGCGAGCGCGCTCGCCCCAGGCCCGAGATCGATGCCGAGCTGGCCACCCTCCAGGAGACCGCCGCCCGCCTCCGGCAGCCCGAGTGGTCGACGGTCACGGCGGCCGACGCGTCGACCCCCGACGTCCCCGAGCTCGAGGCCCGCCGCGCCGAGCTCGTGAAGGCTCTGGCCACGGCTCGGGCCGAGGTGGACATCGATCGGCTGGCCGATCGCCACGCCGCGGTGGAGCGCCGCGTCGCCGCTCTGGAGGCGCGCGCCGACGACGGGAGCGGTGGCGACAGCTCAGCCGTCGTGCGCGATGTCCACCAGCACCTCGTGGCCCGCCTCACGGTCGCAGCCCAGGCCGCCCCGCACGGCGACCCCGTGCCCGTGGTGCTCGATGAGGTCCTCCAGCGGGTCCCAGCCGACCGGTCATGGGACCTGCTCGACCTGCTCCTGCGCCTGGCCGAGGACCAGCAGATCGTGTACCTGACCGACGACGCCTTCGTGGCCGCCTGGGCCCGCCAACGGGCCCTCGACGGCAGCATCACCTTGCTGGAGCCCGAGCCCGAACCGGTCTAGGCCTCCACCCCGCCGAGCGGTCAGTCGAGGCGACGGAGCTGAGCCCGATAGGTGCGGCCCCGCTCGAGGTACACCTGCATCCCCATCGCGATGTGGAGCTGAGGGTCGACGGAGTCGGGCTTGATCTTGGCGGGCACTCCCAGCGCCATGGCTCGTGACGGGATGACCATGCCGCCCGACACGAGCGCCCCCGCGCCCACGAGCGCCTCGCGCTCCACCACTGCCCCGTTGAGCACGATGGCGCCCGAGCCGACCAGCGAGCCGTCGCCGATCTCGCAGCCCTCGAGGTGGACGTTGTGGCCGATGACGCACTCCGCTCCGATGCGGGTCGGCGTCATCGGCGTCGTGTGCACGACGGTGCCGTCCTGCACCGATGTGCGGGCTCCGACCACGATGCCACCGGGGTCGCCTCGCAGCACGGCGCACGGCCACACGGACGCCTCCGCGCCGATCGTCACGGCGCCGATCACCACAGCGTCCGGGTGGATGTAGGCCGTCGGGTCGATGTCGGGCTCGGCGTCGCCGAGGGCGTAGATCGGCACGTTCAGACGGCGAAGCGGCCGTAGCCACCGCGGAAGAAGAGGAGCGGAGCCCCGTCGTGGGCCACCTCCATGTCGCGGATGCGACCCATCACGCACACGTGGTCGCCGGCCTCGGAGACCGACTCGATGTCGCAGTCGATCCACGCCAGCACGCCGTCCAGCAACGGCGACCCCGAAGCTGCTGGGGTCCAGCCGAGGCCGGCGAACTTGTCCTCCTCCTTGGAGGCGAAGCGCCGACAGACAGCCTCCTGGTCGTCGGCGAGGATGTTCACGCAGAACGAGCCTGCGGCCTGGATGCGGGGCCAGGACGACGAGGACTGCCCCGCGAAGAAGGCCACCAGCGGCGGGTCGAGGGACACTGATGCGAACGAGCCGACGGCCATCCCCACCGGTGTGCCTTCGGGGGCAGCGGTGACGACGGTGACGCCGGTCGGGAAGTGGCCCAGGACCTGGCGGTACTTGGCGGAGTCGAAGGTGACGGGGTCTGGCATCGACCGGAGGGTAACGGCCGTCAAGCGCAGGAGATGACGAGGCCCTCGCTCGCGGCCACGACCTCTTCGATCCCGGACCCGATCGCGAGCTGACGGGCGGAGGCGAGGATCGAGTCGACGGCGGCGTCGTGGTGGGTCGGGTCGTGGTGGAAGAGCACGAGCCGCCGGGCGCCCGACTCCTTCGCCACGTGGACCGCGAAGTCCGACGTGCAGTGCCCCCAGTTCGACTTCTTCGGGAACTCAGCCGACGTGTACTGGGCGTCGTGGATCAGCAGGTCGGCGCCGTCGCACAGCTCGAGCACGGCATCGGTCACGGCGTGGCTGCCGTCGGAGGGCATCTGGTGATCCGACAGGTAGGCGACGATGGTCCCGCCCATCTCGATCCGGTAGCCGTTGGTCAGGCCCACGTGGGGGACGGGTCGGACCTTCACCTTGGCCCCGTCGAGCTCGAGGTCGGCGTCCCACACGTCGTGGAAGCGGATGTCGCCGAGGAGGTCGGCCGTGCGCACGGGGAAGAACGGCGGGCGCATGAAGTCGTTGAACGCATCGCCGAGGGTGCCGTGCTCGGTCTGGGGAGGCCCATAGACGTCGAACTGGGCCCCAGGCCGGAGCACGGGCGTGAAGAACGGCAGGCCCTGCACGTGGTCCCAGTGGATGTGGGTGACCAGGGCCGAGCCGACGAACGGCACGCTCTCGTCGATGGTCTCGCCCCAGAACCGGAGACCGGTGCCGAGGTCGAGCACGATCGGGGCGTGCCCGGGCGACTCGAGCGCGACGCACGACGTGTTGCCGCCGTACCGCCTGTTCGCGTCGCAAGGACACGGGGTGGAGCCCCGTACGCCGAAGAAGCTGACGTTCAGCAGTTCAGTTCCCCCGTTCCCCCTGGATGGCAGGAGGTTACCCACGATGTCGGGAGAGGGTGCCGCGTGTGACGGGAGTCGCAAGGACTGCGGCTAGCGCGCCGGTCGCGAACGCGAGCACTACCGTGCCCGCCCATGCCGATCACCGAGGGACGCGTCACCGCCAACGGGCTCGAGCTCGCCTACCTGGAGGAGGGCACCGGACCTCTCGCCGTGTGCCTCCACGGCTTCCCGGACTCGGCGTGGACGTGGCGACACCTCCTCCCCGACCTGGCCGCCGCCGGCTACCGCGCCGTCGCCCCGTTCATGCGCGGATACGCGCCGTCGGCGATCCCGGAGGACGGCCGCTACCAGACCGCCGCGCTGGCCCTCGACGCGTGCGGGCTGCACGAGGCGCTGGGCGGGGACGGCGACGCGGTGATCGTCGGCCACGACTGGGGCGCCATCGCCACCTACACCGCGGCCAACCACGAGCCGGAGCGCTGGAAGCGGGTCGTGACGATGGCCGTGCCCCCGGCCGGAGCGGTGGCTGGCGGCTTCCTGTCCTACGCCCAGCTCAAGCGGAGCTGGTACATGTTCTTCTTCCAGCACGGCCTGGCCGACATGGTCGTGGGCATGGGCGACATGGCCTTCCTCGACGGGCTGTGGGCCGACTGGTCCCCCGGCCACGACGGCGCCGAGGACCTGGCCCACGTCAAGGACTGCCTTCGCGATCCGGCCAACCTGGCTGCCGCCCTCGGCTACTACCGAGCAACCCTCGGCGGAGTGGGCGTGGACCCGTCCCTCGACGCCGTGCAGAACAAGGGCAACGAGATCACCGCCCAGCCGACGCTCTACCTCCACGGCCGGGCCGACGGCTGCATGGGCATCGAGGTGGCCGAAGGAGCCCGCGCGTTCGTCACCTCCGAAGGCTCCCGCATGGAGGTGGTCGAGGACGCCGGGCACTTCCTCCACCTGGAGCGGCCCGACCACGTCAACCGCCTCGTGGTCGACTTCCTGACCGAGTAGCCCGTCGGCCCGCCTCCTCAGAACTGGAGGCTGGGTGAGGGTGGGGGCAGCAGGAGGGCCCGGTCCAGGGCGGCCAAGAGCTCAGGCGGTCCGTCCAGGTCGTCTGTGAGGGCGAGCCCGGTGGCCGGGCGGACTCCGAACCACAGGCGGGACAGCGCGCTCACGCTGGCCCTGAGCACGGGCAGGCCGCCCCGGTGGCCACGAGCCGTCGTCGAGCTGTCGCCGATGGTGATCGTGTGGTCGCCGGCCAGGCCGGGCCAGTCGAGATCCGCGTCGCTCAGGGGATCGGTGAGGACCATGTCGAAGGCGACCTCGGGGCCGGGCCAGGAACGGGCCGAGACGACCGCGGCCAGGTCGAGGATGCGCAGCTGGTACCAAGCCGCGGCCTGATGACGGATCCCCTGGCCCGGGTCGTCGGGCTCGCTGCCTCGGATGGGCGTGGCGATGAGGTCCTGGAGCTGGATGCCGGCCGGCTCGTCCATCCGCACCTCGTGGACCTGGGCGCTGAGCGTGCGCAGGAGGCCGAGCAGGTCGAGGAGGTCGGCGAGGCCCTCGTAGGCGAGGAGCCCGATCCGGTAGGGGCCGTGCTCGCCCGTGTTGGTGCCGACCATGCATGCGGTGAGGTGGCCGGCGTCGTCGCGGAACCCGAGGCCGAGGTACGGGTCGTCGACGAAGCCGAGCTCGGCCCGGAGGGCCTCGGTCGGGTCCAATGCCACTCCGCCGTGCGGTCGCCACCTCCGAGCCATCAGGGCGGCGAGATCCTCCCAGTCGCCGCGTCCGACACGGACGGGCCGCCGGCGCGGCGGGGCGACGAGGAGGCGCGCCGGGTCGAAGGAGAGCACATGGCCGTAGCTCAAGGTGCCGAGGCCGAAGCGGTTGTAGAAGCCCTGCTCGAACATCCCGAGGGCGGCCACCGCTGCCCCCTCCGCACCCGCCGCGGCGATGGACGCCGCGGTGAGCCGGGTGGCCAGGCCCATGTTGCGGGCGATCGCGCTGGTGGTCACCGCCGTCACCGCGCTGAGGCTGAGATCCCGCTGGTCGTAGCGGATCGTGCCAGGGGTCCTGTGGACGAGGCACTCGGCTTCGCCGTCCACGACCCCGACTCGACCTGCCCCGTAGCCGAGCATGGCGGCCAGGGCCTCCGCCTCGCGGTCTTCGTCGTCGATCCAGCCCACCTCGCGCCACATCCGGAGAACGGCGGGCATGTCCGCTTCGACGTAGTCGCGCTCCTCGGCGTCCATGAGCGCATCCTGGCAGCGTGACGCGCGCCGTGTCAGCGGAGTTCGGCCGCCAGGTGCGCCCACTGCACGCGGCAGGTGTAGGGCAAGGGGAAGGGCTCCTCCAGCCGCCGGACGAGGTAGACGACCTCGGCCACGAGGCGCTCCCGCTCGGCTCCTGGCATCGTCGCGATGTAGGAGATCGACCGGACCCGATCGGCCAGCACGTCGCGGGTCATGGGCTGCTCCCAGGCGATGACGCGCTCCTCGAGGGGTGAGAAGCGGCCCGCCTGGGCGACGACCGCAGCCCAGTCCACGTGCTGGTATCGGGAGACGGTGCGCTCGTGCCAGCGGATGATGCGGCTCATCTCGGCCACCCACGGGTTCCGCTCGTCCCGCTCGTTCCAGAGGATGGCGAGGCGCCCGCCGGGCCGCAGGACACGGGCGATCTCGGCCAAGGCCGGGCCGGCGTCGAACCAGTGGAAGGCCTGGGCGACGGTCACGACGTCGACGCTCGAGTCGGGCAGCGGGATCTGCTCGCTCGTCCCCTCGAGGGCCTCGACCTCGGGCAGGACGCTCCGGAGCTGTGCTCGCATCGCCTCGACCGGCTCGACTGCGGTGACGTCGGCCTGCAGCTCCACGAGCCGCCGCGTCAGCTTTCCGGTGCCGGCGGCCAGATCGAGCACCGAGGTGCCCTTCCCCACCCCGACCTCGTCGCGCAGCACGGCGACGGCGTCGTCGGGGTAGCCAGGTCGGGCGGCCTCGTAGGCCTTCGCCCCGGCCTGGAAGCCGAGCGCAGCGACGTCATCGATCGGCACGGGCCACCTCCCGCTCCTCCAAGACCGCACGCAGCTCGCCGACGACAGCGTCGGCCCACAGGGCGTAGCCGGCGTCGCTCGGGTGGTAGCGGTCAGCCGCGAAGAAGCGGCCAGTGTCGGATCTCATGGTCGGACCGGTCATGCCGGCGATGTCGACGTACACCGCGTCGTGCTCGGCCGCGATCGAGCGGACGACCTCATCGAGCTGGCGGCCACGAAGGCCGGCCAGGGCTCTCAGCGGCTGAGCCAAGCGGGGTGGGGCCCCCATGTCGGGCACGCCGAGCACCACGAGCAGCGCGCCATCCGGCACCGCCGCCTCGATGTCGGCGTAGGCCGAACGGAAGTCGCTCTTCGAGGTGAGGTGGGTGACGTCGTTGGCACCGACGCTGACGAGGACCACATCGGGTCGGTGCTTCGCCAACCCACCCACCTGCTCGGCCACCACGTCGCCTATGCGCGCGCCAGACACCGCCAGCGACACGACATCGACAGGCCGGTCGAGCGATCGGGCCACGAGTCTGGGGATGGCCGACCGCGGTTCGGTGGCCCCGACGCCGGCTGCCGTCGAATCGCCCAGCCAGACCATGCGGAGCGCCTCGCCCTCGCCCCCGACCCGTCCGTCGTGGTCGAGGGGGGTGTCGTCGGTCAGGTCGGGCCCGGTGCGGGCCAGCTGGACCTCGACGGCCAGCACGATCCCGCCGAGCAACGGGACGGCCACGATGCCGATCACGGCTCGTCGGACCGCCCGCCGCAACCGGTCACTCGCCGTCAGCGAAGATGGCGTCGTCGTAGGGGAACTGGCGGGTCGGCGCGTGCTCCCGCTTCCAGACCATCAGCTTGCGGCGGAAGTAGCAGACCTCTTCGCCTCGCTGGTTGATCCCCTTGGTCTCGACGGTGACTATCCCGCGGTCGCCCTTCGAGGTCTCCTTCGTGTCGAGGACCTTCGTGACGGCGTAGATCGTGTCGCCGTGGAAGGTGGGCTTGGCGTGGAGGAGCGTCTCGATCTCGAGGTTGGCTATGGCGGCGCCGCTGACGTCGGGCACGCTCATCCCGAGCACGAGCGAGTACACGAGGTTGCCGACCACGACGTTCTTCTTCTGCACGGTCTCGTTCTCCGCGAACCACGCGTTGGTGTGGAGCGGGTGGTGGTTCATCGTGATCATGCAGAACAGGTGGTCGTCGTACTCGGTGATCGTCTTGCCCGGCCAGTGCTTGTACACGTCGCCGGGCACGAAGTCCTCGAGGTGGCGTCCGAATGGTCGGTCGTGGGTCGTCATCGGGCCCGTGCGCCTCCTGCGTGGTCTGCCGTGGACACCCTCGAACCTACGAGAGAACCGATCCTGGCAACCAACCCACCCGCGGACCGGCTCCGACCAGCGATCGACGGGATGCTGGGCCCGAGCTCGGAGCCGAGGGGCTGGACCTAGGACACGCGCTGTGTGCGGTCGATCAGCTCCACGACCTCGGCGGTCGAGCGCACGTCGCCGTACGACCGATAGATCGTGTTGAGGGTGGCGTTGAGATCCTGATCCCGGCGGGCCGCGTTGGCGTCGGCGACCATGATCGTGCGGTAGTCGAGCGTGCTGGCGTCTCTGGCCGTCGCCTCACAGCAGACGTTCGCCAGCGTTCCGGCGACCAGCACCGTGTCGATCCCACGCTCCTGGAGGAGCTCGTGGAGCGGGCAGCGTCCGGGGAAGAAGGCGCTCGAGGCGGTCTTCTCCACGTACACGTCGGTGTCAGCCGTGGCGAGCTCGGCCCAAACCCGCTCACGGGGAGCTCCCGTTCCTCCGGAGTGCCGATAGAGCTCCTCGATCCGCGGTCCGAGGAGCTCGGCCTTCATCGCAGATGGCTCCCAAGGCGCCGGCACGACCCAGGCGACGGTGCCAGCCGCTGCACGAAGAGCATCGGCCAGCTGGTTGACCCGCGGCACGATGTCCCGGGCGTAGTCGTTCTCGTCGATGAAGAACGCGACGAGGTCGACCACGACGAGGGCAGTGCGTGTCGGGTCGAGTGAGGTGAACGTGTGCCGGTTTCCTCGACGCTCCTCCTGACGGAGGTACTCCCGCTCTTCGATCATCCAGTCGTGCTGCACGATGAGCAGCCTGCCGCATCTGGGTCGATCGCACCCTTGGCATGGGCTCGCCCTCGTGGATGTCAGGTCGTGAGCGCTGCGAGGTTGTCCAGGCTCTCCGTCAGCTTCTCGACGCCGAACGGCGGGAACTGGAAGCGCTCACGCGCCTCGGGCGTTGCGTTCGACCAGTCGTAGGTGAGGGTGACGTGGGTCTGGCCGTCGACCTCCGCGAGGTCGTAGCGCCAGGTCCAACGGCCGGAGTCGCGTTGCCCGTCCTCGACGTAGAAGCCGGGTTCCCACTCGATCGCGGCGGGCGGCTCGAAGGTGACCACCCGGTTGGCGATCTCGTAGTCGCCGTCGGGGTGCTGCGGGTGGTGCATCGCCATGTCGAACACCTCACCCTCGGCGGTGATCCGGGCGCCCTCCTCGAGCGGGGCCCGGACCCACCCGGTGCCGTCGATGGCGGCATGGTTGGCCGGGTCCGCCAGCAGGGCGAACACGGTGGGGGGCGGCGCGTCGATGCGGCGCTGCGCGGTCAGGTTCTCGTCGGTCACGGTCGCTCCGTTGGCAGGGGTCACCGATGGAGACGATGGGGAGCTCACGAGCTCATCGGTATCGGCAGGATCACCCTGCCTGCTGGCGGGTGGCACCGGCCGCGACCGAGGCGGCTCGCAATCGTGGTGGCTCCGTCATCGCTGACGATCACGCCGGTTGGCGGCTCAGATCGACATCGGACCTTGTGCACCCTTTCCCATGCTTTCCCATGCTTCTCCGGGAAATCTCATTGTTGTAGTTGCATGCCTGTGCTTTGACGTGTATCCTCTGTTCATGTGCGAGGTGCACCACGAGGCTGAGATCATGGGCATCAGAGCCCAGCTCACGGCCGCCGTCGCCTCGCTGGACCTCGGGTCCTGCCTCCCCGCCACGGCCGAGCGTCTCGTCGTCGAGGGTGACCAGATCGAACGGCTCGGCCGGGCCATCAAGACCTTGGCCGCCACCCGCGTCGCCGAGGCCGGGTCTTGGCAGAAGGATGGCTCGAGGTCGGCCGAGGACTGGTTGGCCAGCGCCACCGGCACCTCCAGGGGCGACGCCTCCGACACGCTGGACACCGGCAAGAAGATCAAGGACCTGCCCGCCACCGCGACCGCCCTCCGCAAGGGGAAGCTGTCGGCGAAGCAGGCCAAGGCCGTGGCCGATGCCGCGTCGGCGGATCCGTCGGCCGAGCGCGATCTGCTCGACACCGCGGCCAACAGCAGCCTGGGCGCGCTGCGGAACCAGGCGAGGCGCACCAAAGCCGCCGCCGACCGCGACCCGGAGGCCACGAGACGGCGGGTCCATTCCCAGCGCTCGTGCCGGCACTGGACCGACGCTGACGGTGTCGGCCACCTCCACGCCACCGGAACCCCCGACGCCATCGCCCGGATGGGCGCCCGCATCGCTCACCGAGCTTCGAAGGTGTTCGACGAGGCCCGCACAGCCGGTCGGCGCGAGGCCTTCGAGGCCTACGCCTTCGACGCCCTCGCCGAGCTGATCAACCGAGACGGCAACGGAACCGTGATGCCCGCCGGGGCCGACGCCAAGATCATCGTCCGGGTCGACCACTCCGCCCTCATGAGGGGCTGGGTGGCAGAAGGCGAGATCTGTGAGATCGTCGGCATCGGTCCGGTACCCGTGTCGGTCGTGCGGGAATGGATGGACGACGCGTTCATCGCCGCCCTCCTCACCGATGGGGAGGACGTCACCCGCGTCGTGCACCTCGGTCGACGGTTCACCGCCAAGCAGCGGACTGCCCTGCAGTGGCGCGACCCGGAGTGCTGCGTAGAGGGCTGCACCCACACCCTGCGCCTGGAGTACGACCACGACACCGGCTGGGCCACCACCCACACCAGCCAGGTCGAGGACGCCGACCGTCTGTGCAGCCTCCACCACAAGCGCAAGACCGCGGGCTGGTACCTAGCCGGTGCGGACCCGGGGGAAGAGCGCGCTCTGCTGCCACCGCACCACCCCGACCACCCCCTCCAGATCGCAGCCCGCCAGGCCCGAGCCCACGCCGCGGCCATCCGCACCGGCTGAGCCGATCAGGGTTCGAGGGCTTCGATGATCCGCAGATCGCGCTCCGCGCCGTTCCCGAGCACCGCGAGGGCGGCCTGGTAGTCGGGGCTCTCGTAGGCAGCCACGGCCCGCTCGACGCTCTCGAACTCGATGATCACGGTTCGTTCGAGGGAGCCGAGCTCGAAGGCCCGGGCCGGGGTGCCCCGGGCGAGGAAGCGCCCCCCGAAGGCCCGCATGACCGGCCCGGCCAGGTCCCGGTAGGCGGCCAGCCTCTCGGGGTCGGAGACGGAGCGGAACGTGTTGATCCAGTAGGCGGTCACGGGTTCGGCACCTCCGAGAGGTAGGACGCGATGGCGCCCAGGCAGCGCCCGTGGCCCTCGAGATGGGGCAGGTGGGCCGTGCCCTCGAGCACCTCGTAGGTGGCTCCGGGGATCGAGGTGCTGACGTGCTCGCTGATCGGGAGCGAGAAGACGTCGAGGGCGCCGCACAGCACGAGGGTCGGCACGTCGATCTCGCCCAGTCGATCCCACGCCGCACCCGGATCGGCCTCGGCGCCCGGATCCTGAGCCCGCAAGGCGACGCCGTTCATCTCCAGGAACAGGTCGCGCGCCGCTCCCTGGACCCGGCCCTCGAGCGCTACCGGACCGTCCAGCCAGAAGTGGGCCTCCACCCGATTGAGCTCGTCCGGGTCATCGGCGGCCTCGGCCGCCTCGTAGGCCGCGATCAGGTCCTGCACCGCTTGCGGGGAGCCCTCCTCGGGCGTCTCCACGGCTCCCCGGACCGCGGTGCCGATGAGGACCAGCCCGGCCACCCGATCGGGCCGGTGCAGGGCGAGGTCGATGGCCACCCGACCTCCGTTCGAGGCCCCCACGAGGATGGCCCGCTCGACGCCGACCGCATCGAGCACCGCGCCGGCGTCGTCGAGCTGGGAGTGCGGTTCGGGCTCGTAGGTCGTGGTGCCGAAGCCGCGGCGGTCGTAGGCGATCGCACGGCGGCCGGCGCCGATGGCGTCGACGAGGGGATCCCAGCTCCGGCGGTCGGTGACCCCGGCGTGGAGGAGCAGCACGGCCGGGCCGGTCCCCCGCACGTCGTAGGCGATCCGTGCGGTACCGCAGGAAGCAGACGGCATGGCGCCCACCCTGCACCGTCGAGCAGCACGGCGGCAACGGCGATTCCGTGCGCGAAAGGGGCCCTCACTAACCTCCGGGCCATGCCGACCGCCGACCTGACCGCAGCCGCTGACGTCGTGGAGCTGGCCCGGGGCGTGGTCCGCACGGGCACCGCCACCCTGGCCGCGGGAGGCGGGCCCGACGTCGACCAGGTGCTCGGGTACGACCTGGCCCACGCCGGCGCCGCCGTCGAGACCGCTGCCGCCATGCTCGAGTACGGCGCCAAGGGCGACCTCGAGGCCTCCATCACCTGCGCCTTCGTGGCCGACGCCGTGGGTGAGCTGGCCAGCCGCCTCTTCGGCCGGGAAGCCACCTGGGGCATCGCCGTCGACGCCCTCGACGGCGCCCGCGGGTTCTGCGCCACCTTCCGCCACCCGGACTTCCTCGCGTCGCTCGCCGGCCAGGACGGACCCCGCCACCTCGACGACGACTTCGAGCTCGTGCAGGACACCTTCCGACGCTTCGCCGAGGAGAAGCTGAAGCCGATCGCCGAGCACGTCCACCGCGAGAACGGCGACATCCCCGAGGACATCATCAGCGGCCTGGCCGACATGGGCGCCTTCGGGCTGTCCATCCCCGAGGAGTACGGCGGCTACGGGAGCGGGGGCGAGTCCGAGTACATCGGGATGGTCGTCGCCACCGAGGAGCTCTCCCGCGGCTCGCTGGGCGCCGGCGGCTCGCTCATCACCCGGCCCGAGATCCTCACCAGGGCGCTGGTCAAGGGCGGCACCGAGGCGCAGAAGCAGGAGTGGCTCTCGAAGCTGGCCACGGCCGAGGTCATGAACGCCGTCGCCGTGACCGAGCCCGACTTCGGCTCCGACGTGGCCGGCATCAAGGTGACGGCCACCAAGGCCGACGGCGGCTGGCTGATCAACGGCGTGAAGACCTGGTGCACGTTCGGGGCCCGGGCCGACGTGCTGATGCTCCTCGCTCGCACCGACCCTGATCGCAGCAAGACCCACCGCGGCCTGTCGATGTTCATCGTGCCGAAGGAGCGCGGCGACGGCCACGGCTTCGAGCTCACCCAAGAGGGCGGGCGGGAAGATGGAGGGCCGCCCGATCGACACGATCGGCTATCGCGGGATGCACTCCTACGAGATCGCCTTCGACTCCTGGTTCGTGGACGACGCCAACCTCATCGGCGGCGAGGACGGGCTGGGCAAGGGCTTCTACCTGCAGATGGCCGGCTTCGAGAACGGGCGCCTCCAGACCGCAGCTCGAGCCGTCGGCGTGATGCAGGCGGCCTACGAAGCCGCCCGCCAGTACGCCGACGATCGGGTGGTGTTCGGCAAGCCCATCGCCGACCTCCAGCTCACCAAGGTGAAGCTGGCTCGCATGGCCATCACCATCCAAGCCAGCCGCCAGGCGTCCTACTCCGTGGCCCGGCTCATGGCCAAGGGCGAGGGCGCCCTCGAGGCCGCGATGGTCAAGGCGTACGTCTGCAAGGCAGCCGAGTGGGTCACCCGAGAAGCCATGCAGATCCACGGCGGCATGGGCTACGCCGAGGAGTACGACGTCAGCCGCTACTTCGTCGACGCCCGCGTCCTCTCGATCTTCGAGGGCGCCGACGAGCTGCTCTGCCTCAAGGTGATCGCCCGCCGCATGACCGAAGGGATCAAGTGATGCGCTCCCCCAAGGACTTCTTCCGCCCCCTCGCAGTGGGCGCCCCCGAACCGCTCCGGGAGATCCCGTTCCCGCCGTCTCGGATGATCCACTTCTTCCCGGCCCACAACGAGAAGATGCGGTCCAAGGTCCCCGACATGGCGGCCAAGGTCGACATCCTCCTCGCCAACCTGGAGGACGGCGTGCCCGCCGCCGACAAGGACGCGGCCCGGGCCGGCCTCGTCGAGGTGGGCAAGAGCTGGGAGGCCAAGGACACCCAGCTCTGGACCCGCGTCAACGCCCTGGACTCCCCGTGGGGGCACGACGACCTCGTCACAGCCGTCACGGAGGTCGGCTCGGCGATCGACGTCATCATGATCCCCAAGGTCGAAGGGGCCGAGGACATCCACTACGTCGACCGGCTGCTCGCCCAGATGGAGGCCAAGGCCGGCCTCGAGCGCCCCATCCTCGTGCACGCCCTGCTCGAGACCGCGCGCGGCGTGGCCAACGTCGAGGAGATCTGCGCGGCCAGCCCCCGCATGCAGGGGTTGTCGCTCGGCCCGGCCGATCTGGCCGCCAGCCGCCGCATGAAGACCACCCGCGTCGGCGGCGGGCACCCCGGGTACCTGGTGCGCGAGGACCCCACTGACGGCGACATCGAGGGCCCCCGGGCCACGTTCCAGCAGGACCTCTGGCACTACACGATGGCCCGCATGGTGGACGCCTGCCAGGCCAACGGAATCCTCCCCTTCTGGGGCCCGTTCGGCGACATCGCCGACGTCGTGGCGTGCGAGGACCAGTTCCGCAACGCCTTCCTCCTGGGCTGCGTCGGGGCATGGAGCCTGCACCCGGTGCAGATCGACATCGCCCGACGCGTCTTCTCACCATCGGTCGAGGACATCACCCACGCCCGCCGCGTCATCGAAGCCATGGGCGACGGCACCGGAGCGGTGATGCTCGACGGGAAGATGGAAGACGACGCGTCCGTCAAGCAGTGCCGGGTCATGGTCGAGCTGGCCGAGCAGCTGGCGGCACGCGACCCCGAGCTGGCCAAGCTCTACGCGGAGGCGGGGGCATGACCGACGCCGCCACGCTTCGGCCCCGTCGCTCGGTGCTCTACATGCCGGGCGCCAACGAGCGGGCTCTCGAGAAGGCCCAGTCGATCCCGGCCGATGCGCTCATCCTCGACCTGGAGGACGCCGTCGCCCCCGACGCCAAGGCCGAGGCCCGCGACCGCGTCTGCGCAGCCGCCACCTCCGGCAGCTACGGGAAGCGCGAGATCGCCATCCGGGCCAACGGCATCGGCACGTCCTGGCACGACGACGACCTGCGGGCCATCGCGGCGGCCGGCCCGGCCGCCATCGTCGTGCCGAAGATCAACTCGGCCGCCGACGTGCACCAGATCGAGAAGGCGCTCGAGGCCGGCGGCGCTCCGGAGGCGACTCGGATCTGGGCCATGCTCGAGACACCGATCGCCATGCTCCGGGCCGAGGAGATCTGCGGGGCATCCGAGCGCCTGGCTGTGCTCGTGATGGGGACGAACGACCTGGCCAAGGAGCTCCACGCCACCCACGTGCCGGGGCGCCAGCCCCTGCTGGCCGGGATCGGCCTGTGCCTCCTCGCGGCCCGGGCCGCCGGCAAGGTGATCCTCGACGGGGTCTACAACGACATCAAGGACGACCCCGGCTTCGCGGCCGAGTGCCGCCAAGGGCGGGAGCTGGGGTTCGACGGCAAGACGCTCATCCACCCGAGCCAGGTCGATCCCTGCAACGCCGCGTTCGCACCAGCGGCCGACGAGGTGGAACGGGCCGGCCGGATCATCGCCGCCTTCGAGGAGGCCGAAGCCGAAGGTCGCGGCGTGGTGACCGTCGACGGCCGCATGATCGAGAACCTCCACGTGGAGGAGGCCCGACGGGTCCTCGCCATCAGCGAGGCCATCACCGCCCTCGACTCGTAGCGGTCGCCGCTACCCGAGGTTGGTCAGGAGGAAGCCCACGGTCTGCTGCCAAGCCAGGCCGGCTGTCGCCGCGTCGTAGACCTCGGGTCGGGTGTCGTTGAAGAAGGCGTGATCGACGCCGGGGTGCACGACGAGCTCCACGTCCTTCCCGCGTCCCTTGAGGTCGGCCTCGAGGTCCTCGGCCGCGGCCGGGGTGAAGAAGCCGTCGTGCTCCGCGTAGTGGCCGAGCACGGCCGCGTCCAGGCGGTCCCAGTCGGGCTGGGCGTCGGGCCAGGGGATGAGGCCGTACCAGGGAACGCAGGCCTTGACCTTGTCGGGGCGCTGGGTGGCAGCGACGAGAGCCAGGCCGCCGCCCATGCAGAACCCGGTGACCCCCACGCGGTCACCGCCGGCGCGGACGGACGCCTCGTCGACGGCTCCCGACATGTCCTTGGCCGCCTGGCCCATGTTCAGCGCCATCATCAGCTTGCCGGCCTCGTCGGGCTCGGTGGTGGTCTCGCCCCGGTAGAGGTCCGGGGCCAGGGCGACGAACCCCTCGGCGGCGAAGCGGTCGCACACGTCCTGGATGTGGGGCACCAGGCCCCACCACTCCTGGATGACGACGAGGGGCACGCCGCTGCCCGAGGCGGGCTCGGCGAGGTAGCCCGAGGCTGTCCCCCCGTTGGACGCGAACTCGATGATCTCTCCCATGGCCCGACCCTACCGAGGCCCCTCAGTCGGAGTCGCGCAGGACGTCTTCGAGCAAGACGTCGACCTCGGCACCCAGCTCGGCCACATGGCGGGTCGACACCTCGACCCGGTTGCGACCTCGCCGCTTCGCCTCGTAGAGGGCGATGTCGGCGGCGTGGAGAAGAGAGCGGGTGTCGTCGAGCGGCGAGGCGACGGCGAGTCCGATCGATGCGCTGACCGTGACCGACTCGTCCACCCCGGGCAGGTCGAACGGCTCGCCCAGCCGGCGGCGTATGCGATCGGCGACCTCGATGGCTCCGGGCAGTGAGGCCTCCGACAGCACGAGCACGAACTCGTCGCCCCCCAGGCGAGCGATCAGGTCCTTGGATCGCACCTCCTCCTCGAGGCACCGGGCCACCGAGCGCAGGAGATCGTCCCCCGCCGCGTGGCCGAAGCGGTCGTTGACGCCCTTGAACAGGTCGAGGTCCAGGAAGGCAACCGTCACGGGTTCCCCCGTCTCGGCGCCGCGGGACAGCCGGATCGGCAGCTGCTCCTCGAGGGCCGCACGGTTGAGCACGCCGGTGAGCGGGTCGTGGGCCGCCCGGTGAGCCAGCGCCGCGGTGGTGCGGTGCCGCTCGGTGACATCTCGCGACAAGGTGATGATCGAGGCCACGTCCGGGTCGTCGAGGAGGTTGGTCGCCGTGGTCTCCAGCCACACGACCGCGCCGCTTCTGTCCATGACTCGGAACTCGACCCGCGCGACGTAGCCGGACTCGACGGTTCGGAAGGCGGCGGCAACTCGGTCGCGGTCCTCGGGCACGACCAGCGCGAGGACCCTGTGGCCCAGGATGTCCTCCTCGGAGGCGGCCACGATCTCACGCAAGGACGGGCTGACCCAGGTGGCCAGGCCGTCGGCGTCGAGCAGCAGTATCAGGTCAGACGAGCGCTCCACGATCGAGGAGAACCAGCGGGTGCGCGACCGAAGCTCGTCGATGGCTCGGCGCTCGACCTCGATGTCCTGCACGTGGCCGACGATGGCGGTGGGGCGGCCATCGGGCCCGGGCACCCACGAGCTCGAGATCCGGCACCACACCAGGGTGCCGTCGGTGCGCTGCAGCTCACGATCCGCCACGAGGCTCTCCACCTCGCCTCGGGCCAGGCGCCCGACGGCCTCGACGGCATCCGCCCGCTCGTGGGGCTGGTAGAAGTCGAAGACGTTCAAGTCGTGATCAGACACATCGACGCGCAGGAGCTCGCGGAGTCGGTCGTTGACGAGCTCGACCGTCCCGTCGAGGCTGACCACTGTCACACCGACAGGTGCCTGGTCGACGGCCGCGTGGAACCGCGATCGCATCAGATCTGTCTGCTCCCGATCGACTTCGGCCCGAGCCAGGAGCCCCCTCCGGAACTGCAGGGACGCGAACACCCCATAGGCGCCCAAGAGGGTGGCCACGACCCCGCCGAGGATGACCGGCCAGACAGACGCTCCTGGCACCCGGCCCGGGGCGAAAGCCGTCAGCACGCCGAGCTGGAGGCTCCCGGTGTCGATGGTCGTCTGGTCCCGCACGGTGCGGGTGGCGATCCGCGCCTTGGCCCCGGGGCTGCTCTCTGCCAGCACCAAGGTGTCGGTCGAGGAGGCATCAACGAGGTAGACGTCGAGCAGGCCCCGGTCGAGGTCCAGCGAGGTGAGCACGTCGGTGATCGTCACGGGCACCGCGACCCATCCAACCGTCGCCGTCCGCCGCTCCACGACGGTGTTGCTGGGGAGGCTCTCGTCGTACACCGCCTTGTAGATGACGACGACCAGGTCCTGTTCGGCGGCGGGCAGGTTCCGCTGGGCGATCGGCACCACGGCGCCGGTGACGATCGGCAGCCCCGTGTCCCTCGCCCGCTGCAGGGCGACGAGGCGCACCTGGTCGCCGGACAGGTCCAAGCCCGGGGCGGGCGCGGGGTCTGGCGCTCCGTACAGGACCACCGCGTGCTCCGGGCCCCGGCTGGTGGGCTCGACGGTGAAGCCGGGCTGGCCCTCCGCCCGGCGCCCCGCCTCGAAGCTCACCACCTCGTCGGTGCCCACCCGTGCGATGAAGGCGGTGCTGTCGACCCCGGGCACCTTGCGAACGTCCAACGTGCGCACGAACTCCCCGTATGCCTCCGCACTGAGATCGGACGTGGCCTGGAAGGCGGCGAGGCTGTCGAGCAGGTCGCCGTAGCGCAGGAGGGTGGTGAGGATGCGGCTCGAGGTGTCCTCGGTCAGCGCAGCCAGCTGCTGGCGCTGCTCGTCGCGCTCGCCGGCCGTCTCGGATCGAACGATCACCCCGGTCAGGACCAGCCCGATGACGAGCGTGGCGAGGACGGCGCCGAGCGGCCTACGAGTGCGACGTCGCTTCCTGTCCGGACCCTGCTCCACGGCTTCCCATCGGCGGGCGTCGGGGGTCGCTGAAGCAGGAAGGGTCATTCGGCCCGGGGGGTCAGTACGCGCCTTGGAGCTTGCGGTGGTCCCAGCTCACGACCCGCTCGGGCGAGATGCGCACTCCGAGGCGCTTTGCGCCGGTGAGCTCCACGAACGGGCGCACCTCGTCGGTCACCTCTCCGAAGTAGCGGGCGTACACGGCCTCGCCGATCTCCATGATGGCGTCGCGGTCGGTCACCACTGAAGCCGTGCCCACGATCTCCACGCCGCGCAGCTCGCCGTACTCCTCGCCCGATTCGACGAGCAGTGTGATGCGCGGGTCGCGCTGCAGGTTCTTGATCTTCTGGCTCTTGCCGAAGGTCCAGAACACCGGGTCACCGTCGAGCACGGCGTACCACATGGCCACGAGGTGGATCGTGCCATCGTGGTTGAACGAGGCCACGTTCATGGTGTGGCGGCCCGAGAGGTACTCCTCGATCTCGGCGTCGGTCATGCGGATCTGGTCGCGGCGTGACATCGGGCCTTTCTACCGGGTCTCCCGTGTGTACGTGCCGGGGGCGTTGCCTGGATCGAAGAGCTCGGGGGCCACGGGGCAGTCGACCCGGCGCAGGGCTGCAGCCGGCGCCTCGAGCCCGTTCGGGCCGCACACCTGGTCGACGAGGTCGAGCGGCACGACCTCCTCGTCGAGGTCCCACGGGTCGGTCGAGGTGGCGACGTGCCGGCCGAGGAGGGCATCCCACATCCGAGTCGGGAGCAGCCGGCCCACTCCGGCCACGAGCCACACCGGCACGTCGGAGTGACGGGCGACGGTGGCCGCGGCCAGCGACCCGCTGACGGCCAGCGCCCCCTCCGGTCCGACCGCCACCGCCTCCAGCAGGAGGACGTCCGCCGATGCGACTGCGGCGCCGAGCCCCGCCGTGGGAACGTCTACCGCGTCCAGCCCAGAGCGCAGGAGGCGGCGGACCAGTCCGCTCCCCTCGCCGAGGGCGTCAACGGCCAGCACCTCGACGTCGCCGCGGCGGGGCAGGGCCTCTCCGACAACTTCGGGCCATCCGACGACGCAGGCCGTGGCGTCGTCGGGCAGGGCGAAGGCCAGCTCGGCTGGAGTGGGGTCCCCGTCGATCTCGTCGATTGCGGCCCACGCCTCGCGATGCCCGTCGGGCGATGTGAGCATCCGAGCGCACAGCCACCACAGCGGGCCCGAGGTGGGGTGGCGGTCGACGATGCGTCGGCAGGCGGCAACGAGCCCCGGAGGGTCGTCGGCGAAGGCGGCCAGGGCATGCGCCGTCTCCCGCACGAGCAGGCCCTGGTCGGCGCCGGAGGCCCGGGCCACGTACCGGAGCCGCTCGATCGGGTGCATCAGCCCGACGGTACCGCCGGGAGAGGGCCCTACTGGCCGGGCTTCCAGATCATCAGGTAGAGCATGACGAGCAGGAGCACGGTCGCGATCTGTCCGCCGAGAGCGACCCGGGCCTCGGCGGCCAGATCGCCGGCGGCCAGCTTGCGCTCACCGGGGACGATGACGGCGGTGACCACTCCGCAGATCACGAGCCACAGCGTGAAGGCGATCATGACCCACGCCTGGTCCCAGTCGGCGAAGCCGTCGGACTGCAGCACGAGCAGGATCCCGAAGGCCCCCAGTGCGATCAGGGCCGGCGTGTAGATCCGACGGCCGTTGGCGGCCATGTGCCCCGCGAGGCGGATCAGCTCGCTGTCGCCGTCCGTCTTGGCCTGAGCGGTGAGGATCGGGTGGACGGCGGCCGGCGCGAACGCGACGACCAGCGAGATGATGTGGCCGAGGAACAGGAGCTTGTACAGCCCATCTCCGTACGCCGAGAGGATCATGCGCGTGCCCTTCCTGTCCGCCGGATCAGCGGGGCAAACGTAGCCTTCGCAGCAGCAGGGCCAGGGCGAGCACCGTGACCGCGAACAGGGGCAGGAGATCGCTGCCACCCGTAGCGGGCAGGCGGTCCGGCGAGGTCGTCGGCGCCTCAGGAGCGGGGGCCGCAGCGGGCGCGGTGACGAGGCGACCGGCGGCATCGAAGGTGAGCACCACCTCACCGCCTCCCTCCAGGCAGTAGCTGAAGGTGTCGTCCACCCGGCGGGCCGGCTGACCCGCTGTCCTCAGCACGTCCTCGACTCCCATGCCGGCCTGCAGGGAGGCCAGCTGGACCGTCGTCCGACAACCGGGGCCGGAGATCCCGAGGGCCCGCTCCCACGTCTGGAGGTAGGCCTCGGAGCCTCGGGCCAGGTCGGCCACGATCTCCTCGCCCGCCTGCACCCGCAGGTCCTCGATCCAGTCGAGGTAGAGGCCGTAGTGGGCCACGCCGTCCTGGTTGATGTCGTACGTGCGGGTGCCGCTCACCTGCTGCTCCACGACTGCACCCCCGAGACCGGTGAACGGGTAGCGGACGGGGTTGTCGGCCGCGTCGGAGCGAGGTCCGCCCTGGGCGCCGAGTCCGTTGCTGTCCGCGCCGTACCCGATCCCGAAGAGGTACCGCGGGTCGGCGCTGGCCTTGAGCTCCCGCCACTGCTCGACGAACCCGGCCGAACCCCCGGCGTAGGGCGAGTTGAGACCGCCCAGCGCGGACACGCGGGGGTAGGCGTCGGGAGTGGACCAGCTGTGGCTGGAGATCACCCCGGAGTACGCCTGATCCTCTAGGAGGTCGAGGGCCTGCTGGCGGGCCCGCACGCTCATGTGGTCGACGTCGACGATCATCTGACGGTCGACCATGGCTTGCACAGCGTGGGCACCCAGGTCGCTGAGGCCGAGCACGTTGCAGTGGTGGGGCGGCGGGTACACCGGGAGGACGCCGGGGGCGAAGGTCGAGAGGATGGCGCCGAAGAGGGCGGTGTGCTGGTCGAGACCCTCGGGGAGCGACTGGTCGTTGTCGTGCACGCCTGTGCTCTCGGCGTCGCAGGTCTCCATGGCCCAGAAGCGCCCGGTGCCGTAGAAGTTGCCGACGTTGATGATCGGACCCTTCGTCCCGCCGTCGAAGGCCACGCCGCCGAGGGCGTTGTCGAACTTGTGGATGACGACGAGCTGCCGCACGCCGAGCTCGTGGAGCTCGTCGAGCTGGGCGTCGATGTCGGCCTCCGTGCACTGGGGCACGCCGAGGGTCGAGCGGCACCCGAAGGGCTCGGAGATCTCGATGCCCAGGATGACGGCCAGCTTCCCCTCGTTGGCCACGCGCCGGGCCTCGAACGGGTCATCGACGATCCGGAACCATCCCTCGCCCGGACCGCCGCTCTGGGCGTCTATGTAGCGCTCGAGCTCTCGCAGCCGCTGCGCCTGCAGCCGGACGCTGGCCATCTCGTCGCAGTCGTTCAGCTTGAGCGGGTAGAGCTCGCAGAGCACCCGGTTCTCGACGAGCAGGTTCGTGACCATCCGCAGGCCCCCCCGCCAGGCCCGCTCCATCCACCGGTAGTAGGTCTGCTCGTGGGTGAGGGACTCCGGCCGGGGCCAACCCGTGAACGACGGCCACCCGGTCGTGTCGTGGGTGCCCACCGGGCTGCCCGCCGACAGGAAGTTCTCGAGCACGGCGCCGGCGCCGTCTGCGATGGCGTGGTCGGGGCAGTCGGCGAGCGCGTACGTCACGCCCCATGGGTGCCAGGGCCGGCCGCAGTGCACCTTGCCCCCGAGGAACTCGTGCGCCGTGATGTGGAGGTGGGCGTCGAAGAAGCCCGAGACCTCCTCGAACGCGGTGTCGCCCCGCAGGTGGGGCCCGGACACGTTGACCTCGATCTCCGGGAAGGAGGCACAGCCGGGGGCGGGCTCGAAGGTCACCTCTGCCGTGTGCCAGTCCTGGGCCGTGCTCGGCAGCCACAGGCGGAAGCCCTCGCCCCGATCGTCCACCTGCCAGTCGGCTGCTGTGCTCGGAGCGGCCACCGTCGAGCGCGTCGAGCCGGTGCCGGCCACGAAGCGACCGTCACCGTCCATCAGGAGGTAGCGCCCGAGGTCGGTGGCCTGGAACCGGTACGGCCCCTCGCGCTCGCCCCCAGCGACCACCTCGTAGCAGCCGCCGGCCAGCGAGTAGCGGTCCTCGGCCGGTGCCGCGGTGGCAGGAGCGGTGTCCGCCACCTGCAGCACGACCAGGGCGGCGCAGAGCACGCCTGCCACCTTCCGCCAGTCCATCGCCGCAACGTACCCGAGGAGGAGGGAGCGAGGATCTGCTCCGCTGAGAGGCACCGCGCTACCGTCTGCCGCCGTGGCGACCGACCCCCCTGCCGATCTCACGCTGACCCCGATCAACGGCGACGGCCAGACGATCGACCACTGGCTCACGACCTTCCAGCTGGCCGCCGTCGTCCTCGACCCGTTCACCAACGAGAGCTCGTGGCTGCTCGAGACGGCGGCTCGCATCCTCACCCACTTCAACGGGGCTGACTGCCGGGCGGCCTTCGTCGTCACCGGCACCGCCGACGAGGCCCGCCAGTTCCTCGGGCCGTGGGCCGACAAGATCCTGACCTTCGCCGACCCCGACCGGGCCTTCGTGAAGGCCCTCGCGCTGAACGAGCTGCCTGCCTTCGTGCAGATCCGAGGCGACCTCAAGGTGGCCGCGGCGGCTGAGGGCTGGGACCCGATGGAGTGGCGTGAGGTGGCCAGCTCGCTGGCCCTGAACATGAGCTGGTCCGCCCCGCTCATCCCGGCCGAGGGCGACCCCACGCCCTATGCCGGCTCCGCGGCCGCCGGCTGACGATCAGCGCTCCGGGATGCCGCCCCGGGTGAGCTTCAGGAGGTCGAGGGCGCCGTCGATCTCGGACTCCGGCACGAGGCCGTGCTCGAGCACGAGGGTGCGGATGCTCTTGCCCGTCTTGGCCGACTCCTTCACGAGCTCGGCCACCCGTTCGTAGCCGAGAACCGGGTTGAGCGCGGTGGCAGCCTGTGGCGTCGCCTCGGCGTAGGTGCGGCAGCGCTCGACGTCGGCCTCGATGCCGTCGACGCAGCGGTCGGCGAGGAGGCGGCTGACGTTGGTGAGCAGCCGGATGGACTCGAGCAGGTTCCGGGCCATGACCGGCAGGAACACGTTGAGCTCGAAGTTCCCCTGGCTGCCGGCGAAGGCCACCGCCGCGTCGTTGCCGTAGACCTGGGCCACGACCTGGCTGACCGCCTCGGGGATGACCGGGTTGACCTTGCCGGGCATGATCGACGACCCGGGCTGGAGGTCGGGGAGGCGGATCTCGGCCAGGCCCGTCTTGGGACCCGAGGCCATCCAGCGCAGGTCGTTGACGATCTTGAGCAGGGCGGCGGCGAGGGCGCGCAGCTCCCCCGAGAGGCTGACCAGGCTGTCCCGCGCGCCTTGGGCCGCGAAGTGGTCCTCCGCCTCGAAGAGCTCGACATCGCAGCGCTCGGCCACCTTGGCGATGACCGCCGCGGCGAAACCCGTCGGAGCGTTGAGGCCGGTACCGGTGGCCGTCCCGCCGAGGGGCAGCTCGCCGGCCCGGAGGAGCGCGTCGGCGAGACGGGCCGAAGCTTGGCGGACCTGAGCTGCGTAGCCGGCCAGCTCCTGGCCGAGGGTCACGGGCGTGGCGTCCATGAGGTGCGTCCGACCCGCCTTGACCACATCGGCGTTGGCGTCAGCCTGGGTGGCGAGCGCGGCGGCCAGGCCCTCCAGGGCAGGGAGGAGGTCGTGCCGGGTCGTGACCGCCGCCGCGACGTGGATGGCCGACGGGAAGACGTCGTTGGAGGACTGGGAGGCGTTGACGTGATCGTTCGGGTGGACGGGCCGGCCCAGGCGCTCCGACGCGAGGTTGGTGATGACCTCGTTGGCGTTCATGTTCGTGGAGGTGCCCGAGCCGGTCTGGTACACGTCGACGGGGAACTCGGCGTCCCACCTGCCATCGGCCACCTCGGCCGCGGCGGAGGCGATGGCCTGGGCCACGTCGGCATCGAGCACACCGAGCTCGCCGTTCACCTCCGCGGCCGCCGACTTGATGGCGCCCAGGGCGTGCAGGAGCGCAGGCTCGACGGTCAGCCCTGACACCGGGAAGTTCTCGACCGCCCTCTGCGTCTGGGCCCCCCAACGGGCGGCGACCGGCACCCGGACCTCGCCCATCGTGTCGTGCTCGATGCGGTACCCGTCTGCGGACATGACCCCACCGTACGGCGCGTCCTAGCGTCACCCTCGATGACCGACCTCGCCTTCACCGAGCTCCTCCCGACCGGCCCGGACGACACCGCCTACCGCCTCCTCACGACCGATGGCGTGTCCACCGTCGAGGCCGCCGGCCGCACGTTCCTGCAGGTCGAACCCGAAGCGCTCACGCTGCTCACCCGCACCGCGTTCCGCGACATCGCCCACTGGCTGCGCCCCGCCCACCTGCGGCAGCTGCGCCGGATCCTCGACGACCCGGAGGCCTCGGCCAACGACCGCTTCGTGGCTCTCGACCTGCTGAAGAACGCCAACATCGCGGCCGGCGGTGTGCTGCCCATGTGCCAGGACACCGGAACCGCCATCGTCATGGGCAAGCGGGGCGAGCTCGTGCTCACCGGCGGCGACGACGAGCGCTCGATCAGCCTGGGCATCCAGCAGACCTACGAGACCTCCAACCTCAGGTTCTCGCAGATGGCCCCGCTGACCATGTGGGACGAGAAGAACACGGGCACGAACCTGCCCGCCCAGATCGAGCTGTACGCGACCGGCGGCGACTCCTACAAGCTGCTGTTCATGGCCAAGGGCGGCGGCTCGGCCAACAAGAGCTACCTGTTCCAGGAGACCAAGGCCGTCCTCAACCGGTCGTCGATGCTGCGGTTCCTCGACGAGAAGCTGCGCAGCCTGGGCACCGCGGCCTGTCCCCCGTACCACCTCGCCGTGGTCATCGGCGGCACCTCTGCCGAGCTGGCCCTGAAGACCGCCAAGTACGCCTCCGCCCACTACCTCGACAGCCTGCCGACCACAGGGTCGGAGCTGGGCCACGGCTTCCGAGACCTCGAGCTGGAGTCCGACGTCCTCGCCCTCACCCAGGGCTTCGGCATCGGGGCCCAGTTCGGCGGCAAGTACTTCTGCCACGACGTGCGCGTCGTGCGCCTCCCCCGCCATGGCGCCTCGTGCCCCGTCGCCATCGCCGTCTCCTGCTCGGCGGACCGGCAGGCACTGGGCAAGATCACGCGGGACGGCGTCTTCCTCGAACAGCTCGAGGAGGACCCGGCCGGCTACCTGCCCGAGGTGACCACCGACGACCTGCCTGACGACGCAGTCCGCATCGACCTCAACCGGCCCATGGCCGAGATCCGGGCCGAGCTGTCGCGCTACCCGGTGAAGACGCGGCTGTCTCTCAGCGGACCGATGGTCGTGGCCCGCGACATCGCCCACGCCAAGATCAAGGAGCGCCTCGACGCCGGCGAGCCGATGCCGGCCTACCTGCGTGACCACTGCGTGTACTACGCCGGTCCGGCCAAGACCCCCGAGGGCATGGCGTCGGGCTCGTTCGGGCCCACCACAGCCGGCCGGATGGACTCCTACGTGGGCGAGTTCCAGGCCGCCGGCGGGTCGCTCGTCATGCTGGCCAAGGGCAACCGCAGCCGGCAGGTCACCGACGCGTGCGCGGCTCACGGCGGCTTCTACCTCGGGTCGATCGGCGGCCCGGCGGCCCGCCTGGCCCAGGACTGCATCCGCAAGGTCGAGGTGCTGGAGTACCCCGAGCTCGGCATGGAGGCCGTCTGGCGCATCGAGGTCGAGGACTTTCCAGCCTTCATCATCGTGGACGACAAGGGCCACGACTTCTTCGACCTCGTCAGCACCCCGGTGGCCCTGACCTGACCGCTTCTGTGCGCACGCACCGCCGATGGGCGGTGCTGGGTGCGCACAGATGCAGGGATCAGGCCAGCTCGACGAGCTCGAGGTAGTCGTCGGTCCAGTGGTCGAGGGTGCCCTCGGGCATCAGCAGGACCTTGTTCGGCTCGAGGTCGCGCACGAACTGGGCGTCGTGGCTGACGAGGACGATCGCGCCCGGCCAGCCCCGCAGGCCCTCGGCCACCGCCACTCGGGAACCGGGGTCGAGGTTGTTGGTCGGCTCGTCGAGGAGCAGGAGGTTGTGGCGGCCGGCCACCAGGATGCCGAGCGCCAGCTTCGTCTTCTCGCCGCCCGAGAGCGTGCCGGCGTCTTGGTGCACCTTGTCGCCGGTGAGGCCCATGGCACCGACGATGGAGCGCAGCATGGGATCGGGCGCGCTCGGCACCTGCTCACGGAGGTGCTCGAGGATGGTGCGGCCGGCGTGGATGCCCTCGTGCTCCTGGGCGTAGTAGCCCGCCACGACGTTGTGGCCCAGGGCGAAGCGCCCTTGCTCGGGCTCGCGCTCGCCGGCCAGCACGCGGAGCAAGCTCGTCTTGCCGGCGCCGTTGAGACCCATGATGAGCAGGCGCTCCCCGCGCTCGACCGCGAAGTCGACCCCGTCGAAGACCTGCAGGTCGCCGTATCGCACGGCCAGGTCGGATCCCTCCAGCGCCACCCGCCCGGACTGGGGCGGCGGCGGGAACCGCACGTGCACGGAGCGGTTCCCCTTCGACACCTCGACGCCGCCTGCCTCGATGCGGGCGATCCGCTTCTCGATGCTGTGGGCCATCGTGGCCTTGGACGCCTTGGCGCCGAAGCGGTCGACGATCGTCTGCAGGCGGTCGACCTCCTTGGCCTGGCGCTGGGCCACCTTGGCCAGGCGGATCTCGTCCTTCTCACGGGCGGCGAGGTACTGGCTGTAGGTGCCCTTGTACTCGTCCATGTGCCCGAGGCTGGCGTCGTCGTAGCGGTCGAGGTGGAGCACCCGAGTGATGGCTTCGTCGAGGAGGTCGAGGTCGTGGCTGATGACGAGCAGGGCCCCCCGGTAGGCCCGCATGAAGCCCAGGAGCCAGTCCTTGGCGTCGCTGTCGAGGTGGTTGGTGGGCTCGTCGAGCAGGAGCACGTCGCTGCCCGCGAAGAGGATGCGGGCGATCTCGACGCGACGGCGCTGGCCGCCGGAGAGGGCGCTGATGGGCAGATCCAGGCGGTCGGCCTCCAGCCCGAGACCGGCCGCGATGCGGCGCACCTCGCTCTCGGCCGCGTATCCGCCTTCGACGTTGAACTGCTCCTCGGCCTTCGTGAAGCGGCTGACGGCCCGCTCGGAGGGGTCTTCCTCCATCTGGAGGCGGAGCTTCTCGAGCCGGATCATGGCTTCGTCGAACCCGCGACCGGAGAGGATGTGGCGCACGGCCGTGATGGAGTCGTCGACGCCGTCGAGTCGAGGGTCCTGGGGCAGGTAGCCGAGGCCCCCGGTGCGGTGGACCACGCCGGCGAAGGGCTCCGCCTCGCCCCCCAGCACCTTCAGCAGGCTGGTCTTGCCCGCCCCGTTCCGGCCCACCAGCCCGACCTTGTCGCGGGCGCGGATGGAGAAGCTGACCCCGTCCATGATGACGGAGCCGCCCACCTCCACAGCCAGCTCGCGGACCTGCAGCACCTGTCCATGCTCACAGGCTGGGAGCAGCAGCGGCGAACTCGTTGCACCGCGAGTGACCTGGCAGGCTGCGCGGATGACGTCCTCCGGCGACCAGCGCCCCGGTGCCGAGGACGACGGGCCCACCGACTCAGGGCCGCAGCGGGCCCGACTCCTCGTGGTGGGCGCGGCGGTGCTGTGGGGCACGACGGGCACCGCCCAGGCGCTGGGACCCGATGGCGCCAGCAGCATCGCGGTCGGGGCGGCTCGCAACGTCGTGGGCGCCGTGACGCTGCTCGGCGTGGCCGCCCTGCGGGGCCGGCTCGTCGGAGGGGCACGGCACCTCGAGCGCCGGCCGCTGCTGCTGGCCGCGGCGGCGACGGCGACCTACCAGCTCTGCTTCTTCGGTGGCGTGCGCCTGGCCGGGGTGGCTGTCGGCACCGTCGTGGGCGTCGGCTCGGGACCCATCTGGGGTGGCCTGTTGGGCTGGCTGGGCCGGGGCGAGCGCCCAGGCCGGCGGTGGGCACTGGCCACGGCGCTGGCCCTGGCTGGCGCTGCCCTGCTCGCCACGTCCCAGGGCAACGAGGGCGACGGCGTCGACCCGCTCGGCATCCTCCTGGCCCTCGGCGCTGGGCTCACCTACGCCGCGTTCGCTCTGTGGTCAAAGGACCTGACGGACCGGCACGACCCCGATCTCGTCATGACGTGGGTGTTTGCCGTCAGCGCCATCCTGCTGCTGCCGATCGGGCTGGCCGCCGGCATCGGGCCTCTGGTCAGCGGCGACGGCGCGGTCATGGTGCTGTGGCTGGGCGTGGGGAGCCTGGCCGTCGCCTACCTGCTGTTCGGTCGTGGCATCGCCGGGGTGACGGTGGCCACGGCCACGACCCTTTCCCTGGCCGAGCCCCTCACCGCCACGATCCTCGGCGTGACCATCCTCGACGAGCACCTCACCGGGCCCGCCGTCGCAGGCATGGCCCTCGTCTTCGCCGGCCTGGCCGCCCTGGCCGTCACCCGTCGCCCAACACCCTGACAGCCTTCGCGGGGTCCGGGTGTTCCGTGTGCCGAAGTTGTTCGTGAACGCCGCTATCCGCACGCGAAACGGATCACGACGGCCGGGACGGCTAGCGGGCCACCCAGCCGCCGTCGACTGTGAGGGTCTGGCCGGTGACGTAGCTGCTGGCGTCGCTGGCCAGGAAGAGGAGGGCGCCGTCGAGCTCGTGGATCTCTCCTGCCCGGGCCATCGGGCAGTTGCGCTTCAGGAACGCGTTGGCGCCCTCGTCGGAGAACATGAGCTCGGTCATCTCGGACGGGAACCAGCCGGGGGCCAGCGCGTTGACGCGCACGCCCTTGCGGGCCCACTGGGCGCCCATCTCGCGGGTCAGGTTCACGACCGCCCCCTTCGAGGCGCAGTACGAGGCCTGCTTGATCGGGGTCGATGCCACCAGCCCGAGCACCGAGGCCAGGTTGACGATCGTGCCCGACCGCCGCTCGATCATGTGGCGGCCGGCCAGCTGGCTGAGCAGGAAGAGAGCGGTGAGGTTCACGTCGACCACGCCCCGGAAGTGACCGATGGGCTCGTCCTCGGCCGCCACCGGGTCACCGATCCCGGCGTTGTTGACGAGGACGTCGAGGTGGCCGTCGACGGCGATGGCCTGAGCGATGAGGCGCTCGCAGTCCTCGTCGACCGACACGTCGCAGGTCACAGGGATCAACCGGTCACCCAGGTCCGCGGCCAGGGCCTCGAGCCGGTCGGTGCGCCGGGCCGAGGCGACGACGGTGGCGCCGGCCGCGTGCAGGACTCGGGCGAAGCGGTCGCCGAGGCCGCTGGACGCTCCGGTGACGACAGCGACACGGCCATCGAGGCGGAAGGGGGTGGCGAGGTCGATGGTGCTCATGGCTCAGAACCTACGTGCGTCCTCGCGGGGGCATGGCAGGCTGCCCAGATGAAGGTCCGCATCGGGTACGGCCTGGGCACGAGGGCGTCGACCGACCCCGACCGCTTCGCCGCCCTGGTCACCGGCCTCGAGCGCCACCGCTTCGACTCGCTCTGGCTGTCCGAGCGCGTGACGGGCGACTGCCCGGATCCCATGGTGGGTCTGGCCGTGGCCGCCGGCCTGACCACCCGCATCAAGCTCGGGTTCAGCGTGCTGGTGCTACCCGGTCGCAATCCGATGCTGCTGGCCAAGGAGCTGGCCACGCTCGACCGGCTGTCGGCCGGACGGCTGCTGCCCGCCTTCGGGCTCGGGGCGGTCGACCCCGGGGAGCACCAGGCCTTCGGCGTGGAGCGCGGCGACCGGGCTCCGATGTTCAACGAGCTCCTGCCCCTTCTGCATCGGTTCTGGTCCGGCCAGCCCGTCGACCACGACGGTCGCTTCCACACCTACGAGGCCGCGGTCGTGCAGCCCACGCCGGCCCAGACCAGGTTGGAGGTGTGGCTGGGTGGCATCGCGCCGTCCGAGCTGAAGCGGTGCGGACGGCTTGGGGACGGCTGGCTGCCCTCGTTCTGCACCCCCGACGACGTCCGCACCGGCATCGCCGCCATCCAGCAGCACGCGGCCGACGCGAGCCGGACCATCGACCCCGAGCACTTCGGTGCCCTGCTCCCGTACTGCGAGGGACCGATCCCCGACGTCGTGACCGCTGGCCTGGCCCGGCGCCGACCCGACGTCGACCCGAGCGAGGTCATCGCCTCCGGGTTGGGCGGGCTGCAGGCCATGATCGGGCGGCACATCGAGGCCGGCGGGTCGAAGTTCGTCGTCATCCCGATGACCGAACCAGAGGACTGGGACGGGCACCTGGCCGAGGTGGCCGAGGCCCTTCTCCCGCTGCAGACCTGACGAGACGAGAAATCTTGACCCGCGGGTCAGGACGGGCAGGATTCGTCCGAGGCGGTACCGAACCTCCTGGGGCCGCGCAGAGGGCGCGGCAACGGGCACCGGGGGCCGCCAAGTGCGCAAGTCGTGGATCAAGCTCTACGCGCCGTTCATCGCGCTGGCCGCCCTTCAGGCCGTCATCATCGTGGCGGCCCCGTCCAACTCCCCTGGTGGCACCAACGCGGTCGCCGCACTGGGGCCGCTCGACGCCAGCGGTCAGCCGCTCCCGCTCGAGAACGTCATCGACCCGACCACCGGAGCGCCCGTGGTCGACGGTGCTCTGACCCCTGCGGATGGGATCGGAGCGGTGACGGGCGACGACCCGACCGCCCCGGGCGGGACGGAAGGGAGCCCGACCACCGCTCCCGGCGCGCAGGCCTCCGGGGACACGAGCCACTGCAAGGACGGGCGCCAGACCAACGTGATCTACAACGCCCCGCCCTGCCGGCCCACCTTCACCGGGAGCAACGGCGGCGCCACGTACCGGGGAGTGACCGACGATCAGATCCTCGTCGTCGACTTCCAGTGCCAGCCCAACGAGCAGGTGAACGCCATCCTCGCCACGCAGGGCTTGGCCTCCTCCGAGGCTGAGAGCAAGGCCATGGAGGACGCGCTCGTCAAGTTCATCAACGCCCGCTACGAGCTCTATGGCCGCAAGATCGTCGTCAAGCGGGTCACCGGCGACTGCAGCCTGACCCCACCCGACCCGGCCAAGAGCCGCCAGGCGGCCACCGAGGTCGTGAAGATGAACCCCTTCATGGTCATCCACTACGCGGCCGGACCCGAGACCCACGACGTCTGGTCCCGCAACGGCATCATCAGCATCGGCGCCCCGAACCTGGACGCCAGCTTCTACAACGGTCGCCGCCCCTACCGATGGGATGTGTTCCCGAGCGGTTCGGAGGGCGCCGACGTGATAGCCGAGTACTACTGCAGGAAGATGGCCAGCGGCGCGGCCACCAACGCCGGATCCCTCATCCATGCCTCCATCGGCGGGCGCGCCACCCCCCGCAAGCTCGGGGTCATCATCCCGGACAACGGCAACGGGGCGAGCACGCCCAACGCGGCTCGCGTGAAGGCACTGGTGCAGAAGTGCAGTGGCAAGGACGTGCCGGTCTTCACCTACCAGTCGGACATCAACCGGGCCGCCGAGCAGACCCGGGTGACCGTGGCCGGGCTCATCAACGCCAAGGTCACGACCGTCGTCTGCATGTGCGACGCGATCGCCCCCGTCTTCCTGACGAACGGGATGACTCAGAACAGCTACTTCCCCGAGCACCTGCTGCCCGGGGCCAACCTCCTCGACTACGACGTCCTCGGCCGGATCTACGACCCGCTCCAGTGGGCCCACGCCTTCGGCCCCAGCCAGCTCACCAAGCCCCTGCCGTTCGAGCAGAGCGATGCCACCAAGATCTGGCGCGCGGCTGGCAACAACGGCCAGCCCTGCGGCAGCTGCAACCTGCTCACCGGCTACTGGGTGATGATCGGCACGATGCTCCAGGAGGCGGGGCCGACCCTCAACCCGCTCACAGTGGAGCGCGGGCTCGTCGCGACCGGGTACCGACGGGGTGGGTTTGCGGAGACGAAGGGCGACGCCACCATCAGCCTCATCAAGTTCGGACCCAACGACTACAACGCCATCTCTGACTTCCGGGAGGTGTACTGGGACGCGGGAGCGCGGTCGGGCGTCGACGGGAAGTCGGGGGCCTACATCGACATGAACGGCGGCCGGCGCTACGAGCCAGGCCAGAACCAGCTCCCCGCGCCGTTCACCGTGCCAGCCAAGTCGCAATGAGGGCGCAAGCCCCCGCGGTCTGGCGGCATCCGGTCGCTGGCCCGCCGCTGAAGGTGGCCGTCGGCTACCTGTTGCTCATCGAGGTCCTCGCCCAGGTGGTCTTCGGCCGCCTCGACCTCGGGCCTCTCTCCCTGGGGCTGCGCGACGCTCCGGTGCCCCGAGCGATCTTCCTGAACGGAGCTGCCATCGGGCTGCTGTACGGCCTGCTCGGCATGGGGTTGATCCTCGTCTATCGAGCCAACCGCATCATCAACTTCGCCCAGGCCCAGCTCGGGTCAGTTCCCGCGGTCGTGGCCTTGCTCCTCATCCTGCGCAAGGACGTGAACTACTTCGTGGTCCTGCCGGTGGTGCTGATCGGTGGTGCACTTCTCGGCGCCGTGGTGGAGGTGGTGTTCATCCGACGGCTCAAGGATGCGCCGCGCCTCATCGTGACGGTGGCGACCATCGGCGTGTCGCTCCTCCTGCTCGTCCTCGAGTTCCAGGCCCAGACGTCGATCACGGGGGAGCTGGTCAGCAGCAGCGACTTCCGGACCCCGTTCACCCGCTTCGGGTTCGACGTGCACCCCTTGCGCTTCACCGGCGACTTCGTGGTGGCCGCGGCTGTGACCACGCTCATCTGCGCCAGCCTCGGCGCCTTCTTCCGGTTCACCGACATGGGGATCGCGGTGAGGGCTTCAGCCGAGAACGGGGAGCGGGCTGCCCTCCTCGGCATCCCGGTCCGTCGGGTGTCGACGGTCGTGTGGATCATCGCCGCCGTGCTCTCAGCGGTGGCGGTGTTCCTCCGGGCGCCGATGGTGGGCCTGACCCTCGGCAGCTCGATCGGGCCGTCTGTGCTGCTGTACGGCCTGGCCGCCGCCGTCGTGGCCCGCATGGACAGCCTTCCGCTGTGCATCGTGGCCGGCATGGGGATCGGCATGATCGACCAGTCCGCTCTGTACGGGACCCGCAAGGCGTCGCTCTCGGTCGCCGTCATGCTCGTGGTGATCCTCGTGGCTCTCCTGGCGCAGCGAGCCCGACTGGCTCGGGCCTTCGACACCGCCATCGGCACCTGGCAGTCGGTGAAGGAGTACCGGCCCATACCGACCGAGCTCCGTGACACGACCGAGGTCGGCTACGCCCGCAGCGTCCTTGCGGCGCTGGTGCTCTTCGTCACGGTCACGTTGCCCCTGCTGCTCCCCGACCGCTTCGCGGGCCGCTTCACCCTCGTGGTGATCGTGGCCATGGTCGGCGTCTCGCTGGTGGTGCTGACGGGCTGGTCGGGCCAGATCAGCCTGGGCCAGTTCGGCTTCGCCGGGGTCGGCGCCGGCGTGGCGGGGGCTCTGGCCACCAGCTTCGAAGCGGACTTCTTCCTCTGCGTGCTGGCTGCGGGGGTCGCCGGCGCCGTCACCGCCGTCCTGATCGGGCTTCCGGCGCTTCGAATCCAAGGTCTGTTCCTCGCCGTGACGACCCTTGCCTTCGCGTTCACCGTCCAGTACTTCCTGCTCAACCGGGACTACTTCGGATGGGCCCTCCCTGAGCAAGGAGAGGTCGTCGCCCGGCCCCGCCTCTACGGCCGCTTCGACATGACGAGCGACACCCGCTTCTACTTCCTCTGCCTGTTCTTCCTCGGCCTGGCGCTCCTGGCCGCCCGCAGCCTGCGCCGCAACCGCTCCGGTCGGATCATGATCGGTGCTCGCGACAACGGCCGGGGCGTCCAGGCCTACGGGGTGAACCTGGCCCGCACCCGACTGGCGGCCTTTGCCATCTCCGGCTTCATCGCGGCCGTCGCTGGCGCTCTGCTGGCCTTCAAGACCGGATCCGTCGACGGCACCACGTTCACGCCGGAGCGGTCCATCTCGGTCTTCACCATCGCCGTGATCGGTGGTCTGACGTCTCTTCCCGGCGCCATGCTCGGTGCCATCTGGGTCGAGGGCGTGCCGTTCCTCTTCAACGGCAGCGAGTTCGTCCGCCTTCTCACGAGCGGCGTGGGGCTCCTTGCCCTTCTCCTCGTCGTACCGGGCGGGCTGTCCGAGATCATGTATCGGCTCCGCGACGCCTTCCTGCGCTGGGTCGCCGTCCGCAACGACATCCACGTGCCGAGCCTCGTGTCGGACAGCCTCGTGGCCGATGACGGTGACGCTCTGAGGGTGGCGGTGCGAGGACCGGACGAACCCGAGCTCGATGCCGACGAGGAGAAGCGAGTGCTGACGGAGAAGGTGGCGGCCCTCGAGACGCGTCTCGCCGACCTCGAGAGCCAGACGGCGCTCAGCGGAGCCGACCGGTGAAGGGGCCGAAGCGGGCTCTGGAAGAGGCGACCGGCGACAGTGGGCGGCTTCCGCTGCTCGTCTTGTTCCTGCTCAACATGGTCGACGAGCTCGACCAGGTCACCTACGGCGTCGTCGCCCCGGAGATCCGCGACACGTTCGGTGTCAGCGAGTCGACGATCGTCAGCGTCGGTGCGCTCTCCGCCGCCCTCGTGATCATGCTGGTCGTGCCGGTCGGGTACCACGCTGACCGTCGCAACCGGGTGCACATGGTGTCGTTGGCCGCCGTGGCCTGGGGTTCGATGACGCTGATCACCGGGCTCTCAGGGTTCGTGGGCGCCTTCGGTCTCCTCGTGCTCGCCCGCTTCGGCGCGGGCCTGGGCCGGGTGATGAACGAGCCCGTCCACGTCAGCCTGCTGGCTGACTACTACCCCCCGATCCAGCACGGCCGCATCTACAGCATCCACCGTTCGGCCAACGCCATCGGGGGCGGGCTGGTGCTCCTCTGCGCTGTGCTCGCCGACGTCGTCGGCTGGCGCTTCGGGTTCATGCTGCTCGCCATCCCGACGTTCGTGGCCTGGACCCTCCTCCGCCGGCTCGACGAGCCCGTTCGTGGCGCCTCGATCGATCAGGCACTGGCCCTGCGCGCCGACGCGGCGGACAAGGTGCCGTTCACCGAGGCCTGGCGGAGCCTCAAGGCCATCCCCAGCCTGAAGCGCTCGTGGTGGGCCGGCCTCTTCATCGGGGCCAGCGTGGTCCCGATCGCCATCTTCTTGAACTTCTTCTTCGAGAAGGTCTACGGAGTTGAGAGCATCACGGCTCGAGGTGCCATCACGATGCTCTACTCGCTCGGCTCGCTCGTGGGCCTCCAGGTCGGTTCGAAGCACTCCACCAAGGCGCTGATGGCGGGGGACCTACCTCGTCTCTCGACGCTCGGGGGGATCACCCTGTTCGCCTCCGCCGTCGCCCTCTTGGGCCTGGCCCTCGCCCCATGGATCGGGCTGTCCATCTTCTTCGTGTTCGTCATCGGCCTGGGGACGAGCTTCAACTCCTACGGCCTCCCGCTCCTGGCTGCCATCGCTCCCCCGCGACTGCGCTCTCAGGCCCTCGGCTACTTCGTGTTCTTCATCGGCCTGGGCGCCCTCCTCCTCAGCCCGATCGTGGCCGGCATCGGGGAGGAGCGCGGCTACCGGTTCGGCATCGCCATCCTGTCCGGGCTGCTGGCCGTGGCCGGCGTCATCTACGCCAGCATGCGCCCGTACGTTCGCCGCGATGCCGAGCAGGCGTTCAACACGCTGATGCTGGAGGCCGGGGTGCGCAAGGAGGAGGCCAGCAGCAGCAACGCGCTGCTGACGTGCCGCGGCGTCGAGGTCGCCTACGGGCAGGTGCAGGTGCTCTTCGGCGTCGACCTCGACGTGATGCCGGGAGAGATCGTGGCTCTCCTGGGCACCAACGGCGCCGGCAAGTCCACCCTGCTCCGAGCCGTTAGCGGCACCACCGACCCGATGGGCGGCGCCATCTTCTTCGAGGGTCGCGACATCACCCACGCGGATCCCGGCCAGACGGCGGCCCTGGGCATCGTGCAGGTGCCGGGCGGCAAGGCCGTGTTCCCGACCCTCACCGTGGCCGAGCACCTCCGCGCCGGCGGATGGCTCTACCGCGACGACCCTGACCATCTGGCCCGGGCCACCGCCGAGGTCCTCGAGATGTTCCCCCGGCTCCAGGAGCGCATCGACCAGATGGCGGGGAACCTGTCGGGCGGTGAGCAGCAGATGCTCGCCCTCGGGATGGCGTTCATCGCCAAGCCGAAGCTGCTCATCATCGACGAGCTCTCCCTGGGGCTCGCGCCATCCGTCGTGGAGCAGCTCCTCGGTGTCGTGCGCCGCATCCAGCAGGCCGGGACGGCCATCCTTCTCGTCGAGCAGTCGATGAACGTCGCCCTGACCCTCGCCGAGCGGGCCTACTTCATGGAGAAGGGTGAGGTGCGCTTCGAGGGGCCCACGGCCGAGCTGCTGCAGCGCGACGACATCGTGCGCTCCGTCTTCCTCGACGGGGCGGCGGTGGCGACGGGCAAGAAGCCCAAGCCAACGGTCTCAGCCAAGGCACGAGCTCTCGATCTGAGGGACCGGCCGGTCGTGCTCGAGGTCGATGGCATCACGAAGCGATTCGGCGGAATCCGAGCCGTCGACGACACGAGCTTCGACCTGCGCCAGGGCGAGATCCTCGGACTCATCGGCCCCAACGGCGCCGGCAAGACCACGATCTTCGACCTGATCTCGGGCTTCACGAAGCTCGACTCCGGAAGCGTCACCTTCGCCGGGAAGGACGTAACCGGTCTGTCGCCGGATCGACGGGCCTCCCTCGGGTTGGGCCGCTCCTTCCAGGACGCCCGTCTCGTGCCCTCGCTCACCGTGGCCGAGAACCTGGCGATCAGCTTGGACCGCCACCTCGAGGTTCGAGACCACCTGGCCTCTCTGCTCTCACTTCCGGGCGTCGTGCGCCTGGAGGAGGACGTGGCCTGGACGGTCGCCGACCTCGTCGAGCTCATGCACCTGGGCGCCTTCCGGGACAAGTTCGTGAGGGAGCTCTCCACGGGCTCCCGCCGGATCGTCGACCTCGCCATGTGCATCGCCCACGACCCGACCGTGCTCCTGCTCGACGAGCCCTCGTCTGGCATCGCCCAGAAGGAGACGGAGGCCCTCGGCCCGCTCCTCGAGCGGATCCAGACGGAGACGGGCTGTGCTCTGCTCGTCATCGAGCACGACATGCCGCTGATCACGGGCATCTCCGATCGGATGATCGCTCTCGAGCTGGGACACCCGATCGTCGAGGGCACGCCCTCGGAGGTCACGAGCGATCCACGAGTGGTCGCGTCGTACCTCGGTGGCGACCCAGCCGCGATCAACCGCTCGGGCTCCAACCTCTCCGCACCGGCTCCAGCCCGGTCCCAGCCCAGGCGACAGGCCAGGCCGAAGTCGGCCAGCACAGCGGCCAAGCCCGTCGTGACGGGCAAGGTCACCAAGTCGGCGAAGGTCACCAAGGCCGCCGCCGCCAAGACAGCGAAGGCCACCCGAGCCAAGACCACCGCCAAGGTCACCAACGTCACCAAGACGGCGAAGGCCACCCGAGCCAAGACCACCGCCAAGGCCGGCAAGACGGCGAAGGCCACCTCGCCCGCTCGGGCCAAGACCGCCAGCAAGGAGCCGGTGGCGTGAGGCCAGCCCGAGCGAGCTTCGGAGCGGCCCTGCTGCTGGCGGCAGCCGCAGTAGCGCTCGTGCCCGCCCATGCCGATGCGGCGACCCTCACCCAGGCGGGCTGGTGGTGGAGGGTGAACGACGCCGTCCTCCCCGCCACTGTGCCAGCCCCTCTCGTGCCCGAGGGCGGGCTGATGGTCGCCGGGGCACCCGACGGGGCCACCGCCATCGCCGCCCTCCACTTCGACGTCGACGAGGGCGAGGGCTCGCCCGTGCTCACCTTGACCGTCGCCGAGAACGGAGACGTGGGCGGCGAGCGGGCCGTGCTCGCCGCGTGCATCACCGGGTCCGCCTGGCAGGCCGAGAGCGGCGGCGCCTGGCTCAACAAGCCCTTTGCCGCCTGCGACCAGGGTTCGGTCAACGGGGTGCGCACCAGTGACGGCAAGACCTGGACCTTCGCACTGGCTCCCCTGCTCTCGCAGGGGATCCTCGACGTCACGCTCGTCCCAGGCGTCGACCCGAACCTGCCGGCCGGCTCCAACGGGTCGTCGTTCCAGCTGACGTTCGAGGCGCCGACCGCGGCTTCGCTGACCACCACCAGCGGAGCGGCCCCCGGCCCAGTGATCGACCCATCGGGTGCAGACCTTCCGACACCGGGCGTCAGCGTCGGGCCCGGCTTCGACTCTCCCGCGTTCGGCGGCGATCTCTCGCTGCCCCCCGTGGCGCCGACCGGCGCGTTCACTCCAGCGCTGCCGGAGGCCGACCAGGGGCTCACGGCCACTGCGCCGGTCGTCCAGGAGCGCAACGCTCCCCTGGCTGCGACTCCGGTGGGCCGCGTCGAGGAGCACCAGCTCCTGGCCGTCGTGATCCTCGCCGCGTGCGGAGCTGCCGTCCTCTGGAGCGCCCAGCTCCCCACCCCCGCCCCCCGCCGCCTCGGCCCGTGGCAGGCAACGGGCGCGTCGACGACCACGGTGGCGGCGACATCTGCGCCCGGATCGGACGCCGGTCTGGGCCGCTTCCGGCGGGACAGGTCGGGAAGGGCCCCGGGCCTCTGACTCCCGGGGTGCCCGATCGGGCCCGTGTAGGTTCGCCACCCGTCGTCCACCAAGGAGCAGCGATGAAGTTCGGGGTCATGTTCGCGAACGTCGGACCGATGGGCCGAGCCGAGGGGGCGATCGGCATCGCCCAGGCGGCCGAGGCCGCCGGCATCGAGTCGCTGTGGACCGTCGAGCACACTGTGGTGCCCGCCGGGTACGAGTCGGCCTACCCCTACAGCGACACGGGCAAGATGCCCGGCCCGGAGAGCTCGCCCATCCCGGATCCCCTCATCTGGCTGGCCTTCGTGGCTGCGGCGACCTCGACGATCCGCCTCGGCACAGGCATCCTGATCCTCCCCCAGCGCAACCCGATCACCCTGGCCAAGGAGGTGGCGACGCTCGACCAGCTCTCCGGCGGTCGCGTGGAGCTCGGCATCGGCGTCGGCTGGCTAGCCGAGGAGTTCGACGCCATCGGCGTGCCGTTCAAGGAGCGAGGCAAGCGCACCGACGAGCACGTCGCCGCCCTGCGCGCCCTCTGGACGCAGAGCCCCGCCACCCACCACGGGGAGTTCTCCAGCTTCACGGACGTCTACTGCCTGCCGCAGCCCGCCCAGGAGCGGATACCCATCGTCGTGGGCGGCCACAGCGAGGCTGCTGCCCGACGCGCCGGGCGCCTCGGTGACGGGTTCTTCCCCGGCCGTGGAAGCCACGAGGAGCTGGCCGCGCTCCTCGCCATCATGCGCGCCAGCGCCGAGGAGCACGGGCGCGACCCCGACGCCATCGAGGTCACGGCGGGCGGCAACGGCGCCCTCGGCAGCAAGGCCCTCGACGAGGTCAAGGCGCTGGCCGACCTCGGTGTCAGCCGGGTGATCATCCCGCCCCTGGCCTTCGACGTGGAGGGGCAGCGCACGGCCTTCGCCAAGTACGGCGACGACGTGATCGCTCGCTCCTAGGCGGGCGCCGAAGATCGGCGTAGGGTTCGGCCAACCACGACGGGTCCGCCCACGGGCACCCCCTTGGAGGGCGTCATGATCGAACGTGCAGTCCCGATCGCCATCGGGATCCCGCTGATCGCCGCCGGCTTCGGCCTCACCGGGGCCTTCGGCATCTTCTCGTTCATCGGCATGCCGCTGCTGATGATCGGCCTGGGCTGCTTCAGCGCCGGGTTCAGCCCGCCGACGGCCGTGCGGGCCAACCAGGCGGTCCAGCACACGGCCTACCGCCGCACCTCCCGGCGACCGCGGCTCAGCTTCCGCTCCCGCTGACGGCTCCGGACGGGGACGTCGACCGCGACCTCTCCGCCGAGTGGGAACGGGTCCCCGCAGCCGTGCCGACGTGACGATCCTCGCCTAGCGACCGATCGCCTTCTCCAGCTGGGCCTTGTTCATCTTCGACCGGCCCTCGATGCCCTTCTTCTTGGCCTCGTTGTAGAGCTGGTCCCGGGTGCGACCGCCAGGGCCCTTCCCTGATCGCAGCCCGCCCCGCCGTCCGGAGGAGATGTCCTCGGTCGAGCTGCGGCTCGACTGCTTCGCCTCACCGGCCCGGGCTCGTTCCTTGTTGACCGTGCGAGCGGCGATCTCCTCAGCCTTGTCCTCGCTCCGGCCCTCTTCGAGCTGGCTCTCCTTGATGTGCTCGTACTGGCGCTCTCGCTTCTTGCTCCATGCCCTCTGCGGCATCACGGCCTCCTCAGGTCAGGTGTTCGGCGTCGATCGCGCACCCCTACCCGATCCGGCATCAGGCCCTACCCCTCAGACGATGCGGTAGGTCTGCACCCCGTGGGCGACCACCACGCCAGCCGCGTCGGTGGCCGTGATCTCCGTGAACGTCAGCTCCTTGCCGCGCTTCACGGCACGCGCCGTGCACAGGAGGTCGGACTGCTTGCAAGCCCCCACGTACTGGACCGACATGGCCACGGTCGACGCCCGCGAGCCCTTGTCGAAGTCATGGTTCGACCACGCCGCAGCGGCCCCCGCCGTGTCCATCACCGAGGCGATCACGCCCCCGTGGTAGTAGGTGCCGTCGTTGGTCAGGTCGGGTCGAAACGGAAGCCGGAGGCGCACGTCGTCGGGCTCGTAGCGCTCGATGATGATGCCGAGGCCAGAGAGGAACGGCGTAGCCGGCATCAGGTCGGCCACCGCGGCCCTCATTCGATCCTGTTCCTCGTCGCTGAGCATCTGCCCCCCGGAAGCTGGTGTCGAAGCGATGCTTGCAGGCGACGGCCCACCCGCTTGATAGACACAATCGTTCGTAGAACGCTACGGTGCCAGGATGTCCCTTCTGAGCACGCCCTCTCTCGCCGGCCGCCGGGTCCTCATCACAGGCGCCGCCCGAGGAATCGGGGCCGCCCTCGCCGCCCGCCTGAGCGGGCGCGGCGCCTCGGTCGCCGTGGCCGGCCTCGAGCCCGACCTGCTCGCCGCCGTGGCAGAGTCCGTCGGAGGGCCGTGGTGGTCCTGCAACGTGGCCGACCGAGCCGAGGTGGAGCGCACCGTCGAAGCGGCCGCTGAGGCACTCGGCGGTCTCGACATCGTGGTGGCCAACGCGGGGATCGCAGCCCAGCTTCCGCTCGTGGGGGGCGACCCCGACATCTTCGAGCGCACCCTCGAGGTGAACGTGCTCGGCACGTACTACACGCTGCGCGCCGCCGGTCCGCACATCAGCCACAAGAGGGGCTACGCCGCTCGCCATCTCGTCGCTCGGCGGCGCCGTTCACGTTCCGCTCATGGGCGCCTACAGCGCGTCGAAGGCGGCCGTGGAGGCGCTCGGCAACACGCTGCGCCAAGAGCTTCGCCCGAGCGGAGCCCGCGTCGGCGTGGCCTACTTCGCCGAGCTGGACACGGACATGACCAGCCGTGGCTTCGGGACCGAGGCGGCCCAGCGCTTCCTCGGCGGCCGCACCATCACCAAGGTCACGCCGTTGAAGGTCGGCATCGACTCGCTCGAGCGGGGAATCGCCCGCCGGTCCCGCATCATCGTGGCCCCGGCCTGGGTGCGCCCGATCCTGCCCATCCGGATGCTGGCCCAGCCCGTCGTCGAGCTGGCCGTCCGTCGCCGGGTGGGCGCAGTCCTCGACGTGGCTCGGGACGAGAAGGTCGAGCTCACCACCCCCCAGCCCGAGCGGATGGCGTGACCGGCATGGGTCAGGCCTCGGCGCCGCGCATCGCGCCCGGCGGCCTCCGCGACATCGGAGTCGTGGGCTGGATCGTCAGCGCCGTGTCGGGTCGGGTGTCGGGCACCCAGCCTCCCAACCTGTTCCTCACCCTCGGCCGCCACCGGCCGCTCTTCCGCGGCTGGCTGCGCTTCGCGGGCCGGATGATGCCGGCCGGCAAGCTCCCCCGGCGGGAGACCGAGCTCGTCATCTTGCGGGTCGCCCACCTCCGGGAGTGCGGGTACGAGTTCGACCACCACGTGCACCTCGGCCGACGGGCGGGAGTCGCCGCCGCCGACGTCGAGCGCGTCAAGGCGGGGCCCGAAGCAGATGGGTGGTCGCCCCGAGAAGGCGCCATCCTGGCCACGGTCGACGCCCTGCACGAGCGGCAAGACCTCACGGACGCCGAGTGGGGCCGGCTCCGGGAGCACCTCGACGACCGGGAGACGATCGAGCTCCTGCTCCTTGCCGGCCACTACGAGATGCTCGCCACCACCATCGCGGCCCTGCGCATCCAGCCCGACGAGCGTCGTGGCTGAGGCCCGACAGCTCCCCCGGGGTCGCCACGGCATGAGCCGCGAGGCGGTGGAGACCGACCAGCGCCTCCGCATCTTCATCGGGATGGCCGAGGCCATGGGCGAGGCCGGCTACGTCGGCACCCCCGTGGCGGGGATCATCAAGCGGGCGGGCGTGTCCCGCGAGACCTTCTACCAGCTGTACAGCGACAAGCTCGATGCCTTCCTCGCCGCCTTCGACCTCGTCGGCGAGGTCCTCCTCGGCCGACTCAACGAGGCGCTCGAGGGGCCGGGGGACCGCATGGAGCGGGCCGAACGAGCGCTCACGGCCTACCTCGACACCCTGGCCGCCGAGCCCGGGTACGCCCGTCTGTTCCTCGTCGAGGTGCACGCCGCCGGTCCCGACGCCATGGCCCGGCGAACTGCAGTCCAGCAGCGGATCGTCGACGCCCTGGCTGACCTGGTCGGGGCGCGCTCCGAGGCGGAGCGCTTCGCCTGCCAGGTGCTCGTCTCAGCCGTCGGAGCGATGGTTGCGGGCCCGCTGGTCGCGGGCGACGTGGTGGCCCTGCGCGCCATGGGCCCGCCTCTCGCGGAGCTGCTCCACCGCCTCGACAGCGCGGGGCTGTTCGCACCCGTCCGGCCCTCCAGGCGCACCCGACACCCGAAGGAGACCAAGCGATGAAGGTGATGGTCTGGCGGCTGTTGGCCGTGATGGCGATCGCGGGTGGCGCCATCGGTGTGGCCATGGGGGCCAACGAGCCCGCCTCGGCCGCCGAACCCCAGGTCACCCGCTCGATTCGCCTCCCGATGTCCGACGGAGTGGAGCTGGAGGTGAAGCTGGGCGGGCGCGGGCCTCTGGTCGACGGCGAGCTGCCGCCGCGCCCGGTCATCGTGGAGCTGAGCCCCTACGCGCCGGGCTGCTGTGGCGAGCCGGGCGGCCCAGGCTTCAACTACCTCCAGGTCCACATCCGGGGCACGGGCCTGAGCGACGGGGGCTTCGATGCCCTCGGACCCCGCTCTCAGCAGGACGTGGTCGAGGTCCTCGACTGGGCGTGCGCCCAGCCGTGGAGCAACGGGCGCCTCGGCCTCGTGGGCTTCTCGGCCAGCGCCATCATGATCTACAACTCCTTGCACCTCGATCTGCCGTGCGTGGAGACCGCCGTGCTCATGTCCGGCACCTTCGAGCTCTACCGGGACCTGATGGTGCCGGGCGGGGTGATCAACGGGCTCCCCGCCCTCGGCGTGTTCGCGCTGATCGGCGCCCCGTTCCTCGCCGCCCTCCCCGAACGACTGCAGCGAGAGCCGCTCTCGGCTCTCGCTCCACTGGTCGGCATGGGCCAGATCCCCGTCGACTTCCTCAGCCACACCACGCTGGACGGCTGGTGGCGGGAGCGCGGCTTCCGCGGTGACGTGAACGACCTCCCGATCCTCATGGTCGACGGCTTCTTCGATGTCGAGTCCCGCGGCGCCTTCCAGGCCTTCCAGGCCCTGCGTGACGACGGCGCCCACCTGCTCGTCGTCGGCGCCCACGACGGCGTCCCCGTCGGTTCGGGCGGACACGACGAGCAGCGGAGGGCGTGGTTCGAGCGCTACCTGCGCGACGTCGACAACGGCATCGACCGCGAGCCCGTAGTCCAGCTGTTCATGGCCAACGGCGATCGGGAGGACATGCTGGCGGGACGGTTCGTGCGGCGCGACGGCACCGACTGGCCCCTCCCCGGCACGGCTTGGGCGGACCTCGCTCTCGACCCGACCCCGAGCGGCACGGCCACCTCGCTCAACGACGGCACGCTCGTGCTCGGCCCGGCTGCCGCGGCCACGCAGTCCTACCCGGCGCTGCCCTCGCTGCCCACCGCCACCGACCCGTACAACGCGGCCATCCTGGGGATCTTCAACGAGTCACCGATCCTGACCGACATGGCTCTGGCCGAGCCGCTGGGCCTCAGCTACACCACCGAGCCGTTCACCACCGCAGTGCAGGCGGCCGGGCCGGCCAGCCTCGAGCTCGTGCTGTCGAGCACCGCACCCGAGACCGACCTCTACGCAGTGCTGTCCGACGTCTGGCCCGACGGCAGCACCCATCCGATGGCGGCCGGACGGCTCAAGAGCGCCTTCCCCGGCCTTGACCTCGACCAGTCGCTCGTCGACGACGCCGGCAACGTGGTGCAGCCGTACGGGCGGTACGGCGAGCGAGTCGACACCCCGATCGGGCAGGAGCGGCGCTACCACGTCGAGCTGTGGCCCATCGGGAACCAGTTCGACGCCGGCCACCGTCTCCGCCTCCACGTGCTCGGCACCTCTGGCGCGTCGCTGCCCGGCTCGCCCGCCCTGAACACGATCCGGCTCGGTGAGGGGGGCTCCCGCCTCCTGTTCCCCGTGCTCGCCGGGAGCGACCTGGCCCACGCACTCGGGGCGCGAGGCGCTCTTGTCCCTGCGCCGGAGACCTCACCTGCCGCCAGGTCCGGCCGCCCTGCCGCTGGCGCGGCTCCTGACCCAGGGCGGCTGCCCGCCACGGGCGGCACGAGCGATCCCACTGCTCCTCTCCTGCTGCTGCTCGCCCTCCTCGCCTGGCGTGTCCGGCCTGTCCCCGCGTAGCCCGTAGCCTCCCCCGATGATCGACCGGGCCTGGGGACGGGCAGCGCTCTCAGGGCTGGCCGTGCTCCTCGTCGGAGCGCTCGCCCCTTCTGCCGCGTCAAGCGCACAGGAGCAGCCCGCCTACGACGCAACCATCCGTCGGGACGGGTTCGGGGTGCCCCACGTCGTGGCGGACGACTTCCCGTCGCTCGGGTTCGGCATCGGATACGCCTTCGCCGAGGACAACATCTGCACGCTCATGGACTACACGGTGACGGTCAGTGCAGAGCGGTCGCGCTGGTTCGGGCCCGAGGGCACGTGGACCTTCGGAGGGAACGGCGCCACCAACACCAACCTGAGCTCGGACTTCTTCTACGCCTCGGTGAACGAGTCGGGCCGGCTCGAGGACCTGCTCGCCCAGGCGCCCCCGCACGGGCCGCTCCCGGAGATCCGCGATTCGGTCCGCGGCTACGCGGCCGGCATCAACGCCTACCTGACGGACATCGGTGGTGCGGCAGGCATCGAGGATCCTCGCTGCCGCGGGGCGAGCTGGGTGCGCCCCCTCACCGAGATCGACGTGTACCGCCGGTTCTTCCAGCTGGCCACGATGGCGTCCTCGGGCGTGGCCATCACCGGGATCGGCGCAGCCCAACCGCCGGTTGCCGGCGTGGTCCCGTCCGTGCCCGGCGTCACCGACGGCCTGGCCGGCCAGGTCGATGTCCTCCAGCTCCTGCCCGGTCGCCTGGGAGAGGCGATCGGCATCGGCTCGAACGCGTACGCCCTCGGAGGTGACGCGACCGACAACGGGATGGGGATGGTGCTCGGCAACCCGCACTTCCCCTGGCAGGGCGGCGAGCGCCTCTACCAGATGCACCTCACCATCCCGGGTCGGGTCAACGTCTCCGGCGCGGGCCTGTACGGCGTGCCCCTCGTGCTGATCGGCCACACCGACGGCGTGGCCTGGTCGCACACCGTCTCGACCGCGTTCCGGTTCACCCCCTTCGAGCTCACGCTGGCACCAGGCGACCCCACCACCTACCTGGTCGACGGACAACCCGAGGCCATGACGTCGCAGGACCTCACAGTCGAGGTCCTACAGCCCGACGGGACGATCGGGACGGCCACCCGCACTCTGTGGTCGACCCGGTACGGCCCCATGCTCACCAGCCTCCTCGGCCTGCCGCTCTTCCCATGGACTCCGGTCAAGGCCTACGCCCTCGCCGACGCCAACAACCAGGTCCGCTACCTCAACCAGTTCTTCCTCTGGAACCAGGCCCAGTCGACCCAGGAGCTCTTCGACATCCAAAGCGAGTACTTGAGCGTGCCGTGGGTCAACACCCTCGCGGCTGACCGGGACGGCCGGGCCCTGTACTCCGACGTGTCGGTGGTCCCCAACGTCACCGACAGCAAGGCCACGCTGTGCTCGGGGGTGCTCGGCGTCATCACCTTCGTGGCTCTCGGGTTGCCGACCCTGGACGGGTCGCGAAGCGAGTGCGCGTGGGACACCGACCCCGACGCGATCGTCCCCGGCATCTTCGGGCCGGCCAACCTCCCCCACCTGTTCCGGGACGACTACGTGACGAACGGCAACGACAGCTACTGGCTGTCGAACCCTGAGGCGCCCCTCGAGGGCTTCGCACGGATCGTCGGTGCCGAGGGCACGGAGCGTTCGCTGCGCACCCGTCTCGGGCTGCTCATGGTTCAGGAGGAGCTGGCCGCCGACGGGTTCACCCAGGACGAGCTCCAGGAGGTGGTGTTCAACAACCGCCACATGGGCGGCGAGCTGGCGCGGGACGAGGTGGTGACCTTGTGCCGGTCACTCGGCGGGTCGGCGCCTACGAGCGCGGGCACCACCGTCTCCACTGCAGATGCCTGTGATGCCCTCGCGGGCTGGAACCAGCGTGACGACCTTGATTCGTCGGGCGCCGTGCTCTTCCGGCGCTTCTGGACCCGACTGACGAGCGCTGTGCTGCCGATAGACGTCGCTGGGGTCGCACTGGCGGAGCTCCCGCCCGAGCTCGTCGACCAGCTGCCCCTCTCGCTGGTCGAGCCCGAGGGGGCGCCGTGGGAGGTGCCGTTCGACCCCACCGACCCCGTCCGCACCCCGCGGGACCTCGACACCGCCAATCCCCGTGTGGCCCTGGCGCTCGGCGACGCTGTCGCCGACCTCGCTCGGGCGGGCATCCCCCTGGACGCCGGACTCCGCGGCTGGCAGTACGAGGTCAAGGACGGCGAGGCCATACCCGTGCACGGCGGTCCCGGGGGTGCAGGCGTGTTCAACGCCATCAGTGCGCGGTGGAACGGGACGGCCGGGCCCCGAGCGGGCTACTCCGACATCGTGCACGGCTCGTCGTTCGTCATGGCGGCCCACTTCGTCGACCCGGCCACGAACGGCGGGTGCCCAGTCGACGCGGACGCCATCGTCACGTACTCGCAGTCCGAGGACGTCACGAGCCCGCACTTCGCCGACCAGACCCGCATGTACAGCGAGAAGAGATGGAACCCCATGTACTTCTGCGAGGCGGAGCTGGCCGCTGACCCAGGCCTCGAGGTCATGAGGGTGACGCGTGGTGCCCCCCGAGCTCCGGCTCGGCCGGCTGGTCCGGGGGTGGCGCCCGCTCCGGAGCCGGGCCGGCTCCCCGCCACGGGCGGCAGCACGGGCCCGCTCGCCTTCGCGGTGCTAGCGGCGGCGCTGGTCACCCTGAGCGTGGTCCGTCGGCGTCCAATGAGGTGACGGGCGCTGGGGCCGATCCGGTCAAGAGCCGCCCAGCATCTCGGGCAGCACCGCTCCTTCGCCGAGCAGGAGGAGCGTGCCGACGCCGAGGCTGAAGGCGACAGTGACGGCCGCCAGCGTGGCGGTGACGATCCGGTTGCCGACGACGCGGGCGAACCCGAAGGTGCTGGCCGCGGCGACCAAGGTGTTGGAGGCGAGCAGTCCGACGATGAAGCACACCAGCAGCCCGACGCTCGCGGGCCGGCCGCTCGCGTTGGCCGCGGCCGCGAAGACGACCACCTGCGTGGGCGTCTCCGCCCCCACGCCGTGCAGTAGCCCGATTCCGAACGACGACCACCCGCCGTATCGCATGAACGGATCGTGCGGGACGACCCCCACGTGGCGGTGCACATGGCGGTGCTGGACCACCACGTCGCTGCTCCCGTGGCGATCGGTGCCGTCAGCGACGGGGTCGGCGTCGGCGTGCGAGTGGGTGTGCCCGTGCAACGGCTGGGCGTGGTCGTGGGCGTGGACGTGCTCGATGACGACGGGAACGTCGTCCGAGGGGCGCCGCACGACACGGCGCACGGCCCCGATCAGGAGCATCCACCTGCTCCGGAGCGGCGGCGCTCCGCCGGTCCTCAGTGCGGTCCACGCCATCCAGAGCCCGAGGGCGATCAGAGAGACGCCGACGAACCGCTCCATCAGGAGGTCGACCGAGCCGGGCACCTGCTCGGTGAACAGGATGGCCGCGCACCCCAGGACGAGGACCATGGCGGCGTGACCGAGGGCGTACAGCGTCGCCAGCCACATGGACCGCCGCCTGCCGTCCTGTGACCCTGTGAGGTCGGTGAGCGCCGCGATGTGGTCCCAGTCGAACCCGTGCCGGAACCCGAAGACCAGCGCGGCCCCGAAGGCCGACGACGAAAGCAGCTCGATCACGTTCGCTCGTCCTCTCGCTCCGCGATGATCTCGACGCGGACCTTCACCTCGGGCTCGACCCTCACCATCAGCAACCGTGGTGGATCCATCCCGAAGTCACGGATGTCGAACGTCGAGCGACCCTCGAGGCGGACGGTGCGATCGTCGACCGGCTCGAGGCTCATCTCGTCCTCGCAGGCACGGAGCACCCCGCGGAACGCGAGGTCACCGCTGACGCGATAGCGGTCGGTGCCGTCCACGCGCTCCATGTTCGTGAGCATGCCATCGATGGTTGGGAAGGTCTTGATGTCGATGCGCCGGCGCAGCTCCCCATCCTCCAGAGCGTTGCCGGATGACAGGCGGGCGAGGGGCAGCGAGAGCTTCCCGGCCGGGGGCGTGGCGCGCGTCGGCTGCCCGGACTCGTCCTGTTCCAGCTGGATGAAGCCTTCGAGCCCGTCGGCGGTCGAGTGGATCGCATGGAGCGTCGATCGGCCCTCGATCCAGACTCGGGAGCGCTCGGGCACTATGCGGTAGCGCGGCACAGGTCCTACATCTCACGGATCTTCAGGTACCGCGCTATGTCTGGCAGAGACTTCACGAGCAGGCCTGCCACGACAGCCAGGGCTGTCGACGTCACCAGCTTCCGAATCGCGTGCACCGGGAACATGCCTACGCCATTCCCACACCGGTGTACATCGGTGCGTTTGCCACTCATGGCAGGCCTTCGATGAGTGACCTACGGTGCACCGCCAGGGGGTGCTACCCGATGGAAGACTCCATTCAGAGCGCGGGCCCCGAAGATGAACGAGCATCGCGGTTCGCGCTCGCCCCACCGCGGCGCTTCGTCCTACCCGCTGTGCTCCTGCTGTTGTCCGAGCACCCGGGCCACGGCTACAGCCTCGAGAAGGAGCTGCGCGAGCTCAACTTCGGCAAGATCGACCGTCCCACCGTGTACCGCGCCCTCGCCCGTCTCGAGAAGGACGGGCTGGTGAGGTCGTGGTCGGAGGTCCCGACAGCTGGTCGGGAGCGCCGCGTGTACGGCGTCACGCCTCTCGGAGAGCAGGTGCTCGGAGCTTGGATGAGCGTCATCAAGGAGGAGCGTGACCTGCTCGGCCACGTCCTGCGCCGATACCAGGCCACCGGCAGCGTCGACGCCACCCTCGCCGAAGTCGACGGCGGGTGGGCTGCGACCCTTGCTCCGGGCTGGTCGCCCGTGTCACCGACGTCGCCCCCCCAGCGGCACCTGAGGACCGTCAGCCCGGATCGAGTCGATTCCGCTGGGCAGGGCCCGAGCCCAGCCCGCAGAGATGCCTGTGGGCCCCAGCGCTTTCGGCTCTCCCCCGATCGCTCCGTCGCCCTCGTCGAGGTCCGTTCGACCGTCGGACCGATCAGCTTCGGGGCCATCGGGATGACTGGCCACATCGAAGCCTGCGTGTCAGACGGCCTTCTGCACGTGGACACGCAGCCCTCGGCCCACGTGGAGATCGCGGTGGCTGGTCTGCGCTCGGGGAACAGCCTCTACGACGCCGAGCTCCTGCGCCGGATCGACGGCTCCCGGTTCCCGCTGGCCTTGCTGGACCTGACCGAGTGCATGGCCAGCGGCGGAGCCGGTCGACACCGGCTCGGAGGCGAGCTCACCTTTCACGGGGTCACTCGACCCGTCCAGGGCTCCGTGCACGTCGAGGTGATGTCCGACAAGCGGTTGGAGGTCACGGGCGAGCAGGTGTTCGACATCCGTGACTTCGACGTGCCGTCTCCCACGGTTCTCATGTTGCGCATCTATCCGGATGTGCGGGTCCACCTGCACATCGAAGCTGACCTCGAGGAGGTTTAGCGATGGTGGCCTTCTTGGCGCTCTTGGTCGGCTACGTGATCGGCGCGAAGGCCGGCAGCAAGGACCTCGATCAGGTGGCCGGGTCGCTGAAGCGACTCGGTCAATCTGAGGAGTTCGCCGAGGTGGTGACGGCGATGCGATCCCACCTCGGCCACACGATGCGAGAGCTGGCCAACGTCGTCGACGGCACGGCTGACTCGTCCGAGGACGCTGGCGATCTCGTGGACCGCGTGCGCCACCTCGTCGCGCGCGAGGGGTGAGCCCGCGACCTACGCCCGCTCGGTGATGTCCTGGCCGATGCCGCGGAGCCCCACGACCGCGCCGTCGGACCCGATCATCGGTTGGGCGCGAGCGTGAACGAGGCGCACCTCGTCGTCGGGCCGGACGATGCGGTACTGCTCGTCGAACGCTCGGCCGGACTCGGCGGACCCAGCCATCCCGGCACCGACGACCGCGCGGTCCGACGGGTGGACCCGCGCGAGGTGGGCGTCGAGGGTCCCGTCGAACTCGAGCGGATCGAGCCCGTGGATGCGGTGGAACTCGTCGCTCCACTGCACTGCACCGGTCCGCCTGTCCCAGAGCCAGCTGCCGACATTGGCCAGCTCCTCGCTGTCGCGGACCCGAGCCTCGATCTCGGCCAGGCTGGCCTGGGCGAGTCGCTGCTCGGTGATGTCCCGTGCGATCAGCAGCGAGGCCACCGGTTGACCGTCGGGGCCCAAGACAGGGCAGAGGGACAACGAGATCGGCACCGGCATGCCATCCCCTCGCAGGATCTCTGTCTCGAAGCGGTCGACCCGGTCGCCGGCCCTGACCTGGTCGAACACCGCCTCGATCTCCCCGCGCAGGTGCTCGGCGAACAGGTCCACCGACCGTTGGCCGAGGATGTCGGCGCCAGGCTGACCGAAGTAGCGCTCGGCGGTCGGGTTCCAGGTGACGATGCGGCCATCCATGTCGTGGCTGAGGATGGCGTCATCCGACGTCTCGAGGATGGCGTCCAGGAGGCCTCTAGCGGCTGCCTCCGCCGCGGCGACCGGGCGCGGAGTCTGAGACGGCGTCATGGGCCGCAATGCTTCCAGAGATGGACGCTCCAGACGGGGTGAGCCGCGCTCCCCCGGCGAGACCGCGTCGCAGCCAGCCGCACCAATCCTCGGTGCCCTCTCCAGTGCGAGCGCTGACCGGGATGACGGCCGCGCCGGGGTTCACCGAGCGCAGGTTGGAGAGGAAGAGGTCCAAGTCGAAGTCGAGGTGCGGGAGGAGGTCGATCTTGTTGACCACCACGACATCGGCGGCGCGGAACATCACGGGGTACTTCAGGGGCTTCTCCTCGCCTTCGGTGACCGCGTACACCATCGCCTTGGCGTGCTCGCCGACATCGAACTCGGCCGGGCACACGAGGTTCCCGACGTTCTCCACGAGCAGCAGGTCGATCTGCTCGAGCGACAAGCGCGACAGCCCGGAGCGCACCATGACCGCGTCGAGGTGGCACTCACCGCCGAACCCGGCGCTCGTGTTCACGAGGGAGATGGCCGCACCGAGGCCCTCGAGCTCATCGGCGTCCAGGCTCGTGGCGATGTCACCCTCGACCACGCCTGCGCGCACCTCCTCGCCCATCGTGACCAGGGTGCGCTTCAGCAGGGCCGTCTTGCCGGCGCCCGGGGAGGACATCACGTTGACCGCCCACACCCCGTGGGCAGCAAGGTCGGCTCTGTTGGCGTCGGCCACCCGGTCGTTCTCGGAGAGGATCGACTCGAGCACGGCGATGCGGGAGACCCCCGTCTCTGGGTAGCCGCTGTGGTCTCCGACATCCCGGTGGTCGTGGTCGTGGTCGTGGGAGTGCTCGGTGCCGTCGGAGTGGCGGTGGAAGCGACCCATCAGAGCACCTCCTCGGCCACGTCGATCGAGGCCAGATCCAGCTCCTCGCCGCTGAGCAGCTCCACCTCGAGGCCCTCGCAGGTGGCGCAGGCCAGCACCGGCAGGTCGAGGGTCGTCTCCGCGCCGCACGATGAGCAGCGCACCACGGCGGGAACGTGCTCGACGACCAGCTCGACTCCGTCGAGCTCTGTGCCCTCGGTGAGCATCAGCCATGAGAACTGCAGGGAATCGGGCACGACCTGGCGCAGGTGGCCGATGCGGACGTCGACCTGCCGCACCGGGCGGCCCTGGGACCGCGCCTCGACGTGCTCGAGGATGGCCTGGCAGAGGGAGAGCTCGTGCACGCTCAGACCGACGCTCGACCAAGGGTGACGGCGGCCTCCCGATGGAGGCGCCCGAAGTTGTAGTACGCGGCACATGCCCCCTCGGAGGACACCATGCACGTGCCGATCGGGGTCTCAGGGGTGCACGCCGTCCCGAACACCTTGCACTCCCAGGGCTTGATGACGCCCTTGAGCACCTCGCCGCACTGGCAAGCCTTCGGGTCGGCGACCCGTACGCCCGGCACCTCGAAGAGCAGCTCCGCATCCCAAGGGGCGAACTCGTCGCGCAGCTTGAGAGCGCTCTGAGCGATGAAGCCGAGGCCCCGCCACTCGAAGTGCGGACGGAGCTCGAACACCTCGGCGAGGAATCGCAAGGCGCGAGGGTTGCCTTCGTCACGGACGATGCGGGTGTACTGGTTCTCCACCTCGCAACGCCCCTCCTTGATCTGGGCCAGGAGCATGGCGACGGCCTGCAGGATGTCGAGCGGCTCGAAGCCTGCGGTCACGAGCGGCTTGCCGTACTCCTTGGTCACGAACCGGTAGGGGTGGTTGCCGACGACAGTCGACACGTGCCCCGGCCCGAGAAAGCCATCGAGGCGGAGGTCAGGCGACTCGAGGATCGCCTTGATGGGCGGCACGATCGTCACGTGGTTCGAGAAGACGCTGAAGTTCATCACTCCGTCATCGCGTGCCTTGAGAAGCGTGACCGCTGTCGACGGAGCAGTCGTCTCGAAGCCGACGGCGAAGAAGACCACCTGCCGGTCGGGGTTGTCGACCGCCACCTTCAGCGCGTCCAGCGGCGAGTAGACGAAGCGCACGTCGGCGCCCCTCGCCTTGGCCTCGAGCAGGGTGCCGTTGCCGCCCGGCACGCGCATCATGTCGCCGAAGCTCGTGAAGATGACGCCGGGCGTCTCGGCCACCGCGATGGCGTCGTCGATCCGGCCCATCGGGATGACGCACACGGGGCAACCCGGGCCGTGGACGAGCTCGACGTTCTGGGGCAGGACGTGCTCGATGCCGTGCCGGTAGATGGTGTGGGTGTGGCCGCCGCACACCTCCATGAGCTTGTAGTGGCGCTCCGTGCCGGCCAGCTCGACGATCCTCGACAGGACCCTCCGAGATGCCACCGGATCGCGGTACTCGTCGACGAACCTCATCGCGCCGTCCCCCTGATCATCTCCATCTCGTCGTCCAGCCCCGACCCCATCAGCTTCAGGGAGGCCAGCGCCACCGAAGCCTCCTCTTCGTCGATCTTCGACATGGCGAAGCCGACGTGGATGAGGACCCAGTCGCCCGGCTCGAGGACCTCGTCTTCCAGCAGCCCGATGTTGATCAGCCGCCGCACGCCCGTCACCTCGACGCGGGCGAGCTGGTCGTTGTCGGCGCACAGCTCGACGAGCTGGCCCGGGATGCCAAGGCACATGAGGACTCCTAGGGCTGAGGACGGGCGGTCACATGCGGCGCAGGCGCCGGTACCGCGAGATGTCGGGCAAGGACATGACGAGGACGACCAGCGCAAGCACGGCCATCACGGCGAGCAGTACGAGGAACACCACTCCGAGTGCTTCCATGGATCACATCTCCCTGAGCTTGAGGTACCTACGAACGTCGGGCGCGAGCTCCTTCACGGCCACAGCGACAGCTCCGGCGGCCGCGACGAGCAGGACTAGGCGACGGAGCATGGGGGCTTCCTTTCAGCGATGAGGTCTTGGACCACCCGCACGGCGGGCGCCACGGCGGCTGCCACCGGCGCGGAGAGCCCGATCCCCTCCCCGAGGTCTTCGGGCCGGCAGCCGACGACGACCACGCGATCGATCCTCCCGCCGAGCTCGGCCACCATGCGGAGGACGGACTGCGGGTCCATCAGGTGGGCATCGAGCGGCGGGGCGTCCGAGCCATCCTGGTCGGGCTCGAGCACGGACACGGTGCCGGGAGGATCGTCGCTGGCCAGAGCGTCGACGAGCACGAGCAGGTCGCAGCCGTCGAGCAGATCGAGAGCCAGGTGCAGGCCCCGGATGCCGTAGTCCTCGACCCGCACATCCGAGGGCATCGCCACGGTCAGGAGCCGCTGGGTCACCTCGCTGCCGAAGCCATCGTCGCGGTTGAAGATGTTGCCGATGCCGGCGATGAGGGTGGTCATGGGATCGGCACGACCTCGTCGGGGTGGAAGTAGAGGAAGCGGCCCTGGGCGCGCTGGAGCTCGGCCCCGGGGTCGTCGTCGAGCAGGACGGCCACGTGCTGCTCGCCGTCCACGTCGAAGAACACGCCCTCGACGGTCGCCTCCATGCCCACGAGGAACAGGTCCTGTGCGTCGGTGCGGCGCCCCCCGACCTGCCCCGGGCGGAGACGGACCTTCGACCCCTTGGTGACCTCCACGCCAGCGATCTGGATGGAGTCCTCCCAGGGGTTCACGGACGCATCCACGGCCGGCTCCCACCAGGGGATGACATCCTCCTGCGGAGGCGCCGACCCGACGCTGCGCATCTCGCCGTGCAGGCTGGCGAAGACCTCGGGGGAGAAGCCCTCGATCCGGTCGACGATCGCCGCGGCGCGAGGATCGGTGCTGCGAGCGAGGCGCTTCTCGTCGTCGGTGAGGGTCAAGATCCGCAAAGCGAGGATCTCGTCGATCTCAGTCGCGTCGCACATGTCACCGGGGCTCTCGGCAGCGACCTCCGGGTGGTCGTACAGGATGATCGGCGAGGACAGCACGGTGGTGGGCTCGTTCGGATCACCGATGAGCACCGGGAACGTCCCGAGGTTGTTGCAGACCTCGACTGCGGCCCGAGCGAACTCCGGCGGCTCGAGGAGTGAGATGAACCGAGCGTCGTCCGTGTGGAGAAGGGTGTGCACCGCGACGAGCGACCGACGCATGACGATGTCCCGCCGAACGGCCGGCTCGCACCAGTCAGTGCGGTTCTCGACCGCGACCCGGAGCTTGGTCAGCGGGTACGGGCCAGGGCAGTGCGCAGACTCGACGCGCACGATGGCGTCGACCGCACAGCGCTCGCGAACCACACGACCGAGCTTGCCGAGCGGTTCGACCTCGCGGCCGGCAGCCAACGTGATCGGGATCTCACTGGTGCTAGGGCGAGCCAGATCGAAGGCGGGGATGTCGAGGACGTGCTCCACCGCTTCGTCCCAGCTCGCCCACAGCTCACCGTCAACCTCCAGCTCGGCCACAGGCTTGAAGGCGCCGTCCACGAGCTCCTCAACGGTGCGGGTCTGCACCTGCAGGTAGCGGAGCTTCACGTCGACGGTCGCCTCGAGCCCGAACTCCAGCAGGCACTCGGTCTGCATGGTCCAGGCCTCGAAGCCGTCGGCTTCGCTGAACGCCCGAGGGGTGAGCACGCCGTACTGCCAACGCACCTGGTTCTTGGCCGCCGACGCACGGTATGGATAGAGCACGTAGCCCTCCCACAGCACTGCGTCGGCCACGCGCTGAGCCCGCTCGAAGGGGTCTCCGGTCATGGCTCCTGCGCCTCTTTGAGAAGGCGTTCGAAGGCGTCCTCCCAGCACGGGAGGGCCCGATCGGCCTTGTACCGGGTGAGCGCGTCGATCGTGTCGGTGCGCAGCCGGATCCACCCGCTGTTCGGGAAGAAGCCGTCCATCGTCGCCCGCCACACACGGACGGGAAGGCGGTGCTCGGCCTCGACGTGCCACGCGACGGGCTGCACGATCAACCCGCCGTCCCGATAGCTGAAGATCGTGCCGTTGAAGAGCAGCACGATCGGGATCTCGCCGTCGCCGATGGAGTGGAGGTACTTGGCCGCGGCCACCTCGAAGTCGTACGTGCACGGAACGGGCAGGTCGACCTCGGTGCTCCCGGTGAACTCGGCCACTGTGGTCGTCACGTGCGTCCACAAGAAGGGCTTGAGCGAATCGCCCCACTGGGGCGACTCGCCGAACAGCTCCAGCAGCCGCACCTCCTCCTCGGGGGAGTAGCGGCGCTTCTGGGGTTCGATCCGGATCTGCGCCTTGAGCACCATGGCGTGCACGGGCTCGGCCTCGGGCGTCTCGATCCGGAGCCGGAGCAGAACCGTAGGGACCGCCGCGTATGGGTCCGGCTGGCTCGAGACGACGGAGATGGAGAGATCCGTCATGAAGCCCGCTCGGCCAGGCGATCGAAGAAGGCGTCCATGGCGCTGCGGGCCTCGGCGCCTCCGTCGAAGCCCTTCCAGAGCCTCCGCAGCTCACCCACGAGCTCGTAGCAGGCATCGATCGGCACGAGGTAGGCATCTGTGTGCGTCTCGTCCCGGCGGACGATGAGGGCTTCGACGTCGGCCTCCATCGATGCCAGCACCTCGTTGTCGGCGACGAGGCGGGCCCACGCGTCGAGCGGGAGCAGCGACTCGGTTGCTCCGGCTGGGCTGGGGTAGAACGCGGCCACCGAGTCGAGGAGGGAGTTCCGGAAGAAGAACGCCACGCTCACCGGGATCTGCAGCTCGTCCCAGCCGCCGGGGGCGATGGCCAGCTCGCCGAGCGACAGGTACCGGTCGGGGACGGCCCGGTACTTGCCTCCGCCCGCACCGCTGCTGGTGAACAGCAACCAGCAGCCGCGGCAGGTGCACATGAGGCTGCGAGATTCGACGTTCACGACGTGCTCGTGCTCGTCGGCCACGAGCTCGCCGCACATCTCGCACCGCTCCCCCGGGCGCGGCCGCGCCGGGGCCTGTCGGATGCGCTGCAGGATGGCGAGAGGGTCCGTCATCGCGCCGCCGAGACGGCTATCCGCACCTCGCCGCCGTCCTCGACGAGCGGCAGCGGATCGAGGTGGGTGGAGTCACCGTCGAGGCTGCGTCCGGCGCGCGGGAGGTCGTAGGCCGCGCCGCAGACGCTGCAGCGGAGCACGGGACCCTCCACGGTGGCCGTGTCGAGAGCGCTGGCGCATGCCGGACAGGCGCTGCGGTAGGCGTAGAGCTGGGGGCCGACGCGGCAGACGATCAGCTTGACGCCCTCGATCTCCAGCGGACCGACCCGCCCGGGAGCCAGCGCCCGCAACCCGTAGATCGGCGCCATGGTCGGTGCGTCGTGCTGGGGCTTGCGGCCGAGGGACACGGGCGTGGCGACCGGCCCACCCGGGGCAGGGTCGTCGGGGCCGCCGACGACGTCGATGCGGGTGATCTCGGGGGCCGCCTCCTCGATGGCGCGCTGCACCGCCAGCTCGAGGGTGACCGAGCTGGATGCGCAGCCGTCGCAGCTGCCGAGCATCTGCAGGGTGACGACTCCGGCTGCGCCGTCGATGCTCACGATCTCGACGTCGCCCCCGTGGGACCCGAGGTAGGGCCGGACCGATTCCAGGGCGTGGTGCACGCGGGCGTCGAGGTCGAGCGGATGGAGGTCGTGGAGGACGAGGAGCGACGCCACGAGGTCGTCTTCGGCGAGGCGCTCCCGCAGGGCGGTGTCCTCTCCGGCCAGCTCCAGGATCCGCGCCAGGCCTCCGCCGTAGAGCTCCGTGACCAGGCTGATGACGTCCTGCACCTGCTCGAAGTCGCGGCCGTCCAGCGAGGTCTCCAGCTGCTCGAGGAGCTCCTCGATCCGATCGCCTGCGACCCGGAGGTCGATGGGTGCTGCCAAGGGCCTCCTTCGGGCCGGTTCGATCAGCCTTCGAGCGTGGGCAGGCCCGTCGGGGAGTGCTCCTTGCGCAGCACCTTGCCGTCGCCGAGGTACATGTGCACGCCGCACGGCAGGCAGGGGTCGAAGCTGCGAACGGCCCGCATGATGTCGATCCCCTTGAAGTCGTCGATCGAGTTCTCCTCGAAGATCGGCGTGTTCATCACAGCGTCCTCGTACGGCCCGGGAGTGCCGAAGCTGTCCGTGGGGTTGGCGTTCCACGGGGTGGGCGGGTACGGGTGGTAGTTGGCGATCTTGCCGCCCTTGATCACCATGTGGTGCGACAGCACGCCGCGAACGGCTTCGGTGAAGCCACAGCCGATGCCTTCGTCGGGCACCTTGAACTCGGCCCACGTCTTGGTGTGGCCGGCGCGGATCTCCTCGAGGGACTTCTTGGCGAAGTGCAGGGCGGCCGCCGCCGCGTACGCCTGGAAGTAGGTGCGAGCCCGGTTGCGCTCGATGGTGTTCGACCACTCCGGGATCTTCCACTCGAAGGTGACCTCGGGCTTCAGAGCCGTCTTGGGGAGGTGGATCTCCACGCTGCGCCCGGTGGCCTTCAGCTCATCGGTGTTCACGAGCCCCGAGAGAGCCGTCGACCACAGGCGGGCGAGAGGTCCGCCGCCGGTGTCGAGGGCGAGGTGGTCCGTGCCGTCGAACCAGCGCGGTGACATGACCCAGCTGTACTTGTCGGAGAAGTCGCGCTTCTGGGGCTTGGGGTTCGTGTGCTGGTTCCAGGGGTGGCGGCGGTCGACGGGGTTGCCGAGCGGGTCCTTCGTGACGAACATCTCCTGGCCCTCCCAGTCGTCGTAGTACGACGAGCCGAGCAGGATGCGGATGCCGAGGTTGATGTCGACGAGGGAGTTGGTGACGAGGTTGCCATCGACGACCACGCCGGGGGTGACGAACATGGCCCGGCCCCACGCCTCCATGTCCTTGTACTCGAAGTTGCAGACGTCGGGGTCCTGGAAGGCTCCCCAGCAGCCGAGCAGGATGCGCCGTCGCCCGTTCTCCTCGTATCCCGGCATGGCGGCGTAGATGAAGTCGAACAGGTCGTCGTGCATGGGCACGACCTTCTTCATGAACTCCACGTAGCGCATCAGCCGCGTGATGTAGTCGGTGAAGAGCTGGATGGTGGCGGTGGTGCCGACACCACCCGGGTAGAGGGTGGACGGGTGGACGTGACGTCCCTCCATCAGGCAGAACATCTCGCGCGTGTACCGCGAGACCTGCAGGGCCTCCCGGTAGAACTCACCCGAGAACGGGTTCAGCGACCGCATGATGTCGCCGATCGTCTTGTACCCGTGGGCCTCGGCGTTCGGGGCCTCCGTGCGGTTCGCCTGCTCGAGCACGCCCGGGTTGGTCTCGGCGATCATCTTCTCGCAGTAGTCGACCCCCACCAGGTTCTCCTGGAAGATGTTGTGGTCGAACATGTACTCGGCCGCCTCGCCGAGGTTGACGATCCACTCCCCCAGGTTCGGTGGGCGCACGCCGTACGCCATCTGCTGGGCGTAGCACGAGCACACGGCGTGGTTGTCTCCGCATATGCCGCAGATGCGGCTGGTGATGAAGTGGGCGTCGCGCGGGTCCTTGCCCTTCATGAAGATGCTGTAGCCGCGGAAGATCGACGACGTGCTCTGGCACTCGGCGACCTTGCCCTGCCCGAAGTCGATCTTCGTGTAGATCCCGAGGCTCCCGACGATCCGGGTGATCGGGTCCCACGCCATGTCGACGAGGCCGTCGGCATCGGGTGTCTTGCTCTTGGTCACGGCCATGACGTCAGCTCCAGGTCTTCGTGTGTCCGGAGGTCAGGTTCGACCCCGTCGTGCGCCACTTCGGCTCCTTGTTGAGGGTGCGGTTGGTCATCTTCCGCAGGCTCCTCACCGCCGATCCGTAGAGTCCGCTGGCCTTGGTCGACACCCGGGCGCCCGGTGGCTCGTCCATGAACGGCATGAACTTGTCGGGGAAGCCGGGCATCGTGCAGCCGATGCAGATGCCGCCGACGTTCGGGCAACCGCCGACGCCGTTGATCCACCCCCGCTTGGGAACGTTGCAGTTCACGACCGGCCCCCAACAGCCGAGCTTCACGATGCACTTCGGCGAGCCGTACTCCGTCGCGAAGTCACCCTGTTCGTAGTAGCCAGCCCGGTCGCAGCCCTCGTGCACGGTCGCCCCGAAGAGCCACTGCGGTCGCAGAGCATCGTCGAGCGGGATCATCGGTGCCTGGCCGGTGGCCATGTACAGCAGGTAGAGGATCGTCTCCGACAGGTTGTCGCCCTGCACCGGGCATCCGGGCACGCAGACGATCGGGATGCCGGCCTTGGACTTCCAGTCCCAGCCCAGGTAGTCGGGTACCCCCATGGCCCCGGTTGGGTTCCCGGCCATGGCATGGATGCCGCCATAGGTGGCGCACGTGCCCACGGCCAGGACGGCCAGCGCCTTGGGAGTGAGTCGATCGAGCCACTCGCTGGTGGTCATGGGCTGATCGGTGTCGGGGTTGTTTCCGAAGCCACACCAGTAGCCCTCCCGCTTGATGGCCTCGTTTGGGATCGAGCCCTCGACGATGAGCACGAAAGGCTCCAGCTCGCCGCGATCGGCCTTGAAGAACCACTCCAGGAAGTCATCGGCCCCGCCGTTGGGACCGCACTCGAAGTCGATGAGCGGCCAGTGCACCGCGATCTTGGGCAGCCCAGGGAGGGCACCCAGAGCGATCTCCTCGATGCTCGGCTGCGTCGCACCGGTGAGAGCGACCGAATCGCCATCGCAGCTCAATCCGGCGTTGATCCAAAGGACGTGGATCACGGCTTCGTCCGGCGGAGCTTCCTTGGTCGCGGACACGGGCAGACCTCCCCGCGCGAGGGAGTTGCGGGCGCCCCTCTGCGCCGTCCCAATGTGCCTCCGTATGGCGTCGACGTAAACGGGTGCATTTCGCACCTACTGCCGCCCCTCGCCTGCCTCAGCCGCGAGGGGTCAGGTGGTGTGGGCGGCGGCGACGGCCGCTTGGCCGATGCTGATGCCTCCGTCGTTGGGCGGGACGATCCGATGGACGAGGACCTCGAGGCCGGCCGCCCGGATCGCCTCTTCGACCACCTCGCTCAGTCGGGAGTTCTGGAAGACACCGCCGCTGAGCGCCACGGTGTCGAGCCCGTGCTCGCGGGCCAGCTCGACCGCAGCCCCCGCCGCGGCGCGGCCGATCGACTCGTGGAACCCCGCGGCCAGCAGCGCTGTCGGGTCCCTCCGCCGCCGGGCGACCACCAGCGCGGCGACGAGCGGGCGGGGGTCTATGAGCACCATCCCCGCCGGATCCCGGCCCACCTCTACCGGGAAGGTCGGCGCCTCGGCGCGGGGCACGGAGCGGGCCAGGGCCTCCAGCTCGATGGCGGACTGGGCCTCGTAGCTGACGGTCGGGCGCATGCCGAGGAGAGCGGCGACGGCATCGAAGAGCCGGCCCACGCTCGTCGTCACCGGCCCCTGACCTACCGCAACCAGCGACCGGACCGCGTCGGCCCGGGGATCGGTGAACGGATCGTCGACCCCGGCTCGATGGGCCCACGCCACACCCATGCGCCACGGCTCGCGGATCGCGGCTCCTCCGCCGGGCATCGCTATCGGGGCGAGGTGGCCGACGCGCTCGAACCCGCGCAGGTCGGCGACGAGGAGCTCGCCGCCCCACAGCGTGCCGTCGGTGCCGTAGCCCGACCCGTCGAAGACCAGGCCCAGCACCGGATGGGCTCGACCGTGCTCGGTCAGGCACGCTGCGATGTGGGCGTGGTGGTGCTGCACGCCGAGGGTGGGGAGGTCGAGGTCCGACGCCAGCTTCGTGGAGAGGTACTCCGGGTGCAGGTCGTGGGCGACCAGCTCCGGCGTCACGTCGTAGAGACCTCGCAGGTGGTCGATGGCCTGAAGGAACGACCGGTAGGTGGCGAGGTGCTCGAGGTCGCCGATGTGGTGGCTGGCGACCACCTCCGCCCCGAGGGTGACCGCGACCGTGCTCTTGAGCTCGGCACCGACGGCCAGGATGGGCCGGGTCGCCGCCATCGCCAGCGGGATCGGCTCCGGGGCCAGGCCACGGGAACGGCGGAGCACCTGGGTGCCCCCGACGGAGGTGGACCTCATCACCGAGTCGTCGCAGCGGATGTGGATGCCTCGGTCGTGGCCCAGCACGCCGTCCACCAGGGGAGCCAGGCGAGCGAGGGCGTCGTCGTCTTCGTGGGCGATGGGCTCGTCGCTGAGGTTGCCGCTGGTCATGACGAGCGGCCGGCCCACACCGGCCAGGAGGAGGTGGTGCAGCGGCGAGTACTCGAGCAGGACTCCGAGGTCAGCCAGACCGGGAGCCACGCCGGGCGCCACCGCCGCCCCCTCTAGTCGCGGAGCGAGGACGATCGGGCGACCCGGGGAGGCGAGCCCGTCGACGGCTGCGTCGCTGAGCTGGCAGAGGGTCCGCGCCGCGGTGAGGTCCGGCACCATCACCGCGAACGGCTTGTCGTCACGCGCCTTGCGCCGGCGCAGCTCGGCCACCGCCGCCTCGTTCCCGGCGTCGACGGCCAGGTGGAAGCCGCCGATGCCCTTCACAGCGACGATCCATCCGGCGCGCAGCGCGGCGACCGCCGCCCGCATCGCTCCATCTGCTTGGCAACGCTCGCCCGCGCCCTGGATCGGGGTCCACGACAGGCGCGGTCCGCACTCCGGGCAGGCGTTGGGCTGGGCGTGGAAGCGACGGTCGGTGGGGTCGTCGTACTCGGTTCGGCAGGCGGCGCACATCGCGAAGCCGGCCATCGTGGTGGCGGGGCGGTCGTAGGGCACCGAGCGCACGATCGTGTAGCGCGGTCCGCAGTCCGTGCAGTTCGTGAACGGGTAGCGATGACGACGGTCGGCCGGGTCATCGACCTCGGCGAGGCACGCTGCGCAGGCCGCGGTGTCGATGCTCACCGGTGCCGTGGCTCGGCCACGGGCGCCGCTGGCGATGATCGAGAAGCCCTCGTCCCCTTCGACGGGGACCACACCCGTGGTGACGGTGCCGACGAGCGCCAGGGGAGGTGGGGCTTCGACGAGGATCCGGGCCAGCTCGAGCACGGCCGGCTCGTGTCCCTCCACCTCGATCAGCACGCCGGCGCTGTCGTTCTGCACCCACCCGCGCAACCCCAGCCGCGTGGCCTGGCGATACACGAACGGGCGAAACCCCACCCCCTGCACCGTGCCGGTGACTCGGATCCGGCGGCGAACCGAAGCGGCGGCAGCCACTTGGACGGTCAGCAGATCCGCGGCAGCGGATCGCCCACGAGCATGTCCACGATGCGGGTGCCACCGAAGGAGGTGAGGAGGACGACGATCCCCTCGGGATCGGCATGGATCTCACCCACGGCCACGGCGGCTGCGCCCACGGGGGTCGATCTCAGGGCCGCGAGGGCGACGTCCGCCTCGTCGGGTGCCACCACCGCCACGAGCTTTCCCTCGTTGGCCACGTACAGCGGATCGATCCCGAGCAGGTCGCAGGCTGCGTTCACCGCCGGGTCGATCGGAATCTTCACCTCGTCGAGCACCACGGCCAGGTTCGTGGCCTGGGCCAGCTCGTTGCAGACCGTCCCCAGCCCGCCGCGAGTCGGATCGCGCATCCAACGAGTGGACGGGGCGGCCTCGAACAGCGCCTCGACGAGGTCGCCGAGCGGCGCCGTGTCCGAGCGGATGTCCGCCTCCAGCGCCAGATCGCCGCGCGCCAGCATCACCGCCATCCCGTGGTCGCCGATGGTCCCTGACACGAGGACGACGTCGCCGGGTTGCACGAGCTCGGGGCCCAGGGCGCGGTCCGTCGGGCAGCACACCGACGCCGGCGGTCGTGATGTAGAGCCCGTCGGCGGCGCCCCGGTCCACGACCTTGGTGTCCCCCGCCACGATCGTCACGCCCGCCGTTCGAGCGGCTTCGGCCATGTCGGCCACGATGTCTCGCAGCTCGGTGATGGCGAAGCCCTCCTCGATGACGAACGCCGCCGACAGCCAGCGGGGACGAGCGCCGAGCATGGCCACGTCGTTGACCGTCCCGTGCACGGCGAGGTGCCCGATCGACCCGCCCGGGAAGAAGCGGGGACGCACGACGAAGGAGTCGGTGCTGAAGGCGAGGCGGTCGCCCCCCGGCAGGTCGAGCCGAGCGGCGTCGGCGAGCGGGGCCAGCGAGTCGTTGGCGAACGCTTCGAGGAAGACGGCATCGATCAGGGCCGCGGACGACTTCCCGCCCGCGCCGTGGGCCAAGGTGACGATCTCGTCGGTCAGGCGAGGACGACGCCGCCGGAAGGCCTCTATCCGCTCCAGCACCGCCGACTCTCGGACGTCACGCGTCATCCCCGCTCCCTTCGCTCATGTGTCGCTGCACGCGCTCCCACAGCGCGAACACCACAGCGCTCTGCACCTCCTGGATCCGGTGGACGCTGTCGGATCGCACGACGAGGCAGTGGTCGATGGTGTCGGAAGCCGCCATGCTGCCGCCGTCGTAGCCGGCCAGCCCGATGCTGAGCAGCCCGAGCCGGCGGGCCTCGACGAAGGCGCGGAGCAGGTTCACCGACCCGCCGCTGGTCGAGAGTCCGAAGGCGATGTCGGCCGGCCCCGCGGTGGCGATCAGCTGACGGGAGAACACGAGCTCGTAGCCGACGTCGTTGGCCAGAGCGGTGAGCACGGCGTGGTCGGCCACGAGCGATCGCGCCGGGAGCGGGCGTCCGACGGGTGGACGACCGAAGAGCGACACGACGCCCGCAGCGTCGGTCGAGCTGCCTCCGTTCCCGAACGCGAAGAGCCGGCCCCCCGCTGTGAAGCGCTCCGCCATGGCGCCGGCGGCCGCGTCGAGCTCGCCGTCGAGCCCGGCCAGGGTCGCGGCCCGCAGTGCGGCGCTGGTGCTCGCCTTGGCCTCGGCGGAGCGGGCCAGGTCCTCGAGAAGTGAGCCGGCATCCTTCTCATCACCCTCGATGAAGGGGTACAGGAAGTCGGTCACGGGTCCACGACCGCGATCGCGGTGCCGGCGTGGACGAGCACGAGGTCACCCCGCTGCACCGGGCCGACGAGCAGCGTGCTCACGGTCTCCACGCCGCTCGGCATGCGGACGTCAGCCGCTTCGCTGTGGCTCTCGACGACCTCGCCGAGCCGACCCTCGTCCGAGCAGGTGATGCAGACCTCGGCGGCGTCGACGACAGCCTCGAGCAGTCCAGGGTGCTCGAAGCACACGTGCGTCAGCTCCCACAGCAGGTGGTACCCGAGCACCAGCCGACCATCGAGACGGGCTGTCCCGTCCTCGCTGAGCCAGAGGAGGTGATCGGCACTGGACTCGACCGGCGGACGGCCGGCTCCCAACCAGAGCGTGGTGAGGCCCCAAGCTTGAGCCCGGCGCAGAGTGGGGTTCACCGCTGCGTCCCCATCCGCGACCACGACGAGGACGTCGCCCGCGCGTGCCAGGGGACGCAGGGCGGGCTCGATGTCCTCGCTGAGCAGGGCCACCGCGGGCAGGGCCCGGGTGCCGACCACGACGGGGTGGACGAACTCCACGGCGATGTGCTGCGCGTGCTCTGGTGCGCCTGGAGCCCAGCACCAGAGCGTTCCGCCCTGGGCGAAGCGGCGGGCCAGCGCCAGGGCGGCCACCGCAAGGGCCGAAGCGACCTCGCCGAGGTTCTCGTGCTCATGACGAACCGTCACGCAGCCCCCTTGCGTCCCGTTTCGGGTGCAGATGAGGGAGCGTAACGCTGAGCCGACCTGTTGACCGTGGCTGCTCCTAGGTGTCGATCCCCGTGGCGTCGCGCTCTGTGGACGTGCCGGTCGGACGCCCTGTGTCGGTGGTGCCCGTGTCCTTGCGCCCGGGCTCCTTGCCGTCGTCATCCATGACGTCCTCGCCCCGCCGCGTGGTGCTCTCACCCACCTCATCGGAGCCCTCCGCCGGGTCCGAGCTTCCGGCTTCGTTCACGGGCGGGTCCTGTGGGGGGGCGTCGCCCTCGAGCTGGCGCCGAACGCTTTCCGCTCGGGCTTCTCTGGATTCCTGCTCTCCTGCCGCATCGGACATGTTGCACCTCCGGTCGCTGCTGAAGTGTCTGCCCGCCAGGACACGGAGTCAATCGGTGCAAGACGCACACGTCGCCGAGCTCAGGCCCGGGCGCTCGACAGGTCGGAGCGGGTCAGTGCGAGCGACACCAGGCCCCAGCCCATGGCGAGCAGAGCCCAGGGCCAGGCCAACGCCGATGCCGACTCGGGGCCGGCCAGGCTCGCGATCCCGAGGGTGACAGCGCCGAGCCCAGCTGTGACGGCGGCGATGCGCCATCCGGGCCCCGACAGGGCTGCGCTGGCCCCCACGAGCACGATCATGAAGGCGAGCACGCCTGCCATGTACCAGTGCGCCTGATGGTGTGGGTCGGCGAGCGGCGGCCACGTGTAGCGCTGCACGAGAGCCTCGTCGGCTCCGTACCAGAGGAATGGGGCCCCGGCGAACGCCAAGACTAGGAACCGAGGGCGAGCGAACTCTCGCCGCCGCCAGGCACCCACCGGAGCGGCCAGGAGGCCCGCGGCCAGCCCCGGGACCGCCAGGATCAGGAACGCCAGGTCTATCGGACCGGCCGAGCCACCCTGGTTGTCGGGATCGCCGATGATCGCCATGACGAGGACGCTCCCCGCAGCTGCCGCGACAGCGTGACGGGCGGAGCCCAGTCGACTCGGGCGGATCACCAGGCCGAGCAGGCCCGCGCCACCCAGAGCGAGCGCGGCCACCGCCCCGGCGACGTGGACCGTCTCGTCGGGATGGTCAGCGCCCATCTGGGCCTCGGGAGAGCCAGGAGGTTCGAGGTTCGCCTCGTCCGCGACTGGGTCGACCACCTCTTGGAGGACGATGAGCACCGACAGGCCGAAGGCGAGAAGCCCGATCACGGCCAGCACCCGTACCGCTCGACCGCGGGATCGTGTCATGTCCGGCGGACTCCTACCAGGCGGTCTCCAGCTGGTGCAGCAGTGCCAGCCAGGATGGCCTGGTCAGCGATGACGTGGCGGGCGGCGTCGTCGATGGACGCCGGTCGAGCGGTCGGCGCCGTGCCGCGGACGAGCTGGACGATCGAGATGCTGGCGACGACCACGGCTCCTCCTGTGAGCTGGCGCAAGCTCATGTCGTCGCCCAGCGCGAAGCCGATGATCGTGGCCACGACGGGGCTCAGCAGGGACAGGAACGTCGCCCGTTGTGCGCCGAGGAGCGCGATGCCGCGGAACCAGATGGCGTAGGCGACTGCGCCGCCGATGGTGGCGAGGTAGAGGTAGCCGCCGAGGTTGGCCGCGGTCAGGGACGGTGGCAGCCCCTCACCGGCCAGAGCCAGTGGGACGAGCAGCAGGCCACCGGCGGTGAGCTGCCAGCCGGCGAAGGCGAGCCCGCTGGCCGGCCGCCCCCAGCGCTGGACGAGCGTCGAGCCGGTGGCCATCGAGGCTGCGCCGACGAGGGCGGCGACGACGCCGACACCATCGAGCTTTGCGCTTCCGTCGAGCACCAGGAGGCCCACTCCGAGGATGCCGAGGAGTCCTGCCATCAGCTTCACCCCGACGAGCTTCTCGTTCAGGGCCACGGTGGCGAGGAACATGACCAGGAGGGGCTGGATGGCACCCGCAGTCGCGGCCACTCCGCCGGGAAGGCGGTAGGCGGCCGTGAACAGCATGGCGAAGAAGACGGTGAAGTTCAGCGCGCCGAGCAGTGCGGAGCGCCACCACCAGTGGCCTCGAGGCCGCGTCCTGGTCAGGGCCACGAGCGCGAGACCGGCGGGCAACGCTCGGAGCGACGCGGCGAGCAGCGGGCGGCCGGGCGGCAGGAGCTCGCTGGTCACGGCGTAGGTGGTCCCCCACACGATCGGGACGAGCACCGTGATCCACGGCGTCCTGGCGTTCATCTCAAGCCGCCTCGGCAGGGACGATCGCCGGCGGTTGGACGATCTCGAGCTGCATCACGCCGCGGCGCCGGATGAGGGCAGGCGCCGCTGAGACCAGGGCGAGGACGATCGCTGCGCCACCAACCGCCGTGGACGGTGACGCCCAACCGAGCAGCTCGTCGAGGCTGAGGGAACCGGCTCCGGTGAACGCCAGTGCCGCCGAGGTGAGACCCAGCACGATGGGGTACTCGGCCCCACCGTTGGCGTTCCAGTAGCCGTTCGACCAGTTGACGACGGAGGCGCTCGCCAGGACGCCGACGGCGCCAGCCGCGGCCAGTGGGGTGGCCAGTCCGGCCGTGAGCAGCAGGCCCGCCGCGATCTCCGTGGTGCCGGCAACGAGAGCCATGGCGAGTGGAGGGCGGAAGCCGACCTCGGCGAAGTAGGCGGCGGTGTCTCGGCGGCCCTCGCGGGTCACCTTCGCCGACCCCTGCAGCACCAGTGCGATGCCGACGGCGACTCTCACGACGAACAGTCCAATGGTCATCGGTCCCTCTCCTTGCTTTGATGGTCGATGGAAAGTATCTTTCCTTCAAGGTTTATTGGAAGGAAACCAATGGGTCAAGCATCTTTTGAGCAAGGTGATGTGGTGGATCGGATCGTGGCTCAGTGGCGGCGCGAACGGCCCGACCTCGATCCATCGGCCAAGCAGGTGACCGGCCGGCTGATCCGTCTCGCCGACGAGGTGAGACGCCGCAACGCCGAGGTCCTCGGTCCCCTCGGGCTGACCGGTGCCCAGTACGGCGTGCTGTCGGCTCTCCGACGAGCGGGCGAGCCCTACGAGCTGAACCCGACCGAGCTGGCGAGGAACCAGATGATGACGTCGGGTGGGATGACCCCGGTGATCGACGCTCTCGAGCGGACCGGGCTCGTAGAGCGACGCCCCAACCCCGACGATCGCCGCTCGCGCCTCGTCGTGCTGTCGCCGGACGGGCTGGTGGCGGTCAACCACGCCATGGAGGTGCACGCGGCGACAGAGCACGCGTTCGTCGAGGGCTTGACCAAGACCGAGCACCGCACGCTGGTCGAGCTGCTCCGCAAGCTCACCACGGCAACCGACCCTGGGCACCTGTGACGAACCGCTAGCCCGCTCAGGACAGGGTGTGGAACACCACCCCTGTGCCGGTGGTGATGACCAGCCGGTCTCGACCCGGCCAGAAGCAGCAGCTCGACACGAAGTCGCCGGGCACATCGATGCGCTCTACGAGATCAGCATCGGGGTCGACGTGGAGGATGCACCTCCCCACGCCCCCCGCCAGCCAGATGTGCCCGTCGTCGTCGATGGCGAGGCCGTCGGCGTCGCCGGTCGGCGACACGAACCACGGCTCCAGCTCGAGGTCGGCGACCGAACCGGTCCACGCTCCTGCGTGGACGACGCCCGTCTCGAAGTCCGACAGGTAGAAGGTGTCGCCACCTGGTGACAGGCCCATCCCGTTCGGCCAGCTGATCGTCAGAGCGACCTCCGTGCGATCGCCGGCTGGCGCGATCTGCACGAGAGCCCCGGGTGTCAGCTCACCGCCGCCCATCGGGTGACAGGTGAGCATCCCGGCGATCACGTCGCCGCTTGACGTGACCACCAGGTCGTTGAAGCCGGTTCCGCCCTCCGTCTGCTCGGCGAGCACCGTGAGGGTTCCATCGTCGGCGACCCTCGAGAGGTCCCGGCCCGAGACGACGGCCAGGCCACCGGGCCCGATGCCCATGCCGCCGATTCCGCGCCGGCGGTCGAGCAACGGCTCCAGCTCCGAGCCATCGGCCGCGAAGCGACGGACACCACCGTTGAGGACGTCGGAGACGAGCAGCTCGTCGGCCGGGGTGATCACCGGCCCCTCGGCAAGGGCGAACCCGTCTGCGATGTGCTCCATCCTCATGCTCCCTGGCTTCGATCAGGCCCGGGCGATGGTCGTCTCCAGCCGCCGGCCCGTCGGCGCTTGCCTCATGGATGATCCCAGGAAGCTCCTGACCGCGCGTGCCGCGTGCTCAGGATCGTCGAGCCAGGGGAGGTGGCCGGCGTCGGCCACCATCTCGAGGGTTGCATCGCTCATCCCTGCCACCATGCGCTGTGCGACGTCGACGCCGCCGAACGGGTCGTCCGCCCCCCAGTAGAAGTGGGTCGGGACGTCGACTCGAGCGAGCACGTGCTCCGGCAGGCTGAGCGCCGGGTGCATGGCGCCTCTCGGGGTGACGAGGGAGCCGATGAGCTGCATGTCGTTGCGCATCGTCGCCGTGTCACGTTGCAGTGAGAGGTACCACCCCATGAAGGTGGGCGAGAAGCCGTCGGCGTCCACCGTCTTGCCGTGTCCGATCTGGCGCAGCATCGATCGAGCCGCTCGCTCGTTCGGCGGGAGCATGGTGATCAGTCGTCGGATCGGCCCGATGGCCGCGGCCCGCATGAACGACGGCACGACCATGCCGGTCGCCCCCGCGGGGCACGCCATCTGAACCATCCGGTCGAACCGGTGGGGAGAGCCGGCCGCGGCGCGGAGGGCGAGGAACCCACCGAAGCTGGACGCCACGACGTGTGCCCGGTCGAGTCCGAGGGCGTCGAGGACGTCCACCACGAACAGGTCGGCGAAGTCCTCGAGCCGCTCAGGGGTGACGGGCAGCGGGTCCGAGAGCCCGGATCCGGGCCTGTCGACCACGATCGACCTGAACCCGTGCATCTGGGAGACGAGCGGCGCCCAGTTCGTGCCCACGCTCGGCCCCCCGTGGATGAACAGCACCGGCTCGCCGTCGCCTACCTCCTGTATGCGCACTCGGGTTCGGAGCTCCGGCAGCTCGATCTCGCGCTCGGTGGGCGATGACCCGAGCGATTCCCACAGCTTCGCCTCGGCGGCGCGGTAGCGGTGGGCGCCCCCGGACCGCTCGGCGGGCTCGGAGCGCTCCCTCGCCGTGCGGAGCCCGGAGACCCCGAGCCCCAGCGCCCATGCTGCGAACAGCATGCCCGCACTGGCGAACATGGGGGTGAGCTCAGCGTCGGGAAAGACGACGGTCGACGGAACCGATGCGGCGTGCAGGATCCCAGCGAGCACGCCCACGACCCCGAACACCTTCTCGGGCCGCGAGACAGCTCGGAGGAGGCGGGCGCTGAGCCACGCGAACGTGATTCCACTGACGGGATAGAGGACCAAGGCGAGGCCGACGTGAGCGAAGGCGACCGGAGCTGCCTCGCCGTCGGCCAAAGCCTCCGAGTCGACGACCGACGCGAGGTGGAAGAGCGTCTCCACCACGTACAGGGACATCGTGACAGCGACGACCTTCAGTGCGGTTCTCGTCGAGGCGGGCCAGCTCCGGTTGCGGTGCGCGGACCACAACCCGACCGCCAGCATCGCGGTTCCCAGAGCGATCAGGCTGTGCGACAGGACCCACGTGTCACCCGAGGTCATGGTGGCGAGCTCGTCGCGCAGGGATTCCTTGGCGTCGGACTCGGGGTGCAGCGGGCCACCGATCGCCATGGCGGCGCCGCCAAGGACGAAGGCGACACGCCAAGGTTGGGTGCGGGCGATTGACATCAGGTTTCTCCTTGCTCGTCGGTGTTCGGTGCTCTTTGGATGGTCGGTTCTGAGATCACGGGGTCGAAGCTCCGTGGACGGGACCCACCGATCTCGATCGGGTCCCTCTACGGTCGACGACCTCGAGCGTTTCCGAGACGCCTGGTCACCCTCGCCCCCTACTGATCCTCACGGCACAGCGTGCGGCGCAGCATCACGCGAAGCCGACCGGCGAGGTCCTCGGTGCTCCAACCTCGATCCCGCGTCGAGGTCATCGACGAGCTCCACGGACATCAGCGCCCACAGCAGGTCGGCAGCGGTCTCCGGCGTCCACGGCTCGGCCAGGCGGCCCTCCGCTGCCAGCCCTTCCGTCAGCGACCGGCAGCCCTCGTACCAGGCAGTGGTGGCCCGATCCCACAAGGCCTCCGCGTCCGCATCGTCGTGACGGCTGCGGTCGATGGCGCGCGCCACCGGGATCAGCGCGGCGTGGTAGCCGGCGACGTGGTCAGCGAACGCATCGAGTGCGGACAGCGAGTCCGGTGCCTCGTGCAAGGGGCGCAGAGACGCTTCGAGGTCGAGCACGCCATCGACGTGATCGAGCAGCGCCATGAACAGCTGACCTCGGGACGTGAAGTGCAGGTACAGCCCACGCCGGCTGATGCCGGCGGCCTCGGCCACCGCCGACATGGTCACGGCTGAACCGCCGGAGGTCTCCAGCAGTGACCAGGCGGCGTCGAGCACCGCAGCTCTCGTGTCACGACTCCGCTGGTTCTGCGGCGCTTCGATCCGGTCCACGCGGTCATGATGAACTAAACTGCACACCATGTAAAGTTCCAGATCGAACCGGGGTGCGAAAGGGCCCGTTCCTGGCTCCTTTCGCACCCCGGTTCGGCTGGGGTTGGCTCGGCATCTTGGTAAGCCTCTCGGGCGACCACACCGAGAGTCACTCGGTGCCACTCAGGGCCCCGCCGGGCGCCGGTGCGGGAGCACGGGCCTTCACTCGGTGCTCCGACCCGGTCCAGAGCCATGCAACCGTTCTCGTGCCCGGGGCGGGAGTCGAACCCGCATGTCGCCGAAGCGACAGAGGGGTTTAAGCCCTCCGCGTCCACCAGTTGCGCCACCCGGGCCGGGTTGAGGTCAGGCTAAAGCAGCGTCGGAGCCGGCGAGGTCGCCGTCACCCCGGAAGAGGTGCTGGCTTCCGTCGGTGAACCGCAGCATGGCTTGGCCACGCAGCACGTGGCCGTCGGGCGTGTCGACCCGCAGCTCGTAGGTGCCCGGCCCCAGGTCGAGCCGGTCGGCCGTGCGCACGTTGGCTTCCCAGTCGGTGGGCCCGGGCCGCTCGTCGCCATCTCGCACGACCACGAACAGGTCGGCGTACGCGACCTCGACGTCGATCTCGTTGATGGCCAGCGCGGAGGCCAGCAGGCGCCACGACCGCACGGTGCAGACGGTACCTCTCAGGCGGCGGCCGCTCCGTCGGCCGCATCCTCACCCGCATCGACCGCGGCGGGCTCCAGCGCGGCCCACAGGTCTGCCCGGACCCGATCGGCGGTGGGGCTGGCGAGGCCGTTGGCGGCGACCACGCCCTCGATGAGGTCGGCCTGGACGGCGGGCCAGGGCCGGCCGCGCACCACCACGGCCACCGTGGAGCCGCCCCCGACGGGCCACCGCTTGATGGACCGGTGCACCCCGACGAGCCGGGGCGGCGTGCGGAACCCCGGAACCGCCAACCCGAGGGCACGGGCGGCGGCGCCCAAGGCCTGGACGGTTCGAGCGAAGCGGAGGGAGGAGGACTGCACCACTGCGCCATTCTGCTCAGGGGGTGTGACATCGTGGCCGGGTGGAGCTCGTGGACCCAGTGGCCGACCCGGTGGAGCCGCCCGCTCCTGCCCACAACCCGGCCCAGCTCGAGGTCCTGGCCGCCCTCGGCGCCCGGCCCGACGAGCGGCCCGCCTTCGACCCCAGGCTGCGCCACGAGCTGCGGGCCGAGCTGGAGGAGCGGCTCGCGCCCCTGGCCGCCCGCCTGCCCGCCGGCGACTCGCTCTGGGTCTCCAAGCACCTCCTCTCGTCTGTCCACGGGTGCGAGGGCATGTACCTGGCACGCGAGGCCGAGGAGTTCGCGTGGACCCCGGCCAACTCACGCGGCGTGGTGTCCCACAAGGCCATCGAGCTGTCGATCAGCTGGCGAGGCGACCCGGCTCCTGGCCTGCTGGTGGACGAGGCCATGGCCCGGCTCATCGCCAGCACCGATCGCATCGCGCCCTACCTGGGCGGCCTCGGCGAAGGCGAGCGAGCCGAGCTCCACGGCGAGGCGGTGGAGCGGGTCAGCATGTTCCTCGAGTGCTTTCCGACGCTGGAGCCCCGCTGGCGTCCGGTCCCCGAGAGCCGCCTCCGGGCCGATCTGTGCGACGACCGGATCGTGCTCTCCGGCAAGGTCGACCTCACCGTCGGGCGTCCCGACGGGGTGAGGGCCGGCAAGGTGCTGATCGACCTGAAGACGGGCGGCTTCGCGCCCAGCCACGTCGACGACCTGCGCTTCTACGCCCTCATCGAGACGCTCCGGATCGGCGTGCCGCCCCGGCTCCTCGCGTCGTACTACCTCGACGGCGGACGTCTGCACGACGAAGCGGTCACCGAGGACCTGCTCCGGACGGCCCTCGAGCGCACGGTCCACGGCGTGGCCGCGGCCGTGTCCCTCCTCCACGAGGGCCGCGAGGCGGTCCTGAGGCCTGGCCCGCCGTGCCGTTGGTGCCCCCGCCAGGAGGACTGCGAGGTGGGCACGCGATGGCTCGAGGACCGGGAGGAACGGGAGGGCTGGTAGCCCGGCGCCGAGCGACCACTACGATCCCGCCCATGGCGTCAGGAAAGCCCACAAAGGCCACCAAGGCGGCGCCGGCCCGGGCGCGGGGACCAGGGGCAGCCCCCTCGGCCACCAACGGGACAGGCGGCTCGACCAAGAGCTCCCCGAACGCCACCAAGCGAACCACCAAGACGATGGCGGCCGTGCCGGCCACCCTGGGCGTGCCCGACGAACCCGAGCACTCCGTCGCCCTGGTCCCGGTTCCCAAGGCCGACGACCGGCCCGACCTGCCCGATCCTCGCCGCTCCGACGTCGACGAGTGGGGCCGCTCCGAGCGCATGCGGGAGCTGGCCCGCCGCATCTACGGGCCCCTGTACGACACTTGGCACCGGGTCGAGTGGGAGGGCTTGGAGAAGATCCCCGCCACCGGCGGCGCCCTGCTCGTGTCCAACCACGCCGGGGCCATCCCATCCGACGCCCCCGCCATCATGCACGGCATCGAGACCGAGCTGGGCCGGCCCGTCTACGGCCTGGCCGACGAGATGTTCAAGCGCCTGCCCGTCGTCGGGACGATGTGGTCGCGTGTCGGCGGCGTGCTCGCCCACCCCGACAACGCCTACCGGCTCCTGCGCGAGCAGGAGCAGCTGGCCCTCGTCTTCCCGGAGGGCACGAAGGGCACCGGCAAGACCTACGGCGAGCGCTACCAGCTGCGCCGATTCGGGCGGGGCGGGTTCGTGCAGATCGCCATGCGGGCCGGGGTGCCGATCATCCCCATCGCGGTGGTCGGAGCCGAGGAGTCGATGCCGATCATCTGGAAGAGCCCGCAGCTGGCCAAGCTCCTCGGGATCCCGTACTTCCCGATCACGGCCAACATGGTCGCCTTCGCTCCCCTGCTGGGCCCCCTCGGCGGGCTGCTCGACCTCCCGGCCAAGATCAAGATCCGGGTGCTCGACCCGGTCCACTTCGATGTGCCGCCCGACAAGCCGCGCTACTCACGCAGCCTCATCATGGACGAGTCCGAGTCCATCCGGCAGCAGATCCAAGAGGCCCTGTTCGACATGCTCCGCCAGCGCCAGTCGGTGTGGTTCGGCTGATGGGCAAGCGAGTGCTGATCACTGGTCTGGGCACGTTCTGGGGCGGCCGCGTGGCTCAGGCCCTGGAGGCCGACCCGACCGTCGACGTCATCGTCGGCCTCGACCGGTTCGAGCCCACCGTGCAGCTCGAGCGCACCGAGTACGTCCGCAGCGACGAGAGCTACTCGATCCTGGCCCGCATCGTGAAGGCGGCCCGGATCGACACGATCGTGCACACGTTCCTCGTCGTCGACTCGACCCAGATGGCGTCCCGCACGATGCACGAGATCAACGTCATCGGGACGATGAACCTCTTCGCGGCCGCCTCGGCGCCCGGGTCCACCGTGCGCAACGTCGTGGTGAAGTCGTCCACTCTCGTCTACGGCACCGACCCGAAGGACCCGACGTGGTTCTCCGAGGAGTCGCGGCGGGCCAAGGTGCCCTCGAGCATGGTGGAGCGCAGCCTCCTCGAGGTCGAGAGCTACGTGCGGGACTTCTCGATCGACAACCCCCACGTGGCGGTGGCGGTCCTCCGGTTCTCGAACGTCCTCGGCCCGGACATCACCACGCCTCTTGCCAAGGCCCTCGAGCTGCCTCTGGTACCGAGCGTCTTCGGGTACGACCCCCGCTTCCAGTTCGTGCACGAGGCCGACGTCGTGCGGGCCATCCTCTTCGCCCTCGAGACCTCGCTGAAGGGCATCTACAACGTGGCCGGCGACGGGCTGCTCCCGTGGAGCGAGGTGGCCGCGATCTGCGGCAAGCGCACCTTCCCGCTCCCTCCGGTCGGGATGAACCTGCTGTCGGGGCCGCTGTCCCGCTTCGGGCTCATCGACCTGCCCGGCGAGCTCCTCGGGCTGCTCCGCCACGGTCGAGGGGTCGACAACCGACGCCTCAAGCAGGCCGGGTTCGCGTACCGCTACACCTCGGCCGGCGCGGTCGCCGACTTCGTCGAGGCCCTGCGCGTCCGGAGCATGGTCGGCAACAGCCAGCAGGCCTACTCCTACGAGCGCGACGTCGAGCAGTTCTTCCGCCACAGCCCGGCCGTCATCCGCGACGACCCCTGACCTCGCTCAGGCGGGTTGCCGCAGAGAGTCGAGGTCGTCGCCCATCTCGACCCGGAACCGGGCCAGGTTCTCGACGGCGCGGCCCGCGTTCGTGAGGTACACCCCGAGCGCGTCGCTGACCCCAGCCTCGCCGACGTGGTCGAGGAGGCCGCTGGAGATGTTCAGGCGTGACGACTCGACCCACGCAGCGACGTCGGGGGTCTGGTCCCAGCGGCTCTGGGCCACCAAGCCGACGTGGCGGGTGCGGATCCAGTCGGCAGATGCCGAGGGGTAAGCACACGGCGGGGCGAGGTGGTTCAGCTCGTCGAGGTCGTCCCGGGTCGACTCGAGGTAGCCGAGCAGCGAGGCGTTGAAGCTGGGACTCCCCTCGCGCATCCCCTGCACCTTGATGCGACCCGGTTCGAACATGGGCCGGGTGGCGGGTCGGGCCAGGCCGGCGGCGGTGCAGTCGACGAAGAGCACCCCTGGCTCGACCGCCACCTCTCCGCCTTCGAGCACCATCCGATCGCTGGCCAGTCGCCGGACACGGCCCAACCGCACCACCCGATCGATCGAGCGCAGCCGCTCACGCTCGGCCTCGCTCAGGATCGCGGCGCAGTACATCGTCGGCTCGACGGTGGGGTCGAGGCGGACGAGCGCGCCGCACGCCTCGAGGCGTTCGAAGAGGTCGGCGACGGAGGTGGCCGTGGCCGCGGCCTCGATCGACGCGGCCCAGGACCGGATGAAGCTGCCGACGAGCATCCGCGGCTGCAAGGTGCCCCGGTCGACGAGCCACGGCTCGCGAGGCTTCACCCAGGTGATGCGGTCGCTCGCCACGCCCTGTTCGAGCAGCCACGTGCAGGCGTCCATGCCGGTCTTGCCCGCGCCCATCACCACGTAGCCGCCGGCCGGCTCGTCGCATTGGACGAGGCCGTTGACGGGGATGCAGCGCGCGTCGTCGTCCACGGAGAAGCTGCGCGTGTGGGTGGCCGGGATCGAGCTCTCGAGGTACCGGGCGTCGACGACCTTGCGCCTCACGGTGACGGTGCGCTCCGCGCCTGTGAGCCTCGAGACGAGGCGGACCGAGCCAGGTCCGTCCTCTTCGCAGGTGGTCATCGGAGCGAAGTCGACCTGGCCCGAGGGGATCAGGTGCTCGTCGAGGACGTCCTGGAAGTAGTGGCACACCTCAGCCGCCGTGGCCCGCTCGTAGTACCCGGCGTTGGGGCCCTGGTCGTCGATCCGGTCGTCGCCGAGCTGCCGGGAGCCCACGCCGTAGAAGGCCGACGGCTGGTGGAGACGCACGAACGGATAGGCGTCGTTCCAGTGACCGCCCGGGCTGTGGCGGCGGTCGACGAGCAGGACGGTGGCATCCGACCCGGCGATCAGCGAATCGGTGAAGGCCAGGCCGGCCAGGCCGGCCCCGATGACCAGGTAGTCCACCTCACGCTCGGCCCCCCGCACGGGGCCCGACGCTAGCCCTCGCGGGGCGAGCGCAACGGGCTAGTTGCCGTTGCTGCTCCAGTGCCACGGCTCGCTGGGCAGGTTGTAGAAGCCGTAGCCGTTCGCGTTGGCGGACATCCACTGGAAGCAGGGGCTGCTCCGGGAGCTGATGGCGCCACCGCCGTTGCAGGTGAAGTCGACGGCCAGGCCACGCTCGTGCATCGAGGTGCCCGGACGGGCTGTCGGCGGCGAGCACTGCCCGGCGGGCTTCTGGTAGATGTCGTAGTTGCTGGAGCCGCAGTTGTTCCGGCGGGTCTGGATCTGGCCCTCCGAGGAGCGGTAGCCACCGCCGCACAGCGACACCCCGGAGGCCGAGGCGGCGTTGAGGAGAGACTGGAGGTTGCCGGCGATCGACGACGCCACGGTGATCGAGCCACCGCTCGGGCAGGAGACGCTGGAGAGCGAGCCGTTGAAGGTGACGCTGCTGCTGCCACCCCCGCCACCACCGCTGGTGCTGCGACGGGGAGCGGCGGCCGCGGCCTTGCGGGCCAGCTCGGCCTGCTGGGCGGCGATCTTCTTGGAGAGCGTGCTGTCGAGCTCGGCCAGGGCGGCGGCCTCGCCGAGGGCCCGGTCGAGGCGAGCGTCGACCTCGGCTGCGTAGGCGGCCTGCTGATCGCGGGCGCTGGTGAGCTCACCGAGGCGGTTGGCTGCTGCGGCCCGCTTGTCCTGGGCCCGCTCGGAGGCGTCCTGGGCCAGCTGGCGCTGGACCTCGAGGTCCTCCTCGGCGGCGGTGAGCCGGTCCAGCAGGTCGGCGTCGCTCGTGTTCTGGACCTCGAGGAGGGCCCGCTTCTCGGCGGCCTCACCCGGGTCGGAGGTGTCGAGGGCGGCCAGCGCATCGTCGGCCGGCGGATGCACGAAGGCCTGCACGGCGAACTCGCGGATCTCGTCGCGGAGGACCTCGATCTCACCGGTCTTGGCCTGGACGGCCGCGGTGGCCTCCGCCGCGGCCTGCTCGGCCTCGGTGGCGGCCCGCTCGGCCTCGTGCAGCAGGGCCTCCTGGCCGCGCACGTTGGCCTGGAGGGCGTCGAGAGCGGCCTCCACCTCGGCGTCGGTGGCCTTGAGCGCATCTACCCGTGAGGCCACCTGGGCCTTCTGGGCCCGAACGGCCTCCCGCTCCGCGGAAGGATCGCCCCCGCCCCGCTGGGCGAGGCTCACCGTGGGGATCGAGAGCAGCGCGACGGCCAAGATGGCGCCGAGCGTCTTGATCACGGACCGCAGGGGTAGAGACGGGAAGCGCACGAACCTCACCATGGGTAGTTGGATGTGACCGTTCCGTGTCCCTGCGGCATCACGAGCAACTTCAGCCACACGCCCGTCAGCACCACAGGGATCTCGCTGCCCCGGTGGTGTGGGGCTTGACATGGAACCGTAACAATCTCGACGGCTCAATGCACGTCATCGACGGTTGCGAGCGTCCGCTTGAGCGGCCCCAGGTGCCAGACTCGGCCTCATGTCGCTCGTCCGCTCCGAGGTCACGGCCGGTGTCGCCACCGTCACGTTGGCCGATCCTGACCGTCGCAACGCCCTCACGATGCCCATGGTCACTGAGATCATGGACCTCTTCGACTCGCTCGAGGCCGACCCAGCCGTGGGGGCCGTCGTGGTCACCGGTGAGCCGCCCGCCTTCTGTGCCGGAGCCGATCTGTCCCATCTGTCGTCTTCGGCCGAGGGCGGGGCCGAGACGGGCCTGCGCAACATCTACGAGGGGTTCCTGCGCATCGGCCGCTCGCCGCTTCCCACCATCGCGGCTGTCAACGGTGCGGCCGTGGGTGCGGGGATGAACCTGGCCCTGATCTGCGACGTGCGCCTGGCCGCCACCCGGGCCCGGTTCGACACCCGGTTCATGCAGCTGGGCCTGCACCCCGGCGGCGGTCACACCTGGATGTTCCGTCGCATCGCCGGACCCCAGGCCGTGGCGGCCGCCGTGCTCTTCGGCGAGGTGCTCGACGGAGCGGAGGCCGAGCGGGTCGGTCTCGTCCACCGCACGGTGACCGAGGACGAGCTGCTGCCCCTCGCGCAGGAGATGGCGGCCCGGGCCGCGGCTGCGCCGCACGAGCTGGTCGCCCGGACCAAGGCCACCATCGCCGACATGGCGAACGTCGTCGACCACGACACGGCGGTCGACCGCGAGCTCGAGCCGCAGGTGTGGTCGATCGAGCAGCCGGCGTTCAAGGAGCGCGTGGCCGCCCTGCAGGCCAAGATCTCCAGCCGCTAGTCGATCCAGGCGCGCAGGAGCTCCTCGCGCCTCTGCTCCCACTCCTCGACGGTCATGGCGTAGCGGATGTGGTCCTCCCAGGTGCCGTTGATCTCCAGGTAGCGCTGGGCCACACCCTCCTCCCGGATGCCGAGCTTCTCGACGACCCGCCGGCTGGCGGTGTTGCGGGGGATGATCGAGATCTGGATGCGGTGCAGGTGGAGGTCGTCGAACGCCGCCCGGGCCAGGCACACGAGGGCCTCGGGTGTGTAGCCCTGTCCGGCGTGGGCCTCATCCACCCAGTAGCCCACGTATGCGCTCTGGAACGGTCCCCGCTGCACGATCGACAGGTTGATCTCGCCCGCGAACTGGCCGTCCACGAAGATGCCGTACCCGTACCCGGTGCCGAGCTGGCGCTCACGCTGGCGAGCGCCGCAGCGCACCGCGAACGCGTCGCGGCTCTCGATGGGGTCGGGCGCGGCCGGGATGCGCAGGGGCTCCCACTTGAGCAGCCAGTCGGCGTTGCGGCGCCTGACCTCGCGCCAGGCCGTGAAGTCCTCCACCACGAGACCTCGCAGCACGACGCGCCGACCGATGAGGGTGCTGGGCACGTCAGGTGGCCTCGCGGAGGGAATCGAGGGCGGTCGGATCCTCGAGGGTGGACAGGTCGCCCGGGTCGGTGCCGGTGGCGATGGCCCGCACGACCCGGCGCACGACCTTGGCGCTGCGGGTCTTGGGCAGGGCCCGCACGAAGCGGACGCCGGCGGGCCGGAAGCTCTTGCCCAGGTGCGTGGCCACCAGGGCAGTCAGCTCGTCGCGCAGGGCCTCGTCGGGCGTGGCGTCCGGGGCGACCACGACGTAGGCCCAGAGCTGCTCGCCCTTCCGCTCGTCGGGCAGGCCCACGGCCGCGGCCTCGATCACGCCGGGGTGGGACACGAGCGAGCTCTCGACCTCGGCCGGGCCGAGGCGCTTGCCGGCCACCTTGATCGTGTCGTCGCTGCGGCCGTGGAGGAACCACTCCTCGTGCCCCTCGACCGGCTGGACCGAAGCCCAGTCGCCGTGCACCCACACGTCAGGCCAGCGCGACCAGTACGTGTCCAGGTAGCGCTCGGGGTCGCGGTAGATGCCCCGGGTCATGCCCGGCCACGGCTTCGTGCACACGAGCTCACCGACGGCCCCGCGCACCGGCCGACCGTCGTCGTCGTAGACCTCCACTGCCATGCCGAGGCTGGGCCCGCCCAGCGACATCGGGCTGATGGGCTCGACCGGATGGGGCGACAGGAAGCAGGCGCCCACCTCGGTGCCACCGGAGATGTTGATGACCGGGCAGCGGCCGGCCCCGATGTTCGTGTTGAACCAGTGCCACGGGTCCTCGTTCCAAGGCTCGCCGGTGGAGGCGAGGATCCGCAGCGAGCTGAGGTCGTGCGCGGCGGGCGGGCCGGCGCCATGGGCCATCAGGGCGCGGATGAGCGTGGGGCTGATGCCGCAGTGGGTGGCCCGGTGGCGGGCCACGAAGTCCCACAGGCGGTCGGGTCCGGGGTGATCGGGAGCTCCGTCGAAGAGGACGAGCGTGGCGCCGTTGGCCAGCCCCGCCGTGAGCAGCCAGGGCCCCATGATCCAGCCGAGGTCGGTGAGCCAGAAGACGCGGTCACCCGCCTGGATGTCCGTCTGGAAGGCCCCCTCCTCGGCCACCTTGACCGTCCACCCGCCGTGAACGTGGACGACCCCCTTCGGCCGGCCCGTCGTGCCCGAGGTGTAGGCGAGGAACAGGACGTGCTCGCTGTCGACTGCCGCCGTGGGGAACGCCTCGGTGGCCGGCTCAGGCCAGGGGACGATCCGCCCGGAGGTGGGGACGTCGCCGCCCAGGCGATCCACGACCACCACCGTCTGCACGGTCGGGAGGTCCTCGACGGCGGCCAGGGCCGTCTCGATCATCGGGACGGGCTTGCCCCGGCGCGGGAAGCCATCGGCGGTGACGAGCGCGACGGCCTCTGCGTCCTCGAGCCGGACACGGACGGCCTCCGCGCCGTAGCCGGAGAAGACGGGGACGAACGTGGCCCCCAGCTTGGCCACGGCCAGCACGGCGGCGATCGTCTCGGGCACGAGCGGGAGGTAGATGCCCACGGCGTCGCCCTGCTGCACGCCGCGCTGGGCGAGGAGCGCGGCCAGCCCATCGGCCTGGGCCCGCAGCTCGGAATAGGTCCAGGAGCGCGTCGTGCCCTCCTCCCCCTCCCAGCTGATCGCCTCCACGTCTGGCGTGGCAGCGGCCCAACGGTCGCAGCAGGCGTCGGCCAGGTTGGTCTGCCCTCCGCCGAACCAGGTCGTCCAGGGGATGCCACGGCTGTCGTCGAGCACCGAGTCGTAGGGCGCTGTGAAGGGGATGCCGAGGAAGTCGACCACGGAGTCCCAGAACCAGGCCGGGTCGTCGACGGCCCGGGCTCGCAGTGCGGCCAGGTCGCTCAGGCCGTGCTGGGTGCCGAAGCGGCCCACGTTGGTCGTGGCCCACGCATCAGCGGGCGGGCGCCATGTGCCGCTCACCTGGTCACCTGGTCACTGCCAAGGGGGTCTCGCCTCGCTGCCGCACGACCGGTGACCATATGTCGTCGGGCCACGCCTCGACGCAGCCTTCAGCCGTCGACGCGCTCGGCCAGGCTGAACACGAGGCCGTCGAGGATGTCGGCCTCCGACACCAGCAGCTCACCCAGGCCGAACGTGCGGAAGAGGGCGACGAGCACGCAGCACCCGCCCACGATGACGTCGCCGCGCGCCGGCTCGAGGCCGGGGTTGTGGATGCGGTCGGCGAGGGACTCCGTGGCCAGCGTTCGGAAGACGTCCTCCGCGGCGGCACGCGTCAGCCGGAAGTGGTGGATGGCGTCGCGGTCCCACTCGGTCAGCCCGAGCTCGACTGCCGCCACGGTGGTGACCGTGCCGGCGAGCCCCACGACGGTGCGGGCCGCGGCCGCGTCGGGCATGCGCCGGAGCACGTCGTCGAAGAGGTCGGTGGCTTCGGCGATGGCGTTGGACAGCTCCTCGGGTGCGGGTGGATCGCTGTCCAGGTGCTTCTCGGTGATGCGCACGCACCCGAGGTCGAGCGAGCGCACGGCCTCCACGCGCTCGGTGCCGACGATGAGCTCGGTGGAACCGCCTCCGATGTCGACGACGAGGAACGGCCCGTCCGCCGGGTCGAGCTCCGCAGTGGCGCCCGTGAAGCTGAGCTCCCCCTCCTCCTCGCCGGTGAGAAGCTCGGGTCGCACCCCCACGATGGCCTCGGCTGCGTCGAAGAGCTCGTCGGAGTTGCTGGCATCCCGAGCAGCCGACGTGGCCGTCATGCGCACCGCGGTCGCGCCGAAGGTGTCGATGGACGCCCGGTAGCGGCGCAGCGCGTCCAGGGTCCGTTCGATGGCGGCCGGGTCGAGCCGCCCGTTGGCGTCCACGCCCTGGCCCAGCCGGGTGATCGTGTTCTGGCGGTCGAGGGCCTGCCGCACCCGGCCTGTCCCCTCGCTGATCAGGAGGCGGGTGGAGTTCGTGCCGCAGTCGATGGCGGCCAGGGTCGACATCGCCGCACGCTACCGGCGGACCTCACCGGATCTGTGCGCACGGAGCACCGCATGGCGGTGCTGGGTGCGCAGAGAAGCTAAAGGCCCAGTGCGTTGAGCAGGGTGCCGTCGGTGATGACCTCGAGCGGGGCGCCCGTGGTCGCCGGAGCGCAGCCCAGCGTGGTGCCGGCGAGATCGATGCCGTTGCACTGGTCGCCGATGGTGAGGCCGACCACGCCCTCGACTCCGACCGTCAGCTCGACAGCCGGCTCTGCAGCAGGAGCGGGCGGCGGGGCTTGTGGCGCCACGGCGGGCGGAGCCGGCTGCGGCGCGGGAGCAGCTGGGGTGAGGACGGGAGCGGGTGCAGGGGCCGGGGCGGCAGGTGTGGCGTTGACCGTTCGCCTGGCCGCCGCGCCGAGTGCGTCGCTGGCGTCGGCCGCCGAGGGTGCGAGGTTCGAGGTCGGTGCGCCGGGCGAGCCGCCGTCGAGGCCGACATCGCCGCCGGCGGCGCTCTCGCCGTCGGCCAGGGGCTCGCCGTCGGCGACGGAGCGGGCCAGGTCGTCGTCGCGCACGCGGCCGCCGCGGCCGGCCACGAGGATGGCGCTGGTGATCCCGAGGGCGACGACCGCGGCCGCTGCGCCGGCCACGGCACGCTCGGCCCAAGCCGGCACGGGCCGGCCGCTTGGAAGCGTGAGGCCGAGCGGCCCGGGGGCGTGAACGAGGCCGGTGCGCCACCGTCGCTCGCTCACCTCGAGGAGCTCGACGGGGAGGGGCAGGGCCAGACGGCCGCACGGAGGGCACGACGTCGTCGAGGTCGGCGAGCAGGCCCTGGCAGCTGTCACAGCCGTCGAGGTGGCGACGGACCCGGTTGGCCTCGCGAGAGGAGAGACGGTCGGCGCCGTAGTCGACGAGCTGGTCGAGCGCGCTCTGACAGTCGGCGGGTGCCTCAGCCGCGTGGGCGGTGACGATCTGCTCACCGAGACCGAGCTGGGCGCGGGTCACCAGAGGCACCACGCTCGATGCGGGCAGCCCCAGCGCAGGGCCGACCTCGGCCGGCTGGAGGCCCTCGACCTCGGACAGCCAGAGGGAGCTGCGCCAGCGCTCGGGCACCGAGCCGAAGGCCGTGCGCACGGCGGTGGGGGCAGACGAACCGATCGGCCCGCACGCGACTGCGACCGCGTCGAGGTCGGGCTCGAAGGCGGCGTGGCGCGTGGCTGCGAGCAGCTGGGCCTGGAGCGTGGTGTTGATGGCCGTCGCCGGGCGGCTGAGCGTGGACGCGAAGCCGGAGGCGACGGCGCCCGCGGCCAGCGCAGGGTCCCGCGTCACGGCCAGCGCCAGGCGCCACGCCGTCGGCGCCAGGCGCCGGAACAGCTCTTCGAAGGCGCCCCGGCTTCCGTCCCGCGCCTGGTCGGCCAGCGTCTCGTCCTGAAGGTGATCTCTGTCCTGCACGCCCATGACCGCCTGTTTCGCTCCCGTCTGGGATGTTTCCTGCTCAGCCTAGATGCACCATTCAGGCCCGTCCGGGTACTTCGGACGGTTGGGGGGCAGACTTGAGGTGGTCGAGGGGCCGTCGTGTACGGTCTTCCGGCTGTTACCACTCGGTAACTTGCGGTCCATTGGCCGTACGAACCCCCTTGTGAGGTCCCCCATGGCTGAGTTCTCCCTCCAGCTCAACGACGACCAGCTGCAGCTGCGCGACTGGGTCCACGAGTTCGCCGAAACCGTCATCCGCCCTGCGGGCGAGGAGTGGGACGAGCGGGAGGAGACGCCCTGGCCGATCATCCAGGAGGCGGCCAAGATCGGCCTCTACGGGATGGACTTCATGGCCAACGCCATGATGGGCGACCCCACCGGGCTCACCCTGCCGGTGACCATGGAGGAGCTGTTCTGGGGCGACGCCGGCATCGCGCTGTCGATCTTCGGTTCGGGTCTGGCCGCTGCGGGCATCGCCGGCACGGGCACCCCCGAGCAGCTCTTCGAGTGGGTGCCCCAGTGCTATGGCGACGCTGACGACGTGAAGCTGGGCGCCTACTGCGTGTCCGAGCCCGACGCCGGCTCCGACGTGAGCTCGCTGCGCACCCGGGCCGTCTACGACGAGGCCAAGGACGAGTGGACGCTCAACGGCACCAAGGCGTGGATCACCAACGGCGGCATCGCCAACGTCCACGTGGTCGTCGCGTCTGTCGATCCGGAGCTCAAGAGCCGGGGCCAGGCCTCCTTCATCGTGCCGCCGAACACGCCCGGCCTGTCGCAGGGCCAGAAGTACAAGAAGCACGGCATCCGCGCCTCGCACACGGCCGAGGTCGTGCTCGAGGACGTGCGCGTGCCCGGCTCTTGCCTCCTCGGGGGCAAGGAGAAGCTCGACGCCAAGATGGCCAAGGCCCGCGAGGGCGCCAAGACGGGCGAGAAGCAGCCCGCCATGGCCACGTTCGAGTCGACCCGGCCCGCCGTGGCCGCCATGGCCGTGGGCATCGCCCGCGCCGCCTACGAGTACGCCCTCGACTACGCCAAGGAGCGCGAGGCGTTCGGCAAGCCGATCATCATGAACCAGGCCATCGCCTTCATGCTCGCCGACATGGCCACCGAGATCGACGCCTCGCGCCTGCTCGTGTGGCGGGCCGCGTGGCTGGCCAACAACGGCGGCTACACCAACGCCGAGGGCTCGATGTGCAAGCTCAAGGCCGGCCGCACCGCGACCTGGGTGACCGAGCGAGCCATCCAGATCCTGGGCGGCTACGGCTACGTCCGCGAGTACCCCGTCGAGCGCTTCCACCGCGACGCCAAGATCATGGACATCTTCGAGGGCACCGAGCAGATCCAGCAGCTCGTCATCAGCCGGGCGATCAGCGGGCTGCGCATCGAGTAGCTGACCGGGCGAACGCGCTCTGCGGGTGACGCAGAGAGCAGTGAGACCGTCCCGCCGGCGGAGGATCAGGTACTAGCCCGGTACTACTTCTCAGTGGCGACTTGGCCAGCGGGGGCCACCGACAGTCTGGCGGGGGCCGTCGTTGTTGGCGTTGAGCTCACCGCCGGGCGGCTGTCGGTCGCCCTTCGGCTCATGTCGCTGGGCCGGTGGTATGGACGGGCCGCTCGAGGATGAGCACGATCTCGCTCTTCAGGCTCTTCCAGAGGCTGGAGACCATGAATCCCTCCGCAAGCCGCCATCCATCTGCGGCGTGCGCATTGAGGGCTGCTTCCAGCTCGGTGGTGTCGAATGCGCCGGAGAAGGTCTTGTCGCGTTGGGTGTGGACCTTGTACTCGACCATGGGGGTTTCCTTTCGTTGCGCTCCGTGAGGGAGCGGGTTCACGTGACGTCCCGTTGAACGCCACCACAGAACATGCCGGAGGGCACCAGTGCCCCGCCCTTGTGCGCAGCGCCGACCGACCGGCCGGGCTCAGGTGATGTCACGCTGGAGGACGAAGCGGCTGCCGGCGGCGGCGAAGGCCATGCCGTAGGCGGCGAAGAGGAGGATGCCGCCCCACATGGGCAGGAGGTCGCCGTTCGCGGTGGCCACCCCGCTGGCGGCGGCGTTGGCCCCGCCCGGGAGCCAGCGTCCGATGTCCGGGAGGAAGCTGACGAGGAGGCTCTCGACCACCATCACCCAGATCAGGGTGATCACCACGGCGGCGGTCTGGTTGCGGATCAGCGAGCCGACGCCGACGCCGACCAGCGCGTAGAGCGCGGTGGCGATGACGCAGCCGGCGAGCACGAAGCCGACGTCGCCGCTGAGGATCGACACGTCGATGTCGCGGCTGGCGAGCCACGGCAGCGCGATCGCCAGCGTGAGCACCGAGGCGGCGACCGCGACGGCCGCGCCGACGACGGTGGTGGCGATCAGCTTCGCCCGCACGACCTTGGGGCGGTCGGGGCAGACGAGGAAGGTGGAGGTGGCCATGCCGTGGCGGAACTCCCCGGCCATCACCAGGATGCCGGTCACGAGCACGATGAGCGCCCCCGAGGAGGCGGCGGCGAAGACGTTGCGCAGGCCTTCGGAGGTCTCGAGCGCCGGCGGTCCGCCATCCTCACCGGCGGTGAGGATGGCGGTGGCGATGCTGATCGGTACGAAGGCCAACGCCGCCAGGACGTTGCCGTAGAACATGCGGGTGGTCGTGAGCTTGAGCAGCTCAGCGCGGATCATCCCGTTCATCGGACCCCTCCATCGGTGGTCGTGAGCTCGAGGAAGAACTGCTCGAGGTCGAAGTGCTGGGCGGTCATCTCGAAGATGACGACCCCGGCGCCGGCGGCGGCGAGGCCGACGGCTTCGGTGGTGGTCTCCAGGGCGACGACGGTGTCGGCGTCGCGCACCTCGGCCGTCGATCCCCCTGGGCGGCGAGCGCGGCGCGGAGAGCCTCGGCATCGGGGGTGCGCACGCGCACCGCAGGTGTGGCCTGGCCAGCCAGGTCAGCGAGCGAGGACTGGGTGACCAGCCGGCCGCCGGCGATGATCACCACGTCGTCGACGGTCTGGGCGATCTCGGCGAGCAGGTGGCTCGACACCAGCACGGTGCGGCCGCCGTCGGCGTAGGCCCGGAGGAACTGCCGCAGCCAGTGCACGCCCTCGGGGTCCAGGCCGTTGGCCGGCTCGTCGAGGATGAGCACCTGCGGGTCGCCGAGCAGGGCGGCGGCCAGGCCGAGGCGCTGGCGCTGACCGAGCGAGAAGCCCTTCACCCGCCGCCCGCCGACGTCAGTGAGGCCCACCTGGTGCAGCACCTCGTCGACCCGGGAGCTGGGCACACCGGCCGCCGTGGCGAGCACCCGCAGGTGGTCGCGGGCCCGGCGGCCGGGGTGGAAGCTGGTCGACTCGAGCACGGCGCCGACGTGACGGAAGGGCGCTTCGAGATCCTGGTAGCGCCGACCGTCGATGGTGGCGGTTCCCTCGGTGGGGGCGACGAGCCCGAGGAGCATGCGGAGCGTGGTCGTCTTGCCAGCGCCGTTGGGCCCGAGGAAGCCGGTGATGGTCCCCCGCTCGACTTCGAAGCTGAGATCGTCGACGGCGGCGATGTCGCCGAAGCGCTTGGTCAACCCGTGCACCTGGATGGCGGTCATGGGGCCACCCTCTGCCATCCAGCGCCGTTCGGCATCGGCGCCACGGCCCGATCCGCCTCTGCCGGAAGGCAGATCTGCGCGCGGTTCGCCTCCGCCGCGCGGGGGATGTGGCGCCGGCGCCCGTCGGGTTACGGTCACGCCATGACTGGCTGGGCTCGGGTGACAGACCTGGTCGCGGCGGGCCACCACGAGGCTCCAACGGCATCCCGTGGCGGCCGACACCGGGCTCGCGCTGCTGGTGGCGGCGTCGGCGGTCGTATCAGTCGAATCCCTCTACCGCGAGATCGAGGGCATCGTCGACCCGTCGTTCCATCCGCCGAGCAAGACCGCCGCTATCGGCTGGGTGCTGGCGGTTGCGCTCCCCCTGGCCCTCCGGCGCCGGTTCCCGCTCTCGGTTGCCGGCGTCTGCACGACAGCGTTCGTGGTCGCGGCCAGCTGGTTCGAGGTGCCCGAGACGGCGGTCGGCTCGTTGGTGCTCGCCCTCGCGTACTACAGCGCCGCCGTGCACGGGAGGCCCCGGGCCCGCACCGCTGTGCTCGCCCTCTGCCTGGTCGGGCTCCTCGGCGAGGTGGCGCGGCAGCTGTTCGTCGTCGGCTCGGCCGAGGGGCTGGCGCTGCTCTCCCAAGCCTTCCTCTTGGCCTACAACGCTGCCTTCTTCGCCCTGCCCTGCGTGCTGGGGACGGCCATCCGCCGGCTGCGGGCCCGAGAGCACGAGCTGGCCGACCGGGCCACCGAGCTCCAACGGGAGCGGGAGGAGAACGCCCGGCAGGCGGTGTTCGCGGAGCGGGTCCGCATCGCCCGCGAGCTGCACGACGTCGTGGCCCACCACGTGAGCGTGATGGGGGTGCAGGCCGGCGCCGCCCGCAGCGTGATGGCCCGCCAGCCCGAGAAGGCAACCGAGGCCCTCAGCATCGATCGAGACCTCGAGTCGCCAGGCGCTGCTCGAGATGGACCTGCTGCTCGGGTTCCTCCGCCGCCCCGACGAGGTCGACGAGCTGGCGCCCCAACCGGGCCTTCACCAGCTCGACGAGCTGGTCGCCCAGGCCGCCGAGGGAGCGCTTGCGATCGACCTCATGGTGGAGGGCGACCAGCGGCCGCTGTCACCCACCCTCGAGGTGTCGGCCTACCGGATCGTGCAGGAGGCGCTCACCAACGTGCGAAAGCACTCCGACAGCCGGCGGGCCACGGTCCGGGTGCGTTACGGCCCGTCGACCGCTCGAGGTCGAGGTGGTCGACGAGGGCGGGCCCGTGGCGGCCGGCCCGGTCGGGGCCGCGGGCGGCCACGGGCTGATCGGGATGCGGGAGCGGGCCTCGCTGCACGGCGGCCACGTGTCGGCCGGACACCGCCCCGACGGTGGCTTCGGCGTGCGTCGCCACGTTCCCCCTGGACGGGAATCGGGCGTGAGCATCAGTGTCGTGCTCGTCGACGACCAGGCGATGGTGCGGGCCGGCTTCCGGATGATCCTCGAGGCGGAGGACGACATCGAGGTGGTCAGCGAGGCCAGCGACGGCGATCCAGGCGCTGGAGGTCGTCCGACAGCTGGCGACCCGACGTCGTCCTCATGGACGTCCAGATGCCGAGGGTCGACGGGCTCGAGGCCACCGGCCGCATCGTGGCCGACGCCGCGATCCCCAGCCGGGTCGTCATCCTCACCACGTTCGAGCGCGACGACTACGTGTTCGAGGCGCTGCGGGCCGGAGCCAGCGGCTTCCTGCTGAAGAACGCCCCGCCCGAGGAGCTCGTGCACGCGGTGCGGGTGGTGGCGGGCGGCGAAGCGCTCCTGACCCCGTCGGTGACCCGCCGGGTGGTCGAGGAGTTCCACCGTCGGCCAGCGCCGTCGACGGCCACCGCCGACCTGGACCGCCTCACCGAGCGCGAGCGCGAGGTGCTGCAGCTCCTCGCCACCGGGAAGAGCAACGCCGAGCTCGCCGCCGAGCTCTTCGTCGGCGAGGGCACCGTCAAGACCCACGTCTCGAGCGTGCTCACCAAGCTCGGCCTGCGCGACCGCATGCAAGCCGTGGTCTTCGCCTACGAGAGTGGCCTCGTGGAACCCGGGGGGCGTTAGTCAGCCCGCCCATCGACCCGCTCACCGATCGGGAGGAGGGGGTGCTTCTCACCGTCGCCCGGGGCCGTACCAACGCCGAGATCGCCGACGATCTGTCCATCAGCCTGAGCACGTGAGGACTCACCTGGCCAGCCTCATGACCAAGCTCGGCGCACGGGTGGTGAGGCGCCGGAACCTACCGGGCGAGGCCCGTCGTTGCTGGCCTCGGACGGGCGTCGGGGCGCTCCGACGGCGGCCTCAGATATGCGCTGCATCTTCGAGGCCACGCGACAGGTCGGGCCCGCCCGAATCGATCGCCGACGGTGGGGGCCGAGTCGAGGTGGCGCCGGCCCTCTTGGGGCTACGGGCTGCGGTCGAGCCTTGATACGTGGTCGTTCTCACCGTGTCTTGTCGTTGGTGTCGCCAAAGAGGTCACGGCCGCTGAAGGCCACGGTCCGCTCGAGCGAAGTGGCTTCGAGCGGGGCCACGGCCTCGGCTGCGAACGTGTCGCCGTCGCGCATCTCGGGCTGTAGGAACTGACGGGCGAAAGCGTCGATCTCGGCGACGAGGACGTCGGGGGGCTCGTAGGGAAGGCCGGTGGCCCTCGACAGGTCCCAGCCGTGGACGAGGCCGTCGAACGCGGTGTAGCGGGCGAAGTCTGCGACCTGCACTTCGCCGAACGGGGCGGTGACGGTCCGCTCCTGAGCGCCCGGCGAGTGCAGGGAGCTCAGCAGCTCGGCCATCGCTCGGTTCCATCGGTCGGTCAGCTCCCCTTCGAGGGGCGCGGCGGATCCTGCCGCCCCGCCGCGGAACGCAGGCGAGAAGTGGGTGGCACCGCCGATCATGTGTTCCAGTACGCCGGTCACGGTGAAGTTGGCGCAGGCGGTCGGGTGGTGGAGCTGGTCGGGCGTGATCTGTTCGACCACCTTCTCGATCAGGGGGATGATCTCGTCGAGCTGTTGGACGCCGTCCATGGCTTCTCCTTGGTTGTTGGTCGGGTCGCTGAGGTGACCCGTTCGTGGCGGTAGGAACACGACTCATGTGGCCCCGCCTGCCGGGGCCACATGGTGTGAGCGGATGGCGCTAGCCGGCTCGCATGCCGACGATGTCTCCGGTGTGGAGCGCCTTGCCGCCGATGCCCCACTCGCCGCTGGCGACCTCCTCGATGGTCACCCACGTGACCGGTCGCATGGCTTCGCCCTCGACGCTCACCATCGCGTCGGTCAGCTTCTCGATGATCGCTTCCTTCTCGTCGGCATTGAAGACGCCTTCGATGAGCTTCACTTGGATGAGGGGCATGGTCGGCTCCTAGTTGGTTGGATGATCGGCATGCGGTCGGGTGACTGCAGCTCGAGGCCGGAGAGGCCCTCAGGACCTTGGTGGTCCCAACCCGGAGGCGTAACAAAGACGGTTACGGCCGTAACCCCCCGCCGAGGACCGCTGGGGCTTCTGGGCCAGGGCTAGGGTCGGGGGCGGATCGGAGGCTCGCGATGGGCGATGGCGCTGGACCTGCCCTCGTGAAGCGCGCACAGAGCGCAGCCACCCGGGGAGAGTGGAAGGACGCGTTCAACCTCCTCAGCGAGGCAGACGCAGCTGGACTGCTCACCCCGGCTGAGCTGCCGCTGCTCGGTGAGGTGGCCTACGCAGCCGGCCATCTCGACGTGACCATCGAGGCGTGGGAGCGCGCCCACGCCGCGTGCGTTCAGGGCGGTGACCAGATCGCCGCTGGAGGCGCGGCTGTGCGCGTCGCGATGCACCTCCTCTTCGACACCGCGCTCATGGCACCTGTGCGCGGCTGGTTGGCACGCGCCGAGCGGCTGCTCGAAGGTCAAGGTGAGACGCCCGCGCACGCGTGGTTCGCGGTCGTCCGAACCTACGAGCGGATGATGACTGGTGATCTCGCCGACGCACGGCGGTGGGCCCGGCGAGCCATCGACATCGGCGCCCTGTGTGATCCCGCTGCGTGTGCGATCGGGCGGGTGGCCACCGCACGCCTGCTCATCCTCGACGGCGACGTGCAGGAGGGTCTTGCGCTGCTCGACGAAGCGGGGGTCGCGACGATCTCCGGAGACATCGACCCGCTCTCGACGGGGGTCGTCTTCTGCGAGCTCGTCTGCGCCTTGCAAGGCGCCGCGCAATACGACATCGCCGAGCAGTGGACCGAAGCGATGGAGCGGTGGTGCGAGACGAGTGCCATCGGAAGTCTCCACGGTCGGTGCCGCGTCCATCGCGCCGAGATCCTCCGGCTGCGCGGCGCGTGCAACGAGGCCGAGAGCCAGGTGCTCATGGCGTGCGACGAGCTGCGGCCATACATGCGACGCGAGCTGGGTTGGCCGTTGACCGAGCTCGGGCGGATCCGGCTCCACAAGGGCGACCTTGCGGGCGCGGAGCAGGCGCTGCTCGCAGCGCACAGCGCGGGGTGGGATCCGCAACCGGGTCTCGCACTCGTGCGGCTGGCCCAGGGCGATGTGACCACGGCAGTCACGTCCATCCGGGAAGCGCTCGACCGACCCGTGCGGGTACCGTCCAAGGAGCGTCCCCCGAACACCCAGCTGCAGCGCGCGCCACTGCTCGAGGCGCAGGTCGAGATCGAGATCATCGGGGGCGACCTCGACCGTGCCCGAGCAGCAGCAGATGAGCTGGAGCGCATCGCCGATCGGTTCGACAGCAAGGCGTTGGACGCCACCGCGGCCCTCGCTCGGGGGAGGGTGCAGCTTGCCGGCGGCGATGCCGCAGGAGCTGAAGGGCCTCTTTCCGAAGCTGTGCGGCTCTGGAACGACGTGGGCGCACCGTATGAGGCCGCGCTGGCGCGGCTGGCCCTCGCCGAGGCACTCGAGCTGTGCGGCAATGACCCTGCAGCAGTCGTCGAGCGCCGTGCAGCGCGCACCGTCCTCGACGAGATCGAAGCGGCGGAACCGGCCACCCCGGCCACGCCGACGACGATCGCGATCCTTCCGGGCGCAGCGATGAGCGTCTTCCGCCGCGAGAACGACTACTGGTTGGTCGTGTTCGACGGACACACGGTCCGCGTGCGGGACCTCAAGGGCATGCGCTACATCGCCCGACTTCTCGCCGATCCGGGACGCGAGCACCACGTGCTCGACCTCGTCGCCGCAGAGACAGGCCAAGCAGGCAGCGTGCCCCGCTCGGCGTTCGGCGACGCGGGCGAGCTGCTCGACGCGAGCGCAAAGGAGGCGTACCGCCGACGCCTCGCCGAGATCGACGACGACATCGAAGAGGCGCAGGCCGCCGGTGACGCCGAGCGGGAAGCACAGGCTGACGCCGAGCGCGACTTCCTCGTGCGCGAGCTCACCGCCGCGTTCGGTCTTGGAGGTCGCGATCGAAAGGCGGCATCGACGTCCGAGCGCGCCCGCGCCGCGGTGACCCGCGCCGTCCGCCAGGCGATGGTCCGCATCGCCGAGCACCATCCGCAGCTCAGCGAGCATCTCGACCACACGATCCGAACCGGGACCTACTGCGCATACGCCCCCGACCCGAGCGGTCCCGAGCGGCCACGCTGGTCCCTGTAGACGAACGTTCGCCTCGGTGCCAGAGCCCGCGTGACTCGGACTGCTTCGGCCAGCGAGGCCCTGGCACACGCGAGCTTCAGATCGCGCCCTGGCAGGCCTTGACCATGGGCCCGTCCGTGGCAGCCCTGACGCAGTCCGCTTGCTACCGGCTTCGGCACCCTTGCGGACCTGCACCTGGATGACGTCGGCGCCGTCGGCGGTGAACAGCGCACCGTGAAGCGGGGATCCTCATGACGCGCCCGCGATCAGCGCTTCGTACGCGGCGGCCAGCTCGTAGCACGCCTTCTTGCCGTCGCCCTGGTACGACGCTCCGTGCATGATCGCCAGCGTCGTCGGCTCCAGGTCGCCCAGGCTCCGCAAGGTCGCCGCCGTCTGCGGGGCCAAGCAGGACGCGTGGAACATGGCCTCCGCGGTCATCGCGGGATCGACCACGTCGTCGGTGCTGACAGCCGGCGGCGAACCCACCTGGGAGAACAGGTCTCCGCAGAGCAGGGTGCCGGTCGTCTCCTCGAACAGCACCTGCGCCTCCCAGCCATGGGGGACGTGCGGGGTGGAGATCTGACGCAGGTGCTTGGCGCCCGTGTCGATCACCTCGCCCTCCTCCAGGATTCGCGGCGGCCGGTCGCAGAGGTCGTTGAGGGACACGTCGCACCCCAGCGCGCCGAAGGCCACCTCGCTGTGCGGCGCGGCCGTGAGCCACATGTTCATCGAGCCGCACTCATCGGCTTCCACGTGACCGAAGCTGATCCAGCGCAGCGACTCGACCGGCAGGACGCTGGCGACGGCTTCAGCCACCAGCGGGTACATCATCCTGGGCCCGGTGTGGAACAGCAGCGGCTGCTCGTCGCGCACCAGGAACTGGTTGAAGGTGAACCCCTCGGGGCTCACGTCAGGTATCCAGGTCGAGATGCGGAAGATGCCATCCGCGATCTCGTCCACGGTGGGTGTCATGGGTTCCATGCCCTGAAGGCGTTCAAAACCGGACGAACCCGTTCACTCAGGGATGAACGATCCAGCGTCCCTCGTCGTCAGCGGGGTTGTACCTGCAGTAGAGCCCGGTGCGGACGCTCCGATCGAGGGCTGCCCCCGGGCCGGGGAGCGCCTCGCTCAGCCGGGCCAGCGCCGAGCGCAGGGCCCGGGTGACGTTGAGCCGGGCCCGTTCGGCCGTCGAGGCCGCCACGCGGCTGCGCCCGCCCAACCCGAAGGCCTGAGCCAGCTGCTCCACCAGGGCATCGAGCTCGTCCTGCAGGGCCTCGGCTGCCTCGAGCCGGTTGTCTTCGAGGGCGTCGTCGACCTCGGCTCGGAGCGCCTCGATGCGATGCCGGTAGGCCGTGCGGGCTTGGGTGTCGATCAGCTCACCCGCGTCGCCGAGCGTGCGGCGATCCGCTTGCCCGTCGGCAGCAACTCCCTCGATGCGGTCTACGAGGTCCAGTACGTGTCGTTCGGCACCTGGGGCCGCCAGCAGCTCGGCGAGGTACGAGAGCCCCTTGCTGTCGCGCAGCCGCACGCGAGTGCCATCGGACTCGGCGACCCACCACGAGCCGCTCCGCGTAAGGGTGGACGCGGCGGAGGAGGAGTCGAGTCGGTCCGGCGTGAGATGTCGCAGCAGCTCCAGATCGGCGCGGCGCAGCTGGACGTCGAGGGCCAGAAGCGTCACGTGAGCGTCGCTCGCCGCCAGCTCCGCCATCCGCCTGTCACCGATCCGGTCGCGCAGGCGAGCCAAGTCGAGCAGGAGAGTGGCCCGCAGCCACGGCAGCTGGCGAGCGTCGAACTGATCAAGAGCGGTCTCCAACGCCGCGATGGCGCCCGGAAGCTCCTCTCGTGCGGCGAGCACCCGGGCGCCAGCAGCGGTCGAACGCGCCTGCAACGCCGGGATGGCGACGCCACTGACCCGTCGCTCGAGCTCCTCGCGCGCGGCACCCGCCGCGTCGACATCGCCGAGGTGAAGGTGGGCGTCGACGAGAACGGTGAGCAGCTCCGCAGCGCGCAGGCGGTCCGTCCCCATGAGGCGCAGACCTCGCTCGGCGAGGGCTCGCGACAGCTCGGCATCACCACGCTCGAGATGAAGCCGGGCCGAAGGGAGCAGAGCCTGGATGGCGTTGTCCTTGCCCAGCAACAGCGCCTCAGCCTCTGCGTACCGACCCTGCCTGGTGCGCAGGTCGGCCAGGGCGATGTCCGGGTGCCAGCTGCTGTCGGACCCCATGGCTGCCTCGAAGGCACCCTTCGCCTGCAACAGGATGGTCTCCGCATCGCTCCAGCGCCCGAGCTCCATGAGGAGCGTCGCCTGCACGCTGTCGCAATGACTCGACAGGAACACCGACTCCGGCGCGGGCCCTCCGATCAACCCTTGCTGACGGAGGAGCCCACTCCATGAGTCAGCCCGGGCGAAGTCGACCGCTACGTAGCACGCGGTGAAGAACGAGCACACCGACTTGGCCCTGGCTTCACCGTTGTCGGCCGGCCCGCAAGCCAGCGTCATGGCCTCATCGAGCATCGCCATCCCGTGCTCGATCTGGCCCAGCTGCACGTGGGCAAGACCTGCGTCGGCCAGCGCCTTGGTCTCCAGGTTCAGGTCGCCGAAGTGGCGAGCCCGGTCAAGTGCCAGCTCGGCGCGGCTCAGCAGATCGGCCGAGTCGTCCACATCGCACCCCATCGCTGCGATCGCCACCCACCCCTGCTCCAAGCACGGCGGCTGGTGCTCCACCAGCTGACTGGCGCGGGTGAACCACGTCTTCGCGGCGGTGAGGTTCCCGAGGACGTTGGCCATGACATGGCCGAGCTGGACGCACACCATCGCCGCACGGCAAGGCTCGCCAGCAGCGGTGTAGACCCGGATGGCCTCCGACAGGTGGGTGATGAGCGCCTCCAAGTCGAACGGGTCATACGCGGCAGCCGCGCGCTCCAACGCGCGCTCCGCTTCTTGCGTTCCAGCCATCAGGGAAAGCATCTCATGGGGGTGCGGTCGACGGCGTGAGCAGCCGCCTCATCGTCAGGCCCTGTCATGTACGACGTGCCTTGACGGGCCCGGAGACGCGATCGGCACCGCCAGAGCTCGAGTCGGCTCTTGGTTCAGGCCCTGGTGGGAGCAGTGGGTACTGTCGCGGCGTGTGCATGAGCTGCGTGGCGTCGGCCACCCCGATGATCACGGTCGGGCTGACAGTCATGCGCCGCCGGGCCCTCAAGGCGTGGTTCTCGACGACGTTGGCCCGGATGCGCCCCGCCCGCTGAGGGTGGGCTACCAGCGCTCCGGATCGTCGGGGGCGAACTGATTCCAGTCCGGCTCGCCCTCTCTGTCCGTCGGGGCGTCGGCCAGGGCCGGTTCGGGCGGCGCTGGTGCGGGGCGGCGCCGCGCCGGTCGAGGCTCGAGGGTCGACCCTCGGGTGACGACGAACGCGGCGAGCGCAGTGGTGAGGGGCACGGCGGCAACCAGCCCGACGGACCCGACCAAGGTGCGCACCACCTCGACGGCGACGAGCTCGCCCTCGGCGACGGTTCCGAGGCTCCTCCCGCCCTGCGTGAAGATCAGCAGAAGGGGAAGGGAGGCGCCGACGTACGCGAGGACGAGGGTGTTCACGGTGGAGGCGATGTGGTCACGACCGATGACCACGGCCGACTGGTAGAGGCGGCGGGCCTCTTGGGACGGGTCGGCTTCGTGGAGCTGCCACACGGCCGACACCTGGGTGACCGTCACGTCGTCGAGCACGCCGAGGCTGCCGATGATTATCCCGGCCAGCACCAGGCCCTTCACGTCGACGTTCGCCGAGGCGATCGTCAGGTAGAAGGCGTCCTCTGACGAGAAGCCCGTGAACCGGGCCAGGCTCGAGAACACCGCCGCGAGCAAGGCGGTGAGCGCCAGAGCGGCGAAGGTGCCGAGCAGGGCGACGGTGATCTTCTCGGTGATGCCGTGGGTGAGGTACAGGGCGATGATGGCGATCACCGCCGCGCCGACGAGCGCGACCGCGGTGGGGTCGTTCCCGTCGATGATCGACGGGAACATGAAGGCGAGGATCACCACCCCGGTAACCCCGAGGGCGATGAGGGCCCGAAGACCCTGCATCCGCCCCAGGGCCAACACGGCAACGACGAAGATGCCGGCCAGGAACATGAGCGGCGTACGGCGCTGGAAGTCGTTGAAGAAGTACTCGAAGCCAGGGTCGTTCTGCGGCTGGTGGCCGAGCGTTATGCGGTCGCCGGTCTCGAAGGCCACCGATGCTTCGGTGACCGGCACCTGGAAGGTGGCCTCGTCGCCCGCGGTCTCACCGCTGGTGACCTCGAAGGTCACGTCGATGCACAGGATCCCGTCCTCTGACGATGTGCCGTTGCAGGGGAGCTCGGCGACGTCGGTCACGGTGGCGTCGACGATGTCGTTGGCCAGCCCCAGCTCGGCAGCCAGCTCTGGGCGGTCCCCCGACGGTCGCAGCAGGACCATGCCGATGACTGCCACGACGGCCACGACGCCCACGAGGGCGGTTAGGAGCCGCCGGGTCTGCTGTGAGGTGAGCGTCCGATCATCGCCACTGTGGTCATGGGTGTGCGCCATCGGAGCGAGTTTGGTCGCTCTCGGCTGTCCGCCGCGAGAGAACCCCGACTGCCAAGCCTTGGGCGAGCAGATCGGGTGAGGGTCAGGCGGCGGGGCGGCGAACCCGATGCAACGTCGCACCTATGTGATCGCGAGCTGCTCGGGCCAGACCGGCCCGGTCGTCGAGCCCCAGCCCGGCCGTGGCGACTGGGGTGAGCAGATCTATGCGCACGAGCCCGGGCCGGACTCGCAATCCCCCCTTGGGCGGCAGGACAGCCGACGCACCACTGATCGCCACAGGCACGACCGGGACGCCTGTGTTGATCGCGACCACGAACGCGCCCGTCTTGAACGGGAGGATCTGTGCGCTCGGGGCGATCCCCCCTTCCGGGAACATCACCAGCTCGCGATCCTCCTCGAACCTGGAGAGCTCGTCGACGCGGCTGCGGCTCGTCGCCGCGTTGCCACGTTCGATCGGAACGGTCCCGAGCGCCCGCATGGCCGAACCGAGCAGCGGGATGCGGAACAGCTCCGCAGCGGCGACGAACCGGGCGTCGGGCCGAGCGACGAGCATCGCGGCGATGTCCATCGGGCTCGTGTGGTTCGGGACCAGCACGAACGACTTGCTGTCCGCGAGCTGGACAGTGCCGGTCACCTCGATGCGAACTCCGCACATCAGCGCCGCCCGGCGGATGGCGGCCACTGCGAGCCGGCGGCCGGCACCACGCCGAAGCCGCTCGGCGATGGCGATCCCGGGGAGGACGACCAGCAGGACGCTGATCACGATGACGCGGTTCAGCTGGGAGCGGATCATCGTCGTGGTCTAAGCCGCGACCGACATCGACCGGTTCCCGGGGTGGAGGGGGACCACAGGAGCGAGCTCGGCTGTCGCGTCCCGGAAGATGCGGAGGCGGTTGAGGCCAGGGAGCTGCGCGAACCGCCGGTCCATCCGGTCGATCAGCTTCTCAGCGCTCGGCGAGGCGTTCAGCACCGCCAGCACCCGCTGGAACTCCTCGGACGTCTTGTAGCCCTCGCCGACACCGACCGGGGTCCACGAGCCGTCCATGATCTTCGGGATCACGGTCCGGGCGATGCGGCTGTCGGCCAGCCGCCACTCGGCCTGCAGCAGGTAGAAGGAGTAGTGGCGTGACTCCTGGGCGGCGATGCGACGCAGCAGGTCGGCGAGCATCGGATGGTCGGCTTCGACCTGCTCGGCGAGCATCCGGTACCCGTTCATCGTGAGGAGCTCGTTGGCCGCGCCCCAGGTCATGTGAGCAGCGGCAACCAGAGTGCCAACCGGACCCCCGATGCGCATGAGCACCTTCTCGTAGGTCGGGACCTTGGGCGTCGGGGACGGCCGTGTCGCAGCCACTGTCACCTGGCGCTGAGCTGCGTAGTGATCGAGGAACCTTCCGATCGCCACCGAGTGCTCTGCTTCCTCGGCCTGCCACACCTCGACGAACGCGGCGATCAACGGGTCCCCCAGCGTGGTGCGGTGGGCGCCCATCCCGGCGACGTAGCTGTCGGTGAAGCCCTCGACGTCGCGCATGTACACGAGCGTGTCGAGCACGCCGGCGTCGAGCTCGACCGCACCGGCCGTCGACCAGTCGATGTCGCGGGTGTCGAGCAGCTCGGACTTGGACAGGATGCGGCGGCACCGAGCCTCGTTGTTGGTCCGGAGCTTCTTGTTCAGGTTCTTCTTGGTCTCGCGGGTCGTCGTGCTCATCATCAGGTGTTCGCTGCCAGCGACCCCTTGGACGACACTCAGATGTCACAACCCGGCCGGGAACAGAACGGCACAAAGGTCGCGACTGCGACCCGCTAGTTCGGTCGAATGTCGACCTGCCATCCCACGAAGGCCACAGCCAGGAGCAGGAACCCAGACGCGACGGTGATCTGCCGGTGATGTCTCGTGAGGAACCTGGTGATCGCCTTCTGCCCGGACGCCGCCAGCAGAGGCAGGAGCACGAGGGGCCAACCAAACCCCAGCCCGAAGAAGAAGAAGTAGGTGAGCCCGTCGAGCAGCTCACCGGTGCCGCGCACGCCACCCAGGACGAACGCAGAGATGATCAGAGGGCCCGTGCACGGCAGCGTGAGCGGCGCCATGGCAAGGCCGTAGGAGTACGCCATCGCCGATGGCCTCGACACGATCGGGATCTCACTCGTGCGCATCCGGGCCAGCGGATTGCGGTCGAGCACCATGAGGATGCCCAGAACCGCGACGAGCCCGTACATCACGGGAAGCACAGCGCCGAGCACGTCGGAGAACGTTCGGCTGAGGAGGTAGAGCAGGCCGCCGATGCCGACCATCGCCGTCAGCACTCCCGCCAGCACGAGCACGCCCATGAACCGGATCGATCGGGGTGATGCTCCCCCTTCGACCCGGTCGGCCAGCAGGACGAACAGGCCGGGGTAGAGCGGGAGCATGCACACGTTGCCGAGGATGGCGGCGTTCCCGAGCGCAAAGGCCTCGGCGTACTCGTTCACGGACGGCGCTCAGCGACGGGTGAGCCTCGGCTCATCCGAGCCCGAGCGACGTGAGGATCGCCTCCGGCGAGTCGTAGCCGGTCTTCAGATCACCTGCGGACCCGTCGGCGGCCATGATCACGTGGGGTGTGCTCGGCGGGTTCAGCGCCGTGTTGCCGAACGCATCCTTCACCGCGGCGAGCATCTCGGGTGTCATGACCGCGAACCGAACGTGGTCGAAGCCCTGCTTGGCCGCGTAGTCCGCCATGTCGTTGCCATCCAGGTCCGTCTCGACGCTGAGCGCCACGAACACCGCGCCATCGCCCGCCTGCCCTGCGGCCTGGTTCGTGTCACCCAGCTGGCGTCGGCAGTTGCCGCACCATGTCGCGAACGTCTCCACGAACACCGGTCGGCCGACCAGATCGGCAAACGTGAACGTCTCCCCGCTGGCGTCCACCAGCTCGATCGTCTGCCACTCGGCCAGATCAACGGCCTCGGAGCTGCCCGACCCGTCGGTCGTCTCCGGGCTGCCCGCCCCCGCAGGGTCGGCGGGGGCGGTCGTGCTTGGTCCCTCTGTCTGCTCGGGGTCACCCCCGCCGCATCCCACGAGCACCAGCGCCACGCCCACCGCGGTCACCCAGCGCACAACCGTCGAGCGGAACATCGTCGTTGGCCTCCTAGGCCCGCAGCACCTGCGGGAAGTCCAAACGTAACGGGGCCCCTGCTCGAATGGACTTCAGGCGAGGTGCGCGACTCACCGGACCACCTGGAGGATCATGTGCACCGACCGATGAGCGAGCGGTCCTCGCAACGTCCAAGATGGCGACACACCCCAACCCCGAAGCCGGAGGGCCGCAATGAGCTTCCACCCGTACCTGTTCTTCAGCGATGGCCAGTGCCGCGAGGCCTTCGAGCACTACAGCAAGGTCTTCGGCGGTGAGCTGCAGATCATGACGAACGCGGACGCTCCTACAGGCGAGGATTCGATGCCCGGTGCCGCCCCCGAGCATGTGATGCACGCGTCGATCGCTCTCGGCGGCGGTTTCCTGATGGGCTCCGACGACCCGACCGGCGACGGAGGGCCCAAGGCTGGCGTGGCCGTGGCCTACTCAGCTCCCGACACCACTGTCGGCAAGCAGGTGTTCGAGGCGCTCGCCGAGGGGGGCGAGAGGTTCATGGAGTTCGAGCCGACCTTCTTCTCCAAGGGCTTCGGATCGTGCATCGACCGCTTCGGAGTGAACTGGATGGTCGACACCGAGGGCGAACCCGGTTCCTGACTGCCCCCCGGTGACGTCTCCAGCCTGGCGGACCGATGGGCCGCGCTGCTCTCAGCGGTAGGCCACGAGTCCGCCGGGCGGGCTGGGCAAGCCGGCCAGGTCGGGCAGGCCGCCCGCGTCACAAGGTGCGTAGACGAGGTCGCGGGCCACAGCCACTCCCGCCCCGACCCCCAGGCAGTTGGCGAAGCCACCGTCGGCCGAGATGAGGCGGTGCACGAGGATCGCGCCCGACGACGCGTCGAGACCGACGAGGAAGCCCATGTCGTTGATCGTGTAGAGCACGTTGTCGGCCAGCGTCAGCGGCTGGTAGGCGAACAGATCGGCTCCGGTCGCCGACAGCCACCGGGGCGCTCCCGACTCCCTCCCGATCCCGAACACGAGGTTCGGCGTCGCGCTCACATAGAGGTCGTCGTCTCCCACGGCCGCCGTGCCAGCATCCATGGCGGGACCACCCGGACCGACGAGGAACCGCCATGCCCGCCTCATGCCGCCCGCCTCGACCGAGTGGTAGATGCCGGACTTCTGCAGCGCCCCCACCCTGAGGCGTCCCGAGCGATCGGTGTAGAGGTTCGGGGAGGCGCCGAAGTCGAAGTCGAGCTCCAGGCACAGCGGCGAGGCCGAGGTGTCGAAGAACGTCGGCACGTCGACGCCGTCGAGCGCCGGGCCGCACAACGGGTTGTTCGGGTAGCCGATGACCGCGTCCAGGTCAGCGTGCTCGGTCGTCCCCGAGTACGCGTCGATCACCGAGGTGAAGGTGGATCTGCGGGGGTTGGCGTCGATCTTCAGCAGGGCGTTGTTGTAGGGGTGCTGACGCGTGTGCCCGTCGGAGTCGGCGGTCCCCACGTAGAGGTGCTGCGTCCTCGGGTCGAACGCCGCCGTCGCCCACACGCCGGTACCCCCGAAGCCCGCGGCATACTCCGCCGAGCTGAGCGAGTAGGCCTTCCGCACCGTCTCGCCGGTCCGGGCGTCGAGGAAGTACATCGGCACCCGCGCCCCGTCACCGGAGCCGCCCGCCAGGGGCACGAAGATCAGCTTGCGACCGCCGGCCGCGTAGGCGACAGGGCTGGCGTTGATGAACGTGCCGTTGCGGGCATCGCCGTCATCGAGGCGTTCGCTGGTCCAGCGGCGCTCGCCGGTGCGGGCGTCGAACGCCACCGCGAAGCTGCCTGCCGGGATGTAGGTCTCCGTGACCACCGGGAGGGCGACCTCGCCTCGCGTGCCGAGGCTCGGCGTGGCGTAGACCATGCCGTTGGCGGCGGCGAGGCCGAGGACAGAGCCTTCCGTCTGAGCGTGCCAGACGAGCGCACCCGTGTCCGCGTTCAAGGCCACTACGTCACCGCGGTCCCCGAGGTAACCCTGGCCGAAGCCGAGGTAGACGCATCCGTAGGCCACGATCGGGGTCGAGCGCATCCCGCCCGTCGCTCCGACTGCCGCCGCATCGAAGGACCAGGCCGGCTGCAGGCCCTCAGCCCGAGCGCGCCCTCCCACCAGCCCGTGCCTCTGGCGGCGGGAGTTGGCCCAGTCCCCGTTGACGCTGGGCCATCCCCCGCCCGTGTGCCCGGGATTGGCGCAGGTGGCGCTCGTCGTGACGGGCACCTGTGGCCCGGCGGGCACCGCGGGACCCGCGTCGGACGGCCCTCGGTGGCGTTCCGTCGTCGCTGGGCGCGCCGCCGCCCTCCGGTGGTCACGCGGCTCAGCGGACCCAGACCGCAGGGCATCGGATACTGAGCGCTTCCACCCGTCCGAGGCACGGTGGTCCTCACCCGCCGCAGCGGGTCGTCGCTCCGTGGCGGGCGAACGAACGTCGCTGTCATCAGCGTCCTCGATCGCCCTCAGCACACCGAGGCTCGCCAGCGCGAGCGCGACCACGAGCAGGAGGATGGCGCGCCGACGGTCGGATGTCGCGGCGCGGGTCGTCAGTGGTCGTCCACCCGCCATTGCGGGCGGATCCTACCGATCACTCCCGCGCCCGATGGACACCGACGGCACCGTGCGGGTCAGCCCGCCCGGCGGGCTCGCAGCACGATGTCGTCCACGTGGGCCGAGTCGTGGCCTCCGGGGCGAGGGCGCGTGTCGTTCACCTCGATCGCCCAGTCCGGCAGCCCGTAGAGCACCTGCGCCATGTCATCCGCGCGCACGAATGCGTCGGGGTCGATGAAGGGGCCGTGCCCCTGAGCGTCGCGTCGCTCCCGCAGCGGCTCGAGGTCGTGGGCGACGAAGAGAAGCGTGCCTCCGGGGGCCACGGCGCGGAGCAGGTTGTGGATGCCGCGCCCGTCGGGTGCGCGTGGGATCGGGACGTACTGCACCGACACGAGGTCGAAGGCCCCGGCCTCGAAGGGATCGAGGCCGCTCGCATCGGTGCGGTGGCACTCCACGGCCAAGCCGCGATCGTCGGCGAGGGCGGCGACGTGGTCGAGGCCGCGCTGGGAGATGTCGCTGGCCGTGACGCGCCAACCGTGCTCGGCCAGCCAGATGGCGTCGCCGCCCTCGCCTGCGCCGACGTCGAGCGCTCGCCCGGCGGGACGGCCCTCGACCTCCTGGACGAGCGACCCGTTGGGCCGGCCGCTCCAGGTCCGGTCGCCCCGGTAGCGGCGGTCCCACTCCGCCTCGACGGGCGCGGGTCGAGCCGCGGCTTCGACGTCCTCCCGGGCCAGGCTGAAGCTGATCATCCCGCCGACCCTGCCCCCCTCGGCCGCTGCCTGCAGGACCTGCCCGCTCGGATCGGTCACGTTGCCCGCCGCGTAGACGCCGGGGACGGCCGTCGCCCCCGTCGCGTCCGTCTCGAGGAAGTCCCCCAGCCCCGTGGGGTGGGCGGCGGGCTGCAGGCCCAGCGAAGCGAAGGGCTGGGCGCGGACCCGGAACCGGGTGGTGACCACCACTGCATCGGCGTCGATGACGACGCCATCGGCCAGCTCGACCGCCGCCACGTGCCCGTCCGCGCCGGTGGCGATCCGCCGCGCCGGTCCGTCGACGACCGCCACGCCCGCCCGACGGAGGACCTCGAGCTCGGGAACGTCGGCGTCGACACCGCCGTGCAGCACGAGCGTGAGCCGCTCGGTCAGCTGGCGGAACAGCCCGGCGGTGTGCAGGCCGCGCTCGTGGGTGACGATCTGGACGATGCGCCGGTCACGCACCTCGAACCCGTGGCAGAACGGGCAGTGGATGACGTCGCCGCCCCAGTGCTCGGCGAGGCCCTCGATGTCGGGCAGCTCGTCGACCAGCCCGGTGGCGACGAGCACCCGACGGGCGATCAGCGCGTGGCCACCTTCCAGCTCGACCCGGAAGCGGTCGTCCTCAGTGCGGGTGACGTCGACGACGCGACCCGCGATGACCTCACCGCCGTAGCTGCGAACCTCTTCGCGAGCGATCTCGAGCATCTCCGCCGGCGGCACGCCGTCGTGACCGAGGTAGCTGTGCATGTGGCTGGCCGGGGCGTTGCGGGGCTCGCCGGCGTCGACGACGATCACCGAGCGACGCTGGCGCCCTAGCTGGAGGGCCGCCGCGAGGCCGGCGGCGGACCCGCCGACGACGGCGACGTCGCAGTGGCGCTCGGCGGTGCGGGATGCGTGGTCACTCATGAATCCGACGATACGGTTCCGTCAACGGACTGCAAGGCACCTTGCGGAATTCGCAAGAGCGGGGAAGGAGACGGTCATGGCCGAGCAGCACGAGATCGAGGTGGTCGTTCGCAGCCGGCTGCGCAGCCTGCGGCACACGCTGGGCCTGTCCCTCGACGAGCTGGCGGTTCGGGCCAACCTGAGCGCCTCCACGATCAGCCGCGTGGAGACGGGCAAGCGGGCCATCAGCCTCGACGTGCTGCTACCCCTCGCGGGCGCCCTCCAGGTCGGCCTCGACGCCCTGCTCGACGTCAGCAGCGACGACGACGTGGTGATCCGTCCGGTGCCGAGCGGCTCAGCCGGACGCACGACCTGGATGCTGGGCCGGGCCACCGGGAACACGATCGCCATCAAGATGCGGCTCGAGCCGCCGAGCCTGATGCCCGAGCCGCGTGTCCACCCGGGTCACGACTGGTTCTTCGTGATCGACGGCCGGGTGCGGCTGCTGCTCGGCGAGCGGGAGATCATCGTCGAGACGGGCGAGGCGGCGGAGTTCGCCACCATGACGCCCCATGCCTTCGTCGCCCTCGACGGTCCGGCCGAGCTCATCATGATCTTCGACCGCGACGGGCAGCGGGCCCACGTCCACGCTGAGCCCTCCGACTAGCTCCGGCGCCCGCTCGTCAGCAGGGGCGCACGCAGCACCTGGACGCCTCCCGAACCGGACGCTCAGGCGTCGATCCCGGGCAAGGCCGACGTCGCCCCGACGTCGTCGACCACAGGTTGCCGTTCCTGTGGATCTGGCTATGGTCGGGCGCACCATGAGCACCATCGCCCGGCTGCCGCATCGTTGCGCTGCCACCGACCGCCGAGCTGGCGGCCAGTGGAACAGCGCTTCCGTGCCGGCCGTGCTGCGCCCCGCCTGCTGGTGGGCGCTGCTCATCGGGGCACCCCCGGCCACGACGCGCTAGCTCGTCCGTAGCCGTTTCGAGGAGTGCGCGGCGGCGCGTCCGCGCGCACCCAGGAGGTGCCAGATGGCCAAGGCCAAGCAGAACCAGCAGACAGGCAAGACCGTGCTCGAGAAGCGTCGGGCCAAGAGGGCCAAGCGCGACGTCGTGGCTCGGCAACGCAAGCGGACGGACGCGGTCCGTACCGACAGCTGACCGGCAGGAGACCGACATGACCATGTCCGACTTCACCCCACCCGAGACCGTCGCCGCCGGGCACATCGTGCTCACCGAGGGGCTGCGAGAGCGGATCCGGGAGCGGCTCCTCGGCGAGCTCGACGCGACCTCCCGCCGCCTGGCCCGGGCCGAGCAGCAGAAGGCGCCCGACTCCGGTCCGGCCGAGCTGACCGAGGCCGCCGAGGCGATCAAGGCGGCGCTGTTCAAGCTGGATGCCGGGTACTACGGCATCTGCGAGTCGTGCGAGGGGCAGATCCCCTTCGAGCGACTGGATGCCATCCCCAGCGTGCGCAACTGCGTCACGTGCCAGGCCCAGCCCCGGCCGCTGATCCGATGACGGACCACCACTCCATGGGTGTCGGTGTCGGCCGGGCCGCGCTCCTCGGCGCGCTGATCGGCGTCGTCGTCATGACCGCGGCTGCCATGGGAATCGTCCGCGCGGCCGGGGTCGGGTCGGTTGACGCGTTCGGGGTCGGCGCGATGGTGGGCCTCTGGAGCGGCGCCGGGTTCGGGTCGCTCTTCGGGGCCATCATCGTGATCACCCGGAACGAGAGCACCCGTGAGGTGGCCTCCTGACCGAGCTGCCTCCGGACCGTCGCGGGCCCGATGCTCTCCTAGCACCGACTGGAAGAACCCGAGCCTGCAGTGCCCTCACGACCGCCCACTTGGAGCGATGGCGCGAGCGCCTCCCGGGTGTCGGCGGGACGAGACGGAGCGTCTCGCACGTCAGATGACGCCGAGGGCGAGCATCCCGTCGGCGACCGTGGTGAAGCCGTAGATGTTGGCGCCGAACACGTAGTTGCCCGGCTTCCCATACAGCTCGGCCGTCTCGAAGCACCGGTCGTGGATGCCAGCCATGATCTCGGCCAGGCGCTCCTCTGTGTGCTCGAAGGTCCACGAGTCGCGGCTGGCGTTCTGCTGCATCTCGAGGGCCGACGCGCTGACTCCTCCCGCGTTGGCGGCCTTCGCCGGAGCGAAGGCGACGCCGGCGCGGAGGAACGCGTCGATGGCCGTCGGGGTGCAGGGCATGTTGGCGCCCTCCCCCACCGCTGTGCAGCCGTTGCGGATCAGCACGGCCGCGTGGTTGGCGTCGAGCTCGTTCTGAGTGGCTGACGGCATGGCGACATCACACGGCACGTCCCAGACGGTTCCGCCCGGCACGTGCGTGGCCGACGAGTCGTAGGTCACGTAGTCGCTCAGCCGCCCACGGTCGATCTCCTTGACCTGCTTGAGCAGCTCGAGGTCGATGCCCTTCTCCTGGAAGAGGTAGCCGTCGGAGTCGGAGCAGGCGACCACTCGGCCGCCGAGGGCGTGCACCTTCTCGATCGTGTAGATGGCGACGTTGCCGCTGCCCGAGACGACCACGGTCTTGCCGTCGAAGGACTCCCCGCGGGCTTGGAGCATGCGCTCGACGAAGAGGGCGCAGCCGTAGCCGGTGGCCTCGGTGCGAACCTGGGCCCCACCCCAGCCGATCCCCTTGCCCGTCAGCACCGCGGACTCGTAGCGGTTCGTGATCCGCTTGTACTGCCCGAACAGGAAGCCCAGCTCCCGGGTGCCGACACCGATGTCGCCGGCCGGCACGTCGGTGTACTCCCCGAGGTGGCGGTAGAGCTCGGTCATGAAGCTCTGGCAGAAGCGCATGATCTCCTGCTCGGAGCGGTTCTTGGGGTCGAAGTCCGAGCCGCCCTTGCCGCCGCCGATGGGCATGCCGGTGAGGGCGTTCTTGAACGTCTGCTCGAAGCCGAGGAACTTGATCGTCCCGAGCACCACCGAGGGATGGAAGCGCAGGCCGCCCTTGAACGGTCCGAGAGCGCTGTTGAACTCGACCCGGAAGCCGCGGTTCACCTGGACGCGGCCCTGGTCATCGACCCACGGGACGCGAAAGACGATCTGGCGCTCCGGCTCCACGACGCGGTCGAGGATGCCGGCCTCCAGGTACTGGGGGTGGCGGGCGAGCACCGGCGGCAGGCTGTCGATCACCTCCGAGACGGCTTGGTGGAACTCGAGCTCAGCAGGGTTGCGCCGGAGCACGTCGGCTCGTAGCGCGTCGAGCTGGGCAGAGAAGGTGGGGGTCATCGCGAGGCGTCCTCGTGGTCTGGGGGGAGCGCGCCGAAGGGCGCACCACGTCACGTCTGCCGCTCGTCGGGACCCCGTTGTCGCCGGCGAGTGCCGTCCCCATGGTGCCTCACGTACCGCGTTCCCGTCAGTTCCGGACCATCGACCAAGGCTCGGCGGAGCCTTCGGGGGGTACGTCGGGGCTCATGGCACAAAACAGCGGCATCAAGGTCGCCGTCACCGGTCCCACCGGCACGTTCGGCTTCGGGCTGATGCCTCTCCTCGAGGCCGACGACCGCATCTCCCGAGTCGTGGGTGTGGCCCGTCGGCCCTTCCACCCCGAGGAGCTCGGCTGGTCGAAGATGACGTACCAGCGCGGTGACGTGCGAGACCAGGCCGGGCTGGAGGATGCGTTCGCCGGCACTGACGTCGTGGTGCACCTGGCGTTCCTCGTGTCGAGCGCCGGCGCGAGCGACGAGACCCGTGGCATCAACGTCGATGGCACGCTCAACGCCTTCCGGGCTGCCGCGGCTGTCGGCGCCCGTCGGTTCGTCTACGCCTCGTCCGTCTCGGCGTACGGCTTCCACCCGGACAACCCGGTGCCGATGCGCGAGGACTGGCCGACCCGCCCGGCCGACCACCTCTACTACGCCCAGGCCAAGGCCGAGCTGGAGCAGACCCTGGCTGTCGTCGCCGCCGAGCACCCCGAGGTCGAGCTGTACCTGCTCCGACCACCGGTGGTCCTCGGCCCGCATGCGATCGGCGGCAAGAGCGCCCTCGCCGAGCGCCTCCTCCCGGTCGGACAGCGGGCGGCCGCCCTCGCCCGACGCAACCCGTTGCGGCTTCCGGTGCTGGCGCCCGACCTGCCCGTGCAGGTGATCCATGAGGACGACGTGGGCACGGCGCTCCTCCAGTGCATCGTGGGCGCCGGAGCTCCGGGCGCCTACAACATCGCCGCGGACGGCCTCCTCACGATGGCCGACGTGGCCCGTGAGCTCGGGCTGCACCCTCTACCCGTGGGGTCCAGGCTGGTCAGCAGCGCGGCTCGGATGGTGGCGGGCCTGCCGCTGCCGGCCTTCCTGCCCCAGACGTCCTGGCTGGAGGCCCTCGCCCACCCGACCATCGTCGACACGACGAAGGCCCGGCGCGACCTCGGCTGGCACCCTGCCCACACCGCCCTGGACGCGCTTCGGTCCACGCTCAGCGGCGGCGACTGAACCACGGCTCTGCACCCCTCCGCCCCTCCACGCCGGTTGGGGCCCGTCTGCTCCGGGCTCGTAGCCTCGTACCCCATGTCCCCCCGCACCCGCCGACCCGTCTCAGAGCCTGCTGCCGACGCTGCTCCCACCGTCGTGCCCCTGCCAGGCCTCGGTGCCACGCACTCCGAGCTGGTCCGCGAGGCCGCCCAGACGCGCTGGACGAAGGTGCACGGTCACGACGTCGCCTACCGGCAGGCCGGATCGGGGCCGGTGCTGGTGATGATCCATGGGATCGCCGGGAGCTCGGGCACGTGGGTGCCCGTCATGCCGCTGCTCGCCGAGCGGTTCACGGTCATCGCCCCCGACCTGCTGGGCCACGGAGAGTCGGCCAAGCCACGGGGCGACTACAGCCTCGGCGCCTACGCCTCGGGCATCCGCGACCTGCTGGGCGTGCTGGGCCACGACCGGGCCACCGTGGTCGGCCACAGCCTGGGGGGCGGCATCGCCATGCAGCTGGCGTACCAGTTCCCGCACATGGCGGAGCGGCTCGTGCTGGTCTGCAGCGGCGGCCTGGGCAAGGAGGTGAGCCCCGTGCTGCGTGCGCTCAGCCTTCCCGGCGCCGAGTACGTCCTCCCCGCCGTCCTCGCCCCGCAGATCCACGGCTTGGTGGGCCGCCTCGGGTCCGTGGTGGGCCGCTTCGGCGTCCGGGCCGACCCTTTCCTCACCGAGGTCTGGGAGGCCTGGACCCGCCTCACCGACGTGCGGGCCCAGAGGGCGTTCATCCACACGATCCGGGCCGTCATCGACATCGCCGGGCAGCGGGTCAGCGCCCGGGATCGCCTGTACCTGGCCCACGAGATCCCGACGATGATCATCTGGGGTGATCGCGACGCCGTCATCCCGGTGACCCACGGCCACATCGCCCACGAGCTGATCCCCGGCAGCCGCCTCGAGATCGTCAAGGGCGCCGGCCACTTCCTGCCCATCGAGCGCCCCGAGCTCGTCGACCGCCTCCTGCGAGACTTCGTCACCACCACCCAGCCGGCCGACGTCTCCCTCGCCCGCTGGCAAGAGGTCCTCACCAGCCACGCCGGCTGATCCCCCCGGGCCCCCACCCCCCTCCCGCTCCACCCCCCCGCGAACCTGCGGCACTTAGCGAGGGTCTTTCTCACAAGCTGCCGCAAGTACGCGATGTGACGTGCCCGCCACCCCCTCCCGCTCCACCCCCCGCGAACCTGCGGCACTTAGCGAGGGTCTTTCTCACAAGCTGCCGCAGGTACGCGATGTGACGCGACCGCCAGCTGCCGCAAACCGGCGGCGGGGGGCTTGGTCAGGCCTCGAGGTGGCGTTCGACCCAGCGGCCTACCGGATCGTCGCCGCCGACCAGGTGCCAGGCGTAGTGGGCGTGGAGGCATTTGACGCCGAGGCGGGTGCCGCCGACGCCACCGCTCGGTCGATGGCCCGTGTGGTCAGCGGGGATGGCTGCGTCGCGCTCGGCCGCGTATCGGTCGTGCGCGTCGGCCAGGTCCTCAGGGTCCACCTCGGCCTCGGCCGCCCGCACACCGCCGGCGGCTTCGAGACGGGAGACGAGTGTCCGCTCGGGCTCACCGACGAGCCAGTAGCGGGTCGGCATCGGGGTTCCATCGTGCAGCAGCGGCGAGTTGCGGAGCACGATCGGAGAGCCGTCGGCATGGCGGACGACGATCTCGAAGTCGCCCTGCACGGGCCGTCCGAGCAGGGCCTCGACGGCCTCCCGGTCGGCGTCGTCGACCACTACTTGCCGCGGCTGAACAGCTTCTTCAGCAGCCAGATGACAGCGACGATCGCCAGGACCGGCCCGACGCGCTTGGCGACCGGCGTACCGGCAGCGCTCATGAGGTCCACCGGTGTCGGCTCGGGTGAGCTGATCTTGCGCACCACCGGAGCGTCCGTCGGCGCCGGGCCGACATCCTCGGCGGGCACTGCGGTCGTGGACGGAGCAGCCGCCATCTCGACCTCGGCGACAGGCTTGTGGGGCACATCATCGGCAGGGGCCGCCATCTCGACCTCGGCGACAGGCTTGTGCGGCACGTCGTCGGCAGCCGCCGCCGCGTCGGCCTCGGCCTCCGTGGCCTCGCCCTCGGTGCAGCTCGCTGGCGCCTCCACCGCCCGCCTCGGCCGCGCTGGCCTCCACCGCCTTGGTCGCGGCCGCGCTGGCTTTCGCAGCCGCAGGCTTGGCGGGACCGGCTGCGACCTGGACGTCTTCCTCGCCCGCGAGCACCGTCTGCTCGAGGCAGGCGACGAACTGGTCGAGGAGGTTGGCGCTGACATCGGCCAGCACGCCGCGGCCGAACTGGGCCACGCGACCGGTGACCGTCAGGTCCGTCGCCACCGACACCGCGGTGCCTGCGCCATCGGACGTCAGGGTGGCGGTGATGGTGGCGTTGGCGCTGCCCTGCCCGCGGGTCTCTCGCCCCTCGGCCCGCAGCACAGCGACGTGGTTGACCTCGTCCTGCTCGAGGAACGTGGCCTGCCCCTTGTACTGGGCCGTGATGGGCCCGACCTTGATCTTCACGATCCCGCGGTAGACGTCACCTTCGACCTCCTGGAGCTGGGCCCCCGGCAGGCACGGTGCGATGCGCTCGACATCGGTCAGCACCGCCCACGCCCGCTCCACGGGCAGCGCCACCCGGAAGTCGTTGGTCAGCTCCATCGTTCGAGATCCTCCACGGTGTCGACGTCATCGGGCATGCCGGAGCACGGTACCTCTCGCACCAGCCCCGGATTTCCCCGCATCAGTGCCCGCGCCCCCTCGTCGCCAGCCGTCGGGAGCGCGTCCCACACCGCGGCGGCCAGGCGGACCGGGTTGCCTCGCCGCCCGCGATAGGTGGCAACCGCGATCGGCGGTTCGTCGGCCGCCGCCGCCACAGCCCGCCAGGCGTCGGGGCCGACGCCGGGCTGGTCGGCGAGCCCGACGACGATCACGTCGTGGCCTGCGGCCCGGGCCTCCGCCACCGCGACCTGCAACGACGTGGCGATGCCCTCGGCCCAGCCGGCGTTGTCGACGACGACAACACCATCTGGCAGTAGCGCCCGCAGGTCGACGGCGCCCTGCACCACGAGCACGGGGCCGATGCCCGCGTCGAGCGCTGTCCGGACGGCCCGCCCCACGAGCGCCTGCCCGTCGACCGGGGCGAGCAGCTTGGGCCCGACTCCCCCCGACGCCGCGAAGCGCCGCCCCCCGCCAGCGGCCAGCACCACAGCGAGCACGCTCACGAGCCCCGCCACACACACCCACCCTGCGAACCGGGGTGCGAAAGGACCCGTTCCTGGGCCCTTTCGCACCCCGGTTCGGGGGAGGGGGTGCGCAGGTCGGCCAACGTCACGCGGGTGGGGCGTGGATGGGGCCGGCCGCGTCACGGAGGCTGGGGGCGGGGTGACCCGTCCGCACGGCGATGATCTCGGCGCAGATGGCGACCGCCGTCTCCTCGGGGGTGCGGGCGCCGAGGTCGAGGCCGATGGGCGCCATGAGGCGGGCCTGCTGCTCTTCGGTCACGCCCTCCTCCCGCAGGCGGGCGGCCCGTTCGTCGGTGGTCCGGCGCGAGCCCATCGCCCCCACGTAGCCCACCTCGGTCCGCAGCGCGGCGACGATGGCGGGCACGTCGAACTTCGGGTCGTGGGTGAGGACGCAGACCGCGTCGCGAGGGCCAAGCGAGGAGCCCACCCGCTCGAGGAGGCGATGGGGCCAGTCGACGACGACCTCGTCCGCCATCGGGAACCGGGCCGGGGTGGCGAACACCTCGCGGGCGTCGCACACGGTCACGTGGTACCCGAGCACCTTGGCCACCCGGGACAGTGCGGCCGTGAAGTCGACGGCCCCGAAGATGAGCAGCTGCGGAGGTGGGGCGTGCACCTCGAACGAGACCGTCACCGCTGTCTCGTTGGCTTCGCCGTGGACCCCGTAGCGGCGCACCGTCGTCGTGCCCGCGGCCAGTGCGGCCTCGGCGTCTCGGCCCACGACGCGGTCGAGGCCCTCGTCCGCCAGCCGGCCCCGCGCCGGCTCGCCCTCCAGGAGGAGGACCTTGTCGCCTGTGCCTGGACCGTCGACGACGGTCACCAGCACGGCGGGGCGACCGGCCCGCAGCGCGGCAGCCAGCGTGTCGAAGTCCGCGCTCACGACGGTCGGGCTACCAGTCGAGGGGCTCGATGAACAGGTGGACCGTGCCCCCGCAAGTGAGCCCGACGGCGAAGGCATCGTCGTCGCTGTACCCAAAGGTGACGAGCCGGGGCGTTCCGGTTGCGAGCACCTGCTCAGCCTCGACCACGACGGCTGACTCCACGCACCCGCCTGTCACCGAGCCCACCACCTCGCCGAGGTCGTTTACGGCCATCGCCGCGCCAGGGAGCCGCGGTCCGGAGCCTTCGAGGTCCACGAGCCGGGCCAGGGCGACGGCCCGCCCGTCGGCTCGCCATCGCTCCAGGTCGTCGAGCAGCTCGCGCACGTCAGCCGACCGCGGCGAGCGGCCACGGAACCATCACGGGGCGGACTCCTCCAGCGCTCGGCGCACGAGCACGCGGGCCAGGTGACGGCGGAAGTCGGAGCTGGCGTTCAGGTCGGCTGACGGGTCGGTGCCCTCGGCCGCCTGCTGAGCGGCGTCGGTCGTCGACGCACCCTCTGACAGCGCCGCCTCGGTGGCGGTCGCCCGCATCGGACGCGGCGCCATGTTCACCAGCCCTATGCCGGCCCCCGGACCGGCGCCGACGCAGGCCACGCCGACGATCGCCCAGTCCTGGGCTCGGCGGTTGAGCTTCTGGAATGACCAGCCCTGGCCGGTCACCTTCGGGACCCGGACCTCGGTGAGCACCTCGTCGGGTGCCAGTGCCGTCTCGAGGAAGCCGGTGAAGAAGTCGTCGACGGGGATGGTGCGCTCGCCACCCGGGCCCCGAGCCACGAGGGTGGCCCGCAGGGCGAGCAGCACGGCGGGCAGGTCAGAGGCGGGGTCGCCGTGGGCGATGGATCCACCGAGCGTGCCCCGGTGGCGGACCTGCGGGTCACCGACCTGGCCCGCGGCGTGAGCGAGGATCGGGGCGTCGACGGCCAGCACGTCGCTGTGTGCATGTCGTGGTGGCGGGTGAGCGCGCCCACAGCCACGTGATCACCAGCGTCCCGCACGTACGACAGCTCCCGGATGCGACCCACGTCCACGAGCACCGAAGGGGTCGCCAACCGCAGCTTCATCAGCGGTATCAGCGAGTGGCCGCCGGCGAGCAGCTTGGCGTCGTCACCCAGCTCCCCCAGCGCACCTATGGCCTCGTCGACGGAGTCGACCCGCCGGTAGTCGAAGGCGGCGGGGATCACGGCTGCTCGCCTGAGGCCGCGGCCAGCACGGCCTTGACGATGTTGTGGTACCCGGTGCAGCGGCAGAGGTTCCCCTCGATGCCCTCTCGCACGTCTCGCTCGTCAGGATCGGGCACCTCCTCGAGCAGCGACACCGCGGCCAGGACCATCCCCGGCGTGCAGTAGCCGCACTGGAGACCGTGGTGCTCGCGGAAGGCGGCCTGCACCGGGTGCATCGTGCCGTCATCGGCCGCCAGCCCCTCGATGGTGGTGACGGCCTGGCCGTCGACCTGCACGGCCAGGACCGTGCAGGACTTGATCGACTCCCCGTCGAGCAGGACCGTGCAGGCGCCGCACGACGACGTGTCGCAGCCGACGTTCGTGCCGGTGAGCCCGATGTCGTCGCGCAGGTGGTGCACGAGAAGCGTGCGCGGCTCGACGTCGCTCACTTGCTCTGTGCCGTTGACGGTGAGGCGGATCTGCACCGGCGTCACGCTCCTTCGGGCCGGGCGGCCTGGATGGCCCGCCACACGCGCTCGGCTGTGGCGGGGAGGTCTACGTGGCGGACGCCGAGGTGGGTCAGTGCATCGACGACCGCAGACTGCACCGCCGGGGTGGAGCCGATGGTGCCCGACTCGCCGATGCCCTTGGCGCCCAGCGGGTTGATCGGGGTCGGCGTCTCCATGGCGACGAGCTCGAAGCTCGGCAGCTCGGTGGCCGAGATGGCCGCGTAGTCGGCCAGGTTCGAGGTGATCGGGTTGCCGTCGGCGTCGAAGCCCACCTCCTCGAGGAGGGCCTGGGCTGCGCCCTGGGCGATGCCGCCGTGACGCTGGCCCTCGGCGAGCAGCGGGTTGAGGATGCGGCCGGCGTCGTCCACTGCGATGAAGCGGACGAGGGTGACCTGCCCCGTCTCGATGTCGACCTCCACCAGGGCCACGTGGGCACCAAAGGGGAACGTCGGCGCGCTGGCCTGGAAGTCGACGCTGGCGGCCAGCGGCGTGCCGTCGTACTCGGAGGCGCCGGCCACGTCGGCCCAGCCCACACCAGTCTCGCTGGAGCCGGCAACCCGGAAGGCGCCGCCGTCCTCATCGAAGCTCACCTCTCCCGGCGTCACCGACAGGAGTCGGGCCGCGATCTGCGTTCCTCGGGTGACCACCTCGGCCGCGGCCTCGAACACGGCCGAGCCGCCCAGCTGCAGAGACCTCGACCCCATCGTGCCCTCGCCCCGCTCGACGAGGTCGGTGTCCCCGTGGACGACCGTGATCTTGTCCATCGGGATGCCGAGCCGGGCACTGATGAGCGTGGCGAACGCCGTGTCGTGCCCCTGGCCGTGAGCGGAGGATCCGGTGTACACCGTGGCCGAGCCGTCGGCCTCGATGACCACGCGGGCGTGCTCCGAGCCCGCCGTCGGCCCCGCCGTGACCTCGACGTAGACCGACACGCCGATGCCGAGCTGGCGAACGCCTCCCTCGGCTCGCCGACGGGCCTGCTCGGCTCGCAGGTCCTCGTACCCCGCGCTGTCGAGCACGAGGTCGAGAGCCCGCTCGTAGTCGCCGACGTCGTAGGTGGCACCCGTGGCGGTCGTGTACGGGAAGGCGTCGGCCGAGATGAGGTTCGTGCGCCGCACGTCAGTGGCGTCGAGGCCCAGCTCGAGAGCGAACAGGTCCATCGCCCGCTCGATGGCCGCCGTGGCCTCGGGCCGACCGGCACCCCGGTAGGCGACCGTGCTCATCGTGTTCGTGACCACCGAACGGCTGCTCACCTCCACCTTGGGGATGGTGTAGGTCCCTGGGGCCATCATGCGGGTCAGGTACGGGAGGACCGACCCCATGCTCGGGTAGGCCCCGCCGTCCTGGAGGATGGTGAGGCGGTAGGCCTCGACCGTGCCGTCGCGCCTGCCGCCGATCTCGATGCGCTGCCGCTGGGCTCGACCGTGGCCCATGGCCACCATGTTCTCGCTGCGGGTCTCGCTCCACCGCACGGGCCGGCCGACCGCCCGGGCCAGCCACGGGAGCAGCAGCTCCTCGGGCGTGCTGCCGATCTTGGCGCCGAAGCCGCCGCCCACGTCGGGGGTGATCACGCGCACGGCCGCACTGTCGAGGTCATAGGCCCGGGCCAGCGCGTCGCGCACGCCGTGAGCGTGCTGGGTGCTCGACCACTGCCACAGCCGCCCCTCGACCCAAGCTGCGGCGCCAGCCCGCGACTCGAGGGGGACGGCGGCCAGGCGCTGGTTGACGATGTCCTCGCGAACGACGACCTCGCATCCCGCGAACAGATCCGGGTCGGCTTCGCCGTAGACGAGGTCGACGACGACGTTCGTGCCCGCAGCCGGGTGCAGGATCACCTCGTCGCGCGCCGACTCCGCTGGGTCCACCACGACGGGCAGCGGCTCGTAGTCGGGCCAGACCAGCTCGGCGGCGTCGGCTCCCTGCTCCGGACGCTCGGTGACGATGACCGCCACCGGCTCACCGACGAAGCGCACGACGCCGTCAGCCAGGAAGGGGCGGGGCATGCTCTGGTTGAAGATGGGTGACGGCGGCGCGAGGGGCGCCAGGTCGACGTCGGCCGCGGTGAAGACGCCGAGCACGCCAGGAGCCTGGCGGGCTTCGTCGACCTCGATCGAGGTGAGCGTGGCGTGAGCGATCGTCGACCGCACGTAGGTGACATGGGCCGCACCGTCGAGCTCCGGCACCCGTAGGTCCGCGACGTAGGTCCCGCCCTCTGTGAGGAGCTTCGGGTCCTCGACCCGCGGCACCCGGTTCCCGAAGATGCTCACCCTGTGCCCCCTGTCGATCGAACGGGCGCACCCTACCGGTGGGTCAGGGGACGGCGTCGACAGCCGGCTCGAGCATCGGCCCGAAGGGCCACAGCGCCGGCAGGTCGAGCGGCGGGAGCGGCGCGGGCAGGACGGCGTAGGCCTCCTCACCCGGGTAGGCCAGGTTGTACTGCTCCCGGGCCAGGCGCTCGATCTCGTCGTCGGACCGCAGGCGCTCGATGCGCTCCTCGAAGGCTTCGTTCTGGGCCCGCAGCACACCGAGGCGCTCCTGGGCCTCGGCCGTGTCGGACCGCTGGTCGAGGAACGTCGATGTCGGGAACAGGCCCACGGCGAGGAACCCGAGCACAGCCGCGCTGCCGCCGGCCAGGCCGAGGATGCGGCCCACTCGGCGCAGCCCGGTGGGCCGGTGATCGTCGAGCTCGTCGTCCTCGACGAGGTCGTCGAGCCGAGCGCGGTCGGAGTCTCGCCTCATGCGGTGCGGCCACCGCCTCGGGCCAGCGCGCCGAGACCCCAGAACGCGGCCGTGTCGCCGAGCTCGGCCTCGATGCGCAAGAGCTGGTTGTACTTGGCCACGCGGTCGGATCGGGCCGGGGCGCCGGTCTTGATCTGGCCGCAGCCGGTGGCGACGGCGAGGTCGGCGATGGTGACGTCCTCGGTCTCGCCCGACCGGTGCGACATCACCGACGAGTACGAGGCCCGGGTGGCCATGCCGACCGTCTCGAGCGTCTCGGTCAGCGTGCCGATCTGGTTGACCTTGATGAGGATGGAGTTGGCCACACCGGCGGCGATGCCGCGCTCGAGCCGGTCGACGTTCGTGACGAACAGGTCGTCGCCCACGAGCTGAACGCGATCAGCGAGGCGAGCGGTGAGCGTGGCCCAGCCGTCCCAGTCCTCCTCGGCCATGCCGTCCTCGATCGACACGATGGGGTAGGCGTCGCACAGGCGGGCGTACTCGTCCGCCATCTCGGCGGGCGTGAGCGTGCGACCCTCGCCGGACAGGACGTACGAGCCGTCGCGGAAGAACTCTGTCGAGGCCGGGTCGAGGGCGATGGCGATCTGCTCGCCGGGGGTGAACCCGGCCGCCTCGATGGCCCTCACGAGCCAGCGGCAGGCCTCCTCGTTCGACGGCAGGTCAGGGGCAAACCCGCCCTCGTCGCCGACAGCCGTGGACAGGCCCTCGGCGTGCAGAAGGCCCTTGAGCGAGTGGTAGGTCTCGACGCCCCAGCGCAGGCCCTCGGAGAACGAGGCTGCGCCGACGGGCATGATCATGAACTCCTGGAAGTCCACGTTGTTGTCAGCGTGGGCGCCCCCGTTGAGCACGTTCATCATCGGCACGGGGAGCACGTGGGCGTTCGTGCCGCCGACGTAGCGCCACAGCGGCATGCCGGTCTCCTCGGCGGCGGCGTGGGCCACGGCGAGGCTCACTCCGAGCATCGCGTTGGCGCCCAGGTTGGCCTTGTTCGGGGTGCCGTCGAGATCGATGAGCAGCAGGTCGACCCCGCGCTGGTCGAGGGCCTCGAAGCCTTCGAGAGCGTCGCGGATCTCTTCGTTGACGTGGCCCACGGCACCGAGCACGCCCTTTCCACCGAAGCGCTCTCCGCCGTCTCGCAGCTCCACGGCCTCGAACTGCCCCGTCGACGCGCCCGACGGCACGATGGCTCGGCCGGTGGCGCCCGACGCGAGGAAGACCTCTACCTCGACGGTGGGGTTGCCCCGCGAGTCGAGGACCTCCCGACCCTGGACGTGCTCGATGTCAGACATGCCGTGTGCTCGCTCTCGAGGTCGCGCCTGTCCGCCCAGCTGTTGCTGGTGTGGCAGGTGTGGCGGATGGTACTGCTGGGGCGGCCCCAGCCCAAGGCATGTTGGGGGCGCGCGCCCGGGTCAGACAAGTCAGGCATCCCGGGCCGGCCGCCGTGGAAGTCCCAGGTCGGGACATAGGATCCGCCCCGATGGCCATCCGTGTGGCTCCGGGCGCGACCGACACCATCCGCGACTATGCGGATGGATTCGTCGTGCACGTCACCGATGCCGACGACGTCGATGCCGCCTGCCACGCCCTCGCCTTGGTACGTGCCGACATCGCCGGGCTGACCGCCGAGCGCTCGCTGAGCATCGGCGAGACCCCAGTGCTCTCGACGCCGGTGCTCGCCCCCCGAGGGCCGCTCCTGCGGGTGGCCCGCCTGGACGCCACCGACGACCAGCTCGGCACCATCCCGGGCCTCGTGGCCCGCCGGCTCGAGCAAGCGGGCGTGGCCGACGCCGTCATCGACTCCCCCGAGCCGGGTGGGCCGCTGGACCGCCTCGACACGTGCGCCAACGCCGTCGTCCTGCGCATCTTCCCCACACCGGCGGGCGAGCAGGGCATCCTCCCGGCCAGGTGGATCGACATCGCCTGTGAGTGGGTGCTGGGCGACCTGGCCCCGGGCGACACCGTCCCGATGCGCCTCCTGGCCGTCGAGTTCGAGGTGGCAGTGGCAGACGCTCCGGCGATCGTGCACCAGGCCAGCCTGGCCCGGGCCTGGTGCGACGTCGTGAACGGCGACCTGCAGGAGCGGGTGCGGACGGCGTCCATCACCTTCGGGCGCACCCCGCACGTGGCCCTCGCCGCGGGCGGTCCGGCCTGCGACAGCCATGCGCTCCTAGCCCGCTTCGACCTGCTCTGCGAGGTGGCTCGCGACCTCTCCGGCGACGTGGCGTACGCCTGCGTCGACGTCGAGCCGACGTTCGAGGGGGTGGGGCTGGGCCTCGACAGCGGCGGCTGGCGAGAGCAGGGCGGAGCCTCGCCCAACCTCGTGGCGGGCGAGCTCTGCGACATCGTCGTGCCCGACGCCTTCCCGTTCCAGATCCTCGGCAAGGGACACCTGGCCCGTCTGGCCGAGCTCGGCCCCGACGGCGCGGCGGAGGACGTCGGTGAGCCCGTGGGCGACGACCACGTCGAGGTCCTCGTCGGCGAGGCCGCCGACTGGCTGCCCATCCTCGATGCCCGGGCCGATGCTCAGGCGGAGGGCTTCGCCCTCCTGGCCCCGCTGCTCGTGACCGACGAGCAAGCCGACGAGCTGCTGGCGGCCCGGCCCGGCCGCCAGGTGGGCGACGGGGGCGGCCCACAGCCACCCAACGGCAACGGGTCGGGCATGCCCGACCTCGACGACATCGTCCTCGAGACCCTCCCGCACTCCCGCCGCGGCCTCCACCTCACCTTCCTGGAGCTCGTCTCCTGGCTCGCCCACGAGCCGCACAACGACGCCCCGGTCAACGTCTCGCCGGTGCTGGCCACCTACTCGCGGTGGTTCGGGTCGGCGCTCGACAGCACGCGACGCCAGGAGCTCAAGAGCCGGGCCCGGGCCCTCATCGGCACAGGTCGGTCGGCGGCGCCCTGGGCGGCCCGCTCCCGAGCGCCGCTCTCCGCCTCCGACGTCGAGCGGGCCTGGCTCACCACGGACTGGCTCATACGCGTCCAGGCCGCGTCCTGGCTCCGCCTCGGCGGTCTCGTCGAGGCCGCCGGACGGCTGGAGTCGATCGGACCCACGAGGAACCACCTCGACCTGGTGCGGGCCGTCGACGTGCTCGGCTCGGCCATCTCGATCGCCAGCCGCCGCCTCGACCTCACGGCGTCCATCGCCGGCAACGAGCGGGCCGAAGACCCTGAGCTCATCGACCAGGCCGCTTGGGACGCGTGGGAGCGGGCTTCGGAGACGGCCGGCTGGGTGGCCGCGTCCGAGGCCGCCGGCGTGGGCATCCCCGCTGAGCTGGCCTACGCCACCGACCTCCGGGTGATCGAGTGCGCCCACGATCAGAGGGCTCGCGACGAGCTGGAGGCCAACCGCAGCTCGGTCGGCGACGCGGCCTGGTCGACGGCCCTGCGAGCGGTGGCCGACGACGCGTGGACGCTGGGCTGGGAGGCAGCCCACCCGGCTGTGGACGCGACGGCCGTGCTCCCCCTCCGCACGGCGTTCGACCGGGCCACCCGGGCCGCAGCCACGCGGCTGGGGCTGGACGACGACGCCCGTGAGATGGCCATCGAGGCTGCCGAAGCTGCGGCTACCGAGCGCCTCACCCGGGCCGCCCTCGGTTCGAGCGCCTGGAACGCCCACGACGACCCGTGGGACGCGGCACGGGCCGCCGCCGCCGCTTCCGAGGGCGGCGAGCTCTGGTCCACCATCCAGGACCTGACCCGCGACGCCGTGGAGGACGGACCGTGGAGCCAGGGCATGGACTCCGCCCGCTCGACGGTGGCCGAGGTGCTGCGCGACGCACCGGACCTCGTGGCCCGAGCCGTCGGCGCCGCGGTTGCCCGCGAGGCGGCCGGCACAGCAGCCCGGGGAGTGGCCCTGCGGGCTGCGGCCGTGGCCCGGGCTCAAGGGGCCGATGCCAAGGGCGCCGCCGACGCCGCCTCCGATGCCCTGCTGCCCACGGCCCGCGAGCTCCAAGGAGCCGCGTTCGCGCTGCTCGACGTGCTCATCGCCTGCCGGGCCTGAGCACCGCACGGCCCCGAACCGCGCCCCACTCGGCGAACCGGGGTGCGAAAGGGCCCGTTCCTGGGCCCTTTCGCACCCCGGTTCAGGATCTCGCGACCCCGCTCAGCCCCGCGACGGACGCGGAGGGCGGCCCGGCGGCGGCCGTCCCGAACCAGCGCGAGCATCTCGTGCGGGCGGTGCCAGACCTGCACATCCGTGACCTCGACGACGACGAAGCCCGCCTGCTCCAGGCGTTGGATGCGCAGCGCGTCGAGCTGCTGGTCGATCAGGCTGGCGTGGAACCGCTCGCTCTGGACCTCGACGATGAGTGGCAGCTCGACGTCGTGGAGGTCGACCCGCCCGATCCACCCCTTCTCGTCGCCGACGTTGACCTGGCGTCGCATCTCGGGCAGTCCGCCGTCGGCCAGGATCTTGCTGACGCGCGCCTCGAGGTTGCTCGCAGGAGGCTCGTAGTCGACGCCTCTCGTGGCCAGCACGTCGCGCATCACGCGGATCCCGGGCCGGCCCCTGGATGCCATCTCATCGAGCATTGCGTGGAGGGTCACACCGCTGACCAGGCGTGCGGACCAGGCGTTGTCCACCATGCGCTCCATCCGCTCGATGAACCAGGGAAGCTCAGCACCACGTCGACGCGTGCCGGCGATGTCGAACAGCGCTCGCGCCGGGACCTGAGTGGGGACCCCGTCGAGCGCCACGACGTGTGCGCTGGGCAGCAGCAGCGGCTCGTGTCGCTGGTCGCTCCTCGCAGGGGTGTTGGCCCGGTCACGGACTCGCACGATCTGCAGGGGCTCGAGGTGGTTCCCCGGGATCCCCCACCACGCGGCCGCGCTCGAGCCGCCGAGCGCCGCACCGACCCCCGCGTCCAGCACGGCCGCCAGCGCGTGCTGCTCGTTGGTGACGGGCGACCCCACGAGGCGGGCGACCCGTGGCATCAGCCGCTCCCACCGTGTCCCGTCGAAGAGACGGCGACGCTGCTTCTTGCTGTAGCCGAGAGCCCGTGCCTGTTCGGTAGTGACGAGGCCGCGCTGAGTCGCGGCGAGCATCCTCAGCTTCGTGTCGTCGATCATGGCTCCGCATGGTGCCGCGCGGGGTGTGACACCCCCGTCGACTCGGACCCCTGTATGTCCGTCCCCCCACTCCGAACCGGGGTGCGAAAGGGCCCGTTCCTGGGCCCTTTCGCACCCCGGTTCGGACGGGTTCGACGGGTTCGGACGGGTTCGGACGGGTTCGGACGGGTTCGGGCGGGTTCGACGAGGTCAGGCTTGACGGCGGTAGGCGTCTCGGACGGCCGTGGCGGCGGTCCGGAGGGCGGTCTCGGGGTCGACGCCCTCGGCTCGGGCCTCGTCCACGAGGTCGAGGAGGCGGCGGGCCCACGGGTCGAGCTCGGCGTCGAGGGTGCGCCAGTCGACGCCCTGCGACGCCGCCTTCTTCTGGACCTTGGCCGCGAAGGCGAGGGCGGGCAGGGCCAGCGGGATGCCGTCCATGACGGTCTCGCGTCCCTTCTCGGCCACCTTGCGGCGCTCCCAGTCGGTGCTGAGCTGCTCGAGCGACGTGGTCTCGACGTCGGAGTCGAAGACGTGCGGGTGGCGGTCGCGCAGCTTGTCGTGGATGCCACGAGCCACGTCGGCCAGCGTGAAGTGGCCCGCCTCGGCCCCGAGCATGGCGTGGAACACGACCTGGAAGAGCAGGTCACCCAGCTCCTCCTCGAGCAGCTCGAAGCCCTCGCCCGTGTCCGCGTCGAGGTTCTCGATGGCCTCGAGCACCTCGTAGGTCTCCTCGAGGAGGTGGCGGGTGAGGCTGGCGTGGGTCTGCTCACGGTCCCACGGGCACTCGGCCCGGAGCCGGCGCACGAGCTGGTCGAAGCGCACGAGCTCGGCTGCCACCGGCGCGGCCAGCTCCGGGATCCAGAGCGACGTGAGGTGGTCGGGCTCGACCTCGCGGTCGAGGTCCTCCCACGCCACCTCACGCACCGACTCGTCGGGCAGGCCCAGGCGCTGGAGGACGACGACCCGGGGCCCGTCCTCGAGGCTGAGCTTGATGTCGGAGAGGACGTGGGGCTGGTCGCACTGGCCGACGAGGAGGGGGCCGCGCTCGCCGGCCGCCTCCACCTCGAAGCGACGCCCGTCGACGAGCCGAGCGCCGAGGGCGACAGGGTCGACGCCGAGGCGGGCCCAGGCCAGGTCGAGGAACGAGAGGGCGGGAAGCACCACGACCTCGACCCGCCCGTCGGCGATGAGGAGCTCGACGGCCCGTTCGGCCACCACCGGCGAGCCGGGGACCGCGTAGAGGACCTCGCCATGCTCGGTCGCGGCGGCGACGAGGGCCTCGACGATGGCGTCGTACACGTCAGCAAAGGACGTCGCTGCCTCGTAGAGGGGGTCGAAGTCGGTGGCCTCGGCGACGGCGGCCGCGGCCGGGTGGCGCCGGGTGCGCAGGAACCGGCGGGGGACTCGCTCGAGGGCGGCGAGGGTGCCGGCCGTGAGGAGGTCGGGCCCGGCCGGGCCGAGGCCGACGACCACCACCCGGGGGCCCACTACGGGGTGGGGGTGGGGAAGGGTTGGGCTGGCTGCACGGGGCCGGTGGGGGCCACGATCTGGTCGGTCTCGCCGTCCCAGGTGCCGTACCGCGGGTTGACCTCGATGTCGGCGTCGTCGTAGGCCCGGGTCCGCCACTCGGCGTAGCCCTCGTCGCCCAGCTCGTTCTGCACGCCGACCTGGCGGGCCACGTCGTCGACGAAGGCCTCGGCGAACTCGGGGCTGAACGCGGCGAACGCCTGCTCGGCCGCCGCGGGGTCCCCGAGAAGGACGGTCAGCGCTTCGTCGCGCAGCTCCTCGGTCAGGTCGAGCCCGAGCTCCTCGAAGCCTTCCGTGTGGATGGCGAAGTCGATGCGCTGGGCGAGCAGCTGGCGCACGAGCTCGAGCGGGTAGGTGCCGGGGCTGCTGTCAGCAAGCGTGGCCGGGTCGACGGCGGCCGAGTTGCCGGCCCACTCCGCCACCTCGTCGAGCAGCTCGTCGTTTCCGATCTTGGTGTCGCCGACCCGGGCTGCGGGGGACACGTCGTCGGCGCAGCCAGCCGCTCCGAGGAGGACGAGCAGGGCGACAGCGGGGGCGAGCAGACGACGAGGCACGGTCGGTCAGCCTAGAAGGTCAACCGGCCCGGTCCGAACTCGCCCGATGCCGCCAACCGGGGTGCGAAGGGGCCCAGGAACGGGCCCTTTCGCACCCCGGTTGCGGGGGTGGGCGGGGTTGCGGTTGAAGTCGGCGGCGGTCAGGCGGGTTCGGGGACGGGGACCGGGTCCAGCTCTCGGAGCAGCGCCACCAGAGCGTCGGCCGGGTGGTCCTTGTGGGGGACCTTGACGATGAGGAGCTGCTCGGCCTCCTTGTAGAGGGCCGTGGGATGCAGACGCTTCAGACGGATCTGCTGGCTCGTCTTGAGGGGCAGCGGCGACAAGCGGGCGGTGGACGGCGCCCCGCCGAAGCCGCTGGCCTTCACGACCGTGACCTCGCGCACGCCGGTGCGGGCCGCCTCGGCGCGGAGTCGGGCCACCGCGAGCAGTGCTTCCGCCTCGGGTGGCAGGGGGCCGAACCGGTCCTCCCACTCGGCCCGGATGTCGTCCACCTCGGCATCTGTCGTGACGGCGGCCAGCCGGCGGTAGGCCTCGAGCCTCAGCTCCTCCTTCTGCACGTACTCGCGCGGGAGGTTCGCGGCGAGCGGCAGGTCCAGCTTGATCTCGGCCGGCTCGCGCACCGGCTCGCCCTTCAGCTCGGCGACCGCCTCGGTCACCATCTGGCAGTAGAGGTCGTACCCGACCGCGGCGATGTGGCCGGACTGGCCCGTCCCGAGCAGGTTGCCAGCCCCGCGGATCTCGAGGTCACGCATGGCGATCTTGAAGCCTGAGCCCAGCTCGGTGGCCTCACCGATCGTCTTCAGGCGCTCGTAGGCGTCCTCGCTCAGCACCCGGTCCTGCGGCACGAACAGGTAGGCGTAGGCCCGCTGCCCGGAGCGGCCCACGCGACCCCGGAGCTGGTGGAGCTGGCCCAGGCCGAGCAGGTCGGCCCTGTCCACGACGAGCGTGTTCACGGTGGGCATGTCGATGCCGGACTCGATGATCGTCGTGCACACGAGGACGTCGTACTCGCCCTCGGAGAAGCCCATCACGAGCTGTTCGAGCGTGCCCTCGTCCATCTGGCCGTGCGCCACGGCCACCCGCGCCTCGGGCACGAGGTCGCGCACCTGGTTGGCGACCTTCTCGATGTCCTGCACCCGGTTGTGCACGTAGAACACCTGACCCTCACGGAGCAGCTCGCGCCGGATGGCCTCGGCCACGGCCCGGTCGTCGTACTCGCCCACGAAGGTGAGGATCGGCATGCGGTCGGCCGGCGGGGTGTTCAGCAGGGTGAGGTCGCGGATGCCGGTGAGCGACATCTCGAGGGTGCGAGGGATGGGCGTGGCCGACAGCGTGAGCACGTCGACGCCCGTCTTGAGGGCCTTGATCTGCTCCTTGTGCCCGACGCCGAAGCGCTGCTCCTCGTCGACCACGAGCAGGCCGAGCTCCTTGAACTGGAGGTCGTCGCTCAGCAGGCGATGGGTTCCGACGACGACGTCGACCTCGCCCGACCGGACGCCGGCGATCACCTGACGAGCCTGGGCGTTGGTGAGGAACCGGGACAGCACCTCGACCCGAACCGGGTAGCCGGCGAAGCGCTCCGAGAACGTCTGATGGTGCTGCGAGGCCAGCAGCGTGGTGGGGACGAGCACCGCCACCTGCTTGCCGTCCTGCACGGCCTTGAACGCGGCCCGGATGGCGACCTCTGTCTTGCCGAACCCGACATCACCGCAGACCAGGCGATCCATCGGGTGGTCGGCCTCCATGTCGGCCTTCACCTCGGTGATGGCGGTCAGCTGGTCGGGAGTCTCCTGGAACGGGAAGGCGTCCTCCAGCTCTCGCTGCCACGGCGTGTCGACCGGGAAGGCGTGGCCGGGGGCGTTGAGGCGGGTCTGGTAGAGCACCACCAGCTCCTGGGCCACCTCGGAGACGACCGAGCGCACCTTGGCCTTGGCCCTCTGCCAGCCGTCGCCGCCGAGCCGGGTGAGGGTCGGGGTCTCCCCGCCGGTGTAGTGGCGGACGGCATCGATCTGGTCCGACGGCACGTAGAGCTTGTCGTCGCCGCGGTACTCGAGGAGCAGGTAGTCGCGGTCCACGCCGCCGATGGCCCGCTTGACCATCCCCGCGTACCGGGCCACGCCGTGCTGGTGGTGGACGACGTGGTCGCCCGCCTTCAGGTCGTCGAAGAAGCCCTGGGAGTCGCGCTTGCGGACCCGCGCCTTGCGGTGAGCCCGGCGCCGGCCGGTGAGGTCGTGCTCCGCGACGACGGCCAGCTTGATGGCGGGCAGGATGCAGCCCCGCTCGAGAGGCGCCACCTCGATGGTGGGCGAGATGCCGTTCGAGCTGAGCAGGTCCTTGAGGCGGGCCGCCGAGCCCTCGCCGTCGGCGGCCACGACGATGCGGTAGCCCTGTCCGGCCAGGTCGGCCAGCTGGCGCACGACTCGTTCGGGGTCTCCGGCCGTGGCCGCGATGCCCATCGACTGCACGGTGGCGACGTCGGGGCCCTCGGGCGCCGTGGTCACTGTCCAGGCCGGGGCGTCGGTGTGGGTGAGAAGGCGGTCGAAGGGCAGGTGGAGGCGGGGGAAGGCGTCGTCCTCGCCGTCGCCGCCGGATGTCGCGCCCCAGGTCTTGGCCAGCGTGGTGGCGAGGTCGGCCTCCTCGGCGAGGAGGTCGGCGGCCCGGTCGCGCATGCGGCGGGGCTCGAGCAGGAGGACGAGGGCCTCGGGACCGACGAGGTCGAAGAGCACGTGCTCGCCCTCGGTGAGCCACGGCAGCCACGACTCCATGCCGTCGAAGGTCTGCCCCTGCGACAGCCGCTCCCACTGCTCACGGCCCCACGGCTCGAGGGCGATCAGCCGTTCAGCCCTGGCCCGCACCTCCGCGGTGGGGAGGAGCTCACGGCACCCGAAGATCTCCACGCAGGACAGGTCGTCGGTGGAGCGCTGGTCGGCGACGGAGAACTCGGTGAGCCGGTCGACCTCGTCGCCCCACAGGTCGATGCGCACGGGGCGGTCGGCGGTGGACGGGAAGACGTCGACGATCGAGCCCCGGACGGCCACCTCGCCGCGGTGCTCGACGACCTCCTCGCGCCGGTACCCGGCGCCCACCAGAGCGGCGACGAGCTCGTCTCGGTCGCGGCGCTCCCCCGGGGTGACGACGACGGGCTCGACGTCCTCGACGTGAGGGCCGAGGCGCTGCACGAGCGCCCGCACGGGTGCCACGAGCACGCGGGGCGCGCTCGGGATCGCGCAGGCGCCACATGGTGCGCAGCCGGCGGCCCATCGTCTCGACCGACGGCGACACCCGCTCGAAGGGCAGGGTCTCCCAGGCCGGGAACGTGTCGACTGCGTCGGGGCCGAGGTAGGTCCGCAGGTCGTTGGCCAGCCGATCGGCGTCGCCCGTCGTGGGCAGGGCGACGACGAGCGGCTGTCGGGAGCTGAGCGTGGCCAAGCCCGCGATGGTGAGGGCGCGCGCCGGCTCGGGGACGGCGAGCACTGCGGAGGACCGGCCGAGAACGGACGCGAAGCCGGGCTCCTCACGCAGCAGCGGAGGGAGGTCGCGCAGCAGCATGGAAGAAGGGTCCAGGCTACCGGTGGTGGAGCCGGTCGGGACCGGCCCCTCAGATGCCGCCGGCCCGCTCGCGCTTGGCGATGTACATCGCCGCGTCGGCGGCGGCCAGCAGGTCCTCGACGCCGATCGAGTCCTCCGTCACCGCGGTGCCCGTGCTCATCGAGACGGTGACCTTGTGCCCGTCGGGCAGGGTCACCGGCTGAGCCAGCACCCGAGCGATCCGGCCCTGCACTGCGGCGATCACCGGAGGGTCTGCGCTGGGGATGAGCATGACGAACTCGTCGCCGCTGAGCCGGGCCACGAAGTCGCCCTCGCGGGTGACGGAACGGAGCCGGTCGGCGACGCCGATCAGCACTGCGTCGCCGGCCCGGTGCCCGTGCTGGTCGTTGATCTGCTTGAGGCCGTCCACGTCAGCGAAGAGCAGGGTGTGCTCCCGTCTCGGGTGGGCGGTGAGAACAGCCGCCAGCCGCTCCCGCAGGCTCGTGCGGTTCGGAAGGCCGGTGAGGTCGTCGTGGTTGGCCAGGTGATGGAGCTCGCCCCGCGCGCCGACGAGCGAGCTGATGTCGGATGCCACCGCGACCAGGCCCTGCACAGCCCGGTCGGCCATGAGGTCCACGACGGTGAGGCTCATGGGCACCGCCTCACCTGAGGCGGTGAGGAAGCGGGCCTCCAGATGCCGGGTCGTGCCCGATCCTGCGACGAGCTCGAGCTCGGTTCGGACCACCTCGGCATCGCCGTCGGCCAGGATCTCTGTGAGGGGGCGGCCCAGCGCGCCCTCGAGCGCCCGGTGGAGGATCCGGGTCAGCGCCCGACTGGCGCTGCGGATCCTGCCGTCGGCCTCCAGGACCATGGTGATGGTGGGGGCGGCGTCGAGCACTGAACCGAGCATCTCGCTGTCGCCGGCGCCGACCTCCCAGCGGTGCCGGTCGGTGCTCTCCCTGAGGTCGAGGATGACGGCCCCCGGGGGCCCGGCCTCCCAGCGGCTGCCCCTGATCTCGTACCAGGAGTACCGGTCGGTGTGGTCGAGGAGGCGGATCTCCACGAGCGTGCCGATCTCCTTGCGAACCACCGAATCGAGCGACAGGAGCGCGGTGTCGAGGTCGTCAGGGTGGACGATGGACGCCATCGACGCGCCTCGCTTCACGTCGAGTGACCAGCCGAAGCGGCGCTCGGCTGCCGCGTTGGCCCAGATCAGCTCGGCGGCCGCGCCCACGACGACGACGGAGTCCGGCATGGCCGCCATGACCCCTGCGGCCATGTGGTCATCGGCCGCCGGGTCCTCGGCGACGGTCACCCCTCTGTGCGGGTGTTGAAGCGGTTCATGGCGGCGTGAATGCCCGTTTCGAGGATGGCTTCAACCGCGTCGGCAGCCTCGACCACGATGATGTCGAGCTCGGCCCGGTCAGCCTTGCCCGGCCGCTTGAGCACGTGGCTGGCGCCCTCCGTGCGCCCGGGCGGCTTGCCGATGCCGATACGCACCCGGGCGAAGTCGTCCGTGTGGAGGTGGGCCTTGATGGACTTGAGCCCGTTGTTGCCGGCCAGCCCGCCGCCGAGCTTGACCTTCAGCCGCCCCACGGGGAGGTCCAGCTCGTCGTGGACGATGACGAGCTGGTGGGGGTCGTCGATGCCGTGTCGGCGCACGAGCGGGGCGACGGCCTCGCCCGACAGGTTCATGTACGTGAGGGGGACGGCCAGGGCCAGCCGCTTGCCGCCGACCACGACCTCGTCGGCCATGGCCCGCTCCTTTGCCTTGCGGAGCTTGGCCCCGTGACGGTCGGCGAGCAGGCGGACGACCTCGGCCCCGACGTTGTGGCGCGTCCCGTCGTACTCCGCTCCGGGGTTGGCCAGGCCGACCACGAGGAGGTCGGCGGGGGTGCCACGGCGCTCGGCCGCGACCCCCCGACGTCCAAACATCGGGTGTCGGGCCTAGCCCTCGGAGTCGCCTTCGGGCGCGTCGCCCTCGGCGGCGGCCTCGTCGCCACCCTCGGCGTCCTCGCCCTCGGCCGCCTCGCCCTCGGCGCCCTCTTCGGGCTCGCCGGCGACCTCGGCCTCGGCCGCCGCCATCTCCTCGTCGGAGACGCCGCGGCTGGCCGTGACGACCGTGTCCTCGGGGTCGATCGGCGTGGTGACGCCCTCGGGCAGCACGATGGCGCCGACGTGCAGCGCATGGCCGATCTCGAGGCCGCTGATGTCGATCGTGAGACCGGAGGGGATGTCATCGGGCTTGGCCGTGATCATCAGGGACGTGAGCACCTGGTCGACCACACCGCCCTCGCGGTTGACCTTCTCGGCTTCGCCCTCGAGGTGGATGGCGACCTCGACGTCGACGGGCTTGTTGAGGTCGACGCGAATGAAGTCGATGTGGAGGACGTCGCGGCGGACCTTGTGGCGCTGGATGTCCTTCACGAGCGTGGGGGTCGTCTCACCGGAGATGTCGACGTGGATGACGGCGTTGAGGCCCTGCTCGGTGACGAGGGCAGCGCGCAGGTCGCGCCACTCGACCGACAGCGGGATGGGCTCGCCGCCCAGCCCGTAGATGACGCCGGGGACCTTGCCCTCAGCGCGAAGGCGGCGGACGGGGCGGGTGCCCTGGGGCGGGCGCGGGGTGGCGTGCAGGGTGATGATCTCGGCCATCGGAGGGCTCCTACGTCGGAGATCGCGCCGGAGCGCAATGCTGTTGGGGACCGGGGAACCGTAGTTGCCGCGCTCGGCCGGCGTCGAAAGCCCTAGTTCTGGTTGGCCCCGCCGAAGATCTCGCTGACGGACATGTCCTCGAACACTGCGTCGATGGTCTCGGCCAGCACCTTGGCGATCGAGAGCACCTCGATCTTGTCGATCTGCTTCGACGGCGGCAGCGGCAGCGTGTTGGTGATCACGACCTTGCTGATCGACGAGTTCTTGATCCGGTCGATCGCCGGGCCCGACAGCACGCCATGGGTGGCCAGCGCGTAGATCTCCGACGCACCCCGGGCCGCCAGCTGCTCGGCGCCGGCGCACAGCGTGGAAGCGGTGTCGATCATGTCGTCGATGATCACGCAGGTGCGACCTTCGACGTCGCCCACGATCTCCATGGCCTCGACGGTGTTCTTCACGCCCTTGACCCGGCGCTTGTGGACGATGGCGAGGTCGGCGTGGAGGACGTTCGTGTAGCGCTCAGCCACCTTCACCCGGCCGGCGTCGGGGGAGACGACGACGAGGTCCTCGGGCAGGTTGGCCTTGATGTAGTCGACGAGCACGGGCATGGCCGTGAGGTGGTCGACCGGCCCGTCGAAGAAGCCCTGGATCTGGCCCGAGTGCAGGTCGACCGACATCAGGCGGTTGGCGCCGACGGCGGTGAACATGTTGGCGACCAGCTTGGCCGTGATCGGCTCCCGACCCTCGGCCTTGCGGTCCTGGCGGGCGTAGCCGTAGTTCGGGATCACAGCCGTGATGCGCTTGGCCGAGGCCCGGCGGGCGGCGTCGATCATGATCAGCTGCTCCATGATCACGTCGTTGACCGAGAGCTCCTCGGTGGCGCCGTGGGTCTGGATGATGAAGACGTCCGCGCCGCGCACGTTCTCGCCCAGCTTCGAGTGGATCTCGCCGTTGGAGAACTCGATCAGGTTCGGATGGCCCAGCTCCACTCCCAGGCAGGCGGCGATCTCCTCCGCCAGGGGCAGGTTCGACCGCCCAGCCAGCAGGTGCAACCTCTTCTTGGTGACCAGCTCCATGGGTCCCCTCGGTGCCGGAGTGGGCGGTTGGGCGGCGCCGTGTCAGCCTTCCGGGCCCGGCGCGGTGCTCGCAGTGTAGAACGCGCCGGTGCGCGTCCCGGACGGCAGATGCGTGCCCGGCTCGAGCACGGCGTAGGGACCGACCACGCAGTCGGCGCCGATCTCGCTGAGGCGGGCGACCGTGTGCTCCAACGTCGTGTGCTCCCCGACCTTGCAGTCGACCAGCCGGCACCCCGGGCCGATCTCCACGCCGGCACCGATCGTGGTGCGGCCCTGGAGGATGGCGCCCGGGAAGATCGTGACGTCCGGGGCCAGCGTGACCTGGGCGTCGATGTAGGTCGACGCCGGATCGACCATCGTCACTCCCTGGGCCAGCCAGGCCCGGTTGGTGCGAGCCCGCAGATCGGCCTCGGCTGAGGCCAGCTGCACGCGGTCGTTGACGCCCTGGGCCTCGCTCGGATCGTCGATGACCACCGAGACCACCTTGTGACCGGCTTCGGCGAGCACCTCGACGACGTCGGTCAGGTAGAGCTCCCCCTGGGCGTTGTCCGGGGCCAGGCGCCGAAGAGCCGGCGCGAGGAGGTTCCGCCGGAAGCAGAAGATCCCGGTGTTGATCTCGTCGATGTCGAGCTCGTCGGGCGCGGCGTCGGCCTGCTCGACGATGCGGGCGATCTTGTCGTCCTTGCCGACCCGCAGGATGCGGCCGTAGCCGGTGGGGTCCTCGACCCGGGCGGTGAGGATCGTGCAGGCGGCGCCGGAGATCCGGTGCTCGGCCACAAGCTCGGCGATCGTCTCGGCCCGCAGCAGCGGGGTGTCCCCGGGCAAGACGATGACGTCGTCCTCATCGAGGTCGTCCTCTTGCAGGCCGGTGAGCCCGACGGCGACGGCGTCGCCCGTGCCGCGCTGGTGGCTCTGCTCGACGAACTCGAGGCGCAGGCCGGCGCCGTCCTCCATGAGCTTCTTCGTGACCCGCTCGGCCCCGTGACCCACGACGACGACGGCCCGGTCGAGCTCCTGCGCGGGCAGGGCGTCGAGCACGTAGGTGACCATGGCCCGCCCGCACAGGAGGTGCAGGGGCTTGGGCCGGGTGGACCGCATGCGAGATCCCTCGCCAGCCGCCAGCACGATGGCCGAAAGACGACGCGCACTCATGCCGATAGGTCTACCGCGCAGAGACCGAGATCTGTGCGCAGCTACGGGCTGTCGAGCGATACGGCGTCGACATCGCCCTCGACCACCTGGGCGTAGTAGCGGCCGTCGATCCCATCCGCCACCACAGTGTCGATCTCGACGACGGTGCCATCGCTGAGCTTGACCCGCACCGAGGTCGTGTCGCTGGCGGCCTTGCCGAACACCACGGTCTGGTCACCGAAGGTGGCGTCGTCGGGGGTCAGCGCGCAGCCACCGGTGAGCTGGTCGTCGCCATCGAAGAGGAACGCGCAGGTGTCTCCCTCGACATCGCGCCCGGCGTCCACCCGCCACTCGGTGCCGTCGCTCGTGGTCCCATCGGCGATGGTGACCGACCGCTCCTCGCGCGGATCGTCGGGCCGATTCAGCACGGTGCCCACCACGATGCCGCCCACGATCACGACCGGGAAGAGGATGCCGAGGAGGAGGCAGCCCGGGCCGGAGCGCTTGGGCGCGGCAGGGGTGGCGCTGGGCGGGGTCGTCATGGCTCGGGGGGGAGGGCTCGAACCTCCAACAGCCGGCTCCAAAGGCCGGTGTTCTACCAGTTGAACTACCCCCGATCGGGTGGGGGTCAGGTTAGGACCTGCGCGGATGGGGCGGGGCTAGCCGATCAGGTGCCCCGCAGGACCTCGCGCAGCTTGAGCCTCCGACCTGTGCGGACGATGGCCCGCCGGTACACGGTCGACCCGACTCGAGCGACCACGATCACGGCGGCCACGCTGAGCGCGGCCGAGACCACCATCTCTGCGGGGGAGGCGGCCCCCACCGCGATCCGCGACGGCATCACCATCGGGGAGGTCAGCGGGATGTACCCGAGCACCCGCGCCGCCGCGCTGTCGGGCGCTGATCCGCCGATCAGGTAGGCGGCCACGAGCACCATGTTGAGCGGGCCCACCGCGGTGCCGGCTTCTTCTTGGCGCTCGACGAGGGCGCCGAGGGCTCCGGCGAGCACCAGGTAGAGGGCGATCCCGAGCACGAACCAGACGGCACCGCCGATCAGGGCGCCGCCAAAGCCCTCCGGTAGGTCGCCGCCGATGGCCATCTTGACGAGGAAGGGCCCGGCGCCGAAGAGAACGGTGAACAAGCCGGTGATGCCGACGCCGAGGACCTTGCCGAACAGGAGGGATCCGGGCCGGACGATGGCGAGCAGCACCTCGCTGACCCGGTTCGACTTCTCGACCGCAGTGCCGTTGGCCACGCTCATCATGAGCATCAGCAGCAGCAGGTACATGGCCAGCGAGAGCACGAACGCCGCCCCGCGCCGGTCGGCCCGCTCCGCGTCCAGCTCCTGCACCTGGACCTGCGGGGTGGCCAGCAGGGACTGGATCTGAGGGTCGGTGAGCCCGGCGTCGCCGAGCTCCGCGATCAGCGCGTCCGTGGCCAGGGCCTGCCGAACAGCGCCGACGAGGCGGTCGGCCTCACCCGCCTGCACGACGACACGGGGCTCCGAGCCGCTGATGACGGCGACGTCGACGTCGTCGTCTGTCACCATCCGGCGGGCCGTGGCCGCGTCGGCGGCGTCGTACAGCTCGAGCTCGCCGTCGATGGCCGCCACGGCCGCCTCGAGGGCCCCGGCCAGGGCCGGGGTGGCATCCACCACGGCCACCTCGTAGGTCGGCCGGTCGTCGCTGTCGAGGACCTCGGGCAGCACGGTGGCCGCAGTAGAGCCGACGAGGAGCAGGCCGGCCACGACCCAGAACGTCTTGCCCCGAAGGACCTGGCGGATCTCGCGCCCCGCCACGAGCCGGACGGCCGGCCACGAGCGGCTCACGACGCCGCCCTCGCGTCAGCGGCCTCGGCCGCGGCTGGGTCCTCGCCGGCGGCGTCGAGGAACAGCTCGGACATCGAGGGGGCGTCGACCCCGAAGCTGGTGACGACGGCCTGGGCCCGGATGGCGTCGAGCACCTCTCCCGGGTCGGCACCCGGGGCGAGACGGAGACGGGATCCTGCCGCTGTTGTGGACGTGAGCGTGGCCGAGGCCGGGTCCACCCAGCCGTCGGGCACCGCCACGTCGACCCGCAGGTAGCGGTCGGGGCTGGCCGCCTTCAGGGCTCGGACGTCGCCGTGCAGCACGACCCGACCGTGGTTGATCAGCGTGATCGTCTCGCACAGGTCCTCGACGAGGTCGAGCTGGTGGCTGGAGAAGAGCAGGTTGCGTCCGCCCCGGACGTGCTCGGTGATCACGTTGGACAGGAACTCGACCGCCACCGGGTCGAGGCCGGAGAAGGGCTCGTCGAGGACCAGCAGCGGTGGCTCGTGCACCATCGCCGCGGCCAGCTGGATGCGCTGGGCCATGCCCCCCGACAGGTCCTGGATCTCGTCCTTGGCCCGGTCAGCCAGGCCCAGCTGCTCGAGCAGGTGCTCGGCCCGACGTCGCCCGGCCGCCTTGTCGAGCCCGTGGAGGCGGGCGATCCAGATCAGGAGGTCGAGGACGCGCATGTCGCGGTACAGGCCGCGCTCCTGGGGCATGTAGCCCCACGCCCGGCGGTCGGCCTCGGTGGTCGGGCGACCGTCCCACTCGATCGTTCCGGAGTCGGGGGCGAGGACGCCGAAGAGGATGCGCATGAGCGTCGTCTTGCCCGCCCCGTTGGGTCCGAGCAGGCCGACCACCTTCCCGGACGGCACCTCGAGGTCGACGCCGTCGAGGACGACCCGCGGGCCGAAGCGCTGGCTGATGCCTGAGGCCACGAGCGTGCTTGGCATCTGATCGAGGCTAACCAGCGATTTCCCTGCTCCCGACGGTGGCCGGTAGCGTGGTCAACCTCATGGGTTCACTGATCAAGAAGCGCCGCAAGCGCATGCGCAAGAAGAAGCACAAGAAGATGCTGAAGCGCACGCGCTGGCAGCGCAGGGCCGCCGGCAAGTAGCCGGCCCGCCCTCCAGCACAACCGGATCTCGTCGACCGACCGCCTCTCCCGGGAGGCGGTCGTCGCGCGTTCCGCCGGATGCACCCAGCTTTGTGTGCGGAACGCGGCGCCCAGCACCGACTTCGGCACACGGACCCGGCTCTACCCGCTCGACCGCGCCCGGGCGGGGGCGGACCCTGACAGGCTGCCGCTGTGACCCACACGCCGTCGACCCTCCGGGCCCTGCTCGCCGAGCACGGGCTGGAGCCGTCGCGGGCCCTGGGGCAGAACTTCGTGGCCGACCCGAACACGGTCCGGCGCATCGTCCGCCTGGCCGGGGTGAAGGACGGCGACCGGGTGCTGGAGATCGGCGCCGGGCTGGGTTCGCTCACGCTGGCGTTGAGGGAGGCGGGGGCCGAGGTCACGGCGGTCGAGCTCGACCGGCACCTGCTGCCGATCCTGCGCTCGGTGGCCGAGCCGGCCGGGGCCAAGGTGGTGGCGGGCGACGCCATGACCCTCGACTACGACGCCCTCCTGGGCGAGGGCCCGTGGGCGCTGGTGGCCAACCTGCCGTACAACATCGCCACGCCGCTCGTCCTCGACCTCCTGCGAGACGTGCCCCAGATCGAGCGAATGCTCGTGATGGTTCAGCTCGAGGTGGGTGAGCGCCTGGCTGGGTCCCCCGGGAGCAAGGCCTACGGGATCCCGTCGCTGAAGGTGGCCTGGTGGGGGGAGGCGCGGATCGTCGGCAAGGTGCCGCCCACCGTGTTCATCCCCCAGCCCAGGGTGGACTCGGCTCTGGTGGAGATCCGGCGTCGGCCGCCGCCGGCCCCACCTGCCACGAGGGACACGCTGTTCGGGCTCGTCGAGGCGGGCTTCAACCAGCGCCGCAAGATGCTCCGCCGCTCGCTCGCCGGCCGCCTTGACGACGACGCCTTCGAGCAGGCCGCCATCCGCCCCGAGGCCCGGGCCGAGGAGCTCACCCTGGCCGACTGGCTCCGCCTCACGGCTTCTGTGCGCACCAGCCCCCGCTAGGCGGGGGTCGGTGCGCACAGAACCGGGGGCGTTAGCCTGCGCCGCGGTGGATGAGCTCGTCCTGGCCCCCGCCAAGCTGACCCTGAGCCTGCGCATCTTGGGGACCCGTGATGACGGCTACCACCTCATCGAGGCCGAGATGGTCAGCATCGACCTGGTCGACACCCTCCGGTTCACCTCCGGCGACGGCCTGGCCGTGGTGGACGGTGGACCCGACATCCCGCTCGATGAGGGCAACCTCGTCGTCCGGGCCCTGCGGGTGGCGGGACGGACCGCCCATGTCGAGGTGACGAAGCGCATCCCCTCAGGCGCCGGACTGGGCGGCGGGTCGGCCGACGCGGCCGCCGTCCTCCGCTGGGCCGGCGTCACCGACCTCACCCTCGCAGCAGGGCTGGGCGCCGATGTGCCCTTCTGCCTCCTGGGGGGGCGGGCCCGGGTCAGTGGCGTGGGCGAGGTGGTCGAGCCCCTGCTCTTCGAGGAGCGGACCTTCACCCTCCTCACCCCGCCCCTGCACTGCTCGACGGTCGCTGTGTACCAAGCATGGGATGACCTGGGAGGACCCACCTCTGGCGGCAGCAACGACCTCGAGCCCGCCGCCCTGACCGTGGTGCCGGCGCTGGCCGAGTGGCGCGACCGCCTCGGCAACGCGACAGGGCAGACCCCGGCCCTGGCCGGCAGCGGAAGCACCTGGTTCGTGGAGGGCGCCCACCCCGGCGACGGCCGCGTCGTCGTCCGCACCCTGCCAGCATCAGGTGATGGCTGAACCTGTCGTCCTCTACGAGGAGCGTGATGACATCGCTGTCATCACGCTCAACCGCCCCGATCGCCTCAACACGCTCACCGACCAGCTCGTCCAGGGCATCGCTGACGGCATCGACGCGGCTACCGCCTCCGCCGCCGTGCGGGCCATCGTCCTCCGCGGTGCCGGCCGCACCCTCACCGCCGGCTACGACCTCGTGGGCGATCCGGACGCGGCGCCCGTCGGCCCGCCCGACCCGCAGTACGGCAGCTGGTCCACCCCGTACGACGCGCCACGAGTCGAGCACCGCGCCGGGGCCTGGGACCCGGTGCGCGACCTGCAGTTCATGGGGAACAACGTCCGCCGCTTCATGAAGATCTGGGAGTGCCCGAAGCCCGTGCTGGGCGAGATCCACGGGTTCGCGATAGGTGGGGCGACCGACCTCGTCCTCTGCTGCGACCAGCTCTTCATGGCCGACGACGCCGTCATCGGGTACGCCCCCTCCCGGATCTACGGCACGCCGACCACGATGCTCTGGATCCACCGAATCGGGTTGGAGCACGCCAAGCAGTTCCTGCTCACCGGAAAGGCCATCGACGCGGCCACCGCCTACCGGATCGGTCTCGTGTCCGAGCTCCACCCGGCGGGCGAGCTCTCGGCCGCAGTCGAAGCCCACGCCCGGCGCTTCGCCACCATCCCGGCCAACCAGCTGGCGTTGAACAAGCTGCTCATCAACCAGGCCTTCGAGAACATGGGACTGCGCACCACGCAGCTCCTCGGCACGCTCTTCGACGGCATCACCCGCCACACCGAGGAGGCCCGCCGTTGGGAGGAGAGCATCGTCGCCGACGGGTTCCGGCAGGTCATCAGGGAACGGGACGACCCCTGGGGCGACTACGGCTCGGCGCCTCCGTCGGACTGACCGGCTCCAACCGCGACGCGCAGGCCAGGCCGGGCGATGTCACACCCCGGTGCTTCACTCGGCGGGCATGGCCAACCACCTCAACGTGGCCATCGCCGAGCGGGCTGGACAACAGCTCGGCCTCATCCGAAGAGACCAGCTGCCCGACCTCGGCGTAGGCGCGGGTCCGCTGCGCAGCCTCACCAGGAGCGGTCTGCTCGTGCCGGTGGGCCGGCAGGTGTTCCGGCACGCGGGGTTCGCCATCACCGAGGACAGCCGCCTGCTCGCGGCGGCGTGGACAGCCGGGCCGGGGGCAGCTGTGAGCCACCTCGCGGCGGCCGGGCTGTGGGGCTTCGACGGGATCCAGCGAGGGGCGGTCGAGGTGACCGTTCCGGCGCCCCGGCAGCCCCGGGCGGTTCCAGGCCTGGTGCACCGGGCCCGCGACCTCCTGGAGGTCGACGTGACCACGAAGGGCCTCATCCCTGTCACGACGCCCGCCCGCACGCTGCTCGACTCCGCGCCTCGTCTCCGGCCCGAGCAGCTCGAGGAGGCGTTGGACGGCCTCTGCCGCCGAGGTCAGGTGCAGATCGCCTTTCTCGCTTGGAGGGTGGACGAGCTGCGCACGAGCGGCCGACCCGGCGTGTCGAAGCTCCACGAGCTCCTCCGACGGGCCCAGCGCCGGCGGGGCGAGGAGAGCTGGCTGGAATCCGCCTTCCTCCGCATCCTGCGCGACTTCCGCCTCCCGCTCCCTCGCCTCCAGGTCACCGTCGTCGGAGTGGGAGAAGGCCGGAGGTACCGCCTCGACGGCTGCTACGACGACCGGCTCCTCGTGGTCGAGGTCGACGGACACGCCACCCATGCAACCCGCAGGCAGCGCCAGGCCGACGCTGAGCGCGAGCGCCGCCTTGTGGCCGCCGGCTACCGCGTCGTCCGCTTCACCTACGAGGACGTCACGGAACGTCCGGAGCACGTCGGCCGCATGATGGCCGAGCTCCTCGGCCTCGTCCTGCCCTGACCGCGAAGAGCGGGCCGGTTCCGTGTGCCGAAGTCGGCCGTCAGCGCCGCGAAGCGCACACGGAATCGGTTGTGGCGCCGTGTGTCAGGTGTAGCCGAGGCGGCGGGCGCAGCCGGGCCAGGCGTCCCAGCCTCGCTGGGCCTGCAGCTTCTTGCCGATGGCGATCTGGGTGGCCTTGGAGGCCTGGTGCGGGTAGCCGGTGCCGCCGTAGCTCTGCCAGGTGGCGAGGGAGAACTGGAGGCCGCCGTAGTAGCCGTTGCCCGTGTTGATGGCCCAGTTGCCGCCCGCCTCGCACTGGGCCATGGCGTCCCAGGATGCGGGATCGTTCGGGTCACCCGCGCGGCCGGAGCGAGCGGGGGCGGGCGGGGCGGTCGTCGGGGGCGGCTGAGGCGGCGGGGCGGGGGCCTGCAGAGCGGCGACCTTGGGGGCGGGAGCCGTCGTGGGCGTCGGGGCCGGGGCGGCGGTGGTGCTGGGTGCGGTCAGCGTGGCGGCCGTGGCCGCCTCGCTGGGGGCAGGAGGCTCGGTGGTGCTCGCCGGTGGTGCGGCCGTGGTGGTCGTCGAGGCGGGGGCGTCGCTCGCCGGAGCCTCTTCAGACGGGGCTGCGGTCGAGACGGCGAGGGGCTCGTTGCGCTCGGCCGAGGCAGGAAGGTTGTCCAGCACCAGCAAGGGGAGGGCGGCCACCGTGACGCTCAGGGCAAAGGCCAGGCGACTGCGCTTCACCCGCAGGACGGGGGTCACCTCGCCCTCGGCCGGTGCCGGGGAGGTCGGCTCCGCCTGGGCGGCAGGTCGAGCTCGGTGGACCCCGCCCTTCAGGTGGCGAGGCCCGGGAGTAGCTGGGCCGGAGGACATCGCCGGGCACGTTACGGGTGTCGTAACGCGACTGCAAACTTCGTGTTCCTTCCGTCACATGGCGGCGGTCAGGCGGTACACCCGCTCGGCTGTCGTCCATGTGGCGGCCGCCACGTCGGCGGCGGACACGCCCTTCAGCCTGGCCACCGCCTCCCCCACCACCGGCACCCAGCCCGGCTGGTTCCGCTTGCCGCGGTGGGGCACCGGAGCGAGGTACGGGCTGTCCGTCTCGACGAGGAGGCGGTCGAGCGGGCACATCGCCACCGCGGCCTGGAGGTCGGTAGCCGACGGAAAGGTGACGATGCCGCTGAAGGAGAGCACAGCGCCGAGGTCGAGACAGCGCCGCGCCTCCTCTGGACCTCCGCTGAAGCAGTGGAAGACGGTGCGCTCGGGCATGCCCTCGGCCTCGAGCATCTCGAAGGTCTCGGGCCATGCCTCCCGGGTGTGGATCACCAGGGCCAGGTCGTGGGCGAGCGCCAGGCCGATCTGGGCCGCGAAGACCTCCCTCTGGACGTCTCGGGGCGAGTGGTCGTAGTGGAAGTCGAGCCCGCACTCCCCCACGGCCACGACCTCGGGCTCGGCGAGCAGCGGCTCGAGGCCGCCGATCCCGTCCTTGGCGTCGTGCGGGTGCACCCCGGCCGTGGCCCACAGCACACCCGGATGTCGTCGGGCCAGGTCGATGTAGTCGGCCGACTGGCCCACGTCGCAACCCACGGTGATCAGGCGGGTGACACCGGCTTCACCGGCCGCCGCCACCTGCTCGTCGGCTCGGACGGGGTCGCGGTCGAGGTGGCAGTGATCGTCGATCCAGGTCACGGACCGACGCTACCCACGCGGGCCGCCGAACCTCCTTAGGACATGCGCCGGCCGCCGTCGAGCACCACGACCTGGTCGGCCCGGTCGATCACGGCCGCCCGGTGGCTGACCACCAGGAGGGTCGTCGTGGCCCCGACGTCGAGCAGCTGGGCCCACATGCGGGCCTCGGTCTCGACGTCGAGGGCGCTGGAGAGGTCGTCGATGACGAGGAGCTCGGGCCGGCGCACGAAGGCCCGGGCTGCCGCCGTGCGCTGGATCTGGCCGCCGGACAGGCGCACGCCTTTGGCGCCGACCACCGTCTGCAGGCCCTCGGGCATCCACGCCACGTCGTCGTCCAGGCAGGCCAGGCGGACGGCGTCGGCGAGCCCGTCGGGCTCGACCCCCAGGAGCACGGCGTCGGCGAGCGGCTCGCTGAACAGCCGGGGTACCTGGGCGACGTAGGCGGCGCGGGGCGGGACGAGCAGCTGCGAGGGGTCGGGCACGAGGTCGCCGTTCCAGCGGATCTGGCCGCCGTCGGCCGGCACGAGGCCGAGCAGCGCCCTGAGCAGCGTGGACTTGCCCGCGCCGACGGGCCCGGTCACCACGGTCAGAGACCCGCGCGGCAGGTCGAGGCCGATCTCGGCGATCCCGCCTCCGCCGGCGTGGGCGACGGTGAGGCCCTCCACCTCGAGGCGCTCGAGGCGGGTGCCGGCACGGCGGGCTGCGGGGTCGGTCACGGGCACGGCCGGGAAGGGGCCGGGGCCGTGGCGGAGGACGGTCGGGGCGGCCGCCACCACCCCGGCCGGGTCGCGGTCGGGCAGCAGTCGGGCCATGCGCTCGATCGACACCTCGGCCTGGTTGTGGCTGGCGCCGAGCGTGGCCGCCCACCGCGGCAGGTTGGCCAGGACGGCGACGGCGCTGGCGAGCAGGCCGATGTCGCCCACGGTGGCGTCGCCCTCGGCCAGGGCGGGGACGACGAGCAGCACCACCAAGCCCGTGCCGATGTTGCCGATGGCGCCCGACGAGGCCCGCAGCACCTGGGTCGCCACCTGGTCGACCCGAGCCGCCTCGGCCCGAGCCTCGCCGAGGCGGTCGAAGCGCCGGGCCACGGCGCGCTCGGCGCCAGCGACCTTCACGGCGCCGATGGCGCCGAACACGTCGCCGATGAAGCCGGTCACGGCCGAGGTGGCCTCCCGCTCGCGACGCCGCCACCGCCGCAGCTGGGCACCGAGCTGGCGGCACAGGAGCAGGGCGAGGGCCACGGGCACCACGACGACGAACGTCACCCGGGTGTCGACGGCGGCCATCACGGCGATGGCCGAGAGGGCCGAGACGACGGCGCCGGACATGTCGAGCCAGACGTCCATGACCATGGCCAGGTGCATCGAGTCGTCCCGGAAGCGGCTCACGGCCTCACCCGACGAGCTGGGCAACCGCCCTGCCGTCGGGCCGGGCGCCGCGACGAGGGAGCGGAGCATGTTGATGCGGGGCAGCGTGTTCCAGAACACCCAGGCGCCGTGCCACTGCACCACGGCGATGCCGAAGACGACCCAACGCCCGAGCTCCACGGCGGCGAGCACGGCGAGCAGCACGGTGATGGAGTCCGTCGACGACCCGGCCACCCGGTCGAGGATGGCCTTGAGCACGAGACCGGCCGGGATGGGCAGCGTGTAGAAGGCAACCCAGAGCAGCCAGGCGATGCCGTAGGTCACCGGGTCCCGCCGGAAGAGCGCCCAGGCCACGGCGCCCGTCCTGTGGCGGCCCGGCTCCCGCGCCGGCCCCGTCTCGGTCGGCGAACCGGGGTGCGAAAGGACCCGTTCCTGGGCGCTTTCGCACCCCGGTTGCGAGGAGGTCGGCGAACCGGGGTGCGAAAGGACCCGTTCCTGGGCGCTTTCGCACCCCGGTTGCGAGGAGGTCGGGTCGGGGTTGGGAGCGGGCGCGGTCATGCCAGGACCCCGGTGGCGTTGGCCGAGACGGCGAGGAGGCGAGCGAAGTGGGATGTGGGGTCGCCGGCCAGGTCGGCCCGGCGACCGTGCTCGAGGACCTGACCCCGCTCGAGGACGAGGACCTCGTCGACTGCGTCGAGGGTGGCCAGGCGGTGGGCGATGATGACGACGGTCCGCCCGGCAAGGGCCCGCTCGGCTGCGATCGTGAGGCGCACCTCGGTGTCCGGGTCGAGGCGGCTGGTGGCCTCGTCGAGCACGACGAGGCCGGGGTCGGCGAGGAGGACCCGCGCGAAGGCGAGGAGCTGAGCCTGCCCCGCGGACAGGCCGACGCGGTCGTCGAGCACCGTGTCGAGGCCCTCGGCCAGACCGGCCCGCCAGCCGTCGAGGCCCACGTCGACCAGGGCCCGCTCGAGCTCGTCGTCGCTGGCGTCGAGCGTGCCGAGGAAGGTCAGGTTGTCGCGCAGGCTGGCCCGGAGCAGCTCCACGTCCTGGCTCACCACCGCCACCCGCCGGCGCAGGTCGTCGGTGGCCGCGTCGCGCACGTCGACGCCGCCGAGGCGGACAGCGCCGTCGGTCACGTCCCAGAGGCGCACGAGCAGCCGGCCGAGGGTGGACTTGCCGCTCCCCGTGCGGCCGACGACGCCGAGGCGGGTGCCGGGCTCGACCCGCAGGTCGAGGTCGACGAGCACGTCGGTGTCGCCGGCGTAGGCGAAGGCCACTCCGTCGAGCTCCACGGCGAGCGGGCCGGCGGGCAGCGCATCGCCCCGCCCATCGGGCACGGTCGGCACCTCGGCGAGGAGGCGGGCCGCTCGGCGGGCGCCGGCCGCCGCCTTCTGGAACTCGCGCATCTGCTCGGCGATCCGCTCCACGGGCTGGCGGAGCATCTGGGAGAACCGGAACAGGGCGAGCAGGGCACCGATGGTGAGCACGCCGTCGCGCTGGAGCCACACGCCCAGGGCGAGGACGAGCACCGACCCGAGGCTGAACGCCGAGGCGGCCAAGGTGTACGAGCCGTCGCCGAGGAGGGCGGCCCGCCGGGCTGCGTGCCACCAGCGGGACGAGTGGTGCTGCAGCTTGTGGACGGCGTACGCCCCGGCCCCGTTGGCCCGCAGGTCCTCGAGGCCACCGAGCCGCTCCTCGAGGTCGCCGTAGAGCTCGGACTGGATCTCGCGCTCTGCGTCGTGGGCGGGGACGGCGATGGCCCGGAAGCGGATCATGACGTAGCCCGCCAGCGCGGTGGCGGCCACGATGAGGAGGCCGGCCCGCCAGTCGATGACGAGCGACACGCCGACGACGCCGACGAGCAGCAGGGCGTTGCCGACCAGCTGGAGCACGGCGGTGGACGAGAAGGTGACGATCGCCTCCACGTCGCCGTCGAGCCGCTCGATGAGCAAGCCGGCGCTGTGGCGGCCATGCCACTCGAGGTCGAGGCGCAGGGCGTGGCGGGCCAGGTCGAGGCGGAGGCGGTTCCCGACCCGCCAGGCCAGGTGGACTGACTGCCAGGCCACGACGACCTGCAGCGCGTCGGCGCCGACCGTGACCACCAGGAAGGCCACGGCGATGCGCACGAGGTCGCCGGTCGGCTCGCCGTCGAGGGCGGCGTCGATGGCCAGCCCGAGCAGCACGGGTCCGGCCACCGGCGCCAGGGTCGCCACGAGCAGGACGACGCCGAGCACCAGCAGCCTGGCCCGCTCCGGACGCAGGTAGGCGGCGAGCAGGCCCGCATCGAGGCGGCGGGACCCGTCAGACATGGCGGAGGGACGCTACCGGCCGGCCCCTGAGCTCAGCCGCGGGTTTTCCTAGATCTGTGCGCACGCAGCACCGCATGGCGGTGCTGCGTGCGCACAGAAGCTGTCAGCTCTTGACCCTCGGGAAGATCGGGTCGGCCTTCTCGACCGGCAGGCCGCCGGGGTACTGGCCCCAGGCGGTGTCGTCGGGGACGCGGCGGTCGTCGGGGCGGCCCTCGAGACCGATCCGGCGCCAGGCCTCCGCCGTCGCGGTGGGGATCGCCGGGCTGGCGAGGATCGAGACGATGCGCACGGCCTCCAGCGCGTCGCCCGAGGACGGCGTCGACCTCAGGGCCAGGCTCCAGCTTCCACGGCTCGGCGTCCTCGAGCAGGGAGTTCGTCTCCCGGATGAGCCGCCACGTGTGCTCCAGTGCGATCGACGGGGCGACGTCGGCCCAAGCCTGGACGGTGCTCGCCACCACCTCGGCCGCAACCGCGGCCAGCGGGCTGTCGGCGCGCGGCGCGGGCCCCACGCCGTCGCACTTCTTGGCCACGACGGTGGCTACGCGCGACACGAGGTTGCCGAAGTTGTTGGCCAGGTCGCTGTTGTAGCGGTCGACGACGCGCTCGTGGCTGAAGTCGCCGTCGGGCCCGAACGGCGTGTCGCGGAGCAGGTGGTAGCGGACTCCGTCGACGCCGAAGTCCTCGACGAGGCGCGACGGCGCGATGTCGGTGAGCCGGGCCGGCCCGTGCGTGGTCTTCGACAGCTTCTCCCCGCCGAGGAGCAGCCAGCCGTGCACGTGCACCCGGTGCGGCGGCTCGAGGCCGGCAGCCAGCAGCATCGCCGGCCAGTACACGCAGTGGAAGCGGATGATCTCCTTGCCGATCACATGGTGCACGTGGGGCCACCACGCGTCGAAGCGTTCGTCGTCGGTGCCGAAGCCGATGGCGGTGGCGTAGTTGATGAGCGCGTCGTACCAGACGTAGAAGACGTGTCCGTCGGCCCACGGCACGGGCACGCCCCAGTCGAGCGATGTGCGGGTGATGGAGACGTCTTGGAGGCCCTGGCGAAGGAACCCGAGCACCTCGTTGCGCTTGCCCTCGGGGGTGATGACCTCGGGGTTCTGCTCGATCCAGTCGATCAGGCGCTGCTCGTATCGGGACAGGCGGAAGAAGTAGTTCTCCTCCTTGAGGATCGTGACCTCCTTGCCCGTGTGGATGGGGCAGAAGCGACCGTCGACCAGCTCGCCCTCCTGGTAGTACGCCTCGCAGGACACGCAGTACGGGCCCTCGTAGGTGTCGAGCTCGATGTCACCGTTGTCCTTGATCCGCTGCAGGAGGGCCTGCACCGAGGCGTGGTGGCGCGGCTCGGTGGTGCGGATGAAGTCGTCGTAGGACACGTCGAGGCTGTCCCACGTCTGACGGAAGCGGGCCGCGTTGATGTCGGCCTGCTCCTGAGGCGAGAGCCCGGCTGCCTCGGCTGACTGGGCCACCTTGAGACCGTGCTCGTCGGTGCCCGTCAGGAAGAAGGTGTCGTCGCCGATCAGGCGGTGCCAGCGGGCCAGCGCGTCGGCGTTCACGGTCGCGTAGGCGTGCCCGACGTGAGGGGCGTCGTTCACGTAGTAGATCGGCGTCGTGACGTAGAAGCGATCGGGCACGACGCCAGCCTACGGGCGGCCGTTCAGGCCACCGCCATCGGTTGCCGTCAGCCGGCCTTGCGCAGGATCGTCCGCTCGATGGTCTTGCGAGCGAGCGCCACCGCCCGGTCCATCACGGCCACGGGGAGGCCGATGATGACGTTCAACGGAGGCTGGTCGGGGCTCAGCGGGTGGGGTCGGGTCGGCCCGACCTTGCGCAGCACCTCGGCCCGCTCGGCCATGGCCTCCAGCTCGGGCTGCTTGAGCTCGCGACGGGCCACGGCGAAGAGGCCGTCGTCGCCCTCCTCCTCCTCGACGTGGTGCCGGACGTTCTCGATGACGACCTGCATCTTGGCCCGGAAGCGCTCGTGGGTCGGCGGCATCCGCTCCAGCTCGGCGAGGACCGCCTTGACGGCGTGGTGCTCCTCGAGCGCTTCGAGGACATCGTCCTCGACGTTGTCCCGGAGGGCCGGGTAGAGCGTCTGCTCCTCGATCTCGGCGTGGATGGCGAGGTGCTCGATGATCTGGTCTCGCAGGTGGCCGAGCGTCTCGAAGTCGTCGGGCTCGGCCTGCTCGAAGCGCTTGAACAGCGCCTCGACGTTGTCGTGGTCAGTGGTCAGCGTCGAGATGATGTGCATGGGCCCGGGATACCCACCCGGGCACGAACGAACACCCGAGACGGCTGTGACCTGCCTCAGCCCGCAGCGTCGGTGAGCACGACCACGCTGCGGGCCGGAGCCTGCAGGTGCCCGCCCAGCGGGATCGACTCCTCGTGCGTGCCCGTCGTGTCGAGCACGACCTGCCAGGGGCCGCCCCACTGGGTCGGCATCGTCCACTCGATCGTCTCGTCGTGGGCGTTGAGCAGGAGCAGGAAGGAGTCGTCGACCACGTGCTGGCCCCGCTGGTCGCGCTCGGTTATCGAGTCGCCGTTGATGAACAGCCCGATGCTGCGGGCGTGCCCGACCTCCCAGTCCTCGTCTGTCATCTCGCTGCCGTCGGGCCGGAACCAGCCCAGATCGACGGTGCCCCGGATCGGTCGCCCCTGGAAGTAGCGCCGGCGCCGGAAGGTCGGGTGGTCGAGGCGCAGCTCGATGAGGAGCTTGGTGAACTCCAGCAGCCCGTCGTCGACGTTCTCCCAGTCCAGCCAGGAGATCTCGTTGTCCTGGCAGTAGGCGTTGTTGTTGCCGCCCTGGGTGCGCCCCATCTCGTCGCCGGCGACGAGCATCGGCACCCCCTGGGAGAGCAGGAGCGTGGTGAGGAGGTTGCGGACCTGGGCGTCGCGACAGGCGAGCACAGCAGAGTCGTCGGTGTCCCCCTCGGCTCCGCAGTTCCACGAACGGTTCGTGCTGTCGCCGTCGGCTCCGCCCTCGCCGTTGGCCTGGTTGTGCTTCTCGTTGTAGGAGACGAGGTCGCGCAGCGAGAAGCCGTCGTGGGCGGTCACGAAGTTGATGCTGGCCACGGGCCGACGGGCGTCGGCCTGGTAGAGGTCCGAGCTCCCCGTGAGGCGCGACGCCAGCTCGCCCACGGTGCCCGGCTCGCCCCGCCAGAAGTCGCGGACGGTGTCGCGGTACATGCCGTTCCACTCCGACCACTGGGCCGGGAAGTTCCCCACCTGGTAGCCGCCCTCGCCCACGTCCCAGGGCTCGGCGATGAGCTTGACCTGGCTGACGGTGGGGTCCTGGTGGATGAGGTCGAAGAACGCCGAGAGCCGATCGACCTCGTGGAACTGTCGGGCCAGGGTGGACGCGAGGTCGAAGCGGAAGCCGTCGACGTGCATCTCGGTGACCCAGTAGCGCAGCGAGTCCATGATGAGCTGCAGCGTGTACGGGTGGGCCATGTTGAGGCTGTTCCCGGTGCCGGTGGTGTCGTAGTAGAAGGCCTGGTCGTCGCCCACCAGCCGGTAGTAGGCCGAGTTGTCGATGCCCCGGAACGACAGCGTGGGGCCGAGGTGGTTGCCCTCGGCGGTGTGGTTGTAGACGACGTCGAGGATGACCTCGATGTCGGCCTCGTGCAGGGCCCGCACCATGGCCTTGAACTCGGTGACCTGCTCGCCTTGGGAGCCGTTGGCGGAGTACTCGCAGTGCGGGGCGAAGAAGCCGATCGAGTTGTAGCCCCAGTAGTTGCGCAGGCCCTGGTCGACGAGGTGGGCATCGTGCACGAACTGGTGGACCGGCAGCAGCTCGACGGTGGTGATGCCCAGCTCGGTCAGGTGCTCGATGGCGGCCGGGTGGGCGAGGCCGCTGTAGGTGCCTCGCAGGTTCTCGGGGATGCCGGGATGACGGGCGGTGAAGCCCTTGACGTGCGTCTCGTAGATGATCGAGTCGTGGAGGGGCCGGTCGGGGCGGCGCTCGGTGCTCCAGTCGAAGTAGGGGTTGTGGACCACGGCCTTGGCCATGTGGGGGCCGCTGTCCTCGTCGTTCCGGACGTTCGGGTCGGCGGGGTCATACGAGAAGGTGGACCGGTGGGGCTCCATGGCCCGGTCGACGGCCTTGGCGTACGGATCGAGGAGCAGCTTGTTGGGGTTGCAGCGCAGGCCCCGCTCGGGGGCCCAGGGGCCGTGGACCCGGTAGCCGTAGCGCTGGCCCGGGCCGATGTTCGGGAGGTAGGCGTGCCAGCAGAATGCGTCGACCTCGTCGAGTGAGATGCGCCTCTCGGCCCCGGCGTCGTCGAAGAGGCACAGGTCGACCCCCTCGGCGACCTCTGAGAACAGCGAGAAGTTGGTGCCCGCGCCGTCGTAGGTGGCCCCCAGCGGGTAGTGCCGGCCGGGCCAGACCTCGATGTCTTCCATCTGCGTGCTCACTCCTGAACGTCCTTGTGGGCGCCCTTGCCGTCAGCAGCAGGGCTCGTGCCAGATGACGACGCTATCGACCGCCAGGGGCAGGACCTCCAGCCTGGTCTGGTCGAGAGGTCCGGATGCGGCCAGGATCTCGCGGCCCTCGGACACGGCGACGACGTGCTCGCGCTGGCCGAGGTTGGCGGCCAGGTGGATCGGGCCCCTCGTCGTGTGGAGGAGCCCATCGTCGACCGTAGCGGTCAACGGCAGCCGGGGGTCGGTGAGCTCGGGCCGGGTGCGACGCAAGGCGAGGAGCGTGCGATACCACGACAGCACCCGGGCGTGACCGTCCTGCTCAGGCTCGGACCAGTCGAGCCGGGAGCGCTCGAAGGTGGCTGGATCCTGCGGGTCGGGAACGGCGTCCGGGTCCCACCCGAAGGCTGCGAACTCGGACCGTCGGCCCTCGCGAACGGCATCGGCCAGCTCGGGGTCGGCGTGGTCGGTGAAGTACTGGAAGGGGGTCGACGCGGCCCACTCCTCGCCCTGGAACAGCAGCGGCACGAAGGGGCTGGTGAGCAAGAGAGCGGCCGCGACGAGCAGGCGGTCCTGGGACACGAGGGCGGAGAGCCGCTCGCCGAGAGCTCGGTTCCCGACCTGGTCGTGGTTCTGGGTGCAGACGACGAAGCGGGATGCCGCCAGCCCGGTCGGGGGGCGGCCATGGGCCCGCTGCCGGGACTGCGACCACCGGCCGTCGAGCACCCACGCCTGGGCGAGCGCGCTCGGCAGCGCGTCCGGGTCGTCGAAGTCGACGTAGTAGCCGTCGGCTTCTCCCGTGAGGGCGGTGTGGACCGCGTGGTGCCAGTCGTCAGCCCATGCCGCGTCGAGCCCGAAGCCGCCGGCGTCGCGGCTGCGTACCAGGCGGGGCTCGTTGAGGTCGCTCTCGGCGATGACGAACAGGGGCTTGCGCATGTGGGCCCCGAGAGCCTCGACGGCCAGGCCCAGCTCCTCGAGGACGTGGAAGGCGGAGTCGTCGGCGATGGCGTGCACCGCGTCGAGGCGGAGCCCGTCGCAGTGGAAGTCGGACAGCCAGTGGAGGGCGTTGTCGATCACGAAGGTGCGCACCTCTTGGCTGTCGGGCCCGTCGAAGCTGACGGCGTCGCCCCACGGGGTCCGGTGCCGGTCGGTGAAGTACGGGCCGAGCTCGCTCAGGTGGTTCCCGGCGGGACCGAGGTGGTTGTAGACGACGTCGACCACCACCCCGAGCCCGGCCGCGTGGCAGGCGTCGACGAGGCGGTGCAGCCCGGCCGGCCCGCCGTAGGCGTGGTGGGGGGCGAAGAGGTCCACGCCGTCGTAGCCCCAACCCCAGCGCCCCGAGCCCTCGGCCACGGGCATCAGCTCGATGGCGTCGATGCCGAGGTCGACGAGGTGAGGGAGGTGCTCGATGACGCCGTCGAAGGTGCCCGTCGGAGAGAACGTGCCGACGTGGAGCTCGTAGAGCACCGCCCCGGGCAGGGCCAGGCCCCGCCAGTGCTCGTCGTGCCACTCGAAGGCGCCGTGGTCGACGACCTCGGACAGCCCGGCGATCCCGTCAGGCTGGAACGGCGAGCGAGGGTCGGGCCGAACCGGGCCCCCATCGAGCGAGAACCCGTACCGGGAGCCGGGGCCGGCGTCGTCCACGTCGAGCTGCCACCAGCCCCCGTTCGCAGGCTCCATCGGCAGGCTGCGGCCGTCGACTTGCAGCACGACCACCTCCGGGGCCGGAGCCCACACCTCGAAGCGGTGCATCAACGCCCATCCGATGCGAGCACCGAGACGGGGAACCGGCCCAGAAGCTCGGCCACCGGCCGGTCGCCGCCGTCCTGCTCCTCGCCCGTGAGCACGTCGACCCAGCGGCCGCTGGGCAGGGCCACGGTCGTCCCGGCCCAGTCGCCGCCCAGACCGACGAGGAGGCGGGGCACGACGACGACGAGTCGGCCGCGGGCGAAGGCGACCGCATGTTCGGCCTTCGGACCGGTCAGCGGGAGGGGCTGGTAGTCCGAGCCGCGGTGCGCGTCAGCGTGTCGGCGCCGGTGGCGGAGGAGCCGGGCCAGGAGCCAGAGCTTGGCTCCGCCGTCGTCGAGGTGGTCCACGGCGACCTCGGGCGGGGCGTCGAGCAGCTCGTCGAGGAGCCGGCTGCTCAGGGCGTGGTCGACGGGCCGTCGGTTGTCGGGGTCGACGAGGCTGAGGTCCCAGAGCTCGGTGCCCTGGTAGACGTCGGGCACGCCGGGGGCCGTCACGAGCAGCGTGGTCGCGGCGAGCGATGCCCGCCGTCCGAGCTCGACGATCCGGTGCTCGGCCAGGAAGGCCTCGAGCTCCTCGACGAAGCGGGCGTCGTCGACCACGGCGCGGGTGAAGCGCTCGACGTCGTCGTCGTACGCCGGGTCGGGAGAGGTCCAGGACGTGTGGACCTTGGCCTCCTTGACCGACTTGGCCATGGTGGCGACCAACCGGTCGGTGTCGAGAGGCCACGCTCCTACGAGCGTCTGGTAGAGCAGCACCTCGGTGGCCCGGTCTGGATTGATGCCGCCGTGGCGGTGCACCTCGTTGCGCTCGGCCCAGCGACGGGCGGTGTCCCACCACGCCTCCGGGATCTCCGAGAGGAGGCTGATGCGGCTGCGCACGTCGGCGCTGCGCTTCGTGTCGTGGGTCGACAGCGTGAGCATGGTGTCGGGCCACCGGGCGGCGAGGGCCGCGCAGTGGTCGTGGAAGGCTGACGGGGGGCGGCCGAAGATGCCCGGCTCGCCCCCGACCTCGTTGAGCGACACGAGCCGGTTGTACCGGTAGAAGGCCGTGTCCTCGACGCCCTTGGCCATGACGGGGGCGCTGAGCTGCTGGAAGCGGACGGCCAGCTCCGTCTCCGCCTCGCCCGGCTGATCGAGCAGCAGCACTGCCTCGATGAGGTCGAGCAGCTCGCCGTCGAGCTCAGGCCGACGGCGGCGGGCTTCGGCCACGGCTGCTGCGACCTGGGCCCGGTCGGTGGCGTTGGGCGCCTCCCCGGGGACGACGTAGGTGCGGTACACGGCCATGCCGGCCACCACCTCGCACAGGGCGTCACGGAGGTCTCGTCGGGTGTGGTCGCGGTGGCGGCGCCGCGAGGCGCAGATCGTGGCCAGGAGGGCGGTCAGTCGCTCGGTCTCGGACGCCAGCTCCTCGCCCATGACGTGGAGCTTGGCCTCGTGGGCCAAGTCCTCGAAGGTGCGGTCGTCGCCCACGAAGTCGACGTAGCCCGCGGTCATGGCGCCCTCACCGGCGGGGTCCACGAACAGGTCGTTCACGGCGATGAGGTGGTCGTATCCGGAGGTCCCGGCGACGGGCCATCCAGTCGGCAGGAGCTCCCCGTGCTGGAGGATCTTCTCGACCACCACGTACGCGTCTGGCGCGGCCTCCCGCAAGCGGCGCAGGTATCCGGCGGGATCGCGCAGGCCGTCGACGTGGTCGATGCGCAGCCCGCTCATCCGGCCGGCAGCCAGCTGGTCGAGGAGGAGGCGGTGGCTCTCCTCGAAGACGGTGTCGTCCTCCACACGGACGCCGGCCAGGGTGGTGATGCTGAAGAAGCGCCGGTAGTCGAGCTCCTCGTCTGCGGTGCGCCAGCTGGCCAGCCGGTAGTTCTGGCGGGCGAGGAGGTGGTCGAGGGCGTCAGGCGTCGACGCCACCGCGGCCAGCTCCTCGTCGATGGCGACCCCCACATCAGGCTCGAGCTGGCACAGGGCGGCCAGGCGGCGGCGCAGATCGACCTTCCCCTCGTGGCGAGCCTCGACGGCCGCGGCGTCGGTGCGGGCGGCGTGGGGCAGGGCCCCCAGGTCACCGGCGATGGCGGCCAGATCGGCCGAGCCGGCCCGGGCCGCGGCCTTCGACAGCACCTCGTCGACGCTGCGGGGCGACAGGGGCAGCTCGTGGTCGTGGTAGGTGACGACGAAGGCGCCGCCCCGACGGGCCAGGCCCACCTCCCCGGCCTCGACAGCCCGGCCGAGGTGGTCACCGAGGATCGGCATGAGCACGGAGGGGCCGGCGTCGGGGTCCGCCCCCTCCCAGGAGATGTCGAAGTGCCCGGCGTAGCGGCTGGCCGGACCGTCCTCCAGGACGTCCCACCACCAGCGGTTGGCCGCGCCGGCCAGGGCCATGTGGTTGGGCACGGTGTCGACCAGGACCGACAGGCCACACTCAGCGAGCGCGTCGACGAGCCGATCGAAGGCAGCCGCCCCGCCCAGGTCCTCGCTCAGGCGGCTGTGGTCCACGACGTCGTAGCCGTGGGTGCTCCCGTGCGTGGCCTGCAGCACCGGCGAGCAGTAGAGGTGGCTGATCCCGAGCGCGGCGAGGTAGGGCGCCAGGGCAGCCGCATCGTCGAAGGTGAACCCGGCGTGGAGCTGCACCCGGTAGGTCGCTGTGGGCCACGCCGTGCGGCGGGGCTGCGCTGCCGTGCTGATGAGGATCCTCCAGGGGTGGCGGGGGCCGGGTGACCCCGTCTGGGACCCGTACCCGTCCGCAGGCGGATCGACACCGCCGCATCAGCCTGCCTCGGCGTCACCCCAAAGCCTCACGTCGCCCGTGGAGCGGCGCAGGGCCTCCCCCTCGCCGTCGCCTACCGGGGCGGGCAGCTCGGGCAGGCCCCGCTGGTTGCGGAGGTCCTCGAGCCGGTCGAGCTGGCGTTCGAGCATGCGGCGGCGGGGACCGGTGAGCTCCTCGAGGCTGCGCTGGGCCGAGGTGAAGCGCTTCTCCACCATCTCGACCGCGTCGGCGTACTTCGACCACTGCTGGTGGAAGCCGCTCAGGCACTGGAGGATCTCGTCGGAGGTGCGGGCCAGACGGGTCTGCTCCACGGCCTGGCGGATGACGGCCAGCACCGCGAAGAGGCTCACCGGCGAGCAGAGCACGACCTTCTGCCCGAGGGCGATGTCGATGAGCTGCGGGTCGCGCTCGTGGATGAAGGCCCAGACGCTCTCGTTCGGGATGAAGAGCAGCACCTCGTCGAGCGTGGCGTCGGGGTCGATGTAGCCCCGGGTGGCCAGCTCCTTCACCCTGTTCTTCACGTCGCGGAGGAAGGCCTTGGCCGTGGAGTCGCGTTCGGCGTCGGTGTTGGCCTCGAGGTGGCGGAGGTAGTTGTCGACCGGGAACTTCACATCCATGTGCAGCACCCGGCCCCCGGGCAGGAGAAAGGTGACGTCGGGGATCGAGCCGCCCTCGATCGCCGTCTGCTTCCGGTAGGTGACGCCCTCGACCATGCCGGCCTGGCGGAGGACGTCGTCGCACATGCGCTCGCCCCACTGACCCCGGGCCTTCGGACTGGCCAGGGCCTCGCGGAGCTGCCCGGTGGTCTCGGCCAGCAGGCGACCGGTGGTGGTGACCTGCTGGATGCCGGACACGAGCTGGCCGTGCTGCTGAGCGGTGTCCTGCTGCAGCTTGGCCACGACGTCACCCAGGCGCTCGAGCTGGCCGGTGAGGCCCTCCACCCGCTTCTCGAACGCCGTGGTGCGCAGGTCGAGCTGCCGGCTGCCGCTCGTCATCGTGTCGCCCAGCTTCTCCCCCGCCATGCGAGCGGCCATGTCGGCCGCCGCGGTGACCGTGTGCTCGCGCTCCATCCCGAGGCGTGCCTCCAGCTCGGCGGTGTGCTGGGCCGTCTGCGAGGCCAGGAGCCCGGCCTGCTGCTCGAGGGCGGTGAGCATCCGCTCATCGGCTGCTGCGGTGCCGGAGCGGGCCGCCCGGGTGCCGACGAAGTAGGCGAGGACCAGGACAGCGGCCGCCCCGAGGACGGCGAGGACAGCGGTGGTGGGCATGAGGCCAGTGTGCGCAGGGGGTGTGACAGTCGTGGCGGATCCCCTGGTCAGCGCCGGTATGCGGTCGTCCAGGCGAACGTCGAGCCCATCTGCGCGAACTGTGTCTGACACAGTTCGCGGAGGGGTGCGGCCCGAAGTTGCAGGTCCGTGCCATCTAGCGTGCGGCCGTGGCCCGTCTGCCCCAGATCCTCTTCCCCGAGCGGGCCGTCGACCCGCTCCAGGCCCTCGTGCGCCGGATCGCCATCGCCGTGGGGATCCTCGGCGTGGTCACCCTGCTCACCTGGCTGGGCCGGGCGGGCCATCGCGACATCGACGGCACCGCCATCACGGTGCTCGACGCCTTCTACTACTCGAGCGTCACGCTCACCACCACGGGCTACGGCGACATCACCCCCGTGTCGCCGTGGGCCCGGGCCATCGCGGCGTTCGTCATAACACCGGCCCGAATCCTGTTCCTGATCGCCCTGGTGGGCACCACCCTCGAGCTGCTCACCGAGCGGTTCCGGGCGGCGCGCGCCGAAGCCCGTTGGAGGGCCAAAGTGACCGACCACACGATCATCGTCGGCTACGGCACGAAGGGCCGAGGTGCCGTCGACACGCTCCTCGGCAACGGCGCCGAGCGCGACCACCTCCTCGTCATCGACCCGTCGGGCACCGCGGTGGCCGAGGCCCGCGAGGCCGGCTTCGCCGCCATCCAGGGCGACGCCACCCGCACCTCGGTCCTCCAGCAGGCTCGCGTCGACGAGGCCGACGTCGTCATCGTGACTCCCCACTCCGATGACACGGCCACCCTCGTCACCCTGACGGCACGGGAGCTCAACCCGACGGCCGTCATCGTCGCCGCCGTCCGTGAGGCTGAGAACGCCCATCTGCTGCGCCAGTCCGGAGCCAACACCGTCATCATCTCGGCCGAGGCGTCGGGCCGGCTGCTCGGGCTGTCCACAGCCCAGCCGTCGGCCGTCTCCGTGCTGGAGGACCTCATCAACGCGGGCGAGGGCCTCGACGTCAGCGAACGCTCTGTGCGCCCCGAGGAGGTCGGCGGTCCGCCTGTCGGCGGCCTCGGGGAGCTGCCGATCGCAGTGGTACGAGGAGCCCAGCGCCTCCACTTCGGCGACCCCGCCTTCCTGCACACGGCGGCGGGCGACGTCGTCGTCAGCATCATCCCCACCACCTCGTGAGCACCTGGATCCTGCGCCTCGACGGGACCGGCGCAGGCCCCCGGGTGGCCATCAAGGACCTCATCGACCTGGCCGGCACTCCGACCACCGGCGCCAGCGCCGTGCTCGCCGCGTCGGCCCAGGCAGCCGATGCCGACGCGGCATGCCTCGCTGGCCTTCGGGCCGCGGACGCGGCGATCGTGGGCAAGACGAACCTGCACGAGCTGGCGGCCGGCGGCACGGGCATCAACCTGCACTTCGGCACGCCCGTCAACCCGTTCGACCCGGCGCTCATCCCGGGCGGCAGCTCCAGCGGCAACGCGGTCGCCCTGGCTGCAGGCGAGGTGGACGTCGCCATCGGCACTGACACGGCGGGCTCCATCCGCACGCCGTCGGCCTGCTGCGGCACCGTCGGCCTCAAGCCGACGCACGGCCGGGTCCCGGCTGCGGGCGTGTGGCCGCTGGCCCCGTCGCTCGACGCGGTCGGACCCATGGCGCGCGACGTCAGCGGCGTGATCGCCGGCATGGCGCTGCTCGAGCCCGGGTTCACGGCCGCGCCCGCACCGGCCGGGGCGATCGGCCGGGTGCGGCTGCCCGATGTCGACCCTGTCATCGACGCGGCGGTGGACTCGCTCCTCGCGGCGAGCGAGCTCGAGGTCGTCGACGTCGTGCTGGCGGGCTGGGATCGGGCGGACGCGCGGGCTGGGCTGTGATGTTCGCCGAGGTGTGGCAGGTCGATCGTCACCTCTACGAGCGCGATGCGGCTGGCCTCGGGGCCGACGTGCGGAGCCGGCTCGAGGAGGGCCGCGCCGTGTCGAGCGCGGCCTACGAGGCCGGCCTGGCCCACCGGGCCGTCTGGCGGGCCGAGCTGGCCGCCGCCTTCGCCCGCACCCCGGTGCTGGCGTGGCCCACCCTCGCCATGTTCCCGACCCGGATCGACGCACCGGCTCCGAACACCCGCCGCACGAACATCCCGGTGAACCTGGCCGGCCACCCGTCGCTCGCTCTCCCCGCCCCGAGCGGCGGTCCGATCCCGGCCAGCCTCCAGCTCGTCGGCCCCGACCACAGCGAAGACATCCTGTGCACGACAGGCCTCCGACTCCAGCAGGTGGCCGCCACCCTGGCCTGAACCCGGAGGTTCTGGGGGCAGCAGATGGCCCATGGGGCCATCTGCTGCCCCCAGAAGGGTCGGGGTTGGGGTTGAGGGCGGCTGCGGGCTGGCCGGTACGGTCCTTGGCCATGGCTCGGATCCGGGTGACGACGATGCTGGCGGCCCCGCCCCGACGGGTCTGGGCGGACCTCGAGGACATCTCCTCGCACCCGGAGTGGATGGCCGACGCCGTCGGCATCCGGTTCCTCTCCGAGCAGCGCACCGGCGTGGGAACCCGCTTCGAGTGCGACACGAAGGTCGGGCCCTTCCGCCTGACCGACGTCATGGAGATCACCGAGTGGGTGCCCGAGCAAGGCCATGGGCGTGACCCACACCGGCCTCGTCACCGGGCGTGGGCCGCTTCACGCTGAAGAAGGCGCGCGGCGGCCGCACCCAGTTCCAGTGGAAGGAGAAGCTGCACTTCCCGAGGTGGATGGGCGGCCCCGTCGGCGCCTACGTGGCCAAGCCCGTCCTTGCGTGGGTGTGGCGTCGGAGCATGGCCAACCTCCGGGCCCGCTTCCCGTCAGACGACGAGGATGCCCGCACCTAGGAGCGCCACGCCCAGCGCCGACCGTGGCGCCGAGCACGACGTTCGGGTCCTTCAGAAGGCGGGGTCCGACGTCGAGCAGCAGGTGGCCGGCGACGAAGCCGCCGATCAGCCCGCCGACGTGGCCGCCGATGGAGATCCCGGGGATGGCGAAGGTGATGATCAGGTTGAGCATGATGGCGCCACCCAGGCCGGTGGCGAACGGATCGATGCCGCGAGCCCGCATGGCCGCGACCGCGGCGCCCATCAGCCCGAACACGGCGCCTGACGCACCCACGGTGTAGCCGTCGGGCTCGATCAGCAGCACGCCGAACCCGCCGGCCGAGCAGCGACACGACGTAGACGAGCCCGAACCGGAGCCGACCCAGCGCCGGCTCGAGAAGGTTGCCGAGCTGGTAGAGGACGAACATGTTGAAGCCGATGTGGATGAGGTTGGCGTGCAGGAAGCCGGACGTGACGATGCCGCCACCACTCCCCGTGGGCCACGCCGACGAGCTCCCGACCCCCGCGTCACGCGGATGGGGATGCCGTCGAGCATCCGCCCTCGCCACGAGGCCGCCGTCGAGGATGAAGCGGTCCGTCGGCTCGACAGCCCGGAGCCCATCCCGGCCACGAAGATCGCGACGTTCATGGCGATGAGGACGTTCGTGAGCACCGCGGTGGTGCGGAGCTGCGCGGCCCTCAGCACCTTCTGACCCGAGCTCTTCGTGCACTCCGGGCAGTGGAAGCCGACCGACGCCTGCTGCATGCAGTCCGGGCAGATGGGCCGGTCGCAGCGCTGGCAGACCACGCCGGCGCGCCGGTCGGGGTGGCGATAACAGGTCTGCACGGCGGTGTCCACGGAGGCGCAGGCTACCGGTGGCAACCCTGGCGATCCGCAGCGGGCCGGGGTCAGCGGGGCAGCACCTGCTCGAACCAGATGCGGCGCCCGTCGCCGGCCTCGGGATCGTTGCTGACGGCCTGGCCGAGGACGTCGAGGAAGGCCTCGACCGGCGGCTCCTCCCCGAGCTGCTCGGTACAGGTCGATGGCGCGCGCTGCGTAGCGCAGCACCTGGACGGTCTCGATGCCGGCCAGGTCGTTGAAGAACCAACCGCACGACGTGTACATCAGGAGCGCGTTGCGCTGCCGCGTCGAGGAGCACGCCCGCCAGGTGCGGGTCGCCGACGACGTGCTCGGCGACGAAGTCGTCCCACGCCGACCGCGCCGAGGAGCAGGTCGAGGTACGCGTCGCGGGCCGCCCACGGGTCGCGGAGCAGCTCGCCGCCGCGCCGGTCCATCACCTCGATGCCCCAGTCGCGCAGCAGGTCGAGGGCCGCTCGGAGCGGAGCCCGCCAGGCCTGGTTCCAACCCTCCTCGCCGCCGGTGCTGGCAGCCGCAGTCCGTCCTTCCAGCGCCCGACGCCGTGGGCGCAGGACCAGGCGCTGGTCCGCACCCGGGCCTCGTGCGTCGGCGGCCGCTCGTCGAGCAGGTCGACCAGTCGCGGGCGTGGCGATGCCCGCAGCGGGGGCGCCGACGGTCAGGGCGTGGGCGACGTCGTGCTCGGCGCCCTTGTGGTGGTGACCGAACGTCTCGCCGTCGGTGGCTGCGGCCACCAGCCCTCCGCCAGGGCCGGGCGTGGGCCCGCGCCGCCGCGACGATGTCCTGCGCTCGTCGGGCGAGCGAAGGCCAGCGCGTGGGCGAGAGCGCCGTCGTAGACGACGAGGTCGACGCCGAGCTCGGGCTCTGTCGGGTGGCACCAGCGGAGCGGGCGGGTCGTGTCGAGAGGCTCGGGGTCGGCGGGCCGGAGCTCGACCGGCCCCAGGCCCTCGTGCGGGCGCCATGCCGTGCGCCCAGCCAGGCTGTCGTCGTCCGCCCCGAGGGGGCGAACCGCCTCGATCTGGCCCGGGGCGAGGATGGTGAAGCGGATGCCCTCCTCGGCGAGGACGGCGAGCACGCGCGTCGCTGACCGCCGTCTCGGGCAGCCACATCCCTTCGGGCCGTCGGCCGAAGCGGTGTCGGAAGTCGGCGATCCCCCAGCGCACGTGCGTGCGCAGGTCGCGGTCGTTGCAGAGGGGCAGGATGGCGTGGCCGTAGGCCTGGGCGATGGCCCGCCCGGCCCGTCTGGTCGGCGGCCACGATCCGCCCGTAGACCTCCGGGTGGTGGGCCTCGAGCCACGACAGCAGCGTCGGCCCGACGTTGAACGACAGGTGCTCGAAGGTGTTGACGACGAAGGCCTCGCCGTCGTCGCCCATGACACCGACGATGGTGTTGGGCCCGTAGCACTCGGCGGTGATGCGCTCGTTCCAGTCGTGGAACGGGGCCGCACCCGGCTGCACCGGCACGTCGCCCGTCCACGGGTCCTCGCGGGGCGGTTGGTAGAAGTGGCCGTGGATGACGAGCGCCAGCTCGTCGGCAGGCCGTCGCCGGCGCGGCATCACCGGGGTGACGAGGTAGGTGACCGAGCGAGCGGGCAGCGTGAGCACGGCCGAGTGGGTCCGGTCCCTGCCACGGGACGTCCTCGGCGACGAGGTCGTCCACCCACCCGCCACGCGCCGCCGAACGCGGTGTCGTCGGTGGCCAGGATCGCCTGCCACGGGCCACCTCGGCAGAGGCCGACCCGGTAGCCGTGGCGCTCGTCGCCCGTCGAGGTTGGCCACGCACACGACCACCCCGTCGCCGCCGGGCTCGCGGCGCTCGAAGGCGAGCGTGCTACTGCTCGCCGTCGTCGACGTCGAGCCACGCGAACGCCGCCGGGTCACCGTCGCCCGAGGTACAGCGCGGGATGCTCGACGCGCGGTGCGCGTTGAGGGCGCTGACGAGCTCGGCCACCCCGGCGTGCCGCGGGTCGTCGAGCAGGTCCCAGTCGAGGCCGCGGTCGTGCGACCACTCCCGCGTCTCGGCCAGCTCGCCCCCCATGAAGAGGAGCTGCTTGCCGGGGTGGGCCCACATCCACGCGTAGAGGGCTCGCAGGTTGGCGAAGCTGCTCGTCGTCGGAGCCGGGCATCTTCCCGAGGAGCGGGCGCTTCAGGTGCACGACCTCGTCGTGGCTGAGCGGGCAGCACGAAGTGCTCGGCCCACGCGTAGGTGAGGCCGAAGGTGAGCTGGTTGTGGTGCCACCGCCGGTACATCGGGTCCTGGGCCCAGTAGTCGAGCGTGTCGTGCATCCAGCCCATGTTCCACTTGTGGGTGAAGCCGAGGCCGTCTGCGTGCGACGGGCCGGCTGACCCCGCCCCACGCCGTGGACTCCTCGGCGATGGTGAGCACACCCGGGTGGACGCGGTGCACGGTGGTGTTGAGCTCCTGGAGGAAGGCGACCGCCTCGAGGTCCTCGTTGCCGCCCTGGCGGTTCGGCGCCCACTGGCCCGCACCGCGGGAGTAGTCGAGGTAGAGCATCGAGGCGACGGCGTCGACGCGCAGGCCGTCGACGTGCAGCTCACCCAGCCAGTAGAGGGCGTTGGCGATGAGGAAGTTGCGGACCTCGGGGCGGCCGTGGTCGAACTCGAGCGTGCCCCAGTCGGGGTGCTCGGCCCGCTGCGGGTCGGTGTGCTCGTAGAGCGGGCCGCCGTCGAAGCTGGCCAGCGCCCATTCGTCCTTGGGGAAGTGGGCCGGCACCCAGTCGACGATCACGCCGACGCCGCGCTGGTGCAGGTGGTCGACGAACCAGCGGAAGTCGTCGGGGTTCCCGAAGCGGGAGGTCGGGGCGTAGAAGCCGGTGACCTGATAGCCCCACGACGGCTCGTACGGGTGCTCGGCGACGGGCATCAGCTCGACGTGGGTGAACCCGAGGGAGCAGACGTGGTCGGCCAGCAGCGGAGCCAGCTCGCGGTAGGTGAGGAAGCTGCCGTCCTCGTGCCGGCGCCACGAGCCGAGGTGCACCTCGTAGATGCTCAGCCGGTCGCGGACCGGGTCGAGGCCGTGACCGCGCTGCTGCATCCACGTCGTCGTCGCCCCACTCGTGGTCGCTCGCGAACACGATGCTGGCCATGCCCCCCGAGTGCTCGGAGAACTGGGCCATCGGGTCGATGTGCTGCACGCGGCGACCGTCGGCCCCCTCGACCTCGAACTTGTAGGTCTCGCCCGGGCCGACGTCGGGCCACGAAGCCCGACCCACACGCCGGTGTCGAGCCGCTCGAGCGGGTGGGCCCCGGCCTGCCAGCCCGTCCAGTCGCCGACCACCCAGACGGTCGCGAGCCTTCGGGGCCCAGACGGCGAAGTCGGTGCCGTCGGCGCCGTCGCGCGGCCGTGGGTGGGCCCCGAGGACCTCCCACAGGCGCTCGTGGCGGCCCTCACCGAGCAGCCAGAGGTCGTCCGCGGAGGGCCCGGGCCCGGATCCGTCCTTCACGCGCCGGCCCTGGGCGCCGAGGAGGCGCTCGATGCCGGCGAGCGGGATGTCGACGTGGTCGGGACGGTGGCCGAGCTCGTAGCCCACCTCGTACACGCGCCTTGTCGAGCTCGAAGGCGCTCAGCGACGGCGTCGCGCGCCTCGGCGTCGCGGGGCAGGAGGGCGTCGATCCCGTCGTGGCTGAAGTAGCCGCCGAGCAGCGCCTCGCGGTTGCGCTGCTCCCACTGCGGCGACGAGCGGCCACGTGCTCGTGGTCGGGGCTCCTCGCCGGTCCACTCGGCCAGGCCCGTGGCGGCCGCGTAGTGGAGCGAGCGGAGCAGCCCGGCGACGTCGCGCAGCGGCGAGGACACGCGTGAAGCGGTCGTCGCGCCGGCGGGCCGGTTCGCCCTCGAAGTCGAGGACCTTCCAGCCGCGCGTCGGTCTTGATGACCTGGGCGAGGTGGAGGTCGCCGTGGATGCGGATGTCCGCACCCGGGATCGTCGAGCGCGGCGAGCGTCGGCGAAGCGGCCGCGCACGTCGGTCGACGTCGAGGCCGGTCGGAGCGGTCGTCGCTGCTCGAGGCCAGCACCTGGGCCAGGTTGGCGTCCATCTCCGCCGACCCAGCGGGCTCGGTGTCGCCCGGCGCCACGCCCCCACGCGTCGGCCATGGCCAGGTGGAGGCCGGCGAGCACCATGCCGAGGCGCTCGGCGTCGGGCGCGAAGTCGGCGCCGGACTCCTCGGGCGGCAGCGTCGCCGGCCAGCAGGTCGCGCACCGAGGCCCGGGCCAGCTCCCATCCCTCGGTGCTGCCGACGAGGAACTCACGGAGCACGGCGAGGTCGATGTCGTCTCGCCGCAGCTCGGCCAGCGGCGGGAGCACGTGCTCGTAGCCCGCGCTCGGCCAGCACCCGGGTGATCTCGACGTCGGGGTTGGGTCCCGGCTCGACCTTGCGGAAGATCTTCAGGATGCTGGCCTCGTCGAACACGATCGAGCTGTTCGAGTGCTCCAGCACGATGGGGCGCCGCACCTCGACCACGGAGGTCGGGCGACACGAGGTGCAGCACGGCGATGGCGAGGTCCGGGTCGACGAGGGCGTCGTAGACCACGACGTCATCGGGCGGGCCGGGCACCATCGGCGATGAGCTCACGCTCCTTGCCGTGGAGGAAGTCGGGCGCCGGCACCGCCGGACGGACCCCGACGAAGAGCTGGTAGTCCTGCTCGCCGCCGTCGTCGAAGTGGGCCCGGGCCAGGGTCCACACGCAGCATCGGCTCGTCGGCCTGCAGCGACCTCGTGCCACACGCAGCTCGACGCGCGTCGATGGGACGGTCGAGCGCCCCGGACCAGCGCTGGCGAGCGAGGTGGGACGGGAGGTGCTCGTCGAGGACGGCCGCGTGAGGTCGGTGGGGGAGATCATGGCTGGACCCCTGCTTCTTCCCCGGCATCCTGGAGGTTGAACCAGTAGAAGCCGTAGGGGGCGAGGGTGACGAAGTACGGCAGCTCGCCGATGGCCGGGAACGGGACACGCCCCGTGAGCTCCACCGGGCACGAGCCCGGCCTGCTCCTCGAGCATCAGCTCGCAGGGCTGCGGGAACCGGCTGAGGTTGTGCACGCAGAGCACCGTGCGTGCGCTCGTCGCGGCGCAGGTAGGCGAGCACGGCCGGGTTGTCGGCGTGCAGCACCTCGAAGGAGCCCGTGCCGAACACCGGGTGGTCCTTGCGCACCTGGAGCAGGCGGCGCACCCAGTGCAGGAACGACGACGGGTCGCGCTGCTGCTGCTCCACGTTGACGGCCGCGAAGCCGTAGACGGGGTCCATCAGCGGCGGGCAGGTAGAGCTGGGCGAAGTCGGCGGTGGAGAAGCCGCCGTTGCGGTCGGGTGTCCACTGCATCGGCGTGCGCACGCCGTCGCGGTCGCCGAGGAAGATGTTGTCGCCCATCCCGATCTCGTCGCCGTAGTAGAGGACCGGGCTCCCGGGCATCGAGAACAGCAGGGCGTGGAAGAGGCGGGCCAGGTCCTCGTTGTTGTCGAGCAGCGGGAACAGGCGCCGGGAGATGCCGATGTTGCGGCGCATGCGGGGGTCGGCGGCGTACTCGGCCCACATGTAGTCCCGCTCCTCGTCGGTGACCATCTCGAGGGTCAGCTCGTCGTGGTTGCGCAGGAAGATGCCCCACTGGCAGCCGTCGGGGATGGCCGGGGTCTGGGCCAGGATCTCGGTGATGGGGTGTCGCTGCTCCCGCCGCACCGCCATGAACATGCGCGGCATGAGCGGGAAGTGGAAGCACATGTGGCACTCGTCGCCCTCGGCTCCGAAGTAGTCGACGACGTCCTCGGGCCACTGGTTGGCCTCGGCCAGCAGCACCCGACCCGGGTACTCGTCGTCGACGATCTTGCGCAGCCGACGCAGGTACTCGTGGGTCTCGGGGAGGTTCTCGCCGTTCGTGCCGTCGCGCTCGAAGAGGTACGGCACGGCGTCGAGCCGGAAGCCGTCGAGCCCGAGGTCGAGCCAGAAGCGGACGACGTCGAGCATGGCCTCGGCCACCTCGGGGTTGTCGTAGTTCAGGTCGGGCTGGTGGTGGAAGAACCGGTGCCAGAAGTACTGGCCTCGCTCGTCGTCGAAGGTCCAGTTCGACGGCTCCGTGTCGACGAAGATCACCCGGGCCTCGCTCCAGCGCTGGTCGTCGTCGCCCCAGACGTACCAGTCGGCCTTCGGGTTGGTGCGGTCCTTGCGGCTCTCCTGGAACCAGGGGTGCTGATCGGAGGTGTGGTTCATCACCATGTCGGCGATGACGCGGATGCCCTCGTCGGTGCGCCTCCTCGATGAGCTCGCGGGCATCGTCGATGTCGCCGTACTCGGGGAGCACGGTGAAGAAGTCGGCGATGTCGTAGCCGCCGTCGCGCAGCGGCGAGTCGTAGAAGGGCAGCAGCCAGATGCAGTCCACTCCGAGCCACTCGAGGTAGTCGAGCTTCTCGGTGAGCCCCGCAGGTCGCCGGTGCCGTCGTCGGTGGAGTCGAAGAACCCGCGGACGAGCACCTCGTAGAAGACGGCCCGCTGGTACCAGCGGTCATCTGTCGGATCGATGGGGTGAGGCACGGTCCCAGGCTGGCACACAGGCGGAAGGGGGCGAACGCCGACGGGTCAGTTGGGGGTGACGTGAGAAGAGGTGGGCGACCTGGCCCGCCGCGGGGTCGAGGCGCACGTAGCTGTCCGAGCTCGGTCCACTCCCACCGTAGTCCTCGTTGAGCTCGTCGTGGACCCGGTAGGCCGGTCGCCGGCAGGCCCAGCGCGCCGAGGTCGAGCCGGACGGTCGTCTCCTGGGCCTCGTGCGGGTCGAGGTTCACGACGCACAGCAGCAGGTCGCGCTCGGCGTGGCCCCGCGAGTAGACCAGCAGCTGCGGGTTGTCGCTGTGGTGGAAGCGGATGTCGCGAAGGCCCACACACATCGGGGTGACGGCGCCGGATCTCGTTCATCCGTGCGGAACAGGGGGGCCAGCGAGGCGGCGCCGTCGTAGTCCCGGTCCTTCACCTCGTACTTCTCGGAGTGCAGGTACTCGGTGTTCGTCTCGCTGGCCGGTTCGTTCTCGCAGGAGCTCGTAGCCGGAGTAGACGCCGTAGACGGGCACGAGGGTGGCGGCCAGCACGAAGCGCAGCGCGAAGGCGGCCGGCGGGGCGTTGCGCAGCACGACGTCATCGAGGATGTCAGGCGTGTTGGGCCAGAACGACGGCCGCATGTACTCGGCCAGCGGGCCTGGCGTGAGCTCGTCGACGTACTCCCGCAGCTCCCAGGACTCGTGCCGCCAGGTGAAGTACGTGTAGCTCTGGCTGAACCCGACCTCGGCCAGCTTCGCCATCATCGCCGGCCGCGTGAACGCCTCGGCGAGGAAGAGGACCTCGGGGTGGCGGTCGTGGATGTCCCGATCACCCACTCCCAGAAGGCGATCGGCTTCGTGTGCGGGTTGTCGACGCGGAACGTGCGGACGCCATGGCCGATCCAGTGCTCGAGCACGTCGCGGCAGGCCGTCCACAGCGCGACGCGGTCGACTTCCTCGGCGGGCCAGAACTCGATCGGGTGGATGTCCTGGTACTTCTTGGGCGGGTTCTCGGCGTAGCGGATCGAGCCGTCGGGGCGCTGCTGGAACCACTCCGGGTGCTCGTGCACCCAGGGGTGGTCGGGGCTGCACTGGAGGGCGTAGTCGAGCGCCACCTCCAGACCGAGCTCGGTGGCCCTGGCCACGAAGGCGTCGAAGTCGTCGATCGTGCCGAGCTCGGGGTGCGATGGCGTCGTGGCCGCCAGCGGCCGACCCGATGGCCCACGGGCTGCCAGGATCGTCCGGGACCGGGGGTGAGCGTGTTGCCCCGACCCTTCCGGAACGTCTCCCCGACGGGATGGATCGGGGGCAGGTAGACGACGTCGAAGCCCATCTCGGCCACGTACGGCAGGTGGTCGGTGGCGCCCACGAGCCCGCCGAAGGAGCGCGGGAAGAACTCGTACCAGGCGGCGTGGGCCGCAATGGCGCGGTCGACCCAGAGCGGCTGCGGGGCCGACGACGAGAGCCGGGCGTCAGGGATGCCGGTCGACGATGCTCGGCCACCTCATCGTCCAAGGCGCCCTCGAGCCGCACCTTGGCGAGCAGCTCGTGCGCCGCAGCGCGGCAGCCGCTTCGGACAGGCGCTCGGCCGTCGCTCCCTTCGACGCCGGTCGGCCAGGTGCTCGAGCAGCCGGGCGCCCTCCTCCAGCTCCAGCTCGATGTCCTGTCCTGGCCGCCTCCTTCACCTCGACCTCGTGGCGCCAGGTGCGCGTAGCGGTCGGTCCACGCGTCGATGACGAGCTCGTGGCTGCCGACCTCGCTGGCCGTGATCGACGCCCGTCCACTGGTCGTTGCCGATGGTGGACGAGCGGGGCGCTGCTGCCACTCGTCGGCTCCGGCCGGCCGCCAGCGCACCCGGGCCCCGAGCAGGTCGTGCCCGTCGGCCACGACGACCGCCGACACCGGGCACCACCTCACCTACCACGGCCTTGGCCGGCGAACCCCGCGGGCGTTCGCGGGATGGACGTCGTCGATCATGATCGGCGTCAGCATCGTCTTCACCCTACGGGGATGCCCGATGGGCTCCATCGGGAAACGCTGGCCAACGGCGTTGGCTACTGGCCGCGGGCGATCCACTCGTCGAGGTGGGGGGCTTCGTCGCCGATCAGGGTGTCGTCGCCGTGTCCGGTGTGGACGACCGTGTCGGGCGGGAGCGTCAGCAGCTGCGTGCGGATGCTCTCGATGATCGTGGGGAAGCTCGAGAAGCTGCGGCCGGTGGCCCCCGGGCCGCCCTTGAAGAGGGTGTCGGCGCTGAAGACCACGCCCGATTCCTCGTCCCACAGGCACACGCCGCCCGGCGTGTGGCCGGGCGTGTGGCGGCACCACGAGCTGGTGGCCTCCGGCGGTCAGCAGGTCGCCGTCGGCCAGGTCGGCGTCCCACGGCCGGTCCGGGTACACGTGCCCCCACAGCTCGGCGTCATCGGGGTGGAGCAAGATCGGCGCACCGGTGGCATCGGCCAGGGCGGCGCCGGCGTTGATGTGGTCGTTGTGGCCGTGGGTGGCGACGATGGCCACCACCTCGCGGCCGGCCACGGCGGCGAGGATCGGCTCGTGGTCGTGGGCCGCGTCGATGACGAGGACCTCCTCGCCGTCGCCGACCAGCCACACGTTGTTGTCGACCTCGAAGTCGCCCCCGTCGAGGCTGAAGGTGCCCGAGGTGACGACGCGCTCGATGGCCATCTAGAGCACCACCACGGAGCGGAGGACCTCGCCGCGCTCCATCTTGTGGAAGGCCTCTTCCACGCCGTCGAGGCCGATCGTCTCGCTGCACGAACCGCTCGAGCGGGAGGCGGCCCTGCAGGTGGAGGTCGATGAGCATCGGGAAGTCGCGGGACGGCAGGCAGTCGCCGTACCAGCTCGGCTTGAGCCGCCCGCCCCGCCCGAAGAAGTCGATCATCGGCAGGTCGATGCGCATCTCGGGGTTCGGCACGCCGACCTGCACGACGGTGCCGGCCAGGTCCCGGCCGTAGAACGCCTGCTCGAACACCTTCGGGTTGCCGACCGCCTCGATGCACACGTCGGCGCCGTTGCCGTCGGTGAGCGCCTGGATGGCGACCACCGGGTCGTCCTTCGACGCGTCGACGGTGTGGGTGGCGCCGAACTGCTTGGCCAGCTCGAGCTTCCGGGCGTCGAGGTCGACGGCGATGATCGTGCGCGGCACCGGCCAGGCGGGCTCCGGCGATGGCGGCGTCGCCCACGCCGCCGCAGCCGAACACGGCCACCGAGTCACCCCGTCCGACCTCGCCGGTGTATCATCGCGGCGCCGAGGCCGGCCATCACCCCGCAGCCGAGCAGGCCGGCCACCTCCGGCGCCACGGCCGAGGACACCTTCGTGCACTGGCCCGCGGCCACGAGCGTCTTCTCGGCGAAGGCGCCGATGCCCAGCGCCGGCGAGAGGGCCACGCCGTCGAGGGTCATCTTCTGCGTGGCGTTGTGGGTGGCGAAGCAGTACCAGGGCCGGCCCCGCCGGCAGGACCGGCACTCGCCGCAGACGGCCCGCCAGTTGAGGATCACGAAGTCACCCGGGCTCGACGTCGGTGACGCCGGCGCCCACGGCCTCGACGACGCCGGCCGCCTCGTGGCCGAGCAGGAACGGGAACTCGTCGTTGATGCCGCCCTCGCGGTAGTGGAGGTCGGTGTGGCACACGCCGCAGGCCTGCACCTGCGACGAGCGCCTCGCCGGGACCCGGGTCGGGCACGTCGATCACCTCGACCGACACCGGCTCCTTGACCGCCCTGGCCACCACCGCACGCACCTGCTGCGCCACCGAGCACCCCCTGGTCGACGAAGACCGCCGACGGTACCGGACGTGAACAGCGCGTTGTCCCGCGGTCCGCCCGGCCGGGGTCGTCGCGACTGGCCTCTCGCTAGGGTCGACGGCGATGAAGGCCCTCCGCAGCTTCACCGTCCGTCCGTCCCTCCCCCCGGAGCTGGCCGCACTCGAGGAGCTGGCGATGAACCTGCGCTGGTCCTGGGACGCCCAGACCCGCGACCTGTTCCGGTGGGTCGACCCCGACGCCTGGGACGCCACCGTGCACGACCCCGTGCGCCTGCTCGGCGTCGTGTCCCGCGAGCGGCTCGACGACCTGGTCGACGACCCCGGCTTCATGCGCTTCCTCGGCGAGGTGCGCGAGGACCTGCAGCGCTACCTCGACGGCGACCGCTGGTTCCAGGCCCGTGAAGGCTCACCGCTCCGACGGATCGCCTACTTCTCCCCCGAGTTCGGCATCGCCGAGGCCGTGCCGCAGTACTCCGGCGGCCTCGGGATCCTCGCCGGCGATCACCTGAAGGCGGCCAGCGACCTCGGCCTGCCGCTCGTCGGCATCGGCCTCATGTACCGCCACGGATACTTCCGGCAGTCGCTGTCGGCCGACGGCTGGCAGCAGGAGCGCTACCCCGACCTCGACCCGCACGCCATGGCGCTCCACCCCTGCGACGACGTCCGGTCGAGCTCGACCTGGCCGGCACGCCGCTGGTCGCCCGGGTGTGGCGAGCCGAGGTGGGCCGCGTCCCCCTCTACCTGCTCGACGCCGACGTCGAGGAGAACCCGCCCGACCTCCGCGACATCACCGACCGCCTGTACGGCGGCGACACCGAGCACCGGCTGCGCCAGGAGATCCTCCTCGGCATCGGCGGCGTGCGGGCCCTCGAGGCCCTCGGCGTCGACGCCCAGGTGTTCCACACGAACGAGGGCCACGCCGGGTTCCTCGGCCTCGAGCGCATCCGCCAGCTGGTGCACGGGCCCGTCGCGGGCTGACCTACGCCGAGGCCATCGAGTCGGTCCGGGCCGGCTGCATCTTCACCACCCACACCCCGGTGCCCGGCCGGCATCGACCGCTTCCCGCGCGAGCTGATCGAGCGCTACTTCGGCGACTGGGCCAACGAGGTGGGGATCACGCTCGACGAGCTGATGGCCCTCGGCCACCGTCCCGGCGACGCACCCGACGAGCGCTTCAACATGGCCGTCATGGGCCTGCGACTGGCCGGGCGCTCCAACGCCGTGGCCAAGCTCCACGGCGAGGTCAGCCGGGAGATGTTCAGCGACCTGTGGCCCGACGTGCCCGCCGACGAGACGCCGATCACGTCGGTCACCAACGGGGTGCACGCCCACACCTGGACGGCGCCCGAGATGGCCGACCTGCTGACGCGCTACGTGCTGCCCGAGTGGAACGAGGCCGACGCGCGAGCGCTGGGAGCGCCTCAACGAGGCCCGCGACGACGAGGTCTGGCGGGTCCGCGAGCAGGGTCGTGAGGGCATGGTGGCGTTCGTCCGCCAGCGCCTGCGCACCCAGCTCATGGCGCGTGGGCTGTCGTCGTCCGACGTCGAGTGGACCGACTCGGTGCTCGACCCGAAGGCGCTCACGATCGGCTTCGCCCGGCGCTTCGCCACCTACAAGCGGGCCACGCTCCTGCTCTCGCAGCCCGACCGGCTCGAAGGCCCTGCTGCTCTCGGGCGACCGACCCGTGCAGCTGGTCTTCGCGGGCAAGTCGCACCCGGCCGACGACACCGGCAAGGAGCTGATCCGCCAGGTCAGCGCGTTCGCCGCCGACCCCGAGGTCCGGCACCGGTTCGTGTTCGTCGACGACTACGACATCGCCGTGGCCCGCGCGCTGCTGCAGGGCTCGGACGTGTGGCTCAACAACCCCCGCCGGCCCCAGGAGGCGTGCGGCACGTCGGGCATGAAGGCCGTGCTCAACGGCGGCCTCAACCTGTCGATCCTCGACGGCTGGTGGGACGAAGCCTTCGACGGTGAGAACGGCTGGGCCATCAGCTCGGCCGAGCACGTCGAGGACCTCGAGCGCCGCGACGAGGTGGAGGCCGGGTCGCTGTTCGAGCTGCTCGAGCGCCAGGTCGTCCCGCTGTTCTACGAGCGCTGGCAGGGCCCGGTGCCCCGCCGCTGGGTGAAGCGCGTGAAGCGGTCGCTGATCACGCTGGGCCCGTTCGTCATCGCCGCCCGCATGGTGCGCGACTACACCGAGCAGCTCTACGAGCCCACCGCCGGTCAGGGTGACCTCCTGTCGCGCCGACGACCACAAGCGGGCCCGGGGCCTGGCCGGCGTGGAAGCAGACGGTGGGCGACGGCGTGGCCGGCGTGCACGTCGACCACGTGGATGTCGACGCACGCTGTCGCCGACCTCGGCGTCGAGCGCACGGTGGAGGCGGTCGTCTCGCTCGGCGACCTGCAGCCCGACGACGTGCAGGTGCAGCTCATCCACGGCCCGTCGGGCCAGGGTCAGGAGCTACGTCCACGACGGTCGTCTCCATGGCGCCCGCAGGCAAGGCCGACGACGACCACCTCCGCTACGTCGGCACCTTCACGTGCGAGCAAGCCGGCCGCTACGGCGTCACGGTGCGCATCGTCCCCTCCCACGAGGACCTGGTGACCCCCGCCGAGCTCGGCGTCATCGCCTGGGCGTAGCCCCCCGAGGGGTAGTGGATCGGCGGACCCGGGCCATGGTCAGCGCGGCGACCAGGACGGCTCCGGCCGGGGCCGCGCCGGAACGGGCGCCGGTGGCCGGGAGGCGACCGGTGGCGATCGTGGCGTCAGCCGCGGCGGACGGGGTCAGAGCCGTGCCCGCTGCCTCGGGTGCGGGGGCGATGGTGACCGTCTTCGTCGTGAAGTAGCCGGGCAGGTCCTGGGACAGCACGGGCGGCTGCGCTGTACTGCTCGGCCGTGTGGCTGGGACCGAGGTCGACCGCGAGGTGGAGGCGGCCGGCCTCGTCGGCCACCGCGAACGCTGCGGTGGCGCCGGTCAGCTCGTAGGCCCGGCCGGGGTCGTACCGGGGGGCGGTGGCCATGCGGACCCGGCCGCTGCCCACGACGGTGAGGCCGTCGGCGGTGACGTCGACGAGGTCGAGGAACTCGAGCACGTCGCGCTGGACGGCGACGTCGTAGCCGAACACCGAGAGCTCGGGCCGGATGGAGCGGTGGCGGAAGGTGGTGGGTGTCGGCTCTTCGGTGGGCGGCGCCGCTCACCGGCCGCGGATCGGCGAGGCGGGCGAGCACGAACGGGAGGTGGCGCTCGCGCAGCCACGTCGACCACCAGTGCCAGGCGTGTCCCCCTTCGGCCTCGCGGTAGTCGAGGGCGCCGCGGTGGCCCACCCCGTTCACCCGGTCGCGGAAGGCCCGGTTCCCACCGGCGAAGGCCTGCTCGAAGGCGAAGGTGAGGCAGAGGTCGCCGAGCAGGTCGCTCGAGCACGTCGCACCCCAGTCGATGATCAGGTCCACGCCGTCGAGGTTCGACGCCAGCTCGGCGGGGAGGCTGCCGTAGTACCAAGCCCCGGCCTCCTGCAGCGGCGGAGCCCCTGGCGCGGCCGGCGTGCCCAGACCCACCCATGGTGAGAGCAGCCAGGTTGCCCGACATGGATCCCGCCGCCACGAAGGCATCCGGCGCCTTGGCGGCCAGGTGCATGGCGCCGTACCCGCCGTTGGACAGGCCGACGATGGCCCGGCCCCGGCGGGTGGGGATGGTGGCGAAGCGCTCGTCCACCGCCGGGATCAGGTGCTCGAGCACGTAGGTCTCGTTGAGGAAGGAGCCGTCGCGGTAGTCGAACCACTGCCCGCTGCGACCATCCGGCATGACCACGATCAGCGCGCTCTCCGGGTCCGCGGCCGCGGCGGCGTCGGCGATCTCGGCCACCTGGCCCTGGGTGATCCAGTCGGCCTGGTCGCCGCCTCCACCGTGGAGGAGGTACAGCACCGGGTAGCGGAGTCCGTTCGTGCTGTAGCCCGGCGGGAAGGTAGACGCAGGCGCCGGGGATGAACGCCAACGACCCGTCGGCGTGGCGAGGGCCGTCGGGCAGGATGCGGGTCACGGTCGAGCCGGACGGAAGCGTGCGGGTGGCACAGGCCTCGATCGGCACGCCTCCACCGGTGCGACCCTGGGCTCCGCACTGGGGCACGTCCTCGGTCGCGGCGGTCACGCAGCCCGGTGGGTTGTCCTCCTCGGGCGGGACGTCGCCGGGCGCGGCGCTGGCGGACTGGGCGACTCCGACCAGCGCAACGAGCAGGACGACGAGCGCGATCCACCGACGTCTCAAGGCCAGTCCCCTTCATCCGACTTCGCGGGCCGAATGGTACATTATCCTGAACGAGGGTTCAGTAGAACGACGGGGGAAGCTGGGATGCGTCGAGGTCTTGCCGTGCTGATCGCGGCCGCCGTCCTGGCCGCCGTGCCCGTGGGCGTGGCACGAGGCGAGGAGCCTCCGGCCTGCCCCACGGATGTCGACTCGACGTTCGCCACCGCGGCTGATCTGCGGGCCGGCACACAGGTGATGGCCGACTTCGGTGCTCGTCCGACCGCAAGCCCCGCCCACACGGGCTTCGTGGATTGGGTCGAGGAGCGCCTCGAGGGGATCAGCGGGCTGAAGCTCAGCGATCGTCCCGTCACCATCGACCGTCAGCTCGAGACCGGGGCATCCCTCCGCGTCGGCCGCAGCCGCACGCCACTCGCGGTTGCGGGAGCCGTCCCCTACTCCGCGCCATTGCAGGTCACTGCGCCACTGATGGTGGTACCCGTCGGCACGGCGCTCTCGACCGCGGACATCGCCGGCAAGATCGTGGTGCGGCCGCTTCCGACGGGGTCGGTGGCCTACGCCGTGTTCGCCGCGGTGTCCTGGTTCATCTGGGATCCCGACGCGTCCCTGGACCTGACTGGTGCCTACGAGCGCGACTGGTTGAACGCGGCGGCGAGGATCACCGACCTCTCCGAGGCCGAGGCCGGGCGGGCGGCGGGCCTGGTGTTCGTCCACGATCTGCCGGGCGCCCAGATCAAGGGTCAGTACGCCCCGTACCCCGGCCGGTTCTGGAAGGTGCCAGCCGTGTTCGTCGGTGCCGAGGAGGGTCAGGTCCTCCTCGGACCCAAGATGCAGGGCACCTCCGCCACGCTCCGGGTCCGGGCCGACCGGGCCAAGGCATCGACCCGAACCCTCATCGCCAGCCTCCCCGGTCAGTCGGCCGAGCGCATCGTCATCGAGAGCCACACCGACGGCATGAACGCGGTCTGGGACAACGGCCCCATCGCCCTGCTCGCGATGGCTGAGCACTTCGCGGCCCTGCCAATCGAGTGCCGGCCGCGCACGATCGAGTTCGTGTTCACCACGGGGCACCTCTACCTGTCCAAGTCCGGCGTCCACGACTACGCCGCGGTGCTGGACGACGCGTACGACGAGGGAACAGTCGCGCTCGTCGTCGCCCTCGAGCACCTGGGTGCGAGGGAGTGGGCGGCGGTGCCCCGCACAGACGGTGGGGCCGGACGCCAGCTCGTGGCCACCGGCGCCGACGAGATGTTGGCGGTGTTCGTGCCCGAGAGCCCTGCGTTGCTCACCTCGGTGCTCGGGCGCGTCGTCGGCCACGACCTCCGCCGCACGCTCGTGCTGCGCGGCGCCGACGCACCACAGGCCGGCTTCCCGCCGCATCGGAGCTTCGGCGGCGAGGGGGGCCCGTATCGCGAGCGGATCGTCCCGACGATCGCCGCCATCACCGGACCGTGGACGCTTTTCGACCCGGGCTACGACCTCGACCAGCTCGTGGACCCCGAGCTGATGCGTGAGCAGACGGTCGCCTTCGTCGACATCGTCCATGACGTCGAGGCGCTCCCGCGCACGGTGATCGCCGGTGCCGACACGGCGTACCGGCTCGGTCGGGACGTGAGCGATGCGACCTCCAGCGCGGTGACGGGTCTCCTGCCGCCGGGGACAGCCACCCCCTCTGCCCCCGCCGCCGGCAGCACCTACTGCGCGCTCCTCGACCTCACCAGCTACGCCTCCACGGCGAGTGCCGTGAGCACGCTCTCGAGGTAGCTGTCGTAGAGGTCGAGTATCGAGAGCTCGCGGTCGACCAGCCAGCTGCGGGCGGCGCCATCGAGGTAGGCGACGATCTCAGCCGCCTTGGCCACGGCGTCGACGTCGGCGCGGATCTCGCCCGCCTCCTGACCGGCGGTGATGGCGGCGGCCACCATCGACCGCATGGCTCGGGCCCGGGCTCGCACGTAGGAGCCGACGAGCCCGTCGTCGTGCAGGTGCTCGGCGTCGAGCTGCAGGTGGATGGCCGACACCTGCGGAGCGAGCCGCATGCTCTCGGCGAAGCGACGCAGCCGACGGATGGTCTCCAGGCCACCTGGTTCGAACACTGCGGCACCAGACTCGAGGTGGCGCTGGTCGACGTCGGCGAGGACGGCCACGAGCAGACCGGACTTCGAACCGAAGTGGTGGAGGATGGCAGGCGCCGAGACGCCGACCCGCTCGGCGATCTCGCTCAGCGCGGTGCCCTGGTAGCCCGAGCGGGCGAACAGCTCGACGGCCGCGTCCACGATGGCGGAACGGCGCTCCGTGCCGCGGGACTGGATCTGTCCCTTGACGCCGGCCATCAGGTCGACACCGGCCACAGGACGGGGTTGAGCGGACCGGCGGCCGGCTCGCCCTCGGCGATGCCGGCGAGCCACACCTCGTTGTCGAAGGTGCGGTGGGACGAGTCGAGAGGCCCGACGACCGCACCGTCTGCGAAGTAGATCACCGTCATCACCGAACGCATGAGATCGCTCGTGTTGGCGGGTGCTCGGTGCAAGGTCCACCCGAGGTGAAAGGTGGCGTCGCCCGCAGCCACCGCTCCGTGCGTGTCGAGGCTCAGACCGAGGTCGTCGACCGTGGCCGCGAAGGCCGCCTCGCTGGCGTCGCCGATCACGTGGCTGCCGAGCTCGCCCCGCCGATGTGAGCCGCTGGCGAAGGTCATCGACCCGACCTCGGCGGGCACGTCGACGAGCGGCATCCACATCGTGATCGTGCGATCGGTGGCGAAGGGCCAGTACACCTGGTCCTGGTGCCACGGGGTGAAGCCCCCGCCGGGCTCCTTGCAGAGCGCCTGGTCGTGGTACAGCCGCACGCCGTCGACACCGAGAAGCTCAGCGGCCACCCGCGCGAAGCGAGGGGCGTGAACGAAGCGGGCGATGGCCGCGTCGCGCTGCCACAGGTTCGGCACCTGGAGGAAGGCCTTGCCGTAGGTGTCGCGCTCGTCGAGCGGGGCGGCCCGCCGGGCGTGACGGGTCACGGCGGCCTCGATGGTCGGGCGGAAGGCGGCCACCTCCTCGGGCGACGCCAGCCTCCGCACGACCGTGTGACCCTTCTCGGCCACCTCAGCGACCGCGTCGGGGCTCAGATCGTGTGGGGCCGTCAGCGCCGGCAGCGAGCCCAGGTCGGTGACGGTCATGTCGAAGCCGTCACGGTCGAACGCCGCTCGTTGCTCACCGTTCGGCATCCGACCCCCTCAACACTGCTTAACGTTCGTTCAGTATATTGCCGCCGGTGGAGCTGCACCCGTGGAACACGACCTTCTCGTGGACCGACCGAGCCGGCCCCTTCACCGCCCTCAGCTCCGAGCAGGTGGGCGACTTCGACCGCCTCGGCTTCATCGTCGTCCCCGACCTGGTCGAGCCGGCCACTCTGACGGCGGCGCGCGCCGAGATCGACAGGTTCGAGGCCGAGGTCGATGACCTGCTGCAGCAGGCTGGGGGGCGGGTGTCGATCGCCGAGACGGGCGCCATCACCTTCGCCACCCACCTCGTGACGCGCTCCGAGCAGCTCCGGGAGCTCAGCCGGCACCCACGCATCGTGGGGATCTGCGGGGACCTCGTCGGCCCGGACGTGAACCTCTACTGGGACCAGGCCGTCTACAAGAAGCCCGAGAAGCCCCGACGCTTCCCGTGGCACCAGGACAACGGCTACGCCTTCGTCGAACCGCAGCAGTACCTGACCGTGTGGCTGGCGCTCACCGACGCGACCCTCGCCAACGGCTGCCCCTGGGTGGTCCCCGGCCTGCACCGCCACGGCACCCTCGCCCACCGCTACGTCGACCCGCTCGGCTTCGAGTGCCTCAGCGACCCGGATGGAGCCGTGGCCGCCGAGGTGCCGGCGGGGGGCGCAGTGATCTTCTCGTCGCTCACCCCGCACCTCACCGGGCCGAACACCACGGACTCCGTCCGCAAGGCGTACATCCTCCAGTACGCCCCCGCCGGCGCGGAGATCCTCGAGGGCGACCCAGCCGCCGGTCCCCCGACCTCCCGCACCCGCGCCGACGACCCCGACCGCCAGTTCCCGGTACTACGAGAGGCCCACCAGTGACAGCTCGCTCAGCAGCAGACCTGACGCTCGAAGAGCGGTGCTTGCTCCTCGGAGGCGCGTCCACGTGGCGAACGGCTGCGATCGAGCGGGCCGGCGTGCCGGCCGTGAAGATGTCCGACGGCCCGAACGGAGTCCGGGGAGAGGCCGTGGGGGCCACCCGCACACCGGGGGTCACCGTGCCGGTCGGAATCGCCCTGGGCGCCACATGGAACCCGTCGCTCCTGCGGGAGGTCGGGTCGCTGCTCGGCGCCGAGGCCGTGCGCAAGGGCGCGCACGTCCTGCTCGCCCCCACCGTCAACCTGCAGCGCACGCCCGTCGGCGGGCGGGTCTTCGAGTGCTACTCCGAGGACCCCGAGCTCACTGCCCGACTCGCGGTGGAGGTGGTGCGCGGCGTGCAGTCCCACGACGTGGCCGTCACCGTGAAGCACTTCGCGGCCAACGACACCGAGGTGGACCGATTCAGCGTGGACGCCCTCGTGCCGGAGCGGGCCCTTCGCGAGCTCTACCTGCGGCCGTTCGAAGCCGCGGTCAGGGAGGGCGGAGCGTGGGGCGTGATGAGCGCCTACAACCGGCTCTCCGGCGAGTTCTGTGCGGCCAACCGGCGCCTCCTTCACGACATCCTCCGCGAGGAGTGGGGCTTCGACGGGTTCGTCGTCTCGGACTGGTTCGGGTCTCACGACACGGTGCCATCCGCCTTGGCCGGGCTGAACCTGGCCATGCCCGGGCCGACCACGATCTACGGCCCGCCGCTCGCCGAAGCGGTCGCCCGTGGCGACGTACCTGAAGCCACTGTGGACGCGCTGGTGGACGACCTCTTCCGGCTCATCGAGCGCACCCGGGCCCACGAGCGCTCCGCCGACCGGCCCGAGGAGACGGTCGACGATCCGGCTGAGCGGGCCCTCTGCCGCCGGGCCGCCACGGAGGGTCTCGTGCTGCTCCGCAACGAGAAGGCCGCCCTGCCCCTGGCCTCCGACGCCCGCGTGGCGGTGATCGGCCCGAACGCGGCTGCCACCCGCATCATGGGGGGCGGCAGCTCCAGCCTCGAGCCGCTGGCCCACGCGTCGATCCTCGAGGCCCTGGGCGAGCGCCTCACAGAGCTCCCGAGCTTCGAGCAGGGCGTGCGCATCGACATGCTCCCTCCGCCGCTGACCGCCGCCGAGCTGCGCACGCGCGACGGCGCGCCGGGTCTCGTCGTCGAGTACCGGGACGGCGCATCCTTCGACGGTCCCGTGGTCGCGTCAGACGTCTCCGCTTCGTCGATGCTCCGGCTGTTCGGGTCCGTCCCGCCCGGCGTCGACGCCACGGCCTTCAACCTCACAGCGCTCGGTTCGTTCGTGCCGGAGGCCGACGGCCCCCACCTCGTCAGCGCCGTGATCACCGGCAGCGGTCGGGTCACGGTGGGCGACGTGGTGGTGCTGGACGACCCTGACCGCAGCCTCCCGCGCAGCTCGCTCTTCTTCGGGAACGCCTCCGCCGAGCAGACAGCGGTGGTCGAGTGCGCGGCCGGCGTGCCCCTGCCCGTGACCATCGCCAGCACCGGCCGGGCCGGCTTCTGTGGCGTCCGGCTCGGCGTGCGGCCGGTCGACCCGCCCGACCTGATCGAGCGGGCCGTGGCCGCAGCCGCGGCCGCCGACGTCGCGGTCGTGGTGGTGGGCACCAACGACGAGTGGGAGACCGAGGGCGAGGACCGGACCACGATCAACCTGCCCGGTGGCCAGGACGAGCTCGTGGCGCGCGTGGCCGCGGCCAACCCGCGGACGGTCGTGGTCGTGAACGCAGGGTCGCCGGTGGCCATGCCGTGGGTCGACGACGTGGCCGCCGTCCTCGTCGCCTACTTCGGCGGCCAGGAGATGGGCCCGGCGGTGGCCGACGTGCTCGTCGGCACGGCAGACCCGGGCGGTCGCCTGCCGCTCACCTACCCACGCCGACTGGAGGACACGCCGGCCTGGCCCCACTACGCGCCGGTGGACGGCGCCCAGGAGTACGGCGAGGGCCTCCTCATGGGCTACAGGGGCTACGACGCGTCGGGCACCGAGCCGCTCTTCCCGTTCGGCCACGGGCTCTCCTACGGCACGTGCACCTGGGGCGAGGCGACGCTGTCTGCCTCCACCGAGGGAGGCGGGTTCACGGTCTCGCTGGACGTCACCGGCAACGCCACCCGGTCCGCGACCGCCGTCGTGCAGGTCTACCTCGCCGCCCTGGACCCTCCCGTGGACCGGGCCCCGAAGGAGCTGGCGGCCTGGACCAAGGTCGTCATCGCACCCGGCGTCACCGAGCACGTCGCCGTCGACGTGCCCGAAGCCGCCCTCCGCCGCTGGGACGAGAGCACCGGCGGGTGGACGGTCGACGAGGGTCGGTACGAGCTCCTGGTCGCCGCCTCAGCCGGAGACGTTCGCCAGCGCCTCCCCTTCGACGTGGGCCAGAACCTCTAACCCTGCGCGAACTGTGTCAGACACAGTTCGCGCACGGGGTGTCAGCGTCCGGTGAACTCGGCGTTGCCGGGGCCGCTGCTGATGAACGACTGGACCCCGATGTTGGCGTCGTCGGTCGTGAAGACCTCGGCGAAGAGCTGCTGCTCGAGGTCGAGGCCGCCGTTGAGCGTGATGTCGAGGCCCCGGTCGACCGCCCGCTTCGCCAACCCCTGGGCCACGACGGCACCCGCGGCCAGCGCAGCGGCCTTGTCGAGAGCCCGGTCGAGCACGTCGTCGTGGGGCACGACCTCGTCGACCAGCCCCATGGCCAGCGCCTCGTCGGCCCGCACCTGACGGCCCGTGAAGATGAGGTCCTTGGCCCGGGCCGGGCCGACCAGGCGAGCGAGCCGCTGGGTGCCGCCGCCACCGGGGATGATCCCCAGGAGGATCTCGGGCTGACCGAGCTTGGCCTTCTCGCTGGCGATTCGGAAGTCGCAGGCCAGCGCCAGCTCGCAGCCGCCGCCCAGGGCGAAGCCGGAGATGGCCGCGATGGTGGCGCGGGGGATGTCGGCCACGGCGTTCAGGGCCCGCAGGAAGTGCTGCCCGACCAGCTCGGCCTCGGCCCGGGTGATGACCTGGCTCGGGTCCTCGCGGGAGCGGAACTCGGAGATCTCGGCGCCAGCCGCGAAGATCCGGTCGCCGCCGGTCACCACGACCGCACCGGGCGGGTCAGCCCGCAGGTCCTCGGCCGCCGACTCGAGCTGGCGCAGCAGCTCTGACGAGAGGGCGTTCACCTTGGGGTTGTCGAGGCGCAGCACGGCGACGCCGTCGGCACGGCGCTCGACCAGCACGAGGGGGGCGTCAGACATGGCCGGAACCTAGTTGGGCAGGTCGCCGAGGAGCGCTTCGGCCGCGGCCCACGGATCGAGGTTCCTGCGAGCCACCTCGTCGGCCAGCTGGTCGAGCCGGTCGCCGACGGTGGCCGCGGCCCGTTCCCGCAGCAGCGCGGCGACGATCTCGGAGATCTCGGTGCCGATGCGCGAGCGGCGACGCCGGTCGAGCTCGCCGCTGGCCGTGATGTGCTCACGGTGCGAGCGGATGGCAGCCCACACGTCCTCCACGCCCTCACCGGTGGTGGCCGTGGTGGAGAGGATGGGCGGCCGCCAGTCGGTCGGGGTGGTCAGGTCGAGCATGCGGTCCAGGTCGCGCCGGGCCTCGGTCGCGCCGGGGCGATCGGCCTTGTTGATGACGAAGATGTCGGCGATCTCGAGCAGGCCGGCCTTGTTGGCCTGCACCGCGTCGCCCCACCCCGGGTTGACCACGACGAGCGTGGTGTCGGCGGCACCAGCCACCTCCACCTCCACCTGGCCCACGCCGACCGTCTCCACCACGATCCACGGCCACCCGGCGGCGTCGAGGGCCCGGACGGCCTCCAGCGTGGAGAGGGAGAGCCCACCCAAGTGGCCCCGAGTGGCCATCGACCGGATGAAGGTGCCGTCGTCGCCCGTGTGGTCCTGCATGCGGACCCGATCGCCGAGGATGGCGCCGCCCGTAAACGGAGAGGACGGGTCGATGGCCAGCACGGCGACCGGGTCACCGCCGCTGCGAACGTGCTGCAGGAGGGCGTTGGTCAGGGTCGACTTGCCCGCGCCGGGCGCGCCCGTGATCCCGACGGCGTAGCCCGCACCCCCATGGGCGTGCGTGTGCCGCCCCAGCTCCCGTGCCGCGTCGCCACCGCGCTCGACGATCGAGAGCATGCGGGCCAGCGCGGCTCGGTCGCCGGCGCGGGCCCGGCCGAGCAGGGCGGAGGGCTCGTCGGTCATCGCCGTGCGGACGCTAGCGATCTACAGCGATACCGGTGTGCCGTCGAGGAGGGTCTCGCCCACGTTGAGGACCTCGGTGACGCCCTCGACCCGATCCTTGAGGATGCGCTCGATGCCGGCCTTGAGGGTGACGGTCGAGGCCGGGCAGGACACGCATGCGCCGACGAGCTCCACGGACACGACTCCCGACTCAGCGTCCACGGCGCGGAGGTAGATGTCACCGCCGTCGGCCTGGATGGCCGGACGGATGGCCTCGATGGTGGCCTTGACCTTCTCCTCGTCAAGCACTGCTGCTCGCTCTCCTCACCTGGACGTCGGTGTCATGGTCGCGCAGCGATCTCGTCGCGGACCAAACCTCGCCTGGGTCAACACCCTGGCCCCGACCTGTGTTCCCGCAGGCCCGCCTCCTACGATGACCCTCCATGTCAGCCACTGTTGCGGGTCGGGTTGTCCGCACGGTGCTGATCGGCGCCGGGGCGCTGTTCGGCGTCCTCGTCGCCACTGCGGGGCCCGCCGCCGCTCACAACGTGGGGGGAGGCGACCTTCCGGCCCCGCCGTGGCTGCTCAGCTACGTGGGCGCCTTCGCGGTGGCCGCCACCGCCGTAGCCCTGCGAGCCACCTGGCCCGACGCCCGTCTCCGCGGCTTCACGAACGAAGGAGCCTCGAAGCGAGCGACACCGGCCCGACCGCTCAGGGCTCTCCGCCTTCTCGCTCCACCTCCCGGCCGGTGGACCTCCACCTCGGCCACGCCGTCGGGGTCGTGCTGCTCGTGCTCGTGTTCGTCGCAGCCATCGTCGGTCCGGACTCGGCCGCCGCCAACGTCGCGCCCGTCGCCGTGCTCGTCGTGTGGTGGGTGGGGCTGCCCATCCTTTGCCTGATCGCCGGCGACGTCATGAGGGCCATCAACCCGTTCGTCGGCATCGTCGGGGTCCTCCAGCCTGGTAACGACCGCATGGAGCGTCGGCCTGCGCCGAGCTGGACCGGGGCCGCCTTCCTCCTGGCCTTCGCCTGGTTCTTCATCGCCTACCACCGGCCCGGATCACCGAGGGCGCTGGCCGTCTTCCTGACCGCCTACGTGCTGGCTGCCGTGCTGGGGGGTCTGCTGTGGGGTCGACGCTGGCTGGCGACCGGGGAGGGATTCGGTGCCCTGTCCGCCGCGGTGGCCCTCCTCTCGCCGTGGCGTCGCCACACCACCGTCCCGCCCGGGCTGGCCGCGCTCATGGTCGTGTGGCTCGGCAGCACGGCCTTCGACGCCTTCACGTCCACCCCGTTCTGGATCGACGTGATCGGCGCCAGCCAGGGCTGGGGCCGCACCTTCCTGCACAGCGTCGGCCTGGCGTGGATGATCGCCGTGGTGGCGGGCATCTACCTGCGGCGTGCTGCGCCTGGCCGGACGGAGCGACGAGGACCTTCCGCCGTCGGTGGCCGTCCCCCTCGGCGTGGCCCTCGTCCCCCTGGCCACGAGCTGGTTCCTCGCCCACGACCTCACCCTGCTCCTGTTCGAGGGCCAGAACTTCGTCGCCCTGATGTCCGATCCGATCGGCGAGGGCTGGGACCTGTTCGGCACCATCACCCACACCATCGACTACGGGCTCGTGCAGGCCGCGTGGGTGCGATGGGTGCAGGTCGCCCTGCTCGGGGTCGGGCACGTCGCGGCCGTGGTGCTCGCCCACGACGTCGCCCTCCGCCTCGCCCGCCGACGGACCGCCATGGCCATCACCTGGGGTATGGCTGCGGCCTCCGCCACATCCGTCGTGGCCGGCGCCCTGATGGTGCTCGGGTGATCACCGGACTGCTCGCCCACCAGGGCGGCTGGGACGAGATCGCCTTCGTGCTGCTGCCGATCGCCCTCTTCACCGGGCTGCTCGCCCTCGCCAACAAGCGAGCCGGTCGCCAGCAATCGGAGGCCCACGGCGACCGGGTCGCCGAGTCCGATCCTCCCCCCGAGTGAGCGGACCCCGATGGCGCACCTGAGGCGCTCGCTCACCGCGGCCCAAGCCGCCGAGGAGGACCTGTGGGCGCCACGGGACGACGTCGTCGTCGAAGCGCAGTCCGGCGACGGGCGGTTCGTCGCCGTCAGCGGGCCGTTCGCGTCCTACGAGCGCCAGGTCCACCGCGATGGCGACGACGTCACCGAGACGATCGACTACGCCCTCGCCCCGCTCGTGTGGCGGGTTCCGTTCGGCATCCTCTACCGGAAGGCCCTGCGCCAGAGACCACCGGCCGGCACCCGCCCGTTCTGGGCCCCGCCGGAGACCACCGACGCTGCGGCCGCGACGACCATCGGTGCTCTCTGCACCCTCGCCGTCGTCTTCGGGTACCTGGGCACTCTCCTGTCCCAGACGATCACGTTCGCGGCCGACGAGCTCGGTGCCAGCAAGGCCGACCAGGGCGCGACCCTGGCCGCGGTGCGCGTCGGCGTGCTCGGGGCCCTCGCCCTCACGGCCCTGGCCGACCGGCGGGGGCGGCGCACGGTGCTCCTGGCCACGGCGGCCGCAGCCAGCGTGGCCACCGCGTTGGGCGCGCTCGCTCCCGACCTCATCACCCTGGGAATCGACCAGGCCGTCGTCCGCGGGCTCACCACGGCCGGGGCCGTGCTGCTCACGATCATCGCGGCAGAGGAGATGCCGGCGGGGTCGCGTGCGTTTGCGGTGAGCCTCCTCACCATGGCCGGCGCCCTCGGCGTGGGCATGTGCCTTTGGGCGCTTCCGCTGGCCGACACGAGCGAGCAGGGGTGGCGGCTGCTCTTCGCGCTCGGACTGCTCGCCCTTCCGGTGGTGCGCCTCGTCGCCCGGCACCTACGCGAGAGCCGGCGCTTCGTCGTCACCCACCTCGAGGTGTCGATGGCCGGGCACGGTCGACGCTTCTGGTTGCTCGCCACGTCCGCCCTGCTGCTCAGCCTGTTCACGGCTCCCGCAGGACAGCTGATGAACGAGTTCCTGCGCGACGAGCGGGGGTTCTCAGCGGCGCGAATCAGCCTGTTCACCCTCCTCACGAACACACCCGGCGCCATCGGCATCGTGGTCGGCGGTCGGCTGGCCGACACGCGCGGCCGGCGCATCGTGGGCGCCGTCGGCGTGGCCGGCGGCACGATCCTGACCGTGGCCATGGTGCTGGCCGGCGGATGGCCGATGTGGGCCCTGTCGGCGCTCGGCGCCGTGGTCGGCGCGGCCACGGTCCCCGCCCTCGGTGTCTACGGCCCCGAGCTGTTCCCCACTTCGCTGCGGGGCCGGGCCAACGGGATCATCGCCATCCTCGGTGTGACCGGCAGCGTCGTCGGGCTGCTCGTGGCGGGCTACCTGTCCGAGCGGTGGGACGGGCTCGGACCGGCACTCGCCGTGCTCAGCGTCGGACCCGCCCTGATGGCGGTCCTCGTGCTCGTCGCGTACCCCGAGACGGCCCACCGCGAGCTCGAGGAGCTCAACCCCGAGGACCTGGTCGGTCGGGACGAGCTCCCTCTCACACCAGTGCACGACCTGGGTCACTAGGTTGACCGCCGTGCCCGCCTCCGCCTCCGCTCGACGAGCAGCAGCCGTCCTCTTGAGCGCCGTCGTCGCGATCACCGGCGCGTGCGTGGGTGAGCGGCCGACCCTCGCCACCGAGCCGGACTCGACCGAGACCACCACGTCGACGACCACGACCGTTCCGGCCGAGCCGGCCAAGGTGGCCCAGGCCCGGGGGGCCGGCATAAGCATCTACTCGAGTGCCGTCAGCACCACGCCCCGCGAGGAGATCACCGCTGCGGAGGCCACCGCGGCGCCGGACATCCCAGTCGTGTTCCTCGTGAAGGGCGAGTCGGGCGACCGGCTGGAGGTCTACCTACCGACCTCCCCTCCCGGTTCCACGGGCTGGGTCGACACGGCCGACGTGGCGATATCGAGCGTGCGCTTCAGGATCGTGGTCGACCTCGGGGAGCACCGCCTGAGAGTGTTCGAGAACGACGAAGAGGTGCTCGACGAGCCGGCCCGCATCGGCGCGTCGGAACGACCCAACCCCGGCGTGGCGTACTACCTGAAGGAGCTTCTGCAGCCGCCTGACCAGGCCGGCCAGTACGGGTCGTACGTGTACGGCCTCTCGGGCTTCGCCACCAGCCTCGACGACGTGGAGGCGGGGCGTGGCGTGATCGGCATCCACGGCACCGACGACCCCGACTCGCTCGGCGAGGACGTGCCCGACGGCTGCATCGGTGTCGCCAACGACGTCATCGCCCGGCTCGTGGACGACCTCGGCCTGCCCTTGGGCACCCCCGTCGAGGTCCTTGCCTAGACGGCTCAGGAGATCGTCGTCAGCCAGTCGGCGACGTGCCTGGCGATGACCGCGTCAGCGCCCTTCAGGTCGTGGCCCTTGCCCTCCAGCCACACGTGGGTGACGGGTCCGGGGATCGCTTCCGTGTGCTCCTCCAGCTCGGCGGGCGTGCCGAAGGCGTCACGGGTGCCGGAGATGAACAGACACGGGACCTCGAGCGATGGCAGGTGCTCGATGCGCAGGCGGTCCGGCTTGCCCGGGGGGTGCAGCGGATAGCAGATGAGCACGAGGCCGGCCCCCGGAAGCCCATCGGCCACGGCCATCGAGCAGATGCGCCCGCCCATCGAGCGACCGCCGAGGACGATGCGCTCGGGTGGCACGCCGGCTCGGTCGGCCAGGAGTGCGGCCTCTTCGACGACGCGTGGCCATCAGCTTCGGAGCTCGATCCGGCGCCTTGCGCCCCTCCCGTCGGTACGGGAAGTCGGCCCGGCTCACCGGCAGCGGGGCGACGGCATCCTCGATGGCCAACAGGCTCGGGTGGGTCGACGAGCTGCCCGCGCCCGGGAACAGGAGCAACGCTCCAACGGCGGCCGCGCCCTTCGGCACTAGGACGCCAGGAGGATGCGGCGGGCCTCAGTGAGATCCGAGATGCGCTGGGCCGCATCGTCGGTGGCCCCTCCGTGATCGGGATGGGCTTCGCGGAGCAGGTCTCGGAAGCGCCGCTGCACCTCGGAGCGGCCGGGCACCACCAGGGCGTCCGGACCTGACCCCATCCCGAGCGTGTCGATGGCCCACTGCACCGGGTCGTGGAAGGCGCGCGCCGACCAGTCGCGAGATCGGTCGAGCCCCGTGACCTGGGCCACGAAGCCGCGGTCGAGGGCGCCGGACCACCGCATGGCGGTGCGGATGCCGTCCATCACCCGGCCCCGGGCGACGAGGGGCAGCTGCCCGGCCGCGTAGACCGCGGCGAGGACGTGCTGAGCTGGCGCACCCTTCGGCTCGAGCTGGAAGTCGAGGTCCTCGCCCTCTCCGACGAGGCGGTGAACGCTGCGAGTCAGGCCCACCCGGTCGTTCTGGAAGCGGTGTCGCAGGCGGGGCTGGGGGATGCGATGGCCCTCTTGGAGCTGGAGGGTGAGGCGGTGGAGGTCATCGAAGAGGTCCGGGTCGAGGTCGCCCATGTGGCCAGCGACGATGCCAGCCAGGAGGATGCCACCGAAGCCCGGAGCCGGGGACACCGGCAGGTCCGAGTGGCCCAGCGCTACGCGGCGGGTGGGCGCGATCGGGCGCGAGTGGAAGACCTCGAGCTCGGCCAGGATCACCGGTTCACGCTACCGGGCGACCCCCCGACAAGAGCAGTCGGGTCCGGTGCTACACGTACGGGCGGAGGGCGTCGCGCAGCTCGGTGGCAGCGTCCGCCACGGCGTCGTCGTCGGGCTCGTCGGCGTCGCGCAGCTCGACCAGCACCCCGGCCTTTGCGACGACGCTGTCCCACCACACCCCGTCCATGCCGTAGGGAGTCGGCCCAGGGTGGCGGACCGCGGCGATCAGGCCGAGGGTGCCCTCTGCGTCCCCGGGGTCGCGGGCGAGACGGTCGGCGGCCACGAACAGCTCGCCCATGGCCTCCGGGACGCCGCCGGACGGGTCGTCGCTGTCGTCGTCATCGTCGCCGCCGCCTTCGGGGCTGACGATGGCATCGATGAGCTCGTCGACGCGCTGCTCGTCGATCTCGTGGACGAACAGCTCCTCGCCGTCGATGCCGTACGGCACGGCTTCGTCCTCCAGCGACGCGAACAGCTGCTCGCGCCCCAGGGCGTCCCACGACGTCAGGTCGTAGGCCACCTGGGGCACATCCGGATCGAGAGCCAGCGAGAGGTCGTCCTCCACCTGGTCCATGACCCTCTCGACCCAGGCTTCATCCGTCGCCGCGATGACGAGAGACGACACATCTTCCCAGCGGTGGGGCACTCCCAGCGTCGCCAGCCGCGCCTGGAGCAGGGACCGGCCCCGGTCGCCCCAGTCGTCCAGCTCGTACACGGTCTCTTCGTCCTCGCCGAGGTGCTCGAGACCGGCGATCGAGATGTCCCCCCGCTCCTCGTCGTCGTCGGACCGCTGCCCCAGGAGACCCATGCCGACAGCCTCGCGCGCCCTGGCCCCTCGCGGCTCAGGACCGGCGGGATGGGGCTAGATCCCGGTCTTGTAACGTCGGTGCCCATGACCTCCAAGCAACGCCCGGACCGGAACCTCGCGCTGGAGCTCGTCCGCACCACGGAGGCCGCAGCCCTGGCGGCGAGCCGGTGGATGGGACGGGGCGACAAGAACGGGGCCGACGGTGCCGCGGTGGACGCCATGCGGGTCGTGCTGGACACCGTGCCCATGGACGGCATCGTCATCATCGGCGAGGGGGAGAAGGACGAAGCGCCCATGCTGTTCAACGGCGAGCGCATCGGTGACGGCACCCCGATGCTGACCGACATCGCCGTGGACCCGATCGACGGCACCACGCTCACCGCCCTCGGCCGGGGCGGCGCCATCGCCGTCATCGCCGTCTCCGAGCGGGGCACCATGTTCGATCCCGGGCCCTGCGTCTACATGGAGAAGATCGCAGTGGGCCCCGAGTGCGTCGGCGTCATCGACATCACCCGCTCGGCCACCGACAACATCAAGGCCGTGGCCAAGGCCAAGGGCGAGTCCGTGCGCGACGTCACCGCCGTCATCCTCGACCGCCCTCGCCACGAGGAGCTGATCGCCGAGGTGCGGGCCGCCGGGGCGCGCATCCGGCTGATCCCGGACGGGGACGTCGCCGGCGCCATCTCCACGGCCTGGCCCGACTCGGGGGCCGACATCCTGCTCGGCATCGGCGGCACGCCCGAGGGCGTGATCACCGCCGCGGCCATGAAGTGCATGGGTGGCGAGCAGCAAGGCCGGCTCTGGCCACGCGACGACGCCGAGCGCGACGCCGCCATCGCGGCGGGGTACGACCTGACCAAGGTGCTGACCACCGACGACCTCGTGGCCGGCGACAACTGCTTCTTCTCCGCCACCGGCATCACCGATGGCGAGCTGCTCAAGGGCGTGCACTACGACCGCACCGGCGCCACCACCCAGTCGCTGGTCATGCGCTCGAAGTCCGGCACGGTGCGCCAGGTGAACGCTCGGCACCAGATCAGCAAGCTCCGGGACTTCAGCGCCATCGACTTCGAGTAGCGGCGGACCCCGCTACTTCACAGCGGAGCCGACGAGGAGCTCGCAAGGCCCCACGAACCCGTCTGGGCCCTCGAACTGCCCGAGGGCACTCTCGATCTCGGTCCACACGCTGTCGCGCTCGGCTTCGGGGAGCCCCGAGAGCATCTGATGCAGGGCGCCGAATGACTCCCGTTCGAACCGGGTGCACTCGGCGGCGGACGGGACCCGCAACGGCGCAACCACCGTCTGCACCTCGATGTCGTGGAAGCCGGCGTCGGCGAAGGCCTGCTCGAGGACGCCGGGCGCCCCGAGGCTGAACGGACCGGGCTGGCCGGGCTGAGGCGCGGGCAGCTGAGCCCTGGTCCGGATGATCGACACAGGGATCGAGAAGAACTCGTTGGCCGCCGGCGTCGAGTAGACGATGGCCCCCACTCGCCCGCCGTCGCGCAGGGCGGCGCGCATGCCCGCCAGGGCCCGCTGCTGATCTGGGAAGTAGATGAGCCCGACGCGTGAGATGACGGCGTCGAAGGCCTGCCCATCGAAGCTCAGCGCCTCGCCATCGGCCTCGAAGGTGTCCACGTTGGCCAGACCTGCCTCGGCCGCCCGCTTGGCGGTGTAGGACAGGATGGTCGGCGAGATGTCGGTCGCCACCACGGCGCCCGACGGACCGGCGCGATGGGCCGCGGCGATCGTCTGGCCACCTGCACCGGCGGCTACGTCGAGGACCTTGCTTCCGGGCCGCACCTGCACCGCATCGAGCATGGTCTCCGTCGCTCCGCCGAGCCAGGACTCCAGAACCGGCGCCCAGGCATCCCAGGCGTCGGCCGCGTCTTCCCACTGCTGCCGCGTGTTGGCCTTGTACTGCTGTCCGTCGAACGCCATCGGATCTCCTCCTGGTTGTGGCTTGCGGGGTCACCTGGGTAGCGACAGATGGGCCGGGATCGCGGAAGAACTGGTCTGGCACCTCGCCAGATCTGACGCACGGGGGCGCGAAGTCGGTGGACAATGCCCCCATGGCTGACGCTGCCGGGTCGCTGCTCGGACGGGACGGGCCGCTGCGCCTGCTGAGACAGGCTCTCAGCCGCGCCGCCGCGGGCGACCGATCGGCCGTCCTGGTCACCGGGCAGGCGGGCATCGGCAAGTCCACCCTCGTGCGGTCTGCCGTGGCTGGCGCCCCGCTCGTCGGATGGGGCACGTGCGTAGAGGGAGCCGCTGCGCCGGGGTACTGGCCGTGGACGCAGGCGCTGGGAGGCCTGGCTGCCGCCATCGGACATGAGCGCACGATCGAGGCTGCGAGCGGGGACCTCGACCTCCTGGGTGCCCTCGGACGGGCCTTCGGAGGCGGCGCCGCAACGGTCGCCCGCTCGGACCAGGACCGTCTGATGCTCATGGACGCAGTCAGCCGTTGGCTGACCAGGGTGGCGGCGGACACACCGGTGGTCCTCGTGCTCGACGACCTCCACTGGGCCGACGAGTCATCCGTCCTGCTCCTCGAGCTCGTCGCCCGCGACCCGTCGCCGGCCGCGGTCTGCGTGATCGGTGCGTACCGGACCGACGAGCTCACGCCCTCGACCCGGGCGAGGCTCTCGGGCCTGGCCCTCTCGGCCGTCAGCGTCGACCTCATCGGCCTCGACCGGGAGGCTGCGTGTGCTCTCGCCGTAGCGGTGGCCGGACCGTTGTCAGACGACGACGCCGACGAGCTGTACCGCCGCGCCGGCGGCCACCCCGTGTTCACCCGGGAGCTGGCTCTCCTTCACGGCGATGGCGACCACCGCCGCATACCGACCGCCCTCCGGGATGCCATCGGAGCGAGGTTCACCCGTCTCCCCGACCTGGCCCGTCGCGCCCTTCAGGTCGCCGCACTGGCCGGCAACCAGGTGCAGCCCAGCCTCGTTGCGACGGCCTCGGGCCTGACCCCCGAGGAAGTCGATGACGCGCTGGTTGCCGCTGAGGTGGCGGGGATCGTGGTGGTGGAGGACGGGACCAGCAGGTTCACCCACGACCTCTACCGGGAGACGATCGACGCGCTCGTCACCAGCTCCGACCGGGCTGCGCTCCACCAGAGGATCGGCGCCGCCCTGGAAGACCGACACGAGAGGGGTGGCGACGTCAGTCCGGCCGAGCTGGCCCGCCACTTCACCGCCGCCGTGGTCGTGGACGGCCCAGCCCGGGCGGCTCGGTGGTCGCTCGCGGCCGCCGCTCACGACCGGGACGCCCTCGCCTTCCGCGAAGCCGTCACCCACCTGCGCCGGTGGCGGGCGACGGTGGCCACGCTCAGCGACCCCGTAGACCTGCGGGATCTCGTCGAGGTGCTCCTGGCTGAGGCCGACGTGCTGGCCCGCTCCGGCGCCCCGGTGGACGCCCGCGGCCTGCTCCGCCTGGCTCGCGCCAAGCTGCAGCCCGAGGGCCCGGCTGACCTCAGCGCCCGCGTCGCCCTCGCCGTGAGCGATCTCGGCAGCCGGTTCGCAGCCCGACGAGACGAGGTCATAGCGGAGCTCGAGCAGGCGCTGGCGGGGGTGGAAGGGCTGGACGCCCGCCTCGAGGCGCAGCTGATGGCGACGCTCGCCCGGGAGCTGCGCCACTCGATACCGGCTGACCGACCGCTTGCCGAGCCGTTGAGCGAGCGTGCACTCGAGCTGGGCCGGGCTGCCGGCGATGCGGGCACGCTCCTCACCTGCCTGCTCGCCCGCCACGACGTGCTGTGGACGCCCGGGGAAGCCGAGCCACGTAGAGCCGTGGCCGAGGAGATCGTGGCCGCAGCAGACCGGCTCGGCGACGACGCCCACCGGGCCCAGGGTCAGCTCCTGCTGGCCAACGCCCTTCTCGAGCTCGGCTCGGCTGCGTTCCTGCCGGCCCTCGAGTCCTGTCTCGACGGGCTCGAACGGATGGGGCAGCCCCGTCATCGCTACATGGCTGAGACTCGACGGGCCGCCCTGCTCCTGCTCCGTGGGCGGCTCGACGCTGCGGAGGAGGCGGTCGCCGCTGCGGCCGCGCTGGGAGCTCGGATCCGTGAGCCCGACACCGAGAACGTCCGCATGTCCCAGCGGCTCGAGGTCGTTCGGGGGAGAGGCGACGACGACGAGCTCCGCGACTTCGCCGCGGCGGCGATCTCGCACTGGACGGGAGCACCGGTCCACGCCCACGCGGTAGCCGCCGGGTTCACCGCACGCGCCGGCGACCTCGAAGCCTCCCGGCACCACGTCGATGCCGTCCTGGACTCCGGCACCTGGCAGGCGGACCGGTCGTACCTCTGGTCCGTGCTCGTCCGCGAGCTGGCCGTGGCGGCGATGGCGCTCGACGACCGAACCCTCTGCGAAGAGCTGCTGGGCGACGTCTACCCCCTCGCCGACAGCTGTGGCGTGAACGGTGCCGTCGTGGCGTTCGCGGGCAGCCACGGGCACGTTGCCGGCCTGCTCCTGGAGCACCTCGGTCGGGACGGCTCGGCCCAGCTCGCCGCCGCGGCCGCCACCTACCGCCGGCTGGGAGCGACCGGATGGCTGTCAACGCTCGAGCCCCGCTCCGCCGCGCCGGGCGGGCCGCGCTCCATGCGGCGACAGGGTGCGGCGTGGGTGCTCACCTTCGACGGCCGCGTGGTGACCGTCCCCCACGTGAAGGGCCTGGCCGATCTGGCCATGCTGGTGGCCCGGCCCGACAGCGACGTCCATGTGCTCGACCTCTACGGCGCGTCAGTGTCGGCGTCGGCGTCGGCGCCGGTGGTCGACGGCCGAGCCCTGCAGGAGTACCGGCGGCGGCTGGCCGACCTCGACGCCGAGATCGACGCGGCTGCGGTCGACAACGACCTCGGCCGCCGGGAGCGAGCCGAGGCCGAGCGCTCCGAGCTCATCACCGAGGTACAGCGCGTGACGTCCCATCGCGGCGGCAGCCGGGTCTTCGCCAACTACCCGGCCGAGCGGGCCCGCAAGGCCGTGGCAGCCAGGATCCGGGACGCCATCCGGCGTGTCGAGGCGTCCCACCCGGCCCTCGCCACCCACCTGGACGCGTCGATCGTCACGGGGACCCACTGTCGCTACCGGAGCGACTCCGGCGCCCCATGGCAGGTAGATCCCAGCTGACCCAGAGTCAGGACGGGCAGGTGTACTGCCACGACGTCACGAAGCCCTCGGCGACCAGGTTGTAGAGCGCGGGGTCGTAGGCCTCGAGCTCGGCCCGCGTGTTGACGTGGTTGTGGACCCCGTCCGGCGGGTCAGCCTCGAAGTTCGTGCCGAACCAGGTCTGGACGCCCTCGGCCCAGTACTCGTGGTGGTTCGTGGCCGCGTAGGAGTCGGTCCATCTCCCGGCGGCCATCGCCTGGTCGTAGGCGGCCTCGACCCGGGCCTGGAAGCCCGGGCTGACTGCGTCGAGCCCGGCGTCGAGGATCGAGTGGGCGAGCTCGTGCACGAGGATCGACTCTCCGAGGTACGGATCGCTCGGGCGGCAGAGCACGTTCTCCTCGCCCGCCGAGGAGTACTCGGGATCGCCGAGGCCACGGGTGTCGTAATCCACCGGGTCGAGGTGGCGGTACTCGGGCGGATCGGTCTGGTGCTCCTCCTCGCCCAGCAGGATCACGTAGAAGCCAGCGGCGGCCATCGCGGCATGGACGTCGGGTCGACGGCCGAGCATGTTGACGAGGACGTCGCTCGCGGCCACCAAGGCATCCGGTGCGACCTTCGGCGACCCGACGATCGAGATCCCGAGCACGCTGCACTCTTGCGTGTAGAAGGCGTCGAACCGCGGTCGCTCCGGCGAGCTGAGCTGGCAGTGGGAGTGGCTGTCCGGCCCGTTGCGCAGGGCGTCCACGCTGCGGGCGAGGAAGGTCGCCATCTGGGCGCGGGTGAGCAGCTCAGCAGGCGCGAACGTCCCGGGACGCTTGCCGGTGACGATCCCGGCGTCGGCGAGCCGGGCGATGGCGCTGCGGTCCGGAGAGGCGGCTGTGTCCTCGTAGAACCACGGGGTGGAGACGGCGTCGCCGGGGATGGCTCCTGCCCACGTCAGCGCAGCCGCGGTGAGTCGGGACATCTCGGCGCGAGTCGGCTTGCTCCTGGTTCCGAACGTGCGAGACGACGTCGAGACGATCCCTGCGTCGGCCAAGCGGTTGATGGCGTCCTCGTGCGTCGAGCCGTCGTCGTCGTCGAAGTGGTCTTCGGCCGCAGCGGGGAGCGGCTGACCGCCAGCGGTGAGGGTGCGATCGAGGAACGACGCCAGCTGGTCGCGCGTCAGCGTGCTGCTGGGGCCGTAGGTGGTGGGGGTCACCCCCGTGGTGATCCCGAGGTCGGCGATGCAGTCGATCCGGTCTCGGTGCACGTTGCTCGCCGAGACGTCGGTGAACCCCGCGTCAGGTGCGCCGGAGCACGTGTCCCCGATGGCCCGCTCCGTCGCCGACACGGAGGGCACGGCGCCCACCGCCCCGATCGTGACGACCAACGCCGCCCCTGCGAACCTCTGCAGCCGTCCCATGCGGCCACCTCCCCAACGCCTAGCGAGGGGCCAGTGTTACAGACTCGTGCCGAGCCTGTTCCTCACCGGCTCTGCAGGACGGCCTCTCGCTCGTCGACCTCGAAGGCAGCGGTGGTGCTCGGCTCGAGGTTCGGGAGGGTGATCCACGGACCGCCGTCGACGCGGTACTGCGGCACGAGGTGGAGGGTGGCCGTGATGTCATAGGCGCCGGCATCGCGATGGGCGTGCTGCACGGTCGACTCGGCCGGATACGCGAGGCCGAGGTCGCCCTCGAGCGTGGAGCCGTCACCGAAGCTCCACGTGACGTCCTGTGAGCTCATGCGAACGTCGATGCTGAGGCCGAGGGCGTTGATGGTCGGAGCGTCCACCGAACCGTCGAAGCCCTCGATCCAGAACCAGGAACGGAGGCCGGCCAACCCGGTGGCATCGGGGTTCACGCCGATGGCGACGTCCGGCATGAGGACGTCCCGCACGAACCGCTCCACCTCGGCGGCCGCGATGGCATCCACATCCACGATGTCGGCGGGCGCCACCCAGATCCCCCGCACGAGGTTCCCGTCGCACAGCAGCAGAGCGAACCGGTGCTCGGGGCTGGGCTGAGCCCCCGCCGAGCTCCCATAGGGCACGTCCGACAGCTCCGGAGCGAACAGCACCGACCAGACGCAACCCTGCTGCTCGCCCCCCGAGCCAGCCCCACGCACGGCCCCCACCGAGAACACCCCACCCATTCGGATCACGGTGATCTGCACGCCATCCGGTCGATCGTTTGGCCCTGCGCCACGGAACCGTCTTGTCCGGTCCGTCGCCCCGCGATCGCGTGAGCAGACAGGAGCGGTCACGACGAGCAACAGACGCCATGCGCTTCACTGAGAGCCTCCTCTGATCGAGTCACCACCCAACGCACCATCCGACGAGCCGCAAGGTGACGACATCGACGAGCGTCTCGTTTGGATCGGCCTCGACGGGCTCCTTGGTCATCAGGGTCGACCAGCACCTGATGGTTCACGTAGCGATCGATGACGGCCGCCGTAGTCGGCGACCAGTGATCTCGATCGTCGTAGTCGTGGTCGACTCGCACGAGCGACGGCCCGACCTTCGTCGATCCGGCTCCTCGATCTCGTGCGCTCGAACTGTCAGCAGGGGTCGTCCGCGTAGACCTCGGACAGGGCCGCTTCGTCGAGCTCGAGGTTGTAGACGGCTTCGGCGTAGACGTCCCAGCTCCTCAGGTAGGCGGCCTCGACCTGGCCCTCGACCGATGCCGGGTCGAACGCCGTGGTGGTCGTGCTCGGCGGGCGCTCGGGAGGCGTCGTGGTGCTCGACGGCGTCGTGCTGGTGGGCTCCGACGTGGTGGTGGTCGGAGCCGCGTCGGGGTCGTCGCTCGAGCAGGCTGCCAGCAGGGCCGCCCCCACCACCAGGGCCCGAACTGAGGAACCCCAGCTCGTCACCGCCCGGAACGCTAGCCACCCGCTCAGGCCGCGGCAATGGCCTCTCGACATCTTTCAGCCCATCGGGAACGCCTACTCGACGACCTTCCAGGTGTCGCTCTGGCAGTCGAAGAGGATGGCCGAGCGGGTGCTCGCGGCGGGGAACTCGGCGGGATCGGCGGCATCGGGCCAGGGGCCGGCCCGCCGGTCGTCCAGCCGACAGCGCACGTCGTTGAGCAAGGGCCCGGTCGTCAGGCGGACCGCCACCTTGCCCGTGCTCGCGTTGTGCGGGACGTCAGGCTCACCGATCGTCGTCCCGACGACCCCTCCGATGAGCTGGGCCACCACGAGCGTCAACAGCCACCGCTGCTTCACCGCGGGCGAGGCACCTACGAGGAGGGCGACCCCGGCCACGACCGGGAGCAGGTGCACGGGCTTGTACGGCAGCCGGAAGAACAGGATCTCGCTGGCGAGGATCAGGAGGACCGAGAAGCGGACGACCACTGAGGCCTGCCAGCGGGCCAGCGCCCCGAACCCGCGGCGCATGCCGAGGAGGAAGACGATGCCGGCAGGCACCCCGATCACAGCGGCGTTCTTCACCGCCCACCGACCCGAGTGGAGGCCCCACCCGGCGAAGGGCAGCTGGTGCTCGAGGAAGCCGAAGGAGTTCCCGGCGTCGATCCACGGGGGGATGAAGCAGACGACGCCGACCGCGATCGTCGTGCTCAGCGTCACGACCGAGGCGCGCCACGCCGGACGCTGGTCGCGGCGACCGAGGCGCTCGGCAGCCAGCCAGGCGCCGACGAGCAGGACAGTGGACGACCGGCAGCCCAGCGAGAGACCGAACAGGACACCGGCGAGGACTCGCTGGTCGCGCCGGGCCACCGCCGCGCCGGCCAATCCGAGTCCGAGCGCCCAGACGAAGTCGCCGAGCGAGGTCGACGCCAGCCAGAACCACGGGTTGGCCGCGACGAGCAGGACCGTCCAGCCCGGCCATCGGGCGCCGTCGTCGGCGCGTCAGCTCCCGCACGCTCAACAGGGCCAGCGCTGCGAACGCGAGCCCGGCCAGGTTCACGGCCACTGAACCGCCGATCCAGTCGAGCACACCCGTGCCCAGCTCGTGGACGACGGCGCCAGGACGGCGCGACACGTCGTAGGTCCCGTCCTCGATCCACGTCCGGCCCGCCCGCAGCACGTTGGCCACGTCGATGTCGGTGCCGTAGCCGAGCAGCGTGAACGGGAGGTAGGCGACCACACAGGCGAGGACCACGATGGGGCGGTCTCGCCACGATCGGGCCCAGAGCGCTGTCCGCTCCGCGGGCTGGGTGGTCGTCACGACGACTCGACCGGGTCAGGTTCGAGGGGGCGCTCCCAGCGCCGGCGCTCGTCAGCCGGAGCGTCCGGCGCAGGCACGATCGACCAGCCACAGCCGCGCAGCAGCGACGCGGCCGCGCCCGTGGTCGGCGCCGCCCCGCCGGCGCGGGTGCAGGCCCGGCGCCGGCCCAGGTCCTCGATGGCCGCTACGACGTGCCGGCCGATGCCCTCGCTGCGATGGGCCGTGGCGACGACGAGGTCGGCCACCTCGAGCCGGCCCCCGGCGGTCCAGCCCCACGCGGCGCCCACCACGGAGCCGTCCCGGCGAGCGGTCACGGCGAACGGGAGCCCCGGCGCGTCCTGGTCGACGGCGAGGAGGCTGGCTGCCTCGACGTCGAGCCGCCCGGTGACGGCGATGTCGAGGGGCAGGCTGCCCCGGCCCACCGGGCGAGGCCCCTCGCCCAGCGCCATCTCGGCGATCGGCACCCAGATGCGCCCAGGCTGCTCCGCCAGCACGTGCACCCGGTCGAAGGTCACCTCCGCGCTGAAGTCGGCCATCCCCAGCACCGCGGCCTCGAGCCGGGCCGGGGACTGCTCGATGGCCACGGTGACGTGGGGGACGTAGTCGTGCTCGTGGCTGGCGTTCGAGGGGCGCCGCGTGGCAGCGCTCCCGCAGTCGCACGAGCGCCTCCATCGGGTCAGGGTCCCCGCTCGACCTCGAGGTAGGCGATCGGGTTCACGGGCTGGAACGTCGTCACCGGTCCGATCCGCAGGGCGAGCGGCGGCGTCGCGGCCGAGGCCGACCGCACGGCGGCGAAGGCGGCAGGCAGGTCCCGCTCGGCCACGTTCACGGGCGACACCAGGGTGATGTGCGGTGGGACGCGCCCGAGGGCGTCGTCAGCGAGGGCGCGACGCAACCCGTCGACCTGCGTGGCCAGCGGCTGCGGGACCACGAGCACCACGCCCAATCGCTGCCGTGCCATCGAGCGAGGTTATCGACACCGCCCCGATCCCCTGACCGAACGCGAACCTGCGGCACCTGACGACCAAGACCCTCGCAAACCGCCGCAGGTACGCGAATGGTTCGAGCCGAACGCGAGCTTGCGGCACCTGACGAGCAAGACCCTCGCTAAGTGCCGCAAGTACGCGGGGGTGGAAGGGGATGGCCGGGCGACGAGCCGGGCGGGAATCGCGGGCGAAGACGCCGGTAAGCCCCGGTGCGTGGCTAGTGGGCGCTGGCGGGGAGGCCGCCGGCGACCGCGAGGCGCACGTTGGCCCGGCGCAGGGCGGCTTCGGTCTCGGCGTCGGTCTCGGTGCGGAGGGCGGCCTCGGCCCGCTCGGCGGCGGCCCGGGCCCGGTTGATGTCGATCTGGCTGGCCACCTCGGCCACGTCGGAGAGGATCGTCACGCGGTCGTTGCTGACCTCGACGAAGCCGCCGTGCACGGCGACCAGCTCGTCGGGGCCGTCGGCCGGGCGGATCGTGACCTTGCCGATGTCCAGGGCGCCGACGAAGGGGGCGTGGCCGGTGAGGAAGGCGATGTCGCCGCCCCCGAGGGTCCGCGCGATCACCATGTCGGCCTCACCCTGTCCAGAGGATGCGCTCGGGCGAGACGACCTCGACGTGCAACGTCATCGGGGAGTCCTCGACGTCGATCGCGTGCGGCCCGACGACCTTCGGTGTCGCTCGCTCACTTGAGGAGCTCGGCAGCCTTGGCCCGGGCCGAGTCGGCGCCACCGACGTTGAGGAAGGCCTGCTCGGGCAGGTCGTCCAGGTCGCCGTTGACGAGCTGCTCGAAGCGAGTCGACCGTCTCCTCGACCGGGGTGAACACGCCGTCGAGACCGGTGAAGGTCTTGGCCACGAACATGGGCTGGGACAGGAACCGCTGGATCTTGCGGGCCCGGGCCACCGTGATGCGGTCCTCCTCGGAGAGCTCGTCGAGCCCGAGGATGGCGATGATGTCCTGCAGCTCCTTGTAGCGCTGCAGCGATCTCCTGCACCCGGCGGGCCACGTTGTAGTGACGCTCGCCCACGATCTCGGGGGAGAGGATGGTGGACGTGGACGAGAGCGGGTCCACGGCCGGGTAGATGCCGAGCGAGGCGATGTCGCGGGACAGCTCGGTGGTGGCGTCGAGGTGGGTGAAGGTGGTGAACGGCGCCGGGTCGGTGTAGTCGTCGGCGGGCACGTACACGGCCTGCAGCGAGGTGATGGAGCGGCCTCGGGTCGAGGTGATGCGCTCCTGCAGCTCGCCCATCTCGTCGGCCAGCGTGGGCTGGTAGCCCACGGCCGACGGCATGCGGCCGAGGAGGGTGGACACCTCGGAGCCGGCCTGCACGAACCGGAAGATGTTGTCGATGAAGAGCAGCACGTCCTGGTTCTTCACGTCACGGAAGTACTCGGCGATGGTGAGGGCCGACAGCGCAACCCGAAGGCGCACGCCCGGCGGCTCGTCCATCTGGCCGAAGACGAGGGCGGCCTTGTCGAGGACGGTGACGTCGTTACTCATGATGCGGGTCTCGCCCATCTCGATGAAGAGGTCGGTGCCCTCACGGGTGCGCTCTCCGACGCCGGCGAACACCGACACGCCACCGAACTGCGAGGCGACCCGGTTGATCATCTCGGTGATGAGCACGGTCTTGCCCACGCCGGCCCCGCCGAACAGGCCGATCTTGCCGCCCTGCAGGTACGGGGTGAGCAGGTCGATGACCTTGATGCCCGTCGGGAACACGATCTTCTGCGGCTCGAGGGTGTCGAAGTCCGGGGCGTGACGGTGGATGTCCCAGTGGTCGTCGATCTTCGCTGGCGTCGAGCGACTCGACGTCGAGGGGCTGGCCGATCACGTTGATGACGTGGCCGAGCACGCCGTCGCCGACCGGCATCTGCATGCCGACGCCCAGGTTCTTCACCGTGGTGCCGCGGATGAGGCCGTCGGTGGGCTTGAGGCAGATGGCCCGCACGCGGGCGTCGCCGATCTGCTGGGCCACCTCGGCCCGCACCTCGTGCGGCTTGCCGTCGATCACGATCTCGAACGAAAGGGCCATGTTGATGCCGGGCACGGCGTCGGGCGGGAACTCGACGTCGATCACGGGGCCGGCGATGGCGACGACGCGGCCTTCCTTCAGCGTGGGCTGGCTCTCGGTCACGGTCATGTCAGTCTCCGTTCAGGCGGTGCGGTCGAGGTTGTGGCGACCGGAGAGGTCGAACACGTTGAGGGCGTTGTCAGCAAGGAGGTCAGAGCCGCCGGACTGACCGGCACGTAGCGCTTCAGCGCCGCTCACGATCTCCATGATCTCGGTGGTGATGCTGTCCTGGCGAGCCCGGTTCATGACCCGGCTCAGCTTGACGATCAGGTCCTCGGCGTTGTCGGTGGCCGACTTCATGGCCCGCTGCTGGGCGGCGAAGAACGACGCCGACCCCTCGAGGAGGGCGGCGAAGAGGCGGGCCTCGGCGTAGCGAGGCAGGAGCCGATCGAGGATCTCGCCCGGGCCGGGCTCGAACTCGTAGTCGGCCGACGGGCCTCCGGACTCGGCTGCATCGAGCACGTCGGTCTCGAGCGGCACGAAGCGGCGCTGCACGACCCGCTGGGTGCCGGCCGAGATGAACTGCGTGAAGATGAGCTCCACCTGGTCGTACTCGCCGGACTCGAAGCGTCCGACGACAGCCTCGGCCACGCGGCGGGCGTCCTCGTAGGTCGGCTCGTCGGAGAAGCCGGTGAAGGCGTCGTCGAGCTCGAAGCCCCGGAAGCGGAAGTAGGCGGTGGCCTTCTTGCCGACGGTCACGAGCCTGGTCGAGCGTGCCCTGCTCGCCCAGGCGGGCCATCTCGCGCTCGGCGGCGCGGATCACGTTGGTGTTGTAGCCGCCGCAGAGCCCGCGATCGGCAGAGATGACCACGATGGCGACGGTGCGCACCTGCTCGCGCTGGAGCAGCAGGGCAGAGCCCTGTCCGGCGCCGGCGGCGGCCAGGTTGCGGATGACCTCGGTGATCTGCTCGCTGTAGGGGCGGGCTGCGTTGACCCGTTGCTGGGCCTTGAGGATGCGGCTCGCCGCGATGAGCTCCATCGCCTTGGTGATCTTCTTCGTGGACTGCACCGACTTGATGCGTCGGCGCAGCACGCGCTCCTTGCCACCAGCCATGGGCTACGCCTCCGCTGCCTGTCCGCCGTCGGTGGCCAGGTCGGCGACGCTGGCGTCGTCGGCGAGGACGGCATCGGCGGCCACGACCGCGGCCGGGTCGGGCTCGGTGACGCCACCGGAGGGCTGGAACTGGTCGCCGAAGCCCTGCAGCGCGGCCTCGAAGGCTGGGACGTCCTTGATGTCACCAGATGACTTGATGCCCTCGAGCAGGTCGTTGTGGCGGGTGCGCATCCAGTCGAGCAGCTCGCGCTCGAAGCGGGACACGTCCTCGACGGGAACGGGATCGAGGTAGCCGTTCGTGCCTGCGTACAGAGACACGACCTGCTCCTCGACGGGCAGCGGGCTGTTGAGCGGCTGCTTGAGCAGCTCGACGAGCCGGTAGCCCGCGGTCGAGGGCGGACTGGGAGACCCGGTCGAGCTCGGAGCCGAAGGCTGCGAAGGCCTCGAGCTCACGGAACTGCGACAGGTCGCCCTTCAGCGTGCCCACGGCCTTCTTCATGGCCTTGATCTGCGCCGCGCCGCCCACCCGGGACACGGACTGACCGGTGTCGAAGGCGGGCCGCACACCCGACTTGAACAGGTCGTCCTGGAGGAAGACCTGGCCGTCGGTGATGGAGATCACGTTGGTCGGGATGTAGGCCGAGATGTCGCCGGCCTTCGTCTCGATCACCGGCAGCGCCGTGAGCGAGCCGGCGCCGTTGGCGTCGGACAGCTTGGCGGCCCGCTCGAGCAGGCGGCTGTGAAGGTAGAAGACGTCGCCCGGGTAGGCCTCGCGGCCCGGCGGGCGGCGCAGGAGCAGCGACACCTGGCGGTAGGCCTCGGCCTGCTTCGAGAGGTCGTCGTAGACGATGAGCCCGTGCTCGCCGTTCTCCATCCAGTGCTGGCCCATGGCGCAGCCGGCGTAGGGGGCGAGGTACTTGAACGGGGCCGGGTCGGAGGCTCCGGCCACGACGACGACGGTGTACTCCATGGCGCCGTACTGCTCGAGGGTGGCGACGGTGTTGGCCACCGTCGACTCCTTGAGGCCGATGGCCACGTAGATGCACTTCACGCCCAGGCCACGCTGGTTGATGATCGTGTCGATGGCGATCGTGGTCTTGCCGGTCTTGCGGTCGCCGATGATGAGCTCGCGCTGACCACGACCGATCGGGGTCATCGAGTCGATGGCCTTGATGCCGGTCTGCAGCGGCTCGTGCACGGGCTGGCGTCCGATGATGCCGGGCGCCTGGATCTCCATGCGGCGGTCGTGCACGTTGGTGAGCGGGCCCTTGCCGTCGACGGGGATGCCGAGCGCGTCCACCACGCGCCCGAGCAGGCCGTCACCGGCCGGCACCGACAGGATCTGGCCGGTGGCCTTCACCGTCGTGCCCTCGCTCACGGCTCCGCCGTCGCCGAGCACAACGGCGCCGATCGAGTCCTCGTCGAGGTTCAGGGCCAGGCCCCGGATCCCGCCCTCGAACTCGAGCAGCTCGTTGACGCCGACACCCGGGAGCCCCGAGACGGTGGCGATGCCGTCGCCCACCTCGATGACCCTTCCGACCTGCGCGGCCTCCACGCTGGGCTTGAAGTCGTCGAGGTTCTTCTTGAGCGCTGCGGCGATGTCAGCGGTGTTGATGGTCAGCTCTGCCATCTGCGGTGTCTTCCTTCGGTGTCGTTTCGCTTGGGCGTCAGAACGCGGTCTTGAGCTGCTGGAGCCTGGTCTTCACGGAGCCGTCGATGACGGTGTCTCCGACCTGGGCCACCAGCCCACCGAGCACGGTGGGGTCGAGCACGACCTTGACCTCGACCTGCTTGCCGGTGGCCTGCCCGAGGGCAGCAGCCAGACGGCTCTTCTGGTCGTCGGTGAGGGCGACGGCCGAGCGGACCTCGGCCACCTCCTTGTTGCCCTCGGCCGCGCTGATCCGCACGAGCTCGTCGATGATGGCGGGAAGGTCGCGTGAGCGACCGGTGCCGACGACCATCGAAAGGAGCGATGTGGTGATCGGGTTGGCCTTGCCACCGAGCAGGTCTTCGACGATCTGCTGGCGCCGGCTCACGGGGAGCGCGGCGTCGGTCAGCGTCGTGCGCAGGTCGTCGTTGGCCTCGAGGGTGCGGGCGAAGCGGAAGAGCTCGTCCTCCACCTCGGCCAGGTTGCCCTCGCTGCGGGCCACGCCGAACAGCGCCTCCGCATAGGCCAGCGTGCGCTCGTCCGTGCTCATCGCTGGTTGGCCACCTGGTTGATGTAGTCCTCGATGAGCTGCACCTGGGTGGCCTGGTCGAGGTTCTTGCCCACGACGACCTCAGCTGCACCGACGGCCAGCTGGGCCACCTCGCCCCGAAGGTCGGAGATGGCCTGGACCTTGGCCGCGTCGATGTCGGCGGCAGCCTTGCTGCGCAGGTCGGACAGCTCGCTCTGGAGCCGGCTCTCCTGGTCGCGGCGCAGGGCGTCGGCCGACTGGCGGGCCTCCTCGATGATCCGAGCAGACTCGTTCTTGGCGTCGTTCAGCTGGGCGCGGTACTCCGAGAGCAGCGTGTCGGCCTCGGTGCGCTGCGTCTCCGCGGCGTCGAGGTCGGCCCGGATGCGCTCGGTGCGAGCCTCCATGCCCTTCTTGATGGCGGGCAGACCCATCTTCCAGACGAAGAACAGGACCACGAGGAAGCCGATGGAGCCCCAGATGATCTCGTTGGTCTCCGGGAGGAGCGGGTTGGGCGCGGCGTGGCAGTCGTCGACCGAGCCGCCGTCCGCGAGGATCTCGATGCAGTGCGAGTCGATCTCGGTGGCACCGTTGCTGACGGCGCCCTCCTCGACCGTGTGCACGGCATCTTCCAGGCTGCCGTGGTCCTCACCCTCCTGCGCCGATGCGGGGGACATGAACCCCAGCACGGCGAGGAAGCCGACGACCGCTGCAGCGAGCAGCAGGCGGAGCTTTCGCATCAGGCGCCGCCGAGGAAGAAGACCACGAAGCCGATGAGGGCGAGGGCCTCGACGAAGGCGATGCCCAGGAACATGGTCGTGCGGACCATGCCGGCGGCCTCGGGCTGGCGGGCCATGGCCTGGACGGACTGGCCGACCAGGTAGCCGATGCCGATGCCGGGGCCGATGGCGCCCAGACCGTAGGTGAGGGCGGCGAGGCCCTTGTTGTCGATGCCGGAAGCGGCAGCTTCCTGGGCCAACACGGAGAGGCTCATTGGTGTCGGTGCCTTTCTTGACGTTTGCTTGGTGGAGGGTTTGTGGGAAGGGCTTGCTAGTGCTCGTGGCTGATGGCCTGGCCGATGTAGACACCGGTCAGCAGCGTGAACACATAGGCCTGCAGGAAGCTGACGAGCAGCTCGAAGGCGGTGAAGGCGATGACGGCCAGCACCGGCAGCGGGAAGATGATGAGCGACGGCTTCAACGACCACAGGGCGCTGGAGAGCACGGCGAAGGTCACGAGCAGGATGTGGCCGGCGAGCAGGTTGGCGAAGAGACGCACCGTGTGGGTGAACGGCGTCACGATGAACTTGATCAGGAACTCGATCGGCGTGACGAGGACGTAGAGCGCCTTCGGGAGCCCGGGAGGCACCGTGGCGTGCTTCAGGTACCCGATCGGGCCGTGCTCCTTGAACCCGGCCCCGTGGTACACGACGTAGGCGAACAGGGCGAGGAACATCGGCAGGGCGATGCGCGCCGTGGCCGGCATCTGGAACACCGGGATGATCTCGAAGATGTTGCAGAAGAAGATGAAGAAGAACTGGGCGATGAGCAGAGGGGTGTACTTCAAGCCCTCCTTGCCGATCGTCTCCATGACGATGCCGTCCTCGATGAACTCGACCGACATCTCGGCCAGGTTCTGGGCCCCGGTCGGCACGAGCGCCTGCTTGCTGCCCAGCTTGAAGATCAGCATCGTGGCCAGCGCGGCGATGCCGTAGATCAGGACGACCTTGTTGATCCCCCACGTGTCGTCCCCGATGAACTCGGGCCAGTTGACGATGTGGGAGAGGGGCGGGAACTCGAGTCCGAGGATCACCGGAGGCTCGTCTCCTTCAGAGTGGGCTTGAGACCGGGGTGGGCAAGGCTGATCGACACGTACCGGAGCTCCCAGAAGAGGAGCCCGAGATGGGCCACGACGAGCGTGAGCCCGAGGGCGAGGGGCTCGACCCAAGCCGCATCCTTCACGAGGAGGACGGCGGCGGACACCAGGCCGAGGCGGAGGAGGAACCCGAAGAGGGCGGCGCCCATGAGCAGGGCGTAGGAGATCTTGGCGGCGGTGGAGAGCATCCAGGCCGCGAGGAGCAGGTTGGCCAGCACGAGAGCGGTGGCGTAGCCGGCGGAGGCGGCACCGTCGGCACCCCAGATGGCGGCGCAGACGAGGACCGCGAACGGAGCCAGGAGCGCAGCCCGCTTGGCGATGTCCAGGGCGAGCACCGGCTCGGGCGCCGGGCCCAGGTCACGGGTGGTCATGGCCGTGGTCACGAGATGCCCCCGCGGGTCCACGGCTTGCCGGCCTCGGCCTGCTCCATCTGCTGGTCGTAGCCGAGCTTGAGCTTCACGAAGATGCCGATGACCCCGAACACGCCGAGGGCGATGGCGAGGAACGGATCGGTGCCGAGCCAACGGTCGAGCAGCCAGCCGATGGCGCCGAAGAGCAGCGGGGTGGCCACGATCTCCGTGCCGCGAGCGAGCCCATCGTTGTAGCCCCGGTTCAGCTGTTGCCTCGCTCGGAGATCCGGCACCCACAACCTCAGCGCTCTGAGCCGGCCCCGTTGCCGACGCTTGTGAAACCATTCGCAATGTAGAAGACGAAGCGCGAGACAGGCAAATCAACCTCGGGCTTGGCCAGCGGCGCAGGTTAGCAAGGCCGCAGGTCGGGTTTCGAAGCGTCGCGACCCTTGCGGGTTCAGTCGACCAGCTCGGGCTCCTCCGAGTCGCGCCGCGAGCGCACTCCCGGCCCGAACCAGGTGTACAGGAGGAGGGCCGCCACGGCGATGGCGACGGGGATGTAGAGGTCTCCCTGACCGCGGTTGTACGTCGGGTAGAGGGCGATGGCGGAGAGCAGCACGGTCCACGACCAGAGGATGAGGACGCTGCGACGCTGGCCGTGCCCCAAGCGCATGAGTCGGTGGTGGAGGTGGTCCTTGTCGGCCACGGTCACGCCCGAGCCCCGCCGGGCCCGGCGCACGATGGAGAAGGCGGTGTCGATGATCGGCACGCCGAGGATCAGGAGCGGGATGAACAGCGGGGCGAAGAAGAAGAACGTCTGGCCCGAGAACGGCGTGTCCGTGTTGCCGCCGACGGCGATGGTCGCCGCGGCCATGAGCAGCCCGAGCAGCAGGGCTCCCGCGTCGCCCATGAAGATCTTGGCCGGATGGAAGTTGTGGGGCAGGAAGCCGAGACAGGCGCCGAGCACGGCCGCCGCGATGATGGGCCCTGCGTTCTCCTCTCCGATGGCGCCGGCACCGAAGAGGCGCTCGCAGTAGAGGAGCAGCGCGGCGGCACCGATGGCGACGATGCCAGTGGCCAGCCCGTCGAGGCCGTCGACGTAGTTGATGGCCGTCGACATGCCGATGACCCAGAGGACCGTCAGCAGCGCAGACATGTCCGGCGACAGCGACAGCAGCCCGCCGAAGGGGATGCGGAAGAACAGGATGCTGATCCCGGCGATGGACAGGATGCTGCCGGCGAAGACCGTTCCGGCGATCTTGGCGGGCGGGGAGACGTCGCGGAGGTCGTCGATCTGACCGACGACGAAGATCACCAGCGAGGCGAGGACGACGCCAGCCGGGACTGTGTTGGCTCGGAACACCTCGTCGAAGCGATCTGTCTGCCAGGCCAGGCCCACGCCGGCGAGGAAGCCGAGGAGGATCGCAGCCCCGCCGAGGAGCGCTGTGGGCCGGGTGTGGACACGACGCTCGTCGGGGGCCTGCACGGCGCCCACGGCGAAGGAGAGGCGGCGGAACAGCGGCGTCGAGAGCAGGGTTACGAGCGCGGCACCGAGGATGACCGGCACGAACTGACCCAGGTAGTCCCCCACCCGCAGGTCAGGCGCTCGGGTACGGCGTGTGCTTGGAGCAGAGGGCGACGACCTCGTCGCGGACGGCTGCCACCTCAGCGGCGTCCTCGCGCCCCACCAGCACGCGGTGTATCAGCGCGGCGATGGTGGCCATGTCCGGTTCGGTCATCCCCTGCGTGGTCACCGCGGGCGTGCCGATCCGGAGGCCCGAGGTGATGTACGGCGGGCGAGGGTCGTCAGGCACGGTGTTCTCGTTGAGGCTGATGCCCGCCCGGTCGAGGGCGAGGCGAGCCTTCTTGCCCGAGAGGTCGGCGTCGAAGGAGCGCAGGTCGACGAGGAGGAGGTGGTTGTCCGTGCCCCCCGAGACGAGGCGCAGCCCGTGGCCGGCCAGGGCCTCCGCAAGTGCCGCCGCGTTGCGGACGACCTGGGCCGCATAGTCCTTGAACTCGGGCGTGGCGGCCTCCGCGAAGGCGATGGCCTTCGCCGCGATGACGTGGTCGAGCGGCCCACCCTGCAGGCCGGGGAAGATCGACTTGTCGATGACCTCGGCCAGCTCGCTCGTGCAGAGGATGGCACCGCCACGAGGGCCCCGGAGGGTCTTGTGGGTGGTGAAGGTCATGATGTCGGCGCCGTGCTCCATCGGGTTCGGGTGCTGCCCTCCGGCGATGAGCCCGGCCACGTGCGCGGCATCGAACATGAACAGCGCGCCGACCTCGTCTGCGATCTCGCGGAACGGAGCGGGATCGATGATGCGCGGGTAGGCGGTGGCCCCGGTCACGATGATCTTCGGGCGGTGCTCGCGGGCGAGATCGCGGACCTGGTCGAGGTCGATGCGCTCGTCGCTGGGGGTGACGCCGTACGACTGGAAGCGGTAGAGCTTGCCGCTCGCGTTCACGGGCGAACCGTGGGTGAGGTGGCCGCCTTGGTCGAGGCGCAGGCCCAGGACGGTGTCGCCCGGGTCGAGGAGGGCCAGGTACACGCCCATGTTGGCGTTGGCGCCAGCGTGGGGCTGGACGTTGGCGTGGGGCGCACCGAAGAGGGCCTTGGCCCGCTCGATGGCCACCGTCTCCACCTCGTCGATGACCTCGTTGCCGCCGTAGTAGCGCTTGCCCGGGTAGCCCTCGCTGTACTTGTTCGTGAGGACCGAGCCCGTCGCTCGGAGCACCGCGGGCGAGGTGAAGTTCTCGCTCGCGATGAGCTGGATCGTGGTGTTCTGGCGCTCGACCTCCCGGTCGATGAGCCCGAAGACCTCGTCGTCGTCGTTCTTGGGCCAGGGCATCAGTGCACCTCTTCGCTCTCGTCTTCGATGGCGGCGATCTGGGCCAGCCGGCGCTCGTGGCGACCGCCCTCGAACGGGGTGGCCAGCCACAGCTCCAGGATCTCGGTGGCCAAGCCGTCGGCCACGATGCGTCCGCCCATGGACAGCACGTTGGCGTCGTTGTGCTCACGGCTGAGGCGAGCGGTGTACAGGTCGTTGCACAGGGCGGCGCGCACGCCGCGGACCTTGTTGGCCGCGATCTGCTCCCCTTGCCCGGAGCCGCCCAGCACGATCCCGCGGTCGGCGGTGCCGGTGGCCACGGCCCGACCCACGGCCGCGCAGATGGGCGGGTAGTCCACCGACTCGGGCGAGTGGGTGCCCAGGTCGTCGACCTCGTGACCGAGGCGGGTCAGCTCCTCGACGAGGTGGCGCTTGAGATCCAGTCCCGCGTGGTCGGCGCCGATGGCCACCCTCATGTGATGCGCTCCTGATCGGCGGTCACGGGCCAGGCCAGCTCGACCAGGCGACGCAGCAGCTCGTCGAGCTCGGTGGCGGTGATCTCGTAGTCGGCCCGGTCGCCGCCGACAGGGTCCTCGATGTCGAAGGCGGGGTCGTGTCCCACCCCGAGCAGGTCTTCGCGCCGCCGGCCGGCGGCCAGCCCTGCGAGCCAGGTGGCAAGGTCCTCACCGGGCTCACGGCGACCCTTGCGCCTCGGCCGCCCGCACGAGCTCCTTCAGCGTGAAGGTGCGGCGCAGGGCGTCCTGGTCGAGCACGGCAACCTCTCGCACGTGCTCCCGGGCCATGGCTATGACGACGTCTGCGCCCTCCAGGAGGTCTGCGTCGAGCTGCCGGCTCCGGTGGCCGACCAGATCGAAGCCCCGGTCGGCCATGGCCGCGATCCCGTGATCGGTGGCAGGCCGGCCGCCCGGGTGGAGCCCGGCCGATGACACCGTGGCGGGAACGCCGGCCTGCTCCATGTGGTGGCGCAACAGGGCCTCCGCCATGGGCGACCGGCACTGGTTCGCGGTGCAGAGCAGCAGGATGTCGATGGGCTGATTGTAGGTGGGCAGGTGGGTCTCCCTAGACTTGACCGACCAGTCAAGTCGCCTCGGAGGAGTCCCATGGTCGATCCCCGCACGCCGGTACTTCTCGGCGGTGGTCAGGTGAGCCGCCGCGTCGACCGGGGCGAGGACGCGCTCGAACCGGTGGACCTCATCGTGGAGGCGCTGCGGAAGGCGGCCGCCGCGTCGGGTGCCGGCGATGCCGCCCTGACGGGCGCCGACGCCGTCCACATCGTCTCGCTGCTGTCGTGGAGGTACCGCGATCCGGGCGCCCTCGTCGGGGCGCGGGTGGGCGCCTCCCCGCGCGACACGAGCCTCTCGGGCATGGGCGGCAACAGCCCCCAGACCCTCGTCAACCAGGCCTGCCTCGCCATCCAGGCCGGCGACGCCGACCTCGTCCTGCTGGGCGGGGCGGAGGCCTGGCGCACCCGCATGGACGCCCGCCGTTCGGACGCCACGCTCGACTGGACGAAGCAGGGGGAGGACGTGCCGGTGGCGCGAGCCTCCACCGAGGATGTGGCCATGTCGGCACCGGGCGAGATGGCACGCGGCGTGATGATGCCCATCCAGGTGTATCCCATCTTCGAGCAGGCCCACCGGGTTCGCATCGGGCGGTCGATCGAGGATCACCTGATCGCGGTCTCGGAGCTGTGGGCGGGCTTCAGCGAGGTGGCCGCGGGCAACCCGAACGCTTGGATCCAGCGGTCGTACACGGCTGAGGAGATCCGCACGCCCTCGCCCGAGAACCGGATGATCGGCTCGCCCTACACGAAGCTCATGAACTCCAACAACGCCGTGGAGCAGGGAGCCGGGGTGATCCTGTGCTCGGCCGAGCGGGCCGATGCGCTCGGGGTCCCGCGTGACCGCTGGGTGTTCCCCTACAGCGGCAGCGACGCGCACGACCACTACTTCGTGTCGAACCGCGACTCGCTGGCCGAGTCGCCAGCCATGCGCCTGGCCGGTCGGGCCGCCCTCGAGCTGGCTGGTGTGGGACCCGACGATCTCGCCCACGCTGACGTCTACTCCTGCTTCCCCTCGGCAGTGCAGATCGCGGCGACCGAGCTGGGCCTCGGAACCGACCGGCCGCTGACGGTCACCGGTGGCCTGTCCTTCGCGGGGGGTCCCTGGAACAACTACGTCATGCACTCGATCGCCACGATGGCCGACGTGCTGCGCGAAGACGCGGGAACCGTGGGCCTCGTGACGGCCAACGGAGGCTTCATCACGAAGCACGCGTTCGGGGTCTACGGCACCGAGCCGCCGGCCACGCCGTTCCGGCACGCCGAGCCGCAGGCCGAGGTGGACGCCCTCCCCCGCCGGGAGCTGTGCGAAGACCCCGAGGGCAACGTGGCCGTCGAGGCATGGACCGTCATGCACGACCGCGACGGGCGCGCCCGAGACCGGCATCCTCGTCGGGCTGCTCGACGACGGGCGCCGGGCCTGGGCCACGACGAACGATCCGGGCACGGTCAAGGCGATGACCACCGAGGAGCTGGCCGGGTGCCGGGCCGCCGTCCGACCCGACGGGACCTTCGACCTCCTGTAGGTCAGCGCCCGCGGTTCTCCACGGAGCGGGCCTTCAGCAGGCCGACGATGTGGTCGCGTGCCGGTGGCATCTCGTCGAGCAGGCGCTTGAACGCGGCGATGTCGAAGGCGAGCAGGCGCATCTGCGACTGGGCGACCACCGAGGCGTTTCGGGGGCGGTGGTCGATGAGAGCCATCTCCCCCACGATCGAACCCGGGCCGATGGTGGCCACGTGCTCGCGGCCCGCCATCACGCCGGCCTCGCCGTCGACGACCAGGAAGCACTCCAGCCCGACGTCACCCTGATCGATCAGGATGGCCCCCGGCTGAGCGTCGACGGGCTGGCCGAGCTGCGCAATGCGCGTCAGGCCGTGGTTGTCCATCTTCGCGAACAGGGCGATGTGGCGGAGATCGTCGACGGTGCTCTCGGTGTCGCCCTTGCGGCTCGGCATTGGTGTCCCCCCGGGTTCAGCGTGAGTGCGGGGTCAACCTACCGGCCGGCGAGGACGTCGGCCCCCGAGATCGGGCCCTCACGCAGGACCCGCCAGACTGCCGCCGTCGCGTCGACGACGGTCGAGGCACTCGCCTCGAGCGGCCCGCCGTCCACGACCAGACCCAGGCCCTCGGATCCGAGCACCGCCTCGACGTCGGCCGCGGCGACGGCGGGCGGTTCGCCGTGGCGGTTGGCGCTCGTCGCGGCGATCGGGCCGACCGCGGCCGCGACGGCCCGCACCAGGTCGTGGTCTGGCACGCGCAGCCCGATGGTGTCGTGCGGTTCACCCAGGTGGAGGTCGACGCCGGGCCGTCGGGTCACGACCAGCGTCAGCGGACCTGGCCACCACCGCTCGGCTGCGTCTCGCACGGCGTCCGGCGTGCCCGCCAGGCTCAGGGCCTGGTCGGCGTCGGCGCACAGCACGGCCAGCGGGGTGTCGGCGCTCCGACCCTTGAGAGCGAACAGGGTGTCCACCGCACTCGCGTTGGTCGGGAGGACGGCCAGCCCGTAGACGGTGTCGGTCGGGAGGACGACCACAAGGCCGGCCCTGAGGGCGTTGGCGACGGCCTCGACCACGTCGGGAGCGTCGACCGCGGTCGTCGGGACGGACCGGGGGCTCACGGATGCGAGCCTACGGACGGCGGGCCAGGAGAGCCCGGTCCCGGCCGGCCAGATCGGGCCGAACGGCGACGTCGACGAGGCCAGCCGTCTCCGCCAGTGCGATCACCGCGCCGCCCTGGGTCTCGCCGATCTCGAGCACCAGGAGCCCACCGGGTGCCAGCCACTCCGCCGCCCCCTCGATGAGGCGAGCCAGGTCGCCGAGGCCGTCGGGGCCGGCGAGCAGCGCGCCTGTCGGCTCCCACGCCGCCACCTCCTCGGGCAGCGGCTCCCCGTCGGCGACGTATGGGGGGTTGCTGACGATCACGTCGAGCCGACCCCGCAGATCCCCGGGCAGGGCGCCGTACCAGTCGCCCTCGACGAGCCGGACGCACGCTCCCCGTCGGCCCAGCCCGGCCAGGTTGGCTCGGGCCACGGCGAGCGCGTCGGTCGACGCGTCCGTGGCCCACACCTCCACGTGGGGCCACCGCTCGGCGGCCAGCGACAGCGCGATGGCTCCCGATCCGGTGCCCAGGTCGGCCACGAGAGCCGGTCGGTCCAGGGCCGCGGCGGCCTCGACGGCGATGCCCGCCACCACCTCGGTCTCGGGGCGCGGGATGAGCACCCGCCGGTCGACGAGCAGGTCGAGCGTGCGGAAGCCCCATCGCCCGAGGACGTACTGCAGCGGCTCCCCCGCGGCCCGGCGTTGCACCATCTGGTCGACGAAGGCGACCTCGCGCTCGGTCGCTGGATCGTCGAGGGCGGTCGTCTGCTCGGCTGCCGATCGGCCCGATGCCCGCTCGGCGATCCATCGCACCTCCTGGGCCGGGTCGTCCACGCCCGCCTTGGCCAGCCGGGCCACGGACTCGTCCCGCAGCTGACGCCACGGGAGCGTCATCCGGTCTCGCTGAGCCGCCGCGCCTGCTCGTCGGCCACCAGGGCGTCGACCACGTCGTCGAGCTCGCCCGACAGGACCTTGTCCAGCTTGTGGATCGTCAGGCCGATGCGGTGGTCGGTGACGCGGTTCTCCTTGAAGTTGTAGGTGCGGATCTTCTCGGAGCGGCCGCCCCCACCGACCTGGCCCTTGCGCTCGGCCGACTGCTCGGCGGCCTGGCGATCCTGCTCGGCCTGCAGGATGCGCGACCTCAGCACCTGGAGGGCCTTGGCCCGGTTCTGGATCTGGCTCTTCTCGTCCTGCATGGCGACGACGATGCCAGTGGGGAGGTGCGTTATCCGCACGGCCGAGTCGGTGGTGTTCACGCTCTGGCCGCCCGGCCCCGACGAGCGGTAGACGTCGATCTTGAGGTCCTTCTCGTCGATGGCGACGTCGACCTCCTCGGCCTCGGGCATCACCGTCACGGTGGCCGACGACGTGTGGATGCGGCCCTGGCTCTCGGTCACCGGCACCCGCTGCACGCGGTGCACGCCGCCCTCGTGCTTCATCCGGGGCCAGACGCCGTCGCCCTTGAGCAGGTAGGTGATGTCGTTGAAGCCGCCCATGTCCGAGGGGTCGGAGCCGAGCACCTCGAGCTTCCAGCCCATGCGCGCCGCGTAGCCCTGGTACATCTCGAAGAGGTCGCGAGCGAAGAGGTTCGCCTCCTCGCCGCCCTCGGCCCCGCGGATCTCCACGATGACGTTCCGACCCTCGTTCGGGTCCTTGGGCAGGAGCAGGAGCTTGAGCTCGGTCTCGAGGCGCTCGATGTCATCCTCGGCGCCGGTGACCTCGGCCCGCATCTCTTCGCGGTCGGCCCCGTCGAGCTCGGTGAGCATCTCCTTGGCCGCCTCGAGGTCGCCCGTGCGCTCGCGCAGCTGCTGGAACGCCTCCACGATCGGCTGCAGGTCGCTGTAGCGACGGGCGACCTCCTGGTAGCGGGCCTGGTCGCCGAGCAGCGCTGGGTCGGCCAGCCGCGCCTCGAGCTCATGGTGCTCACGTTCGAGGTCAGCGAGGCGGTCGAGCACGAGGTCAGGCTAGTGACAACCTCTGTGGAGCCTCACCTCTGCGCGAACTGTGTCAGACACAGTTCGCGCGACGTTCGGCGCTCGACTTCGCGCAGCGGGTCAGCTGCGCCAGTGGTCGTCGACGGTGACGACCTCGGCTGGGCGCACCAAGCGGGCGGCGAGGTCTCTCGTGACGGCGTGAGCGTCACGTTCGGGCACCACGAGGAGGAGCCGGGCCTCAGGGTCGACGGACAGCCGGGTGTCGGCCGAAGCGGGGACGAGGTCGAGGTCGACGCCGACCGAGCAGGCCACGACGACACGAGCACCGTCGTCGGCCTCACCAGCGGCCATGGCCACGGCCGTGTCGCGCAGGTTCGGGCGGGCCACCGCCGGCTCGACCGGGCGCAGGCGACGCAGGCCTATGCGGGCTGGATCCTCGAGCAGCAGGGAGCGCAGCCATCGCTCGGGGGCGAGCTGGTTGAGCGGATGGCGCTCCGCGCCGGGTCGGCGCTGAGCGCGCACGATCTCGACGACCCGGGCCAGCTGGTCGAGGGGGCTGAGCCCACCGTGGAGCATGGCCGTGAGCTCGCGGTCCGCGTGGCCCACCCCCACCTCGAGGATGGGCTCGTCGAGGGGCATCCCCGCCGTCGACGCCCCGTGGACGACACGGGCCACCTCGAGGCCGCGCACCTCGCCCCGGACGATGCCCTGCTCGACCACGACCTCCAGGTCGGCGTCCACGAGCAGCTCGGCCAGCGAGGGCGCGGACGGGGCGGGCAGAGGCGCAGCAGGTGGGGCCGGCGCGACCGGCAGGAGCGCTCGGCCGTCGATCTGCCAGACCGAAGGGGAGGGGGCGAAGCAGGTGGCCCGGCGGGCGAGGACGGCTGCGTCCTCGTCCACGAGGAGGTGAACGTCGTCGGCGCCCTGACGGGCGGCCCACACGAGCGCGGGTCCGAACGCCTTGAGCGGGTCACCTTCGACGAGCACCCAGGAGGACGAGCCGTCGATCAGCCCCGCCCCACCCGGGAACGGGACAGAAGCGCGCTCGCCTGGCCCGACGTGAGCCAGGACCAGAGCGCTGAGCTTGGCTGAGAGCAGGGACGAGCGCGACGGATCAGCGCTCATCCGAGCGAGACGGGGCTACGACTCGGGGGTCGGCGCAGACTCGGAGGTCGGCGCAGACTCGGAGGCCGGCGCTTCGCCCTTGCGACGCTTGCCGTAACGACGCTCGAATCGGTCGATGCGGCCACCGGTGTCCACGAGCTTCTGCTTGCCTGTGTAGAACGGATGGCACTCGTTGCAGAGCTCGGACGTGAGGCTGGCCTTCGTCGAGCGCGTCGTGAACGTGTTGCCGCAGGAACAGCGGACGCTGGCCTCGACGTAGTCAGGGTGGATGTCGGCGCGCATGACGGTCTCCGTGTGCTGCTCGGGGGGGCTGGGTGAGGGTACCGGCCCAGCCGGTCGGTTCGCTACCTGACCAACGCCTCAGCCGGCCTGGACCTTCCCGACCTCGCTGAGGAACTCCTTGTTGGACTTGAACGCCTTCATGCGGTCGAGCAGCAGCTCGAGGCCGGCCTCGGCGCTCATCGTCGACAGGACGCGGCGCAGCTTCCACACCTGCTGGAGCTGGGTGCCGAGGAAGAGGAGCTCCTCGTGCCGGGTAGAGGAGGCCTCCACGTCGACCGCTGGGTAGATGCGCTGCTCGGCCAGGCGTCGATCGAGCCGGAGCTCCATGTTCCCCGTGCCCTTGAACTCCTCGAAGATGACCTCGTCCATGCGGCTGCCGGTCTCGACGAGTGCGGTGGCCAGGATGGTGAGGCTGCCGCCCTCCTCGATGTTGCGAGCGGCGCCGAAGAACTTCTTGGGCGGGTAGAGGGCGCCGGTGTCGATGCCTCCGGACATGACCCGCCCGGTGGTGGGAGCGGCCAGGTTGTAGGCCCGGGAGAGCCGGGTGATGCCGTCGAGGATGATGGCGACGTCCTTGCCCTCCTCGACGAGGCGCTTGGCCCGCTCGATGGTCAGCTCGGCCACGTGAGTGTGCTCTTCGGCGGGGCGGTCGAAGGTGGAGGCGACGACGGTCGAGGTCTCGCTCTTCAGCCACCGCTTCATGTCGGTGACCTCCTCCGGGCGCTCGTCCACGAGGAGGACGAAGAGCACCACCTCGGGGTTGTTCACCTCGATGGAGCGGGCGATCTGCTTGACGACGGCCGTCTTGCCGGCCTTCGGCGGCGAAACGATCAGGCCGCGCTGGCCCTTCCCGATCGGCGAGATGAGGTCGATGATCCGGGCCGTCACGTTGCCGTGATCGCTGGCCAGCTCCATCGTGAGCTTCTCGTCGGGGAAGAGCGGGGTGAGGTCCTCGAACCGTCGCCGATCACGGGCTGCCTCGGGGTCGGCCCCGTTGACGGAGTCGATGCGCAGGAGAGCCGGGTTCTTCTCGTTGCGGAGGGCAGGGCGGCTGGCACCCTTCAGGTGGTCTCCCTTGCGCAGCCCGAACTGACGGGCCTGCTTCACCGAGATGTAGACGTCGTCGCGCGATGGGAGGTACCCCTGCACCCGCAGGAAGCCGTAGCCCTCGTCCCGGAGGTCGAGGAAGCCCTCGACGTCGATCGGGTCGCCGGAGAAGTCGTCCGGGCCCTGGCCGCCGGGGGCCTGGGGATCGAGGCGGTCGCGGTTGCGGCCGCGACGTCGGCGCCGACGGTTGCCGCCCTCGCCGTCGTCGTCTTGACCCTGGCCGCCCTGGCCCTGCCCGCCGGCGGCCTGGTTCGGATCGGCATCGCCCCCTTGGCTGTTGCCCCCGTTCCCGTTGCCGCCGCTTCCGTTGCCGCGCTGCTGACCCTGCTGATCGCGACCCTGCTGATCGCGCTGCTGACCCGAGTCGCGCTGCTGACCCGAGTCGCGCTGCTGACCCTGATCGCGCTGCTGACCCGAGTCGCGCTGCTGACCCTGATCGCGCTGCTGCTGACCCTGGTTGCGTTGGCGGCCCTGGGCGCCGTTGGCCCCGCCCTGGTCGGCGCGACGAGCGCCACCCGGCCGGGCATCGGTGTCGGCCTCGGCTGCGGCACTGGGCGCAGTGGCGGCGGCGGCCTCCAGCTCCCACTCGGCCGGAGGCTCGTCAGCGGCCACGTCGGGGGCGGCCTCGGAGGCGGGAGACTTTCGGGCTCGGCTGGCCCGCTTGGCGGGTCGAGCGGCGGGCTCGTCGGCCGAAGGCGCCGGGGTGCTCTCGGCCGCAGGCGTGTCGTCGGCCGCGGCCGGGGCATCGGCGGACACCCCCGTGAGCTCGAGGATGAGACCGACGATGTCAGCCTTCTTGGCACGGGATGCGGGCTTGCCGCCGAGCGCCTGGGCGATCGTCAGCAGCTCATCGCGGTCCTTGCGCTCGAGGGCGGAGCGCTCGAGGGCGGTGGAGTCCACGCTCATGGGGTGGGTACCTCTGGTGTTGGGGGAAGGGTGCCGGTCGGCGGGAGTTTGAAGGCGGCGGGCGACGCTGCCAGCTGGCGGTCTGGTCCGCGGTGTCCTCCTGCCAGGGGCTGTCGAGCCGCCGCTGCCGGTGAGCCCGGTCGGGTCGACTCCACGTTGCGCCCCCCAGGCGGAACAACCTCACCGTAGCGCGACGGCCCCGAGACCTGGAAACTGGCCCGTGAGCGCTGCGGGTCAGGAGGGCCGGACGAGCTTGGTCATCAGCTGGTGCCCGGGGACGTCGGGACAGCCGGCCGTGGCCGCCTCGGTGTAGGTGCCGCCGGGGCCGTCGATGGCCGCGTCCACGAGGAGATAGGGCACCGAGTCGGTGGTGTGCGTCTTCAGCTCGACCGGAGTCGGGTGATCGGGCAGGAGCAGCATCCGCCACGGGCCCATGGCGTCGAGGCCCTCGACGAGGTCGGCGAGGATGCGCCGGTCCCATGCCTCGAGGGCCTTGATCTTCTCGTCGAGGTTGCCAGCGTGGCCGGCCTCGTCGGTGGCCTCGACGTGGATCAGGAACAGGTCGATGCCGTCCTGCAGGGAACGGAGCGCGGCGTCGCGCTTGCCCTCGTAGTCCGTGTCGAACCAGCCCGTGGCGCCCGGCACCTCCACTCGGTCGATGTCGGTGAGCACTCCCAGGCCGCGGATCAGGTCGACGGCGGTGACGAGAGCGGCCTCGCAGCCCGTCTGAGCGGTGAAGCTCGGCATCTGGGGCTGGAAGCCCTGCCCCCACAGCCACACCTGGTTGGCCTGCAACCCGAAGGACCCCACGATCTCGCGGCTGGCGTCCATCACCGCCTGGACCTTCGCCGCGGCCGGCCCGGTGGGCCACACCGCGGGCTTGTCGGAGAGGTCGTGCGGCGGGGTGCACGTGGCATCGGCCCAGTCGGCCGGCGCCACGAGGATGTGGCGGTACTGGACGCCGGGATGGAAGGCGATGTCGGTGCCGGCACCCGAGCCGAGCGCGGCGTCCAGGGCCCGGATGACCTCGGTGGCCTCCTCGGTGCTGGGGTGCCCGCCCGCGAAGTCGAGCATCGTGCCGTCGTCGGCGACCGTGGACAGGTTGCAGCGGTAGGCCACCCGGTCCGGAGGGAGCTTGAGGCCCAGGGCGGCGGCCTCGATCGGGGCCCGGCCGGTGTGGAAGCGGGCCGGGTCGTAGCCGAGGATCGACATGTTGCCGACGTCGCTTCCCGGGGGCATCCCGGGCGGGATGACGGCGGCCCGGCCGACTTCGCCGCGGGCGGCCAGACGAGCCAGGTTCGGCATCGAGGCGACCTCGAGCGGCGTCTTGCCGCCCAGCGCTTCGATGGGGAGGTCGGCGCACCCGTCGGGCACGCACACGACGTACTTCACCGGCTCAGTCTGGCAGAGCGCCCTCCGGGCCCTGACAACGGGATCAGCCGAGCGGCAGCTTGTCGGGGGTGAAGGGCTCGGTGCCGACGGCGAGCCTCACGTCGCCCATCCCGTGCACCCGGGCATAGGCCAGCTCGTGCTGGAGGTCGCCGAAGCTGTTGCTGAGCGGGCGGGGCGAGACGTTCACGCTGGAGAGCACGCCGGCGGCCCGCCCCGAGCCGTCGAGGAGGCCCGAGCCGGAGTCGCCCTGGATGCTCGGGCTGAGCGTGTACGCGGAGTGGGACCAGCCGCCGAAGGTGGTGCCGGTGGAGGAGCCTGACTTCGGCGAGAGCAGCGGTCGTGCCCAACCGGAGGCTCGAGCTCCCGTAGGTGAAGACGGGCTCACCGCTCTCGAGAGGTCCTCGGTGCAGGCCTGTGGGCCCGCCCCAGTGCGGCATCGACGGGTTGACCCGGGCCACGTCGAGCGGATGGACCCTGACCAGTGCGAAGTCGTTGTTGTCGCAGACGTGCGGAGCGCGCTCGCCCGCCGCCCGCATCGCGGCCCACGAGGAGTACACGAGGACGCCCGAACGGGCGGCCCCTTCGATCTCCACTGGCGTCCCGAGCGGGAGGCTGTCGGTGGTGCAGCCGTTGAGATCGGAGATCCCGCCCTGGCCGGCGCAATGAGCGGCGTAGCCGAGGAACACCTCGCTCCGGCGGGTGAACACGAAGTTGGCCGAGCACTGCGCGCCGTCGGTGATCATGACCGCACCGGGTCGGATCGTCGCCGAAGCGGCAGGCGCCCACCTCGGGATGGAGCTCGCGGTCGGCGTGACGCCGACCCAGGTCAGGACCGACCCGACGGCCACCGCCGCCACCACCGCTGCTCGCCCGAACCTGGTTCCTCGCATCGTCACGCCCGTCGCTCGTCCGTCTTCGACCTCTCTACGGTTCGCCCCGCCCCGCCGGATCACCTGCGCCACCCGCGCCGACCCGATGCCCCAAGCCCGGCCAACCGGGGTGCGAGGTGCGCCGTTTCAGCGTCACTTCGCACCCCGGTTCGGGGGCGGGCGCTACAGGCCGAGGCCGAGCGGGAGCTGGCCGGAGCGGAATGGCACAGTGCCGAGCACCAGCGTGACGCCGGGCGCCCCGTGAGCCTGGGCGTAGGCCAGCTCGTGGTTGAGGTCGCCGAAGTTGTTGCTGAGCGGCAGGGGCGCCAGGCCCAGCGTGGACAGCACGCCGCTGGCCCGGCCAGCCGAGTCGAGCATCGCCGAACCGGAGTCGCCCGGGACGCCAGGCGAGACTGTGTAGGCCGGGTGTGACCAGCCGCCGCCTGTGGTGCCCAGGCTGACCCCGCTCTTGGGCGAGAGCAGCGCGACGCCCTGGCGCAGGCTCGAGTTGCCGTAGCTGTAGAGCGTGCTGCCGGCGGGGATTCCGCCCGTGTTGAGCCCCGTCGGCCCGCCCCAGTGGGGGATCGACGGGTTCACCAGCACGTGGTCTGACGGATGCAGCCTGACCAGGGCGAAGTCGTTGTACTCGCACGTGTTGGCGTCGGTCTCGCCCGCGGCCTGCATGGCCAGCCAGGACGAGTAGGCGAGGGCCCCGGGCTGGGTGGCGCCGTCGATCTCGACCGGCGTCTCGAGGGGCAGGCTCCCTGCGTTGCAGCCGTTGGTGTCGGTCGCCGCGCCAGTCCCGGCGCAGTGCGCGGCGTAGCCGATGTAGACGTCCGTGGCGTCGGTGAAGACGAAGTTGGCGGTGCACTGCGCACCGTCGGTGAACATCATCACGCCAGGGTGGATCGGCGCGGTGGCCGCATCCGCCCAGGTGGGCGGGACGGCCTGGGCCGGGGGCGCTGACCCCACGCCGACGGCGATCACGGCGGCGAGCATTGCTACGGCTGCGAGCAGCCGGCGAGCGGTTCCCTTGTGCACTGACGCACCTCCAGGTCTGGTCGCCCGCCAGGTTGACCGCCCGCACGGGTGCAATTCGCCGTTCTGGGCCAGATCCCCTTCCCGGGGTACTGGCAGGATCAGCTAAGCGATGGCCTGGTCGACGTAGGCCTGCACGGCACCGACGGAGGCGGGGAGGACCTCGAAGCGCTCCTCGCGCTCGAAGAGGTCGGCCAAGCGCGCCGGCAGCGGAGGACGCACACCGGTCGCCTGCTCCACCGGGTCGGGGAACTTCGCAGGGTGGGCCGTGGCCACGCAGACCATGGGAGAGCTCGGATCGCGACGCTGCGCGCGGGCCGCCGCTATCCCCACGGCGGTGTGGGGATCGACGAGCATCCCCATGTCATCGTGGACGGACCTGATCGTGGCCAACGTCTCTGCGTCATCCACGGTCGCGGCCTGGAACCGGTCGGTCTGCGGTGCCTCCACCGAGCCCAACCCCCGAAAGCGCTGAAGCAGCTCGGCCGTGCGAGCGCCGTCACGGCCGGTCAGCTCGAACAGCAGGCGCTCGTGGTTGGACGAGACCTGGATGTCCATGGCCGGGCTCAGCGTGGGCACGACCTCCTCGGCGACCATCGACCCGTCGGCCACCCAGCGGGCCAGGATGTCGTTGCTGTTCGATCCGATGACGAGCTGCTCGATCGGCAGGCCCATCCTCTCGGCCACCCAGCCCGCGAAGATGTTGCCGAAGTTGCCCGAGGGGACAGTGAACGAGCTGGGCCCGAGCTTGGCCGTCGTCGTCACGTAGTAGACGACCTGGGCCATCACACGAGCCCAGTTGATCGAGTTCATGGCCGACAGCCGCACCTTGGTGCGGAAGCCCTCGTCAGCGAAGAGGGCCTTCACGAGGTCCTGGCAGTCGTCGAAGGTGCCCTCGATGGCCACGTTGTGCACGTTCGGTGCCTCGACGGTGGTCATCTGCCGGCGCTGCACGTCGCTCACACGGCCGGCGGGGTGCAGCACGACGATGTCGAGCGTGTCGCGGCCCACGCACGCCTCGATGGCGGCCGAGCCCGTGTCCCCCGAGGTGGCGACCACGATCGTGGCCCGCTCGCTCCGGCGGGTGAGCTCGTGGTCGAACAGGCGGCCGACCGTCTGCAGGGCCACGTCCTTGAAGGACAGAGTCGGACCCCAGAACAGCTCGAGGACGTGGAGGTCGCCGAGCTCGACGACCGGGCAGACCTCAGGATGGTCGAAGGTGGCGTACGCCTCGGCCACGATCTCGGCCAGGTCGTCGCGGTCAAGCGTCCCCTCGACATAGGGCCACATCACCTCGGCTGCGACCTCGGCATAGGGCCGCGGCTCGGACCACAGGTCCGGGTCGAGGACGGGCCAGGCGTCGGGCACGTAGAGGCCGCCGTCGGTGGCCAGACCGCTGAGGAGCACGTCGCCGAAGCCGAGCGGCGGGGCCACCCCGCGCGTGGAGACGTAGCGCACTACTGCTCGTCGCCCACGACGCGGAGCACGGACCCGATGCGGTCGACCGCCTCCAGCTGGCGGAGGTCGGCCAAGGTGGCCTGCACATCAGCCTCCTTGGCCCGGTGGGTGATGAAGATGAGGCGGGCCTCGTCGCCCAGGCCCTCCTGCTCCATGGAGCGGATCGACACGCGGTGCTCCCCGAACACGCCAGCCACCTGGGCGAGCACACCTGGCCTGTCGAGCACCTCGACGTTCAGGTAGTACGCCGACTCCACCTCGTCGATGGGGCTGATGCGCGCCGTGCCCAGCTGGCCCACCGTGGCGTGCGAGCCGCTGGTGCCGGTTCAGGGCTGCGTCGATCAGGTCGCCGAGGATGGCGCTGGCCGTGGGCGAGCCCCCGGCGCCGCGGCCGTAGAACATGAGGTCGCCGACCGACGCCCCCTCGACGAACACGGCGTTGAAGCTCTCGCGCACGCTGGCCAGCGGGTGGGCGAGGGGCACCATGGCCGGGTGGACGCGGACGCCGATCTCCCCGGTGTCGCTCTGCTCGGCGACGGCGAGCAGCTTGATGACGAAGCCCATGCGGGCGGCGAATGAGATGTCGACCTCGCTGATCCCCGTGATGCCCTCGTGGTGCACGTCGGCCCCCGTGACCGCGGCGCCGAAGGCGATGCTGGCGATGATCGCCGCCTTGGCACCCGCGTCGTAGCCCTCGACGTCGGCGGTGGGATCCGCCTCGGCGAAGCCCAGCTCCTGAGCCTCGGCCAGCGCGTCCTCGTACGAGGCGCCTGCCTCGCTCATCCTGGTGAGGATGTAGTTCGTCGTGCCGTTGACGATGCCCATGACGCGGGTGATGCGCTCCCCCACCAGCGACTCCCGGAGGGGTCGGATGATGGGGATGCCGCCGGCGACGGCGGCCTCGAACAGCAGGTCGACACCCGCCCCTTCCGCGGCCGAGAACAGCTCGGCTCCCACCGCGGCGAGGAGCTCCTTGTTGCCGGTCACCACGGGCTTACCGGCCTTGAGAGCACTGAGGATCAGCTCGCGGGCGGGCTCGATCCCGCCGATGAGCTCCACCACGATGTCGACATCGGGGTCGTTGACCACGGCGTCGGTGTCCGTGGTCAGGAGGGCAGCGTCGATGGCCGCGGGCCGGGGCTTGGCCAGGTCCCTGACGGCGATCCTCGTCACCTCGAGGCGCAGCCCGGTGCGGGCCTCGACGGCCGGGCCCTGTGCGGCGATCAGCTCCACGAGAGGCCCGCCCACGTTGCCGCACCCGAGCACGCCCACGCGCACCAATGGACCGTTCGTCTCGTCGCTCACAGCGGGAGATCGTAGGGGCCCCACCGACGGGCCCCCACCTCGGTTCGGACGTCAGCCCACATCGGCGCGCAGCAGGTCGTCGTAGGTCTCGCGCCGCACGACCTGTCGCGCCTGCCCGTCGGCGACGAACACCACGGCGGGACGGAGCACCTTGTTGTAGTTGGACCCCATCGAGTGGCCGTAGGCACCGGTGACGGGCGTGGCCAGGATGTCGCCGACTGCGAGGTCGGCCGGTACCTGCGCGTCGCGCACGAGCACGTCGCCTGACTCGCAGTGCTTGCCCACGAGCGTGACGGTCCGGGGCCGCTCTGCGTCGGCGGCGCGAGGAAGCACCGTTTCGTAGCCCGAGCCGTAGAGCACCGGCCGTGGGTTGTCGGACATCCCGCCGTCGACCGACACGTAGGTGCGCACGTCCGGCACCTCCTTGATCGTTCCGACGGTGTACAGCGTCAGGGCGGCCTGGGCCACGATGGCCCGGCCTGGCTCGGCCAGCACGAGAGCGTCGACGCCCGCGTCGCGACAGGCGTCGACGACCGCCCGGCCCCAGTCGGTGATCGTCGGAGCCTCCTCACCCTCGACGTAGGCCACGCCCAGGCCCCCACCGATGGACAGCTCGGGCAGGCCGATCTCGCGCACCCACGGCGCCACGACCTCGACGGCTTGGTGGAAGAAGTCGGCCACGAACACCTGGCTGCCGATGTGCATGTGCACGCCGAGCAGATCCACCGCCGGGGAGTCCTGGGCCCGGCTGACGGCTCGTGCCGCGTCACCGGCGGCCACGCCGAAGCCGAACTTGGAGTCGACCTGGCCCGTGCGCACGAACTCGTGGGTGTGGGCTTCGACACCAGGCGTGGCCCGGATGAGCACCTTGGGCACGATGCCGTCCTCGGCGTGCAGGGAGGCGAGGCGCTCGAGCTCGTCGAAGCTGTCGACCACGATGCGACCGACGCCCACCTGACGGGCCTGGCGCAGCTCGTCGAGCGACTTGTTGTTGCCGTGCAGCACGAGGCGCTCGGCGGGAACGCCCGCGGCGAGCGCCACGTGCAGCTCCCCGCCAGTGGCGACGTCGATGTGCATGCCCTCCTCGTGCGCCAGCTTGGCCATGGCCAGGCAGAGGAACGCCTTGGACGCGTAGGCGACGCCGTCGCCGAAGGCGGCCACGGCCTCGCGGCACCGGGCCCTCAGGTGAGCCTCGTCGTATACGAACAGGGGTGTGCCGAACCGCTCGGCCAGGTCGAGCAGGTCGCACCCGCCCACGCTCAGCCGTCCGCCGGCGACTGATCTCGGCCGTGTCGGGGAGCAGGTTCCGGGGCAGCGGCCCGGTCACATGGTCTCCGGGGCCGAGACGCCGAGGAGGTCGAGGCCGATGGCGAGCCCGGTGCGGGCCGCCTCCACGAGCCACAGACGGGCCTGCGTGAGCTCCGGCGGCACATCCCCGATCACGTAGCAGTCGTGGTAGAAGCCGTGGAAGCGGTCAGCCAGCTCGCGCACCCACGTCGTGACCTTGTGCGGAGCTCGGTCGACGCAGGCCAGAGCCACCACCTCGGGCAGCTCGGACAGCTTGCGCAACAGATCGAGCTCACGCTCGTGGGTGAGGAGCGACAGGTCCGCATCCGCCAGCGGGGCCCGCTCGATGCCCGCCTCACCGGCCCGCCGGCCGATCGAGTGGATCCGGGCGTTGGCGTACTGGACGTAGAACACGGGGTTCTCGTTGGACTGGGCCGTGATGAGGTCCAGATCGATCGTCTGGCGGGTGTCGAGCGATTGGAGCAGGAAGGTGAGGCGAGCCACGTCAGCACCGACCGCGTCCACGAGGTCATCGAGGAGCACCAGGTCGCCGGCCCGCTTGGACAGCCGCACCTCCTGGCCCCCCTTCACCAGCACGACGAGCTGCCCGAGGATGATCTCGAGCTCCTCGGGTGCGTGCCCGAGCGCCTGGACGCCGACCTTGAGCCGGGCCATGTACCCGTGATGGTCAGCCCCCCAGATGTCGATGAGCAGCTCGTGGCCCCGGGCGAACTTGTCGCGGTGGTAGGCCAGGTCGGGAAGGAGGTAGGTGGGCTCGCCGTCGGACTTCACGAGGACGCGGTCCTTGTCGTCACCGAAGTCGGTGGTGCGAAGCCACGTGGCGCCGTCCTGTTCGAACACGACGCCGTTGGCGCGCAGGTCGGCCAGGGTGGCGTCGATGGCGCCCGACTCCACGAGGCTCTGCTCGCTGAACCAGGTGTCGAAGTCGACCCCGACAGCGGTGAGGCTCTGACGCAGGTCCGACTTCACCCGGTCGTAGCCCCACGTCACCGGGTCGACGTCGTCGGGCATCTCGGCTGCCCACTCCGCGATGTACTCGCCCTGGTAGCCGTCCTCTGGGAGCGCGGTGCCTGCCTTCCGGGCGGCCAGCGAGGCGCCGAAGAGGCCCATCTGCACCCCCCGGTCGTTGAGGTAGTACTCCCTGTGGACGACGTAGCCGCAGCGATCGAGGATCCGGCACAGCGCATCGCCGAAGGCGGCCCATCGCCCCGCACCTGCATGCAGCGGGCCCGTGGGGTTGGCGGAGACGAACTCGACGTTGACCTTCGTGCCGCCCCCGATGTCGGGCCGGGCGTAGCCGTCATCGCCCGCAGCCACGACGTCGCTCAGGACGTCGTGCAGCCAGGTCTCGCGCAGGTGGAAGTTCACGAAGCCGGGTCCGGCGATCTCGGCCCGCTCGACATGAGCGGGAGGAGCCGCGTTGAGCCGCTCCACCAGCTCCCCCGCCAGGTCGCGCGGCACCCGACCGTTTCGCTTGGCCGTGGCCATGGCCACGTTCGACGACCAGTCGCCGTGCTCGCGGCGGCTGGGTCGCTCGAGGTGGATGTCGTCGGGCGCTTCGACGCCAACGTCAGCGAGGGCGGCGCGCAGGGCGGCGGTGAGAGTGCTTCTGATCACGGCGGGGGGCCTCGGGTCGGCTAGCGGGACAGCAGCGCGTTGACGCGGTCGACGAGGTCGAGCGGCTCGAACGGCTTGGTGATGTAGTCGTCCGCCCCGGCGTCCATCCCCGACTTCAGGTCGCTCGTCTGCGCCTTGGCCGACAGCAGGATGATCGGGATCGATGCCGTGGCTTCGTCGGCCTTCAGCGCCTCGACCAGCTCGATGCCCGACATCCTCGGCATCATGATGTCGCTGACGATGATGTCGGGCTTGTCGGCCCGTGCCAGCTCCACCCCTTCGACGCCGTCGTGGGCCAGCACCACCTCGAAGCCCTCCAGCTCGAAGTTCACCTCGAGCAAGCGCAGGATGACCGGGTCGTCCTCGACGACGAGCACGGTGGGGCTGGGCATCGGAGCAGGTTACCCAGCAGTCCGGCACGACCGAGAAGCGGTTCGATCGTTGAGGTCACCATCGCGGCGGACGGCCGGCCCGAGATCTCATCCCGGCCAGCCGTACACCGGCAGCAGGTCCCGCACGTCGTCGGCGGATTGACCCCAGTCGAGGAGCGCGTCCGCCTCGGCGCGCGTACGGCGACCCCCGATCGTGCGCAGCAGGTCGTAGGTGGTTCCCGCGACGGTCGGGATGCTGCTGCTCCCCCAACGGCGTCCGGAGTCGGTGGCCACCAAGGCCACGGCGGTGCCGGCCACCGCGAGCCGAGGGACGACGAAGGCGTGATACCAGCCCAGGATGCTCTCCTCAGCCACGCGCAACGACACGACATCGGCCGCGCCGATCGCCTCTGCGATGTCGGCGAGATGCATCCCGAGGTCGAGCACCATGCCGGCGCCTCTGTCGTCGATGCCTGCGACCAGCTCATCCCACTCAGCGAAGATCGCCGGGAGGGGCCGGCCTCGGCGGACCTCGACGCCGCTCGCCGTCCACGCGTCCCGCTCCTCGGCGGCCAGGACCCGTTCGGGCTCATCGCCGCCGACGATGGCCGTGTAGGTCGCCGCCGGGAAGGTTCCGTCGAGGAAGTCGCTTGTGGCGTGCACGTGGTGTGCGACCACGTCCTGTATCGACCACGCCGGTGTGGAGGGACAGGTCCGTGCGAGGTCTTCGGCCCTCAGCGAGGTCAGAAGGGCTTCGGTCGTGGCCTTCGCTTCGAGGTAGGCGGCCGCGGTGGGCATGTCAGACCCGCACCTCCTCGGCGAGCACGCCGAGAGCGACCGCGCCGCCGTACTCCACCGACTGGCCGTTCACGGCGACGTGACCACGAAGCACGTCGGCGTCGCGGCGAGAGCGGCTGAGCGGATGGGTGCGGTCGAGGGTGACCGTGCCGGTGAGCTCGCACATCGAGTCGATGATGTGCACGGCCTGCTCGCTGGCGGTGGCGTTGGCGGCGAACAGGCGCACCCGCTGGGCCGGGCTCAGCTCGCCGAGCCGCTCTGCTTCGTCCCACATCTGCGTCAGCTCCAGCTCCACCGAGGAGCGGCAGGCGTGCCACAGGCCCTCGGCGCGCAGGAACTCCCGCTGGACGGCGGCGTTGGTGGCCAGCGTGACGAAGGCGGGCGCGGGGGCCTTGGAGAGGAGGACCTCCTTGGCCTCGTCGAGGGCGCGACGGGCAGCGCCGAGCTGCACGGCGGCAACCGAGGTGGCGATGGGCCAGTTGCCGTTGCCGACGAGCACGCGGTGAGGGCCGTAGTCGTTGGTGGTGGGCTCGAACGGCGTGAACGTCCAGGCCGGGTCGATCTCCTGCCGGGGGATCGTGATGCTGTGGCTCCCCGTGCCCCGTAGGCCGGTGGGGTTCCAGTCATCAGCGATCGTTGCTCGTGCCGCGGGCACAAGCGCGAAGCGCAGCACCGGCAGACCGTCATCGGTGGCAGCGCCGGCGACCATGGTCAGGCCGCCCACCCACGTCGCGCCGGTGCAGCCGGTGTCGAAGGCCCACTGGCCCCTGAGCGTGGCGCTGTCACCATCGAGGATGAGCTCGCCGAGGCCGGCCAGAGTCGTGGACGACGAGCCGAGCGGGATCACTGAGCACCTCCTTTGCGAACACCGGATCCGCGCTCGCGGTGAGCCACCCGAGCTCGGCTGCCCCTTGGGTGACCACCCAGCCGAGGGAAGGCTCGTGCCAGGCCAGCTCTAGGCCGTTGCGGAACCAGTCGATCGGAGGGCCGCCCGACCCACCGAGCGCGGGCGGCACCAGGGTGCGGAAGAGGCCGGCGGCGAGGGCGGACTCGTAGAGGTCCGCGGGCAGGCGGCGCCCTTCGTCGAGCTCGCTCCAGCGGCGATCGGCGTCCTCGCCGAGCAGTCGCGCGACAGCGAGGTTGGGGCCGGTCGTCTTGGTGGGCGCTTCCTGGATCGTGGTCATGGGCTGACCGTACGAATCGGGCGGGTGTCCTGGCTTCGCGGAGATCCGGGGCTCGGACCACGGGAAATCCCGTAGTCCGCTACCTCAGCGGGGCGGTGTGACGAGGCCCCGGGCGACGGCGTGCACGGCGGCGTCGGCCCGTCCCTTGGCGCCGAGCTTGCGGTAGAGGTTGGTGACGTGGCGCTCGACGGTGGAGGCCTGGACGCCGAGGTCGCGGGCGATGTCCTTGTTGGACGCGCCCCGCCCGAGCAGGGTGAGCACGTCGGTCTCGCGGCGGGTGAGCGCCACGACGCTCGTGGTCGGTGGCGGAGTCGGCGTGAAGGGTCGCCCCTCGACCGCGGCAAGGATGGCCGCCACGAGGTCACCGCTGTCGCGGATGAACGGGTCGTGCTCGCTCCCCTCGAGCACTTGAAGCCGTGCGCCGGGCACGAGACGGGCCACGTGCTTGCTGAGCTCGGGTCGCACGGCTGGGTCGTGTCGGTTGGTGAGCACGGTCGTCGGGACGCGGAGTCGGCTCAGCTCGTCGCGCACGTCGTGGCTGCGGATGTAGTCGATGAGCGCAACGGCCATGGACGGGTCGGCGGCGTCGCGCTGGAACTTGCTGAACCAGGTGAGGTCTTCTGCGCCACCGTTGGGCAGGAAGATCGATGACATGGCCAGCGTGGCCAGCTTCCAGTTGCTGGCGATGAGTCCGCTCAGGCTGTCGTGGGCGTCCTGACTGCTCAGATCGCTGCCGAGTGCGTACGTGGAGCAGAGCACGAGGTGCTCGACCCGCCGCGGGTGGGCGGCGGCGAACACGGTGGCGACGGGACCGCCGGCGGAGTAGCCGATGAAGCGCCCGCGGTCGACCTCGTTCGCCTCGAGGACGGCTTCGAGCTGGGCGAGGTCGTCGTCGATGGTGCTGGTAGGCCGACTCCGGTCGGACAGCCCGCCGCCGACGCGGTCGTACCAGATGAACCGGTGGGATTCAGAGAGCTGCGCCAGCGCGGAGGCCGACGACGGATGCGACCACAGTCGCTCGACGTGCGACAGCCATCCCGGGACGAGCACGAGCGGCGGCCCCTCGCCGGCCGTCGCGTAGGCGACCTGGGAGCCGTCTGCCATCCGACAGAACCCGATGCGCGGCTCGGTCAAGACGCTCTTCCCCCCCAGGGTCCGGGCCGCACCACCTTCGGCATCGGAGCAGTCTCGCAGGGGACACCCCCCGCGGATCGCACGGCTTCGGTGCTTGGGCCCGGGACGGCGGCCGTAGGGGTGTCACCGCTGTCCGCGTCCGGCTCCGCGGCCTGAGCTGAGCCCATCGACCTGTGGTGTGGTGCGGCCCATCGCTTCGTCTCCTGACCCTCTGGGTCAGCGTTGGGGCGGACGCACCGGGCCACCGGAGCAGGCGCTAGAAGCGCATCGGATGTTCGCTCGCAAGTCCCGGATTCCAGGGGTTCTGGGCTACAGTCGCCAGCCCTTGCCCTCGTAGCTCAGCGGATAGAGCATCGGCCTCCGGAGCCGTGTGCGCAGGTTCGAGTCCTGCCGAGGGCGCATTGCAGCTATTGCGCCGACTGAACCGCGCTAAGCCCAGCGAGCCGTGATCTGCCGCTGCAGATTGGCGCTGGCTGGGCGCGACGTGGGAGCTCTGACAGGACTCTCTAGCCGGCCGATCGATTGCGCACGGCCACGACTGCAGCGAAGAGCGGTACGTCGTGGACGCATTTCGGCCGTTCGAGGTCAGCGCTCAGGCGTGGATGGAGACTAGGGATCCCCCGAGGTCGGACCCGTTGCTGTACGCGACGCGACCCAGGTAGCGACGCGCCGTGCTCCAGGCCGCTCCATGCGACGGTGAGCGTCTCGGTCGCCCCGAGGACAGCCACCGCCGGAGAGGTGACGGTCATGTTCAGGAGGTCCGTCGCCGGGACCTGCCAAGTGAAGAGGTCGTAGAGGGCGTCCGCTCCGTCGGTCTCCCAGCCGTGGACGACCAGCGTCCATTCGCCCTCGACAGGGTTCGGTGCATCGACCTGCTCCGCCGAGGTCACGGTGCCGCTGTCGTCGATGAAGTTGAAGTCCGGATCGAACAGGTAGAGGTCGAGGTCGTCCTCGCCGTCGGTGTTCTCGTCGAACAGCGACACCCGCAGGTGCTGGACATCGGCTCCGACGGGGATCGTCAAGACGTCGATGCCGACACCGGTCTGGAGAGCGACGTTGATGTCGTCCGCCGGGTCGTCGACGACCGAACGAGACTCGACCGTCGCCGGGACGAGGCCCTGCGGGATCGCACTGAACGGGCCGGCGTACCCGAAGGTCACGTCATAGGACAGCTCGCCCTGGGCCCCCTCACCCGAGACCTCGTCAGGCGCCGACAGCGCCACCGGCGTCACGGCGATCGGACTACGCACCGAGTGCCCGGCCCCGTCCGACCAGGTGATCGATCCGAACGCCCACTCGTCGAGCGTGGCGGCCGGCGTCACCGTGAAGGTGAGCGCATAGGTCGCAGTCTCGCCGGGATCGATGACGATCGCCGGCGGGTCCACGGCGACCGTGACGCCGACAGGAGCCACGATCGTCGGCGTGTACGTCGCCGCAGCGTCGTCGACGTTCGTCACCTCGCGGGTCACGCTCTGGCTACCGGCGAGCTCTCCGATGCCTATCGTCGGCAAGTTGAGGTCGCTCGGATCGATGGCGTTCCCGCCGCATCCGCTCAGCTCACCGGCGCCGCAGAGAAACGCGACGTAGTCGGAGAAATCGGCGTCGTACACGAGGCCCGGGTCGTTGGCCGAGTTGGGCTGGATGTGGCCGCCACCGAAGTCGAACGGATCCCCGGGCGTGGTGCCGTCCTCCTTGTCGACGTCCTGGTGCGCAGTCGTCGTCATCGCCGACTGGTACATGGCCGGCGTCCAATCGTCGCCGTGCTCGCCCACCAGCAGCGCGGCGACGCCTGCCGCGTGCGGGCTCGACATCGACGTGCCCTGGATCGCCTGGAACAGCTGGCCGGGAGCACCGAGCCACGGGTTCGGCGCAGCGCCGGCGAGGATCTGAACGCCGGGCGCGGTCACATCGGGCTTGATGATGTCCGCCACGGCGCCGTTCGGGCCCCGGGAGGAGAACACAGCCATCTCGGCGGTCGGGTCCTCACGCGTGTCGCGCGACCCCGCCGAGATCGTCGCCGTGGCGTCGTCGCCCTCGGCCTCCATGTACTCGATGATGGTCTCCGCCGCGGGGGCGAGAACCGTCGAGACAGGGAGGACGTGGTTGTCCGTCGGCGTCACGTTCACCTGCGGCGGATCGAACAAGATCATCCCAACCCCTCCGGCGGCGGCCACGCCGGCACCGTGGGAGACGCGCGGGATGCCGGTCACCCGGAGGCAGAACACGATCGCGCCGCCGACCTCCGCGGGATCCAGCCCACCGGGGCAGTCATCGCCGCCGTCGACGAGCGGGGCAGGCCCGGCGCCGAGGGTGACGCTGCCGCCCTCCACGGTCTCGCCGCTGCCGAGGGTCACGGTGTTCGTGAAGATGCGGGAGTGGGTGCTGGCGCCGACAGCGGTGAGCCATGGTGAGGCGGCCGGCGAACCGACCGTGAACTCACCGGGGCCGGCGTTGCCGGCGGACGTCGCGACGAAGACGCCCGCTTGGCGGGCGAAGAGGAACGACACCGAATCCGGCGACAGCATCGCGGGCGTGTTGGAGCCGATCGAGTAGTTGATGACGTCCACGCCGTCGGCGACGGCGGTGTCGATCGCCATCACGAGGTCGCTCGTGACGCAGCCGGCCTCACCGAAGCAGCCCTTGTACGCCGCGATGCGCGCCCGGGGCGCCATGCCGGAGATCGTCCCGACACCGAGGTCGCTGCCGAAGATGCTCGGATCGACGCCCTCGTTGCCGCCGGCCGTGCTCGCGGTGTGCGTACCGTGACCGTCGCGGTCACGCGCGGAGGCATAGTCGGCGGGGTCAACGCCGCGGCGGGTCAGGCCCTCGATGAAGTAGCGCGCGCCGATGAGCTTGTTGTTGCAGTCGTTGCGGGACCACTGCTCGCCGGACTGGCAGGTGCCGTGCCAATCCGACGGGATCGTCTTGTACCAGGGAGCGATGGTGCGCTTGCCGCTGCTGCCCGGTCGGTCGGCGAGGTCGGTCTGATCGGAGAAGCTCGGGTGCTCGGGCCAGATGCCCGTGTCGATGACGCCGATGATCACGTCCTCGCCCTTGCTGCCGGTCTGCCAGAAGCCGCCAGGGGTGCTCAGCCCCATCTCGACCGTGGTGTTGTCGGTGGTTGGCTGCCGTGTCTCGTCGAGGCTGACGGCAACCACGTTGGGCTGCTGCTCGAGGCGGGCCACCTGGGCCGGCGTCAAGGTCGCTGCGAACCCGTTGTAGGAGAAGCGGTAGTCGTAGAACTTCGCGTCCGCCGGTGCGCCCGTGGCAGCCAGGGCCTCGGCGTGGCGGCGATCGAGGAGCTGCGCGTAGCGCCGCACGTGGGCGCTGTTCGGGTCGACGTGCTGGCCCCGTCCGCGCGCTGTCGGCGCGTAGCCGGCTTCACCACCGTCGTAGGCCACGACCGGGTCCTCGGCCATCTGCACGATGTAGACGGCGGCGGAGCCCCTGGCGCTCTCGACCGGTCCCAGCTGCGGTGCCGGTGGAGCGCCGCTGGCAGGGCTCAGCCCAGCGAGGACGAGAGCGGAGAGTGCGAGCGCGGCGAGAAGCCCCTTACCGAGCGAGGCGCGGCGAGCGTGGAACATGAAGTCCCCCAAATGGTTCCCAGCCGGGCCACAGCACCTGACCTCGGCTCTCTGATGGCCCGAAGATCCTCCCACAACGGCCGACTGGTTGCCCCGGAAGGTCCGCCCGCTGCGGTGATCGAGATGCTGCACGACCGGTACAGACACCGACGAGATCGCTCCGACGAGCACCGGGGGGACCCGCACCGACCGAGGGCCGGTCGCGCCAACGCGTTGCTGGAGTCTGCACATCTGGCTCGACGGGTAGCCGGGGTCCCATGGACGCCATCACCCTGCTCAAGGAAGATCACAAGACCGTCGAGGCCCTCTTCAAGCGCTTCGAGAAGGCGGGCGACCAGGCCTACGCCACGAAGCGGCAGATCGTCGATCAGATCATCGAGGAGCTGTCCGTCCACGCCGTGGTGGAGGAGCTCCTCTTCTACCCGGTCACCCGGGCCACCGTTCCCGAGACCGAGGACATCGCGCTGGAGAGCCTCGAGGAGCACCACATCGTGAAGTGGGTGCTCTCCGAGCTGGAGAAGATGAGCCCGGAGGACGAGCGCTTCGACGCCAAGGTCACCGTCCTCATGGAGAACGTCCGCCACCACGTCAAGGAGGAGGAGGACGAGTACTTCCCCATGGTCCGTGACGAGCTGGGCCGGAACGCCCTCAACGACCTGGGCGATGCCATGGAGGCCGCCAAGCGCGTCGCCCCGACTCATCCCCACCCTCGCTCGCCGGACACGCCCCCGGGCAACCTCGTGGTCGGTGCTGCAGCTGGGATGGTGGACCGGGTCGGCGACACCGTGGGTGGCCTTGCTCAGGGCAGCGTCAGCGCCGTGGGCGATCTGATCGCCACGGTCCTGCGGCGCAAGAAGCCGCGCACCTCGCCCCGCGGCACGAAGACGGCTCGGAAGACGGCCGACAAGGTCCGAGCCATCGCCGCCGACGCCACCGAGAGCGTGATCGAGGCCGCCAACGAGGCCAAGCGCACCGGTGAGCGCACCGGTCGGGCCGCCTCTCGAGGCGCTGCTCGTACGACCCGGACGGCCAAGGCGGGTGCCAAGGGCACGGCCACCTCGGCCCGGAAGTCAGCCAAGCGCACGTCGACCACGGCCAAGCGGGCGGCCACCACGACGAGTCGCACTGCTCGCAAGGCGGCCAAGAGCACAACGGCCGCCACCAAGCGGAGCAGCTGACCGAACGAGCCAGCACGAACCAGCCAGCCCACCAACCGGGGTGCGAACAGCGTCGCTAGTGACGCAGTTCGCACCCCGGTTCGATTCAGTGCCCGGCAGCGAGGACCACTCGCGCGGTCGTCAGCACCCGTGCTGCTGCCCGTGGCTGTCGAGCCCTCAGCCGCAGGTGACGCCGGGCGGGGGCTCGCCCGTGCCGTATCCGATCGCGGCGGGCTCCGTCGTGGTGGTCGTCGGCGCAGTGCTCGTGGTGGTCTCGCCCGGCGCTCCGGCCGTCGTCGACGTCGTGATGAGAAGGTCGTCGGGCGACCCCTCGGGGGCCGGCTGGTCGTGGACGGTGGTGAAGTCCTGTCCTGTCACGAGGACCACGCCCCCGTCCTCCACGTCAGGATCGTGCTTCAGGGCCGCGCCTCCCGTGATGTGCCGGGCGACGCGCCGGGCAGAGGCCTCGGCGTCCGCGCCGTCACCGAAGAACACGGTCGTACGGCCAACCGTCCCGTCGGGGTAGGTGTCGACTTCGCCGAGCACGAAGCCCAGCCGCTCGAAGGCGCCGGCCGCGTCGGCAGCCTGACCCTGCAGGCCCGTGCCGTTCAGGACGGTGAGCTCGATCGCCTGGGGGCTGATCGTTCCCGGGGGCAGGCCCCGGAAGATGTTGAGGATCGGCTCGGCCTGCCGCATCAGCGCGTCCTCGCCGCCGTAGCCACGGCCCGTCGTGTGGGCCTCCGTCGGGATGGTGTGGCTGATCAGCTCGTCGGAGTCGAAGCTGGCGAACCGCTGGCCGAGGGCTCGGATGTCGCCGATGTCGAGCAGCTTGTCGAGGCGCACGCTCTCGACCCCCGCCGAGATGAGCTCGTTCAGGGTTCCCAGGTTCGTCAGGCCCCGGCTGACGGCCTTCGATACGGCCCGCTTGATGAAGATCTGCTGGCGTGTGATGCGCCCGAGGTCGGCCGTTCCGTCCGAGCGCCAGTCGCCGTCCTCGTCCTGATACTGCAGATAGCGAGAGCGGACGAACTTCCGAGCCTGGTCGCCGTCGAGCACGCGGCATCCGGAGGACTCGACCGTGAGCCCTGTCTCGGTGTCGCGCACAGGGGCGTCGAACCAGAGGGGCACGCCGCCCACCGCGTTGACGAGCTTCTCGAAGCCCACGAAGTCGATCTCCACGTAGTGGTGGATCGGTACCCCGAAGTTCTGCTCGATCGTGTCGATGAGCACCTGCTCGCCGTGGGCATGGGCGCTGTTGATGCGGGCCACCTCACCGGTCCCAGCGATCTCGACCCGGAGGTCACGGGGGAAGGAGAGGATCTGGGCCGTCGTCGCCTCGGGGTCGACCCGGAGCACCATGATCGTGTCAGTGCAGTCGCAGCCCACCTCGCCGTCGTCGGAGAAGCCGCTCAGGTCCGGGTCGAGGCCCTCCCGGCTGTCACTGCCGACGATGAGGAAGTTCGCGGGCTCCCCCGGCGGAGCGCCACCGATGTCGATGTCGCTGACCCGGTCTATCTGGGCCAGACGCACCCCGAAGTAGCCGGCCAGCGCCGCTGACCCCACGCAGACCGCGACCACCGCGCAACCGGCGGCGACGACGAGGCGCTGCGGCCAGGATCGACCGCGAGCAGCGGTGTGACGGGGGGTCGCCATGCGTCGGGAGAGGGTACCGGTGGATCTGGCCCGGTCCCTAGTCACCCCTGCTTCGACGGCGCCTTCGGCTCCTTCGGAAGGCCCAGGACCTTCTCGCCCACGATGTTGCGCTGGATCTGCGAGGTGCCGCCCCAGATGGTCTCGGAGCGGCTGAAGAAGAACGCCGAGACCATGGGGCTGACCGAATAGCTGTCGCGCTTGGCCGCGCGCATCGTGGCGGGCCAGGTGCCCTGCGGCGGTCCGCAGTCGGCCAGCAGGGCGTCCGCGCCATGGATGTCGAGGGCCAGCTCCAGCGCCTCTTGGTGCATCTCGGACCACCAGAGCTTGTTCGTGGCGCCGAGCGCGCTGACCGCCGGGTCCTTGCGCCCGGTGACCGCCACGGTCAGGGATCGCAGTCCGTTGATGCGGGTGATCTGGACCTTCGAGTGGTAGCGGGCCAAGCGCTGCCGGATCAGCGGGTCGGCGATGGCGCCGTTGGCCTTGGCCGCGTCGGTCATGAGGCGGAGCTCGTCCTCGAAGCGCCGGTGGCCGGTGGTGGCCGACTGGCCCCGCTCGAAGCCCAGCGTCGTGTTGGCCACGGCCCAGCCGTTGTTCAGACCGCCGACGACGTTGGCCTCAGGGCAACGAGCGTCGGCGAAGAACACCTCGTTGAACTCAGCCGTCCCGTCCGGCTGGGTGATGGGGCGGACCTCGATGCCGGGCTGGTCCATCGGCACGAGCAGGTAGGAGATCCCGGCCTGCTTGACCACGTTCGGGTCGGTGCGGGCCAGAAGGAAGCAGAAGTCGGCGAACTGGGCCTGGGTGGTCCACACCTTCTGGCCGTTGATCACCCACTCGTCGCCGTCGAGCACGGCCGTGGTCTTGAGCGATGCCAGGTCCGAGCCCGAGTCCGGCTCGCTGAACCCCTGGCACCAGCGCGTCTCGCCCCGCATGATCTTCGGCAGGTACTCCTGCTTCTGCTCCTCGGTGCCCCACTGGAGGATGGTGGGCCCGACGAGGGTGTCCCCGAAGAAGTCGGCGCGAAGCGGAGCCTTGGCCCGGGCGAACTCCTCGGCCAGCACAACTCCCTGCATGAGCGTCAGCCCCTTGCCGCCGTACTCCTTCGGCCACGTGGCGCAGATCCAGCCCCCCTCGTAGAGCTTGGCCGGCCAGGCCTCGTTGAACGCCTGGCGCTCCTCCGGTGCCATCTCGAAGCCCTCGTCGAACCAGCCCTCAGGGAGGTTCTCCTCCAGCCAGCCGCGGATCTCTGTGCGGAACTGCTCGGCTTCGGGCGGGTACGTCAGGTCCATGCCCGCATGTTGACCGACGGTCCGGGTCGTCCGCCAAGGAGGGGCCTGTCTACAGTCGGGCCATGACGTTGTCGGAGACCGTCGAGGAGGGCCCGTACGCGCTGTCGGCGGGCAACAAGGAGCGCTGGCAGCTCCAGTGGAAGGAGCTCTTCGACGAGGTCATCACCTCGGGGCTCTGCACCGGGTGCGCCGGCTGTGTCATCGCCTGCCCGCACGACGTGATCGGCTACGAGCACGACGCCGGGCGCCTACAAGCCCTTCCACCTCGAGGAGGAGCTGGGCGCCGACAACTGCATCCACGGGGAGAAGGGCTGCACCTCGTGCACCCGGGCCTGCCCCCGGTTCCGGGCCTGGGAGCCCTCGGCCGACGAGCACCTCTTCGCTCGCGTCCGCCAGCCCGAGGAGGCGGCCGGGATCTACCAGGACGTCCTCCTCACCAGGGCCAGCGACGACATGGTCCACAAGATGGGCCAGGACGGAGGGCTCGTCTCCGCGCTGCTCATCTGGGCCCTCGAGCAGGGGTACATCGAGGCCGCCCTCACCTCCTACGTGGAGGGCACCGGGGAGGACGGCTGGAAGGCCCGACCGGGTGTCGCGGCCACCAAGGACGAGGTCCTCGCGGCCGCCGGGTCTCGCTACACGTACTCGGCCAACACGCTGGCTCTCCCCGAGGCCATCGAGCGGGGGTTCACCAAGCTGGCCCTGGTCGGGATGAGCTGCCAGTCCTCGGTGCCGCCGATCATGTGGAGCCGCAAGGTCGGCAAGGTGGCCAAGCCCTTCGTGTTCAACATCGGGCTGCTCTGCTCGAAGACCTTCGACGACTCGATCTTCGAGGAGCTGTTCTGGACCAAGTACGGCCTGGCCAAGTCCGAGATGACCAAGATGAACATCAAGGGCGTGTTCCAGATCTGGATGCGCGACGGCAGCTACCACGAGATCAACCTCAAGGAGTGCCACGCCTGGACCCGTGAGGGTTGCGTCCACTGCCCGGACTTCGCGGCCGAGCACGCCGACATCTCCACCGGGGGCATCGGCAAGGACAACGACTGGACGCTCACGATCGTGCGCACGGACCTGGGTCGGGAGATCATCAGCCGGATGATCGATGACGGCTCGATCATCGCTCGACCCGGCGACGAAGACCCTGGTGCCATCGCCCTGATGAACAAGCTGGCCCAGAAGAGCCGCGACCGGTGGCCGTCGACCGCGGTCGACTTCCCCCGCAACCCGGCCAAGGCCAAGGCGGCCGCGAAGGCCTGAGCGAGGGTCAGGCGGCGGCGACGTCCGCGGCCTGCCCGGCGCGGCGCAGCGCCTCGGCCAGGCCCGTGCCGGTGCCGACCGGGAGCCGCGTCGCCCGGTAGGGCGACACGGCCCGGTCGATCCACGGGACATAGGAGAGCCGGGTCAGCCCCACGACCGGTTCCCCGATGACCTCGTAGCTGTCGAGCACCTGCAGACGGCGTCGGAACATGCGCTGAGCGTGCCAGAGCGATGTCAACCTGGGAATGGCCCGGACGGGTCATTTTGTGCATGGCCCGACGACGGACCGCCCGGCCCCGAGCGGCCCGTGCTGTAGACCCTGCCTGTGGACGTTGGCCCCCTTCGAGATGCCATCGCGGTCGTGCTCGGCCTGGGCACGGGCGTGCTGTCGGGGCTCTTCGGGGTGGGCGGGGGCGTGATCTCCCAACCTGGGATGCGCCTGCTCGGCCTGGCCCCGCTGACGGTCATCGGCACCGCCCTGCCGGTCATCATCCCCGGCGCGGCGAGCGGCGCCGTCCGATACGTCCGGGAGGGGCTGATCCTCTGGCCCGCCGTGGTAGCCACGGTGCCTGTCGGCCTGGCCGCAGCCGTGGTGGGCAGCGTGGCGTCCGAGCACGTCCCCGGCAATGGTCACCTCCTGCAGCTCATCACCGCTGGCCTCCTCGGCCTGTCCTCCTACCGCATGGGCCGAGTGCAGCCGCCCGCGGTCGCGCCCGACGAGCCGCTGGCCGAGACCGACGCGCCCGAGGCACCCGCCGGCCCGCCCGAGCACGTCGAGGAGGTCGAGCTGGTGCCCCGCTACGCAGTGATCGGCGTCGTGGCGGGCGGGCTGTCGGGCCTCCTCGGCATCGGCGGCGGGGTGATCATGGTCCCGGCGTTCGTGCAGCTGGCCGGCATCGAGGTGAAGGCGGCCATCGCCACGTCGCTCGTGTGCGTCGGGGCCTTCGCCGTCCCCGGCACCATCACCCACGCCCTCCAGGGGCACGTCGACTGGCGTGTCGCTCTCGCGCTGGTGGTGGGTGTCGTGCCCGGCGCCCGCATCGGTGCTGCCCTCACCATCCGGGCCACCGACCGCCGCCTGCGCGTCACGGTGGCGTCCTTCCTCGGCGTCACGGCCGTCCTGTACGCGGCCGGGGAGCTCAACGCCCTCCTGGGCTGAACCACCCACCGTTCTGGGGGCAGCAGCTGGCACATGTGCCCAGCTGCTGCCCCCAGAACCGAGCGGGTTGCCGCCGCGGCGTCAGGGGACGGGGGCGATGAGCTCCCGGGCCCGGAGGAGGACGGCGTCGAACATGGGCTCGGTGAGCTTGCCGGTGAAGGTGTTCTGCTGGCTCACGTGGTAGCTGCCGAGGATCCAGCGCCCGTCGCCCAGATCGACCTCGACGCCGTGACGGAACGGCGGGCGGCCCCGGACCCCGAGGATCCCGCACAGCACCTGATAGCCGAAGCCCCCGAGAGACAGGAAGACCCGCCCCTCCAGCAGCTGCAGCTCACGCTCCAGCCAGAGAGACCGACAGGTGTCGCGCTCCTCGACAGTCGGCTTGTTGGCTGGAGGGGCACAGCGCACCGGGGCCGTGATCCAGACGTCCGTGAGGCGCAGCCCGTCATCGAGGCTGACGCTCTCGGACTGGTTGGCGAACCCTGTGCGGTGCAGGGCGGAGAAGAGGAAGTCCCCGCTGCGGTCGCCGGTGAACATCCGGCCCGTCCGGTTGGCACCGTGGGCGGCCGGCGCCAGGCCGACTATGACGAGGCGCCCATCGGGATCACCGAAGCCGGGCACCGGGCGCCCCCAGTACTCCTCGTCCCGGAACGCAGCCCGGCGCTCGGTCGCCACGGCCTCCCGCCAGGCCACGAGACGGGGGCAGGCCCGGCAGCCAACAACCTCCGCCTGGAGCTGGTCGAGCAGCGCGCGGCGGTCGGATTCCACGCCCCGAAAGATAGGTTGGCGCCCGACCATGCCCCGCCCGACGCCTCCGAAGCCCACGCTCGTGCTCCTCGTCCGCCACGGGCAGACGCCCACGACCGGCAAGGTCCTTCCCGGTCGGGCCCCCGGGCTGCACCTCGCCGACAAGGGCCGCGAGCAGGCTCGAGCGGTGGCGGAGCGCATCGCGTCGCTGCAGACCGACAAGAGGCGCGTCGCCGCGGTCTACGCCTCCCCACTCGAGCGGACGCAGGAGACGGCGGCACCGATCGCCAAGGCCCTCGGGCTGCGCGTGCGGCGGAGCAAGGGCCTGCTGGAGGCTGAGTTCGGCGACTGGACGGGAGCCGAGCTCAAGAAGCTCTACAAGCTCCCCGAGTGGCGCACCGTGCAGCGCAACCCCAGCGGGTTCCGCTTCCCGGGCGGCGAGTCCTTCACCGAGATGCAGACCCGCATCACCTCCGAGATCGACCGCATCCGCACCGCTCACCCCGGCGAGACGGTCGTCGCCGTCTCCCACGCCGACCCCATCAAGGCGGCAGTGGCCCACGCGATGGGCACCCACCTCGACCTGTTCCAGCGCATCGTCGTGTCGCCATGCTCCGTGTCGGCGATCCTCTACAGCGTCGACGGCCCCGTCGTGCTGGCCGTGAACTCCACCGGCGACCTACGCACCCTCGCCCCGTCATGAGCACCTCGTTCGACCTGCCCAGCCCAGACGTCTTCACCGCGGGTGCCATCGGGCCCCCGGGCCAGCGCGTCTTCTACCTGCAGGTGCGCGACGACGCCCTGGTCGTCACCCTGCGCTGCGAGAAGCAGCAGGTCGCGGCCCTGGCCGAGTACTTCGACGGTCTGCTCGACGACCTCGAGCCGGCGCCGTACAGCGTCGGACCTGCGGACCTCACGCTGACCGAGCCGGCCATCGACCTCTGGACGGTCGGGGCCATCGGGGTGGCCTACGACGAGCCCAGCGACCGCATCGTCGTCGTGCTCGAGGAGCTGACCGACGCCGAGATCGACCCCGACGAGGTGGACCTCCCGGACGACGACGACTCCGGGGCATCGGTCCGGGTGAGGCTCTCCCGCTCGCAGGTGGCGGCGTTCGTGCGCCACAGCCGCGATCTGGTCGTGTCCGGACGGCCGCCGTGCCGGTTCTGCGGTCTGCCCGTCGACCCGGACGGCCATCCCTGCCCCCGGATGAACTAGCGGCAATGGACGACGCCAAGGTGGCGGCCCTGCTCGACCACGGCGACGTCGAGGTGCTGGGCCGGATGCCGTGGAGCTCGAACGCGACCTATCTGTGCGAGGTGCGCTGCGGCGAGGACGTGCACCGCGCCATCTACAAGCCGCACCGTGGCGAGCGGCCGCTGTGGGACTTCCCGTCAGGGCTGGACCACCGCGAGGTGGCTGCCTTCGAGCTGTCCGAAGCACTGGGCTGGGACCTGGTGCCCCGCACCGTCCTTCGGGACGGGCCGATGGGACGCGGGTCGCTGCAGGCGTTCGTGGACGCCGACTTCGAGCAGCACTACTTCACGCTCTACGAGGACGAGGCCCACCACGACGCCCTTCGGGCCATGTGCGCCCTCGACCTCATCGGCAACAACACGGACCGCAAGAGCGGCCACGTCCTCCTCGGGCTCGACGGCCGCATCAAGGGCATCGACCACGGACTCATGTTCCACCACGAGTTCAAGCTGCGAACGGTGATCTGGGAGTTCGGCGGCGAGGCCATCCCGCTCGCCCTGCTCACGGCCACGGAACGACTCGTGGAGGGCGGTCTACCCGACGCGCTGGCCCGACTCCTCGACCCCTTCGAGCGGGACGCCGTCCTCACCCGGGCCCGAGCCCTCGTCGACGCCGGCCGCTTCCCGATCGACGAGACCGGCCGCCGCTACCCCTGGCCGCTGGTCTAGCGGTCAGCCCTCGTCGGTCGCCGTCCGTCGCTCCCGGGAGAACGGCACGACCTCGTCACCGTGCTCGATGCGCCGAACCTGCTGGCGGGCCAGCCACACGGTGAACTGCGACGCGGGCAGCGGGCGGCTGAGCAGGTAGCCCTGCGCCTCCTCGCAGCCGATCTCCTTCAGCAGGTCCCACGCGTCGGTGCTCTCGACGCCTTCGGCCACGGTGCGCAGACCGAGGCTGCGACCTAGGTCGACGAGGGCGCGGACGATGACGGCGTCGTGCTCGTTGGATGTCATCGTGGCGACGAAGGACTTGTCGACCTTCAGCTCCGACACCGGGAGCTGGCGGAGGTGGGACAGCGACGAGTAGCCGGTGCCGAAGTCGTCGACGGAAAGGTCGACGCCCAGCTCCTGGAGGCCCTCGAGCACGGCCATCGACCGCTTGGAGCCGCCCATCACCGTCGACTCCGTCAGCTCCAGGGTCAGGGCCGACGCGGGCACCCCCGCCCCGACGATCGCGTCACCGATGTCCTCGACCAGGTGGCTGTCGAAGAGGTTGCGGGCCGACAGGTTCACCGAGATGGTGAGGTCCAGACCGGCATCGCGCCAGGTCCGGCACTGGGCCAGCGCGTCGCGCACCACATATGAGGTGAGCGCCCGGATCACGCCGGTGTGCTCGGCTGCCGGGATGAACTGGTCGGGGCTGAGCGGGCCGAGCCGCGGGTGCGTCCACCGCACCAGGGCCTCGGCGCCGACCACGAGCCCGTCGGTGAGGCGCACCTTGGGTTGGACGAAGACGTCGACCTCGTCGCGCTCGAGCGCCTCCCGCAGGTCGGCTGCGAGGGCGAGGCGGCGCGGGGCGTACGGATCGGCGTCGGACGGCGTAGACCTCGATGCCCGAGCCGTCGAGACGGGCCATGTAGGTGGCCGCGTCGGTGCGCTGCAGGAGCAGCTCGGCGCTCGTGGCGTGCTCGGGGTACATGGCGATGCCGAGGCTGGCGCCGAGCACGAGCGAGACGGCGTCGGCCGTGAAGGGCGAGTCGAACTCGGCGTGGATGGTCTCGGCCAGCTTCAGCACGGGGCCGACGTCGGCCACGCCCGTGACCAGGACGGCGAACTGGTCGCCTGTGAACCGGGCGAGGGTGGCCGACGCGGGGAGCACAGCCTGCGACCCGCTGGCGCACCTCCAGCAGCAACCGGTCGCCGGTGGCCATCCCGAGCGTGTCGTTCACCTCTTTGAAGGTGTCGAGGTCGACGAACACCAGAGCAAGGCCCACCTCGGTCGACCGGGACCGCTGGATGGCTGCGTCGAGCTCGTCGAGGAGGGCGGTGCGGTTGGGCAGACCGGTCACGGAGTCGTGCAGGGCCAGGTAGGCCTGCTCCTTGGCCTCGTGCTGGAGGTGAGCGACGAGGCGGCCGTTCTCGAGAGCGACGTTGGCGTGGTTGGCCAGCGTCTCGAAGACACGGAGGTCCTCGTCGACGAACTCGCTCACCTCGGTCAGCCGGTTGCACACGAGCATGGCGCCGGCGGTGATGCCGTCGGTGGCGAGCGGCACGATGGCGGCGTCCTTGACGCCGATCTCGGCCAGCCACCCGGGAAGGGGCTGCCCCGGTTCGTAGAGCCGGGCCACGCCATCGGGCAGCAGGATGGCCAGATCAGCAGCCAGCTCGGTAGGCGAGATGTTGCTGCGGCTCGTGTCCTCCCCCGTGAGGAAGACCCGTGTCGCCGGAGCGCCCTCGCGGATGGGCTGGAGCAGCAAGGCCCCCTGCTCACCGCGCAGGATCGACCGAGCACCCTCGACGACGGCCCGTTCGAGCTCCTGGATCTCCAACGAGCCACCCAGCCCGCGGGTGAAGTCGTGCAGCGTCTCAAGGCTCTTGTGCCGCTCAGTGAGCCGCGTGTAGGCGCGGTAGAGGATGAACAGCGCTGCCACGACACCGAGCACGAGCAGCCCGACGTAGGACCGGTCCCAGATCGACACTGACCAAGGTCGAGCCCGTACGCGGTGTTGGCGACGGACGACAGACGGCCGAACGACGAACACCTGCCGGACCATCCGGCCGCCCGGCCAACCGCTGTAGACGGTGATCGCCAGCGGTCACGAGCGACCGTCGACAGCGAGGTAGGCAGCGAGCAGCGCGGCGAAGACGGCCGGCCATCCGCGAGTGTCGACGGGGCCGTGGCCGCCGAGCAGAGGCGGACAGACGGCAGCAGCGACGACCGGCCTCGAGCAGCGAACAGCGCCAGGTTGAACGACAGCTTGTGCAGCGACTGTCGCCGTATCAAGCCCGAGGACGACGACGCCGCCCAGCGACCCGGCGACGATCAGCGTCGGCGGATCGGCGAGGAGCAGCCCGGCGACGTAGGGATCTCGGAGAAGGTGAGCGCATGCGCCTCGCCACGCGCCTCGATGTGGACCGTCAGCAACTCGGCGAGCCACGAAGGCCGACGACGAGCACCCACCAACGGCATCTCGAACGGCGCATCCGTCGATGCTGCCGATCGCTGGGCGCAAGCGAACCAGAGCGAGGCCGTGCGCGAGAGCCGATCGCGGCCGTCAGCAGCGTAGAGACGGCCGGTCGCTCGAGCGTTCGGACGTGGTCATCGGCACTCCGTGGCACCCGGCAGCGGCTCGCCAGAGAGGCAACCGCGTCATGGCCGTCCGGGTCAAGGTGGCCCAAAACGACGCCGAGACCCCGGCCCTGAGGCCGGGGTTCGCGTCAGCAGGTCGTGAGACGCTCTAGCGAGAGCTGGCTGCCGCGAAGCTGCTGCCGCGCAGCTGTTGCCCCGAAGCTGGCCGCCCCGAAGCTCGTCGCCCCGGCCGCCCCACTCGACTCCACGTCCGCCCCATTCCACGCCGAGCTTGCTCATCTGACTGTCCTCCGAGAGTTGTTGTGGTCCGCTCCAGCAATGACCGCTGAGCGTGGGTTTCCCGTAGTCGGGAGCCTCGTCATTTGCGCCAATCATTGCTGCACTGAGGGTGACGATACGGCTCACCGCGAACCAGCACAAGCCCTCATTTGCCCTGGTCAGAGGGGGTGACGGGGGGTGTTCGCACAACCGCTCTCTGTGGTCATAGCCCTAAATGCGGGCGGTGGGATGACGACCACTTAGAGTGGCATTCCTTGGGACATCTCGGTCCAAAGCGTCGGTTCGTGGCAGTACGGCCACGATGAGGCCGGGTCCAGAGCGCCGATCGTGTCGACGAGGGTCACAGGCGACGGCGGGCCCCACCGGCACCGTCGACGACGAGACCCTGGCCCTCGGCCACCCGTTCCAACCCGGGCGACCCCTCCCACCTCGAGCCGGCCCGGATCACCCTGGACCCCGCGAGGCGGGCTTCCGGCGGGTGCATCGTGGTGCACCCACGCAGACGCGATCCCCGCTGACCCTTACGCGGTGACGGGGCCCAGCACCCGCTCGAGGTACTGGTTCGAGAAGATCCCCGCTGGATCCATCCGTCGACGCACGGCTTGGAACTCGTCCCAGCGCGGATAGCGCTCGGCGAGCGTCTCGGCCCGCTGGAAGTGCATCTTCCCCCAGTGGGGTCGGCCGCCGTAGCTGTCCATGATCCGCTCGACGCCCTGGAAGTAGGCGTCGTAGGGCGTGCCCTTGTAGACGTGGACGGCGATGTAGCCGCTGGCCCGGCCCTCAGCCGTCGAGAGCGGGATGTCGTCGGGGGCCACGACCCGCACCTCGACCGGGAAGCTGAGCTGGATGCCGGCCTCGTCGACGAGACGGCGGATCCGGTTCAGCGCCTCGGGGATGGCGTCGCGCGGGATGGAGTACTCCATCTCGTAGAACCGCACCATCCGGGGACTGGTGAAGACGTGGTCGCTGCGGTCCGTGTACTCGACCCGCCCCGTCGACGGCAGGATCTTGGCCATCCGAGGGATCCAGTCCGGCTTGCGCCGGCCGACCCGGCAGAGCGCCCCGAAGGCCAGGTTCGGGAGCACCAGCTCGTCGATCACCTGCCTCACGCGCTGGCGCGGGGCGGCGGGCTCGTCGGTGCGGCGGTTCCTCTTGGTCAGGGCCCAGGCGGTGTGGGGGACCCAGTAGAACTCGACGTGGTCGGCGCTCGACATGAAGCCGTCGAAGTCGCTCAGGACCTCGTCGACGCGGATGGGCTCTTCTATGGCGTGCAGGCGGAAGGCCTTGACCGCCTCGAGCGTCACCGTGGAGACGATGCCCAGCGCGCCGATCCCCACCCGGGCGGCCGCGAGGACCTCGGGGTTCTCGGTGGCCGAGCACTCGACGATGGACCCGTCGCCGGCGATCAGGCGCATGCCGACGATGCGGCTGGAGATGTTGCCGAAGTGCCAACCCGTGCCGTGCGTGGCCGTCGCCGTGGCCCCGGCGATCGACTGGTAGCCGATGTCGCCCATGTTCTCGAGGGCCAGGCCGCGCTGGTCGAGCTCATCGCACAGCTTGCTCAGCGTGATCCCCGACTCGACGGTGACCGTCCGCGCCTCCGCGTCGTGGCTCAGGAGGCGGCCGTACCCGCCGAGGTCGACCATGACGCCGTCGGTGCACGCGATGGGCGTGAACGAGTGACCCGCGCCCACGCACTTCACCCGCTGCCCGGCTCGGGCCGCGTCGACGACGATGCGCACCAGCTCGGCCTCGGTGGCAGGGCGCCGGATCGACGCTGGGGCGCACACCTGGTTCCCCGCCCAGTTCGACCACGACGTCCGATCCTTCATGCTCACCGTGCGGACAGTAGCGGTGAGCGCCCCACCCGCTGGGCTGCTCCGCGTCGCGGGCTGGCCGGCCGCCCGAGTGAGGGCGAGCCATCCCGGGCATACGCTCGGACATGGTCAAGTTCCGGAACCGCGGCGGTGGGCTCAGCGACAACCTCGAAGACCGTCGCGGCGCGGGCGGCGGATCGCGGCGGCATGGGGATGGGCATCCCGATGGGCAAGGGTGTGGGCGGCGGCGTGATCGGCATCATCGCCTTGCTGGCCGCGCTGTTCCTCGGCGGTGGGTTGGGCGGCGGGGCGGCGGCGGCGGCGCCGACATCACCGACATCTTCGGGCAGATGCAGTCGCCTGGAGGCACCGTCGACCCGGCCGACGACGAGCTCGTGCAGTTCATGTCCGACGCCCTCGACGACATCCAGGCCTTCTGGTCGAGCGAGCCGAGCGTCGGCGACCAGTACACCGAGCGCCGACCTCGTCCTGTTCACCGGCGGCGTGAGCACCGGCGGGTGCGGCAACGCTCCCAGCTCGGTCGGGCCCTTCTACTGCCCGGCCGATCAGAAGGCGTACATCGACCTGTCCTTCTTCAGAGAGCTGGAGACGCGCTTCGGCGCCGAGGGCGACTTCGCCCAGGTGTACGTGCTCGCCCACGAGCTGGGGCACCACCTTCAGAACGTGCTCGGCACGAGCGACGAGGTGCGTCAGGCCCAGCAGATGGACCCCGACCGGGCCAACGAGCTCTCCGTTCGCCTGGAGCTGCAGGCCGACTGCTACGCGGGGGTCTGGGGCAACAGCGCCCAGGATCGGGGGCTCCTCGAGCCCGGCGACGTCGAGGAGGGTCTCGGTGCGGCCGAGGCCGTGGGCGACGACAGGCTCGGCAACCCGAGCGAGGAGTCCTGGACCCACGGCTCCGCCGAGTCCCGCCAGCGCTGGTTCAGCACCGGCTTCGAGAGCGGCGACCCGGCCAGCTGCGACACGTTCGATCCGATCTTCGCCGAGCTGTAGCCCGGACGCGGGACGACCGGGGCCGAGGCCCCGGTCGTCGTCCGCACAGCGAGTGCTCAGAGATCAGCGCGACTTCAGCGCCTCGATGACCTTGGGCAGGACCTTGTGGACGTCGCCGACGATGCCGAGGTCGGCGACCGAGAAGATCGGCGCCTCAGGGTCCTTGTTGATGGCGATGATGTTCTTGGAGCCCTTCATGCCCACCAGGTGCTGCGTGGCCCCGGAGATGCCGGCCGCGATGTAGACGGTGGGCTTCACGACCTTGCCGGTCTGGCCGACCTGGTAGCTGTAGGGCACCCAGCCGGCGTCGACGATGGCTCGGGACGCACCGGGGGCCGCCTTGAGCAGCTTCGCCAGGTCCTCGATCATCTGGTACTTGTCGGCCTCACCCAGGCCACGGCCGCCGGAGACGACGACCGCCGCCTCGTCGAGCTTGGGCCCGGAGGCCTCCTCGACGTGGGGTTCGTGATCTTCGCCTGCCCGCTGTCGGGCACCTCGATCGTGGCCACCTCGGCCGCCCCGCCCCCGGCCTCGGAGGCCTCGAAGGACTTGGGCCGGAAGAGGGCGATGTGCGGCCCGGCGGCGGTGAACTTCGTCTTCACGAGCTTCGTGCCACCGAAGACGGGCTCGGTGACGACGACGCTGTCGCCGTCGGCCTCGACATCGACGTTGTTCGTGATGACCGGCTTGTCGAGGGCCACCGAGAGGCGAGCGGCGATGTCGCGCCCGTCATAGGTGGTGCCGAACATGATGAGGTCGGGCGCCGTCGCCGTCGGTGACGGCCTTGGCGATGGCCGACGCCACCGGCACGCCGGGCAGCGAGCCGCCCAGGTCGCCGGTGCGTGGACCTTGGTGGCGCCGTGGGCGCCGAGCGTGGCGGCAACAGCGTCGGCGTCGTCCGCCGGCGTAGACCGCCTCGACGGTGCCGCCGAGCGAGCGGGCCTTGGCCAGCAGCTCGAGGGTGAGGGGGTGGACCGTGCCGTCGGCGGCTTCGGCGTACACCCAGATGCGGTTGAGAGCCATGTGTGCGTTCTCCTCTGGTTCCGGGTGCGTGCTCAGATGACCTTGAGGCCCTCGAGGAAGCTCGACGATCTTGGCGTAGGCCTCGCCGTCGTCCTCGATGATCTCGCCGGCTTCACGGGCGGGTGCGTCTTCCACGGCCACGATCTCCTGGCCGGCGCCGGCGGTGCCCACCTGGGCGGCGTCGAGGCCGAGGTCGGCGACCTTCAGCTCGTCGACGGGCTTGGACTTGGCCGCCATGATCCCCTTGAAGGAGGGGTAGCGGGGCTCCACGACGCCGGCTGTGACCGACACGAGAGCAGGCAGCGGGCAGGTGACCTCGTCGTAGCCAGCCTCGGTCTGGCGCTGGACCTTGACGGTCTCGCCCTCGAGGTGGATCTCCTTGGCGAAGGTGATCGACGGGAGGCCCAGGAGGGCGGCGACCTGCTCCGGGACCGTGCCCGTGTAGCCGTCGCTCGACTCCGTGGCCGCGATCACCAGGTCGGGCTCGGCCCGCTTGATGGCGGCCGCGAGCACCTTGGCCGTGTCCAGGGCGCCGGCGCCGCTCAGGGCGTCGTCGGACACGAGGATGGCCTTGGCGGCCCCCATGGCGAGAGCCGTGCGGAGGCCGCTCGTCTCGCTGTTGGGGGCCATGGACACGAGAGTGACCTCTCCGCCGCCGGCCTTGTCGACCAGCTGGAGGGCCATCTCCACGCCGTAGCTGTCGGACTCGTCGAGGATGAGCTTCCCGCTGCGGTCCAGCGTGTTGTCACTCTCGAGCTTGCCCGGCTCGGCCGGATCGGGGATCTGCTTCACACAGACGACGACATGCATGTTGGGCATCGTCGCACGCAGGCAGCAGCCGCATCCAACCCGCGCTGGGCGGGGACGGGGCTCGGGTAGGTTCGGCCCTTCCATGAGGGTGCTGCTGCTCGTCAACTCGTCGGCGTCGTCGGTCACGGCCCGCAGCCGGGTGGTCATCCAGAAGGCGCTGTCGGCCGATCACGAGGTCACGGTGGCCGAGACGAGCCGACGCGGACACGCCACCCGCCTGGCCCAGGGTGCGGCGGCGGCCGGCACCGAGGTGGTCGTCGTGCTCGGCGGCGACGGCACGCTGAACGAGGCGGCCAACGGCCTGGCCCGGTCATCGTGCGCGCTGGCTGCGCTGCCGGGCGGGTCCACGAACGTGTTCGCCCGCACCATCGGCCTCACCAACGACCCGATCGAGGCGACGGGCGAGCTGCTCGACGCGCTGGCCCGGCGCAGCATTCGCCGCGTCGGGCTCGGGTCGGTGAACGGCCGGTACTTCCTCTTCCACGTCGGGATGGGCTTCGACGCCGCCGTCGTGGCCCAGGTCGAGCGCCGGTCCGGCCTGAAGCGGTACGCCGGTCACCCGCTGTTCGTCTACGCCGGCTTCGACACCTGGATCCGCCACTACGACCGCAGCCGACCTCGGTTCGCGATCCACCACGCCGACGGCAGCGTGATCGACGACGGCTACCTCGGGATCTGCCTCAACACGAACCCGTACACGTACCTGGGCAACCGGCCCCTCAGCCTGGCGCCCGAGGCCACGCTCGACCGGGGCCTGGCCATGGTCACCGTGCGCACGCTCGCCTTCGCCCGCACGATGCGGATCATCGGCTCGGCCCTCGGGTCAGGGCGCCACCTCCGCTCGTCACGCTGGACGGACCACCGCACCGACCTCACGTCGCTCACGGTGACCGGCTACGGCCCGTTCCCGTACCAGGTCGACGGCGACCACCTCGGCGACACCGAGCGCCTCGAGATCCGCCACGAACCTGACGTCCTCGACCTAGTGATGCCGTAGAGCGCTACGGCCGCCCGTGCGCGAACTGTGTCTGACACAGTTCGCGCAGGGTGCTGACCTGCTGGGTCAGCGGCCGAGGGCGGCGAGGGCGACGTCGGGGACGTTGGTGACGACGGCGTCGCAGCCCACCTCGGCCAGCCAGCGGATGCGGTCCGGGTCGTCGCAGGTCCAGGTGTTGACGGCCAGCCCGGCGGCGTGGGCCCGCTGCACGAGGTCCTCGCTCACGAAGGCGTGGTGGGGGTGGACGGCGACGTGCCCGTGGGCGGCGGCCCGCTCGATCAGGGCCGCCGAGTCCTCGACGAGGCCGAGCAGCCAGGCTGTCGCCAACCCCGGCGCGAGCGCGTGCACTCGGTCGAGCGTCGGCAGGTGGAAGCACGAGATGAGGTTGCGGCCGTCGTCGAGCTCCTCGCGGGCGGCCAGGAGAGCGACGACGTCGTCAGCCAGGCGGGCGGCGGCGTCGAAGTCCCGGTCGTCGGGCCAGTTCTTGATCTCGATGTTGACGAGGGCGAGAGGCGCGGCAGACCTCGAGGGCGGCGGCCAGGAGCGGTACATCACCCGGGAGCTCGGCAGCCAGCGTCTCCACGACGACCCGTCCGTCGGCCAGGGCGTCGTCGTGGCTGCAGGCCATGGCCCCGTCGGCGGTGCGACGCACATCGAGCTCGATGCCGTCGGCCCCCTGGGCGATCGCGCCAGCGAAGGCGGCCAGGGTGTTCTCTGGGTGGGCGGCGGACGCGCCCCGATGTCCGACGACGAGCATGACAAATTGTCACCTTCGATGCACAAAAAAGTGCTTGCAGCCGTTAGCGCATCGGCGCTACCGTGTCCAAACGCAGCCGCACGCGCTCTTCGCACCGCATCGTAGCGTGGCGGCATGTGAAACTCGTCACGAACCCCCGTGACCCCAACCACGCGGAGGAACCCCGTGGCTCTCGCCCCCAGCCGCCCCCTGCACCTCACGATCGAGCGCGATGACTGGCGCGACGTCGCCTCCTGCCGCGACACCGATCCCGATCTCTTCTTCCCAGTCGGCACCACCGGGCCTGCCATCGAGCAGATCGAGAACGCCAAGGCCGTCTGTGGCCAGTGCGAGGCCCTGACGCCCTGCCTCGAGTACGCCCTGTCCACGAACCAGGACTCCGGCGTGTGGGGCGGCACCTCCGAAGAGGAGCGCCGGCAGCTGCGCAAGCAGTACGTCGCCCGCCAGCGTCGCACCGCCTAGCTCCGCTCGACGCCCGAGCACTTCCGCCGACCTCCCTGCGGGGAGGTCGGTTCGCGTCCGGGCTCAGTCGTGCCGGGCCACGGGGAGGTCGACATCCACCACCGTGCCCGGCCGGTCCTCGGGGCCGTCGCCCCGCCGCAGCGTGATCGTGCCCATCAGCTCTGTGGTGACGAGGGTGCGGACGATCGACAGACCCAGGCCCTTGGCCTGGTCGAGGTCGAAGTCCGGCGAGAGGCCCACGCCGTCGTCGATGACGCGGGCCCGCAGGTGCTGGCCGTCGTTGCTCAGCGACACGGTCACCGCTCCTGGGGCGGCCTGCAGGTCGAGCGCCTCGGGGAAGGCGTGGTCGATGGCGTTCTGGAGCAGCTCGTTGAGCACCACTGACGCCGGGGTGGCCACCTCGGCTGGGAGCACGCCAGCGTCTCCCTCCACGTGGAACCGCACGGGTCGGTCGGCAGAGGACATGCCGTCTTCCACCATGCGCACCAGCGGGCGGACGATCTCGATGAACGCGACGTCGTCGCCCGCCTCGCGGGAGAGCGTCTCGTGCACGAGGGCGATCGAGCGGATCCGGCGCACGGACTCCTCGATGGCCACCTTGGCCTCCTCCGACGAGAAGCGCCGGGCCTGCAGGCGCAGCAGCGACGAGATCGTCTGCAGGTTGTTCTTCACCCGGTGGTGGATCTCACGGATCGTTGCGTCCTTCGACAGGAGCAGACGGTCACGTCGCCGGAGCTCGGAGACGTCCCGGGTCAGCAGGACGGCGCCCGAGACGGTTCCGTGCTCGATGAGCGGGATGCACCGGATGAGCACGGTGATCTCAGCGCTGCCCTCGACCTCCTCGGTGACCGGTGCGCCGATCGAGAAGGCGGTGCGCACGAGCGAGTCGTCGAGGCCCAGCTCGTCGAACCGCAGCCCCTCGGCGTTGGCGTGCACGCCGATGCGGTGCAGGGCCGACACGCCGTTCGGCGAGGTGTACTCCACTCGGGCGGAGGCATCGAGGAGGATCACGCCGTCGCCCACGCGGGGCGCCTCCTCGGTCTCGATGTCCTGGGCATCGAACGGGAAGTCGCCGGCGGCGATCATGCGGGCAAACCGGTTGAACACGCCGACGTAGGTGCGCTCGAGCTCGCCCGGCTGGCGGCCGAACGACGGCGCCGACTCGCGGGTGAGCACGCCGATCACCTCCCCCTCGCAGCGCACGGGGATGCAGAGCGTGCGCACCCGCTCCTTCAGTGCCGCGATCGTCGTCTCGCCCTCGATGATCTCGCCCAGCTGGAAGGCCCGGGTGACGAGGGGCCGCTCTTCCTCGTCGACGGTGGTGCCGATCCAGTCCGCCCGGTAGACGGTCTGTGACGTGCTGGGCCGCACCTGCCCGAGCACGAGGAACTTGTCGCCGTCCTGGGCGTCGATGGTCGGGGCGAACAGGAGGAGGTCGGCGAAGCAGAAGTCAGCGAGGAGCCCCCACCCGGCGACGAGGCGCTGCAGGTGGCTCGACAGCCCGCCCGCTGAGGGGCGTGTGGAAGCGAGCGAGCTCGGTGAGCGAGGCCATGGCCCGCTCAGGCTACGAGTACGGGCTAGGAGGTGACGCGCTCGAGCTCAGCCCGGGTGATGTCGTACTTGGCGAAGCACTCCGTGCAGTGCAGGTACATGATCTCCTTGAAGGGATCGATGTGGTCGAGGTAACCCCGACCGCTGCAGCTCGGGCAGGGCATCGGGGAACCCCAACGGGCCGGTGCAGGGGCCGGATCACGGAGGTCGATCACGACGTCCGGCTCACGGTGCTTTCGAAGCAGACCCATGGTGTCTCCCACTGCTCGCCCCGCCGGCTTCGAGCCTATGCCGTTCGGCCCATGAGGAGAAGGACCCCGGGTGCTCAGCGCCAGATCTTCTCGCCCAGCGCGAGCAGCCCGGCCAGGTCGGTTATGTCCTGGTCGAAGTAGGGGACGGTTGCCACCACCTCAGGCGCGGCCGAGAGCTCGGCCCGCATCTCGGCCTCCCGCTTGGCGACGACCTGGAAGTTCAGGAAGCTCTCCCCCACCTCCTTGAGCACCCGGGCCACGAGGTCGGGCTGGCCCAGCTCGGCGGGGAGGGCGGCAGCCAGCTTCTCCGGGTCGCCGCTCAGCACCTTGGCCGACGCCGCCGTCCCGGTGTCGAGGAAGAACGCCGGCAGCACCTTGTTGAGGACGACGGCCCCCAGGTGCAGGCCGCGCTCCTCCAGGGCGTCGATGAAGAACTCGGCCTCGGCGACGGGCGCCGACTCCAGCGTGGAGACCACGACGAAGGTCGTGCGGGGGTCACCGAGGGTGCGGGTGACCGCCTTGGCCCGGTCGACGAAGCCCTCGTACATGGTCTGGAAGAGCAGGAAGAACTCGGCGATGTCCTCGAGGAACTTCGACCCCAGGATGCGGTCGGCCACGGAGTAGAAGGGCTTCGAGGCCAGCGACAGAACCCGGCTCCGAGCCGGCACGGTCAGCCAGCGAAGCAGCCGGCTGGAGAAGAAGTCGGCCATCCGCTCGGGCGCCTCGAGGAAGTCGATGGCGTTCCGCGTCGGCGGGGTGTCGACGACGATCAGGTCGTAGCGGCCCGAGGCATGGATCTCGTACAGCCGCTCCATCGCGATGTAGTCGTGCACTGGACGAACCGGCCCGTGATGTTCTTGTAGAGCGGGTTGTCGAGGATGGCGTCGCGGGTCTTGGCGTCGGGGGCGTGCATGCGGACGAGGTCGTCCCATGACTGCTTGGTGTCGAGCATCGCGGCCCAGAGCTCACCCCGGGGCGACACGCCGGCCGCGGTGAAGGCCTCCAGCGGCACCTGCTTCTCGATGTTGCCGAACTCCTCGAGGCCCAGGGCGTTGGCCAGTCGGCGGGCCGGGTCGACGGTGAGGACGAGGACCTTGCCCCCGAGGTGCACGGCGGCCATCGCCGCGGCAGCCGCAGCGGTGGTCGTCTTGCCCGACGCCCCCCGAGCCGCAGTGGATCACGATCTCCTTGGCGGCCAGCAGCTGCTCGAGGGAGCCGGTCGACGCCTTCTGGCGCTTGCGGGCGGCCATCAGAAGCCGAGCTCCTCGCCCAGGTGGGCTGCGACCTGGCTGGTGGCCCGCGCTCCGTGGCTGCGCTGGAACAGGTAGGGCACGTAGAGCAGCGGGGTGCCCGTGGGCAGCTCGGCTCGGAGGCGGGCCAGGTGGACACCACGCGTGCGGCGCAGGGTGACGGCCAGCTGGGCGCCGTCGAGGAGCTGACGGGCCGGACCGCCGATCGCCTGCTCGAGCACGTCGTCGGGCAGCTCGGTCAGGGCCTCGTAGACCTCTTCCTCGCCCCGACCGAACAGCTCGGGCAGCACCCGGTTGGCGACGACGGCGGCCAGGTCCACGACCGTCTCTGTGCGCAGGCGCTCGGCCAGCTCGAGGGTCTCGTTGACCGGCATCTCCTCGGGCGCCGACACGATCACGGCCCCGGTCTGCTCAGGGTCTCCGAGCAGCTCGAGCATCCATCCCGTCTGGTCGCGGACCATTCCGACCTGCACGAGCTCCTGGATGGCCTGCGGAGCGGCGAGCTGGCCTGTGATGTGACCGGTGGCCACGGAGTCGACCACGACGAGGTCGTAGCTGCGCTCGCGCACCTCCCAGAGGAACTTGCCGATGGTGAGGATCTCCTTCACGCCCGGTGCCGCGTTGGCCACGAAGTCGAACGTGCGGGCGAGGGGGCCGAGCCGGGCGATGAAGGGGATCTTGAGCTGCAGGCTCAGGTACTCCTTCAGCGACTCCTCGGTGTCCATCGACATGGCCCAAAGGCCGGGCGACACCTCCCTCTCCTTGAACGATGTCGGGCCGGTCTCGTAGAAGTCGGCCAGGTTGCCCTTGGCGTCGATCTCGCCGACGAGGGTGCGCTTGCCGTGCTGAGCCGCGAGCAGGGCGAGCGATGCCGCGATCGTCGTCTTGCCGACCCCGCCCTTGCCCGTGACGAACAGAAGCCGACGATCGAGCAGGGCCGTCATGCGGTGGTGCTCATGGCCGAGTCCTCAGCCGGGCTATCAGCCGCCGAAGCCGATGCGCCGCTCGTCGGCGGGGCTGCCGATCTCGATGTAGGCCAGCTTGGCCCCGGGCACGCCCACCTGGCGGCCCTTGCGGTCAGTGAGCCACAGGGTGGTGCTGGCGCTGATCGCCGCCTCGACCTGGGTCTGGATGGCGGACGGATCGGTGTCCTCGGGCAGCTGGATCTCCAGCTCCTTCGGGGTGTGGGTCAGGCCGATGCGCAGGTCCACTGGATCTCCTCGGTAGGGGCGGCGGTCATCCTATGGGGGCGGGGCAGGGGTCCCTCCCAGCCCGGTGACCTCACGCCACCACCGCGGGTGGCGCTCTTCGGCGTGAGCGGCCGGCACCGAGCCCCGCCTCATGGCCCGCAGCGCAACAGGGTCGGCGAGGGCCTTTCCGATGTGGCCCACGATGACGGCCAGCAGCGCGAGGGCGAGCCAGTCGTGCACGAACGTGGCGCCGGTGCGCCAGTCCAGGGGGAAGGGACCGAACCACCGCATGATGACCCCGGTCGCCAGCATCAGCGGGATGCAGCCCACCACGAAGATGGCGTTGAGCTTCTGGCCGGCGTTGAACTTGCCCATGCCGGCCCGGCCGCGCCGACCGAAGCTCCGCAGCCAGCGCCGATCGTCCGGGCTCCACCGGGCCAGCCGGCGAACGTCGCGCCGCACGCCGCGACGCCACGGCCCGGCGTAGGCGAGGAGCAGCGGGACCGGTAGGAGGACTCCGGCGATCACGTGGATGTCCTTCAAGAGCACCCGGCGCCCGACCAGCGCCGAGAGTGGTCCGATGTAGAGGATCATCCCCGTCGCCAGGAGCACGAGGAACAGCACCGCGTTGGACCAGTGGAGCCATCGCTCGGCTCGATCGAAGCGCACCACCGAACCGCCCACCCGGGTGTCGACCGCCGTCACGTGGAAGGGTCGCTCCGACCGTTCGAATCGCCCACCCAAGCGTCCACCTCGTAGCCCAGGTTCTCCCAGTATCCGGGGTCCGTCGGCTCGTCGAGAGCGGTGGTGACCTCGATGCGATCGAGCCACTTCAGCGACTTGTAGCCGTACATCGGGGCGACGTAGAGCCGCACGGGGCCGCCGTGCTCTCGGGTCACCGACTTGCCGAGCATCCGGTGGGCCACCAGGACGTCGTCGCGGACGGCCTGCTCCATCGTGAGCGTCTCGGTGTAGAGGCCGTCGAAGCTCCAGAAGCGGACGTGGGTGGCGTCTGGGCGTGCGCCGACATCGTCGAGCACGTCCCGCAGCAGCACTCCCGCCCACTCCACGTCCTCGACCCGCCAGCCCGTCACGCACTGGAAGTCCTTCGTCATCTTCGTCTGCGGCAGCCGGTCGCGGACGTCCGACAGGTCGAGCGTGGCCGGCCGGTCGACGTGTCCGTCGACGGTGAGGCGGTACTCGGCGTCGCTCCGGCTCGGGAGGCCGCCGGTGACCGAGTAGATGCGGAAGCGGCCGCTGGTGGGGAGGAACGCGGTCAGCCCGGTCTGATCGTTGAGGGTGAGGGGGCGCAGGAAGCGGTCGAGGCCGGACTGGGCCCGGGCTCCCCACAAGATCCCGGCCGCGCCGAGGCCGAACATGCCGAGCAGGGCGCGCCGGCCGACGGGGCTCTCCTCCGGAGGGAGCTCCGCTTCGGCAGGGGTGCGTGCGGCCATGTTGCGAAGGGTACGAGGGTGACGACCCGGGCGGATGTCGGGGGCTCAGGGCACGGGCGAGCCCACCGCCCTCTACGATGCCGACGTGGGTGACGGGGCGAACGAGGACGAGGTTGCGCAGGCGCTCGAGGCGCTGAACCGGGCACGCGGCCGCTTCGTTGCCGTCGTGGGCCATGAGCTGCGCACGCCCGTCACGACCTTGAGGGGCCTCGTCGAGGAGCTGCCCGACGCCGATCTGGACACCGTGCGGCAGCTGACCCCGGCGATCTTGCGCAGCGCCCGCCGCGTCGAGTCGCTGCTCGACGACCTCCTCCTCGCGACCGACATCACGACGGTGCTGCCCGTGGGCGAACCCGAGGTCATCGACCTCGTGGCCACCGCCCAGGCCACTTGGGACGCGCTCGAGGTGGACACCGACCTGCAGCTCTCCGGGGACGCAGAGCTGGAGTCGCGGATGCGCGAGGGAGCCGGCGAGACGCTGCTCGAGCGGGTCCTCGACAACGCCCGCCGCTACGGCAACCCGCCGTACCGCCTGCACGCCGAGAGCGTGGACGGACGGGCCCGGGTGAAGGTGTCGAGCGAGGGCGCCGAGCTGCACCCCGACGACGTGCGCCTGGCCTTCGAGCTCTTCTACCGGGGCGAGGCGGCAGTCACCTCGGCGCCCGGGTTCGGTCTCGGTCTGCCCGTCGCCCGAGCCCTGGCCCGCCAGCACGAAGGCGAGCTCACGATCGAGCCGCGCGCAGGTGGCGGCCTCGACGTGTGCATCGACCTGCCGGCGGCGCGGTGACGCGTTCTGACCATGCGGCCCAGCCCGAGCTGCGTGTGCTGATCGCCGACGACGAGCCCGACGTGCGGCTGCTGCTCCGCCTCGGCCTGCGTCACCACGCGGTCGCCGTCGTGGGCGAGGCCTCCGACGGGCACGAGGTGCTCGCGGCCTGCGCCTCGGACCAGCCCGACGCCATCGTCCTCGACCTCCTGATGCCCCGCATGAACGGCTTCGAGGTCATCCCCGAGCTGCAGCGCGACCACCCGACGGTCGGGATCGTGGCCTACACCGCGGTGGCGGGGGACTTCGTCCGGCGGGAGATGTCCCGCCTCGGCATCCCGCTGCTGCTCAAGAGCGGAGACTCCGGCCCCCTGGCCGACGCCCTGCGCAACGCGTCCGAACGGGCTCGGTCCCGCCAGAGCCGGAACGGGGACACCCCCTAGCCGGCTCGCCGGTCGCTCAGGCACGGAGCCAGCGACGCCCGAAGCACGCGTGTCCGCCGAAGCACGCGTGTCACAGGCAGGCCGAAGGCGATCCGGCTTGCCGGTCGCCGTGAGGCACGTGCGGAGGCAGGAGCGCCAGCGACGCCCGAAGCACGCGTGTTACAGGAGCTTGAGCTCCTTGCGGTAGCGGCGTGTGGGCGCCAGGTCGACTGCGATGCGGTCGGCGATCCGTCCGAACACCTCCGCGGTCTCGCCGTCGGGGTCGGTGATGCACGATCGGTCGACCTGAGTCGCCGCCTGCCCGGAGCTCGCTCACGAGCGGCACCTGGCCGAGGAGGGGAGCACCGAGGCGCTCGGACAGCTCGTCGCCGCCACCCGCGCCGAAGAGCTCGTAGCGCTTGCCGTCGTCGCCGGTGAACCAGGACATGTTCTCGATGATGCCCTTCACCTCGAGGTTCACCTTCTGGGCCATGAACCCGGCCCGCTGAGCGACGCGCTGGGCCGCAGGCTGGGGGGTGGTGACGATGTACACCTCGCTGCGGGGCAGGAACTGGGCCAAGCGAGAGGGAGATGTCGCCGGTGCCCGGGGGCAGGTCGACGAGCAAGAAGTCGGGGTCGTCCCAGAAGACGTCGGTGAGGAACTGCTCGAGCGCCTTGTGGAGCATCGGGCCCCGCCAGATGACCGGCTGGTCTTCCTTGGCGAAGAAGCCCATCGAGATGCAGCGCACGCCGCCGGCGCCGGTGGGCGGGACGAGCATCGAGTCGATGACCGCCGGGGGGTGCTCGACACCCAGCATGCGAGGGATGGAGAAGCCCCAGACATCGGCGTCCACGACGGCCACGCTGTGGCCGCGCTGGGCCAGGGCGACCGACAGGTTGGTGGTGACGGTCGACTTGCCGACGCCGCCCTTGCCCGACGCGATGAGCAGGACGCGGGTCTTGCTGTCGGGGTCGGCGAAGGGGATGGCCCGACCCTCGGCGTGGCCGTGCGCCTGCTGACTGCCGGCTGTGGCGGACGGGTCTCCGTGGAGCTTCTGCCGGAGCTCGGCCCGCTGCTCGTCTGTCATGACGCCGAAGGACAGGTCGACAGTCTCGACTCCGATGCCGTTGAGAGCGCCTGTGACGCGGCTCTGGATCTCGTTGCGGAGGGGACAGCCGGCGACGGTGAGCGTCACCTCGAGGGCCACTGACGTGCCGTCCACCTGCACGTCGCGGACCATGCCCAGGTCGATGATCGACCGGTGGAGCTCGGGATCCTCGACGGGACGGAGGGCTTCGATGACGTCGTCGACAGAGACGGGCATTGGGGTGGCTCCGAGGGGGTCGGGCGCGCTGGAGGTATTTCCACTACGCCGGTAGGTAGAATATCGGCGTGTCTCAGCCGGCCCTCACCCCGACCGAGTTCTCCTCGGCGGTCACGGCGATCACGTCGGCCTTCGGCGATCCCACCAGGCGCGAGATCTACCTCTTCGTGCACGAGCGCAGCGAGACCTCCGGCGACGGGCCGGGCCCCGGGGTGACCGCAGGCGAGGTGGCCGAGCACTTCGAGCTCCACCCCAACGTGGCCCGCCACCACCTCGACAAGCTGGCCGCGGGCGGGTACGTCGAGGTGGCCACCGGCCGCACCGGTACCGGAGCGGGGCGTCCGTCCAAGCGCTACCGCGTCACGGCCCCAGAGATGACCCTCGAGCTGCCGGTGCGCCACGACGACCTGCTCGTCACGCTCCTCGGCAAGGCCCTCTCGCTCCTGCCCAGCGACACGGCCGAGGGCATGGCCGAGGAGGTCGGCCTGCAGTACGGCAAGGCCATGGCCGCCTCCCTCGGCGGGATCGACCACTCCAGCGACGCGCCCGAGGCCGCCGCTCAGCGCTCGTTCCGGGCCGCCCTGCACACCGTCGCCGACGCCCTCACCGCACACGGCTTCGCGGCCCACGCCGAGCGGCACGGCGACGGCCTGCGCATCGTGTCCGACCACTGCCCCTTCGGCGGAGCGGCCATCGAGCACCCCGTCATCTGCGCCGTTGACCGTGGGCTCGTGCGGGGCATGCTCGGCGCCCTCTACGGTCAGACGGCTGCCGCCACCTCGGCCAGCCGCGCCATGGGCGATGCCACCTGCGTCACCTCGATAACCAGCTGACTTGATCCGCCACTACCTCGACCACGCGTCCACCTCGCCGGCCCGGCCCGAGGTGATCCAAGCGGTCACCGAGTGGATGGCCAAGCCGGGCGGCGATCCGGGTCGCATCCACGCAGAGGGCCTCGAGGCCCGAGTGGCCGTGGAGACCGCCCGTCTCCAAGTCGCAGCCCTGTTCGGCAGCCGGCCTCGGTCCATCGTCTTCACGAGCGGCGCCACCGAGGCCATCGCCACCGCCTGCTGGGGCGGGGCCGACCGCGGCGCCCACCAGGTGGTCGCCGCGGTCGAGCACTCGGCCGTGCGCCGGGCCGCCGAGGCTCACGGCGAGGTGACCGTCGTGGGCGTGGACCCACTCGGACGGGTCGACCCTGGCGTGATCTTCGACGCCATCCGCGACGACACCGCGCTCGTGCACGTGCAGTGGGGCAACCACGAGGTGGGCACCATCCAGCCCGTGGCGGAGGTCGTCGACGGCTGCCGGGAGCGCGGCGTGCTCGTGCACGTCGACGCGGCTGCGGCCAACGGGCACGTGCCCATCAGCTTCGACGATCTCGGCGCCGACCTCATGTCGGTGTCGGCCCACAAGCTCGGTGGTCCGGCCGGCGTGGGGGCCCTGCTGGTCCGCCGTGGGCTGAGACTTCGACCCCTGCTCCTCGGCGGTGACCAGGAGCGGGCCCGCCGGGCTGGTCTGGAGCCAGTCGCCGCGCTGGCCGGCTTCGGTGCAGCCGCCGAGGTCCTGACGTCCAGCCTCGCTGACGAGAAGGCGAGGCAGCTCACACTGACCGACCGGATCCTGGCCGCCGTGCCGTCGCTCGATGGCGTGCGCCTCTACGGCGACCCCCGCAACCGCCTCCCCCACCTCGTGTGCCTCGGCGTCGACGGCGTCGAGCCGCAAGCGGTGCTGCTGGGCCTGGATCGGGTCGGCGTGGCCGCTCACTCCGGCTCGGCCTGCTCGTCGGAGTCGCTCGAGCCATCGCCGGTGCTCGAGGCCATGGGCGTCGACGCCCATCACAGCCTCCGCCTGTCCGTGGGCTGGAGCAGCACCGAGGCCGACGTCGAGGCGGCCCTCGACGCCCTCCCCGCGATCCTCAGCAGCCTCCGCGCCCTGGCTTCAGGCTGACGGCTTCTGTGCGCAGGGAGCACCGCATGGCGGTGCTCCCTGCGCACAGAAGCGACGAGCTCGACAGGTAGCGTGCAGGTGGTGGGGAAGCTCTACGTCGTCCGCCACGCCGACGCGGGCACCCGGGGGCGCGACGACGGGCCGGACGAGCTGCGACCGCTGGTCGAGCGCGGGTGGCGGCAGGCGAACGGGCTGGCCGACCAGCTCGCTGACGCTGGCATCACCCGGCTGCTGGCCAGCCCGTTCCTGCGCTGCGTGCAGACGCTGGAGCCGCTGGCCGAGCGGCTCGGCCTCACCGTCGAGCCGGATGTCCGGCTGACGGAAGGGGCCGGCTTCGCACCGGCGCTCGAGCTGGCGGGCGAGCTGCGCGGCGAGCCGGCGGCCCTGTGCAGCCACGGCGACGTCATCCCCGATGTGCTGGACGCTCTGCTGCGTCGCGGGCTCAAGCTCGAAGACGAGCCCCGCTGGCAGAAGGCCTCGACGTGGGTGCTAACCCGGCACGGCGACAGCTTCGTCACCGGCCGCTACATCCCGCCCTCGGCCTGACCCGGCCGTCCCACCCCCGCCAACCGGGGTGCGAAAGGGCCCGTTCCTGGGGCCTTTCGCACCCCGGTTCGCGAGGTGTGGGGTGGCGGGGGGGCCGGGGCTAGCGAGAGGTGGTCGTCGTGGCGAGTGCGGCTTCGACCCTTGATCGAAGGTCGGCCGTCAGGTCGCGGATGCTGGCCGGGGGGTCGAGGCGGTCGAGCCGGTCGAGCTCGTTGGCGGCCTGGACGACGAGGCCGTTGCGGAAGAACACGATGGCGAGGAAGGCATGGACGTCGGGGTACTCGGGGTGGGCCGTGGCGGCGGCCAGCAGCGACTCGAGGCCGGCTTCGTCGTCGCCGGAGAGCGTCTGCAGCCAGCCCTTGTAGGTCGAGGCCTCGGCGTTGCCGGGGTCGTCGGCCAGCACCTCGTCGTAGAGGTCGATGGCGGCCTCCACCTCGCCGGCGCTCCCCCGGCGCCCGGCCTCGTTGAGCTTCTCGGTGATGGACTGGCGGATGCCGCCCGTCACCACCTCGCCGCTGTCCCGGCGCCCCGCGCCCTGGGCCACGAGCACCCCGGCCAGCACGGCGAAGGCGAGGACCAGGACGCCGGGCGCGACAGCGCGGGCCCACGACCGCTCTCCGGCGACTCGATTCGGTCCCCGGCTCGCAGGCGCATCCAGGGCGCGGAGCACTGCAGCGGCCCGCACCGTGTAGTCGTCCTTGAGGGCGAGGTAGTCGTGCTCGTCGACGTCGCCGGCGTCGTGCTCGCGCTCCAGGTCCTCCAGGGACCGGAGCAGGAACTCGCGCTGCTCCTCGAGGGCACCACGTCGATCGGCGTCGACCACGCTCACCGCTCGGCCAGGGACTTCTCGACGAGGGCACGGTCCTCGTCGGAAGCCGACGTGGTGGGGGCGCGCCGCCACCGGGCGAACGCGGCCGTGACACCAGCCAGCCCGAGCACGAGGGCGAGCACGGGCAGGACCCACACGACGCCCTCGACGCCCGAGCCTCGGGGCGTGAGGAGCACGTCGTCGCCGTAGGTGGCCGCTATAGCGGAGCGGATCTCGTCCGCCGATTCGCCGTCGCCCACCCGGCGAGCGATCTCCGTGCGGATGGAGCGGGCCGCGGCAGCGTCGGACCCGGCCACAGACTGGCTGCGGCACGTCGGGCACTTGATCGTGTCGGCGATGTCGTGCACCCGCTCCTCGGCGCTGCGGGCCGGACCGTCCGAAGTGCCCGCCCGCACCAGCGCCACGAGCACGAGGGCGACGATGGCCAGCCAGCTCCACCTCCTGAACCCGGCGCCCCGCAACCGGCTCACGACGATGCCTCTGCGGCGGCCGACTCGTACTGGTCGATCAAGCCGTCGAGCTGGTCCTGCGTGACGCCGCCGACGAGGCGGCGCACCACGGTGCCGTCAGGGGCGACGAGGAAGGACTCGGGCACCCGAGCGACGCCGTAGGCGACGCCCACCCGGTTCTCGGGGTCATCGACGACGGGCCACTCGCCGCCCTCCCGCTCGAAGAAGGTTCGGGCATCTTCGCTGTCGTTGTCGAAGGTGACGCTGACCAGCGCCGCGTCGCCAGCCGCCCGGTGAGCCTCGTCGAAGCCGATCAGCTCGGGGTGCTCCTCCCTGCACGGGATGCACCAGGTGGCGAAGAAGTTGACGACGACCCACCGGCCCCGCAGGGCGTCGAGGTCGAAGGTGCCGCCGTCGAGCGTGGGCCCGGCCACGGCGGGCGCCAGTCGCCCGATCAGCGGGCTCTGCGTCTCGCGCTCGGTGCTGGAGTCACGGGTGGCCAACACGGCGACGAGCAGCGCGACGAGCACCGCCAGCACCCCGGCGACGACGAGCGCCGTGCGGGGCCCGTCGGCCTGGTCGAGTACGTCATCGTCGTGGTCGACGCGCTCTCCGGACGCCATCAGTCCACGCCTACCGGCTGGCGGAGGTCGTCGTCTGCTTCGTCGAGGTCGGCCTCGGCCCGTTCGGTGACGCCCGCGGACACTGGGTCCGTCGGCCGGCGTCGACGCCCGGGCCAGGCGGCCAGCACCGTGCCGAAGGCCATCACGCCGCCTCCCACCCAGAGCCACAGGGCCATGGGCTGGATGATCACGCGGAGGGTGACCTCACCGTCGGGCGTCTCGGGCAGGCGGGTGATCGTGAGGTACACGTCCTCCTTCAAGCCCGTCTTGACCGACGGCGTGCCGATGAGCTGGCCGAAGCCGGGGTACTGCGACAGGGCCGGCTCGTAGGTCTTGCCGCCGTCGACCTGGACCCGCACCTTGGTGGCGGTGCGGTTGCGCTCCCGCACCTCGCGGGTGTCGACGTAGGTGATTTCGTGGCCACCGACCTCGCGGGTCTGGCCCGGGGCGTAGCGGGCCTCGACCTCGTGGGCATAGCTGCCCGAGGCGGCGATGGCGACGGCGACGACGATCACGCCGAGGTGGACGATCATGCCGCCGTTGGTGCGCCCGACGAACCCCCGCCAACCCTGGCGTCGGGTGGCCAGCCCAACCTGGCGGACGGCCGCGCCAGCGGCGAAGCCGCCCAGCCCGAAGGCGAGGATCGGGGCCCAGCCCCGAGCGCCCAGGGCCACCACGGCGAACAGCGTCAGAGCGCCGGCCCACCCCGGCCACAGCAGGCGCTGCGAGAGGAGCTCCGTGGAGGCCTTTCGCCACGGCAGCACCGGCGCCACCGCCATGAGGAAGAGCAGCACGATGCCGATCGGCGTGGTCATCCGGTCGAAGTAGGGCGGGCCCACGCTCACGGGTCGGTCCTGCACGGCCTCGACCAGCAGCGGGAAGACGGTGCCGAGGAGCACCACGAAGGCGAACGCCGCGAACAGCACGTTGTTGGCGAGGAACGCGCCCTCTCGCGAGAGGGGCGAGTCGATGCGGCCCGGTGCGCGGAGCCGGTCGCCCCGCCAGCCGATCAGGCCGAGCGTGACGGCCACGATGAGACCGAAGAAGGCGAGCAGCCACACGCCCGATGTCGCTGTCGGAGAAGGCGTGCACGGACTCGAGCACGCCCGAGCGGGTGAGGAACGTGCCGAGGATGGTGAGGCTGAAGGTGGCGCAGAGCAGCGACAGGTTCCAGACCCGCAGCATCCCTCGGCGCTCCTGCACCATCACCGAGTGCAGGTAGGCGGTGCCGGTGAGCCACGGCAGCAGCGACGCGTTCTCGACCGGGTCCCAGCCCCAGTAGCCGCCCCAGCCGAGCACCTCGTAGCTCCACCAGGCGCCGAGGATGATGCCGACGGTGAGGAAGCCCCACGCGATGAGCGTGGCCACGGCGGGTCTCGACCAGCCACCCCTCGCCGAGCCGGCCGGTGACGAGGGCGGCGACGGCGAAGGCGAACGGCACCGTGAAGCCGACGTAGCCGAGGTAGAGCATCGGCGGGTGGAAGGCCATGAGCAGGTGCTTCTGCAGGAGCGGGTTGGGCCCCGGCCCGTCGTAGCCCGCCGCCACGCTCACCGTCTCGAAGGGGTTGGCCGGGAACAGCATGAGGAGGAAGAAGAAGGAGCAGACGACGAACATCGTCAGCAGGGCCCAGCCGACGAGCGGGTCGCGAGAGCCGGCGCCGGAACTTCCGGGCCACGTGCACCGTGAAGCCGGCCAGGATCAGGGCCCACAGCAGGATCGAGCCCTCGAGGGCCGACCACATCGTCGCCACGTTGAACAGCCGAGGTGTGCGGCTCGAGCCGTTGTCGTGCACGAAGCTGACGCTGAAGTCCCGCGTGATGAGCGCCCGCTGCATGGCGACGACAGCGACGACGGCGCCGAGCAGGATGAGCAGGCTGTAGGTCCAGCCCGACTCGAGCAGAGCCGGCCGCTTGCGGCGGAGGCCCAAGCCGACCGTGATCACGCCCAGGATCGCCGAGGCAGCGCCGAGGACGACCCCGGCCGTGCCGAGGGTGGCGTTCACGACGCGGGGGCGTCGGGCTCGCCGCCGCGCTCTGCGTCGTCGAGCCGGTCACTGTTGTCGGCCTCGTACTCCTCGGTGTGCTTCACCCGGATGGTGTCGCTGGCGAAGAACTCGTGCGACGGATCCCAGCGGCCCTCGAGCACGACGGGGATGCCGGGCTGGAAGAGCTCGGGCGGGTCGCCGGCGTGGCGGACGTCGACCTCGACGCCGTTGAACGCGACGGCGAACGTCGACGCCGTCGTCGGTGGGCTCGATCGTGTCGCCCAGGACCATGCCCTGGAGGCGGAAGCGCTTGTCGCCCAGGTCCGCCTGCTGCTCGACGGCCTCGTCGGCGTTGTAGAAGTACAGCGAGGCCGAGGTGAGGCCCTGGTAGACGACGACCCCGAGCCCGAGGAGCACGGCTGCCAGGGCGCCGTAGACCCACGGGCTGCGACGGTGCCTGGGTGGCGTGCCGGCCGGGTCAGCCGCAGTGCGCGGGCTCAGCTCCACCGGCGCTCCTCGGGCGGGACCTGCTGGGCCATGGCCCGACCCCGCCGGATCGTGCGCAGGGCGTAGCCCCCGAGCAGGGCCAGCGGGATGGCCCACCCGGCGGCGACGTACCCGACGTGCGTCATGGCCAACATCAGGCGGCACCCCCCGTCGGGCTCGCCGCGGCCAGACCGGCCTCGGCCCTCCGCTCGATGAGGGCCTGGTCTATGCCGCTTGCCCCGGCCCGCTCCTCGAGCCACCCGAGGCGGAAGCGGTGGACGAGCAGCCAGGTGAACAGGAGCCCGAAGACCACGATCCCGAGCATCAGCGTGAAGAGCATCGTTCCCTCGATGGTCGGATCGAGGCGGGTGATCGTGGCCTTCTGGTGCAGCGAGCGCCACCAGTCGACCGAGTAGTGCACGATCACGACGTTGGGGAAGAGGAGCAGGCCCACGATGGCACCTCGCATGCCGCGTTGGGCCGCGTCGCCGGACTCGTTGTCGACCTGCCGCAGGGCGAGGAACCCGACGAGCAGGATGAAGAGAAGGGTCGTCGAGGTGATGCGAGGGTCCCAGTCCCAGTAGGTGCCCCAGGTGGGACGGCCCCAGATGGCGCCGGTGATCAGGCAGGCCGCGGTGAAGACGAGGCCCACCTCGGCCGAGGCCCCGCCGAGCACCCACCAGCCCTCGGAGCGCTTCCGCATCCACATCGCCGAGGCCAGGGTCGTGATGCCGCAGGCCGTGAAGGCGATGATCGCCGTGGGGACGTGGACGTACATGATGCGCACCGAATCCAGCTGCACAGCGTCAGCCGGGCTCCACAGCAGGGCATACCCGAGCAGGAGGGCCATCCCGGCGAGCGTGAGCGCGCCGAGGATGCGGGTGGCCCCGGAGGCGGTGGTCGGACGGGGGGCGGACATCAGGACTCCTCCAGGAGGGTGCCGAAGGCGAGGGTGCCGAACGCGAGGTAGAGCAGGGCGAAGGTGACGAGGAGCCCGCACCACGGCCAGCCGTCGGCCGCGACGCCCCCCAGCGCCGCCTCGAAGGCCTTGGTGGCGCCGATGAGGACGGGCGCGAGGACGGGCAGGAGCAGGATCGGGAGGAGCGTCTCTCGGACGCGCAGTCCGGCGGCGAGCACGCCGTACAGCGTGCCTGCTGCGGCGAGCCCCGCGGTCGCGGCCGCGCAGGTCGCGAGCAGGAGCGGCCAACCGGTGACCTCTGCGCCGTACATGAGGACCACGCCCGACCGCGAGCACGATCTCGAGAGCGAGCGAGCTGCACCGCGATGGCGGCCGCCTTGCCGAGGAAGATCCCGGCCGGGTCGAGGCCAGACAGGCGCAGGGCGTCACGGCCCCCGTCGGCGGCCTCGATGGTGAACGCCCGCTGGATGGCGAGCAGGGCGCAGAACAGGACAGCCACCCAGAACAGACCGGAGCTGGCTCGGGCCAGGACACCGCGATCAGGGTCGAGGGCCACGCCGAAGAGGATCAGCACGAGGACGGCGAAGGGGGCCATCTGCTGGAGGGTGACCTTCGACCGCAGCTCGACCCGGAGGTCCTTGCCCGCCATGAGCACGGCGTCATGGAACAAGGAGGGGCTCCTCGGCCGGCGGTGCCGCGGGGACAGGGACGTCGGTCGTGCCGCCCACGATCGTGACGATGCGGTCGGCCAGGGCTTCAGCCCTGTCGAGCTCGTGGGAGGAGAGGACGACCGTGGCGCCGTCGCCCACCGCCCTGCGCACGAGGTCGTCGAGCACGTCGCGGCCCTCTTGGTCGAGCCCGGCGTGGGGCTCGTCGAGGAGCCAGAGCTCGGGCCGTCGGGCCAGGAGGCAGGCGAAGGAGGTGCGGCGCCGCTGGCCGGCCGAGAGCCGGGCCACGGTCAGGTCGGCCAGGCGGCCGTCCAGACCACAGGCCGACAGCGCGCCGTCGATGTCGTCGGGCCGTGCACCCGCGGCACGACCCCAGAAGCGGACGTTGTCGGCCACCGTCAGCTCGTCGTACAGGCCGGTGGCGTGACCGAGGAGGCCCACCCGACGGCGCAGGGCCCGGGCCGAACGGCGATCGGTGAGGTCGTGCCCCAGGACCGTTGCCGTGCCGCGCGCCACGGGCAGGAGCCCGGCGAGCAGGCGGAGGAGCGTCGTCTTGCCCGCCCCGTTGGGGCCGCGCAAGAGCACGATCTCGCCTGCGGCGACGTCGAGGTCGATCCCGGCCAGGGCGGGGAACCGGCCTAGGAGGGTCACCGCGCCGCGGAGGTGGACGACGGGTTCCATGGGGTCGGCCAAGGCTACCGACGGCCCGAAGATGCGACCAATGCGGACCGGCGGCCCCGGTAGCCTGCGCGGATGCGGCTGGCGAGGGTCTTGGGCGCGGCGGGCCGGGCCAGCATCACCGGCGGAGTGCTCGTCCTGCTCTTCGTCGCCTACCAGCTGTGGGGCACGGGCATCCGGGAGGCCCAGGCCCAGAACGAGCTGGAGGACCGCTTCGCCGAGGCCCTCGAGGATGGGGCATCTCCGGCGGCGAGCCCCCCCACGACGGTGCCCACGTCCGTGACCACCGAGGCCGCGCCACCGTCGACGGTTGCCCCCATCCCGCCTGTGGCCGAGGGTGACCCCACGGCCCGAATCCGCATCCCGAGGATCGGCGTCGACAAGATCGTCGTCGAGGGCGTCTCCCTCACGGACCTGAAGAAGGGGCCGGGTCACTTCCCCGAGACCCCTCTGCCCGGCCAGGAGGGCAACGCCGCCATCGCCGGCCACCGAACCACCTACGGGGCGCCCTTCAACCGCATCGACGAGCTCGTGCCCGGTGACGAGATCTTCGTCGAGACGGTGCAGGGCGAGTTCCGCTACCTCGTGACCGAGCAGCTCATCGTGGCCCCGACCCAGGTCGAGGTGCTCGACGACGTGGGTGACAACAGGCTGACGTTGACGGCCTGCCACCCGAAGTACAGCGCCCGCCAGCGCATCGTCGTCGTGTCTCAGCTGGCACCGGAGGAGACGCCGCTTCCCTCGCCGACGCGAGCGCCGGAGGACGGGAGCGCCCTCCTGGACGACATCGACGGCGAAGGCGCGCCGGCATGGCCGGCCATCCTCCTCGGTGTCCTCTGCGCGCTGATCTGGCTGCTGGCCTGGTACCTCGGGCGGCGGTGGAAGCGCTGGCCGGCTTACGCCTTGGGCCTGCCCTTCTTCCTGGTGAGCCTCTTCTTCTTCTTCGAGGAGTTCAGCCGCCTGCTGCCCAGCAGCTTCTAGAGCCAGCGCCGTCCTGCGCGAACTGTGTCTGACACAGTTCGCGCAGCGGGGCCCGATCACCGGCCCTTGAAGACCGGGCGGCGGCGCTCGCGGAAGGCGGCGATTCCCTCCTGCAGGTCCTGGCTGGCCCACGCCGCCTCCCACGCCGCGTGCACGCCGGGGTCCTCGCCCTTGCCCACCGACATCTCGAGGTGGTTGAGGGCCAGCTTGTGGCCGGCGATGGTGAGCGGAGCGAGGGCTGCGATCTCGTCGGCCCAGCCGAGGGCGCTGTCGAGGTCACCCATGCGCTGGACGAACCCGAGGCGCTCCGCGTCCTCGCCGCCATAGGTCTCGGCGGCGAGGAGCATGGCTCGGGTCGGCCCCGCCCCGGCGAGTAGAGACAGGCGCTGGATCGTCCAGTGGTCGACGAGCAGGCCGAGCTTGGCCGCCGGGATGCCGAAGCGGGCCGCAGGGGTGGCGACGCGGAGGTCGCAGGCCACTGCCAGCTGCGTGCCGGCGCCCAGGGCGGCCCCGTCGACCGCCGCCACGAGAGGTCGCGGGTCGTCGCGCAGCGCGCCCAGCACCTTCCGCAGGAGATCCGTGAACGACGTGTCCTCCACGCCCGAGAGATCGGCGCCCGCACAGAAGTGCCCACCGGCGCCCGTGAGCACCAGCACCCGGGCCCCCGACGACCGAGCGTGGGCGTCGAGCAGCTGCTCGAGCGCCTCGTGGTCGAGAGCGTTGCGCCGGTCGGGTCGGTCGATCGTGATCAGGGCGACGGGGCCTCGGTCCTCGAGGTGGATCATCGGGGCCGCTGAAGCTCGGTCACGGCGGCATCGTAGGTGGGTACGCTCCGGGCGGCGAAGGGGGCGGCATGGAGCTGCGGGGCAAGCGGGTGCTGGTGACGGGGGCCTCTCGGGGGATCGGCCGATCGCTGGCCACGGCGTTCGCGGGCGCCGGTGCGCAGGTTGCGCTCGTGGCGCGCGACGGCACGGCGCTGAAGGAGCTGGCCGACCAGCTCGGCGGGTCGGCCCACCCGGCCGACCTGCTCGACCCGGACCAGCTCGGGAACCTCATCCACCGGGTGGAGGACGACGCAGGCGCCATCGACATCGTGGTCAACAACGCCGGGATGGCCGTGGAGGGCACGCTCTGGGACAGCCCGGATGGCGCGGTGGAGGCGCAGATCCGCCTCAACCTCTTGGTGCCCCTGGAGCTGTGCCGTCAGGCCATTCCCCGGATGCTCCGTCGGGGCGGGGGCCACCTCGTCAACGTGGCCTCCCTCGCCGCCATCGCGGCCGTTCCCGGAATGACCGCGTATGCGGCCACCAAGTCTGGGTTGGCCCACGGCACCTCCGCCCTGCGAATGGAGCTGAAGGGCCTGCCGATCGGGGTCACGACGGTGATGGTCGGCGGCGTCCCGACGGACCTCCTGGCTGCGGGCGAGGCCTACCCGCCCTTCGCCAACGCCTTCCAGCGGCTGCGCCGCATCCAGCTCGTCCCCGACACGGACTCCGACGTGCTGGCGGCCGCGGTCGTGAAGGGCGTTCAGCGGGGAAGGCGCAGCGTCTACCTCCCGCGACGGGCTCTGCCCTTCGTGGCCGCTGTCGAGGCGCCCCGCCGCATCGTCGACCTCGCCCTGATCGGCCTGAAGCGCAGGGTGTAGTCACCGGAGCGAGCGCTTATGATCTCAGATTCGATCTCCGGATCACCTAACAAGGCGGAACCCAAGCATGGCAACAGCGCGAGCCGGTGCCCTCTCGGCTGCGGTCGTCCTCGTCCTCGGGCTGACCGCCTGCGGCAACGATGACGGCGGCAGCAGCGAAGCGGACATCAAGGACGAGATCTCCGAGCAGCTGGCCGAAGGGGGCCAGCTCGACGACGAGACGGCGGACTGCTTCGCCGGCGTGATCGTCGACGAGATCGGGGCCGACCGCCTCGAGGACGTCGACTTCTCGGCCGAGGAACCCCCTGCGGGCCTCGAAGAGGACTTCTCTGCCGCAGCCATCAAGGCACTCGAAGAGTGCGACCTCGACCTCGGATCCCCGGACGAGTAGGAAAAGGACACAACCAAGATGACCGACAACGCACCTGGTTGGCAGCCCGACCCCACCGGCCGCCATGACCACCGCTACTGGGATGGTTCGGCCTGGACCGACAACGTCTCCGACGCAGGCATCGCCTCCACCGACGCCTACGCGGTGGTCGATGCCCCCGCCGACGCGGCGATGTCCGCCGGTGAGGTCCCCCCCGCCCCGGACACCGACGCCGGCGACGCCCCCACCGAAGCCGTCCCCGCCGCCTCTGGATGGACCGATCCGACGAGCACCTTCCCGACGGTCTCGGACAACCCCAGCTCCACGTGGGACAGCGCACCCGCGCCCCCGAGCTACACGCCCCCGCCCGCTCCGTCGGGCCCCGTCGGGTCAGACGGCTCAGGCGCCTCCAAGCGGGGCCTGCTCATCGGAGGCGGGATCCTGGCCGCCGTCATCCTGGCTGTGATCGCGTTCATGGCTCTCGGGGGCGACGACGAGAGCGACGTTCGCACCCAGCTGGCCGCCCAGTTCCGCGAGAACAGCGACCTCAGCGCCGCACAGGCGGATTGCGTGGCCGGCCACGTCGTCGACGAGATCGGCGCGGACCGATTCGAGGACGTCGACTTCGACGCCGACGAGCCGCCCGCCGATCTGGCCGAGGACCTGTTCTCAGCGGCCAACGACAGCCTGGACGCGTGTGAGATCGACCCGGCTGACTTCGCTGGTACCGGCGACGGTGAGAAGGAGCCGAACGACGACGAGCCGAACGGCGACGTCGACGGGTACGGCGACGACGACGACCTCGACGCGTTGTACGACGATTGCGAAGCCGGCGACTACGAGGCCTGCGACGAGCTCTACAACCAGAGCCCGAGCGGCTCCGCGTACGAGGAGTTCGGGGACACCTGCGGCGAGCGCAACGATCCGTCCGGCTACTGCGTCGACATCTACGAAGGCGACGACAGCGATGACCTCCTCCCGTCGGGTGAGGATCTGCCGCCGGGCTTCGAGGACCAGCTGGCCGACGTCTACGCCGAGAGCATGGGCATCGAGCGCGACAAGGCCGAGTGCCTGGCCGGCAAGATCGCCGATGCGGTCCGGTCCGGTGAGCTCAGTGAGGAGGAGTCGATGTCGGAGATCTTCTCCTTCTTCTCTGACTGCGACATCGACATGAGCGAGATCAGCGGCAACTGATGACGTCGCGGATGAGGGCGGCGGCCGCGGCCGCCGCCCTCGTCGCGCTCGTGCTCCTCGTCGGTACCGCCGCATACCTCGGCGTGCGGGAGGAGCCGGACCCGCCGACCACGACCACGACCACCTCGACGACCACGACCACCGTTCCCCTGCGGGTGTTCGCCGAAGCCATCGCGGGTCAGCTGGAGGGGAACCTCGAGGTTGCGATCACGCGAGACGAGGCCCTCTGCGTGGCCACGGCCATGCTCGGAGTCGTCCCGCCGGACGAGCTCGCGCGCCTGTCCCGGCTGCCCGCGCCGTTCCTGGCGCTCGACCAGGCGACCAAGGACCGTCTCGTCCGCGGCGTGGTCGAGTGCGTGCCCCCCGAGAGCGCGGCGGCGCTCCTCGGGACCACCTCGGAGACCGCTCCGCCGGTCGACCTGCCCGACGAGGGCTGAGCGGACGGTCCCCTGCCATCGCCACCAGGGTGGTTACGGTCGAACCGTGATCTTGTTGGTGGTCGCCGTCCTGGGCGGGCTGCTGGCCGGGCGGTTGCGCGCCCCGGCGGGCGCCCGATCCGTGCGGCTGGAGCTGCGCCGGCTGCCCCTTCTCGGCGTCGGCGCGTTCGGCACTGCCCTGGCCCAGGTGCTCGATGGTGGCCTCGCCACGCTTGCCCTGGCCGGCGCACTCGCCGTCCTGCTTGCCTTCGTGGGGGCCAACGCCCACATCACCGGCGTGCTCGTGCTCGGGTGCGGCCTGCTCATCAACCTCGTGGCCGTCGTGCTGAACAACGGCATGCCGGTGCGTGGGGAGGCGCTCGTGGTAGCAGGGGTGGTCGCGGAGGACGAGCTGGCCACCACCACCTTCGCTGGCCCTCGTCACCTGGAGAGCGGCTCGGACCGGCTCGGCGTGCTGGGCGACGTGATCCCCCTGCCCATCACGCGCGAGGTGCTCTCGTTCGGCGACCTGATCGTGCTGGCCGGTGCGGCCGACGCCGTGCGGGAGCTGTCTCGCCGGCGGCGCGCCTCCTGGCCATCAGCGGAGCGCCGCGACTACCGCTCGCAGATGTCGCAGCTGAGCATCGTGGAGTCCTGGGGCGAGCAGCCCGAGCCCATCGACCTCAGCGCGGACACCGAGCGCCGAGCCAGCCCGCCACCTCGTCGACCGCGGCGTCTCGCTCCCCTCAGATCTGAGGGGGCGACGGGTCCCGGCGGAGGTCGTCGAGCAGGAGGGTGCTCGCGTCGAGCCGCGACGGGTCCTCGATGTGGGCCTGCACGGCGAGGAACTGGGCCGTGGCCGCCACCTCGTGAACCCGCACGATCGAGTCCGGTGCGGACCGGGCCAGCGCTCCCACCGTGGCGAGGGTGCCCGGGCCGCGCTCGCGGGGCGGGGTGCCGGTGATCGCACCGATGAGGTCCTTGCGCGACACGGCGAAGAGCAGAGGACGGTCCGTGGCCGCGTGGATCTCGCCCGCCCGAGCCAGGAGCTCGAGCGACTGCCGGGGCGTCTTGCCGAAGTCGAGGCCCGGGTCGAGGACGACTCGCTGGCGCGGCACGCCGGCGGCCTCGAGCACGGCGAGCTTGTCGTCGAAGAACGACAGGACAGCGGCCACCACGTCGTCGTAGAGGTCGGGGTCGAGCACCTTGGTCTTGGGTCGGCCGACCGTGTGCATGAGGACGTAGCCCGCACCGAAGGAGGCCAGCACGTCGGCCAGGGCGGGGTCGAGCAGCCCGCTGACGTCGTTGATCACGTCCGCGCCAGCCTCGAGGCACGCCGTCGCGACGGCAGGCTTGTAGGTGTCGACCGAGATCACGCCGTCGTGCTCTCGACGGATGGCCTCGACGAGGGGAACGAGGCGCCCGATCTCCTCCTCCACGGCCAGCTCGGGCGTCTTGGTGTTGGCCGACTGGCCCCCGACGTCGACGATCAGGGCCCCGGCCTCCCAGGCCCGGATCGCGACCTGGGCCTGAGCGGCAGGCGCGACCCGTCCGTCGCCGGAGAAGGACTCGGGGCTGGCGTTCACGATCGCCATCAGTGCCGTGCCGTCGACGGAGATGTCGCGGTCGAGCGCTCGGAAGCTCCGGGTCACGTGCCGACCTTAGGGTGGGCGATGGGGCAGGCTGGTCGCATGAGCAGCACCTCGCCGGTCGATCCGGTCCTCGCCAGGAGGGCCCGCATCGCCAAGCTCGTGGAGCAGGGCAAGCGCATCGGGTACGGCCTGTTCCTCGTGGCGATCGTGGCCTTCGTGGTCGGCTTCTTCGCCGGGTTCGACGGGATCACCGGCGGTCTCGTCGTGTGGAGCATCGTCGTGGGCTCGATCGTCCTCGCCCCCGCCATCGTGTTCGGCTACGGCGTCAAGGCGGCCGAGCGCGAGGACCGAGCCCAGGGGCGCTGATCCGCCCGTCTGTGCTGGCACTGGTCGACGCCGCCACCTGACTGGGAACGGTTCTCAGGTTGCCCCGGCTCCTGGCTGGTGGCACGCTCGATCACAACCGTTATCGACATCCCAGGGGGAAGTACATGGTCACCGCAGCAGTCCTGCACGGCACCGGCGAGGACATGAAGGTCCACGACGACATCGAGATCGCGCCGCCCGGTCCGGGTGAGGCTCGGGTGAAGATCGTGGCGTCCGGCGTCTGCCACTCGGACCTGTCCGTGCAGAACGGCACGATCCCCCTCGCCCCGCCGATCGTCCTCGGCCACGAGGGCGCCGGCATCGTGGAGGAGGTCGGTGAGGGCGTCTCGCTCAAGCCCGGCGACCACGTCGTGCTGTCCTTCGTGCCGGCCTGTGGGGAGTGCTACTTCTGCAAGCGGGGCCAGTCCTACCTCTGCGAGAAGAGCGCCATGCAGGCGGCCGGCGGCATGCTCGACGGCACCACCCGCCTCACCCTCGACGGTGCGCCGCTGCACCAGATGGCCATGTGCGGCACCTACGGGAACTACGCCATCGTCCCCGAGATCTCGCTCGTGAAGATCGACGACGACGTCGACCTCCGCTACGCCGCCCTCATCGGCTGCGGCGTGCTCACCGGCGTGGGCGCCGCCCTGAACACGGCCGACATCCGGCCCGGCGACAGCGTGGCTGTGATCGGCTGTGGCGGCGTCGGCCTCAACGTCATCCAGGGCGCCAAGATCGCCGGGGCCACCAAGATCATCGCCGTCGACATGTTCGAGTCGAAGCTCGAGATGGCCAAGCAGTTCGGCGCCACCGACGTGGTCAAGGCCGACGCCGGCGATCCCGTGTCGGCCGTGATGGCCCTCAACGGCGGCCGCGGCGTCGACACCGCGTTCGAGGTCATCGGCCTCGGCCCCACCATCGAGCAGGCCATCAACATGGCCCGCAACGGCGGCGAGGCCGTCCTCGTCGGCGTGCCCCGCATGGACGTCATGCTCGAACCTCAACGCGGCCTTCACGTTCCTCTACCTGGCCAAGACGGTGAAGGGCTGCTGGTACGGCTCCTCCAACGTCAAGGAGGACGTCCCGAAGCTCATCGCTCTCTACAAGGAGGGCAAGCTGAAGCTCGAGGAGCTCGTCTCCCGGGAGATCGGCGTGGACGGCGTGAACGAGGCCTTCGCGGCGATGCAGTCGGGCGAGGTGGCCCGGAGCGTCATCACCCACACTCACTGAACAGCGGTCTGACCGCGAAGAGACCCGGCCCCCAGCGGCCGGGTCTCTTCGCGCCCAGGAGGAGCGTCCTTGCTACCAGCCGCCGCTCTCGCCGGCCCGCGGGGGCAGGTGGGCGCTGAAGCGACGACGACGGGCCTTCACGGAGAGCAGGCTCACGCCGAGCTTCTTGGCTGGGAGGGGCCGAAACGGCTCGGCCGGTCGCCGGGCTGTCCGGGCTGGGGTCTGCTTCCGCGGCCGCACGACGGTGGTATTCCGCGTCCTGGGGCCGGTCTCCTGCTGGCCCCAGGACCTACGCTCGACCCGATGACCGTGCGCCCCCACGCCGCCCGTCTGCCGGCGGCCCGACGCCGACGCCAGCTGCTCGAGGTCGCGCTCGCGGTGTTCGGTGAGCAGGGCTTCCACCCGGCGTCGATGAACGACGTGGCCGAGGCCGCTGGGGTCACCAAACCCGTCCTGTACCAGCACTTCCGGTCGAAGCGGGACCTCTACCGCGAAGTGCTCACCGACGTCGGCGGCCAGCTGCTCGACGCCATCACGAAGGCCACCACGGCCGCGTCGTCGCCCCACGAGCAGGTCGAGCTGGGCTTCATCGCCTACTTCCGCTTCGTGGCCGCCAACGAGGCCGCCTTCCGGGTCCTCTTCGGCGGCGGGACCCGCCGAGATGAGGAGTTCGCGGCCCAGGTCGCCAAGGTGGAGGGCGCCATCGCCGAGGCCATCGCCACCCTCATCGACGTCGAGGGCCTGGATGGAGCCCAGCGCCGCCAGCTGGCCCACGGCCTCGTCGGCCTGGCCGAGGGGACGAGCCGCCTCTGGATGGCCGAGGGGGCCGAGCAGGCCCCCGAGGAGCTGGCCCGCCTCGTCGCCGACCTGGCGTGGCGCGGCCTCCGCGGCATTCGCGGGGCCTGACCAGTCCAACCCGGGTGCGAAAGCGCCCAGGAACGGGCCCTTTCGCACCCCGGTTTGCGGGGTTCGGCCAACCCGGGTTCGAAAGCGCCCAGGAACGGGCCCTTTCGCACCCCGATTGGGCCGGGGTCGGGCTCGGGGCCGGGCCGGGGTCGGGCTCAGCGGCGGCGCCAGGTGGGGCCGGCGGGAGTGTCGACGAGGTCGATGCCCTCGGCGGCCAGGTCGTCGCGGATGCGGTCGCTGGTGACGAAGTCCTTGGCTGCCCGGGCCGCCTGGCGCTCGGCCACGAGGGCGTCGATGCGCGGGTCGGATCCGGACTGGTCGGCGTCGGGAGCCTTCGCCTCGGCCAGGCCGAAGCCCAGGGCCCGGTCGGCGTCGACCAGGAAGGCCCAGCGATCGGCCGGGCTGAGGTCGTCGGCGCGGACGGCGTCCCAGACCGCGGCCAGCGCCTGGGGTGAGTTCAGGTCGTCGGCCAGGGCGGACCAGAAGCGACGCAGGTGGGGCTCGACCTTGGCCGGGTCGGGGTCGCCGGCCGCCTCCCGGGCCGTTCCGGCGTGGCCGACGAGGCGACGCAGAGCGGTGCCGGCCGCCTCCACCGCCTCGAAGGTGAACGCCTGCTGCTGGCGTTGATGGGCCTGCAGCAGGAAGTAGCGGAAGGCCAGCGGGTCGATGCCCCGCTCGATCAGGGTGTCGACGGTGAGCACGTGGCCCTTGCTCTTGGAGAGCTTCTCGCCACCGAGGTCGAGGAACTCGTTGTGCATCCAGATCTGCACCCACGGGTGCACGCCGAGCACGCACTCGCTCTGGGCCACCTCGTTGGTGTGGTGGACGCGCACGTGGTCGACACCGCCGGTGTGGATGTCGAACTGGTCACCGAGGTACTTGGTGGCCATGGCCGAGCACTCGATGTGCCAGCCGGGAAAGCCTCGCCCCCACGGTGAGTCCCACTCCTGTTGGCGGGTCACCCCGGGCTGGGTCCGCTTCCAGAGGGCGAAGTCGGCGGGATGGCGCTTGTCCTCGACGTGCTCGACGCGACCGCTCGTGGCCAGCTCGTCTAGGTCGAGCCCGGCGAACTCGGAGTAGCGGGGGAACGTCGACACGTCGAAGTAGACGCCGTCGTCGATCACGTAGGTGTGGCCCTGGGCCTCCAGCATCTCCACCATGGCGATCTGCTCGGGGATGTGGGCGGCGGCCCGAGGCAGCAGATCGGGTTCGAGGCAGCCGAGGCGACGGCGGTCCTCGGCCCACTGCGTCGTGTAGGCGGCCGCGATCTCGGCCGCGCTCTGGCCGCTCGAAGCGGCGGCCCTCTCCATCTTGTCGTCGCCGTCGTCGGCGTCAGACACCAGGTGACCGACGTCGGTGATGTTGGTGACGTAGGTGACGTCGTAGCCCGCCGCGGTCAGGACTCGGCGCAGGAGGTCGGGGAAGACCTGGCTGCGCATGTTCCCGAGGTGCTGTGGGGCGTAGACGGTGGGACCACAGGTGTAGACACCGACCCGAGGCGGGTCCAACGGCTGGAACGGCACGACCGAGCGCGTGCGGGTGTCGTACAGGCGGAGTTGCTCGAGCCCGGGAGTTGCCGTGTCCGTCACCCGGCGATCATGGCCGATCCCAAGATCTGTGCGCACCCGACATCGCCCAGCGAGGGCTCGTGCGCACAGAAGCTGGGGGGGCTATACCCGGACCGACACTGCCTTGTAGCCCCGGAGCACGAAGTGGTCGCGGTGGACGGGCTCCTCGGCCAGCTCCAGAGTCGGGAAGCGCTGCGGCAGGGCCTTGAAGACCTCCTGGCCCTCGAGGCGGGCCAGCGCAGCGCCGAGGCAGTAGTGGGCGCCCTGGCTGAAGGTGAGGTGGTGGTGGTCGGCCCGGGTGATGTCGAGCTTGTCCGGGTCGGGGAAGCGGGCAGGGTCGCGGTTGGCGGCGGCCAAGAGCGTGACGAGGCCCTGACCGGGCTGGACCACGACGTCGCCGATCGCCGTCTCGACGGTGGCCGTGCGGGCCGTGAGGTGCACGGGCCCGTCGAAGCGCAGCACCTCCTCGACCGCGCCGGCGGCCAGCGACGGGTCGGCGACGAGCCGGTCCCACTGGTCACGCTGGCGCAGCAGGGCGACCGTCCCGTTGCCGATGAGGTTCGTGGTCGTCTCGTGGCCGGCGACGAACAGGAGCATGACCGTGGAGCGCAGCTCTTCCTCGGAGAGCTTGTCGCCCGCCTCCTCCGCGGCCAGCAGGGCGGACAGGAGGTCGTCGCGGGGTGCCGCTCGGCGCTCCTCGAAGATGCCGTTGAGGTAGTTGATGATCTCCATGAAGGCCATCACGCCCCGCTGGATGGTGGCGTCGTCGAGGTCGCCGTCGAGCATCCGAGAGGCGTCGGAGCTCCACGGACCGAACAGGTGCTGGTCCTCGGGCGGGATGCCGAGCAGCTCGCAGATCACGGTGACCGGCAGCGGGTAGCCGAGGCCGGCGATCAGATCGAAGCCGGCGGGGTCGACGTCGTCGAGCATCGAGTGCACGAGCTCTGCGACGTGGGGCCGCAGCGTCTCGATGGTGCGCGGCGTGAACGCCTTGCTGACGAGCTTGCGCAGCCGGGTGTGGTCGGGCGCGTCCATGAGCAGCATCGTGCGGGGGCGATCCATGCCCTCGGCCAGCTTGAGGAACGGGACCTCGATGCGCCGCTTGGCCGGGTCCGAGCTCATCGTCGGGTCGCGCAGGATGCGCTCGCAGTCGTCGAACCGGGTGAACACGTACTCGTCCCACTCCGGGAGCGACCAGATCGGCTTCTCGGCCCGGACCCGGTGGTAGTGGGGGTGCGGATCGGCCCACTGGTCGGGCGGCACGAGCTCGGGCGCCGTGGGTCGGGCCTTCGCGGTCTGCTCCATCTGGTCCATCTCGTCCCCGATCCCTAGCTGCTACCGTCGGTAACACCACCGTATCGGTTCGGGAGCGATCGAGCCCGCAAAGTACCCTGCGGCCCGTGACGCAGCTCCCGGAGAAGCCGACCATCGACGGGCTCGAGACCAAGTGGCGGGCCCGCTGGGACGAAGACGGCACCTACCGGTTCGACCGCACGAAGACTCGCTCCGAGGTCTTCTCGATCGACACCCCGCCGCCCACGGTCAGCGGCCACCTCCACCCCGGGCACGTCTTCAGCTACACCCACACCGACCTCGTCGCCCGCTACCAGAGGATGCGCGGCAAGGAGGTCTTCTACCCGATGGGCTGGGACGACAACGGGCTCAACGTGGAGCGCCGGGTCCAGCTGCTCACGGGCACGATCGTCGATCCGACCCTCCCCTACGAGCCCGACTTCCGCCGCCCCGAGAAGGTGGACAAGAAGGCCCGGCCCGTCCCCATCAGCCGGCCCAACTTCATCGAGCTGTGCGAAGAGGTGGTGCCCGAGTTCGAGGCCGCGTACCACGACCTGTGGTCGACGATCGGCCTATCGGTCGACTGGGACCACACCTACACGACCATCGGCCAGAAGGCCGTCCGAACCTCCCAGCGCGGCTTCCTGCGCCTCGCCGGACGCGACCTCGCCTACCGGAGCGAGTCGCCCACGCTCTGGGACGTCGACATGAAGACCTCGGTGGCCCAGGCCGAGCTGGCCGACCGGGAGCTGCCCGGGGCGTACCACAAGCTCGTGTTCACGGGTCCGGACGGATCCCCCCTCCTCATCGACACGACCCGTCCCGAGCTGCTCCCCGCCTGCGTGGCCGTGGTCGCCCACCCCGACGACGAGCGCTTCCAGCCCCTGTTCGGGCAGCGCGCCGTCACACCCCTGTTCGGCGTGTCGGTGCCGATCGTGGCCCACGAGCTGGCTGATCCCGAGAAGGGCACCGGCATCGCCATGATCTGCACGTTCGGTGACACCACCGACGTCACATGGTGGCGCGAGCTGTCCCTGCCGGTGCGGGCCATCGTCCAGCGCGACGGCCGACTGCGCCCGGTGACCTGGGGCGAGGCCGGTTGGGAGACCACCGACCCGGGCGCGGCCCAGACCGCCTACGACGAGCTGGCCGGCAAGACCGTGAAGCAGGCCCAGGCCCGCATCGTCGAGCAGCTCACCGAGGCGGGTCAGATCGACGGGGACATCCGACCCATCACCCACAGCGTGAAGTTCTGGGAGAACGGCACGCGCCCGCTCGAGATCGTCACCAGCCAGCAGTGGTTCATCCGCTACCCGCCGAAGGACGAGATGCTGGCGCGGGGCAAGGAGCTGGCCTGGTGGCCTGATTTCATGCGCGTCCGGCTCGAGAACTGGGTGAACGGCCTGATGGGCGACTGGAACATCACCCGCCAGCGCTTCTTCGGCGTGCCCTTCCCGGTCTGGTACCCGATCGACTCCGACGGAGTGACCGACTTCCTCACCCCGATCCTCGCCAGCGAAGACGTCCTGCCGATCGACCCCACCACCGCCACACCGCCCGGCTACGACGAGTCGCAGCGCAACCAGCCCGGGGGCTTTGCGGCCGACCCCGACGTCATGGACACCTGGGCCACGTCCTCGCTGTCCCCGCAGATCGTGTGCGGCTGGGAGGACGACCCCGACCTGTTCGAACGCACCTTCCCGATGGACATGCGCCCGCAGGCTCACGAGATCATCCGCACGTGGCTGTTCAGCACCGTGGTGCGCAGCCACTACGAGCACGGCTCCCTCCCCTGGGCCAACGCGGCCATCTCCGGGTTCATCGTGGACCCGGATCGCAAGAAGCTCTCCAAGTCGGCCGGCAACATGCCCGACGACCCGGTTGCACTGATCGAGCGCCACGGCGCCGACGCGGTGCGCTACTGGTCGGCCAACGGACGGCCCGGCATGGACATGACCTTCGACGAAGGTCAGATGAAGATCGGCCGGCGGCTGGCCATCAAGCTGCTCAACGCGTCGAAGTTCACGCTGGGGCTCGGCGACCCGGCACCCGGGTCAGTCGTGAGCGAGCCCCTCGACCGCTCGATGCTCGTCCGCCTGGCCGACCTCGTCGACGACGCCACAGTCGCGTTCGAGCGCTACGACTACGCCCGGGCCCTCGAACGCACCGAAGCCCACTTCTGGGCCTTCTGCGACGACTACCTCGAGCTGGTCAAGAGCCGGGCCTACAGCGACGAGCCCACGGCCGAGTCGGCCAAGGCGGCTCTGCACCTCTCACTCGAGACGCTGCTCAAGCTCTTCGCCCCGTTCCTCCCGTACGTCACCGAGGAGGTGTGGTCGTGGTGGCGCGACGGCAGCATCCATCGCTCGCCATGGCCCTCGGGCGACGAGCTGCGCTCCGCGGCCGCCGATGGCGACCCGCTCGTCCTCGCCGTCGCCGCTGACGTGCTCACCGAGGTGCGCCGGGCCAAGTCGGAGGCCAAGCGGTCGATGCGGGCGGAGGTCGACAAGGTGACCGTCACCGACACAGCTGAGCGCATCCACGCCCTCGACCAGGTGGCGCTCGACGTTCGCGGTGCTGGGGTCATCGACCAGCTCTTCTTCGCCAAGGGCGAGGACTTCGCGGTCGAGGTGGCGCTGGCCGCTGAGGCCTGACCCTCAGGTCGTCGGCTTCTTCCGGGCCCGCTTGCGGACCGGCGCCTTGAACGGATCGGTGGGATCAGCTTTGGTTCCGCCGGCGTTCGCCTTCCCACCTGCGCCGCTGGCCTCCTCGTGCCGAACCCACACGGTGCGCTGCGGATAGGGGATCTCCACCCCAGCTTCGTCGAGGGCCCGCTTCAGGCGCACCCGCAGCTCGCGCATGACGCCGAACTGGGCCGAGGGCGTCGTCTTGACCACGAGGCGGATCGTCACGCCGTCCGCGGCGAGGTCTTCGATCCCCCACATCTCGGGCTCCTCCAGGACTCGGCGGGTCCACTCCGGGTCCCGCCACAGGTCGTCAGCCACCGTCTTGATGATCGACTGGGCCTCGTCCAGGTCGGCGCCGTAGGCCACCGACACGTCGAGAAGGGCCCGAGCCCACTGCTGGCTCATGTTCCCCACGCGGACCACTGTTCCGTTCGGCACGTACCAGACCGTCCCGTTGACCGACCGCAGGCGCGTGGTGCGTAGGGAGATCGCCTCCACCGTGCCGCTGACCGGCGTTCCGCTGAGGTCGCCGACGTCGATGATGTCGCCCACGCCGTACTGGTCCTCCACCAGGATGAACATCCCGGCGAGGAAGTCCTTCACGAGGCTCTGGGCGCCGAAGCCGATGGCGAGGCCGGCGATGCCTGCGCTGGCCAACGAGGGGCCCCAGGTTGATGCCCAGCTCACCGAGGATGGTGATGGCGGCGATCGTCCAGATCGCGAAGCCGGCCACGGACCGCAGGGCGACGCCGAGGGTCGAGGCCCGAGCAGCCGAGCGCATGGAGTGCGCTCCGGTGGCCAGCACGCTCTCGGGCAGGCGCTGGCCGAGGGCGGTGGTCCGCAGGCGGCGCTTCAGCCTGCGGGTCGCCGGCTGATCGCCCTCCATGGAGCGCTGAACTCGGTTGATGCCCCGGTTCACGAGCCGATGGACCACGAAGGCGATGAGGACGACGACCGCGATCTTCAGAGGCTTCGCGAACACGAGGTCGGCCAGCTCGGCCCAGGTGCGGCTGCTCGTGTGCTCGAAGACGAACCGGCAGGGGAAGGACGGGTCCTCGCCGCAGGCCTCGATCAGCAGGGGGTCCTGTTGCAGCACGGTCGCCAAACCTACCGGGTGGCCTGCTTCGTGCCGCTCGGTAGCGGGCGCATAGGCTCCGCGCCGATGACGACGCAGGTAGATCCCCCCGAGGCCGCTACCTCGACCTATCAGCCGCCGGACCCGATCCCGGCCAAGGTGGGCATCCCGATGCCACCGGACGGCCTTGGGTATCGGGCCAAGCGCAAGCTGCTCGGCCCGGCACTGAACAGCGACGAGCTGGATCACCAGCGCTTGGGCAAGCCCACCGCACTGGCTGTGTTCGCCTCGGACAACCTCTCCTCCAGCGCCTACGCCACCGAGGAGATCCTCCACGTCCTGGTTCCCGCTGTGGGCCTGGCCGCCTTCTCGCTGGTGATGCCGATCACCATCGCGCTGCTCGTCATGCTGGCGCTGCTCATCCTCTCCTACCGCGAGACGATCAAGGCCTATCCGTCCGCGGGCGGCGCCTACCTCGTCACCCGCGACAACTTCGGGATCGTGCCCGCCCAGGTAGCGGGAGCGGCGCTGCTCGTGGGCTACATCCTCACGGTGTCCGTGTCCGTGTCGGCCGGCACCGCGGCCCTGATCTCGTCCTTCGAGGGCCTGAGCCCAGCCCGCGTCCCGATCTCGCTCGGGTTCATCCTGATCGTCATGTACGGGAACCTGCGCGGCGTGAAGGAGAGCGGCAAGGTGTTCGCCGTCCCCACCTACTTCTTCATGCTGAACATGGCCGTGCTCCTCGGCTACGGCCTGTTCCGATACCTGGGCGACGACCTCTCCGTGCTCGGTCGGGCCGTGGAGGGCAGCGTCGAGGTCGGGAGCTCCGACGCCAGCACGGGGCTCTACCTGGGGGCCACCGCCTACATCCTCGCCAAGGCGTTCGCGTCGGGAGGAGCCGCGGTCACCGGGGTCGAGGCCATCTCGAACGGGGTGCCCGCCTTCCGAGAACCGGCGTGGAAGCACGCCCGGCAGACCCTCGTGCTCATGGGTGGCGGACTCGGCGTCATGTTCCTCGGACTGTCCCTGCTGGCCAGCAAGGTGAAGGTGATCCCCTTCGAGGAGGGCACGCCCACGGTGCTGTCCCAGATCGGTGAGGTCGTGTACGGGACGGGTGCTCTCGGGGAGGGGCTCGGGTACGCGCTCCAGGCCTCCACGATGCTGATCCTCGTCCTGGCCGCCAACACGGGCTTCGCCGACTTCCCCCGCCTGGCCAGCTTCCAGGCCGGTGACAGCTTCCTGCCTCGTCAGCTCACGAAGCGCGGCCACCGTCTCGTCTTCTCGAACGGGATCATCGCCCTGGCCGGCACGGCTGGGCTCCTCGTCGTGGTCACGGGGGCCGAGGTCACCAAGCTGATCCCGCTCTACGCCATCGGCGTGTTCGTCGGCTTCACGCTGTCGCAAGCGGGGATGACGAGGCACCACCTCCGCCACCGCGAACCGGGCTGGCGGCTGAGCCTCGTGCTCAACGCCATCGGCGCCACCATCTCCCTTGCTGTCGTCCTGGTAGTCCTGGTCACCCGCTTCGAGGATGCCTGGGTGATGTTGGTCGTGATGCCCCTCTTCGTGGTCGCCCTCCTGCGCCTCAACCGGCAGTACACCAAGGAGACCCAGCGGCTCGAGCACGACGTGCCAGCGGCCGCCACCGCGCCGATCCTGCGCCGCCACGTGGTGCTCGTCTTCGTCGACCGCTTGGACATGGCCTCCGCCCGGGCCATCCAGTACGCCCGGACTCTGACGCCCGACGAGATGAGAGTGGTCCACTTCGCCGTCGACGAGGCCGTCGCCGAGCAGCTGGCCGAGACGTGGCGGGAGACGGGCCTGCAACGCATCCCGCTCGAGATCGTGGACTCCCCGGACCGACGCCTCACGCGAGGGGCCGTCGAGCTCGTGGCGCGAGAGCTGGCCGACGGCGAGACCGAGGTGAGCGTGCTGCTCCCCGACCGCAAGTACAAGGGCCTCTGGCATCGGGTGCTGCACGACAAGACGGCCGAGGCGATCATCGCCCAGGTGTCGCGACTTCCCCACGCCAACGTGACGTCGGTTCCGTTCCACCTCGACTCGATCGACGAGGAGCGGGTGCCCCTCGCCGATCTGATCGGCGCGGCCCGCCCCGCCCTACCGGCGGAGGAGCGCCGCGGCAGCGTCGTGCCGGTCCCCTCCGGCGACGGCGCCGCCACCGCAGCTCAGCCTGCGATCCCCGGGTCGACGTCGATCATCGACGCCAGGTGGCGCAACCACGTGACGATCGCCGGGAAGGTGCGCTCCCTGCGGGTGGCGCCCCTCCACGACGCACCAACCCTCGAGCTGGTCCTCGTCGACGCCACCGGGTCCATCTCGGTGGTGTTCCTCGGCCGAAGGAGCATCGCCGGCGTGGGCGTAGGGACGCGGATGATCGCCGAGGGCACTGTGGGCGTCCACCGGTCCCGTCTGGCCATCATGAACCCCAGCTACCAGCTCCTGGACTAGCTGTGGCCTGCGTGCGTCATGGCGTGAACCGGTACCCCATCCCCGGTTCGGTCAAGAAGTATCGGGGCCGGCTGGGGATGGGCTCGAGCTTCCGACGTATCTGGGCGAGGTACAGGCGGAGGTAGTTCGTCTCGCTGCCGTACTGCGGACCCCACACCTCCTGCAGCAGCTGACGCTGGCTGATGAGCTTGCCGGGGTTGCGCACGAGCACCTCGACGACCTGCCACTCCGTCGGCGTCAGGTGCACTGCGTCGGCGCCACGGGTCACCTGCTTGGCCGCCAGGTCGACGACGAAGTCGTCCGTGCTGACCATCGGTTCGGCGTCGGCGGATGTCGCCCGGCGCAGCGCGGCGCGGAGGCGGGCGAGGAGCTCGTCCATTCCGAACGGCTTGGTGACGTAGTCGTCGGCGCCGGCGTCGAGCGCCGCAACCTTCGCGCTCTCCTCCTCCCGGGCCGACAGCACCACGATGGGCACGTCGGTCCAGCCCCGGAGGCCGTGCACCACCTCGATGCCGTCGATTCCGGGAAGCCCCAGGTCGAGCACCACCGCGTCCGGTCGGACCCGCGCCGCGACCTGCAGCGCCTCTTCGCCCGACGCCGCCTCGTCGACCTCGTAGCCGCGCACCTTCAGGTTGGTTGTGAGGGCACGGCGCATCTGCAGCTCGTCGTCGACGACGAGCACGCGGCTCACGACGACGGCCCGGTGCGACGGGGCAGCGATACGACCATCGTGGTGCCCCCACCGGGGGTGTCGGCCACCGCGACCACGCCCGACACGGCATGCAGCAGCCCCCGGGCCACGGCTAGCCCGAGACCGACGCCCGGGCCGTTGGAGCGGTCCCCCCGCCGCTGGAACGGGAGGAACACGTGCTCCCGCTCGGCCGGGGCGATGCCCGGCCCTCGATCGATCACCCGGATCTGGACCTGGGCAGCATCTGCTCGCCCTTCGATCCGCACCGGGCGACCCGGGGGGGACCAAGCCAGGGCGTTGTCGACCACGTTGGCGAGGGCGCGCTCCACCAGGCTGGGGTCGGTGGCGATCCCGGGCAGGTCTTCGTCCACCGAGATCTCGATGTGGGTGGCGTCGGCCCGGACCCCGAGGCTCGTGACCGCAGCCAGCACCAGCTCCTCGACGCCGACCTCGACGCTCCGGACGGGCATCGTCCCGATGGTCAGCCGGCTCATGTCGAGGAGGTTGGCCACGATGCCGGTGAGCCGGTCGGTCTCCTGGTCGATCGTGGTGCTGAACTGCCGGGCCACGTCAGGGGGCCACTCGACATCCTCGGCGAGCAGGCTGGTGACGGATGCCTTGATCGAGGCCAGCGGCGTGCGCAGGTCGTGGGACACCGCGGCGAGCAGGGCGTTGCGCAGCTCGGTGCCCGCTTCGGCCCGGGCCGCCTCCGCCGACCGGCGACCTGCCGTGGTGCCGTACCAGGACACGACGCCGCCAACGACCAGAAAGACGCCGAGCGCGAGCACGTTGTCGTAGTGCTCGATCTGCCACGTGTGGAGCGGTGGCGTGAAGAACCAGTTGACGAGGGAGAAGCCGGTAGCGGCTGAGACGAGCGCCGGGCCGAGCCCACCGGCGGCCGCGGCGGCGAGCACGGTGAGCAGGAAGAGCAGCAGGACCGAGGAGATGGCGATGTCGTCGCGCACCTGGACGAGCGCCAGGGTCAGCGCGAGCGGACCGCCGATGGCGAGGACCCATCCGATGCCGCGACGGCGCCCGAGGGCCGCGCCGGAGCGTCGCTCGCTCAGAACATCGCTCACGGCTCCATCATCGTCGCCGACAGCACAAGGCGGTACCGGGGATTGAGCATGGCCAGCCGGGCCTTGTGCAGCCCCACCGTGCCCGTGGCCGCCATAACGGTGCCGATCCCGACACCCGCCAGTGCCCGACGACCGAGGAACACGACCGACATCGAGGCGGAGCCGTCGTCCAGGACGAGCTCGAGCGTGGGCGAGTCATGCTGCGGCGCGACCCGCATGGACCGCACCCGCCCCTCCACCGTGACGCGGTCGCGCCAGCGCACTTCAGCGATGGGCACGAGCGCCCCTTCGGGTGGGCGGACCCGGTCGCCCTTGCCGTCGAGGTCCGCGGACGCGCCAAGGGCCTCCCGAACGGCCCGCCGGTCGGCAACCGTGTCGAGGTTGTGGCCCGAGCCGAGGTGGAACGGCACGGCTGTGACGTTGGCGTGCGGCAGGCGCGACACCTGCTCCTCGATCGACTCGGCCGTGCGGTCGTGCAGGACCCGATTCCAGATCCCCCGGTACTTGCGGTCGGGGAGGAGCACGGTCACCTCGGTCTCCCCGTCAGCCAGCTCGCGCGCCACCGTCGAGACCGCCGCTTTGGTGAGGCGGCGGTCCGGGCACTCGACGATCTCGAGCGGCACCCGGGTCAGGCCCAGGCGCTGCCACTCGGAGGCGAGCCGATCGGCCTCCCGGTCGTCGACCGCGAAATGGACGGCCCGCAGCTCGGCCGTGTGGTGAGTGCGGCCGTACTGGATGGCCCGCGCCGCCGCCATGTCGATGCGGTCGACGAACACGAGGACGACGTGGCGGCGCAGCACCGGCGCGGCGACGGCGGCCGGGACGTCGTGCTCGAGCTCGTCGGCCTCACGCTCGTACTGCCCGTGGAGACGGAGGAAGAGCACCACCATGGCGGGGAGCACCAGGAGGATCACCCATGCGCCGTCGGAGAACTTGGTGACGGCGATGATGAGCGCCACCACGGCAGAGAGCACAGCGCCGACGGCCTGGATCACGAGGCTCTTCCGCCATCCCGGGTGCCGGTGGGTGAGATGGTGCTTCGTCATGCCGGCCTGCGACAGCGTGAAGCCCGTGAACACGCCGATGGCGTAGAGCGGGATGAGCCTCGTCACCACTGCGCCCGTCGCCACGGTGAGAAGCATCGCCGCGCCGGCCAGCACCAGGACTCCGTTCGAGTACACCAGTCGGTGGCCGCGCTTGGTGAGCTGGCGGGGCAGGAAGCTGTCGCCGGCCTGGAAGCTGGCGAGGCGGGGGAAGTCGGCGAACCCAGTGTTGGCCGCCATCACCAGGATGAGCATGGTCCCCGCTTGCAGGCTGTAGAAGAGGACCTCGCCGAGCGTTCCCGGGCCGTAGACGGCCTCCCCGACCTGGGCGATGACGGTGGGAGCGCCCGTCGGATGCGGGCCGACGTGCACGATGCTCGCCAGCAGCGACAGGCCGAGGAACATCACACCCAGGCCCGCACCCATGATGACGAGCGTCTTGCGGGCGTTGCGCCAGGCCGGCTCACGAAACGCGGGCACGCCGTTCGAGATCGCCTCGACGCCGGTGACCGCCGCTCCGCCCGACGCGAAGGCGTGCAGCACGCCGAACAGGCCGGCCCCGTACAGCGCTTCGTCGGTGGCCGAGCCGGCCTCGTGCAACGTTCCGGGCAGCAGGCCCACGATGGTGAGGTCTCCCGCCAGGTGCTTCCACAGCCCGATGCCGAGCAGCAGGCCCATGTTGAGGATGAAGAAGTAGGTGGGAACGGCGAAGATGCGGCCGCTCTCCTTGACCCCACGGAGGTTGCCGAAGGCGATGAGCGCGATGAACGACACGGCGATCGGCACCTTGTAGGGCTGCAAGCCGTCGAACGCCGACACCAGCGCAGCGGTGCCCGCCGAGGCCGAGACGGCGACGGTGAGGATGTAGTCGACGAGGAGCGACGCGCCCGCCACCTGGGCCGGGACCACGCCGAAGTTGTCGCGCGTGACGAGGTACGCGCCTCCGGCGGACGGGTACTCCTTGATCGTCTCCCGGTAGGAGAGGATCAAGAACCCGAGGACAACGAGCATCGCAACGGTGATCGGCACGACGAGGGAGAAGGCCGCGATCCCCACGAGGGGGATGAGGACGTGGAGGATCTCCTCGGTGGCGTAGGCGCTGGAGGAGAGGTTGTCCGACGCGAACACGGCCAGTGCCGTCGGGTTGCCCAACCGCTGGTGATCCGTCTGGTCGCTGTGCAGCGGCGGGCCGAGGACCCTCCGCTTCAGCCGGTAGCCGACGCCGTCAGGCAGGTCCTCGTGGGCGGCGACCGAGATGGGTCGGGGGCGGTCGCTTGGGCTCTTTGCGACCTCGACGAGGTTCGGGGCGCTCACTCGTCCATTGGACGTCGACCCCGCGTCAGGACGTCGTCAGGGTGGCCGGCACTCGCGTGAGGATTCCGTCAGGACGTCGTTGCTTCATGTCCTCACAGTGCGTCGGAGTCATCGTCGTCGTTCGGGTCGGGGTGGTGGTTGCGTTGGAGGTTGTGGAAGCTGCAGGCGGGGCGGCCGTTGGTCTGGGTGGTGGGGCCGCCCTTCGAGGCTTCGTGGGCGTGGTCGATGTGCTGGCGGTTCGGGGATCTCGTCGCAGGTGGGGTGGTAGCAGGTGCGGTCGCGGATCTCGATGGCCCGGCGTAGGGCGCCGCGGAAGAAGCGGGTGGTGTGGCTGACGTCGATGATCCTCGACGGGTTGGCGAACACGATCCGTTCGAAGTCCGCTTCGGTCAGCCAGCGGGCCGCGACACCGGGAGTCAGCACTGTGCGGTTGAAGAGCTCCAGCACCGGCCCGGTGAAGGTCTCCAGGCCGCACACGATGCTGAACAGCGGGACCGGGCGGCGGCCGTCGTTGGGGGCGGTGCGGGCCCGGGTGGCCATCTCGACGAGGGCGTCGGCCCGGCGTTGGGCGGGTGTCCGGGCCAGGTCGGTGACGAGCGGGTCCCGACCCAACGCTTCCTTGGCCTGGGCCCAGTCTTGGTCGAAGAGCTCGCGTTCGATGATGCGCAGGGTGGTGTCGATGATCGCCCCGGAGACCGGGTCGAAGGTCATCTTTCCGAACCACATGCCCCCGAACGACTGGGACAGGTGGACCTCACGGGCCTGGTGGTCAGCATCGGCGCCTTGTTCGGCGCCGTCGGGGTCGACGGTGATCTCCCAGCGGTCACAGCGCCGCTTGAACTCGACGAACCCCTGGGTGCGGGCCGCGTCGAGCAGGACCTTGTGATCCCGCCCGAACGCCACGGCGGTGCGGGGGGTGCGCTTGCTGAGCATCGTGGCCAGGTGCGTGCGGTCGATCTCCCCCTGCGCCCATGCGGCCTCCACGGTCGGGAGGTCGCGCAGGGCGCGGGCGTGGCGCAGCCGTAGCCGGGCCTCGCTCAGGGGGAGGTGCTGCTTCCAGGCCAGCCACGCGGCGCCGGTCTTGGCCCCGTCGGCCTGCCAGCACCGCTTCGCGTCCCACCTCGACAACAGCTTCGCTTCGGCCACCTCGACCTGACAGCGCAAGCGCTGCATGGCCAGCACCGCCCCGTTCAGATCGTCGCTGGTCAGCCCGTCCAGGTCCGCTTCGACCAGCGCGCCGAGGACGGTGGTGGCGGTGACGAGATCGTCGTCGAGTGCAGCCATGCGTCCTCCTTCGGCGGGTGATCACGCTCAGAAGTCGGGGACCAACGACCCAGGTCCCGAAGGGGAAGCACCCCCATCATATCGAACTGGTGTTCCCCCTGCAACCACATCCATGGGATCTTCGTTGCGCCACTCGGCTCTCAGCGGGCCTCTGCGCTCGCCGAGGTGCGGCGGCGCCGAGATCAGCACGAAGCTGCCGACTGCACCGCCACACGGCCGCACAGACGCCCGCCCCGTCGCTCCGTGTCAGACGACCGGGCCCTTGCCCAGACGGATCAGTCGCCGACGCGGCGGGCGTCTTCGACGAGGTTGATCTGGTAGAGCACCTCGTCGAGCTTGTCGCCCGCCTCGATGGCACCGAAGCGCTGCGGGTTCTCGGGCGTGCAGCAAGACGCCAGCGGCGAGAGGATCGTCCACGGCGTGGGGTGGCAGAACTGCACGACGCTGTAGCGCTCGCCCTGGAACGACGGATCGGCGACGACTCGGTGCACCCCCGGCGGGATGATCCCGTTGGAGAGCACCTCGAGCATCATCCCGGTGTTGATGATGACCCGGCCCTCAGGGGCGACGGCGTCGACCCAGCCGTCGTCGGTCTTCACCTGCAGGCCCGGCGCGGTCGCTCGGGGCAGGGCCGTGATGAGGTTGATGTCAGCGTGCGCGCCCGCCCACACGTGAGCGTCGGCGGTCGGCGCGTCGTACATCGGTGGATACCGGATGGCCCGGGTGAGGGTGGAGCCGTAGGGCAGCATCGACTCGAACAGGTCCTCAGAGGCGCCGAGCCCGACGGCGATGATCCGGAGAAAGCGCCGCTGCAGGTCGTAGATGCGCTGGTGGAACAGCATCAGCACCTCGGTGATGCCCGGCACCGCGGCCTCGGGCAGCACCTGGTCCATGTACCGGTGCGGGTACTTGCGGCGAAGCGGGTGGCCGGGGGGCGGCTCGTCGCTCCAGTTGAGCATCTCCTTCCAGTCCGGCACGTCGGCCGAGGCGGCCGTCTCCACGAGGAGGCCGGTGTAGCCCGTCTGCCCGTTGGAGCCGGGCGCCACGAACCTGGCCTTCACGTCCTGGTCCATCGAGAAGAACTGGGCCAGCTTGTCGTAGGCCTCGTCGATGACCTCCTCCTGGAGGTCGTGACTCGTGTACACGAAGCCCGTCTGCAGGCTCCGGCGCACACCGTCCACCACAGCCCGGCGGGCGGCGGCGTCTCCCCGCTCGAACTTCAGGAGGTCAACCTCGAGGATCTCCGACATGCCTGGCACGGTACCGCCGCCTCAGCTGGTCAGGCCTCGGACTCGGGGCGGCTGGCGTGGGCCGGGTGGCCATGGGTGCGACGGGCTTCCTTGAGCTCCGACTCGAACACGTGACGCCGGCCCTCCATCAGCGTGTCGCGCACCTCGCGCTCGGCGTCGCGGACGGGCTGGTAGTAGCAGTCCTCGAACTCCTCGACCATCTGGAACGTCCACCGGCCGTTCAGGACGTTCCGGCCCACGACCTCTCGCCGCAGGAGCTCAGCCATCTCCGAGCAGCCTGCGTCCTCCAGAGCATCGGCGGCGTCGCCAAACAGGTAGTCGGCGTGCCCCATCATCTGGTGGAAGTCGTAGAGCCGCCCGCGGATGCGCTCGACCCACTCCAGCGCCTCGCCCACCTTGCCGACGGCGTCGACCACGGCATCGCTGGCGTCGGCCGGACGCTGGTGGGCGGCGTCGGGGACGTACCCGCCGTCGAGCTCGGATGGTTCGCCGGTCATGGACAGCCCTCGCTCAGCTCTGGAGCTGCCGGCTGAGGTTCTCGGTGGCCTCGATGAACTCCTCGATGATGTCGAAGACGACCTGGCGGGAGCTCTTGCGCTGGTTCATCGTCCCGACGATCTGGCCGACGTAGTAGTTGGCCAGCTTCTCGGCGCCGGAGCCCGGGGTCAGGGCGGCCCGGTTGATGCGGACCTGGGCCAGGGCGGTGAGGATCGGCTGCAACGGCATGCCGAGCGGGTCGGGCGTGTCCTCGCGGTCCCACTCCTCGGTCCACGCCGACTTCAACATGCGGGCGTGCTTGCCCGTCAGCGACCGTGAGCGCTGCGTGTCGGCGGAGGAGGCCGCCAGCATCTTCTCCTTCACCGCCGGGTGCGTCTCGGCCTCGTCGGTGGTCAGCCACACGGACCCGCACCAGATGCCCTGAGCACCGAGCGCCATGGCCGCTGCCATCTGCCGGCCCCGGCCCATCCCACCCGCGCCGAGCACGGGCACGGGAGCGACGGCATCGACGACCTCGGGGATGAGCACCATGGAGCCGATCTCGCCGGTGTGGCCGCCGGCTTCGTACCCCTGGGCGATGATGATGTCGACGCCGGCCTGCACGTGCCGCTCGGCGTGCACTGCCTTGCCGGCCAGAGCTCCGACGAGGCGGCCCTCTTCCTTCACCCGGTCGATCAGGAACTGCGGGGGCGGCCCGAGGGCGTTGGCCACGAAGGCCGTGCGGTGGGCGAGGGCGATGTCGAGCTGGGGGCCGGCCGCCGCGGCAGAGAACGGGGCTGCGCCCGACCCGGTGCGGCCGAGGCTCCGGCCGCCGGTGATGTCCTCGTTGGGGGGCATCTCCGGGACCTCGTAGCGGCTGAGGATGTCGTCCACGAACTCGCGGTGCTGGGCCGGGATCAGCTGGACGATGTCGTCGAGCGTGTAGCCGCCCTGGTCATCGCCGGCGTACTTGGCCGGGACGATGAGATCGACGCCGTAGGGCTGGTCGCCGAGCTCGTCCTCGATCCACTTGAGGTCGATCTCGAGCTGCTCGGGCGAGTGGGCCACGGCGCCGAGGACGCCCAACCCGCCCGCCTTCGACACCGCGGCGACGACGTCGCGGCAGTGGGAGAAGGCGAAGATCGGGAACTCGATGCCGAGCATCTCGGTGACGGCGGTCTGCATGTGCACTCCTTGGCGTGGCGGGCTCAGGTCGGGTTTCGGGCGGGCGGGCCGTCGGTGGCGCCGCCTGCGAAGGCTTGGGCGTGGACCATCCAGTCGCGGGCGACGTCGCCCTCGACCTCGAGTCGGGTGTCGTGGGGGTGGCGGCGCTGGGTGACGACGAGGCAGAAGTCCTCCGCCGGTCCGCGCACGACCTCGGCCGCACCGTCGGGACCCCATGCCCACACGGCCCCATCGGGCCCGGCCAGCTCGACGCGGACCTCTCCGTCGGGAACGGTCAGGCCGCGGTTGAGGTACGACCAGCCCCGGGTGATCACGCCCAGCTGGGCGATGTGGCGCAGGCGGTCAGAGATCGGCCGCTCGGCGGGAAGGCCGGCGTCTCGGGCGGCATCGACGACGTCCTGCCCATGGGCCCACGTCTCCATGAGCCGGGCGGTGAGGAAGGACTTGGCGCCCATCGACGGGCCGTACCACTCCACCCGGTCGCCGTCGGCGAGGGTGGCGGCCGCGTCAGCCAGCCTGTCGCGCCCGGTGCGCCAGGCGGCGAGCAGCTCGGATGGGCTCAGAGCCCGGAGGGGTGCCAGGGTGGCGTCGTCCATGGAGCTGGAACCGCCGAGGACGACCTCGAGCAGAGCGTCCCGCTCGGCGATGAACCGCTCGGGCTCCTCGATGGCCGTGGTGGCCGTGCGGTCGAAGTAGGTGAGATGGCCGATCTGGTCGGTCACGGTCCAGCCTGGGCTGGGCGTCAGCAGGGCCCACTGCCCTTCTGTGAGGGTGACGACGACGGCGTCCAGGGCGGCCTGCTCCGCAACCAGGTCGGCAGCCAGGCTGCGCACGTCGACGGCCACGATCTCCCCCTTGCGCCAAAGGTAACGTTGACGGCCTGATGTTACCGCAATACCGTCGGCCCATGAAGCCGACGCTGCTGGCCGCCCCGCTCCGCTCGACGGTCGACACGGGCAGCGAGGCCTTCGGGCGCAACCGGACCGATGTGCTCGAGCAGCTGTCGGTGATCGGTGCCCTGCTCGACGACGCGGCCGCAGGAGGCGGACCCAGCCGCATGGACCGGCTCCGCTCCCGGGGCAAGCTCCCCGTGCGGGAGCGCATCGCGCTCGCCCTCGACCCCGACAGCCCGTTCCTCGAGATCAGCCCGCTGGCCGCCTTCGACTCGGACTACACGATCGGCGGCGGAATGGTCGTCGGCATCGGCGTCATCGCGGGCACCGAGTGCGTGATCCTCGCCAACGACCCGTCCGTGCTGGGTGGCGCCCTCACGCCGTACGCGGCCAAGAAGTGGAGCCGGGCCCTCGAGATCGCACGCGACAACGGAATGCCCTATGTCAGCTTCGTGGAGTCGGCAGGTGCCGACCTGCGAGTCGACACCGACGGCGGGGGACGACGCGCCCAGACCGACCACTTCGCCGAGACGGGGCGCTTCTTCTACGAGCTCATCGAGCTGTCGAAGATGGAGATCCCCACCGTCTGCGTCGTCTTCGGGTCATCGACGGCGGGCGGGGCGTACCAGCCCGGCCTGTCCGACTACACGATCGTGGTCAAGGAGCAGTCGAAGATCTTCCTGGCCGGACCGCCGCTCGTGAAGATGGCCACCGGCGAGGAGAGCGACGACGAGAGCCTCGGCGGAGCCGACCTCCACGCGTCGGTGTCGGGCACGGGTGACTACTACGCCGTCGACGAGGTGGACGCCATCCGCATCTGCCGCGAGGTCGTGTCCCATCTGAACCGCCGGAAGCCGGGACCGGCGCCGGCGTTCTCACCGGATGAACCGGTGCACGACCCCGAGGAGCTGCTCGGGCTCGTCAGCCGCGACCTCAGGTCGCCTGTCGAGGTGCGCGACGTCATCGCCCGCGTCGTGGACGGCTCCCGCTTCGAGGAGTTCAAGGCCCGCTACGGGCCGACCCTCGTGTGCGGCTGGGCATCGATCCACGGCTACCCCGTGGGGATCCTCGGCAACAACGGCGTGATCTACCCGGAGGCGGCTGAGAAGGCGGCCCACTTCATCCAGCTGTGCAACCAGATCGACGTGCCGCTGCTCTTCCTGCAGAACGTCACCGGCTACATGGTGGGCAAGGACTTCGAGGCGGCCGGGATCATCAAGAAGGGCTCCCAGATGCTCAATGCGGTCACCAGCTCCACGGTGCCGCACCTCACGGTGATCATCGGCTCGTCCTACGGCGCCGGCACCTACGGCATGTCGGGCCGAGCCTTCGGCAACCGGTTCACGTTCCTCTGGCCCACGGCCAAGATCGCCGTGATGGGTCCGAAGCAGATCGCGGGCGTCATGTCGATCGTGCGGCGGGGACAGGCGGCCCGCAAGGGCGAGCCCTTCGACGAGGACGAGGACGCCAAGATCGTCGAGATGGTCGAGGCCATCCAGGAGCAGGGCTCGCTGGCCCTGAAGGCCTCGGGAGCCATCAGCGACGACGGCATCATCGACCCGCGTGACACGCGCACCGTGCTCGGCCTCTGCCTGTCGATCGTGCGCAACAAGCCCATCGAGGGCGCCGACGGCTACGGCGTGTTCCGACTGTGATCCGCACGCTGCTCGTAGCCAACCGGGGAGAGATCGCCCGGCGGATCTTCCGCACCGCCCACGAGATGGGGATGCGCTGCGTGGCGGTCTACGTGGACGCCGACGCAGAGGCCCCGTTCGTGCGGGAGGCCGACGAGGCCGTGCGGCTCGAGGGCGGCTACCTCGACGGCGACGGCGTGGTGGGCGCAGCGCTGGCCGCCGGCGCCGACGCCATCCATCCGGGCTACGGGTTCCTCTCCGAGAACGCCGTCCTTCGCGGCCGCCGTTCTCGAAGCCGGCATCACCTGGGTCGGTCCGTCCCCGGCCGTCATCGAGGCCATGGGCGACAAGATCGCGGCCAAGCGGGCCGCCGTGGCCGCGGGAGTGCCCACGCTGCCCTCGACCGAGGACCTCGCCACCGCCGACGTGGTCGGCTACCCGCTGCTCATCAAGGCCTCGGCGGGCGGGGGCGGCAAGGGCATGCGCATCGTGGCCGACCCCTCCGCGCTGGAGGAGGCAGCCGCTGCCGCACGGCGCGAGGCGCAGAGCGCCTTCGGCGACGACCGCGTGTTCCTCGAGCGCTACGTCGAGCGGTCCCGCCACGTGGAGATCCAGATCCTCGGCGACCATCACGGGGGCCTCGTGCACCTGGGCGAGCGGGAGTGCTCGATCCAACGCCGCCACCAGAAGATCATCGAGGAGTCGCCGTCACCGGCTGTCGACGACGCCATGCGGGCGGCCATGGGCGAGGCCGCCCTGTCGCTGGCCGGCGCTCTGGGCTACCAGTCGGCAGGCACGGTCGAGTTCCTCGTGGACGAGGCGACGCGTGAGTTCTTCTTCCTCGAGGTGAACACGCGGCTCCAGGTGGAGCACCCGGTGACCGAGGCAGTCACGGGCCTGGACCTCGTGCGGGAGCAGCTGCGCATCGCAGATGGCGAGCCGCTCGGGTATGGCCAGACCGAGATCACGATGCGAGGCCACGCCATCGAGGCCCGGCTCTACGCCGAGGATCCGGCCACGGGCTTCCTTCCTTCGACCGGCACGCTGCACGCGTTCGCGCCGGCGCCGGCTCCGACTGTCCGCTGGGACGCAGGCGTCGAGGCGGGCTCGACCGTGGGCCTCGACTTCGACCCCATGCTGGCCAAGGTCATCGCCCACGCCCCCACGCGGGCGGAGGCGGCCGGACGGCTGGCGACAGCCCTCGAACGGCTGCACGTCGGTGGCGTCACCACCAACGCCGCCTTCCTCGCGGCCGCTCTGCGATCGTCCGAGCTCCTGGCCGGTGACACCACGACGGACTTCATCGACCGGGTGTCACCGGCCCCTGCGGCCGCCCCCGACGAAGGGGAGATCGAGCGGCTCGCCGTCGCCGCCGCGCTCTGGGTGCAGGGCGCCAACCGGGTTGACGCGCCGGTTCTGGGCGCGGTGCCGAGCGGGTGGCGCAACGCCCGCCTGCCGGCCCAAGAGCTGACCCTCACTTGGGGCGATCGCCACCTGTCCGTCCGGTACCAGGCCCGGCGCGACGGCGCCTTCGACGTGGACGTCCGACCCGATGGTGAGCCGGCCGACCTGTCGTCGGCGATGACGGCGCTGATCCACCGGTGGACGCCGACCGACATCGATCTGGCCGTCGCTGGCCGACGCACCACGGTCGCCGTCACCCGGGCCGGCGAGCGCCTCCACGTCCAGTCGTCGAAGGGCACGGTCGACCTCGACCTGGTACCGCGGTTCCCGCTCCCGGACTCCACGGGACCTGAAGGCGGGCTCGTCGCCCCGATGCCGGGCGTGGCCGCCGACGTGCGCGTGGCCGTGGGCGAGCACGTCACCGCTCGACAGGTCCTCGTGGTGCTCGAGGCCATGAAGATGGAGCACCACATCACCGCCCCCGTCGACGGCGTCGTCACCGAGGTGCTCGTGAAGGCGGGCGGCCAGGTGGCCAACGGTGAGCTGCTGCTCGTGCTGGAGCCCGACGAGTGACCGAGCCCCTCCGCATCGCCAACTGCTCGGGCTTCTACGGCGATCGCCTGTCGGCCGCGAAGGAGATGGCCGACGGCGGGCCCATCGACGTCCTCACCGGCGACTGGCTGGCCGAGCTCACGATGCTGATCCTGGCCCGCACCCAGGCCAAGCACCCCCGGGGCGGATACGCCCGCAGCTTCGTGGCCCAGATGGAACAGGTCATGGGCACGTGCCTCGACGGTGGCGTCAAGGTGGTCTCCAACGCCGGCGGGCTCGACCCCGACAGCTGCGCCGAGGCGGTGGCCGAGGTTGCCGATCGGCTCGGGCTGGCCCCCACCATCGCCTTCGTTCGGGGCGACGACCTCATGCCCCGCCTGACCGAGCTCGTCGACGCGGGCGTCGACCTGGGCCATCTCGACACGGGAGAGCCCGTCGGTGACGTGTCGCGCTTCATCAGCGCCAACGCCTATCTCGGCTGCTGGGGCATCGTGGACGCCCTCAACCGAGGCGCTGACATCGTGATCACCGGGCGCGTGACCGACGCAGCCGTGGTGTGCGGCCCCGCGGCCTGGCACCACGGCTGGGCTCGCGACGACTGGGACGCCCTCGCCGGTGCGGTCGTGGCCGGGCACGTGATCGAATGCGGCACGCAGGCCACCGGCGGCAACTACTCGTTCTTCGAGGAGGTGCCCGGCCTCGTACGGCCTGGGTTCCCGTGGGCCGAGGTCGCGGCCGACGGGTCGTCGGTCATCGGCAAGCACGACGGCACCGGGGGCCAGGTGTCGATCGGGACGGTCACCTCCCAGCTCCTGTACGAGATCAGCGGCCCGGCGTACCTGGGGCCCGATGTGACGGCTCGCTTCGACACCATCGAGCTGACCGACGCAGGCCCGGACCGGGTGCGGATCAGCGGCGCGAAGGGCGAGCCCCCTCCGGCCACGCTCAAGGTGGCCATGAACGAGCTGGGTGGCTTCCGCAACGACATGGCCATCGCCCTGACCGGGCTCGACATCGAGGCCAAGGCCGAGCTCGTCGAGGCCGGGTTCTGGGCCGCCTGCCCGTTCGGACCTGACGACTTCGCCAGCGTCACCACCACGCTCGTTCGCACAGACAAACCGGACCCGGCCACCAACGAGGAGGCCGTCGCGCTCTGGCGCATCAGCGTGAAGGACCCCGACGAGGGCAAGGTCGGCCGGGCCGTGTCCAACGCCGTCATCGAGCTGGCCTTGGCCAACATCCCAGGCTTCTTCGGCGTGGGCGGCGGGCCCACCGGCGGCCGTCCGTACGGCGTGTACCGGCCCGCCGTCGTGCCGGCCGACCTCGTGCCCCAGCACGTCGTCGTGCTCGGCGGCGACGAGACGGTCGTGGACTCGGTCGCTCCGCCGGGCTCGGTCGCCGTGGTCCCGCGCCCCGGGCCCGAGGCGCCGGTTCCGGAGGGCGACCTCGTCGAGGTGCCGCTGGGCCGGATCGTGGGCACCCGCTCGGGCGACAAGGGGGGCAACGCCAACCTCGGCGTGTTCGCCCGGAGCGACGAAGCGTGGGCCTGGCTGGACTCCTTCCTCACCGTCGAGCGCCTCCAGGCCCTGCTGCCCGAGACAGCGGCCCTCGAGGTGCACAGGTACCGACTGGCGAACCTGCGCTCGCTCAACTTCGTGGTGGTAGGCCTGCTCCAGGAGGGCGTGGCCGCCTCGACCCGCTCCGACGGCCAGGCCAAGAGCCTCGGCGAGTGGCTACGGGCCCGGTTCGTGGAGGCACCCTCCGGGCTCCCGGAGCTGTCGTGAGCACCAAGGCTGCGCCCCGCACCGTCGACCTGCGCCAGCGGCTGCGCTCGGTCCCCCGGCCCAGCCCGGTGCTCGACCGCCGGCGCGAGCAGGCCCTCACGGCCCGACAGCGGGAGCTGCTCGACCAGCTCGGTGGGCTGTTCGACGGGGGCTTCGCCGACCTCACGATGGCCGCCATCGCCCGGCAGCTGAGCTGCTCCCTGCGAACGCTCTACGAGCTGGCACCGAGCCGTGACGAGCTCCTCCTCATGGTCATCGACCGCAACCTCTGGCGCATCGGGCGCACGGCGTCGGGTGCGCTGACCGAGGAGATGGCGCCCCTCGATGCGCTGCGCAGCTACCTGGAGGCGGCCAACGTCGCCGTGTCGGGCACGACCCCGGCGTTCGCGCGGGACCTGGCGACGGTGCCCGCGGCCCAGCGCCTCAACGACTCCCACTCGGACTACATCGTGGCCGTGGCCCGCTGCCTGCTCGACGTCGCGGTCGAGCGAGGCGACATCGAGCCGATCGACACGGCGGCCGTCGCCCGCGTCGTAGCGGGCCTCGGGCGCGACTTCTCCCGGCCTGAGGTGCTGGTCACGCTGCGGTCGCGGCCCAAGGAGGCCGCCGACGCGGTCGTCGACGTCATCCTGCGGGGCCTGCTCCGACGCTAGGCCGGCGGGTCGGGCGCACGACCTAGATTGCCCCCAGGGGGTGTGACATGCAGCTAACGGAGTCGTACTGGCCGCGGTCCGAGGACGCGCCGGTGGTGGAGATGACAGTCGGCGACCTCCTGCGAGACGCAGCTCAGGCTGCGCCGGACCGGACAGCGCTCGTCGAGGGCATCGCTGATCCGGCCCGGCGGCGCTGGACCTACTCCGAGCTGCTGGCCACCTCGGAGCGCGTGGCCCGGGCCCTCCTCGAGCGCTTCGAGCCCGGCGAACGGGTGGCCATCTGGTCCCCGAACACGCCGGAGTGGGTCATCTTCGAGCTGGCCGCGGGCCTGGCCGGTCTGGTGATGGTCACGGTGAACCCCGCCTACCGCCCCAAGGAGCTGGCCTACGTGCTGGGCCAGTCGCAAGCCAGCGGCATCGTCTACACGCCGGAGTTCCGCGGCAACCCGATGGCGGCCTCGGTGGCGGAGGTGCAGCCCGACCTGCCCGACCTCCGAGAGGCGATCTCGTTCGCGGACTGGGACGAGCTCGTGGCCGACGGCGCGTCGGACCGGCCGCTGCCCGAGGTGGCGCCCGGCGACCCGGCCCAGATCCAGTACACGTCGGGCACGACGGGGTTCCCGAAGGGTGCACACCTGCACCACCGCGGCCTCGTCAACAACGCCATCCAGACGGCGAAGCTGCTCGAGGTGCCCGAGGGGGCGGCCTGGCTCAACCCGATGCCGCTGTTCCACACCGGCGGCTGCGTGCTCGCCGTGCTCGGCTCCCTGTCGGCTCGGGCCAGGCACATCCCGTTCACGTTCGACCCCGGCCTGGCCCTCGAGCTCATCGAGAGCGAGCAGGTCCAGATCATGGGCGGCGTGCCCACGATGCTCATCGCCATGCTCGAGCACCCGGACTTCGCGACTCGAGACACGTCGACCCTGCAGGCCGTCGTCTCCGGCGGCGCGACCGTGCCCGCCGAGCTGGTGCGCAAGATCGAGGCTGCCCTCGGGGTGCGCTTCGGGATCGTCTTCGGCCAGACCGAGGCCTCGCCCGTGATCACCCAGACCCGCCTCGACGACTCACCCGAGGACAAGGCCGACACGATCGGTCAGCCCCACCCCCAGCAGGAGGTCAAGGTCGTCGACCCCGCGACGGGCGGCGTGGTGCCGCCCGGCACGATCGGCGAGATCTGCTCCCGTGGCTACAACACCATGCTCGGCTACTTCGAGATGCCCGAGGCCACGGCGGAGACGATCGACGCGGAGGGCTGGCTCCACACGGGCGATCTCGGGACGATGGACGAGCGCGGCTATCTGCGCATCGAAGGCCGTCTCAAGGACATGGTGATCCGGGGCGGCGAGAACCTCTACCCACGGGAGATCGAGGATCTCCTGTTCGAGCACCCGGCCGTGGCCGAGGTGGCGGTGCTCGGCGTGCCCGACGAGAGGTGGGGCGAGGAGCTGGCCGCAGTCGTGCGCCGAGCGCCCGGCCACGAGGCGGTGTCGGAGCAGGAGCTGCGGTCCTACGTGCGCGAGCAGCTGTCGCCGCAGAAGGCCCCCCGCATCTGGGCGTTCGTCGACGAGCTGCCGATGACGCCGTCGGGGAAGATCCAGAAGTTCGTGCTGCGCGACCGTTTGGTCGACGGCTCGATCTGAGCTTCAGCTGGAACGGGTGGTCGTCTCCCGGTCGAGCCAGGACCCGAGGCAGGCCTCCGAGCAGAACCGGGGGGTGGCCCACTCACCGATGCTGTGCTCGGTGGCGATGGTCAGACCGCAGACGGGATCGTGAACGACGTCGGAGCCGGGATCGGCGAGGGACAGGTCGCAGGCGCTCACATCGTGGGAGAGGCCCCGCACCTGCACGGTCTTGTCGGACATGGCCTCGACCCAGGCCGGCCGGTCCGACGCCACCTCGGTGGTGGCGAGGAGCTGCTCGGGCTGGGCGATGGCGCAGAGCCGGGCCGCGACGTTGACGGGGTACCCGATGTAGTCGTCGCCCTCGAACATGATCACTGGGCCCGACGCCAGCCCGGCCCGGATGGGGAGCGACGGGATGATCTCCGCCATGCGCTCGCGCAGCTCGACCACGAGCCCGACTACAGCGTCGTTCATCGTCGAGCTGAGCATGGCCCCGTCACCCAGCCACTTCACGATCCTCACGCCTCGTCGGGCGCTCGACTCCCGCAGCGCCGTCCGCATCTCGGCCAGCACGAGCACCACCCGCTCGTCCCCGTGCCGCTCGGCGAACGCCGTGAACCCGCAAAGGTCCACGAAGGCGAAGCAGCGGTCGACACGCATCGGCCCATATGAGCACGCCGCCTCGGGGCCGAGCGACCCCCGGAGGTGTCGCTGATGTCACTTCGGGCGCGGCAGCCCGTCCGGCGGGGCATCATCGCCGGATCGACCTCGACCTGGCCCTCCTCCCCACGCCCCTCGACCGCAGCCTCACCGCTCTGCCCGGCGGAGCGACCCTGCTGGTCAAGCGGGATGACCTCACCGGCCTCGGCCTGGGCGGCAACAAGGCCCGCAAGCTCGAGCCGCTGTGCGCCGCCGCCCTGGCCGAGGGCTGCGACGTCCTGGTGACGGTCGGCGGAGGCCAGTCCAACCACTGCCGCATGACGGCAGCGGCTGGCGCTCGCCTTGGGCTGCCGGTGCACCTCGTGCTCGGCGGCGACGCTCCCGCGGCCCTCACCGGCAACCAGATCCTCATGGACCTGTTCGGGGCCGAGCTGCACTTCGCCGGCACGCACGACTGGGGGAGGTTGACGCAGCGCTCGGAGGAGCTCCTCGGGGAGCTGCGGGCCGAAGGCAGGCACCCCGCGCTCATCCCGATCGGCGGGAGCACCCCGGTCGGGGCGTCGGCGTTCGCGGCCGCCTACGCCGAGCTCCTCGACCAGCTCGACGGACCAGTGGACGCCATCGTGCACACCTCGTCCTCCGGTGGAACCCATGCCGGGCTGCTGGCGGGCCAGGCGATCGCACGGGCCGAGGGCCGCCCCGCACCGCGGATCGTGGCCATCGCCGTGGCCAAGGACGTCGTGCTCGACATCTCATATGTCACGGCACTGGCCGACCAGACGCTCGATCACATGGGCGTCCTGCAGAGCGTCGACCCCGCCGACGTCGAGGTCGACGGCCGCTGGGTCGGCCCGGGCTACGAGGTGCCGACCCCCGAAGGCGACGAAGCCATCCGCTGGGCGGCCACCCATGGCGGCTGGGTGCTGGACCGCACCTACAGCGGCAAGGGCTTCGCCGGACTCCTCGGCCACGCGCGCGAGGGCCGCTGGTCCGAGAACGACACAGTGGTCTTCTGGCACACCGGAGGCGCTCCTGCGCTGTTCACGCCCGATGGAGCCCCCGGCCGGCTCTAGCCCTCGAAGTCGCCGCTCTCCTTGCGGAGCTTGCCGAGGAGCCGCGTGAGCTGGTCGACCTCGCGGCCGGTGAGGCCGGATATGCCGAGGTCGACGTCCCTCACGGCCGCCGTGGCCTTGTCGACGACGGCACGACCGTCGGTCGTGATCTCGCACAGCGTCGTGCGGCGGTCCGTCGGGTGGTCGAGTCGGCGGACGAGGCCCTGTCGCTCCAGGCGGTCGACGATGTTCGTGACGCTCGTCGGGTGGATCATCAAGCGCTCACCCATCTTCCCCAGCGGCAGCGAACCGCGGCGGGAGAACGACAGCAGCACGAGCGCCTCGTAGCGGGCGAAGGTCAGAGCGAAGGGCTTCAGAGCCTCATCGACGCGAGCCAGGACGATCTGCTGGGCCCGCATGATCGACGTGGCGGCGGCCATGGTCGCGCCACCGGGCCAGCGGTCGTCCCAGTGGCGACGGGCCTCGGCGATCGGGTCGAACGGCAGCTGGCGGCTCGGCGACGGCACGAGGTGAGGGTAGCGCCAGATGTGGATGGATGGCAGAAGGTCGGACTTCCTAGTAATCTGGCGGGATGACCGAGGGCGACCTGCACCAGCCGACCCACCCCGTGCGCATCGTGACGGCGGCCAGCCTGTTCGACGGCCACGACGCGGCCATCAACATCATGCGGCGGATCCTGCAGTCTCAAGGGTGCGAGGTGATCCACCTCGGCCACAACCGCTCCGTCGACGAGGTCATCACCGCAGTCGTGCAGGAGGACGTGCAGGGTGTCTGCGTCTCCTCCTACCAAGGCGGTCACCTCGAGTACTTCCGCTACCTCGTCGACCGGCTGCGCGAGCAGGGCTGCGGGCACGTGAAGGTGTTCGGCGGCGGCGGCGGCGTGATCATCCCGAGTGAGATCGCCGAGCTGCACGACTACGGCGTCACCCGCATCTTCTCCCCCGAGGACGGCCAGCGGCTGGGCCTGGCTCGCATGATCAACACCATCGTGGAGGCTTGCGACCTCGACCCGGTGGGCGAGCCGCTCACCGATCTCGACGGCCTGGCCGCCGGGGATCAGCGGGCCCTGGCCCGGGCCATCACGGCCCTCGAGCTGGACCGCCTCGACCCGGAGCAGACCGAGCAGATCCGGTCGATGGCGGCGAGCCGCAGCGTCCCGGTGCTGGGCGTCACCGGCACAGGCGGGTCGGGGAAGTCGTCGCTCACCGACGAGCTCATACGCCGCTTCCGGCTCGACCAGGAGGACAAGCTCCGCATCGCGGTGATCGCGGTCGACCCCACCCGCCGACGGGGCGGCGGAGCCCTGCTCGGCGACCGCATACGCATGAACGCCGTCGAGCCGCCCCAGGTGCTGTTCCGCTCCCTCGCCACCCGCGGCGCGGCCGAGATCCCCGACTCCCTCGACGACATCGTGGCCTGCTGCAAGGCAGCCGGCTACGACCTCGTCATCGTCGAGACCCCGGGCATCGGACAGGGCGACGCCGGCATCATCGACCACGTCGATGTCCCCGTCTACGTCATGACTCCCGAGTTCGGCGCCGCCAGCCAGCTCGAGAAGATCGACATGCTCGACTTCGCCGAAGCCGTCGTCATCAACAAGTACGAGCGCCGCGGAGCGGAGGACGCCCTGCGCGATGTTCGTCGCCAGCTGGCCCGCAACCGCGAGGCCTTCGGCACCGATCCCGCCGAGCTCCCGGTCTTCGGCACGATCGCCAGCCGGTTCAACGACGACGGCGTGACCGCGCTGTACCAGCACCTCCGGAGCGCGCTGGCCGAGAAGGGGCTGCCCGTCACCGAGGGCGCGCTTCCCGCCGTCAGCGGCAAGGCGAGCACCAAGGTGGCGTCCATCGTGCCGCCCGAGCGGTCCCGGTACCTGGCCGAGATCGCCGAGTCCGTGCGCAGCTACCACCGGCGCACCGAGGAGCAGGTCGCAGCCGTTCGCACGGTGCAGCACCTGCGCACGGCCCGCAACGTCCTCTCCGACGTCGAGGGCCAGACCGCTGCGCGAACTGTGTCAGACACAGTTCGCGCATCTGCGGCCACCGTCGCCGTGGGTCAGCTCACGGCCGCCATCGACGCCGCCGAGCAGGACGTCGACGAAGCCAGCCGCCGAGTGCTCGACGAGTGGCCGCAGGTCGTGGCGGACCACTCCGGTGAGGTGCACCCTTCGGGCGCGGCTCTGCAGCGGGCGTCGCTGTCGGGCACTCTCGTGCCCCGTGTCGCCCTGCCGCGCCATGGTGACCACGGCGAGCTCCTGCGCTTCCTCCGGGCCGAGAACCTGCCCGGCCGGTTCCCGTTCACCGCCGGGGTGTTCCCGTTCAAGCGGGAGGGCGAGGACCCGGCCCGGATGTTCGCGGGCGAGGGCGATGCCTTCCGCACGAACAAGCGCTTCCACCTGCTCTCCGAGGGCCAGCCCGCCACCCGCCTCTCGACGGCCTTCGACTCGGTCACGCTCTACGGCTTCAACCCCGACGAACGGCCCGACATCTACGGCAAGGTCGGAAACTCCGGGGTGTCCATCGCCACCCTCGACGACATGAAGGCGCTATACGACGGCTTCGACCTGATCGACCCGTCGACGTCGGTGTCGATGACGATCAACGGGCCGGCCCCCACGATCCTGGCCATGTTCCTGAACACGGCGATCGACCAGCACCCGGAGCTCGACCCGGCCGAGGTGCTGCGCCGGGTGCGAGGCACGGTGCAGGCCGACATCCTCAAGGAGGACCAGGGCCAGAACACCTGCATCTTCTCCACCGAGTTCAGCCTCGGCGTGATGGCCGACATCCAGGAGTGGTTCGTCGAGCACGAGGTGCGCAGCTTCTACTCCGTCTCCATCAGCGGCTACCACATCGCCGAGGCTGGCGCGAACCCCCTCAGCCAGCTGGCCTTCACCCTTTCCAACGGCTTCACCTACGTCGAGAGCTACCTCGCCCGGGGCCTCCCGATCGACGCCTTCGCCCCCAACCTCTCCTTCTTCTTCTCGAACGGCATGGACCCGGAGTACACGGTGCTGGGCCGGGTGGCCCGGCGCATCTGGGCCGTCGCCATGCGCGACCGGTACGGCGCCGACGAGCGGAGCCAGAAGCTCAAGTACCACGTGCAGACCTCGGGCCGGTCGCTCCACGCCCAGGAGATGGCCTTCAACGACATCCGCACGACGCTGCAGGCCCTCATCGCCCTCTACGACAACGCCAACAGCCTCCACACCAACGCCTACGACGAAGCCGTCACCACGCCCACAGCCGAGTCGGTGCGCCGAGCCCTCGCCATCCAGCTCGTCATCAACCGCGAGTGGGGGCTCTCGATGAACGAGAACCCCAACCAGGGCAGCTTCGTGATCGACCAGCTCACCGACCTCGTGGAGGAGGCGGTGCTGACCGAGCTGGAGCGCATCTCAGAGCGGGGTGGCGTGCTCGGCGCCATGGAGACCGGTTACCAGCGGGGCCGCATCCAGGACGAGTCGATGCTCTACGAGCAGCGCAAGCACGATGGCTCGCTGCCCCTGATCGGTGTGAACACGTTCCTCGATCCCAGCGGCCCGACCGAGGCACCGCCCACCATCGAGCTGGCCCGCAGCACCGACGCCGAGAAGCAGAGCCAGATCACCCGGCTCCGCGACTTCCAGGCCCGCCATGGCGACGAACGGCCGGCCATGCTGGCCCGCCTCCGAGACGCCGCCCTCGCGGGCGACAACCTCTTCGCCGTGCTCATGGACGCCGTGCGCGTCTGCAGCCTGGGCGAGATCACCGACGCCCTCTTCGAGGTGGGCGGCCGCTACCGCCGCAACGTCTAGGCCCCCAGCCAGAACACCTCGGCAATCCGGGTGCGAACCAGACCAGGAACCGACGACTTCGCACCCCGGTTCGCTAGGTCGTTGGGTGGGGGTGGAGTCGAGTCAGAGCAAGACGGTGACGAGGGCGGTCAGGCCCAGGGCGGCGCCTACGGCAGCGGCCAGCAGGAGGTGGCGCACGACGACGACGGGGTCGCCGTTCAGCAGGGCTTGGCCCCTGGCGTGGTAGCGCCGCTCGGACCCCAGGATCATCACGCCGGTGACGGCTGCCGTCGAGAGAAGCACCGCGAGGGCCGCCCACCCCGAGCCTGTCTGCTTGGCGACGAGCACGCCGCAGCCGAGGACGGCGAGGGCGGTGCGAGTCCAGGCCATCGCGGTGCGCTCGTTCTGCGTGCCGCCGGCCCAGGCCGCGACAGCCGAACCGTCGCCGTCCGTCATCGCTCGAGGAACACGAGCACGAGCGCCAGCATCGCCCCGAGCGTGAGCCCGTAGGCGATCAGCGGAGCCAGCCGGTTCGTCGGGAGGGGCTGATCGTGACGCAGGGCGGTCTCGGAGCGGAGCCAGCGCCAGAAGGCCGAGGCTGAGAGCGCCCCGCCCATGACGACGAGCAGCGCGGCGAGGGACCGGCGACCCCACTCGGGAAAGTCAGTCGCGAACGCGTCCACACCGACGCCGGCCGCCACCAGGGCGAGCGACGTGCGGATCCACGCCAGGAAGGTCCGCTCGTTGGCGAAGCTGAAGCGCGGGTCGGGATGGGCGCCCTCGTCGATCAGCCGGTCCGCCCACCTCGACCTCGGTCGCACGCTGCCGCCCTTCGTCCGCCGGTCAGTCGACAGAGATGCGGGCCATCAGGTCCGCCTTCTGCTCCTCGAAGTCCTCGAAGCTGATCTTCTTGTCCTCGAAGAGGCGGTGGATGTCCTCCACTCGCTGGAGCAGCTCCGCAGCCGACAGCTCGGTGCCCGGCTCAGCCGGAGCCATGGGCTCCAGCTCGTCGGACGGCTCGTCGGTGCCCTTGTCCAAGCGCTTCTCGCGCTTGGCGGCCGCCTTCGCCTTCTTCGCCCGGTCGCGCTGGAGCTTCTCGAAGCTCGTCCGTTGTGCGGCCATGGTGCATCCTCCTTCCGACTCCGACGGCGGTGATCGTCCGTCAGCGTCCTGGTCGACCGGTTCGGTGCACGCTGGAGGCAGTCGACCTGACCACCAGCATGACGGAGCCGCCGGCACGAGTGCCGGCGGCTCCGTTCAGCAAAGCCTTGTGGGTCTTAGACGACCCGGACGTTCTGGGCTTCCTCGCCCTTGCGGCCCGGAGCCACGTCGAACTCGACGCGCTGACCCTCGTCGAGGGTCTTGTACCCGGTGCCCTGGATGTTGGAGAAGTGAACGAAGACGTCGTCACCCTGCTCGCGCGAGATGAAGCCGAAGCCCTTCTCGGCGTTGAAGAACTTCACGGTTCCTGTAGCCACTGATTTGTCTCTCTATCTGCACTGCAAGCAAGTCCGACTGACTTCCTCGATTGCGACAAGCCTAGAGGCTTTGCCGACCGTTCGCGACATCACCGCTCAGCGTGCCTGCAAGACTGCGCCCCGATGAGCGCCGAGAGTCCCCTGCTGCGCACGCGTGCGCTGACCAAGCGATACGACGCGGTGACAGCAGTGGACGGCCTCGAGGTCGAGGTGCCCCGAGGCCGGGTGGGCCTCGTCGGGGCCAACGGGGCGGGCAAGACGACGCTGTTCCGGATGATGCTGGGGCTCAGCCACCCGACCTCCGGGAGCCTCGAGGTGTGCGGAATCGACGTGGCCCGCGACCCCATCGGGGTGCGGGCCCGGGTGGGCTTCATGCCCGAGCACGATTGCCTGCCCCTCGACCAGTCGGCCTCCGACATCGTCTCCACCTTCGGCGAGCTCAGCGGCCTGCCGCCCCGAGCAGCGCGCCAGCGAGCGTCTGACGTGCTCGACCTCGTCGGGCTCGACGAGGCCCGGTTCCGCCCCGTGGCCGGCTTCTCCACGGGCATGCGCCAGCGCACGAAGCTGGCCCAAGCACTCGTGGCCGACCCCCAGCTCGTGCTCCTCGACGAGCCCACCGCCGGCCTCGACCCGATGGGGCGGGAGGAGATGCTCACGCTCGTGGCCCGCCTGGGCACGTTCGGCATCTCGGTCCTGCTCGCCACGCACCTGCTCGATGACGTTCAGCAGGTCTGTGACCACGTGATCATGCTGGACGGAGGGCGCCTGGTCGTGTCCGGCGGCACCGGGTCGCTGCTCGAGCGCACCGGCACGCTGAGCGTGGACGTCGGCGCCGACCGGAGGCCGCTCGTCGACCGCCTCATCGCCCAGTCGATCGAGGCGGCCGAAGCCAACGGGATCGTGGAGGTCCAGATCGAGGGCGACCACGACATCGACACTGTGCTCGCCGTCGTCGCCGAGCTGGGCCTGCCGCTGCATCGCATGACCACCCGCCTCACCTCGCTCGACGACGTGTTCGTCGACCGCGCTGGCCACGGCGTCGACCAGAGGATCGGATGACAGGCGCCGTCTACGACCGGGGCTACCGCCCCTACGAAGGCCAGCGGGGCGGGAGGGGCTCCTCGAGGGCCGCCCTGTTCCGAACCTCGATGCGCCGGGCCCTCGGGCTGCGCCGCAGCTGGCGCCAGAAGGTGGCCCCCTTCCTGCTCCTGGGCATCGTCACCGTGCCTGCCATCGTCAACGTGGGCGTGAAGTACCTGACCCGGAACAGCATCGCCAACGACATCGACTTCATCACCTACCGCGAGTACGTCGGCGTCTCGAACGCCCTGCTCGTGTTCGTGGCCCTGACGGCGCCGGACATCATGTGCCCCGACCGCCGCCAGCGGGTGCTGCCGCTTCTGTTCGCCCGCCCCATGACCGGCGTCGACTACGTGATCGCCAAGGTCGGCGCCATGTTCGCCATCCTCTTCGCGTTCTCGTTCATCCCGCAGGTCATCCTCTTCGTCGGGCAGATGCTCGTGACCGAGGACGGCGCCCTCCGCTACGTGCGGGACAACGCCGAGGTGCTCTGGCAGGTGCCGCTCGCAGTGGCCGTCCTGTCCCTCTTCTACGCCGTGCTCAGCGTGGCCGTGGCCTCCCTGTCGTCCCGGCGGATCATCGCCGGTGCCACGATCGTCGGCTTGTTCCTCGTGACGTCGATCGTGTCGGTCATCCTCGTGGGCGAAGAGGTCGGGTTCCAGGACGGCTCCGCGGCGGGGGCGATCAACCTGGCCGCCCTGCCCCTCCACCTCCGCGACGTCATCTTCCTCGGCCACCTCGACCCTGAGGGCCCGATGGGCGGCGTTCCCGGCGGAGGCTTCATCGCCGCAGGAGTGCTCGCGGCGGTCGTCGTCGTCTGCCTCGGGACCCTGCTGTGGCGCTACAACGAGGTCGACCGGTGAGCGACACCGAGGCCCCCGGCCGCCGCAAGCTCACATCCCCGCTGGACCCGGCCTTCGTCGATGAGCCCACGGTCGTCGTCAACGACTGCTCGATGTGGTTCGGGCAGAAGGTCGCGCTGTCCGAGCTGAGCTGCTCGTTCGGGGCCGGCGTCACCGGGCTGCTGGGCCCCAACGGTGCGGGCAAGACCACGCTCATGCGGGCCATCACGGGCCTGCTGCCCGTCAACCAGGGGTCGGTCTCGATAGCCGGAGCCGACCCCCGGGCTACCCGCGCGGTGTACAACCGGGTCGCGCTCGTCCCGGAAGACGAAGCCGTCCCCCGCGGCCTCACTCCTCGCCAGCTGTGCCGCTACGTGGCCGACCTCCATCGCGCACCCGACCGGCGGATCATCGATTGGGCCCTGCACACCGTGGACATGGAGGCCGCGGCCGACCGCAGCATGGACGGCTTCAGCAAGGGGATGCGCCAACGGTCGAAGGTGGCGGCCGCCCTCGTGAAGAACCCGCTCGTCCTGGTGCTGGACGAGCCCCTCAACGGCGCCGATCCCATCCAGCGCCTGAAGCTCATCGCGCTGTTCAAGCAGCTGGGCGCCGAGGGCCGCACGGTCATCGTGAGCTCGCACGTGCTGCACGAGGTCGAGTCGATGGCCGAACGGGTCATCGTCATCGTCCGAGGCCGCCTGGCCGCCGCCGGCGGACATCGCGCCATCCGTGACGCCATGGACGACGTGCCCCGCCAGGTCCTGGTCCGCTCCCCCGAACCGCGGCGCCTGGCCGCCTCGCTCGTGGCCCTCGACGTGGTGGGAGGGATCTCCATCGACGGTGACGACCTCGTCATCTCCAGCACCAGGGCCCGGGACCTCGCCGTGGCCCTGCCCCGAACGGCCCGGAGCCTCGGGGTGCGGATAACCGAGGTCCGTCCCCTCGACGACTCGCTGGAGAGCCTCTTCCGGGAGCTGGTCCGATGAGCACGACCACCCCGCCCCTCGCCGCCATGGTCGGCTACACCCTGCGCACCTCCCTGCCCGGCAAGCGATGGGTCGGCATCGTGGTGCCCTGCGGGGCCGCGGTGCTGTTCGGTCTCCTCACCCGAGGGCTCGATGGGAACCTCGCCGACGACTTCGCCGAGGTCGCCGCGGTGGCCCTGTTCGGCCTGATCATGCCGGTGACGTGCCTCGTCGTCGGCGACGCCGTGCTGGGCGCCGAGGTCCGCAGCGGCTCGTTCGCCTTCACGTGGCTGTCGCCGGTCCCCACCTGGCAGATCGCCCTGGGCCGCTGGGCCGGCGGGACGATCGTGGCCGCCGGCTGCCTGGCCCTGGCGTTCTCCCTCTCGGCCGTCTTCGCCGGGGCGTCCGACGCGGTCGCACCCATCGCCATCGCCGCCGTGTTCGGGTCCATGGCCTACGTCGCCGTCTTTCTCGCCATCGGCTGCGTCGCCAAGCGGGCCGCGGTGTGGTCGCTGGCCTTCGTCTTCCTGGTCGAGCGGCTGCTTGGGAGCGGCCCTCAGCGGCATCGCCCAGCTGTCCCCCGGCTGGGAGGCCCGGGCCGTGTTCGTCGACTTCGCCAACGCCCCCGAGCACCTCGTCCGCAGCGGCATCCCCCACGGCGGCGCAGCCATCCTCCGGCTCCTCGTCATCACGGCCGTGGCCCTGGCCGTCGCCTCCCGTCGCCTGCGCACCCTCAAGCTCAGCGGCTCCACCGACTGAACCCCCAGCTTCTGTGCGCAGCCAGCACCGCCATGCGGTGATGGGTGCGCACAGATCTCGGTGAGCGCGTCAGGCCTCGCGGCGGCTGGCCAGGACGGCGCCCGCGATGACCAGGGCCACGCCGAACAGGGCGAGGACGGCGACGTGGTCATCCTGGAACAGGACGCCGAGGGCGAGGGCAACCGCGGGTATCAGGTACGTGATGAACGTGGCCCGGGTGGCTCCGACGCGCCCGACGAGGCTGCCCATGAGCAGGAAGGCCAAGCCGGTGCCGACCAGGCCGAGCACCGCTACCGCGGCCAACGGGCCCAACTCGACCTGGGACTCGGGCAGGCCGACGAGGCCGAACGGCAGCGTCCATATGGTGGCCAGGGCGAGCATGCGGCCCATGACGGCACGCGACCCGTACCTGAGCTGGAGCGGCACCACGAGGTTGGTGGCGATCCCGTAGCAGAGGGTGGCCAGCAGGACGAGGCCCACGCCCGTGGCCTGCGTGCTGCCCTCCCCCAGGCTCGGGGCGCTGATGAGGATGATCCCTAGGAACCCGACCGCCACGCCGGCGAGCTGCGGGCCGGTGGTGCGGCGTCCGAAGAAGAGGGCCGCGAACAGGGCCGTGAACATCGGGGTGGCGCCGTTCAGCAGGCCGGTCACCGCGGAGTTGATGTGCTGTTCGGCCAGTGGGAACAGCGTGAACGGGATGCCCACCCAGAGAACGGAGACGGCGAGCATCCGCGTTCGGTCGGAGGGGTCGAGGCGGATGCGGCTCCCGGGCAGGGCGTTGAGGATGGCGGCGCCCAGTCCGACCCGGAGAAGGGTGACGACACCAGGGTGGAGGCTCTCCAGCCCGATGGCGATGAACAGGAACGACGCGCCCCAGATCCCGGCGATGGCCGTGAAGATGGCCCAGTCCACGGGGCTGAAGGCCGCGGACCCAGCGGCCACCGGAACCGGGACCGGAGCCGGGGCGTCAGGGGCGATCGTCACGGCGCAGTCCTAGCCGCCGAGCGATGGGCTGCGCTCGTCAGTTGGCCCCATCCGGCGCGACGACCGGCCAGTGGTTGGGCCGGATGCCGGGATCGCCGCGGGCGCGACGTTCCTGACCTCAGGAGAGGAGCGCAGTGACCGTGTGGCGGATGCTGGCTGCGACCCGGTCGGGGGGCCTGCCTTGGGCGCTGCGCAGCTGGTCCCACGTCTCGAAGCTGAGGGCGGCCTCGACGGCGGCGGCGACATCGGGGTCGGCTATGCGGCTCAGCTCGTCGACGAACACCCGGTCGATCTCGGCCCGCAGCCAGCCCCGGACCCGCTGGAGCTGCACCTGCAGCGGGTTGGACTCGGGTGCGGCCCGCAGGGCGGCCCGGCGGACGGGCGCCACCCGCTCGTACAGCCGGGTGGTCGTGGCGACGGTCGCCGCCACCCGCTCGTCAAGGGTGCCCGTGTCGGGGATGTCGACGAACAGGTGCCGGGCGCGCGACATCTGGCGCTCGGAGGCCGCCTGGTGCAAGGACTGGACGTCGTCGAAGATGCGGAAGATCGACCTCAGGGAGACACCGGAGCGCTCGGCCACCTGCTGAGCAGTCGGACGGGACACGCCCTCGTTCAGCAGGTCGAGGAGGGCGTCGACGGCCAGGTCACGACTGCGATGACGGCGGGCTCGACGACCGTCGGCCGGAACCTCCCCATCGATGTCATCCACTGCTGTCGCCATGCGGCCATCCTTAACTATTGGCATACCTGATGTCAATAGTTGTAAGCCGTCCTCAGCCTATGCGAACGCGCCTCCAGCCAGGCCACGGCCGGCCTTGGCCTGCTCGAGGAAGCCGAGCGTTCCTTCCTCCAGAAGCTCCCGCGCCGCGTCGGCCACGGCGGCTAGGGCGACGTGGCTGAGCGCCCCGCCGACCGAGATCCGGGCCACCCCGGTGCGGGCCAGGTCAGCCACGGTCGGCCCGCCCAGGCGGGCGAGCACGTTCACCGGCCGGCCGACGGACCGGACCACAGAGGCGATGTCTTCGAGGGCGACGAGGCCTGGTGCGTAGAGCACGTCCGCCCCTGCTGCTTCGAAGGCCTGCAGGCGGGCGATCGTGTCGGGAAGGTCAGGCCGTTCGTGGATGAGGTTCTCGGCCCGGGCCGTGACGACGAGACCCCGACCGCCCGCGTGGGCGGCCTCCACGGCAGCCCGGACACGCTCCGCCGCATGAGCCAGGTCGTAGATCGGGTCGCCGTCGCGGCCGGTGAAGTCCTCGATCGAGCAGCCGGCCAGGCCCGTCTCCGCGGCCCGACGCACGGTGTCGGCCACCTCCTCCGGGGCGTCGCCGAACCCGTTCTCGAGGTCCGCGCTCACCGGCACAGCGACCGCGTCCGCGAGCGCCGCGCCGTGGGTGATCGCTTCCTCCCGGCTGACCCTGCCGTCGAGCCGGCCGAGCGTGCCCGCGAAGCCGCTGCTCGTCGTGGCCAGCGCTCGGAATCCGAGCGAGGCCAGCAGCTTGGCCGAGCCGATGTCCCATGGGTTCGGGATGAGCAGTGGTCCGTCACCGTGGTGAAGGGCGAGGAACTGGGCTGAGCGCTCGGCCGGGCTCGACATCAGCCTCCCGTCGGACAGCTCGAGGGGGCGGGCTCTGCGCCGGCCAGGCGATCGTCGATCCACTGGAGCATGCCGTCTAGGGAGGGTCCGATGACCCCGGCATGGCTCTGGTCGGGGAAGGTGCGTCGCTCCACCACCTGACCGATCCCGCACATGCGGTCGAGCAAGAGCTGCGAGCTGAGAACTGGGATCTGCTCGTCGGCCTCGCCATGGATGATCAGCACCGGCGAGGCGCCCACCGCGAAGCCGGGATCGTTCTCGACGAGCAGGCTGGCCCACGGCTCCACCTCGGATGGGTCGGCCGCCACGAGGTCCTCGTAGGGAAGGTCGTTCCAGGCCAGGGCCAGGTCGGCCGAGCACCCCTCGTCGACGAGGTCCATGAGCTCCAGACCGAGCGGGGAGAGCACGAGCGATGGATCGGCGTCGGGGAAGGCCGCGGACCAGCCGGCGACCACCATCCCCAGGTAGAAGCGATACGGGCTGTCGCGGAGGGCGCTGGCGATGAGCGGGAGCTGCGAGGGCGGGGCCCCGGCCACCGTGCCCACGACGGCGAGCTCCGGCGCCCACTCGGCCGCGATCTGATTGGCGAAGAGAGCGGCGTGCCCGCCCTGGGAGTGACCCCAGATCACGACGCGCTCGGATGCACCGGTCCGCTCCTGCAGGTTGCGGGCCGCCCGGACGATGTCGAGCGTTCCGCGGCCCTCGCTCTCACCGGCGATGTACGGGTGGCGGCCCGGCGTGCCGAGGCCCTCGAAGTCGGAGGCTGCCACGACCATGCCCCGCTGCAGGAACGGGGTGGCCAGGCCACTGACGCTGGCCCCGTCCTTGCTAGGGGCGCACTCATCGGCGATGCCTGTCGTCCCGTGAGCCCAGGAGAGCACGACGCGGCCGCCGCTGGGGGCGCCACCGTCGGGCACGAGGATGAGGCCGCTCACTGCGATGTCCTCTCCTTCCAGGGACTGCGAGTGGTGGAGTACGCGCAGAACGGTGGCGTCGACGGCCGCTCCAGGGACCTCCTGCACGGCGATGACGTCGCCCGGCTCACCGGGCTGGAGATCCTCGGCCAGCGCGTATAGGTCTCCCTCAGGGGCCACCTCGACGACCGATGCGCTCGTGTCCACTGTCGTGGTGGTGACCTCGCCGTCGCCTTCGCCGAGGACGCGGCCGTCGTCGTCGGAGCAGGCCGCGAGGACCAGCGGCAGGAGCAGGACGAGCGGGGCCGATCGCTTCCTCATGAGGTGGCCGGGGCGGCGGTCCGCCAGGCGCACTGCTCCTCCAGGACGGTGGGGCTCATCGAGGTGCTCTGGTCGCGCCGCGAAGGAGCCGGCCGGGCAGAGCCTCGGTGGGCTCGCCGTCCTGGTAGGTGACCTGACCCTTCACGATCGTGGTGCGGTACCCGTCAGCCCGCTGCAGGAGGCGCTTCCCTCCTGCCGGGAGGTCGTGGCGCATCTCGGGGCGGCGCGGGCGGAGGGCATCGAAGTCGATGACGTTGACGTCGGCTCGGTAGCCGGGGGCGAGCACGCCGCGGTCGAGCAGCCCGACCGTCTCGGCCGTGTCCTTGGTGTGCTGGCGGACGAGGTAGGCCAGGTCGAGCCGCCCTTCGGGCCGGTCCCGCCCCCAGTAGGACAGGAGCGTGGTGGGGAAGCTGGCGTCGCAGATCGTCCCGACGTGGGCACCGCCGTCGGAGAGGCCGGGCACCGTGTGCTCGTGAGCCAGCATCGCGCCGACGGCGTCGAGCCGATCGTCGAACCAGTTGATGATCGGCATGTAGAGGAAGGTCTTGCCCTCGTCCTGCACCAGGAGGTCGTAGGCGTACTCGAGGGGCTCGCGACCCGCACGGGCGGCCCGGGCTTCGACGCTTGTGGACGGGTCGGGCTCGTAGTCGGGCGGGTCCCCGAGCTCGAACATGCGCCCGAAGCCGCCCAGGAGGGCCCGGTCGGCGGTCGCGGCCAGGATGCGCTGCTTGCGGTCCGGGTCGGCCATGGCCCGGGCTTGGTCGGGCACGGGGAGCGAAGCCACCTCTGCGGTCCACACGGGGTTGCCGAGCAGTGGGTTCAGCGTGCACTGGAGGCCGAGCAGGATGCCGATGGCCCGGGCCGACACCTGCCCGCGCATCGTCACGCCCTCTGCGTTGGCCCGCTCGAGCAGCTCGAGCTGGCGGGGCCAGCTCTCGGGACGGACGCCTGCGAGCGAGAACGACAGGGGTCGTCCGGAGGCCTCGGCCATCGAGCGGAACAGCCCGAACTCAGCATCGACGTCGTCGAAGTCGGAGACCACCTGCAGCACACCGGTGCCGGTGGCGCCCACGGCTCGGGCGATGCCGAGCAGCTCGTCGGCGTCTGCCGTCAGGGTGGGGGTCAGCTCACCGTTGGAGCTGCGGTGGTTCCGCGTCCGTGACGTGCTGAAGCCGATCGCGCCCGCCTCGACGGCCTGGCGGGCCAGGGCGGCCATGGCCTCGACGTCGGCGGGCGTGGCCAGCTCCCGCTGCGCGCCCCGCTCGCCCATGACGTGAAGGCGCAGGGCGCCGTGGGGCACGTGGGTGGCCAGGTCGACGTCGTAGGAGCGGCTGCCCAGCTCGTCGAGGAACTCGGGGAACGACTGCCACGTCCACGGCAGACCCTCGTGGAGCGCCGCGCCGGGGATGTCCTCCACGCCCTCCATGAGCTGGATGAGCCGCTCGTGGTCGGCCGGGCGCACCGGTGCGAACCCGACGCCGCAGTTCCCGGCCACGACGGTCGTCACGCCGTGCCAGGCCGAGGGGATGAGCCGGTTGTCCCAGGTGGCCTGGCCGTCGTAGTGGACGTGGATGTCGACGAGGCCCGGGGTCACGACCAGCCCGTCGGCGTCGAGCTCCTGGGTGGCGGAGCCATCGACCTGCCCCACCTCGGTGACCAAGCCGTCGCTGATGGCGACGTCAGCCGTGCGAGCGGGCGAGCCGGTGCCGTCGAGCACCGTGCCGCCTCGGATGATCAGGTCGTGCTCTGCCATGGTCCCCCCGGACGCTCCTGTCAGATGATGATGCGCTCCTGCGGGGCGGGCACGCCAACCACGGCCATCGCCCTCCCCAACCCGAGGAACGTGCCGCAGCAGATGACGAGGTCGGCCAGCTCGTCATCGGCGAACGCCGCGTGCATCCGGCTCCAGAAGGCGTCGTCCATCGACTGGTGGTCGAGCGCGAAGCGTTGGGCGAACTCGGCCGCCAACGCTTCCCGCTCCGAGAGCTTCGAGCTGGTGGCCCATGCCGCGACCTCTGAGTAGAACCCATCGTCGATGCCGTTGGCCTGGGCGTCACGAGCACGGGTGTCCTGGCACACGACGCACTCGTTGAGGAGGGCGATGACCCATCTGGCCGCCTCCCGCTCGCGCAGAGGTAGCCGGCTGTTCGTGTAGACCGCCCCGGAGAGCGACCCCATCCCGACCGCCATGTCCGGGCGAAGCAGGGCCCAGTCCACGTGCTCGCCCATGCCCCGATCGGGGAACCGGATCCGTGCCATGGGACGAGCCTAGGACCGGGCTGCGGCCCGAGCGATGCGGTCAGACAGGCTCGAGCTCCGCCTCTTCGATGAAGTCGTCGATGTCGTCCGGGTGGCCCTCCACATCGATCGTGGGGAGCAGCCGGTCCAGCCATCGGGGCAGCCACCAGTTGCGGTCGCCGAGCAGCTCCATGGTCGCTGGCACCAGGAGCATCCGGACGACCGTGGCGTCGAGGAGCACTGCGATGGCCAGTCCGAGCCCGAAGAGCTTGATGACCCGGTCCTGCTCGAGCAGGAAGCTGCCGAACACGACGACCATGATCGCGGCAGCGGCCGTGATCACCTTGGCGGTGGCGGCCAGGCCGTTGGCCACCGAGAGGTGGCTGTCGCCCGTGCGGTTCCACTCCTCCTTGACCCGCGAGAGGAGGAAGACCTCGTAGTCCATGGAGAGCCCGAAGACGATGGCGAAGAGCATCATCGGGATGAAGGGCTCGATGGGCGCAGGTTCGACGCCGGTGATGCCGCCGAGCCAACCCCACTGGAACACGGCCACGACGACGCCGTAGGCGGCGCCGATGGACAGCAGGTTCATCACGACGGCCTTGAGCGGCACGAGGACGCTGCGGAAGACGGTCATCAGCAGCAGGAACGACAGGATCAGCACGGCGGCGAAGAAGTACACGAGCCGGGAGGCGAGGTAGTTGCTGAAGTCGACACCGACCGCGGTGAAGCCGGTGATGGAGACGTCGACGCCTGCGGTGGCCTCTGCGGGTGGGAGCACGTCCTCGCGCAGGCGGTTCACCAGGGAGGTGGTGTCCTCATCCTGCGGAGCCGTCTTGGGGATGACCTGCCAGAGCGCGGCCGTCGGTGCGTCGGGGTCGTTGAGCACCGCCGGGGAGACGAAGGCCACGTTCGAGTCGGCCGCCACGGCTGGGGCGATGGCGTCGAGGCCGGCGACGCTGGCGCCGTCCGGCAGCTCAGCGGTGAGGAGGAGGGGACCGTTGAAGCCGGGACCGAAGCCGTCGGCCAGGAGGTCGTAGGCCTTGCGGGTGGTGGTGTCCTCCGCGAAGTTGCCTTCGTCGGAGAAGCCCAGCCGCAAGCCGAACACGGGGATGGCGAGGATGCTCAGCCCGATCGTGCCGAGGAGGAAGGAAGGCCAAGGGTTGCGCTGGATCAGCCTGCTCCATCGGTAGGCCCTCGTCTGCGTGAGCGGCTTGCTGTCCCGCATGCGGACCTGCCGCTTCAGGGGAGCAAGCGCGAACCCGAGTGCGATCACGACGGCCGCCAGCACCAGCGCGGGTGCGGCGACAACCGGGAGCCCCAGGCCCGTGGCAAGCAGCGCGACAGCGATCAGACCGGCGGCGATGAGCCCGCGCCAGCGGGTGACCTCCACCTTCTCGCCGGCGAAGCCGAGGAGCGCTGGCAGCAGGGTGAGCGAGGCCACCACGGTGGTGGCGACGACCAGGGCGGCGGAGATGGCGAGCCCTGAGACGAAGGCGACGCCCATCACGAGCATCCCCAGGAAGGAGATGACCACTGTGACGCCGGCGAAGGCCACCGCTCGGCCAGCTGTGTCGATGGCGATCGTCGTCGCCTCGGCGACCGTGTGCCCGTGGTGCAGGTTCTCTCGATACCTCGTGACGATGAAGAGGGCGTAGTCGATGCCGACGCCGAGACCGATCATCAGGCCGAGGAACTGGGCGAAGTCAGGGACGGCGAAGACGTTGGTGGAGAGCAGGAGCAACGTCGTCCCGACGCTGATCCCGGCGAGGGCGACGGCCACGGGGAGGCCCATGGCCATCACGGATCCGAACGAGATGATCAGGATCACGACGGCGAAGGCCAGGCCGATGACCTCGGACGACGGCTCCTCGAACTCGGCGAAGTTCTGGCCGCCCACCTCGACCTGGAGGCCTGCGATGTCCGGCGCGCTGTCCTGGATCGACTTCCCGACCTTCTGAGCCTCGGCCCAGGTGGTGTCCTCAGGCATCTCGATGCCCGCGTAGGCGATCTTGCCGGCCTCCGGACCCTGCCGTGCGATCTGGCGTGCGCCTGCCTCGGAGTACGGGCTCACGACGGTGACGTCGTCACGAGCGTCCACCCCCGCCAGCAGCTCGGTCATGGCGGCCTGGACCTCGGGGTCCTCGACGCCCTGCTCGGCCCGGAACACGACCGTGCCGGTGAGCCCGGCCCCCTGGCCACCGAAGTGCTCGTTGAGGGTGTCGAAGCCCACCTGGCTCTCGACGTCGGGGCCGTTGAAGTCCTCTTTGAAGTCCGTGCCGACAGCTCCGGCCGCTCCGCCGAGGAGGAAGAGGGCGACGACCCAGAGGACTACGACCCGCTTACGATGGTCGTAGCACCAGGAACCGAGACGAGCGAACACGGGGGACCTCCGGGGTCAACGCGGCTGCAGGAAGAGAGCTGCCCGCAGGTGTGTCCGCCGACCGCTTCTCCGCAGAGTATGACGGCGCCACGCCCCACGACCCATCGGGGATTCCCCTGAATGTGACGCATGTCATGGGGGTGGCGGCGGCGGCGGTTCGTGCCATGCTGCCCGCGTGATCCAGCACCGGTTCCGTCTCGACGACCAGGTGGCCATCGTCACCGGGGCCGGCCGGGGCATCGGCGCGGCCACGGCAGTGGCGCTGGCCGAGGCGGGAGCCGACGTCCTGCTGTCGGCCCGCACCGCAGACCAGCTCGATGTCGTGGCCAAGCAGGTGGAGGCACTCGGCCGGCGAGCGGTCGTCGTGCCCGCCGACCTCAGCGACCTCGACGCTGTCGCGGCTTTGGCTGGCGCGGCCAAGGAGGCGTTCGGCCGCATCGACATCGTCGTCAACAACGTCGGCGGGAGCATGCCCCGGGCCTTCCTCGACACATCCCCCCGCAGGCTGATCGAGGCCTTCTCCTTCAACGTGGCCACAGCTCATGCACTGACCCGGGCCGCAGCGCCGACCATGCTCGAGACCGGGGGCGGGGCGGTCGTGGGGATCTCGTCGATGATGGGCCGGGCCGCGGCGCGAGGCTTCGTCGCCTACGGCACGGCCAAGGCGGGGCTCGCGCACTGGACCCGATTGGCCGCCCAGGATCTGGCGCCCCGCATCCGGGTGAACGCCATCGCGGTGGGATCCATCGCCACCTCCGCACTGGAGGTGGTGCTGGACGACGACGGTCTGCGCACGGCGATGGAGCAGGGCACCCCGCTCAAGCGCATCGGCGACCCCGAGGAGATCGCGGCGACCGTGCTCTTCCTCGCTTCGGCGGCTGGCGGCTACATCACCGGCAAGGTGGTCGAGGTCGACGGCGGCATCGAGCAGCCCAACCTCGACATGGGCCTTCCCGACCTCTGAGCGGCACGGCACCGCTCGTAGGATCGACGGGTGGACCGGTACCAGTACCTGCTGCTGATGGGGGCGTGCCTGCTGGTCACGCTCCCCCTCGAGCTTGTGCTCGGCGCACGCGTCTGGCGCCGGCCCCGCCGGCTGGTGCTGTCCCTGATCCCGGCGTTCGCGGTCCTCGTCCTGTGGGACCTGTGGGCCAGCGCCTCCGGCACATGGGGGTTCAGCGACCGCTACACGATCGGCGTCGACCTTCCGGGCGGCATGGCCGTCGAGGAGCTCGTGTTCTTCACCGTCATCCCGGTGTGCGGGCTCCTCACCCTCGAGGCGGTGCGCACGATCCTGCGCCGCTGGGGGTCCTGATGCCCCCGATCTACCCGACGCTCGCCGTGCTGGCGGCTCTCGCCGTCGTGGCCCTCGAGCTGAAGGTTCTCCGCACGGGCCTGTTCCGCGACCGGGCCTACTGGATCTCCATGGCCATATGCGTCGGGTTCATGATCCCGGTCGACGGGTGGCTGACGAAGCAGTCGGCGCCGATCGTCATGTATCGGCCCGAGGACACGAGTGGTCTGCGACCCATCTGGGACATACCCGCGGAGGAGTTCGCGTACGCGTTCGCCATGCTTACCCTCGTGATGCTCGTGTGGGACCACCTTTCAACGGCATGAGCGCCCCGCTGTTCTTCGGCTCCTTCCTCCTCATGGAGGGCGTCAGCTACGCCACCCACCGCTGGGTCATGCACGGCTTCGGGATGGCCTGGCACCGAAGCCACCATGCACCGCCGAAGGGTCGGCTGGAGCGCAACGACCTGTTCCCGGTGTGCTTCTCGGCGCTCGGCATCACCCTGTTCGCAGCCGCGTCGCTCGGCCTCTCCCACCTGTGGTGGGTGGCCGCCGGAGTCACGGCGTACGGCGCGACGTACCTGTTCGTCCACGAGGTGTACATCCATCGCCGCCTCCCGATGCGGCTGCCCGGAGTGCGCTACCTCGACTGGCTCCGGGAGGCGCACGGAGATCACCACCGTGGAGCCGGCGAGCCCTTCGGCATGCTCCTGCCCCTCGTGCGACATCAGAGCCGGGGCAGCCGATCGGATCGCGATCCGCTGGAGCGGGCCAGCACCCGCTGAGCGCGCTGGCGGTTGAACCGCTGGATGGCGATGAAGGGCAGGTTCGCCAGCAACCCGTAGCCCACCATCGCCGCCGCTCCAACGGGGCCGTTCCAGAGAACGGCCAGTGGCCCTGCGACGAGAGCCAGCCAGTGACCCACCTCGGCCCGTCTGGTCTCCACCACGAACCGCTCCAGCCCCCCGTCCTCGGCGGCAGGCACTCGACGCTTGCTCACTCCCCCTGGGAAGAGGGCGCCGGCCTCGGGCACGACGTCCTTCCAAGTCCGGATGCGCAGGTGCTCGTACAGGCTGCCGCCGCGCTCGAACCGCTTCGGGCGGAGGAGCCACGAGTCGCGGGCCAGCCGGCCGACCGGTAGCCGGTGAACGGCATATCCGGTCGTCGTGTGGACCACGCCCCAGAAGGCGATGTTGGCGGCGACCACCCCCCAGGTCGAGAGCGAGAGGAGATCCACGTCAGCCTGCCGCCCGGGTCGGGGCGACGTCTCGACCCCGCCAGTGGACTGGTCGTCGCAAGGCACGTCGCAGCAGCGAACGGGTGAAGAGGACCATGAACGCGACGAGCGGGATCGGGAACAGGATCGCGGCCCAGGGTCGGAAGGTCCCCACGCGGTGGCTCATCCATGCCACCTGGGCGCTGGTCAGGGCCCATGCCCCCAGGGCCGCCACGCCCGGCCGCAACGCCGCTTCGAGGGTGACCGCCAGGAGAGCGGTGACCCAGACCACGGTGCCGAGGGTCGCGACCCGCGGCGCCCGTCCGGCCCCGCGGGCGAGGTTCTTGGTCCAGCCCTCCAGCAGCTGGGCCACACCTTCGGGGTACATGCGGAACGCAACGACGTCGGCGCCCGCCAGGCAGCGCACCGGCCGGCCCGCCCGGCGGAACGCGTCGGCCAGTGCGACGTCCTCCACGAGGTCGCCTCGCACCGCCTCGAAGCCGCCCGCGTCACGCAGGTCAGCCGCGTCGGTCACGAGGCAGGGACCAAAGGCCACGGCCCGGCGGGGCCTGGCGCTACGAAGCGGGGCGAACATCCCGCTGGCCAGGACGGGCACCACGTTGCAGAGAAGGGAGAGGTGCTCGTAGGCCCGCTCCACGTGGTGGTGCGGCTGCGCGGAGAGGAGCCCGCCCGGCGTCAACGCCCCGTGGGCCGCGACGAGACGGGCCAGGCCGTCGGGCGCCAGCCACGTGTCGGCATCGAGGAAGACGATCGGCCCCGGCCGGTCCGGGGTTCCGAGGTGGCAGGCCCACGGCTTGCCCAGCCACCCTGGCGGCGGGTCGGGGGCCGTGATCACGGTGGCGCCGGCGTCGGCAGCCACCTGCGCCGTGCCATCGGTGGATCCGTCGTCGACGACGATGACCTCTCGTGGGGGATCGGTCTGGGCGGCGAGAGAGGCCAGGAGGCGAGGCAGCCTTCGCTCCTCGTTGCGGGCCGGCACCACAACCGTCAGAGACGCCGTGGCGTGCGACGGCCCAGGTGGGTGGTCCGCCACAGAGCGGAACCGCAGGGCCAGCACCGTGCCGCAGGCCCATCCCGCCACGAGGAGCGCGACGGTGGTCGGGGTCACCGGAGGGCGGCAGTGGCCGCTGTCGAGACCTTGCGCCAGGTCGGCACGCGCGCCCGGTGGTTGAACACGTCGTGGTCGGCGGCCTCGATCCGATCGAGGATCTGCGAGTAGAGGGAACGGGCGGCCCGCACGCAGCGGGCCGACGCGGGGGGCAGGAGGGCGATCCCCAGGTCCGCCGATCGGTAGAGCTCCCGGCAGCGGTCGATCTCGAAGCCCATGAGCTCCCGCCACGGCTGGTCCACGGTCCGCCGAGTCGGGTCGGCATCGAAGCGGGCCAGGTCCTCCTGAGGCAGGTAGACCCGGCCGCGGTCGAGGTCTTCGCTGACGTCCCGAAGGAAGTTCGTGAGCTGGAAGGCGTTCCCGAGGTCGCGAGCGTGGCTGGCCGCCGAAGCGTCGAGGGGCTCGAGGATGGGGAGCATCATCTCGCCGATGACGGCTGCTGAGCCGTCCATGTAGACGAGCAGGTCGTCCCATGTCTCGTACCTGGAGATCGTGAGGTCCATCGCCATCGAGGCGAGGAAGCGGCGGAAGCACTCGGGGTCCTGGTCGAAAGCCCGGATCGTGTGCACGACCGCCTTGAGCACGAGGTCGTCGGACCGACCCGCCTCGATGCCCGAGAACAGCCGGTCACCCAGGTCGATGAGGGCCTTCTCCCGCACCCCGGGATCCGTAGGGCCGAGGTCATCGACGATGTCGTCGGCGTGGCGGCAGAACGCGTACAGGGCCCACACGTGGTGGCGCTTGATCCGGGGCAGGGCGAAGGTCGACCAGTAGTAGGTGGTTCCGTAGCGCTTGTTGAGGGTGCGGCAGTGGGCGTAGCTCTGCTCGAGGGTGACGGTCACCGCTCCCCCATCGCGTTCACGCGGTCGGCGGCCAGCATCCCCGACACCAGCACCATCGGCACCCCGACTCCCGGCACGGTGCCCGAGCCGGTGAAGACGAGCCCGGGCGCCCGGCGCTCGAGGTTGCCCGGTCGGAAGGGACCGGTCTGTCGGAACCGGTGGGACAGGGCGAAGGGCGTGCCCCTCTCCATCCCCTGTGACTCCCAGTCGAGCGGGTCGACGAGCTCCTCGACCTCGATGTCGGTCGGGTAGCCCAGGCGGGCCAGGTGCCCTTCGAGCTGGTCTCGGGCGCGCCCCGCTCGCGGGTCCAATCGACGTTGCCGTCGAGGTTGGGGACTGGTTCGAGGACGTACAGGGCGTGGCGATCCGGAGGCGCCATCGTCGGCTCGTGCAGCGACGGCACGCTGACGAGGAGCGACGGGTCTGGCATGCGACGCCCCTCGTCGAGCAGCGCCTTGAAGGAGCTGTCCCACTCGTGCCCGAAGTGGATGTTGTGGTGCTCGACGCCTTCGGGCAGCGAGCCACGGACGCCGACGTGCCACACGAGCGCCGAGGGCGAGTAGTGACCGCGACGTGTGCGCCGAGGCGGCGCCATCCCGGGTAGCAGGGTGCGGTAGGCCACCGGGAGGTCGGGGTTGGCGACGACGGCCGAAGCCGGGACGTGCTCGCCGTCGACCAGCCGCACACCGCGCACTCGACCGGTCGTGCCCTGTTCCAGAAGGATTCGATCGACGCGCGTGTCGTAGCGCATCTTGGCCCCGGCCCGTTCGGCGGCCTTGGCCAGCGCCACGGGCAAGGCGTGCATGCCCCCCTCGGGGACGAACACCCCGTTCACCGTGTCCATGTAGGTGATGACCGCGTAGATGGCGAGGGCCTCGTAGGGCGCCAGGCCGGCGTACATGGCCTGGAAGCTGAAGATGCGCTGCAACCGCTCATCGTCGAAGTAGCTGCGGACGACCGACGCCAGCTTGCGGAAGCCACCGAGTCGGACCAGCTCGAGAGCGGGCCGGAGTGGGCGGGCCAGCCCGAGCGGGGAGTCGAAGTCCCGTTCGATGAACCCTGGCATCTCGAGGTCGTACAGGCGCTCGAGCCAGGCGCAGAAGCGGCCGAACGCCTCAGCCTCCCGCGGCCCGCACACAGCCTCGATCTCTGCGGTCATCGCCTGGCGACCGTGACGAACTCGCAGCTCGCTGCCGTCGGCGTAGCACGCCCGGTACATGGGGTCGACGGGGCGCAACGTGAGGAGCTCGCTCCCGTCGACACCGGCCGCCGCGAAGCAGCGGTCGATGAGATGGGGCATGGTGAGCACGGTCGGCCCGGTGTCGAAGCGGTATCCGCCCCGCGAGAGGGTTCCGGCCCGGCCGCCCGGCTCGCTGGCCGCCTCGATCACGGTCACGTCGTGGCCCGCCCCGGCCAGGTGGCAGGCGGCGGAGAGGCCGCCGAGGCCGGCACCGACGATGACGACCTGCTGGCG
>CAWJWI010000005.1:0-21578 GCA_963846555.1 uncultured Microthrixaceae bacterium
CCACCGCTCCGGAAACCGGACTGTGAACCGGCAGCCGCGGCTACGCCGCGAACCCCTCCGGGCAGGCAGCAGCTGAGGGATCCAACGGTCCAGTTGTCGCTGGTCTCACACGGCCGCGATGTCGTCGGGTTCTACGGCCTGCGAACGGCGAAGGTCCGTTGACCAGGGACTTGTTACGGAGCGCCGTGGCTTCATTGACAAGCGAGAGGCCCTCCCCGCTCGACGGAAAGGGCCTCTGACCTGCTGCTTCGTTGGTGGCGGGGGCAGGATTTGAACCTGCGACCTTCGGGTTATGAGCCCGACGAGCTACCTGACTGCTCCACCCCGCGGCGACTTGTGGTGGACGGATGACTGTACCGGTGGGCCCTCGCACCGGCAACCTGGCGCAGACCGCACCGGAGTCCGCCCCTCAGCCCCCGAGGTAGACGCTGCGCAGCAGGTCGGTGCGACCGGCCAGCTCCTGGGCGGGCCCGCTGAAGCGGACCTGGCCCCGCTCGAGGAACAGCACCCGTTCGGCGTGGGCCATGGCCAGGGTGGCGTGCTGCTCGACGATGAGCACCGTGGTGCCCTCGGCGTGCAGGTCCGAGAGCACGCCGAAGAGCTCCTCCACCACGATCGGGGCCAGGCCGAGGGAGAGCTCGTCGACCATCAGGAGACGAGGCTGGGTCACGAGAGCCCGGCCGATGGCCAGCATCTGCTGCTGGCCGCCCGACAGGGTGCCGGCCAGCTGGCGGCGTCGCTCCCCGAACCAGGGGAACAGCGTGTGGGCCCGGTCCAGGCCCTCGGTCAGGGAACGGCCGCGCAGCAGGTGCCCGCCGAGGCGGAGGTTCTCGTCCACGGTGAGGTCGGCGAGCAGCCCGCGGCCGCCGGGCACGTGACCCACCCCGAGCTCCACGATCTCCTCTGGAGCCAGCCCAGCCAGGTCCTGACCGTCGAAGGTGATCGACCCGCCGGACACCCCGGCCAGGTTGGAGATGGCCTTCAGCACGGTGGACTTCCCGGCCCCGTTCGTGCCGAGCATGGCCACGAACTCGCCCTCGGCCACGGCGCAGGACACCCCGAAGAGGATCTGCACCCGCCCGTAGCGGACCTCGACGTCGGTGAGCTGGAGCAACGGCGTGCCCGGCTGGCGCTCGGTCATCACGATGCCGCCGCACCCAGGTAGGAGCGCAGCACCTCGGGGTGGCGCCGCACCTCGTCGGGCGTGCCGCTCGTGACGACCGCGCCCTCGGCCATGGCCACGATGGTGTCGCTGATGCCCATCACGAGCGGCATGTCGTGCTCGATGAGCACGACGGTGGCGTCGAGGTGCTCGGCCAGGCGGCGCAGGAGCGGCCCGAGGGCTTCGGTCTCGGCTTGGGCGATCCCGGATGCGGGCTCGTCGAGCAGCAGCACCTTGGGCCGGACGACGGCCACCGCCGCGAGCTCAGTGAGGCGCAGCATCCCGGTGGACAGCTCCGAGGGCGGCTTGTCGGCGTGGCGGGTGAGCCCGACCAGCTCGAGGGCCTCCTCTGCCGCGTCGAGTCACCTCCGCCTCGTCGGCCCGGGCGCCAGCGGTTCCGACCACCGATCGCCAGAAGCCAGAACGATTCATCGACTCGTGCTGCACGGTGCGGAGGATCTCGCCGATGGGCACCGAGCTGAAGAGGCGGGCGTTCTGGAACGTCCGGGCCAGCCCGAGGCCGCTGCGGGCCCACGGCTTCCTGCTGATCAGCTCGACGTCGGGCCCGGTCTCCGGATGCAGGAGAACCCGCCCATCGTCGGGCTTGCGGATGCCCGAGATGCAGTCGAACAGGGTGGTCTTGCCGGCCCCGTTCGGTCCGATGATGCCGGTGATGCTGCCCCGCTCGACGTCGAAGGTGACGTCGTCGAGGGCGCGCACGCCGCCGAAGGCGAGGCTCAGCCCGGTGACGGACAGGACGGGGTCGCTCACGTGACCACCTCATCGGTTCTGTGCGCCGGTACCCCCGGCATGCGGTGCAGGGTGCGCACAGAAGCCGGGGGCTCGGGGTCCGTGGACGACTGGGCCATGAGCTCGCCGATGTCCTCGTCCTCGATGTCCTCGTCGTAGGCCGAGGCCCGGGTGCGGACGAAGCGGGCCATCGACGCCAGGCCACCGGGGTTCACGGCCAGCATCAGGATGAGCAGCGCCGACGCGGTGATCTGGGGCCAGAACGACAGCGAGGTGGCCTGCACCTCTCCTCTCGTCAGCTCGGGGTAGAGACCGAAGAGGAAGCCGCCGATGGCCGGTCCGGCCAGGGATCCGATGCCGGCCACCACGGCGTTGGCCAGCGCCGAGATCGAGGAGAACACAGACGAGCTCTGCGTGCTGACCGCGCCGAGCTGGTAGGTGATCATCGTCCCACCGAGCGCCGCGATGGCCCCGGACACGGCGAACCCGGTCAGCTTCACCCGCACGGGGCGGATGCCGTAGGCGGCGGCGACCATCTCGCTGTCGCGGATGGCGGCGAACGAGCGACCGATCCGCGTGCGGGAGATGCGCCAGCAGACGAGGACGGCCACCGCGGCCAGGCTCAGGAACACCCAGTAGCGATCGCGGTCGGTCTGCATCCACGTCGGGGGAGCCACCCGGTCCGACGCGTCGAAGCGAGGGACGATGGCCCGCTCGGCGGCCAAGCCGAAGGCCAGGGTGGCCACGGCGAGGTGCAGGCCGCGGAGGCGCAGGGCCGGGAGGCTGACGAGGACGGCCACCGGCACCGCGAGAGCCACGCCGCACAGGATGGGCAGGGGGAACGGAAGGCCCAGCGTGTTGGCGCCGATGGCGGCTCCGGCTCCGCCGACGGCCACGAACGCCCCCTGGGCCAGAGATACCTGCCCCAGCCAGCCCACGAGCACGACGAACGACAGCAGCACCATGGCGTCGGCGATGGCCAGGTTGGCCGGCAACGTGTAGAAGTCGTCGACGAACGGCAGGACCGGGAACAGCACCACCAAGGCGACGAGGACCACGATGGCGACGCGCTTGAGCGCGGGCCAGGCCCGCCACGTCCACAGCCCGGCGGGCAGGGCGGTCCGAACGAGCCGGTAGGCCTCGACGGGGTCGACGGCCCGGGCCAGCGCCGAGTCGGCTGAGCCGGACCGGCCGGTCACGCCGTTGTCCTCGTCCTCCCGGATCCCCTTGAAGATCCACGGCGGCCGGAGGGCGAGCACGACGATGACGGCTCCCAAGGTGAGCACCTCAGGCGCCCCCTGCCACAGCTTGGGGTCGAGCGAGACGAGGTAGTGCCGCACGAGCTCCTCCCCGAGCCCCAAGCCGAGGGCCGGCCCCCACCGCGATCGGGAAGGACACCATGCCGCCGACGATCGCCGCCGCGAAGCCCTTGATGGTGAGGAGGAGGAGGAGGTTCGGGTCCGAGGAGACGACCACCGAGGCCAGCGCGATCCCGGCCACGCCGGCGACCATCGAACCGGACACCCACGAGACGACGGCCAGCGTGCGGGCCGACACGCCGAGCAGGGCCGCGACGTCTGGGTCGGTGGCCGAGGCCCGGATGGCGAGGCCGGTGCGGGTGGCCCGGAAGAACCGCCAGGTCGTGACGGCCAGAGACGGCGAGGATCACGATCACGCCGAAGCGCTCCCACGACACGTTGACGCCGCCGATGGAGAAGGCCGCCGTGCGCGGGAAGATGGCCTGGTCGTTGGCGACGATGAGCTGGTCGGCCCCGAAGAGCTGCTGCGTGAGGGCGGCGAGGAGCAGGGCCAGGCCCAGCGACACGATGATGTGCACCACCATCGGGGCTCGGGCTCGGGCGAAGGGGCGGATCACCACCCGCTCGATGACCAGACCGAGGAGGGCGGCGACGACCAGCGAGACCGGCACCGCGCCCCAGAAGGGCAGCTCCACGTAGCGCTCGAAGTCGAGGTGGACGACGAGCAGGTCGAGGTGGACGCCGAAGGTCCGCCCGGCCACGAGGTCGTAGTGGAAGAAGGCCACGAACGTGGCCATGGCGCCGTAGGCGAAGTTCGGGACCCGGGTCGCCTTGTAGGTGAACACCAGGCCCATGGCGAGCAGGGCGTAGACCGAGCCGGTGACGAGGCCGCCCGGCAGGGTTCCGAGGAGCTCCTGCATCAGATGGACGCCTCCTGGACCTGGCGTCGCACCCGTTCGAGTCCGCGGTGGGTCAGCAGCACCCAGAGAGCGAGGGCGGCCAGCCACACCCACGGTCGACTGGCCGCGAAGTTGGCGGCCAGCAGCCTGATGCGCTCGGTGACGGCCTGAGCGGGTGCGTCGACCACGGGCGCGGGCGCTCCGGGCGGCGACGACGGGGCAGCGAGCCCCGTGCCGCCTCCCGGCGTGGCGGCGGGAAGGCCTGACAGCCCCACACCCCCGATGGGGGGAGCCAGGCCCTCGCCGCTGCCACCATCGGGGGTTCCCCCACCGATGTTGCCGAGACCGAAGCCGCCGATGTCCTCGCGTGCGGTGACCGACGTGTAGACGAAGCCGAGCATCACCTGAACGCGCTGCGGGCTGAAGCCGGTGGGTTGGGTGAGGTCGACGGGGAGGTCGCACTGAACGATGAGCCCGCCGGTCATGGACCCGGCGGCGGAGCCGTCGTCGGCCACTCCGAGCTCGGGTTCGGGACGGGAGAACAGGAAGCCCTGCGGGTAGGCGGCGGGACGGTCGAGGATCGCCACTCCGCAGCCCGTCGGCGCCAAGGCGGCGCTGACCCCGGCGAGGAAGGCGGAGGCGGCACTGCCACCGATCGGGAGCGGTGTGCCGTCGACGACCACATCGCCGCCGCGGATGTCGAAGCGCACCCCGGCCAGCGACACACCGACGAGGTCGACCGTGGACTCGGTGGTCGCGCCACCGGCGGTGCCGTCGGTGTGCGAAGCGCCCTTGGCGATGACGGCATCCACGCCGACCACCCCGTCGAGGATGGACACCGCCGTGGCCTTCGCGGACGCGGTGGCGGAGAGGACGCCCTGGGCCGGGCCCGCGGCGGCGTCGGCCACCACTCCACCGACCGACACGGCCGGTCCGAGCTGCAGCGCCCGGTCCGGTGAGACGGCCGTGGCGTGCAGCTCGACCGAGGGGCCGGCGCCACACAGCGCAGTGGACCAACCGAGCGGGGGCTGGCCGGCGTTCTCGGGTCGGAGATCGGCCGGGAAGGTGAAGGCGATGTCGGCCAGCGCCCCCGGGTAGGCGCACTCGGCTTGCGGCAGGCTGATCTCGTCGCCCGAGTCGGGCTCCTTGTCGAGGTTGGTGACCGTGCCTCCGACCACTGGGTCGAGGCGGCTGGGTGCGGCGGCGATGCCGTTGGCGGCCTCACCGCCGCCGGTGCGACGCGCCGTGCCCACCACCTGCGGCACGCTGCCGATGCTCGCCGGTACGGGCAGGTCGTACTCCACCCGCACGCCGAAGGCGTCGAGCTCGGCCACCAGCCCACGACCCTCGAGCTCCTGGGCCAGGGCTGGCGTGGGTGCGTCGATCAGCGGGGTGGCGGCCAGGGCGAGGACGGCGACGCCCGCGCTGGCGCCGGCCAGCGACGCCAGCCGGCGGCGGGGACGGACTCGGCTCGCGGCCCTGGGGGCACCGAGGACGGTCGGACGGTCGGCGAGCACGATGGGCGCGGCGTTCGCTGCCCCCCGTACGACACCGAGCGCGCACGCCACCAGCGTGAGGCCACCGGCCAGGAAGCCTCGCACCAGGGCCACCCTCAGCAGCGACGGGGCGCTGGGAACGAGAAGGCCGGCGAGGGAGGTGGCCAGGATGGTCAGCCCGGCGGCATAGACGAGAGCCTGAGGCCCGAAGGGGGTGCGGCGCGCCTCGCTCTCGTGCGCCCCTTCGGGCACGACGCGACCGGAGACGGCATCCACGGCGCCCCACCGCCCCCCGAGGAGTCCGAACAAGGAGGCCAACAGGGCGGCCACGAGCATCGCGTCAGCGAAGGCGTCACCCTTCGTGAGGGTGCCGTCGGCGGCCGGACTGTGGAACAGCACCCATGCGGCACCGCCGTTGACCACTGCCTGCACGGCGGCGGCGGGAAGGGCGAGGTCGCTCCAGGCCCGACGTAGCAGCGGAACCGGCGTGGGTCGCTTGACCCGCAGTGCGGCACCGGTGCTGGCCCCGGCGGCGCGAGCCGCCAGGTCGACGGCGACGGCAGCCGGAGCGGCGATGGCCACCAGCGCCACAGCCAGCACCGGGAAGGGCGCCGAGTGGTCTCTCAGGATGGCGGCGAGGACCACGGCTCCAGCTCCCGCCCACAGCCCCGCCCAGGTCGCCCATCCCGCGGCGCGGCGCCAAGGGTGGCGACCGGCCAGGGCGTCGTCGGTGGCGGGCGCGACCCCGTCGACCGTGCCCCGCAGGCCGGCGTCCACTCCCTCGTAGAACCCCGCCACCCAGCCGGTGGTGGTCGCGGCCACCGCGGCGCCCACCACGACGGCGACCAGACCGGCGGGTGAGAGCACCCCGTGGGAGGCGCGCGATGCGGCGGTGGCGGCCAGAAGCACGAAGGCGACCACGTTGCCGATGGCACCGGCCCGCGCGTGGCCCCGCAGCCAGGCAGCCAGGCCCAGGGCTTCCGGCGCGCTCATCGGCTCGAGCTCGTGAAGATGTCGCACGAGGCGAAGGCGGGGGGCACGCTCCGGCCCGGCGGCAGCGGGGTGGTGGTCAGCTGGGGGGTGATCTGCTGCCACGAGTAGTCCCGTCCCCTGCCCTGCACCTCGATCACGTAGCCGCCCTTGAGGGCGGTGTGACAGCTCGGCGACCACGTCCACGTGGGCTGGTTCGGGTCGGTCGTGAGACCGGGCTGCCAGTTCGTGAACGAGTTGAGGATCTGCTGCAGGTGCTCCCGCGTCATGTCGTCGCCGAGCTGGGCCAGCGAGTCGCGCAGCAAGAGGGCGGCGATGAAGTAGCTGATCGTGGTGGACGACCGAGCCTCGGTGCGGGGAGACACCCGGCGGATGTACTCGGTGTACTCGGGCACGTCGTAGAGGGCGCCGAAGGCGTCGAAGGCGATCATGCCGGCACTGATCTCGCCCAGGGCCTGCGGCACGACGGGGACGCCGATCAGGTAGCCGCCCCAGCCCTCAGGGCGGCGAGTAGCCCTGGATCTGGGCCTCGACCCCGCAGTTGATGACCCGCGAGGCGTCGATCTCGAACTGGATGAAGTCGACGTCGGCCGCGCTGGCCTGGCTGATGGCATCCGAGCACGAGGTCTGGTCGATGGCGAAGGGCACGAGCACCGGAGCATCGATGCCGTAGCGGGCCCAGTCGTCACGAACCTCCTCCGCGTACGAGGCGCTGAAGTTGTTGGCGCCGGCGTCGAGGTAGAAGATCGCCACCTTCTTGGTGTTGGTCGTCTTGGCGACGTAGTGCTCGAGCTGGAACGACGCCGTCCGCTGCGGGCCGCCGAGCGGGAACCACCACGGGTTCGTGAACTCCTCGTTGAACTGTCCGAGGTGCACCACCGGCACCCCCTTCGAGGCCACGTAGTCACCGACGGTCGCGGCGTAGACCATGCTCAGAGCGAAGACCTTGTCCACCTCGAGCAACCGCTTCGTGTTGGCGAGCTGGGCCGCCGGGTCCCCTCCGTCGTCGTAGAGGGTCAACGACAGCTTGCGTCCGTTCACGCCCCCGTGGTCGTTGACGTACTGCACGCCGGCGGTGAAGCCGACCGCGATCTGCTCGCCATATACGGCGGCCGGGCCCGAGGTGAAGGTGGAGCCGCCGATGCGGATCTCCGTGTCGGTGATCCCCGGGTCCATGCGCACGGGGCCACGACCGGCGGTGGACGCAGTGGCGCCGGGCCCGCCGGGCCCTGCCGTGGAACCGGGCCCGGTGGGGCTGACACCCGAACCGCCGCCGGTGACGACGCCGGCGACACCGCCCGCTGGTGTGCCGGGCCCGCTGATGGGCTGACCGGGGCCGCTCGATCCGCCCGGGCCGGGCCCGCCGGACGAGACCTCCTCGACGGGCACCCGGCCTCCGGCGGCTGCGACAGCGGCGGCCAGAACGAGCGCGAGCGCGGCCGCTAGATGTGCCTGCCACCGCGTCCCTGACCTGCTCGCCACCGCACCTCCCCCTCGGGTTTCCGAGAGGTTCGGCAGGGGCAGACGAGGTTCCTGCCGAAAACCCGAACATGGCTTCAGGTTCTTCTGGCACCCGCCTCGCCACAGGCCTTCGCCGCACCGCGGAGGCGGCTGCCGCCCGCGGCGACGTCCGCTACGAGCACGGGATCGAACGCCCGCTCGGATCGAAGGGCCGCCGTACCCGGGCTGTCATCCTGCCGCGGGGCCGGGGAGGCGTTCGCGGAGCTGGGCTGGACAGGGACCACCGTGGCTGCCGTGGCCGAACGGGCAGGCGTGGGCACCGGGACGATCTACCAGTACTTCCGAGGCAAGGAGGAGCTCCTCTCCGCCCTAGTCGCAGACTGGACGCTCGCTGCCCTGGGTGACCTCCGGCGCTGGGACCCGGCTGACGGGTCGGTGGGCCTGCGAGAGCTGATCGCCCGCTTCGTGTCCGGCTATGCGACGACGGCCGGCTTCCAGCGCGTGTGGGAGGAGGTGAGCCTCACCGAGCCCCGCCTGGCCGAGATCCGCTCCGACCTCACCGAGGTCTACGTGCACCTGTTCGCCGACGCCTTCATCGACGCCCAGGGGCGGGGGCTGCTCGACGCCGGTCCGGACCCCGTCGAGACGGCTCGTGCCCTGTGCGCCATGGTGGACCGGTACTGCCACCAGGTGTTCGTGCAGCGAGCCCGTCGGGCTTCGCCGGCTCAGGTCACCGACCTGCTGACCGACCTCTGGGTGGCGGCCCTCCACCTCTGAGGGCGCTCGAGGTCAGGCCGACGCGGCGCGCTCGGTGGTCGTCGTGGTGGCTGGTGAGCTCCCGGCGGCCTCGAGCAGCCGCTCGGCCTGCTCGATCTTGTCCCGCGCCTCCCGGGTGAGCCTCGCGTACTCGGCGAAGTCGGGCAGGGCGTCGTCGGCCTGGTCGAAGAGCTCGTTGGCCTCGATGAGCAGGCGCGCCACCTGCTGGTCCACCGACCCCGACGGCGGATCGGGCTCCTCGGGATCGTCCGGGCTCTCGCCGGGATCGGGCTCCTCGAGAGTGGGTGGGGAATCACCGAACATCTCTGTCAGCGCCTGCTCGAGCGTGTCCTCGATGACGACCGTGCCCTCGAAGTACACGATCACCTTCTCCAGCCCGGGCACCTCGGTGTCGTTCGACGTCACGTAGAAGGGCCGCACGTACACGAGGCCGTCGTCGATGGGGATGGCGCTGAGGCTGCCGTAGCTCACCGTCGAGCCCTGGCCCGAGAGGATCGTCTCCTGCTGCGAGACAGAGGGGTCCCGCTGGATCTCTGCCTGCACCAGAGCAGGGCCGTTGGGCAAGGCATCGCGCGGCATGACGAAGACCTCGAGCTTGCCGTAGTTGTCGCCGTCGCTCTTGCCGACCATGAAGGCAGTGAGGACCTGGTTGTCGTCGTCCACCGAGGTCGGTACGAAGGGCCGCATCAGCACGAACTCCGGATCGTCCGATCCGGGAAGCTTGGTGATCAGGTAGTAGGGGTCGATCCGAGCGTCACGGGTGGCGACGACGTTGCCCTGCTCGTCGGTGGTCTGCGTGCCCGCACCCGCACCTGCCGTCCCCGGGTCGCGGGCGACATCCCAGTAGTCGTTCCCCTCGTAGAAGCTGTTCGGGTTGCCGACGTGGTACCGGCTCCACATGTTCGTCTGAACACGGAAGAGGTCCTCCGGGTAGCGCAGGTGCTCCTGCAGGTCGCGGGGCATCTCGGCGAAGTCCGTGAACAGCTCGGGGAAGGCGGAGCGGTAGGCGTCGATGATCGGGTCGTCGACCGGCATCACGTAGAAGTCGATGCGGCCGTCGTAGGCGTCGACCACGGCCTTCACCGAGTTGCGGACGTAGTTGAAGCCGTGGTCCAGCCCGCTGCCGGACTCGAGCTGGGTGGTGTCGGCCCGCTCGCCGTAGGGGTAGCGGTCGGTGGTCGTGTAGGCGTCCAGCACCCACTTGATCCGCCCGTCCGAGATGACTGGATACGGGTCGGAGTCGTAGTGGAGGAAGGGAGCGACCGTCTCGGCCCGCTCGCGGACGTCACGGATGAGGAGGATCTTCGAGCTGTCGGTGACCTGGTCGGAGATGAGCGGGTTCGGGTCGCCGAAGCGCAGGGCGAAGGCAGCCCGCCGCACGATGCTGCTGAGGGCCACGCCGTCGCCGCCTTCGTACTCGGTGTACTGCGTGCCGTCATCGCCCTGGTAGCTCAGCTCCTGCTGCTTGGAGCTCGTGATGACGTACCGCGAGAGGTTCTCGCCGAAGTACACGGCCGGCTCGGTCAGCTCCAGGGAATCGGCATCGGTGGCGTAGGGGATGTCGCTGCCGATGAACGACGGCTCCCCACTCGGCTCCTTCGCGTTGGCTGGGGCGACGATGGCGCCGTAGCCGTGCGTGTAGGTGAGGTGCCGGGCCGCCCAGGACGAGCTGGGCACGCCCCCCGTGTTGAGATCGCGCACCGAGAGGAGCACCTGGGTCGCGACACCGCCGATGTCGTAGCGGTCGACGTCGACGTCGTTGACTCGGTAGTAGTCACGAACCCGCTGCAGCTGGGGGAACGTCTTGCCGAGAACCGCGGGCGACGGGTCCCAGATGCGGATGTTCCGGACGGAGTCGGCGTTGGCGACGAGGTCGATCGAGTCCTTGTCCGTGTTCAGCTCGAACGGGGTGACCTCGATGTCGTCCTCACCCAGGCCCATGGCGGCGCGCGTGGCCTCGATGTTCCGCTCGATGTAGGGGGCCTCCCGCTCGGGCTCGTTCGGGGCGACGTTGATGCGCTGGACGAACTGCGGGTAGATGGCGCCGGCCACCACGGCGATCAGCGCCCACAGCCCCACACCGAGGATCGGGAGGGTCCAACCCCGCCGCCAGATGTTCACGATGAAGAGGGCAAAGCTGGCCACGGAGATCAGGAGCAGCAGGTTGATGGCCGGCAGCTGCGCCTTCACGTCGGTGTAGCCAGCGCCGTCGACGAAGCCCCGGCCCGAGATGGTGAGCTCGTAGCGCTGCAGCCAGTAGCCGCCCGCCTTGACGAGGGCGAGGACGCCGAGCAGGACAGACAGGTGGGCCTTCACCTGCGGCGTCACCCGGTTCATGCGCCCGCTCACCCGGATGCCGCCGTTCATGTAGTGGGCCACGGCGGTCACGATCAGCACGATGAGCAGAGCGGCGAAGAGCCAGCCGCTGATGAAGCTCAGGAACGGCAGCTTGAAGACGTAGAACCCGATGTCGGTGTCGAACTGGGGGTCGTCGATGCCGAAGCTGCCGCCGTTGGTGAACAGCAGCCACGAGTTCCACTCCCCCGCCACGGGCGGCCCCGCGATGAGCGCGAGCACGCTGGCCACCCCGCCTCGCACCCACGACGCCCGGGACCCGACGATCTCGTGGTAGCGCTCGATGAACTCCTCTTCGGGGCCGGTGGGCCGGAACGGCGGGGCCAGCCGGTCGGCGATGACGAGGTTCACCCACATCAGCACGAAGAAGGCGATCGTGAAGATGGCGGCGAGAGCCAGCTTGGCGCCGAGCACACCCCGCCAGACTCCGGCCAGGTTCAAGGAGTCGAACCACAGGTAGTCCGTGTAGAAGCCGGCGATCCCCCGCAGCGAGGTGACCAGGAAGAAGAGGACGACGGCGCCGATGACCAGCGCGGCGCGACCGCGCCCGGGCGTCCGCGGCGGACGGCGGGGCATGTCGGTCGGTGCTCGCATGACCGCTGAGGCTACCGGCGGCCCGCGCGACCGCGAGCGCAGGGCCCTGCGGGCGCTCAGGCGTCGGCGGCCAGGACGAGGCAGTGGCAGCCCGGGTGGGCGGGCGCGGACGCGCTGCCGGTGGGGAAGTCCGTCCCTTTGAGCACGGCGCCGGCCAGGACGTTGTCATCGCAGTCCGGGCAGGGTCCGGCGTCGGGATCGAGGACCCAGCGCACCATGGCGCCCGGGGCTGCGCCGTCGAGAACGCCCCGGGCGTAGGCCGCGGCCGAGAAGTGGGCGGCCGACTCGCTGAGGCGCTGGCCCTTCCACTCCCGGTACAGGGCCCGCACCCGATCGGCCACGTCGTCGAGGTTGCCGTCCGAGGCCGAGAAGCTGCGCTCGATGCGCTCCCGCAGCGGGAGGGTGAGGCCTCGGGCCAGCTCGTCGGCCAGGTCTGCCACCGATGACGCTGTGCCCCCGGACCAGTCGGCGCCGGCCACCGCCGCTTCGGCCAGGGGGACGGACACGACGTCAGCCCACCGGGCCGAGTGCTCGTCCGGGCCAGGGAGCAGATCGTCGACGCCGGCCGGCTTGGCCCGACGCAGCAGGTCGAGGACCTCGTTCTGCTCGTCGGCCAGCATCCGCTTGAGGCGCCGACCCAGGTCCTTCTCCACCGACGCCAGCGCCGCAGCCCGGGCTGCGAACGGGCGGCGGGCGGAATCGGCAGCCGGTGACGGAGCATCAGCGACCTCGGCCCCCTCGGCGGCGGGCTGGGCGCCCGGCGAGGGCTCCTCCGGCGCGTCACCTGCGTCGGCGTCGTCGGCGTCGTCGGCGTCAGAGGTCTCGGCCCTCAACCGGGCGAAGACGGTGTCGGCCGGCGAGGCGGGCTCCTCTGCGGCGGTACCCGGGCTCTCCTCTTCGGCCTCCTCGCCTGCGTCTTCGGTCGCCGCGGGGACGGCGTCCTCGGGAGGCTCCGGAGCAACCGCTTCGACCACGGGCCCCGCCTCGGGCCCATCCGCTTCTCCGTCTGGGCTCGCGGCGTCAGCGGGCTCCGCGCCGCCGCCTTCCACATCGCCTGTCGCAGCGCCGCTGACCTCGGTCTCGGTGGTCTCGCTCTCCGGGGCGGCGGGCTCGGCCAGGATGCGCACGCCTTCGTCTTCGCCCTGGGGCTGAACGACGGCCAGCTCCCCAGAGGGAAGACCGGAGAAGCCCTTCCTCCGCCGCTTCCGACCCCGGCGCTCCTCGAGCTCGGTCGGTGCGACGGGCGCCTGGGAGACCGCGGGGTCAGCCTCGGCGTCGGCCTCGGCCTCGGTCTCCGATTCGGAGACGACGGGCACCTCGCCCGAGAACGGGCCGGGGAGGTCCTCGTCGTGGAGGTCGACCTCGGCGATGGGGAGGTCGACGAGCCCCGCGTTGGCCACCTCCTCGTCGAGCTGCTCGAGGGTGGGCTCGGGCTCTTCGTCGATCCGGCGGCCGGCGGCATCGGCCGCCAACCGGGCATCGCTCAGCGAGGTGGTCAGCTCGTCGGTGGCCTCGGTGACGGTGCGCTTCACGACGTCGTAGGCCTCGAGCAGCCGCTCGCGCCCGGCGTTCAGCTTCTCCACCTGCTGGCGGGCCTTCTTGCGGCGGACGGCGAGGTCGCGCAGGACGCGCTCCCGCACCGCCTGGGCCTCGGCCACCATGACGCGGCCCTCCTGGCGGGCCGCCTCCAGCGCCGCTTCGGCCTCGGCCCGGGCCCGGGCCAGGTCGGCCTGGCCCTCATCGCGCCGGGCCTGAGCCGCCTCCTCGCCGGCGGCTCGGATCCGGGCCGCGGCCTCCTCGGCCTCCGCGCTGCCGGCGGGCCAGCTCGGTCCGCGCCTCCTCGAGCGTGGCCTCGGTCTCCTGCCGAGCCTCGGCCATCAGGGTGTCCGAGTCCTTCACCGCCGCTGCTGCGGACCTCGGCGGCCTCCTTGGTGGCAGCGGCGATGATCCGCGCCGCGGCCTCCTCGGCCTTGGCGCGGATCTCGCCGGCCGCCTCTCGGGCCGACGTGAGCACGCGGGTGGTCTCGGCCCCCAGCACCTCGAGGAGCATCGCTTCGTCCGGTTCCTGGCCGGCGCCGAGCTTGGTCTCGGCCCGCTCGACCCGCTCCCGGAGCTCCTGCTCGGAGCGTTGGACCCGCTCGAGCAGAGCCGACACCTCGTGGAGGAACCCTCGCACCTCCTGCTGCTCATAGCCCTTGCGGGCGACGCCGAAGGTGCGACGGGCGATCTCGTGCGGTTCGAGGGGCTCAGCCATGGCTACCCGATGCTACGACCCGACCCCCGGCCCGCGGCGGACGCCTCCAACCGGGTCCGAAGACCGCCCTCAGCCCCCTGGCGGTGGGTCCAGCAGCCCGAGCAGCCCGTTCACCAGGCCCGAGACGACACCGGACACAGGGTCGATCACGGGCGGCAGCACGGGTTCGAGCACCGGCTCCACGGGCGGCAGCGGCGAGGGTCGAGGCGGTGTCGTGATCGGCGGCGGCCCGGTGGTCGGGGGGGGCGTGGTCGGAGGTTCGCTTGGGGGCGGTGACGAGGTGGTGGGGCTCGGCCCCGGCCCCGGTTGCCGCGGGAGCCGGAGGGGGGACGGTGACCACCGTCTCCACGAAGGCGAGCGGTGACGAGCCGATCGCTTCCTCGATCGTGCCGAGGAGGGGCGCCCCGGACACGTCCTGGTCGAGGGTCACGAGGCCCCAGTGGGCGCCCTGGTCACGGAAGTCGAACACGGACTCCCAGCGCTCCGCGAAGTCGCCCTCGACGACCGAGGTCGGTGATCGCCGCCCCGATGAGGGTCTCCCCCGCAGGCCGCTCGAGATCGATCAGCTGCGGCCCGAAGTCGGCTTCGTCCTCGAGGCCCGGCAGCACGACGCGGAAGAACCCGGGAGTGCGACCCTCGCCGGGGCGGAGGTTGTTCGTGTAGCCGGTGGCCAGGCCCGTGAGGCGGTCGCCGAGGGCGATCGCGTCGCCGAGGAAGCGCCGATCCCACGGGTCCTGGTCGTCGTAGGCAAGGGGCCGGGGGGCCTGCGGGGGGCGGCCCAGGGCCGGAACGCTCATCGAGCGCAACGCCGGGACGGAGCGCTCCTGACCGGCCGAGTCGAGGTGCACGACGGCGTCGTAGGCCGCCACGGACATCCCGAGGGCGCGGGAGACCTGAGCCGCACCACCGTCGACGACGATGGTGGTGCCGGCGGCCTCGATCGTCGACGACTCGGGTGCCGCCACCAGCAGGTCGCCGGCCTCGAGCACAGGCACATCGCCCATGCGCACCATCGAGTCGGCGACGTTGCCCACGCCCGCCCGCAGCTCGTAGCGGGTTCCCTCGCGCAGGGCCATGCGCGCCACGCCCTCTGTGACCTCGACGCGGTCGCCCGGTCCGAGGTCGGTGCCGCCGTCGACCTCCTCGTGCTGACCGTCGCTGCGCTCGACGACGGCCAAGCCCTCGACCTCGAGCCGGGCCTCGCCTCGCCCGGGGCCGTCATCGGAGCAGCCGGCGGGGACCGCGATGGCCAGCGCCAGCGCCCCGGTCAGCGCCCGCTTCCAGATCATCGTCCGCCGTCCCTCGTCGATGCCTCTTCCATCGGCAGGATCATCGAGAACCGTGAGCCCTTGCCGGGCACCGAGTCGCAGGTCAGCTCACCGCCGTGGGCCCGCACGATCCGGTGGACGAGCGACAGGCCGAGCCCCAGGCCGCCGAAGCGGCGGGTGGCGGAGGCGTCGCCTTGGGTGAAGTCGTCGAAGATGGAGTCCAGTCGATCGGGTGGTATGCCGAGACCGTCGTCGGACACGGAGATGCGCATGCGCGGGACGCCGTCGTCAGTCGTCGCCGAGGCGGACACGACGACCTTGCCTCCACCGGGCGAGTACTTCACGGCGTTGTCGATGAGCTCGTCGAGGGACTGCAGAAGGTAGGTGCGATCGGCCAGGATCGGCGGCGTGCCGGCCGCCACCCGGCGACTGATCCTGTGGGCACCGTCGGCCCGCTCCCGCCAGCTCGCCGGACCGCTTCGTCGAGCACCGAGCGGGGCGGGAGAGACTCGACCTCGAGCGACAGGCGCCCGCCGACGATGGTGGCGAAGTTGACCAGCTGGCCGATCACCCGCTCCATCTGGTCCGCGGCCACCGAGATCTCGTCGGCAAAGCCCTTGGCTCTCTCCGGCGGGCAGCTCGCGGCTCTGCAGGATCGACGCAAAGCCCTTGATCGGCGTGAGCGGCGTGCGCAGCTCGTGGCTGATGTTGGCGAGGAACTCAGTCTTCATCCGCTCCAGCTCCCGCTCTCGACGCACGTCACGAAGGACGAACACTGCGCCGTGCACGTCGTTGCCGGGGCCTCTGAGCGTACCGGCGGACACGACAACGGGGACTTCGCGGCCACTCGCCTGGACGAGGTTCCCGGCGGCCGTCCACCCCTCGAGCACAGGACGGCCGAGGCGTTTGGTCAGGTCCGGTGCCGTCGTCACCGATCGATGCGCACGACGTCGGTGACGGGCTTGTCCCGTGCGTCGCGGGCGAGCACGTCGAGAAGCTGCTCGGCGGCCTCGTTGAAGTCGGTGATCGTCCCGGTGGCGTCCACGGCGACGAGGGCCTCGCCCATGCCGGCGACCACCGCCTCGAGACGGCCGCGGAGCGCGGCCTCCTCGTCGGCCGCTGTGCGCAGGTCGGCGGTCATCGTGCGGATGGAGCCGGCCATCGAGTCGAAGGTGGAGCCGAGGGCGCCCAGCTCGTCGTCGGTGGTGACGCCCGGCGGCGGCGTCCAGGTTGCCCTCCTCGGATGGCCGTGGCCGCCACCGTGAGCCGACGCAGGCCCGAGCCGATGCGCTCACCGACGAGCGCGGCGAGGGCGAGAGCGGCAGCCGCCGCGCCCATGGCGACGAGGAACAGGACGCGGTAGAGGTCCTCGCGCGCCGCCTCGATCTGGCTGCGGGGCACGGAGAGGACGACCGCCATGACGGGCGCGCCGTCGGACCCGAGCGACCGGGCGGACGACGGCGAACCGGTCGCCGACGTCGCGAGCGGTGGCGCCGGACCCGTCGAGGGCGGCGAGCGCCAGCTCGGTGATCGCTGGATCGTCCACGCCAGGCCCGTCGACGCGAGCACGCCGCCCCGCCCCACGAGCGCCGACGCCGACCCCGGGCTGCTCGTTCGCGGATGGGATCGGCTGCACCTCGAGGTAGGTGTCGTCGAGCTGGCTCGTGAGCACGACGACGCCCCGGAAGTCGAGGCCGGGAAGGAACAGCGGGGCAGCCGCCAGCGCGAGCGGCGCGGCCGGCGACAGCGTCGACGGACTGGGTCGGCACCCGGCGCCGACAGCGCCTGCACGATCACGCTCGATCCGCTGAGCATCGTGGCGAAGGCCGGGATCGAGAGCCTGGCGCGGTCGCCGTCGGGAGGCGGGACGGCGGCCACGATCTGGCCATCGCTGCGCAGGACGAAGCGTGGGACCGAGGTTCGGGTCAGAGGACACGAAGCCGGCGATGAAGCCCCGGATCGACTCACCACGACCCCGAGGCCGCGACGACCTGCTCGGGCGAGGCGTCGGGATCGAGGAGCGTGGCCAGCGCGGCCTCGGTGTCGGGTAGGCTGGTGGTGCGAGAGGGCCGAGGCGAGCACGTCGTCGACGCCGAGCACGGGCACGCCTTGCCTGGCCGCCGTCGCGCCTCGGTCTCGGCCCGGGCTCCGTACCGGCGCAGCGGCTTCGTCCTCGACGTTGTCGGTGATCACCGCCGAGAGCGCGACAGCGAGGACGGTGATGACGACGAAGAGGATGGCGGCCGCCGAGGTCGCGATCCGGGCCGAGATGGCCCGCGTGCTGGCGACCACGAGCGAGGCACCGATGGCGAGGGCACCGAGCCCTCGTGCGGCGTCGATGGCCGCCGTGGACTGGTCGGCGACCATGCCGCTCTCGGCGGCGACGAGGGCCACGATGCCGATCAGCAACAACGTGCGACAGGCTCGCTGGGTGTGCCACCAGCGCGCGGTGAGCGCGAGCAGGAGCGATGCCCGCCACCCGCAGCCCGACGACCCCGCCGGAGGTGGGATCGTCGACGATGAGCGCGCCGCTCAGGAACGCGGCGCCCGGCCAGCGCCGCGAAGCCGGCGGCCGCACCCGCAGCGCGGGACACCCGCTCGACGAGCAGGTCGGTGCGCAGCAGGGCGAACCCGAGGCCGGCCAGAGCCACGAGGAACAACGCGAACTCCGCCGCGAACCGCAGCTGCACGTCGGTGGCCGACATCTGTGTCCTGTGACCTGCCTCGCTCGGGGTGCAGCGCGGACGCCCGGCCGTCAGGGACTGCCCACGCCGTCCGCTCCTTCGAGCGATCGCGGCGTTGCCCCCAAGCGAGTCGAGCGCATCCAGCGCCTGAGCGAGCGTATCCACCGCGATGACCTCGAGATCGTCTCCGACGGCCGCTTTCACCTCTTCCAGCTCGTCTGTCGGCACCAGAAACACCTCATACCCGGCATCTCGGACAGTGATGGCCTTCTGCGCTCCTCCGCCGACGGGTCCGACGGTGCCGTCGAGCGCTCATCGTGCCCGTGACCGCGACGCGGTGCCCGCCCGTGAGCTCGCCCGGCGTGAGCACGTCGAGGACGGCCAGCGTGAAGGCCAGGCCGGCCGACGGACCGCCGACGTTGCCCGAGTCGATGGTCACGTCGATCGGGAAGTCGAAGCCGACGATGCGGTCTTCCGGCGCGATCCCGATGACGGCCCGCTGCGGATCGTCGGGCGCCGCGATGGTCTGCAGGGTCACGTCGATCCGCGTGTCGCTGCCCGCCGGGCGCTCCACGGTGAGCACGTGCTGCGCACCGGGACCGCCCGCTTGCAGGAGCGTCGCCGATCTCGTCGGGCTGGTCGACGGGCTCGCCGTCGACGGCGACGATCACGTCGTCGATCTGCAGCGCACCAGCCGCCGGCGACCCCTCGACGATCTGCCGCACCACGGTGCCCGACGTGTGGATGGCGACGTCGTGGCCGAGGTGGTCGAGGGCCACGGCGATGGCCACCAGCTTCGACGTGTCCATGAGCTGCGCGTTGTAGCGGCGGTTCTCGGCTTCGGATCGATCGCCGCGGACACGCGTCCTCGGGCAGCACGTCGACGTCGTCATCGAGCCAGCCGACGAACGCCTCGAGGAGTGTGGTGCCGCCGACGTTGACGGTGGTGTACGCGATCGACTGGGCCGGCGGGTGGCTGGCGCACCCCCTCGACGAGGACCTGCTCGGTCACGGGCCGCACCGAGCCCGGACGGAGGGCGACGTAGGGCACGGGGAGGACGGCCGCGCCGATCACGGCAGAGACGAGCATGCCCGCCGCGCCGAGCATGAGCCAGATGCGGCCCAGGCGTCGGGGCACGCCCCCGTCGGGCGGGGGCGCCGGCAGGCCGGGGCCAGATCTGGTTGCGGTTCGGAGGTCGAGGTCGGTGGTGCTCATCGGTGCTCGGCAGTCGTGGGTCCCCGTGCGATGCTGGGGTTCTCGGGGCAGCCTGCCACGAGCGGTGCGGCACCGGTCCGCGTCGCCATCGATCCGCGGAGACCCAGCGCAGTGGCGGAGTCATCGAGCACGACGGCACGTCGTGGGCGCGACGAGTGCGCTCGGCCATCCTGCTCGTGCTGTTCGTCCGCATGCTCGGCGTAGTCACGGCGGCCACGCTCGGCGTGCTCGCGGTCGGCCTGACCTCGATCATCGACCAGGCCCTGGGATGACCACGGGGGCCAGCCGCGGTGACCGACTCCGCGGCCCGACGCCAGGCGATCGCACTGGCCGGTCACCAGGGCGACGAGCCCACGGCCCGGTCCGGGCTGCGCCGACCGCGTCGGCCGAGGTGCGGGCCACGGCCCTCGGCGCGCTCGAACGCCTCGGCGCCCTCACGACCGACGACCTCGCGGCCGCTCTGGGCGACGCCGTCGCCGGCCGTGCGACGCCGGGCCTGCGAGGCCGTCGGCCCGGCTCCCGGGTGACGCCGGGCCCGTCGCTGCTCCCGCTGCTCGACGACGAGGACGCCACCGTGGTCGAGGTGGCGGCCTGGGCGAGCGGCGAGCGCCAGCCCCCCGAGCCGGGGGCCGTCGCCGCCCTGAGCGCCCTGGCCACCGGGCACGACGACGCCCTCGTGCGGGAGGCGGCGGTGGCCGCCCTCGGGTCCATCGGCGACGCGGCCGGTCTGCCGGCGATCCTCGCCGGCCACCCCCGACAAGGCCACCGTGCGGCGCCGGGCCGTCCTCGCGCTGGCCCCGTTCGACGGCCCCGAGGTCGACGCCGCCTGGCCCGGGCCCGGGACGACCGCGACTGGCAGGTCCGCCAAGCCGCCGAGGACCTCGCGACGACTAGCGCGTTCGGACCCCATGAACATGACCTTGAGGCTGTCGTAGGCCTCGATGCAGCGACCGGCGCCGAGCACGACGCACTCGAGCGGGGCGTCGACGAGGTGCACCGGGCACGTCGGTCACGTTGGCGATGCGCTGGTCGAGGCCCGCGCAGCATGCCGCCGCCACCGACGAGGTGGATGCCTTGCAGGATGAGATCCTGGGCCAGCTCGGGCGGCGCCTGCCCGAGGCAGGCCACGACCGAGTCGACGATCGCCGACGACCGCTCGTCGATGGCCTCGCGCACCTCCTCGGGCGACAGGATGATCGTCTTGGGCAGGCCGCTCATCAGGTCGCGGCCCGCGCACCTCGGCCTTGACCTCGTCGCGCGACCGGGCAGGCCGAGCCGATGGCGATCTTGATGTCCTCGGCCGTGCGCTCACCGACGGCGATGCCGTACTCCCGGCGGATGAAGGTCTGGATGGCGGCGTCGATGTCGAAGCTGCCGATGCGCACCGCCTTGAGCGCCACGATCCCGCCCAGGGAGATGAGCGCCGTCTCCGACGTGCCGCCGCCGATGTCGACGACCATGTTGCCGACCGGCTCGTGGATCGGCAGGCCGGCGCCGATGGCCGCGGCCATCGGCTGCTCGATCAGCTGCGCGTCGGCCGCTCCGGCCCGACGGGCCGCCTCGTTGACGGCGCGCCGCTCGACCTCGGTGATGGCCGACGGCACGCAGATCACCACCCGGGGTCGGTTGAAGCGGTTGACCCCGACCCGTTGCAGCAGCAGTCGGATCATCCGCTGCGTGATCTCGAAGTCGGTGATGGCGCCCTTGCGCAGCGGACGCACGGCGACGATGTAGCCCGGGCGTGCGCCCGATCATCTGCCACGCCTCGTGGCCCATCGCCAGCACCTCGTCGGTGCGGCTGTTCAGGGCGATGACGGACGGCTCGTTGAGCACGATGCCCCACCCCGCTCGTAGACGAGCGTGTTGGCGGTGCCGAGGTCGATGGCGAGGTCGCGGGCCACGATCAGCGCGGCCCGTCGTGCCGATCGGACGGCTCTCGTCGCCGGCGGGGCCAGCGCGTCCATCTCGCGCTGGAACGCCTCGATGCCCGGATCAGGGTGTTGGGCGAGCGGTGCTGCAGCCTGAGGATCGTACGAGCCGACAGCCGACACGCACGATGGCGACGAGCAGGAAGCCGACGGCGTTCACGTGGCGGCCGCTCCCACGTCGCTGAGGTGCTGGGCTTCGAGACCCCAGCTCTCACCGCCGTCCCACGCCTCCCGCTTCCAGATCGGAACCGTGGCCTTCAAGGCATCGATGGCAATAACGGGCCGCCTCGAAGGCTTCATCACGATGCGGCGCCGACACGGCCACGACCACGGCGGCGTCGCCGACGGCCACCACGCCGGTGCGGTGGATCAGCGCGATGCGCCCGACGGTCGACCAGCGGATGCGGGCGTCGTCGGCGATGGCGCTCAGGCGAGGCACCACCTGCTCGTCGTAGGCCTCGTACTCGAGGAGGTGCACGCCGGGA
>CAWJWI010000006.1:0-117980 GCA_963846555.1 uncultured Microthrixaceae bacterium
GGCGCGTCGCACCGGCGGCGGTGAGGCCGCCAACGGCATCGCCGCCGCACCCAGCCGCCTCGCACCCAGTGGTCGGAGGCACGGTCACCAACCTCGACAAGGAGCCCGACTCGGGCGACGAGATCAGCCTGCCGCAAGCCGAGTGCGCCTACCCGGGGGCGCTGGCCGACATCGCCTTCACCTTCCCGGCCGATCTCCGATCCGAGAACGCCGGCCAGCCGCCGCTCGGTTGGTCCACTGCGCTGTGTGGCGCCGGCCCCTCGGTCGAGCTGCACGCCACGGCCGTCTCACCGGACCGGGCGCTGCAGTCGGACCGGCCGTGTCGGTCGGTGGAGTGGTGGCCGACGCCGCCGCGGGCCCGGCCCAGGGCGTCCTCTCCGCCACCGCGTCCGCGAAGGCCACGGCGGTGTCCATCCTCGACGGGGTGGTCGGCGTGGATGCCGTCATCGCCAAGGGCGCTTCGCACACCGACGGCACCGCCGGTGGCGCGACCACCGAGTCCACGGTCGACCTCGTCGGTGTGTCGCTGGCCGGGGTGCGCTTCGACATCCGCGGCGGCGATGTGGTCGTCGACGGCACACCGCTCCCGATCGGTGGCAGTGCCGCCTCCGCCTTCCTCGCCGGGGTCAGCGCCGCCTTGGCGCCGACGGGCTGCGGAGTGGCGATCCTCGACCGTCCCGCCGCCTACCCGCAGGGCTTCCTGTTCTCCCGTCCCGAACCCGAGCTCGGAGTGGCCGACGACGGCTCCGCCGCCGGGTCCATGACCGGCGGGCTCATCGTTCAGTGCGACCTCCCCGTCGACCTCACCCAACCCACCGGCTTCAGCCCGCAGCGCGTTCAGGTGATGCTCGGCTTCGTCTACACGTCGGTCACCGCACGCGAGGACATCGGCGGCTTCGGTCTCGGCAACATCGGTGGGGGAACCCCCGATGGTGGCAGCGGCGAGGGCCTGACTCCTCCCATCGGGGGTGTGGGGCTGTCAGGCCTTCCCGCCGCCACGCCGGGAGGCGGCACGGGGCTCGCTGCCCCGTCGTCGCCGCCCGGAGCGCCCGCGCCCGTGGTCGACGCACCCGCTCAGGCCGTCACCGAGCGCATCAGGCTGCTGGCCGCCAACTTCGCGGCCAGTCGACCGTGGGTGTGGCTGGCCGCCCTCGCTCTCTGGGTGCTGCTGACCCACCGTGGACTCGAACGGGTGCGACGCCAGGTCCAGGAGGCGTCCATCTGATGCAGACGACCTTCTCGATTCTGTCCGGCGGCCTCGTCACCGGCTGCGGTCTACGCCCTGCTCGCCATGGGCCTCGTGCTCATCTACAAGGCGACCCGCGTCCCCAACTTCGCCTACGGCGGCCATGGCCACGTTCGTCGCCTTCTTCCACTACGACCTCGTCACCGGGCGGACCGTCTCGGCTCAACCTCGACATGCTCGTACCTGCACGTCGACTTCGACGCGACCGTGCAGTTGCCGTTCTGGGGTGCGTTGCCGGTCACGCTGGTCGTCGCCGCCGCTCCTGGGCTGGCTGATCGAACGCGTCGTCATCCGCCCCTTCGCCCGAGCGGCCCGATGGTGCGCACATCATCGTCGTCACTCGCGGCCTCGACCTGCTCCTCACCGCGATCACCAGCAGCTCTTCGGCGCCGAGGACCTGATCGTCAGCAACGACAACGCCATCTTCTCCGCGCACGCCCGTGCTGTCTCCTCGGCGGCGTCAACTGTCAGCTACGAGCGCTCGGTGTCGATCGCCATCGTCGCCGTCCTGCGATCGCGACGTGGCGCCTTCTTCCGCTTCACGGCCACCGGCCTCGCCATTCGCGCCGTCGGCCACCGACCCCGACGTCGCGACCCTGCTCGGCGTGTCGGCCCGGCAACTCTCGGTCGTCTCGTGGGTGGGCGGTTCGATGGTCGGCCGCCGTCGCCGGCGATCGCGCTGGCGTCGGTCGTCATCTCCTCGAACCCGAACCTTCTTCTCCTGCTGTCGATCAAGGGCTTCGCCGCCGCCATCGTCGGCGGCATGGTCAGCTTCCCGATCGCGGTGGCCGCGGCTTCGGCATCGGTCTCGTCGACGAGCTGGTGCGCCAGACCTCGGTGCAGGAGAACGACCCGTGCTGTGGCAGGGCGCGCCCGAGGTCATCACCCTGGGCGCGGTCATCGTCGTGCTCGCCCTGCGCCCGCCGTGGATCTTCAAGGGGATCCGCGAGGACGAGGACACCGGCGTGACCGGCCGGTCCGGCGGCAGCCGACTCTCCTGGCCCGGCTCATCGACCCGGTCGAGGCGTTCCGGCTCGTTCGCGCCGCCATGCCCACCACCGGCTCGTGGCACGGTCGGCGGGCTGGCTCGCATCGCCGTGCCAGCGTGGACCTGCGTCGCCCGTGGTGCTGTTCCCGTTCTTGCCGCTGCCGCGACTTCTGGACGCTGCCCGCCAACCTGACGCTGATCTACCTGCTCGTGGTGCTGAGCTTCGTGGTGCTCGTCGGCTGGCTCGGGCAGGTCAGCCTGGCCCAGGGCGCGTTCGTCGCCGTCGGCGGCGCCGGTGTCGCCATCGGCAGCCAACACGCTCGGCCTGCCGTTCCCGTTGCCGCATCTTGCGGCGTGCTGCTGTCGATCCCGGTGTCGATCCTCATCGGCCTGCCGGCGCTGCGACTGCGCGGCCTGCACCTCGCCGTCGCCACCCTGGCCTTCGGCTTGGCCGCCGAGCGGGCGATCCTCCCGCGCTTCTACGCGTCGGTGTACCGTCGTGGCTCCCCCGACTGATGCAGACCGACGCGCGCCGCTACTGCTGTTCCTGAGCCTTCACCGCGGTCGCCGTCGTCGTCGCTGGCGCATCTCCGCACGTCTCGGGTCGGCCGCTCGTTCATCGCCATCCGCGACAGCGAGACGGTCGCCACCGCCTACGGCATCCGCCCCGTGCGGGTGAAGCTCACCGGCTTCGTCGTGTCCGGGGCCATCGCGGCGCTGGGTGGGACGATGCTCACCTACCAGCTGGGCGGCGTCAGCACGCAGAGCTCGTCGGTGTTCTTCTCGATCACCTGGCTGGCCAACGCGGTCGTCGCCGGCATCGGCTCGCTCGCCGGACCTGTCATCGCCGCCTTGCTCTTCGGACTCTACCCCGAGCTGACAAGAGGCGCGGTGCAGGCCACCTCGCTCACGTTCTGGCCCCAGATCACCGCGTCGGCCGCTGCTCCTCCTGATGATGGCCATCAACCCCGGGGGCCTGGCGTCGATGACCCGCTTCGTCCGCACCCGGGCCACCGCCTACGACGAGGCATCGAGGACGAGGACATCGGCGAGCTGATGGCCCAGTCGTCCACGGACCCCGAGCCGCCGGCGTCTGTGCGCACCCTGCACCGCATGCCGGGGGTACGGCGCACAGAATCGATGAGGTGGTCACGTGAGCGACCCCGTCCTGTCCATCACCGAGGTCTGAGCCTCGCCTTCGGCGGCGTGCGCGCGCTCGACGGCGTGACCTTCGACGTCGAGCGGGGCAGATCGTCGGCATCATCGGACCCAACGGGGCCGGCAAGACCACCCTGTTCGACTGCATCTCGGGCTTCCGCAAGCCCGACGATGGGCGGGTTCTCCTGCATCCGGAGACCGGGCCCGACGTCGAGCTGACCAGCAGGAAGCCGTGGGCCCGCAGCGGCCTCGGGCTGGCCCGCACGTTCCAGAACGCCCGCCTGTTCAGGTCGGTGCCCATCGGCGAGATCCTGCGCACCGTGCAGCACGACTCGATGAATCGTTCGGGCTTCTTCCGATCGGTGGTCGGCACCGCGGCGCCCGGGCCGACGAGGCGGAGGTGACTCGACGCGCCGACGAGGCCCTCGAGCTGGTCGGGCTCACGCGCCACGCCGACAAGCCGCCCCAGGAACTGTCGACCGGCATGCTGCGCCTCGCGAGCTCGCCGCGGTGGTCGTCGTCCGGCCCAAGGTGCTGCTGCTCGACGAACCGTCATCCGGCATCGCCCAAGCCGAGACCGAAGCGCTCGCGCCGCTGCTGCGCCGCCTGGCCGAGCACCTCGACGCCACCGTCGTGCTCATCGAGCACGACATGCCGTTCATCATGGGCATCACCGACACGATCGTGGCCATGGCCGCGGGCACGCGTCGTCACGAGCGGCAAGCCCGACGAGGTGCGGCGCCACCCCGAGGTGCTGCGCTCCTACCTGGGAGCGACGGCATCGTGATGACCGAGCGCCAGCCGGGCACGCCGTTGCTCCAGCTCACCGACGTCGACGTCCACTACGGCCAGGTGCAGATCCTCTTCGAGGTGTCCTTCGCCGTGGCCGAGGGCGAGTTCGTGGCCATGCTCGGCACCAACGGGGCCGGGAAGTCCACCTTGCTGAAGGCCGTCTCGAACCTGGCCGGGGTGTCCGGCGGGTCGATCATCTTCGACGGTCAGGACCTGACTGGGCTGGCTCCAGACGAGATCGTGGCGCTCGGGGTGGCTCACGTGCCCGGCGGCCGCGGGCTGCTCGCCGACCTCACCGTGGACGAGAACCTCCGCCTCGGCGGGCACCTGCTGCGCGGCCGTTCCCTGACCGAGGGCCTGGACCGGGCCCACACGCTGTTCCCCTGGTTCGGGGAGCGACGCCGCCAGCTGGCCGGCACGCTGTCGGGCGGCGAGCAGCAGATGCTGGCCATCGGCCGGGCTCTGGTGACCCAGCCTCGTCTGCTGATGGTCGACGAGCTCTCCCTCGGCCTGGCCCCGATCGTGGTGGAGGAGCTCTTCGGCGTGCTCTCGGACCTGCACGCCGAGGGCACCACGGTGCTCGTCGTCGAGCAGCACGCCACCCTGGCCATGGCCCACGCCGAACGGGTGCTGTTCCTCGAGCGGGGCCAGGTCCGCTTCAGCGGGCCCGCCCAGGAGCTGGCCGGTCGCACCGACCTGCTGCGCAGCGTCTACCTCGGGGGCTGAGGGGCGGACTCGGGTGTGCGGTCTGCGCCAGGTTGCCGGTGCGAGGGCCCACCGGTACAGTCATCCGTCCACCACAAGTCGCCGCGGGGTGGAGCAGTCAGGTAGCTCGTCGGGCTCATAACCCGAAGGTCGCAGGTTCAAATCCTGCCCCCGCCACCACATAGCCGATCAGGGGCCCTAGGTCAGCTTCCGGAAGATCGGAGAGGGCCTCACTGCTGTGCGGTAGTCGCGCGGTTCGGTGGTGGTGTACCACCGGCGACGTCGGCCCAGCGCGGCGGCGAGATCGGCGGGATGTCCACGGACGACCGAGGACGACCGCTGTCCTGAGCGATCGCGGTCCCGACCGCCGTTCCGGGATCGATGGCGAACCACTGGTGGAGAATCCTGATGGCAGAAACGAACCCGGACAACACAGAGAACGGCGGCGAGGAGTCGTCGACCGCACCGGCGCCTCGCCGGAAGAGGACAACAGGCTTCCCTGTGGTGTCGCTCGCGGAGGCCGCAGCGATCCTCAAGGAAGCGGGTAAGTATGGGTTCGATCACTCGACGGCGGCCTTCGCTGGCTACATGGGCCACAGCACCACGAACAGCGGGGCCTTCCGGCAAAGGCTCGCAGCGTTCCGTGACTGGAAGTTGATCGCCGGTCGAGGTGACAGCCTGGCGATGACCGACATCGCCCGCATGATCGCTCATCCGACGGATGATGAGGCTGAGCGGCGGGCGTTGCAGGCGGCCTTCATGAACAGCCCGGTGTTCTTCAAGCTCTTCGACGAGAGCGCAAGGGAACGCCTCTCGCGGCTGGGCCCCTCGGGAATCGCGCGGTGCTGAACCTCGGGGTGGCTCCCGGCTCCAAAGACAAGTTCGTGCAGTCGTTTGTCGATAGCGCAGTGGCTGCTGGCCTGGCGTCGCTCAACGACGACGGGCGGATCGTCCTCGTGCCCCTCGACGTTGCAGCTGATGGTGGGCAGCAGTCGAGCGACGAGCAGTTCATCGACACCCGTCAACCCGCCCCGTCCTCGGGGCGAACTCAGCCAGCGCCTCGCCAGGGAACCCCCGTGGTCCATCAGACTTGGAGCATCGACGGTGGCGCGATCGTCTTCGAGATCCGGACCGACAAGCCTCTCCCGGCCACCGCATTCGCCACGGTTGGCGAGGTGGTGGCGAGTCTCGAGCACCTGGCCGAAACGCTTGGATCCCACGCCCCGGCCCGCGGCGACGAGGCTGAGGAGACGGAGCCGTGAGCAGATGACCGCCACGTCTCGTAAAGAGCGGCCCAAGCCGTGGAACATCCACTTCTTTCAGCGCGACAAATCCGACGACCCGGTTCGCAGTGTCCCGGCGATCGAGTTCCTGGACTCCATCCCGGCGAAGGTCGCAGCCGAGATCCATGCGGTCCTCGACGCGGTTGCCGCAGCGCCGCCGCCCTCGTTTTCGGGCGGTGGGAAGTGGGAGGCGATGCACGACGCCATGGCTGGCTACTTCGAGGTCCGGGTCCAAGGGGGCGGGATGAACCACCGTCTGTTCTGCCTCCTCGAACGCGACGCGGATGACCTGGGAGGGTCGAGCATCGTGTGCATCGACGGTCTCTCGAAGCCGCCGCGCACGGCGGCACACCCGAGGGACTACCGGCGGGTCAAGCGCTACGGCGCCGAGTTCCAGAAGCGGCGGACCGTGCTCGGGTAGTCGAGGCGCTCGGACGAGGGGTGGGCCGGATCTCAAGGTCCAGAGCGCCGGCGAGCGCCACCAGGGTCGTGAGCGTAGGGTTCGGCTTCTCGGCCGAGAAGAGGCGGCGGATCGCCTCGGGTTTCACGCCAGCGCGGCGGGCCAGCTCGGCCTTGGTGAGGTGCAGCTCTTCGCGACGGGCATCAAAGGCGCGGATCACCGAATCGATCTGCTCGATTCGCTCGCGTGCCTCCTCGTAGGCCTGGCGGTACTCAGGATCCTTGAGGCGACGAGCGAAGTAGCGCTCCGCTCCGGTCGGTGGCGCTGCCATGCCGCCCAGGGTAACCGTAACGTCTGCGTTACGCACGTCAGCGGTGGATCCGACACGGTCGAGCCCAACCTACAATAAGCGAAATAAAGAGAGCAGTTGTTATCTACGTTGGTACGTGTAATATATCCACATGGACATCAAGTCGGAGGTGGACCGCCTCAGCGCCGAGATCGAGACGGCAGAGTCGGAGCTCATCCAGCGCAAGGCACATCTCGCGGGGCTCCGTGCTCAGCGTGACGCGCTGGCTGCGGAGCTGGCGAGGATCGTTGATGAAGGCCGCCCGGCCCAGCCGCGGCCACCGGCTGAGATGCCGAACCTGAAGATGCTCGACAGAACGGACGCGATCGTCGAGGTGCTGCGCGTCACCAGTCGCTCGATGTCAATCCAGGAGGTGTGGGATGGCTTGAAGGCTGGCGGACGGTCGGAGCCGGGCTACCAGGTCATCGCATCGACGCTGAACTTCCTCAACCAAAAGGGGCGCATCACGAAACCCAGCCGGGGGCGGTACGCGGCATGAGGATGCCGGCAATGCTCTGGCCCGGCGAGATCTGCTGGACGACCGTCCGCAATCATCGTGAGGACCCGACTCACTCGGCCGAGCACGGTGCCGGAAAGCCGCGACCGGGGATTCTCGTGTGCCAATCCGGCAAGACGTGGCTCGTCATCGGAACGACGTCGAAGGACCGCTTCGCTGACGGCACGCCGCGAGTTCGGATCCCTTCGGAGCACTGGGAGGACATTCACCCCGGTCTGCCCCGGCGTGCCGGATACCTCTGGGGTCGGAAGGTTCAGTTCGTGCCCGTGGCTGATATCGGCGAACACATCGGGACCGCCAGCCCGGCGCTCCGGGCATTGAGCGTTCGCGACATCGAGAACCTCGATCGGAACTCCTGCGACGAATTCGCCCGGCCCCGGCCCGACGAGATCGAGAGCGGACAGCCCAACGCCACGTTCAGCGCTGGTGGGGCACCACCCGGAGGAGGTTGCCGGGCGCGTTGATCAGGTCGTTGAACTCCGCCAGAGTCGGCCTGGGCACGGTGGCCGCCAACAGCTCCTGACCGTGTGCGGCCGCGACTGCGACGAGCTCATCGATCGTGGTCGTGCGAGCGGTGATCGGGTCCCACGGCCGGTCGTGCGGGTACACGATCCCTAGACCGCTGGTCGCATGCCAGAAACCGAGCGCCCCCGGTGTCGCGCCAGTGCCGGCGGCCGCGCCGATGACCTGGAACGAGTCGTCCTCGCCCGGAGGGACCGACAGCTCAACCCGTCCGTCGGGATGCACGGTGTACTCGGCACGCTCCGGTCCGCTGACCCGTGGCTCGGGGACGAACCTGAACCCGTCGGGCCCGTGGACAACCGCGAGGTCGTACCCGCCGACGGTCTCACCGGCCGGGAACGCGACCACTCGTTGAATCGCCGACCGGATCGCGCCGGTGTGGTCCACGTTCACGTTCGGTGGGGTCCGGAACTCCTGGAAGATGCTGTAACCCTCGGGGTCACCGGCCCATGAGCGACCCAGCGCGGTCACGTCGTCGACCACACCTCCGCGGATCTGGACAAGTCGCGGTTCAGGGTCGACGGCGACGACGACGAACTCGGCATGGTCGGCAGCCGCCGCGGCCGCGACCACGTCATCGAACGCGGCGCCCCGGAGGCCGACGAGGAGCTGCAAGCGCCGCGGGCCCGTTTGCCGGCGTACCCGGCGCATAGGTGCGGACTGAGGATCACGAGCTTCGGAAGGCCGGTCTCGAACGCGTGCCGCGTCGCTCGCTCGTCCCCATCGGGGTCCGTGATCATCGTGTCCGCTACCAGCACGACGTGCCCGGCGGGACGGGCGCTCGTAGGTACGACTCCGCTTCCAGCCCCACCCGCTACCGACGGCAATTGCCGTCAGAGGCCCCAGGGTGGCAGCTATCGCGCACCGGGCCAGGGTCGTCCACCCCTAGGTACACGGCCGACCTCGTCGAGGCCGTCGATGGGGGGGTCGCCGTCGGGCGAGAAGTCGACGTGACGGCCCAGGCACTTCGAAGTCCGCGCTACCTGCGCTGCTGAGCTTGTCGGAGTCAGAAGAACGAGGGTGGCTAGCGTGAGCGCTCCAGAGGTCGACAATCGAGCCCAAGGTCGACAAGCGAGGGGGAGTTGTCATGAACAGGTTCAAGCGCATCGTCGCAGTGAGCGCTGTCGGGACATTGCTTCTCGGAGTCGGGCCGGTGTCGGCCACCCATGTTTTCCCCGACGTAGCGGACGACCATCCCCACGCCGCAGGCATCGAGTGGGCCAGCGCACAGGGCGTTATCCACGGGTACCAAAACGGGGACCTCGGCCCGGACGACAACATCACGCGAGGCCAAGCTGCTTCGATGTTCCAGCGATACGACTCATCGATCCGCAGTCAGCTTGAGGCGCAAGGACCACGAGGCCCGGCGGGACCACAAGGACCCAGGACCGGAGGACCAGCGAGGGCCCGGCAGGGCCGGCAGGGCCGGCAGGGCTGGCAGGGCCGGCAGGGCCGGAGGGACCGGCAGGTCCACAAGGTCCACAAGGACCAGAAGGGCCGGAGGGACCGGCAGGGTCGGCAGGGTCGACGGGACCGGGGGACCGGCAGGGTCGGCAGGACCGGCAGGGCCGGGGGGACCGGCAGGGCCGGCAGGGCCCGCGGGACCGGCAGGGCCGGCAGGGCCGCAGGGAGAGTCGGGCGTCGAGTTCGTCGCGCTTGCTTCGGGTGAGCAGACCTTCGAGTTGGTGGAGGGTGTCGGTGGTGTGACCGCGTCTTGCGATACGAGCGGGCGGTACTACCTGCAGTTCACCAATGTCGCGAACAACACGTCCGTCTGGGTAGACGACTCGATCGCAGGGATGTCATATGACCACCAGGCGTCCAGCCCTGCGGTGCTGACGTTCATCAACCCCGGTACGGGTGATCGCCACGTCGAACTTCGCGCAGCCAATGACGCTGCCGGGGCGACGTTCGACATGTTCCATGGGTGATGGCGTGGACGCTCGCGGTGAGCATCGAGATCTCATCCTGATCGTCGCGTCGTGCGGGGCGGCGAAGCCGCCCGCCGTTGACGTGCGTGCACGAAGCTCGGAGCGGTGACGACGGGGCTTGACGCCGAACTACAAGCGAGTCGTCGTCGAGCGAATGTCGCTCCAACGTGGGACGCCGCGGCCCTGCCGGCCCCCGGCAACGAGCTGGCCCGCATCATCGATCGCGCCTGGGGCTCGCCGCTCGTACCCTGCCAGCGTGGACATCATCATCGCCGGCGCACACGGGAAGATCGCTCGCCTCCTGACCCCGAGGCTCGTGGCCGAGGGCCACCGGGTGCGGGGCATCATCCGGGACCCGGGGCAGGCCGACGATCTCGCCTCCGACGGAGCGGAGGCGGTCATCTGCGACCTGGAGCACGCGGCTGCCGCCGAGGTCGAAGCCGCAGTGACCGGGTCCGAAGCGATCATCTTTGCCGCGGGGCAGGAGCCGGTAGCGGTGCCGCCCGCAAGTGGACCGTCGACCACGGCGCGGCCAAGAAGCTCATCGACGCCGCCGTGGCCCTCGGCATCGGCCGCTACGTCATGGTCAGCTCCATCGGAGCCGACGCTCCCCCGCAGGACGACGAGGTGTTCAGCGTCTACCTCCAGGCCAAGGCCCAGGCCGACGCCGATCTGCGGGCGGCCGGTCTCCGCCACACGATCATCCGACCTGTCCACCTCACCGACGACCCGGGCGACGGCATGGTCGCCGTCGGCGAGCACGTGGCGCGGGGCAAGGTCTCCCGCGACGACGTGGCGGCCGTGATCGCCGCGGTCCTCGCCGACGACCGGTCCCACCGCCGTACCTTCGAGCTGACCAGGGGCGACCTCTCCGTCCTCGACGTCCCCGCCGCCCTCGCCACCCTCCCCACCGATGCCACGTGACCGGCCACAGATGCGTGGCCCCGTATCGCCGCCGAGGCGGTGCGATCGCGTTGGCGGCCGCGCATCGTCCGAAGCCTGGCGGGCCGTAGCACCTTCTCGTTCACGGTGACGCAAGCAGCGGCCATCGAGGCACCGGCTGCCGTGTTGGTGCAGATGCACCGGCGACGTCGATGTGAGGGTGGCCGACCCGATCGGCTGCACATTGCGCGACGCTGGACGTCCATGAGAGCTGACTGCGCTAGGAGGCCGACGTGAGCGAGTGGTTCGGAGCTTCGTGGGAGGTCGTGGGCTTCGTCGTGCTCTCGACGGTCGCGATGTACGCATCGGTGCTCCTTGGGGTTCGAACGGCGGGTCGCCGAACGCTGGCTCAGATGTCGGCCTTCGACGCCGTCGTCACCATTGCGCTCGGTTCCATGCTGGCCACCACTGCCCTCTCGCCCCGGCCCAGCTACGCCCAGGGCGCCACCGCCGTGGGCACCCTCCTCGTCCTCCAAGTCGCCCTTGGCTGGCTGAGGATGCGGTCCCCGCGCTTCCGTCGCATGGTCGACTTCGAGCCCGTGGTCCTCGTCGAAGCCGGGGTCGAGCGTCCCTCGAGTGGGCTGCTCGGCCCGCAGATGACCGACGACGAGCTGCGCAGCGCCCTGCGCGTACGAGGGCTGTTCGATCTCGAGGAGGCCGAGCGCGTGCTGCTGGAGCCGAGCGGCGACCTGTCGGTGCGCCGTGGCGAGGCGAACGACGTGACCGCCTTGCCCTCGTCCGCCGAGCCCTGGCCTTCGGCTTCTCGCCGGCCAAAGCGTCCTGCCCAAGCTGGCGAAAGCCCCTGAATGGAGAAGCTCGAGCAGCTGCGCGCACAGGTGCTCGGTCTGCAGGCACAGCTCGACGACAACAACTGAGGTTCCGGGGCGGCTCAGCCGAACGCGCCTCTTTCGCTCGGGTGCGTCGCCGCGTCACCGGCGGCCCCCCGGTGTCCACTGTCAGGTCGAGGTCATGAGAGCCGTGACGCGAGCAGCTTCTTGAGGCGCACTGCCAGCTCACGGTCGTTGGTGGAGAGCTCATCGAACAGGTCGGCGAGCTCGGGGTCGTCGTTGTCACGAGCGTCCCGCGCGAAGTGGGCGTAGCGATGGCAGTCCTCGAGCGCCTGCTGGAGCACGAGGATGAGGTTGTACTCCGGATCGGTTGTGCCGGTGTCGACCGGGAAGGATTCGGATGGGCACGTGTCAGCCGGCCGATCGAGGGGATGGCCACCGGACGCAGGGCGCATCCACCACTACCCGGCCGGTCGTGCCGACGACCAGACCTAGGTCGATGAAGTCGATCACTGTTCCTCCACTCGCCGGGCTCCTCGGAGCGTTCTGATCAGTGAGTTCTTGCCCGTGCCCGGAATCGTCAATCCAGGGTGATCCCGCCTCGGAGCAGCGGCGGCCGTCGCGGGCCGCCCCAGGCGTGCTGTCATCGAAGGTCGGCCTCTCGATCGTCGTGCTCGGGGTTCTCGGCTGCGCGTCGACGCGCTCGGAGCAGCTCAACCGCGACCTGCCCATCGGGAGTCGCCTCCAAGGAGAGGCCCGGCTCGGACCGCAGCAGTCCGTCGCGCTGGAGCCGCAGGACCGCCATGCGCAAGGCCTGCCAGCCCGATGCCGGCCGGCCACCGCGGTGGAGGTGCTCGAGGACGACTTCGGCGGGCACCGTGACCCGGCGCGGGGCTAGGGCCACCACGGCATCGAGCACCTGCATGTCGTGTTCGGTGATGCTGGACGGAGCCATTCGTGGCCTGGTCGTCAGGGCGCCTGCTCCACGTGAAGCGCAGCTTCTTCCGCGGCTTCGGGTGTCTCGGCGACCTCGTCGTCGGCCGTGACGCGGTCGTCGTCCTGCATCGGCACCGTCACACCCTCGGGGCTCGGTGTCTCGCCGACCTCGGGCTCTGTTCGCTCGTCGCGACCGGCGAAGCTCTCGGGGATGACGTCGTCTTGGTGTCGATGGGCGCCCAGCGGTCGGTCGGGCGGAAACTCACCGCCGACCTTGTCGTCATCGAGGACCTCTGCTCGGTCCTGGTCATCGGCCATCGCAACCTCCTTGGTCTGGGCGACCTTCCGAAGCTCGCCGTGCTGTGGTTGAAGAGCAGTGGGCGCCACGACGTGGCGAATGGTGTGAGCTAGCTGCGGCCGGCTCCTGGCGGAAGCGAGTCGGGATCACGCTCGTTGGGATCCGACGGGCTGGCCCCATCTGGCGCCTCGTCGAGGGGCTCGACTGCTGGTGTCGTCGGGAACCGGGTTGGATCTTCGAGGCCGGGCTCATCGGGGTCAGGCATGCCCTCCCCCTACCCGGAACTGCCGGGAAGGCATCCTGCTCAGCTGCTGGTGGCCCGGGCATGCGGATTGGTGGGCAAGCCCTCGCTGTCAGGGGCCGAGCTCGTCTCGCAGGCCGGGTCGGCGCTGAGCTTCGCAGCCGCCAGGTGGCCGGTTTCGTGGCGCGCGGGATGGGTAGAGCGGCGGCATCCCAACCCAGCAAGCAGGAGGGCAGACGATGGATGTGACCCGGATGCTCGAGGCGGACCACCGGATGGTGGAGGGCCTTTTCGCCCAGATCGAGGCCGCGGAGGGCGACGCCCGCATGCCGCTCGTCACGGAGCTCGCCGAGGCGCTCAGGGCCCACATGGAGCTCGAGGAGCAGGTCGTGTACCCCGCGATGGCGCCCGTGACCGGCGACGAGTCGGTCGAGGAGGGCAACACGGAGCACGAGCTCGCTCGCAAGACCTTGGCTGACATGGTCGACCTGGCCCCGGACCAGCCCGGCTTCGGTGCGGCGCTGGAGGCCGTGAAGGCTGGCATCGAGCACCACGTGGAGGAGGAGGAGGACGAGATCTTCCCGCAGCTCCGAAGCGACGGACCCGAGGTCATCGAGGCGATGGCCGGACCGTTCCTGGCCAAGCGAGCGAGCCTGGGCATGAAGATCAACGAGAGCGCTCTGTCCGAAGGCGCCACGAAGGACCAGCTCGTAGAGGAGGCGCAGGGCCTCGACATCGAGGGAGCTGCCTCGATGAACAAGGACGAGCTCGTCCACGCTCTCGCAACTGCCGGCTGACCATCATCGCGTCGTGGCTTTCGGGAGTGGGGTCTTCTGCATCCGGGGTCCGTCTCCACTCTCATCCCACTCACGACATCGTCGAGGCCCGCTTCGTCGACATCACGGCAAACGAGCGGGTCGTTCAGACGGTGGTCTTCGAGTCCGAGGATCCCGCCTTCGCTGGAACGATGACGATGTCCTGGGAGGTGGAGGGGGCGGGCGAGGGGACGCTCGTGCGCATCACCGCCGACAACGTTCCGGACGGGATCTCCGTCGAGGACCACGCTGAGGGGATGTCGTCGTCACTGACTGAACCTCGCCTCGTACGTGGAGCGGTAGCCGCCATCTCGCCACGACCCGAACGGGTCTAGAGGCCCAACAGCGAGCGGATCCCGTGGTCGCGCCCGGCGGTGTAACCACCATCGACGGCGATGGCCTGGCCGGTCACGAAGGATGCGTCGGCGGACAACAGGAACGCGGCCACCGCGGCGATCTCGCTCGGCTCGCCGAAGCGCCCGAGCTTGTGCTCCTCCTCGCAGGCGTCGCGAGCGTCGTGCATGGCCTCGTCGCCGAACACGCTGTCGAACAGGGGCGTGACGATGATCCCGGGGCACACCGCGTTGGCGCGGATGCCCCGGCGGCCGTAGTCGATCGCCATGTTCTTGGTGAGGAGGACGACACCACCCTTCGAGGCGTTGTAGCAGCTGCCCCCGGCGGTGCCCTCGATGCCTTCGACGCTCGCAACGGTCACGACCGAGCCTCGCTCGCCACGGACCGGCTCCTGTTCGAGCATGGCCGCGATGACGTGCTTGGCGACGAGGAAGGTGCCCTTGAGGTTGATGTCGAGCACCCGGTCCCACTCGTCCCCGGACAGGGAGTGCACGGGCCCTCCGCCGGCGACGCCGGCCGCGGTGATGACCCCGTCGATGCGACCGTGGGCCGCGACGGCGTCGGCGACCGCCGCGGCGACGGCACCTTCGTCGGTCACGTCGACGGACACGACGTCCGGTGCGTCGGTGATGTCGAAGCCGATCACCGTGCCGCCGTCGTCACGCAGCCGGTCGGCGCAGGCCTGCCCGATCCCTGAGCTGGCACCGGTGACCACGAACACCTTGTCGGTGAAGCGAGCTTCGGTCATGGGGAGGTCTCCTTCGGACGATGTCGTCGCGGGCATCGCGTCACGGTGCGACCGAACCGAGGTCGGCGAAGCCACTGGGGTCGTGGCGTCCGATGGAGCCGTGCTCCAACATGCCCCAGCCCTCTGCACCGTCGCAGGTGGCGCGGGCGACGTGGTCGGTGACGCCGAAGGGGATCATGCCCGTCACTGCAGGGTCGGTGAGGTCGAAGTCGACGCGTTCGGAGAAGTCTGGGCCCTTCCACTGCCCGTGCTTCCACGTCGAATCGCTGGCATAGCCGGCCCCCATGTGGATGTGTGCGCCGAGCAGGGTGTCGACCTCGACGACGAGCGGCTTGCCGTCGGGGGTGGTCAGGTGGATCACCGCATGCTCGGGGGAACGGGTGCCGGACGTGTAGGTGATGTCGATGTGGGGCCAGCCCAGCTGCTCGATGCGGCCGTCGGCCCAGGTCCGGGTGGCATCGTTGAGGATGCGGTACCCGTCTGGTTCCTCCTGCACGATCACGATGATGGCGTAGTCGTCGAAGCGCAGGGGGATGTAGAGCCAGTGGAGGCCTGCCTCCTGGTCGACGGGCCTGCCGGCGGGCTCGGCCTCGCCGACCGGTCGAATGCCCCAGGACCGGTCACGGTTGCCTACCCAGGTCTCGGGATCGACCTTGTAGTCGTCGCCGTCGATGCTCAGCGTGCCCTCCCACGTCCCCAGCTGTGCGAAGCGACAGGCGTCGAGGATCGCCTTGCGGTCCATGCGCATGACGTGGGGCTGTTCGTCGATCGCGGCGAACGAGCCTTCCCACGTCATGTCGAACGACAGGCCGAGCGAGTCGTCGTCACAGATCAACCGGAGGGTCTGGAGGGGCTTGATGACCTCGATGCGGTACGCCCCGACGCGTTGGTCGAGGCGGTCGTCGTCGAGCACATCAGAGAAGTGGACGGCGGTCTGCTTGTCGCCACGTCGCAGGAGTGCGAACGCATCGGTGACGCCGAGGTTCGGGTACACGCCGAATCCGGTGATCAGGAAGAGATCATCGCTGCGGTTGTGGGCGTTGAAGTAGCTGCGGTCGTAGGCGTTGCGATCGGTGCTGGCCACGTGAGCCAGTGACAGCGGCACCTGGTGCAGCGGGAATTCGTCGAGAGGGACGGGCATGTCGGGCTCCGGTGGATGTCGTGAGGTGTGAAGGTGCTCTGAGACGGTCGAGCGGTGGTCGCTCAGGCTTCGAGAAGGCGCGCGAGCAAGGCTCGATGGTGCATGAGGTCGTCCACGTCGTCGGGCATCTCGATCTCGCCGAAGCGGGCCATGCGGGTGCCGTTGCGGATGAAGACGATGCCCCACTGCACCGCGGCGTAGACGATGTACCAGTGCAGGTCCCGTGGGGCGATGCCGGTGATCCGTTCGTAGGTTGCCGCGACGTCGGCGGTCTCCATGAAGCTCTCCATGGGGGGCAGCTCGAAGACCGTGGCGATCTCGTGGAACACCATGTGGCCGAAGATCATCCACCCCAGGTCGATCTCGCGTGGGCCGAGGCTGGCCATCTCCCAGTCGAGGACTGCAACCGGCTCGAAATCTCGGTAGATCGTGTTGCCGAGGCGAGCGTCGCCCCACAGCAGCACCGGCGGGGTCTCCTCCGGCCAGTTGGACTCGAGCCACTCGAAACCAGATTCGACGACGTTCGATCGCGCTGCTCGGTCGACCGCGTAGTCGTACCAGGCCCGCGAGTGGGCGACGTGGCGCTTCAGCGGTGTGTCGCCGGCTTCGACTGGTGTGAGGTAGGCGAAGCGCTCCTCGGGATCGTCGATGCTGTGCAGCTTGGCCAGCACGTCGACCGTGCTGTCCTGGATTCGGCGCTGGTCTTCGAGCGATGCGTCGAACAGCCAGTTGTCGCCGAACGTGTACGGGGCGATGTCGGGCGGGATCAGACCGTCGACGCGGTCCATGATGAAGAAGGGGGTGCCGATGACCTCGGGATCGAGCTCGAGCCATCGCACTCGGGGCACCGGGACGTCGGTGAGCTCGGCGACCTGGCCGAGCAGCTGGAACTGGTGGTCGAGCGCGTAGTCGACGAACACGGGCTCGTCGGCTGCACCCGGTGCGATGCGTGCCACGAGGTCCTCGGTGTGGTTCGACCCGTCGGCGTCGACCCACTCGACCTGGAAGAGCACGGTCTCGCTCGACATGCCGTTGGCGCCGCTCGAACCGAGACCGATCACCTCGGGAGGCTCGGCCGCGGGCAGGCGCTCCCCGAACCAGGCGGTCAGCGCCGTCCGCAGCTCTTCGGGGTCTCGACTTGTGCGCGTCATCTGGGTCGGCGTCTCGGACTGGTCATCCACCGTGGGGCTCTCCGTGGCTCGCGATCGTGCTGTTCGGCGCAGCTGTGCGGTCTTGGCTTCGGCCTCGGCGCGTCGACCGATTCGGATCGCCGTCGATGTCGCCGGCTTGATCCCAGAGCGGCATCGACGAAGCGAGCACCGTGCGCCAGACCGCGGCTGCTTCCTCGTCGGCAGGTGGGCGGTCGTCGTCTTCGAGCCAGGTGATGGCCGCCGCGATGACGCCACCGGCGACGAAGGCCCCGACCCTCGATGTCGAGCGGTCGTCGACGATTCGATCCGCGGAGCGATGGTGCATCTCCTCGGTGATCGCACGCTGGATGCCGTTGCGAAGGTGAGCGACCACCGCCGGGCTCCCCGCCGGTCCGAGGACGCGGCGGTAGAGGGCGGCGTGGCGATCCAGCTCGGCGAAGAAGGCCAGCGTGTGCCGCGGCGCGTGGTCGGCATCCACGAGCTCGTCGACGGAGGCAGCTGCCGCGCCGAGCGAGACCTCGTCGGTCACCTCGCTGATGGCGTCGAGCAGCAACCCTTCCTTGTCCGAGTAGTGGAGGTAGAAGGTGGCACGGTTCACGCCTGCCGCCGCGGCGACCTCGCCGATGGAGATCTCGTCGAGATCCCGGTGGGTGGCGAGCTCCACGAGCGCAGCCATCAGCCGGGTCCTGGTCCGCCGGGCGCGCGGGTCCGACGGACGTTCGCTGCCGGCGTCTTTCGACATCGAGACCCCGATGGTTGACATTGGGAGCAGTGTCCACGACATCTGTCGTATAGTCAACAGCTGTCGCACAAGGTGGATCTCCCGAAGGAGCTCACGAGATGACCGCAACCAGGGGAACCGCCGCGCCACTCGACGGACCCGCCATGGTGGCCACCATGGCCGACCTCGTGGAGTCGGAGGCCGCCGCGTGCGAGGAGCTCCGCACCACGACGCCGGCCGTGGTCGAGGCGATGTGGGCGAGCGGGTTGTTCCAGCGCTTCAACCCCGCCGAGGCTGGCGGCGCCGAGCCGACGTTCGCCGAGATGATCCGCACCTGGATCGACATGGCCCGACTCGACGGATCCTTCGGCTGGATCGGCATCGCCAACCTCCCCGCCACCGCGGCCGTCGCCTCGCTGCTGCCCGACGACGGGTTCGCCGAGGTGTTCACCGCCAACGACAACCGCATCACGCTCGGCGGCCAGTTCTTCCCGCACGGGAACGGCACCAGCGTGGAGGGCGGCTATCGGATCACCGGAGCCTGGAACTTCGGCTCGGGAACCGGACACAGCGACTACGTGGCCGCGGGGTTCCTGCCGATGGTCGACGGCGAGATGGTGTGGGCGAGCGAAGGCGTCCCCGACATGCGGGTGGCGATCGTCGCCCGCTGCGAGGTGACCTTCACCGACGGGTGGCACGTCCAAGGTCTCCGAGGCACCGGCTCCTACGACTACGAGCTCGACGACGTCTTCGTGCCGGAAGGACGGACGTTCCCACTGTTCAGTCGCGAACCGCTGCGGGGGACCGCACCGACGTTCAAGATGGGGATCATGGGGCTGGTCGCTGCCGGCCACGCCGCGTGGGCCCTCGGTGTGGCCCGGAGCATGATCGACGACGTTCGTGCCCTGGCTCTCGGCAAGGTGCGCATGGGCGACCCGACGACCCTTGCCAACAAGCCCAGCTTCCAGGTCGGGCTCGTCCGCCACGAGTGCATGCTGGATGCCGCAGAGCTGCTCGTGCTGACGTCGTTCGGCGACGTCGAAGCGGCGATCGCCGCCGGCGAGCCGCTCACCGACCTGATGCGGGCGAAGATGCGGGCGTCGGCGGTGCACGCCACCGATGCATCTCGAGAGGTCGCCACCTGGGCGCACCTGGCGGCGGGCACCACCGCCATTCGGGAGGGGAACCGGTTGGAGCGCGCCTTTCGAGACATCTACACGGGCAGCCAGCACGTGTTCATCGGCGAGAAGGTGGCGATGGATTGTGCGCAGGTCCGGCTCGGACTGGTCGAAGACCCCCTCGGTCTCTGAGCCTCCTGAGCTGCCATGGCCGCCATCGCTCCCTCGGCCTTCTCCTCGCCGGTCTAGATGAACGGCTCTCCCGACCACGGGTTCCGCGTCGGGTCGGTCACGACGTCGAGGCCGTGGCGGCGCGGGTCTCGGCGACGAGCGCGGTGAGGGCCTCGTCGGTGATGCCCCCGGGGGTGCTGAGGGCCACCCGGTCGACGCGGTCGCCGAAGCGGGCCACCAGTCGAGCGGCCACCTCTGCGGGATCGCCGCGGATCACCACGGCGTCGAGCAGCTCGTCGTCGACGAGAGCGGCCATCTCGTCCCATCGTCCTTGGCGGGACAACGCGCGCAGTTCGGGGTGGAGATCGTCGCGGCCCTCGGTCTCGAGCACGGGGAGGTAGGCGGGGGTCGAGCCGTAGAAGGCGATCATCCAGCGGGCTGCGGTGTCGACGTCGGCCTGGGCGGCGGGTTCGGTGGCGCACGCCACGATGGCTTGACCCACCACGGTGAGGTCGGACCGATGCCGGTCGGCTGCCTCCAGACCGGCGCCAATGCGGGGCAGGGTGACCTGGGCCAGGTGCCGGTCGGAGGTGAACGGGTGGATCAGCACCCCGTCGGCCACGGCCGTGGCGAGCCGGGTCATGGCCGGGCCGAGTGCTCCGAGCCAGATCGGTGGAGGGCCCGACGGCAGCGCTCCGGGCTCGAAGGCCGGGGTCATGAGGCTGTGACGGGTGTGTTCGCCGACGTAGTCGAGCGGTTCTCCGTCCTGCCACGTGCGTCCTATGGCTCGGATGGCCTCGACCCATTCGCGCATGCGCCCCACCGGACTGGACCACGTCGAGCCGTAGCGCCGTTCGACGTGTGCCTTGATCTGGGTGCCGAGCCCGAGGGAGAACCGCCCGCCGCTGAGGTCGGCCAGGTCCCACGCCGTGTGCGCCAGGTGCATGGGCGATCGCGGGAAGGCGATGGCCACGTTGGTGTAGAGGTGGCAGCCGGTGGCGGCGGCGAGGGTCAGGGGGAGGAAGACGTCGTGGGGTCCCTCGAAGGTGAAGATGCCGTCGACGCCAGCGGTCGCGAGCGCCTCGGCTCGGCTCGAGACCTCGTGGGGCTTGGCCATGAGCAAGGCATCGATGAGCACCGCGGGATCGTACCGAGGCCGACTGCTGCGCTAGGTCGGCGATACGTCACCGTGAGACGACCAGTCGCACGACTGACCTCTCACGACGAGACAGTCGTGGCGAACGGCGGCGGGCCGAGGATGGTGATGGCGCGGGGGTTCTCCACCGCCTGGGCCTGGAGTCCCGCGAGATCGAGCCGGTCGGCGGTGTCATCGACGGCGGGGTCGCTGGCCCCGCGATAGAACGCCTGGCCGACCGAGCCGGGCGACTGGATGGTGAGCAGCCGAGCCTCGGCCGACACGACGATGAAGGCGTGAGCCACGCCCTTGGGGACGAAGGACACGCCGCCGCCTCGCACTCGTTGGCGCTTGCCGTCTGCTTGGACCTCGATCTCGCCGTCGATGACGTAGGTCATCTCGTGGGCCTCGGGATGTGCGTGCAGCGGCGTGGTCTTGCCGTTGCTCATCGTGTCCTGGAAGAGGAAGAAGGCGCCGTCGCTCTCCTCGGCCAGCAGCTTCCAGGTGTGGATGCCGCCGCCGAAGAAGGCTCGCTTGTCGCCGTCTTCCGCACCGCGCACGATCGGGGTCAGCACCGTCATGGCTGCTCCTCTTGTTGATGGGACATCGGTCCCATGACGAAACTAAGGTACCATCTTGGCGATGTCAACGGCCTATGAGCAGAACGGGCGAACGGCCCAGAAGCAGCGCACTCGTGAGGCGCTCGTCGCCGCGGCCGGAGCGCTGGTTGCTGAGGGGCACACCCCGACGGTCGAGGCAGCCGCAGCAGCCGCGTCGATCTCCCGGACGACCGCCTACCGCTACTTCCCGAGCCAGCGGGAGCTGCTCGCTGCCGCCCACCCCGAGACCGCACTCGCGTCGCTCCTCCCGGAGGACCCGCCCACCGACGTCGCGGCGCGCCTCGATCTCGTCGTCGACGCGTTCACGCAAATGACCGTCGGCAACGAGACGCAGCAGCGCACGATGCTGCGCCTCTCCCTGCTGGGCGATGAGGCCGCCCGCTCGGCGCTGCCGCTGCGGCAAGGACGGGGCATCGGATGGATCGAAGAGGCCCTCGCACCGCTCGACCCCGATCTGACCGGAGCCGAACGGCATCGCCTCGCCATCGCTATTCGCGCCACCATCGGAATCGAGGCGTTGGTATGGCTGACCGACATCGCGGGGCTGTCCCGCGACGACGCCGTGGACCTCATGCGGTGGTCAGCTCGCGCGCTGCTCGACGCGGCCGTCGCCGATCGGGGCCGAGAGGGCTCCTGACTCCTTCGCGCGGTGATGGCGCGGGTCCTCTGGCTCAGCGTGCTCGGTCGAGCCCGTCGAGGATCAGCTGGAGACCGAAGTCGAACTCGTCGCCGTAGTCGTAGCCCGGCTTCATCACGTGCTCGACAGCCAGCTCGGTCAGGTGGGGGTACTCCTCGGCGGACGCCAGGTGGAGGATCTCCTCGACGAGCTCAGCGGTCGAGGTGCCGTCCTCGAAGGGCAGCCCGGCCTCTTGGAGAGCGAAGCCGTAGACGTAGCTGTCCAGCAAGGAGAAGGCGTGGGCAGCCATCGGGATGCTGAAGCCGGCACGTCGAAGGATGCCGATCACCGCGTCGTGATGACGGAGCGTGGCGGGCCCCGGAGACGTACGCGTCTCCATCAGCCCGATCGCCCACGGGTGACTGGCGAGCACGGTCCGTGCCGACGTCGCACGCGTGCGCATCGCCTCTCCCCAGTCGGCGGCGTCGACGGGCAGGTCGATCTCGCCGAACACCAGGTCGATCATGCCGTCGAGCAGATCGCTCTTGTTGGCGACGTGGTTGTAGAGCGACATCGCTTCGACACCGACGGCCTCACCGAGCTTTCGCATGCTCAGCGACTCGAGCCCGTGCCGGTCGGCGAACCCCACCGCCGCTTCGAGCACACGGCGCCTGCTCAGCGTCTGGCGTGCCGGCATCGATCTCGCGGGCATCGTGCGATCCTCCTTGACGGACTTACATCGTAAGCATATCCTTCACTTACAGCGTAAGTCCCACGATTGACGGAGACGGATATGTCCAGCGCAGCGCTCGACCAGCCCACGGAGACATCGAACCAGGACGCGGAGACCATGCGAGCAGTGGTCCAGCGTCGCTACGGCACCTCGGCGGCCGAGGTCCTCGACGTCGCGGTCGTGCCCCGCCCGGTCGGCGGCGGCGACCAGGTGCTGGTCCGAGTCGTCGCGGCCAGCGTCGACTACGGCACCTGGCATTGCATGTCGGGGCTCCCGGCCGCCATGCGGCTCGCCGGCTTCGGGGTTCGTGCCCCGAAGGCGTCCAACCCCGGACGAGCCTTCGCCGGCGTCGTCGACGCTATGGGTGGGACGGCTACCGGCTTCGCCGTGGGCGACGAGGTCTACGGCACGTGTGACGGCGCCTTCGCCGAGTACGTCGCTGTCGACGTCGACCACCTGGCCCGCAAGCCGGAGAACCTGACCTTCGAGCAGGCTGCGGCCGCGCCCATCTCGGGCGTGACAGCCCTCCAGGCCGTCTGGGCAGCCGGCGTGCAGCGAGGTCAACGGGTCCTCGTCATCGGCGCCTCGGGTGGGGTCGGCAGCTTCGCCGTGCAGATCGCCAAGGCGGCCGGAGCCGAGGTCACCGGTGTCTGCAGCACATCGAAGGTCGACCTGGTTCGCAGCATCGGTGCCGACCACGTCATCGACTACCTGCGCGACGACATCGGCTCAAAGGGCGAGCGCTACGACGCCATCATCGACATCGCCGGCAACCGCCGCATCGGCACCCTCCGCCGCGCGCTGACACCGAAAGGCACCCTGGTCATCGTCGGCGGCGAGACCGACGGGCTCATCTTCGGCGGCTTCGGCCGCTCGCTTCGGGCCGTCGCACTCTCACCGTTCGTGACGCAGCGCCTCCGAATGCTCGCCTCGACGGAGAACGCCACGGACCTGGTGAAGCTGGGAGACCTCATCGAAGCCGGTGAGGTCATGCCCGTCGTCAACGGCACGTACCCGCTCGAAGGCGTCGGAGCTGCGATCGGTCATGTGAAGGACGGACTGTCCAGGGGAAAGGTCGTGGTCAGCATCGGAGCTCGATGACTTCGGGCGCAGGTCTCGGGGGCCAGCTCCCGCTCCAGCCAGTCGGGCTGGGGTGCTTTGGTGCCACTCCTGGCCTGCCCGGTAGGGCTCTCACACCTCTTGTCCGAGCTGGAACGTGGCCGTCAGGTCCTCTCCCCACGTGCAGAAGCTCGGTGCTTTGGGCAGGCCGAGGGCGCGGAGCTCGTCGGCGATGGTGCCATCCCCGAGTGTGAGCGACACGTCCTCAGGGGCGACGAGGTTCGAAGGCATGTCGATGGCGAGCGGCGTGGCGTGGGGAACGCCGTCGAGGTAGGAGTAGCTCACCGACTCGGTCCGGGTGGTGCCGCGGTCGGCCACGACCCGGGGGAGGCCGACCGTCAAGGTCTCGGCTGCGTCCTCCCACAGCCGGAACGTCACCCGTTCGTCGGTGTACTCGGCGTCGATCCGGGTGACCACCTTGGGGAACCCCATCACCTGGTTCCCGGCCTCGCAGGTGAACTCCTGGTCGACCGGCATGCGGTAGATGAACGATCCGATGACCTCGGGACCAGCGTCGGCGGGCCGGGCCAGGAAGCCGATGTTCACCTCGTTGTAGTCACCCCAGGGGTTCTCCCGGTAGTCACAGAGGCTGACGATCAGCTGCGCTGCGCCCGGCTCGAGCTCTGTCACGACGAAGGCATCACCGGGCAGCAGGGCGGTGGCCGCATCGGCCGGCACGCTGAACCCCATCGTCGCGGCGTGGAAGCGCTCCACCTCCATCGGGAAGGTGATGGGCCGCCCCTGGATCGTGCCCCAGGTCACCTGTTCGGTCATGTGGAGCTCCCTCTCTCGTCAGGGGCGTTGTCGCACCCGGGCCCAGCCTGGCCCATCGCTCCGATGGCCAGCCACCGGCCGAGGCGGTGCGCCGGTCACGGCGCGATGCCGCGGGCGCTCTCGACTGCGATCACTGTGCGATCCCTTCGGTCTGAGTCGAGCGGGCGGGGGTGCGCGTGGTGATGAACGACGAGATCGCGACAGCGACATCGTCGGGGTGCGTGCGGGGCGACCAGTGGCCCGCCCCGATCTCGGTGCGGGTGAAGTCGTCGACGAAGCCAGCCGACTCGGCCAGGACCGACGCGCTGACGTAGCTGTCCTTCGTGGCCACGACCTGGTGGACCGGCACTCGAGCTGGTCGGATCTCCGGTCGGCGAACGCGCTCGAAGATGTTGGTGCGATACAGGGGCACCGCCGCGGTGGCGGCCTGGGCCAGGTCAGGACCGGGGTAGCCCGAGTCGGGTCGGATGCCCTCGGTGAGTTGCAGCCAGCGCCGGAAGACGCGGCTCATGCCCAAGTGCCACATGCCGGTACGGACCACTGGCAGGCTCAGGACCAGGGTGTACATCGACCTCGAACCCTGAGCCAGCGCCGCCCTGCGGTTGGTTCGCATGAGGTGGCCGAGGTGGTCGAGGTTGGGGCCTGACACGGTGGTGAACGTGGTGACCTTGCCGAGGCAGGCATCGGTGGTGATGTACTCCCATCCTTCGACGCCGCCCCAGTCGTGGCCGACGAGGTGGACGGCCCGGTCCGGGCTGGTGGCGTCGATCACGGCGTCGATGTCAGCCGCCAGCTTGTCGAGGGCGTACGGGCGCGGCACGAGTGCGGGCGTCGACTCGCCCACCCCGCGCACATCGAAGGTGACAACGTGGGATCCGTCGGCTGCCAGTCGATCGGCAACGAGGTCCCACACCGCGTGGGAGTCGGGCCAGCCGTGGACCATCACGAGCGTCTGGTTGTCGGGGCTCGGCGCGCCCCGCTCGTACACGGCGAGCGCGGCGGTGCCCGAGACGACCGTGGAGCGCTTCACGAGGCGACCGCCTTCGGGGTGGGGGAGAGGACAGGTGTCGATCGGTGCTGCTGCCCGGCCCGGAGGAACTGGCCTGTCCGGTGCGTTCTGCCGAAGCCAGGGTCGAACTTCCCGCCCCGGAACACGACCTCACCGGCGATGATCGTCGCGTCGACGGTCTTGTCGTTGCGCCGAACCATGCGCGACAAGCCACCGAAGCACTCCATCTGTGCCTCGTGGTACTCGCTGAGCGAGTCGTCGAGATGAGAGGGATCGACGACGACGACATCAGCGCGGTCACCGACACGAAGGTGGCCGGCGTCGAGGCCGAACCAATCGCCGAGCTCGCCGGTCAGGCGGTGCACGGCGTGCTCCGTGGTCATGAAGGGACGCCCGGACTGCTGGGCGTCGTGGACCCGGCGCAGCATCTGGAGGCCGCTGTTGTAGAACGCCATGTTCCGCAGGTGGGCGCCGGCGTCGGAGAAGCCGATCTGGATGCCAGGGTCGACGGCCATCTTCTCGAGGTTGCGGGGACGGTGGTTGGCGACCGTCGTTCGCCAGCGCAGGTTGGAGCCGCCGTGCTCGACGATGAGGTCGAGGAACGCGTCGACTGGGTGGATGCTCCGTTCGTCGGCGACCTGCCCGAAGCTCTTGCCCACCACGGAGGCGTCGGGGCAGCCGACGATGAGGGCGTCGTAGAGGTCCTTGTGCCACAGCCCGGGCCTGGCCTTGTTGGTGTACTGGCGGCGAAACCTGCGGCGGTAGGCCTCGTCGCGCATCAGCGCGTTGCGCTCGACCTCGTCGCGCAGGTGGAGGGCGGCCCTGCCGGCGCCGAGCTCCTCGAACACGGGGAGGTCGATCCCGTCGCTGTAGAGCTCGAACGGTGCGGGCACGTGCTGGAGGCGCACATCAGAGCGCAGCAGCCGATTGTGCAGGTGGACGGCACGCCCGGCGTGGACCCCACCGGGAACCGACTTGGGGTCGGCGGCGACGAGGAGGCTCGTGCGCAGCCTCGATCGGAAGATGCCTCGGCTCTCGCGCAGGAACTGGATCACGTTGAGCGGCATCCGGGCATCCGGCGCGCTCTGCAGCACCCGGCCGCGGCGACGGAGCACCCGGTTGAGGCGGCGGTACTCGGCCCAACGCGCGTGGGTCGAGGGAAGGGGGCGGGAACGGAACCGGGTGCCGCCGACCTTGTCGAGCTTGGTGGTCATCGTGGACAGGCCCAGGAGCCCCGCATCGAGCGACTGCTCGAGCAGCCGCTCCATCTCGACGAGCTCGGTCTCGCTCGTCTCGACCTCGGGGTCCACCGAGCGGCCGAGACCCATGACATGGGCCCGGAGGTCGGAGTGGCCCAGGAAGCAGCTCACGTTGGGACCCAGGGGGAGGGCTTCGAGGGCATCGACATAGCTGGCGGCGTCGGTCCAGCTGCGGGCGTCGCGAACGGTCTTGATGACGTGCTCGTAGGGGACGGCCTCGACCCGGGCGAACATGTCGGCCGAGTCCTCGGCGCCGGACAGGATCGTCGACAGGGAGCAGCTGCCCATCACGACCGTGGTGACGCCGTGGCGAACCGACTCGCTCAGCCCCGGCTCGACCAGCACCTCGGCGTCGTAGTGGGTGTGGACGTCAACGAAGCCCGGCAGGACCCAACGGCCCTCCGCCTCGACAACCTCGGCGCCCGTCGTGTCGAGCGGCTCCGTCGCCACGTCGACCACCACGCCGCCACGGATCCCGACGTCACGAATCGCCCCGGGAGCACCGCTCCCGTCGAACCACAAGCCGCGCCGGATCACCAGGTCGTAGCTCATTTGTCTACTTCTAGTAGAATTATTGTGCGGAGGTCAAGCGACCTCCGTCACACCGGGCAGAGGCGTCTCCTCGGAGCACATCCCGTCTCGGGCAACGGTCACGGTTGATAGGTCAGTAGATCGCCAGGCTGACAGTCGAGCTCGCGACAGATGGCCGCAAGCGTGGTGAACCGGATCGCCTTGGCGCGCCCGTTCTTGAGGATCGAGACGTTGGCCTGGGTCAGATCGATCCTGTTGGCCAGCTCGGTCAGCGTCATGCCTCGCTCGGCCAAGAGCTCATCGAGACGCACTGCGATGTTCGTCGCCTCATCGTCGACCGGCGGCATCAGATGGTCGTCGCAGCGTCTTCGGCTAGATCGGTGCCGTACTCGAACATCACCGAGAGCGCCCAGAGAAGCAGACCGATGAGAAAGGCGAGGTGGAAAGGCGATGGCAGGGAGATGCCGGGGGTAGGTACTGCGGTGTCGACGACGGCGAATCGGAACGCCAGCGATCGCACGAGTCGGCGAAGCTCAACCCGATCCCGCCCAGCACTGCGAGGATTCGCAGGTCCCGCACGTTTCGCCGGTCGAAGGGCCTGCCACTGCTGGCCCGACTGAAGATGGCGAACGTCAGGAACGTAGAGGCGACGCCGAGGGCGGCGAGGTAGAAGTCGCCGACCTCGGCGAGTGCCGCCTTCGCCCCGGAGACGTCCTCGTCGATGATCGTCACCTCCTGGTAGCCGATCGGCCCGCCCGTCTCGGGGTCAGTCGCAGGCTCGTACTCCCTCACGGTGTCCTCGATTGCTGGGTTCAGCGCGGCCCGAGCCATGCCAAGTCCGGCGGCGACAAGCGCGAGGAGCGCGATGACGAGCGAAGCGGCCGCGAGGGTTGCGCACCACCGGATCGACCGAGGTGCGGCGTCGCGCTCGTCGCTGCCGAAGATGGGTTCACGAGCCTGGGTCATATCGATAATCGATCACATCGAAAGACGATAGTCAATCGATACCTCCCAACCGCCACAGACGCGGCCGCGGCGGTCCGTTGGGATTGTCGAGTCGGTGGTCGAAAGGCCCGCTGAGGCGTCCGTGTACCTTATGACCGAATCGCGGGGAGGGAAGATGGCGACTTCTGGGGTAGTGACGATCCTCTTCACGGACCTGGTGGACTCGACGGCCACCACGGTCGCGATGTCCCCGGCGGATGCGGATGCGCTGCGTCGAGATCACTTCGGCCTGCTGGGCGAGGCGGTTGCCGCGCAGGGCGGGACTGTGGTCAAGAACCTCGGTGACGGGCTGATGGTGGAGTTCCGCAGCGTCACCGGTTGTCTGGCGGCTGCGGCGGCGGCCCAGCAGAGGGTGTTGGACTTCAACGCGATGGGCCACGCCCTTCGGATCCGGATGGGGATCTCCACCGGCGAGGCGGTCGAGGAGGACGGCGACTGGTTCGGGATCCCAGTCATCGAGGCATCGCGGCTGTGCGGTGCAGCGAAGGGCGGTCAAGTTCTGGTGAGCGCAACGACGCGGCTCCTCGCTGGCGGTTCCGCAGCGACGACGCTCGCCTCGATCGGGTCGCTGACGCTCAAGGGCCTGCCGGAGCCTGTGGCCGCCTTCGAGCTGGACTGGGCGCCGCTCCAGGAGGACGAGACGTCCGTCGCCCTTCCGGGCCGGCTGGCCATGACCTCTGCCGTCCCCTTCGTCGGGCGGCTCGCCGAGTGCGACCGACTGGAGCTCGCGTCCAAGGCCGCTGCCGCAGGCGAGCGGCGGGTCACCCTGCTCTACGGCGAACCGGGGATGGGCAAGACGCGCCTCGCCAGCCACGTCGCCCGTCGCGCCCACCAGGCTGGGGCGACAATCCTCTACGGCCGGTGCGACCCCGAGCTCGGCCTGCCGTACCAGCCATTGGTCGAGGCGCTGACCCACTACGTGGTCCACGGCTCGGATCGCGTGCTGCGCAACCATGTCGCATCGTCCTCCGCGCACGTCGGCCGGCTGGTCCCCGAGCTCTACGACAAGGTCCCCGGCGCGGAGCGCTCGCCCGATGCCACCCCCGAGACCGACCGCTATCGGCTCTTCGCAGCGGTGCGCAGCCTGCTTCGCCAGGCCGGGACGGCTGCTCCGATCGTCCTCGTGCTCGACGACCTCCACTGGGCCGACAAAGCCACGCTCCTGTTGCTGCGCGACATCCTCTCCGACCCGACCGTCACGCGGCTGCACGTCATCGGTACGTTCCGCGAGTCCGAGACCGCACGCTCTGCTCCGCTCGTCGACATGCTCGCCGAGCTGTCGCAGGACAGCGGTGTGGAGCGGATCACGCTCGCCGGGCTCGAGGAGACCGATGTCGCATGTCTGGCTGAGCAGACGGCGGGCCACAGCCTCGACGCACAGGGTCTGCAGCTGGTGGGCCAGCTCTTCGCTGACACGCAGGGAAGCCCGTTCTTCGTCGCGGAGATCCTCCGCCACCTCACCGAGTCCGGTGGGCTGGTCGATGAGCACGGCCAGTGGACCTATGGAGGAGACCCGGACTCCCTCGGGATCCCGGGCACCGTTCGCGAGGTCGTGCGATCTCGAGTGAGCCGCCTCGGTGACGATGTCGCCCGAGTGCTGGCCATGGGATCGGTGTGCGGTCGGGAGTTCGACCTCGACCTCCTCGCCAGCGTGCTGGACCTCGGGGAGGACGACCTCCTCGACCTGCTCGATCGGGCCACGGCAGCTTCACTGATCCACGAGCGGACGGACCAGCCGGGGCGCTTCAGCTTCGGACACGCACTCATCCAGCACACGCTGTACGACGACCTCGGCCCATCCCGCCGGGCCCGGGGCCACGCGCGGGTCGCCTCCGCGCTCGAGGCCATGGCGGCCGATCATCTTGATGATCGCCTGGGCGAGGTGGCCCATCATTGGTTGCGGACCACAGCGCCAGCCGATCTGGAGCGAGGCATCCAGCGCGGTCGCCAGGCTGGCGAGCACGCCGTACGGCAGCTTGCCCCCGATGAGGCGGTTCGATGGTTCGTGCAGTCGCTCGAGATCATCACCCGCCTCGACGAGCACCATCAGACCGAGCGCTGTGAGCTCCTGATCCTCCTGGGTGACGCGCAGCGCCAGGCCGGGGATCCCGCCTACCGCGGAACGTTGCTCGAGGCCTCGGCACTGGCCGAGGAGATCGGCGACGTGCCCCGGATGGTGCGTGCTGCTCTGGCCAACAACCGCGGGTTCGTCAGCTCCAACGGCGCGGTCGATCAGGATCGCGTCGACGTCCTCGAGCGAGCCATCGCCGCACAGGGCGACGTGCAGACCGCCGAACGAGCTCGCCTCCTCATCCTGCTCGCCGCGGAGCTCACCTACGCCGGGGACTGGGACCGTCGCCTCGCCCTCGCCGATGAGGCCGTCGCCCTCGCCCGACGCCTCGAGGACCCGGCGACCCTCTCGACTGTGCTGACCACCCGGTTCACGACCATCGCCGCCCCGGGCACCATGGTCCAACGCCTCGGGGAGACCACCGAGAACCTGTCGCTCAGCCTGCGCGTTGACGAGCCCTCGGCACGGTTCTGGGCTCTCATCTTCCACGCCACGGTGTCGATGGAGGCTCTCGACATCGCGGCGGTCGACGACGACCACGAGGAAGCCCAGCAGCTCGCCGCCACCCTCGGGCAGCCCTTCCTTCGCTGGGTCAGCGCCTGGCACAGGGCCTGGCGGGCCCACGTCTCGGGTGACTGCGCCCTCTCGGAGGAGCTCGCGAACACCGCACTCGGCATCGCGCTCGACAGCGGGCAGCCGGACGCCTTCGACATCTACGCGGGCCAGATCTACGGGATCCGCCGCGACCAGAACCAGCTCGCCGAGCTGCTCCCCCTCCTCGCCGAGTCAGAGCGGAACAACCCTGGCCTCACCGCGTTCCGCTCCGCCTGGATGCTCGCAGCCTGCGAAGCCGGTGAGACCGACGGGATCGCAGAGCGGCTCGATGCCGAGCTGGCGTCCGAGTTCGCAGACTGGAAGATCGACCCCCTCTGGATGACCGGCATGGCGATGTACGCCGAGGTCGCGTGGTGGACGGGCCATCGCGCCGCCGCCGAGGCGATCCTGTGCCGCCTCGAGCCGTGGGCGGGCCAAGTGGTGTTCAACAGCGCGTTCTGCCAGGGCGTCGTGTCGCACCACCTCGGGCTCCTCTACACCGTGCTCGGCCGCTACGACGATGCCGATGCGAGCCTCAGCGCAGCCGACAAGCAGTACGAGCTCCTCGACGCCCCATTGATGCGCGGTCGCGCCCAGAGCGCGTACCGCGCCGACTCTTGCGACTCCGCGACAGACCCGGCGATTCCGAGACGGCCACGGCTCTGATCGACAGCGCCCGAGCCACTGCGGAGCGACTCGGCGCCCCGGGCATCCTGCTCCTGCCGGACGAACGGTTGCCGGATCTTGAGCCAACCTGACGCGCGTCGCTGACGCGCGTTGGTGCGCAGTTGCACTCTTCCCTTACGTAAGGGTAGGTTGCCGATCGCCTGCGAGGGTGCTCCATCAGGGCCTGGGCTCGAACCCGACTTCCTGGATGTGCTGCCCCGGGCCCTCCCCCCGAAACCTGTCGAGCGGTGACGCGCGGCATCTCCCCCGAAGGCATCTGTGTACACAACTGCTCCTGCCGGTCCGCGCACGTCGTTGCAGCGGGTCCGCGACACCTGGTTCTCCAACCCCCGCGCCGACCTCCTCGCCGGGATGGTCGTCGCCCTGGCGCTGATCCCCGAGGCGATCTCGTTCTCGATCATCGCCGGGGTCGATCCGAAGGTCGGCCTCTACGCCTCGTTCTCGATCGCCGTGATCATCGCCTTCGCCGGCGGACGGCCGGGGATGATCTCGGCGGCCACCGGCGCCATGGCTCTGGTCGTCGTCACCCTGGTGAAGGAGCACGGGGTCGAGTACCTCTTCGCCGCCACCATCGTCGCCGGGCTCATCCAGGTCGCTCTCGGTGCGCTCGGCGTCGGTCGTCTGATGCGGTTCATCCCCCGGACCGTGATGGTCGGCTTCGTGAACGCTCTGGCGATCCTGATCTTCTTCGCCCAGCTCGAGCACGTGCTCGGCGAGGGCGTCGCCGTCTACGCGATGGTCGCTCTCGGCTTGGCGATCATGGTGCTCCTCCCCAAGGTCACGACCGCCGTGCCCGCCCCGCTCGTCGCCATCGCCGTGCTCGGCGTCGGCGCCGCCGTGCTGCACGTGAACGTTCCGACCGTCGGCGACATGGGGGCTCTCCCAGACGCGCTTCCCGGCTTCGGCCTGCCCGACGTGCCCTTCAACCTGGCCACCCTCCAGATCGTCTTCCCCTACGCGTTCACCCTGGCCATCGTCGGGCTGCTCGAGTCGCTTGCTGACCGCGCAGCTCGTCGACGACATCACCGACACCCGCTCCGACAAGGACCGCGAGTCACGCGGGCAGGGCATCGCCAACGTCGCCACCGGGTTCCTCGGCGGCATGGCCGGGTGCGCCATGATCGGCCAGTCGATGATCAACATGCAGCTCCGGTGGCCGCACCCGGCTGTCGACGCTGTCGGCCGGCCTGTTCCTGATCGTCGGCATCCTGGCCTTCGGCGACCTCATCGCCGCCATCCCCATGGGTGCCCTGGTCGCCGTCATGATCCTCGTCGCCGTCGGCACCTTCGACTGGAACAGCGTCAAGCTCTCCCAGCTGCGCCGGACCCCGCGCACCGAGACCGCCGTGATGGTCGTCACCGTGGCCATCGTCGTCGCCACCCACAACCTGGCCCTCGGCGTCGCCGGCGGCGTCGTCCTCGCCGCGATCTTCTTCGCCCGCCGGGTGGCCCACGTCGCCGACGTGACCAGCGTGCTGGACCCCGCCGACGGCCGGACCCGGATCTACCACGTCACCGGCGAGCTGTTCTTCGCCTCCACCAACGAGCTCCTCCACCTCTTCGACTACGCCGACGAGATCGACTCGGCGGTCATCGACCTCAACGACGCCCACATCTGGGACACCTCGGCGGTCGCAGCGCTCGACGCGGTCGTCGCCAAGTTCGCCGCCCATGGCATCGATGCCACCCTGGTCGGGCTGAACGAGCACAGCGCCGAGCTGCACGGCCGGACCACCGGCTCTCTCGTCTCGTCGCACTGATGGGGGAGGAGATGACCCTCGACGGAATGCACCAGATCGGCGAGGTGGCCGAGGCCGTCGGCCTCTCACTGCGCACGATCCGCCACTGGGACGAGGTCGCGCTCGTCCCGCCCTCAGGGCGCACGTCGGGCGGCTTCCGCCTCTACACCGACGACGACGTCGAGCGCCTCCGCCTCGTGAAGGCCCTCAAGCCCCTCGACCTGTCCCTCGAGGACATCCGGGACCTCCTCGAGACCCGGGATCGGCTGGAGGAGAAGCCGCCCAGGAGCGAACGGGCCCGGCTCCGGGAGCGGCTTGCCACCTACGCCGCTCTGGCCGAGGAGCGCTGCGGCCTCCTGCAGGAGCAGCTCGCCTCCGTCAAGGCGCTCGCCCGCCGTCTTCGAGACGAATCCGGCGAACCGTGAGCAGCTGAGCGAGGCCGCTGGTCAGACGAGCTCAGCCACCCAGCGTCGAGCCGTTGCGATGTCGCTGAAGAACCTCTGATCGGGCTTGCCTGCCCTCAGCTCGTAATCGGCCATGCGATCCTCGTTGAAGTGCACGTTGGCGAAGCCGACGCAGCGGGCCTTGGGCTGCGAAGCGACGTCCATGTGCGGGGGCGGGTCGAAGAGGTCGATGTAGGCGGGGCGCATCCCGTGTCGAGCGAGCGCATCCGGGATGACGGTGCGCATCGCCTTGTGGGCCTCGAGGCTGCCAGGTTCGTAGGTGCTCAGATCGAAGAGCATGGTGAATGTCGAGCCCTCTGGGAGCGCATCGAGTGAGCTCGACAGCTGGTCGACCCATGCTGCGACGTCGTCGCTCTGGACCGTTCCGAGCAGGCCGGTCTCGAGAAGGCGGTGGGTCGGGTTGAAGCTCGTGTAGTGCTGCACTGCCATCGTGTGGTCTCCTGCTTGTTGGTCCGGCTCATGTCTCGCTCAGCCCCCCGACCGGGCGGACGGCAGGAAGCTGGCCCCCGTGGCGAGCCTGCAGCACGGCTGTCAGATCGCCTCGGAGCACCTCGAGGGCATCGCGTCCGATGGTCTCCGCCCACTCGGACTCGAGGTCGAAGTAGATCCGTTCGACCTCGCTCAGGAGCTCCTTGCCGCGTTGGGTTATCCCGACCGGCCGCTGGCGGGCATCCTGACCGGCGGCCGTGCGCTCGACGTATCCCGCCGTCGCCATCGACGCGATGAGCTTTGAGGTGGCCTGCTTCGTCGTGCCCATGAGCGTCGCCAGCTCGGTGGAGGTGATCGTGCGATCGCGCGTGGCGAGCAGGACGAACCCGAAGGCCGGTCGGACGTCGTTCCATCCCCGTCGCACGAGGTGCTCGTGGAGCTCGTCGACCAGTGACCGCAGCGCGATCGCGAACAGCCGGGCGAGGGGCGGCTCCTGCGCCCCGCCGCCGTTGGCTACTGCGACCACGGCGGGGTGAAGGTCGATCCGTCGGCCAACCGGGCCTGTCCGCCCACGGGGAGACAGCACAGAAGCTGCAGCGGCTCGGAGCCGGCGTTGCTCAGGGCGAAGAGGGTGTCGGGCGGAACGACGATCACGTCACCGGGGCGAGCCGTCGATTCGGTGCCCTCCATCGTCACCGTCGCATGGCCGGCAGTGACGACGAACAGCTCCTCGGCGGTGAGGGAGTGAGGCGTGGCCGGTGTGCCAGGAGCGATCTCCACCATCCAGATCGAGTTGCACGTCGTGCCCGATGAGGGCGTGGCGAGCGAGGTGAACCGTGTGGTCCCGACCTCGTGGGTTGGCGACGGCGGGGCAACGATCACAGGCATTGCGACTCCAGGGTGGACGATGCGGTGTGCGCTACACCTTCGCCGATCGACCAGAGATAGTCAATCTAGTTGACTAGATCCTCCTGGACCCCCATTGACGCAGGGCAGGCTCCCTAGTTAGGGTACCAATACCCCCTAGGGGTATCGGGCGACCAAGGAGAAGTCATGACCGCGACCGCTCACGCCACTGGCCACTCCGAGGGCCATGACAGCCACGCCGCACACGGAGGGCATGGCGACCACGCCGCGATGTTCCGCCGGAGGTTCTGGCTCAGCCTGCTCATGACGATCCCCGTCGTCATCTACAGCCACATGCTCATGGAGCTGACGGGGTGGGACCCGCCGGGGTTCGATGGGGACCACTGGATCCCGCCCGTCCTGGGCGTCGCGGTGCTCCTCTACGGCGGCCCCGTGTTCCTGACCGCAGGGTGGGGTGAGCTCCGGAGCCGCCGCCCCGGGATGATGCTGCTGATCTCGCTCGGGCTGCTGGTCGCATTCGGCGCCTCCGCCGCCACCACCCTCGGGTTGCTCGAGGTCGACCTGTGGCCCGAGCTGGCCACCTTGGTCACGATCATGCTGCTCGGGCACTGGCTCGAGATGCGCGCCCTCGGCCAAGCCCAGGGCGCGCTGGCCGCTCTCGCCGCGCTGCTGCCCGACGAGGCTGAGCGCGTCACCGACAGCGGCGTCGAGGCCGTGCCTCTGTCCGATCTGGCGGCGGGCGACGTCGTGCTGGTCCGGCCCGGGGGTCGGGTCCCGGCCGACGGTGAGATCCTCGAGGGCGAGGTCGAGCTCGACGAGTCGATGGTCACCGGCGAGTCCCGCCCGGTGGCCAAGGGCCCCGGTGACCGGGTGATCGCCGGCACGGTGGGCACCGACACCTCGATCCGGGTCCGCGTCGACGCCGTCGGCGACGACACGGCCCTGGCCGGCATACAACGCCTCGTGGCCGACGCGGAGGAGTCGAAGTCCCGGGCCCAGGCCCTCGCCGACCGGGCTGCCGCCCTGCTCTTCTACGTTGCCGTCGGTGCCGGCGCGGCCACGTTCCTGACCTGGTCGCTCCTCGGCGAGACGGACCACGCGTTCGTGCGCACCGTCACCGTGCTCGTGATCGCCTGCCCCCACGCCCTGGGCCTCGCCATCCCTCTGGTGATCAGCCTGTCCACGTCGATCGCGGCCAAGGCGGGGATCCTCGTCAAGGACCGCATGGCCCTGGAGCGGATGCGGACCATCGACACGGTCATCTTCGACAAGACAGGCACGCTCACCCAGGGCAACCACGTCGTGACCGGCATCGTCGCCCGCGATGGCATCGACGAGGACCAGATCCTGGCCCTCGCCGCCGCCGTCGAGGCCGACTCGGAGCACCCGCTCGCCCGAGCCATCGTCAGCGCCGCGGCCGACAGCGCCACGAAGGCGACGGCGACTGGCTTCCGATCCATCCCCGGCCGCGGGGTCGAAGCCACGGTGGACGGCGCCAGCGTCGCCGTCGGTGGGCCCGCGCTGCTGCGCGAGCGCGACGTCAGCGAGCCCGACGCCATCCGCACGAGAGCAGAGGAGTGGAGAGGCCGCGGCGCGGCTGTGCTCTACGTCCTCCGCGACGACCAGATCGTCGGTGCCCTCACCCTCGAAGACGCCGTCCGCCCCGAATCGCGCCAGGCCGTCGACGAGCTGCACGCGCTCGGGCGTGCGGGTCGTGATGATCACTGGTGACGCGCAGCAGGTGGCCGATGCCGTCGGCGCCGAGCTCGGGATCGACGAGGTGTTCGCGGAGGTCCTGCCCGAGGCCAAGGACCGCGCCGTGACCGACCTCCAGGCTCGTGGCCTCAAGGTGGCTATGGTCGGCGACGGTGTCAACGACGCTCCCGCCCTGGCCCGCGCCGATGTCGGGATCGCCATCGGTGCCGGGACCGACGTGGCGATCGAGTCTGCGGGCGTGGTCCTCGCGTCATCGGACCCACGATCTGTGATCGGCGTCATCAGGCTGTCGAGGGCGAGCTACCGCAAGATGCTGCAGAACCTGGTCTGGGGGGCGGGCTACAACCTCGCCGCCATCCCCCTGGCCGCCGGCTCGCTCGCCTTCGCCGGGATCACCCTGTCGCCAGCCGCCGGAGCCATCCTGATGAGCGCCTCCACTGTCGTGGTGGCCCTGAACGCTCAGCTCCTCCGGGGCCTCGACCTGCGCGCGGCCGACCCTGAGGACCCCAGCCCCATGCCCTCCGCCATGGCGACCTGATGCCGACGCCTCGATCCCGCATCGAGCTGCTGGCCACGATCGTCCTGTCCGGGGCGACGATCCTCACGGCATGGAGCGGGTTCCAGAGCGCGAAGTGGAGCGGGATCCAGGCGCGCTCCTTCAGCGAGGCAGCCGCAACTCGGTCCGAGTCAGTTCGGGCATCGACCGCCGCCGGGCAGCAGGCCGTCGTCGACGCCAGCGTCTTCACCTCGTGGCTGACTGCTCACGAGCAGGGCGACGACCGGGTGGCTGGCTTGATCGCAAGTCGCTTCCGCGACGAGTTCGCGGTGGCCTTCGACGAGTGGCTTTCCATGGATCCGCTGACCGACCCCGACGCTCCCCCCACCCCCTTCGCCCTCCCCAGCTACCAGCTAGAGGCGGTCCGGCAGGCCGAGGAGCTGGGGGCGGAGGCGTCGACGGCGTTCGGGGACGCCTTGAGCGCCAACCAGAGGTCGGACAACTACGTCCTCATGACCGTGATGACCGCCGGCGTGCTCTTCCTCGCCGCGATCAGCACCCGCCTCGACGCGCTGCGCCTCCAGTGGGTGGTCCTGGCCACCGCCACCACCGGGTTGCTGGCCCTGGCGCTGGTCACCGCCACCTTCCCCATGGAGATCTGAGGGGCGCTCGGCCCGAGCGCGGCTCAGTAGCCTGCCCCGTCCATGGGGACCAAGAGGACAGCTGTCGTGGTCGCGCTCGTGGCTGCGATGGGGCTGGCCACGCTGACTCCGGCATCGGGCCGGGCCGAGTCGCCCTGGCCCACCAGCGAGGAGCTCCTGGCCCGTGACGACGCGGCGCTGCACGGAACCATCACGCCTCCGGGCACTCCTCTGGTCGAGAAGCGGGCCGAGCTCGAGGCCTACGACCAGCTCGTGCAGGGCTATCCGACCCTCACCGAGGCGGAGATCACCGACCGCTACTTCAAGGACGGGAGCTTCGACGTCCCCACCGAGGTGAGCCGCGAGTACTTCCCCCGGGCCGACGTGAAGGTTCTTCGGGATGCTCGATGGGGGGTCCCTCACGTCTACGGCGTCGACGACGGCGCCGCGGCCTATGGCGCCGGCTACGTGGCGGTGGAGGACCGGCTGCCGATCATCGTGCTGCTCATCGCCCTCGGGAGAGCGGAGGCCTTCGAGCTGCTCGGCGACAACGCATCGTGGCTGGCCGACGCCGAGATCGCCCGCATCTACGGGTACACCGAGGACGAGCTCCAGGGGATGATCGATCGCATCCCCGTCGAGTACGGCCAGACCGGCCAAGACCTCGTCGATCTCCTCTCCGAGCTCACCCAGGGCATGAACGCGGCGGTGGTCGACATGCGCAGCGGCTTGCTGCCCGTACCCCCTGCCTTCGGTGACCTGGGCTTCGACCTCCCCGCTCCGTTCCGCACCACCGACATCGTGGCCATCGTGTCGATCGTCAGGGCTCTCTTCGGCGCCGGTGGTGGAGGTGAGCTCGGGAACGCCGCTCGATTCCTCCAGGACGTGGCCGACTTCGGCACCGAGCAGGGCGAAGCCGTCTACGAAGACTTCCGCAACCGCTTCAGCAACGACGGTCCGGTTCACACCACCGGCTCGTTCCCCTACGGGATCCCGCAGCCCGACATGGTCGACCCGGCCGCCATGGTGTTCGGCTTCGGGGCGGGCGCCACCGGTGTCGAGGGGATCCTGAAGGGGATCACCGACCTGTTCCCCGGTGGTCTCGCCCAAGCCGCAGCTCAGGCCACCGACCTGGCCGACCAGAGTCGGGTCAAGACCGAGAACCTGGTGCTCGACACCCCCCTCGGCACCATCGATCTGTCCCGCCCCAACTCGATGAGCAACTACCTGGCGGTGGACGGCACCCTCAGCTCCACCGGGCACCCGATCCTGCTCGGTGGGCCCCAGGCCGGCTACTTCGACCCGCAGATCCTCTCCGAGAACGAGATCCACGGAGACCGTCTGCATGCCAGGGGCGCCACCTTCCCCGGCTTCGGGCTGGTGATCGTGGGCCGCACCTTCGACTCGGCCTGGTCACCCACGGCCGGGGGCAGCGACATGATCGACACCTATGTGGAGAAGCTCTGCGAACCGGCCGGCGGCGCGGCTACCGAGCAGTCTCGTCACTACCTGTTCGAGGGCCGGTGCGTGGAGATGGACCGCCGCACCATCCGCACGGTCGCCGACTCGGTGCCGGTCGACCTCCCCGGTCGGGAACTGCTGCCCGGACATCATCGTGGAGCGCACCGTCCACGGGCCCGTCGTGGCACGGGGCATGGTGGGCGACATCCCGGTGGCGGTCAGCCGCAAGCGCTCCACCTATCTGAAGGAGCTCGACCCGGGAGTGTCGATCCTCAAGCTGAACCGCAACGAGGTGCGAGACCCTCAGGGCTTCGTCGACACGTTCGAGGAGTCCCACAACCTCTCCACCAACTGGGTGTGGATCGACGAGGACGACCTCGCCTACGTGCACGGGGGCCTCTACCCGATCCGGCCCGAGGAGGTGCACCCTGACTTCCCTGTGTGGGGCACCGGGGAGTGGGAGTGGGCGCGCGACAGCCACGGCAAGGACCGCTTCCTCGCCGTTCACCCGCATGCCATCAACCCCGACCGACACTTCGAGGTGTCCTGGAACAACCGCCCTGCTCCGGACTGGGCCGCATCCGACGCCAACTGGGGCCACTCGGCCCAGTACCGGGCCAACCTCCTGGAGGACCAGATCCGTCGCCAGGCACCGGGCACGGTGAGCCCGGTGAGGATGGTCCAGATGATGGAGCAGGCCGGGCTGTCCGATCTGCGGGGAACCAACGTCCTGCCCCTGGCCCTACGAGTCCTGGAGGCTGGGCCGGCGCCCAGCCCGGCGGCCGCGGCTGCTCGCGATGCGCTGGCCGCGTGGGTCGCCCAGGGCGCGCTGCGCCGCGACGGCGACAGCGACGGCGACTACGACCAGGCCGCGGCCATCGGCATCATGGACGCCTGGTGGGAGCCGATGATCCGCTCCATCTACGACCCCGCGCTGGGCGACGTGGCCAGCCGGTCGGCTCAGGGCTTCCACAACGCGCCGGGCTCGACGGGAAGCGCCTTCCAGGGCGGCTTCTACGGTCAGGTGTGGACCGATCTCTCGATGGTCCTCGGCGACCCCGTGGCGTCCCCCACCTCACAGGTGTTCTGCGGCTCCAGCGCCGTCGGCGTCGACGGCACCCTCGCGGCCTGCTCCGCCCGGCTCTGGGCGTCGCTGGCTGGGTCGGCCGGCGCCGATCCGGCCGATGCCCAGGCCGAGCGCATCCTGTTCCTGCCCACGGTGGCCTTGTCGATGCAGTGGGTCAACCGTCCCACCACCCAGCACATCGCCATGTTCGGTCGCCTCGACCCGGTGGGCGCTCCGTCGACGGTCACACCCGACCCGGCCCATCCCGCACCGACGGGCGCAGGTCGCCTGCCCGCGACGGGCGGGGCGGCCAGGTGGCCCATGGCGGCCGGCCTGGCCGCGATGGCTGCTGCCCTCTCGCTCCTCGCTCACGGGAAGCGGCGGGCGATCTCTCGCGGCTGAGGCGCTAGGTCAGTCCTCGAACGCCGGAGGGCGGCCTTCCTTGCGGGCTCGCACCGCCTCTTCGAAGTTCTTCGTCGTCAGCCGGATGAACAGCTGGGTGTGGGTCTCCATCTCGATGGCGGCCCGGAGGCTGCCCATCTCGAGACCGGCCCACATCGTGCGCTTGGTGAGGGCCGTGCCCTGCGTGCTCCACCCGTTGATCTGGTCGGCTAGGTCCAGCGCCTCGTCGAGCAGCGACTCGTCGGGGACGACGCGGGACACCAGCCCCATCGCGGCGGCCTCGTGGGCGTCGACGTCGCGACCGGACAACATGATCTCGAAGGCCCGCGAGGAGCCGATCGCCCTCGGGAGCAGGAAGCTCAGCCCTAGCTCCGTGGCGGTGAGGCCGTTGTTGATGCCGGCGGCGCGGAAGTAGGCGGACTCGCCTGCCAGTCGGATGTCGGCGCCGAGCGTGAGGCACATCCCACCGCCGATGGCCGCGCCGTTGATGGCGCAGATCACGGGTTGGGGCATGCGCTGCATCGCCGGCACCAGATCGGCGAGCACCGACATCGCCTTGGTGGCGATGCGGGTGAGCGTCATGCCCTCGATGTTCGGAGGCGCGCCGCCGTCGGCGCTTGTGTCGGCCCCTGAGCAGAACCCGCGGCCAGTGCCGGTGAGCACCACGCAGGTGGTGTCGTTGTCCGCTGCGACCTGCTCGAAGGCCTCATGGAGCGGCACCATCAGCTGGAACGCCATCGAGTTCATGCGCTCGGGCCGGTTCAGTGTGATCACGGTCGTGTGGGGCCGAGGCTTGTCGACGAGCACGGGGGAGCTGGGGTCGGCGCTCATTGTGAGGCAGACTAATCGATCTGTCCCACAGCGCCCTCGACGGGGCTGACCGCCTCAGCCCGGCGGCGATGGAGCGCAGGCGAGCTGGCCCTTCTCGGCTCGACGAACCAGCAGCAGGCCCCGAGCTGTGCCGGCGATCCAGGCGCTCGCGATGACCAGCCCGGCCAGGAGCGTGTTCTCTCGAAGGAGAGCTCCGATGGCCGTGCCACCCAGCACGCCACCGAGGATGGCCAACGTGAGGGGAAGGTGGCAGGGGCAGGCCAGGAAGGAGGCGATCAGCCAGCGCCGACCCCGGCGCTCGAGGTGCGCAGGGTCGAGCTGGATCAGGCCCTCAGGCGCCTTGGTCTGCATGCTGGTGCTCGGCCACCTTGGCTCGGACATCGTCCATGTCGAGGGCTCGCACCTGACCGATGAGGTCCTCGAGGGCGGCGGCCGGAAGGGCGCCCGGCTGTGCGAACACCAAGATTCCGTCCCGGAACACCATCAGGGTCGGGATCGACATGATCTCGGCGGCGGCGGACAGGCCCCGCTCGGCTTCGGTGTCGACCTTGGCGAAGGTGAGGTCGCCGTGGGTGGCCGATGCCTCCTCGAACACCGGGGCGAAGCTGCGGCAAGGTCCGCACCAGCTGGCCCACCAGTCGACGAGGACGATGCCGTCCTTCTTCACGGTGTCGTCGAAGGTGGACTCGGTGAGGTTGATGGTGGCCATGGAGATCGCTCCTCGGTCGGGGAGAGGTACAGCTATTAGAACAATGCTACCCCTGGGGGTATTCCGAGGATGCCCGGGCGGGGGCTTTGCGGTCGGTCGACCTGTGAGGCAGGCTAGCGAATGTGTCCCACAAGGGTTGGCGCCGTCATGCCGATGCAGGGAACGCCGTAGACGAGCTCCTCGACGCGGCGGGCCAGGCGTTCGCGGCGTTCGGGGTGGGTAAGGCGACGATGATCGACGTGGCCCGGTACGCCAGCTGCTCTCGAGCCACGCTCTACCGGTACTTCCCCAACCAGGACGCCCTGCACCACGCCTTCGTGCACAGGGCCACCCTCCGGATCGCGGCCCAGCTCGCCGGCGAGCGCAGCGATGGGCAGCCGGACACCCTGGCCGACCGCATCCTCGGGGGCATCGCCGCCGTGCGGTCCGACCCGCTGCTGTCGGTCTGGTTCGAGCCCGAGAACATGGCGGTCCCGATCCGGGTCAGCCAGAGCTCCGAGCTGCTCCGGACGATGTCGCTCGGCGCTCTCGACGAGATGGACCAGAGCCCTGAGGCCCGCGAGGGGCTCGAGCTGCGGGCCGGGTGGCTCCTCCGTTCGATCGTGTCGCTGCTGGCGATGCCCGGCAACGACGACGCGGCAGAGCGTGCGATGGTCGAGTCCTTCTTGGTCCCGTCGCTCGTGGGATCCGATCCAGAGAGGCAACCCTCATGACCAGCTCGGACGGAACGAGACCTGAGCCGCGCGCTGGTCTGGCCGACATCGATCTCACCGACGCGTCGGTGTGGGAGCGCGCGGCGCCCCACGAGTGGCTCGATCGGCTGCGCACCGAGGCCCCGGTGCACTGGCACGAGGAGCCCGACGGTCCGGGCTTCTGGGCGCTGACGAGGCACGAGGACGTGCGTCGGGTGTCGACGTCGCCGGCCGAGTTCTCGAGCTACGTCGGGGGACCGCTGCGGCTGGATCCGATCGACGGCTCGCTCGAGCAGCTGCGCATGGTGATCATCGGGATGGATCCGCCCGACCACCGGACCTTCCGCTCGATCGTCTCCAAGGCGTTCACCCCGAAGATGATGGCCAAGCTCGACCAGTCGTTGCGCGCCGAGACGGCCCGGGTGGTCGGGGAGCTGCGGGAAGGGTCTCGTTGTGACTTCGTCACCGACGTCGCGGCGCGCATCCCGATGTGGTCGATAAGCGAGCTCATGGGTGTCCCCGATGCCGACCGGCAACGGTTGTACGAGCTCAGCCATGCGCTGATCGACGACCAGGACCCGGAGGTGGCGCCGACCCCGGAGACCTCGTTGGTGGCCTCGGCCGAGATCTTCGGCTACGCCACCGATCTGGCGGCTCGGGATCGAGCCAACCCCACCGGCAGCCTCACCACCACGCTCCTCCAGGCCGAGGTCGACGGCCGCGGCCTGACCGACCTGGAGTACACCCTCTTCTTCATATTCCTCATCGTGGCGGGCAACGAGACGACGCGCACGGCGACCTCGCACGGGCTGCTCACGCTGCTCGATCACCCCGAGGCCCTGGCTCGGGTGACCCAGGACGCCAGCCTCATCCCGGGTGCAGTCGAAGAGATCCTCCGCTGGGAGCCGCCGATCCATCACTTCCGTCGAACGGCCACGACCGACCTCGTCCTCGGGGACCAGCCGATCTCGGCAGGCGACAAGGTGCTGATGTGGTACGCCGGGTCCAACCGCGACCCAGCCGTCTTCGACGACCCGCACACGTTCCAGATCGATCGGTCGCCGAACCCGCATCAGTCGTTCGGGATCGGCGAGCACTTCTGCCTCGGTGCGAACCTGGCCCGGCTGTCGCTCCGGGTCCTCTTCACCGAGCTGTTGGCGACGATCGAGAACGTCGCGCTGGAGGCCCCACCTCGGCGCCTCCACTCGAACCTGATCAACGGCATCAAGGAGATGCGGATCAGCTACGACGTGCGCCCCGCCGCACGACGCTAGGGACCACTGCGCTCGCTCTGCTCGCTGAGAGGGTCGACGGTGCCTCGATCGCTCACGTCAGGTCGGCGCCGGCGCTGATCGCCGTGTACACGGCGACGACGACGAGCAGGGCGGCGAAGGCGCGAAGGCTGCGCTTGGGCTCGAGGCGGTCGGCCACCTTTGTGCCGCTGAGCACGCCGGCGATGGCGGCCACGGTGAACGGGATGGTGATGGCCCAGTCGATGCTCGTGGTGGCGAGACGGGCCGTGAGCGCCACACCGCTGTTGACGGCGATCACCAGCAAGGAGGTCCCGATGGCTTGGGGCATTGGGAGCTTGAGAGCGAGGGCGAGGGCGGGCACGATCACGAACCCGCCGCCCACTCCGAAGAGCCCGGTGAGGAACCCGACAGCCGTACCAGCGGCGAGGACGGTGAGGATGGTGCGCGCATCGAGGCTGGCCCGTGTGAGCGTGGCGGCACCGCCGGCCGGGGAGTCCGCGCGCTCGAGGTCCCGCTTCTCTCCGACGCGAGTGCACGTCGGGCAGCCGGTGAGCATCCGCCAGGCGGCCACGAGCACGAGGCCCGCGAAGGCAAGGAGCAGCAGGTCAGGGTCGAGGCGGTGGTTGAGAGCGGACCCGGCGATGGAGCCGGGGATCCCGCACACCCCGAAGGCCAGACCGGTGGCGACCCGGACGCGCCCGGAGCGCCAGTGCGGGGCCATCCCGACGAGTGACGCTGTGCCCACCAGGAACAGGCTGGTGGCGGTCGCGGCGCGCGGGTCTTGACCGGCCGCGTAGACGAGGGCGGGGACGGCCAGGATCGAGCCGCCGCCGCCGAGGGCACCGAGGGACAGGCCGATGAGGAACCCGAGCGGGGAGGCCAGCAGGGCGCGCACCGACGGCTCAGGTCACCGTTCCGGGTCGACCGTCGTCTGTCTCGACGGGAAGGCCTGCCTCGGCCCAGCCGTTCATGCCTCCGGTCACGTTCGAGGCGTCGATCCCGGCGGCCTGGAGCGCTTCGGCCGCCTTGGAGGACCGGCCCCCCGACCGGCAGATGCACAGCACGGGAGCGTCGTCGGGCAGGGCGGCGGGGTCGAGCTGACCGAGGGGCATGTGCTGCGCGCCTGGGGCATGGCCCGCCTGCCACTCGTCGGGCTCACGGACGTCGAGGAGGACGGTGCCAGCCGGCCGGTCGTGGGCCGCGGCAGGCGTGATCTCGGGCAGGGGGGTGGTCAAGGTGTGCTCCGTTCATGGTCGGGATCGGGGGCCCAGGCGCCGTATCCGCCGATCAGATCGGCGACGGCGACGAAGCCGTGGGCGCGGAGGGTAGATGCAGCGATGGAGGACCGATACCCGCCGGCGCAGTAGACAACCGTCGGAACCTCCGGGTCGAGCTCTCCGAGGCGGTCGAGGAGCTGGGCGAGGGGCAGGTTGCGGGCCTGCGGGATCGTGCCGGTGGCCTCGACCTCACCGGGCCCGCGAACGTCGACGACCGCGATGACTTCGTCGTCATCGGCGAGCCAGGCCGCAAGGTCAGCGGCAGGGATGCGCTTGGCCCTCTCGGCCATCTCGGGGTGATCGGCGAGAGCAGCTTCGACGCCTTCGACAGCACCGACGACGTCGTCGAAGCCGATGCGGGCGAGGCGCACCTTCGCCTCGATGGCCCGACCAGGATCGGCGAGGAGCACGACGTGCTGCCCCGGGCGGATGATGTCGCCGGCGTACTCGGCGAACCGGCCGTCGAGACCGACGTTGACCGATCGGCGGACGTGTCCGGAGGCGAAGGACTCGGGGGACCGGGTGTCGACGAGCACTGAACCGGCGTCGCCGAGGGTGATGGCCTCTTGGATGGTGAGCGCGGTCGGCGGCTGAGTGTCGTCGAGCAGGTCGCGGTCACGTCGGTTCGCGTCGGCCGCGAACGCGAAGTAGAGCGGTGCGACGGACTGTCCTTCGGTGACGACAGAGACGAAGCGCTCCTCGCTCATCGGGCGGAGGGCGTAGTTGGTGGCCCGTTGCTCGCCGATCGTCGAGGACGCCGCAGTCGAGAGGTTCTTCCCGCACGCAGACCCGGCTCCGTGGGCGGGGAAGACCAGTGTGTCGTCGGGGAGGGTGAGGAGCTGGCCGTGGAGAGACCGGTGGAGTCGACGGGCGAGGTCGTCGGCGGTCCAGCCCGTGGAGCTGAGGAGGTCGGGCCGGCCGACGTCGCCGATGAAGAGCGTGTCGCCGGTGAGGACTGCCCAGGGTGCGGCATCGGGGCTGGGGTGGACCACGATGGAGATGCTCTCGGGGGTGTGACCCGGAGTGGAGCGGATCTCGAGGACGACTTGGCCGAGATCGAGGCGACGGCCGTCGGCGAGCGCCTCCATGGCGAAGTCCGTGCTGGCCCCCTCGCCGTAGGAGATGACCGCCCCTGTCGCGGCCGCCAGCTCGAGGTGGCCGGAGAGGAAGTCGGCGTGGAAGTGGGTCTCGAGGACCCGCTCGATCTGCAGGCCGTTGGCCTCCGCGTCGGCAAGGTACTCGCCGATGTCGCGCTGGGGATCGACGACCACTGCTCTTCCCGTGGTCGTGTCACCGATCAGGTAGCTGTACAGCGACAGGCACCCGAGGTCGTACTGGCGGAAGAAGAGGTTCGTAGGCGATTCAGGCATCAGTGGGAGAACCTCACTGTCGGGAGCCGGCGGTCGAGCCAGCCCGGGAGGGCCCAGGCCCGTTCGCCGAGCAGGGCGAGGGCTGAGGGGACGAGCAGCATGCGGATGACGGTGGCATCGATCAGGACGGCCAGGGCGAGGGTGACGCCGAGCTCGGTCGGGGGGATCGGGCCGGTCACGCCGAAGGCCAGGAAGACGACGATCATGATCAGAGCGGCGTTGGTGATCGGCCGGCCGGTGCGTCCGATGCCCTCGGCCACTGACGCAAGGGCGTCGCCGGTGGCGTCGTGGCGCTCCTTGATGGCCGCGAGCAGGAACAGCTGGTAGTCCATCGACAGGCCGAAGAGCAGGGCGAAGAAGAACAAGGGCGCCCAGGCGTCGACGAAGCCCTGGTGCTCGATGCCGAGGAGCGACGCCCCGTAGCCGTGCTGGAACACGAGGGTTGCGAAGCCGAAGCTGGCCGCCACACCGACGAGGTTGAACAACAGCGACACGATGGCGATCGGCAGGCTGCGGAACACCACGAGCAGCAGGACGAAGGCCAGGGCCATGATCAGCCCTACGGCCTTGGGTGCGGCGCCGGTGAGGGCGGTGGTGAGGTCGCCGTTCTGGGAGCCGGGACCTCCGACCACCGCCCCGGGCGCCTCGTCGCTGAGCAGGGTCCGGAGATCAGAGACGAGCATCGATGTGGCCTCGTCGTCGACCGCGGTAGCTGGGATCGCTCGCACGGCAACCCGACCGGACGTCGCCGGCTCGGCGACGATCGATGCTGCCACCACGCCATCGACCCCGCTGACCACCTCGACGACCCTCTGAGCCTCGGCAGCCGGAGCCGTGATGAACAGCGGCGCCGCAGCTCCTGGGCCGAAGGCCTCGGTGACAGCGTCGTAGCCGTCGCGGCTCTGGTTGCCCTGGTCGACCACGCGGGCGCCCGGCATGCCCAACCTCATGCCCGCGGCGGGTGCGGCCAGGACGAGCAGAACCCCGAGCCCGACGGCGAGGGTGGCGACGGGACGGCGCATCGCCACGGCGGTCCATCGCGCCCAGCGCCCGGCCGCAGCGTCGTCGTCCCGTCCGGCGCGTCGGGTGCGCAGCACCCGGTCACCGAGCAGCACCAGCACCGCTGGGAGCAGCGTCAAGGAGGCGGCAGCGGTGGCCACGACGGAGAGGATCATCCCGGCGGCCATCGACCGGAACACCATCACCGGCACGAGGAAGACGGCAGCGAGGGAGAGCACCACGGTCAGGGCCGACAGGAACACCGCCTTGCCCGCGGTGGCCAACGTCCCGGCGACGGCATCGGCCGGGTCCCGTCCGTCGGCCCGCTCCTCCCGGTAGCGGGAGACGATGAAGAGGCCGTAGTCGATGCCGACGGCCAGGCCGATCATCATCGAGAAGTTCATGGACCAGACCGACAGGGGGGTGAGGCCGGTGCCGAGGTGCAGCGCCGCGAACCCCACTGCGATGCCGGCGATCGCCAGGAGCAGCGGGATGCCCGCGGCGACGGCGGACCCGAACGCGAAGAACAGGAGAAGGATCGTCGGCAGGCCGGAGAGAAGCTCGGCCTTGTGCAGAGCGGCCTCGTTCGAGGCGTTGAAGTCGTGCCACACGGCCCACTCGCCCGTCACGTCGGCTGTGGCGCCCGCCGGGAGGTCGAGGTCCTCGACGGTGGCCATGACCTCGCCTGCGGCTTCGGGCAGGTCGGCGTCGCTTCTGGCTTCGAGCCCGACAGGGATGAGCGCAGTCCTGCCGTCCGGGGCGACCAGCCCAGCTTCGGCCGGCGCCCGCACCGGGTCCACCACTGAGGTGGTCCCCGGACTGCCCTCCAGCGCAGCAACGACGGCAGCCAGGCCAGCGGGCTCCTCGACGAGCGGGGTCTCCTGGCGGTACACGACGATCGCAGCCTCGGCACCGAGCTGCGGGAAGTCGGCTCGAAGCTCGTCGCGCACCTCCTGGGCGGTGGAGCCCTGTGCTTCCCAGCCCGCACCAGACAGCGCGCCCGTCAGGGTCACGGCCAGCGGCGCCGCCACGGCCACGATCGCCAGCCACAGCACGACGACGCGCTTCGGACGCCGGGTCGAGGCGCGCCCCAGACGAGCCAGCCAGCCTTCGCTCACAGCACCACGGTCGGTCGTGCTCGGTCGATCCTGGACAAGGGACATTCGTGGGCTCGTTTCGGGTCTGGGCGCGACGGGTCGGGGACGGGTCGCGCCGGGAGGCGAACGGATTGGGTGGCGGTGACCCCGTGAGGTCACCGCCGAGCTCAGGCGAGCTTGGTGAACATCTTCTGGACGTCGGCGATGTCGTAGCCCTCGGCGGCCGATCGCTCCGGGTCCTCGAGGCACCAGGTGAGACCGGCTGCCACGAGGACGAACCCGGCCTGCTCCAGCGCCTTGTTGGCGGCGGACATCTGGGTCACCACATCGCGGCAATCCCGTCCCTCGGTCAGCATCTGCTGAATCCCCCGCACCTGTCCCTCGACCCGCCGAAGGCGGCGGATGACATCACCGATCGTGTCCTCAGGAAGTTCCACGAGGTCACCATACATATACCCCCGGGGGTAGTCAAGACACCTCCGGGGGTATCACTCTCGACCGCTCTGGGCACAACGCGGGCGGGCAGGCCGAGCAGAGGAGCGAAGATGGTCGAGGTTCGAATCGTGGAGACCGCTGGGCTCGGTGACCGCAGCTACGTCGTCACCGACGGCACGGTCGCAGTGGTCATCGACCCGCAGCGCGACATCGACCGGATCCTCGAGGCCGCCGACGGCGTGGAGATCACGCACGTGCTCGAGACGCACGTCCACAACGACTACGTCACCGGTGGTCTGGCCCTGGCCCGCCACTGCGGTGCGGCCTATGTGCTCAACGCTGATGATCCCGTCGCCTTCGAGCGGCAGGGGATCCGTGACGGCGACACCATCGACACCGGATCGCTCACGGTGACGGCCATCCACACCCCGGGCCACACACCCACGCACATGTCCTATGCCGTGGCTGTGCTCGACGAGCCCGTCGCTGTGTTCACTGGCGGATCGATGCTCTTCGGGGCGATGGGGCGCACCGACCTCGTCGACCCAGACCGAACCGAGGAGCTCACGCGTGCCCAGCACCGCTCGGCCCACCGCCTGGCCCACGCCCTCCCCGACGAGGCCGAGGTGTATCCCACCCACGGCTTCGGAAGCTTCTGCTCGGCCACCGAGACCAAGGGCACCGAGTCGACCATCGGCAAGGAGAAGGAGCAGAACAACGCCCTCACCAGCGACGAGGACTCGTTCGTCGCCGAGCTCCTCGAAGGCCTCACCGCGTACCCCCGCTACTACGCCCACATGGCGCCCCTGAACCTCGCTGGCCCCGACGAGGCCGACCTCTCCCTCCCCGACCCGGTCGACCCCGCCGTGCTCCAGCACCGCATCGAGCACGGCGAGTGGGTGGTCGACCTGAGGTCCCGCCGAGCCTTCGCAGCCGGACACGTTCCTGGCACCGTCGCCATCGAGCTCGCCGACCCCTTCGCCACGCATCTTGGATGGACCGTCCCGTGGGACGCGCCCATCACCCTGATCGGCGACCGTGCCGACGACGTCACCGACGCCCGACGCCAGCTCGTGCGCATCGGCATCGACCACCTGGCCGGCGCCGCCATCGGTGAGCCCGCTGACCTCACGCCCGACGGCGCGGTCGCCAGCTACCGCCGCGCAGACTTCGCGGCACTCTCGACCGAGCGCGAAGCCCGGGGGGCCCAGATCGTCGTGCTCGACGTCCGCCGACCCGATGAGTGGGAGAAGGGGCACATCGTCGGGGCCGTCCACATCCCCTTCTACGAGCTCCACGGCCGCCAGGACGACGTTCCCGCCGGCGAGGTCTGGGTCCACTGCCAGTCCGGATATCGCGCCGCCATCGGCGCCTCGTTGATGGGCTGCGCGGGCCGGGAGGTCGTCCACATCGACGACGACTGGGACGCCGCGGCCGACGCCGGGCTCGACATCACCAGCGGGTAGGTCTCAGCGACCCCGTCCGGCGTCATCGAAACAGCAGACCAGAGAGCTCTGCGATTCTCGGCCGGTCAGAGGGTGTAGGAGGCGGTAGGCGTCGTTCGTCCGCGAAGGACGGTCGTGTCGTGGTGCGACCAGCGGGCGGCCTCCCTCGAGTCGACCCTCGCCAGCGTGCTGTCTGCGACGAGCACCCGCTTCACCGTGCCCTTGGCGATCTCGGTGAGACGGGCGGCGGTGTTCACTGGGTCCCCGATGATCGTGTACTCGTACCGTTGCTGCGATCCGATGTTGGCCGCGACCACGGCGCCCGACGCCACCCCGATGCAGGCTTCGATGCCCAGGTCCTGGACCAGCGCCTGCAGCTCGGACTGCAGCTGGCGAGCCGCACGGAGCCCCGCGCTGGCGTGGTCCTCGAGTCCGGTGGGAGGACCGAACACGCACAAGGCCGCGTCTCCCTCGAACTTGTTGACCCAGCCCCCCTCGTGGTCGACCGCGGCCACGACGCGCTCGAAGAAGTGGTTCAGGATCCCGACGACCTCGTGGGGGCTGAGCCGCTCGGTCAGCGCCGTAGATCCGACCAGGTCGACGAACAGAGCCGTCGCGTCGCACTGCACCCCGTCGAAGGAGGCGTCCTGGTCGAGCGCGGCCTGGGCCACGGCGTCGCCAACGTGGCGGCTGAAGAGATCCTGGAGACGAGCCCGCTCCTGAAGGCCCGTGACCATGCGGTTGAAGGCAGACTGGACCTGCCCGATCTCGCTGCCGTCGTAGACGACGATCTGAGTGCTGAGGTCGTTCTGCTCGACCCGTTCGAGCGCTCGTCGCATGGCCCGCAACGGGTCGACGAGCCGTCTGTTGCCCAGGGAGAGGAGCAACAGCCCGACGAGAAGGGCGAGCCCGCCGAGCCCCAGGATCGACACGGCCAGCGACGACGCGGCTACGTCCTTCTCCACCAGGGCGAACACGGCCACCATGAGCAGTCCGAAGAGCGGTGTCCCGGTGCCGATGATCCAGCCCAGGAGGGCCCGCATCGTCAGACCACCGGTCCGCATGCCGTCGGGGAGAGGCGTTACGAGCGCTCGCGCCGCGACGGGCCTCAACGCGAGCTCGCTCAACAAGTAGGCGAAGGTGCAGCTGACCACGCCCCCGAGGGCGACGGTGAGCGAGGTCCGCACTACCAGGCGGGCACCCCCGGATGCGGCCAGCGCTCCGAACAGCAGCGTCGCACCGAACCAGGGAACGACCTGCACGACGAGCAGTCGCAGCGGAGCGCGCAGAGCGGCGCGCTGCTGGACCGGAGTCGGGCGCCGATCGTCCGCGGCCCACCGCAGGCGCGGCAGCTCACGACGGGTGCCCCAGACCGCGCACGCCACAACCGCAGCGATGACGTACACGGGGACGACCACGACGACGAAGACTCGCTCGTCGACATCGAGGAGGTTGGATCCGGGAATCACCCAGAGGCTCAGAACGATCACGACCACTGCACCCACGACGTGCGACGACACGATGGCGAGGGTTAGGAGGGCCTGCACCCGGTAGCGCAGCTGGCGCCCGGACTCCGTGCGCGCTCCCAGCACGCGCAACCCGAACGGCCGATCGACCGCGTCGTCACCCACGCCCCGCATCATCGCAGCCGCCAGGGGGCAGGGGGGAAGGGCGCTGGCCCGGGCCGAGCGGCAGCCCCGGCCGGTTCAGCTCGGGAGAGCAGCTCGCTGTCGCTCCAGGAACGCCCGCTCGGCCGGGTTGCCGCTGAGCTCGATGGCCCGGTCGTAGGCGCGTCGCGCCTCGTCGTGCCGGCCCGACCGGGAGAGGAGGTCGGCGCGCGCGGCGTGGAACGGCTGGTATCCGATGAGGGCCTCCGAGCCGAGGCCGTCGAGCGCGGCCAGCCCGGCGGCCGCCCCGTCTCGCTCGGCGATGGCCACGGCGCGGTTGAGGGCCACGACGGCTGTGGGGCGCAGGGTGTGGAGCTGGTCGTACAGGGTCACGATCTGGGCCCAGTCCGTGTCCGCGGCCGAGGGGGCGTCGGCGTGCACCGCGGCTATGGCGGCTTGCACCTGGAACGGCCCAGGCGCGTCGCGACGGAGGCACGCCCGCACCAGGGCGTGACCCTCGGTGACAAGCCCCAGATCCCACAGCGAGCGGTCCTGGTCGCCCAGGCGGACCATCGCCCCGTCGGCCGTGGCGCGGGCAGGCCGTCGTGCTTCTGTCAGCAGCATCAGGGCCAGGAGGCCGATCCCTTCAGGCTCGTCCGGCATGAGCTCGGCCAGCACCCGACCCAAGCGGATGGCCTCGGTCGAGAGGTCCACCCGGGTGAGCGACGAGCCCGAGGTCGCGGTGTGACCCTCGGTGTAGATCAGGTACACCGAGGCCAGGACGGCGTGGAGACGGTCTGGGAGCTCGGCGCCGCGCGGCACGCGGTATGGGGCGTGGTTGTCACGCAGCTTGCGCTTGGCCCGCACGAGGCGCTGGGCCATCGTGGCCTCGGGCACGAGGAACGCCCGGGCGATCTCGGCCGTCTCGAGGCCGCCGAGCAGCCGCAGCGTCAGCGCGACCTGGGCGTCGGCGGCCAGCGCGGGGTGGCAGCAGAGGAACATCAGCCGCAGCTGGTCGTCGACCACGACGTCGACGAGGGCGTCGAGGTCCGCCAGCCGGGGATCGGGGATCGGGTCGGGTTCCATGGGATCGCTCTGGAGGCGGTGGGCGGCCAGGTGGCGGTCGCCGCGGGTCGACTCGCGGCGCAGCCGGTCGATGGCCCGGTTGCGGGCGGTCGTGGTGATCCAGGCGCCGGGGTTTGGCGGCACCCCCTTGGCCGGCCACTGCGAGGCCGCGATGGCGAAGGCCTCCGCTACCGCGTCCTCGGCGAGGTCGATGTCGCCGAGGAAGCGGATCACGGTGGCGGTGCAGCGGCCGACCTCGCGGCGGTAGATCTCCGCGAGCTCGTCAGCCGGGTCAGTCACCCACCTGCATGGGACGGAGCTCCACGGGGCCCTCACAGGCGGCGGTGCACTTGCCGGCCCACTCGAGGGCGACATCGAGATCGGGGACCTCGATGACCCAGAAGCCACCCATCTGCTCCTTGGTCTCGGCGTAGGGGCCGTCGGTCATGGTCACCTCGCCGCCGTCGGCGCGCAGCACCGTGGCGGTCGACTGCGGCTGCAGCCCGGCGCCGAACACCCAGACGCCGGTGCGCTCCATCTCCTCGTTGACGGAGCCGACCTGCTGGCCGATGCGCTGCAGGTCGGGATCGGACCAGTCGGCGTCCGCGTAGTCGTCGTCGTGCCACACGGAGATCAGGTACTGGGGCATGTTCGGTTCCTCCTTCAGATGGCGTCCCGGGCGGGCGCTCACATCCTCTACGAACGAGTCGGCGCCAATCGACAGGCCAATCCAAGATCTCAATGCCCGTGGCCCTCGGCGCGCGCTGGATCCCGCTCCAGGGCCCCCAAGGCCTTACGTCCATCCCCCGCCACCACAACGGTAACTCAGGGGTGGGGGCTTGCCGCAAGCGACTGCGACGTGGTGACCATGACGGGTCCACGAAGGAGAGGGAGCGGCGATGACCGAGCACGCGGTGGTGATCGCAGGAGGTGGCCCGACGGGGCTGATGCTGGCGGGCGAGCTGGCGTTGGCGGGGATCGACGTGGTCGTCGTCGAGCGCCGGGAGAACCAGGAGGTCGACGGGTCACGAGCCGGCGGGCTGCTGATCCGGACGATCGAGGTGCTCGATCAGCGCGGCATCGCGGATCGCTTCCTCGAGGCGGGCAAGACCTTCGATGCGCACGGGTTCGCCGGCATCCGCTTCGACGTGAGCGACCTCCCCACCCGCCACCCCTACGTGCTGGCGCTCTGGCAGAGCCAGATCGAACCCCTCCTGGCCGAGTGGGTGGAGGAGCTCGGGGTGCCGATCCTCCGGAGCCGTGAGGTGGTGGGGTTCGGTCAGCACGACACCGGCGTCGACGTCGAGGTGTCGGACGGCTCCGCGCTCCGGGCCCAGTACCTCGTCGGCTGCGACGGCGGCCGCAGCTTCGTCCGCAAGGCAGCCGGGATCGACTTCGCCGGGCTGGACGCCTCGACCAGCTGGATGATCGCGGAGGTCGAGATGGGAGAGGAGCCGCAGCTCGGCTTCCACCGGGATGGCCTCGGTCAGCACGCCATCGGACCCGCGCCCGACGAGGGCCTGTTCCGGCTCGTGCTCACCGAGCGGGAGGCCGACCACTCAGGTCTCCCCAGCGAAGACGAGCTTCGTGAGGCCCTCGTCGGCATCTACGGGACGGACTTCGGTCTTCGTCGGGCCACCTGGATCTCCCGCTTCACCGACATGGTTCGCCAGGCGGTGACCTACCGAAGGGGCCGGATCCTGCTCGCTGGCGACGCCGCGCACATCCACCCGCCGCATGGGGGCCAGGGGCTCAACACCGGGGTCCAGGATTCTGTGAACCTCGGGTGGAAGCTGGCCCAGGTGGTGCGCGGCACGACGTCGGATGCCCTGCTCGACACCTACCACGCCGAACGGCACCCAGTCGGGGCCCGCGTGCTGCAGAACACGATGGCCCAGGTGGCGCTCAGCGCTCCCGATGCCCGCCACGAGGCACTCCGCGACACCGTGACCGAGCTGCTCGCCATGGACGAACCCCGGAGGACGGTCGCCGCAATGCTCTGCGCCCTCGATCTGCACTACGACATGGGGGAGGGACACCCGCTCGTGGGACGACGCATGCCCGACCTCGACCTGCAGACCGCCGAGGGCCCCACCCGGGTGGCCACGCTCCTGCACCGGGCCCGACCTGTGCTCCTGGACCTCGGCTCGTCCGGCGCCTTCGACATCGACCCATGGAGCGACCGGGTTCGGCTCGTCGAGGCCCGAACGGATGGCGACTGGGTGCTACCCGTGCTCGGAGTGGTCTCGGGTCCACCGGCAGTGCTGATCCGGCCCGACGGGCACGTCGCCTGGGCCGGTGGGCCCACCGATCCGGGACTGCCCGAGGCCCTCACCACCTGGTTCGGTCCGCCCCGCGCCGCCTAGCGCGCAGCTGGCGATCTCCGTGACATCGAGTATGGCCCGGAGCGACAGCGCCTCCTTGGGCAGGTAGCCGGCGGCCACGCCGGCGGCCATGCGGCGACCGTCCTCTGCGTCACGAGTCGAGATGAGTATGACCACGACGCTGGCGCCGTCCTGCCGCAGCCGCCGGGCCACCTCGTTCCCGGCGATGTCGGGCAGGCCGATGTCGAGCAGCACCACGTCGGGCTGCGTCAGCGCCACGGCCGCAGCGACGCCGGCGCCGTTCTCCACCTCGCCCACGATGTCGACCCCGTCGGCGATCAGCAGCCGGATGGCCATGGCTCGAAAGCGCAGGTCGTCGTCGACGAGGAGGATGCGCAAGGGCACCGAAGCACCCTCGCATGGCCCGACGGGGAACCGCATCCGTGCTGGCTCGCAGCCAAAACGTCTCTGCGCGAACTGTGTCTGACACAGTTCGCGCAGGCGCCTTGCGGTGCATCAATCTTGTTTGATGTAATGGTGGCGTGCCCCGGACAGCACCTCCTCCCATCCTCGGGCTCCTGGCCGAGCCGATCCGCTGGCAGCTGGTCGAGGAGCTGGGCCGGAGCGACCGCCGCGTCGGCGAGCTGGTCGAGCTCTTGGAGAGGCCGCAGAACCTCGTCTCGTACCACCTGGCCGAGCTCCGGCGGGCCGGCCTCGTGCACGCCCGCCGCAGCTCGGCCGACGGCCGTGACATCTACTACCGGGCCGACCTGGCCCAGGTGCGCTCGCTGCTGGGCGAGGCCGGGCGGTCCCTCCGGCCGGCTGCGTCAGCGCCGCTCGTCTCCCGTCGTCCGCTGGTGCTGTTCCTGTGCACGGGCAACAGCGCCCGCTCGCAGATGGCTCAGGCTCTCGTCGAGCACCGCTCCGGTGGCGCGGTGGAGGCCTGCAGCGCCGGCAGCCACCCGAAGGCGCTCCACCCCAACGCGGTGCGGGCGATGGCCGAGCGCGGGATCGACATCGCCGACCGGGCCACACGGTCGCTCGACGAGTACGCCCACACCCGGTTCGACCGGCTCATCACGCTGTGCGACAAGGTTCGGGAGGTCTGCCCCGACTTCCGCGGCGACCCGATCGCTGCCCACTGGAGCATCGCCGACCCGGCGGCCGACGCCCCTGACGAGGAGGCCTCCTACGCCGCCTTCGCTGACGTCGCCGACGAGCTCGAAGGTCGGGTGGCTCTCCTGCTCGCCGACCTCACCGACCACCAGACCAAGGGGATTCGCCATGCCTGACAACGAGATCGTGAACGTGCGCTACCTCGTCGACGACGTCGCCAAGAGCGTCGACTACTACACCCGCCACTTCGGCTTCACGGCAGGCATCTCAAGCCCGGCCTTCGCCGACGTCACCCGCGGCAGCCTGCGCCTGCTGCTCTCGGGCCCGCAGAGCTCAGCCGGTCGGGCGCTGACCGACGGGGAGCGCCCCGGGCCCGGGGGGTGGAACCGCATCCACCTCATCGTCGACGACATAGACGCCGAGGTCACCCGCCTGTCGGAGGAGGGCGTGGCGCTCCGCAACGAGGTCGTGCGCGGACCCGGCGGGGCCCAGGTCCTGGCCATCGACCCGTCAGGGAACTACGTGGAGCTCTTCCAGCCCGCTGCCGCTTCCTGACAGTCAGGGTCTGGGATGGCCAGCGTCGTACTTGTCCTCGCCCTCTGCCTCTTGGTCGAAGCGCTTCTCGGCCGCCTCCTGGTCGCCGCCCTCCTCGGCCACGATCTCGTCGGCCAGCTCGGCGTCCCGGGCTGCGTTCTGCCCGAACCAGTCATCGACAGTCGAGTTCTCGGGCTCCTCGATGGAGCCGTCGGGGTTGTCCTTGGCGTGCTGGGGGTCAGTCATGTCGGTCGCCTTCCCAAGGTGACGAACGATCATCCGCCGGGCGACGTGGCACGATCGGCGGCATGGCCAAGCAGACGCCCGCCGCGCCCGCCGCACTGCACGTTGCTGACCAGCACGACCGGATACGGGTCCACGGGGCGCGCGTCAACAACCTGAAGGACGTCACCGTCGAGCTCCCGAAGCGACGGCTCACCGTGTTCACGGGTGTGTCCGGTTCGGGCAAGAGCTCGCTGGTGTTCGGCACCATCGCGGCGGAGTCGCAGCGGCTCATCAACGAGACCTACAGCACCTTCGTGCAGGGCTTCATGCCGACCATGGCCCGGCCCGACGTCGACGTGCTCGACGGCCTCACCACAGCGATCCTCGTCGACCAGGAGCGCATGGGCACGAACCCCCGCTCCACGGTCGGCACCGCCACCGACGCCAACGCGATGCTGCGCATCCTCTTCAGCCGGCTCGGGAAGCCGCACGTCGGCTCGCCCCAGGCCTTCGCCTTCAACATCCCGTCGGTGTCGGCCTCGGGCACGATCACCGTCGAGCGCGGCGAGGGCAAGACGAAGCGGGAGAAGGCGACGTTCAACCGCGTCGGTGGCATGTGCCCGCGCTGCGAGGGAATGGGCCGGGTCTCGGACTTCGATCTCGCCGAGCTCTACGACGACAGCAAGTCGCTGAACGAGGGCGCCCTCACGATCCCCGGCTACAGCATGGACGGCTGGTACGGCCGCATCTTCCGGCAGTCGGGCTTCTTCGATCCTGACAAGCCGATCAAGAAGTACACCAAGAAGGAGCTGCAGGACCTGCTCCACAAGGAGCCGACCAAGATCAAGGTCGAGGGGATCAACCTCACCTACTCAGGTCTCATCCCGAGCATCCAGAAGTCGATGCTGTCCAAGGACGTCGATGCGCTCCAGCCCCACATCCGGGCCTTCGTGGAGCGAGTGGTCACCTTTGCCACGTGCCCGGACTGCGACGGCACCCGCCTCAGCGCGGGCGCCCGGTCCTCGAAGATCAAGGGCGTCAACATCGCGGGTGCCTGCGCCATGCAGATCACCGACCTGGCCCAGTGGATCCGCGACCTCGAGGAGCCCTCGGTGGCTCCGCTGCTCGATGCCCTCGGCCAGACGCTCGACTCGTTCGTTCAGATCGGGCTCGGGTACCTGTCGCTCGAGCGGCCCACCGGCACCCTCTCGGGCGGCGAGGCCCAGCGAACGAAGATGATCCGGCACCTCGGGTCGTCGCTCACCGACGTGACCTACGTGTTCGACGAGCCCACGATCGGCATGCACCCGCACGACATCCAACGCATGAACGAGCTCCTCCTCCAGCTGCGCGACAAGGGCAACACCGTGCTCGTCGTGGAGCACAAGCCCGAGGCCATCGCCATCGCCGACCACATCGTCGACCTCGGCCCCGGAGCGGGGTCGGGCGGCGGGACCATCTGCTACGAGGGCACCGTCGAGGGGCTGCGGGGGAGCGGCACGGTCACCGGTCGCCACCTCGACGACCGAGCGTCGCTCAAGAGCACTGTTCGTACGGCCACCGGCACGTTGGAGGTGCGAGGTGCCGACGCCAACAACCTCCAGAAGGTCGACGTCGACATCCCCCTCGGTGTTCTTTGCGTGATCACCGGCGTGGCCGGATCCGGAAAGAGCTCGCTCATCCACGGCTCGGTGTCGGGCCAGGACGGCGTCGTCACCGTCGACCAGAGCGCCATCAAGGGGTCGCGGCGCAGCAACCCGGCGACCTACACCGGCCTGCTCGAACCGATCCGCAAGGCCTTCGCCAAGGCCAACGGCGTGAAGCCCGCCCTCTTCAGCGCCAACTCGGAGGGGGCCTGTCCGGCGTGCAACGGCGCCGGCGTCATCTACACCGACCTCGGGATCATGGACACGGTCGCCACCACCTGCGAGGAGTGCGAGGGCAAGAGATACGACGCCTCCGTCCTCGAGTACCGCCTCGGCCGGCGCGACATCAGCGAGGTGCTGGCGATGTCGGTCACCGAGGCTGAGGCCTTCTTCAGTGACGGCGAGGCTGCGACACCTGCGGCCCACGTCATCCTCGAGCGCTTGGCCGACGTGGGGCTCGGCTACCTCACCATCGGTCAGCCCCTCACCACCCTCTCGGGCGGGGAGCGCCAGCGGCTCAAGCTGGCCATGCGGATGGGGGACAAGGGCGGCGTCTACGTCCTCGACGAGCCCACCTCGGGCCTCCACCTGGCCGACGTCGAGCAGCTCCTGAGCCTGCTCGACCGAATCGTCGACTCCGGCAAGACGGTGATCGTCATCGAGCACCACCAAGCCGTGATGGCTTCCGCCGACTGGATCATCGACCTGGGCCCCGGCGCCGGTCACGACGGAGGCCGCGTGGTCTTCGAAGGAACGCCCGCTGACCTGGTGGCCGATCGCTCCACCCTCACGGGCGAGCACCTGGCCGCCTACGTCGGGGCCTGAGGAGCGGGTCGCTCGCTCTACACCCCTGTCACAGTGGCCCGTACTTGCCCAGGAGGAAGTCCACCGACTCGGTGGCGGTCGGGTAGGCCTTGGAACGACCGGCGGCCACGTAGCCCGCGTCGGTGATCATCGTGATGCCGTTCACCCCAACGGCCGCGTCGCTGCAGAGGTAGACGAGCGGGTAGGCCTGCTCGAGGGGGGTCGACGCCTCGATGCCGACCTCGGCGCGGTAGTCGGCCCCGAAGCTCAGCCACGTGTCGGCGTTGGCTTGGGCCAGCGGCGTGTCGGTGGGACCAGGGAGGATGGCGTTGATGCGGATGCCGCGCCTGAGCATGGGCAGCGCCTGCTGAGCGACGTACCCGTTCACGACCTGCTTGGTCCACATGTAGGTGGCCCGGCCTCGGTCCCGGCACCATGCGGCCGCCTCGTCGAAGTCTCGGATCTCGAGCAGCTCCAGGATCAGGTCGAGGTTGGACTCCCAGCCCAATCCGGCCGCCGAGGAGATGAGGCCGATGGCCGACCCCTTGGGCATGAGGTCGCGCTCGAGGAGGCAGTCGATGAGGTAGCGGTGGCCGACGAAGTTGATCCGCTCGATTCCTGGGGTGCCGTCAGCCACGCCAGCGCAGGAGAACAGGGCGTCGACGGGGCCGCCGCACTCCTCGACAGCAGCGTCGATGGACGCCTTCTCGGACAGGTCCAGGGAGATGGATCTCACGCCGGCGAGCTGCACCTCGACCCTGTCCATGACGACGACCTCGGCGCCGCCGTCCTTCACCACCTCGGCCACCGCGGCGCCCATGCCGGTCGCGCCGCCCACGATGAGTGCCCGCTTGCCCTGGTAGGAGAAGGCGTCGAAGAGTCCGGTCATGAGGAGCGACAGTATCGTCGGGGATCGGGGCCGAGGGGGTGGGGTGACGGGTGGAACCGGACCGGGACGACGCGGCACCCGAAGCTCGGCGCGCCCACTTCGGCCTGCGCTTCGACCTGCGCAACCCGGCCCTGGCCGGTACGACGCTGGCGGACCGGTACGCGGCGGCCCTCGACATGGCGGCCTGGGCGGACGAGCTGGGCTGCCTCTCCATCGCCGTGTCGGAGCACCACGCCTCCCCCGATGGCTACCTGCCCAGCCCGCTGACGATGCTCGGAGCCATGGTCGCCCGGACCGAGAACGTGCGGTTCGTGGTGGCCGCTCTGATCGCCCCGTTCCACGACCCGCTCCGCCTGGCCGAGGACCTCATCGTGCTCGACCACCTCAGCCGGGGCCGAGTCGACGTGGTGGTCGGAGCGGGTTACGTCCGCGAAGAGTTCGCGATGTTCGGCCGGACCATGTCCGAGCGAGCAGAGCGCGTCACCGAGGTCGTCACCACCCTCAAAGCGGCCTTCGCAGGTGAGCCCTTCGAGTACCGGGGGCGCACCGTCCAGGTCACCCCTCGGCCGCACCGGCCCGGCGGACCTGGCATCAGCCTCGGTGGGAGCAGCCCGGCCGCGGCTCGGCGGGCGGCCCGACTCCACGTCGGGTTCCTGCCCTCGATCCCCGACGTGTGGCCCGCGTTCCGCAACGAGGTGCAGACCCTCGGGCGCCCCGACCCAGGGCCGTGCCCGATCGGCAGGAACCGCATCGTGGCCCTCGCCCGCGATCCCGAGCAGGGCTGGGCCGAGATGGGCCCCTACTTCCTGCACGAGATGAACGCGTACGGCGCCTGGCAGGCCCAGGACGACACCGGCTCCCCTTACAGGTCGGTCGAGGACCTGTCAGAGCTGCGGGCCTCGGGCTCCTACGACGTGCTCACCCCCGAGGAGCACGTCCGCGAGCTCGAAGCGGCCTCGTTCCCCTTCGCCTTCCTCCATCCCATGTGCGGGGGGATCCCACCGGAGCTCGCATGGTCGAGCCTCCGCCTCTTCGAGCGAGAGGTGCTCCCCGTCGTTCGTTGAGAGCCGCTGGCGCGTCCCAAGTCAGCCGGTGGCGGCGGCCCGGTCGATCTCGAACCAGACGACCTTGCCGCCACCGATCGGGTCGGCGCCCCAGCTTCCGGCCAGGCTCTCCAGCAGGACGAGGCCGCGGCCCCCGACCGATTCCTCGTCCGGGACGCGAGCCTTCGGGAGGGTCGGGTCGTCGTCGTAGACCTCGACTCGGACCATGTCGTTCGTCAGCTGGATGTCGACTGTCGGCGCGCTGGTCGTGTGGACGACGGCGTTGGTGACCATCTCGCTGACGAGCAGCTCGATCGTCGCCACCAGGTGGTCGGCGTCGTCGTCGAGGAGGCTCCTCACGAAGTGCCGGGCTTCTCGGGGAGCTGTGGGCTCCGCGCTGAAGGTGCTGGACACGCGGTGCGCCGTTCGCTCGGCCATCGCTGCGGCCACGAGGATCTCCTCGACCAGGCGGTCGGCGCGGGTGCGCTTCTCGACGTACCCGACTGCGCCGCTTCGGCGCGTGATGGCGGCCATGCGTCGACGAGGGAAGTTCGAGACCACCACGATCTGGGCGCCCGGCACACGCTCGTGGAGCTCAGGGAGGACATCGACCCCCGAACGGACCGGCATGGCCAGGTCGAGGACTATCAGGTCGGGGGACTCCTCCAGGGCGAGCTGCAGGGCGGCGTCGCCGTCGGCGGCTTCGATGACGTCGTCGAAGCCGGCCCGCCCGAAGAGGGTGCGGACGACGAGGCGCTGATCGGCGTCGTCGTCGGCGACGAGGATCCGGAACGGTCCGGACTGAGCGCCGGCTCCGGTCACTGCTCGGCGGCCGGGAGGGTGAAGCGGAAGGTGGAGCCCCCGTCCGGGCCGGACTCGACCCACAGCCGTCCGCCCTGGGCCTCGACGAGGGACTTGGAGATGAACAGGCCCATGCCGCTGCCCGGGGTGCTGGCGGCCTGGGTCAGGCGGCCGAAGCGGGTGAACAGCAGGTGCTCCTGGTCGGTGGGTATCCCAGGGCCGTGGTCGACGACGGACACGACCACCTCGTCGTCGACCAGCTCGACCGTCAGCTCGACGGGAGTCTCAGCGGGAGAGAACTTGAGGGCGTTTCCGACGAGGTTCATCAGCACCTGCCATGTGCGCCGCTCGTCACCGATGGCGACCGAGGCTCGATCCCCATGGACCACCAGCTTGCGCTCGGACGATCCGATCCCCGTGTCGGCCGCGACCTGGCTCACGATGGCGGCCACATCGATCGGCACGGCGTCGACGTTCAGCTGCCCGGCATCGATCTTGGCCAGGTCGAAGAGGTCGTCGACCAGGCCGCTGAGCGACTCGGTTCGGATCGCCATCCGGTCGATGAGGTCGCGCTTGTCGGCATCGGGCATGCCGGGCCAGTCGGTGAGGAGCAGGTGGAGCATGGACTGGATGATCCCCACCGGACCTCGGAGGTCATGGGCCACGACGGCCACGAAGTCGGTCTTCATCTGGTCCACCTCGCGGAGACGGGCAGCCGTCTCTCGCTCGCGCTCGAGCACCCCGCGGATCGCATCCTCGTTCCGCTTGCGATCGGTCAGATCGCGGGTGACCTTGGCGAAGCCCCGGTGCTGCCCGTCCGCACTTCGGAGAGCCGTGATCACGACGTCAGCCCAGAAGTGGGTGCCGTCCTTGCGGACACGCCACCCCTCCGACTCCCAGCGCCCCTCGGCAAGCGCGGTCTGCAGCCCGAGCTGAGGGACGCCTGCCTCGCGGTCGACCGGTCGGTAGAACGTGGCGATGTGACGACCGATGATCTCCTCCGCGCGGTAGCCCTTGAGCCGCTCGGCCCCGAGGTTCCAGCTGGCGATGGTTCCGTCGGGGTCCAGCAGGAAGATGGCGTAGTCCGACACCGCAGCTACGAGCAGCCGGAACCGCTCCTCGCTCTGGCGCAGGTAGTCCTCGGCTGCCTTGCGCTCGGTGAGGTCACGGGTGACCTTGCCGAAGCCGACGAGGCGGCCGTCTGGCCCCCGCAGCGCCGTCACGACCACGTTGGCCCAGAACTTGGTGCCTCCCTTGCGGATCCGCCACCCCTCGTCTTCGAATCGCCCCTCGGCCGCCGCGATGGCCAGCTCTCGATCAGGGATGCCGGCGTCGATGTCGGGCTGCTCGTAGAACAGCGAGACGTGGCGCCCGAGGATCTCATCCTGCCGGTAGCCCTTCAGCCGCTCGGCGCCCGGGTTCCAGGTGAGGATCCGACCATCGAGGTCGAGGGCGTAGATCGCGTAGTCGGTCACGCTGTCGATCAGCAACGTGAGCATCTCGCGGTCGTGGTCCGCGCGCGAGCCGGAGGACCCTCCGATGCTGCGCGAGGGGCTCATGATCGGAACGCTACCGGCGGCTGCGGCGGTCAGGCCGCAGCCGCCTCTCCACCCGCTCCGGCGAGCAGCGCCAGACGCGAGCTCAGGCGGGGGTCGCCCAGGCGGTTGCGGGTCTCTTCTGTCGCGGCCTCCACGACCTCGGCCGAGCGATCCTCAGCCATGGCGTTGAGGCCCATGTGGATGAGGCTCGTCGAGGTCGGCTCGAAGGCGAGCACGGCGGTGCCGGCGGCGCGCAGGCGGTTGAGCTCCCGGCTCAAGCGCCGGTGGGCGGCGAAGCGCACCGCGCTGTCAGCCGTGCGAGCCCGGCCGTGGGCGGCCGACATGGGCGACACGACGATCACGAGGTCGAGGCTGCGGCGAACGAGCACATCAGCGTTGGTGGGGGAGTGCACGGCGCCGTCGACGTACTCCACGCCGTTGATCTCCACCGGGGCGAAGTAGCCCGGGATGGCGCACGACGCCCCGACGGCGCGTGAGAGCGGCGCCTCGGGCGATCCGGCCCGGCCGAAGACCACGCGGGCGCCGTCGTTGCGACGAGCGGCGCAGACCGAGAGACCCGCCGGCCAGTCGTCGGGGCCGGGTGCGGGCACCCCGTCGAGCACCGCGGTGTACTCGCACAGATCGACCGAGCCGGGCGGCATCATCGTGACGGCGGCTACGGCGGGCCGCAGCGCCCATGGGCGACGGGCGACCCGGGCCAGCAGCTGCGAGGTGGGGGGACGCCACCGGCCTCGGAGGAGGTCCCGGGCGGCGAGGGGCGGGAGGTCGAGCTCGCGCGGGCCGATCATCTCGAACAGAGCGGTGCCGGCGTCGCTGAGATCCTCGTCACAGGCGTAGGCCGCCATGTCGCCAGCCGACGCGCCCAGACGGAGCAGCGCCCCGGTGACCGAGCCGGCGGACGAGCCGACGATCTCGGTTGCCTGGCGCGGATCCCAGCCCGTCTCACGCTCGAGCGCGGCCAGCACCCCGGCGTGGTACGCCTGGCCGACGATCCCGCCTGCGCCGAGCACCAACCCGACCGTTCCCATGTGCGCCCTCCCTGGTGGTGCGGACGGTCTACCCGCTGGCGGGTGACAACAGACGCATGCCGCAGGGTCGTCACGACGTGGTGCCCGCCTTGGCCCCCGCCCGACGCCGGAGCAGCCAGGCGACGACGACGAGCACGACCACGGCACCGACTGAGATGGCCAGGCCGATTCGGTCGACGATGTCTGCGGCGTCGTCACCCCACACGAAGCCGACGCTGGTCACCACTGCGGCCCAGGCCAGAGCCGACGGCGCGTCCCAGGCCAGCAGTCGGCGAAGCGGGAGCCCTGAGGACCCAGCGACGACGGGCACGACGGCACGGAGGGCGCCGATCCAGCGGGCCAGCGCGACGCTCATCCCGCCCCGGTGCTCGTAGTGGGCGCGAGCTCTCTCGAGGCCGGGCCCCAGTCGGCGCCGGGTCCACTTCCAGTGGTCCACCAGCTGCTCGCCGAAGCGACGTCCGATGGCGTAGCCGAGGCTGTCGCCAGCGAGCCCACCGACTGCGGCGGCCCCGATGACGGCGGCCAACGGGGTGCCGTTCTGAGCGGCAGCCGCACCGGCGACGACGAGACCGACCTCGCCGGGCACGAGGAGGTCGAGGAAGATGGCGCTCTCCGCGAACACCAGTCCGAGCACCAGTGCGACCAGCCACCAGCCCTCCGCCCTGGCGACCAGGTCGATCAAGCTCTCAGCGATGAGCTGCTCCGAGTCGTTGGCGCGCCGACCGTGGCGCTTGGCCCATCAGAAGGGGGCGACGACAGTGCAGGCAGATCGCCGCCGGGTCGTCAGCTCCACTCGCTCTCGGGGCTGGCCAGGAACGAGTCGTCATCGTCATCGCAGTCGTCGTCGACCTGCCAGTCGAGGCTCTCGTCGAACAGGCTGAGGCAGTCGAGCAGGGGCCGCATGGCTCCAGGTTTCCCCCATTCGGAGGTGCTCAGACAGTGACATCGGTGACACCACCCCCGCCTTCCATGCGCCGGTCAAGTCGGTCTATGGCACAGCCAGGGCGACGATGGCGATGTCGTCGCGGGCGTCGCCTTCCTGGAACGCCAGCACGTCGGCAAGCACAGCGTCGGCCATGTGGGCCGCTGAGGCGAAGGGTCGAGCCGCCGCTGCGCTCAGGCGCTCGTCCCCGTACATATCGTCGCCCCGACGGCCCTCGGTCACCCCGTCGGTGTAGATGAGCACGCGATCGCCCGTTCGGAGGAGCAGCTCGGTGTCGGCGAGATGGACCGGGCTGAAGATGCCGAGAAGCGCTCCGGGCGGGGCCATGGGAGTGGGCTCGACACCAGGAGGGCACAGCAGCGGTGGTGGGTGCCCGCCCCGGCAGACCGTCGCCGCCCATCCCGACTCCACGGAGCGCAGGCGGAGCAGGGCCACTGTGCAGAAGCGGTCGGTGTCGGACTGGACGAGCACCTCGTTGAGGGTCGTGAGGATGGCGGCTGGCGAGCGCTCGTTCACGGCCGCGGCGCGGATGGTGTGCCGGGCCAGTGCGGTGACGACTGCAGCCTCTACGCCCTTGCCGCAGACGTCACCGACGACGACCACCCAGTCCCCGGCGCCGATCTCGAACATGTCGTAGAAGTCCCCACCCACGTCCTCGCCCCCGCCGGCGGGCCGATAGGCGGCGCCGACGTCGAGACCGGGGATCTCGGGTGGCGCAGGGGGCATGAGCGTCTTCTGGAGGGTGCGGGCCAGAGCGGTGGCGCGCGACTCGGACGCCTCGGCCCGCTCCTTGGCGAGGAGCAGCTCCCGTTCGTAGCTCCGACGGGCGGTGGCGTCGAAGACGGCCGTGCGCACGACGACCGGCACGCCGTTGGGGTCGCGCTCGAGCACCGAGTTCACGAGCACCGGCAGCCGTGAGCCGTCGGCCTGGACCAGGTCTAGGGCGATCTCTCGGGCCGTCCCCTGCATGCGCAGCATCGGGGCGTAGTGCGTCTCGTGGAAGATCTGCCCCCCCGGCGAGAGGAGCTCTGAGAACGTGCGCTGGCCGACGAGGTCGGCCCGCGAAAACCCGGTCAAGGTGAGGAACGTCTGGTTGACCTTCACGATCGTGCCCTCGGGCGTCGTGGACAGGTACCCGCATGGGGCCCGCTCGTAGAGAGCGTCCGGGTCGTCGTCGAGGAGGGCGGAGTAGAACGCCTCGACCGCTTCGTCACCACCCACGTCGGGCACCGGTGGCTCAGGCACGCACGAACGCGTCTATGGCGGCTGTGGTCTCGTCGGGCGCGCTGAGGTTCGGGCAGTGACCGGTGGCCTCGAGGAGCACGTAGGCCGCGTCGGGGAGGGAGTCGCGCACGTACTCGCCCACGGCCACGGGCGCGATCACGTCGTTGGAGCACTGCAGCACGAGCGTCGGCGTCGTCACCCTGGCCAGGTCTTCCCGGTTGTCCGACAGGAACGTGGCCCTGGCGAAGCGGCGGGCGATCTCGGGGTCGCTGCGGCAGAAGCTCTCCGTCAGCTCCTGGCCCAGCGCCGGTCGGTCGGCGTTGCCCATGATCACGGGGGCCATGGCGCTCGACCATCCGAGGTAGTTGCTGGCCAACGAGTCGAGCAGACCCTCGATGTCGGCTTCGGCAAAGCCTCCGACGTACCCGTCGTCGTCTATGTAGCGGGGTGAGGGACCGACGAACACGAGCTTGGCGAACAGGTCCGGGGCTTCGATCGACGCCAGAGCGCCGATCATGGAGGAGACGGAGTGACCCACGAAGATGACGTCGCGGAGGTCGAGCTCGCGGCACAGCTCGACGACGTCGGCCGCGTAGCCGGACAACGACGAGTAGCGCTCGGGGTCGTAGGCCGATGAGTCGGACCCACCGGCCCCCACATGATCGAAGAGGACGACGCGGAAGTCGTCCTCGAAGTGGGGGGCGACGAAGCGCCACATGGCTTGGTCGCAGCCGAAGCCGTGGGCGAACACGATGGGCTGGCCATCGGGCTGACCGGTGAAGTTGACGTTGTGCCGCTCGAGAGCTCCCATGGTGGCGCGAGGGTATCGGTGCGTCCGCTCTCGTGGTGGGTTCGCACCTCCACCTGCCAGAGTCGTGGCATGTCCGAACCCGAGATCGTCCACCTGGCCGTCGCCCGGGGCGTGGCCACGATCACCCTCGACTCGCCCGCCAACCGCAACGCCCTCTCGGCCCAGCTCGTGAGCGAGCTCGGCGAGCAGCTGGCTGCGGCCGGTTCGGACCCCGGGGTGCGGGCCATCGTCCTGACGCACACGTCCTCCACCTTCTGCGCGGGGGCCGACCTGCGCGAGGCTGCCGGCGAGGGCGGGCCGTCCATGGGCACCAGCCGCCTCGTGGACCTGCTCCGCCAGGTGCTCGAGCTGCCGAAGCCGGTGGTTGCCCTCGTGGAGGGCAACGTGCGAGCTGGCGGCCTCGGTCTGCTGGCCGCTTGTGATCTGGCGATCGTCGGTGCTTCCTCCAGCTTCGCGTTCACCGAGGCCCGTCTCGGCCTCGCCCCCGCCATCATCTCCATCACCGTCCTCCCCCGGCTCACCGACCGGGCCGCGTCCCGGTACTTCCTGACCGGAGAGCGGTTCGACGCGGCCGAGGCGGCCCGCATCGGCCTCGTCACGGAGGCGGCCGAAGACCCGCACGCTGCGCTGGAAGTCGTGCTCGACGCGTTCCGGGCCTGCTCCCCCCAGGGCCTGGCCGAGACGAAGGTGCTCACGACCCGCGCCGTGCTGGCCGACCTGACCGCGTCGGCCGACTCGCTGAGCGAGCAGTCGGCCCGACTGTTCGCCTCGGCCGAGGCTCAGGAGGGCATCGCCAGCTTCGTCGAGCGCCGACCGCCGAGCTGGGCCGTGCTCTGAGCGCGGTCTCGATCCGTCTTCTGTCCTAGCGTCGGGGCGACACGGAGCCCGGTGGTGGTCAGGGAGTCCTGACAGCTCCGCCACTCCGAGCAAGGGGACCGATGCCGACGTCAGTGCACGATCTGGACCTGCCGGAGCTCGACGTGTTCGACCTGGACCGCGCTGCGGCCGTCGAGGCCTTCGAAGCCGCGGCCGGGCAGCACTGGCTGGCCCGCATGCCCCTCGGCTACGCCGTGACGCGCCACGACGACGTCGTCGCCATCCTGCGAGAGCGTCGCTTCCACTCCGCCATCGGCCTCCTGCCCCAGCTGGCCGGGGTCGACGGCCCGATGCAGGAGCGCCAGCAGAGGTCGATCCTCGGGCTGGAAGGGGCCGAGCACACCCGGCTGCGCCGCCTTGCGTCGCCCACGTTCACGCCAAAGGCCACCGACCGGCTGCGGCCGTTCATGCGCGAGGTGATCGACGGCCTGGTCGACGGCATCACGGCGAAGGGCACATGCGAGCTGGTGTCGGACGTCTGCGAGCCGTACCCCATCCCGATCATCTGCGAGCTGCTCGGCGCGCCAAAGGAGGACTGGAAGCTCTTCTCGGCCTGGGCCACGGACATCTTCCGGATCTTCAACAACGACCTCGTCAACGACCGGGGCGCCATCGAGCAGGCGGCCGGAGAGCTCGATGCCTACGTGCAGGCCATGATCGACGAACGTCGCAGCAGCCCGTCGGATGACCTCCTCAGTCGCCTCATCGCAGCCGAGGAGGAGGGCGACCGCCTCTCGACCAGCGAGCTGGTGATGATGACCGAGGCTGTGCTCATGGCGGGCACGGACACGACCCGGAACCAGCTGGCGTGCTCGGTGGCCATGCTCGTGCAGCACCCTGAGCAGTGGGCCCAGCTGGCGGCCCAGCCCGACCTGGCCTCGGGCGCGGTCGAGGAGACGATGCGGCATCTGGGTGCCGTGCGGGGGACGGCCCGGCTGGCCAGCGAGGACATCGAGTACCGCGACGTGAGGTTCCCCACGGGCACCCTCGTGGTCCTGAGCCTGGCCGCAGCCAACCTGGATCCAGGGGTCTGGCCCGACCCCCACCTCTTCGACATCGGCCGTGAGCCCGGCTCTGGGCCCCAGCTCACGTTCGGGTCGGGGATCCACTACTGCATGGGAGCGTCGCTCGCCCGGGCCGAGCTCCAGGAGGCGCTCGGCGTGCTTGCCCGTCGCCTGCCCGACCTACGACTGGACGGGCCGATCGAGTGGAAGCCGGCGACCATGGGCATCTGGGGGCCGACCAAGCTGCCCCTCCGCTTCACGCCGACCTGAGCTCGGCAGCAGGGGGGGGTGGAAGGTAGGTGACCCTGCTTTCCTGACGTGTCGTGGAGCTCGTCCGCTGACGGAGGCTCACTGCCCGCAGGCCCCGCGTAGTGGGACACCTTGTCGTCACTTCGGCAGTTGCGCCAGCGCCAGCTGCTACTTGCCGGTGCGCTCACGATGCTTGCAGCCCGGCCAGCAGCACGGTCGCCGCTGGCCTTCCTCCAACTCCTCCTTGGTCCGACGGAGTCGCCGCGCTCGAGTCTTCTCCTGCTTGGCATCCTCGACCCAGCAGATGAACTCGTTGCGGGCCAGAGGAGTGATGTCCTTCCAGGCATCGAGCGCCGTGGGGTTGCCAATCAGCGTTTCGCGAAGGTCCCTCGGAAGCTTGTGCACCACCCCGCCGGGTACTTGCTGGCTGCTCATCGGACCACAGTAGTGGTCGTGCGAGCCCATCCCTCGGGTGCTGACTCACGAGCGCGAAGCCCTCGAGCCGGCGTTGTGGGACAGTGCGGTCACACCTCGTAGAAGCCTTCGCCTCGGGCAGCGGGCCGGCTGACGTGAGTCAGTCAGATCCGATGACGCAGAACTCGTTGCCTGCTGGATCCAGGAGCACGCGAGTGGTCCACTCGCCTGCCTCGGTCCGTGACACCGATGAGGCTCCCGCGACCAGCATCTCGTCGACGAGGGGGCGCGCATGATCGACGAAGAGATCGAGATGAAGCCGAGTCTTTCCCTCCTTCGGTTCGGGGACGGTCTGAAAGGTCACGAACGGAGGTCCGTCCGCGCCGTCGTCGCGTCGCTCGATCGTCTCGTAAGTGCTTCCGGGTGCCCCGGGACGTCGCGTGTATCCGAGGAAGCGCTCCCAGAACGCGGCCAGCTGCGCCGCGTCAGCGCAGTCCATGGTGACTCCAACCTGTCGTGGCGTCATGCATCTCCTGAATGGTCTCGTCCTCGGTGCGCCGCACGTGACGCTAGAGAAGCGCCTCGACACGGTTTGCAGGATTTTGACGGACCCTGATCGACGGGGTCGTGACGGGGAGGGAGCTCCACCCCGGACACCCGCGAGCGCGCGTCCTGCTGTCGTTCTGACGGGAGCCGCGGTTCAGCCGGTCTGGATGTCGTCGCCCTCCTGGACTTCGACGAAGCTGTCGGCGGCGCGATGGTCCTCAGGAATTGCGTCGAGGAGCCCTTGGCACGATCCGTAGTCGTCCTCCCCCTCGAACCAGACGTTGACGCGGTCGGGGTCACCCTCCCGGATGAGCACTGCCATCAGCTCGCCGACGCCCGAAGGATTGTCGCGCGACGGTGTGGTCACCTCGCCGCCGAGGATCACGAGACCGTCGGTGTCGGTGTCTGCGCACTCGAACGCGACCACGATCTCGTTGAACCGAGCTTCGCCGGTTACCTCGCCATCCTCTTCCTCGGCGGTGATGTCCATACTGTTCTCGGCGAGGCCTTGGCTCCCGACGAACTCCACGTCGCCCTTCGCGAGTGTCGTCGGGCCGTCGTCGCTGCACGCGCCGAGCAGCATGATGGCGGTCGCTGCGCTGGCGACGGGGGCGGTGAACTTCTTGCTCATCTGTCCTCCTGAAGTGATGGTTCGGCGTTGGCTGGTGGTCGGGCACTCGGTGGTCTGCGGCTGATTGACGGTGTCGACCGGCTCCGGGTCGTTTGCGAGGCTGGCGGCCAGCAGGACGACTGCGAGCAGGCAGGCCGCGATCGCGAGGAGGCGGATGGTGGGCGGGCGCGAGCGGCGAGGCATGCGCTGCAGGGCAGCCTCCGTGTTCGCGCGCTCGTTGACCTCTGTGGCGAAGGCGCGCAGGCGGCCGCGGATCTCGTCGTCGGTCTCGGGGGGGAGGGTGTCGTCGTGATCGCTCATCGTGCGGCTCCGAGGTGCTGGGCGAGCGCTTGGCGGCCTCGATGTAGGTGGACGCGTGCGGTGGACTCGGAGCAGCCGAGGAGGTCGGCGATCTCCGGGGTCGAACGGTCCTCCAGGTAGTGCAGGGCGACCGCGCCTCGCTGGTGGGGAGACAGGGCACGGAGCGCATCGAGGAGGTCCGGGTCGAGTCCCTGAGGTTGCTCGGCGGGTTCGCGCCGCTCCCCCCATGCGAGGCGCGTCCTCGCTTCCCGGGCCACGCGGCGTCGACTGTTGATGGAGAGGTTGATGGTGACGCGCCTCACCCATGTCCCTGGCTTGTCGAAGGCGCCGATCCGGTCCCAGTGCTGGCGGGCACGGACCATGGCTTCCTGGGCCAGATCCTCGGCCGTGTGGGGGGAACCCGAGACGGCAGCCGCTAGGGCCACCATCGCCCGGTACTCCCTGCGAAAGAAGTCCTCGAACGCCGCGGAGCGCAGCTCCACCAGGGTCGCCTCGTCAGGGGCGGACGGCTCCTCGAGCACCGACATACCTCCCACACCCCGGCCGACCCGCAAACGTTTACACACCGATGGTCGCCGCCTCGGTGGTGCCGGTGGTGCCGCGGCGGACCCGTCGCAGCCTGAGGCTGGCCGGAACGGAACCCATTGCCTCGCCGGGCCGCGCAGTCACCCGCAAGCCGGCTTGGCGGCACCGATCGCTCCGCTCTGCCGCCGGCGCGCCCTCGCCTGCCACCCGCGTCCCATAGGTTCCGTTCAGCTCCACGAGCCTCCACGAGCCGGCGCCATGGGACGCGGCTACGTTCGCCGTATGGGTGCATGGGGCGAAGGTCCATTCGACAACGACGATGCCGGCGACTGGGCCTACGGCTTTGATGGCGTCGACGAAGCGACGGGCCTCCGGCTTCTCGCTGACGCGCTCGAACTCGGCGATGCCGACACGTACATCGAGGCGCCGGAAGGAACGACTGCCGTAGCGGCAGCGGCCGTCGTCTCGTGGCTCAATGACCCTGCAGCTATTCCGGACTCGCCGTACGGCGAGGATGCTGCCGTGTGGGTTCGGACTGCGAGGCCGACCCCCAACGTCCCGCTCAATGATGCTGCCCTCGCTGCCCTCGATCGTGTGCGGTCCAACCAATCGGAACTTGCCGAGCTTTGGGCCGAGAGCGACGACGTGGCGTGGAGCCGCTCCCTCATCGAGATCGAGAGCCGTCTGCGAGCTCACGGCTGAGTAGCTGACCCAGCGTTATGGGATGGTCCTTTCAGCGTCGCCTGTGGCCGAGACGACGGTGAGCAATTGGAACTGCGACACCGAGCACCGCCTCAGTGACAAGCAGCCCTTGGTGGAACCGGCTGGGACGGCCGGCCGACTGCCACGAAAGGATCCGGCCAGCAGCTCCGCCGAGCAGAGCTCCGGATGTGACTCGGATGACCTCAGTCGATCGTTCCGGCCTTGCAGCGGCGTTCCACAGGAGTGCGCCGGCAGCGACGTACCACGCGGCGTAGAAGCGGAATTCGCTGTCCACGTTTGGCGCGACTGTGCCGGCGCCAGGCACGCCACGTGTACCGCGCACTAGTGCGTCAGCACCGGCGACGGTCGCCACCAGCGACATGGCTCGAAGTAGCAACTGAAATCGATCCTGCCTCACCACGCCAGCGTTGCCGACGAGGAGCCGTAGCTGGCGGATGAAGGGACCCGGAGCCGGCGTTATAGGACGCCCCTGACTGATACCGATCCGGGGGCGTCACCGGAGCGGGGGCGGCAATCCAGATCGGGCATGATGCGCGCATGGGGCTGACCATGGGACGGCGAGCGGCTGGGCTGGTTGCTGCTCTGGCTCTCGCTGTAGTGGCTTGGACGGGCGTCGTGTTGACGTGGCGTTACCGCCCAGACGGTGGCGTCCCGCTATCCGAGCTGTCGGCGCCACTTCAGTGGTCTCGTCGATTGGTGGATTGGCATGAGGTGTCGCTCTCCCTGGCGGCAGTGGCCTTGCTGATCTGGTGCGGGCTGTCGATTGCGGACCGGACGTGGCCTTCGCAACGGCCTGGAGTCGTGGTCGGCTCGACGCTCGCGACGATTGCGTTGGTCGCTTCGACCGCGGTGGCGTGGAATCGAGTGCGCTGGCAGCAACTGGCGCTCTGGGCGGTCGTGGTCGGCGACAACATCAGTGGCCTCTGGTACGCAGCCTTCTCCGACCAGGTCCGATTCGTGTTCGTCGACGGGTCCGGCGAGGTGCCCCCGTCGGACCTCGCGCCTTGGGTCGTGCTGCATCTCGCGGCGCCATTCGTCGCTCTGGCGACGCTTGCCCTGGGATGGCTGGCCGGTCGGCCCTCACGCGGTTCGGCGGTGATCGCCGCGACCGATCAGCGGCCTTGATGATGCTTCAAGCGGCGACCCGAGCCGGCGTTAGGGGACACGGCTCGCCCGATGCGCTCGAGGCCGACTCGTTGCTGAGCGCGCCGGCAGCGGTTGGCGGATGTACCGCATGTTGGTCGACCGCTGCCGCGAAGTCGCCAGCCCGACAGAGGCAGCCGCCGGCAGATCGACGGGCATCGCCTCGTCAATCAGAGCGACGGCAGGCAGCGAGCCGATCGACGCACGCGCAGCGTCAGTTCGCGTCATGGGCCCACGGGCGCATGCAGGCGGCGACGCGGGCTAGCGATCCTCGAAGCTGGCAGGCCCGAGCCTCGAGGCCACGTTGGGGGCGCTGGACGCCGACGAGTTACCAACCGATGCGCAGGCGGCTGCGGAGAGGCGTCCAGCCACGATCTTCCTGTACGAGGCAGCGGAGGCCCGTCCGCCTCGTCGGCTGGCCGAGGACGCCCGCAGATCCGGCGTCAGTGGCGCTGCCTCCAAGCCCATGGTCCCGTGTGCGCGGAGCACCGCCGGTATACCGGGTCGTGCGTGCGCGCGGAATCTGATCGTCCCGCCACCGAGGCGGCCAGCTCCCTCGCTACGGCACCCACTCTGCTCACCGAACCTCCGCTGCGGTGCTACGTCATGGCCACGTGCGAAGCTGCACCCGCACCCGGCTCTGCACAGCGGACGGAACCCACCCCGATTCGGGCGCCCATCGCCACGAGCGGACCCACGAGCGGACCCACGAGTGGACCCACGACCGGCCTCGCGCTGCCAGCCACCGGAACCGACATCGCGATCGCGCCGGCGCTAGCCGCATTGCTGCTCGTGGTCGTGGCGCTGTTTAGGCATTTGCTCAAACGCGCTGTGTGAGCGCCCTCGATCGACCTTGATCCGATGATCGTGATTCTTCCCGGGCAGTGACGAGCGGCTTGCGAGATCTTGACGCGCCCAAACCGCTCGCGGCTGGAGGTCCAGAATCAGGCACGGCATAGGTGCCGTGCTGGGACGCTGTAGGGGCAACGGTTGCCAGGTCGTGTCACCCTCCGCCGGACCTCCAGCCGTTAGCTGAGGTGACCCGCCCGTGAGCGTGTCTCAGCGGCGCTTAGCAGGACCGGGTGCGTCGATGGCGGCGGCGAAGACGGCAGCCACGTCGGGCCCGTAGGTGGACGCAGTGCTGGCGCCGACCTGAACCACTGACATGAGCAGCGACAGCACGATCGACACGACGCCGTTGCCGATGGACGTCGGGTCGATGTCCGACCGCACCGTGCCCGCCAGCTGCTCGGATCGGATGCGCTCGGCACACGCCTTCCGCACCTCCTCGAGCGCAGGTAGCTCGAGCACCCGTTCGGTGACGTCGGGCTCGAGCCCCGCCAGCACCCGCCGGGCCAGGGGATGGTGCTCGACCGCCGCGACGAGGGTGAAGACGAGGGTCTCGCGCCAGGTCGTGTTGGCCGGATCCTCGATCACCTTGGCCAGGCCGTCCTCGATCACCGCGGCCGCGTCCTCGTCGAGGGCGGCGAGGAACAGCGACTCCTTGTTCGGGAAGTAGGCGTAGGCGACGGTGCCGCCGACGCCCGCATCCCGGGCGATGTCGGCCACGGAGGTGGAGCGGTACCCGTCGCGCCCGAAGCGGGCGATGGCGGCGGCGAGGATGGCCTGCCTCGTCATCGCGCCCTTGGAGTCCGGCTGGATGCTCACCCGGCGAGCGTAACAGAACTGAGGACTTGAGGGAATCTCTCAGATCCTCTAGGTTGGGGACATGGCCCAGACGAGCGACCCCACCCGCGCTGTCCCCACCCGGCGCATCTCCTTCGAGGAGGCGCTGCGCACGCTGCCCAAGCACTTCGCGCCCGAAGGCGACCTGATCCTCAGCCACCTGGCCGCCTCCCTCTCGGCCGTCTTCCCCGACGGTGAGGACTTCTTCGTGCGCTCCGTGCGCCACTACCGCGACCAGATCACCGACCCCGAGCTGAAGCGCCAGGTCAACGGCTTCATCGGCCAGGAGGCCATGCACGGCCGGGAGCACCGCGCCTTCAACGACCGGCTCGACCAGCTGGGCTACCCCACCAAGCGCTTCGAGCGCATCACCAAGTGGGGGCTGGAGAAGCGGGAGAAGATCATGTCGCCGGCGTCGAACCTGGCCGCCACCGCCGCCCTCGAGCACTTCACGGCCACCCTGGCCGAGCTCGTCCTGAGCAGCGAGGAGACGCGGGAGATGTTCGGCCACGAGGAGGTGCGCAACCTCTTCCTCTGGCACGCCCTCGAAGAGTCCGAGCACAAGGCCGTGGCCTTCGACGTCTACAAGGCGATCGGAGGCAGCGAGCGGACGCGGGTGCTCACGATGAACGTGCTGCGCTACGGCTTCGTCGCCGGGATGGCACTGCAGGTCGTCGTGTCGCTGCTCGGTGATCGAGCCACCTACCGACGGGGAGCCCTCCGCCGCAGCTGGCGCACCTTCCGGCGCTCGCCGATCGTCAGCCGGGCCCTGTGGGACCAGCTTCGCGACTACAACCGGCCCGACTTCCACCCCGACGACAGCAACACCGACGAGCTCGTGGCCCGCTGGCGCGAGGAGCTCTTCGGTGCCGAGGGCACCTTGAACGACAAGCTGACCACCCGGGTCCCGGCGGCCTGAGGCGGTGGCACCCGTGGAGCACCTCGACGTCCTCATCGTCGGCGCCGGCCTGTCCGGCATCGGCGCCGGCCACTACGTGCAGACCGAGTCCCCGTGGGCCTCCTACGCCATCTTCGAGGCGCGCGACACCATCGGGGGCACGTGGGACCTCTTCCGCTACCCAGGCATCCGGTCGGACTCCGACATGTTCACCCTCGGGTACTCGTTCCGACCGTGGGACGGTGAGAAGACGATCGCCGACGGCGAGTCCATCCTGCAGTACATCAAGGACACCGCAGCCGAGGAGGGGATCGACGGGAAGATCCGCTTCAACCATCGCATCGTGGCGGCCGACTGGTCCACGCCCGACGCCCGCTGGAACATCACCGCTGAGCGCACGGACACCGGCGAGGTGGTCGAGCTCACCTGTGGGTTCCTGCTGAGCTGCAGCGGCTACTACCGCTACGACCGCGGCTACCTGCCCGACTTCGACGGCATGGACCGCTTCCCGGGCCCGATCGTCCACCCGCAGGCGTGGCCAGATGACCTCGACCACACCGGTCAGCGGGTGGTGGTGATCGGCAGCGGGGCCACCGCCGTCACGCTCGTCCCCTCCATGGCCGACACCGCCGCCCACGTCACGATGCTGCAGCGCTCGCCGAGCTACATCGCGGCCGTGCCCGGCAAGAACCCCGTCGCCGGGGCGCTGCGCTGGGCCCTCCCGACGAGGCTGTCAGCGCCGGCCATCCGCTGGATGATGGCCCTGGGGACGCAGGCCAGCTACACCGTGAGCCAGCGCTGGCCGGGCCCGGTCAAGAAGGTGCTCCGCAAGATGCTCGAGGTCCAGCTCCCCAAGGGCTACGACATCGACACCCACTTCACGCCGAAGTACAACCCGTGGGACCAGCGCTTCTGCGCCGTGCCCGACGGCGACCTGTTCAAGGCCATCCGCTCCGGAGCGGCGTCGGTCGTCACCGACCACGTCGACACGTTCACCGAGACGGGCATCCGCCTGCAGTCGGGCGCTGAGCTGGAGGCCGACATCATCATCACGGCCACTGGCCTCGAGCTGCTCTTCGTGGGGGGCATCGTGCTCACCGTCGACGGCCAGGAGGTCGATGTGTCCGAGCGCCTGACCTACAAGGGGATGATGCTCGAGGGCGTGCCCAACGCAGCCGTCGCCATCGGGTACACGAACGCATCGTGGACGTTGAAGTGCGATCTCACCTGCGAGTACGTCACCCGGCTGCTCAACCACATGCACGACACCGGGCTGCGCCAGTGCACACCACGCAACGATGACCCGCAGGTCACGCCCGAGCCCCTCCTCAGCCTGTCGTCGGGATACGTGCTCCGCGCCGCAGACCGGTTCCCGAAGCAGGGGAGCCGCTTCCCGTGGCGGGTCTACCAGAGCTACTGGAAGGACTACCGAGCCCTGAAGGGCAGCGACATCGTCGACGGTGCCATGGCGTTCTCCAACCCGGCGCCCCGCGCTGCCCCGGTGGCCGCCGCCCGCTGAGGGCGATCAGACCTCGACCGCTCAGGGCTCCATCACGGCCCAGCCCCGCCGCTGCAGCTCGGCGGCCAGCGCCTCCGAGGGCATCTTGCCCAGGACCTTCGCCCGCTCGGCTTCGCGTCTATCGACCACCGGTGCCGGCGCGGCGGGAGCACCTTCGGGGCCGCCCTCCGCCTCGGCCTCGAGGCGGGCGATCAGGTCGTCCGCCTCCGATGCCGTGAACTTGCCGGCCGCCTGGCGCTGGGTGAGCCCGAGGGGCCCGCGCGCATCGCGGAAGTCGGAGTGGCCGGCCGCCTCGACCAGCTCGGACAGCTGCCGGAGCTGTCGACCGTTGGCTGGGGGACCGGACTGCTGACCGAACGCCATGAGGTGATCTTCCCAGGTCGCTGTGACAGCGCGGGCGATCCGGGATGTGGGCCAGACTGCGCCCTCCCGAGCACCTGGAGGATCCGACGTGGCGAAGGTCAGGACGATCGTGGTCACCGGAGCTGCATCCGGCATGGGAGCGGCCACGAAGACCCGCCTCGAGGCTGACGGGCAGCGGGTGATCGGCATCGACCAGCGCGACGCCGACGTCGTCGCCGACCTGGGCACGGCCGAGGGCCGGGCTGCCGCGGTGGCCGCCGTGGCCAGCGAGGTGGACGCCCTCGACGGCATCGTCACGTGGGCCGGCGTGGCCGGCCTCTCGGGCCTGGCCGGCAGCCTCCTGGCGTCGGTCAACTACTTCGGCACCGTCGAGCTGCTCACCGATCTGCGCCCTCTGCTGGCCGCCGGAGATCGACCGGCCGCGGTGGCCATCAGCTCGAACTCGACGACCTGCCAGCCGGGCGTGCCGATGAACGTGGTCGAGCGCTGCCTGGCCGGCGACGAGGCCGGGGCCCGGGACGCCGCGGACGAGGCCGGCGGGCTGGGCACGTATCCGGCCACGAAGCTGGCTCTGGCCCGGTGGGTCCGCCGCCAGGCCCCAACCGAGGGCTGGGCCGGCGCCGGCATCACCCTCAACGCGGTCGCCCCCGGCGCCATCGAGACGCCCATGCTGGAGGCCACCCGCCAGGACGAGGTCATCGGCCAGTTCGTCGACACCTTTCCGATCCCGGTCGGGCGCAAGGGGACGGCCGACGAGCTGGCGGCGTTCGTGCAGTTCCTCCTCGGCCCCGATGCCCGGTTCTTCTGCGGGTCGGTGCTGTTCGTGGACGGTGGCACCGACGCTCAGCTGCGCGCCGACGACTTCCCCCAGCCGATGGGCTAGCAACGAGGGGATGGACTTCGACATCCCGCGCCGACATCCAGGCCACGCTCGACGCAGCTCGACGCCTTCATCGAGGCGGAGATCGTCCCGCTCGCAGGCGCAGGACGACAACGAGCGCTTCTTCGACCACCGCCGCGAGTAGGCCCGCACCGACTTCGAGAACGACGGCGTGCCCCGCGCGGACTGGGAGGAGCTGCTGCGCGAGATGCGACGCCGGGCCGACGCCGCCGGCTGGCTGCGCCTCGCCCTCCCCGCCGAGTTCGGCGGCCGGGACGCGAGCAACCTCGAGATGGCGATCATCCGCGAGCACCTCGCCACACAAGGGCCTCGGGCTGCACAACGACCTGCAGAACGAGAGCTCGATCGTCGGCAACTTCCCGACCGTGCTGATGATGCGCGACTTCGGCACCGACGAGCAGAAGGCCGAGTGGATGCCCGGCTTCCTCGACGGCACCCGTCGCCTCGCCTTCGGTCTCACCGAGCCGAACCACGGCTCCGACGCCACGTACCTCGAGACCACGGCCGTGCGCGACGGCGACGAGTGGGTCATCAACGGGCAGAAGCGCTTCAACAGCGGGCTGCACCACGCCACCCACGACATCATCTTCGCCCGCACCTCCGGCGATCCCGGCTCGCCCGTCGGCATCAGCGCCTTCCTCGTGCCGACCGACGCGCCCGGCTTCTCGGTCGACTTCTTCTGGTGGACCTTCAACATGCCCACCGACCACGCCGAGGTCACGATGACCGACGTGCGGGTGCGGCGCCGACGCGCTGTTCGGCCGCGCTCGACCACGGCCTCGAGCTGGCCCAGCACTTCGTCCACGAGAACCGCATCCGCCAGGCCGCGTCGTCGCTCGGCGCCGCCCAGTACTGCATCGACGAGGCGGTCGCCTACGCCAACGGCCGCACCACGTGGGGCAAGGCGCTGTCGACCAACCAGGGCATCCAGTTCCCGCTCGTCGAGCTGCACACCGAGGCCGCCATGCTGCGCCAGCTGATCCGCACGACGGCGTGGCAGATGGACCACCGGCACCACATGGAGGTCACCCACCAGGTCGTCGATGTGCAACTACCGGGCCAACCGGCTGGCCTGCGACGCCGCCGACCGGGCCATGCAGACCTGCGGCGGCGTGGGCTACAGCCGGCACATGCCCTTCGAGCACATCTACCGCCACCACCGCCGCTACCGCATCACCGAGGGCTCCGAGGAGATCCAGATGCGCAAGGTCGCCCAGCACCTGTTCGGCTTCGGGCGCAGCAAGGCCTGACTGCTTCTGTGCGCACGCAGCCCCGCATGGCGGTGCTGCGTGCGCACAGATCTTGCTACTCCAGGGCCAGCTCGAGGACCTGGCTGACGTCGTCGACCAGGTGGACGGTCATGGCCGCGCGGACCTCGTCGGGCAGGTCGTCGAGGTCGGGTCCGTTGCGCTTCGGGAGGATGACCTCGGTGACGCCGAAGCGGTGGGCGGCGAGCACCTTCTGCTTGACGCCGCCGATGGGCAGCACCCGACCCGACAGCGTGACCTCACCGGTCATGGCCACCTCCCGCCGCACGGGCCGTCCGGTCAGGAGCGACACGAGCGCGGTCGTCATCGTGATGCCGGCGGACGGGCCGTCCTTCGGCACGGCTCCGGCCGGGAAGTGCACGTGGAACCGCTTGGCCAGGTGCTCCGCATCGACGTCGACGTTGACGTCGTCGCGGTGGCTCCGCACCCAGGAGAGGGCGATCTGGGCCGACTCCTTCATCACGTCGCCGAGCTGACCGGTGACCTGCAGGCCCGCCTCGCCGTCCATGGAGGTGGCCTCGACGAACAGCACGTCGCCGCCGGCGCCGGTGACGGCCAGGCCGGTGGCCACGCCGGGCACCGAGGTGCGCTCGGCGATCTCCTCGGCGTGGAAGCGGGGCCGTCCGAGCAGGTCGGTCAGGGACTCGTGTCGTCGACGACGACGGGCGTCGCCGCCCCTCCGGCCACTCGGACCGCGACCTTGCGCAGGGCCTTGCCGAGCTGGCGCTCGAGCTCGCGAACGCCGGCCTCCCGGGTGTAGCCGGCCACGACGGCGTGCAGGGCCTCGTCGGTGACCGTCGACCTCCTCGGCGTGGCAGACCGTTGGCCTCGCACCTGCCGCTCGAGCAGGTGGTCGCGGGCGATGGCGACCTTCTCGTCCTCCGTGTAGCCGTCGACCCGGATGATCTCGAGGCGGTCGAGCAGCGGGCCGGGGATGGTCTCCAGCACGTTGGCCGTGGCGATGAACAGCACATCGGAGAGGTCGAGGTCGACCTCGAGGTAGTGGTCGCGGAACGTGTGGTTCTGGGCCGGGTCGAGCACCTCGAGCAGAGCGGCCGACGGGTCGCCCCGGTAGTCGCTGCCGACCTTGTCGACCTCGTCGAGGAGCAGGACCGGGTTCATGGTGCCGGCCTCGGTGATGGCCCGCACGAGGCGGCCGGGCTGGGCCCCGACGTAGGTGCGGCGGTGGCCGCGGATCTCCGCTTCGTCGCGGACGCCGCCGAGCGCGACCCGCACGAACTTCCGTCCGAGGGCGCGGGCGACGGACTCGCCGAGCGAGGTCTTGCCCACGCCCGGGGGGCCGACGAGGGCGAGGATGGCGCCCGGCTTGCGCCGGGCCGTGCCCTCCTCGTCGAGGCCCCGCTCGGCGCGCAGCTTGCGGACGGCGAGGAGCTCGACGATGCGCTCCTTCACCTCGTCGAGGCCGGTGTGGTCGGCGTCGAGCGCGGCACGGGCCACGTCGACGTCGAGCTCGTCGGTGGTGCGCTCGGTCCACGGCAGGCCGAGGACGGTGTCGAGCCAGCCCTGGATCCAGCCCCGCTCCATGTTCTGCTCGGGCATGCGCTCGAAGCGGCCCAGCTCCTTGCGCAGGGCCCGGACGACGTCGTCGGCCACGCCGACCGCCTCGAGCTCATCGATGCGGGACGCGGTAGTCGTCGACCGACTCGCCCTCGGGCGCGTCGTCACCGAGCTCCTTGCGGATGGCCTCCATCTGGCGGCGGAGGAGGTGCTCGCGCTGCTGCTGGTCGAGTCCGTCGCGGACGTCGCCGGCGATCTTCTCGGCCAGCTCCCGCTCGGCGATGGCCTCCTGGGCCCAGCCCGAGGACGAGACGTACCCGCTCCTCGACGTCGATCGTCTCGAGGAGCTCGACCTTGCGAGACGATGACAGGTCGGGCCACCAGCCGGCGAGGTCGGCCAGGGCGCCGGGGTCGTCGGTCTCGACGCTGCGCAGGATGCCGCGCACCTGCCGGTCTCCGAGCGCTTCGAAGAGGACGCGAAGGGTGGCCCGCAGCTCGGTGCCCAGTCGCAGGGCACCCTCCGTGGGATCGGGTCTCGGCGAGCAGCTCCGCCGTTGACCCAGAGGCCGGCTCCGGTGCCGACCACGCCGGCACCGACGCGGGCCCGACCGGTGGCCCGCACCACGAGGGCGTCGAGTGCCGCCGGGCAGCACGCCGGCCGACTCGACGCGCGCCAGCACGCCGACCGGGCGTAGCGGTCGCCGACCTTGGGGACGAGCAGCAGCTCGCCACCGTTCGTCCGCCGCCGCAGTCGCGGCCGCCTGCGCCTCGGGCGACTCCGAGCGCGATGGTGACCACCATCGACGGCAGGATCACGCCGTCGGGAAGCGGGAGCAGGGGTAGGGTGTTGGATGGTGATCGAGCTGGACATCACGCCTCCGGAAGAGTGACTTGTGGTCTGCAAGTCACCACAACCTATGGATGCCTCGCCTGATTCCCACCCCGCCCACCGGGACCTGTGACCTCGGCCTCACCGGTTGGCGGACCTGCACATGGGTAAGGGCGCAGGTGATGCAGACGATCCGGCGCTTCCGACGGGCCACCCCCGAGATCCCCAGGGCCCGCCGGTTCGTGGAGGAGGCCATCGGTCGCAACGGGGGCATGCCGTTCGACGCTGTGCTCCTCGTGACCAGCGAGCTGGTCACGAACGCCGTGCGCTACGGCGCCGGCGACGTCGAGCTGCGAGTCAAGGTCGACGACGGTGCCGTGCGGGTGGAGGTCCTCGACGACGGGCACGTCGAGATCATGGCCCCGAAGAGCTGCCCCCTGCGCCCTCGGACATCGGGGGACGCGGCCTGCTGCTCGTGCGAGAGGTGTCGAGGCAGTGGGGTTCAGGCTTCGACGGCAACGGCCGCACCCTCGTCTGGGCCGAGCTGGCCGCTGCCCCTTCGCCCGCCGGCTGAGGCGGGTGCCGCGCTAGCCGCTGGTCGGCAGGGCGTGGTCGATGCGACCGTGGAGCCGGTCGCCGTCGGTGTGCCAGGCGTGGGCGTCAGCGACCTCGTCGAGGATGCGGTCGGTCAGCGGATCGAGCACGAACTCAGCGCCCTTCGGCATCGTCGTCGAGCCGCTGATCGTGACCCCGACCTCGGTGGCGAAGAAGCTGATCGTGACCGGGCCGCCGTCGCTGGCCTGCATGAGGGTGGCCACCAGCTCGTCGGCCCCGACCCGGACCTCCTCCACGGAGTTCAGGTCGAGCGACGTGAACGAAGCCAGCCCGCTGGCAACGAGGCGCACGACGCGGAGGAGCTCGGCGTCAGGTGGGACGACGAGCTCGAAGCTCGTGGTGCGCTCGGCTTGCTCGGCGGCAGGGTTCGTCATGAGGAGGGGTCAGGCGGGGTCAGGGAGGACTTCGAAGGCCTCGGTGTACTGGTCGAGCTGCGTCATCTCGAGGACCTTGGTGACGCGGTCCGAGCGGGGGCCGATCTGCAGCTTGCGCCCGGCTGCGGTCAGCTCGCGCCCGGAGAGCACGAGGGTGCGCAGAGCGGAGGAGTCGATGAACGTGACCTCGGACATGTCCAGCACGACGGGGAGCGATCCCGAGCCGACGTCGTTGGACAGGCAGGCCGCCAGATGAGGTGCCGTCGCCAGGTCCAGCTCGCCGCGAACGTGGACGCGATGGCCCTGCTCGGACTCGTCGACCGTGATGTCGAGACCGTCTGACGACATGTGCGCTCCTGGGCGTTGTCCGGGCCCGCCTGGCTGGGGAGCCCGGGGCGAGGCTAGCCCGCCGAGATCGTCGCTCTGATCGTCAGGCATCGGGGTCCAGCAGGCGCTCGTCGAGGTCCTCGCCCAGCTGGGCGAGGGCCGAGCGGAGGATGCGGGAGACGTGGACCTGGCTCACGCCGACCTCCTCCGCGATCTCGGACTGGGTCATCCCGAGGTAGAAGCGCAGGTAGACGACACGGCGGTCGCGCTGCGGGAGCCCCTCGAGCGACTCGCGGACGGCGACCCGCTCGGGCGTGTAGCCCAGGTCGGCGTCGTCAACCCCGGGCACGAGCGTCTCCACGCCCTCGGCGCCGACCGGGCCTGCGTCGAGGCTGGCCGACCGGTAGGTCGCCCCGGCCTCCATGGCCTCGAGGACCTCCTCCACCGTGACATCGAGCTCGTCGGCCAGCTCGGACACGCTCGGCGGGTGTCCGAGCACGTGGGTGAGCTGCTCGCTCGCCGTCCGCAGCTCGAGGTGCAGGTCCTTGAGGCGGCGGCTGACCCGCATCGACCACGTGCGGTCGCGGAAGTGACGACGCAGCTCGCCCACGATCGTCGGCATGGCGAAGGTGGCGAACCGCAGGTTCATCTCCGGGTCGAAGCGATCGACGGCCTTCACGAGGGCCAGGCTGGCGACCTGCAGGAGGTCGTCGTCGGCCTCGCCGCGGCCCGCGAAGCGGCGGGCGCCGTGGCGGGCGATCCAGAGGTTGTCCTCGACCAGGCGGTCGCGGAGCGCGGGGTCGCTGGTGCGCCGCAGCTCACGGAAGCGCTCTTGTTCGACGTGGCGGTCTACGGGCAAGGATCGGCCTTGGGAGGTTTCGGGACGCGGGCCGTCCGGGGCACCGCTGTCGGGGGAGCCTAGTGAGGCCGAGGCCGGTGCCGGTTCGGCCGGCCCCGGTGCGTACGATCCCGGTCCATGGCCAAGTGGACCGCAGGTGACATTCCGGACCAGACCGGGCGCACGATCGTCGTGACCGGTGCAAACAGCGGGCTCGGTCTGCACTCTGCCGAGGCTCTGGCCGCGAAGGGGGCGCGAGTCGTGCTCGCCTGCCGAAACCCGCAGAGAGCCGGGACGGCACTGGAAGCGGTCAGTGCTCGGGCCACCGGCCCGGCGCCGGAGGTCGTCACGCTCGACCTCCAGACCTTGGCGTCGGTGCGGGCCTGCGCTGCGGAGCTCATCGAGCGCCTGGGTGCGATCGACGTGCTCGTGAACAACGCCGGGATCATGGCTGTGCCCCGGGCCCTGACCTCCGATGGCTTCGAGAGCCAGCTGGGCACCAACCACCTCGGCCACTTCGCCCTGACGGGGCTCGTTCTCCCGGCGCTCCTGGCTGCGCCCGAGCCGAGGGTGGTCACGGTCTCCTCGAACGCTCACAAGTTCGGCCGCCTGCGCCTCGACGACCTCTTCTTCGAGCGCACGCACTACTCCCGCTGGCGGGCCTACGGGCAGTCCAAGCTGGCCAACCTCCTGTTCACGAGCGAGCTCCAGCTCCGGGCGACGGCGGCGGGCACCGCGCTCACGGCCCTGGCCGCCCACCCCGGGTACGCGGCCACGAACCTCACGTCGGGACCGGCGATCGGTGCCGCTGTGCTCAAGCCCTTCCTCGCCGTGGGCGATCGCCTTGTGGGCCAGCCCGCCCACAAGGGAGCGCTGCCCCAGCTGTACGCGGCCACGATGCCCGACGTCCGCCCAGACGACTACTGGGGTCCCGACGGCCCCTTCGAGCAGCGCGGCCACCCGACCCGGGTCAGCCGGAGCAAGGCCGCCTCCGATGCTCGAGGGGCAGCCGCGCTCTGGGATCGGAGCGAGGAGCTCACCGGCGTCACCTACGACTGGCCCCAGCCCAGCCCCGCCCCCCAGCCCAACCAGGGTTCGGAGTAGGCCAGGAACCGATCACTTCGCACCCCGGTTCGCCGTGGGCGTGGTTTTCCTACCCTGAGTATGTTGACCGTGTTACAATAAGGTCATGCCATCGAGGATCCAGCTCCGCGGCGCTCCCACCCTGGTCACCGGAGCCGGCAGCGGCATCGGGCGGGCCACGGCCATCGCCCTGGCGGGTGAGGGGGCCACCGTCCTGTGCGTCGACATCGACGAGACCACCGCCAAGACCACTGCTGACGCCTGCCGCGACCACGGCGCCGAAGCGGCCGCCTACCGCTGCGACGTCGCCGATCGCCGCGACGTCGAAGAGCTGGCCGACCAGGTCGGTCGCGAGCACGGCGCCCTCCAGGTCCTCGTCAACAACGCAGGGGTCGGCATGTCGGGCGGCTTCGCCGACATGACCCTCGACGACTGGGAGTGGATCCGGTCCATCAACCTCGACGGCGTCGTCAACGGATGCTCCGCCTTCGGGCCGGCCATGTTGGCCGCGGGGCGGGGCCACATCGTCAACATGAGCTCGGGCCTGGCCTACCTCCCCCGTTCGACAGAGGTCGCCTACTGCACCACCAAGGCCGCGGTGCTCACCTTCTCCCGGGCCCTGCGCAGCGACTGGCGTCGACAGGGCGTGAGCGTGTCGGCCGTGTGCCCCGGAATCATCAACACGCCCATCCTGGAGGGCAGCCGGTTCCTCGGCGCCATGAGCAGCACGAACGCGAAGCGCATGGCCCAGCGGGGCTTCAGCCGAGGCCACCGTCCCGAGGTGGTGGCCGACGCCGTGCTCACCGCGGTCCGCCGCGACCGAGCCGTCGTGCCCGCCGGCTTCGAGGCCCGACTGGGCTGGCACCTGGCCAAGGTGGCGCCCGTCGCCCTCAACGATCTGATCGGTCGACCCGCGCCGGCCTGGCTCACTCGGGACCGAGGCCGGTGAGCCGTCGCCCGCCGCGATCCCTCGCCCGGCGCGCCCAACGGGCCGTGGTGGCCAGCGGTGCCGCCGGCCTCGTCGCCGCGGGCACCACTGTCGCAGTCGTGGCGGGCGGACAGGCCCGGCGCCGCGCCCTGATGGATCGAAGCGACCCCTTGGGCCCGAAGGGCTCGGCGCTGCCCGAAGGCCGCTCGCTCATCGTGCCCACCGACGACGGCGCCCACCTGGCCGTCACGGTGGCCGGGCCCGACGACGGGCCCACGGTGGTGCTCTCCCACTGCTGGACCGGCTCCCGCGCCGTCTGGGGCACCGTGGCCCGCCGCCTGGTGCTCGGCGGCAACCGGGTCGTGCTGTACGACCAGCGCGGCCACGGTCGCTCGACGAACGCCGAGACTCTCCCGTCTGTCCCGATGCTGGGCCATGACCTGCGGGCTGTGCTCGAAGCCACCGACGCCCGCGACGTCGTGCTCGTGGGCCACTCGATGGGCGGCATGAGCGTGCAGTCCTACGCCACGGAGCACCCTGACCACTTCGTCGAGCGCGTCCACGGTGTGGTGCTCGTCGCCACCGCGGCGCGCGTCCTGGGCCGCAGCGTGCCCGGTCGTCTCCTGCACAGCGCTCTAGGCGACGGCAAGCGCGAGTGGGCCCGCCGGGGCCGGGTCGGCAGGTTGATGGTCCGTGGTTCGCTGGGCCGCTGGGCCCGCCGCTCCCACGTCGACCTGACCCTGGAGACCTTCGCCGACACGACGGGCGTGGCCCGGGCCGGCTATCTCCTCGCCATGGCAGCCATGGACCTGCGGGCCGGCCTCGAGCGCATCGCCGTGCCGGCCACCGTCCTCGTCGGCACCCGCGACCTGCTCACGCCGCCCCGCCTGGCCCGTCAGCTGGCCGACGCCCTGCCCCAGTCCGAGCTGTGGATCCTGCCCGGGGCCGGGCACATGCTCCCGCTCGAGGAGCCGGACCGGATAGTGGACGCCATCCGAGCCACGGCGAAGCGCATCTCCGACGCCCGGCTGGTGGCGCCTCAGGGAACGGAGGCAGGTGCCCCGAAGTAGGTTGCCGCCGTCGCTGCTGGCAATGAGCCAGCAGAGGCACCCGCCGCACCTCTAGGACAACCGAGCAACCGACCGGGGGGTCGGGTCGCCGCCGCAGACGCAAGGGGGAGTCGTGGCCACGCCGCAGGACGTGCCGATGCAGACGTCACCGCTCGCACGCGCGGGCTCCATCCCGCGCGCCCTGCTGGGCACGCTCCGGGCCTTTCTCGTGGAGGCGGGAGGCGTGACCGCGACTGCCCTCGAGGGGCTGCGAAAGACGTGGCAGGTGGCCCGCTGGTGGCCCGAGTACGTCGAGCAGTGCCTCTTCCTCATCAAGGTCACGACCCTGCCGGTGATGCTCATCGCCATCCCCCTCGGGGCGACGATCTCCCTGCAGGTGGGCCAGCTCACGCGGCAGCTCGGGGCAGAGTCGCTCACCGGCGCGGTCGTGATCGTCGGTGTGGTGCGGGAGGCGGCGCCCATCGCCGCCGCGCTCCTCATCGCCGGGGCCGGCGGCTCGGCCATGACCGCGGACATGGGCGCCCGGAACATCCGGGACGAGCTGGCGGCCATGTCGGTGATGGCTGTCAACCCCACCCACCGCCTGGTCACGCCCCGCCTGTGGGCCGCCACCACCGTCGGCGTGCTCCTCGTATCGCTGATCATCGTGGCCGGAGTCGGTGGGGGCTACCTGTTCAACGTGGTCTTGCAGGGCGTCAGCCCGGGGGCCTTCTTCCAGGGGGACGACGCCTTGCTCCGGCCGGCCGACCTGGCGGTGGCGCTGTTCAAGGCCGGCCTGTTCGGCTTCATGGCCGCCACCGTGGCCTGCCACCGCGGGATGCACTGCGACCGCAGCCCCGTCGGCGTAGGTGCCGCGGTGAAGGAGGCGGTCGTGATGACGCTGCTCGCCGTCTTCATCGTGAACTACGTGATCACCACTCTCTACGCGCTGCTCGTGCCGCAGCGCCTCATCTGATGGGCCCGCTGTGACCGCCGCGGTGAACGAGCCGGCCCGCACCTTCGAGCGGGCGACGCGGCTCGTCGTCGAGCGGACCGCGGCCCTGGGCGGGTTCTTCATCTTCTGCGCCAAGGCCATCTGGCACAGCGTCGTCGACGTCATCTTCCGGCTCCGCTTCCGCAAGACCGTGCTCGTGCACATCAGCGACATCGTCGCTGGGGCCGGAGCGTTCGTGGTCGGCGGGGGCATGGTGTTCGTGGTCGCAGCCATGGCCCTGGCTGTGGGGGCCACAGTTGGCGTGCAGGCCTTCACCGGCCTCTCCCAGATCGGAGCCGAGAGCTTCGTGGGCCTGGCCGGGTCCTACGCCAACACCCGGGAGATCACCCCGCTCATCGCAGCCATCGCCCTGTCAGCCCAGGTCGGGTCGTCGTTCACGGCCGAGATCGGGGCCATGCGCATCTCCGAGGAGATCGACGCCCTCGAGGTCATGTCGATCCCCTCGATGACCTACCTCGTCTGCACCCGCCTCGTCGGGATGGTGGTGGCACTCATACCGCTCTACCTCGTCGCCCTGTTCACCTCGTTCTTCGGAACGCGCCTCGTCACCACAGCGGTGTACGGCATGTCGCCAGGCCTCTACGACTACTACTTCCACCTCTACCTGCCGCCGATCGACATCCTCTACAGCCTCATCAAGGTGACCGTGTTCGCCATCGAGGTGAGCCTCATCCACTCGTACTTCGGCTACTACGCCACCGGCGGTCCGGCCGGAGTGGGCCGGGCCGTGGGCGTGGCCATCCGGGCCACGATCATCGTGGTCGTGCTCACCAACCTCCTCCTCTCCTTCCTGTTCTGGGGCGGGACGCCGACCGTGAGCCTGACCGGATGAACGTCGACTCCATCCCCGAGCGCTACCGCGTCGGCTTCGGCCTCGCCGGCGCACTGGCCATCGCTGGCATCGTGACCGTCGTGCTCGCCTACGGCCAGGGCGCCTACGCCAAGGGCTACGAGGTGACCGCGATCTTCCCGACGTCGAGCCAGGGCCTGTTCACCGACGGCGGCTCGGCCGTGAAGCTGCGGGGCGTGAACGTGGGCGAGGTGAGCGGCATCGAGCTGCTCGACGACGGTCGGGCCGAGGTCACACTCTTCATCGACGACCACGTTCGCGTGCCCGACACGGCCATGGCCTCGATCGAGCCGCTGTCGATCTTCGGTCCCAAGTTCGTGCGCATCGAGCCCGGTGAGAACGAGGGCTCAGGACCGTTCCTGGACGACGGCGGTGAGATCCAGCTCACGCAGACCCAGCGCGAGCTGACCGACATCCTGGCCACCACCACTGAGCTCTTCGAGCACGTCGACCCGCTCGACATCATCATCACCGTCGATGCCATCGCGGAGGGGACCTCCGGGCTCGGGCCCCAGATCGGTCGCACGATCGACGCCACCAGCGCCCTCGTCGCCGTGGCCGCGGACCACGAAGCCGACATCCGACGCTTCCTCGGCGACGTCGCCCTGCTCACCGGCACCTTCTCCGAGCACGGCGACGACATCATCACGATCGGCGAGGACGTCGACACGCTCGTAGAGGCCGCCCTGTCCGACCCTGAGGGGCTCGACCGCCTGCTCCGGGCCACGACAGAGATCTCGTCCACCTTCGCCAAGCTGCTGCGGGACAACGAGGGCCAGATCGATGTGACGCTGCGCTCGGTCGGCTCGTTCATCAACGACATCTCCATCGAGGCCGACGAGATCCCAGAGTTCCTCGACATGATCGGGACGTTCTTCGGGCGCCTCGCCGACATCATCAGGTTCGATGGGCCGGGCGGCACGCGCATGGCGGGTCTCCGGGGCTTCATCTCTCTCGACCTCTGTCTCGTCTACGGCGTCTGCCCCGGGAGCATCTCGGCGTCCACCCCGTCGGTGAGCACACCCGAGGCTGTGGGCGGGATCACCGCGGCCGACGTGGTCGACGCTCGGGCGCTGCGTGCGCTCGACGACGCCAGCCCGCCCACCGGGCTGCTCGTCGACCTGGCCCACCTGCTCACGGGGGCTCGACCGTGAAGCTGAAGGTCGTCCGCCTCGCGGCCTTCGTCGCCGTGACCGGGCTGCTCACGATGTGGATCGCCCGCAGCATCTCGGGCGGCGACGCCGGGCCCCGCTACGAGCTCACCGCCACCTTCGACGACGTGGCCGGCATGTACGACGGCGATGACGTGAAGCTGGCCGGGCTCACCGTGGGCGAGGTCACCGACATCGAGGTCGTCGACGGCCGGGCGCAGGTCCGGTTCGCCGTCGACGAGGACGTGCGGCTCCCGAGCGACAGCACTGTGGCCGTGCGCTGGCGCAACCTCATCGGCCAGCGCTTCCTCGGACTCGAGCCGGGCACGGCATCGGCGCTCCTCGCGGACGGCGACATCATGCCGCGGGCCCGGAACGTGGTGGACCTGGGCCAGCTCGTCAACCAGCTCGTGCCCCTCGCCCGGGCCGTCTCCCCGGACCAGATCAACGAGATCCTCACGACGCTGCTCGAGGCGTTCGACGGCAACGATGCCACGTTCGACGAGCTGCTCGCCGACCTCGACGGCGTCCTCGCCACCCTCGCCGAGCGAGACGACACGATCGGCCGGCTGCTCCAGGACTACGACACGATCACCTCCGCCGTGGCCAGCCGGGACGCTCAGATCGGGCAGATGGTCGACAACCTGGTCGCCATCTCGGAGACCTTTGCCGGCCACGACGAGCTCCTCGACCAGGCCCTCGTGGAGCTGTCGTCGCTGGCGAGCGGTGTCGACGGCCTCCTCGACCGCGCCGCCACCGACCTGGGCCTGACCCTCGACCACCTAGCGGTCCTGACCGGGACGGCGGCTGGCAACGTCGACCGCCTCGAGTCCGCCCTGCAGGGGCTGCCCGAGCTCTTCGACGAGCTGCTGGCGGTCACCGATCACGGGGCCTGGCTTCGCGTGAGCCTGCTGTGCATCACCGTCAACCCCGGCCAGTGCCCGCTGCCCACGACGGTGAGCGGCGGCCCTGGCGAGGACCCGCTCGTCTTCGATCCGGGTTCGATCCTGTCGGACCTCCTCGGCGGGTTGGGGCTGGGCTGATGGGCCGTCTCCTCCGTGCCCTGCGCCCGCCGTCGTGGCGCGACGTCGACCAGCTCGGACTGGGCCTCCTCGCCATCGTCGTTCTCGGCGGCCTCGTCACGGCGGCCTTCAGCGTCGGTGCCCTCGACGTCTTCTCGCACCGCTACGAGCTGTCGGCCGTCTTCCCCGATGCCGGCGGCATGAAGCGCGGCAACGACGTCCGGGTCGCAGGGGTCCCCGTCGGCGAGGTCACGGGCATCCACCCCGACTTCGAGACGGGCCAGATCGTGATCAGCTTCGAGGTCGACGAGGGAGTCGATCTGGGCCCCCAGACGCGAGCCGAGATCGCGGCGGCGACGCTTCTCGGCGGCTACTACCTCCGGCTCAGCGGCCCCGTCGAGGAGCCCTTCCTCGAGTCGCTCCCCGAGGATGACCCGGGGCGTCGCATCCCGCTCGAGCGCACCGCAGCCCCCGTGTCGCTCATCGGCGCCCTCGGAGACACGACCACCCAGATCCAGACGATCGACATCCAGTCGATCAACGCCGTGCTCCGATCGCTGGCCGGGGCCACCGACCGGAACGCCGACGTGGTTCCCACGCTCCTCGACAGCTTGTCCACGATCGGTGCGGCTGTCTCGGCGCGCGAGGACGAGCTGCGCAACCTGGTCGGGGGGGCATCCGACGTCACCGAGGTGCTGGCCCAGCGAGACGATGAGATCCTCGCCCTCGTCGACGCTGCCTCGGTGCTGCTGGCCCGACTGCAGGAGCGGCGCGACGAGCTGGCCACGGTGCTGGGGGCAGGCAGCGAGGCCGTGGTCACGCTGACGGCAACGATCGAGGAGCACCGGGACGACATCGATTCGCTGCTGGCCGACGCCCACGTGCTGCTCGAGGGCGTGGAGCGCAACACGGGCACGATCAACGCGTCCCTGTCGTCGGCCGGCCCGATGTTCTCGCTGCTGAGCGCCACGCTGGCCGACCAGGGCGGGTTCAACGTCGGCGTCGAGGGCGTGATCGGCACGGGGGATCAGCTCCGGGCCCTCCTCGGCATCCTCATCCCCCGGGCCGACCGATGAGCCTTCGGCGCGCAGCCCTCGGCGCCCTCGCCGCTGTCGCGGTGCTCCCGCTGGCCGCCTGCGGCCGGGGTGGTGGGGACAGCTACCAGCTGACAGCGGTGTTCGAGCGCACGGTGGGCCTCTACGAGAGCGGCGACGTGCACGTCATGGGCATCGCCGTCGGTCACGTGACCTCGATCGAGATCGACGGCACGCTGGTGCGGGTCGAGATGACGATCGACGGCGACGTCCCGCTCCCGGCCGAGGTCCGGGCGACCATCGGGCAGACCCAGCTGATCGGCGAGCGCAACGTCGTGCTCTACCCTCCCTGGAACGCTGAGCTGGAGGCGGCCGAGGCGGCCCGGGCCCGAGACGGAGACCTCATCCCCGTCGAGCGCACGGAGGTGCCGGTAGAGCCCGACGAGGGCCTGGCTGCCTTCGACGAGCTGGCCCGCAGCTTGGACGGCGACGTCGTCGAGGAGCTGATCTCCGACTCCGCCGCCGTGCTCGAGGGACGGGGAGAGAAGGTGGGTCGGGCCATCGACCAGGCGGCCGGACTGGGCTCGACTCTCGCCCAGATCGACCAGCAGCTCTTGGACGTGGCGGACAACCTCCATGTGCTGGCCGGGTCCCTCGCCACCCGAGACGAGCAGCTGGGTCGCCTCGTCGATGGCTTCTCAGACGCCACATCGGTGCTGGCCGCCGAGCGGGAGGGGATCAGCTCCTTCCTGTCCTCTCTCGTCGCCCTGACTGTGCAGGGGCGCGAGCTGCTCGACACCTACGGAGAGCAGCTCCCCGGCGACATCGCCACGGCGACTGCGCTGGCGTCGATCTTCGAGAGCAACACGTCTTCTCTGGACCAGCTGATCCGCGCCTTTCCGATCCTCGCCGACGGCGTGGCCCGGGCCTACCAGCCGGCCATCGACGGGATGTACCTGCGAGCCAACGTCAACCCGACCCTGCAGAGCCTGCTCGACATCTTCACCGACGAGCTCGGGGTGCTGCCATGAGCCGCGCCCTTCGCGCTCTCGTCGTGGTGGTCGCCGGCATCGTGACCGCAGCCGGTTGCAGCATCGAGACGGCTGGCGCGCCATCGGGCGACGTCACGCTCTACGCCACGTTCGAGGACGTGCAGGACCTCACGCCCGGACACAACGTGCAGGCGTCCAACGTGGTGGTGGGCAGCGTCCGCGGCATCGAGCTCGACGGGTACGAGGCGCGGGTCGAGATGTCGATCGTCGATCACTTCTCGGTGCCGGTGGGCGCGGCCGCCGTCGTGCGGCGAACGTCGCTGCTCGGCGAGTACTACGTCGACCTCGTGCTTCCCGAGGACAGCGACGTGGCCGCCGGCCCCTTCCTCGAGGACGGCGCTGCCATCGAGGACGCCACCACCCAGCCCGACGTCGAACAGCTGGCCGAGCAGGCTGCGGCGGTCGTCGGCGCTCTCACCGCCGATGACCTCGGTGCCACCATCGACGCCTTGGCCACCGGCCTCGGCGGCCGCGGCGACGCCCTCAACCAGCTGGTACGTGACGCCGGCACCGTCTCGGACGCGCTGGCCGACCAGCAGGCGGCCATCGCATCGACGGTCGACTCGTTGGGCGCGCTGGGGCGCACGCTGGCCCCCGAGGCGGATCGGCTGGCGACGACGATCGACCGACTGGCCGAGGCGTCGGGCACGGTGGCCGAAAGCCGAGACGAGATCGTGGCCGCCGTCGAGGCGCTCGTCGACCTGGCCGTGGCCACCAACGACACCGTGATCGAGCCCCACGCCGACAGGCTGGCGACGCTGCTGAGCCAGCTGCAGCCCATGCTCGGCACCTTGTCCGACCGCAGCGCGGTGCTCGTCGACCTCATGGTCGACCTGGACCGCTTCGTAGAGGTGTTCCCGTCGGCCGTGCACAACGGCAACGTCCTCCTCCTGGCCTGGGCCTACGTGCCAGGGGCCCTGCAGGACCTGGGCATCGGCTCGTCGGCCCGCGACCCCCTCGACGCGCTGGCCGCGCTGGTGGGAGGAGCGCCGTGATCAGCCGCCGGGTGATCGTCAACCTCGTCGCCTTCGCCGTGCTGTTCGCGGTCCTCGCCACGTGGGCCGTGACGAACGTCGTGCAGCTGGACCAGATCGAGCGGCCCTACACGATCGTGGCCGAGTTCGAGAGCTCGCCGGGACTGCAGCCCAACGTCGAGGCCACCTACCTCGGGGTGAGCATCGGCTCGGTGGAGACCGTCGAGCTGGCCGACGGACACGTCCGGGTGGCCATCGACGTGGACCGAGGGGTGGAGATCCCCGAGGGGGTGTCGGCCGCCGTGCGCCGCAAGTCGGCCGTGGGCGAGCCCTACGTCGCCCTCGACCCGCCGCCCCGGGCCGAACGGGCCGACCCGATCGACCCCGACGAGGGCTACACGATCCCCCTCGGCCGCACGTCTGTCCCGCTGTCCTATGGGCAGCTGTTCGCCTCGGTCGACGAGCTCGTGTCCTCGGTGCCAGCCGAGGACTTCGGGATCGTCCTCCACGAGCTGGCCACAGCCCTCGACGGACGGGGCCCCCGTCTGCGCGAGCTCATCGCCAGCGCCGACCAGCTCACGGGCTCCTCGCCACCCGCACCGACGCCCTCGACGAGCTGGCCACCGACCTGACCCGGCTGACGGCCACCCTGGCTGCCAAGCGGGAGGGCATCGGCTCGGCCTTCGACGACCTGGCTGCTCTGGCCGACACGCTGGCCGCCAGCAGCGGCGACATCACCCGGCTCATGGCGGAGGCGCCGGCGTTCGGCGAGCAGGTGTCGAGCCTCCTCGAGGCCACCTACGCCGACCTGACCTGCACCTTCGCCGACGTCGGCACGGTGTTCCAGGAGGTCGGCACGCCAGAGCGCATCGCCGACCTGGTCGCCGTCCTGCGCTCTGCGGCCGGGGCGCGCGACGCTCTCGACGCGGCGCTGGTCGTGCCCGGCCAGGACGGCGCAGACGGGCCCTACCTCGGCGGCTCCTTCGGGATCGTGTTCGACGAACCGCTCCCGCCCTACGCCACCCGCCCGACGTTGCCAGAACCGCCTGCACTCGCTGCCTGCGCGGCCGCCGGAGCTCCGACCGTGGCTGATCCGGGCGGCGCCGGCTCAGCTGGTCCCGACGGAGCGTCCGGTGGCCGGCCCGAGCGCGGTGTCGACGTCCCGGCCCGCGTGCGCCCGGGTGCCCCCGACCTTCCGGCGAGCACCGGTGCCGACGCAGACGGCGGCGGCTTTCCGCTCGCCACCCTGCTGGCGGTCGGTGGCTTGGCGCTGCTGATCGCGCTGCTGGTCGCCGTCCGACCGTGGCGCTGGCTCCCCACCTCTGGTGGGCCAGACTCAGACGATGCCTGAAGAGCCCACCGCGCCCGCGCCCGCCGCCCCGAGCCCACCCGAGGGTCGCTCGGTGTCGCTGCGCACGGTCCTCGTCATGGCCCTGCTCCTCGCTCTGGTCGCCACCATCGGCGTGACGATGGCTCAGGTCGGCAGGGCACAGGATGCCGAGGGCGAGCTGGCGGATCGAGACGACGTGGCGGCCGCGGCGTCGGTCTTCGGCGAGGTGTACCTCAGCTACGACTTCGACGACCCGGACCGCTCGGGCGACCGGGTGCTCGAGCTCGTCAGCGCCGCGTTCGCCGAGGACTTCGAGAGCACCCGGGCCCCGCGGATCGAGGAGCTGTTCTCGAACCTGGGCACGACCACCGACGCCACCACCACGCAGGTCTTCGTGGGCGACGTAGGGGAGAGGACGGCCAGCGCCCTCGTCGTGGTGGACGTGGTGGCCCGAAGCGACGCCTCCGGCACCCAGGAGCTGACCGACCTCACCTTCGTGCTCGAGCTCGTTCGCGACGGCAGCCGGTGGCTCGTCGACAACGTCGTCCCGGCCCCGCAGCCGGACCTGAGCGGTGACGGCGTCGAGGATCCGCCGGTCAGCAGCAGCAGCACGACGACCACGCCCGGGCCGTAGCGGCGGTCCTGTCAGCCGCGGATCAGCGGGAAGGCGGGCCTGCGACTGCTTGCAGGCCGCTGGCCAGCGCCAGGACGAGGCTGTCGACCAGCTCGTCCCGTGGCGGGCGCCGCGATCCGATCCACGACTCGATCGCCGCGATCATGAAGCCGAACGTGCCGTGAGACATGACGCGCAGCAGGTCGGCGTCGGCGTTGGGGGCGAGCACGCCGGCCACCAGCTCGAAGCGGGACTCGAGGCTGCGCACGAGCGCGTTGTCGAGCAGGCCGCGGTCGTTGCTGCGGATGGCCCGGAAGATGAAGCCGTAGACGGCTGGGTCGGCGGTCACGACGTCGAAGAAGCCCTCGACGGCCAGGCGCAGGGCCGCCGCCAGCTCGATCGTCCCGGTGCGGCCCAGCTCGGACAGGAGGTCCCGCTCCGCGGTCTCGACTATGTCGACGGCGATGGCATCGGCGATGCCGTACTTGTCGCCGAACTCGGCGTAGAGCACCGGCTTGGACACCCCCGCCTCGGTCGCCATCTCCTCGACCGATGCCTCGGGCCCGACGCGACGGATGGCCGCCGTGGCGGCCGCCAGGAGGCGGGCCCGCTGGACCGCCCGGGCCTCGGGAGAGCGCGGCGGCCGGCCTGGACCCCGCGGGGCAGGTGTGGTGTCGACCGGCGGCATGGCGCAAGGCTCGCACACGATGGCAGTCAGAGGCCGCCGAAGCAGACCTCCGCCGTCCGGCACCCCACCGAGGCAGGTGCCACCCAGTGAGCAGTACCGTGAGAGGGCGATGCCCACCGAATCGACCGAACCTGTCTCGGGCCTGCCTACCGGGGCTTCGACGCTGATCGAGGCGCTGGAGGTCGTGCGGCGGCTCGGGTTCGAGCAGGACATGTTCGTTCGGCCCGACGGGCTCGTGCGCTGCGGAGCCTGTCACGAGGACGCGCGACCCGAGGGCCTCAACCTGCGCCGCCTCGTCCGACTGGAGGGCGTCTCAGACCCGGCCGAGCAGGCGTGCGTGCTGGCCCTCGAGTGCACGCTCTGCGGAGCGCGGGGATCGGCGGTGGTCCGCTACGGACCCGAGGCCGGCCCGGCCGACGCCGCCGTGCTCAGGGCCGTCGAGGACCACCGCTTCACCTGAGGGCCGGCGCGCTACGGCTCGTCGGTCGGGTCCATGCGGTGGTCGCCGAACCGGTCGGCCGGCGACACGCCGCTGGAGGTCTCGTCGTAGCTCCAGTCGGGCTGCTTCTCCTCGTGGCGCACGTCGACGGTGGCGTCGCCGTCCTCCATCTCGAGCAGCTCGGCCACGATCAGCGGGCCGCGTGGCTCGGCTGTGCCCGCCACGTGGGCGGCCACGGGCCCCGCCCACTTGCGGAGCAGGCTGCTCACCACCACCTGGTGCTGAGCGGCGAGGTTGCAGCGGGCCCCGTCGGTGATCGTGGAGCAGCGGCTCACGATCTCCTCGAGGTCGGTCTGGTCGGCCTCGGACTTGCCGAGCTGACAGAGCAGCTCGGCGACGACGAGCCCGTCCTGCTTGCACGGCGTGCACTGCCCGCAGGACTCGATGGCGAGGAAACGGCTCACGCCGGCGGCTGCCGCCACCACGTCGTCGGTGTCGTCGAGGACGATGAACCCGCCCGAGCCAAGACCGCTTCCGATGGCGTCCATGGCCTCGTAGGTGAGGGGAGTGTCGAGCTGGTCGGGCCCGATCATGGCGTTGGCGACCCCGGGCAGCACGGCGCTCACGGCGCGCCCGTCCGCCAGCCCGCCACCGACCTGCTCGATGGCCTCGCGGAGCGTGGTGCCCATCGCCACCTCGGCCACGCCGGGTCGGTTCACGCGCCCGGTGATCGTGCAGACGATCGTGCCCGGTGACTCCATCGTTCCCGTCCGGCGGAACCACTCCGAGCCCTTCAGGAGGAGCTGGGGGATGTTGGCGAGCGTCTCGACGTTGTCGACGAGGGTCGGTGGGACGAGGTTGCTCTCGGCCTCGCTCGCCATCTCCACCACGTTGGCCTGTCCGCTCTCGCTGTCCACCTCGGCGACGGTGTCGACGACCTCGTCGACGCCCCGACGGTAAGGCGGAGCGATACGTGGGAAGGGCGGCCGTCCGTCGATCACCTCGAGGAGGGCCGTCTCCTCGCCGAAGAGGTACTCGCTCGGACCTTCCACGACGCTGATCTCGATGCCTTCGCACCAGCCCTCGGCGGTCATCTCGTCCACCGCGGACAGAACCCGTTCGAGCTCGCGGGCGAACGTGGCCTTGAGGCCCACGACGACGCGGTCGGCTCCGACGACGCGGGCCGCCACCAGCGCTCCCTCGAGCACCTGGTACGGGTTGGCGCGGAGGATGGCCCGGTCCTTGAACGTCCCTGGCTCACCCTCGGCGCCGTTGACGACCACGGTCGCGGGAAGCACGTCAGAGCTGCTGGCCAGCACGGTGCGCCACTTGCGGCCGGTCGGGAAGCCGGCACCGCCACGGCCTCGGAGCCCCGCTGCGTCCAGCTCGTCGAGCACGGCAGCCGCTTCGATCTTGGCTGCCACCTCGAGCGCTCGGCCCCCCTGGTAGCGCTCCTGGTAGGCGGAGAGGTCTGGGACCGGCTCGGCGGGCAGCACGCGTTCGATCAGAGGCATCGTCGGGTCCCTTCCCCGCCTGTCGGGATCGGAACCACAGCTAGAACAGGTTCTACTCTGAGGTGCATGGACGAGCTCGGTCACCCTGTCTGGGACGCGGACAACCACTACTACGAGGCCCTCGACGCGTTCACCCGCCACCTCGCCCCGGGTGACGGACCTCGCTGCGTGCAGTGGGCCACCATCGAGGGGCGGCAGTACCACGTGCTCGGCGGCAAGGTGTCCCGGGCCGTTGCCAACCCCACGTTCGACCCGATCTCGAAGCCGGGCTGCCTGAGCGAGTACTTCAGGGGCAACCCGAACAACGTCAACCCACTCGAGCTGCTGGCCGACCACGAGCCCATTCGCCCTGAGTACCGCGATCCGGCGGCCCGGGTGCGAGTGCTCGACGAGCAGGGCCTGGCCGGCTGCTTTCTCTTCCCGACCCTCGGCATGCTCTACGAGGAGGCGCTGAAGGACGACCCGGGCGCCGTGTGCCTCACGTTCCGCGCCTTCAACCGCTGGCTCCAGGAGGACTGGGGCTTCGACCACGAGGGCCGCATCCTCGCCGCGCCCTACCTGTCGCTCGCCGACGTGGACTGGGCCGTGGCGGAGCTCGAGTGGGCGCTCGACCACGGCGCCCGGATGATCGTCATGCGCACGGCGTCGGCCCTCACGATCACCGGCAGGCACAACCCGTTCGACGTGATGTTCGACCCGTTCTGGGCCCGGCTGAACGAGGCGGGCGTCCCGCTCGTCGTGCACGCGGGCGACAGCGGCCAGTCGTCCAACGGCTACGCGGCCGACGGCTTCGCGGCCACCTTCAAGGGCGGCGACTGGCGGCCCACCCTGAAGAGCTTCGCCATCGAGGAGGCCGTGCACGACTACCTGGCATCGATGATGTTCGCCAACCTGTTCGGGCGCTTCCCGAACCTGCGGGTGGCATCGGTGGAGAACGGGGCCGAGTTCCTTCCCGACCTGTTCCGCAAGCTGCGCTCACAGGACAAGAAGCTGTCCGGGTACTTCGGTGAGGATCCGGTCGAGATCTTCCGCCGCCACGTGTGGATCAACCCGTTCTGGGAGGACGATCTGGCCACGGTGGTCGAGCAGATGGGCGCCGATCGCGTCATCTTCGGCAGCGACTGGCCCCACATCGAGGCCCTCCCCGAGCCGCTGGACTACCTCCCCGAGACGAAGGTCCTGACGTCAGAGGACCGCCGCCGTGTCCTCCACGACAACGCCGTGGAGCTGGCCACCCCCAAGCCCGTCTGATCCGGCTCTCCACCCCGGTCGCTGGCCCCGCGCGGAGGCCAGACCGGCGCAGGGGCGGTCAGAGGCGGCTGGTGAAGGTGGGCAGGCCGGCCCCGGTCAGGTCGGCGAGGGCGGGCCGGCGGCCGAGCATGGCCAGAAGGAGGGCCTCGCCCGGCCCGGTGATCTCTGGACCCTCACCCCACGTCCAGTCCAGGTCCGTGGCCCGGAAGCTCAGACCCCGCGTGCGCTTCTTGGCGCCGAACACCGAACCCAGCTTCGGGGTCGCGTCGAGGGCCGCCCGGAGCCGCGCCTCCGGGACCTGACGCTCGTGCCCGAGGGCCCGGCGGATGTCCTGGTGGTGCACGAGGCGATCGAGCAGGACGAGCTTTGGTGGGAACACCCGGCACGTGCCGGCCCAGGCGTTGCGCTCGTCGAAGTCGCGCAGGAGCTCGGCCGGGGTCCGACCCTCAGCTCGGGCGATCGAGTGCACCTTGCCGGAGCGGTCCGACGAGAACCCGTGGCGGGCCAGCCGGAAGGGGAGCGTCGTCAGGCGCAGCTCGTTGCCGTCGAGGATGTGCCCCACGACATCGCGCACCCGCCAGCCCTCACAGAGCGACGGGCGGTCCCAGTCGGCGTCATCGAGCGTGTGGAGGTAGGCCGAGAAGTCGGCATCTTCCTCGTCGTGCATCTGGCGGTGGTCCACCCACACAGCCTGCACCACCGGCGTCCGAGCTCGCGCCGCGCCCACTGCGCCCGCGACGGCGGGGGCTACTTGCGCTTGTCCTTGCTCGCCCGCTTCGACTTGTTGCGCTCCTTGCGGCGCTCGCTCAGGTAGCGCTCGACGGACACACCGGCCTCGGACGCCTTGCGCTCGAGGTGGAGGGCGTCGTCGGCGGCCCGGCGCTGGCGCAGCTCGTCTTCGGTGATGCCGAGCTTGGCCGCGGCCTCGGCCCGGCGGGCGACGCGTGCAGGGTCCTTCATGGGAGGGACCGTATCGCCACGTCCGTAGGCTCGGCCCCATGCAGCCAAAGGACAGAGTCGTCGACCTCGTGGCCAAGGGCATGAACGCTGTGCATCAAGCCGCCCTGCGGCTGTCGGGCGGGCGGCTCGGCACGAACGTGTTCGGCATGCCCGCGGTGGAGCTGCACACGATCGGCAAGCGATCGGGCCAGCGTCGAACGGTGATGCTGACGGTGCCGGTCGACGAGCCGGGCCGAGTCGTCCTCGTGGCCTCCAAAGGGGGCGACGACCGCCACCCCGACTGGTACCACAACGTCGTCGCTCATCCTGAGGTGGAGCTGACCCGCGGCGGCCTGACCTCGAAGATGGTGGCCCGCACCGCCACGGCGGCTGAGAAGGCTGAGCTCTGGCCCCGCATCACTGAGGCCTACAAGGGCTACGCCGGCTACCAGCAGCGAACCGACCGAGAGATCCCCGTCATCATCTGCGAGCCAGCCTGACCCACGCCCCCAGCCCCTGGCCTGGGAAGGCGGCTGGCTGTCGCTAGAGGCGCACGCCGAAGGTCACGGTCACCGGATCCGAGCGCAGCTCCTCGCATCCGAGGTGGCGGTAGAACCCGATCGCCCGCTCGTTGCGGGTGCTGACCCCCCAGTGCACCCCGGGCGACCCGTGGGCGCTGAGCGCCCCGAACAGCGTCTCCAGCAGGCGCCGCCCCCAACCCCGTCCCTGCGCCCCCGGTAGCAGGTCGATGTGGAGGTGCGACGGGTACTCCGCCACCACGTCAGGATCGTGGATCGAGCGGTGGTGGAGCAGGCTGATCAGCAGGTCGTCGAGGCGTCGTCCGCCGGGCCGGTCCGGGTGTGCCTCCCGCAGCGGGGGCCACCACTCGGCCTCCGCCTTGGTCTCGAACGCGGTCGTGTCGACTGCGCCGAGGACGTACCCCACCGCCGCGCCCGAGCCGTCATCGAGGACGAACGCGTGCTCTGGCTCGAGCACTGCGTACGGGGCGGCGTACAGGTCACCGAAGAGGCGGGGGTCTTCCACCATCTCCGATGCGTCCTCGCCGGATGCGCCGGTGCGCAGGCAGATGTCGTAGAGCGCCGCGAGGTCGGCTGGGCGGTACGAGCGGATGAGCGGATCGCCGACCATGCCGTTGTCTACAGGACCACGCCGAGCAGCCCCGCGGTGACCGACAGAACCAGGACGGCAGTGACAGCCAGCTCGTAGCGGTTCCCGTGGGCCAGCCGGGCGAACATCCGGCGCCCGGCGACGTGCCCGAGGACGACGGCGGGGATGAGCACGGCCACGTGCGCGGCTTCAGGGATGGCCTCGGTCGTGCGGGTGACCAGCAGGGCGAGCGGGGTGACGAGACCCAGCGCGAGGAAGCACGCCGTGAGCGTGTCCCGCACGACGCTGGGTCGGGCCCCGCGCCCGATCAGGTGGAGGAGGAGCGGCGGCCCCGATGTCGAGGTCGACGTGCTGAGCGCTCCGGCCAGCAGGCCGGCCACCGCGGCGGCCGGCGTCGAGCGGGGTCGGATCCCGTCGGCCAGCACGGGCACGAACGCGCTCCGCCGGCTGGCGAGGTGCCGGGCCAAGAGGGTGGCGATGACTCCCGCGCTGAGGAGCAGCTGGAGGGCGACCGCGTCGAGGGAGCGAAGCACCACGACGCCGAGGAGGGCACCGGGCAGGGCAAAGCCGACGAGCACCACGACCTCGCCCACCAGCGGATGGGGTCGTCGTCTCTCTGTGAGCAGTGTCATGAGGTTGACGGTCAGCCCCAAGGCGGCGAGCAGCCCGATGGCGGGCTGGGGGTCGAGCACGGCGAAGAGCAGCGGCGCCGCAAGAAGGCTGAACCCGAAGCCGGTCGCCGACTGCAGCGCCGCCCCGGATGCGACGGCGGCGAACAGCAGGGCGAGCACAGCCCGCCGACGCTACCGCCACCCACCTCCGAGGCTCTGGCTCGGAAGCTACGGCCAGGTGGGGGTGCGCTTCTCGAGGAAGGCGCTGATGCCTTCCTTGGCGTCAGGCAAGACGGCGTTGTCGGTCATCGTGGCGCACGCCAGCTCGTAGGCCGCGGCCTGGGCCAGGCCCTGCTGCTCGTAGAAGGCTCGCTTGCCGAGGGCGAGGACGGTGGGGCTGGCTTCGGCGATGCGACTCGCCAGTGCCGCGACAGCACCGTCGAGCTCGCCTGCGGGGACGACGTCGTTGACCAGTCCCCAATCGCGGGCGGTTGTGGCGTCCACCAAGTCGCCCGTGAAGAGCATCTGCAGCGCCCGCTTGGGCCCGACCGACCGGGCCAGCGGCACCATCGGCGTCGAGCAGAACAGGCCGATGCGCACGCCGGGCGTGGCGAAGCGCGCGCCGGACTCGGCCACGGCCAGGTCGCAAGACGCCACCAGCTGGCAGCCGGCCGCGGTGGCCACGCCGTGCACGCGGGCGATGACGGGCTGGTCGATGGCCTGGACCGTCGTCATCAGCGTGGTGCAGACCTCGAACACTCGCGCCGCTTCGGCCCGGTCGGCCTCGAGCACCTCACCGAGGTCGTGCCCGGCCGAGAACGCGGGACCGGCGCCGCCGATCACCACGACCCTGCCGGTCGCGGCCCGCAGCTCAGCGGTCAGGGCCTCCATCAGCTCCACCGACAGAGCGTTGCGGCGCTCAGGGCGGTTGAGGGTGATCCGGGTGACGACGCCGTCGTCCTCCACCAGCACGGGAGCGGTCATGGCGCCGACCGTACCGCTCGACTCAACCCGCCCGTCTTCCAAACCTGCGGCAGATAGCGAGGAAGACCCTCGTCAAGTGCCGCAGGTTCGCGATGGGTCGCGATGGGCGCGATGGGGCGCGATGGGGCGCGATCACTTCCAAACCTGCGGCAGATAGCGAGGAAGACCCTCGTCAAGTGCCGCAGGTTCGCGATGGGACCTCAGGGGGTGGCGAGGATCTCGCCGTGGAGGACTGCGAACCAGGCGTCGTCCGACGCGGCCCACCTGCGCCAGGCGTCGGCCATGTCATCCAGCTCGTCGCGGGTGGCGAGGCCCCGCTCCACCGCCTGGTCTGCCAGCCGCGTCGTCGTGATGCGGTCGGCCCAGAGGCCGCCCCACCAGGCCCGCTCGTCCGGGGCGGAGTAGCACCATGCCGACGCCGAGGGCCGCACCGCCGAGAAGCCGGCCTCCTGCGCCCACGCCAGCAGCCGGCTCCCTGCGTCGGGCTGGCCGCCGTTGCCCTCGGCCACGACGCAGTACAGCTCGAGCCACCGATCGAGCCGGGGGTCGAGCGGGAACCAGGACATGGCCCGGTAGATCGAGTCCCTCGCCCCGACCACCCCGTCGGGCCGGCACACCCGCCGCATCTCCCTCAGGGCGGCCACGGGGTCGGTGAGGTGCTGCAGCACCTGGTGAGCGTGCACGACGTCGAACGAGTCGTCTTCGAAGTCGAGCGAGTACACGTCCCCGACGCGCAGCGACAGGTTCGCCACCCCCTCCGCCGCCCCGTCGGCCGCGGCGGCGTCGACGGCATCAGGCGCGCTGTCGACGCCGATCACCGGCCCAGGGGCCACCCGTTGCGCGATGTCGACGGTGATCGTGGCCGGTCCGCAACCCACGTCGAGCACGGACGCGCCGGGCACCAGCCGGTCGAGCAGGTAGGCCGCTGAGTTCTCGACGGTCCGCCACCGGTGCGACCGCAGCACGCTGTCGTCATGGCCGTGGGTGTACGTGTCAGGTGCCCGATCGCTCATTCGCGCCACGCTGACCGCTCCGACGCCGGGGGTCCAGCGAGAACAGCGGCCTACGCTCCATCGGTGGACGAGGCGATCCCCGTGCTGCGGGTGGCCGACGTGGCAGTGGCGACCGACTGGTACGCCGCCCTCGGCTACGCCGTCGAGTGGCGCCACCAGTTCGAGCCAGGCTTCCCGTGGTTCGCGTCCATCGCTCGGCCGAGCGGCGCCCGCCTCTACCTCTCCGAGCACGAGGGCGACGCCAGACCCGAGACGTTGGTGCACCTCGTGCTCGACGACCTCGACGATGTGGCGGCCGGACTAGGCCAGCGCCTGCGCACCCAGCCGTGGGGCCGTGAGCTCGAGACGACGGACCCCGACGGCAACCGGCTGCGGATCGGCGAACCCACGTAGGGTCCGAGCGAAGCCGAGCAGAGGGGGAGCGATGGACATCCGCAGGGTGGTCACCGGACACGACGCCAACGGAAGGGCGGTCTTCGTCAGCGACGAGCGGGTGCCACCGATCATCCCCGACCTCCTGCCCGGCAACGCCTTCCACCGTCTCTGGGGCGCCGACGAGCCACCCCACTTCCCCGACGACGGCAGCCGGCCCGACGCGCCGCAGTACTTCCCGCCGGTCGGCGGCTTCCGCTTCGGGTTCTTCACCATTCCGCCCGACGGCGGAGCGGGCGCCCCGCCCGGGCTCGACATGGAGGCGGCACTCGCTGACCTGGAGGGCAAGCTCCCGGGCCTGGCCGGTCACATGGAGATCGACAACCCGGGCATGCACACGACGGCGACCGTCGACTTCGAGGTGGTGCTCTCGGGCACGTGCACGCTCGAGCTCGACGACGGCGCCACGGTCGATCGTCGGTCCCGGCGACACCGTCGTCCAGAACGGCACCCGCCACCGGTGGTCGAACAAGGGCACCGAGCCCTGCCGTGCTCGCGGTCGATCCTCCTCGGTGCCCATCACGACAAGGTCGGCTGAGCGGCGGCGTGGACTTCTCCGAGGACGAGACGCACCGAGACATCCGGGACGGTGTTCGCCGCGTCTGCAGCCGCTTCGACGACGCGTACTGGCGCGATCTCGACGCTCGCCACGAGTTCCCGTGGGCCTTCTACGAGGCCATGGCCGAGGGCGGGCTGGATCGGGGTGGCCCTGCCCGAGGAGTACGGTGGCGGCGGGCTCGGCATCACCGAAGCCTCGATCGTGCTCGAGGAGGTGGCCGCGTCAGGTGCGGCGATGAACGGGTGCAGTGCCCTGCACACCTCGATCTTCGGCATGAACCCGGTCGTGAAGCACGGCAGCGACCAGCTGCGCGAACCGCTACCTGCCCGAGGTCGTGGCCGGCCGGCTCCACGTGGCCTTCGGGGTGACGGAGCCCGACGCCGGCACCGACACCACTGCCATCACCACCCGGGCCCGGCTCGACGGCGATCGCTACCTCGTCCGGGGTCGCAAGGTCTGGATGACCAAGGCGCCGTACTGCCAGAAGGTGCTGCTCCTCGTCCGCACCACGCCCGCTCGACGAGGTGGAGCGGAAGACCTCACGGCCTCACCCTGCTGCTCGCCGACCTCCAGTCCCCGCAGGTGGAGATCACGCCGATCGGCAAGGCGGGTCGCAATGCCGTGGTGTCCTGCGAGGTGACCTTCGACGACCTCGAGGTGCCGGTCGATCACCGCGTCGGAGAGGAGGGACGGGGCTTCACGTACCTGCTCGACGGCCTCAACCCCGAGCGCATCCTCATCGCGGCCGAGGCCATCGGCATCGGGCGGGTGGCCCTCGAGCGGGCCGTGGCATACGCCAACGAGCGGGTGGTCTACGGCCGCCCGATCGGGATGAACCAGGGCGTCGCCTTTCCGCTGGCCGACGCGTACGCCCACCTGCACGCGGCATCGCTGGTGGTGCGGGAGGCGGGCTGGCGCTACGACCACGGACTGCCCTGCGGTGAGCAGGCCAACATCGGCAAGCTCCTCGCCGCGGAGGCCGCCTTCGCGGCCGCCGACCGGGCCATGCAGACCCACGGAGGGTTCGGGTACGCCACCGAGTACGACGTCGAGCGGTACTGGAAGGAGAGCCGGCTCATGCGCCTCGCCCCCATCCCCCAGGAGATGGTCCTCAACTACGTCGCCGAGCACGTCCTCGGCCTTCCCCGCAGCTACTGAGCGTCAGCGGCCCAGGGTGGGGCCGAGGCTCTCGTGGTCGCCCGGGTCCTCGATGATGGGGTCGTCGCGATCGTCCTGCTCGGTGCGCAGCGCGCGGGACATGACGCCGTGCATGTCGTACATGCAGGTGATGTAGGTCAGCTCGAGGATCTCGACCTCGCTGAGGTGCTCGCGCAGCGCGTCGAACACCCCGTCGGCCACCCGGCCCCCGTCGTAGACGAGGGCGTCGGTGTAGGCGAGCACGGCTCGCTCGGCCGGCCCGAACACCTCGGAGGTCTGCCAGTGGGGGATGGCCTGGATCTTGGCTTCGTCCATGCCGAGGGCTCGGCACGACTTGCAGTGCTGCGAGAAGACGAATCGGCTGGCCCGCGCCCACCCGACTCGCGTCTGGCCCAGCTCCCGGAGCATGGGGTCGAGCAGGCGCTCAGGGTTGCGGTACAGCGCGAAGCCGCCGACGCAGTGGCGCATGATCTCGGGCACCGCCGCGAACACCGTCCACCAGTCGCCGGTGGTGCCGGTGGGCGTTCCGGGCTCGGCGACGGGGTCGCGGTCGCCGAACATCAGGTCGTACATGGAGAGAACGACCTTGTCGGTCACTTCGGCGCGTGGGATCTGACGGAGGCGGGGCACGGCGCGGAGGCTACCGGTGCTCAGGGTTCTCGAAGTCGTAGCGGCAGCCGGCGTCCCAACCCGCCCGCTGGTTCCCATGGGCGGGGATGCCGCCCGCGTCCTTCAGCATCCGGGCCAGGTGGAGCAGGTTCCAGGTCATGAAGGTGGTGTTGCGGTTGGTGAAGTCGTTCTCGGGCCCGCCCGATCCCTCGTCGAGGTAGCTGGGACCGGGTCCGGCCTCGCCGATCCAGCCCGCGTCGGCCTGGGGCGGCACGACGTAGCCGAGGTGCTGCAGGGAGTAGAGGATGTTCATGGCGCAGTGCTTGATGCCGTCCTCGTTCCCGGTGATGAGGCAGCCGCCGACCCGGCCGTAGTAGGCGTACTGCCCCGCGTCGTTGAGCACCGACGAGTTGCCGTAGAGCCGCTCGATGACCTGGTTGCAGATCGACGACTTCTCGCCCAGCCAGATCGGCGTGCAGAGGACGAGGATGTCCGCTGCCATCACCTGCTCGTGGATCTTCGGCCACTCGTCGGACGCCCAGCCGTGCTCGGTCATGTCCGGGTAGACGCCGGTTGCGATGTCGCGGTCGATGGCCCGGATCATGTCGACGGCCACGCCGTTGCGGCGCATGATCTCCATCGATATCTCGGCCAGGCCCTCGGTGTTCGAGGTCTCCGGCGAGCGCTTGAGCGTGCAGCTGATGAACAGCGCCCTCAGGCCGCTGAAGTCCGAGGTGCTCGACTCGCACAGCTCGGCCTGCCGGTCGGTCAGCTCGACCATCGTTCTCCCTTCGCGGCGCCCGCGGGAGCGCGAGCGTCCGAGCACAGTCTGCCTTGACGGCTTCTGTGCGCACCGGGCCCCGCAGAGCGGGGCTGGGTGCGCACAGATCTCGGGCTCTCCGCGGTGACTGCTAGCAAGGAGCCGAGCTCGACGAGAGGAACGTCAATTGCAGATCACCGCTGCTGTCCTGCGGGCCCCCGACGGGGAGTACGTGCTCGAGCCCGTCGAGCTGGCCGCACCCCGAGCCGATGAGGTGCTCGTGAGGGTCGTGGCCGCCGGCATGTGCCACACCGACGTGCTCCCCCGGGGCGAGGTGACGTTCTCGCCCCCGCCGATCATCACCGGACACGAAGGGGCGGGAGTCGTCGAGGCGATCGGCGCCGAGGTCGCCGGCGTCGCCGTCGGTGACCACGTGGTCCTCTCCTTCGACTCGTGCGGGGCTTGCGAGGCGTGTGGGGCTGGAGCGCCCGCCCACTGCGAGTCGTTCCTGATGCGGAACCTGCTCGGCCGGCGTCTCGACTTCACCACGGCCGTCACCGACGCCGACGGCGCCGAGGTGGCATCTCGTTGGTTCGGGCAGTCCTCCTTTGCCACCCACTGCCTGGCCACGGCTCGCAACGTCGTCGTGGTGGACAAGGATCTGCCCCTCGAGAAGCTCGGGCCGCTCGGTTGCGGCATCCAGACCGGAGCCGGCACGGCGCTCGTCGCTCTCGATGTGCAGCCCGGCCGCAGCATCGTCGTGTTCGGTGCCGGCGCGGTCGGGCTGGCCGCGGTCATGGGTGCCTCGGTCGCCGGCGCGGCGACGATCGTTGCTGTCGACCTCCACCAGCACCGTCTCGACCTGGCGCTCGAGCTCGGTGCCACCCACGTCATCCCGGGCGACGCCGCCGACCTAGTGGCTCAGGTGCACGCCCTCACGGGCGGGGGCGCCCACTACGCGGTCGACACGACGGGCGTGCCGGCGGTCATGGTCAACGCGCTCGCGGGCCTGCGTCTCGGCGGAGTGGTCGGGTTCGTCGGCGTGCAGGTGGGCGAGCTCGTCGCTCGACGGCTCGGCCCTGGTCGGCAAGACGGTGATCGGCGTGCTGGAGGGCAACACGGACCCGCACACGTTCATCCCCCGCATGATCGAGCTGTGGCAGGCCGGCCGCTTCCCGTTCGACCGTCTGATCGAGGAGTTCCCCCTGTCGGAGATCAACGAAGCCGAGCAGGCCTCCCTCTCCGGCCGCGTCATCAAGCCCGTCCTCCGCCCGTAGTCCACGGCTTCTGTGCGCACCAGGCCCCGCAGAGCGGGGCTCCGTGCGCACAGATCCCGGGAGCTTCAGCCTGCTCGCGCTCGCAGGGCGCGTTGGGTGGCCGCGTCGGCGGGGAAGAAGGCCTCGATGCTCAGCTCGGACACGGTGATGTCGAGAGCGGTTCCGAAGGTGGCCAGCGTGCTGAAGAAGGACAGCTCCTCGCCGTCCGGATCCTCGAACCGCATCGGCAGGAACAGCATCGTGGCCGGGTCGAGAGGCGCCGCGTGGGCGGGGTGGGCCACGCCCGGATAGGCCGTGACCTCATCGAGCAGGGCGGTCAGCCCGGCGTCCCCTGTGAGGTCGACCTCCCGTTGCAGTCGAACGATCAGGTGGGCGCTGTACTCGGGCATGTTCCGCACCCGAGGGGCCAGCCCGTCGGGGTGGAGGCCGAGCCGGTAGACGTTGATGGGTGGCTCGAGGAGCGCAGGCGCCACGCCCGCCGTGAACAGCGAGAGCGCGGCGCCGTTGCCGGACACCAGGTTCCAAGCCCGGTCCACGATGACGGCCGGGTAGGGCTCGTGGCCGCCGAGGATGAGGTCGAGCGCGTCGCGCACGGGGTCCATCTCAGCGTCATCGAGCGAACGCTCTTGGTACACGGGGGCGTAGCCGGCGGCGAGCAGCAGCGCGTTGCGCTCGCGCAGGGGCACCTCGAGGTGCTCAGCCAGGTGCAGGAGCAGCTCCCGGCTGGGCTTCGACCGACCGGTCTCCACGAAGCTCAGGTGCCGGGCCGACACCTCCGCCCCGAGGGACAGGTCGAGCTGGCTCAGGCGGCGGCGCTGCCGCCAGTCGCGCAGGAGGGCACCGACGCTGCGGTGGCCGAGGGGAGGGGACAGCACCGTCATGCCCGCGACCGTACCGATCGTCGCTCTGACGGGCGCCTACCTGTCAGGTAATCGCCAGGAGCACCCCGCTCCGTCACGGTGACTCCACCAGCCCACCACCAAGGAGCGACCAATGACTGACACCGCCACCACCGACACGGCCACCGCCGAGCTGCTGGAGGGGTACTTCGCCATGTGGCGCGAGACCGATCCCTCGGCCCGGGCCATCCTCATCGGGAAGGCGTTCGCCCCTGAGGGCCGCCACGTAGACCCGATGGCCGATGCCCACGGCCACGACGAGCTGAACGAGATGGTCTCGAACATCCACAGCCACTACCCCGGGTTCTCGATCGATCGCATCAGCGGAATCGACCAGCACGGCAGCCAGCTGCGCTTCGCGTGGAAGGTGGACCTGGCCGACGGCACCAACCTCGTGACCGGTCTCGATGTGGCGGAGCTGGCTGCGGATGGCCGGCTGGCCCGAGTGGCCGGCTTCTGGGGCGATCTGCCCGAGCGCTGAGCCCGGGACGCGTCAGTAGACGCGCTTCTCGGTGGCGTCGAGCCACTGGGTGAGCGACACCCCCGTCACGCCGAGCGTGCCCAGCTGCTCGAGGAACCTCGGGAAGTGAGGCGTCTGCACGTGGGCCTCGTTGGCAGCCAACGAGGCCCACTGCTCGATGAGGTGGAAGCGGCCCGGGTCGGTGAGGTCGGCCGAGAACGCGTAGTGCTCGCAGCCCTCCTCGGCCCTGGTGCGCTCCATCATCTCGGTGAAGACGGTGACCGCGCTCTCCCTATGGACGGGGTCGAGATCGAAGAACCCGGTGACGATGACGGTGTCGGACATGGACGCTGCCTAGTGGAAATGGGGCGCGGAGGTGCGGGAGCAGCCTGCGAGAGTTGGCGCCATGACGGACCAGCTGACCCCGACCGATCGCACGAAGGTCCGGCGCCTCCCCGACCGGGGCACCCACGACCGGGCGGTGGTGGACCAGGTCATCGACGAGGCCTACATCGCCCACGTGGGGTTCGTCGTCGGCGGCCAGCCGCGCGTCCTGCCCATGACCTATGGGCGTGACGGCGACGTCCTCTATCTGCACGGCGCGGTCGGCAACGCGATGCTGCGGGCCTCAGCCGGGGCCGAGGTGTGCGTCACGATCACCCTGCTCGACGGCCTGGTCCTGGCCCGCTCCGCCTTCCACCACTCGATGAACTACCGCTCGGTCGTGCTCTTCGGCACGGCCACGAGGGTGGAAGACGAGGCGGAGAAGCGCCGGGCCTTCGACGTCGTCGTCGAGCACGTCCTGGCCGGGCGCAGCGCGCTGGCCCGGCCCTCGAACGCCTCCGAGCTGAGGGCGACGCTGGTCCTGCGCCTTCCCATCGCGGAGGGGTCGGCCAAGGTCCGCACTGGTGGCCCCGTTGACGACGACGAGGACATGGACCTGCCCGTCTGGGCGGGTGTCGTGCCCCTGCGGCTCACCCCGGGTGAGCCCGTGCAGGCCGTCGAGCAGACGGGCTCCGAGCTCGCGCCACCGTCGGGGTCGGCGCTGGAGCGCTGAGCGCGAGGTCCGCACCTAGTGTGCGCGGCCATGACCTACCGAGTGATCCAGTGGGCGACGGGCACCGTCGGCATCCACGCCGTTCCTGCCATCGTCGCCCATCCTGACCTGGAGCTGGTCGGGCTCTGGGTCCACTCTGACGAGAAGGCGGGCCGCGACGCGGGCGAGCTCTGTGGCGGGCCGGCGGCGGGCATCACCGCCACCCAGGACGCCGACGCCCTGCTCGCGCTCGACGCTGACTGCGTCTGCTACACGGCGAGCTCGGACGTCCGCCCGGGCCAGGTGGTCGAGGACCTCTGCCGCATGCTGGCGTCGGGCAAGAACGTGGTGAACACGTCTTACGTCCCGCTGCTCTACCCGGCCGCGGCCGGCGCCGGAGTGCTCGAGCAGCTCGAGGCCGCCTGCCAGGAGGGCGGCACGAGCTTCTACACCTCTGGCATCGATCCGGGGTTCGGCAACGCCGGCATCACGATCCACGCCCTCGCCCTCTGCAAGGAGGTGCGGCGGGTGCGGATGCTCGAGATCGTCAACTACGCCACGTGGGACAACCCATTCACCCTCTTCGAGATCATGGGGTTCGGGAAGCCTGACACCTCGCAGTCCCTGCTCCTGGCGCCGGGTTCGACGACCCTCGCATGGGGCCCGGTGCTGCACCTCGTCGCCGAGGCGATCGGCCTGCAGCTCGATGACGTGCGGGAGACGCACGAGATCCTGCTCGCTGACGAGGACATCGAGATCGCGTCGGGCATCGTCGCCAAGGGCACCGTGTCAGGCATGCGCTTCGAGATCATCGGCCTGGTCGACGGGGATGAGCGCATCGTGGTCGAGCACGTCACCCGGCTGCGTGACGGGGACGCCCCCGACTGGCCGCAGGGGAGCGGCTACCGCATCAACATCGAGGGCGAGCCCCACGTGCAGCTGGAGCTGGGCCTCTCATCGGACGTCGGCGACCACAACCACGCCGGCTGCCTGGCCACGGCCATGCACGTCGTCAACGCCATCCCGCACGTGGTGCGGGCGACTCCGGGTGTGAAGACCCTGCTGGACCTCCCCGTCTACAGCGCCGCCGCCCGCTGAGGCTGAGGCGGCCGAGCCCCGGGTAGGGCACGGGCCCCTGACCCACCGGGAGCGGCTGTGCCCATCGACCTCCAAGAGCTCACCTCCGTGCTGGACGAGACCGACACGGTCTACGTCGCAGTCCGGGCCAAGGCCGGCCCCCATCTCACGCCCGAGCTCTTCACGGTGAGCGGCGGCCGCATCTTGTGCCTCACCTCGGCCGTCACCCTGAAGGCGAAGCGGGCTCGGAAGGACCCCCTCGTCGGGCTGTGCGCCTGGTCAAAGGACGCTGCCCTCACCGTGGTCGGCTCGGTCGAGCTGATCGACCCGGCCTCGCCCGGTTCGGTCTTGCGGGCCCCCGTCGCGGCCGCCTCCTCACCGCTCGGCGTGGCCCGCTTCCTGCGCGACAACGCAGCCGAGATGGCCGGCGCGGCCATCGACGCCGTCACAGGCCAGCTCGGAGGTCCGATCCCGCCTCGGCGGGTGGTGCTGGCCATCACACCGGTCGCCGCGCTGGTGATGGCGGGCACCGACGTCCGGCACGCGGCAGGGCTGGGCTCCCGGTGCGGCGGACGGCTGGACGGACGCCACGAGCGACGAGGCGGAGCCCGATCCGCCCGACCTCGAATCGCTGCCCGGCGACCTCGGTGACCTGGTCGTATCCGGACCCGCCGCCGTGGGGTGGCTGGGCACCGACGGCAGCCCGCTCGCCCTGCCGGCCACGTGGGACAGCGATCGCCACGAGGCGACCCTGCCCACGGCTGCCTTCGAGACGTGCGGAGCCGCAGCGGCTGGCCCGGCGTGCGTCACCTTCGACACCTGGACCGGCTACGGACCTACTGGAAAGCAGGGCCTGATGCTGCGAGGCGTGGGTCGAGCGGCCAGCGGCGACGGCACCACCCGACTGACCTTCGACATCGACCGGGTCAGCCACTGGGACGGGATCGAGACTGGCACCACGTCTGTCGGTGAGGGCGACGCCGGCTGAAAGGCGGCCCGCCGAAGCCGGTAGGGACCCCGCGGCGCTGTCGGGAATGGGCGTCGCAGCTCCCGATGGCCGCCTCGCGGACCGTCCGGCGGCACGTCTGGCCAGGACGGGGACGATGGCTTCGAGATCAGCTCCCGTGTAGCGGTGGTGCCTGCCGGGTAGACGCTCTGGGCGAGGGAACCCAGATCGCTGTTCCCGCGCCCGCAGGGCGGGAACGCTCATCCCGGGTGTGCGACGCTGGCGACGTTCCTCGAGATCCAACTTGCTGCTACCTCAGCTGAGCTCTTCCCCTGTCGCCGTGACCACCACCGTTCGCCCATCTCCGTCCCCCGCTTCGCCGGGGGTCGCGCCCTCTGCCGAGCACGTCGTCCTCCTCGATCGACTCGGCCGGCCCGTGGGAACAGCTCCGAAGGCCGGAGCCCACAGTGCCCAGACAGCGTTCCACCTTGCCTTCTCGTGCCATGTGGTGGGTCCAGACGGTCGGCTGCTCCTCACCCGACGGGCTGACGGCAAGCCCACATGGCCCGGAGTCTGGACCAACGCCTGCTGCGGCCACCCGCAGTCTGGGGAGACCCTGCGGGAGGCGGTCACACGCCGGCTCCACGACGAGCTGGGTGTGCGGCCCGTGACCCTGGCCGTCGCCCTCCCGGACTTCACGTATCGAGCCGAGATGGACGACGGCACGGTGGAGCACGAGCTCTGTCCCGTGCTCGTGGCCCGGGTCGACGAAGACGTGCACCCCCGAGCCGACGAGGTGGGGGCGCGGGAGTGGGTGACCTGGGACGCCCTGGTGGAGCGGGCCCAGACCTCGCCGGCCACCCTCAGCCCCTGGTCGGTCGAGCAGATCCGGCGGCTCCGCGAGCTCGACGCTCCCCTCGGGGCTTGGCTCGAGAGCGCCCCTTCATCGGCCATCGACGGGGCCGACGTGGTTCCCGGGAGCGCGGCTGTCCGCCCGTCGGCGGCTGCCCCGGGAACGGCCCTCGAGCCGGTCCTGGCCCCCCTGGCATTGGTCGTCACCGAGTTCGTTGCCGGCCGACGGCGGCAGCTCGAGGAGCTCGACCCCTCGCTGGGCGAGGTGGGCGCGGAGATCTCCGCCCTTCTCGACGCGGGCGGCAAGCGCCTCCGACCGGCCTTCGTCTACTGGGGGCATCGGGCGACCGGCGCAGACCATGATCCGGAGGTCCTGCGGCCGGCGGGAGCGATCGAGCTGCTCCACACGTTCGCCCTCCTCCACGACGACGTCATGGACCGCTCGCAGGAGCGCCGGGGTCGGCCCGCCGGCCACGCCGCGTTGGCGGATCAGCATCGGCGAGACGAGCGACTGGGTGACAGCGACTGGTTCGGTTGCAGCGCAGCCATCCTGGCCGGCGACCTCACCTTCGTGTGGGCCGACGAGCTGTTCGAGTCGGCCGCCATCGCGCCCGACGTGCTGGCCCGGGCCCGCTGCGTGTTCACCACCCTGCGGTCCGAGGTCATCGCCGGCCAGTACCTCGACCTCGGTCTGTCGTCGGCCCGAGAGGCCGACGAAGCGGCCGCCCACAAGGTGGCGCTCCTGAAGTCAGCCCGCTACACCGTCACCCGCCCTCTTCTCATCGGCGCTGCCCTCAGCCCCTCGGCCGGCGTCGCTGTCGAGCAGACCCTGCGGACCTACGGCGACGCGGTGGGAGTCGCGTTCCAGATGCGCGATGACGTGCTCGGCCTCTTCGGTGATCCGGCCATCACGGGCAAGGGCGTGCTCGACGACCTGCGCGAGGGCAAGCGCACGCTTCTGCTCCTCCGCGCCCTCCGGCTGGCCACGCCCGCTCAACGGGTGGTGCTGCACGCCGCGCTGGGTGACCCAGACCTCGGCGACGAGCAGGCCGCCCAGGTCCGTCAGGTGGTGGCCGACACCGGTGCGCTGGCGTCGATCGAGGCATTGATCGGGGCCAACCACGACACGGCACGCGGGGCTCTGAGCACGCTCCCGATCCCGGCCCGAGAAGCGCTGCACGAGCTCGCCGACCTCGCCATCGAGCGACGCTGGTGAGCAAAGCT